>NZ_JADKRS010000001.1 GCF_015351075.1 Clavibacter sp. VKM Ac-2873
GTGCAGCTCGAGGACTTCGGCGGCGAGATCACCTGCATGTTCATGGGCAAGGCGTACCAGGAGTTCGCGCCGGCCCTGCAGGGCGACACCGTCGTGGTGATCCGGGGCCGCGTGTCCACGCGCGACGACGGCATGAACATCCACGCCTTCTCGATGTTCCAGCCCGACCTCGGGCAGAGCCTCGGCTCGGGTCCGCTGCTCATCAGCCTCGCGGAGAACCGCGCGACGACGGAGACCGTGATGGGCCTCAACGACGTCCTCATCCGCCACTCGGGCGACACCGAGGTGCGGCTGCAGCTCGTGAAGGGCGACACGGGGCGGGTGTTCGAGATCCCGTTCCCGGTCACGGTGAGCGCGGACCTCTACGGCGAGCTGAAGTCGCTGCTCGGGCCGAACTGCCTGGGCTGATCCGCGGGGTCCCGTCCCCGGATGTCGGGGCCGGGGGAGCCGTCGCTCAGGCCTCGTCGCCCGGCCGCAGGTAGCGGCGGGCGTGGTAGACGAGCGGCTCGTCGTCGACGCCCGCCCCGCCGTCCTCGATGCGCACGATCACCACGATCGCGTCGTGCACGTGCACCCGCTCGACGATCCGGGCGACGAGGAGCGCCGTCCCGCCCGCGAGCACGGGCAGGCCGTGCGGGCCGGCGGACCAGTGGTCGCCGGCGAACCGCTCGGACGCCGGCCCGCTGAGCCGCTCCGCGAGGTGCCGGTCGCGGGCGCCGAGCACGTGGATCGCGACGTGGTCGGCGGTCGCGATGGCGGCGGCGCTCGACGCCGTACGGGCCAGGCTGAAGCTCGCGAGCGGCGGATCCGCGGAGACGGAGGCGAGCGACGTCGCCGTGAATCCCACGGGGGAGCCCTGGGCGTCGCGCGCCGTGACGACCGCGACGCCGGCGGCATGGCGCCGGAACGCGGCGCGGAAGGCGGCCTGGCCTGCGGCCTCGGCGAGCGTGGTGGCGGGGTGCGCGTCCATGCCAGGAGACGCTAGCCGCCGGATCCGCCCGACGCCCGATCGGTAGACTTCCGGAGTCATGATGCGCATCCAGGACCTCCGCGGCACCACGCCCAGCACCGCCGACCTTCTCGACCTCCTCCCGCGTCCGGTCACCGACGTGGCCGTCGCGCTCGACGTGGCGCGCGAGATGGTGGACGACGTGCGCACGCGGGGGAGCGCCGCGCTCCTCGACCAGGCCGAGCGGCTCGACCGGGTCCGTCCGGAGTCGCTCCGCGTCCCCGCCGGAGCCATCGCCGCGGCCGTCGACGCCCTCGATCCGGCCGTCCGCGCCGCCCTCGAGGAGGCCATCCGCCGTGTCCGCCTGGGCTCCGCCGCGCAGGTCCCGCCGGAGACCACCACCACGGTCGTCCCCGGCGGCACCATCGTCCAGCGCTGGCAGCCCGTCCGCCGCGTCGGCCTCTACGCGCCGGGCGGCAAGGCCGTCTACCCGTCGAGCGTCGTGATGAACGTCGTCGCGGCGCAGGTCGCCGGCGTCGCGAGCATCGCCCTCGCGTCGCCCGCGCAGGCCGCGCACGGCGGATCCGTGCACCCCGTCATCCTCGGCGCCGCGGGCCTCCTCGGCGTCGACGAGGTCTACGCCATGGGCGGCGCCGGGGCCATCGGCGCCTTCGCGCACGGCGTCCCGGATCTCGGCCTCGAGCCCGTCGACGTCGTCACGGGCCCCGGCAACATCTACGTCGCGGCCGCCAAGCGCGTCGTCCGCGGCGTCACCGGCATCGACTCCGAGGCCGGCACGACCGAGATCCTCGTGATCGCCGACGCGCACGCGGACGCGCGCCTGATCGCCGCCGACCTCGTCAGCCAGGCGGAGCACGACGAGATGGCGGCATCCGTCCTCATCACCGACTCGCCCGAGCTCGCGCGCGCCGTCGATGCCGAGGTCGAGGCGTCGGCCGCCACCACCCCGCACGCGGCCCGCGTCGGCCAGGCGCTCACCGGCCCGCAGTCCGCCATCCTCGTGGTCGACGACCTCCCCACGGCCGCGCGCTACAGCGACGCCTACGGACCCGAGCACCTCTCCGTGCAGACCGCCGACCCCGACGTGCTCCTCGCGCACCTGCACAGCGCCGGCGCGATCTTCCTGGGCCCGCACTCGCCGGTGAGCCTCGGCGACTACCTCGCGGGATCCAACCACGTGCTCCCCACGGGCGGCCAGGCGCGCTTCGGCTCCGGCCTCGGCGCGTACACGTTCCTGCGCCCGCAGCAGGTCGTGCGCTATGACGCCGACGCGCTGCGCGAGGCGGAGCCCATGATCGTCGCGCTCAGCCGCGCCGAGGACCTGCCCGCCCACGGCGACGCGGTGACGGCGCGCCTCACCCGCTGACGTATCCTGGCCATACGATGTTCTGCCCCTTCTGCCGCCACCCCGACTCCCGCGTCGTCGACTCCCGCACGAGCGACGACGGCCTGTCGATCCGCCGGCGTCGGCAGTGCCCCGAGTGCGGCCGCCGCTTCAGCACCACCGAGACCGCGAGCCTCAGCGTGATCAAGCGCAACGGCGTCGTCGAGCCGTTCAGCCGGGAGAAGATCGTCACGGGCGTCCGCAAGGCTTGCCAGGGCCGTCCCGTCACCGACACCGACCTCGCGGTCCTCGCGCAGCGCGTGGAGGAGGCGATCCGGGCCACGGGCGCGTCGCAGATCGAGGCGAACGACATCGGGCTGAGCATCCTGCCGCCGCTCCGCGAGCTCGACGAGGTCGCGTACCTCCGCTTCGCCAGCGTCTACCAGGGCTTCGACTCGCTCGACGACTTCGAGGCGGCCATCGCGCAGCTCCGCGTCGCGCACGCCGCGACCCCCGACGCCGACGCTCTCTGACCTGGCCGCCGAGCGGTCCGCGGCACCCGGCGGCACGTCACGCAGGCGCTAGCCTGGTGCCGATGTATCCCCTCCTCTTCCGCACGGTCCTGTCCCGCATGGACCCGGAGGACGCCCACCACCTCGCGTCCACGGCCATCGCCCTCCTCCCGTCGTCCGGCCTCGGCTGGATCGCCCGGCGGTTGACCGCACCGGATCCGGCGCTCGCGGTCGACGCGCTCGGCCTCCGCTTCCCGTCCCCGTTCGGCGTCGCCGCGGGCTTCGACAAGGACGCCCACGCCGTGCTCGGCCTCGGCCAGCTCGGCTTCGGCCACGTCGAGGTCGGCACCGTCACCGCCGAGGCGCAGCCCGGCAACCCGCGCCCCCGCCTCTTCCGGCTCATCGAGGACCGCGCGGTCATCAACCGCATGGGCTTCAACAACGGGGGAGCGGCAGCCCTCGCGGATCGCCTCCGTCGTCTGCGGACCCGGCGCGACCGGCCGCTGATCGGCGTCAACATCGGCAAGACCCGTGTGGTGGCGGTCGAGGACGCCGTGGCCGACTACGTCCGGTCCACGCGCCTGGTCGCCCCCGTCGCCGACTACCTGGCCGTCAACGTGAGCTCGCCGAACACGCCGGGGCTCCGCGGTCTGCAGGAGATCGAGCTGCTCCGGCCGCTGCTCACGAGCATCCGCGACGCGGCGGACGGCGTGCCCGTCCTCGTCAAGATCGCGCCCGACCTGCAGGACGCCGAGGTGGAGCGCATCGCCGGTCTGGCGACGGAGCTGGGCCTCGCGGGCGTCATCGCCACGAACACGACCCTCTCTCGCGCGGATCTCCGGACGGATGCCGCTGCGGTCGAGGCGGCCGGCGCCGGCGGGCTCTCCGGTGCGCCGCTCGCACCGCGCGCGCTCGAGGTCCTCCGGATCCTCCGCCGCGTGCTGCCGGCCGACGCGTGCATCATCTCCGTCGGCGGCGTCGACACGGCCGAGGACGTGCAGGCGCGACTCGACGCGGGCGCCACGCTCGTCCAGGGGTACACGGCGTTCCTGTACCGCGGCCCGCTCTGGGCCCGGTCGGTCAACGCCGGGCTCGCCCGGATGCGTCGACCACGCTGAACGGGTCCTGCTGACCGCCCGTCCGGGCGGGACGACGTCCGGTCAGCTGAAGGTGACGTCCTCGCGCCGCTTCACCTGCGGCTTGGGCAGGCGCATCGGCCGCATCTGGATGGTGCGCATGCCCGTGTACCAGCGGATCCCGCGCTCGACGCGGTCGGCACCGACGCGGGCGACGATCGCGGCCCGGACGCGACGACCGGTGAAGTAGGCATCGATGATCGCGGCGATGACGAACACGTAGATCGACAGCAGCGGGATGGCCGACAGGTTCGGCAGCACGAACGTGAGCACGACCACGACGCCCATCACGGGCAGCAGCAGCTCGCCGACGCTCCAGCGCGCGTCCACCACGTCGCGCGCGAACCGCTTCTGCGGGCCCTTGTCGCGGACGGGCAGGTAGCGCTCGTCCCCGGCGGCCATGCCGGCGTTGGCCCGGGCACGCGCCTCGCGTGCCTTCTCCTTGGCCTGCTGCGCCGCCAGCTTGCGGTCCTGGGGCACGAGCGGGCGGAGGTTCGCGGCCTCCCGCTCCCGACGGGTCGGGGTGGGGCCCTTCTTCCCGTCGGCCGTGCGGCCGTCGACGGGCGTCGGGACGCTCGTCTCGGAAGGGGTCTCTGCGGGGGTCTGCTGCTTCGCCACGTCTCTCGTCCTTGCCTGGAGTGAATCTAAGATTACCTGCATGACGCCTCCCGACACCTCCGCAGACGCCGTGACCGCACCGGACCAGGAGGCCGTCGACCGGCTCGCCGCCGCCGTCGCGGGCGGGCTGCCCACCACGATCGCCGACCTCTCGGCCCTCGTGCGCATCCCCTCCGTGTCGTGGCCGGCCTTCGACCCGACGCACGTCGTCGCCAGCGCGGACGCCGTCGCGGGCCTCCTCGCGGGGCTCGGCGTCTTCGACGACGTCTCCGTCCACCGCGCCACGACGCCGTCGGGCGACGACGGGCAGCCGGCCGTCCTCGCCACGCGCGCCCCGCGGAACGGCAAGCCCACGGTCCTCCTCTACGCCCACCACGACGTGCAGCCCCCCGGAGCGGACGAGCACTGGGAGACCCCGCCCTTCGAGCCCACCCTCCGCGGCGATCGGCTGCACGGCCGCGGCGCCTCCGACGACAAGGCCGGCATCATGACCCACGTCGCGGCCATCCGCGCGCTCGTCGAGGCGGAGGGCGACGACCTCGAGCTCGGCCTCGCCGTGTTCATCGAGGGGGAGGAGGAGGCCGGATCCCGCTCCTTCGCCGACTTCCTCGCCACGCACCACGACGCCCTCGCCGCCGATGTCATCGTCGTCGCGGACAGCGACAACTGGGATGTCGACACCCCCTCCATCACCATCGCCCTCCGTGGCAACGTCACCTTCCGCCTCACGGTGCGCACGCTCGACCACGCGTCGCACTCCGGCATGTTCGGCGGCGCCGTCCCCGACGCGATGATGGCGGCCGTCCGCCTCCTCGACTCGTTCTGGGACGCGGACGGGTCCGTCGCCGTCGCGGGCCTCACCTCGACGGAGATGGACACCCCCGCGTACGACGACGCCCGCCTGGCCGAGGAGGCCGCGCTCCTGACCGGCGTCTCCCCGATCGGCACCGGCCCGATCCTCACGCGCCTGTGGGCGCAGCCCTCCATCACCGTCACGGGGATCGACGCGCCCTCCGTCGCCAACGCGAGCAACACGCTCCTGCCGGAGGTGTCCGTGCGCATCAGCGCGCGCATCGCCCCGGGCCAGACGGCGGCGGACGCCTACCGCGCCCTCGAGGAGCACATCCAGGGCAACCGTCCCTTCGGGGCGCACGTGGAGATCAGCGACGTCGACCAGGGCGATCCGTTCCTCGTCGACACGACCGGCTGGGCGATGGCCGAGGCCACTGCCGCCATGACGGCCGGCTGGGGTCGCGCCCCCGTGCAGGCGGGCATCGGCGGATCCATCCCCTTCATCGCCGACCTCGTCGAGGCGTTCCCGTCCGCGCAGATCCTGGTGACCGGGGTCGAGGACCCGGACACGCGGGCCCACAGCCCGAACGAGTCGCAGCACCTCGGGGTGCTGCAGCGGGCGATCCTCAGCGAGGCCGTCCTCCTGTCGCGCATCGCCCGGCGCGCCTGACGGTCGTCGACGGGTCCTCGGAGCGCGTGGCGGACAGGGCCGGCCGACGGGAACACCCGGGTGACTCCCGCGGTTGCACGACGTAGACTCCACCGGAGTCGCCCGACCGCAGATCCCACCACCCGAGGAGTGCTCATGACCGACACCACGCTGACCGAGACCGCCCAGGCGGCCCACCGCGTCGGACTCACGGACACCGCGGCGAGCAAGGTCAAGAGCCTGCTCCAGCAGGAGGGCCGCGAGGACCTCCGCCTCCGCGTCGCCGTCCAGCCCGGCGGCTGCTCCGGCCTCATCTACCAGCTGTACTTCGACGAGCGCGAGCTCGACGGCGACGCCACGGTCGACTTCGACGGCGTCGAGGTCATCGTCGACAAGATGAGCGTCCCGTACCTCGACGGCGCGACCATCGACTTCGAGGACACCATCCAGAAGCAGGGCTTCACCATCGACAACCCGAACGCGGGCGGCTCGTGCGCGTGCGGTGACTCGTTCCACTGACACACGGAACGGTAAGCGGATCTGGGCCCGGAAACACGGGCCTCGAGCAGGGAGTCGTCCTTCGGGCGGCTCCCTGTCGCGTAGTGTGGAACCCGTCACATCCGGTTCTTCGAAGGGTCTGCACGTGCGCTTCACTCGCCGTCAACGTTGGCTGACGATCCCCGTCGCCCTGGGCATCTCGGTACTCCTCGCAGGGTGCACGCAGCAGCAGCTCCAGGGCTTCCTGCCGACGGAACCGGGCACGACCAACCACGTCGACTCGGTCATCGGCCTCTGGGTCACCGCCTGGATCGTCCTCCTCGCCGTCGGCGTCCTCACCTGGGGCCTCACCATCTGGGCCGCGGTCGTCTACCGTCGCCGCAAGGGCCAGACCGGCCTGCCGGTGCAGATGCGCTACAACATGCCGATCGAGATCTTCTACACGATCGTGCCGCTGATCCTCGTGCTCGGGTTCTTCGCGTTCACCGCCAAGGACCAGGCCGCGATCGAGGCGCGCTTCGACAAGCCCGAGGTCAAGGTCCAGGTCTTCGGCAAGCAGTGGGCCTGGGACTTCAACTACAAGGGCGGCGAGACCGAGGCGGGCCAGGCGCTCGAGGGCGGTGCCTACGAGCAGGGCGTCCAGGCGGTCGACGACCCGACCGGCCCCCAGGGCTCCATCGACAAGGACAAGCTCCCCACGCTCTACCTGCCGGTCAACACCAAGGTCGAGCTCGAGCTCAACACCCGCGACACGCTGCACTCCTTCTGGGTGGTGGACTTCCTCTACAAGAAGGACCTCATCTCCGGCAAGACGAACTACATGACGTTCATCCCGGAGAAGATCGGCACGTACAACGGCAAGTGCGCCGAGCTCTGCGGTGAATACCACTCCCTCATGCTGTTCCAGGTGAAGGTCGTGTCCATCGAGGACTACAACGCCTACATCGAGAGCCAGAAGGCGGCTGGATTCGCGGGCGACCTCGGCAAGGACTACGACCGCCTGCAGAACCTCCCCGGCACGGACGTGCCGGCCACCACCGAGTCGTCCGAGAAGTAGGGCACACATCGTGACATCGACACTGAATCGTCCCACCGCGATCCCCGCGGGTCAGGCGAAGGTCCTCGACGGTTCCGGCAAGGCCGAGCGTCGTGGGAACGTCGTGGTCAACTGGATCACCTCCACCGACCACAAGACGATCGGGTACCTGTACCTGATCACCTCGTTCCTCTACTTCTGCCTCGGCGGCGTCATGGCCCTCGTGATCCGCGCGCAGCTCTTCGAGCCGGGCCTGCACGTGGTGGAGACGAAGGAGCAGTACAACCAGCTCTTCACCATGCACGGCACGATCATGCTGCTCATGTTCGCGACGCCGCTGTTCGCCGGCTTCGCCAACGTGCTCATGCCGCTCCAGATCGGCGCTCCGGACGTCGCGTTCCCGCGCCTCAACGCGTTCGCGTACTGGCTGTTCAACTTCGGCTCGCTCATCGCGGTCGCCGGCTTCCTCACCCCCGCGGGCGCTGCCTCGTTCGGCTGGTTCGCGTACGCGCCATTGTCGAGCACGACGTTCTCGCCAGGTCTGGGAGGCAATCTCTGGGTGATGGGGCTCGCGCTCAGCGGATTCGGCACCATCCTCGGCGCGGTCAACTTCGTGACGACCATCATCACGATGCGCGCCCCCGGCATGACCATGTTCCGCATGCCGATCTTCACGTGGAACATCCTCGTGACGTCGATCCTCGTGCTGATGGCCTTCCCGGTGCTCGCCGCCGCGCTCTTCGGCCTCGGCGCCGACCGCATATTCGACGCGCACATCTACGACCCCGCCAACGGCGGCGCCATCCTCTGGCAGCACCTCTTCTGGTTCTTCGGGCACCCCGAGGTCTACATCATCGCGCTGCCGTTCTTCGGCATCGTGTCCGAGGTCTTCCCGGTGTTCAGCCGCAAGCCGATCTTCGGGTACAAGACGCTCGTCTACGCGACCATCTCCATCGCGGCCCTCTCGGTCACGGTCTGGGCGCACCACATGTACGTCACGGGTTCCGTCCTCCTCCCGTTCTTCTCGCTCATGACCATGCTCATCGCGGTCCCCACCGGCGTGAAGATCTTCAACTGGATCGGCACCATGTGGCGCGGCTCGGTCACGTTCGAGACGCCCATGCTCTGGGCGATCGGCTTCCTCATCACCTTCACGTTCGGCGGCCTGACCGGCGTCATCCTGGCGTCGCCCCCGCTGGACTTCCACGTGTCCGACACGTACTTCGTCGTGGCGCACTTCCACTACGTGGTGTTCGGCACCGTCGTGTTCGCCATGTTCTCCGGCTTCTACTTCTGGTGGCCGAAGTGGACGGGCAAGATGCTCAACGAGCGTCTCGGCAAGGTCCACTTCTGGCTGCTGTTCATCGGCTTCCACACCACGTTCCTCATCCAGCACTGGCTGGGCGTCATGGGCATGCCGCGTCGTTACGCGACGTACCAGCCCGAGGACGACTTCACGTGGATGAACCAGCTGTCCACGATCGGCGCCGGCATCCTCGCGCTGTCGATGATCCCGTTCTTCCTGAACGTCTGGATCACCGCGCGCACCGCGCCCAAGGTCACGGTCAACGACCCGTGGGGCTACGGCCGCTCGCTCGAGTGGGCGACGTCGTGCCCGCCGCCCCGACACAACTTCACGTCGATCCCGCGGATCCGCTCCGAGGCCCCGGCCTTCGACCTGAACCACCCCGAGGCGGGCATCCCCGTGGGAATCGGTCCGGCCAAGGACGCTCCCGATGCCGCGACCTACGACATCTCCAGCGACAAGGTGAAGTGACGTGCGCGCCAATAGGAACCTCTTCTACGTCCTCGCGGCCTTCTTCGTGGTCGCCGCGGCCGCCTATACGACCTGGCACCTCATCGACCAGGGCACGGTCGAGTGGGTCGGCACGCTGGCCATCGCCCTCTCGGGCGTCCTGGCCGCGTTCATCGGCTTCTTCGTGGCCCGCCTCTACGCCGCGCAGAACGGCGAGCTCCCCGAGGACCGCAGCGACGCCAACGTCGACGACGGCGACCCGGAGCTCGGCTTCTTCAGCCCCTGGAGCTGGTGGCCCGTGATCCTGGCGGCGGGCGCCGCTTCGGTGTTCCTCGGCCTCGCCGTGGGCATCTGGATCGCCATCATCGGCGGTGGGCTCGCGATCATCGCGCTCGTGGGCTGGACCTACGAGTACTACCGCGGCTACTTCGC
Organism: Clavibacter sp. VKM Ac-2873; assembly: GCF_015351075.1. Taxonomy (GTDB): domain Bacteria; phylum Actinomycetota; class Actinomycetes; order Actinomycetales; family Microbacteriaceae; genus Clavibacter. Next base: position 9,724 of record NZ_JADKRS010000001.1, read on the forward strand.
GCGCTGATCCGATGGTCGACATCCGGCATGCCCAGGCCTCGGACGGCGATGCGGTGTTCGCGCTGTGCCAGCAGCTCGACATGATCAACGCCCCGGCGACGCGCGACGACTTCGACGTCACGTTCTTCCACATCCTGCGTGCCAACAAGGATGTGGGCCGCGACGTGCTCCTCGTCGCGGAGGACGGGGGCGAGGTCGTGGGCTACGCCTACCTGGTGGTGTCGAGGCTCCTCTACGCGGGTGGTCTCAGCGCGCATCTCGAGGAGCTGGTGGTGGACTCCACGTCGCGCAGCGCCGGCTCGGGGTCTGCCCTGGTCCGCGCGGTGGAGCGACTGTGCGGGGATCGCGGTGTCGGGCAGATCACCATGAGCACGCGTCGGGCCGGCGAGTTCTACAAGCGCCTGGGCTACGAGCGCACGGCGGAGTTCTACAAGAAGCTCCTGCGCTAGACGCTCGGTAGTCCGTCACGGATGCCCGGCCCCTGAGGTGGCCGGGCATCCGTGCGTTCGCGGGTGCGACGGGGTGGAGAGGAGGGCGGCGACGCGCACGGTGCGCACCGGGTCGCGAGACCGAGGAGCGCGGTGGCCGGGTCCAGGTGGGAGGGCGTGCCGGCCGGTTGTGAGCGCTCGGGTATCCGCCGACATGCACCCGCACAGGTCCCCGCGGACGCCTGACCGACGTCTGCGGATGGGCGACGGCTACGGCTGCGGAGGAGGGGCGCCGGCGGCCCCGCCACCGGCTTTCGCCGACGAGTCCGGCCGTCGGGCTTTGCTCCGTGCCCGGGCAGGCATCACGTGCCGCAGGCGGACCGGGGAGCCACCCCTGACGCGGGGGAACGTGGCCCTGCGCGGGCGGATGGCACGCTGATGCCGCGCCGCAGGCGGCGGCGTGAGCGGCCCGCGGGAGCCGCGTCAGGCCGGCGGATGTCCGGGGGCGCGCGCTGCAGGAGAAGCCCTGCCCCCTCGTCCGGGCACGCCGGGGGATCCGGAGGAACGGCTGCCCTCGGATCAGGCCGGGGCGTGCAGCTCGCGCCGCCGGAGGACGTGGATCATGACGTCGATCGTGACGCGCCGGCCCGTGGCGTCAGGCTCTGCCGTCCCGTCGATGGGGGAGGGCGGCGCGAGCTGATGCGCGCCGTCCTGGTGGTGGGCGGAGGGTCCCATGCCCAGAAGCGACTGGACATCCGTGCCCGACAGCTCCAGCACGCGGTGCACCCGCGACTCTGACACGCTGACGAAGAGCGGTGCGGCTGCCTCGAGGATCCGCTCGCGCTTGTCCTCCTGGACGCCCACGGCTCGTCCCTCTGCGCGGAGCTCGGAGAGGTGCTCCGGGCCGGCGGCGACGATGGCGACGTGCCCGCCGACGGAGAGCGCCCGGTGGAACTCGGGCAGGTTCCGCGGCGCGAAGACGTCGAGGATGACGTCGACCGCTCCGTCGCGCACGGGAAGCGCCGCCCACGTGTCGGTCACGAGGCCATCGACGTCAGGTCTCCCGCGTACGGCGATGGCGACGGCGGCGGGGGAGAGGTCGGCTGCGAGGCCGATGGAGCGGGGGAACCGGTCGAGGACGCGGTGGAGGTAGTGGCCCGTGCCACATCCCGCGTCGAGGACGCGGAGTCCCTCGGTCTCCGCCGGCATGGCACCCGCCAGCATCTCCCCGTCACCGCGCGTGGCTGCGACGATCGCGTGGATCAGCTCCTCGACGAGCGGTGCGTAGTGACCGCGCTCGAGGAACGCGTCGCGCGCCGCGAGCATGCCGGCCGAGTCGCCGGTGACACGGGTACCCGGCGCGAGCAGGGTGGCGTATCCGCGCTTGTTGACGTCGACGGCGTGACCGCGGTGGCACCGCAGCACGAGCGGCGGGACGGCGCCGAGGTCCGCACCGCAGGTGGGGCAGCGGAGCCACGATGCGAGCCGGACGAGATCCACGGGTGCTCCTCGAGCGGATGGCGGACGCGACAGGTGAACGTGCGAGAGCCGGCCCGGCATGGCGCCGGACCGGCTCTCGAACGGCGTCCGCTGGTCGACGCGGACGGGGTGAAGCCTAGTGGTGGTCTCCGTGGCTGCGCTCCACGTCCTTCGTGGTGACCGGGGAGATCCGGTCCTCGAAAAACCACTTGGACAGCGCCGCACGGGCCCGCTGGTTGACCGTGATGCGTCCACGGCTGTCCGGGCGGATCATGAGCGGCTTGTAGTCGTCGAAGCTCACCAGGCGCCAGCGCTCGTACTCGTCCAGCTGCTCGTGCACCTCGATGAACTCACCCCCGGGCAGCTTCACGATGCGGCCGGACTCGACGCCGTGGAGGGCGATCTCGCGGTCCTTCTTCATGAGCGCCAGGCAGATGCGCTTCGCGACCTGGTAGGCGATGACCGGTCCGAGGATCAGCAGCGCCTGGAGCGTGTGGATGACGCCCTCCATCGACACCTTGAAGTGCGTGGCGATGAGGTCGGAGCTCGCCGCGGACCAGAGGACCGCGTAGAACGTGACGCCGGCTGCGCCGATCGCCGTGCGCGTGGGGGCGTTCCGAGGGCGATCGAGGATGTGGTGCTCGCGCTTGTCTCCCGTGATCCACGCCTCGATGAAGGGGTAGAGCGCGACGAGCACGATGAACAGACCCAGGACCGTGATCGGCAGGATGATGTTGAACGAGAACGTGTGGTCGAACAGCACGAACTCGAGCCCCGGCGGCACGAGGCGCAGCGCGCCGTCCGCGAAGCCGATGTACCAGTCGGGCTGCGTTCCCGCCGACACCGGCGACGGGTCGTAGGGGCCGTAGTTCCAGATCGGGTTGATCGTGAAGAACGACGCCATGACGACGATCACGCCGAAGACGACGAAGAAGAACCCGCCGGCCTTCGCGGCGAACGTGGGGAGCACCGGAACGCCGACCACGTTCTCGTTCGTGCGGCCGGGGCCGGCGAACTGGGTGTGCTTGTGCACGACCACGAAGAGGAGGTGGAGCGCCAGGAACGCCACGAGGATCGCCGGCAGCAGCAGGATGTGCAGCGTGTAGAGCCTCGGGATGATGTGCGTGCCCGGGAACTCCCCGCCGAAGAGGAGGAAGGAGATCCAGGTGCCGATGACCGGGATGCCCTTCACCATGCCGTCGATGATGCGCAGGCCGTTGCCGGAGAGCAGGTCGTCGGGGAGGGAGTAGCCCGTGAAGCCCTCGGCCATCGCGAGGATGAAGAGCACGAAGCCGATGAACCAGTTGAGCTCGCGCGGCTTGCGGAACGCACCCGTGAAGTAGATGCGCAGCATGTGCAGGCCGATCGAGGCCACGAACAGCAGGGCCGCCCAGTGGTGGATCTGCCGCATGAGCAGTCCGCCGCGGATGTCGAACGAGATGTCCAGCGACGACGACATGGCCACGGACATCTCGACGCCCTTGAGGGGCGCGTACGAGCCGGCGTAGTGCGTCTCCGCCATCGACGGGTTGAAGAAGAAGGTCAGCCACGTGCCGGTGAGCAGGATGACGACGAAGCTGTAGAGCGCCACCTCGCCGAGCATGAAGGACCAGTGGTCGGGGAAGATCTTCCGCCCGAACTCCTTGACGGCGACGCTGACGCTGGTGCGCTCGTCGAGGTAGGTGGCGGCGGCGGCGGTGAGTCCGCCTCCGCTCTTGGCGGCGGGCGCGGTGGCACCCGTCGTGGTCGGATCAGCTGTTGTAGTCACCACGACGCTCCCAGAAACTCGCCCCTACGGGCTCGGTGAAATCACTCTGTGCAATGAGGTAGCCCTCGTCGTTGACGGCGATGGGCAGCTGCGGCAGGGGCCGCTTGGCCGGTCCGAAGATGACCTCGCAGTGGTTGGTCACGTCGAACTGGGACTGGTGGCAGGGGCAGAGCAGGTGGTGGGTCTGCTGCTCGTAGAGCGCCACCGGGCAACCCACGTGCGTGCAGACCTTGGAGTATGCGACGATCCCGTCGTAGGACCAGCCCTTGCGCTCCGGAGCCTCGACGAGGTCCTCGGGGCGGAGGCGCATGAGCAGCACCGCGGCCTTGGCCTTCTCCTCGAGCTTGCCCTCCTCGAGCTCCATCAGGGAGGCGGGGATGACGTGGAACGCGGACCCGATCGTGACGTCCGAGGCCTTGATGGGCGTGCCGGAGGGATCGCGGGTGAGGACCTCGCCCTTCTTCCACAGCGTGTGGCTCAGAGCGGAAGCGGGCTCCTCGGCGCTGCCCGGGTACAGGTCGCGGAACAGGATCACGGCCGGCAGCGGGAAGGCGACGAGGGCGCCGATCAGGCTGTTGCGGATGAGGGAGCGACGACCGAAGCCGGACTCCTCGTTCGCCTGGGCGAAGATCTCCACGGCGCGCGCCTGCGTGGCGGGCGAGCCGCCCTGCGGGTGGCGCTCGTCGATCAGCTCGTGGTCGCTCATGAGCGCCTTGGACCAGTGGATGGCGCCGATGCCGAGGCTCAGGAGCGCGAGGGCGATGCCGACGCCGAGGAAGAGGTTGTTCAGCCGCACGCTGCCCGGGTCGTCCGCGTAGATCGGGAAGCCGAAGTAGGCGCCGATCGCGAACACGCTGCCCACGATGGACAGGTAGAACCAGGTGTAGACGACGCGTTCGGCCGTCTTCGCCTTCTTCGGGTCCTTGTCGGTGACGCGGAGGCGGTGCTCCGGGAAGCCGGGGTTCTGGAAGCCGTCGCGCGTGGCGACGGCGGTGCCGCCGGCGAGGACGACGTCGCGACCGGCCGGCTCGAGCTCGCCGGCGTCGGAGCCCGCGGGGACGACGGCCGACTCGTCCTTATCGTCGTGTGCCATGTGCGTGCCTCTCCTGAGTTCTGGTGCGGGTCATCGATGCGGGCGTCAGTTGGACTTCGCCGTGAGCCACACGGTCAGGGCGACGATGCCGCCGAGGCCGAAGATCCACATGAAGAGACCCTCGGACACCGGGCCGAGCCCGCCGAGGTTCGCGCCGCCGACCGTGCTGTTCTCCTGGATGTACTGCAGCGACGTGATGATGTCGCGCTTGTCCTCGGGGGAGATGTTCGTGTCGTTGAAGACCGGCATGTTCTGCGGGCCCGTGACCATCGCCTCGTAGATGTGGACCGGGGCCACGCCCTCGAGGCTGGGGGCGAACTTGCCCTCGGTGAGGGCGCCGCCGGCCGCGGCCACGTTGTGGCACATGGCGCAGTTGATGCGGAAGAGCTCCGCGCCGTTCGCCGCGTCGCCCTTGCCGTCGAGGTACTGGCCGTCGGGGATGGCCGGGCCGGGGGCCAGGGAGGCGACGTACGCCGCGAGCTGCTTGACCTGGGTGTCGGTGAACTGCGCGGGCTTCTCCGGCGCCTGGACGGTGGTGCCCTGCAGCGGCATGCGGCCGGTGCCGACCTGGAAGTCGACGGAAGCGGCGCCGACGCCGATGAGGGTCGGGGCCACGCCGGTGCCGGTCGCGTCCATGCCGTGGCACGTCGCGCAGTTGGAGCCGAAGAGCTTCTGGCCCTCGTCGATGGTCTGCGCGGACTTCAGGTCGACCTCGGCCGACGCGCTGCCCGACTGGATCATCGAGTAGGCGGCGCCCGTCGTGATGAGGCCGATCGCGAGGAGGGCGATGGTGGTCAGGGGGCTGCGGCGACCGGTTCGACGGGCGCGTGCTGTCTTGGTGCTCATGCTGTGGTTGTTGCTCCCGCTCGGTGCTATTTGAGGACGTAGATGACCAGGAAGAGCCCGATCCAGACGACGTCGACGAAGTGCCAGTAGTAGGACACGACGATGGCGCTCGTCGCCTCCCTGTGCCCCATCGACCGGACGGCGAAGATGCGCCCGATGACGAGGAGGAAGGCGATGAGGCCACCGGTGACGTGCAGGCCGTGGAAGCCCGTGGTCATGTAGAACGCCGAGCCGTAGGCGTTTCCGGCGAGCGTGATGCCCTCGGTGACGAGGGTCGCGTACTCGAAGATCTGGCCGACGACGAAGATGGCGCCGAGGGCGTAGGTGAGGAAGAACCACTCGACCGTGCCCCACTGGCTGGGCTTCCATCCCGTGGCGCGCGCCTGCAGGCGCTCGGCCGCGAAGACGCCGAACTGGCAGGTGAACGAGCTCGACACGAGGATGAGCGTGTTCACGAGGGAGAAGGGCACGTTGAGGCGACCCGCCTCGAACTCCCAGAGGGCGCCGGACGTGGAGCGGAGGGTGAAGTAGATCGCGAAGAGACCCGCGAAGAACATCACCTCGCTGCCGAGCCACACGATGGTGCCGACGGCGACCGTGTTCGGCCGGTTCACCACCGGCGCGGTCGATACTGGGGAGATTGAGGTGGTCGTCACAGGTTCCATTATGACCTAGGCCGACGACACCCGACGCCCACCCGGGCCGCCCGTGAGATCCGATCCAGCCGCTCGTTAGGCTGATCGCCATGCCCTCCGCCCCGACCTGGCCCGCTCTCATCACCACGCTCATCGAGGGACGTCACCTGTCGGTGTCGGAGTCCACCTGGGCGATGCGCCAGGTGATGCGCGGGGAGGCCACCCCCGCGCAGCTGGGCGGCCTCCTGGTCGCGCTGCGCGCCTCGGGCGAGACGGTCGACGAGATCGTCGGCTTCCGCGACGCGGTGCTCGAAGAGGCGCTCCCGCTCGACGCGGATCCCCGTGCCCTCGACATCGTGGGGACGGGAGGCGACCCTTACGGCGCCGTCCTCAACATCTCGTCGGTGGCCTCCATCATCGCCGCCGCCTCCGGGGTGCCCGTCATCAAGCACGGCAACCGCGGGGCGAGCTCCTCCTCGGGGGCGTCGGACGTGCTGACGGCCCTCGGGGTCGACCTGACCATCGCGCCCGAGCGCGTCGCCGCCGTGCTCCGCGAGACGGGCATCACGTACGCCCACGCCGCCCTCTTCCACCCGGGCTTCCGCCACGCAGCGGCCACCCGGCGCGAGCTCGGCATCTCGACGCTGTTCAACGTGCTCGGCCCGCTCTGCAACCCGGCGCGCCCCGAGGCGTCGGCCGTGGGCGTCGCCGACCTCTCGCGCGTCCCGCTCATGGTCGGCGTGTTCCGGACCCGCGGTGCCACCGCGCTCGTGTACCGGGGCGACGACGGCATCGACAAGCTCACCACCACCGGGCACAGCCACATCTGGGAGGTGAGTCGGGGTGCGGTGACCGAGCACGATCTCGACCCGCTCGAGCTCGGGATCCCGAGAGCTCCCATCGAGGCGCTCCTCGGCGAGGGGATCGAGGAGAACGCGCAGGTGATCCGCCGCGTCCTCGCCGGCGAACCGGGTGCGCAGCGCGACGTCGTGCTGCTGAACGCGGCCGCGGGCCTCGAGGCCTTCGACCTGATGGGCGACCCGACGCGCGTCCAGCAGCCCATGGCGCGGCGGCTCCGCGAGAAGGTCGCCGTCGCGGCCGATGCCGTGGACTCCGGCCGCGCCGCCCGGAAGCTCGAGGAGTGGGTGGCCGCGACGCGCGCCTGATCCGCGCCGCCGCCGGCGATGTCCGGGGCGCGGCGGATGATGGACGCATGTGCGGGAGATTCGTGGTGGCGCGGGCGACGGGCGACCTCGTCGGCGACTGGTCGGTGGACGACGTGGAGGGCGACGATCCGTCCCCCTCGTGGAACGTCGCGCCCACGACCACGGTCCGCATGGTCGCCGACCGCCATCCGCGTGACGATGCCGCCGGCGCGGTCCGCCGCGTCCTCACCGGCGCCCGGTGGGGCATCGTCCCGCCGTGGGCGAAGGCCGTGCAGGGGGCTCCGCTCATCAACGCGCGCGTCGAGACGGTCACGGAGAAGCCGACGTTCCGCCGCGCCGTCCTCACGCGGCGTGCCGTCGTCCCGGCGGACGGGTACTACGAGTGGCAGGCCACCGCATCCGGCAAGCAGCCCGTCTACCTGCACGGCGCGGACGATCAGCCGCTGGCGTTCGCCGCCGTGTACGAGCACTGGCGTGATCCGGCGGTGCCGGACGGGGAGCCCGGCGCGTGGCTGCGGAGCCTCGCGATCATCACGTCCGCCGCGAGCGACGCGCTCGGGCACATCCACGACCGCACGCCCGTGATCGTCCCGCGCGAGCGACTGGACGACTGGCTGGACGCGGGCACGACGGCCGTGGACGACGTCCGGCACCTGCTCGGCTCGCTGCCGGAGCCGCACCTCGTGCCGCGGCTCGTGTCGACGCGCGTCAACAGCGTGCGGAACGACGGGCCCGACCTCGTGGCGCCCCTCGACGAGGGATCCATCGGCGACGGGCAGCCGACGCTGATCTGACGCGCCCCGCGGCCGCGGCCGCGGCCGCGGCGCCGGCGACGCGCCCCGCGGACGACGCACGCCCCGTCACCGAGGGCGACGGGGCGGGCGGATCGTGCGGTGCGGTCTACTGCACGTCGTCGTCGACCCAGTCGAAGGTCTTCGTGACGGCCTTCTTCCAGAGGCGCAGCTGGCGCTCGCGCTCGGCGTCGTCCATGTCCGGCGTCCAGCGGCTGTCCTCCTGCCAGTTCTGGCGGAGGTCGTCGAGGTCCTTCCAGAACCCGACGGCGAGGCCGGCGGCGTACGCGGCGCCGAGCGCGGTGGTCTCCGCGACGACTGGGCGGACGACGGGCACGCCGAGGATGTCGGCCTGGAACTGCATCAGCAGGTTGTTCGCGATCATGCCGCCGTCGACCTTGAGCTCGGTGAGGTCGACGCCGGAGTCGGCGTTGACCGCGTCGAGCACCTCGCGCGTCTGGAAGGCCGTGGCCTCCAGCGCGGCGCGGGCGATGTGGCCCTTGTTGACGTAGCGCGTGAGGCCCACGAGCGCACCGCGCGCGTCCGAGCGCCAGTACGGCGCGAACAGGCCGGAGAACGCGGGGACGAAGTACACGCCGCCGTTGTCCTCGACCGTGGCCGCGAGCGCCTCGATCTCCGCGGCGCTCGACACGAGGCCGAGGTTGTCGCGCATCCACTGCACGAGCGAGCCCGTGACGGCGATGGAGCCCTCGAGCGCGTAGTGCGGCTCCTGGTCGCCCAGCTTGTAGCCGAGCGTCGTGAGGAGGCCGTTCTGCGAGTGGATGATGTCGGTGCCGGTGTTGAAGATCAGGAAGTTGCCGGTGCCGTACGTGTTCTTCGACTCGCCCTGGTCGAAGGCCGCCTGGCCGAAGGTCGCCGCCTGCTGGTCGCCGAGGATGCCCGCGATGGGCACCTCGCGGAGGAGGCTGGACGACTCGACCTGGCCGTAGACCTCCGAGGAGCTCTTGATCTCGGGGAGCATCGAGCGCGGCACGTCGAAGGCCTTCAGGATCTCGTCGTCCCACTGGAGCGTCTCGAGGTCCATGAACAGCGTGCGGGAGGCGTTGGTCACGTCGGTGACGTGGACGCCGCCGTCGGTGCCGCCGGTGAGGTTCCAGAGGACCCAGGTGTCGGTCGTGCCGAACATGAGGTCGCCGGCCTCGGCCTTCTCGCGGGCGCCGTCGACGTTCTCGAGGATCCAGACGATCTTCGTGCCCGAGAAGTAGGTGGCGAGCGGCAGCCCGACGGTGGGCTTGAAGCGCTCGACGCCGCCGTCGGCCGCGAGGCGGTCGACGATCTTCTGGGTGCGCGTGTCCTGCCAGACGATGGCGTTGTAGACGGGCTTGCCGGTGGTGCGGTCCCAGACGACGGCGGTCTCGCGCTGGTTGGTGATGCCCACGGCCTCGACGTCGTGGCGCGTGATGTCGGCCTTGGACAGCGCCTGGCCGATGACCTCGCGCGTGTTGCGCCAGATCTCCATCGGGTCGTGCTCGACCCAGCCGGCGCGGGGGAAGATCTGCTCGTGCTCGAGCTGGCCGGTGGAGACGATGGATCCGCTGTGGTCGAAGACGATGGCCCGCGTGCTGGTGGTGCCCTGGTCGATGGCGACGATGTACTTCTCGCTCATGTGGTCTCTCCTATGAGGTGTGGGGGATCTAGAGGATGGGGAGCAGCGCGTAGGACGCGAGGCCGGCGAGCAGTCCGCCGATGGCGGGGCCGACGACGGGGACCCACGCATAGGACCAGTCGCTCGAGCCCTTGCCCTTGATGGGGAGGAACGCGTGCGCGATGCGGGGACCGAGGTCACGGGCCGGGTTGATGGCGTAGCCGGTCGGCCCGCCGAGGGATGCGCCGATGCCGACCACGAGGAGCGCGACGGGGATGGCGCCGAGGGCCGAGAGTCCGGCCGGGGTGGACGCGTCGGGGTCGGGGTTGTTCGCGAGGCTGAAGCCGAGGATCACGATGACGAGCACGAAGGTGCCGATGATCTCGGTCACGAGGTTCCACGCGTAGTTGCGGATGGACGGGCCGGTCGAGAACACGCCGAGCTTGGTGGCCGCGTCGGGCTCCTCGTCGAAGTGCTGCTTGTAGGCGAGCCAGCAGAAGACCGCGCCGATGATCGCGCCGACCATCTGGGCGAGGATGTAGACGGGGACGCTCGCGACGTCCTCGATCTTGCCGGCCGCGAGGAGGCCGAGCGTGACCGCCGGGTTGAGGTGCGCACCGGACGCGTACGAGACGGTGACACCGGCGAAGACCGCGAGGCCCCAGCCGAAGTTGACCATCAGGGTGCCTCCGGCGAGCCCCTTCGACTTGATGAGCGCGACGTTCGCCACGACTCCGCATCCGAGGAGGACGAGCAGGGCGGTGCCCACCGTCTCCGACAGGAATATGACTCCAAGATCCACTGCGTGGTGCTCCGATCGTTCGTCGAGGCGCGGGTACGACCTCTGCCGCATCATCGCGGTGGGTCCAATCTAGTGCCGGTGGAGGCGGCTGCCCTGTCGCGCCTGGCCGCTGTGCGACGCGGATCCCCGCTCGCGCGCGAGGGCCGGCCGGAGGCTGTCGGAACGCGTCGGGCCGGGCGTATGTTGGCGGCACACCCGAGTCGCCGCCGACCGAGTCCCGTCCTCGATCCGGCTCGGATGCGCGGCTGTCTTCCGGCCGCCCGAGACCCGCGAGGAGCCGGCCGTGAAGAAGCTGATCAACGACCCGAGGGCGGTGGCCGACGAGGCCGTCGCGGGCTTCGCCGCCGCCCACCCCGATCTGGTCGCGCTGAGCGCGGATCCGCTGTTCGTCCGGCGCGCGGAGCCCACCCGCGCCGGCCGCGTCGCCCTCGTCAGCGGCGGTGGCAGCGGTCACGAGCCGCTCCACGCCGGGTTCGTGGGCCACGGGATGCTCGACGCCGCCGTCCCCGGACCGGTGTTCACGAGCCCCACCCCGGATCCCGTCGTCGCCGCCACCCTGGCCGTGGACGGCGGGGCGGGCGTGCTCCACATCGTGAAGAACTACACGGGCGACGTCCTCAACTTCGAGACCGCGGCCGAGCTCGCGGAGGCGGAGGGCGTGCCGGTGCGGACCGTCGTGGTCGACGACGACGTCGCGGTCACCGACTCCCTCTACACGGCCGGGCGCCGCGGGGTGGCGGGCACCGTGCTGGTGGAGCGCATCGCGGGTGCCGCCGCGGAGCGCGGGGACGACCTGGACGCGGTCGCGTCGATCGCCGAGCGGGTGATCGGGCAGGTGCGGAGCATGGGCGTCGCCATCCGCGCCTGCACGGTCCCGCATGCCGGCGAGCCGAGCTTCGCGCTCGAGGACGACGAGATGGAGATCGGCATCGGGATCCACGGCGAGCCCGGTCGCGTCAAGCTGCCGCTCGAGCCCGTGGACGCGATCGTCGAACGACTCCTCGACCCCGTCCTGCAGGATCTGGCCGCGCCGGCCGGCAGCCGCGTGCTGCTGCTCGTGAACGGGATGGGCGCGACGCCGCTGTCCGAGCTCTACATCGCCTACCGCCGCGCTGCCGCCGTGCTCGAGGAGGCCGGTCTGACGGTCGCGCGCAGCCTCGTGGGAGACTACGTGACGGCCCTCGACATGGAGGGACTGTCCCTCACGGTGCTCCTGCTCGACGACGAGCTCGTCGACCTGTGGGACTCGCCCGTGCAGACCGCCGCGCTGCGGTGGGGGAGGTAGCTCATGGCACTCGGGACCGAGTGGGTCGTCGCCTGGATCACGGAGGCGGCGCGGGTCGTCGCCGACCAGCGCGGTGCGCTCATCACCCTCGACCGCGAGATCGGCGACGGCGACCACGGCGAGAACCTCGACCGGGGATTCGGCGCCGTCACGGAGAAGCTCCGGGTCATGGGGCCGGGCGCCGCTCCCGCCGACGTGCTGAAGACCGTCGCCACCACGCTCATCTCCACCGTCGGCGGCGCATCCGGCCCGCTGCTCGGCACCGCGTACCTCAAGGCATCGGCGGCGGTCGCGGGCCGCTCCGACCTCGACGCGTCCGCGATCGCCGACCTCCTCGAGGCGGCACTGGGCGGGATCGTCCTCCGCGGCAAGGCCGAGCGGGGCGACAAGACGATGGTGGACGCCTGGGGTCCCGCCGCCGAGGCCGCGCGCGCGGCCGCGGACGCGGGATCCTCGCCGGTCGACGCCCTGGAGGCGGCTGCGGACGCCGCCGCGCGCGGGGCGGAGGCGACGGAGCCGCTCGTGGCCCGCAAGGGACGCGCGTCCTACCTGGGCGACCGCGCCATCGGCCACCGGGATCCGGGTGCCCAGTCGTCCGCGCTCATCCTGCGCGCCGCGGCCACGACCGCCCGCGCCTCCGACGGGGCCGCCTCGTGAGCGTCGGCCTCGTCCTCGTCTCCCACAGCGCCCTCATCGCGCACGGGCTCGTCGACCTGGCGCGCCAGATGGCGCCGACGGTCGCGCTCGTGCCCGCGGGCGGATCGGGCGACGGCACGCGCGCCGACGCGGGCATCGGCACGAGCTTCGACGTGGTCTCCGCGGCTCTCGCGGAGGCGGAGGGCGGCGACGGGGTCGTCGTGCTCGCCGACCTGGGATCCGCGTACCTCACGGCCGAGACCGCCATCGACCTCCTCGACGAGGACGCCGCCGCGCGCGTGGTCGTCGTGCGCGCGCCGTTGGTGGAGGGCGCGGTCGCCGCGGCGGTCGCCGCCGAGACGGGCGGGTCGCTCGACGACGTGGCCGCGGCCGCCGCCTCGGCCGCGAGCGCGGACGCCGCGGAGGACGCCGATGCGGGCATCGCGCCGGATCCACGCGCCGACGGCACGGAACCCGCTCCCGCGTCGGGTGGGGGCACCGTCCGCGGCGAGGCCACCCTGGTCAACCGCGACGGCCTGCACGCGCGGCCCGCGGCCGACTTCGTCACGCGCGCGTCCGCCTACTCGGCGGCCGTCACCGTCAACGGACAGAACGCCGCGTCGCTCCTCGGCGTCATGGCCCTCGGCCTCACGCGCGGCGCGCACGTCGTCATCGAGGCGACGGGCGACGACGCCGAGGAGGCCCTCACCGCGCTGGTCGAGCTGATCGAGTCGGGGTTCGGGGAGGCCTGACGTCCGGCGCCCGGGGGCGCACCCGTCAGAGGGCGTCGAGGTAGACCCAGGATCCCTCGTGCCGGACGAAGCGGCTCGCCTCGCGCTGGCTGCCGCGCTCCCCGTCCTGCCGGTAGGCCGCCTCGAAGTCGACGACGCCCGTCGTGTCGTCGGGCCCGCCCCGCGACGTGCCGTGGATCGTGAGCCGGAACCAGCGCACGGACGGGTCGAGCTCGATCTCCTCGGGCCGTGTCGACGGATGCCAGCTGCGCGCCAGGTAGGCCGAGTCACCGCGGGAGTAGGCGGCGAAGCGGGAGCGCATCAGCCGCTCGGCGGTCGGCGCCCCAGCGCCCCGGTGCAGCGGACCGCAGCACGCGCCGTACGGATCGCCGCTCGTGCAGGGGCACCAGGAGTCGTCGTCGGGCGTCGACCACTGGGCGTCGGGGGAGAGGCGCGTCATCCTCCGAGCCTCCCACGCCGGGAACCGGAGCAGGATGGGGGAGCGGCCGCCCCGCGGACCCGCGCGACCCACGACCCGAGGAGCGCACCATGACCCCCGCCACCGACCTGCTCGTGGACGCCTACGGGCGCATCGCCGAGATCGTGCGCGACGCTCTCGACGGCCTCGACGCCGACGACCTCGCCTTCCGCCCGGATCCGGAGGCCAACTCCATCGGTTGGCTCGTCTGGCACCTCGCCCGCGTGCAGGACGCCCAGGTCGCCGATGTCGCGGGCCGGGAGCAGACCTGGTCGAGCGGCGGATGGGCGGAGCGCTTCGCCCTGCCGTTCGACGAGACCGCGACCGGATACGGGCAGTCGCCCGAGGACGTCGCGGCTCTGGGCGGCGTCACGTCCGAGTTGTTGATCGGCTACCTCGACGCCGTGCAGGCGGCCACTCTCGCCTCCCTGGCGGGGCTCGGCGACGCCGAGCTGGACCGCGTGGTCGACGCGGGCTGGACCCCGCCCGTGACGCTCGGCGCCCGCCTCGTCAGCGTGCTCTCCGACGACCTGCAGCACGCTGGGCAGGCGTCCTACCTCGCGGGTCTCCTCGCGCGTCGCCGCTGATCCGCAGCGGTCACCCGGTCGGCGCGGCCGCGGCCGCGGGCGCCGGCGGTGCGCTCAGGCGGGCAGCTCGGATTCGATGAGCGACACGATCTCGGGCGCGTCCGGCTCGACGGTCGGCCGGAAGCGGTGCACGGCACCCGACGGCGTGACGACGAACTTCTCGAAGTTCCACTTGACGCGGCCGGCCTTGCCGTCCGCGTCGGGCGTCTTCGTCAGCTCCGCGTAGACGGGGTGCGCGGAGCGGCCGTTGACCTTGACCTTCTCCATCATCGGGAAGGTGACGCCCCACGTGGTGGAGCAGTACTCGTCGATGGCCTCCGCGGATCCGAGCTCCTGCAGGAACTGGTTGCTCGGGAAGCCGATGACGGTGAACCCCCGCTCCCCGTAGGTGCGCTGCAGCTGCTCGAGCTTCTCGTACTGCGGCGCGAGGCCGCAGCGCGAGGCGACGTTGACGACGAGCACGACCTTGTCGGCGTACGCGCCGAAGGTGGTGTCCTCGCCCTGGAGGGTGGTCAGCGGGATCGGGTCGAGCCGGGGATGGGTCATGGCCCGAACCTAGACCCGTCCCCTGACAGCGGCTCCCGAGACGACGGGAGGCCGGCCGCCCCTCGGCGACCGGCCTCCGATGCGGATGCGCTCCGCGCGGCGTCTCGCTAGTTCGCGAACTCGGTGACGGTCGCGTCGGCCGCGACCTTCGTGGCGCCGACGTCGACGCCGTGGTACGTCCGCAGCGTGTCGACGGTGTCCTGGATCTCCGCGTCGCGCTCCTCGCCGGTCCAGCCGAGCGCGTCCTGGAGCACGTCCGCGATCTCCGCGAGCATCTCGTGGGTCACGCCGCCGACGAACGCGAGGTTCGTGCGACGCAGCACGACGTCGGCGAGGTGCACCGCGTCCTCGTGCGTGGCGAAGTACGCGATCTCGGCGCGCGTCAGCTGCGGGTCGGTCGCGAGCGGCGTCGACGGCTGTCCGGAGAGGACGTCGATGACGCTCGTGGCACGGGTGCCGTAGCGGTTCAGCAGGCGGTCGACCTGCTCGGTGCCGATGCCCTCCGCGCGGGCGGCCTGCGTGGCGATCCAGCGGGCGCGGGCGGTGCTGGAGGACGGGAAGTCCTTGCCGCCGCCGATGGGCATGCCCGTCGTGTCGACCGAGCGCTCCACGCCGAGGCGCGTGGTGGCCTCCGTGGAGAGGTGCGCGGACAGTGCGCGGAACGTCGTCCACTTGCCGCCCACGAGGCTCAGCACCTTGCTCCCGGTGAGACCCGCGATCTCGGTCTCGACGATGCGGTAGTCGCGTGACACGAAGCCGGGCGCCGTGTCCTCGTGGCGCGGAAGCGGGCGGATGCCCGAGTACCGGTACACGATGTGGTCGCGGCTCAGCTCGATCTGCGGGAAGACGTGCTTGACGAGGTCGAAGAAGTAGTCGACCTCCTCCTCGGTGCACACGGCCGGCTCGCTCGGGTCGGCGTCGATGTCCGTCGTGCCGATGAGCACGCGGCCCTTGAGCGGGTAGATGAGGACGATGCGGCCGTCGTTGTTCTCGAAGAAGATCTCGCGGCCCTTGGTGGCCTCGAGCAGCTCGGCGTTGTCGACGACGATGTGCGAGCCCTTGGTGCCGCCCATGAACTTCGTGTCGCCGCCCAAGGCCTCGTTGGTGAGGTCGGTCCAGGGTCCGGACGCGTTGACCACGACGTCCGCCTTCACGACGAACTCGGTGCCCGAGATCACGTCGCGCAGCTTCACGCCGCCGTCCGCGACGCCCACGGCCTCGAGGTAGTTCGCGCTGCGGGCGTGGTCGCCCGCGGCCAGGCCGTCCTTCAGCACGTCGAGCGCGAGGCGCTCGGGCTCGTGCACGGAGGCGTCGTAGTAGGTGCCCGTGAACTTGACGTCCTTGTTGAGCGCCGGCATGTCCTCGCGGGCCGCCTTGCCGATGCGGAAGCGGTGACGGGGGACCGAGCCGCCGTCGCGCGAGAAGGAGTCGTACAGCGTCATGCCGACGCTGATGAGCAGCGCGCCGCGCTCCTTGGTGGAGCGCTGCTTGTGGGTCAGCATGCGCAGCGGGGCGTTGAGGATGCCGGAGAAGGTGGAGAAGATCGGCATGGTCGTCTGCAGCGGCTTCACGTAGTGCGGCGCGATGCGGATCAGGCCGTTGCGCTCCTCGACGGACTCGCGGACGAGACGGAACTCGCCGTTCTCGAGGTAGCGGATGCCGCCGTGGATCATGTGCGAGCTGGCCGCCGAGGCGCCGGAGCCGTAGTCGGCGCGCTCGACGAGCACGACGTCGACGCCCTGGAGCGCCAGGTCGCGGAACGTCGCGATGCCGTTGATGCCGCCGCCGATGACGAGCACCTGCGCGCTCGGGCGGTCGTGGATGCGGGCGACGTTGTCCCGCAGGTCGGTCTTCTTCGACGTGGTCACGAGGAGGCTTCTCTCTGTTCGATGCGTGCGTGGTGCGCGTGCTGTGCGACCATCATCCGCCCGCGAACGGATCTCGCGAAGCCCGTGCACGGATGTGCAACCATGACCGGATGGTCGACGGCATCGCGCACGAGCGCACCCAGGACGCCCTGCGCGCGGCGCACCTCTACTACATGCAGGACCTGACGATGGAGGCCATCGCCCGGGAGCTCGGCAATAGCCGCTCGTCGGTCTCCCGGCTCCTCTCCTTCGCCCGGGAGACGGGGCTCGTCGACATCCAGATCCGCTCGCCGCTCGACCTCGCCACGGTCCTGGGGGAGCAGCTGCACGAGCGGTACGGCGTGGTCGCGCACGTCGTGCCGGTGCCCGACCAGACGAGCGACGTCGACCGCGTGGACCGGGTGGCCCTCTCGGCTGCACGGATGCTCACCCAGTACGTCGACTCGAACATGGTGGTGGGTGTCGCGTGGGGGTCGACCGTGAGCGCGGTGAGCCGCTACCTCGTGCCGAAGCCCACGCACAACACGCTCGTGGTGCAGCTGAACGGCGCGGGCAACGTGCGCACCACGGGGATCATGTACGCGAGCGAGATCCTGCGCCGCTTCGGACAGGCCTACGGCGCGACCGTGCAGCAGTTCCCGGTGCCGGCCTTCTTCGACGACCCGGCGACGAAGCAGGCGCTGTGGCGCGAGCGGAGCACGAAGAGGGTGCTCGAGCTGCAGGAGCGGATGGACATGGTGCTGTTCGGCGTCGGCTCCCCGGTCGCCCTCGTGCCGAGCCACGTCTACTCGGGCGGCTACCTGGAGAGGTCGGACCAGCGCGCGCTCGATGCCGACGGCGTGGTGGGCGACGTCTCCACCGTCTTCTTCCGGGAGGACGGGTCGTCCGCCGACATCGCCATCAACGCACGGGCGAGCGGCCCCGACCTGGCGACGATCCGCAGGGCTCCGCGGCGTGTGTGCGTGGTCGCCGGCGCGTCCAAGGCGCGCAGCGTGCGCGGGGCCCTGGCCGCCGGGCTCGTGACGGACATCGTGCTCGACGAGGGGACGGCGCGCGCGCTGCTCGCGTGACAGGAGGAACCCCGGACGCCGCGGGATGGACCTGCGCGGGGAGATGCAATGCTGCGGTGGGCGATACCGGACTCGAACCGATGACCTCTTCCGTGTGAAGGAAGCGCGCTACCAACTGCGCCAATCGCCCGTGCTCGCACCGCGGACGGTGCGGATCCATGATGCCATACCGCGGGGGCGCTCGCGGTCACGGGGCGGAGGTCGCGACGCCCCGTGATCGCTCCGTCGCGACACGCCCGGGTCGTCGAGGAGCGCGCCTCCACCCGATCCGCGTGAACACGGGGAGAACGACGCGCGAGCCGGCCGCCCGGGGTGCTCGCACGGGCGTCGTTTTGCACCGGCGACGGGAGATCGGCTAGAGTCATCGAGCACGCAGGGTTGCCGGGAAGCCGGGAGCAGGGCGCGAAATGCGGATGTGGCGCAGTGGTAGCGCATCACCTTGCCAAGGTGAGGGTCGCGAGTTCGAATCTCGTCATCCGCTCGAACAGGGGCCCCGAAGGGGGTCCCTTTCACAAGGTGGGAACCACCGGTGGTGGGGTGGCCGAGAGGCGAGGCAGCGGCCTGCAAAGCCGTCCACGCGGGTTCAAATCCCGTCCCCACCTCGAGCAAGAGCATGAGCGATTGGCGCAGCGGTAGCGCGCTTCCCTGACACGGAAGAGGTCGCTGGTTCGATCCCAGTATCGCTCACCACCAGAAGGCCCCGGGAGACCGGGGCCTTCTGCTTTTCCCGGCCCACCCGAGGCGTCGTCGGGGCCGGCCCATCGAGTGGATCCGCGCTCCTGGCGTCGAGGAGGCGCGGTCGCGCGCCGGTAGTCTGGGTCGGTTCCGTCCCCGTCCCGCAAGGAGCCCTCAGTGGTAGACGCCGCCCAGCCCGAGATCCATGACGAGGCCGCGCCCGCGGAGACGACCGGGCAGCCGGTCGAGGCGACGGAGGCGGGTACCGGGTTCACGCTGTTCTCCGACCGTGCCGTGGTCGCGATGCGCATCGGCGGGGAGCTGAAGGACCTCGCGGCCGAGGTCGCTCCGGGCGACGTCGTCGAGCCCGTCCGCATCGACTCGCCCGACGGCCTCGCGATCCTCCGCCACTCGGCCGCGCACGTCATGGCGCAGGCCGTGCAGCAGATCAACCCGGAGGCGAAGCTCGGCATCGGGCCGCCCGTCACCGACGGCTTCTACTTCGACTTCGACGTCGCGGAGCCGTTCACCCCCGAGGACCTCAAGGCCATCTCCAAGAACATGGAGCGCATCGTCCGCCAGGGGCAGCGCTTCACGCGCCGTGTGGTCACCGAGGACCAGGCCCGCGAGCTCATGGCCGACGAGCCGTACAAGCTCGAGCTCATCGGCCTGAAGGGCGGATCCAGCGAGGAGCTCGGCGAGGACGGCGAGTCCGTGGAGGTCGGCGGCGCCGAGCTCACGGTCTACGAGAACGTCGACGGCAAGACCGGGGAGGTGTTCTGGCACGACCTCTGCCGCGGCCCGCACCTGCCGAGCACGCGCATGGTCGGCAACGGCTGGGCATTGTCGCGCGTCGCCGCCGCCTACTGGCGGGGATCCGAGAAGAACCCGCAGCTGCAGCGCATCTACGGCACGGCGTGGCCGACCAAGGACGAGCTGCGTGCGTACCAGGGCCGCATCGAGGAGGCGCTCAAGCGCGACCACCGCCGCCTCGGCGCCGAGCTCGACCTCTTCTCCTTCCCGGACGAGATCGGATCCGGCCTCGCGGTCTTCCACCCCAAGGGCGGCATCATCCGCCGCGAGATGGAGGACTACTCGCGCCGTCGCCACGAGACGGCCGGCTACGAGTTCGTCTACTCGCCGCACATCACGAAGTCGAACCTGTTCGAGACGAGCGGCCACCTCGACTTCTACAAGGACGGCATGTTCCCCGCCATGCACCTCGACGAGGCGCGGAACGACGAGGGCGAGATCACCCGCCAGGGCGCGGACTACTACCTCAAGCCCATGAACTGCCCCATGCACGTGCTGATCTACCGGTCGCGCCAGCGCTCGTACCGCGAGCTCCCGCTGCGCCTGTTCGAGTTCGGCACGGTCTACCGCAACGAGAAGTCGGGCGTGATCCACGGCCTCACCCGCGTCCGCGGCATGACGCAGGACGACGCGCACATCTTCACGACCCGGGAGCGCATGGCCGACGAGCTGAAGGGCACGCTCGAGTTCGTGCTGTCGCTCCTGCGCGACTACGGCCTCGACGACTTCTACCTCGAGCTGTCGACGAAGGACCCGGAGAAGTTCGTGGGCTCCGACGAGGTGTGGGAGGAGGCGACCGAGACGCTGCGCCAGGTCGCGGTCGACACGGGCCTCGAGCTCGTGCCGGATCCTGCCGGCGCCGCGTTCTACGGCCCCAAGATCTCGGTGCAGGCCCGCGACGCCATCGGGCGCACGTGGCAGATGTCCACCATCCAGCTCGACTTCAACCTGCCCGAGCGCTTCGGCCTCGAGTACACGGCGAACGACGGCACGCGGAAGCAGCCGGTGATGATCCACCGCGCCCTGTTCGGGTCCATCGAGCGCTTCTTCGGCGTGCTCACCGAGCACTACGCGGGCGCGTTCCCCGTGTGGCTGTCGCCCGTGCAGGTCGTCGGGATCCCGGTGGCCGAGGACTACGAGGCGTACCTCGGCGGCGTCCTCGACCGGCTGCGGGAGGCGGGGGTGCGCACGCAGCTCGACACCTCGGACGACCGCATGCCGAAGAAGATCCGCACCCACACCAAGCTCCGCGTGCCCTACCAGCTGATCGCGGGCGAGGACGACCGGGCCGCGGGATCCGTGAGCTTCCGCTTCCGCGACGGAACCCAGGTCAACGGCGTGCCGGTCGACGAGGCCGTCGAGCGGATCACCGGCGCCATCGCGCGTCGCGAGCAGGTGGTGACCGCGTGGCCCGCCTGACGATTTCGGACCACGAGTCCGGGGGAGAGGACGAGCGGGCCGAGGTGCGCGTCGACGACCCCGGCCACCTCGCGGGTGTGCCCGACGAGTTCCAACGCCTCTGGACCCCGCACCGCATGGTGTACATCGAGAAGGGCCAGCAGCCGGACCGCGACGAGTGCCCGTTCTGCATCGCGCCCTCCATGTCGGACGAGGACGCGCTCATCGTCGCGCGCGGCGAGCGTGCTTACGTGCTGCTCAATCTCTTCCCCTACAACAGCGGTCACCTGCTCGTCTGCCCGTACCGTCACATCGCGACGTACGACCTCGCGACCCCCGAGGAGGTCGCCGAGATCGGGTCGCTCACGCAGACCGCCATGCGGGTCGTGCGCGAGGTGTCGCGGAACGACGGCTACAACATCGGCATGAACCAGGGGCAGGTGGCGGGCGCCGGCATCGCCGAGCACCTCCACCAGCACATCGTGCCGAGGTGGGGGCAGGACGCCAACTTCCTGCCGATCATCGCGAAGACCAAGGCGCTGCCGCAGCTGCTGGGCGACGTGCGCGCATCCATCGCCGCCGCCTGGCCCGCCCCGGCGGCCGAATAGGATAGGGACCACAATGACTGACACCAACACCACCGGACAGGTCGGCTCGAGCCGCGTCAAGCGCGGACTCGCGGAGATGCTGAAGGGCGGCGTCATCATGGACGTCGTCAACGCCGAGCAGGCGCGCATCGCGGAGGACGCGGGAGCGGTCGCCGTCATGGCCCTCGAGCGCGTGCCAGCCGACATCCGCTCGCAGGGCGGCGTCGCCCGCATGAGCGACCCCGACCTCATCGACCAGATCAAGGCCGAGGTCTCCATCCCCGTCATGGCGAAGGCCCGCATCGGCCACTTCGTCGAGGCGCAGGTCCTCCAGTCCCTCGAGGTCGACTACATCGACGAGTCCGAGGTGCTGAGCCCGGCCGACTACGTGAACCACATCGACAAGTGGGGCTTCACCGTCCCCTTCGTCTGCGGTGCCACGACGCTCGGCGAGGCGCTCCGACGCATCACCGAGGGCGCGGCGATGATCCGCTCCAAGGGCGAGGCCGGCACGGGCGACGTCTCCGAGGCCACCAAGCACATCCGCACCATCAAGTCCGAGATCCGCGCGCTCAGCGCCCTCACGCACGACGAGATCTACGTCGCCGCGAAGGAGCTCCAGGCGCCGTACGACCTCGTCCTCGAGGTCGCGAAGACGGGACAGCTGCCCGTCGTCCTCTTCACCGCGGGCGGCGTCGCCACGCCGGCGGACGCCGCGATGATGATGCAGCTCGGAGCCGACGGCGTGTTCGTCGGATCCGGCATCTTCAAGTCGGGCAACCCGGTCGCGCGCGCCAAGGCCGTCGTCACGGCGACCGCGCTGTTCAACGACCCCGACGCCATCGCCGAGGCGTCGCGCGGGCTGGGCGAGGCCATGGTCGGGATCAACGTCGCCGACGTCCCCGCCCCGCACCGCCTCGCCGAGCGTGGCTGGTAGCACCCCGGCTCCGCACGGCGACGGCCCGCTGGTCGGCGTCCTCGCGCTGCAGGGGGACGTCCGCGAGCACGTCCGCGTGCTCGAGGGCTTCGGCGCCCGGACGCGGCTCGTGCGCCAGCCGAAGGACCTCCCCGGCCTCTCCGGGCTCGTGATCCCGGGCGGCGAGTCCACCGTGATGGACAAGCTCTCCCGGCAGTTCGGGATCGCGGGGCCGCTGCGTGCGGCGATCGACGACGGCCTCCCCGTCTACGGCACCTGCGCGGGCCTCATCATGCTGGCCGACGAGATCGTCGACGCGATCCACGACCAGCGGAGCATCGGCGGGCTCGACGTGTCGGTGCGCCGCAACGCGTTCGGATCCCAGACCGCGTCCTTCGAGGTCGACCTCGACGTCCCGGCGCTGGGGGCCCCGCCCGTGCACGCCGTGTTCATCCGCGCGCCCGTGGTGGCCTCGGTCGGCCCCGCCGCGTCGGCGCTCGCCTCGCTCGAGGACGGCCGCGTCGTCGCCGTGCGGCAGGGGTCGCTCCTCGGCACCTCGTTCCACCCGGAGGTCACGGGCGACCTCCGGTTCCACCGCCTCTTCCTCGACATGGTCGAGGACGCGGGCCGCACCCTCTGACCTCTCCGGTCGTCGGCGGCGTGCCCCGATGGTCCATCATTGACAGCGAGCAGACGCCGCGTAAGGAGAACCACCCGTGTCCGGACATTCCAAGTGGGCGACCACGAAGCACAAGAAGGCGATCATCGACTCGCGGCGCGCCAAGTCGTTCGCGAAGCTGATCAAGAACATCGAGGTCGCCGCCAAGATCGGCGGCGCGGACATGTCCGGGAACCCGACCCTCGTCGACGCGGTGCAGAAGGCCAAGAAGACCAGCGTCCCGAACGACAACATCGACCGTGCGGTGAAGCGCGGCGCGGGCCTGCTCGGCGAGGTCGTCGACTACCAGACGATCATGTACGAGGGCTACGCCGCCAACGGCGTCGCGATGCTCGTCGAGTGCCTCACCGACAACAAGAACCGCGCCGCCGCCGAGGTCCGCACGGCCATGAGCCGCAACGGCGGCACGATGGCCGATCCGGGCAGCGTCGCCTACAACTTCCACCGCAAGGGCGTCATCGCGGTGCCGCACGCCGAGGCCCCCAGCGAGGACGACGTCCTCGCGGCCGTGCTCGACGCGGGCGCGGAGGACGTCACCGACCACGGCGAGGTCTTCGAGATCCGCTGCGAGCCGTCGGACATGGTCGCCGTGCGCCAGGCGCTGCAGGAGGCGGGGATCGACTACGACTCGGCCGACGTGGAGTTCGTGCCGCAGGTGAAGGTCGAGGTCGACATCGAGACCGCGCGCAAGGTGAACAAGCTCGTCGACGCCATGGAGGACCTGGACGACGTCCAGAACATCTACGTCAACAGCGACGTGCCCGCCGACGTGCAGGCCGCGCTGGACGACGAGGACGAGGAGTAGGACCCCATCGCCGGGGCGCGGGGGAGCGGCGCGGCGGTCTCCGGGCCGTCCGTGCGGATCCTCGGGATCGACCCCGGCCTCACCCGCTGCGGCGTCGGCGTGGTGGACGTCTACGCCGACCGGACCGCGCGGCTCGTCGACGTGCAGGTCGTGCGCACGAGCCCGACGGCCGAGCTGCACCACCGGCTGCTCGCGGTCGGCGACGGCATCGAGGAGCTCGTGGACCGGCACCGGCCGTCCGTCGTCGCCATCGAGCGCGTGTTCGCGCAGGACAACCTCTCCACGGTGATGGGCGTGGCCCAGATCACGGGTGTGGCCCTGGTGGGCGCGGCCCGGCGCGGGCTCGACGTCGCGCTGCACACGCCGAGCGAGGTCAAGGCCGCCGTCACCGGGTACGGGCAGGCCGACAAGAGGCAGGTCGCGACGATGGTCGCGCGGATCCTCGGCCTCGACGAGCTGCCCACGCCCGCCGATGCGTCCGATGCGCTCGCGCTCGCGATCTGCGCCGGCTGGCGCGCGGGGATGTCCCGGGCGGGCATCGCGGGGACCCCGGAGCCCGCGGCGCGCACGTCCGCGCCGGACGCCGTGGCGGGAGCGGGACCGACCGCGGCCCAGGCCGCGTGGCTCGCGGCCGAGCGTGCGCAGCGGGGTCGGCGCTAGCTCGTAGGGTGGGGGCGTGATCTCCTCCCTCCGCGGCACCGTGCTGTCCGTCTCCGGTCAGACCCTCCTGCTGGAGGTGCACGGGGTGGGCTACGGCGTCTCCGTGACGCCGCGGCACGCGCTCGAGCTGCGGCACGGATCCGAGGCCACGGTGCTCACGTCGCTCGTCGTCCGCGAGGACTCGCTCACCCTCTTCGGCTTCCCGGGCCCGGACGAGCTGCGGGCGTTCGAGCTCCTCTGCGGCGTCACGGGCGTCGGCCCGAAGTCGGCCCTCGCGGTGCTCGAGCACCTGGATCCGGAGGCCATGGCGCAGGCCGTCGCGACCGAGGACGACGCGGCCTTCCGCCGCGTCTCCGGGATCGGCCCCAAGACCGCCAAGCTCATCGTCCTCCAGCTCGCGGGCAAGCTGTTCGTCACGCAGCCGCGCGCGCGCTCGTCGGCATCGGCCGCGTCGACGGTCACGGCCGACGTCGTCACGGCCCTCATCGGCCTCGGCTGGTCGGAGCGCGTCGCCCGCACCGCGGTCGACGACGCCGTGGCCGCGGCGGCCGAGCAGGGCCAGCCCGCCGACATGCCCCGCTTGCTCCGCGTGGCGCTCGGGATGCTCGGGCCCCAGCAGCCCGCGGGCGCGACGGCCGACCGGTGAGCGACCTCGCGCACGGCGACGCGTCCAGCCCCGTCCCCGAGTCCGACGCGGAGCTCGCCTTCGAGGGCGCGCTCCGTCCGCGGTCGCTCTCCGAGTTCGTGGGCCAGGTGAAGGTGCGCGGCCAGCTGGAGCTGCTGCTCACGGCGGCCGCGATGCAGAACCGCTCGCCCGACCACATCCTGCTCGCGGGCCCGCCCGGGCTCGGGAAGACGACGCTCGCCATGATCGTGGCGGAGGAGAGCCGCCGCCCCCTGCGGCTCACCAGCGGTCCGGCGATCCAGCACGCGGGCGACCTCGCGGCCGTGCTGTCGGCGCTGGTGCCGGGCGAGATCCTGTTCGTCGACGAGATCCACCGCATGGCGCGCTCCGCGGAGGAGATGCTGTACCTCGCGATGGAGGACTTCCGCATCGACATCATGGTCGGCAAGGGCGCGGGTGCGACCTCCATCCCCCTGGAGCTGTCGCCGTTCACGCTGGTGGGCGCGACGACGCGCTCGGGCATGCTGCCGAGCCCGCTCCGCGACCGCTTCGGCTTCACCGCGCACCTGGAGTTCTACGAGACGCACGAGCTCGAGCAGGTGATCGAGCGCGCCGCGCGCATGCTGCACCTGGAGATCGAGCACGAGGCCGTCGCGGAGATCGCCGGACGCTGCCGGGGCACGCCCCGCATCGCGAACCGCCTGCTCCGCCGGGTGCGCGACTACGCGCTCGTGCACGGGACCGAGGCGGGCCTCGCATCCGTGCGCGCCGCGCTCGATCTGTACGACGTGGATCCGCTCGGCCTCGACCGCCTCGACCGCGCGGTCATGCGCGGCATCCTCACGCGCTTCGGCGGCGGGCCAGTGGGGCTCAACACCCTCGCCGTGTCGGTGGGGGAGGAGGCGGAGACGATCGAGTCGGTCGTCGAACCGTTCCTCGTCCGCATCGGATTGGTGACGCGCACGCCCCGCGGCCGCGTCGCGACGCCGGCGGCGTGGGAGCACTTCGGCCTCCAGCCGCCCGCCGCCCCGGGGCCCCACGCCCGCGGCGCCGGGCCGTCGGCAGCTGCCGGGGCCCTCTTCGGCGATGAACTATGATTCAAGCTGGCCTCCCGCGGAACGTCGCCGGTTCGTCGTGTCCGTCACCTCCCAGCACCTGAAAGGCCCGTCCCGCATGGACCCGTTCACCCTGATCATGTTCGCCGTCCTGGCGCTGCTCATCTTCTTCATGTTCCGCAACAGCCGGAAGCGCCAGAAGGACCTCGCCGCGCTGCAGACGCAGATGGTCCCCGGTGCCGAGGTCATGACCGCGTCGGGCGTCTACGGCACGCTGGTCTCCTTCGACGAGGAGAACAACCTCGCCTACCTCGAGGTCTCGCCCGGCACGGTGCTGAAGCTGCACCGCCAGACGATCGCCCGCGTGGTCGAGCCGACCGTCGCAAACGACGCGTCCGAGCTCGTGGACGACGCACCGGCCGCGGACGTGGTCGACGAGACCGGCGCGAGCGACGTCTCCCGCCGCAGCGACGAGGGCGACGCCCCCACCGCGCGCTCCTGATCCTCCGAGCGGGCGGCCACCGGTCGCCCGCTCCTCCCGGGCGGCTCCCCGCCCGGACCCGCTCACACCCCTCCATCCGGAGCGCCGCGCGGATCCCGCCGGCCCACCGCGAAGAAAGTCGAGTGTCCAGGTGGCCAAATCGCCCACACCGGTACGCAAGGCCAGGCGCAAGCTCATCTGGCTGCTGGTCATCATCGGCCTCCTGGCCGCCGGAAACGCCGCCAGCGTGGCGTTCAGCAACGGGTCATGGGCCCCGAAGCTCGCGCTCGACCTCGAGGGCGGGACGCAGATCATCCTCGCGCCCCAGCTCGACGGAGCGTCCTCCGGGCCCACGAGCGAGCAGCTCGCCCAGGCGGTGTCGATCATCCGCCAGCGCGTCGACGCGAGCGGCGTCTCCGAGGCGGAGATCACGACGCAGGGCGGCAGCAACATCGTCGTGAGCCTGCCGGGCGAGCCCGACGCGGCCACCATGCAGCGCCTGCAGTCCTCCGCGAAGCTCGAGCTGCGCCCCGTGCTCATCGGCGCGGCCGGCACGGCGTCGGTCGCCCCGACGCCGACGCCCACGCCCACCGACGGATCGGCGCCCGCTGACGGGTCCACCCCCGCGCCGGAGACGCCGGCGGCGGAGGCCACCCCGGATCCCTCGACCCTCTCCGACGAGCCGACCGCGGCGCCCACGGGCCCGAGCGACGTCTCGTGGGTCACGCCTCGCCTCCAGGCCCAGTTCGCCGCCTACGACTGCGCGACCGCCCCGGAGAGCGACGGCCAGGCTGCCCCGGCCGACCGGGCGATCATCGCCTGCTCCGACGACGGCGCCGCGAAGTACGTGCTCGGCCCGGTCGAGGTCGACGGCAGCACCATCTCCGACGCGACGAGCGGCCTGCAGCAGTCGAGCCAGGGCGTCAGCACCGGCACCTGGTCGGTCAACCTGGTCTTCGACGGCGACGGCACGAAGCAGTTCGGCGACATGTCGACCCGCCTCATCACGCTCGAGTCGCCGCGCAACCAGTTCGCCTTCGTGCTCGACAACGAGGTCATCTCCGCGCCCGTCACGCAGGGCGTCGTCACGAACGGCAAGCCATCCATCACGGGCAACTTCACGCAGGAGAGCGCCAAGGCGCTGGCCGACCAGCTCAAGTTCGGCGCCTTGCCGCTCAGCTTCACGCTGCAGAGCTCGGACGTCATCTCGGCGACGCTCGGGTCATCGCAGCTCACCAGCGGCCTGATCGCGGGTCTCATCGGACTCGTGCTCGTGGTGCTCTACTCGCTCGTGCAGTACCGGGTGCTCGGCACCGTGACCATCGCGTCGCTCGTGATCGCCGCGGTGATCACGTACCTCCTCATCACGCTGCTCAGCTGGCGGGAGGGGTACCGGCTGTCGCTCGCCGGGGTGGCGGGGCTCATCGTGGCCATCGGCATCACGGCGGACTCGTTCATCGTCTACTTCGAACGCATCAAGGACGAGCTGCGCGACGGCCGCGGGCTCGTCTCGTCGGTCGAGCAGGGGTGGAAGCGCGCGCTGCGCACGATCATCGCGTCCGACACGGTCAACTTCCTGGCCGCTGCCGTGCTGTTCATCCTCGCGGTCGGCAACGTCAAGGGCTTCGCGCTCACGCTGGGGCTCACGACGATCATCGACCTCATCGTCGTCTCGCTCTTCACGCACCCGATCCTCCAGCTCCTCGCCGACCGGCCGTTCTTCGCCGAGGGCCATCGCATGAGCGGGCTCGACCCGCGTGCGCTCGGCGCCGTGTACCGCGGCCGTGCGACGTTCCGCACCCCCACCGCCACGGCGGGGCGCAACGCCGCCGCGGCCAAGGAGGCCGCGCGCCGGCAGACCATCGCCGAGCGCAAGGCCACCCAGGGCCAGGCGACCGGATCCACGAAGACCGCGACGATCGACGCACCGCGGGCCGACGACACGAGCAGGGACGACTGATGGCTGGCTTCTCCGAGTTCGGCAACGACCTCTACACGGGCAAGCGCTCGTTCGACATCGTCGGCCGACGACGCCTCTGGTACTCCATCGCGGCCATCTGCATCCTCGTCTCCGTCCTCGGTCCCCTCGTGCGCGGCGGCTTCACGTTCGGCATCGAGTTCACGGGCGGATCCGAGTACACCGTGAGCGGGGTGCAGTCGCAGTCGCAGGACATCGCGAGCGAAGCCGTCGCCACCGTCACCCCGGTGCCCGCCCGCGTGTCGTCTGTCGGATCCGACGCCGTCCGCGTGCAGACCGACCAGCTGCAGCCCGACGCCAGCTCGGCCGTCCGCCAGGCGCTCGCGACGGCGTACGGCGTCGAGACGTCCAGCGTCACGGAGTCGTTCATCGGGCCGTCGTGGGGCCAGGACATCACACGCCAGGCGCTCTGGGGCCTCGTGGTCTTCCTCGCGCTGGCGGCGCTCGTCATGTCGGTCTACTTCCGCACGTGGAAGATGTCCGTCGCCGCGATCATCGCGCTCCTGCACGACCTCGTGCTCACCGCGGGCATCTACGGCATCACCGGCTTCGAGGTCACTCCCGCTGCCGTGATCGGCTTCCTCACGATCCTCGGCTACTCGCTCTACGACACCGTCGTGGTGTTCGACAAGATCCGTGAGAACACCGCGCAGGACGGGCAGGAATCACGACGCACCTTCGGGCAGTCGGTGAACCTCGCCGTCAACCAGACGCTGGTGCGCTCGATCAACACGTCGATCGTCGCCATCCTCCCGGTCGGCTCGATCCTCTTCATCGGCGCCGTGGTGCTCGGGGCCGGCACGCTGCGGGACATCGCGCTGTCGCTGTTCATCGGCATCATCGTCGGCACCTACTCGACGATCTTCATCGCGGCGCCCCTCTACGCGCACCTCCGCCAGGGCGAGCCGAAGGTCAAGCGCGGCGACCAGCTGGCCGCCGCGGCGGCCAGCCGGGCCCAGGCCGAGCGCGCCGCCGTCACGGTGGAGTCGTGACCAGCGCGCAGGGCTCCGGCGTCCCCGAGGACCTCGACGCTGCCACGGCCAAGGCCCGAGCCACCACGGGGGACTCCTGGCTCCTGGACGTACGCGAGCCCGACGAGTGGGAGGCGGGACACTCCGCCCTGGCGCACCACATCCCGATGGGCGAGCTCGAGGCCCGCGTCGGCGAGATCCCGACCGACCAGCACATCGCGGTCGTCTGCCGCTCCGGGCACCGTTCCTCGCTCGCCACGCAGGGGCTCCTGCGCGGCGGATTCGCGGCCTCCAACATCACGGGCGGCATGCACGCCTGGTCGGAGATGGGCGGCGACGTCGTCACCGACGACGGGCAGCCCGGCCGCGTCGCCTGACCCGGGCCGCCTGGGCCTCGCCGGCCGCGCCGCGCGTGCGCGGCTGCCGTGGTCCTCGGCGCGCCCCCCGGGTGCCCGCCGGCCGTCCGTGGTCGGGAGCTCTCGAGCGCGGTGATAATTTGGTCTCCAGCACACGCCTGGGAGGCTGAACGATGACGGAGACGACCTCGAGCACGGCTTCCCTCCGGCGCCTGGTGCCCCGCCTCTTCTCCCGGGCGCAGCCCGCCGGGGCCGTCGAGCAGCTCATCCGCACCGCCCGCCTGCACCACCCGAAGGCCGACATGAGCCTCATCGAGCGGGCGTACGCCGTCGCCGAGCGGGCCCACGAGGGGCAGAAGCGCAAGAGCGGCGAGCCGTACATCACGCACCCGGTCGCGGTGGCGCAGATCCTGGCGGACCTCGGCATCGGCCCCAAGACCCTCGCGGCGGCGCTCCTGCACGACACGGTCGAGGACACCGAGTACACGCTCGACATGCTCCGCCACGACTTCGGCGACGAGATCGCGATGCTCGTCGACGGCGTCACCAAGCTCGACAAGCTGAAGTACGGCGACAGCGCCCAGGCCGAGACGGTGCGCAAGATGGTCGTCGCGATGTCGAAGGACATCCGCGTGCTCGTGGTCAAGCTCGCCGACCGCCTGCACAACGCGCGCACGTGGGGCTTCGTCGAGTCGGCGTCCGCGGAGCGGAAGGCCAAGGAGACCCTCGAGATCTATGCGCCGCTCGCGCACCGCCTCGGGATCTCGACCATCAAGTGGGAGCTCGAGGACCTCTCGTTCGCGGTGCTCTACCCGAAGATCTACGTCGAGATCGAGAACCTCGTGAAGCAGCGCACGCCGCAGCGCGAGGAGTTCGTGCAGCAGGTGATCGACAGCGTCAACGACGACCTGCGTGCCGCGAAGATCCGCGGCAAGGTGGCCGGACGTCCCAAGCAGTACTACTCGATCTACCAGAAGATGGTCGTGCGCGGGCGCGAGTTCGACGAGATCTACGACCTCGTCGGGATCCGCGTGCTCGTCGACTCGCTCCGTGACTGCTACGCCGTGCTCGGCGCGATCCACGCCAGGTGGACGCCGGTGCCCGGGCGCTTCAAGGACTACATCGCCACGCCCAAGTTCAACCTGTACCAGTCGCTCCACACCACGGTCATCGGGCCCAAGGGCCGGCCGGTGGAGATCCAGATCCGCACGCACGAGATGCACCAGCGCGCCGAGTTCGGCGTCGCCGCGCACTGGAAGTACAAGGAGCGCATGAACGGCGGGCGCGCCGCCGAGGTGTCTCCGCAGGGGGACACCGACCTCGCCTGGCTCGCGCACATCTCCGACTGGCAGTCCGAGACGGCGGATCCCGGGGAGTTCCTCGACTCGCTCCGCTTCGAGATCGGTGCGAAGGAGGTCTACGTGTTCACGCCGCACGGGAAGGTCATCGGCCTGCCCGCGGGCGGGACGCCCGTCGACTTCGCGTACGCCGTGCACACGGATGTGGGCCACCGCACGATGGGCGCCAAGGTGAACGGGCGGCTCGTGCCGCTCGAGAACCCCCTCGCCACGGGGGACGTGGTGGAGGTGTTCACCTCGAAGAACCCCGACAGCGGTCCGAGCAAGGACTGGCTCGCGTTCGTGAAGAGCGCTCGCGCGCGCAACAAGATCAAGCAGTGGTTCACCAAGGAGCGGCGCGAGGAGGCGATCGAGCAGGGCAAGGACGCCATCGCCCGGGCCATGCGCAAGCAGAACCTGCCGCTGCAGAAGCTGATGAACCAGGACGCGTTCTCGGACGTGGCCCAGAGCATGAAGTACGACGACGTCGCGGCGCTCTACGCCGCCGTCGGCGAGGGCCACGTCTCCACGCAGTCGGTGATCGAGAAGGTGCTCTCGTCCATCCAGGGCGACAGCGGCGGGGAGGCCGAGGAGGTCTTCGCCGTCACGCAGCGCTCGCGCGTGTCGCGGAACAGCGACTCGGGCGTGCTCGTGCGCGGGGCGCCGGACATCCTCGTGAAGCTCGCCAAGTGCTGCACGCCGGTGCCGGGCGACGAGATCATCGGGTTCGTGACGCGCGGCGCGGGGGTCTCCGTGCACCAGGCCAACTGCCACAACGTGGACTCGCTGCGGGCGGAGCCCGACCGCATGATCGAGGTGGAGTGGGCCCCTTCGTCCAAGAGCCTGTTCCTGGTGCACATCCAGGTGGAGGCGCTCGACCGCTCCGGCCTGCTCAGCGACGTCACGCGCGTCCTGTCCGAGCACCACGTCAACATCCTCTCCGCGTCCGTGTCGACGTCGTCCAACCGGCTGGCCATCAGCCGGTTCGTCTTCGAGATGGGTGACGTGACGCACCTGGACCGCGTGCTCAACGCCGTGCGTCGCATCGACGCGGTGTACGACGTCTACCGCGTCAACGGCGGCTGACGGGAAGCGCGCGGCTCTCCGGCCGTGTCATCCGGCGACGCGGTGCGGCGGACCAGGGCGTCGAGCCGGGACAGGGCGCGGCGCTTGTCGGGCAGCGCACCGGAGGAGGCGAGCAGCTCGCGCGCAGCAGCGTCCGTGACGCCGGGCAGCGTGAGCAGTCCTTGGCACGCGGCCTCGTGGGACGGCGTGAAGTCGGCGACCGTGCGCGCGATGTCGCACAGCGTGCGCAGCGGGGTCGTGACTCGGAGGCCGGCCAGCGTGGTCGTGTCCCGCTCGTCGAGCACCACCTCGCGGATGCGCACGTTGCGCAGCGCCGGCGGATGGCAGCGCGCGACGCTGTCCACGCAGTACTCGTGCGTACGCGGGGGCGTGCGGATGGCTCCGTGCACCCACGCCGCCGTCGACCGCTCCGCGATGAGGCGGGACGGGACCTGCGCCGCGAGCGCCGCGGCACGGAGCCAGGGCGAGGCGAGCTCGTCGACGGGGGAGTAGCAGGCGTCGACCTCGTACACCTCGCCGTCGAGGCGGGCCGAGCAGAGCTCGGCGAGCGGGAGGTCGAGGACGGAGAGGACCGGGGCGAGGCGGGGAGACATGGGCGCACCATGCCATCGCCCGCAGCCGGACGGACGACGGCCCGGGATCCTGTGGAGGATCCCGGGCCGTCGCCGTGCTGCGCAGGGGGCGCGCTAGGAGCCGAGCGCGTCCAGCCAGACGCGTCGGGCGGCGAGGGCCTCCTCAGCGTCCTTGATGCGCCGCGCGTCGCCGTCGGCCTTGGCCGCGTCGAGCTCGCGCTGGAGCTTGTCGATGGCCGCGCCGAGCTGCGAGGCGAGGCCCTCGGAGCGCGCCTTCGTCTCCGGGTTGTTCTTGCGCCAGAACTCCTCGTCCAGGGTGCGCACGTGGGTCTCGACCTTGCGGAGGCGGTCCTCGACGGTCTTGACGCTGTCGCGCGGCACGCGGCCGATCGCGTCCCACCGCAGCTGGACGGCGGTGAGCTTGTCGCGCGCCGCGGTGCGCTCCGTGATCTGCAGGATCGGCTCGGCCTCGTCGAGGAGGGCGAGCTTGGCCTGGAGGTTGGCCTGCTGCTCCTCGTCGTCCGCGGCGTCGACCTCGGCCTTGGCGCCGTAGAGCACGTCGCCCGCGGCCTTGAACTGGGCCCAGAGCGCGTCGTCGTAGCGCTTGCCCGCGCGCCCGGCGAGCTTCCACTCGTCGAGGAGCCGGCGATAGGCGGGGATCCCGCCGACGCCCTGGGGCTCGAGCGCGCGCGCCTGCTCGACGATGGCCTGCTTCTTCGCGCGGGCGTCCTTGTGGGCGTTGTCGAGCTCGGCGAAGAACGCCTTGCGCTCGGTGTCGATGGTGGAGCGCGCGGTGCGGAAGCGCTTCCACAGCTCGTTGGCGTCGTTCTTGGGGAGGCGCGGGCCCGTCTGCTGGTGCTGCTGCCAGCGGCCGAACAGCGCGTCGACCTCGGCGGTCAGCTGCTTCCACTGGACCTTCGAGAAGTCCTGCGTCGCGAGGCGCTCGGTCTCCTCGACGATCGCGGTGCGCTCGGCGATGGCGCCCTGCACCACCTGGCGCTGCTCCTCGCCCTGCTTCTCGGTGAGCTCGCCCACGGTCGCGGCGAGGACGTCGAGCCGTGCACGGAGGGCGGCGAGGTCGCCGACGGCGTTCGCGCCGTCCACGGCCTCGATGAGGTGCGCGACGGCCTTGGACACGTCGGCGGCCGGGGCGCCGCGCTTGGCGCGCTGCTCGAGGAGCGTCACCTGCCCCGCGAGGTCGGTGAACTTGCGCTGGAAGTACGCCAGCGCCTCCTCGGGGGTCCCGTCGGGGTACTGGCCCACGGCACGTTCGCCGTCGCCCTCGCGAAGGAAGACGGTGCCCGTCTCGTCGACGCGGCCCCAGGGGGTCTGATCGTTGTCAGCCACGGATTTCACCTTGTTCGTAGGACCGGCCGGACCGGTGCGGAGACGTGCACGTCAGCCTAGAGCACGCCCTCAGCGGGGGATCGTCCCGTGACGGGCGCTGGCCGACCTGTCGATCATGCCCCAGGGCGGGGCGGGCCTGCGCGGCTCGGCGCCGATCGGCCTCGCCTCGCAGACGCTCGTGAGGACCGGCTGGCCGGATCGGCGGCTCAGGGCGTGGGGGTCGCCTCCGGCGCGGGGGCGGGGTCGGCGGTCGGGGTGGCGTCCGGCGTCGCGGGCGCGGGGGCGTCGGGGGAGGCGGGGGTGGAGGACGACGGCACGGGTGCGGGAGCGCCCGGGCCCGCCTCGTAGGCGAGCTGCGCCCCGACCGCGAGCGCGGCGACGAGGACCACGGCGACGATCGCGAGCAGGTCGTCGCGACGACGGCGTCGGACGGAGCGGGCGTGGAGCTCCTGGCGGGCCGCGTAGCGGCGGAGCCGGGCCTGCGCCTCACGGGCTGCGCGGTCGTTCTTCGGGGCCACGGCGTCCTCACGGTCGGTCCCGCCCGAGGCGGCGGTACGGGAACCCTAGCCGGTCGCGCCTACCATCGAGATCATGACCGACACGCGACCGGGCCTCCGTTCCGGGGCGACGCCCCTGGCCGTCCGGATGCGTCCCCGCAGCCTCGACGAGGTCACCGGCCAGCGGCACCTCCTGACGCCCGGCTCGCCCCTCGTGAGCCTCGCCTCGGACGTGGCCGGGGAGCAGGGATCGGTCTCGATCATCCTGTGGGGCCCTCCCGGGACGGGCAAGACGACGCTCGCGCAGGCCATCGCGCACGGATCCAGCCGCCGCTTCGTCGAGCTCTCGGCGGTGACCGCCGGCGTCCGCGACGTGCGCCAGGTGATGGAGAAGGCGCTGAGCGACCGCGACCTCTTCGGCGTCTCGACCGTGCTCTTCCTCGACGAGATCCACCGCTTCACCAAGGCCCAGCAGGACGCGCTGCTGCCGGGCGTGGAGAACGGCTGGGTGATCCTCATCGCGGCCACCACCGAGAACCCGTCCTTCTCGGTCATCTCGCCGCTGCTGTCACGCAGCCTGCTGCTGACCCTCGAGCAGCTCGACGACGACGACCTCGGCGTCCTCGTGGACCGCGCGGTCGCCGACGACCGCGGCCTCGGCGGGCGGTTCGCGCTCGACGACGATGCGCGGGCCATGATCATCCGCCTGGCGTCCGGGGATGCGCGGCGCGCGCTGACGGCGCTCGAGGCGGCGGCGGTCTCGGCCCAGGCGGACGCGTCGGGCAAGGCCCGCGCCACGGCGGCGGACGACGACGACAACGAGGACGACGACGAGGACGACGCCGGCGAGGAGCGCGCGGGCGGCGGGGTCGCGTCCGCCGAGGATCCCGCGCCCATCCCCATCTCCACCGAGCAGGTCGCGCTCGCGGTCGACCGGGCGCTGCTCCGCTACGACCGCAACGGCGACGAGCACTACGACGTCATCAGCGCCTTCATCAAGTCGATCCGCGGATCCGACGTCGACGCCGCTCTGCACTACCTGGCCCGCATGATCGAGGCGGGGGAGGACCCGCGCTTCATCGCCCGGCGGATCATCGTCTCGGCCTCCGAGGACATCGGGCTCGCCGACCCGCAGGCGCTCGTCGTGGCGGTCGCGGCGGCCGACGCGGTGCAGCTCATCGGCATGCCGGAGGGACGGATCCCTTTGGCCCAGGCGGTCGTGCACCTCGCGACCGCGCCCAAGTCGAACGCGTCGTACCTCGGCATCGACCAGGCCATCGCGGACGTGCGCGCCGGCGCATTCGGCCGCGTGCCCCTGCACCTGCGCGACGCCCACTACCCGGGCGCGAAGCGGCTCGGCCACGGCGCGGGCTACCGCTATCCGCACGACGCGGACATCGGCGTCGTGACGCAGCAGTACCTGCCGGACGAGCTCGTCGGCCGCACGTACTACTCGCCCACGCAGCACGGGCATGAGCGGGACCTGTCCGCCCGGCTGGAGAAGCTCCGCCGCATCGTCCGGGGCGGGTGATCCTCGCGCGGCGCGGCCCCGGGATCACGGCGATCCCGTGCTACGCTTGCTGACGCCTCAATCGGGTGTCGCGTGCGGCTGCGTCGACATCATGATCAAGGGACACGTCCTGTAGCCGGACGACCCGTGGCGAATCCCTCTACTTCCGCAGGACACCGCATCAGCGGTCTCGTGTCGTCGCGCGCCCATGCGTGTGCGCGGACGCCCTGCATCATCCGTAGTCAGAGACTTTCTCCCTGGAAGGAAAACGTGTCCACCAAGTCACGCACCCGTAGCAAGACCCGCCTCTCCCGCGCGCTGGGCATCCCGCTCACGCCGAAGGCGGCCAAGTACCTCGAGAAGCGCCCCTACGCGCCGGGCGAGCACGGCCGGTCCAAGCGCAAGCAGGACAGCGACTACGCCGTCCGCCTCCGCGAGAAGCAGCGTCTGCGCGCCCAGTACGGCATCCGCGAGGCCCAGCTCAAGATCGCCTTCCAGGAGGCGCGTCGCACCCAGGGCCTCACCGGTGAGAACCTCGTCGAGATCCTCGAGCAGCGCCTCGACGCGCTCGTCGTCCGCTCCGGCCTCGCGCGCACCACGGCGCAGGCCCGCCAGCTCGTCGTGCACCGCCACATCATGGTCGACGGCAAGATCGTCGACCGCCCCTCCTTCCGCGTGAAGGCCGGCCAGATGATCCACGTCAAGCCGCGCTCCGAGGGCACCGAGCCCTTCCAGGTCGCCGCCGCCGGCGGTCACGCCGACGTGCTGCCGAAGCTCCCCTCGTACCTCGAGGTCGAGCTCGACAAGCTGCAGGCCCGCCTGGTGCGCCTGCCGAAGCGCGCCGAGGTCCCCGTGACCTGCGAGGTCCAGCTGGTCGTCGAGTACTACGCGGCCCGCTAGAACCCGCATCACCGTCCGCGAGGCGGGTCGCCCATCCGGGCGGCCCGCCTCGCGGCGTATCCGGCCCCGGCGCGCACCGGCCGGGCCGGGGAGGCGCACGGCCCGGCCGGTAGGATCGCCCTCGGCCCCGAAGGCCGCCCGCCCGTCGCGTCACCTCCCGGAAGGGGAGAAGCATGAAGAACCTCGTCCTCATCGCCGTGGGGGTCGCCCTCGGCTTCGCCGTCGCCCACGTGGTCGACCGCACGCCGGCCGGGCACCGCCTCTTCCAGGACGTCGACGCCCGGGCCCGCCGCTTCGGCGAGGCCGTCGAGCACGGCTACCGCCGCCGCGAGGCCGAGCTCCGTTCCGCCGTGGGCGAGGCCGAGGACACCATCACCGAGCTGGGAAAGCAGTAGACCGCATGCAGACCGCAGACATCCGCAACGCCTGGCTGACGTACTTCGGCGACCGGGGGCACACCGTCGTGCCATCGGCGTCGCTCGTGAGCGAGGACCCCACGCTGCTGTTCACGGTGGCCGGCATGGTCCCGTTCGTGCCGTACCTCACGGGCGTCGTCCCCGCGCCGTTCGCGCGCGCCACGAGCGTCCAGAAGTGCATCCGCACCCTCGACATCGAGGAGGTCGGCCGCACGCCCCGCCACGGCACCTTCTTCCAGATGAACGGCAACTTCTCCTTCGGCGACTACTTCAAGGAGCAGGCCATCGCGTACGCGTGGGAGCTGCTCACGACGAGCGAGGCCGACGGCGGCCTCGGGTTCTCGCCCGACGACCTCTGGGTCACCGTCTACCACGAGGACGACGAGGCCCGGCAGGCGTGGAAGCGCGTCGCGGGCCTGCCGGACGAGCGGATCCAGGGCCTCGGCCGCGACACGAACTACTGGCACACCGGGCAGCCCGGCCCCGCGGGTCCCTGCTCGGAGATCTTCTTCGACCGCGGCCCCGCGTACGGCGCCGACGGCGGACCGGCGACGGACGACGACCGGTACGTGGAGATCTGGAACCTCGTCTTCATGCAGTACCTGCGCGGGGCCGGCACGGGCAAGAGCGACTTCGAGATCCTCGGCGACCTGCCGCAGCGGAACATCGACACCGGCATGGGGCTCGAGCGCGTCGCCTTCATCAAGCAGGGCGTCGAGAACATGTACGAGATCGACCAGGTGCGTCCGGTCCTCGACCGCGCGGCCGAGCTCGCCGGCCGTCGCTACGGCGCCGACCACGAGGACGACGTGCGCATGCGCATCGTCGCCGACCACGTGCGCTCCTCCCTCATGCTCATGTCCGACGGCGTGCGCCCGTCCAACGAGGGCCGCGGCTACATCCTCCGCCGCCTCATGCGCCGCACCGTGCGCGGCATGCGCCTCATGGGCGTGGACACCGCCACCTTCGGCGAGCTGTTCCCCGCGTCGCGCGACGCGATGAAGGCCGCCTACCCCGAGGTGTCGGACGACTTCGACCGCATCTCGCGCCTCGCCTACGCGGAGGAGGAGACCTTCCTGCGCACGCTCTCCGGCGGCACGACGATCCTCGACGTGGCCGTCGGCGAGACGAAGGCGGCCGGCGGCGAGCGCATCGCCGGCGACACCGCGTTCCTGCTGCACGACACGTTCGGCTTCCCCATCGACCTGACGCTCGAGATGGCCGAGGAGAACGGCCTCACGGTCGACCGCGAGGCCTTCGACCGGCTGATGCTGGAGCAGCGCACGCGCGCCAAGGCCGACGCCAAGTCCAAGAAGACGGCGCTGGCCGACCTCACCGTCTACAGCGCGTTCCGCGCGGCCGGCGAGACGCGCTTCACCGGGTACGACGAGCTGGAGACTGGGACGACGATCCTCGGCCTCATCGTCGGCGGCCACAGCGTCGACCACGCGGTCGCG
This sequence comes from Clavibacter sp. VKM Ac-2873, assembly GCF_015351075.1. Taxonomy (GTDB): domain Bacteria; phylum Actinomycetota; class Actinomycetes; order Actinomycetales; family Microbacteriaceae; genus Clavibacter. The sequence continues at coordinate 48,660 of NZ_JADKRS010000001.1, forward strand.
GGCGACATCGCGGAGGTCATCCTCCCGGAGACGAGCCTCTACGCCGAGTCCGGCGGCCAGGAGGCCGACGCGGGCAGCATCGTCGGGAACGGCTTCGACCTCGAGGTGCTCGACGTGCAGAAGCCCGTGAAGGGCCTCATCAGCCACCGCGTGCAGGTCCGCTCCGGCGAGGTCGGGGTCGGCGCCGCCGCGACCACCGTCGTCGACGCCGACTGGCGCCGCGGCGCCACGCAGGCGCACTCCGGCACGCACCTCGTGCACGCCGCGCTCCGCCAGGTGCTCGGCCAGGACGCGCACCAGTCCGGCTCGTACAACCGGGCCGGGTACATGCGGCTCGACTTCGCGTGGAACCAGGCGCTGAGCCCGGAGACGCGCAGCGAGATCGAGGACATCGCGAACGGCGCGGTGCGCGACGACCTGCAGGTCGTCACGCGCGTCATGCCGATCGACGAGGCGAAGAAGCTCGGCGCCATGGCGCTGTTCGGCGAGAAGTACGGCGACACCGTGCGCGTCGTCGACATCGGCGGGCCGTGGTCGCGCGAGCTCTGCGCGGGCACGCACGTGTCGTCCAGCGCGCAGATCGGGCTCATCAACGTGGTGGGGGAGTCGTCCGTCGGATCCACCAACCGCCGCATCGAGTCGCTCGTGGGCCGCGAGGCGTTCCAGGACCTCGCGGTCGAGCGCGCCATCGTGTCGCAGCTCACGTCGAGCCTCAAGACGCCGCGCGAGCAGCTGCCCGACCGCATCGCCGACCTGATGCAGAACCTCAAGACGGCGGAGCGGCGCATCGCCGACTTCGAGGCGCAGGCGCTGCAGCAGCGCGTGCCGGCGCTCCTCGCGCAGGGGTCGCGCGTCGGATCCGTGACGCTCATCCAGGAGTCGCTCGGCAGCGTGCGGTCCGCCGACGAGGTGCGGCAGCTCGTGACGCTCGTGCGCGAGCGCGCCGGATCCGAGCCCGTGGTGGTCGCCCTCGCGGGCGACGCGGGCGGCAAGCCGACCGTCATCGTGGCCACGAACCAGGCCGCGCGGGACGCCGGCGCCCGGGCCGGGCAGCTCGCCCGCGCCGCGGCGGCCGTGCTCGGCGGCGGCGGAGGCGGCAAGGACGACCTCGCGCAGGGCGGCGGATCCGACGTGTCGGCCATCGGCGACGCGCTCGACGCGGTCCGCCGGTCCCTCGACTCCTGATGCGGATCGGCTCCCGGCTCGCGGTCGACGTGGGGAAGGCCCGGATCGGCCTCGCCCGGTCGGATCCGCACGGGTTGATCGCGACGCCCGTCGAGACGGTCCCGCGCGACGCCGGGGGCTCCGCGGACGTGCGGCGGATCCTCGAGGTGGCGGCCGAGATCGACTGCACCGAGCTCGTCGTGGGCCTGCCGCTCGCGCTCTCGGGCCGCGCGACCGCCTCCACGGACGACGCGGAGGGGTTCGCCCGGCGCCTCGCGGACGCCACGGCGATCCCCGTGCGGCTGGTGGACGAACGCCTCTCGACGGTCTCCGCCCAGGGCGCCCTGCGCGCATCGGGCAGAGGCTCCCGTAAGCAGCGGCCCGTGATCGATCAGGTGGCGGCGGTTATAATCCTTCAACACGCGCTCGAGACCGAGCGCGCCGCCGGCTCCCCACCCGGTGCTCTCGTCCCGAGGAACCGAGTCGATCCTGACCGACACGCCTGAGACCGATCCCACCCGACGCGCCACGGCGGCCGCGGGTGGCGGTGGCGACCCCTTCGAGAGCCTCTTCGGCGACCACGTCGGCGACTCCTCTGCACCTGCACCTGCGGCCGCGCCGGCACCTGCCCCGCGCGGCGACGGGCCCGGCATCGGCACCGGTGCGCCCATGACGCGACGCGAGCTCCGCGCGCTGCGGGAGGCGGCCGAGGCGCAGGCCGCGGCCTCCGCGCCCTCCGGGGTCGCTGCCCCGCGGCCGACGGCGTCCGACGAGCGTCCCGCCCCCCTCGCGACCACCCCCGTGCCCACGGCCGCCGCTCCGCGTCCCGCGTCCGACGAGCGGTCGCGGACCGCCTCGGCGACCGCGTCGAGCGCACGGGGTCCCGCGCGGACCGCCCCGACGCCGATCACGCCGACCCGCCCGGCAGCGGACGACGGGCGCGGGACGCCGCCGCGCCGGGAGGTCCTCGTCGCCCCGAAGCCGAAGCGCCGCCACCCCAAGTGGCCCTACGTCGTGGTCCTGCTCATCGCGCTGTTCGGCGGCGCGGGCGTCATCGCGACCTCGATGTTCGGCCCCGTGGTCGCGGCGCTCCTGACGCCCGCCGAGCCCACCGACTACGACGGCGACGGCTCCGGAGAGGTGCAGGTGGTCGTCAAGACGGGCGACACCGGGAGCACCATCGGCGACACGCTCGCCGCGGAGGACGTCGTGAAGACATCGAAGGCGTTCTACCGGGCCGTCGTCGCGTCCGGCGGCGAGATCGTCTTCCAGCCGGGCACCTACACGCTGCGGAAGCAGATGAGCGCGGCGTCCGCGCTCGCGATGCTGCAGGATCCGGCCAGCCAGATCCAGGCCAAGGTCACCATCCCCGAGGGCCAGACCGTCGCGCAGGCCTTCGAGCTCATCGCGGAGGGCACCGGAACCCCCGTGGCCGACCTCGAGGCCGCGGCCGCGGATCGCGCCGCCCTCGGGATCCCCGCCGAGGCGCCGAACATCGAGGGGTACCTCTTCCCGGCCACGTACGACTTCCCGCCCGGCACCTCCGCGACGGACATGGTCAAGGCGATGGTCAGCCGCACCTTCGAGGCGCTCGACCAGGCCGGCGTCGCGCCCGCCGACCGCCACCGCGTGCTCACGCTCGCCGCGCTCATCCAGAAGGAGGCCCGCTTCGAGGGCGACTTCTACAAGGTGTCGCGCGTGTTCCAGAACCGCATCGCCATCGGGATGCCGCTGCAGTCGGACGCGACCGTCGCCTACGGCGCGCAGTCGGTCGGCCGGGTCACGACCACCGACGCCGAGCGCGCCGACGACAACCCGTGGAACACCTACGTGCACCCGGGGCTCCCGGCCGGCCCCATCTCCAACCCCGGCGACCTCGCGATCAAGGCCGCGATCGCTCCCGCGGACGGGCCGTGGCTCTACTTCGTCACCGTCAACACCATCACGGGTGACACCGTCTTCTCCCAGACCTACGAGGAGCACCAGAAGGCCGTCGCCCAGTGGCAGCAGTTCATGAAGGACAACCCGGGCAATGGCTGATCCGCGGACGCCGGCCGTGCGGCTGGCGGTCCTCGGCAGCCCCATCGCGCATTCCCTGTCGCCGCGGCTGCACCGGGCGGCGTACGACGTGCTCGGGCTCGACTGGTCCTACGAGGCGGTGGAGTGCACGGGGGCGGACCTCGGCGCGTTCGTCGCGGGCCTCGGATCCGGCTGGCGGGGCCTGTCGCTCACGATGCCGCTCAAGCGGGACGTGCTGCCGCTCCTCGACCTGATCGACGACACGGCACGCCTCGCGGGCGCGGCCAACACGCTGCTGCTCGAGGAAGGCGACGACGGGGGGACGCGCCGTCGCGGCGCCAACACGGACGTCGCGGGCATCGTCCGCGCCTTCGCCAGGGCCGGCGTGGGGAGCGCGCAGCGCGCGGTCGTCATGGGCGCCGGATCCACGGCGCGCTCGGCCGTCGTCGCGCTGGCCCGCATGGGCGCCCGCGAGGTCGTGGTCGCGGCCCGGCGTCCCGCGCAGGGGCAGGAGCTCGCGCCCCTGGCCGACGAGCTGGGCCTGGCGCTCCGGACCGCGCCGCTCGCGGACGCGGCGGACGCGCTCCGCGACGCCGACACGGTGATCAGCACCCTCCCGGGCGACGCCGCCGCCTCCGTGCCGCTGCCCGCCGCATTGGCCGAGGCGACCGTGCTCCTCGACGTGACGTACGCGCCATGGCCCACCGGCATCGCCGCCGCGTGGCAGCGCGCGGGCGGTCGCGTCGTGCCGGGCATCGACATGCTCGTGCACCAGGCCCTCGACCAGGTGCGCCTGTTCGCGCACGGCGACGACACGCGGCCTCTGCCGGGCGAGGACCGCGTGCTGGCCGCGATGCTCGCGAGCGTGGGACGGGATCCCCGGAGGCCCTGGACGGGAGCCTGACCCGCGGGTCAGGTGCTTCCGCAGCGCGAGGCCGGAGGGGATCCTGCTCGCGGGTCCGACCCTGCCGCTGTGGGAGGATGGGGCCATGCTGCGTTGGCTCACCGCCGGGGAATCCCACGGCCCCGAACTCATCGCCGTCCTGGAGGGCCTGCCCGCGGGCGTCCCCGTCAGCCTCGACGGCATCCGCGCCGACCTCGCCCGTCGCAAGCTCGGCTACGGCCGTGGCGCGCGCATGGCGTTCGAGCAGGACGAGCTGAGCCTCTCGACCGGCGTGGTCCACGGGCGCACGCTCGGCAGCCCCATCGCCGTGCGGATCGGCAACACGGAGTGGCCCAAGTGGGTCGACATCATGAGCCCGGAGCCGGTGGATCCCGAGAAGCTGCGGGGCGCGCGCGCCGCGGCCCTCACGCGTCCCCGGCCCGGCCACGCCGACCTGGTGGGCATGCAGAAGTACGACTTCGACGAGGCGCGTCCCGTGCTCGAGCGCGCGAGCGCCCGCGAGACCGCCGCCCGCGTGGCGCTCGGCGCCGTCGCCCGCGCGTTCCTCGCCGAGCTGGGGATCACCCTCGTCAGCCACACGCTGGCCATCGGCCCCGTCCGCGTGCCCGAGGGCGCGCCGCTGCCGACGCCGGCCGACGTCGACGCCCTGGACGCGGATCCGCTGCGCTGCTTCCACCCCGAGACGAGCGCGCGCATGGTCGCGGAGGTCGACGACACGAAGCAGAGCGGCGACACGGTCGGCGGCGTCGTCGAGGTGCTCGCGTACGACCTGCCGCCGGGCCTCGGCTCGCACGTGCACTGGGACCGCCGGCTCGACTCCAAGCTCGCCGCGGCGCTCATGGGCATCCAGGCCATCAAGGGCGTCGAGGTCGGCGACGGCTTCCTCACGACGACGCGCCGCGGATCCGAGGCGCACGACGAGCTTTTCTCCACAGACGCCGGCATCGGCCGGTCCACGGACCGCGCTGGCGGCACCGAGGGCGGCATGAGCACGGGCACGGTCCTCCGCGTCCGCGCGGGCATGAAGCCCATCGCGACCGTGCCGCGCGCCCTCCGCACCATCGACACCGCCACGGGCGGCGCCGCCCCCGCCCACCACCAGCGCTCCGACGTGTGCGCGGTCCCCGCCGCGGGCGTGGTCGCCGAGGCCATGGTCGCGCTCACGCTCGCCGACGCGGTGCTGGAGAAGTTCGGCGGCGACTCCGTGGGCGAGACCCTGCGGAACCTCCGCGGCTACCTCGACGCGATCCCCGAGGGCCGCCGCACGGGCGCCGACCTCGTGGACGAGGCGGACGCCGCGCCGCCCGCGCCTCCCGAGTCCTGAGCATGCCGGTCGTCCTGATCGGTCCGCCCGGCGCGGGCAAGACCACGGTCGGCCGCCGCGTGGCGAAGGGCCTGGGGCTGCCGTTCACCGACACGGACCGGGCCATCGTCGAGGCCCACGGATCCATCGCCGACATCTTCCGCGAGCACGGCGAGCCGCGCTTCCGCGAGCTCGAGCGGGCCGCGGTGGCCGCGGCCCTGGCGGACGACGGCGTCGTCTCGCTCGGCGGGGGAGCCGTCCTCGACCCCGCGACGCGCGCCGACCTGGCACCGTGCACGGTCGTGCTGCTCACCGTGAGCGAGCCCGCCGTGCGCGCGCGGATCCGGGGGGACGACCGCCCGCTCGTCGACGGCCTCGACAGCTGGCGGCGCCTCGTCGCCGACCGCGAGGAGCTCTACCGCTCGCTCGCCGACCTGACCATCGACACCTCCGACCGCCCGCTCCCGCGCATCGCCCGCGAGATCGAGCGCTTCGCCCGGGAGAGGCAGCCATGACCGAACCGACCCGCACCGAGACCGACGCGCGCGCGACCGCCGCCGCCGAACCGGACGCGCCCTCCGTGATCCCCGTCTCCGGCACGCCCGGCTACGACGTGACCGTCGGCCGCGGCCTCGTCGCGGGCGTGGGCGCGCTGCTCGGCCCGCGCGTGCGCAAGGTGCTCATCGTGCACGCGCCCGCCCTCGCCGAGGAGGCGTCGCGGCTCCGCGAGCGCCTGCAGGGCGACGTCGAGGTGTACCTCGCCGAGGTGCCCGACGCCGAGGGGGCCAAGCGCGTCGAGGTCGCCGCGTTCTGCTGGAAGATCATGGGCACCACCGACTTCACGCGCTCGGACGCCGTGATCACGCTCGGCGGCGGCGCCACCACCGACCTCGGCGGCTTCGTCGCGGCGACGTGGCTGCGCGGCGTCATCCTCATCCAGATCCCGACGACGGTGCTCGCCATGGTGGATGCGGCCGTGGGCGGCAAGACCGGCATCAACACGTCCGAGGGCAAGAACCTGGTGGGCGCCTTCTACGCGCCGACCGCCGTGGTCGTCGACCTCGACCTGCTCGCGACCCTGCCGCGGAACGAGCTCGTCACGGGCTTCGCGGAGATCGTGAAGGCCGGGTTCATCGCCGTGCCCGAGATCCTGGACATCATCGAGCGGGACGTGGCGCGCGTCACGGATCCCACGTCACCGGAGTTCCGCCGCGTCGTCGAGCTGGCGATCGCGATGAAGGCCGAGGTCGTGGGGGAGGACTTCACCGAGAAGGGCCGCCGCGAGATCCTCAACTACGGCCACACGCTCGGCCACGCGATCGAGCACGCCGAGCGCTACCGCTGGCGGCACGGGTCGGCCGTCGCCGTCGGCATGGTCTTCGCGGCGGAGCTCTCCCGCCTCACGCGGTCGCTCTCGGACGAGGCGGTCGACCGGCACCGGCGGATCCTCGACTCGCTCGACCTGCCCACCAGCTACCCCGTCGGCCGCTGGCCCACGCTCGTCGCGAGCATGAAGCGCGACAAGAAGGCGCGCGGCGACATGATGCGCTTCATCGTGCTCGACGGCGTCGGCCGCGCCAGCGTGCTCAACGGGCCCGAGGAGGCGCTGCTGTTCGCGGCGTACCAGGAGATCGGGTCGTGACGGATCCCGCGCATCCGGATGCGCCGCGGCCCGTCGCCCTCGTCACGGGCGTCGGCCGGGTCGCGGGGCTCGGAGCGGCCATCGCCGAGGACCTGGCGCTCGGCGGCTGGGACGTCGCCTTCTCATACTGGTCCGCCTACGACGCGCGCATGGCCTGGGGCCCGCAGCCCGACGACCCCGAACGGGTCGCCGCGGCCGTCGCGCGCGCCGGCGGACGCGCGCACGCGATCGAGGCCGACCTCATGGACACCGACGCGGCCGAGCGGATCCTCGAGGCCGCCGAGCAGGCGCTCGGTCCCGTCACGGCGCTCGTGCTGTCGCACGCGGAGGCGGTCGACAGCTCGCTGCTGGAGACGAGCGTCGAGAGCCTCGAGCGGCACCTCGCCGTGAACGTGCGGGCGTCGCTGCAGCTGATCCAGGGCTTCGCGCGCCGCTACCGGGCGCTCCCGGGTGCCGGCCGCATCATCGCCCTCACGAGCAACCACGTCGTCGGCAACGTGCCATACGGCGCCAGCAAGGCCGCGCTCGACCGCATCGTCATCGCGGCGGCGCGCGAGCTCGAGGACGTGCGCATCACGGCGAACCTCGTCGACCCGGGACCCATCGACACGGGCTGGTTCACGCCCGAGATCCGGGCCCACCTGCAGGAGACGACGCCGCGCGGCCGTCTCGCCGAGCCCCGGGACGCCGCCGCGCTCGTCTGCTTCCTCGCCTCGGCCGAGGGCGGCTGGATCAACGGCCAGCGCATCCGCTCGGACGGCGGCCAGAGCGTCGGCTGACCCGCCCCTAGGCTGGGCGCATGTCACGCGTGCTCGTCCTCAACGGCCCCAACCTCGGACGGCTCGGCAGCCGCGAGCCCGACGTGTACGGCACCGGGTCGCTGGATGACCTCCGCCGGGAGCTCGTCGCGTTCGCGCCCGACGACGTCGAGATCGACCTCCGCCAGACGGACGACGAGGCGACCCTCATCGGTTGGCTGCACGAGGCCGTCGACACCGCGACCCCCGTGATCATGAACCCCGCCGCGTTCACGCACTACTCGTACGCGCTCCGCGACGCCGCGGCGCTCGTCACGAAGGCCGGCATCACGCTCCTCGAGGTGCACATCTCCAACCCGCACGCGCGCGAGGAGTTCCGGCACACCAGCGTCATCTCGCCCGTCGCGACGGGCGTCATCGCGGGGCTCGGGCAGGGGTCGTACCTCCTCGCCCTCGCGCACGTCGTGACCGGCACCCGATAGGCTGGTCCCTCAGGAAAGCCGCACGCGCCCACCGCGCCCCCGCGGCACCCCCTCGCGCCGGCACCTCTCGCCGCCGCCGCACCTCCCGCTCGTCGAACAGGCAAGGACCCTCCCCGCATGGCCTCTACCGCTGACATCAAGAACGGCGTCGTCCTCAACATGGACGGCCAGCTGTGGACCGTCATCGAGTTCCAGCACGTGAAGCCGGGCAAGGGCGGCGCGTTCGTGCGCACCAAGGTCAAGAACGTCATGAGCGGCAAGGTCGTCGACCGCACGTTCAACGCGGGCGCGAAGATCGAGACCGAGACGGTCGACCGCCGCGACTTCCAGTACCTCTACGCCGACGGCGAGAACTTCGTGTTCATGGACACGAGCGACTACGACCAGATCACGCTGTCCGCGGCGCAGGTCGGCGACGCGAAGAACTACATGCTCGAGAACCAGGACGTGACCGTGGCGCTGCACAACGGCGAGGGGCTCTACGTCGAGCTGCCCGCGTCCGTCGTGCTCACCATCACGTACACGGAGCCGGGCCTGCAGGGCGACCGCTCCACGGGCGGCACCAAGCCCGCGACGGTCGAGACCGGGCACCAGATCCAGGTCCCGCTCTTCCTCGAGCAGGGCACGCGCGTCAAGGTGGACACCCGCACGGGCGACTACCTCGGCCGCGTCACCGACTGACCCCGTGAGCGCACGCACCAAGGCGCGCAAGCGCGCCCTCGACGTCCTCTACGTCGCGGACATCCGCGGCGAGTCCATCCCCGCGACCCTCGCGGTCGAGCAGCAGCGCGCGGCCGCGGAGCCCGACCGGCAGGCTTCGTGGGCATACGCCCGCGAGATCGCCGAGGGGTTCGTGGAGCACCAGGACGAGATCGACGAGCTCATCGAGACGTACTCGGTGAACTGGACCCTCGCCCGCATGCCCGCGGTCGACCGCGCGATCCTGCGCATCGGCATCTGGGAGATCCTCTTCAACGCCGACGTGCCCGACGGCGTCGCGATCTCGGAGAGCGTCGACCTCGCGTCGTCGCTCTCGACGGACGAGTCGGCCTCGTTCATGAACGGCATGCTGGCGCGGATCGCGGCGACGCAGGCGTAGGCATCGCGCGGCGTGCGTCCCGCCAGCCCGTTACGTCGCGTGACGCCCCGCGACCGCGTGTGACGCGGGACGGTCCGAGTGTGCTCGGGCCGTCCTAGCGTCGGGTCATGCCCGTCACCGCATCCGCCCCGCGACCCGACCGGACGACGGCCGCGTCGCCTGCTCCCGCCCCGGATGCGGCCGCGGGCTCCGCCGGCGCGGTCGAGCTCCGCGGGGTCGGACGGTCGTTCGCCGGCGATGGATCCCGGGCTCGGCGCACGGTGCTGCGGGACGTGGACCTCGACCTCGCCGCGGGCGACGTCGTGGCGATCCTCGGGCCGTCCGGCTGCGGGAAGTCCACCCTCCTGCGCCAGGTGAGCGGGCTCGACCGCCCCGACGCCGGATCCATCCGCATCGACGGCACTGCCGTGCGCGAGGTCGACCAGCGCTCTGCGGTCGCGTTCCAGGAGCCGCGCCTGCTGCCGTGGCGCACGATCCGCGCCAACGTGCGTCTCGGCCTGCCGCGCGACGTGCCGCGCGCCGAGGGCGACGCCCGCGTGCGCGACCTCCTCGAGCTGACGGGCCTGGCCGAGGCGGCCGACCTCCGTCCCCGCCAGGTCTCCGGCGGCATGGCCCAGCGCGCCTCGCTCGCCCGCGCGCTCGCCCGGCGGCCCCGCATCCTCGTGCTCGACGAGCCGTTCGGCGCGCTCGACGCCCTCACGCGCCTCCGGATGCAGGACCTCCTCCTCGACGTGCACGCCGCCATCCCGACCACCGTCCTCCTCGTCACGCACGACGTGGACGAGGCCCTGCACCTCGCCGACCGCGTGGTGCTGCTCGGCCCGGATCCCGCGGAGGGCGCCGCACCCGGCGCGACCGTCCGACGCGTGCTCGAGGTGCCCGGCGCCCGGCCACGCGACCGCGGCGACGCCACCCTCGCCGCCCTCCGCGCCGAGCTGCTCGCGGGGCTCGGCGTGCCGGGCCACCGCGCCGCCGGCTGAGCCGGACCCCCGACCCCCACACCGCCCGCATCACCGACACCGCACCGAGGACCCACCGTGACCCGTCTCCTGCCCCGCAGATCCATCCCCGCCCTCGCGCTCGCGGGCGCCGCCGCCATGCTCCTCGCCGGATGCGCCGCGGGGGAGGGTTCGGCCGTCGCCCCCGCCGCCGGCGCGTCCGCGGATCCCGCCGGCTGGAGCGCCGACACCGTCACCCTGGACTGGGCCACTTACAACCCGCTCAGCCTCATCGTGAAGGACCAGGGCCTCGTGGAGAAGCGGCTCGGCTCGGACGTCACGGTCGACTGGGTGCAGAGCGCCGGATCCAACAAGGCCAACGAGCTGCTGCGCGCGGGGGCCGTCGACGTGGGATCCACCGCCGGATCCGCCGCGCTCCTCGCCCGCGCCAACGGCTCGCCGATCCGCACCATCGACGTGTACTCGCAGCCCGAGTGGACCGCGATCGTCGTGCCGAAGGGATCGCCCATCACGCGCGTCGACCAGCTCCGCGGCGCCGACATCGCCGCCACGAAGGGCACCGACCCGTACTTCTTCCTGCTGCAGACGCTGGAGGAGGCGGGCATCCCCGCCTCCGACGTCACCATCCAGAACCTCCAGCACGCCGACGGCCGCGCCGCCCTGGAGAACGGCTCCGTCGACGCGTGGGCCGGGCTCGACCCGCTCATGGCCGCGAGCGAGGCCGAGGCGGGATCCACGCTGCTGTACCGCAACGTGGACTTCGCGACCTACGGGTTCCTGAACGCCACGCAGTCGTTCCTCGACGCGTCGCCGGACCTCGCGCAGGCCGTCGTCGACTCGTACGAGGAGGCCCGCGCGTGGGCCGTCGACCACCCCGACGAGACCGCGGCGATCCTCGCGCAGGCCGCCGCGATCGACCCGGCCGTCGCATCCACCGTCATCGACCGCACGAACCTCGGCGTCGACCCCGTGCCCGGCGACGCGCAGCGCACCGTGCTGGAGCGCGTCGGCCCGATCCTCGTCGAGTCGGGCGACGTGCCGGACCAGGGGAAGATCGACGCCGCGCTCGACGAGCTGTTCGAGCCGCGGTTCGCCGAGGCCGCGGATCCCGCGTCCGGGTCGGCCCGATGACCGCGCTCCGGCCCGCGCGGGCGGACGTCCGCGGCGAGGGCCGCACGGGCGCCGCCGCCCCGGACCCCAAGGGCGCCCTCGCGCGGCGCACCCCCGCCCGCGCGACGGGCGGCGCGCTCCTCCGGGTCGCCGTCGGCCTCGTCGTCCCCGCCCTCGTCGTCGGCCTCTGGGCCGTGGTCACCGCGACGGGCGCCGTGCCCGCCCACCTCCTCCCCGCGCCGCTCGACGTGGTGCGCGCCGGGGTGCAGCTCGCCCAGCAGGGGATCCTCGGGCAGTACGTCGCCATCTCGCTGCAGCGCGTGCTGCTCGGCTTCGCCCTCGGCGCCACGGTCGGCCTCGTGCTCGGCGCCGTGGTCGGCCTGTCGCGCATCGGCCGGCTCCTGCTCGCGCCGACCGCGGGCGCGTTCCGCACGGTGCCCTCGCTCGCCTGGGTGCCGCTGCTGCTGCTCTGGATGGGGATCAACGAGGACTCCAAGGTCACGCTCGTCGCCATCGGCGCCATGTTCCCCGTGTACACGACCGTCGCCGGCGCGCTCCGGCACGTGGACCCGCACCTCGTGGAGGTCGGGCGCGCGTTCGGGCTCACGCGGATCCCGCTGCTCGTCACCGTGCAGCTGCCGGCCGTGCTGCCCGCCGTCGTCTCGGGACTGCGGCTGGCGCTCGCGCAGTCGTGGCTGTTCCTCGTGGCGGCGGAGCTGCTGGCCGCGTCGATGGGGCTCGGCTACCTGCTCACGGAGTCGTCGGCGAACGGGCGCGTCGACCGGGTGCTGCTCGCGATCGTGCTGCTCGCCGTGCTCGGCGCCGTGACCGACGCCGTCGTGGGCCTCGCGGAGCGGGTGCTCGTGCGGCGCTGGGGCTGACGCCGGCGTTCCGTGTCGTCGCGTGACATCCCGGTTCCGGATCGAGGCGGCGCCGCACGTAGCGTCGGCGCATGACCTCCGCGCGCACCGAGCAGGCCGCCACCGCCGTCCCCGAGGGCGACGCCGACACGACCGTCGAGCAGGCGCTCTTCCCGCCGCCGGCGTACCTCCAGGCGCAGGCGAACGTCACCGCCGAGGCGTACGCGCGCGCCGAGGCGGATCCGGTCGCCTTCTGGGAGGAGGCCGCCCGCCGCCTCGACTGGGAGACGCCGTGGGAGACCGCGCACACGTGGATCCCGCCGGTCGCCGCGGACGGCACCCCGCAGGTCCCCGCCGCCACGTGGTTCGCGGGCGGCCGGCTCAACGTCGCGGCCAACTGCGTGGACCGGCACGTCGCCGCGGGGCGGGGCGAGAAGGTCGCGCTGCACTTCGAGGGTGAGCCGGGGGACCGCCGCACGATCACCTACCGCGACCTCCAGGAGGAGGTGTCCCGCGCCGCCAACGCCCTCATCGCCCTCGGCGTCGGGCCGGGCGACCGCGTCGTGATCTACCTGCCCGTGCTCGTGGAGACGATCGTCGCGACGCTCGCGGTGGCGCGCATCGGCGCCGTGCACTCGCTCGTCTTCGGCGGCTTCTCCGCGGAGGCCCTGCGCTTCCGCGTCGAGGACACGGGCGCGAAGCTCCTCATCACGAGCGACGGCCAGAACCGGCGCGGGCAGGCCGTCGCGACCAAGCCGCAGGCCGACGAGGCCGTGGCGGGCGTCGCGTCGATCGAGCACGTGCTCGTCGTCCGCCGCACCGGGCAGGACGTGCCGTGGACCCCGGGACGCGACGTCTGGTGGCACGACGCCGTGGGATCCGCGTCCCCCGTGCACGAGCCGGCCGCCTTCGACGCCGAGCACCCCCTCTTCATCATCTACACGTCGGGCACGACCGGTCGCCCCAAGGGCCTCGTGCACACCTCGGGCGGCTACCTCGCGCACGCGTCGTGGGCGCACTGGGCGCACTTCGACGCGAAGCCCGACGACGTGCACTGGTGCACGGCCGACCTCGCCTGGGTCACCGCGCACACCTACGAGATCTACGGCCCGCTCTCCAACGGCCTCACGCAGGTGGTCTACGAGGGCACGCCCGACACGCCCCACCGCGGGCGGCACCTCGAGATCATCGAGCGGTACGGGGTGACGACGTACTACACGGCGCCCACGCTGATCCGCTCGCTCATGGGCTGGTTCCCCGACGGCGTCGCGGGGCACGACCTGTCGAGCATCCGGCTGCTGGGATCCGTGGGGGAGGCCATCAACCCGGCCGCGTGGCGCTGGTTCCACCGGGAGATCGGCGGCGGTCGCGCGCCCGTGGTCGACACGTGGTGGCAGTCGGAGACCGGGGCCGCCGTCATCGCGCCGCTGCCGGGCGTCTCGACGCTGAAGCCCGGCGCCGCCGGCCGCGCCCTGCCCGGGTTCCGCGTGGACGTGGTCGACGACGACGGCGAGCCCGCCGCGCCCGGGGAGTCCGGGCTGCTGGTGATCCAGCGCCCCTGGCCCGGCATGGCCCGCACCGTGTGGGGCGACCCGGCCCGGTACCGCAGCGCCTACTGGGAGCGGTTCGCCGAGCGCGGCTGGTTCCTCGCGGGCGACGGCGCCCGGCGCGACGCCGACGGCGACGTGGCCCTGCAGGGCCGGATCGACGAGGTCGTCAACGTGTCCGGCCACCGGCTCTCGACCATCGAGATCGAGTCGGCGCTCGTCGCGCACCCGCGCGTGGGGGAGGCCGGCGTCACGGGCGTCGCCGACGACCTCACGGGCCAGCGCGTGGTCGCGTTCGTCGTGCCGCGCGGCGACGACCGGCCCGCGGACGACGACGCGGAGGGCTGGGCGGCGCTCGCCGCGGAGCTGGGGCCGCTCCTCACGGCGCACGTCGCGCGCGCGATCGGGCCGGTCGCGAAGCCCCGCCGGATCGTCGCGGTGCCGGACGTGCCGAAGACCCGCTCGGGCAAGATCATGCGCCGCCTCCTCGCCGACCTCGTGGAGGGCCGCACCCTCGGCGACGCCACGAGCCTGCAGGACGCCGCCGTGCTCGGACGGATCCGCGCGGTGCTCGACGCGTCCGAGCGCTGAGGACACGCGCGGGCTGCGCGACGCACCCCGCGCACGGGGGACACCCGCTAGAGTGACCGGCGGAACAGACCACCTTTAACATCCGTCCCGAGAGGCGGGGAAGGAGGTCGGATTGCCTCAGCGCATCGTGCTGCAGCCCTCTGACATCACCCGTGCGCTCACGCGCATCGCCCACGAGATCCTCGAGTCGAACCGCGGCCCGCACGGCCTGCTGCTCCTCGGGATCCCCACCCGCGGCACCGTGCTCGCCGAGCGCATCGGCCGGATCATCGCCCGCCTCGAACCCGAGGCGCCCGCCGACCTGGTGGGCTCGCTCGACGTCACCATGTACCGCGACGACCTCCAGCGGAACCCCACCCGGGCGCCCGCCCCCACGCGCCTGCCCCCGGGTGGCGTCGACGGGCGCACCGTCGTGCTCGTCGACGACGTGCTCTTCTCCGGCCGCACCGTGCGCGCCGCCCTCGACGCGATCGGCGACCTCGGACGCCCGACGGCCGTGCGGCTCGCCGCGCTGGTCGACCGCGGCCACCGGGAGCTGCCCATCCGCGCCGACTTCGTGGGCAAGAACCTGCCGTCGAGCCTCGCCGAGCGGATCTTCGTGCGCCTCGAGGAGACCGACGGCGAGGACTCGGTGAGCATCGCCGGCCCGGACGGCGACCCCGCGACCGCGGCGGACGGGGCGACCCGATGAGGCACCTGCTCTCCACCCGCGACCTGTCCCGCGACGAGGCGATCCACATCCTCGACGTCGCCGAGGACATGGCCGACGTCGGCACGCGCGAGATCAAGAAGACCCCCGCGCTCCGCGGCCGCACGGTCGTCAACCTCTTCTTCGAGGACTCCACCCGCACCCGCATCTCGTTCGAGGCCGCCGCCAAGCGCCTGTCGGCCGACGTCATCAACTTCAGCGCGAAGGGGTCGAGCGTCTCCAAGGGCGAGAGCCTCAAGGACACCGCGCAGACGCTCCAGGCCATGGGCGCCGACGGCGTGGTCGTCCGGCACCCCGCCTCGGGCGCGCCGCACACGCTCGCCGGCAGCGGCTGGATCGACGCCGGCATCGTCAACGCGGGCGACGGCACGCACGAGCACCCCACGCAGGCGCTGCTCGACGCGTTCACCATCCGTCGCCGGCTGCACGGATCCGCCGCGCGCGGGACGGGCCTCGACGGCACGCGCGTCGTCATCGTCGGCGACGTCCTGCACTCCCGGGTCGCCCGCTCGAACGCGTGGCTCCTCACGACGCTCGGCGCCGAGGTCACGCTCGTCGCGCCGCCCACGCTCGTGCCGGTGGGCGTCGGATCCTGGCCCGTCACCGTCCGCTACGACCTCGACGCGACCCTCCGCGAGGGGAAGCCCGACGCCGTGATGATGCTCCGGATCCAGGCCGAGCGCATGCGCGCCGCCTTCTTCCCGAACCCGCGCGAGTACGCGCGCATCTGGGGCCTCGACGACGCGCGCCTCGCGCTCCTCGGGCCCGATACGATCGTCATGCACCCGGGGCCGATGAACCGCGGTCTCGAGATATCCGCCGCCGCCGCCGACTCGGAGAGGTCCACGGTGCGCGAGCAGGTCGCCAACGGCGTCTCGGTGCGCATGGCCGTCCTCTACCTCCTGCTGTCCGGCGACGGGAAGGCCGACCGATGACCCAGAACGCGAAGAGCGTGCACGACACCCACCTCATCCGCGGCGCGACCCTGCCATCGGGCGAGCGCGCCGACATCCTCGTCGCCGACGGGCTCATCCGCGAGATCGGCCCCGACCTCGTCGTGCCGGAGGGTGCGCGCGTCATCGAGGCCGCGGGGCTCATCGCGCTGCCCGGCCTCGTCGACCTGCACGTGCACCTCCGCGAGCCCGGCTACGAGCAGAGCGAGACCGTGCTCACGGGATCCCGCGCAGCGGCCCTCGGCGGCTTCACCGCGGTGTTCGCCATGGCCAACACGATGCCCGTGCAGGACACCGCGGGCGTGGTCGAGCAGGTCAAGGCCCTCGGCGACGCGGCCGGCTACGCCACCGTGCGCCCCATCGGCGCCGTCTCCGTGGGCCTCGCGGGCGAGTCGATGGCCGAGATCGGCGCCATGGCCTCCAGCCGCGCCGCCGTCCGCGTCTTCTCCGACGACGGCAAGTGCGTCTCGGACCCGCTGCTCATGCGCCGCGCGCTCGAGTACGTGAAGGCCTTCGACGGCGTCATCGCGCAGCACGCGCAGGACCCGCGCCTCACCGAGGGCGCCACCATGAACGAGGGGGAGCTGTCCGGCGAGCTCGGCATCACGGGCTGGCCCGCGGTCGCCGAGGAGTCGATCATCGCGCGCGACGTGCTGCTCGCCGAGCACGTCGGATCCCGCCTGCACGTCTGCCACGTCTCCACCGCCGGTTCCGTCGACGTGATCCGCTGGGCCAAGGCCCGCGGCGTCGACGTGACCGCCGAGGTCACGCCGCACCACCTCCTCCTCACCGAGGACCTGGTCGCCGGCTACGACGCGCGCTACAAGGTGAACCCGCCGCTGCGCCGCCGCGCGGACGTCGAGGCCCTCCGCGCCGCGCTCGCCGACGGCACGATCGACGTCGTCGCCACCGACCACGCGCCGCACCCGACCGAGGCCAAGGACTGCGAGTGGGACGCGGCCGCGTTCGGCATGGTCGGCCTCGAGTCCGCGCTCTCCGTCGTGCAGCTCGCCATGGTCGACACGGGCCTCCTCGACTGGCAGGGCGTCGCGCGGGTCATGTCGCACGCGCCCGCGCGCATCGGCCGGCTCGCCGAGCACGGGCACGCGCTGGCCGGCGGATCCCCGGCCGACATCACGCTGTACGACCCGTCCGCGTCGCGCGTCTTCGGCCGCGACGACCTCGGCGGGCTGAGCGGCAACTCGCCCTACCTGGAGATGACGCTGCCCGGCCGCGTCGTCGCGACCTTCCACCGCGGCTACCCGACCGTGCTCGACGGCGCGCTCGTCGACCGCGAGACCGTCGCCCGCGCCGCCGTCCTCCGCGACCGCGCCGACGCCGACGCGCGCGACGCCGCCACGGCCGCCCCCGGGAGCGTCGCGTGAGCGGCCGCCTCGTGCCCGCGATCACCGTGATCGCGCTCCTCGTCCTGCTGCTGGCGCTCATGGTGCTCGGCTGGCGCGCGCGCCGTCGTCGTCAGAGCGCGCTGCCCGAGCCGCCGCGTCCGCCCGCGGGGCTCGGTGCGCCGCGACTCGAGGTCGACGTGCTCTACGTCGCGACGACCACGGCCGGCCAGCCGCTCGACCGGCTGACGGTGGCGCCCCTCGGGTTCCGGGGCCGCGCCGCGGCCCGGGTGCACGACGCGGGCCTCGTGCTCGCGATCGACGGCGAGCGCGAGGTCCTCGTGCCCGCCGACCGCATCACGGGGTCCGGCCTCGCGACCTACGCGATCGACCGCGTCGTGGAGGAGGGCGGCCTCGTGGCCGTGACCTGGTTCCTCGACGAGGCCGCAGGCACCCCGGTCGACACGTACCTCCGGGTGATCGACCCGCGCGAGAAGACCGCGCTCGTCGACGCCCTCCAGCGGATCCCGCGCATCGCGCACGACGACGACGACAACGAAGGGAAGTGACCGACATGGCCCGACACGAACGAGCCGTCCTGGTGCTCGAGGACGGACGGAGGTACGTCGGACGCGCGTACGGCGCCCGCGGCGTGACCCTCGGCGAGGCCGTCTTCGCGACCGGCATGACCGGCTACCAGGAGACGATCACCGACCCGTCCTACGCGGGCCAGATCGTGCTCCAGACGGCGCCGCACATCGGCAACACCGGCATGAACGACGACGACATGGAGTCCCGCCGCATCTGGGTGGCCGGCTACGTCGTCCGCGACCCCTCCCGCGTGGTCTCCAACTTCCGCGGGCAGCGCACGCTCGAGGACGACCTGGTCGCCCAGGGCGTCGTGGGCATCTCCGGCATCGACACGCGCGCCGTGACGCGCCGGATCCGCGACGAGGGCGCCATGCGCGCCGGCGTCTTCTCCGGCGACGCCCTCGCGCTCGACGACGAGGAGCAGCTCGCGCAGGTGCGCCAGGCGCCCGACATGGCCGGCCGCAACCTGTCAGCCGAGGTCTCCACGCAGGAGACCTACACGATCCCGGCCGTGGGGGAGCGCATCGGTTCCGTCGCGGTCCTCGACCTCGGGATCAAGACCGCCACGGTGAAGCACCTCGCGGCCCGCGGGCTCGACGTGCACGTCGTCCCGCAGTCGATCACCACCGAGGAGCTCGCCGCCCTCGCGCCCACGGCCGTCTTCTACTCGAACGGCCCCGGCGATCCCGAGGCCTCGCAGTACCACGTCGAGCTCCTGCAGGACGTGCTCCGGAAGGGCATCCCGTTCTTCGGGATCTGCTTCGGCAACCAGCTCCTCGGCCGCGCCCTCGGCTTCGACACCTACAAGCTGCCGTTCGGCCACCGCGGGATCAACCAGCCCGTGCTCGACCGCCGCACCGGCCGCGTCGAGATCACGAGCCAGAACCACGGCTTCGCGGTCTCCGCGCCGCTCGACGGACCCGTGGACAGCCCCGCCGGCTTCGGCCGCGCGGAGGTGAGCCACGTGTCCCTCAACGACCAGGTGGTCGAGGGGCTCAACTGCCTCGACATCCCTGCCTTCAGCGTCCAGTACCACCCGGAGGCGGCCGCCGGCCCGCACGACTCGTCGTACCTCTTCGACCGGTTCGTCCAGCTGATCCACGACGCGTCGGGCACCGCCCCCGCATCCGCCGCGACCCCCCAGGAGACCGTGTAATGCCCAAGCGCGACGACATCAACAGCGTCCTCGTCATCGGCTCCGGGCCGATCGTCATCGGCCAGGCCGCCGAGTTCGACTACTCCGGCACGCAGGCCTGCCGCGTGCTCCGCGAGGAGGGCGTGCGCGTCATCCTCGTGAACTCGAACCCCGCGACGATCATGACCGACCCGGGCTTCGCCGACGCGACCTACATCGAGCCGATCACGAGCGAGGTGCTCGAGAAGATCATCATCAAGGAGCGCCCCGACGCGGTGCTCCCGACCCTCGGCGGCCAGACGGCGCTCAACGCCGCCATCCGGCTCGACGAGCTCGGCATCCTCGCCAAGCACGGCGTGGAGCTCATCGGCGCGAAGGTCGAGGCCATCCAGAAGGGCGAGGACCGCCAGCTCTTCAAGGACCTCGTCATCGAGTCCGGCGCCGACGTCGCCCGCTCGCACGTCGCCAAGACGCTCGAGCAGGCCGTGGAGTTCGCCGAGGACCTCGGCTACCCGCTCGTGATCCGCCCCTCGTTCACCATGGGCGGCTTGGGCTCGGGCTTCGCGCACACGCGCCAGGAGCTCGAGCGCATGGTCGCCGACGGCCTGCAGTCGAGCCCCACCACCGAGGTGCTCCTCGAGGAGTCCATCCTCGGCTGGAAGGAGTACGAGCTCGAGCTCATGCGCGACACGGCCGACAACACGGTCGTGGTGTGCTCCATCGAGAACGTCGACCCGGTCGGCGTGCACAC
Source organism: Clavibacter sp. VKM Ac-2873 (assembly GCF_015351075.1). Classification (GTDB taxonomy): domain Bacteria; phylum Actinomycetota; class Actinomycetes; order Actinomycetales; family Microbacteriaceae; genus Clavibacter. Next base: position 68,580 of record NZ_JADKRS010000001.1, read on the forward strand.
GGGCGACTCGATCACCGTCGCGCCGGCGCTCACGCTCACCGACCGCGAGTACCAGCACATGCGCGACATCGGCATCGACATCATCCGCCGGGTGGGCGTCGACACGGGCGGCTGCAACATCCAGTTCGCGGTGGACCCGGCGGACGGCCGCCTCATCGTCATCGAGATGAACCCGCGCGTCTCCCGCTCGAGCGCGCTCGCGTCGAAGGCCACGGGCTTCCCCATCGCGAAGATCGCCGCGAAGCTCGCCATCGGCTACCGCCTCGACGAGATCCCCAACGACATCACCAAGGTCACGCCCGCGAGCTTCGAGCCCACGCTCGACTACGTGGTCGTGAAGGTGCCGCGCTTCGCGTTCGAGAAGTTCCCCGCCGCGGACGCCGAGCTGACCACCACCATGAAGTCGGTCGGCGAGGCGATGGCCATCGGCCGCAACTACTCCACCGCGCTGCAGAAGGCCCTGCGATCGCTCGAGAAGCGCGGATCCTCGTTCCACTGGGCCGCCGAGACGCGCTCGGTCGACGAGCTGCTCGAGGTGAGCCGCACGCCCACCGACGGCCGCATCGTCACGGTGCAGCAGGCGCTGCGCGCGGGGGCGACCGCGGAGCAGGTCTTCGACGCCACCAAGATCGACCCCTGGTTCATCGACCAGATCGTGCTCATCAACGAGGTCGCGGACGCCGTGCGCGACGCGGACTCGCTCGACGCCCTCACCCTCCGCGAGGCCAAGGACCACGGCTTCTCGGACGCGCAGATCGCCGAGATCCGCGGCCTCACGGAGCAGGAGGTGCGCGACGCGCGCCACGCGGCGGACATCCGCCCGGTGTTCAAGACGGTCGACACGTGCGCGGGCGAGTTCCCCGCCCTCACGCCGTACCACTACTCCAGCTACGACTCCGAGACGGAGATCGTGCCGTCCGACCGCCGCAAGGTGATCATCCTGGGCTCGGGCCCGAACCGCATCGGCCAGGGCATCGAGTTCGACTACTCGTGCGTGCACGCGTCCTTCGCGCTGTCCGACGCGGGCTTCGAGACGATCATGATCAACTGCAACCCGGAGACGGTCTCCACCGACTACGACACGAGCGACCGGCTCTACTTCGAGCCGCTCACGCTCGAGGACGTGCTCGAGATCGTGCACGCGGAGCAGCAGGCGGGCGAGCTCGTCGGCGTCGTCGTGCAGCTCGGCGGCCAGACCGCGCTCGGGCTCGCCAAGGGCCTCGAGGCCGCGGGCGTCCCGATCCTCGGCACGAGCCCGTCGGCCATCGACCTCGCGGAGGAGCGGGGCCTGTTCTCCGGCATCCTCGACGCCGCGGGCCTCGTCGCGCCGCGCAACGGCACGGCCGTCGCCATCGACGAGGCCGTGGTCGTCGCGGAGGAGATCGGCTACCCCGTCCTCGTCCGCCCGAGCTACGTGCTCGGCGGCCGCGGCATGGAGATCGTCTTCGACACCGCCACGCTGCACGACTACTTCCTGCGCATGGCCGACCAGGGGATCATCGGCGAGGGCAAGCCCCTCCTCATCGACCGGTTCCTCGACGACGCCATCGAGATCGACATCGACGCCATCTACGACGGCACCGAGCTGTACGTGGGCGGCGTCATGGAGCACATCGAGGAGGCCGGGATCCACTCGGGCGACTCGAGCTGCACCCTGCCGCCCGTGACCCTCGGCCGCGGCCAGATCCAGCAGGTCGTCGACGCCACGCGCGCCATCGCCGAGGGCGTCGGAGTGCGCGGCCTCCTCAACGTGCAGTTCGCGATCGGCGCGGGCGTGCTCTACGTCCTCGAGGCGAACCCGCGGGCGAGCCGCACGGTTCCGTTCGTCTCCAAGGCGCTCGGCATCCCGCTCGCGAAGGCCGCGTCGCTCGTCATGGTCGGCACCTCCATCCAGGAGCTGAAGGCCCAAGGCCTGCTGCCCGAGCGCGACGGATCCGACGTGCCGATGGACTCGCCCGTCGCCGTCAAGGAGGCCGTGCTGCCCTTCAAGCGGTTCCGCACGAAGGACGGCCTCATCGTCGACTCCGTGCTCGGCCCGGAGATGCGCTCCACGGGCGAGGTCATGGGCATCGACCGGGACTTCCCGCGTGCGTTCGCGAAGAGCCAGGAGGCGGCGTTCGGCGGCCTCCCGCTCTCCGGCACGGTGTTCGTGTCGGTCGCCGACCGCGACAAGCGCTCCATCGTGCTGCCGGTGCTGCGCCTCCAGCAGCTCGGCTTCGAGGTGCTCGCGACCGAGGGCACGGCGGAGATCCTCAGCCGCAACGGGATCCAGACGCGCGTCGTGCGCAAGTACAGCGAGACGCCGGCGGCGGGGGACTCACCCTCGATCGTCGACCTCATCAACCGCGACGAGGTGGACGTCGTGATCAACACGCCGTCGGGCCGCACCGCGCGCGCGGACGGCTACGAGATCCGCGCGGCGGCCGTCGCGGCGGACAAGCCGCTGTTCACGACCATCGCGCAGCTCACCGCAGCGGTGGCGTCCTTCGATGCCATCCGCGCCGGCTTCGACGTGACGAGCCTGCAGGACTACGCGATCGCCCGCGAGGCGCGCAGGTGACGACGGCCGACGGCGGGGCGGCCACGGTCGCCCCGCCGTTCGGCGCGCGCCTCGCCCGCGCGTTCCGCGAGCGCGGGCACCTGTGCGTCGGCATCGACCCGCACCGGTCGCTGCTCGACGCGTGGGGGCTCGCCGACGACGCGCGCGGCCTCGAGGAGTTCGGGCTGCGCGTGGTCGAGGCGACCGCGGGGCGCGCCGGGATCGTCAAGCCGCAGGTCGCGTTCTTCGAGCGCCACGGATCCGCCGGGTACGCCGCCCTCGAGCGCGTGCTCGCCGCCGCGCGCGACGCCGGCCTCCTCGTGATCGCCGACGCCAAGCGCGGCGACATCGGCTCCACGGTCGACGCGTACGGCGCCGCGTGGCTCGCGCCCGACAGCCCGCTGCGGGCCGACGCCGTCACGCTCACCGCCTACACGGGCGTCGGATCCCTCGACGGCGTGCGCGCCGCCGCCGACGGCTGGGGCGCGGGCGTCTTCGTCCTCGCCGCGACCTCGAACCCCGAGGCGCGCGACCTCCAGCGCGCCGTGCTCCCGGGCGCCGGATCCGCGTCCGCCGCCCGCACGGTCGCCCGCGGGATCCAGGACGCCGCGGTCGCCGCGAACGGGCCGGTCGACGACCCGTCGGCGGATCCCGGGTCCTTCGGACTCGTCGTCGGCGCGACGGTCGACCCGGCCGACGCCGGGCTCGACCTGGCGATGCTGACCCGCACCCCGATCCTCGCGCCCGGCTTCGGCCACCAGGGAGCGCTGCTCGGCGATGTCCGGTCGCTGTTCGGACCGGCCTCCGGCGTTGTGATCGCGGCCGCCTCGCGGAGTATCCTCGCGGCAGGGCCACGGCGTGTCGCGGAGGCCGTCACCGACCACGCCGGACGACTCGAAGAGGTGCTGCCATGAGGCCCGAACCACCCGAGGTCGACCGGGTCGCCGCGTCGCAGGCCGCCGTCGCCGCCCGCCGCGCGCGCGCCCAGGTGAAGCACGACATCGTCACGGGGGAGCGCACGCCGCTCGGCGTGCTCGACGCGTCCGCGGATCCCGCGCGCCGCGCCGAGAGCACCCTCCGCGTCACCGAGTTCCTCACGAGCATCCCGAACATCGGCCCCACCAAGCTCGAGCGGATCCTCGGCGAGCTCGGCATCTCCACCGCCAAGCGCCTCGGCGGCCTCGGCGTGCACCAACGCGTGCGGCTCACGCGCTTCCTCGAGGAGTGGCAGGCGGCGAAGCAGATCATCGAGCCGAGCCGGCTCGTCGTGCTCGCGGGCCCGACCGCGGTCGGCAAGGGCACCGTGTCCACCTTCATCCGCGAGAACGAGCCCGACGTGCTGCTCTCCGTCTCCGCCACCACGCGCGCGCCGCGCCCCGGCGAGGTCGAGGGCGTCAACTACTACTTCGTCTCCGACGCCGGGTTCGACCGCATGGTCGAGCACGGGGAGCTCCTCGAGTGGGCGACGGTGCACAACGCCCACCGCTACGGCACGCCGCGCGCGCCCATCGACGCCGCGCTGGCCGAGGGGCGCAGCGTGCTGCTGGAGATCGACATCCAGGGCGCGCGCCAGGTGCGGGCCGCGATGCCCGAGGCGCGGCTGGTGTTCCTGCTGCCGCCCACCTGGGAGGAGCTCGTGCGCCGCCTGGTCGGCCGCGGCACCGAGGGGCCCGAGGAGCAGCAGCGCCGGCTGGACACCGCGAAGGTCGAGCTGGCCGCCCAGGACGAGTTCGACCACCTCGTCGTCAACCGCGATGTCGCGGAGGCGGCGCGCGAGGTCGTAGACTTGATGAAATCCAGGAAGGCCGTCGGTCCATGACACGGACCCGTGCGGCCTTCTTCCATGCAATGAGGAAGCGGCACATCCATGGTTGACAAGACCCAGGGCATCATCGACCCGCCCATCGACGAGCTCCTCTCGAAGGTCGACTCGAAGTACGCGCTCGTGATCTTCGCCTCCAAGCGGGCCCGCCAGATCAACGACTACTACGCCGACCTGCACGAGGGCAGCCTGTTCGACAACGTCGGACCGCTCGTCGACTCCACCATCGACGACAAGCCCCTCTCGGTCGCCATGCACGAGATCAACGAGGACAAGCTCGTCGCCACGCCCATCGTGGAGCCCGCGGCCTCCTAGCCGCCCGCCGTCCCGGATGCCCCGCGCCGACCGCACGCCGCACGCCGCTCCCGCCTCCGGGCACCGGAGCGCCGCCGCATGATGGTGGTCGTGGGGATCACGGGCGGGATCGCGGCCTACAAGGCCGTCGGCGTGGTCAGGGGCCTCGTGCTGCTCGGCCACGACGTGCACGTCGTGCCCACCGAGGCGGCGCTCCGCTTCGTCGGGAAGCCCACCCTCGAGGCCGTGAGCCGGAACCCCGTCACGAGCGACCTCTACGACGGCGTCTCCGAGGTCCGCCACGTGGCGCTCGGCCAGAAGGCCGACCTCATCGTCGTCGCGCCCGCCACCGCGCACACGCTCGCGACCATGGCGCTCGGCCTCTCCGACGACCTGCTCGGCACCACCATCCTCGCCAGCCGCGCGCCCCTCGTCGTCGCCCCCGCGATGCACACCGAGATGTGGCAGCACCCGGCGACCCAGGCCAACGCGGCCCTCCTGCGCTCCCGCGGCGCCACCCTCGTCGGCCCCACGTCGGGCCGCCTCACCGGCACGGACTCCGGGCCGGGCCGCATGGCGGAGGTGGAGGACGTGATCGCCGCCGCCCTCGCCGCGGTGCGCCCCGGCGGGCGCGACCTCGAGGGGCGCCGCATCGTCATCTCCGCGGGCGGCACGCGCGAGCCGCTGGATCCCGTGCGCTTCCTCGGCAACCGCTCCTCCGGCCGGCAGGGGGTCGCCCTCGCATCCGCCGCCCGCGACCGGGGTGCCGACGTCGTGCTCGTCGCCGCGCACCTCGAGGTGCCCGCGCCCGCCGGCGTCCGCGTCGTGCCGGTCTCTACCGCGCTCGAGCTCTCCGACGCCATGGTGCGCGAGGCCGCGGACGCCGACGTCGTGATCATGGCCGCGGCCGTCGCCGACTACCGGCCCGTCGCCGTCTCCGCGGGCAAGATCAAGAAGGAGGAGGCGGGCGACGCGCTCTCCGTCGAGCTCGTCCGCAACCCCGACATCCTGCAGCGGCTCGCGGCCGACGCGGCGGCCGACGCCGCCGCCCGCCCGGACGGCTCGCGTCGCCTCGTCGTCGGCTTCGCCGCCGAGACCGAGGAGGACCCGGCCGAGCTGCTGCGGATCGGCCGCGCGAAGCTCGCCAGGAAGGGCTGCGACCTCCTCGTCCTCAACAGGGTGGGGTGGTCCGAGGGGTTCGCCACAGAGGGCAACACGGTCACGGTGCTCGGGATCGCCGGCGATACACTGGCGGAGGCCTCCGGCTCCAAGGAGCAGGTGGCCCATCGAATTCTCGACGTAGTGGGTCAGCCGGCTCCGCGGTAGCGACCGGCTGTCGACCACGCGATCCCCTGGAGCGACCCGTGACCGACCTGCGCCTGTTCACCTCCGAGTCCGTCACCGAGGGTCACCCCGACAAGATCTGCGACCAGATCTCCGACAGCATCCTCGACGCCCTCCTCACGCAGGACCCGACGAGCCGCGCCGCCGTCGAGACGCTCGTCACCACGGGCCTCGTGCACGTGGCGGGCGAGGTCACCACGAGCGGGTACGTCGACATCCCGCAGATCGTGCGCGACCGCATCCGGGACATCGGCTACGACTCCTCCGAGGTCGGCTTCGACGGCAGCAACTGCGGCGTCACGGTGTCCATCGGCGCGCAGTCGCCCGACATCGCGCAGGGCGTCGACCGGTCGTACGAGTCCCGCTCGGGATCCGCGTCCACCGACGCGCACGACCTCCAGGGCGCCGGCGACCAGGGCCTCATGTTCGGCTACGCGTCACGCGACACCCCCGTGTTCCTGCCGCTGCCCATCTACCTCGCGCACCGCCTCGCCGAGCGCCTCGCGGCCGTCCGCCACTCGGGCGAGCTCGCGTACCTGCGGCCCGACGGCAAGACCCAGGTCACCATCGGCTACGACGGCCTCGTGCCGCGCACGGTCGACACGGTCGTCCTGTCCACCCAGCACGGCCCGCAGGTCTCCCAGGAGGACCTCCGCCGCGAGGTCGAGGAGCACGTCATCCGCCCGGTGCTCGCGCAGGCGGCGGAGATCGGCATCGAGCTCGACTCGCGCGACGCGACCCTGCTCATCAACCCCACCGGCAAGTTCGAGATCGGCGGCCCGAAGGGCGACGCGGGGCTCACCGGCCGGAAGATCATCGTCGACACGTACGGCGGCTTCAGCCGGCACGGCGGCGGCGCGTTCAGCGGCAAGGACCCGTCGAAGGTCGACCGCAGCGCCGCGTACGCCATGCGCTGGGTCGCGAAGAACGCGGTCGCCGCGGGCCTCGCCGACCGGCTCGAGGTGCAGGTGGCGTACGCGATCGGGAAGGCCGCGCCCGTGGGCCTCTACGTGGAGACGTTCGGCACGGCGCACGTGCCCGAGGAGCGCATCGTGCGCGCCATCCGCGAGACCTTCGACCTGCGTCCCGGCGCCATCGTCGAACGGCTCGACCTGCTCCGTCCCATCTACGCGCAGACCGCCGCCTACGGGCACTTCGGCCGTGAGCTGCCGGACTTCACCTGGGAGGCGCTGGACCGTGTCGCCGACCTGCAGAGCGCCGCGGGCCTCTGACGCGCGCCGCCGCCCGGAACCCGGCATGACCGGGAGCGCCACGTGACCGCGGGGGATCCGCCGCCGCCGCCCTCCTCCGACGTCCCCGCGGGCACGCGCCCGCCCGTCGTGCGGGTCATGGTCGACTCCCCGCTGCCGCAGCTCGACCGCCTGTTCGACTACGCCGTGCCCGAGGCGCTGCGGGCGACGTGCGTGCCCGGCGTCCGCGTGCGCGTCCCGCTGCGCTCCGCGGGCCGGGTGGCCGACGGCTACGTCATCGAGGTCGGCGACGGCGGGGGATACGACGGCGCGCTCAGCGAGGTGGAGCAGGTCGTGTCGCCGCTGCCGGTGCTGCGCCCGGAGATCTGGACGCTCGCGCGGGAGGTCGCCGACCGGCAGGCCGGGACGGCGTCCGACGTCATCCGGCTCGCGGTGCCGCCGCGGCAGGTGCGCGTGGAGAAGGCGCACGTCGCGGCCCTCGCGGCCGCGGCGGAGGCGGATGCGGATGCCGCCGAGCCCGTCGCGGACGCCGCACCCGCCGCCGATCCCGCGGCTGCCGTCGTCGACCCCGCCGTGCTCCCGTCGATCGACGGCTACGCGCCCGGCACCCTCGACACCGCGGTCGACGCGTCCGGGCGCGTGGCGGTCGACGCCGTCCCCGAGGTCGTCGAGCTGCCGGGCGGCGTCTGGGCCGGCCGCTGGGCCGTCACGCTCGCGCAGGCCGCCGCGCGCGTGCTCGCGTCCGGTCGCAGCAGCGTCCTCGTGGTGCCCGACTACCGCGACCAGGACCAGCTGGAGGCGGCTCTCGCCGCGCACGCCCCCGACGGATCCGTGCTGCGCACCGACGCGCGCCAGTCCGGCCCCGACCGCTACCGCTCCTTCCTCGCGGGCCTCGGCGACGCACCCCGCATCGTGGTCGGCAACCGCTCGGCCGTCTACGCGCCCGCGCCGCGCCTCGGCCTCGTCGCGATGTGGGACGAGGGCGACCCGCTGCACGCCGAGCCGCTCAGCCCCTACGCCCACGCGCGCGACGTCGCCCTCCTCCGCAGCCGGCAACAGGGCACCGCGCTCGTGCTGCTCGCGCACTCCCGGAGCACCGAGGTCGAGCGCCTCGTCGCGATCGGCTACCTCGCGAGCGTGTCGCCCGCCGCCACCCGGACCCCGCGGGTGATCCCCACCACGTCGCAGACGGGCGACGAGGGGTTCGCCCGGCAGGCGCGGATCCCGTCGGGCGCGTGGCGCGCGGCGAAGGACGCCGTGGAGCACGGGCCGGTCCTCATCCAGGTCGCCCGCCCGGGCTACGCGCCGCTGGTCGCCTGCCGCGCCTGCCGGCAGGCCGCCCGCTGCACCGTCTGCACGGGTCCGCTCGGCATGTCCACCGCGACGAGCACGCCCACCTGCGGCTGGTGCGGGCACCTCGCGGGCGACTGGCGCTGCGCCAACTGCGGATCCGACGAGCTGCGCCTCGTCACCATCGGCGCGGGCCGCACCGCGGAGGAGCTCGGCCGCGCGTTCCCCGGCGTGCAGGTGGTGCTGGCCGACGGCGAGCGCCACGTGCAGGAGGTGGACGCCGAGTCGCGGCTCGTCGTGGCCACGCGCGGGGCCGAGCCCGTGGCGGCGGGCGGCTACCGCGCGATCCTGCTGCTCGACGGGGAGCGGATGCTCGCCCGCGAGAGCCTCCGGGTGGGGGAGGACGTGCTCCGCCAGTGGTCGAACGCCGCCGCCCTCGCCGCGCCCCGCGCGCCCGTGATGCTCGTGGGCGTCGGCGGGCAGGTCGCGCGCGCCCTCGCCACCTGGCAGCAACCGCGGTACGCGCGCGAGGAGCTGCTCGAGCGCCGGGCGCTGCGCTTCCCGCCGGCCGTGCGGGCCGCGAGCGTCGAGGGGCTCCCGGACGCGGTCGGCCAGGCGGTCGAGCGGCTCGGCGGGATCGACGGGGTCGACGTCCTGGGTCCGGTGCCGACCGAGCAGGGGCGCGTGCGGGCCATCGTCCGCCTCGACTACGCGAGCGGACCGGACGCCGCGCGGGAGCTCCGCGCGGCCGTCGTGCGCAACGCCTCGAGCCGCCGCAAGCCCGTCGCGGGCCGCACCGGGTTCCGGCCCACGGTCCCGCTCCGTGTACGGTTCGACGACACGGGGCTGTTCTGATCCCCGGCCGCCGCCCGGCCCGCGCGCCCGGCCGCGTCGCCCCGGCATCCGCCGCCCCCGCCCGCACCGTCCACCCGCACGCCGTCCCCGAGAGGGCTTTCGCAATGAGACTCGTCTTCGCCGGCACGCCCCTCGCGGCCGTGCCGTCGCTCCAGCTGCTCGCCGCGTCCGGCCACGAGGTCGCGCTCGTCGTCACGCGCGCCGACGCGCCGCTCGGCCGGAAGCGCGTGCTCACCCCGTCGCCCGTCGCCGCGGAGGCCGAGCGGCTCGGCATCCCGACGCTCCGCGTGAACCGCCTCGACGAGGAGGCGACCGCCCGGATCGCCGCGGTCGGGGCGGACCTCGGCGTCATCGTCGCCTACGGCGGGCTCGTGCGGGAGCCGCTGCTCTCGACGCCCGCGCACGGCTGGATCAACCTGCACTTCTCCCTGCTGCCCCGGTGGCGCGGCGCCGCGCCCGTGCAGCGGTCGATCATGGCGGGCGAGCGCGTCACGGGCGCGAGCGTGTTCCAGCTGGAGCGCGGCATGGACACCGGCCCCGTCTTCGCGATGGAGGAGCGGCCCACGGGCGACCACGAGACGGCCGGCCACGTGCTCGACGCCCTCGCGGTCCAGGGCGCCGGCCTCCTCGCGCGCACCGTCGACGCCATCGCCGCCGGCACGGCCGTCGCGCGCCCGCAGGAGGGCGAGCCGACGCTCGCGCCGAAGACGACGATCGACGACGGCCGGGTCGACTGGTCCCGGCCCGCCGACGAGGTGCTCGCGCGGATCCGCGGCGTCACGCCCGAGCCCGGCGCGCACACGTCCGTGGACGACGTGCGCCTCAAGATCCACCGCGCGGCCGCCCTCCGCGACGCCGCGACGCTCGAGCCCGGGGCGATCGCCGCCGTCGACGGCCGCGTCGCGATCGGCACCGCCAGCCACCCCGTCGAGCTCATCCAGGTGCAGCCGGCCGGCAAGAGCGCCATGCCCGCCGCCGACTGGTGGCGCGGCGTCACGAGGAAGGACGTCAGCGCACGATGAGCGAGAGCACCGGATCCCGCGCCCGCCGACCCGGCGGCCGCCGCCCCGCGGGAGGCGGCCGCCCCGACGTCGGCGGCCCGTCGTCCGTCAGCCCCGCGCGCCGCGTCGCCTACGAGGTCGTGAGCGCGGTCCGCGAGTCGGACGCGTACGCGAACCTGCTGCTGCCCGTGAAGATCCGCCGCGCGGCCCTCAGCGCCCAGGACGCGGCGCTCGCCACCGAGCTCACCTACGGCACGCTGCGCATGTCCGGGTACTACGACCGCGTGATCGAGCTGGCCGCCGGCCGCTCCGTCACCGCGATCGACGCGCCGATCCTCGACGTCCTGCGCCTCTCGGTGCACCAGCTCCTGAGCATGCGCGTCGCCACGCACGCGGCCGTGAACGAGGGCGTGGACATGGCGCGCGCGGTCGGATCCCGCTCGGCCACGGGCTTCGTCAACGGCGTCCTCCGCACCATCACCCGCTCGGAGCCCGACGCGTGGCGGCAGCGCGTCCTCGACAGCGCCGCGAGCGACGACGAGCGGCTCGCCCTCGAGCACTCCCACCCGCTGTGGGTGCTGCGCGCCCTCCGCCAGGCGCTCGCCCGCGAGGGCCGCGCCGACGAGCTCGAGGACCTGCTGCGCGCCGACAACGCCGCGCCCGCCGTCAGCCTCGTCGCGCTCCCCGGCCTCGCGACGGTCGAGGAGACGGGCGAGCAGCCGGCCGCCTTCTCGCCCGTCGGCGCCTACCTCGAGGGCGGCGACCCGATGGACGCGCCCGGCGTCGCCGCGGGCCGCGTCCGCGTGCAGGACGAGGGATCCCAGCTCGCCGCCCTCGCCCTCAGCCGCGCGCGTGCCGTCACCCCCGGCGAGCGCTGGCTCGACCTCTGCGCCGGTCCCGGCGGCAAGGCGGCGCTCCTCGCCGCCGAGGCGGGCCGCTCCGGTGCGCTGCTCACCGCGAACGAGCTCGTCCCGGCGCGCGCCGGCCTCGTCCGCGACGCGCTCCGCGCCGTCCCCGGGGACACCGAGGTGTGGGAGCTCGACGGCACGACCGTGGGGGAGAGCCACCCGGGGGAGTTCGACCGGATCCTCCTCGACGCGCCCTGCAGCGGCCTCGGCGCGCTCCGCCGCCGTCCCGAGGCGCGCTGGCGGAAGACCCCGCGCGACGTCGCGGGCCTCGGTGCCCTGCAGGCCGGCCTCATCGACTCCGCCATCGGCGCGCTCGCGCCCGGCGGGATCCTCGCCTACGTCACGTGCTCGCCGCACCTCGCCGAGACCCGCGCCATCGTGCAGGCCGCGCTCCAGCGGCACCCGGATGTCAGCGCGCTCGACACGGGCGCGGTGCTGCAGGAGGTGGCCGACGGCGACCTCGAGCTGCCGGCGGCCGACCCCGACGCCGGGGCCCGCGGATCCAGCGTGCAGCTCTGGCCGCACCGGCACGGCACGGACGCCATGTTCATCGCCCTGCTGACCCGCCGGTAGGGTCGGGAGCATGCCCGTCCGCATCGAACCGAGCATCCTGTCCGCCGACTTCGCGAACCTGGAGCGCGAGATCCAGCGCCTCGCCACCGCCGACCTCGTGCACGTCGACATCATGGACAACCACTTCGTGCCGAACCTCACATTCGGGCTGCCGATGGTCGAGCGCCTCCAGCAGGTGACCCCGGTGCCGCTCGACATCCACCTGATGATCGACGACGTCGACCGCTGGGCCCCCGGCTACGCGGAGGCCGGCGCCGCGAGCGTCACCTTCCACGCCGAGGCCACGCGCGAGCCCGTCGCGCTCGCCCGGCGCCTCCGCGACATCGGCGCGCGCGCCGGCATCGCGCTGAAGCCCGGCACGCCCGTCGACGACTACCTCGACCTGCTCGGCGAGTTCGACCAGGTGCTCGTGATGACGGTCGAGCCCGGCTTCGGCGGCCAGTCCTTCATGCCCGAGACCATGCCGAAGCTGCGGGCGCTCCGGTCGCGGCTCCGCGAGTCCGGCCAGGACGTCTGGCTGCAGGTGGACGGCGGCATCGACGTCGAGACCATCGGCCGCGCGGCCGAGGCCGGCGCCGACACGTTCGTCTCCGGATCCGGCGTCTTCCGCGGCGGCGACCCCGAGGCGGCGATCGCGGAGCTCCGCCGGGCCGCCGAGGCGCACACCCACGCGCACTGACGGAAGGCCCGCGCGGATCTGCTTGACTGGATCCATGACCGACACCACGAAGCCCGAGGTCGAGCCCGTCGACGGCCCGGCCCCCGCAGAGCTCACCATCTCCGACATCACCGTGGGCGACGGCCCCGAGGCCCAGCCCGGCGACACCGTCGACGTGCACTACCTCGGCGTCGACTTCGAGTCCGGCGAGGAGTTCGACTCCTCCTGGAGCCGCGGCCAGTCCGTGCGCTTCCCGCTGCGCAGCCTCATCGCCGGCTGGCAGCAGGGCATCCCCGGCATGAAGGTCGGCGGACGCCGCCAGCTCGTCGTCCCGCCGGAGCTCGCCTACGGCCCCGCGGGCGGCGGCCACCGCCTCTCCGGCCGCACGCTGATCTTCGTGATCGACCTGCAGGGCGTCGGCTAGCACCCCGTCCACCGCGCCAGCATCACCACCGGGAGGCCGGGAGCATCGCGCTCCCGGCCTCCCGTCGTCGTGCCGGGCGCCCGTCGTGCGGCTGTACCCTGGAGCACGTGAAGACCTTCGATGACCTGTTCGGCGAGCTGACCCGGATCGCCGCCGAGCGGCCCGAGGGGTCCGGCACCGTCCGCGAGCTCGACGGCGGCGTGCACGCCATCGGCAAGAAGGTCGTCGAGGAGGCCGCCGAGGTCTGGATGGCGGCCGAGCACGAGTCCGACGACCGCGCCGCCGAGGAGATCTCGCAGCTGCTGTACCACGTGCAGGTCATGATGATCGCGCGCGGCCTCACCCTGGAGGACGTCGGCCGACATCTGTGACGCTCCCCGTCACCCGTGTCGTCCCCTCCATCGGAAGAAGTGATCCCCATGCTCCGTGTCGCCGTGCCCAACAAGGGCTCGCTCTCAGAGACCGCCGCCCAGATGCTCGCCGAGGCCGGGTACGCCGGCCGTCGTGACCCGAAGGAGCTCTACGTCCTCGACGCGCGCAACGACGTCGAGTTCTTCTACCTCCGCCCGCGCGACATCGCGACCTACGTCGGATCCGGCGCGCTCGACGTCGGCATCACCGGCCGCGACCTGCTCATCGACTCCGCGTCCGAGGCCGCGGAGACCGCGGAGCTCGGCTTCGCGGGATCGACGTTCCGGTTCGCCGGCCCCGTGGGCCGCTTCGCGGACCTCGCGGACCTCGCCGGCGTGCGCATCGCCACCAGCTACCCCGTCCTCGTCGGCGGATTCCTCCGCGAGCACGGCGTCGAGGCGCAGCTCATCCGCCTCGACGGCGCGGTCGAGTCGGCCATCCAGCTGGGCGTCGCGGACGCCATCGCCGACGTGGTCGAGACCGGCACCACGCTGCGGAAGGCGGGCCTCGAGATCTTCGGCCCGGTGATCCTCCGATCCACCGCCGTGCTCATCTCGGGCGCCGAGGAGAAGCCGGGCGCCGCCACGCTCCTCCGCCGCCTCGAGGGCGTGCTCGTCGCGCGCCGCTACGTGCTCATGGACTACGACGTGCCGCTGTCGCTGCTGGACGCCGCCACGGCCATCACGCCGGGCATCGAGTCGCCCACCATCTCGCCGCTGCAGGATCCCGCGTGGGTCGCCGTGCGCTCGATGGTGCCGCGCGACGACACGAACCAGATCATGGACCGCCTGCACGAGGTCGGCGCGCGCGCCATCCTCGTCAGCCCCATCCACGCCGCCCGGATCTGACCGTGGCCCCCGCTGGATCCGCCGCCCCCGGCCACGCCGCGCAGCTCGCCGTCCGTGTCATCCCGTGCCTCGACGTCGCCGCCGGCCGCGTCGTCAAGGGCGTCAACTTCCTCGACCTGCAGGACGCGGGCGACCCCGTCGAGCTCGCGCGCCTCTACTACGAGCAGGGCGCGGACGAGCTCACGTTCCTCGACGTCACGGCCACGGTCGAGGACCGCGCGACGATGTACGACGTCGTGAGCGCCACCGCCGAGCAGGTCTTCATCCCGCTCACGGTCGGCGGGGGAGTCCGCAGCGCCGACGACGTGGCGCGGCTGCTCGCGAGCGGCGCCGACAAGATCGGCGTCAACAGCGCGGCCATCGCCCGCCCCGACCTCGTGGGCGAGATCGCCGACCGGTTCGGCGCCCAGGTGTGCGTGCTCTCGCTCGACGTGACGCGCGGCGACACGGAGTCCGGCTTCGTCGTCACCACGCACGGCGGCCGCACCCGGACGAGCATCGACGCCGTGGCCTGGGCCCGCGAGGCCGTGGAGCGCGGCGCGGGCGAGCTGCTCGTCAACTCCATCGACGCCGACGGCACGCGCGACGGCTTCGACCTCGAGCTCGTGGCCGCCATGCGCGCCGCCAGCCGCGTGCCCGTGATCGCCTCGGGCGGCGCGGGCGAGCTCGACCACTTCGCGCCCGCGATCGAGGCCGGCGCCGACGCCGTGCTCGCCGCGAGCGTCTTCCACTCCCGCCGGTTCACGATCGGCGACGTCAAGGGCGCCCTCGCGGACGCCGGTCAGGTGGTCCGACGATGAGCGCAGCCCCGCTCGACTCCCCGGTGCACGGCGTCCCCGACGTCGACGGCATCCTCGCCCGCGCGTCCTTCGCCGACGACGGGCTGCTCCCCGCCGTCATCCAGCAGCACGACACGCGCGAGGTGCTCATGCTCGGCTACATGGACCGCGAGGCCCTCCGCCGGACGCTCACCACGGGCCGCGTCACCTTCTGGTCCCGCTCCCGGAGCGAGTACTGGCGGAAGGGCGACACGTCCGGGCACGGCCAGTACGTGCGCGACGCGGCCCTCGACTGCGACGGCGACACGGTCCTCGTCCAGGTCGACCAGGTAGGAGTGGCCTGCCACACCGGCACGCGCACCTGCTTCGACGCCGACCACCTCCATCCCGTCGCGGGCGCGCGCCCCGCCGCCGACGAAGGGCCCACCCCATGACCGAGTCCCCGCGCGCCGCCGCGCCGTCCACCCCCGAGCCCGGCACCACGACGCGGGAGGCGTTCCGCGTCCTCGCCGCCGACCACCGGGTCATCCCCGTGCTCCGCGAGGTCTTCGCCGACGGCGAGACGCCCGTGGGCGTGCACCGCAAGCTCACCGCCGGCCGCCCGGGCAGCTTCCTGCTCGAGTCCGCCGGCCAGGGCGGCATCTGGACCCGCTTCTCGTTCGTCGGCGTCTCGTCCTTCGGCGTCCTCACGCAGCAGGGCGACGTCGCGCGCTGGCTCGACTACGGCATCGACGCGCAGCGCGCCCTCGGGGACGACGCGCCCGACGGCCCGCTGGCCGCCCTCGCCGCGCTCTACGCGCGCTGGGAGACGCCGCGCATCCCGGGTCTCCCGCCGCTCACCGGCGGCCTCGTCGGCTTCATCGGGTGGGAGGCCGTGCGGCAGATCGAGCGCCTGCCCGACCGCCCGCCGGCCGAGGTCCCCGTGCCCGGCCAGGCGCTCAGCTTCGTCTCCGAGCTCGCGGTGCTCGACCACCGCCGGGGCACCGTCACGCTCGTGGCCACCGCCCTCAACGACGGCGTGGACGACGCGGACGCCATGTGGGCCGACGCGCAGGCGCGCCTCGACCGCATGCAGGCCGACCTCGCCCGCCCGTCCGAGACGTTCCTCGCCGAGGTGGACCTCCAGGCGCAGCCGTCCGCGACGCTCCGCACCACGCCGGCCGACTTCCACGGGGCGATCGCGCGGAGCAAGCACCACATCCACGAGGGCGACGTCTTCCAGGTCGTGATCTCGCAGCGCTTCGACCAGCCGACCACGGCCGACCCCATCGACGTGTACCGCATCCTGCGCGTGCTCAACCCGAGCCCGTACATGTACCTGCTCACGCTCGAGGACGCCGACGGGAAGCCGTACTCCATCGTCGGATCCTCGCCCGAGGCGCTCGTCACGGTCACCGACGACCACGTCTACATGCACCCCATCGCCGGCTCCCGCCCCCGCGGCGCGACCGTCGAGGAGGACGTCGCGCACGAGGAGTCGCTCCTCGCCGACCCGAAGGAGCGCGCCGAGCACCTCATGCTGGTGGACCTCGCGCGCAACGACATGCTGAAGGCGTGCGCCCCGGGCTCCGTCGAGGTCACCGAGTTCATGCGGGTCGAGCGGTTCAGCCACATCATGCACCTCGTCAGCTCGGTCGAGGGGACGCTCCGGCCCGGCGTCTCGAGCATCGACGTCTTCCGCGCCACGTTCCCGGCCGGCACGCTCTCGGGCGCGCCCAAGCCGCGCGCGCTGCAGATCATCGACGAGCTCGAGCCCGCCCAGCGCGGCGTGTACGGGGGAGTGGTGGGCTACTTCGACTTCGCGGGCGACGCGGACCTCGCCATCGCGATCCGCACGGCCACCATCGTGGACGGCATCGCCCACGTGCAGGCCGGCGGCGGCATGGTCGCCGACTCCGACCCGGACGCCGAGTACCTCGAGTCGCAGAACAAGGCCGCCGCCCCGCTGCGCGCCGTGGCCGTCGCCGAGGCCATGCGGCGCGTGCGCTGATGCGCGTCACCCGCCGCACGAAGTCCCTCGCCCTCCTGCTCGTCCTCGCCACGAGCGCGGCCACCTTCCTCGGCTGGTCGCAGGACTGGTCGACGCTCCGCATCGGCGGCCAGGCGCCCGCGCTCGTGCCCGTCGCGGGCAGCGTCGCCGCCCCCGCGCTCAGCGCCCTCGCGCTGTCGAGCCTCGCCCTCGCCGGCGCGCTCGCCATCGCGGGCCGCGCGCTCCGGGTGGTCCTCGGGATCCTGGAGGCGCTCATCGGGGCGACGGTGGCGCTCACGGCGTTCGCCGCGACCGCGGATCCCGTCCAGGCGGGCGAGGCCGCGGTCACGACCGTGACGGGCGTCGCGGGCTCATCGGCCGTGGCGGGGCTCGTCGACGGATGGACCACGACCCCCTGGGGTCCGGTCACGCTCGTCGCGGGCATCGCGTCCGCGCTGACGGGCCTCTTCGTGGCGATCACCGGACCGCGCTGGCCGACCCGCCGGTCCCGGTACGACGCCCCCGACCCGGCGCCGACCCGCCGGATCGTCCCGCGCGAGGATCCCGTGGCCGCCTGGGACAGCCTGAGCGGCGGCGCGGATCCCACCCGCCGCGAGCCCGGCGACGCGGACGACGCCCCGACCGGCGGAGCCGCGTGAGGCTCACCTGACGGGCCCCGCCCGCCGTCCCCATCCCGACGGCCGCCCCGACGCCGCCCGGTAGACTCGATCCGTCCCGATCGCACGAACCCCGAGGAGCACGCATGTCCACAGAGTCCGCAGAACCCGGCCACGGCAACTCGCCGGCGGCCTGGACGGCTGTCGTCATCATGCTCGTCGCGTTCACCGTCGGCACCATCGCCTTCTGGTTCGCCATCGAGCCCGTCGTGTGGGCCTCCGCGGTCCTCGCGATCCTCGGCTGGATCACCGGCGGCGTCATGAAGAAGCTCGGCTTCGGCGTCGGCGGGCACCGCACGGTCCCCACCCACGCGAAGGCGCACTCCTAGATGCTGGGCGATCTGCTCGCCGGTGCCCTCGAGGACGCGGCCGCACGCCGCGAGACCCGTCCCCTCGCCCAGGTCGAGGCCGAGGCGCTCGCGCGTCCCGCCGCCCTCGACGCCCTCAGCGCCCTCGCGCCCGCCGACCGCGTGAAGATCATCGCGGAGGTCAAGCGCTCGAGCCCGTCGCGCGGCGCCCTCGCCGAGATCCCGGATCCCGCCCTCCTCGCGTCCCGCTACGAGACCGGCGGCGCCAGCGCCATCAGCGTCCTCACCGAGGGCCGCAAGTTCCGCGGCTCGCTGCACGACCTCGAGCAGGTGCGCGACACCGTGTCCATCCCCGTCCTCCGCAAGGACTTCATCGGCGAGCCCTACCAGGTGCTGGAGGCGCGCGCCTCGGGCGCCGACCTCGTGCTGCTCATCGTCGCGGCGCTCGACCAGAGGACGCTCGTCGAGCTGCACGCCCTCGTGAACGAGCTCGGCATGACCGCGCTCGTCGAGACGCACTCGGCGGAGGAGGTGTCGCGCGCGCTCGACCTCGGCGCGCAGGTCGTCGGCGTCAACGCCCGCAACCTCACCACCTTCGAGCTCGACCGCGACCTCTTCGGATCGCTGGCCGACTCCATCCCCGCCGGCGTCGTGCGCATCGCGGAGTCCGCGGTGAAGACCGCCGACGACGTGGCGCACTACCGCCGCGCGGGCGCCGACGTCGTCCTGGTGGGCGAGGCGCTCGTCACGGGCGATCCCGTCCGCACGCTCGGCGAGTTCCTGGACATCCGCGCATGACCGACCTGCGCAGCGCGACCGGTCCCTACTTCGGCGACTTCGGCGGGCGATACGTCCCCGAGTCCCTCGTCGCCGCCCTCGACGAGCTGGCCGAGGCGTGGGAGGAGCTCAAGGTCGACCCCGCGTTCATCGAGGAGCTGAAGGAGCTGCACCGCAGCTACACCGGACGCCCGTCCCTCATCACCGAGGTGCCGCGGTTCGCCGAGCACGCCGGCGGCGCCCGCATCATCCTCAAGCGCGAGGACCTCAACCACACGGGCTCGCACAAGATCAACAACGTGCTCGGCCAGGCGCTGCTCACGAAGAAGATCGGCAAGAAGCGCATCATCGCGGAGACGGGCGCGGGCCAGCACGGCGTCGCGACCGCGACCGCCGCCGCGCTCTTCGGGCTCGACTGCGTCATCTACATGGGCGAGGTCGACACCGAGCGCCAGGCGCTCAACGTGGCGCGGATGCGCCTGCTCGGCGCCGAGGTCATCCCGGTCCGCTCGGGGTCGCGCACCCTCAAGGACGCCATCAACGACGCCATGCGCGACTGGGTCACCAACGTCGAGACCACGAACTACGTGTTCGGCACGGTCGCGGGCCCGCACCCGTTCCCGGCCATGGTCCGCGACCTGCAGAAGGTCATCGGCGAGGAGGCGCGCGAGCAGGTCCTCGCGCTCACCGGGCGCCTGCCCGACGCCGTCGCGGCGTGCGTCGGCGGCGGGTCCAACGCCATCGGCATCTTCCACGCGTTCCTCGACGACGCCGACGTGGCCCTCTACGGGTTCGAGGCCGGCGGCGACGGCGCGGACACCCCGCGCACCGCCGCCACCATCACCAAGGGCCGGCCCGGCATGCTGCACGGCGCGCGCAGCTACCTCCTGCAGGACGAGGACGGCCAGACCATCGACTCGCACTCGATCTCCGCCGGCCTCGACTACCCGGGCGTCGGCCCGGAGCACTCCTGGCTGTCCGACCTCGGCCGTGCCACCTACCGTCCCGTCACGGACGACCAGGCCATGAGCGCGCTGCGCCTGCTGAGCCGCACCGAGGGCATCATCCCGGCCATCGAGTCCGCGCACGCCCTCGCCGGCGCGCTGGAGCTCGGCAAGGAGCTGGGCCCGGAGTCGATCATCCTGATCAACCTCAGCGGTCGCGGCGACAAGGACATGGAGACCGCCGGGAAGTACTTCGACCTCATCGACGCCGGGGCGGAGCAGTCGTGACCGCGGCAGCCCACGCCGCCGCGCCCGCGGGCAGCCCCGTCGAGCGGACCATCGCGCTCCGGCGCGAGCAGGGCTCTGGCGCCCTCGTCGGGTACCTGCCCGTCGGCTTCCCCGACCTCGCCACGAGCATCGAGGCGGCCGTCGCCCTCGTCGAGAACGGGGTCGACGTCATCGAGCTCGGCCTGCCGTACAGCGATCCGGTCATGGACGGCCCCGTCATCCAGCGCGCCACGCAGACGGCGCTCGCGCAGGGCTTCCGCCTCCGCGACGGCTTCGACGCCCTGCACGCGATCACCCAGCGCGTGGACGCGCCCGTGCTCCTCATGACCTACTGGAACCCCGTCGTCCAGTACGGCGTGGAGCGCTTCGCGGACGACATCGTCGCCGCGGGCGGCGCCGGCCTCATCACGCCCGACCTGATCCCCGACGAGGGCGGCGACTGGCTCGCCGCGTCGGAGCGCACGGGCCTCGACCGCGTGTTCCTGGCGGCTCCGTCCTCCAGCGAGGCCCGGCTGCACCAGGCGGTCGAGCGGAGCCGCGGCTTCGTGTACGCGGTGTCCACCATGGGCATCACGGGCGCGCGGCAGGACGTCGACCAGGCCGCGCGCGGCCTCGTGTCGCGCCTGCGCGACGCGGGGTCCACGAGCGCCTGCGTGGGCATCGGCATCTCCACCGGCGACCAGGTCCGCGAGGTGCTCGGCTACGCCGACGGCGCCATCGTCGGGTCCGCCCTCGTGGCGGCCCTCGCCGACGGCGGCGTGCCCGGCGTGGCCCGCGCCGCGGCCGATCTCGCGCGGGGAACCGCGCTACAGTAGCCCCGGCCCGCGGTCCCGCCGCGCCCGCCGATCCCCCTGCGAAAGTGAGCGCCATCCGTTGTTCGTCCCGATGAGCATCCCCAGCCCGGATCCGTCCGACACCCGGTTCGACGTCACGGCGTGGCTCCAGGGCTTCGGCATCGACCTGCCGCTCACCTTCGTCATCCACGCCTACGCCGTGTGCATCCTCGTCGGCATCCTCATCGCCGCGTTCCTCACGAACCGCCGCCTCGTGGCGCGCGGCGTCGAGTCGGGCACGGTCATCGACTTCACGCTGTGCGCGCTCGTGCTCGGCATCGTCGGAGCGCGCGCGTTCCACGTGCTCACCCACCCCGGCGACTACTTCTACGACGGCGCGGACCTCTGGCGCGTGCTCTACGTGTGGGAGGGCGGCATCGCCATCTTCGGCGCGCTCATCGGCGGCGCGCTCGGCGTGTGGCTCGGCTCCAAGTGGACGGGCGTCCGATTCTGGACCTTCGCGGACGCGCTCGCGCCCGGGCTCCTCCTCGCGCAGGCCGCGGGCCGCATGGGCAACTACTTCAACCAGGAGCTGTTCGGCACGCCGACCACGCTGCCCTGGGGCCTCGAGGTCGACCCGACCAACGCCGCGTTCCCTGCCGGCCTGCCGGCGGGCACGCTGTTCCACCCGACGTTCCTGTACGAGATCGTGTGGAACGTCGCCGGTGCGCTCGTCATCATGGCGCTGGGTCGCGCCGTGCGCCTGCAGTGGGGCCGCGGCCTCGCCGTGTACCTCATGTGGTACGGCCTCGGGCGCATGGTCTTCGAGTCGATCCGCATCGACCCGAGCGAGATCTTCTTCGGCGTGCGCACCAACGTCTGGGCCGCGTTCTTCGCGGTGGCCATCGGCCTCGTGCTCTTCCTCGTGCAGACCCGGCGCCACGTCGGCAGCGAGCCGAGCCCGTACCTGCCGGGTCGGACCCCGGATGACGTAAGCGCCCGCGCGAAGGCGGGCCGCGACGGCGAGGTAGCATCGGTCTACACGGATTCGGATTTCGCCGACGTCGACGACGATCGGGCATCCACCGGTTCGGACTCCCACGCTCTCCCCGCCACAAGCGGACGCGGCGCCTAGTTCCCAGCGCGGGCACCCCCGCGGTCACCGCCTCCTCTCGCGAGGCGGTCCTCACCACAGGGCCAGCGACGTCCCTCCGCAGTGCATCTAGGACGGTTCCCATGGCGTTCTCCTCCACCTCCCCTCCCGGCGGCTCGTTCCCCGCGAAGCAGGGCCTGTACGACCCGGCGTTCGAGAAGGACGCGTGCGGCCTGGCCATGGTGGCCACCCTGCGCGGCACCCCCGGCCACGACATCATCGTCAACGCGCTGGACGCGCTCCGGAACCTGGAGCACCGCGGGGCCATCGGCTCCGACGCGGGCACCGGCGACGGCGCCGGCATCATGACGCAGATCCCCGACGCGTTCCTCCGCGGCGTCGCCGGCTTCGAGCTGCCGCCGATGGGGGAGTACGCGGTCGGCATGGCGTTCCTGCCGACGGACGACGCCGAGCGCGAGGAGCTGCAAGCGGGCATCGAGCGGATCGCCGGCGACGAGCGCCTGCGCGTCCTCGGCTGGCGTGAGGTGCCCGTCGACGCGACGCACCTCGGCAACCTGGCGCGCAAGGCCATGCCCGCGTTCCGCCAGCTGTTCCTCGCGTCCGACGCCCGCGAGCCGTCCGACCGACCCGCGGGGCTCGCGCTCGACCGGCTGGCATTCCGGCTGCGCAAGCGCGCGGAGCGGGAGCTCGGCGCCTACTTCATCTCGCTGTCCTCGCGCACCCTGGTCTACAAGGGCATGGTCACCACGCTCCAGCTGGAGCCGTTCTACCCCGACCTCTCCGACGAGCGCTTCGCCTCGAAGCTCGCCATCGTGCACTCGCGGTACTCGACGAACACCTTCCCGTCCTGGCCCCTCGCCCAGCCGCTGCGGATGATGGCGCACAACGGCGAGATCAACACGGTCGCGGGCAACCGCAACTGGATGCGGGCGCGACAGTCCCAGCTCGAGTCGGAGCTGCTCGGCGACCTCTCGCCGCTGATGCCCATCGTCACGCCCGGCGCGAGCGACTCCGCCTCGTTCGACGAGGTCCTCGAGCTCCTCAGCCTCAGCGGCCGCAGCCTGCCGCACGCGATGATGATGATGGTCCCCGAGGCCTGGGAGAAGCAGTCCGACATCGACCCCGTCCGCCGCGACTTCTACGAGTACCACTCCATGGTCATGGAGCCGTGGGACGGTCCGGCCGCCCTGACGTTCACCGACGGCACGCTCGTCGGCGCGACCCTCGACCGCAACGGCCTGCGCCCGGGCCGCTACCTCGTCACCCACGACGGCCTCGTGGTGCTCGGCAGCGAGATCGGCGTGCTCGAGATCGACCCCGCCCGCATCGCGCGCAAGGGCCGCCTCCGCCCCGGGAAGATGTTCCTCGTCGACACCGAGGCCGGCCGGATCATCGAGGACGACGAGATCAAGGCGCAGCTCGCGGCGAGCGCGCCGTGGGGCGAGTGGCTCCGGAACCGCATCCACCTGGCCGACCTGCCCGAGCGCGAGCACGTCGTGCACACGCCCGCGTCGGTCGTCCGCCGCCAGCGCACCTTCGGCTACACCGAGGAGGAGGTGCGGATGCTCCTCATGCCCATGGCGAAGGTCGGCGCCGAGCCCCTCGGCGCCATGGGGTCGGACACGCCCATCGCCGTGCTCTCGCAGCGCCCGCGCCTCCTGTTCGACTACTTCACGCAGCAGTTCGCGCAGGTCACGAACCCGCCGCTCGACTCCATCCGGGAGGAGGTCGTCACCAGCCTCCGCCTCGGCCTCGGGCCGCAGCGCAACCTCCTCGACGCCGGGCCCGAGCACACCAAGCAGGTCGTGCTCGACTTCCCCGTCATCGACAACGACGAGCTGGCCAAGGTCATCCACATCGACCACCGCCCGGGCAGCCGCACCACCACGATCGTGAGCGGTCTCTACCGCGTCGACGATGGGCCGCTCGCGATGCAGAAGCGCATCGACGCCATGTGCGACGAGGTCGACCGCGCCATCGCCCACGGCGCGCAGTTCATCGTCCTCTCGGACCGCGACAGCACCCGCGACCTCGCGCCCATCCCGTCGCTCCTCATGATCGCGGCCGTGCACCACCACCTCATCCGCTCGCAGACCCGCATGAAGGTCGGCATCGTGGTGGAGGCCGGCGACGTGCGCGAGGTGCACCACGTCGCGCTCCTCATCGGCTACGGCGCCTCCGCGGTCAACCCGTACCTGGCGATGGAGTCCTGCGAGGACCTCGTCCGCAGCGGCATGCTCACGGGCGTGACGCCGGAGAAGGCGACGCGGAACCTCATCAAGGGGCTCGGCAAGGGCGTGCTGAAGATCATGTCCAAGATGGGCATCTCGACGGTCTCCTCGTACGCCGGCGCCCAGTGCTTCGAGGCGGTCGGCCTGTCGCAGCAGCTGGTGGACCAGTACTTCTCGGGCACCACCACGCGCCTCGGCGGCGTCGGGATCGACGTCATCGCGGCCGAGAACGCCGCGCGCCATCGCAGCGCCTACCCGACCGACGGCGCCGTGCTCTCGCACGAGCGCCTGCAGACGGGCGGCGAGTACCAGTGGCGTCGCGACGGGTCCCCGCACCTGTTCAACCCCGACACGATCTTCCGGCTGCAGCACGCCACGCGCACGCGCCGGTACGACATCTTCCGCGAGTACACCTCGATGGTCGACGCGCAGTCGAAGGACCTCATGACGCTCCGCGGCATGTTCCGGCTGCGCACCGGCACGCGTCCGCCCGTGCCGCTCGACGAGGTCGAGCCCATCTCGGACATCGTGAAGCGCTTCTCCACGGGCGCGATGAGCTACGGCTCCATCTCCGAGGAGGCGCACGAGACGCTCGCCATCGCGATGAACCGCCTGGGCGCGAAGTCCAACACGGGCGAGGGCGGCGAGAACGTGGAGCGCCTGCTCGACCCCGAGCGCCGCAGCTCCATCAAGCAGGTCGCCTCCGGGCGCTTCGGCGTCACGAGCATGTACCTGACGCACGCCGACGACATCCAGATCAAGCTCGCCCAGGGCGCCAAGCCCGGCGAGGGCGGGCAGCTGCCGCCCGGCAAGGTGTACCCGTGGGTGGCGCGCACGCGCCACGCGACCGCGGGCGTGGGCCTCATCTCCCCGCCGCCGCACCACGACATCTACTCGATCGAGGACCTCAAGCAGCTGATCTTCGACCTCAAGCGCGCGAACCCCTCCGCGCGGATCCACACCAAGCTCGTCAGCCAGTCGGGCATCGGCGCGGTCGCGGCGGGTGTCGCGAAGGCGCTGAGCGACGTGATCCTCGTCTCGGGCCACGACGGCGGCACGGGTGCGAGCCCGGTCAACTCGCTCAAGCACGCGGGCACGCCGTGGGAGCTGGGTCTCGCGGAGACGCAGCAGACCCTGCGCCTCAACGGCATGCGCGACCGCGTGGTCGTGCAGGTCGACGGGCAGATGAAGTCCGGCCGCGACGTCATCGTCGGCGCGCTGCTGGGGGCCGAGGAGTTCGGCTTCGCCACGGCGCCGCTCGTCGTGTCCGGCTGCATCATGATGCGCGTCTGCCACCTCGACACCTGCCCGGTCGGCGTCGCCACGCAGAACCCGGAGCTGCGCAAGCGCTTCCCCGGCAAGGCGGACCACGTCGTCAACTTCTTCGAGTTCATCGCCCAGGAGGTGCGCGAGCACCTCGCGGCCCTCGGGTACCGCTCGCTCGACGAGATCGTCGGCCGCAACGACCTGCTCGGCGTCGAGGACGCGGTGGACCACTGGAAGGCGTCGGGCCTCGACCTCACGCCGATCCTGGTCGGCCCGACCTTCGCCGACGACGAGCCGATGAAGCACGGCCGCTCCCAGGACCACGAGCTCGAGGCCCACTTCGACAACGAGCTGATCCGCCTCAGCCGCGACGTGCTCGACCACGGCGGCCGGGTGGAGATCGACCTGCCCGTGCGCAACACGGCGCGCGCGGTCGGCACGATGCTCGGCCACCTCGTCACGAAGGCCCACGGCGAGGACGGGCTCCCGACGGGATCCATCGACGTCACGCTGCGCGGTTCCGCGGGCCAGTCCTTCGGCGCGTTCATGCCGTCGGGCATCACGCTCCGCCTCGTCGGCGACAGCAACGACTACCTCGGCAAGGGCCTCTCGGGCGGCGACATCGTCGTCCGCCCCGACGAGAAGGCCGGCTTCCCCGCGGAGGAGAACGTCATCGCGGGCAACGTCATCGGCTACGGCGCCACCCAGGGCACCATGTTCATCCGCGGCATGGTGGGGGAGCGGTTCCTCGTCCGCAACTCCGGCGCCACCGCCGTCGTCGAGGCCGTGGGCGACCACGCGCTGGAGTACATGACCGGCGGGCTCGCGCTCGTGCTCGGCGGCACCGGCCGGAACATCGGCGCGGGCATGTCGGGCGGCACGGCGTACGTGATCGACCTCGACCGCGACCGCATCAACACCGACGCGCTCGCGTCGGGCGAGCTCGAGCTGCACCCCCTCGGGAGCGCCGACGTCGAGATCGTGCTCGACCTCCTCCGCCGGCACCTCGCCGAGACCGGATCCACCGTGGCCGAGCGCCTGCTCGCCGACCCGGAGACCTCCATGGAACGCTTCACCAAGATCCTGCCGCGGGACTACGCGGCCGTCCTCGCCACCCGCCAGACCGCGGTCGACGAAGGCATCGACCCCGACGGCGACGTAGCCTGGAAGCGCATCCTGGAGGTGACCGGTGGCTGACCCCAAGGGCTTCCTCAAGGTGACGGAGCGCGAGCTCCCCAAGCGCCGACCCGTCTCGGTGCGGCTCATGGACTGGAAGGAGGTGTACGAGCAGCAGGAGCGCGGCGAGCTCGTGCGCCAGGCCGGCCGGTGCATGGACTGCGGCATCCCGTTCTGCCACCAGGGCTGCCCGCTCGGCAACCTCATCCCGGAGTGGAACGACCTCACGTGGCGCGGCGAGGGCCGCCAGGCCATCGAGCGCCTGCACGCCACGAACAACTTCCCGGAGTTCACGGGTCGCCTGTGCCCGGCCCCCTGCGAGAGCTCGTGCGTCCTCGGCATCAACCAGCCGCCGGTCACGATCAAGCAGGTGGAGGTGTCGATCATCGACGACGCCTTCCAGAACGGCTGGGTCGAGCCGCACCCGCCCGAGCGTCTCACGGGCAAGACCGTGGCGGTCGTGGGATCCGGCCCCGCCGGCCTCGCCGCCGCCCAGCAGCTCACGCGCGCCGGGCACACGGTCGCGGTCTTCGAGCGCGACGACCGCATCGGCGGCCTGCTGCGCTACGGGATCCCCGACTTCAAGATGGAGAAGAAGCACCTCGAGGCGCGTCTGGCGCAGATGACCGCCGAGGGCACGCGCTTCCGCGCGGGCGTCGACATCGGGAAGGACATCACCTGGTCCGACCTGCGCCTGCGCTACGACGCGGTCGTGGTCTGCACGGGCGCGCTCGTGCCGCGCGACCTCGACATCCCGGGCCGCGACGTCGACGGCGTCCACTTCGCCATGGACTACCTGCGCCAGTCCAACCACGCGACGGCCGGCGACCAGGTGCCCGAGCAGATCCACGCCGAGGGCAAGCACGTCGTCGTCCTCGGCGGCGGCGACACCGGCGCGGACTGCATCGGCACCGCGCACCGCCAGAAGGCGGCCTCGGTCACCAACCTCGCCATCGGCCAGCAGCCGCCGTCGGAGCGCCGCCCCGACCAGCCGTGGCCGACGTACCCGACGCTCTTCGAGGTGTCGAGCGCGCACGAGGAGGGCGGCGAGCGCCAGTACCTCGCCACCACGGTGGAGTTCCTGAAGGACGACGACGGGCACGTGCGCGCCGTCCGCGTCGCCGAGACGGAGTTCCGCGACGGCCGCCGCGTGCCGAAGTCGGGCACCGAGCGCGAGATCCCCGCCGACCTCGTCCTCCTCGCCCTCGGATTCACCGGCCCCGAGAAGGCCGCCCTCGAGAGCCAGCTGGAGGTGCCCTTCGACGCGCGCGGCAACGTCGCGCGCGGCGAGGACTACCAGACCGACCAGGCCGGCGTCTTCGTCGCGGGCGACGCCGGTCGCGGCCAGTCGCTCATCGTGTGGGCCATCGCGGAGGGACGTTCAGCGGCCTCCGCCGTCGACCGGTACCTTGAGGGGGACACGGAGCTCCCGTTCCCGGTCCGGCCCACGGACCGCGCTCTCTCCATCTGACCCGGCCGCCGCGCCCGCGCGCGCGACCGCGACCACTCACCCGAACCGCGTCCGTGTGCGACGCAGAAACGCGAGACAGACAGAGCATGACCAGACGAGCGAAGATCGTCGCGACCCTCGGGCCCGCGACCAGCTCCTACGAGAGCATCCGCGCCATCATCGACGCCGGCGTGGACGTGGCCCGGATGAACCTGAGCCACGGCACCTACGACGTCCACGAGGGCATCTACTCCACCATCCGGAAGGCCGCCGACGACGCGGGCCGCGCGGTCGCGGTCCTCGTCGACCTGCAGGGCCCGAAGATCCGGCTCGGCAAGTTCTCCGACGGCCCGCACGACCTGGCGTTCGGCGACACCTTCGTCATCACCGTCGAGGACATCCTCGGCACGAAGGACATCTGCTCCACCACCTACAAGGGCCTCCCCGGCGACGTGAAGCCGGGCGACCCGCTGCTCATCGACGACGGCAAGGTCACGCTCCGCGTGGTCTCCACCGACGGCACGCGCGTCACGACCACGGTGGAGGTGGGCGGCGCCGTCAGCAACAACAAGGGCATCAACCTCCCGGGCGTCGCGGTCAACGTGCCCGCGCTCTCCGGCAAGGACGAGGCGGACCTCCGCTGGGGCCTCCGCCTCGGGGCCGACCTCATCGCGCTGAGCTTCGTCCGCGACGCGTCCGACATCATCCGCGTGCACGAGATCATGGACGAGGAGGGCCGTCGCGTCCCCGTCGTCGCCAAGGTCGAGAAGCCGCAGGCCGTGGACGCGCTCGAGGAGATCGTCGACGCGTTCGACGCGATCATGGTCGCCCGCGGCGACCTGGGCGTCGAGCTGCCGCTCGAGGCCGTCCCGATCGTGCAGAAGCGCGCGGTCGAGCTCGCCCGCCGCAAGGCGAAGCCCGTCATCGTCGCGACGCAGATGCTCGAGTCGATGATCACGAGCCCTCGCCCCACGCGCGCCGAGGCCTCCGACTGCGCCAACGCGGTGCTCGACGGCGCCGACGCGCTCATGCTGAGCGGCGAGACGAGCGTGGGCGAGTTCCCCGTCGTCACCGTGAAGACCATGGCCCGCATCATCGAGTCGACCGAGGAGCACGGGCTGGAGCGCATCCCCAAGCTCGGCACGCGTCCCTTCACGCAGGGCGGCGCGATCACGCTCGCGGCCGCCGAGGTCGCCGAGTTCGTCGAGGCGAAGGCCCTGTGCGTCTTCACCGAGTCGGGCGACTCCGTCCGCCGCATGACGAGGCTCCGGAACGGCATCCCGATCCTGGCGTTCACGCCGAACGAGGGCATCCGACGTCGCCTCGCGCTGTCGTGGGGCGTGCAGACCTACCTCGTGGAGCCCGTCACCCACACCGACCAGATGTTCCACCAGGTCGACGACGTGCTCCTCGCGGAGGGCCTCGCGGAGGTCGGCCAGAAGGTCGTCGTCATCGCCGGGTCCCCTCCCGGCATCGCGGGCTCCACCAACGAGCTGCGCGTCCACGTCGTCGGCGACGCCGTGAACGAGGCCGCTCCCGCGTACGAGAAGTAGCGGGAGCAGGCGGGGGTCCGGCCCCCGCCCCGACGCGGAGAGGGCGGGCGACCACGTGGTCGCCCGCCCTCTCCGCGTCCCTCGCGTGATGCGGTGCCGGATGTGGGACTCGAACCCACACGCCCTCACGGACAGAGCATTTTGAGTGCTCCGCGTCTGCCATTCCGCCAATCCGGCGCACCCCGGTGGACGTGGGGAACGGGCGGTGATCCGCCGTCCCGGCGCGCACCGGCCCGCCCGACGATACCGTAGGCTCCTATCCGTGAGTGACCAGGAAACAGCCCCCGCAGCCCCCCGCCGTGTCGTCGTCGCCGAGGACGAGTCGCTCATCCGCCTCGACATCGTGGAGACCCTCCGCGACAACGGCTTCGAGGTCGTGGGCGAGGCGGGAGACGGCGAGACCGCGGTCGCGCTGGCCACGGAGCTCCGGCCCGACCTCGTCATCATGGACGTCAAGATGCCCCAGCTCGACGGCATCTCCGCGGCCGAGCGGCTGAACCGCAACCACATCGCGCCCGTGGTCCTCCTCACGGCCTTCAGCCAGAAGGAGCTCGTGGAGCGCGCGGGCGAGGCCGGCGCGCTGGCCTACGTGGTCAAGCCGTTCACGCCGAACGACCTGCTCCCCGCCATCGAGATCGCGCTGGCCCGCTACGCCCAGATCATCACGCTCGAGGCCGAGGTGTCCGACCTCGTCGAGCGCTTCGAGACCCGCAAGCTCGTCGACCGGGCCAAGGGCCTGCTCAACGAGAAGATGGGGCTCACGGAGCCCGAGGCCTTCCGCTGGATCCAGAAGGCGTCGATGGACCGCCGCCTCACCATGCACGACGTGGCCCAGGCCATCATCGAGCAGCTGAGCGCCAAGAAGGCCTAGCCGCCGCACCGCCGCACCGCCCCCCGATCGGGGCGCCCGGGTCAGCGCCCGGAGCGCTCGCGGATGATGTTCGTGATGCGCACGGTCGAGAGGCGTCGTCCCTCGTCGTCGGTCATGACGATCTCGTGCGTCGTGAGCGTGCCGCCGAGGTGGATCGCGGTGCAGGTGCCGGTGATGGTGCCGGACGACGCCGAGCGCGTGTGGCTCGCGTTGAGCTCGATGCCGAAGGCGACGCGGTCGGCGCCGGCGTGGACGTTCGCGGACATGGATCCGAGCGACTCGGCGAGCACGACGTACGCGCCGCCGTGCACCACGCCGTAGGGCTGCGTGTTCCCCTCCGCGGGCATCGTCGCGACGGATCTCTCGGGGCTCAGCTCGTGGAAGACGATGCCCATCTTCTGGGCGAGCGCGCCCACGTCCTGGGGCTGGCGGAGCAGCCGCGCGCTGGCGGACGGCTCGGGTGCGGGCTGGGTCATGGGGGATCCTCCAGGGCCGGTCGGACGTCGGGAGCCCTCTATAGGCTGGACCCGTGCCGAACTCGGAAAAGCCTACCCTCCTCGTCATCGACGGCCACTCCCTGGCGTTCCGGGCCTTCTACGCCCTGCCGGCGGAGAGCTTCCAGAACCGCGAGGGCCAGCACACGAACGCCGTGCACGGCTTCATCGCCATGCTCATCAACCTCCTGCAGAAGGAGAAGCCCACGCACGTGGGCGTCGCGTTCGACATCTCGCGCTTCTCGTTCCGCACCCGCGAGTACCCCGAGTACAAGGGCACGCGCGGCGAGACGCCCGTGGAGTTCACCGGCCAGGTGCCGCTGCTCGAGCGGGCGCTGAAGACCATGAACATCCCCACCCTCACCAAGGAGGACCACGAGGCGGACGACATCCTCGCGACCCTCGCCACGCAGGGCCGTGAGCAGGGGTTCCGCGTGCTCGTGGTCTCGGGCGACCGCGACGCGATCCAGCTCGTCAACGACGACGTCACGCTGCTCTACCCGTCCACGCAGGGCGTCTCGCAGCTCACGCGCTACGACGCCGAGAAGGTGTTCGAGAAGTACGGCGTGCAGCCGGAGATGTACCCGGACATCGCGGCGCTCGTGGGGGAGACGAGCGACAACCTCATCGGCGTCGACAAGGTCGGCCCGAAGACCGCGGTCAAGTGGCTCAACCAGTACGGGTCGCTCGACGCCGTCCTCGAGCACCGGGACGAGATCACCGGCAAGGTCGGCGACAACCTGCGGGCGCAGTACGAGAACGTCATCCGCAACCGCCGCCTCAACCGGCTGCTCACCGACGTGGAGCTGCCGCTCGGCCCCCGGGACCTCGAGCGGAAGCCCATCGACGAGCCCGCCCTCCGCGAGGTGTTCCAGGTGCTGGAGTTCAAGCAGCTGCTGGACCGCGTGCTGAAGCTCGAGGGATCCGGGCCCTCGACGTCGAGCGAGGGCACGCCCGTGGGCGCGGTCGAGCGGGAGCCGTCGACGGCGCCCGCCGCCCCGCAGCCGCAGCAGCTGCTCGACGAGGAGCTGGAGAAGTGGATCCGCACCCAGAGCGCGGCGTCGCCCCACGGCCTCGGCCTCACGGTGGAGACGCAGGACGGCAGGCCCGTCGGATTCGGCATCGCCAGCGCCAGCGAGGCGGTGTCCCTGCCGTGGCAGGAGGGCCGTGCCGACTACGCGCCGTTCGAGCGGTGGCTCGCGAGCGATTCCCCGAAGATCATGGCGGACGCCAAGGTGCAGGTGAAGGCCATGCGCCGCGCGGGGCTCGCCGTCTCCGGGCTCGCGTTCGACGTGCTCGTGGCCGGGTGGCTGCTGCGTCCGGGCTTCACCGACAAGACCCTCGCCGCCCTCGTCAGCCGGTACCTCCTGGAGGACCTGCCCGAGCCCGACGCGAACCAGCTCGTGCCGGAGACCGAGGCGCTCACGTCGCCCGTCGAGGCCTGGTACACGCTCCGCGTCGAGCACGCGCTGCGCGATGTGCTCGACGAGCGCACGCTCGGCGTCATGGTCGACATCGAGATGCCGACGCTGCTCGTCCTCGTGGAGATGGAGCTGCGCGGCGTCGCGACCGACCGCGCCGGCCTCGCCGACCTGTCGGCGCAGCTCCAGGAGCGCATCACGGACCTCGCCCAGCGCGCGTTCGCGGAGATCGGCAAGGAGATCAACCTCGGGTCGCCGAAGCAGCTGCAGGAGGTCCTCTTCGACCAGCTGGGCATGCCGAAGACCCGCGCCAACAAGACCGGCTTCTCCACGGACGCCGGCGCCCTCGCCGACCTGCAGGCGTCGAACCCGCACGCGTTCCTCGACCTGCTCCTCGAGCACCGCGACGCGAGCAAGCTGCGGCAGATCATCCAGACGCTCGAGCGCGGCATCGGCGACGACGAGCGGATCCACACCACCTACGTGCAGACCGGCACCACCACCGGCCGCATCTCCTCGAACGACCCGAACCTGCAGAACATCCCCGTGCGCACGGAGGAGGGCCGCCGCATCCGCAGCGCCATCCGCGTCGGCGAGGGCTACGAGACGCTGCTCACGGCCGACTACTCGCAGATCGAGATGCGGATCATGGCGCACCTCTCCGGTGACGCGGGCCTCATCGAGGCCTTCGCGGCGGGGGAGGACCTGCACCGCTTCGTGGGATCCCGCATCTTCGGCGTCACGCCGGCCGACGTGAGCGCCGAGATGCGCACCAAGGTCAAGGCCATGAGCTACGGGCTCGCGTACGGCCTCAGCGCGTTCGGGCTGTCGAAGCAGCTGCGGATCCCGTCGTCCGAGGCGAAGCAGCTCATGACCGACTACTTCGCGCGCTTCGGCGCGGTGCGCGACTACCTGCGCCAGGTGGTGGAGGAGGCCCGCGCCGCCGGCTACACGGAGACGATCTTCGGCCGCCGCCGCCCGTTCCCCGACCTGAACAGCCCGAACCGCGTCCTCCGCGACAACGCCGAGCGCGCCGCGCTCAACGCGCCCATCCAGGGATCGGCCGCCGACATCATGAAGATCGCGATGATCCGCATCGAGGCCGACATGCGCGAGCGCGACATGGCGTCGCGCATGCTCCTCCAGGTGCACGACGAGCTCATCCTCGAGGTCGCCGCGGGGGAGTGGGACGCGCTCGAGGCCATCGTCACGGACCGCATGGCCCACGCGGCGGACCTCCGCGTGCCGCTCGAGGTGCAGGTGGGCCGCGGCGACTCGTGGGCCGCCGCCGCGCACTGACCGGCGGACCCGCCCTCCCCACCGACCCAGCACGAGGAGCACAGCGCATGACGACAGCACGACTCTCCGACCTCCTCGCGGAGGGCTCCATCCGCCTCGACGGGAAGGCAGAGGACCGCGAGTCCGCGATCCGCCAGGCGGGTGACGCGCTCGTCGCGGCAGGTGCCGTCGACACGGGCTACGTGGACGCCATGGTCGAGCGTGAGCGCTCCGTCTCCACGTTCGTCGGCGAGGGCGTCGCGGTCCCGCACGGCACGCTCGCCGCGGGCCGCGACCTCGTGCGCGCCGACGCCATCAGCCTGCTGCGCTTGCCCGACGGCGTCGACTGGGACGGCCACGACGTCCGCATCGTCATCGGCATCGCCGCCACCGGAGGCGGCCACATCGCGCTGCTGTCGCGTCTCGCCGAGATCCTGCTCGACCCCGTGCGCGCCGAGCAGCTGCGCGGCGCGACGGATCCCGCGACCGTCCGGTCCCTCCTGGGAGCAGGTACGGTCGAGGGATGACGACGACGCCGAAGGCCCCCCGACCGCAGACGGACATCGACCGGATCGCCGAGGGGTGGATCGACGCATCGCTCGACCTGCACCCCGAGGAGCGCGTCTACCTCGGTCGCGCCGGTCGCGAGGGCGAGTACGGCGACATGTCGCCCGCGGGCCACGCGGCGCACGCCGATGCGGCTCGCGCGGTCGTCCGGCAGCTCGCCGCCGCCACGCCCGTCGACGCGGTCGACGAGGTCACCCGCATGGACCTCACGCGCGAGCTGGAGCTCGACGTCGAGATGCACGACGCCGGCGTGCACCTCTCCGACCTCAACGTCATCGCCTCGCCCGCGCAGGGGATCCGCGAGGTGTTCGACATCTCGCCGACGGCGACCGAGGGCGACTGGGAGCACATCGCGACGCGCCTGGGCGCCGTCGCGGGCGCGGTCGACGGCTACATCGAGACCCTGCGGGAGGGCGTCCGCCGCGGACAGGTGCCGGCGAAGCGGCAGATCCGCGAGGTGCTCGGCCAGGTCGAGCGCCAGGCAGCGCCCGACGGCTTCTTCCGCTCCTTCGCCGGCGACGCACGGCCCGACGCCGGCGAGCTGCCCGCGTCGCTGCGCCAGGATCTCGGAACCCGGGCCGAGGAGGCCAGGTCC
The DNA here is from genome assembly GCF_015351075.1 of Clavibacter sp. VKM Ac-2873. Taxonomy (GTDB): domain Bacteria; phylum Actinomycetota; class Actinomycetes; order Actinomycetales; family Microbacteriaceae; genus Clavibacter. The sequence goes on from NZ_JADKRS010000001.1 coordinate 103,289, forward strand.
GCGTACGAGCGTCTCGCCGCGTTCCTCGGATCGGAGCTCGAGCCGGCCGGCCGCGACGCCGACGCCGTGGGACGCGAGCAGTACGCCCTCCGGTCGCGCTCCTTCCTCGGCGCCGAGGTCGACCTCGACGAGACGTACGAGTGGGGCGTCGGCGAGCTGGCCCGCATGGTGGAGGAGCAGGAGGCCATCGCCCGCGAGATCCTCCCCGGCGCGAGCGTGCTCGAGGCCATCGCGCACCTCGACGGCGACGCGTCCCGCAAGCTGCACGGCACCGACGCCCTGCGCGCCTGGATGCAGGAGACGAGCGACCGCGCGGTCGAGGAGCTCGGGCGCACGCACTTCGACATCCCCCAGGAGATCCGGGCGCTCGAGTGCATGATCGCCCCCACGCAGGAGGGCGGCATCTACTACTCCGGCCCCGCGGACGACTTCAGCCGCCCCGGACGCATGTGGTGGTCGGTGCCCGAGGGCGTCACCGAGTTCGACACCTGGCGCGAGCTGACCACCGTCTACCACGAGGGCGTCCCCGGCCACCACCTGCAGATCGCGCAGGCCACCTACAACAAGGCGGAGCTCAACACGTGGCGCCGCTTCGCCGGCACGTCGGGGCATGCCGAGGGCTGGGCCCTGTACGCCGAGCGCCTCATGCAGGAGCTCGGCTACCTCGACGACCCGGCCGACCGCCTCGGCATGCTCGACGGCCAGCGCATGCGCGCCGCCCGCGTGGTGCTCGACATCGGCGTGCACCTCGGCAAGACGCGCCCCGACGGGGAGGCCGCCTGGGACGCCGAGTACGCGTTCGCCTTCATGGGACGCAACGTCAACATGGATCCCTCGTTCGTGCGCTTCGAGGTCAACCGCTACCTCGGCTGGCCGGGCCAGGCGCCCTCCTACAAGGTGGGCCAGCGCATCTGGGAGGACCTCCGGGACGAGACCCGGCGACGCGAGGGCGACGCGTTCGACATCCGCGCGTTCCACCGCCGCGCGCTCGACGTCGGCGGCGTGGGCCTCGACACGCTGCGGGCCGCGGTCCTCCGCTGAGCCCGCTACGTCCGCGACGGGTGGCTGGCGCGTCGCGCGGTCGGCGCGCGCGGCGCGGTTGTCCCGCCTCCCGGGCCGGGTCTAAGATCGACTGTCGCACTTCTGCGACGACCCATCCGTCCGCCGCTCGACCGGTACCCGCGCGGGTCCGCGCCAGCGGCCTTATTCATGCCCATCCTGGAGCACTAACTACATGACAATCGCAACGACCGACAAGGCGCCCAAGCAGGTCGCGATCAACGACATCGGATCTGCAGAGGACTTCCTCGCCGCGGTCGAGAAGACACTGAAGTTCTTCAACGACGGAGACCTCATCGAGGGCACCGTCGTGAAGATCGATCGGGACGAGGTCCTGATCGACGTCGGCTACAAGACCGAGGGCGTCATCCCCTCGCGTGAGCTGTCCATCAAGCACGACGTCGACCCCACGGAGGTCGTCAAGGTCGGCGACACCGTCGAGGCCCTCGTCCTCCAGAAGGAGGACAAGGAAGGCCGTCTGATCCTGTCGAAGAAGCGCGCGCAGTACGAGCGTGCGTGGGGCGACGTGGAGAAGATCAAGGAGTCCGACGGCGTCGTCACCGGCACCGTCATCGAGGTCGTCAAGGGCGGCCTAATCGTGGACATCGGCCTCCGCGGCTTCCTCCCGGCCTCGCTCATCGAGCTGCGCCGCGTCCGCGACCTCACGCCGTACCTCGGCCAGGAGATCGAGGCCAAGATCCTCGAGCTCGACAAGAACCGCAACAACGTGGTCCTGTCGCGCCGCGCCCTGCTCGAGCAGACGCAGTCCGAGAGCCGCAGCACGTTCCTCAACAACCTCCAGAAGGGCCAGGTCCGCAAGGGCGTGGTCTCCTCGATCGTCAACTTCGGCGCGTTCGTGGACCTGGGCGGCGTCGACGGCCTCGTGCACGTCTCCGAGCTCAGCTGGAAGCACATCGAGCACGCCAGCGAGGTCGTCGAGGTGGGCCAGGAGGTGACCGTCGAGATCCTCGAGGTCGACCTGGACCGCGAGCGCGTCTCGCTGTCGCTCAAGGCGACGCAGGAGGACCCCTGGCAGGTCTTCGCCCGCACGCACGCCATCGGCCAGGTCGCGCCCGGCAAGGTCACCAAGCTAGTGCCGTTCGGTGCGTTCGTCCGCGTGGCCGAGGGCATCGAGGGCCTCGTGCACATCTCGGAGCTCTCCGGCAAGCACGTCGAGCTCGCCGAGCAGGTCGTGTCGGTCGGTGACGAGGTCTTCGTCAAGGTCATCGACATCGACCTCGAGCGTCGCCGCATCTCGCTGAGCCTCAAGCAGGCCAACGACGGCGTCGACCCCGAGGGCACCGAGTTCGACCCCGCCCTCTACGGCATGCTCACCGAGTACGACGACCAGGGGAACTACAAGTACCCCGAGGGCTTCGACCCGGAGACCAACGAGTGGAAGGACGGCTTCGAGTCGCAGCGCGAGACCTGGGAGCAGCAGTACGCCGCTGCCCAGGCCCGCTGGGAGGCCCACAAGAAGCAGGTCGCGGCGGCAGCCGAGGCCGAGGCGGCCGACACGGGCATCACGTCCGCCGGCCCCGGCTTCACGAGCGACTCGACGGGCGCCGGCACGCTGGCGGACGACGAGAGCCTCGCCGCCCTGCGCGAGAAGCTGTCCAGCTCGAAGTAGCACCACCCTGCACGACGCGGGCACCGCCCGCACCACGACGAGGCCGCTCTCCCTTCCGGGAGGGCGGCCTCCGTCGTCCCCGGGCACCCGGGCCCGCATCGACGGGCGGCGCGTCGCGCCTAGGCTGGATCCATGCAGCTGATCGGACTGACGGGCGGCATCGCCGCGGGCAAGACGGTGGTGGCCGACCGCCTGGCGGAGCTCGGCGCCGTGCGCATCGACGCCGACCGTCTCGCGCGGGAGGTCGTGGAACCGGGCACTCCCGCCCTCGCGGGGATCGCCCGGCGCTTCGGCTCCGACGTGATCGCCGCAGACGGGACCCTCGACCGGCCCGCGCTCGGCGCCGTCGTCTTCCAGGATCCGGACGCGCGCCGCGACCTGGAGGCCATCACCCACCCCGCCGTGCGTGCCCTGTCGGCGGCGCGCATCGCCGCGGCGGGGGAGGCGGACGCCGGCGCGGTCGTCGTCTACGACATCCCGCTCCTCGTGGAGTCGGGCCGCGTCGACGAGTTCGACCGGATCGTCGTGGTCCACGCGCCGCGCGAGGAGCGGATCCGCCGCCTCGTCGAGCTGCGCGGCATGTCGCCCGAGGAGGCCGCGCGTCGCATCGCGTCGCAGGCGACGGACGAGGATCGCCTCGCGGTCGCCGACGACGTCATCGACTCCGGCGTCTCGCTCGCGTCGACGCTGGCGCAGACCGATCGGCTCTGGGCGAACCTGGCCGGCGGTGTCGGAGGCCGCTCGTAGACTCGAGAGCATGCAACCCACACGGTCCGTGCGCCCGTTCAAGGTCGTCAGCGACTACTCCCCGAGCGGCGACCAGCCCACCGCCATCGCCGAGCTGGCGGGCCGGGTCAACGCCGGTGAGCCCGACGTCGTGCTCCTGGGGGCCACCGGGACAGGCAAGTCGGCCACGGCCGCCTGGCTCATCGAGCAGGTGCAGCGGCCCACGCTGATCCTGGCGCACAACAAGACGCTCGCCGCCCAGCTCGCCACCGAGTTCCGCGAGCTCATGCCGGACAACGCGGTCGAGTACTTCGTCTCCTACTACGACTACTACCAGCCCGAGGCGTACGTCCCGCAGACGGACACCTTCATCGAGAAGGACTCGTCGGTCAACGCCGAGGTCGAGCGCCTGCGCCACTCCACGACCAACTCGCTCCTCAGCCGCCGCGACGTCGTGGTGGTGAGCACGGTGTCGTGCATCTACGGCCTCGGCCAGCCCGAGCAGTACATGAACGCCATGGTGGCGCTGCAGGTCGGGATGCAGATCAACCGCGACACCCTCATCCGCAAGTTCGTCTCCATGCAGTACCAGCGCAACGACGTCGACTTCTCGCGCGGCAACTTCCGCGTGCGCGGCGACACCATCGAGATCATCCCGATGTACGAGGAGCTGGCCATCCGCATCGAGATGTTCGGCGACGAGATCGAGGCGCTGTACCAGCTGCACCCGCTCACGGGCGACGTGGTCCGCAAGATGGACTCCGTGTCCGTGTTCCCCGGCTCGCACTACGTGGCGGAGACCGAGGTCATGCGGCGGGCCATCGGCACCATCCAGCAGGAGCTGGAGGAGCGCCTCGCGGTCCTCGAGCGCGAGGGGAAGCTGCTCGAGGCCCAGCGGCTGCGCATGCGCACCAACTTCGACATCGAGATGATGCAGCAGATCGGGTTCTGCTCCGGCATCGAGAACTACTCCCGCCACATCGACGGGCGCGACGCGGGGGAGGCCCCGCACTGCCTGCTCGACTACTTCCCGGACGACTTCCTCGTCGTCATCGACGAGTCGCACGTCACCGTGCCGCAGATCGGCGCCATGTTCGAGGGCGACTCGTCGCGGAAGCGCACGCTCGTGGAGCACGGCTTCCGCCTTCCCAGCGCGCTCGACAACCGGCCGCTGAAGTGGAACGAGTTCACCGAGCGCGTGCCGCAGACGGTGTACATGTCCGCGACGCCCGGCAAGTACGAGCTCGGCATGGGCGACGGCGTGGTCGAGCAGATCATCCGCCCCACCGGCCTCATCGACCCGGCCATCGTGGTCAAGCCCACCAAGGGCCAGATCGACGACCTGCTGGAGCAGATCCGCATCCGCGTCGAGAAGGACGAGCGCATCCTCGTCACCACGCTGACGAAGAAGATGGCGGAGGAGCTCACCGACTACTTCGCGGAGGCGGGCGTGCGCGTGCGCTACCTGCACTCGGACGTCGACACGCTGCGCCGCGTCGAGCTGCTGAGCGAGCTGCGGGCCGGCGTGTACGACGTGCTGGTCGGCATCAACCTGCTCCGCGAGGGCCTCGACCTGCCGGAGGTGTCGCTCGTCGCGATCCTCGACGCCGACAAGGAGGGCTTCCTGCGGTCGTCCACGTCGCTCATCCAGACCATCGGCCGCGCGGCGCGCAACGTCTCGGGCGAGGTGCACATGTACGCCGACGTGCTCACGGACAGCATGAAGCGCGCCATCGAGGAGACCGACCGCCGGCGCGAGAAGCAGGTGGCCTACAACACCGAGCACGGCATCGACCCGACGCCGCTGCGCAAGCGCATCGCCGACATCACCGAGATCCTGGCCCGCGAGGGCGAGGACACGAAGAAGATGCTCGAGGGGCGCGGCGGCGGCAAGCGGTCGCCCACGCCCAACCTCCGCCGCGAGGGCAAGGCGGCCGCCGGGGCGAACGAGCTGGAGGCGATCATCTCCGACCTCAACGACCAGATGCTGCAGGCCGCGGGCGAGCTGAAGTTCGAGCTCGCGGCGCGGCTCCGCGACGAGCTGGGTGACCTCAAGCGCGAGCTGCGGCAGATGGAGAAGGCCGGCCACCTGTCCTGATCCCCGGCGCCGACGGGGGAGGCGGGTGCCGGCGCCCCGCCCCGTCGGCGCTGTCGGTGGCGACGCATACGATGGACAGGTGTCAATCTCCCCCGTCGAGTCCTCCTCCCTCCTCAGCGTGCGCGGCGCTCGCGTGCACAACCTCCGCGACGTCGACCTGGACATCCCGCGCGACTCGCTCGTCGTCTTCACGGGTCTGTCGGGGTCCGGCAAGTCGTCCCTCGCGTTCGACACGATCTTCGCGGAGGGCCAGCGCCGGTACGTCGAGTCGCTGTCCGCGTACGCGCGCCAGTTCCTCGGACAGGTCGACCGGCCCGACGTCGACTTCATCGAGGGCCTGAGCCCCGCGGTCTCCATCGACCAGAAGTCCACGAACCGCAACCCGCGCTCGACGGTGGGCACCATCACCGAGATCTTCGACTACATGCGCCTCCTCTGGGCGCGCATCGGCGTCGCGCACTGCCCCGTGTGCGGCGAGCGCATCTCGCGCCAGACCGTGCAGCAGATCGCCGACCAGCTCATGGAGCTCGAGACCGGCACCCGCTACCAGGTCGTCAGCCCGATCGTGTCGCAGAAGAAGGGCGAGTTCGTCGACCTGTTCGCGGAGCTCGCCTCCGGCGGGTACTCGCGGGCCATCGTCGACGGCGAGCTCATCCAGCTCAGCTCGCCGCCCAAGCTCAAGAAGCAGTACAAGCACGACATCTCGGTCGTGGTGGATCGCCTGGTCGCGAGCGATGACATCCTCGGGCGGCTCACGGACTCGCTCGAGACCGCGCTCCGGCTGACCGACGGCATCGTCATGATCGACTTCGTCGACGTCGACGGACCGGGTGGTCTCCGCACGTACTCGGAGAAGCTGTCGTGCCCGAACAACCACCCCATCCAGCTGACCGAGATCGAGCCGCGCACGTTCTCGTTCAACGCGCCCTTCGGCGCCTGCCCGGAGTGCTCGGGCCTCGGCACGCGCATGTCGGTGGACCAGGAGCTCCTCATCGGGGACGAGTCGCTGAGCATCGCCGACGGCGTCATCCTGCCGTGGACCACCCAGGGCAAGGGCCTCTTCCAGTACTACGAGAAGCTCCTGGCCGGCCTCGCGCGCGACCTCAAGTTCTCCCTCACGACGCCGTGGCGGAAGCTGTCCGAGGAGGTCCGCGAGGCGGTGCTCCGCGGCAACGACTTCGAGGTCCAGGTCAAGTGGAAGAACCGCTACGGCCGCGAGATGACCTACTCGTCCGGCTTCGAGGGCGTCATGCCCTACATCGAGCGGCAGTTCGCCCAGGCCGAGACCGACAACCAGCGCGCGCGCTGGGGCGAGTACCTGCGCGAGATCCCGTGCCCGGTGTGCGACGGCAAGCGCCTGAAGCCCGAGGTGCTCGCGGTGCTCGTGCACGGCGCGAACATCGCCGACGTCGCCGAGATGAGCCTCTCGGACGCGCAGGCGTTCATGGCCCAGCTCGAGCTCACCGACCGCGAGGCGCACATCGCCGCGCAGGTGCTGCGGGAGATCCGCGTGCGGCTCGAGTTCCTCATCGAGGTCGGCCTCAACTACCTCAACCTGGCGCGTGCGGCGGCATCGCTGTCCGGCGGGGAGGCGCAGCGCATCCGCCTGGCCACGCAGATCGGCTCGGGGCTCACGGGCGTCCTCTACGTGCTGGACGAGCCGTCCATCGGCCTCCACCAGCGCGACAACCGCCGCCTCATCGAGACGCTCGTGAAGCTGCGCGACCTCGGCAACACGCTCATCGTCGTCGAGCACGACGAGGACACCATCCGCACCGCCGACTGGATCGTCGACATCGGCCCCGGCGCCGGCGTCAACGGCGGCAGGGTCGTGCACTCCGGCTCGTACGAGGGCCTCATCGAGAACCGCGAGTCGCTCACGGGCGACTACCTCGCGGGCCGGCGCGCCATCGCGACGCCGGCGAAGCGCCGCAAGATCGACAAGAAGAGGCAGATCCAGGTCGTGGGCGCCCGCGCCAACAACCTGCAGAACGTCACCGCGTCGTTCCCGCTCGGCACGCTCACGGCCGTCACGGGCGTCAGCGGATCCGGCAAGTCGTCGCTCGTGAACGACATCCTCTACCGCGTGCTCGCCAACGAGCTCAACGGCGCCCGCAAGGTGCCGGGCAAGCACTCCCGCGTCACCGGGCTCGAGAACCTCGACAAGGTCGTCCACGTCGACCAGAACCCCATCGGCCGCACCCCGCGCTCGAACCCCGCCACGTACACGGGCGTGTTCGACCGGATCCGCAACCTGTTCGCCGAGACCACCGAGGCCAAGGCGCGCGGGTACCTGCCCGGCCGGTTCAGCTTCAACGTCAAGGGCGGGCGCTGCGAGGCGTGCTCGGGCGACGGCACCATCAAGATCGAGATGAACTTCCTCCCCGACGTGTACGTCGCCTGCGAGGTCTGCGGGGGAGCGCGCTACAACCGCGACACCCTGAGCGTGCACTACAAGGGGAAGAGCATCGCCGAGGTGCTCGACATGTCCATCAGCGAGGCGGCGGAGTTCTTCGAGCCGATCCAGGCCATCCACCGCTTCATGAAGACGCTGGTGGACGTGGGACTCGGCTACGTGCGGCTCGGCCAGAGCGCCACCACGCTCTCCGGCGGCGAGGCGCAGCGCGTCAAGCTGTCCACGGAGCTGCAGCGCCGGTCGAACGGCCGGAGCATCTACGTGCTCGACGAGCCGACCACCGGCCTCCACTTCGAGGACGTGCGGAAGCTCCTGCTCGTGCTGAACGGGCTGGTCGACAAGGGCAACACCGTCATCGTCATCGAGCACAACCTCGACGTCATCAAGTCCGCCGACTGGCTCATCGACATGGGCCCCGAGGGGGGCGCGGGCGGCGGGACCGTGCTCGCGACCGGCACTCCCGAGCACCTGGCCACCGTGCCCGAGAGCTACACGGGCGGCTTCCTCAAGGAGGTCCTCGACGCCGAGGCCGAAGCGACGGCCGTCGCGTCCCAGCGTGCGCGCGAGGAGCGCGCGGCGGGCTGATGGCGCGCACGGACACCGTCGGCTACCGCCCGGCCGCGGGGGAGATCCCCACGTCGCCGGGCGTGTACCGCTTCCGCGACGCCGCGGACCGCGTCCTCTACGTGGGCAAGGCGAACAACCTCCGCGCCCGGCTGGCCAACTACTTCGCGCCGCTCGAGAGCCTGCACGAGCGAACCCGGCGCATGGTCACGTCGGCGGCGGGCGTCGAGTGGACCGTGGTCGGCAGCGAGTTCGAGGCGCTCCAGCTCGAGTTCACGTGGATCAAGGAGTTCGACCCGCCGTTCAACGTCAAGTTCCGGGACGACAAGTCGTATCCGTACCTCGCGGTGACCCTCGGCGAGGACCACCCGCGGGTCATGGTCACCCGCAACCGCAAGATCCGCGGCGCCAAGTACTTCGGCCCGTACACCAAGGTCTGGGCCATCCGCGAGACGGTCGACCACCTGCTGAAGGTGTTCCCCATGCGGTCCTGCTCGGAGAGCACCTTCAAGCGCGCCCGGCAGACCAATCGGCCGTGCCTGCTCGGCGACATCGGACGCTGCGCGGCGCCGTGCGTCGGCCGCGTCTCGCAGGAGGAGCACCGCGAGATCGCAGACGACTTCGTGAGCTTCATGGCGGGCAACGACTCGAAGTACGTGGGCCAGCTCACGCAGCGGATGAAGGACGCCGCGGCGGAGATGGACTACGAGGCGGCCGCCCGGCACCGGGACGACATCGGCGCCCTCGAGGCGGCCCTCTCCAAGACCGCCGTCGTGTTCGACGACCGGGTCGACGCGGACGTCTTCGGCATCGCCGCCGACGAGCTCGCCGCGGCCGTGCAGCAGTTCATGGTCCGCGGCGGGCGCATCCGGGGCACCCGCACCTGGGTCGTCGACAAGGAGCTCGACATCGGCATCGGCGAGCTCGTCGAGACCGTGCTGCACAACGCCTACGAGGACGAGGCGCACCCGCCGCGCGAGGTCCTCGTCCCCGAGCTGCCCGCCGACGCCGCCGAGCTCGAGCTGTGGCTCAGCCAGCGGCGGGCGGCGGGGGAGGACGACGGGTCCGTGCGCCGCGGCCGCCCGAGCTCGTGGCAGGTCGACCTGCGGGTCGCCCAGCGCGGCGACAAGGCGGCGCTCGCGCACACCGCTGCCACCAATGCCCAGAACGCCCTCATGCTCTACAAGACGCGCCGCAGCTCGGACTTCACCACCCGGTCGAAGGCCCTGGCCGACATCCAGGAGGCGCTCGGCATGCCCGATGCGCCGCTGCGGATGGAGTGCTACGACGTCTCGCACCTGAGCGGCACCAACATCGTCGCGTCCATGGTCGTCTTCGAGGACGGCCTGCCGCGCAAGGACCAGTACCGCCGCTTCAACATCGCCGACTCCACGGACGACACGGAGTCGATCCACCAGGTGATCACGCGCCGCCTCGCCTACCTGGGCAAGGAGGCGGAGGTGCCGGCGGATGCCGCGCCGCCCGAGCTGGGGGAGGCGCCCCCGGTGAACAGGTTCTCGTACAGCCCCAACCTGCTCATCGTCGACGGCGGCCAGCCGCAGGTCGCGGCGGCGCAGCGGGCGCTCGAGGAGTCGGGCGTCACGGGGATCCAGCTGGCCGGCATCGCGAAGCGCCTCGAGGAGATCTGGCTGCCGGACTCCGACTACCCCATCATCCTGCCGCGCAACAGCGACGCCCTCTTCCTCATCCAGCGCATCCGCGACGAGGCGCACCGCTTCGCCATCACGCACCAGCGGGCCCGTCGGAAGCGCGACATCACGTCCGTGCTCAACGAGATCCCGGGGCTCGGGCCGTCGCGCGTGCAGCGGCTGCTGCAGCAGTTCGGCTCCGTCGCGAAGCTGAAGCAGGCCGAGGTCGAGGAGATCGCGGCGGTCCGCACCATCGGGCCGACGCTGGCCCAGGCCGTCTACGAGCGGCTGCGCTCGTGACCCGCGGCCGGTCGGCTGTCGCGGGTCCCGCCTAGACTGGGCCCATCGACCGGCGCGACGAGAGGTGCATGCCCGCATGAGCGTGGAGATCCCCCAGCAGGACGTCATGATCGTGACGGGGATGTCCGGCGCGGGCCGCTCCACCGTCGGCAACGCGCTGGAGGACCTCGGCTGGTACGTGGTCGACAACCTCCCGCCGCAGATGCTCAAGCCGCTCGTCGAGCTGGCCGGCCGCGCGGGCACCTCCCTGCCGAAGATCGCCGCGGTGGTCGACGTCCGTGGCGGCGACTTCTTCTCGGAGCTGCGCGACATCCTGCACACCTTCGGCACCGGCCCGCGCCTGCGGGTCCTGTTCCTCGAGGCCACCGACGCGGCGCTCGTGCGGCGGTTCGAGCAGGTCCGGCGCCCGCACCCGCTCCAGGGCAACGGCACGCTGCTCGACGGCATCGCGGCGGAACGGGCGCGCATGATCGAGATCCGCGAGGCCAGCGACCTCGTCATCGACACGTCCGAGCTCAACATCCACCAGCTCGCCACCACCATCACCGAGCAGTTCAGCGGCGCGGACGACGCCGGCGTGCGCGTCACCGTCATGAGCTTCGGCTTCAAGTACGGCACCCCGGCGGACGCCGACATGGTGGCCGACATGCGCTTCCTCCCGAACCCGTTCTGGACCCCGGAGCTGCGCCCGCTCACCGGTCGCGACAAGGCCGTCAGCGACTACGTGCTGGGCCAGGAGGGCGCCGAGGAGTTCGTCCACGCGTACGCCCGCGCCCTCGCCCCGGTGCTCGCCGGGTATCAGCGGGAGAACAAGAGACACGCTACGATCGCTATCGGCTGTACCGGCGGCAAGCACCGCTCGGTGGCCGTCTCCGAGGAGCTCACCAGCCTCCTCCGCGCCCTTCCCGGCGTCGCTGTCAGCACCAAGCACCGCGACCTCGGCCGGGAGTAGGGCACCCATCTCATCAAGGGAGTAAGCATTTGCCTCTGACCTCGGACGTCAAGGAAGAACTGTCACGCGTCGAGGTCAGCAAGACCACGGTGAGGGCCGCCGAGCTGGCCACCATCCTGCGCTTCTCCGGCGGGCTGCACCTCATCTCGAACCGCATCGCGGTCGAGTCGGAGCTGGACACCCCGCTCCTCGCGCGCCGCGTCCGCAAGGACCTCGCCGAGCTGTACGGCGTCCGCAGCGACATCTCCGTCATCCCCGCGTCCGGCATGCGCCGGGCCACGCACTACCTGGTCCGCGTGATGGAGGGCGGGGAGACGCTCGCCCGCCAGACCGGGCTGCTCGACGCGCGCCGCCGCCCGATCCGCGGCCTGCCGAACCGCCTCACCACGGGTTCCCGCGAGGAGATCGCGGCCGTCTGGCGGGGCGCGTTCCTGGCCGCGGGCACGCTCACGGATCCCGGCCGCTCGGCCGCGCTCGAGGTCACCTGCCCCGGCAACGAGGCCGCCATGGCGCTCGTCGGCGCCGCGGGCCGCCTCGACGTGAGCGCCAAGGCACGCGAGGTCCGCGGCGTCCACCGCGTGGTCATCCGCGACGGCGACGCCATCGGGCAGATGCTCCGCGTCATGGGCGCGCAGGGGACGGTCGTCAACTGGGAGGAGATGCGCCAGCGCCGCGAGGTGCGGGCCACCGCCAACCGCCTCGTCAACTTCGACGACGCCAACCTCCGCCGCTCCGCGCAGGCCGCCGTCGCCGCGTGCGCGCGCGTCGAGCGGGCCATGGAGATCCTCGGCCCGGACATCCCCGAGCACCTCAAGTACGCGGGCGACCTGCGCCTGCGCTTCCGCGACTCCAGCCTCGATGAGCTGGGCCACCACGCGGACCCGCCGATGACGAAGGACGCCGTCGCCGGCCGCATCCGTCGCCTGCTCGCGATGGCCGACAAGAAGGCCGTCGACGAGGGCCTGCCCGGCACCGACGCGAACCTCCCCGCCGAACTCGACGACGTCTGACCCGCCTCGCGTCCGTGGGCACCGCACGCCCGGCGGGGACGGGGATCGGCGCGACGTCGCGCGTCATCCGGCCAGGTGGCGCGGAGGGCCTCCGGACTAGACTCGATCCGTCACCCACCCCCGGCCTCTGGCCGGGAGCCCCCGGGCAATGAAGAGGAGATACACCTATGGCTGACTACACTCTCGTCGACCTCCCGTACGACTACTCGGCCCTCGAGCCGAGCATCAGCGGCCGCATCATGGAGCTGCACCACGACAAGCACCACAAGACCTACGTGGACGGCGCCAACACCGCCCTCGTGAAGCTGCAGGAGGCGCGCGACGCCGGCGACCTGACCTTCGTCAACAAGCTGCAGAAGGACCTCGCGTTCAACCTCGCGGGCCACGTCAACCACACGGTGTTCTGGAACAACCTCAGCCCCGACGGCGGCGACAAGCCCACCGGCGAGCTCGCCGCGGCCATCGACGAGTTCTTCGGCTCGTACGACAAGTTCCAGGCCCACTTCACGGCCTCCGCCCTCGGCATCCAGGGCTCGGGCTGGAGCATCCTCGCGTGGGACTCGCTCGGCCAGAAGCTCATCATCGAGCAGCTGTACGACCACCAGGGCAACCTCGCCGCGGCGACCGTCCCGATCCTGCTGCTCGACATGTGGGAGCACGCCTTCTACCTCGACTACGTCAACGTCAAGGCCGACTACGTGAAGGCGTTCTGGAACATCGTCAACTGGGCCGACGTGCAGGCGCGCTTCGACGCCGCCCGCACGAAGACGCAGGGCCTCTTCCTCCTCTCGTAGCCGCATCCGCGGGCGGCCGGCGGGGAGACCCCGGCCGCCCGCGGATCCCGCACGGCAGGACTCCCGCGCACCCCGAACCTCCCTCACCCACCGGCGCACGAAGCGCGCAGAACATCAGGAGAACACGTGACCGTCAAGATCGGCATCAACGGCTTCGGCCGCATCGGCCGCAACTACTTCCGCGCCGCGCTCGCCAAGGGCAGCGACATCGAGATCGTCGCGGTGAACGACCTCACCGACAACAAGGCGCTCGCCCACCTGCTCAAGTACGACTCCATCACGGGCCGCCTCGACGCGACCGTCGAGCTCGACGGCGACAACATCGTCGTCAACGGCAAGGCCATCCGCGTCCTCGAGGAGCGCGACCCCGCGAACCTGCCCTGGGGCGAGCTGGGCGTCGAGATCGTCATCGAGTCGACCGGCCGCTTCACGAAGGCGGAGGACGCGCGCAAGCACATCACCGCCGGCGCCAAGAAGGTCCTCGTCTCCGCGCCCGCCACGGGCGACAACGTCGCGACCCTGGTCCTCGGCGTCAACGAGGGCACCTACGACCCCGCCACGCACGACGTCATCTCCAACGCGTCCTGCACCACGAACTGCCTCGCGCCCCTCGCCAAGGTGTTCCTCGACGAGTTCGGCATCGAGCGCGGCCTCATGACGACGGTCCACGCCTACACGGCCGACCAGAACCTCCAGGACGGCCCGCACAGCGACCTCCGCCGTGCCCGCGCCGCGGCCGTCAACATCATCCCCACGTCGACGGGTGCCGCCAAGGCGCTCGGCCTCGTGATCCCCGAGCTCGTCGGCAAGCTCGACGGCTACGCGCTCCGCGTGCCCGTGCCCACCGGCTCGATCACCGACCTCACCATCGAGACCTCGGCCAACGTCACGGTCGAGCAGGTCAACGCCGCGTACAAGGCCGCGGCCGATGGCCCCCTCAAGGGCATCCTCAAGTACACCGAGGACCCCATCGTCTCGAGCGACATCGTCAACGACCCGCACTCCTCGATCTTCGACGCCGGCCTCACCAAGGTCATCGGCAACCAGGTCAAGGTCGCGTCGTGGTACGACAACGAGTGGGGCTACTCCAACCGCCTCGTCGACCTCACCGAGTACGTCGCCGACCGCCTCTAACCGGCCGTGGCACTCCGCACCATCGACTCCCTGGGGGATCTCCGGGGCCGCCGCGTCATCGTGCGCTGCGACCTCAACGTGCCCCTGAAGGACGGGGTCATCGGCGACGACGGTCGCATCCGCGCCTCGCTGGGGACCCTCTCGGGTCTCCGCGAGGCCGGGGCCCGCGTCATCGTGATCTCCCACCTCGGCCGCCCCGACGGCACGCCGGACGAGAAGTACAGCCTGCGTCCCGTCGCGGCGCGCCTCGGCGAGCTGCTCGGCGCGGCCGTGGCGTTCGCCGAGGACACGATCGGCGACGCCGCGCGCGCGGCCGTCGAGGCCCTCGGCGACGGCGACGTCGTCGTGCTCGAGAACCTCCGCTTCCACGCGGAGGAGACGAGCAAGGACGAGACCGTCCGTCGTGGCTTCGCGGCGTCGATCGCCGAGCTCGGGGACGCGTTCGTGTCCGACGGCTTCGGCGTCGTGCACCGCAAGCAGGCGAGCGTGTTCGAGCTCGCGTCGGCGCTCCCCAGCGCCGCCGGCTCGCTCATCGCGAGCGAGCTCGAGGTCCTCGACCGCCTGACGGAGAACCCGGAGCGGCCCTACACGGTCGTCCTCGGCGGATCCAAGGTGTCCGACAAGCTCGGCGTGATCGGCCACCTGCTGCCGCGCGTCGACTCGCTGCTCATCGGCGGAGGCATGCTCTTCACGTTCCTCAAGGCCCAGGGCCACGAGGTGGGCGCGAGCCTCCTCGAGGAGGACCAGGTGGAGACGGTCAAGGGCTACCTCGCCGAGGCGGAGGAGCGCGGCGTGAAGATCGTGCTCCCCACGGACGTGGTCGTGGCCGACGGCTTCTCCGCCGACGCCGCGCACGAGGTCACCCGCGCCGACGCCATCGAGGCGACGCCCGCGGGCGCGAAGGGGCTCGGGCTCGACATCGGCCCCGAGACCGCCGAGGCGTTCGCGACGATCATCCGCGGCTCGACGACGGTGTTCTGGAACGGCCCCATGGGCGTCTTCGAGCTGGAGCCGTTCGCGGCCGGCACGCGGACGGTCGCCGACGCGCTCACCCGCGTCGAGGGGCTGTCGGTGGTCGGCGGCGGCGACAGCGCCGCAGCCGTCCGCGCGCTCGGATTCGATGATGACCGCTTCGGTCACATCTCGACCGGAGGCGGCGCGAGCCTCGAGTTCCTCGAGGGGAAGCGCCTGCCGGGACTGGAGGTCCTCGGATGGCAGTGACCGATCGCCCGCAGGGGCGCACGCCCCTCATCGCGGGCAACTGGAAGATGAACCTGGACCACCTCCAGGCCATCGCGTTCGTGCAGAAGCTCGCGTGGAGCCTCAAGGACGCCAAGCACGACTACCAGGAGGCGGAGGTCGCGGTCTTCCCGCCGGCCACCGACATCCGCAGCGTGCAGACGCTCGTCTCCGCCGACAAGCTCGAGCTGGCCTACGGTGCGCAGGACGTGTCGGAGCACGAGTCGGGCGCGTACACGGGGGAGATCTCCGCCGCGTTCCTGGCGCAGCTCGCCTGCCGCTACGTCATCGTGGGCCACTCCGAGCGGCGCACCCTGCACGGGGAGACGGATGAGCAGGTGGCCGCCAAGTCCGTCGCCGCTGTCAAGCACGGCATCGTCCCGGTGATCTGCGTGGGCGAGACCGCGGCCGACCTCGAGGAGCACGGCGCCAGCGCCGTGCCCGTCGCGCAGCTGCGCGTCGCGCTCCAGGGCCTGGAGGAGGGCGCCGACGTCGTCGTCGCCTACGAGCCCGTGTGGGCCATCGGCTCCGGCCAGGCCGCGACGCCGGAGCAGGCGCAGCAGGTCGCGGCGCCGCTGCGTGCCGTCGTCGCGGAGCTCCTGGGCGACGAGGCGGCGAAGGCCACGCGGATCCTCTACGGCGGCTCGGTCAAGTCCGGCAACATCGCGGGGTTCCTCCGCGAGCCGGACGTCGACGGCGCGCTCGTCGGCGGCGCG
Organism: Clavibacter sp. VKM Ac-2873; assembly: GCF_015351075.1. GTDB lineage: Bacteria > Actinomycetota > Actinomycetes > Actinomycetales > Microbacteriaceae > Clavibacter. The sequence continues at coordinate 119,576 of NZ_JADKRS010000001.1, forward strand.
AGCCTCGACGTGCAGGAGTTCTCCGCCATCGCGCGGTTCCGCTCGCACGTCGGGGTCTGATCCCCGCGGATCCACGAGCCGCTCGCGTCCATCCGGGCGCGGGCGGCTCACCGCATCCAGGCGCCCGCTATAATCGACAACGGCCCATCGGCCGTTCACCGGTCGGTCTCGGCCACAGCACCGCGCACCCGAAAGGCCGCACGTGGAAATCCTCCAGGTAGTCCTGCAGGTGGTTCTGGGAATCACCAGCCTCCTGCTGACCATGCTCATCCTCCTGCACAAGGGGCGGGGCGGCGGTCTCTCCGACATGTTCGGGGGCGGCACCACGTCGAGCCTCGGCTCGTCGGGCGTGGCCGAGCGGAACCTGAACCGCATCACCGTCATCCTCGGGCTCATCTGGGTCACGTGCATCGTGGTCCTCGGGCTCATCACCAAGTTCGACACCGGATTGTAGGGAGCAGCCACATGGCATCTGGAGGAAGCGCCATCCGCGGTTCGCGCGTCGGCGCGGGCCCCATGGGCGAGCAGGACCGCGGCTTCCACGCGGAGCGCATCTCGATCTCGTACTGGGACGCGCTCGGCAACGAGACCGTCCGTCACTTCGCGGCGAACCTGCCCGAGGAGGAGATCCCCGTCACGATCGACTCGCCCCAGTCGGGCCTGCCGGCCGGGCGCGACAAGGCCAACCCACCCTCGGTCGCGAAGCTCGAGCCGTACAAGACGCACCTCGCGTACGTGAAGGAGCGTCGCAGCGAGGAGGAGGCGAGCCAGCTCCTCGAGGAGGCGCTGGAGCAGCTCCGCGCCCGTCGCGGCACGGTCAAGGCCACCAAGTAGCCCCACCGCACCACCGCACCACCACGCAGAACGCCCCCGTCCTCTCGGACGGGGGCGTTCTGCGTGCGGTGACCCGTTCGGGGCATCGGAGCCGGGCAACGCGTCGGCGGGGGGACGACGAAGGGCGGGTCCCGGAGGACCCGCCCTTCGCGTCGTGCGCCGGTCGGCACCGGCACCGGGATCAGTACGAGGAGAGCCTGAGGTTCTCCGGCACATCCGCCGCGGCTTCGCGGTCGATGAAGAAGACCGTGCGCTTCCGGCCCTTGATGCCCGCGACGGGCACCTCGATGCGGTCGGCGCCCGCGAGGGCGAGACCCAGCGCGAACGCCTTGTCGGGGCCCGCGAGCACCATCCAGATGCGCAGCGACGAGTTGAGCACGGGCAACGTGAGCGAGATCCGCTCCGCCGGCGGCTTGGGCGAGTTGCGCACGGGGATCACGGCGGCGTCCATGGTGCGGATGCCGTCGCTGTCCGGGAAGAGCGACGCCACGTGCCCGTCCGGCCCGACGCCGAGGAACGTGATGTCGAACCGGGGGAGCTCGGTGTCGCCGTTCGCGTGCGCGGCGAGCTCCGCCGTGTACGCCGCGACGGCCTCGTCCAGGCTGAGGCCCGCGTCGCTCGCGCCCATGGCGTGGACGTTCTCCGCGGGCAGGTCGATGTGGTCGAGCAGGGCGGCGCGCACCGTGGTGTCGTTGCGCTCCGGGTCGCCCCGGGGCAGCCAGCGCTCGTCGCCGAACCAGAAGTGGACACGGGTCCAGTCGACGCTGTCGCGCGCCGCGGACTCGTTGACGGCCGCGAGGATGCTCGGGCCGACCGTCCCCCCGGTGAGGACGACGTTGGCGATCTCCTCCTCATCCAGGATGTCGACGAGCTTCGTGAGGAAGCGCGCGGCGACGGAGCCGGTCATGGCCTTCTTGTCGGGGTGCACGAGCACCCTGCGGTCGTTCGTCATCGGTCTCCCGAGTCCTTCCCTGCGGTCGTGGACCCCGTGACGTACCCGTGGCCGGCTGTCGAGCGCTCGAGCCCGTGACGGATCACGTCGCCGTAGAGCGCATCGGGGTCGAGGCGCCGGAGCTCCTCGGCCAGGCAGTCGCGGAGGCTCCGGCGGGGGAGGCTCACGTCGTGCGTCGGCTGGTTCGGCTGCTTGAGCGTCGCCACGTTCGCGATCGGCCGGTCGAGGTCGATGACGCCCGACGCGCGGTGGAGGCGCACGCCGTGGATCCCGCTCGAGCCGGTGGCCCGCGTGGTGACCTCGTGCAGCACCGGCACCTGCAGCTGCAGCCCGAGCCAGGCGGCGAGCAGCACGGTGGAGGGGGAGTCGGCGGCGCCGGACACCTCCACCTGCGTGACGGGCTCGTACGGCGGCTGGTCGAGCACCGCGGCGAGCAGGGCCCGCCAGAGCGTGAGGCGCGTCCAGGCGAAGTCCGTGTCACCGGGGGCGTACGTCTCCGCCAGGTGCTGCAGGGCCACGCGCGGGTTGCTGCTCGTGGACGAGTCCGTGATGCGGCGCTGCGCGATGCGGCCGAGCGGCGACTGGCTGATGACCGCGGGTGCATCGTGCGGCCACCAGGCGACGACGGGCGCGTCGGGGAGGAGGAGGCCCGTGACCAGGCTCTCCTCGTCCTCGGCGGCCGCGCCGTACACGCGGAGCACGACGACCTCGCTCGCGCCGGCGTCGCCGCCCACGCGGATCTCCGCGTCGACCCGGGCCTTCTCCGTGGTGGTCTCCGCAGCGACGCCGCGCTCGGTGGAGATCACGATGACGCGCATGGGGTGCTCCCGCGATGCGTCGTTGGCGGCCTCGATGGCCTCCTCCTCGCTGCCGAGCGAGGTGGAGATCACGAGCGTCAGGACGCGGCCGAGGGCGACGGCGCCGCCCTCCTCGCGGATCTTGACGAGCGCCTTCGAGATCTTGGCGGTGGTGGTGTTCGGCAGATCGACTCTCATGGCCGCCTCCAGGTCCGTCCGTCGCGGGCGAGGAGCTCGTCGGCCGAGGCCGGCCCCCAGGTGCCCGGACGGTACTGCTCGGGCTGGCCCTGCGTGCGCCAGAATTCTTCGATGGGGTCCAGGATCTTCCAGCTCAGCTCGACCTCCTGGTGGCGGGGGAAGAGCGGCGGGTCGCCGAGCAGCACATCCAGGATGAGCCGCTCGTACGCCTCCGGGCTCGCCTCGGTGAAGGCGTGGCCGTAGCCGAAGTCCATGGTGACGTCGCGCACCTGCATGCCGGCACCCGGCACCTTGGAGCCGAAGCGGATGGTGACGCCCTCGTCGGGCTGCACCCGGATGACGAGCGCGTTCTGCCCGAGGGCCGACGTCTGGTCCTCCGCGAACAGGTTCTGCGGCGCGCGCTTGAACACGACCGCGATCTCCGTCACGCGGCGGCCGAGGCGCTTGCCCGCCCGCAGGTAGAACGGCACGCCGGACCACCGACGCGTGTTGATGTCGAGCCGCATGGCCGCGTAGGTCTCGGTCAGGGACTCGGGGTCCATGCCGTCCTCGTCGAGGAAGCCCACGACCTCCTCGCCGCCCTGCCAGCCGCCGGCGTACTGCCCGCGGGCCGTGGCGGTGGAGAGGTCCTTCGGCAGGCGCACCGCGGACAGCACCTTCTCCTTCTCGTCCCGGAGGCTCGACGCGTCGAACGCGACGGGCTCCTCCATGGCCGTGAGGGCGAGGAGCTGCAGGAGGTGGTTCTGGATCACGTCGCGCGCCGCGCCGATGCCGTCGTAGTAGCCGGCCCGGCCGCCCACGCCGATGTCCTCGGCCATGGTGATCTGCACGTGGTCCACGTAGTTGGCGTTCCACAGGGGCTCGTAGAGCTGGTTCGCGAAGCGCAGCGCCAGGATGTTCTGGACCGTCTCCTTGCCCAGGTAGTGGTCGATCCGGAACACGGAGTCCGGCGGGAAGACCGACTCGACGACCGCGTTCAGCTCGCGCGCGGTCTTGAGGTCGCTCCCGAAGGGCTTCTCGATGACGACGCGGCGCCAGTGGCCCTCCTTCTGGTCCGCGAGGCCCGAGCGGCGGAGCTGCTCGGTGACCAGCGGGAAGGACTTCGGCGGGATCGACAGGTAGAACGCGTGGTTGCCCATCGTGCCCCGCTCGCGGTCGAGCTCCTCCGTGATGTCCTTCAGCGTCTGGAACGCCTCGTCGTCGTCGAAGGTGCCCTGCACGAAGCGGATGCCCTGCGCCAGCTGGCGCCAGACGTCCTCGTCGAACTTGGTGCGCGAGTACTGCTTGACGGCCTCGTACACGACCTGCTCGAAGTCCTGGTCCTCCCAGTCCCTCCGGGCGAAGCCGATGAGCGCGAAGCCGGGGGGCAGGAGCCCCCGGTTGGCGAGGTCGTAGACCGCCGGCATCAGCTTCTTGCGCGACAGGTCACCCGTCACGCCGAAGATGATGAGGCTGCTCGGCCCCGCGATGCGGTTCAGCCGTCTGTCCGACGGGATCCGCAGTGGATTGAATTCCGGGGTGATATCCACCGGCGACATGTAACTCCTCGATCTGCCGGACGGATCCGGCGATGCGGTCATTCGAGCGTCGAGAGCAGAGCCCGGGCGTCCGTGGTGGGATCGGTCAGGTTCAGTCGCAGGACGGGACGACCGTGCTCGGCGAGCACCGTGGCGTCGCCGGCGGCCTGCGCCTGGATGAGCTGCCCGAAGGTGAAGGGGCGGTCGGGGATCTCGAGATCCTCGGCCGCGTCCGCGGTGATCTGCAGGAACACGCCGACGGGGGTGCCGCCCTTGTGGAACTGCCCCGTGGAGTGGAGGAAGCGCGGGCCCCAGCCGAACGTGACGGGGCGGCCGACCTTGCGGGCCACCGCGTCGCGCAGGCGCTCGAGCTCGGGGAGCGCGAGGCGGTCGACGAAGGCCTGCACGGCGACGTAGCCCGTGGGGCCGACCTGCGCGAGCAGGGCGTCGATCGCGGAGGAGACGTCGGTCGCGCCGTCGGTGACCTCGCTCGTGCCGCGCACCTCGATGCCGTCCGTCGTGACGACGGGGGCCTCGGGCGCGGGACGGTCGTCGAGCAGTCCGCGCGCGGCGACCTTGGCGGCCTCCACGTCGGGCTGGTCGAAGGGGTTGATCTCGAGCAGGCGCCCCGCCACGGCGACGGCGTACTCCCACGTGAGGATCTGCGCGCCGAGCGTGCCGCTGATGACGATCTCGCCCTCGGCGGCGTCGTGCGCGTCGACGTCGGCGACGAGCCGCGCGATCTGCAGATCGGCGAGCCCGAGGCCCAGCTCGGGCGCGTCGGTCGGCAGCACCACGGGTAGGAGGCCCGTGCCGAGCTTGCCGGTGGACTCCGCGATGAGCTGCTCGACCCAGTCGCCGAAGCCCACGATGTGCGTGCCGTCGGAGACGATGCCGAGCTTGTCCTTCAGCGGCGAGGTGCCGGCGATGGCGGCGCCGAGCACGAGGCCCGGGTTCGACACGTCGTCGACGGCGAGCTGCGCGGACGCGGCCTCCGCCTCGTCCAGCAGGCCGCCGATGTCGACGCCGGCGAGACCGGACGGCACGAGGCCGAACGCGGTCAGCGCGCTGTAGCGGCCGCCGACGTCGGGGTCGGCGTTGAACACGCGGTACCCGTCGGCACGGGCCGACTGGTCGAGCGGGGAGCCCGGGTCGGTGACGATGACGATGCGCGTGGTCGGGTCGATGCCCGCCTCGCGGAACGACTTCTCGTAGACGCGCTTCTGGCTGTCGGTCTCGAGCGTGGATCCGGACTTCGAGGAGATGACGACCGCGGTGGTGGCGAGGCGGTCGCCGAGCGCGGCGAGCACCTGGCCCGGGTCGGTCGAGTCGAGGACCGTGAGCTCGACGCCCGCGGTGCGGGTGATGACCTCGGGCGCGAGCGAGGAGCCGCCCATGCCGCCGAGGACGATGTGGTCGACGCCCTGGCCGCGGAGCTCCTCGCGGAGCGCGGTGATCTCGGCGACGAGGGGACGCGAGACGGAGACCGCCTGCGTCCAGCCGAGGCGCTTGGTGGCCTCGGACTCGGCGTCCGGACCCCAGAGGGTGCCGTCGAGCCCCGTGATGCCGGAAGCGACGTGCGCCTCGACGAGCGCGGGGACGTGGGTCTCGACGGCCGTGGCCGCTGCGCCGCTCAGCGCGATGCGGACGCTCACTTGGCGCCGTCCAGGGCGGTGGTGACGGTCTCGATGAGCTCGCTCCACGACACCTTGAACTTCTGGACGCCCTCCTGCTCGAGGAGCTCGGTGACCTCCTTGTAGGAGATGCCGAGCGCGTCGACCCGGTTGAGGACCTCGTTCGCGGCCTCGTAGGAGCCCGTGATGGTGTCGCCCTCGAGACGTGCGTGGTCGAAGGTCGCGTCGAGCGTCTTCTCCGGCATCGTGTTGACGACGTCCGCGGCGACGAGCTGCGTGACGTAGAGCGTGTCCGGCAGGTCGGGGCTCTTGACGCCCGTCGACGCCCAGAGGGGGCGCTGCTTGTTGGCGCCGGCGCCGAGGAGGCCCTGGGCCCGCTCGGACGCGAAGGACTGCTCGAACGCCTGGTAGGCGAGCTGCGCGTTGGCGACGCCGGCCTTGCTCTTGAGCGCGGTGGCCTCGTCGGTGCCGATCGCGTCGAGGCGCTTGTCGATCTCGGTGTCGACGCGCGACACGAAGAACGACGCGACCGAGTGGATGGTCGACAGGTCGTGACCCGCCGCCTTGGCCTTCTCGAGGCCGGTGAGGTACGCGTTGATGACCTCGCGGTAGCGCTCGAGCGAGAAGATCAGGGTGACGTTGACGCTGATGCCGGCGCCGATGACCTCGGTGATCGCCTCGAGGCCCTCGCGGGTCGCGGGGATCTTGATCATGACGTTCGGCTCGGCGATCTTGTCCCACAGCTTGTGGGCCTCGTCGATGGTCGCCTTCGTGTCGTTCGCGAAGTCGGGGGAGACCTCGATGGAGACGCGGCCGTCGAAGCCGGCGGTGCGGTCGTAGACGGGGCGGAAGATGCGCGCGGCCTCGCCGACGTCGCGGGTGGTGATCTCGAAGACCGCGCGGTCGACGTCGGCGCCGTCGGCCGCGAGCTCGCGGACCTGGGCGTCGTACGCCTCGCCCTTGGCGAGGGCCGACGCGAAGATGGTGGGGTTCGTCGTGATGCCGACGACGTCGCGCTCGGCGATCACCTTCTCGATGCCCTTGGCATCGATGCGCTCGCGGGACAGGTCGTCGAGCCAGATGCTGACGCCCGCGGCGGAGAGCTGCGCGGTGGGGGAAGTGGTGTCGGTCATGTTGCCTTCTTCTCGCTGGTTGTGAGGTTCGGGGGAGGGGCGCACGCGTGCGCCCCTCCGGGTCCCCGGCCGACGCGCCGCGGGGGCGGTCGGTCGGGACGGGCCGGCGGGGAGCGGAGCAGCTCGGCCGCCCCGCTCCTCGTCAGCTTCTAGAGGGAGGCGATGGACTCCTTGGCCGCCTTCACGACGGCCTCCGTGGTGATGCCGAACTCGCGGTACAGGACCTCGTACTCGGCGCTGGCGCCGAAGTGCTCGATCGAGATGCTGCGGCCGTGGTGCCCGACGTACTGCTTCCAGGAGAGCGAGATGCCCGCCTCGACGGAGACGCGCGCGGCGACCGCCTCGGGGAGCACGTGCTCCTTGTACGCGGCGTCCTGCTCCTCGAACCACTCGAGGCTCGGGGCGCTGACGACGCGCGCCTTCACTCCCTCGGACGCGAGCGCCTCGCGCGCCTCGAGGGCGAACTGGACCTCGGAGCCCGTGGCGATGAGGATCACGTCGGGCGTGCCCTCGGTGTCCGCCAGGACGTACGCGCCCTTGGCCACGCCGGCGGCCGACGCGTACTCGGTCGCGGTGGCGTCGCCCGTGCCGCGCTCGACGACCGGCAGGTTCTGGCGCGAGAGCGCGAGGCCGGCGGGTCCCATGCGACGCGTGAGGATGGTCTTCCACGCCTGCGCGGTCTCGTTGGCGTCCGCGGGGCGGATGACGTCGAGGCCCGGGATCGCGCGGAGGCTGGCGAGCTGCTCCACCGGCTGGTGCGTCGGCCCGTCGCCGCCGAGGGCGACCGAGTCGTGCGTCCAGACGAAGATCGACGGCGCCTTCATGAGCGCGGCGAGACGGACCGCCGGGCGCATGTAGTCGCTGAAGATGAGGAACGTGCCGCCGAAGGGGCGGGTGTTGCCGTGGAGGACGATGCCGTTGAGGATCGCGCCCATGGCGTGCTCGCGGATGCCGAAGTGGAGGACGCGGCCGTAGGGGTCGCCCTTCCACATGTCGGTCGAGCGCTCGGCGGGGACGAAGGACGGCGCCGACTCGATGGTCGTGTTGTTCGACTCCGCGAGGTCGGCGGAGCCGCCCCACAGCTCGGGCATGACCTCGGCGATGGCGTTGATGACCTTGCCGGACGCGGCGCGCGTCGAGACGTCCTTGCCCGCGGGGAACACGGGGAGCGCCTCGTCGAGGCCCTCGGGGGCGTCGCCCGCGAGGACGCGGTCGAGGAGCGTCTTGCGCTCCGGGTTCGCCTCGGCCCACGCGGCGAGCTTCTCGTCCCACTCACGGTGCTGCTGCTGGCCGCGCTCGACGGCCTGGCGGGTGTGCTCGAGGACGCCGTCCGGCACCTCGAAGCTCTTCTCGGGGTCGAAGCCGACGATCTGCTTGACGGCGGCGAGCTCCTCGGCGCCGAGCGCCGAGCCGTGGATCTTGCCCGAGTTCTGCTTCTTCGGGGAGGGCCAGCCGATGATCGTCTTGAGGATGATCAGCGACGGCTTGCGCGTCTCGGCCTTGGCGGCCTCGAGGGCGTCGAACAGCTCCTGCACGTCCTCGACGTACTCGCCCGTCTTCTTCCAGTCGACGTGCTGCACGTGCCAGCCGTAGGCCTCGTAGCGCGCGGCCACGTCCTCGGTGAAGGCGATGTCCGTGTCGTCCTCGATGGAGATCTGGTTGCTGTCGTAGATCGCGATGAGGTTGCCGAGCTCCTGGTGCCCCGCGAGGGAGGAGGCCTCGGAGGTGATGCCCTCCTGCATGTCGCCGTCGCCGGCGATCACGTACACGAAGTGGTCGAACGGGCTCTCGCCCGCGGGCGTCTCCGGGTCGAACAGGCCGCGCTCGTAGCGGGCGGCGTAGGCGAAGCCGACGGAGGAGGCGAGGCCCTGGCCGAGGGGGCCCGTGGTGATCTCGACGCCGTCGGTGTGGCCGTACTCGGGGTGGCCCGGGGTCTTGGACTCCCACGTGCGGAGTGCCTGGAGGTCCTCGATCTCGAGGCCGTAGCCGCCGAGGAAGAACTGCGTGTACTGCGTGAGCGAGCTGTGGCCCACCGAGAGGATGAACCGGTCACGACCGATCCAGGTGCTGTCGGACGGGTCGCGGCGCATGACCTTCTGGAACAGGAGGTAGGCCGCCGGGGCCAGGCTCATGGCGGTGCCGGGGTGACCGTTTCCGACCTTCTCGACCGCGTCGGCGGCGAGGATTCGCGCGGTGTCGACCGCTGTGCTGTCGATGGGGTCCCATTGCAATGCTGCCACTTGGTTCTAGCCCTTCTGAAGATGGGGGGAGGCCCAGCCGGACCGCCTATCAGTATAGGGAACACCCACCTCGGCCCAGGTGTTCCGAGCCCGCCCCGACGGGCCCCGGCGGCTCGGCTCGCAGGGGGCGTGGCCTACCATGGGGAGGGAATGTCCGGCGAGTTAGAGGTGCGATGAACGTTGCGGTGCAGAGTCGGGTCGATCGGGAGACGATCGGCGTGGCGAGGAAGACCAAGGCGTACGTCGCACTGACGAAGCCGCGCGTCATCGAGCTCCTGCTCGTGACCACCGCGCCCGTCATGATCCTCGCCCAGGGCGGGTGGCCGAACCCGTGGCTGATCCTCGGCGTCCTCGTGGGCGGCACGCTCAGCGCGGGCAGCGCCAACGCCTTCAACTGCTACATCGACCGCGACATCGACCGCGTCATGAAGCGCACGCAGCGCCGCCCCCTGGTGACGGGGGAGCTGACGGACCGCGAGGCCCTCGTCTTCGCCTGGATCATCGGCGTCGCGAGCATCGTGTGGCTCGGCGTCATCTCCAACTGGCTCGCCGCCGCGCTCTCGCTCGCCGCGATCCTCTTCTACGTCTTCGTCTACACGCTGTGGCTGAAGCGCCGCACGCCGCAGAACATCGTTTGGGGCGGTGCGGCCGGCTGCATGCCCGTGCTCATCGGCTGGGCCGCCGTCACCGGCGACATCTCCTGGGCCCCCGTGATCCTCTTCATGATCGTGTTCCTGTGGACGCCGCCGCACTACTGGCCCCTGTCGATGAAGTACCGCGACGACTACGCGTCGGTCAACGTGCCGATGCTCGCCGTCGTCCGGGGTCGGGCGGCCGTCGGCCTGCAGACGATCCTCTACGCGTGGGCCACGCTCGCCTGCTCGCTGCTGCTCATCCCCGTCGCGGGCATGGGCCTCGTCTACACGCTCGCCGCGCTCGCGGGCGGCGGCTGGTTCGTCTACGAGACGCACCGCCTGTACGACCTCGCGGTGCGGCACGAGACCATCAAGCCGATGCGCGTATTCCACGCGTCCATCTCGTACCTCTCGCTGCTGTTCCTCGCGGTCGGCATCGACCCGCTCCTGCCCTTCTGATCCGCGGGATCGTGCGCCGGTCCGCCTGACGGCGGCGGCGCGCGAGCCGATCTCGAGCCGATCTCGAGCCGATCTTGAGGACGCCGCGGATGCCGCGGATGCCGCCGGCGCCCCGCCCCACGCGACGACGCCCGCCGCGAGCGCTGCTCGGGCGGGCGTCGACGGGACGGACGGGGATCAGCCCACGTGGGCGGAGCGCCGCACCTCCGCGGGCGTGAGCCGGAGCGTGTCGGCGCGTCGCGTGGTGCTCAGCAGCGTCGCCGTCATCGCGGACGCCAGCAGGCACGCCAGCACCATGTGGAGCCCGACGAGGAACTCGGGCAGGCCCGTGCGCGCCTGGATGAGGCCCACGGCGATCTGCGCGAGCTCGACCGCGAGCAGCACCCGGGTCCAGCGGGAGACGGCCGTCCACCTGTTGCGGGCGGCGATGACCACGAGGGCGATCGTGAGGGCGAAGGTCGTGTAGGCCGGCCAGCTGTGGACGTGCTGCAGCAGCTCCGGGTCGAGCCCGTTGCGCGCCGCCCCCTGGTCGCCCGCGTGGGGGCCGGATCCGGTGACGACGATGCCGACCAGGATCGTGACGCCCACGACGACCGAGGTGATGCGCGCGAGGACCACGAACGAGGACGGGACCGAGCGCTCGGCCTCGTCGAGCGGGTGGTAGGTGCGCCAGACGAGGACGGTCGACAGCACGACGAGCACCACCGACACGACGAAGTGCAGGCCCACGACGTAGGGGTTCAGCCCGGTCAGCACGGTGATGCCGCCGATGACGCCCTGCGCGGGGATGCCCAGGCCGATGGCGAGCGCGATCGAGAACAGCCCGCGCCCGCGGTTCCGGAGCCGGACGACGGCGAGGAAGGTGGCGAGCGCGACGATCACCAGCAGGAAGGTGAGCAGGCGGTTGCCGAACTCGATGATGCCGTGCACGCCCATCTCCGGCGTCGAGACGAAGGAGTCCGCGGTGCACCTCGGCCACGTGGGGCAGCCGAGGCCCGAACCCGTGAGCCGGACGAGCCCGCCCGTGCCGACGACGAGCGTCTGCACGACGAGCGTGGTCCAGACGAGGAGCCGCGTCGTGCGCGTGATCCCGTCCGGCAGCCGCTCCCGCAGCCTCCTCGCCACCAGGGTGGCCTGACCTAGCACGCTCCCACTGGGAGACTGCCCCGCATCGGTGCCGTGAGTCACTGCCTGCCTTCCGTGCCCGCTGGATTGCCCGTAGAATCGGGTGGTTCGTGGAACACGTCGGGTCTTGCAGCATCCGGCACGTCAGCGAGGACGGCGGGAACAAGTCCACCCGCGTTCCTGTTCATCCTAAGAGGGGTGCGAGGCGTGAAGTCGCCGCATCCCGGACACCCACAGTCTTCCTCTCGTCACCGAAGCGGCGTCGCCGTGCGGGGGGTACATGCCGATACGGCGCTGATACGCCCAGATCGTCAGGAAAGCAGGTAGCCATGTCAGATGTGCTCATCGACCGACCGGAGCTCGAGAGCCTGGGGCAGTACGAGTTCGGCTGGTCCGACTCGGACGTCGCCGGGGCGTCGGCCAAGCGCGGCATCTCCCCTCAGGTCGTCGCCGACATCTCGCGCCGCAAGGACGAGCCGGAGTGGATGCTCGCCAACCGCATGAAGGGCTACGAGCTCTTCGGCAAGAAGCCCATGCCGACCTGGGGTGCCGACCTGTCCGGCATCGACTTCGACAACATCAAGTACTTCGTGCGCTCCACGGAGAAGCAGGCCCAGACGTGGGAGGACCTGCCCGACGACATCAAGAACACCTACGAGCGGCTCGGCATCCCCGAGGCCGAGCGGCAGCGCCTGGTCTCCGGCGTCGCGGCCCAGTACGAGTCCGAGGTCGTCTTCCACTCCATCCAGAAGGAGCTCGAGGACCAGGGCGTCATCTTCATGGACACCGACACCGCGCTGCGCGAGCACCCGGAGCTCTTCAAGGAGTACTTCGGCACCGTCATCCCGGCCGGCGACAACAAGTTCGCGGCGCTCAACACGGCCGTCTGGTCGGGCGGCTCGTTCGTGTACGTGCCCAAGGGCGTCCACGTCGAGATCCCGCTGCAGGCGTACTTCCGCATCAACACCGAGAACATGGGCCAGTTCGAGCGGACGCTGATCATCGCCGACGAGGGCAGCTACGTCCACTACATCGAGGGCTGCACCGCGCCCATCTACAAGTCCGACTCGCTGCACTCCGCGGTCGTCGAGATCATCGTGAAGAAGGACGCCCGCGTCCGCTACACGACCATCCAGAACTGGTCCAACAACGTCTACAACCTCGTCACGAAGCGCGCGACGGCGGCGGAGGGCGCGACCATGGAGTGGATCGACGGCAACATCGGATCCAAGGTCACGATGAAGTACCCGTCCATCTACCTCATGGGCGAGCGCGCCAAGGGCGAGACCCTGTCCGTCGCCTTCGCCGGCCCCGGCCAGCACCAGGACGCCGGCGCGAAGATGGTGCACATGGCGCCGTACACGCAGTCGTCGATCGTCTCCAAGTCCATCGCGCGCGGCGGTGGCCGGGCCGGCTACCGCGGCGAGATCCGCGTGGACGCGGCCGCCCACCACTCCGCCAACACCGTCCGCTGCGACGCCCTGCTGGTCGACACCATCTCCCGCTCCGACACGTACCCCGCGATCGACATCCGGGTGGACGACGTCCAGCTCGGCCACGAGGCGACCGTCTCGCGCGTCAGCGAGGAGCAGCTGTTCTACCTGATGAGCCGGGGCATGCCCGAGGACGAGGCCATGGCCATGATCGTCCGCGGCTTCATCGAGCCCATCGCCCGAGAGCTGCCCATGGAGTACGCGCTCGAACTCAACAAGCTCATCGAGATGGGCATGGAAGGATCCGTCGGCTAGATGACGACCCCACTCGCCACCACAGAAGCCCCCGTCCCCGCCGACCAGCACGGCGCCCGGGCGCACACCGACGGAGGGTGGGCGACCGTCCCCATCCAGACGCGCTCCGAGCGCTTCACGTCCACGGACGTCGAGGCGTTCGAGGCCGTCACCGGCCGTGAGGCCGTCTGGAAGCTGACGCCCGTCCGCCGGCTCGACGACCTCATCTCGGGTGAGCTCGACGGCGCGCGCTACCCGGTCACCAGCTCCGAGGCCGCCGGCACGTCCGTGACCTGGATCGCCCGCGACGACGCCCGCATCGGCACCGCAGGCGCTCCCGAGGACCGCGCCCAGGCCAACGCCTGGTCGTCGTTCGGCGAGGCGCTCGCCATCGACGTGTCGGGGGAGGAGCGCGTCACCGTCACGGTCGGCCGCTCCGAGCTCGGGTCGAGCCCCCGCGCCGCGCACACCGTCATCACCGCGGCGCCCTTCAGCCGCGGCGTGGTCATCCTCGACAACGTCGGATCGGCGTCCCTCGTCGAGAACGTCGAGATCGTCGTCGGCGACCAGGCCGAGCTCACCGTCGTCACCGTGCAGCAGTGGGACGCGGAGGCGCGCCACCTGGCCGCCCACCAGGCGGTCGTCGGCCGCGACGCCAAGCTCAAGCACGTGGTGGTGACGCTCGGCGGATCCATCGTCCGGGTCAACCCCTCGGCGCACCTCTCGAACGAGGGCGCCGACGGCGAGCTGCTCGGCGTGTACTTCGCCGACGCGGGCCAGCACCTCGAGCAGCAGGTGTACGTCGACCACGACGCCCCGAACACCCGCAGCCGCGTCACCTACAAGGGGGCGCTGCAGGGGAAGGGCGCGCGCACCGTGTGGATCGGCGACGTGCTCATCCGCCGCTCCGCGCCCGGCACCGACAGCTACGAGCAGAACCGCAACCTCGTCCTCACGGACGGGACCCGCGCCGACTCGGTGCCGAACCTCGAGATCGAGACGGGCGAAATCGCCGGCGCCGGCCACGCGAGCGCCACGGGCCGCTTCGACGACGAGCAGCTGTTCTACCTGCAGGCACGCGGGATCACCGAGGAGGAGGCCCGACGCCTCGTCGTCCGCGGGTTCCTCAGCGAGATCGTGCAGCAGATCGGCGTCCCCGACCTCGAGGAGCGGCTCCAGGCCGCCATCGAGGCCGAGCTCGCCGCCAGCCCGTCCGCGGAGGTCGCACGATGACCGCCGTCCGCATCTGCGCCGTCGACGAGCTCGGCGAGAACGAGGCGCTCCGCATCGAGATCGAGGGCCTCGCCATCGCGCTCGTCAAGGACTCCTCGGGCACGGTGCACGCCATCGGCGACACCTGCACGCATGGCGACATCTCGTTGGCCGAGGGCTTCGTCGAGGGCGACACCCTGGAGTGCTGGGCCCATGGGTCCAAGTTCTCCCTCGAGACGGGCAAGCCGCGCACGCTGCCGGCCTACGAGCCCGTCCCCGTCTACCCCGTGTCGATCGTGGACGGCGACATCCACATCGACACCACCCCGAAGAGCTAGAGGAACCGCACGCATGTCAACTCTCACCATCACCGACCTGCACGTCAGCGTCGACACCGAGCAGGGTCGCAAGCAGATCCTCAAGGGCGTCGACCTCACGATCAACGAGGGCGAGATCCACGCGATCATGGGGCCCAACGGCTCGGGCAAGTCCACCCTCGCGTACACGATCTCGGGTCACCCCAAGTACCACGTCGACTCCGGCTCGATCACGCTCGACGGCGTCGAGGTCCTCGACATGACGGTGGACGAGCGCGCCCGCGCCGGCCTGTTCCTCGCCATGCAGTACCCGGTCGAGATCCCCGGCGTCACCACCACCAACTTCCTGCGTACCGCGAAGACCGCGATCGACGGCGAGGCCCCGGCCATCCGCGGCTGGATCAAGGACGTCCGCAGCTCCATGGCGGCGCTCAAGATGGACCCCGCGTTCGCCGAGCGCAACGTCAACGAGGGCTTCTCCGGCGGCGAGAAGAAGCGCAACGAGGTCCTCCAGCTCGAGCTGCTGAAGCCGAAGTTCGCGGTGCTCGACGAGACCGACTCCGGCCTCGACGTCGACGCGCTCAAGATCGTCTCCGAGGGCGTCAACCGCGCGAAGGCGAACACGGGCCTCGGCCTCCTGCTCATCACGCACTACACGCGCATCCTCCGCTACATCCAGCCCGACTTCGTGCACGTCTTCGTCGCGGGCCGGGTCGCCGAGCAGGGCGGCCGCGAGCTGGCCGACCGGCTCGAGGAGGAGGGCTACGACCGCTTCCTCCCGGCTGCGGGTCTCGCGCCCTCGACCACGGTGGACGCGTGAGCACGCAGAGCACGCTGACCCCGCAGAAGTTCGACGAGGTCGAGGAGGCGCTCAAGGACGTGATGGATCCCGAGCTCGGGATCAACGTGGTCGACCTCGGCCTCATCTACGACCTGGCGTGGGACGACGAGAACGACGCCCTCATCATCCACATGACGCTGACGTCGGCGGGCTGCCCGCTCACCGACGTGCTCGAGGAGCAGACGGCCGAGGCGCTCGACGGCGTCGTGGCCGCGTTCCGCATCAACTGGGTGTGGATGCCGCCGTGGGGTCCGGACCGGATCACCGACGACGGCCGCGACATGATGCGGGCCCTCGGCTTCTCCATGTGATCCCCGCTCCACCGCTCGTCGACGACGGCCCCACCCGCTCCCGGGTGGGGCCGTCGTCGCGTCGCCCGTCCCGCCCGGGGAGGCCCGCGGCGCCGACGTCTCGTACACTGGACCGGTCGGGTCCGATGGACGCCCTCGACCGACCGGGCTCGACCCCCTCTGCTGCGGGTCGCCCCTCTCCCACGGACCGTGGGACATCCGCTCAACAGAAGGACCCCTCACCGTGCTCGCTGTACACGACCTGGAGCTGCGCGTCGGCGCCCGCGTCCTCATGGAGGACGTCTCGTTCCGGGTGAGCCCGGGGGACAAGATCGGCCTCGTCGGCCGCAACGGCGCCGGCAAGACGACGCTCACCAAGATCCTCGCGGGGGAGGGCCAGCCCACCGGCGGCCGCATCGACCGGTCCGGCGAGATCGGCTACCTCCCGCAGGACCCGCGCTCCGGCAACCCAGAGGACCTCGCCCGCACGCGCATCCTCGACGCCCGCGGCCTCGGCACGCTCTCGCTCGACATGCAGCGGGCGATGATCGACATGGCCTCCACGGACGACAAGGTCTCCGCCAAGGCGATGAAGGACTACGGCCGGCTCGAGGAGCGCTTCGTCGCGCTCGGCGGGTACGCGGCCGAGGCCGAGGCGGCGTCGATCGCGAGCAACCTGAGCCTCCCGGACCGGATCCTCGACCAGCCGCTCAGCACCCTCTCCGGCGGCCAGCGCCGCCGCATCGAGCTCGCGCGGATCCTCTTCTCCGGCGCCGACACGATGCTCCTCGACGAACCCACCAACCACCTCGACGCCGACTCCGTCACCTGGCTGCGGGAGTTCCTCAAGGGCTACCAGGGCGGGCTGATCGTGATCAGCCACGACGTGGAGCTCGTCGGCGACACCGTGAACCGCGTCTTCTACCTCGACGCGAACCGCATGGTCATCGACATCTACAACATGGGCTGGAAGCACTACCAGCGCCAGCGCTCCGCCGACGAGGAGCGCCGCAAGAAGGAGCGCGCCAACGTCGAGAAGAAGGCGGGCGTCCTCCAGCTGCAGGCTGCGAAGTTCGGCGCCAAGGCGTCCAAGGCCGCCGCCGCCCACCAGATGGTGCGGCGCGCGGAGAAGATGCTGTCCGGCCTCGAGGAGGCGCGCGCCGTCGACCGCGTGGCCAAGCTGCGCTTCCCCGAGCCCGTCGCCTGCGGCCGCACGCCGCTCATGGCGAGCGACCTCAGCAAGAACTACGGCTCGCTCGAGATCTTCACGGCCGTCGACCTCGCGATCGACCGCGGCAGCAAGGTCGTCATCCTCGGCCTCAACGGCGCGGGCAAGACGACCCTGCTGCGGATCCTCGCGGGCGTCGACCAGCCCGACACCGGCAAGCTCGAGCCCGGCCACGGCCTGCGCGTCGGCTACTACGCGCAGGAGCACGAGACGATCGACGTGAAGCGCAGCGTGCTGGAGAACATGGTCTCCTCCTCGCCCGACATCTCGGAGATGGAGGCGCGGCGCGTGCTCGGCTCGTTCCTCTTCACGGGCGACGACTCGGCGAAGCCCGCCGGCGTCCTGTCCGGCGGCGAGAAGACGCGCCTCGCGCTCGCGATGATCGTCGTGTCCGGCGCCAACGTGCTGCTGCTCGACGAGCCCACCAACAACCTCGACCCCGCGAGCCGCGAGGAGATCCTCGGCGCGCTCAACACGTACTCCGGCGCCGTGGTGCTCGTGAGCCACGACTCGGGAGCGGTCGAGGCGCTCAACCCGGAGCGCGTCCTCATCATGCCGGAGGGCACCGAGGACCACTGGAGCCCCGACTACATGGACCTCATCGAGCTGGCCTGATCCTGGTCAGCGCGCCTCGTCGAGGATCCGGTCCTCGACGTCCGCGTCCGACGGCTGCTTCCGGGCGCGCTTGGCCTGCCGGCCCCGCTCGCGGTCCTGCTCCTCGGGGTCGTCCTGGTTGATGATGCGGTACTCGTTGCGGATCGCGACGCCGAGTCCGACGAACGCGATGACGGCGAACACCAGCCACTGGAACGCGTAGGAGAGGTGCGGCCCCTCGTCCTCCTCGGGACGCGGCGTCGCGAACGGCGCGGCGTCGACGGGTGCGGGGTCCTCGGAGATCAGCAGGCCGTAGGCGCCCGTGAACGTGGGCGACCCGACGCGCTCCGCGATGTCGGGCAGGTTGACGGTCGCGATCTGCCCCTCGGGCGCGGAGCGACCCGGCAGCTCCGGCTCGCCCGCCTTGAGGCGCGCCGTGATCGTGACCTCGCCGGCGGGCGGGGCGGGGACGGAGTCGGGGGAGTCCTGCGAGTTGCCGATGGGCACCCAGCCGCGGTCGACCACGAACACGCGGCCGTCGTCGAGGCGCAGGGGCGTGAGGACCTCGAAGCCGGGCTGGCCGTTGAAGGGCCGGTTGCGGGCGAGCAGCTGCTGGTCCACCAGGTAGGTGCCGGTCATCCGGACCGGGGTCCACTTCTGCGTGTCGACGTACGCCGACGTGTCGGCGAGGACCTGGTCGACCGGCTGGGCGGCGCGATCCCAGTTGTCCTCGACCTTGGCGATCTCGGCGAGGGCCTCGTCCCGGCGCGCGAACTGCCAGTGGCTGAGCAGGACGCACGCGATGGCGAAGACGACGGCGACGAGCAGATAGCCCGCCCACCTGCGGTTGAGCACGAAGCGCCAGCGGTTCACGCGATCGCCCCTGCGACGGGGGCGTCGATCCCGGCGACGCGCACGGGGAAGTCGCGCCCGGCGAGGAAGTCGCGCAGGAACTCCACGTGCTCGTCGCACGCGGTCCACGTCTTCACCCGGTCGGCCGCGTGGATGCGGGGGTTCCGCCACTCGACGCGCCACGCGGCGTCGAGGCGGCAGCCGGCGCGCGAGCACTCGACGACGTCGGAGGACGGCCCGGCCGATCCGAGGCCCCAGGAGGCGAGCCCGCTCACGCGTCGGTCGGGGTGTCGGGCGCGGTCGGTCCGCCCGCGGTCGTCGGACGAGCGGTGGGGTCCGGGGCGGCACCGGGCCCGCGACCGGTCTCGTAGGTCGTGAACGGCTCGGGCGTGGTGAACGGCTCGGACGCCTGGAACGGCTCCGACGGCACGTACGGTTCGGACGGCACGTACGGCTCCGCGGGCGGCGGGAAGCCGGAGTGGCGGGCGGACACGACGACCACGCCGCCGGGACGCTCGACCGCGGTGCCCTGGTTGCCGCCGACGTTCGCGAGGATGACGGCGAAGTACGGGAGCACGATGGCGCCGATGGCGGCGACGGCCAGCCACCAGCCCTGGAGGAAGAGGCAGGACAGGATGCAGACCATGCGGATGCTCATCGCGATGGTGTACTTCACCATGCGGGCATGGCGATCCTCCTGGGGCGACCGGGGGAGGCTGGTGACCGACTGCTGCGGAGCTGGCATGCGTGGATGGCGTCCTTCGGGGGAGCGACGCGCTCCCCATCGAGACCAGGGTACGCCCGGCCACCGATAGGCTCGTCCGCGTCCGCACGCCCCCTCCAAGCCGTAATGGAAGGTCCCCCATGAGCACCGCCCGCACCGTCGTCGTCACCGGAGGCAACAGGGGGATCGGGTACGCGATCGCCGAGGAGATGCTGCGCCGCGGCCACCGCGTCGCCGTCACCGCGCGCTCCGGCCAGGGCCCCGACGGCAGCCTCACGGTGCGCGCCGACGTGACCGACGCCGCGTCGGTCGACGCCGCCTTCACCGAGGTCGAGGCCGCGTACGGACCCGTTGAGGTGGTGGTCGCGAACGCCGGGATCACGCGCGACACGCTCATGATGCGCATGAGCGACGACGATTTCACCGAGGTCGTCGACACGAACCTGGGCGGGGCGTTCCGCGTCGTCAAGCGCGCCTCGAAGGGCATGCTCAAGGCGCGCTTCGGCCGCATCGTCCTCATCTCCAGCGTCGTCGGGCTGTACGGCTCCGGCGGCCAGGTCAACTACGCGGCGTCCAAGAGCGGCCTGGTGGGCCTCGCGCGCTCCGTCACGCGCGAGCTCGGCGCCCGGGGCATCACCGCGAACGTCGTCGCCCCCGGCTTCATCGAGACCGACATGACCGCCGAGCTGCCCGAGGCCACCGCGGCCGAGTACAGGAAGTCCATCCCGGCCGGCCGCTACGGCACCGCCGCCGAGGTCGCGGGCGTCGTGGCGTGGGTGTCCTCCGACGAGGCCGCGTACGTCTCCGGCGCCGTGATCCCGGTCGACGGCGGCCTCGGCATGGGCCACTGACCCCGCCCGTCGGGGAGCGCGTCGTGTCCGACCTCCTGGCGGCCTGGGACGTGGGTCCCGCCGCGCTCACCGAGCTGGGGGCCACGCACAACCACGCCTACCGCGTCGACGTCGACGGGGGATCCCGGTACCTGCTGCGCCTGCACGTCGCGCGCCGGAAGCAGCACGAGATCGACCTGGAGCTCGACTGGCTCGACGTGCTCGCGGCGCGCGGCTGGCCCTCGGTGCCCGGGCCGCAGCGCACGCGCGCCGGATCCTGGACGGCGACCGTCGAGGTCGCCGTCCCCGACGACGACGAGGTCGGCCTCCGCCGTGCCGTGGTCGGCGCGTCGGGCCAGCGCGTCGAGCGCCGCCTCGCGAGCCTGCTCACCTGGCACGACGGGGAGATGCTGAGCAGCCTCCCCGCCTCCTCGGACGCGGGGCCGTTCGCGGAGACGCTGGCCGCCCTGCATGCGGCCGGCGCGGATCCGGCCGCGGTCGCGCTCGCGGGCCAGCGCCGCCGCTACGACGCGGACTACGCGACCACGCGTCTCGAGCGCCTCGTCGAGGGCTTCCCCGGGATCATGGCCGACGGGTCGACGGCGGAGGCGCTGGCCGCCGCCATCGCGGAGCTCCGCGCCACGCTCGCCGAGGCCGGGCCGCCGATCATGGTGCACGGCGACTACCACCCGGGCAACCTGATCCAGGGGCCCGCCGGCGTCTCCGTCATCGACTTCGACCGCTGCGGGCTGGGGCCGGCCGGCCTCGACGTCGCCGCGGCGATCATGTACCTGGCGCCCCGGCAGCGCGCGCAGTTCCACCGGGCCTACACGGCGGCGGGCGGCAGCACGGGCGTCCCGGACGAGCGCTTCGGCGCGTTCATCTTCCTGGCGTACCTCGACAACGTCACGCACCTCGCGAGCCTGCCGTCGGAGCGGGAGCGCATGCCCGCCAACATCGCGCAGCTCGCGGCGATCGCGCGGGCGGTCGTCCGGGGCTGACCCGGGCCGATCTCGCGTCCGGGTCCGGGTCAGCGGGGGAGGCCGAGGAGCGCGAGCACCTGCGCGAGGTCACGGCGGTCGACGCACACGTCGGCGCGTCGGCGGACAGCGGGCTTCGCGTCGAACGCCACGGAGAGGCCGACCGCGGCCATCATCTCGAGGTCGTTGGCGCCGTCGCCCACCGCCACGACGCGGGCGAGCGGGATGCCGAGCCCGGCGCTCCACTCCTCGACGGCGGCGCGCTTGGCGGCTGCGTCGATGACCGGCCCCGTGACGCGCCCCGTGAGCCGTCCCTCGGCCGTCTCCAGGCGGTTGGCGCGCCAGAGGTCGAGCCCGAGGCGCTCGGCCAGCGGGTCCAGCAGCTCGTGGAAGCCGCCCGACACGACCGCCACGACGTGGCCCGCCTCGTGCAGCCCGGCGATCATGCGCTCGGCCCCGGGGGTGACGCGGATCCGTGCCCCGACGGCGGCGTGCACCGTGGTCGGCAGCCCGGCCAGCGTGGCGACCCGCGAGCGGAGGCTCTCCGCGAAGTCCAGCTCGCCGCGCATCGCCCGGTCGGTGACCGCGGCGACCTCGTCGAGCGAGCCGGCCTCGGCCGCCAGCAGCTCGATCGCCTCGTCCTCGATGAGGGTCGAGTCCACGTCGAGCACCACGAGCATGCGCGGGAGGGAGCGGGGGGCGGGCGACACCGACCGTGCGGCCAGCGTCACCGGGAGGACGGCGCTCACGGGGTGACGCGCACGCCCTTGCCCACGACGGTGATGCCGCCGTCGGTCACGGTGAAGCCCCGCGCGCGGTCGCGGTCGTGGTCGACGCCGACCGTGGCGCCGGGCTCGACCTCGACGTCCTTGTCGAGGATGGCGCGCGTGACGGTGGCGCCCGCCCCGATGTGGACCTTGTCGAACACGATGCTGTCGACGATGCGCGCGCCCGACTCCGCGATGACCCACGGGCCCAGCACGCTGCGCTCGACGTGGGCGCCGCTGATCACCCCGCCGAGCGAGGTGATCGAGTCGATCATGGTGCCCGTGTTCCCCTGCGCGTCGCGGACGAACTTCGCCGGGGGGCTGTTGAGCTGCTGGCTGAAGATCGGCCAGTCCTTGTTGTAGAGGTTGAACACGGGCAGGGCCGAGATGAGGTCCTGGTGCGCGTCGAAGAACGACTCGATGGTGCCGACGTCGCGCCAGTAGTAGCGGTCGCGGTCGTTGGCGCCGGGCACCTCGTTGCGGTTGAGGTCGTAGACGCCGGCGTTGCCCTGCTCCACGAACCACGGCACGATGTCGCCGCCCATGTCGTGCGCGGACTCCGCGTTCTCGCCGTCGCGCCGCACCGCGTCGATGAGCTGGTCGGTGTCGAAGACGTAGTTGCCCATGGACGCGAGCACCTCGCCGGGGGAGTCGTCGAGGCCCTGCGGATCCTTCGGCTTCTCGAGGAAGGCGCGGATCTGGTACGGGTTCGCGGGATCCACGTCGATGACGCCGAACTGGTCGGCGAGCTCGATCGGCTGGCGGATCGCCGCGACCGTCGCGCCGTGCCCGGAGGCGATGTGCGCCTCGATCATCTGGCTGAAGTCCATGCGGTACACGTGGTCGGCGCCCACCACGACGACGATGTCGGGCTTCTCGTCGTTGATGAGGTTGAGGCTCTGCAGGATCGCGTCGGCCGATCCGCTGAACCACCGCTTGCCGAGGCGCTGCTGCGCGGGCACCGAGGCGATGTAGGAGTTGAGCATCTGGTTGAGCCGCCAGGTCTGCGACACGTGACGGTCGAGCGAGTGCGACTTGTACTGCGTCAGAACCACGATCTGCGTGAGACCGGAGTTGATGAGGTTGGAGAGCGCGAAGTCGATCAGCCGGTACTGCCCGCCGAACGGGACGGCGGGCTTCGCCCGGTCCGCGGTGAGGGGCATGAGGCGCTTGCCCTCGCCGCCGGCGAGCACGATTCCAAAGATCTTCTTCGATGCCATTGGTCCAGCGTAGATGCACGTCGGGGCATGTACTAGCGTTCGACCAATGCGAGCAGACGTGATCACCAAGGAGTACCCGCCCGAGGTATACGGGGGTGCCGGCGTGCACGTGACGGAGCTCGTCAAGGCCATGAGGCAGAGGACCGAGGTCGTCGTCCGGGCATTCGGCGCGCCGCGCGACGAGCCCGGCGTCTTCTCCTATCCCGTCCCGGCGGAGCTGCGCGAGGCGAACGCGACCCTGCAGACGATGGCCGTCGACCTCGCGATCGCGAGCGACGTCGCGGGCGCCGACGTCGTCCACTCGCACACCTGGTACGCCAACCACGCGGGGCACGTCGCGTCGATGCTGCACGGGATCCCGCACGTCGTCACGGCGCACAGCCTCGAGCCGCTGCGCCCGTGGAAGGCCGAGCAGCTGGGTGGCGGCTACCGCGTCTCCAGCTGGATCGAGCGCACCGCGTACGAGGCGGCGGACGCCGTCATCGCCGTGAGCGACGGGATGAAGCGCGACATCCTGCGCTCGTACCCCGCGCTCGACGAGGCCCGGGTGCACACGGTCTACAACGGGATCGACCTCGAGGCGTGGTCGCCCGTGCACGACGACGAGCTCGTGCGCTCGCTCGGCATCGACCCGTCGCGGCCGTCGGTCGTGTTCGTCGGCCGGATCACCCGCCAGAAGGGCCTGCCCTACCTCCTCCGCGCCGCCGCGCTGCTGCCGGCCGACGTGCAGATGGTGCTGTGCGCGGGCGCGCCCGACACCCCCCAGATCATGGAGGAGGTCACGGCCCTCGTCCGCGGCCTGCAGGAGGAGCGCTCCGGCGTCGTGTGGATCGACCGGCTGCTGCCGCGACGCGAGCTGTCCGCCGTCCTCACGGCCGGCACGGTCTTCGTCTGCCCGTCCGTCTACGAGCCGCTCGGCATCGTGAACCTCGAGGCCATGGCGTGCGGCGCGCCCGTCGTCGGAACGGCCACGGGCGGGATCCCCGAGGTCGTCGACGACGGCGTCACCGGCCGCCTCGTCCCCATCGACCAGGCCACCGACGGCACGGGCACGCCCACCGATCCCGAGCGCTTCGTCCGCGACCTCGCGGACGCGCTGACCGAGGTCGTCGCGGATCCCGACGCCGCGCGGCGCATGGGGGAGGCCGGCCGCGTCCGCGCCGAGCGCGAGTTCGGCTGGGATCGCATCGCCCGCCAGACCGAGGCGATCTACGCGTCGATCCTGCGCTGACCGCGCCGCCCGGGTGCGCCCTCCGGCCCGCCCGGCGAACCGCACGGCCGGGAGGCGCAGGGGGCCCGGGCCGGTAGACTCGTGCGCATGAGCCACGTCCTCTCCCTGTCCGGAGTGTCCTTCGTCCGGAACGGGACGACCATCCTCGACCAGGTGGAGTGGACGGTGGACGGCGACGAGCGCTGGGTCGTCCTCGGGCCGAACGGCGCGGGGAAGACGAGCCTGCTGCAGATCGCCTCCGCCATGGCGCACCCGTCCTCGGGCACCGCGACGGTCCTCGACCACGAGCTCGGCCGCGTGGACGTCTTCGAGCTGCGCTCGCGCATCGGCTTCGCGTCGACCGCGATGGCACGCCGCATCCCGGCCGACGAGACGGTGCTCGATGTCGTGCTCACCGCGGCGTACTCGGTCACCGGCCGCTGGAACGAGGACTACGAGGACATCGACGTGCGTCGCGCGCAGCGCGTGCTGGCCGAGTGGCGCCTCGGTCACCTCGAGCAGCGCCGGTTCGGCACGCTGAGCGACGGCGAGCAGAAGCGCGTGCAGATCGCCCGCTCGATCATGACCGACCCCGAGCTGCTGCTCCTCGACGAGCCGGCCGCGAGCCTCGACCTCGGCGCCCGCGAGGAGCTCCTGCAGCTTCTCGGCGGCTACGCCTCGGCGCCCGAGGCGCCCGGCATCGTCATGGTCACGCACCACGTCGAGGAGATCCCGCGGGGATTCACGCACGGCCTGCTCCTGCGCGACGGCGCGGTCGTCGCGGCCGGGCCGCTCGCGGACGTGATCACGGCGGACAACCTGGGCCGCGCCTTCGGCCTCGCGCTCGAGGTCACCCACGACGACGGCCGGTTCACGGCCCGCGCCGTCCGCCCCTGACGTCGACGCGCCACCACCGGCGCGCCGACCCGTTCCCGGCACCCGTCTGGTAGGCTCGTCCACTGGTCCGGTGATCATCCCGGGCACCCACGCTTCCCGCGCACGATATCGAACCGACGAAGGACACTCCCCGATGAAGACCGACATCCACCCCCAGTACGCCCCCGTCGTCTTCCGCGACCTCGCCTCCGGTGCGACGTTCCTCACCCGCTCGACCGTCGGCAGCTCCAAGACCATCGAGTGGGAGGACGGCAACACCTACCCCGTCATCGACGTCGAGATCTCGAGCGAGTCCCACCCGTTCTACACGGGCAAGCAGCGCATCATGGACTCCGCCGGTCGCGTCGAGAAGTTCAACTCGCGCTACGCGGGCTTCGGCAAGAAGTAGCAGCTCTCCCGCTGCAGCACGAAGGGCGCCCGGCTCCGGCCGGGCGCCCTTCGTCGTCCCCGGCGCCGCCCTCGCGCGGAGGGCGACACCGGTCGGCGTCAGCTGCCGGCGTGACGCTCGGGCCAGGCGCCCGAGGTCGTGAACGCCGGATCCCGCGTGCGCCGCATGTAGTCCTGGAAGCTCTCCGCCTGCGCGCGCGACCAGTCGACCTGGCGGTCGTGCAGGTCGAGGACGGGGATGTCGAGCTGGTCGGCGTAGCGCCCGACGATGGCCTGGGCGACGCGGCCGGCCGCGATGGCGTCCGCGCCGGCGTCGTGCGCGTCGTCGAGGCGGACGCCGTAGTGCTCGGCCGCGACGGACAGCGTGCGCTTGCCGCGCCGGTAGGTGTCCACGGCCTTGTCGATGACGAGCGGGTCGATGACGGGGCCGGTGTCGCGCAGCGGCTCGACACCGTGCCGCACCGCCTCCCGGTTGAGGAGCGTGAGGTCGTAGGGCGCGTTGTAGACGACGAGCGCGAGGCCGCGGGAGAACATGTCGCGGATCGTGGTGACGATCTCGAGCACGACCGCGGCCGCGTCGCGGCCCTCGGCCCGGGCGCGCTCCGTGGTGACCCCGTGGATGGCGGCCGCGCCCGCGGGGATCTCGACGCCGGGATCCGCGAGCCAGTCGTGCCGTTCGACGACCTGTCCCTCCGGGTCGAGCACGACGATGCACGCCGTGACGATGCGAGCCGTCTCGACGTCCACCCCCGTCGTCTCGAGGTCGAACGAGGCCAGGGTGTCGTGCCAGCGGGAGCTCATCCTGTAGATGCTACGGGCGACCGCCGATGGCGGGCGCACCCATGTGCAGCCAGTAGAAGCTCTGCGTCGCGAGCGTCAGCGTGAGCCGGCCGTCGTCGCCGACGGTCGGGAAGACACCGCCGCCGAAGAGGTCGTAGAGCTGGGAGCCGGCGAAGTCGGACGCGTCGATGGTGACCGAGACCGGGTTGTGCGCGAACGAGAAGACGCACAGCACGTCCTCGGCGCGGTCGCCGAAGTGCGTGCCGCTGCCCTCGTAGGAGCGCACGAACGCGAGGACGCTCTCGTGGTCGGTCGGGAGCACGCGGATGGTGCCCTGGCCGAAGACCGGGTGGGCCTTGCGCACGTGGATCACGTTCCGCACCCAGTGCAGCAGCGAGCGCGACTGGGCGAGCTGCGACTCCACGTTGATCTGCGCGTAGTTGTAGACGAGCGACTGCACGACGGGCAGGTAGAGCTTGCCCGGGTCGGCCGTGGAGAAGCCGGCGTTGCGGTCCGGGGTCCACTGCATGGGCGTGCGGGACGCGTCGCGGTCCGGCAGCCAGATGTTGTCGCCCATGCCGATCTCGTCCCCGTAATAGAGGAACGGGCTGCCCGGGAGGGAGAACAGGAGCGCGTGCACGAGCTCGAGCTCGGCGCGCGAGTTGTCGAGCAGCGGCGCGAGGCGGCGGCGGATGCCGATGTTGACGCGCATGCGCGGGTCGTAGGCGTACCAGCCGTACATCGCCTGCCGGTACTCCTCGCTCACCATCTCGAGCGTGAGCTCGTCGTGGTTGCGGAGGAACACGCCCCACGCGGCGGCCTCGGGGATCTCGAACGTCTCGCTCATGATCCGCTTCAGCTCGTCCGCGGTCTGCGAGCGGAGGGAGTAGAAGATGCGCGGCATGATCGGGAAATCGAACGCCATGTGGCACTCGGGCTCCTCCTCGGTGCCGAGGAACGCGGAGACCTCGCGGGGCCACTGGTTCGCCTCGGCGATGAGGATGCGGCCCGGGTACTCCTCGTCGACCATGGCGCGCAGGCGCTTGAGGAACTCGTGCGTCGCGGGCTCGCCCTCGCCGTTGCCCTCCTCAGTCTCGTAGAGGTACGGGATCGCGTCGAGGCGCAGGCCGTCGACGCCCATGTCGAGCCAGTGGCGGATGACGCCGTAGATGGCCTCGTGCACCTTCGGGTTGTCGAAGTTGAGGTCGGGCTGGTGCGAGAAGAAGCGGTGGAAGAAGAACTGGCGGCGCACCGGGTCGAAGGTCCAGTTGGACTCCTCGGTGTCGACGAAGATGACGCGGATGTCCTCGTACTTCTCGTCGGTGTCGCTCCAGACGTAGAAGTCGCCGTAGGGGCCGTCGGGGTCCGACCGGGACTGCTGGAACCACTCGTGCTGGTCGGAGGTGTGGTTCATCACGAGGTCGATGACGATGCGCATGTTGCGCTCGTGCGACTTCGTGACGAGCTCCTTGAAGTCGTCGAGCGTGCCGAACTCGGGGAGGACGGACATGTAGTCGCTGATGTCGTAGCCGCCGTCACGGAGCGGCGACTGGAAGAAGGGCGGGATCCACAGGCCGTCGATGCCGAGCCACTGCAGGTAGTCGAGCTTGGAGATGAGCCCCTGGATGTCGCCCGTGCCGTCGCCGTTCGAGTCGACGAAGGAGCGGATCATCACCTCGTAGAACACCGAGCGCTTGTACCACTGCTTGTCGAGGGTGAGGCCGGGCAGGGTGATGGGGGCGGTGAAGCTCACGGTTCTCCTCATGGGCGCGACGGGGGCGTCGACTCGGGGCGGGAATGCTCGTCCGCAACTCTAGGCGCGGATGGCCGGGCGGACGGAGCCCGGCGCGCCCGGGGGCGGGGGTCGCTCCCGCTCGTAGACTCGTCCCCGATGACCGTCCCCTCGCCCTACGCCGCCCAGCTCGACCGCATCCCCGTGGTCCGCCGCACCGCCGACCTCCTCGGGAGCCGCACCGCCTGGTGGGAGTACGGGCCCTCCGACGCCCCGCTCGTGCTCGTCGTCGTGCACGGGTTCCGGGGCGACCACCACGGGCTGGAGCCCGTCGTCGCGCAGCTGCCGGGGGTGCGGATCCTCTCGCCCGACCTGCCCGGCTTCGGGGACTCGACGCCGCTCGTCGAGGCGCACCACGACATCGCGGGCTACTCCGCGTGGCTCCGCGCGTTCGTCGACGCGACCGGCACGCGCGACGCCACCGTGCTCGGCCACTCGTTCGGGTCGATCGTCGTCTCGGCCGCGCTCGCGGGCGGCCTGCCGAGCCCGCGCGCGATCCTCGTGAACCCGATCGCGGCGCCGGCGCTCGAGGGGCCGCGGGGGATCCTCACGCGGCTCGCCGTGCTCTACTACCGCGCCGCGGCCGTGCTGCCCGAGCGCGCGGGCTTCGGCCTGCTGCGCAACCGCGCCATCGTCCGCGTGATGAGCGAGGCCATGGCGAAGACGCGCGACCGGTCGCTGCGCCGGTGGATCAACGACCAGCACGACCGCTACTTCAGCGCGTTCAGCGACCGCCGCGTCGTGCTGGAGGCGTTCCGCGCGTCGGTGTCGTCGGACGCGAGCACCTACGCGCCCCGCGTGGGCGTCCCCGTGCTGCTCGTCGCGGCCGAGCGCGACGACATCACGCCCGTCGCCGCGCAGCACCGGCTGCAGCGCCTGTTCGCCGACGCCCGGCTCGAGGTGATCCCGCGGGTCGGGCACCTCATCCACTACGAGACGCCCCGGGAGGCGGCCGGTCCCATCCGCGCGTTCCTGGACGAGGGGAGCGCGTCATGAGGCTCGTGTTCGACTGCCGGTATACGCGCATCGGCCGGCACGACGGGATCAGCCGCTACGGCGCCGAGCTCGTCGCCCGGCTCGGCGCGCGCTTCGACGTGACCATGCTGATCAGCGACCACCGCCAGCTCGCGCTCCTGCCCGACCTGCCGTGGCAGCTGGTCAGCTCGCCGACCGGCCCGCGGGAGCCGTGGGTCGCGCGGCGCGTATCGCGGATGCGGCCCGACGTCGTCTACAGCCCCATGCAGACCATGGGCTCGCGCGGCCGCACCTACCCGCTCGTGCTCACGCTGCACGACCTCATCTACTACCGGCACCGGCGCCCGCCGCGGGACCTGCCCGCGCCCGTGCGCGCGCTGTGGCGCGCCTTCCACCTCGCGTGGTGGCCGCAGCGGCTCCTGCTCGACCGGGCCGACGCGATCGTGACGGTCAGCGAGACGACGCGCGGCCTCATCCGCGCGCACCGGCTGACGACGCGACCCGTGGTCGTCGTGCCGAACGCGGCCGACCTGACGCCCGCGCCCGACGGCAGCCCGGACGCGCCGCGCGACGCGCCCGGCGGGCGCACGCTCGTCTACATGGGCTCGTACATGCCCTACAAGAACGTCGAGACCCTCGTGCGCGCCGCCGACGACCTCCCCGAGCACGAGCTGCACCTGATGAGCCGCATCGGCGCGTCGGAGCGCGCGCGGCTGGAGGCGCTCGCGGACGGGGCGCGGCTCGTGTTCCGCGACGGCGCGAGCGACGGCGAGTACGCGTCCGTCCTCCGCAGCGCGACCGCGCTCCTCACGGCGTCCCGGGACGAGGGGTTCGGGATCCCCGTCATCGAGGCCATGAGCGTCGGCCTGCCCGTGGTGGTGAGCGACATCCCGATCTTCCGCGAGATCGGCGGCGACGCGGCGGTGTACGTGGATCCGGACGACGCCGAGGGGTTCGCGGCGGCCGTGCGCGCGCTGGAGGACCCGGACGAGTGGCGGCGGCGGTCGGCGGCGTGCATCGCCCGGGCCGCCGAGTACGACTGGGACAGGTCGGCGGAGGCGCTCGGCGACCTCCTCGAGCAGGTCGCGCGGACGGGGCGTCGCGGGGCCTGAGCCGCGCGATGCCCGCGTGCGCCCCGGGCGAGCGGCGTCGGGTCAGGCCCGGCGCGCCGGGTCGAGGTCGACGATCGCCCCCAGGTCGGCGATGCCGCCGAAGCGCAGCAGCGACAGCTCGCCGTCGACCACGCCGAACGTGTGCGCCGATCCGTTCTCGATCATCGGCCCCGGTCGTCCCACGAGCGTCGCGTCGAGGCTGCGGGCGAGCGCCGCGATGACGCCGCCGTGCGACACCGCGATGATCGAACCGCCCGGGTGCCGTTCCGCGAGGCGGAGGAGCGCCGCTCCCGCGCGCTCGGTGACGGACTCCACGGTCTCGCGGCCGGGCACGTCGCCGTCCGGGAACCGCGCCGCGATCTCGGTGTGCGTGAGCCCCTCCGCGAGCCCGTAGCGCCGCTCCGCCAGCGCCGGCTCCGGCAGCGGACCCGCCGCGGGCGCGCCGCCGAGCGCGAGGTGCTCCGCGATGATCGACGCGGTCTCGAATGCGCGGCTCAGCGGGCT
The DNA here is from genome assembly GCF_015351075.1 of Clavibacter sp. VKM Ac-2873. Classification (GTDB taxonomy): domain Bacteria; phylum Actinomycetota; class Actinomycetes; order Actinomycetales; family Microbacteriaceae; genus Clavibacter. The sequence goes on from NZ_JADKRS010000001.1 coordinate 150,339, forward strand.
CGCGTGCACCGCGTCCCAGCCCGCGCCGCCCGCGACGGCGGCGGCGAGCAGCGCGCCCGCGGTGGCGGCCTGCGCGCGGCCGGTGTCGTCGAGCGGGATGTCGCTGGATCCCTGCACGCGCCGCTCCACGTTCCACGCGGTGCGGCCGTGGCGGACGAGCACGATGCGCGTCACGACGCGAGCTCCGACGCGATGGCGCGGAGGATCTCGCTCGTGCCGCCCTCGAGGCGCACGGTCGCGCGGGTGTCGCCCTTCGTGGTGCCGCGGTTGAGGATCACGATCGGCATGCGGCTCCTCCGCGCGATCTCGAGCAGGCGGATGCCGGAGTTGACCGCGAGGGAGGATCCGGCGATGAGGAGCACGTCGGCGTCCTGGACGATGGCGCTCGCGTCGCGGAAGCGCTCCGTCGGCACGAGCTCGCCGAAGAACACCACGTCGGGCTTGAGCATGCCGCCGCAGACGCTGCAGACGGGGATCCGGAACCGGTCGACGTCGTGCACCTGCGCGTCGCCGTCCGGGTTCAGCTCGACCGCGTCCGGCTGGTCGAGCCACGGGTTCTCGGCGCTGATGCGGTCGGCGATCGACGAGCGCGCGTAGGCCTGGCCGCAGTCGAGGCACAGGACCCGGTCGAGCGAGCCGTGCAGGTCGACCACGCGACGGGATCCGGCGCGCTCGTGCAGGCCGTCGACGTTCTGCGTGACGAGACCGCCGACGACGCCGGCGGATTCCAGGTCGGCGAGCGCCCGGTGCCCGTCGTTGGGCCGCGCGGAGCTGAAGGCCTTCCAGCCGAGGTGCCCGCCCGCCCAGTAGCGGCGGCGGAAGTCGTCCCCCTCGCTGCGGAACTGCTGGAAGGTCATCGGGTTCCGCTTCGGGGCGCCCTCGCCGCGGTAGTCGGGGATGCCCGAGTCGGTGCTGAGGCCGGCGCCCGTGAGGACGGCGGTGCGACGGCCGCGCATCAGCTCGACCGCCTCGGCGATCGTGGACCCCGCGGGGGGTCGGGGATCGTCACGGAGAGCGGTGCTCATGGGGCCTCCCGGTGCCGAGCTGGCGCCCCGCCATGTCGGCGGGCGGCGACGGGGCAGGGCATCATTGTCCTGTTGAGTCTAGACAGCGCATCCCCGCGACGGCTCCGCGCGAAGTGGCTCCGCATCCCTCCCGGGCGGACCGAGAGAGGACCGGCGTGCACATCCACCGCATCGAGGACCTCTCCTCGCCGGGCCTCGAGGACTACTCGCGGCTCACCGACGTGGCCCTCCGCCGTGTGAGCGAGCCCGCGGGCGGCCTCTACATCGCGGAGTCGACCAAGGTCATGGGCCGTGCGCTCGCCGCGGAGCACGTGCCGCGCTCGGTCCTCGTGCAGGAGCAGTGGCTCGACGACGTCGCCCCGCTCCTCGCGGGCTTCCCCGACGTGCCCGTCTTCGTGGGCGCCGCCGCCGTGCTCGAGCGGCTCACCGGCTACAACCTGCACCGCGGGGCGCTCGCCGCCATGCACCGTCCGCCGCTCCCCGCGGTCGCCGACGTGCTGCGCGACGCGCGCCGGGTCGTCGTGCTCGAGGACATCGTCGACCACACGAACGTCGGGGCGATCTTCCGGGCGGTCGCGGGCATCGGCGCCGACGCCGTGCTCATCACCCCGCGCTGCGCCGACCCGCTCTACCGCCGATCCGTGCGCGTGAGCATGGGGACCGTGCTCCAGGTGCCGTGGACCCGCCTGCCCGAGTGGGACGAGGCCGCGCCCCTCCTGCACGAGGCCGGCTTCCACCTCGCGGCGCTCGCCCTGGAGGACGACGCGGTGACGCTCGACGCCTTCGCGGCGGACGCCCCGGAGCGGATCGCGCTCGTGCTCGGCACCGAGGGCGACGGCCTCAGCAGGCACGCGCTCCGGCACGCGGACTCGACGGTCGTGATCCCCATGCTGCACGGCGTCGACTCCCTGAACGTGGCCGCCGCGAGCGCCGTCGCCCTCTACGCGCTGCGGGTGCCCGCGTGAGCCGCACCCGCCGCCTCACGCTGGCCGGCGTCGCCGCGGCGCTCGTCGTCTCGGCGGGCGTGTACGTCCCCGTCACCCTCACGGCGGAACCGCCTGCCGCCGTCGCGCAGGTCGACGCGCCGTCGCCCGTCGTCAACGTCCCGACGCCCGAGACGTGGCCGGACGCGGGCGTCTCCGCCGTCGGCGCCGTCGGCTTCGACGGCGTGCTCGCGACGGACGACCAGGATCCGACGCCCCGGCCGATGGCGAGCATCACCAAGACCGTGACGGCCCTCGTCGTGCTGGAGGCCAAGCCGCTCGCGCCGGGGGAGGACGGGCCGCAGGTCACCTTCACCGCCGAGGACGAGGCGCTCCGCGGCGAGATCCTCAAGCAGGACGGCGTCGTCGAACCCGCCGTCCCGGGCACGAGCCTGTCCCAGCGCGACCTGCTCGAGGGCGCGCTGCTCGCGAGCGCGAACAACTACGCGGCCGCGCTCGGGGTCTGGGCGTACGGATCGAACGACGCCTTCGTGGCGGCCGCGAACGCGTGGCTCGCGGAGCAGGGGCTCACGGGCACGCACGTGGCCGACGCGATGGGGCTCTCGCCCGAGACCGTGAGCACGACGGCCGACCTCGTCCGCATCGGCGAGATGGTGCTCGCCGACCCCGTGCTGTCGGGCATCGTCGACCAGCGCAGCGCCGACGTGGCGGGCGTCGGCACGGTGGAGAACCGCAACCAGCTGGTCGGGGTCCCCGGGTTCCGGGGCATCAAGACGGGCACGCTGGAGCAGGCGGGCAAGTGCCTGCTCTGGGCGGTGGACACGAAGGTGGGCGACCGGGACGTGACGCTGGTCGGCGTGACGCTCGGCGCGAAGGACCACGCGGAGCTGGCCCGCCAGGTGACGGCGCTGCTGCCGACGGTCAGCGCGAACCTGCACGTGATCCAGGTGGCCACGGCGGGGGAGCCCTTCGCCGACTACACGACCGCGTGGGGCGCGACGGCCCGGGCCGTCGCCACCGAGGACGAGTCGCTGCTCGTGTGGGGCGACACGCCCGTCACCACGACCGTGGAGGCGTCCGGGTCCGGGGAGGCCGCCGCCGGCACCGAGGTCGGCGCGGCCACGGTCACGGCCGGCAAGGAGACGGTGCGGGTGCCGCTGGCGCTCGACCGCGCGATCCCGGGGCCCGACGGCTGGTGGCGCCTCGGCAACCCGGGCGAGCTGCTCGGCTGACTCCTCGCCGGGCGCTCAGCTCCCGGCGTCGACGCGCGTCCACGGCGACGCGTCCGGCCGCTTGGCCGTGCGCCCGTCGCCCGAGGACTGGTGGCGGAGGCGCCGCAGCACCCACGGCACGAAGTACGCCCGCGCCCAGTCGATGTCGCCGGCGCGCGCCTGGCGCCAGGTGCGCGGCGGAAGCGGCTCCGGCTTCAAGGGCTCGAGGTCGTTCTCGACGGCGAGCGCCTGCAGCACCATGCGCGCCACGGTGTGGTGCCCGAGCGGCGCGAGGTGGAGCCGGTCGACGTCCCACATGCGCGGATCCTGGATCTCGGTGAGCGACCACTGGTCGGCCACGATGCAGTCGTGCCGGGCGGCGACCGCCCGGATGTCCTCGTTGTAGATCGCGACCTTGCCGCGCAGCCGCCCGAAGACGGGGGAGAACTTGACGTCGGTGCCCGTGAAGAGCACCACGGTCGCGCCCGCGGAGGAGAGCCGGGCGACCATCTGGTCGAGGCGCTCGGCGAGGCGGTCGGGGTCGGCGCCGGGCCGGAGGATGTCGTTGCCGCCCGCCGAGACGGACACGAGGTCGGGGTGCAGCGCGAGCGCGGGCTCGACCTGCTCGTCGGCGATCTGCCCGAGGAGCCGCCCCCGGATGGCGAGGTTCGCGTAGGAGAAGCCCTCGACCTGGTCGGCGAGCACCTCGGCCACGCGGTCGGCCCAGCCCCGGTGCCCTCCCGGGCTCCCCGGCTCGGGGTCGCCGATGCCCTCCGTGAAGGAGTCGCCGAGGGCGACGTAGCGGCGCCAGGGGTGGGGCTCGGTCATGCGCTTCCTTCCGGGTGGGACGCTCCCATCATAGGAACGCCCCCGCGCGGCCCCGGGAATGCGGACGCGATGGCATTGGTTGAGCATTCAAGCAACTGGACGCACCACCCGAGGAACGAGGATCCATGCCCGACCTGCTCTCCGCCGACACGACCATGGGGCCCGTGACCCTGCTCGTCGGCGACCTCGACCGCATGACCGCCTACTACCGCGACGCGGTCGGCCTCGAGCAGCTCGACGAGGGCACCGAGTCCACGGCTCTCGGGCGCGCGGGCGTGCCCGCCGTGCTGCTCGAGCCGGCGCGCGGACTCGACCTCCCGAGCCCCGGGAACGCGGGCCTCTTCCACACGGCCGTGCTCTTCGACGAGCCCGCCGCGCTCGCCCGTTCCGTGGCCTCGCTCGCGCAGCGCGCGCCCGGCACCTACGCCGGCAGCGCCGACCACCTCGTGAGCCGCGCCTTCTACTTCACCGACCCCGAGGGCAACGGCGTCGAGCTCTACACCGACCGGCCCCGCGACGAGTGGACCTGGCAGGACGGGCGGATCGTCATGGACTCGCTCCGCCTCGACCCGAACGCGTTCCTCCGCGACGAGCTCGCGCCCGTCGGCGACGCCGCCTCCGACGCGGCCGGCATCGGGCACGTGCACCTCCAGGTGGGCGACACGGAGCAGGCGTCCGCGTTCTACGTCGACACGCTGGGCTTCGAGCTCGTCGCCGGCTGGCACGGATCCGCGATCTTCGTCTCGGCCGGCGGGTACCACCACCACATGGCCATGAACACCTGGAACAGCCGCGGCGCCGGGCGGCGGCCCGCGACGCTCGGGCTCGGCACGGTGCGCATCGAGGTGCCCACGCGCGACGAGGTCGTGGCGGTGGACGCGCGCCTCCGCGCCGCGGGAGTCGCCACGCGCGACGACGGCCGCGCGCTCGCCTTCGAGGACCCGTGGGGCAACGCGCTGGTGCTGTCCGCCGCCTGAGCGCCCCGCATCCGGCGGGCGGCGCGGCGGGCGCGCGGGGGAGGATGGGCGCATGACGCCCGCCTCCCCGGCCGACCCGCTCGCCCACCTCGACGCCGCGCTCCTCCAGCGGATCCGCTCGCGCGCGGCCGGGTACGACGCCCGCAACGCGTTCTTCACCGAGGACCTCGACGAGCTGCGGGACGCCGGCCACCTGCGCCTGCTCGTGCCGCATGACCTCGGCGGATCCGGCGCCTCGCTCGCCGACGCCGTGCGCGCGCAGCACCTCCTCGCGCAGGCGGCCCCCGCCACGGCGCTGGGGGTCGGCATGCACCTCGTCTGGACGGCCGTGGCCCGGATCCTCGCGGACCGCGGCGACGACTCGCTCCGCGGCGTCCTCGAGGACGCGGGCCGCGACGAGCTGCTGGCCTTCGCGATCAGCGAGCCCGGCAACGACCAGGCCCTCGCCGACGCGCTCACGGTGGCCGTGCCGGACGCGGACGGCGGGTACCGGTTCACGGGCACCAAGTCGACGTCGAGCATGGCGCCCGCGTGGACGCGGCTCGGCCTCTTCGGGCGTGACGACGCGGATCCCGAGCGGCCGCTCCTCGTCCACGCCTTCGTGGCGCGCGACGCGCCCGGCCTCGAGATCGTGCCCGACTGGGACACGCTCGGCATGCGGGCGACGCAGAGCCACACGGTGATCCTGCGCGACGTGCGCGCGGAGCCCGCCGACGTCGTCCGGCGCCGCGAGCACGGCCGCCGCGACGACCCGTTCGCGCTCGCCGTGCTGCAGGCGTTCGAGCTGCTCATCGCCGCCGTGTACGCCGGGCTCGGGCAGCGCGCGCTCGACCTCGCCGTGGACTCGGCGCTCCGGCGCACCTCCCGCGCGGCCGGTGGGGCGACGCTCGCGGCCGACCCGGGGATCCGGCACCTCGTCGCGGAGGCCGCGCTCGCGCAGGACGCGCTCCTCCCGCAGCTCACCGCGCTGGCGGACGACGTCGACCGCGGCGTCGACCACGGCGATCGCTGGGCGTCGCTCCTCGTCGGCGTCAAGGTGCGGGCGACGCGCACGGCGGCCGAGGTCGTGCGGCGGGCGGTCGAGGTCGCGGGCGGGGGATCCCTCCGCACGGGCGACGAGCTCGGCCGCCTGTACCGCGACGTGCTGGCCGGCGGGTTCCACCCCTCGAGCGACCGGCAGGCCGCGGAGACCATCGCGACCACGCTGCTCGGACCCGTGCCGCGCCGGTCCTGAGCACCGGCCGCACGGCCGGTGGGAGCGGAGCGCGCCGGCGTCGCGGCGACGCGCCCGGACCGTCGCGGAGGCCCGGATCCGCCCGCGTGCCGTGCCGCCGACGCGAGCCCGTGGACGGCGCGGATCCGCCCGCCGCGCGCCGCCCCGGCACCCCCGCGCTCGACGGGAGCGTCCCCGGGTGCGGGTATCGTGAGGTCGAGTGAGCACCCTGCCGACCCCTCCACCGCACGTCGGATCCGCCGCGGCCGAGCACCTCTCGCCGGCCTTCCCGGAGCGCGCCGCCTGGGGCACCGTCAGCAAGCTGCGGGCCTGGCAGGAGGAGGCCCTCACCGCGTACTTCGAGAACGAACCGCGGGACTTCCTCGCCAACGCGACGCCGGGCGCCGGCAAGACCACGTTCGCGCTCCGCCTGGCCTCCGAGCTGCTGCACCGCAAGACCATCGACAAGGTCACGGTCGTCGCGCCCACCGAGCACCTCAAGAAGCAGTGGGCCGACGCGGCCGCGCGCGCCGGCGTCCGCCTCGACCCCATGTACAGCAACGCGTCCGGCGCGCTCGGGCGGCACTACCACGGGGCCGCCGTGACGTACGCGCAGGTCGCCGCGAACCCCTACATCCACAAGACCATGACCGAGGCGAGCCGCACCCTCGTGATCCTCGACGAGGTCCACCACGGCGGCGACGCGCTCAGCTGGGGCGATGCGATCCGCGAGGCCTTCGAGCGCGCCACCCGCCGCCTGTCGCTCACCGGGACGCCGTTCCGCTCCGACACCGCGCCCATCCCGTTCGTCAGCTACCTCCGCGACCACCGCGGCGTCCGCCTCTCGCAGACCGACTACGACTACGGCTACGGGCGCGCGCTCGCCGACGGCGTGGTGCGGCCCGTGATCTTCCTCGCCTACGCCGGCAGCATGCGCTGGCGCAACAAGATGGGCGACGAGATGGAGGCCCAGCTCGCCGAGGGCAACACGAAGGACATCACCTCCCAGGCGTGGCGCACCGCGCTCGCGCCCGACGGCGAGTGGATCCCGCAGGTGCTCGCCGCCGCCGACCGTCGCCTCAGCGAGGTGCGGCAGTCGATCCCCGACGCCGGCGGCCTCGTCATCGCGACCGACCACACGACCGCGCGCGCGTACGCGGCGATCCTGCAGCGGATCAGCGGGCAGCCCGTGACGCTGGTGCTCTCCGACGACGTCGAGGCGAGCGCCAACATCGACCGCTTCTCCGCCGGGACGATGCGGTGGATGGTCGCGGTGCGCATGGTGTCCGAGGGCGTCGACGTCCCGCGGCTCGCCGTCGGCGTGTACGCCACCAGCGCGTCCACGCCGCTGTTCTTCGCGCAGGCCATCGGCCGCTTCGTGCGGGCGCGCCGCCGCGGCGAGACGGCGTCGATCTTCCTGCCGAGCGTCCCCAACCTCCTCGTGCTCGCCAACGAGCTCGAGCGGCAGCGCGACCACGCCCTCGACCGCGACTCCTCGAAGGAGGGCGACCTCTACAACCCCGAGGACGCCATGATGGGCGAGGCGAACCGCAGCGAGAAGGGGTCCGACTCCCTGCTCAGCGAGTTCTCGTTCGAGGCCATGGGATCCGAGGCCACCTTCGACAAGGTGCTCTTCGACGGCGCCGAGTTCGGGCAGATGGCCGACGTCGGCAGCCTCGAGGAGGAGGAGTTCATCGGGCTCCCCGGGATCCTCGAGCCCGAGCAGGTGCGCGAGCTCCTCGCCCAGCGGCAGCACCGGCAGTCGAAGCACGCCAGCGAGCGCGAGCGGAAGCAGGCCGAGAGCGGCGCCCCGAAGGACCCCGACGACATCCCGCTGTACCGCACGCTCAAGGAGCAGCGGCAGCTCCTCAACAGCCTCGTCGGGATGCGGGCCAAGCTGCACGGCGAACCGCACGGCCTCGTGCACGCCGAGCTCCGCCGCGTGTGCGGCGGACCCGCGGTCGGCCAGTGCAGCGTTACGCAGCTGCAGCAGCGCATCGACCAGCTCCGCAGGTGGATGCGCAGCTAGCGCGCTCGGGTGTACCGGGGCAGCTGCCCCGGTCCCCCCGAGCCGCATCCCTAGGGCGCGGTGACGAACCCGTGGTCGACCATGAACTGGAAGGCGACGTCCGCGGGCTCCTCGCCCTGGTCGTCGACCCGGAGGTTCATCTCGCGGAGGGCGTCGTCGGTGATGACCGGGGAGATCCGGTCGAACACGTCCTGGAGGCCCGGGTACTCGGCCAGCGTCGCCGAGTCGAGCACCGGCGCGACGTTGTACGCCGGGAAGAACCCGAGGTCGTCCTGGAGGATCGTCAGGCCGAGCTTGTCGATGCGGCCGTCGGTGGTGAAGACCTCGCCGAACTCGCACGAGCCGCGATCCGTGGCCGTGTAGACCGCGCCCGTGTCGAAGATCGACACGTTGCCCTCGGGCACGCCGTCGGCGGACCCGCGCGGGATCCCGTACGTCTCCAGCAGCGGCGACAGCCCGTCGGACCGGGAGTTGAACTCCGCCTCCACGCAGAAGGTGCGCTCGTCCACCGGCAGGTCCTTGATCTGCGACAGCTTCGTGATGCCGAGCTTGTCGGCCTCCTCGCTGCGGATCGCGAGCGCGTACGTGTTGTTGAGCGGCGCGGGGGTCAGCCAGGTGAGCCCGTTGGCCGCGTCGGCGTCGCGCACGGCCTCGTACTGGGCGCGCTGGTCGGGGATGCCCTTCGCCTCGCCCAGGTAGCTGAGCCACGCGGTGCCCGTGTACTCCCACGTCATGTCGGCGCCGTGGCTCGTCATGAGCTCGCGAGCCGGCACGCTGCCCGGAACGTTCGTCTGGTCGGTGACGTCGAACCCGGCGGCCTTCGCCGCGATCACGGCGATCTTGCCGAGGATCAGCTGCTCGGTGAAGTTCTTCGACGTGATCGTGAGGTGCGCGCCGGCCGGCAGGTCGAGGGGCTGGATGGAGCCCGGCGCGACGTCGGGGACGTAGGCCGTCGCGGGCTGCAGGCCGCAGCCCGTGAGGGTCGCGAGGGCCGCCGCCACGAGGGCGGGCACGCCGAGCGATCGGCGCAGGCGGGCGGAGCGGGGGAGGGTCGGCACGATCAGAGTCCCTTCGGGCGGGCGACGTGCTCGACGACGCGGCCGAGCCAGTCGATGGCGAGCGCGAGGAGCGCGATGAGCAGCGCCCCCGAGACCAGCACCGGGTAGAGGTACAGGCTGACGCCCGTGGTGATGAGGATCCCGAGCCCGCCGCCGTTGACGAACGCCGCGAGCGACGCGGTGCCGACGAGGAGCACGAGGGCGGTGCGGATCCCGGCGAGCATGACGGGGACGGCCAGCGGCAGCTCGATGCGGAACAGCACGGATGCCCGGCTCATGCCCATGCCGCGTCCGGCCTCGACGAGCCGCTCGTCGACGCCGCGGATGCCGAGCATGGTGTTGCGGAGCACCGGAAGCGCGGCGTAGAGCACGAGGGCGACGAGGCTCGCGAAGTAGCCGCTGCCCGTGAACACGATGCTCAGCAGCACGATGAGGCCGATGGCCGGGGCCGCCTGCCCGAAGTTCGCCACGGCGAGGACGGGCGCGGAGTAGCGGCGGAGGCGGCCGCGCGTCAGCAGCACGCCGAGCGGGATGAAGATGACGAGGACGATCGCCGCCGCGGAGAAGGTGAGCACGAGGTGCTCGAGCGTGGACTTCCCCAGCGCGGAGGGCGCGAGCGTCGTGCGCTCCACGGCGGTGAGCGGCGCGACGCCCAGCCAGACGAGGTACGCCGCGAGGACCGCCGCGATGGCGACGGGCTGCGCGACGAGGCCGCGCCAGCCCTGGGCGCCGCCGACGGCCTCGGTGCGCGCCTCGGTCACGGCGCTCATCCGTCCTGCCCGTCCTGCGCTGCGGAGGAGGCGGGGGCGGCGTCCGCCGCGGCCTGCTCGGCGCGCGCGGCGTCGGCGCCCACGGTGCCGATCGTGCCCGTGTTCGTGCCGACGGGCGCACCTGCGACACCCCCGGCGGCCTGGGCGCGGACGCTCGTGATGGCGTCCATCACCGTCTCGACGTCGATCACGCCGAGGAACGCGCCGGCGCGTCCCGTGACGAGCGCGGCGCCCGCGCTCGAGACGAGCATGGTGTCGAGCGCGTCGTTGAGGGTCGCGCGGTTGCCGATCACGGGCAGCCGCGGCTCGGGCACGGCGCCGACGACCTCGAGCCGGCCGAGCTGGCGGCGCGACGGCCACTGGATCGGGCGGTTCCGGGCGTCGACGACCACGGCGTGCTGGTGGCCGACCTCGTCCATGCGGGCGAGGACGTCGCGCGCGGCGTCGCCGGGGTGGGCGACGACGGCGTCGGCGAGCGGCACCTCGTCCACGCGGCGGAGCGTGAGCTGCTTGAGGCCCGCGCCCGAGCCGATGAACTCCTCGACGAACGCGTCGGCGGGCTCGGCGAGGATCCGCTCGGGCGTGTCGTACTGCACGATGCGGGCGCCCTCGGCGAAGACGACGATCCAGTCGCCGAGCTTCACGGCCTCGTCGAAGTCGTGCGTGACGATGACGATGGTCTTCTGCAGCTCGGCCTGGATGCGGATGAGCTCGTCCTGCAGGCGCTGCCGGGTGATGGGGTCCACCGCGCCGAACGGCTCGTCCATGAGGAGCACGGGCGGGTCGGCGGCGAGCGCACGGGCCACGCCGACACGCTGCTGCTGGCCGCCGGAGAGCTCCTTCGGGTAGCGGTCGCGGTACTGCTCGGGGTCGAGCGAGACGAGCTCGAGCAGCTCGTCGACGCGGGCGCGGATGCGCGCGGCGTCCCAGCCGAGCATCTTGGGCACGACGGCGATGTTCGCGGCGACGGTCATGTGCGGGAAGAGGCCGCCGGCCTGGATCACGTAGCCGATGCGGCGCCGCAGCTCGTCGCCGTCGATGCCCGTCACGTCCTCGTCACCGAGGACCACGCGGCCCTCGGTGGGCTCGATGAGCCGGTTGATCATCTTCAGCGTCGTCGTCTTGCCGCAGCCGGACGGGCCGACGAGCATCACGATCTTGCCCGCGGGGATCTCCAGCGTGATGCCGTCGACGGCGGGCTTCGCCTGTCCCGGGTACCGCTTGGTGACGCCGTCGAGCAGGATCGAGCGCCCGCTGATCTCGGGGGCGGTGGGGGTGGTGGTCTCAGACACGGATGCCTCTCGGAGTGGTGAGCCGGCCGATGCCGACGAGGACGAGGTCGAGCAGGAGGGCGAGCAGGACGACGCCGATGACGCCGGTGAGGACGGATTCGGTCGAGTTCGCGCCGCCGAGGCGGGAGAGCCCGGAGAAGATGAAGCCGCCGAGCCCGGGGCCGAGCACGTACGCGGCCACGGCGGCGATGCCCATGACCATCTGGGCGGACACGCGGATCCCGCCGAGGATGACGGGCCACGCGAGCGGCAGCTCGACGCGCAGCAGCGTGCGGACGCGTCCCATGCCGATGCCGCGCGCCGACTCCACGATCGCGGGGTCGATGCCCGTGAGCCCGACCACCGCGTTGCGCAGGATGGGCAGCACCGCGAAGAACGTGACGACCGCGACGGCCGGTGCGACGCCGAAGCCGAGCGGGGCGATGAGGAGCCCCACGAGCGCGAAGGCGGGGAGCGTGAGGCCGATCGCGGAGACGCTGTTGGCCAGCGAGCTGAGCGGGCGGCTGCGGTACACGAGCGCCGCCAGCCCCACGGCGATCACGGTCGCGAGCACCAGGCACTGCACCACGAGGCTGAGGTGCTGCCACGCGGAGAACGCGATCTGGTCGGCGCGGTCGCGCAGGAAGTCCCACATGTCGGTCTCCTCATGATGTGTCGGTCACCGGGAGGGGCATCGGCGGTGGCTCACCTTACGCATGCCACCCGGAAGCGCGAAGTTCGCCATGTGCCGCCCTCGGGTGGTATCACGCGCGCCGCGCGGGCGAGCGCGCGCGCTGTGGTGCGGTACCGACCGGCGCGGAGGCGCGCTCGGGCGTCGTCCAGGCGCGCTCGCCTACGCTCGTGATCCTGGGAGCCGCCCGACCGGTTCCCGCGAGGAGCAACCGATGCCCGTCCCGTCGCGCGACGCCCACGCCGACGCGTACGCCGTGCTCGGCGTCGCGCCGTCCGCGTCGCAGGACGAGATCCGCCGCGCCTACCGCCGGCGCGTGCGCGACGCGCATCCCGACATGGGCGGCAGCGCCGACGAGTTCCAGGCCGTGCACGACGCGTTCGAGGCGGTGGGGGACCCGGAGAGCCGCGCCCGCTACGAGCGCACGCTCCGCGACGCGCCCGTCCCCGAGGAGCCCGCCGGCCGCGCCCACCCGGCGTCCCCCGGCTCCACCTCGGCGGGCGAGGCGTGGGATCCGGCGTCGCGGCGCGGCCGTCCGGGCGCCCCGCGCGCACGCGGCGCCGCGCGCACCCGCAGCTTCGGCCACCCCGGCGGGTTCGCCCGGCTCCGCTACCTGTCGCTCGTGCGCGAATGGCTGGCGGATCCCGCGGAGCCGTCGGTGCCCGCTGCCCCCGAACCGCCGCGCGGCGGAGCCGCCCTGTCCGACCGACCGGAGCCCTACGTCCGTCGTGCCCGGGCCATCGCCCCGCCCGTGCTCGGCGTCCTGCTCGCCCTCGTCCTCCTCGTCTCGGGCATGGGCGTCGTGCCGGCGGTCGTCGGATTGGTCGTGGGCGCGGCCGCGGGCCTCGCTGCCGCGGGTCCGATCGGACGCGCCTGGCACCGTGCGGAGGAGCCCCGGCGTCGCGCGGCGGCGCAGCTGCAGGAGGACGCCATCGCCCACGAGCGCGCCCTGCGCGCCTACCCCGACCTCATGGCCGCCTACAGCGCGCGCCTCGCCCGCCTCGAGGGCCTGCGCCGGCGCTTCGAGGCCGACGCCTACGCGCCCGACCTCGTCGCCGAGGTGCCCGTCGCGGCGTCCGAGGCGCTCCGGGCCGCCGTCGCGCAGGAGGAGACGGCGCGCGAGCTGATGGAGCTCGGCCCGTCGTACGCGTTCTGGAACGGCGTCGCCGTGCCGCGCTCGGGCGACGCGATCGACCACCTCGTCCTCGGCCCGCAGGGTCTCGTCGCGGTCGAGTCCGTCCCCCGGGGATCCGCCGCCGCGACGGATCCGTCCGCGCGCGACGCCGCCCTCCGCGGCCTCGACGCCCGCGCCCGTGCGCTCGCCCGGGAGATGGAGGTGCCCGTGGTCGGCCTCGTGCTCTCGCTGCCGTCCGGGGTCCTCGGCGCGGCGCCGGTCGTCCTGCACGCGGCCGACGACCCGCACGCGCTGCCGGCCTACGCGGTGGCCCGGACGCTCCTCGCCGACCACGTCGCCGCGGGCCTGCCCGGCCTCCACGCGATGGACGCGGAGCGGTTGCTCGCGGTCCGCACCCGCCTGGTGCTCGACGCGCGCTTCGTCTGACGGCGCTGTTCGGGACGGGCGGCCGTCAGCGGGGGAGCGGCACGTCCAGCTCGCCCGCGCGCACCATCCACTCGACGGCCTCGCGGGCCGCCTCCTCGCTCGTGAACCGCGGCGCGTAGCCGAGCACGTCACGGGCCTTGTCGATGCTCGCGACGTGGCTGCGGCTGAGGTGCTGCCAGCTGGCGTCGGCGTGATCCGGTTCCGTACGGGCGCGGAACCCGCCCCAGTCGAGGTGCTCCAGCTCGGGCTCGCGGCCGAACCAGGAGGCCGCCGCCCGGGCGAACCCCCGCACCGAGAGCGCGCGCTCGGAGACGGCGTGGAAGCTCTCGCCGACGCTGGTCTCGCGGTTGGCGATCGCCAGCTGCACGACCTGCGCGACGTCGTCGGCGTGCACGTGGTGCATCGTCTCGCTGCCCGATCCCGGCACGGCGAGCGGGCCGCCGGTGGCGAGCGCGGTCCACACGGCGGGGTCGAGGTTGCCGACGGGGGTGATCACGGGCCACCCGCCGCCGCTGATGTGGCCCGGGTGGACCACCGTGCACGGCACGCCGCCGGAGCGCGACTCCGCGATGAGGTACCGCTCGATCTCGGCCTTCTGCACGCCGTACTCGCCGAACGGCTCCTTCGGGTCGTCCTCGCGCAGCGGGAGGGAGGAGCTGAGGCCGTGGGTCCAGATGCTGCCGATGTGGATGAGGTGCCGCACGCGGCCGCGCAGCCCCTCGACGAGGTGCCGCGCCGAGTCGGGCGTGAAGCAGACCAGGTCGACGACGACCTCGGGCGACAGGGCCCCGATCCGGTCCGCGAAGGTGCCCGCCGCGTCCTCGGCGTCGCGGTCGACGCGCACGCGCTCGACGCGGTCCCACAGGGGCGACTCCCGGTAGGGCTGGCGCGTGCCGCGGCTCACCGCCACGACGTCGTGCCCGGATTCGACGAGTCGGGGGACGAGGAAGGTCCCGATGTGGCCGGTGGCTCCGATGACGACGACACGCATCCCGTCACCCTATCCCCGCGCCGGACGCCCGACCGGCCCGGGGATCAGATCCAGCCGCGCTTCCGGAACGCCGCGTACAGGACGACGCCCATGAGGACCATGAGGCCGAGCGCGAGCGGGTATCCGTACGTCCACTTCAGCTCCGGCATGTCGACGAAGTTCATGCCGTAGATGGTCCCGACGAGCGTGGGCGCGAAGAGGATCGCCGCCCAGGAGGAGATCCGCTTCACCTGGTCGTTCTGGGCGAGGCTCGTCTCGGTGAGCTTCTTCATCTCGTCGTTCTGCCGTTGGCCGACGAGCGTCGTGTGCACCGTGAGCGCGTTCTGCAGCAGCGTGCGGAAGGCGTCCGCGCGCTCGGCGACGCGGATGACGTGGTCGTGCACGTCCCGGAAGCCGCGGCGGAGCTCGAGGTCCACCTCGTGCTCCTCGGCGCGCTGCCGCAGGTCGTCGAGCATCGCGCCGAGCGGCGCCGTGGCCCGCTGGAACGCGGTGACCTCGCGCATCAGCGCGTAGATGCGGCGGGAGACGTCGGGGTCGGCGCCGAAGATCTGGTCCTCGATCTCGTCGACGTCGTCCTCGAGGCCCGCGGCGACGGGCCCGTACTCGTCGGCGACCTGGTCGAGGATCGCGTACAGGACGGCGCGCGGCCCGAGGGCGAGGAGCTCGCGGTCCTCCTCGAGGCGGTGGCGGACCGCGGAGAGGTCGGGGGACTCCGCGTGCCGGATGGTGACCACGAAGTCGGGCCCGACGAACACGTGCAGCTCCCCGAACTCCACGCGCTCGTCGTCGTCGAGGTAGCGCGCGGGGCGCAGCACGACGAACCAGGTGTCGCCGTAGCGCTCCATCTTCGAGCGCTGGTGGCCGCTGAGGGCGTCCTCGACGGCGAGCGGGTGCAGGCCGAACTCGTCGGCGACGCGGTGCAGCTCCTCCGGGTCCGGCCGGTACAGGCCGATCCAGGCGATGCCCTGTCGCGCGCGCATGACCTCGAACGTCTCGTCGAGGCTCTCGGGATCCGCGGTGCGGACCCCCTGGACGTACACGGCGCTGTCGACGACGGTCATCGGTCCTCTTCTCTCGGGGCGGGACCCGCGCGCGGGCCGAGAGCGACTGTAGCCGGGCGCGCCGCGAGAGCGCGGAGGAAGCCGCGCCGGGAACGAGGAAGAGCCGGCCGGATCCTCGTGGATCCGACCGGCTCTCGTGTGTGTCCGAAGGGGGACTTGAACCCCCACGCCCTAATACGGGCACTAGCACCTCAAGCTAGCGCGTCTACCAATTCCGCCATCCGGACAGGATGTGCGGCCCGCCGTCTCCGGCTGCCGAGAGACGACATTAGCACGGCTCCGGAGGCGCCCCGACCACCTCGCGGCAGGACGCCCGCGTCCGGTCTCGATAGCGTTGACCCATGACCGACACGCTCCCCGACGACCTCGACGCCACCGCCCGGATCGCCCGCGACCTCATCCGGTTCGACACGACCAACCACGGCGAGGGCCGGTCGGAGGGGGAGACGGAGGCCGCGCAGTACGTCGAGCAGCACCTGAAGGACCTGGGCCTGGAGCCCGAGCTGATCGACGCCGCGCCCGGCCGCACGAGCGTCCTCGCGCGCATCCCCGGCCGCAACAGGGACAAGCCGGCGCTCGTCGTCCACGGCCACCTCGACGTCGTGCCCGCCGACCCCGCGAACTGGTCCGTCGACCCGTTCGGCGGCGTCATCAAGGACGGCATGCTCTGGGGCCGCGGCGCCGTGGACATGAAGAACATGGACGCGATGATGATCACCGCGCTGCAGGAGATCATCACCTCGGGCCGTGCCCCCGAGCGGGACCTGATCATGGGCTTCTTCTCCGACGAGGAGGCGGGCGGCGTGCTCGGCTCCGCCTACGTCGTCGAGAACCGGCCCGATTGGTTCGAAGGCGCGACCGAGGCCATCAGCGAGGTCGGCGGCTACTCCATCGACCTCGCCGGGAAGCGCGCGTACCTGCTCCAGACGGGCGAGAAGGCCCTCATCTGGATCCGCCTGGTCGCTACGGGCACCGCGGGCCACGGCTCGCAGGTCAACCGCGACAACGCGGTCACGCGGCTCGCGGGCGCCGTCGCGCGGATCGGCACGGAGGAGTGGCCGGTCCACCTCACCGACACGACCCGCCAGCTGCTCGACGAGATCGCCCGCATCGTGGGGGCCGACCCGACGCAGGTCACGCCGGACGACCTCGCGATCGCCACCGGCACGGCCTCGAAGTTCATCGCCGCGACGCTGCGCACCACCACCAACCCGACGCTGCTCCACGCCGGCTACAAGCACAACGTGATCCCCGACACGGCGGAGGCGCTCATCGACATCCGCGTCCTGCCGGGCGAGGAGGACGAGGTGCTCGCCCGGGTCCGCGAGCTCGCCGGCGAGGGCGTCGAGGTGCGCATCGTGCACCAGGACGTCGGCCTCGAGAACCCGTTCCAGGGACCGCTCGTGGACGCCATGGTCCAGACCCTCGGCGCGCACGATCCCGAGGCCGAGGTCCTGCCCTACATGCTGTCCGGCGGCACCGACAACAAGGCGCTCAGCCTCCTCGGCATCACCGGCTACGGCTTCGCGCCGCTGAAGCTCCCGGCCTCCATGGACTTCCCGTCGATGTTCCACGGCGTCGACGAGCGTGTCCCCCTCGACGCACTAGTCTTCGGAAGGCAGGTCCTCCGCGACCTCCTCCTGAACTACTAGATCCGAGCCCCAGGTGGGCCACCCGACACTTGGAGCACTCGTTTGAGCTATCTCGAGGCGATCATCCTGGGCCTCGTCCAGGGACTGACCGAATTCCTGCCCATCTCCTCGAGCGCGCACCTCCGCATCGCCGGGCTCTTCATGGGCGGGGACCCAGGCGCCACTTTCACCGCCATCACGCAGCTCGGCACCGAGCTCGCGGTCGTGGTGTTCTTCCGCCGGCGCATCGGCAAGGTCGTGTCGGCGTGGTTCCGCTCGCTCCGCGGCGGCATGCCGAAGGGCGACCCGGACGTGCGCATGGGCTGGCTGGTGATCATCGGCACCATCCCCATCGGCATCGCGGGCTACCTGTTCCAGGACACCATCCGCTCCACGTTCCGCTCGCTCTGGATCGTGGCGATCGTGCTCATCGTCTTCGGCATCCTGCTCGGCCTCGCCGACCGCTACAGCCGCAGCGACCGCCTCGAGAAGGACATGACGTACGGGCACGGCATCAGCATCGGCATCGCGCAGGCCCTCGCCCTCGTCCCCGGCGTCTCCCGCTCGGGCGCCACCACCACCGCGGCGCGCGCGTTCGGCTACGCCCGCCCGGTCGCGGCGGAGTACTCGTTCCTCCTCGCGGTCCCCGCGGTGTTCGGCAGCGGCCTCTACGAGCTGGTGAAGAGCTTCGACGAGACCGGCCAGGCCGGCGCGGGCCAGACCGCGGTCGCCACGCTCATCGCCTTCGTCGTCGGCCTCGCCGTCATCGCCGGGCTGATGCGGTACATCTCCACCCGCACGTTCATGCCCTTCGTGGTCTACCGCGTCGCCCTCGGCGTCGTGCTCCTGGTGCTCCTCGGCACCGGCGCGATCGCGGCCTGATCCCGTGCGCGCCTGGTCACGCCCCGTCGTCCCCGCCGTCGCGGGGGAGCCGCCCGTCCCGACCCTGTTCGACACGAGCGCGGGATCGGTCCGCCCCGCCGAGTGCACGGGCGACGGCCGCGTGGGCCTCTACGTCTGCGGCATCACCCCGTACGACGCCACCCACATCGGCCACGCGTCCACCTACCTCGCGTTCGACACGCTCCAGCGCGTCTGGCTCGACCGCGGCTACGACGTCGCGTACGTGCAGAACGTCACCGACGTCGACGACCCGCTGCTCGAGCGCGCGACCGCCACGGGCGTGGACTGGCGCGACCTCGCCGCGGAGCAGGTGGAGCTGTTCCGCACCGACATGGAGGCGCTGCGGATCCTGCCGCCTGACTCCTACGTGGGCGTCACCGAGGTCGTCGACGAGGTCGCGGCCGCGGTCGCGGAGCTCGTCCGGCGCGGCACGGCCTATTCGGTCGCCACGCCCGACGCCGCCCAGCCGGGCGCCACGGACCTCTACTTCGACGTGGCCCGCGCCGGCGAGGACGGCCCGTGGGTGCTCGGCGACGAGAGCGGCTACGACCGCGACACCATGGCCGCCCTCTCCGCCGAGCGCGGCGGCGACCCCGAGCGGCCGGGCAAGCTCGACCCGCTGGATCCACTGCTGTGGCGCGCCGAGCGCGCGGGCGAGCCGGCGTGGGACAGCGTGGTCGGTCGTGGTCGGCCCGGATGGCACATCGAGTGCGCCGTCATCGCGCTGCGGAAGCTCGACCGGCCGGTCACCGTGCAGGGCGGCGGATCCGACCTGATCTTCCCCCACCACGAGATGTCGGCCGGGCACGCCTCCGCCCTCACGGGCGAGGAGTTCGCGTGCGTCTACGCGCACAGCGGCATGGTCGCCTACCAGGGCGAGAAGATGAGCAAGTCGCTCGGCAACCTCGTGCTCGTGTCGCGCCTGCGGGCCGCGGGCGTCGATCCCCGCGCCATCCGCCTCGCGCTCCTCGCCCAGCACTACCGCGCGGACTGGGAGTGGACCGACGCGCTCCTCGCGGAGTCGGTGGCGCGTCTCGCCGCGTGGGATGCGTGGGCCTCCGAGGCCGCGCCCGACGCCGACGCCGACGCCGACGCCGGCTCCGCGGGGCCGGGCGAGCTCGTGCAGCTCGTCCGCGAGCGGCTCGCCGACGACCTCGACACACCCGGCGCGATCCTGCTGCTCGACCTCCGCGTCGCGACCGGCGTCCCCGCGACGCCCGTCGAGGTGGCCGCGATCGACGCGCTGCTGGGCGTCTCGCTCGGGAGCACGGCGGTCTGACCAGCGGGCACCGGTCATCCGGCGCCCAACGGCCATCGACCGTGGGGGCTACTGGTCCTAGGGGTCCTTGGGGTCCTTGGGACGCCACGGCTCCTCGGGCCGGTCGTCGCCGCGGCCGCGCGGCCCGTCCCCGCGGCGGAGGTACTTCTCGAACTCCTGCGCGATGGCCTCGCCGCTCGCCTCGGGGGAGTCCACCGTGTCGCGGGCCTGCTCGAGCTGCTGGATGTAGGACGCCATGTCCTCGTCCTCGCCCGCGAGCTGGTCGATGCCGGCCTCCCACGTGGCCGCCTCCTCGACGAGCTCGCCGCGCGGGATCACCACGTCGACCATCTCCTCGAGCTTGTCGATGAGGGCGAGCGTGGCCTTGGGGGACGGCGCGCTGTGCACGTAGTGCGGCACGGAGGCCCAGAGCGACACGGTGGGCATGCCCATCTCCTCGGCGCGCTGGGCGATGATGCTGAGGATCCCGACGGGGCCCTCGTACGTGCTCCGCTCGATGCCGAGCTCCGTGCGCACGGCGGCGTTCTCGCTCGTGGAGTAGACGGAGATGGGGCGCGTGTGCGGCACGTCGGCCAGCAGCGCGCCGAGCAGCACGACGCCCTCCACGCCGGCGGCGCGTGCCGCGTCGAGCACCTCGGCGGTGAACGCCGTCCAGTGCCGGGACGGCTCGACGCCGAGGAGGAGGTGGATGCTGCCGCCGTTGTCGCCGCTCACGCCGAGCTGCGCGTCGGCGGCCAGGTCCTGCGCGGGGCGGCGCGGGTCCTTCGGGCCGTAGAGCGTGGCGCCCGGCCACTCGAGCTCGCGGGTGCCGTCCTCGGCGAAGCCGATGGTGGGGCGGTTGAACTGGAAGTCGAAGTAGTCCTCGGGATCCACCGACGACACCGCCTCGAGGTCGAGCAGGTCCTTCAGCGCCCGGACCGCTCCGCTGGCGGCCTCGCCCGCGTCGTTCCAGCCCTCGAAGGCGACGACCAGCAGCCGTCCGCTCACGAACCTCTCGGCATCCGCCACGTGACTCCCGTTCCGTCTCGCCCTACGGCCGCCCGGCCGGCGGTCATCGTACGATCCTAGGACGCACCGCCCCGCCGGTAGACTCGCTCCCCGTGATCAGCAACAGACCCGCGGCCGTCCTCTGGGACATGGACGGCACGATCGTGGACACGGAGCCCTACTGGATGGTGGCGGAGGAGGCCCTGGTCGGCTCCTTCGGCGGCACGTGGACCCACGAGGACGGGCTCCGGCTCGTCGGCAACGGGCTCGACGACTCGGCGCGCATCCTCCAGGAGGCGGGCGTGGACCTGCCCGCCGCCGAGATCATCGACCGGTTGAGCGACCGCGTGATGGAGCAGATCCTCGTCGAGGTGCCGTGGCGCCCTGGCGCCCGGGAGCTCCTCCGCGCGATCCGCGAGGCCGGCATCCCCACCGCCCTCGTCACCATGAGCATCGGCCGCATGGCGCGGCAGGTCGCCGAGGCCGTGCCGTTCGACGCGTTCGACCACGTCGTCGCCGGCGACGACGTCACCCGCAGCAAGCCGCACCCCGAGGCGTACCTCGCGGCCGCCGACCTGCTGGGCGTCGACATCCGCGACTGCGTCGCCATCGAGGACTCGGTGCCCGGGGTCGCGTCCGCCGTGGCCTCCGGCGCCACGGTCATCG
The DNA here is from genome assembly GCF_015351075.1 of Clavibacter sp. VKM Ac-2873. Taxonomy (GTDB): domain Bacteria; phylum Actinomycetota; class Actinomycetes; order Actinomycetales; family Microbacteriaceae; genus Clavibacter. The sequence continues at coordinate 171,435 of NZ_JADKRS010000001.1, forward strand.
CGGTCCCGCACCACGTGCCGCTGCCGGCCGACGACGCCTACGTCCTCTGGGACACCCTCGCCGGCCGCACGCTCGCCGACGTCGAGGCCGCCCACGCCGATCGCCGGTCAGCGGCCCCCGTCCGCGACGAGGTGCGCGCGTGACCGTCGACACCGCAGCCGCGCGCTTCAGCGGGCCCTTCCGCGCGGGCGACCGCGTGCAGCTCACCGGCCCCAAGGGCCGCCTCAACACGATCCTGCTCGAGCCCGGCAAGGTGTTCCACACCCACCGCGGCATGCTCGACCACGACGACCTCATCGGCCTGCCCGACGGCAGCGTCGTGAAGAACAGCGCGGGCATCGAGTGCCTGGCCCTCCGGCCGCTGCTCTCGGACGTCGTCATGTCGATGCCGCGGGGCGCGGCGATCATCTACCCGAAGGACGCCGCGCAGATCCTCGGCCTCGCCGACGTCTTCCCCGGCGCCACCGTCGTGGAGGCGGGCGTCGGATCCGGGGCGCTCTCGATGTGGCTGCTGCGCGCGCTCGGGCCGACCGGCACGCTGCTCTCCTTCGAGCGGCGCGAGGAGTTCGCGGACGTCGCCCGCGGCAACGTCTCCAGCTACTTCGGCCACAGCCCGGAGAACTGGTCCATCACGCTGGGAGACCTGGCCGATGCGCTGCCGACCGTCACCGAGCCGCACTCCGTCGACCGGGTGGTCCTCGACATGCTCGCGCCGTGGGAGTGCGTCGACGCGGTCGCCGAGGCGCTCACGCCCGGCGGCGTGCTGCTCTGCTACGTCGCCACGGTCACGCAGCTCTCGCGCGTCGCCGAGGCGCTCCGCGACTCGGGTCTCTTCACGAACCCCGACGCGAGCGAGACCATGATCCGCGGCTGGCACGTCGAGGGCCTCGCCGTGCGTCCCGAGCACCGCATGATCGGGCACACCGGCTTCCTCATCACCGCGCGCCGCCTGGCGCCGGGATCCGTGCTGCCGCAGCTCAAGCGCCGCGCCTCGAAGTCCGACTTCAGCGACGAGGACATGGAGGCGTGGACCCCCGGGTCCCTGGGCGAGCGCAAGGTGAGCGACAAGGTCCTGCGCAAGCGGGTCCGCATCGCGGAGCACGGCGCCCAGCTCGCGGGCGCCCGGGACCAGGCAGAGGCGGGCGACCCGGTCGTCCCCGATGACGCGGCCGACGCGGCCGACGCGGCCGGCGCGGCCGATGCGCCGGAGCCCGGCGACCCCACCGCCTAGGATGACAGGGCCGATCACGCGGGTGCGTGCCGGCCGCCCCCACCATCGAAAGAGGAGTCACGTGCGCCGTTCCGCCGCGCTCACCGTCTGCGCAGGACTCGTCCTGACGCTCGCCGCCTGCAGCCCCTCCGGCTCCGGATCCGGTGCGGCGGCGGGCTGCACGCCCCTCGCCCAGGCCGGCACGTCGTCGAGCACGGTCACGGCCACGGGCGACGTCGGCAGCGCGCCCGCCTCGGTCGCGTTCCCCACGCCGCTCAAGCCCTCGGGCATCGAGGTCTCCACCCTCGTGCAGGGCGACGGCGCGCCCGTGCAGCCGCACCAGGGCATCACGGCCGCGGCCTCCATCGTCGACGGCAAGACCGGGAAGGACCTCGCGGACTACGCGCGCATCGCGCCGAACGCCCGCACCACCGGGTCGCCCCTGTTCACCCCCGCGTCGCTGCACGAGTCGCTGCCGTACCTCGAGGACGCGATGACGTGCATGCCCGTCGGCTCGCGTCTCGCGGTCACGGTGCCCGTGTCCACGGTCTTCCCCGGCCAGGACCTCTCGGCCCAGGGCCTCGACGCCACCGACGGCCTCGTCCTCATCGTCGACATCACGTCCTCCTTCCCCGAGAAGGCCACGGGGGAGCCACGGCCCGCCCAGGCCGGCTTCCCCTCCGTCGTCACGACGGACGACGGCGTCCCCGGCATCACCATCCCGCCGAGCACGCCGCCCACCGAGTACCGCGACGCGCTGCTCCGCGCGGGCGACGGCGCCGAGGTCGGCGACGGCGACACCGTCACGCTGCAGTACACCGGCGTCGTGTGGGGCACGAGCACGTCGGCGGAGAAGCAGGCCGTGTTCGGATCCAGCTGGACCGGCGGCGGCCCCCTCCAGGTGCCCGCCACCGCGACCACCACCGCGCCCTCCACGGGCGCCGCCTCCGCGCTGGTCGTCACGCCGGGCCTCGCGAAGGCCCTCGTCGGCAAGCACGTCGGCGACCAGGTCATCGCGGTCGTCCCGCCGGGTGACGGCTTCGGCGACCAGGGCTCGGCCAAGGTGCCCGCGGGATCCACCCTCGTCTACGTGGTGGATATCCTCGGGACGAGCACCACCAAGTAACGACGCATCGCCACCGGCCGGGGGCTGCACCGACGTGAGGACCACCGCGTGCCCGAGACATCCCGCCGACCGACCGTTCCCGTCGAGGAGCGCCTGTTCAGCCTCGTGCTGGCGCTGCTCGCCACCGAGCAGGGGCTGACCAAGAACGAGGTGCTCTCGAGCGTCCAGGGGTACCGCCAGCGGTACCGCGCCGGCGGGGACAACGCCAACCTGGAGCGCCAGTTCGAGCGCGACAAGGACGACATCCGCGACCTCGGAGTGCCGCTGGAGACCGTGGAGGCGCCGGGCCAGGAGGGCAACAACCAGCTCCTGCGCTATCGGATCCCGCGCGGCGCGTACGAGCTCCCGGCCGACCTGTCGTTCACGCCGGAGGAGACGACGCTCCTCAACCTCGCGGCCATGGTGTGGCGCGAGGGCTCGCTCTCGGGGGAGTCGCGGCGCGCCCTCATCAAGCTGCGCTCGCTCGGCGTCGAGTCCGACGACCCGGTCATCGGCTACGCCCCCCGGCTGCGGACGCGCGAGGCGGCGTTCGCGCCGTTGGGCGTCGCGTTGGAGCGGCACGTCCTCGTCTCGTTCGGCTACCTCAAGCCGGGCGAGCGGACGGCCCGGATCCGCACGGTAGCGCCCCTCGCGCTCGTCCAGCACCAGGGCCGCTGGCACCTGCACGGCATCGACCAGGACGCCGACGGACCGCGCACGTTCCTGCTCTCCCGCATCGTCGACCGCGTGCGCGTGACGAGCCGCGTCTTCGTCCCCGAGGGGGAGGACCACGCCGAGCGCGCCCTCGCCGACCTCGACCGCGTGTGGGCGAACGGCGTCGGGGAGGTCGCGGTGGCTCCCGGATCCGACGCGGAGATCCGCCTCCGTCGCCGCCGCGGCACGGAGGACCTCGGCGACGGGCGCCTCCGCGTGCACTACTCCGACACGAACCTCTTCGCCGACGAGGTCGCGGGCTTCGGCCCGGAGGCGCGGGTGATCGCGCCACCGCGCCTGCGGGACGCCGTCCGCGCCCGCCTCGCCGAGACCGTCGCCGCCCACCGGGAGGACGCATCATGACCGACCGCGCCGCGCCGCTCCAGGCGCAGGACAAGCTGGCGTTCCTGCTGGCGCTCGTGCCCTACCTCACCGACCACGGGCGCGTCAGCGTCAGCCAGGCGGCGGCGCACTTCCGGGTGCCGCCCGAGCAGATCCGGCAGGCCGTGCGCCTCATCGCGGTGTCGGGCGTCCCCGGATCCACCGCCTCCTACCAGCACGGCGACCTCTTCGACATCGCGTGGGACGACTTCGAGGACAACGACCAGATCGTCATCACGCACATGGTCGCCATCGACGACTCCCCGCGCTTCTCGGCGCGGGAGGCGGCCGCGCTCATCGCCGGCCTCCAGTACGTCTCGTCCCAGGCGGACGCCAGCGACCTCGACCTGGTCGGCCAGCTCATGGCGAAGCTCGCGCGCGGCTCCTCGGCGAGCCCCAGCCAGGTCGCCGTCGCGGCCGGCGCGGGCGACGGCACCCGCGCGGACCTGCGTCGCGCCATCGCGGACGAGCGGCGCGTCGAGTTCGACTACCGCAGCCCCCGGGGCGGTACGGAGCGCCGCGTCGTGGATCCGCTGCGCCTGGAGTCGATGGACGAGGACTGGTACCTGCGCGGCTGGGACCTGGCGCGCGGCGCCGTCCGCACGTTCCGCCTCGACCGCCTCGACGAGCTCGTCGTCACCGACCTCCCGCCGGAGCACCGGCCGCAGGACGTCGTGCTGGGCGACACCCTCTTCGAACCGAGCCCCGACGACCTGCGCGTCACCCTCGAGGCCCAGGAGTCGGCGCTGCCGCTCCTCGGCGACTTCGTGGGCGACGAGCGGCCCGAGCCCGTCGCGGGTCGACCCGGCCGCGTCGCCGTCACGGTGCGCGTCGCCCACTACCAGGGCCTCGTGCGCCTGGTCGCGGGCATGGCGGGCGTCGTGGTCGTCACGTCGCCGCCGGAGGCACGGGCAGCCGTGGCCGAGTGGGCCGCGCGCGCGGCGGCCGCGTACGACGACGCCGACTGAGCCGCGGCACCGACTGAGCCGTGGCACCGAGCGGCGCGCGCCCGGGCTCCGAACACCAGGTACCAGGAGGACGCCGCGCGGACCAGTGGTCGGCCCAGCGGAACTCCGGGTGAACCGCAATGCCGCGCAGGGTGTGCTGGCGGGTCGCGACGGTAGACTCATCGCGGATCCCGACAACGACTGTCCGGCCCCCCGACCTGAAGGAACGTGAACCACATGCTCGGAAACCTGACCGGATGGCACCTCGTCATCATCCTCGTCGTCATCGTGCTGCTCTTCGGTTCCACGAAGCTGCCCGCCCTCGCCAAGAGCGTCGGCCAGTCCATGCGCATCTTCAAGGGCGAGGTGAAGACCATGAAGGAGGAGAGCGGATCCGACCACCGCGACGACTCCCGCGAGGAGAACCGCCGTCGCGACGAGGAGCGCTACCGTGCGGACGACCGCGACGCCACCCCGCGCGACTACGTGCGCCCCGGTGAGTCCCGCGTCGACGAGCCCCGCTACGACGCCCCGCGCTACGACTCCCCGCGCGACGGCGGGGACTCCCGCCCTCGCGCCTGATCCGTGAGCACCACCGAGCGTCCCCGCCAGAAGAAGCGTGACGCGGAGGGGCGCATGTCCCTCGTCCAGCACCTGCTGGAGCTCAAGAAGCGCCTGTTCATCGCGGGCGTCGCCATCATCCTGGCCATGGTCGTGGGCTGGATCCTCTCGTCGTTCGTCCTGGAGGCGCTGCGCCAGCCCATCGAGACGATCAACGCGGAGCAGGGGCGGAACGCCAGCCTCAACTTCCCGACCATCACCTCGGCCTTCGACCTGCGCCTGCAGATCGCGCTCTACGTGGGCCTCATCATCTCGAGCCCCGTGTGGCTGTACCAGGTGTTCGCGTTCCTGGTGCCCGGGCTCACGAAGACGGAGCGGCGCTACACGTTCGGCTTCTTCTTCTCCGCCGTGCCGCTGTTCCTCGCGGGGTGCGCGGCCGGGTGGTTCGTGCTGCCGCACATCGTCGCGCTGCTGACGCAGTTCGCCGGCGCCGGCGACTCGTCCTTCATCACGGCCCGCGAGTACTTCGACTTCGTCCTGAAGCTCGTCTTCGCGGTGGGCATCGCGTTCGTGCTGCCGGTGTTCCTCGTGCTGTTCAACTTCATGGGGATCCTGACCGGCGCGACCATCATCAGGTCGTGGCGGATCGCCATCCTGCTGATCATCCTGTTCTGCGCCATCGCCACGCCGGCCGCCGACGTCATGTCGATGTTCCTGCTGGCCGTCCCGATGACGGTGCTGTACCTGGTGGCCGCGGGCATCTCGCTGCTCAACGACCGCCGTCGTGCCCGCAAGGCCGAGGCGATGACGGACGACCTGCTGTCCTGATCCACGCCGACCACGACGCCCGTCCCGGGAGGGGCGGGCGTCGTCGCGTCCGCGGCCGGCCGGCGCCCGGATCCGGAGCCTAGGATGGCGGCATCGTGACAGACCAGCTCTCGCCCGCGGAACGCTACGCGGCCTCCCGCAGCCGCCGCAGCCTCCCGCTCCTCGAGTCGTTCGCGAGCGGACTGCGCTTCGACCTCGACCCCTTCCAGCGCGCCGCGGCCGAGTCGCTGGAGAACGGGCGCAGCGTGCTCGTGGCGGCGCCGACGGGCGCGGGCAAGACGATCGTGGCGGAGTTCGCGGTGTACCTCGCCATGCAGCGGCCGAGCGCCAAGATCTTCTACACGGCGCCGATGAAGGCGCTCAGCAACCAGAAGTACGCGGAGCTCGTGGCCGAGTACGGCCCCGACGAGGTGGGCCTCCTCACGGGCGACACGAACGTCAACAGCCGCGCGCGCATCGTCGTCATGACGACCGAGGTGCTGCGCAACATGCTCTACGCCGACTCCGACCTGCTCCACGACCTCGCCTTCGTGATCATGGACGAGGTGCACTACCTGGCCGACCGCTTCCGCGGCGCCGTGTGGGAGGAGGTCATCATCCACCTGCCGCAGACCGTGCGGATGATCTCGCTGAGCGCCACCGTGTCCAACGCCGAGGAGTTCGGCGACTGGCTGCAGGCGGTGCGCGGCGAGACCGACGTGATCGTCTCCGAGGAGCGGCCCGTGCCGCTCGAGCAGCACGTCATCGTGCGGCACCGCATGGTCGACCTCTTCGACTCGTCCGGCCTCGCTGCCACGCACCGGGTGAACCCCGAGCTCGTCCGCATGACGCACGGCGGCGGGCGCGAGGCCGTGCGCGTGCGCGGCGGCCAGGGCCAGTCGCGCGGCCGGGCGGGCGCGGGCGGCGGATCCGGCCGACGGGCACCCGGCGCGTGGGACCGCGGCCGGATGGACAGGCCCGAGGTCGTCGCCCTCCTCGAGGAGCGGAACCTGCTCCCGGCCATCTTCTTCATCTTCAGCCGCGCGGGCTGCGACGCCGCCGTCACGCAGGTGCTCCGCGCGGGCGTCCGCCTCACCCACGCGCACGAGCGCGACGAGATCCGCGCCGTCGTGGAGGAGCGCTGCCGCACGCTCCGCGACGAGGACCTCGCCGTCCTCGGCTACTGGGAGTGGCTCGAGGGCCTCGAGCGGGGCGTCGCGGCGCACCACGCCGGCATGCTGCCCGCCTTCAAGGAGGTCGTCGAGGAGCTGTTCCAGCGGAAGCTCGTGAAGGCCGTGTTCGCGACCGAGACGCTCGCGCTCGGCATCAACATGCCGGCGCGCACCGTGGTGCTCGAGCAGCTGGAGAAGTTCAACGGCGAGGCGCGCGTGCCGCTCACGCCGGGGGAGTACACGCAGCTCACGGGACGCGCGGGCCGCCGCGGCATCGACGTCGAGGGCCACGCCGTCATCCAGTGGAAGGACGGGCTGGATCCGCAGGCCGTCGCCTCCCTCGCCTCCCGTCGCACCTACCCGCTCAACTCGAGCTTCCGGCCCACCTACAACATGGCCGTCAACCTCATCGACCAGTTCGGCCGGGAGCGCACGCGCGAGGTGCTCGAGTCGTCGTTCGCGCAGTTCCAGGCCGACCGCGCGGTCGTCGACCTCGCGCGCAAGGTCCGCACGCAGGAGGAGTCGCTCGCCGGCTACGAGAAGGCCATGGTCTGCCACCTCGGGGACTTCCGCGAGTACTCGGGGCTGCGGCGCGAGCTCAGCGACCTCGAGCGCGCGACCGCCGCCCGCGCCGACATGCAGCAGCCGGGCCAGCACGGCGAGCGCGACAAGCGGCAGCGCCAGCTGACCGACCTCCGCCGCCGGATGAAGGCGCACCCCTGCCACGCGTGCAAGGACCGCGAGTCGCACTCGCGCTGGGCGGAGCGGTGGTGGCGCCTCAAGCGGCAGACGGATGCGCTCGGGCAGCAGATCCGCACCCGCACCAACGCCGTGGCCAAGGTCTTCGACCGCGTCACCGAGCTGCTGCTCTCGCTCGGCTACCTCAAGCGCGCCGCCGACGGCCAGGTCGCGCCGACCCCCAACGGCCGGATGCTCAAGCGCATCTACGGCGACCGCGACCTGCTCGTCGCCGAGTGCCTGCGCACTCAGGTCTGGGTGGACCTCGATCCCGCCGCCCTCGCCGCCATGGCCGCCTCGCTCGTCTACCAACCCCGTCGCGACGAGGGCGACCGCAACGACCGCAACCTCCCGCGCGGACCGTTCCGCGCGGCTCTCGAACGCACGGAGGAGATCTGGTCGCGCCTCGACGACGTCGAGCGCGAACGTCGCCTGCCGACGACCGACCCGCTGTCCACCGGGCTGTGCGCCCCCATGCACCGGTGGGCGCGCGGCGGCAGCCTGGACGCCGTGCTCGACGAGGCCGACCTCGCGGCCGGCGACTTCGTGCGCTGGACGAAGCAGACGATCGACCTGCTCGACCAGCTCTCCATCGTGGCCGACGGACCGGTCTCCCGGAACGCCCGCACGGCCCTCGACAGCATCCGGCGCGGCATCGTCGCGTACTCGTCGGTGTGACCGCGCTCGCCCGCGCTCCCCGACGGGAGCGCCGCGTCCCCGCGCCGCCGACCCTGCTCGGCGCCGCGGGGGCTTCCCGTCCGCCGCTGCCCCTGTGGGGCGCGCTGCTCGCCGCCGCCGCGTCCGGGCCCGTCACGGATGCCGCGTTCCCCGACCGCGGGCTGTGGCCGCTCGTCTTCCCCGGGATCGCGCTCGTGCTCATCGCCCTGCGGGGACGGCGCGCGGGGCCAGCGTCCCTCATCGGGCTCGTGGCCGGGCTGGCGTTCTACCTCACCCACATCGAGTGGGCGTCGCTGTACCTGGGGCCGGTGCCGTGGATCGCGCTGTCGGCCCTGGAGTCGCTGTTCGTCGCCGTCGGGGCGGTCGCCATCGCGACCGCGACGCGCTGGATCCCGCGCACGTTCCCCACGGTCGCCGGGCGTGTGATCCTCCTGCCGGTCACGATCGCCGGGCTGTGGACCGCGCGCGAGGCGATCTCCGCGGTCTGGCCGTACGGCGGCTTCGCCTGGGGCCGGGTGTCGCTGTCCCAGTCGGAGAGCCCGTTCGCGCACCTCGTGACATGGCTCGGCCTCTCCGGGCTGTCCTTCGTCCTCGTCCTCCTCGTCGCGCTGCTGCTGGAGCTGTCCGCGGAGGGGCGTGTGCGGCGGTCGTCCCGCGCGCTCGTCGCGGGGATCGCGGTCGCGCTGGTGCTCGTCGTCCCCGCGTTCCCGGTCACGACGACGGGCACCACCCGCGTCGCCGCGGTGCAGGGGAACGCGAAGGCGGGGTACTTCGACGGCGCGCGTTACGGCGACATCCTCCGCGCGCACCTCGCCGCCACCGCGGAGATCCCCGCGGATGCCGGCGTCGACATGGTGGTGTGGCCCGAGAACGCGGCCGACGCGGATCCGCTGCGCGACCCGGGGTCCGCCGCCGCGCTCGACCGGGTCGTGGCGCGGCTCGGCGCGCCGCTCGTGGTGGGGACGGTCACCGAGCGCGACGGCCGCTACTACAACGAGTCGCTCGTGTGGACCGGGGGAGGCGCGACCGACCACTACGACAAGAAGCACCCCGTCCCGTTCGGCGAGTACGTCCCCGACCGCGCGTTCTGGGAGCCGTTCGCGCCCGACCTCATCGGCCTCATCCAGCGCGAGTACACGCCCGGCACGACCGACCAGGTGATGGACGTCGCGGGCGTGACCGCCGGCATCGCGATCTGCTTCGACATCGTCGACGACCAGCTGACGACCGACATGGTCCACGAGGGCGCCGGTCTCATCCTCGCCCAGTCCAACAACGCCGACTTCGGCCGCACGGACGAGAGCGTGCAGCAGCTCGCGATCGCCCGGATGCGCGCGCTCGAGACGGGCCGCAGCGTCGTCAACATCTCGACCGTCGGCACCAGCGCGATCGTCGGACCCGACGGCCGGGACCTCGACCGACTGCCGTGGTTCACCGCCGGCTCGATGGTGGTCGACGTGCCGACCGCCGACGTCGTCACCCCGGCGATCCTCGTCGGGCGCGACATCGAATGGCTCGTCTCCGGGCTCGGCCTCGGCGCGTTGACGGTGGCGGGCATCGCCCTCGGGCGCCGCGGCCGTCGCTCCGCCCGCTGACCGGCCACCGGCCTGCACGCAGAGGAGCACCCCCCGGCGATGCCGAGGGGTGCTCCTGCGTCCGTCTCGCGAGCGGAGGGGTCGGGTCAGGCGCCGATGCGGTGCTGACCGCGCCGCGCGCGGAGGGTGGCGAGGCGCTCCTCGAGGAGCTCCTCCAGCTCGGCGCGCGTCCGGCGCTCGAGCAGCATGTCCCAGTGGCTCCGGGGGACCTTCGCCTCGACCTCGTCGTGGGCGACGGGCGCGCCCTCGGCGTCGAGGAGGCGCCCCTCCAGGCCGCTCTTCGGCGACTCCCAGACCTCGGGGACCTCGGCGTCGGCCGAGAACACCACCTCGAACGTGGTGCCGTCGGTGGTGCGGTACGTCTTCCTCTGCCGGGGGGAGAAGCTGACGCCCTCCTCGCTCTGCAGGCTCGTGGATCCGAGCCGCATCCCGCGCAAGCTGCGATCTGCCATGGTGGTCTCCTCTCGCGATGCACTCCCCGTTGTAAACCGTTCGGCTGTGAGGATCCTTTCTCAGGACTGCCGGTTCCCAGGCGAATCCCAGTCCCTGTCGCCGAGGGCGGCGAGCGCGAGATCGGGCCGGTCCGTGACGATGCCGTGGATCCCGGCCCTGACCAGGCGGATCATCTCGCCGGGGTCGTCCACCGTCCAGACGTGCACCTCGCGGACGGCACGCGCGAGCCGCGCGACCATCGCGGGGGAGACGGTGCGGATCCCGAACACCCGACAGGGCATCTGGACGGCGTCGACGCCGCGGAGGGCGATGCGGACCACCGGCGCGAGGCCGAGCCGTGCGCCGAGGACCGCGAGGACGAGGCGACCCGCGTCGGCGGACGTGGCCGCGCCGGGGAGGAGGGCCAGAGCGCGCCGTCGCCGGGAGCCCGAGAACGACGTGACGAGCACGCGGTCGACGGCGTCGGCGTCGCGGATCGCCCGGGCCGCGGCCACCGGGGCGTCGCCGCCCTTCACATCGACGTTCAGCCGCGCGTCCGGCAGGGCCGCGAGCAGCTCCGGGAGCGTGGCGACGCGCGCGCCGGATCCGAGGTCGATCGCGCGCAGCTCCGCCAGCGTCGCGTCCCGGACACGGCCGCGGCGGCCGGTGAGGCGTCGGAGGTCGGCATCGTGCCAGAGCACGCACGCGCCGTCGGCCGTGACGTGCACGTCGGTCTCGAGGTGGGTGACGCCGAGCTCCCAGGCGGCGCGGAAGGCGTCGAGCGTGTTCTCCACCGCGCCGGATCCGGTCCAGCCGCGGTGCGCGAGGACGCGGGGGACGTCGCCGGCGAACCAGTCGCTCCGGGTCACGCGGGTCGCTCGTCGTCGGCAGGCGCCGTCGACGGGTCGCGTGCGTGGTCGTCGTCCGGTCGAGGGCCGTCGACCGGGAGCGCGCGGAGGAGCGCCGGGCGCGCCACCCGCAGCAGGGCGATCGCCGCCACGACGGCCACGAGCGCCTGGAGCCACCAGGAGGCGCCGACGAGGCCCGACAGCAGGCCCACCAGCGCCGCGACGCCGCCGCAGAGCCCCATCAGGTCGAGCCGCCGCATCTCCACGACCACCGCCGTGACGATGAGCGCGAGCCAGGCGATCCACGCGTGCTCGTCGAGGAGGACCGTCACCGCTGCTCCCTCGCTCCGTGGACCGGACGCCCCGAACCTAACCCACCGGCCGGACGACGGGCGATAGGCTCTCCTGGCCGTCCGCGTGTGTCCCGCCCGCGCGGCCCGACCCGCCCCGTCCCTCGCCGGACGACCCGTCGCGCGCGACCGGCGCGCACCCTTGGAGGAGTACCGCTGTGAGCACCGTCGACGAGATCCGCCCCTTCGCCCCCGACGAGCTCCGCGGACGCCGCGCGCTCGTCACCGGCTCCTCCCGCGGCATCGGCGCCGACACGGTCGCGTACCTCGCCGACGCGGGCGCGGACGTCGTCGTCAACTACCGCAACAAGGCCGCGCGGGCCGAGAAGCTCGTCGCCAAGCTGATCGAGGGCGGCACGAAGGCCATCGCCGTCGGCGCCGACCTCACGGATCCGGAGTCGGTCGACCGCCTCATGGAGACCGTCCGCGCCGAGCTCGGCGGCCTCGACGTCCTCGTGCTCAACGCCTCGGGCGGCATGGAGAGCGGCATGGCCGAGGACTACGCCATGACCCTCAACCGCGACGCGCAGCTGAACGTCCTGCGCAGCGCGCTGCCGCTGCTGTCCGAGGGCGGCCGGGTCGTCTTCGTCACGAGCCACCAGGCCCACTTCATCCGCACCACCGAGACGATGCCCGAGTACGAGGGCGTCGCCCGCAGCAAGCGCGCGGGGGAGGACGCCCTGCGCGAGCTCATCCCGGAGCTCGACGAGCGGGGCATCGGCTTCGTCGTCGTGTCCGGCGACATGATCGAGGGCACCATCACCGCGACGCTCCTCGGCCGCATGAACCCCGAGGCCATCCAGCAGCGCAAGGAGGCGTCCGGCGGCCTGTACAACGTCTCGCAGTTCGCGGCCGAGGTCGCGCGCGCGGTCGTCGACCCGATCCCCGCCGACCACACGCGCCTCGTGGGCGACACGGGCAGCTTCCAGCCCGAGTGACCCGAGGGCGGTCGATGCCCCGGGGCTAGGCTCGATCCGATGAAGACCACGGATCTCGACCTCCTCACCTCCGTCTCCCGCCCCGCCGTCGCGCCCGACGGCCGCGTCGCCGTCGTCTCGGTGACGCGCCCGCGGGTGCACGCCGACGCGTACACCGGCCAGCTGTGGGAGGTGACGACGGACGGGTCCGTGCCCCCGCGCCGCATCACGCGCGGCTTCCGCGACACGGCGCCGCGCCTCTCTCCGGACGGCAGCGTCATCGCGTTCCTCCGCGCGGAGCCGAAGGGGCCGCCGCAGCTGCACGTGGTCGGGGCGGGGGGAGGGGAGCCGGTCGCCCTCACCGACGAGCTCCTCGGGGTGGGCGCGTTCGACTGGGCGCCCGACGGCACGCGCATCGTCTACGCGTCGCGCGTCGCCGAGCCCGGGCGGTACGGGAGCGTCGACGGCGTGTCGGCGACGGCCGAGCCCGCCCGCCGGATCACCACCACCCGGTACCTCGCGAACGGCCTCGGCTGGTCCACGGACCGCCACACGCAGCTCTCCCTCGTGGACCTGCCCGCGCTGGACGCGGAGCCGTTCGTGGCCGCCGTCCCGTCGGGCTACGCCGACGCGGCGGACCCCGCGGTCCGCGGAGACGGTGCGGGCGACACCCCGTCGGCTGCCGAACGCGCGGGCGTGCCCCCGGTCGTCCGCCTCACCGACGAGCCCGTCGACCACGACGCGCCGCGCTTCTCCGCCGACGGATCCGAGGTGCTGTTCGTCGCCTCCCGCCACGAGGGTCGCGACGACGACCTGCTGTCCGGCGCCTACGCCGTCGCCGTCCCCGCTCCCGGCGCGTCGTCGACCGGCGTGCCCGAGGTCCGCACGGTCGTCTCGCACGAGGCCGGGCTCGGCGTCGCCGAGGTCGCCTCCGTCGCGGGCGGCCGGATCTTCCTGCTCGCGCAGGACCTGGGGGAGTCCGGCGTCGACTTCGTCGCCCGCAACACCGCGCTCTACGTCCTCGACGACGGCGACACCGCGCCGCGCGTCCTGACCGACGCCGAGACCGTCGACCTCGGCGGCAGCGGGATCACGGTCGAGGACCGCGACGCCGTACTCGTCCTCAACGGATCGCGCGGCACGGTGCAGCTCCTGCGCGTCACCGCGGACGGCTCCACCGAGGCGCTCGTCGACGACCAGGTGGAGATCACCGGCGTCGGCGTCGGGGGAGGGGCCGTCGTGGTCGCCCTCACCGATCCGCGCACCCACGGCGACCTCGCGCTCGTGCGCACCGACCGGGCGCCCGACGCGGGATCCGCGCTCGTGCCGCTCACCGACTTCTCCGCGCCGCTCCGGGAGACGGGGATCCGCCCGCTGCACGAGCTCGTCGTCGACGGGCGTGACGGGTACCCGGTGCACGGCTGGGTCGTGCTGCCGGAGGGGGAGGGGCCGCACCCCGTCCTCCTCGTGATCCACGGCGGACCGTACGCGGCCTACGGCGTGCACCTCTTCGACGAGGCGCAGGTCTACGCCGACGCCGGGTACGCGGTGCTCCTGTGCAACCCGCGGGGCGCGGCCGGCTACGGCCAGGCCCACGGCCGGGTCATCAAGGAGCGCATGGGCACGGTCGACATGCACGACGTGCTCGACTTCCTCGACGGCGCGATCGCCGTGCACGAGTCCATCGACGGATCCCGCGCCGGCATCATGGGCGGCTCCTACGGCGGCTACCTCACGGCCTGGACCATCGCGCACGAGCACCGCTTCCAGGGCGCGATCGTGGAGCGCGGCTTCCTCGACCCGGAGCTCTTCACGGGCACATCCGACATCGGCACGTTCTTCGGCGAGGAGTACACGGGTCACGACGAGGAGACGCGCCGCGCGCAGAGCCCGCAGGCGTTCGCGCACCAGGTGCGGACGCCGACGCTCGTCGTCCACTCCGAGGACGATCTGCGTTGCCCGCTGTCGCAGGCCGAGCGGTACCACCTGGCGCTCGTGCGCGCGGGCGTCGAGACGGAGATGCTCGTGTTCCCGGGAGAGGACCACGAGCTCAGCCGGTCCGGCCGGCCGCGCCACCGCGTGCAGCGCTTCGAGGCGATCCTCGACTGGTGGGCCCGGCACCTGCCCGTCGACGGCGGTGCGCGATGACCGACGGCGATGTGGTGCGGCACGTCCGCGACACCGCGCGGATCCTGCTGGTCGACGAGCGCGACCGGCTCCTGCTCTTCCTCACGAACTACTCGACCGACATCGACCTGCCGCCGCGCTGGCTGACGCCCGGCGGCGGGATCGACCCGGGGGAGTCGCCTGCCCAGGCCGCCCGCCGCGAGCTGTTCGAGGAGACCGGCCTGCGCGTCGAGTCCGTCGGCGAATCCGTCTGGGAGCACGACTACGCGCGCGAGCGCATCGACGGCGACCTCGACACCGGCCACTCGACGTTCTACCTCGTGCGCACGACGGCGTTCGCGCCGGTGTCCGACAACTGGATGCCCGACGAGTTCGACGACATCCACGCGCACCGCTGGTTCGGCCTCGACGAGCTGGCCGCGGCGCATGAGCCGTTCGAGCCGGCCGAGCTGGTGGAGGTCGCCCGCGAGGTGCTGTCGCGCCGCGGTTGATCCCGCGGAATGCCAGCCCTACTGGGTCGCAGCAGTGTGCCGATAATGCACATTATGTCATGTAACGTCTCGCGGAGACGCTCCCTGGTGAGGTCCGCCGCCCGCGCGCCCGCGCTCCGCCTGCGTGCGCCTCGGTCACCGCGAGCCCGCGCACCGGCGCCGTGCCGGCGCTGGTGGTCGTCTCACGCCGTGAGCGCCGTCCATCTCCACCAGAGCGCATGGTGCTCGCCCTCCTCGACACGGAACCGCCTGCCGCACACGGCGCATGCGCACTCGAAGGTCGCCGGCCACCCGGAAGGATCCCGTCGGAGGACGGTCGCATGCCCGCGCTCCTCCTCCCGGTCGGGGTCGAAGGCCAGGAGCCTCGGGTAGTCGTCGCACCAGCATCGCCAGCTCCGGTAGCCCCGCACCTTGCGGAGCGCGTGATCGAGGGCGTCGCGGTTGGGCCGGATCATCCCGCCGAGCTCGATGTCCACCGTAGCCCGCCGGATCCTCGGCAGCGCGATCCGGAGTTCCTCTAGCAGCACGGTGTCGCGGGAGCCGATGACCTCCCAGGTCGCCTGCCAGATGCGCTGCGGATCCGAGGAGAGCAGGTCGTCGAGCGTGTTCGTCACCACATCACCACCGTACGTCGCCCGGGAATGCCCCGAGCTGCCGTCGCGCGCTCCGCCTGGATCGTCCGAGGCGCACGGGCCGTCCCCGTTGCACCCGCAGCCATGCAGGAGTCCTGGTCATGAGCTCGACTCCCCCTGACGGTCCGGGGCGGTGGGTCTCACGAGATCCGCGCCCTCGCGGCCTCCCGCACCCGATCCCGGTCGCGACCCGGCTGCCCGCCTGGGTCGGGCGCCGGGAGCGCGCGCTCCCCCGTGTCCACGACGTCGGCGCCGTCCTCGGATCACGCGGTGCCAGCGGATCCGCTCGCGCCTCGCCCGGTGGCCGCCAGGAACTCCGCCAGGCTCGTGGCCCGGCGGCCGAGCACGCGCTCGACGTCGCCGCTCACGTGCTCCATCTCGCCGGCGGCCATGGCCGTGTACGTGCTGATCCACGCATCCAGCTGCCACTCCGGCGCCTGCCACACGGCGCGCGACGCGCGCGCCTCCTCGAGGGTCTCGGCCCGGTACGTGACGGGGCGCCCCTGGGCGGCGGCGACCGTCGCGGCGATCTCCCCCATCGTCAGCGCCTCCGGCCCGGTCAGCTCGTAGGCGGCGCCGGCGTGCGCCTCGGGACCGCGGAGGATCGTCGCGGCCACCTCGGCGACGTCGGCGCGCGTGACCGCGGCCACGCGCCCGTCGCCGGCGGGACCGCGGATCACGTCGTCCTCGCCGACGAGCTGGCTCACGAAGTCGATGTAGAAGGCGTCGCGCAGGAAGGTCCAGGCCATGCCGGACGCGCGGATCCGCTCCTCCGTCGCGTGGTGGTCGCGCGCCAGGGTGAACGTCGCGTCGGGAGCCGCGCCCTGGAACGACGTGTAGACCACGTGGCGGACCCCCGCCTCCGCCGCCGCGTCGACGAAGGCGATGTGCTGCGCCCGCCGGTGCTCGTCCTCGGCGGCGGACACCATGAGGAGCGTCGACACGCCCGTGAGCGCCGCGACGGAGGCCGCGTGGTCCCCGTAGGACACCTCGTGCACGGTGGCGTCGGGCAGCCGGGGCGCTCGAGCGGGCGTGCGCGCGAGGAGGCGCAGCGGGACGCCGGCGTCGGCGAGGCGGCGGGCCACCGCTCCCCCGACGGCGCCGGTGACGCCGGTGACGGCGATGACGCCGGTGACGGCGATCGAGCTGGTCGGCGTGGTCATGGTGGTCTCCCCTCCGCGCGGCGGGCGCCGCGGATGCGGGTGCGATCCGATGCGCCCCGCGATCGTCCGACACTATCCGGGCGAGCGCCGCGGAGGACGAGGTGAGCTGTCCCGACCGGCCGGGCGGCCCGGCACTCTACCCGTGACCGACGCTCGTCTCGACCCCTGCCCGGGCATTTGCCCATCCGCGGCCCTGCTCGTAGATTCGGCCGGATCCGATCCGAGGGCGAGCCGCATCCATGACCATCGCGCGAGACGACGGACCGGCGTGGTCGGGACACGACCGCGGCTCCCGCGAGTACCGCCGGATCCTCGTCGCGCTCCTCGGCGCCGGCCTGGCGACGTTCGCGCAGCTGTACTGCCCGCAGGGCGTGCTGCCGCTGCTGGCGAGCGACCTCCGCGTCGACGCCGCGCAGGCCAGCCTGTCGGTCTCCGGAGCCACGATGGGCCTCGCGCTCGGGACGCTGCCGTGGTCGCTGGTGTCCGACCGCATCGGCCGCATCGCCTCGATGCGCCTCTCGTTGACCGCGGCGACCGTCCTCGGGCTGGCGATGCCCTGGTCCCCCACCTTCGGGATCCTGCTGGTCGTCCGCGTCCTCGAGGGCCTCGCGCTCGGGGGCATCCCGGCCCTCGCCGTCACCTACCTCGGGGAGGAGATCCGGCCGAGCCGCGTGGCCGTCGCCGCGGGCACGTACGTCTCCGGCACCACGCTCGGCGGCCTCGTGGGGCGGCTGGTCGCCGGACCGGTGGCCGACGTCGGCGGATGGCGCGTCGGGACGTTCGCCGTGGCGATCCTCGGCGCCGCCGCCACGGCGGTCTTCTTCGCGGCGACCCCGCGCCCCCGGGGATTCACCGCCAGGGCGGTCTCGGCGACGCGGCTGATCCGATCCACCGGCCTCCTCCTCCGCGACCCGCGGCTGCTCGTCCTCCTCGCGCAGGGGGCGCTCCTCGCCGGGAGCTTCGTGGCCGTCTACAACTACCTCGCCTTCCGTCTGGAGGCCGCGCCGTTCGGCCTGGCGCCCGGTCTGGCGAGCCTGCTCTTCGTCGCCTACCTGTCCGGCACGGTCTCCGCGCGCGTCGCCGGAGGGCGCGTGCCGCGGTTCGGGCGGCGTCGCGTGCTCCTGGCCTCGACGCTCGTGATGGCCGCGGGGACGGCGCTGACCCTCAGCGACCTGCTCCCGGTCGTGATCGTCGGCCTCGTCGTCATGACCGGCGGCTTCTTCGGCGCCCACTCGATCGCCTCGGGCTGGTCGGGGATCCTCACCGCGCACGACCGAGCGCAGTCCGCGTCGCTGTACAACCTCGCCTACTACACCGGCTCGAGCGTCATCGGGTACGCGGGCGGCTTCGCCTGGACGGCGCTCGGATGGCCGGGCGTGGTGGGGATGGGCATGCTGCTCATGTCCGTCGCCGGCGCGTGGGCGATGCTGTCCGCGCGCGAGTGACGACCGTCGCCCACGTCCGACACGGATCCCACGCCCCGCGGGAGGGCGCGGGATCCGTCGACGCGGATGTCAGCGCATCACGAGCCCGCGCGCGTGACGACGACGTCGAACGTCGTCGTCCGGACGTTGCCCGCGCGGTCCTCCGCCGTGCACGTGACCGTGGTGGTGCCGACGGGGAAGATGCCGCTCCGCGCTGGCGCGCACACCACCCGCACGGTCCCGTCGCGCGTGTCCGCCGCCGACGGGAGCGCGTACGGCACGCGCACGCCGGTGGGCTTCGTCGCCACCGCCGTGATGTCGTCCACGTCCGCGATGCGCGGCGCCGAGAGGTCCGCGGGGCGCGCCGGGAGCCTCTTCGCGTCGACGATCCCCCAGTAGGC
Source organism: Clavibacter sp. VKM Ac-2873 (assembly GCF_015351075.1). Classification (GTDB taxonomy): domain Bacteria; phylum Actinomycetota; class Actinomycetes; order Actinomycetales; family Microbacteriaceae; genus Clavibacter. The sequence continues at coordinate 190,128 of NZ_JADKRS010000001.1, forward strand.
GGGAGCGGCCTGCAGGTCGTCGTCGAACGGCAGCGGCTGCTCCCACGGCCGCGCGATGGGCCACGTGCGCAGCCAGCTGCGCGCGTTGCCGACGCCCCAGAAGGTGACCGAGTCGATCGACGCGGCCTGCTGGCGGATCATCTGGAAGAGGTCGCGGTAGTAGTAGCCGACCTCGGCCGCCGCCTGCGCGTCGTCCGCGTACACGGGCGTGTACGGATCCTGCGGCGTGCCGCTCACGTCGGCGCCCTCGTCCTGGTTCGACGCGTTGACGTCGAGCTCCGTGATCGCCTGCAGCAGGCGCGGGTCGATGCGCTCGACCGCGCGGATGGAGTCGCGCAGCCAGGACACGGGCCGCGCGAAGTCGACGTGCGCCTGGTGGCCCACGCCGTCGATCGGCACCCCGCGGGTGACGAGGGCGGAGATCAGCTCGAGGTAGTCCGCGCGCTTCGTGGGCAGCTCCGTGTTGTAGTCGTTGATGAACAGCTTCACCCCCGGGAAGGCGGCGCGCGCCAGGCGGAAGCCCTCGTCGACGAAGCCCTCCCCCAGCACCTGGTACCAGCGGCTGTCGCGCATGTCGTGCGCGTTGGCGTTCGCGCCGTCGTCGATGACCTCGTTGACGACGTCCATCGCCCAGATGGGGCTGCCGCCGTCGGGGTAGCGCGCGGCGATGTGGTCGGCGATGCCCGTCACGTGCGCCGCCATGCGCGCCTTCAGCAGCGCCTGGTCGGCGGGGCTGTCGGTGAGCGGCCGGTCGCCGTCGAGGAAGAACCAGGCGGGCGTCTGCGAGTGCCAGAACAGCACGTGGTAGTAGACCTTCGTGCCGGTCCGGTCGGCGAAGTCGAGCAGCTGGTCGAGCTGCGTGAAGGTGAAGCGCCCCTCCTCCGGCTGGATGCTCTCGGGCTTGCCCGCGTTCTCCGGCGTGAAGGCGTCGAACTGGCGGCTGACGAGGTCCGCTCCGGCGCCGACGGTCTCGCGGCCGTCGATGGCGACGCCCACGTGCTCGATGCCGCGGGCGCCCAGGACGTCCTTCAGCGCCGGGATGCCGGTCTGCACCGGGGTGCCCACGGCGTCGCCGAGCTGGAAGTCGTCGAGGAGGAAGTCCGCGCCGACGGTGCCCTCCACGTAGATCTGCGCTCGGTCGACCGGGCCGCCCGACGTGTAGGTGCCGGTGAGCTCGGTCCACGCGTCGGCGGTGACGCGCGCGGCGGCGCCCGCCACCGCGTCGTAGCCGCTGCCGCCGCCGGTGTCGCGCTGCACGGAGACCTGGAGCGATGCGGGCTCCTCCCCCGGCGTCAGGCGCGCCCAGACGGTCACCTCGACCTCCTGGCCGACGGCGAGCGACGACGTGACGTCGAGGGCGGCGCCGTGCCACTCCTGCGTGCGGTCGGTCACGAGGAGGCTGCCGGATCCGGTGCGCGCCGTCGTGCTGGGCGCGATGGTCACGCCGTCGCCGCGCGGGGCCCACGCGCCGGTGCCGGACTCGAAGTCGGACCCGATCCCGGCGGGGGCGACGGCGTCCGTCGCCTCCGCCGCCTGCGCGGCCGGTGCGGCGAGGGCGCCCGCGCCCACGACCAGGCCGAGCGCGGTGAGGACGGAGATCCCCCGTCGGCGGGCGGGGCGGGTGCCGACGGTGCGGCGGCCGGCGGACCTGCTGCGGTCCGGGCTCGGAGGGCTGACGTCCGCGGGCGCGGACGGGCTGGTGCGGGGAATGCTCATCGTCGAACACCTCTCGTGTGTTCCGACTTCGCTGTCGGATGCTCGCACCGTAGGCACCCGAACCGGCGGGGAGCAAGGTATTCGAAAACCTTTGTTGCGTTAGGCAACGAACGCGACGCGGCCCCCGTCCTCGGTGAGGACGGGGGCCGCGGTCGTGCAGCGTGCGGTGATCAGCCCTTCGGCAGCGGCGGACGCGGCGGGAGCAGGTCCGGCCTCACGATGCCCCAGTACGCGGGCATGGCCTCCTGATGCGTCCCGAACGGGAGCGGCTGGTCCCACGGCTGGTCGATCGACGGGCCGTGCAGCCAGGTCCGCGAGTTGTCGGACCCCCAGAAGGTGACCGACTCGAGGTTCGCGGCCTCCTGCCGGATCATCGTGAACAGGTCCTTGTAGACCCAGCCCACTGCCGCGGCGGTGTCGTCCGGGTTCGAGTAGATCGGCGCCGTGTGGTTCCGGTTCTCGCTGTTGCCCGTCGCGGCGGCCTGCGACGCGCCGACGTCCAGCTCGGAGATGGCCTGGAGGAGGTTCGGGTCGAGGGCCTTCACCGCGTGGATCGTGTTCCTCAGCTCCTCGATGTTGCTGCGGAGGCCGATGTGGCTCTGCTGCGAGACGCCCTCGACCGGGATGTTCCGCTTCAGGAGGTCGGAGACGAGCCCGAGGTAGTCGGCGCGCTTGCTCGGCGAGTCGGTGTTGTACTCGTTGATGAAGAGCTTGACGCCCGGGAAGTACTTCTTCGCGAGCTGGAAGCCCTCGTCGACGAAGCCCTCGCCGAGCACCCGGAAGAAGGGCGTGTCCTTCATGTCGTGCGGGTTGCCGTTGGGGCCGTCGTCGATGACCTCGTTGACGACGTCCATGGCCCAGATGGGGCTGTTCCCCTTCGGGTAGCGGGACGCGATGTGGTCGGCGATCGCCTTCATGTGGGCGTCCATGCGCGCCTTCAGCAGCGCCTGGTCGGCCGGGCTGTTCGTCAGCGGCCGGCCGTGGTCGAGGAAGAACCAATAGGGCGTCTGCGGCTTCCAGTACGGGACGTGGAAGTACATCTTCATGCTGTGCGCGTCGGCGAAGTCGAGCAGCTTGTCGATGCCGGTGAAGTCGAACCGGCCCTCGACGGGCTGGATGGCGTCGGCCTTGCCCTCGTTCTCCGGGGTCATGGCGTTGAAGTGGCGGGCGATGAGATCGGCCGAGGCGCCCTGCACCTCGCCGCTGCCCATCGCCACGCCGACGTGCTCGATGCCGGCGTCGCCGAGGACGTCCTTGAGGGCGGGGACCTCCATGCCGGAGACGGGGGTGCTCGGTGCGGCCGCGGACGCGGACCCCACGGGGACGCCGACGGCGACCGCGGTGAGGACGGCGGCGGCCGAGGCGAGGGCGGCCAGGCCGCGACGGGGGCGACGGCGGGCGCCGGGGTTCGGGAGGGACGGCGTCGTGCGGACGGACGCCTCGGGACGGGGTGGGGTGAAGGTCACTGGTGCCTCTCGTACGGTGGATGGGACACCGCGACCCTAGGGAGGACCGGCAGCCCGCCGAGGAGGTTGTGGACAGGAGGCAACGAGATCCGCGGCAGCGTGCGGATCCGTGGTCGCGTCGCCGTGCCGTGCGACGAGGGTCAGCGCGGGCGTCTGCCGGTGACGACCCGGGTGCCGTCGTCCTCGTCGTCGCTCGCGTCGCTCGCGTCGCTCGGCTCGAGCTGCGCGTCCAGGCCGGCGGCCGCGAGGGCGTCGAGGGCGGCGTCGAGCTGCGCGTCCGCGACCTCGACGAGGAGCAGCCCGTCGGGTGCGAGCCAGGAGCAGCTGCCGCGCGCCACCCGCCGGAGCACGTCGAGGCCGTCGGCGCCGCCGTCGCGCGTGGCCTCCGGCTCGTGCAGGCGCGCCTCGGGCGGCATGAGGTCGATCGCGGAATGGGGCACGTAGGGCACGTTGGCGACGAGGACGTCTATCCGCCCGCGGAGGTCGTCGGGCAGGGCGTCGAGCAGGTCGCCGCGGTGCACGTCGACGCCGCGCGGCACGAGGTTCTCCGCGGCGCAGGCGACCGCGACCGGGTCCACGTCGGCCGCGTGCACGACCGCGCCCGGCACGTCGTCCGCGACCACGGCGGCGATGGCGCCCGATCCGCAGCATAGGTCGACGACGACCGGTGGGTCGGCCGTCCGCGCCGCGGCGACGGCGGCCCGGGCCAGGCGCTCAGTGCGTCGGCGCGGCACGAAGACGCCGGGACGCACGAGGATCCGCCGCCCGGCGAACGCCGCCCAGCCGAGGACCGTCTCGAGGGGCTCCCCGGCGACGCGGGCCGCCGTCATCCGCTCGAGCTCCTCCGCGCGAGCCTCTCCCCCGTCACCCGGGCCGGCAGGGGGATGCCGGTCCTCGGACTCGGCGACGAGCAGGGCGGCCTCCTCCTCGGCGAACACGCATCCGGCGGCCCGCAGGCGCGCGACCAGGTCGTCGCCGCGCAGACCACCGGTCGCGACCTGCCGATTCAGCGGGGCTCCGAGGCGCCGAGGTGCTCCAGCAGCGCCGCGGCCCGCAGGAGGTCGGCACCGTGCACGGGCGGGATCGCCTGGAGCGCGGCCTGCTCCAGCCACTCGGCTCGTGCGGCGCGGACGCCCAGCAGCAGTGCCCGACCGCCGTCGGAGAGGTGCAGGTACGAGCCCACCGGGTCCTCGGACTCGAGCACGAACCCCTTCTGGATGAGCGACGCGAGGCTCGGCACGGTGGCCGCGCGGGCGGTGCGGGTGTCGAGGGCGAGCGACGCCCGGTCCATCCGCTCGGCGCCGGAGAGCCGTCGGAGGATGAGGATCTGCACTCCCGTGAGGCCGTCCCAGCTCCCGTAGACGAACGCGTCCATGCGCTCGTACACGGCGCTGAGCGCGTCGGCGAGGCGGACATGCGGGACGGCGTGATCGGTCACGATGCTCCTGACGGTGGTCCGCGCCCCAGCCGGTCCGAGGCTCTGGCCCCCGGCCGGAGGGAGCGGCGTGTCGCTCACGCTAGCCCCCTCGCGGCTCCACGCACGAGCGTCGCGGGGCACGGGGGCGCCGACGCGACGACGCCCGCCAGGCGAAGGGCCGGACGGGCGTCGTGCTGCCGGCGTGCCGGCGGTCGGATCAGGACGGGAACTGCGTGAAGTCCGCCGTGGCCGGGTCGGCGCCGAGGCGCGTGCCGGTCTCGAGTGTGTCGATCTCCGCGAGCTCCTCGACCGAGAGCTCGACCGCGATGGCCTGGAAGTTGGCGACGATGCGCTCGGGCGTGACCGACTTGGGGATCACGATGCGGCCCTGCGCGAGGTGCCAGGCGAGCACGATCTGCGCGGGGGTGGCGTCGTGCTCCTTCGCCAGGCGGGTGACGATCTCGGACTCCAGGTCCGCGCCCTGCCCGAGCGGGCTGTACGCCTCGACCTCGATGCCGCGCTCGACCGAGAAGGTCGAGAGGTCGTGCTGCTGGAACGTCGGGTGCACCTCGATCTGGTTCACCGCGGGCACGACGTCGGACTCGGCGGCCAGCTTCTCCAGGTGCTCCGGGAGGAAGTTGGAGACGCCGATCGCGCGGATGAGGCCCTCGGCGTGCAGCGCCTCGAAGGTCTTCCAGGTCTCGACGTACAGGCCGTGCTTCGGGTAGGGCCAGTGGATGAGGTAGAGGTCCACCGCGTCGACGCCGAGCTTGCGCCGGCTGTCCTCGAACGCGCTGCGGGCGCTGTCCGCGCCCTGGTCGCCGTTCCGGAGCTTCGTGGTGATGAAGAGCTCCTCGCGCGGGATGCCCGTCGCGGCGATCGCGGCGCCCACGCCCTCCTCGTTGTAGTAGCCGGCCGCGGTGTCGATGTGGCGGTAGCCCGCCTCGAATGCGCGCTCCACGGCCTGCTGCGTCTCGGCGGGCGGGGTCTGGAAGACGCCGAACCCGAGCTGCGGGATGGTGACGCCGTTGTTCAGGGTGATGAGGGGGGATGCCATGTGCTCTCGTCTTCTTCGTCTCGATGGTCACGTCGGGGCGGGAGGTGTCGTCGTGCGCTCCTCACCGCCTCCGTCCACCGTACGCCCGGGCGGCATCCGACCCACCGGCTCCGGCGCTCGCTCCGCGCAGGGCGAACAGGGCTGGTCGCGCCCCGCGCGACGCGGCGACAGCGACACGACGGACGGGCGCCGCCCTCTCGCGAGGTGCGGCGCCCGTCGTGGTCGTGCAGCGGAGCGGGTCAGCGGCCGGAGGTCTCCAGCACGTAGCCCTCCTCGCCGTGGACGATCGTGTCGATGCCGGCGATCTCGTCCTCGTTCTTCACCCGGAAGCCCATGGTCTTCTGGATGATCGTGCCGATGACGTACGAGAGCACGAAGGAGTAGATCAGCACCGCGAACGCGGCGAGGGCCTGCTTGCCGAGCTGGTCGAGCGAGCCCGAGTAGATGAGGCCCACCTTCGTCGCGAAGATGCCGATGTACAGCGTCCCGATGAGGCCGCCGATGAGGTGGATCCCCACCACGTCGAGCGAGTCGTCGAAGCCGAGCTTGAACTTGAGCTCGATCGCGACCGCGCAGACGGCACCGGCGACGAGGCCGAGGACGATCGCCCAGGTCGGCGAGAGCGCGGCGCACGCCGGGGTGATGGCGACGAGGCCCGCGACCGCGCCGGACGCGGCGCCCACCGAGGTCGGCTTGCCGTCGCGGATCTTCTCCACGACGAGCCAGCCGAGGATGGCGGCGGCCGGAGCGGCGATGGTGTTGAGGAACGCGATGGCCGCGATGCCGTCGGCCGCGAGCTCGGACCCGGCGTTGAAGCCGAACCAGCCGAACCACAGGAGGCCGGCGCCGAGGAGGACGAAGGGCGGGTTGTGCGGCACGTGCATGCCCTTGGCGAAGCCGACGCGCTTGCCGAGGACCAGCGAGAGGGCGAGCGCCGCGGCACCCGCGTTGATGTGGACCGCCGTGCCGCCCGCGAAGTCGATGGCGCCGAGGTTGTAGGCGATCCAGCCGCCGTCGACGGTCGATCCGTCGGCGACCGTGAAGTTGAAGACCCAGCTGGCGACCGGGAAGTAGACGACCGTGGCCCACACGCCCGCGAAGACCATCCACGCGCCGAACTTGGCGCGGTCGGCGATGGCGCCGGAGATGAGGGCGACCGTGATGATCGCGAACGTGGCCTGGAAGGCCGCGAAGGCGAGCGTCGGGTACGCCGACGTCTGGTCGCCGAGGGCCGCGGTGTAGGCGTCGCCGAGGCCGAGCTGGCCGAGGTCGATGCCGAGGACGCCGTCGATGCCGACGAAGCGCGGGTTGCCCGCGGCGCCGTCGGGGCCGTTGCCGAACGCGATGGCGTAGCCGTACAGGACCCAGAGGAGCCCGATGAGGCCCATGGCCCCGAAGCTCATCATCATCATGCTGATGACGCTCTTGGCCTTGACGAGTCCGCCGTAGAAGAACGCCAGACCCGGCGTCATCAGGAGGACCAGCGCCGCGGCGATCAGGAGGAAGGCGGTGTTGCCTTGATCCATGGTGTTTCACCTCTCGTAGATCGTGCAGGGGTCGCACCGGACGGTGGCGAGCGGCCGCCCGTGTGGTCGGGTGGTTCGGCGCGAGCCGGATGCCGGGTACGCGTCCAGTGTCGGGGGGCGAGGTTTCGCCGGCTCGCCGGACGTGTTTCCGGCGCGTTACACGGATGGCGGGCGTGTGAACATCGTGTTTCCGCGCGCGGCGGGGATGCCGGCGACGGCCCCCGATCCAGGGACGGCGGAGCGCGGTGGGCTAGAGGTCGCGTCCGGCCGCGGTGAGCGAGATGAGCCGCGAGATCGCGCGCAGGTACTTCTTGCGGTAGCCGCCGGCGAGCATCTCGGCCGAGAACGCCTCGTCGAACGGCGTGCCGGAGGCGAGCAGCGGGATCTGCGCGTCGTAGACCCGGTCGACGAAGGCGACGAAGCGGAGCGCGTCGGTCTGGCCCTGCAGCTGGGTGACGTCGCGGAGCGCGATGGCGTCCACGCCCTCGATGACCTTCACGTACTTGGAGGGGTGCAGCCGCGAGAGGTGCGCGACGAGCTCGGGGAACCCGTCGACGGTCACGGCACGGCCGCCGGACTGCGCGGCAGCCGCCCGCGCGTCGAGGTCGTCGGCGTCCACCGTGACCGCGTGGCCCTCGAAGGCGCGGCGCCGGTAGTCGAGCCCGTCGATGCGGATGGTGTCGAACCGGTCGCTCATGGCCTGGATCTCGCGCAGGAAGTCCGCCGCGGCGAAGCGCCCCTCCCCCAGCGCGTTCGGCGGCGTGTTGCTCGTCGCGGCGATGCGCGTGCCGTCGGCGACGAGGTCGGACAGCAGGCGCGTCATCATCATCGTGTCGCCCGGGTCGTCCAGCTCGAACTCGTCGATGGCCACGAGCGTCGCGCCGCGGAGGATCCCCACGGCGCCGTGGTAGCCGAGGGCCCCGACGAGCGCCGTGTACTCGATGAACGTGCCGAAGTACTTGGGTCCCGGCATGGCGTGCCACAGCGACGCCAGGAGGTGCGTCTTGCCCACGCCGAACCCGCCGTCGAGGTAGACGCCGGGCTTCAGGGCGGGCGCCTTCCTCCGGGAGAACAGACCGCCGCGGGATCCGCCGCGGTCGCCCGAGAAGGACCGCAGCACCTCGACCGCCTGCGCCTGCGTGTCGTACTCGGGGTCGGGCCGGTAGGTGTCGAACCTGGCCTCGTCGAACTGGCGCGGGGGCACGAGGTGCGCGGCGATCTCGGCTCCCGTGATGCTCGGCGAGCGGCCGACGAGCGCGCCGGGTCCGGTGCCCTCCGCGTCGTGGCTCCGCGATCCGATGTCGGCGTTCGTCACAGGTGGGTCTCCGGCTGTCATGTGGCGGTGTCGGGAAGTCCCGCGCAGGGCGAACCGTTACCGTGGACGGTGGTCGACGCGCGGCGCTTGGTGCCCGCGGGACACCCACCAGACTAATCCGCGTCCCACCCAGCGCGGCCCCGCGGGCCGCGAGATCAGGAGAGCCCCATGGCCGTCGAACAGGACACCACCCCCAGGTTCGCCGAGTACGCCCACCCGGAGCGGCTCGTGAGCGGCGACTGGCTGCAGGAGCGCCTCGCCGACGGCGCGCTGACGCCCGGCCTCGTGGTCGTCGAGTCCGACGAGGACGTGCTGCTCTACGAGACCGGCCACATCCCCGGCGCCGTGAAGCTCGACTGGCACACCGACCTCAACGACCCCGTCCAGCGCGACTACGTCGACGGCGCGCGGTTCGCCGAGCTGATGTCCGAGCGCGGCATCGCGCGCGACAGCACGGTCGTCATCTACGGCGACAAGAGCAACTGGTGGGCCGCGTACGCCCTGTGGGTCTTCACGCTGTTCGGCCACGAGGACGTGCGCCTGCTCGACGGCGGCCGCGACAAGTGGATCGCCGAGGGCCGCCCGACCACGACCGACCGCCCCGAGGTCACGCCCGTCGAGTACCCCGTCGTGGAGCGCCGCGACGAGGAGATCCGCGCGTTCAAGGACGACGTGCTCGCGCACCTCGGCAACCCGCTCATCGACGTCCGCAGCCCCGAGGAGTACACGGGCCAGCGGACCACCGCGCCCGCCTACCCCGAGGAGGGCGCGCTCCGCGCCGGCCACATCCCCACCTCGCAGAACGTCCCGTGGGCCAGGGCCGCCGCCGAGGACGGCTCGTTCAAGACGCGTGCCGAGCTCGACGCGGTGTACCGCGACGGCGCGGGCCTCGCGGACGGTGACGACGTGGTGGTCCTCTGCCGCATCGGCGAGCGGTCGAGCCACACGTGGTTCGTGCTCACGCACCTGCTCGGCTTCGAGGGGGTCCGCAACTACGACGGCTCCTGGACCGAGTGGGGCTCCGCGGTCCGCGTCCCCATCGTGCAGGGCGCCGAGCCCGGGGAGCTGCCCGCCCGATGACCGCGTCCCCCGAGCTGCCGGCGGCGCTCGCCGAGATCCGCGACGACTTCCTCGCCCTCGAGCAGCGCGACCGGCTCCTGCTCCTCCTCGACTTCAGCAACGAGCTGCCCGAGCTGCCCGCGCGGTACGCCGAGCACCCCGACCTGCTGGAGCGCGTGGAGGAGTGCCAGTCCCCGGTGTTCATGTTCGTGGATGTGGTCGACGGCGACGTGCACGTGCACGCCCAGGCGCCCGCCGAGGCGCCGACGAGCCGCGGGTTCGCGTCGATCCTCGCGCAGGGCCTCGACGGGCTCCCCGCCGACGTGGTGCTCGCGGTGCCCGACGACTACCCGTCCACCATCGGGCTCGACGCGGCCGTGTCGCCGCTGCGCATGCGCGGCATGACGGCGATGCTGGGGCGGGTCAAGCGCCAGGTGCGCGAGCGGCTCGCCGGGTGAGGATCACCCGGGCCATCCCCGTCGCCGGGCCCGGCGACGACCCGGCCACCCGCGGGCTCGACGACGACGGCACCCGGGAGTGGCTCGAGGACCTCTACCGACCGGGATCCGCCGACCACGTGCGCCTCAACTTCGTGGCGTCCGTCGACGGCAGCGTCATCGGCGCGGACGGGACGTCCGACAGCCTCTCGAGCGTGGTCGACCGGCGGATCCTCGGGGTCATCCGCGAGCTCGCCGACGTCGTCCTCGTGGGCGCGGGCACGGTGCGCGCCGAGCGCTACGTCCTCCCCCGCCGCACCCTCCTGGCCGTCGCGACGTCCACGGGCGACCTGGAGGGGCACCGGTTCGACCCGGACGCCGCGCCCGGCCGCCTCCTCGTGCTCTGCCCGCCCGAGGCGCGCGACCGCGCCGTCGCGACGCTCGGGGGCGTGCCCGCCGAGATCGTCCCGGTGCCGCTGGGCGCCGCGGCCGCTGGGCGGATGGGCGGTGACGACGTCATCGACGCGCTCCGCGGCCAGGGGCTGACCCACGTCGTCTGCGAGGGCGGGCCCGCGCTCGCCGCCTCCCTGCTGTCGGCGGGCCGCGTCGACGAGCTCTGCCTCACGACGTCGCCCGAGCTCACGACGCCGCTGACACCGCTCGTGCCATCGGGATCCGGCGTCCACGCCGCGATGCGGCTCGACCAGCTGCTCGTGGACGACGACCACCGCACGTACGCGCGCTGGACGCTGCCGCGGGGCTGATCCCCTGGTCGTGCCGCCATCGGCGGCCGTGCCGCACGGCCCCGCCGCGGCGTGGCTCCCGGGCCGCGGCGCGCCGGAACGTAGTCTGCCCACGTGGTAGACACCCGTGACAGTGCCGAGGATCCGCCCGAGTTCCGCGCGGCGCTGGACGCGCTGCGGCGCGCGACCACGCGATCCGAGCTCGTGCTGACGGAGATCCCCTCGCCCTCGAGCAACCTGGCGCCGTACGCCGTGGCGCTCGCCGCGGACGTCTCGCCCTCGGGCCACGCCGCCGACTCGGAGCTCGGCACCGGCCGCTTCATCCTGCTGCACGACCCGGAGGAGCCGGAGGCGTGGGGCGGCGCATTCCGCGTCGTCTGCTTCGCGCAGGCGCCGCTGGAGACCGACATGGGGACGGATCCGTTCCTCGCCGACGTCGCGTGGTCCTGGCTCGTCGACGGCCTCGCGTCGCGCGGCGCCCGGTACTCCTCGCCGTCGGGGACCGCCACCCGGATCATCTCCACCGGCTACGGCGAGCTCGCCCGCCAGGGCAGCGGCGCCAAGATCGAGCTGCGCGCCTCGTGGACACCCGCGGACGCCGACGTGACCGCCCATGTGGAAGGCTGGGGGGAACTACTGTGCATGCTCGCAGGGCTCCCTCCCGCGGGCGAAGGAGTGACACTGCTATCAGCGCGACGCACCCGGACGTGAACGCCCCGTCCGACACCCCCGACCCCGACGCGACCACCGGCGACGTGCCTCCGCCGACGCCCGCCGCCCTGGGACGCCCGGCCATGGGGACGTCCCTGTTCTCCGACGTCCCGGGTTCGACGGCGACCGACGCCGTCGTGGCCCGCACCCGCACGCGCACCCGACGTGCCGCGTCGGAGCAGGTCGTCGCTCCCGCCGCGGCACCGGAGCCGCAGCCGGATGACCGCGCGGCACCGGCGCAGCGATCCTCCACCGACGACGCGCCCGCCCGCCCGCCGCTCCGCGAGGCCGCGGCGACCGGTGACCTCACCGTCATCGACACGCGCGAGGAGTACCTGCGCGCCGTCGCGGCGATCGCCGGCGGCACGGGTCCCATCGCCGTCGACGCCGAGCGCGCCTCCGGCTTCCGCTACAGCCAGCGCGCGTACCTCATCCAGGTGTTCCGCCGCGGCGCCGGCACGTTCCTCTTCGACCCGCCCGCCGTCGGCGACTTCTCGGAGCTCGACGAGGTCATCCGCGACGTCGAGTGGGTCCTGCACGCCGCCAGCCAGGACCTCGCGTGCCTCCGCGAGGTCGGCCTCGACCCGCAGCGCATCTTCGACACCGAGCTCGCCTCGCGCCTGCTCGGCCTGCCGCGCGTGGGCCTCGGCACGGTGGTGGAGGAGCTGCTCGGGATCCACCTGGCCAAGGAGCACTCGGCCGCCGACTGGTCGACCCGCCCGCTCCCCCGCGCCTGGCTCGTCTACGCCGCGCTCGACGTGGAGCTGCTCGTCGACGTGCGCGACGAGATCGCCCGCCGCCTCGACGAGCAGGGGAAGACCGGCATCGCCGAGCAGGAGTTCGCCGCGACGATCGCCAAGGAGGCGAAGCCCGCCCGGGTCGAGCCGTGGCGCCGGCTCAGCGGCCTGCACGGGGTGCGCGGAGGTCGGAACCTCGCGGTCGCGAAGGAGCTGTGGGAGGCCCGCGACGCGTACGCGCGCGAGGTCGACACGAGCCCCGGCCGCCTCGTCCCCGACGGATCCCTCGTCGCGGTCGCGCGCGTCCTGCCGCAGACCAAGCGGGACCTGGCTGCCGTGCGCGAGTTCTCCGGCCGGGCGAGCCGCAGCGAGATCGACCGCTGGTGGGCCGCCGTCGAACGCGGCCTCGCCGCGACCGAGTTCCCGCAGCTCCGCGGCACGGGCGAGACCATGCCGCCGCCCAAGGCCTGGGCCGACAAGGACCCGGCAGCCGATCGCCGGCTGAAGCGCGCCCGCGTCGCCGTGCAGGAGGTCGCGACCGGGATGGGCCTGCCGCAGGAGAACCTGCTGACCCCCGAGGTGCTGCGTCGCGTCGCCTGGACGCCGCCCGCCGACCTCGCGCCCGACGCGGTCGCGGAGGCCCTCGCGTCGTGGGGCGCCCGGCCCTGGCAGATCGAGGCGACGGCCGCTCCGGTGGCGGCGGCCTTTGTCGATGCTGGCCAAGCCGACGACGTGACCGACGACGAGGCCTCGTAGGAACAGTCAACGGATTCGGCGCCCGTCCGGCTTCTTCCTAGGGTGGGGGAAATCGATGCGAGGAGGCGTCAGTGGTCGAGAGAGCCGAAGTCCATTTCGTGGACGGGGTCCGCACCCCGTTCGGACGAGCGGGTGAGAAGGGCATGTACTGGCGGACCCGCGCCGACGACCTGGTGGTCAAGGCCATGATCGGGTTGCTCGAGCGGAACCCGGAGGTGCCGAAGGACCGGATCGACGAGGTCGCCATCGCGGCCACGACGCAGACGGGCGACCAGGGACTCACGCTCGGCCGCACGGCCGCCCTCCTGGCCGGGCTCCCCCGCTCCGTCCCCGGGTTCGCCATCGACCGGATGTGCGCGGGCGCCATGACGAGCGTCACCGCCACCGCGGGCGGCATCGCGTTCGGCGCGTACGACCTCGCGATCGCGGGCGGCGTCGAGCACATGGGCCGGCACCCGATGGGCTTCGACGCGGACCCGAACCCCCGCTTCCTCGCCGAGCGCCTGGTGAGCCAGGACGCCCTCAACATGGGGAGCACGGCCGAGCGGATCCACGACCGCTTCCCGGCGCTCACCCGCGAGCGCGCCGACCGCTACGCGCTGGCGAGCCAGCAGAAGACCGCCCTCGCGTACGCCAACGGCGACATCCAGCCCGACCTCGTGCCCGTCGCGACGCGGTCCGACCAGGGCTGGGGCCTCGCCACGCGCGACGAGGCGATGCGCCCCGAGACGACGCTGGAGGGCCTCGCCGGCCTCCGCACCCCGTTCCGCCCGCACGGCCGCGTCACGGCCGGCAACTCCTCGGGCCTCAACGACGGCGCCACGGCCGCCCTGCTCGCGAGCGGCGACGCCGTGAAGGAGCTCGGGCTCACGCCGAAGATGACCCTGGTGTCGTTCGCGTTCGCCGGAGTGGAGCCCGAGATCATGGGCATCGGGCCCGTCCCGAGCACGGAGAAGGCGCTCCGCAAGGCCGGGCTCACGATCGAGGACATCGGCCTCTTCGAGCTCAACGAGGCGTTCGCCATCCAGGTGCTCAGCCTCCTCGACCACTTCGGGATCGACGACGACGACCCGCGCGTCAACGAGTACGGCGGCGCGATCGCCGTCGGCCACCCGCTCGCGTCCAGCGGCGTCCGGCTGATGAACCAGCTCGCGCGGCAGTTCGAGCAGCACCCCGAGGTCCGCTACGGGCTCACGGCCATGTGCGTCGGACTCGGCCAGGGCGGCAGCGTCATCTGGGAGAACCCGCACTTCACCGGCAAGAGGAAGAGGAACACGTGACCGACACCAGCCGCTTCCGGGAGCTCGTCGCGCTCGATCCCGACGAGGTCGTCACGCACTCGTTCGTCCGCGACGTCCCGCTCCCCTCGGGCGGCGTGCTCGCGCTCGTCACGCTCGACAACGGACGCGACCACACGCGCCCCTCCACGCTCGGGCCGGCCACCCTGCTGGAGCTCGCCGACGCGCTCGACGGGCTGGCTGCCCGGGCGGCCGCCGGGGAGATCCGCGGCGTGGCCATCACGGGCAAGCCGTTCATCCTCGCCGCCGGCGCGGACCTCAGCAAGGTCGGCGAGATCCCGAGCCGCGAGGTCGGCCGCCAGATGGCGCAGCTCGGCCACGACACCCTCGGCCGGCTGCATCGCCTCGGCGTGCCGTCGTTCACGTTCGTCAACGGGCTCGCGCTCGGCGGCGGGCTCGAGATCGGCCTGAACTCGGACTACCGCACGGTCGACGAGTCCGTGCCCGCCGTCGCGCTGCCGGAGGTGTTCCTCGGGATCATCCCCGGGTGGGGCGGAGCGTGGCTGCTGCCGAACCTCATCGGCATCGAGAACGCCCTCAAGGTGATCATCGAGAACCCGCTCAAGAACAACCGCACGCTGAAGGCGGAGGACGTGATGGAGCTCGGCATCGCCGATGCGTCGTTCCCCTCCGCCTCGTTCCTCGAGCAGTCGATCCGCTGGGCCGACGGCGTCATCTCCGGCGCCATCGAGGTGAAGCGCCCGAACGCACCTGGTCGGCTCGAGCGCACGCTGAAGTGGGACATCGCCATCGGCATCGCCCGCAAGTCCCTCGAGCAGCGCATCGGCACGGTCGCCCACTCGCCGTACCGTGCGCTCGACCTGCTGAGGGCCGCCCGCAACACGACGCGCGAGGAGGGCTTCGCGGCCGAGGACGAGGCCCTGGCGGACCTGATCTCGGGCGACCAGTTCCGCGCCAGCATCTACGCGTTCGACCTGGTGCAGAAGCGCGCGAAGCGCCCGGCGGGAGCCCCGGACACGGCCCTGGCCCGCCCCATCACCAAGGTCGGCGTCGTCGGCGCCGGCCTCATGGCCTCGCAGTTCGCGTTGCTGTTCGTGCGCCGCCTCCAGGTCCCCGTGGTCATCACGGACCTCGACCAGGCGCGCGTCGACGCCGGGGTCGCCGGGATCCACGGCGAGATCCGGAAGCTCGCCGAGAAGGGGCGCGTGTCCCCCGACGAGGCCAACCGGCTCACCGCGCTCGTCACCGGCACGACGGACAAGGCCGACTTCGCCGACGCGGACTGGGTGATCGAGGCCGTCTTCGAGGAGCTCGGCGTCAAGCAGGCCGTCTTCGCCGAGATCGAGCAGCACGTCTCCGAGACCGCGATCCTCGCCACCAACACGTCGAGCCTCTCGGTCGAGCGCATCGCGGAGCGGCTGCGGC
The DNA here is from genome assembly GCF_015351075.1 of Clavibacter sp. VKM Ac-2873. Classification (GTDB taxonomy): domain Bacteria; phylum Actinomycetota; class Actinomycetes; order Actinomycetales; family Microbacteriaceae; genus Clavibacter. Next base: position 205,752 of record NZ_JADKRS010000001.1, read on the forward strand.
ACCCGGAGCGCGTGGTGGGGTTCCACTTCTTCAACCCCGTCGCCGTGATGCCGCTCATCGAGGTCTTGCGCACGCCGCAGACCACCGACGCGACGCTGTCGACCGCCATGCGGGTCGCGAAGGAGCTCCGGAAGAACGCCGTCATCACCCGGGACACCCCGGGCTTCGTGGTGAACCGGATCCTCGCGAAGGTCCTCGGCGAGGCGATGCACGCGGTGGACACGGGCACGCCGTTCGAGGTCGTCGACCGGTCGCTCGCGCCGTTCGGGCTCCCCATGACGCCGTTCGAGCTGCTCGAGCTCGTGGGCCTCAAGGTCGGCGCGCACGTGCTCGACACGCATCACGCGGCGTTCCCCGACCGGTTCTTCGAGAGCCCGAACCTGCACCGGCTCGCCGATCTCGGGCGCATCTTCGCGCGCGACGCGAAGGGCCGGCCGACGGGCTTCGACAAGGAGGCCGTGCGCATCGTCAAGGGCGGCACGGAGCCGATGACGGCGGAGCAGATCCGCGAGCGGGTCGAGACGGGCCTCGCGGACGAGGTGCACCGCATGCTCGAGGACGACGTCGTGCACGCGGCGGAGGACATCGACCTGTGCCTCATCCTCGGCGCCGGCTACCCGTTCCAGATGGGCGGGCTCACGCCGTACCTCGACCGCGTCGGGGCGAGCGATCGCGCCTTCGGCGACACGTTCCACCACCCGCCGATCCGCGGCGTGGCGTAGGCCGCCAGGATGAGGGGAGGGCCCGGCCGATGCGGCCGGGCCCTCCCCGCGTGCGACGTGCGGTCAGGCCTGCTCGTCGTCCTCCGCGCGGATCGACACGCGCTCCTCGACCCCGGGCAGCGGACGTGCCGAGGGCACGCGGCTCCCGAGCACCTGGGCGACGACGTCCCGCGCGATGTGCTGCGGGGTGAGCCCGACGCGCTCGAGGATCTCCGAGCGCGTCCCGTGGTCGAGGAACTCGTCCGGGAGGCCCAGCTCCGTCACGCCGGTGTCGATGCCCGCCTCACGGAGGTCCTGGCGGATCCGCGTGCCGATGCCGCCGACCACGACGCCGTCCTCGATCGTCACGACCAGGCGGTGGGCGGCCCCCAGCTCCACGACGCTGCGCGGTACGGGCACGACCCACCGGGGATCCACGACGGTCGCGCCGATCCCCTGCGCGGCGAGGCGCTCGGCGACCTCGATGCCCATGGTCGCCATGGGCCCGACCGTGACGATGAGCACGTCCTGCGATGCCGACTCGTGCAGCACGTCGACGCCGTCGTCGAGGCGTCGCAGCGCCTCGATCTCATCCCCGACGTTGCCCTTGGAGAAGCGCACGACCGTGGGGCCGTCGTCGACCCTGACGGCCTCCCCCAGCTCCTCGCGGAGCCGCGTGGCGTCGCGCGGTGCGCTCAGACGGATGTGCGGCACGATCTGCAGCAGGGCGAGATCCCACATGCCGTGGTGGCTCGGCCCGTCGGGGCCCGTGACGCCCGCGCGGTCGAGCACGAAGGTCACCCCGGCGCGATGCAGCGCCACGTCCATGAGCACCTGGTCGAAGGCGCGGTTGACGAAGGTGGCGTAGAGGGCGACGACGGGGTGCAGGCCGCCGTACGCGAGTCCCGCGGCGCTCGTCACGGCGTGCTGCTCCGCGATGCCGACGTCGTGCACGCGCTCCGGGTGCTTCTCGGCGAACTTGTGCAGGCCCACCGGGCGCAGCATCGCGGCGGTGATGCCGACGATGCGGGGATCCTCGTCCGCGAGGGCCAGGATCTCGTCCGCGAAGACGCTCGTCCAGCTCACGGCCTGCGACGGATCGATGGGCTCCCCGGTCTCGGGATCGATCTGCCCCACCGCGTGGAACTGGTCGGCCACGTCCCGGCGGGCGGGCTCGTAGCCGCGGCCCTTCTCGGTGATGGCGTGGACGATGACGGGTGCGCCGTAGTCGCGGGCCTGCTGGAGCGCCTCCTCCATCGCCTGCTGGTCGTGCCCGTCGATGGGGCCCAGGTACTTGATGTCCAGGTTGGAGTACAGCGCCTCGTTGTCGGTGACGCGGGTGAGGAAGCCGTGGAGCCCGCCGCGCAGGCCGCGGTACAGGCTGTCCCCCGGCGCGCCGAACACGCCGAAGACGCGCTGGCTGGTCTCGTACAGCCCGCGGTAGGTGCGGCGGGTGCGCACGGTGTTGAGGAACCGGGCCATTCCGCCGATGGTCGGCGCGTAGGAGCGGCCGTTGTCGTTGACGACGATGATCAGCTTCCGCGTGTTGTCGTCGGAGATGTTGTTGAGGGCCTCCCACGTCATGCCGCCCGTGAGGGCGCCGTCGCCCACCACCGCGACCACGTGCCGGTCGGTCTGGCCGGTGATCCCGAACGCCCGCGAGATGCCGTCCGCCCAGCTCAGCGAGCTGGACGCATGCGAGCTCTCGACGATGTCGTGCTCGGACTCGGAGCGCTGCGGGTAGCCGGCGAGGCCGCCCGACTCGCGGAGCCGGGAGAAGTCCTGCCGGCCCGTGAGCAGCTTGTGGACGTACGACTGGTGGCCGGTGTCGAAGACGATGGGGTCCCGCGGCGAGTCGAAGACCCGGTGGATGGCGAGCGTCGTCTCGACGACGCCGAGGTTCGGCCCGAGGTGGCCGCCCGTCTTGGAGACCTCCGCGACGAGGAACTGCCGGATCTCGGCGGCGAGCTCGAGCATCTGCTCGCGGCTCAGCCTGTCGAGGTCCCGGGGTCCCGTGATCGTCTCGAGGATTCCCATGCTGACCGCCTTCCATCGGGAGCCATGTCGCGACCCCCGCCTCATCGAGTGTACGCAGGGCCCTGCATGCACGAAGGAGGCCGGGCGTCGCCGCCCGGCCTCCTCAGGTTGCTGTTACGCGACCAGGCTGCGCAGCACGTACTGCAGGATCCCGCCGTTGCGGTAGTAGTCCGCCTCGCCGGGGGTGTCGATGCGCACGACCGCGTCGAACTCGACCGTCTGCGCGTCCGCGGCCGAGTCGGCGGTGGGCGTCGCGACGACGTGCACCGTGCGCGGCGTCGTGCCGGAGTTCAGCTCCTCGAGCCCGGTGATGCTGATCTCCTCGGTGCCGTCGAGCCCGAGCGACGCCCAGGTCTCGCCGGCCGGGAACTGCAGCGGGACGACGCCCATGCCGATGAGGTTGGAGCGGTGGATCCGCTCGAAGCTCTCGGTGATGACCGCCTTGACGCCCAGGAGGCTCGTCCCCTTCGCCGCCCAGTCGCGCGACGAGCCGGAGCCGTACTCCTTGCCGCCGAGGATCACGAGCGGGGTGCCCGCGGCCTGGTAGTTCTCGGACGCGTCGTAGATGAACGACTGCGGGCCGCCCTCCTGCGTGAAGTCGCGGGTGTAGCCGCCCTCCACGCCGTCGAGCAGCTGGTTGCGCAGCCGGATGTTCGCGAACGTGCCGCGGATCATGACCTCGTGGTTGCCGCGGCGCGAGCCGTAGGAGTTGTAGTCCTTGCGGCCGACGCCGTGCTCGTCGAGGTAGCGGCCCGCGGGGCTGTCCGCCTTGATGGAGCCGGCGGGGCTGATGTGGTCGGTCGTGACCGAGTCGCCCAGCTTGGCCAGCACCCGCGCGCCCTGGATGTCGGAGACCGGCGTGGTCTCCATGGTGAGGCCATCGAAGTACGGGGGCTTCCGCACGTAGGTGGACTCCGCGTCCCACTCGAACGTGGCGCCCGTGGGCGTGGGGAGCGAGCGCCAGCGCTCGTCGCCGTCGAAGACGCCGGCGTACTGGTGCGTGAACATGCCGGTGTCGATCGAGCTGTCGATGGTCGACTGCACCTCGTCCGCGTCCGGCCAGATGTCCTTGAGGAACACGTCGTTGCCCTCGGTGTCGGTGCCGAGCGCGTCGGAGTCGAAGTCGAAGTTCATCGACCCGGCCAGCGCGTAGGCGATCACGAGCGGCGGGCTCGCGAGGTAGTTCATCTTCACGTCGGGGTTGATGCGGCCCTCGAAGTTCCGGTTGCCCGAGAGGACGGCCGTGACGGCGAGGTCGTTGTCCTGCACCGCGGTGGAGATCTCGTCGATCAGCGGGCCCGAGTTGCCGATGCAGGTCGTGCAGCCGTAGCCCACCGTGTAGAAGCCGAGGTCCTCGAGGTACGTGGTGAGCCCGGACTTCTCGTAGTAGTCCGTGACGACCTTGGATCCGGGCGCGAGCGTGGTCTTCACCCACGGCTTGGCCTTGAGGCCCTTCTTGCTGGCGTTGCGGGCGAGGAGCCCGGCCGCGAGCATGACCGACGGGTTCGACGTGTTGGTGCACGAGGTGATGGCCGCTATGGCGACGGCGCCGTGGTCCAGCGTGAAGTCGCTGCCGTCCGGGAGGGTGACGCGCGTGGGCTTCGTGACCGAGGTCGGGCTCTGCGACGCGTGGTGGTGCTCGTGCGACGAGTGCGCGTCCTCCGGCTGGAGCTCGCCCGGGTCGGACGCGGGGAAGCTCATCGCCGTCGTGAGCTCGACGATGTCGTGGTCGACCTGGGCGTAGTCGTTGAGGTCGCGCTCGAACTGCGACTTCGCGTCGGTCAGCTCGATGCGGTCCTGCGGGCGCTTCGGGCCGGCGATGGACGGGACGACCGTCGAGAGGTCGAGCTCGAGGTACTCGCTGAACGACGGCTCGACGTCCGCGTCGTGCCAGAGCCCTTGCTCCTTGGCGTAGGCCTCGACGAGCGCGACCTGCTCCTCGCTGCGCCCGGTGAGGCGCAGGTACTCGAGCGTGACGTCGTCGATGGGGAACACCGCGGCGGTGGAGCCGAACTCCGGGCTCATGTTGCCGATGGTGGCGCGGTTCGCGAGCGGCACGGCGCCGACGCCCGTCCCGTAGAACTCGACGAACTTGCCGACGACCCCGTGCGCGCGCAGCATCTGCGTGATGGTGAGCACCACGTCGGTCGCGGTGACGCCCGTGGGGATCTCGCCCGAGAGCTTGAAGCCGACGACCTTGGGGATCAGCATCGAGACGGGCTGGCCGAGCATGGCCGCCTCCGCCTCGATCCCGCCGACGCCCCAGCCCAGCACGCCCAGGCCGTTGACCATGGTGGTGTGCGAGTCGGTGCCGACGCAGGTGTCGGGGTACGCCTGGAGGGATCCGCCGACCTCGCGGGTCATGGTGACCCGGGCGAGGTGCTCGATGTTGACCTGGTGGACGATGCCCGTGCCGGGCGGGACGACCTTGAAGTCCTCGAACGCCGTCTGGCCCCAGCGCAGGAACTGGTACCGCTCGCCGTTGCGCTCGTACTCGATGTCGACGTTGCGCTCGAGCGCGTCCTCGGAGCCGAACAGGTCGGCGATGACCGAGTGGTCGATCACGAGCTCGGCGGGGGCCAGCGGGTTGATCTTGGTCGGGTCGCCGCCCAGCTCGCCGACGGCCTCGCGCATGGTGGCGAGGTCGACGATGCAGGGGACGCCCGTGAAGTCCTGCATCACGACGCGCGCGGGCGTGAACTGGATCTCGGTGTCCGGCTCCGCATCGGGCGCCCAGTCGCCGAGGGCGCTGATCTGGCTTCCGGTGACGTTCTTGCCGTCCTCGGTGCGGAGCAGGTTCTCCAGGAGCACCTTGAGGCTGAACGGGAGACGCTCGTGGCCCGCCACGGTGTCGATGCGGTAGATCTCGTAGTCGGTGTCCCCGACGCGGAGTGTGTCCTTCGCGCCGAAGCTGTTGATTGCAGACACGTGGCCCTCTTCCCTCGCTGGATGGGCGCGGAAAGTCCATTCCGCCCGTCATCCGATCTTGGTCGCCCGCCGCTGCCTGGTCCAGTAAGGCGACCCTGATCGGGCGCGCCGACACGAGGCGGGACGGCGCCGATGTATCTCGACGTCGAGATGAATCTAGCATCGCGTCGCCGTGCCGCACGCGACGGCGCGCGGCCAGGCGCGCGGCCAGGCGCGCGGTCGACGGGGCGATCCCCGGCTCAGTCGGTCGCGGCGGCCGCCGGGTCCTTCGCGTACACGGCCCGGACGAAGAGCCACGACAGGACCAGGAGCACGCCGTAGAGGGGCGTGCCCATAACCAGGCGTGCCACGCCGAGCGCGTCGATCGCGTCGGCGAGGTAGAGCGGGAGCTGCACGGCCAGGCGCAGGGCGAAGAAGGCGACCCAGACGAGGGTGAGGAGGCGCAACGCCCTCGCCTTCCTGCGGTCCTGCCGCCATGCCGTGCCGTCGCCCATGAGGAAGCCCACGGCGACGCCGACGAGCGGCCAGCCGACCACGACCGAGACCAGGAGCACCGCGAAGTACGCGCCGTTGGTCCAGAGGCCGAGCGCGTAGAAGTCGCGCCCCTCCCCCGAGCGCAGCGCCAGCACGGCGGAGATCACGATGCCGACGAGCCCGCCCACCGCGGGCGCGACGGCCGAGCGCTGCACGAGGCGGGCGACGACGGCCACGACAGCCACGACGACGGGCACGGCGACCGAGAGAACGATGTCGCGGGTGATGGTGAAGGCGACGAGGAAGAGGAGCCCGGGCACGATCGCCTCGAGGACGCCGCGGACGCCGCCCATCGCCGTGATCAGCGTCGCGGCGGTCATGGTCTCGCCGCGTGCGGCCTGCCCGAGGCCCGCGCGCTCGGCCGCCTGCGCCATGCTCGCGCCGAGCGCCTCGGAGGGTGCGGGGGCGGATCCGCGCTCCGGGACGTCGGGTGCCGACGGCCCGCCAGCGGGCATCGGGTGCTGGGGGCCCTCGCCGACCGGACCCTCCCCCGACACGCTCAGGATCCCAGCGCCGGTGCCGCCGGGCCCTCGCCGACCGGAGCGGCACCCGGGGCGGTGCCGACCTGGGCCGCGGGCATCTTCAGCGGGATGAGGTCGCGCGGGGGCATGGGCGAGGATCCGCGCACCACGACGACGCTGCGGAAGAGGTCCTCGACCGCCGCGGCGGCCTCGGGGTCGGACACGGCGCGGCCGGTGATGACGCCGCGCAGGAACCAGCGGGGGCCGTCCACGCCGATGAAGCGGGCCTCGCGGGTGCTCGCCGCGGGCTGGCCGGGCTGCTGCACGACCGGGATGACGGCGTGGAGCTCAGGGCCGAACGGACCGTCCGCCAGGCGCGTCGTGCCGCCCTGGCGCTGGATCTGCTCGCCGATGGTCGTGCGGATCTCGTGCCACAACCCGCTGGAGCGCGGCGCGGCGAACGGCTGCACCTGCAGGCTCGACTCCGCGAAGTCGAGGCCGATCGCGACGACCTGCTGCGTGCCCTCGGCCACCTCGAGACGCAGGTGGAGGCCCTCGCGCGGCAGGATCTTGATCCCGCCGAGGTCCACGTACGGACGGACGGGGTTCGCCTCGGTCTCGTCGAGAGGGCCCTCGTCGGCGCGGTCGTCGGGTGCGGACTTGGCGTCCAGGACGTGCTCGGCGTCGTCCGCGACGGCGGCGTCATCCGGCTGGTTCGCGTTCTCGTCGGTCATGTTCGGTCTCCTGGATCTCGGGCGGGGAGGGCGCCGGTGCCCGTGGAGCCGAAGCCCCCCGTGCCGCGGTGGCTCCCGGGCAGCTTCTCGACGGGCACGAAGCGCACCCGGCTGACCGGCATGACGACGACCTGCGCGATGCGGTCGCCGACCGCGACATCGTACGCGGCCTCGGCGTCGGTGTTGAGGAGGGTGACCCGGATCTCGCCGCGGTAGCCCGCGTCGACCGTGCCGGGCGCGTTGACGATCGTGATGCCGTGGCGCGCGGCGAGGCCGCTGCGGGGCAGGACGAAGGCGGCGAACCCGTCCGGCAGGGCGATCGACACGCCCGAGCCGATGGTCGCGCGCTGGCCGGGCTCGAGGCGCGCCGCCTCCGCGCTCACGAGGTCGGCGCCGGCGTCGCCGGGATGCGCGTAGGCCGGGATCGGGGCGTCGCCCGCGATGAGGACGTCGACGGGATCGGGCACGGTCCGAGGCTAGTGCAGGAATCTGATCGAATAGGCGCATGCCCGCATCCCCCTACGCCGAGCGGCTGTGGCCCGCTCCGTGGCTCTTCGTCTCCACCGCCCTCGTCATCCCCGCGAGCCTGCTCGTGTTCCTCCCCATCAGCGTCGTCGCCGGGGTGATCGTCGCGATCGTGCTCTACGCGGGCGTCGTCGCGACGCTGGTGCTCACGAGCCCGGTCGTCCGGGTCGTCGACGGGCGGCTGCAGGCGGGACGCGCGTCCATCGACGTCGACCAGCTCGGCGAGCCCGAGGGATTCCGCGGCGCGCAGGCGACGGCCGAGCGCGGCACGCGGCTGCACGCGCGCGCGTACCTCGTGATCCGCGGGTGGGTGGATCCGGTCGTCAGGGTGCCGCTCCTGGACGCGACCGACCCCGCTCCCTACTGGCTGATCTCCACGCGGACCCCGGAACGACTGATCGCCGCGATCCGGGGATCGCGGCGATCATGACGTGCGGTCGGGCGCGGGGCCCGTGGGGGGTGTCCCCGGCGTCGCTCTAGGCGGCGCACTCCTGGCAGATGGGCCCGAGCTTCTCCTGGTGGTCGATCTGCGAGCGGTGCTTCACGAGGAAGCAGCTCACGCAGGTGAACTCGTCCGCCTGGGGCGGGAGCACCACCGTCTCGAGCTCGAGGTCGGAGAGGTCGGCTCCGGCGAGGTCGAAGCTCCCGGGGTTGTCGGCATCGTCGACGTCCACGACCCCGGACATGCGGTCCGGGACGCGCTCCTTCAGAGCCTCGATCGAGTCGGAGTCGTCCTCCGTCTTGCGCGGGGCGTCGTAATCAGTTGCCATTCCTGTCCACTTCTCGAATAACCGCCGAACGGAATCGGCGGGCACAGTTTGCATGAATCGCATCCGGATAGCAAACCGTCCTCCTGACCCCTGTCGGGGCTCCTGATCGGCGGTTTGGATGCGGGGAGCCGGCCCGTCCCCGGGCCGCGGATGCGGACTCACACGGTACACCGTTCGCGCACGAACAGCCTGCGTCCGGGGCCCGCGATCCCGCCCTCCGGCGCTCTCGTCGGACCCAAGTCGCGGCGCGCCACGCGTATTCCCCGGAAGAGGGGTCGAGTCGTGCGATCGTGAATCGTCCAGTGAGCGCGAGAGGCGTGGAACCCATGCAGGATCTGAAAATCGTCGGAGTCGAGGACGGCGCCCTCGTCGTCGAGGCCATGGGCGGTGAGCGGCACCGTCTCGTGATGGACGACGCGTTCCGCTCGGCGCTGCGCCGCCAGTCCGCCGACGGCGGTGCCACGCGCAAGGCCGCGCCGCGCATCATCCAGTCCTTCATCCGCCAGGGCATGAGCGCCGAGGACGTCGCGCGGGAGACCGGCGCGTCCGTCGAGTACGTCCGGAAGTTCGAGGGCCCCGTCGTCGCCGAGCGCGAGCACGTCGTGCGCAGCGCGATGAAGGTGCCCGTCCACACCGCCATCGAGGTCGACCCGATGGGCCAGGGCACGCTGTTCGGCCAGGTCATCGAGGAGCGCCTCGAGTCCCTCGGCGCCCAGGCCGTGCGCTGGAGCAGCTGGAGGGAGCAGCTCGGCGGCTGGGTGGTGAAGGTCGCCTTCACGAGCGAGCAGATCGAGCACGACGCGCGCTGGTCGTACGACGCCAAGAAGCACGCGCTCTCCCCCGCCAACAACGAGGCGATCACCCTCTCGCAGCAGGGCGAGATCCGCGGCGCCCTCATCCCGCGGCTCCGGGCGCTGCCGCCCGAGGCCGTGGACACGCACGAGGAGGCCGGCGTCACGCGATTCGACAGCGGGGCGTTCCGCCTTCCCGAGCCGACCGCGTCGAGCTCGCAGGACACGGCTCCGCAGCCCTGGGAGGCGGCCCGCCGCGACGAGGGCGCCTCCGTGTCGCACCTCGGACGGCAGGGCAACCACCCCGCCGGCAGCCAGCAGCCGGCGCGCGTCGCGCAGGTCGAGCTGAACGAGACCGCCGATCTCCTGGAGGCCCTGCGTCGCCGCCGCGGCGAGCGGGAGTCCGTGCCGCGCGACGACGAGGGAGACGATCAGGTCGAGGACGCCCCCGCGCCCGCCGCCCGTCGTGACGAGCCGCTGTCCCGCCCGCGCGGCGGCCAGCGCTCCGTGCCGCCGCTGCGGTCCGCGGTGATCCCCGGCATCGGCCGCGTGGACCCCGCCCGCGACCGGTCGCGCGACGAATCCGAGGACGAGGGCCTGCGCACGCCCGGCAGCGGCGAGGGCCGCGGCTCCGGCAAGCCGTCCGGCCGACGCGGACGCACCGCGATGCCGAGCTGGGACGAGATCGTCTTCGGCGCCCGCAGCGACGACGACCACCTGGCCTGATCCCCCGGCGCCATCCGGCCGGGTCGCCCCGACGGCGACCCGGCCGTCGTCGTCCCGCGCGTCAGCCGCGCGCGAACGCGCCGGCGCGGATGAGCGGCACCAGGCGCTCCTCATCCGAGAACGACCCGTGCTGGCCGATCATGCGACGGGCGCCCTGGTCCCGCGGGCGGCCGTCGTAGTAGGCGATGAGCGCGCGGGTCGCGACGACCACGTCGCCGATGCGCGCCGCGACGCCCTCGCGCACGGGGCCGTACCAGCCGGCGGCGATCGCCTCCGCCCGCGTCGCGACGTGCGCCCTCGTCCCCTCCGAGGCGCGCCACGCCTCGGCCAGGGCGTCCGCGTCGAGGCCGGGCTCCAGATGGAGGTGGAGGCAGCGCGGCTCCCCCGCGACGTGCCGGACGCCGGCGACGAGCTCCGGCGCACGGTCGAACAGAACCTGGGATCCGGCGGGCACGTCGACGATGCCGTGGTCGGCCGTGATCAGCGCGCCCTCGCGCGGGCCGAGGCGGCCGAGGAACGGACCGGCCGCCTGGTCGAGCTCCTCCAGGGACCTCAGCCAGCGGTCCGACTCCCAGCCGTGCGAGTGGGCGACCTGGTCGAGCTCGGGCACGTAGAGGTACACGAGCGCCCGCGGCTCCCGGTCCAGGAGCGCGCGGGTGGTCGCGAAGCGGTCGGCGATGGACTCGGCGGCGACGTAGGTCGCACCGCGCAGCGCGGCGCGGGAGAACCCGGATCCGGCGTAGCGCGCGGATCCGACGACGAACGCCGGGACGCCCGCGGCGACCGCACGCTCGAAGACGGTCGGCACCGGCTGCCACTCCTCCGGCACGCTCCGGGCGTCCCATCCGGACAGCAGCTTGAGGACGCGGTCGTGGGCGGGGTCCAGCGCGGAGTAGCCGACGAGGCCGTGCTCGCCCGCGCGCACGCCCGTGGTCAGCGAGGTGATGCTGGCGGCGGTCGTGGTGGGGAAGCCCACGTCCACGACGTCCTTCTTGCGCCAGCCCTGGACGAGGTGGCGCGCGTGGCCGGCGCGGGCACGGAGGGCGGCGGCGCCGAGCCCGTCCACGAGGACGACGACGGCCCGGTCGACGGGCGGGAGGCCCGCCTCCGACTCCTCCCCCGCGAGGGCCGCGAGGCAACCCGGCATCACCGCGGTGAGGCTCATCCGGCTCGATCCGGGCGCCGGTAGCATGGGGGCCATCCGGCCCATCCTGCCACAGCGGTCGGGCGCGCATCCGCGTCACGACGCCGATCCGGCGCAGCGCCGAGACCGAGCCGATCCCGACCCAGAGAGTCCATGAGTCCCTCCACCACGAACACCACGCCCGACGAGCCCGCCGAGCGCATCGAGGACGTCGACGTCTCCACCGAGATGGAGAACTCGTTCCTCGAGTACGCGTACTCGGTCATCTACTCCCGTGCCCTGCCGGACGCGCGCGACGGGCTGAAGCCCGTGCAGCGCCGCATCCTCTACCAGATGAGCGAGATGGGCCTGCGCCCCGACCGCGGGCACGTGAAGTCCGCGCGCGTCACGGGCGAGGTGATGGGCAAGCTCCACCCGCACGGCGACTCGGCCATCTACGACGCGATGGTGCGCATGGCCCAGCCGTTCACGCTGCGGGTGCCGCTCATCGACGGGCACGGCAACTTCGGATCGCTCGACGACGGGCCGGCGGCGCCCCGCTACACGGAGGCCCGGCTCGCGGCGTCCGCGCTCGCGATGGTCGAGGGCCTCGACGAGGACGTCGTCGACTTCGTCCCGAACTACGACAACGCCTTCATGCAGCCGGCGGTCCTCCCCGCAGCGTTCCCGAACCTGCTCGTGAACGGCGCGAGCGGGATCGCGGTCGGCATGGCGACGAACATGGTGCCCCACAACCTCATCGAGGTCGTGGGCGCCGCGCGCCACCTCATCGACCACCCCGACGCCGGCCTCGACGACCTCATGGCCTTCGTGCCGGGACCGGATCTGCCCACGGGCGGCACGATCATCGGGCTGTCGGGCGTCAAGGACGCGTACCTCACCGGCCGCGGCAGCTTCAAGACCCGCGCGCGCGTCTCCGTCGAGAGCCTCACGCCGCGGAAGTCGGGGCTCGTGGTCACCGAGCTGCCGTACCTCGTCGGACCCGAGAAGGTCATCGAGAAGATCAAGGACGGGGTCCAGAACAAGAAGCTCTCCGGCATCACCAACGTCACCGACCTGACCGATCGCACGCACGGACTGCGGCTCGTCATCGAGATCAAGACGGGATTCAACCCCGAGGCGGTGCTCGAGCAGCTGTACCGCTACACGCCGCTCGAGGACGGCTTCAGCATCAACAACGTCGCGCTCGTCGACGGCAGCCCGCAGACGCTCGGTCTGAAGGAGCTGCTGCAGGTCTACGTGGCGCACCGGCTGGATGTCGTCACGCGCCGCACGCGCTACCGCCTCGCCCGCAGGCAGGAGCGGCTGCACCTCGTGCTGGGCCTCCTCATCGCGATCCTCGACATCGACGAGGTCATCCAGGTCATCCGCGGGAGCGACGACACCGAGCAGGCGCGCGCGCGCCTCATGGACGTGTTCGACCTGTCGACCCTGCAGGCCGACTACATCCTGGAGCTCCGCCTCCGCCGGCTCACGCGGTTCAGCCGCATCGAGCTGGAGGAGGAGCGCGACCGGCTGCAGGCCGAGATCGCGGAGCTCGAGGCTATCCTCGCCGACCCGCGCCGGCTCCGCGCCCTCGTCTCGACCGAGCTGCAGGAGGTCGCCGACCGCTTCGGCACGCCGCGACGCACGCTGCTCACCGAGGCCGCGCCGAGCGTCGCCGGGGCGGCGAGCCGCCGGTCGGCGCCCGTGCTCGAGATCGCCGACGTCCCCTGCCGGGTGCTGCTGTCGACCACGGGCCGCGCGGTCCGCGTCGACCTGCCGCCCGATGCTCCGGGGACGCCCCTGCAGACGGTCCGTCGCAGCTCGCACGACGCCGTCCTCACGGCGATCGAGACCACGAGCCGCACGCGCATCGGCGCCATCACGAACACGGGCCGGCTCATCACGATGACGCCCGTCGACCTGCCGGTGGTCCCCGTCGCGAGCGTGCAGCTGGGGGCCGGCGTCCGGATCCGCGACTACCTCGGCCTCACCGACAAGAAGGAGCGCGTCGTCGCGCTCGTGGCGCTCGGCACGGACGAGGCGATCGCCCTCGGCACGCGCCAGGGCGTCGTCAAGCGCATCGCGCCGTCCGCCCTCCCCGCGAAGCCCGAGTTCGAGGTCATCACGCTCAAGAAGGGCGACGAGGTCGTCGGCGCGCGTCAGGGCGCGGAGACCGACGAGCTCGTCTTCGTCACCAGCGAGGCGCAGCTGCTGCACTTCCCCGCGGTCTCGGTGCGGCCGCAGGGCGTCCAGGCGGGCGGTGTCGCCGGGGTCAACCTGGGGGCCGGCGCGCGCGTGCTGTTCTTCTCCTCCGTCGCCCCCGGGAGCGCCCAGGTCGTGACGATCTCGGCGTCGTCGGACACCATCGGCGGCGTGGATCCCGGCCGCGCGAAGGTCAGCGCCTTCGCCGACTTCCCGCGCAAGGGCCGCGCCACGGGCGGGGTCAGGGCGCACGCCTACCTGAAGGGCGAGGACCACCTCGCCCTGGCCTGGGTGGGTCCGGGGCCGGCCCTCGCGGTGGGGTCGGCTGGCGAGGTCAGGCAGCTGCCGCCCACGGGGATGAAGCGCGACGGATCGGGCATCCCGCTCGAGAAGGCCGTCAGGAGCGTCGGCCAGGCCGTCACGCCCGACGAGGTGCCCGATGCCGCGTCGGGCGCGGCGGCGGGTGTCGTGGAGGTCGCGGCCGAGGACGGCCAGGCGCCGCTCGAGACCTAGGCGCGCCAGCACGCGACATGCGGACGGCCGCGGACCCTGGTGGTCCGCGGCCGTCCGTGCGTCCGGCTCGTCGCCGCCCGATCACACGTCGATGCGGTCCCGCACGGATCCGGCGCCGTCGATGATGAACTCCTTGCGGGGCGCGACGTCGTTGCCCATGAGCAGCTCGAACATGCGGGTGGCCGCCTCGGCGTCGTCGACGCGCACGCGGCGGAGCGTCCGGTTGCGGCGGTCCATCGTGGTCGTGGCCAGCTGGTCGGCGTCCATCTCCCCCAGGCCCTTGTAGCGCTGGATGGGGTCCTGGTAGCGCTTGCCCTGCCTCTTCGCCTGGGCGAGCACGGCCGCGAGCTCGCGCTCGGAGTAGGTGTAGATCACGTCGTTGGGCTTCGAGCCCGGGTTCATGACGACCACGCGGTGCAGCGGCGGCACGGCGGCGAACACGCGGCCCTCGTCGATCATGGGCCGCATGTAGCGGAAGAAGAGCGTGAGCAGGAGCGTGCGGATGTGGGCGCCGTCGACGTCCGCGTCGCTCATGATGATGATCTTCCCGTAGCGCGCCGCCGACAGGTCGAAGGTGCGGCCGGATCCGGCGCCCAGAACCTGGATGATCGACGCGCACTCCGTGTTGGAGAGCATGTCGGGCAGGGAGGCCTTCTGGACGTTGAGGATCTTGCCGCGGATGGGCAGCAGCGCCTGGTACTCGCTGTCGCGCGCGAGCTTCGCCGTGCCGAGCGCCGAGTCGCCCTCGACGATGAAGAGCTCGCTGTTGGCGACGTCGTTCGACCGGCAGTCCACGAGCTTCGCCGGGAGGGACGAGCTCTCCAGCGCGTTCTTCCGCCGCTGGGTCTCCTTGTGGGTGCGCGCGGAGATGCGCGACTTCATCTCGCCCACGACCTTCTCGAGGAGCACGGCGGTCTGCGCCTTGTCCTCGCGGCGCGTCGAGGCGAAGCGCTCGGCCATGGCCTTCTGGACCACCTGCGACACGATGGCGCGGACGGCGGGCGTGCCGAGCACCTCCTTGGTCTGGCCCTCGAACTGCGGCTCCGGGAAGCGGACCGTGAGGACGGCCGTGAGACCGGCGAGCACGTCGTCCTTCTCGAGCTTGTCGGTGCCGACCTTCAGCTTGCGCGCGTTGGCCTCGACCTGCGCGCGCACGAACTTGAGCAGTCCCGCCTCGAAGCCCGCCTGGTGGGTGCCGCCCTTGGGCGTGGAGATGATGTTGACGAACGACTTGAACCGGGTGTCGTAGCCGGTGCCCCAGCGCAGCGCGATGTCGACGGCGCACTCGCGCGTCAGCTCGGTCGGCACCATGGCGCCGCCGTCGGTGAGCACGGGCACGGTCTCGGTGAACGTGCCCGACCCCTCGAGCCGCCACGTGTCCGTCAGCGGCGCGTCGACGGCGAGGTGGTCCACGAACTCCGCGATGCCGCCGTCGAAGCGGAAGGACTCGTGCACGGGCTGCTCGCCGCGCAGGTCCTCGATGTCGATGCGCAGCCCGGGCACGAGGAAGGCCGTCTGTCGCGCGCGGCCGAGGAGCTCCTCGGTGAGGAACGAGGCGCCGCGCGTGAAGATCTGCCGGTCGGCCCAGTAGCGGATCCGCGTGCCGGTCACGCCCTTCCGCACCTTGCCGACGACCCGCAGCTCGCTCCCGGACGTGAACGGACGGAACGGCGCGTCGGGGCTCGCCTCGCCCTCGTCCTCGAAGATGCCCGGCTCGCCGCGCCGGAAGGACATGGCGTACGTCTTGCCGCCGCGGTCGACCTCGACGTCGAGACGCTCCGACAGGGCGTTCACGACGGACGCGCCCACGCCGTGCAGGCCGCCCGACGAGGCGTAGGAGCCGGATCCGAACTTGCCGCCGGCGTGCAGCTTGGTGAACACGACCTCGACGCCGGAGAGCCCGGTCTTGGGCTCGATGTCGACCGGGACGCCCCGCGCGGTGTCCCGCACCTCGACGCTCCCGTCCGGGTGGAGCCGCACGTCGATCAGGTCGCCGTGCCCGCCGAGGGCCTCGTCGACGCTGTTGTCGATGATCTCCCAGAGGCAGTGCATGAGGCCGCGCGAGTCGGTGGATCCGATGTACATGCCAGGCCGCTTGCGCACCGCCTCGAGGCCCTCGAGGACGGAGAGATGGCGGGCGGAATAATCGGATGCTGCCACGTGCTGTCCTCCATGTACGTCCGGCGATCGCCGGACGCGAGCCGCATCGATCTTAACCGCCGCCCGCCGCCACCCCCTCCGAATCGCCGACAGCAGCCCCGCGCCCTACGCGCAGAGCGAAACAGGCGGCCGCGGTCGGGTCGACTGCCGGGAGCACGTGGTCTACTTGATCCATTCGGCTCGACCCAGACCCGACCCGGAGGGGAGCATCACATGACACCGACCGCGACCGAGCGTCCCGTGGACGAGCTCGACAACAACCAGCTCACCGCCAACGACCGCTGCGACAGCTGCGGAGCCCAGGCGTACATCCGCGTCGAGGTGAACAGCAGCGAGCTCCTCTTCTGCGCCCACCACGGCAAGAAGTACCAGGAGAAGCTGTCGGCCATCGCCACGAGCTGGCACGACGAGTCGAGCCGACTGCTCGACGAGCGCGCCTAGGACCACCCGCTCCGGTGCCGCCGGAGCACGACGAAGGGCGCATCCCCACGGGGATGCGCCCTTCGCCATGTCCGGATGGTCCGCGTTCGCGCGGATCCGCGTCAGTAGTGCGCGGGTCGCGCCATCACGGTCGCCCGCGCCTCGCGCGCCCACTCGTCGAGCCGCTCGAGCGTCCCCGAGATGTCCGCGGGCAGCTCACGGCCGTGTCGGGCGAGGGCCGTCGACAGCAGCTCGTCCGCGAGCCGCGGGTTGAGCGCGAGGACGGGGCCGCCGAGGTGCGTGCCGATGGACCCGCCCACGCGGACGCCCTCCCCCCCGCCCTGGCCGGCGTTGCCGAAGCCGGCGCGCACCGTCCCGAGGGGCGACGACGTGCCGATGTCGAGGGTGGATCCGTGGTTCTCGTAGCCGACGACATCGCCCTCCGGCGTGTCGAGCACGAGGTCGCCCACGCGCCGTTCGGCCGTCAGCGTGGTGCGCACCGGCAGGACGCCCGCGCCCACGAGCTCGCCGCCGTCGACGAGGCGGACGGACTCCCCCAGGATCTGCAGGCCGCCGCCGACCGCGAGAAGCGGGACGCCGGCCTCGTGCAGCGCGATGAGGCGCGGGGCATGCGCGACGAGGTCCGGCAGGACGGCGCGCTGCGCCGTGAGCGGTCCGGATCCGACGACGACCAGGTCGGCATCGCCCGGGTCGCCGCCGCCCGGGGCGTGCCGGACGACCTCGGTGCGGATCCCGCGGATGCGCGCGCGCTCGACGAGCACGGTCACGTTCCCGCGGTCGCCGTTGATGCCGAGCTCCTCGGGGTACAGGTGCAGGATGCGCAGGGCGTCGCTCACGCGGGTCCTCCCTCGAGGTCCGTGTACCCGAGGATGCGGCGGATCGCCATCATCTGCTCGTAGTTGACGATCATGGTCTTCACCCCGCGGGACGGCTTCCCCATCGCGAGGAACGCCTGCACCGCACGGCGCAGGTCGGGCTCGACCCGGCCGACCTCGAGGCCCTCGTACCCGAAGCGCACGGCCAGCTGGTAGCCCTTCGTGCCGGAGACGACGTCGGCGTGCGTGAGCGCGGAGAGGTCCGTGTCGTAGATCCACGAGGGGTCCGGCGTGCCGTCGTCCACCGCGAGCAGCACCTGCTCGGGCGGGTCGGCGAGCGCGTCGAGGTTCATCTGCAGGCTCGCCGGGTTCTTCATCATGATGATCTCGATGTCCTCGTCGCCGGCGCGCAGCACCTCGCCGCGCCCGTAGACGGCGGCGACGGACCCGAGGCCCTCGGCCGCGCGGGCCGGGTCGAATCGGTCGCCGAGCACACGGCGCGCGGTCGCCAGCGCCCCCGCGGCGTCGACCGCGTAGTGCAGGCCGCGCGACGGCAGCGTCACCGGGAGGTCGCCGGACGCCAGGCGGAACACGGCGTCGCGGCCCGAGAGCGCGACGGCCTCGACGCCCGCGGCCACATGCACCGGGTCGGGATCCTCGGAGCCGAACCGCGGTGCGGAGGCCAGCCCGTGCTTGCTGTCGCCGAGGAGCTCCTCCGACACGCCGAACCAGTCGACGGCGGCGCGGCCGGACCGTGCGGTGTGCGCGGCGATGGCGTTGACGTGCGCGTCGTCCCGGTTGGCGACGACCGCCTCGGTCGCCGTGGAGGCGATGCGCTCGAGCATGCCCACGACGCGGTCGGGCTCGTGGAACCGGTTGAGCTGGTCGATCTGGATGTTGAGCAGCAGCACCGTCCGCGGGGTGAGCAGAGCGGAGAGGGCGACGCCGTAGGCCTCGTCGATCTCGAGCACGGCCACGTCGGCGTCCAGGCGGCCCGACGCGTCGGCGTCCGCGAGCACCGCCGACGCGATGCCCTGCGGCAGGTTGCCGCCCGAGGGGTTCGTGAAGACGCGGAGGCCGTGGGCGCGCAGCACGGCGGTGAGCATGTGCGTGGTCGTCGACTTGCCGTTCGAGCCCGTGACCGCGACCACCCCGTGGGGCAGGTCGGCGATCGTGCGCTCGAGGAAGCGGGGATCGAGGCGGAGGGCGACGACGCCGGGCACGGCGGAGCCGCCCCCGCGGAGACGGGCGGCCCAACGGGCGGCCCGTCCCGCGGCGACGGCGAGGCGTAGGGGCACGGCCTACTCGAGGTAGTCGCGCAGCGACTGCGAACGCGACGGGTGGCGGAGCTTGGCCATGGTCTTCGACTCGATCTGGCGGATCCGCTCGCGCGTGACGCCGAACGTGTCGCCGATCTGGTCGAGCGTCTTCGGCATGCCGTCGCCGAGGCCGAAGCGCATGCGGATCACGCCGGCCTCGCGCTCGGACAGCGAGTCGAGGAGCGACTCCAGCTGCTTCTGCAGCATCGTGAAGCCCACCGCGTCGGCCGGGACGACCGCCTCGGTGTCCTCGATGAGGTCGCCGAACTCGCTGTCGCCGTCCTCGCCCAGGGGCGTGTGGAGCGAGATCGGCTCGCGGCCGTACTTCTGGACCTCGATGACCTTCTCGGGCGTCATGTCGAGCTCGCGCGACAGCTCCTCGGGCGTGGGCTCGCGGCCCAGGTCCTGCAGCATCTGGCGCTGCACGCGGGCCAGCTTGTTGATGACCTCGACCATGTGCACCGGGATGCGGATGGTGCGGGCCTGGTCCGCCATGGCGCGCGTGATGGCCTGACGGATCCACCACGTGGCGTACGTGGAGAACTTGAAGCCCTTCGTGTAGTCGAACTTCTCGACGGCACGGATGAGTCCGAGGTTGCCCTCCTGGATGAGGTCGAGGAACTGCATCCCGCGACCCGTGTAGCGCTTGGCGAGGCTGACCACGAGGCGGAGGTTCGCGCCCAGCAGGTGGCTCTTCGCACGCTGGCCGTCGCGCGCGACCCAGCGCAGCTCGCGCTCGAGCTCGCGGGAGATGCCGGTCGTGTTCGCGAGCTTGTCCTCGGCGAACAGGCCCGCCTCGATGCGCATGGCGAGCTCGACCTCCTCGGCGGCGTTGAGCAGCGCGACCTTGCCGATCTGCTTGAGGTAGTCCTTGACGGGGTCCGCCGTGGCGCCGGTGATGGTCGTCGAGTAGACGGGGACGTCCTCGTCCTCCTCCTTGTTCGACAGGACCATGGCGCCGGTGGGGAGCGGCTCGAGCACGACCGGCGGCTTGGCGACGCCGTCCTCGGTGGCCTCGTCGTCCGTGTCGTCCTCGGCGACGGGGACGACGACCTCCTCGGCGTCCTCCTCGGACGCCTCGCCCTCGCCAGCGGTCGCGGTCTTCTTGGCGGCCGTCTTCCGCGGCGCCTTGGCCGGAGCGGCGTCGCCCGACTCGGCGGCGGCCTTCTTGGCGGCGGCCGCCTTGGCGCGTGCCGTGGGCGCCTTCGCGGGGGCCGCAGGCGCGTCGGCGGACTCGGTCTGCTCGGCCTCGGCGGCCGCCTTGGCCGCCGCCGCCTTGGTCGGGGCCTTCGCGGTCGTCGCGGTCTTCGTCGCCGGCGCCTTCGCGGTGGCGGTCTTGCGGGCGGGGGCGCGCTTCGCGGGTGCCTTCGCCTCACCCGTCGCGGCGTCGTCGGCCGTGCCGGTCGCGGCAGCCGCGTCCAGGGTGGCGGACGGGGTGGAGGGGGTGGCCATGCGAACACCTTTCGTCCCCACGACGACCGGTCGTGCGCTCCGCGGTGATGCTGCGGGGTGACCTGCCGGAGGTGGGTCGGGGTTGTTTTCGGACATTGCTAGGACCCATGTCAAGTCCGCTGCTCACGCATCACAGATGTGATGCCACCACCGAGGTGGTGCGAGATGCAGGACATGAACGGGTCCGTACCTGATTATTGCACGGATGGGCGCGGAGGCGAGCCACTGCGCGCCCGTGGCGGCCGATGTCACGCGCGGCGTCGGCGTCGCCTGTCGAGGTAGGCAACCCAGAGGGGCCCCACCCGTATTCCCTCGTCGGCCATCCGGCGACGCGTCCGCCGCCGGGTGCGCACCAGCATCAGCGCGCCCGCGCCGACGACGAGGTACTGGACGGCGAAGGCGACGCGGAACGAATCGAACGCGTAGAGGTCGCTCGGCGCCCCGCCCGCGACCCGGATCGCGTCCTGCGCGTCGAGCGCGATGCCGATGAGCAGCATCATCGTGAAGCTCGCGGTGAACCCCCCGACGTTCACGATGCCGGACGCCGCGCCGAGGCTCCGGGGCGGGTTGAACGTGCGAGCGAAGTCCAGGCCGACCTGCGAACCGGGACCGCCGACGCCGATCGCCACCACGACGAGCACCACGACCGCGAGCGGCGGCACGCCCGGCCAGAGGAGCAGCAGGGCCCAGGCAGCGCCCATCATCGCGACGAGCCCGAGCACCAGGTTCGAGCGTCGGAACGGGAAGCGCCCGGTGAGGATGCCGATCACGGGCCCGACCACCATGCCGGACGCCACGATCGCGATGAGGAGGCCCGACGCGAGCGCCGGACCGTAGCCCAGGCCGTCGACGAGGAACGGGAAGCCCCAGAGCAGGCTGAACACCGAACCGGACGACTGCGTGACGAAGTGGGACCAGAAGCCGAGCTGCGTCCCGGGCCGACGCAGGCTCCGGCCGAGCTCCCGCATGGAGTCGACCCAGGGCACGCGCGGAGGTGGGGGATCCCCCGTGGGCCGATCGCGGACGGCCACGACGACCGCGATGAAGGCGACCACCGCGACGGAGGCGGAGCCGAGGAACGCGGGCGTCCAGCCCGCGATGTGCAGCACGAGCGAGAGCGGGATCGCCGAGAGCACCTGCCCGAGCTGTCCGACGTTGGCGAACCACTGCGACAGCACGGGCACGCGCGTGCCCGAGAACCAGGAGTTGATGAGGCGCAGACCCGACACGAACGTCATGGCGTCGCCGGCGCCCACGAGCATGCGACCCAGGATCGCGACCTCGAGCGAGGTGGAGAGGGCCAGGGTGACCTGCCCGGCCACCATGAGGAGCGCGCCGGTCGCGAGGAGGGCGCGCGGGCCGATCCGGTCGATGAGGACGCCGACCGGGATCTGCAGCGCCGCGTAGACGACGAGCTGGGTCACCGCGAGCGTCGAGAGCAGCGACGCCGAGACGTGGAACCGCTCCCCTGCCTCGACCGAGGCGATGCCGAGCGAGCCACGCTGCAGGACAGAGGAGAGGTACGCCACCATGGCGACGCCGAGGACGATGCGGGCGCGGCGGGTGCTCATCGGGACGAGGATACCGACCCCGCGGAGTCCTCCCCGCCGGCTCGAGCGGACCTCGCCGGGATCAGCTCGCGGGCGTCACGCCGCGTCGCCGTCGCCGGGACGGCGCCGTGCGAGGAACTTCTCCAGCTCCGCGGCGATCTCGTCCGCCGTCGGCAGCGCGCCGTCCTCGTCGGTGAGCGGCGACTTGAGGGGGGTGTCCTCCATGTAGCTGTCGTAGCGCTCCTCGAGGGTCGTGACGAGGCGTGCCAGCTCCTGGTTGCCCGCGACCTGCTCGTCGATGCGGCCCACGAAGTCACGGCCCTCCTCACGGAGCCGGTCGGTCGGGAAGATGAGGCCGGTCGCGGCGCTGATGCTCTCCAGCGCGGCGACCGCGGCGAGGGGGAACTCCGTGTCCGCGAGGTAGTGCGGGACGAGGAGCACGAAGCCGGCGACGGGGTGGCCGGCGTCGTGCAGGCGGTGCTCGACCAGGTGCAGCGCGTTCGCCGGCACCTGCGTGTGCGGCTTCCACACGCTGAGCGCATCGATGAGCTCCGCGCGGTTGCCGCTCACGGTGACGTTGATGTCGCGCGTGTGCGGCACGGGCATCGGGATGGCGTGCACCCACGTGGTGGTGGACACCCGGTAGCGGTCGACGATGCCCAGGACGGCCGCCGTGAACGCCTCCCAGCGGAAGTCGGGCTCGAACCCGGTGAGGAGGAGGAACGGCTGCCCGATCTCGTCGTGCGCGAGGTAGAGAGCCAGGCGCGCCGGACGGTAGTCGGCCAGGTGGTCCTGGTCGAAGTAGATCGTGGGTCGGCGCGCGCGGTAGTCGAGCAGGGTGTCGGTGTCGAAGCGGAGGACGTCACGGTGGCTCAGGGTGCTCAGCAGGTACTCGCTCACCTGGGACACGCCGGAGCCCGCATCGGAGAAGCCGGTGAGCCCGGCGACCAGGGGCAGGCCGGTCGGCACCTCGCCGATGTCGGTGTCGATCTCGTACAGTCCGTCCGCATCTGCCATGGATCAACTCTAAGCCGCGCCTCCGACGGCCCCTCCCGGGCCGGGCGCCGTCCGTGCCGCCGAGAGCGAACACGGATGCCGGGCCGGACGGGCTCGCGGTGTCGGCCGTCCTCGGGAGCGACGGCTCCCAGGCGTGGCGTCCGCGCGCGTCGCTAGGCTCGACGCCCATGACCCTCCCCCTTCTCTCCGTGTCCTCCGACCGCGCCGTCGACGTGGAGGCGGACGCGCTCGTCGTCGCCGTCTCCAGCGAGAAGGAGGGGATCCGGGTGCACGCGCCCGAGGGCCTCGAGCTCGACGCGGACGTGCTGTCCGCCGTCGGCGTCACCGGCGGTCGCGACGAGGTCGTCCGCGTCGCGGGGACGGGCACGGCCGCCCGCACGATCGCGCTGGTGGGCGTCGGCTCGGGACCGCTGGACGCCGTGGCGCTCCGCTACGCCGTCGGCAGCGCGACCCGCCAGCTGCGCGGCGTGGAGAGCGTGGCCGTCGCGGTCCCCGTGGACACCGTCGTGGAGCTCGCCGCCGTGCTCGAGGGCGCGGCCCTCGGCGTCTACTCCTTCGACTCCTACCGCCGCGACTCGCTCGCCGGACAGAAGCCGCGCGCCTCCTCCATCACCGTGCTCGCCTCGGGCGATTCGTGGACCGCCGAGGACGCCGACGAGGCCGTGGCACGGGCGGTCGCGGTCGCCGGCGCGGTCGCGGGGACCAAGGACCTCGTGAACACCCCGCCGCTCGACCTGTATCCCGCGACGTTCGTGGACGCGGTCCGGGAGCGCACGGCAGGTCTGCCCGTGGACGTCCGCGTCTGGGACGAGGAGGCGCTCGCGGCCGACGGCTTCGGCGGCATCCTCGGCGTGGGCCAGGGTTCGACGCGCCCGCCCCGCCTCGTGAAGGTCTCCTACTCCCCCGCCGGCGCGACGCGGCACCTCGCGCTCGTGGGCAAGGGCATCACCTACGACACGGGCGGCATCTCGCTGAAGCCCGCCGTTCCCATGATCGGCATGAAGTACGACATGACCGGCGCCGCGACGATCCTCGAGGTCGTCGTCGCGGCCGCGCGGCTGGAGCTGCCCGTCCGCCTCACGGCCTGGCTCTGTATCGCCGAGAACATGCCGTCCGGCTCCGCGATCCGCCCGGACGACGTCCTGCGCATGCGCGGCGGCACGACCGTGGAGGTCCTCAACACGGACGCCGAGGGCCGGCTCGTCATGGCTGACGGCATCGTCGCGGCCAGCGAGGAGCACCCGGATGCCATCGTCGACATCGCGACGCTGACCGGGGCGCAGGTCGTGGCTCTCGGCGAGCGGTACTCCGCCGTCATGGGCGAGGACGCCCTCGTGGCGCGTCTCCTCGACGCGGCCCGTGAACAGGGCGAGAGCATGTGGGGCATGCCGCTCCCCGAGGAGATGCGCGCGCTGCTCGCCTCCGACATCGCGGACATCGCCAACGTCAAGCCCGGAAATCCCGCCGGCGGCATGCTCGTCGCCGGCGTGTTCCTCAAGGAGTTCGTGGGCCGGACCGGCGACGCCGACGACGCCCCCCGCATCCCGTGGGCGCACATCGACATCGCGGGTCCGTCGCACAACAAGGGCGGCGGCCACGGCTTCACGGGGAAGGGCCCGACCGGCGTCGCGGTGCGCACGCTGCTGGCCCTGGCCTCCGGGTTTTCACGCGCGTAGTAGGCTCGGAGAGGCCTCCTGAGGGGGTCCCGCGCCCGCCCGGTCGGGCGGTCGCATGAGACGACCTTGATGCATACGAGGGAGATCCTGGGTGTCGGAACAGAACTTTGACGTGGTGGTGCTCGGCGGCGGGAGCGGCGGCTACGCAGCGGCGCTCCGTGCGGTGCAGCTGGGCAAGACCGTGGGCCTCGTGGAGAAGGGCAAGCTGGGCGGCACCTGCCTCCACCGCGGCTGCATCCCCACGAAGGCGCTCCTGCACTCGGCCGAGGTGGCCGACGTCTCGCGGGAGTCGGAGAAGTACGGCGTCAACGTCACGTTCGACGGGGTCGACATCGCGCGGGTCAACGCCTACCGCGAGGCCATCGTCGCCAGCAAGTACAAGGGCCTCCAGGGCCTCATCAAGGCCCGCGGCATCACCGTCATCGAGGGCGAGGGCCGCCTGACCTCCGGCACCACCGTGCAGGTCGGCGACCAGACCATCACCGGGAAGAGCATCGTCCTCGCGACCGGGTCGTACTCCCGGACCCTCCCCGGCCTCGAGATCGGCGGCCGCGTCATCACGAGCGAGCAGGCGCTCGAGCTCGACTACATCCCCAAGAAGGTCGCGATCCTCGGCGGCGGCGTCATCGGCGTCGAGTTCGCCTCCGTCTGGCGCTCCTTCGGCGTCGAGGTGCAGATCATCGAGGCCCTCCCCCACCTCGTGCCGAACGAGGAGGAGTCGATCAGCAAGCAGTTCGAGCGTGCGTTCCGCAAGCGCGGCATCGCGTTCTCCCTCGGCGTGCGCTTCAAGTCCGTGACGCAGGACGACCAGGGCGTCCAGGTCTCCCTCGAGGACGGCACGACCTACGACGCCGACCTCCTGCTCGTCGCCGTGGGCCGTGGCCCGGCGACCCAGGGCCTCGGCTTCGAGGAGGCGGGCGTCACGACGGACCGCGGCTTCGTGTTGACGGACGAGCGGCTGCAGACCAGCGTCCCCGGCGTCTACGCCGTCGGCGACATCGTCCCCGGCCTCCAGCTCGCCCACCGGGGCTTCCAGCAGGGCATCTTCGTCGCGGAGGAGATCGCGGGCAACAAGCCCGTGGTCGTCGAGGACATCAACATCCCCAAGGTCACCTACTCCGACCCCGAGGTCGCGAGCGTGGGCTACAGCGAGGCCAAGGCCGTCGAGAAGTTCGGTGCCGACAAGGTCTCCAGCTACGAGTACAACCTCGGCGGCAACGGCAAGAGCTCCATCCTGGGCACAGCCGGATCCATCAAGGTCGTCCGCGTCCAGGACGGCCCCGTCGTCGGCATCCACATGATCGGCGCCCGGGTCGGCGAGCTCATCGGCGAAGGCCAGCTCATCGTCAACTGGGAGGCCTACCCCGAGGACGTCGCCAACCTGGTGCACGCCCACCCCACCCAGAACGAGGCGCTCGGCGAGGCCCATCTGGCACTCGCCGGCACTCCGTTGCACGCCCTGTAGCACCCCGCCACCACCGACACACAAGCCGGGTCCGGAGTCGGGCCTGAAGGAGACAACAGCATGAGCGAATCCGTCAACCTGCCCGCACTCGGCGAGAGCGTCACCGAGGGCACGGTGACCCGCTGGCTCAAGAACGTCGGCGACCACGTCGAGGTCGACGAGCCCCTGCTCGAGGTGTCGACCGACAAGGTGGACACCGAGATCCCGTCGCCGGTCGCCGGCGTCATCGAGGAGATCCTCGTCCAGGAGGACGAGACCGTCGAGGTCGGCGCCGAGCTGGTCCGGATCGGCGACGGTTCGGGCGGGGGCGACGCTCCCTCGGAGGAGCCGGCCGCGACGCAGCCCGAGGAGCCGGCGGCCGATGAGGCCGTCGAGGACACCGTCACCCCCTCCACCGAGGCGGACGACGACGCCGAGGCGCCCGCGCCCGTGGAGCCCGAGCCGGCACCCGCCGCCGCGCAGGAGGCCCCCGCCGCCGCGGAGGCTCCCGCACCCGTACCCGCGCCGGCTACGCCGGCGCCCGCCGCCGCTGCGCCCGCGCCCGCCACCGCTCCCGCGCCTGCCCCGGCTCCCGCCGCATCCGGCAACGCCGGCTACGTGACGCCGCTCGTCCGCAAGCTCGCCAACGAGCGCGGCGTGGACATCGGCACGCTCACCGGCACCGGTGTGGGAGGACGCATCCGCAAGGAGGACGTCCTCGCCGCGGCCGAGGCGGCCGCGGCGACGAGCACCCCCGCGGCATCGGCTCCCGCCGCCCCCGCGGCAGCGCCCCTGGAGACGTCGCCGCTGCGCGGCACGACCGCGAAGATGTCCCGCATGCGCAAGCTCATCGCCGACCGCGCGGTGGTGTCGATGCAGTCGACGGCCCAGCTCACCTCGGTGGTGGAGGTCGACGTCACGAAGGTGGCTCGCTTCCGCGACCGCGTGAAGGGCGACTTCCTCGAGAAGACGGGCGTCAAGCTCTCGTTCCTGCCCTTCTTCGCCCTCGCCGCGGCCGAGGCGCTGAAGGCCTACCCCGTCGTCAACGCGACGGTCGACGGCGACAGCATCGTCTACCCGGACCACGAGAACATCAGCATCGCGGTCGACACGGAGCGCGGGCTGCTCACCCCCGTCGTCAAGAACGCCGAGGGCAAGAACCTGGCGCAGTTCGCGGCGGAGATCGCCGACCTGGCCGCACGCACGCGCGACAACAAGCTGTCCCCCGACGAGCTGGCCGGCGGCACCTTCACGCTGACCAACACCGGCTCGCGCGGCGCGCTGTTCGACACGCCCGTGGTGTTCCTGCCGCAGTCCGCCATCCTCGGCACCGGCATCGTCACGAAGCGCCCGGTCGTCATCACGGCAGACGGGCAGGACACCATCGCCATCCGCTCCACCGTCTACCTCGCGCTCTCCTACGACCACCGGATCGTCGACGGGGCCGACGCCTCGCGCTTCCTCGTGGCCGTGAAGAACCGTCTCGAGGCAGGTGCGTTCGACGCCGACCTGGGCATCTAGGTCAGTCCGGGTCCCGAAGGCGTCCCTCATCGGTCGTCCATCAGGTCCCTGATCCGCCATCCGGCCTCTCCCCTGACGATCAGGAGGGAGGCCGGTCGGCGTCCGGGGGTCGTCGAGCCGGCCGCGACCTCGGGGGTCAGGCCGATGAGGGCGCTGTCACCCATCCGCTGGGCAGCAGCCCGGGCATCGGCGACGTGGAGTGCGGCGTCGTCGAGGTCCGCCGCTGCTGTCGAGGCGAGGGCGGTGCGATCGGCGTCCTCCACTGCTGAGCCGGCCTCGTCCACCGCGTCCAGGCAGCCCATGTCGCCGTGCCGGAGGCAGGACGCACGCAGTCGGAGGAGAGCAGGGGCGGCCACGTCGGGATCCGGCGAGGACGTCGCATCGGCATCGGCATCGGCCGCGGCATCCGTCGCAGGCGTGACGTCGACGCCGGTCGACAGCGGCGCCGCTGTCGACGGAGTCGACGTGTTCGTCGGTGACGCCGTCGCGCCGTGCGCGGGTCCGGTGAGAGCGGGCACAGCGACCACGCCCGCCAGCAGGAGCAGGAGCGCGGAGGCCCCGAGCGCCCAGACGCGGGGGCGCACCGCTCCGAGCTCGCTCGTGAGCCGGGCCCGAGCAGCCGTTCCTCGTGACCCCTCTCCGCCCGCCCGGCGGGTGCTCTCCGCGCGATGCCGACGATGGCCCCTCCTCGTCGCGCGCGGGAAGAGCGAGCGCCCGCGACCGCTCGTGGCCGTCCCTGGGGCGGCGCCGTCGAGAGGACCGGAGCTGATGGCGCCGATCGCCACATTAGGCGGCATGACGGCACCGTGTTCGCGGGAGCGCATCGGTGCTCCCGCGTCGGCCAACGGGGCTGCATCCGCGACGTCGAGCAGACGGTCCGCCAGATCGTGCGCGGTGAGATCCGCCTCCCTGTGGACGGCGGCGTCGAGCAGCGCCAGCCAGCGGTCCCAGCGGTCCTCGGACGTGCGCCCCCGTGCGTCAGCCGGGTCGCGGAGGGCCTGCACGATGCGCGACACCCGCCCCAGGTCCTGCTCCACGGGGTCGACCCCCGGGGGCGCGTCCGCGGTCGTCTCCCCGGCGACGGCCCGGGAGGAGCCGAGCCCGCTCAGCATCGGACGTCCGGTGGCGTCGAGGACCACGTGGGTCAGGTCGACCGCGCCGTGCGCGATGCCCGCCTCATGGAGATCCCCCAGGCCGCGGAGCACGGAGGCGACGAGCGTCACGGTCTCGCCGGGCGTGATGCTGCCGCGTCGGGCGACCAGGGCCGACGCCGTCCCGCGCTGGCCGATCGACTGCACGATGCAGAGGCTGCCGTCGGCGAGCGTGGCGACATCCCGCAGCGCGACGACGTGCTCGGAGGTCACCGCCTGCAAGGCGACGATCTCCGCCTCCCCCCGGCTCCGCTCGGTCGCGGGCACGATCTTCACCGCGACGTTGCCCGCCGTGCCGCTCACGGAAGCCGCGGGGCGGGACGGGCGGGCCAGGTGCACCTCGCACCGGGTGCCCCGCCCGATCAGCCGGACGAGCCGATACCCCGCGACGGCGGTGCCGGGGGTGTCGATCCCGTCGTCGACCGAGCCCGTCCCCTTCCTCCGTCTCCGCGGCGCTCGCCCCGCAGCCGAGGCCGATCGACCCGGATCGGCCGCCGAGCCGAGCGACCCGGCGCCCCGCTCCCGGCCCGCGACCCGTCCCTCGTGCGCATGAGCGCGTCCCTCCGCCATCGACCCACGTCCTCTCCTCGTCCCGACCCGTCCACCGGTGGTCCGTCCATGCCCGTCGCCGGGAGTGTGCCGGTCATCGCGTCGGTGGACTGCCGCGAGGGTGATCGCGGGGGCATCGCGTCGGCGTGGAGCGCCTGTGAGGGGACGCGACGGGGCATCGACCCGCCGCCGTTCCGGCTGCCGCCCGCGCACCGGTATCCTGAGCACCATGGCCCGCAAGACAGCCTCGAAGAAGGCACCCAAGGAACCCGGCCGCATCAAGCAGATGTGGCAGGTCTTCCAGATGACCCGGCGCTACGACAAGAGCTCGGTCTGGTGGATGCTCCTGGCGCTGCTCGGCCCCATCGTCGTCGGCATCCTGCTCGCGGTGTTCGCGACCGGCGGCAACTGGCTGACCGCCATCCTCTTCGTCATCGCGGGCGTGTTCGCCGGCATCCTCGCCTTCCTGATCGTCCTCGGACGCAAGGCCGAGCGCGCGGCGTACCTGCAGATCAAGGGCCAGCCCGGCGCCGTCGGCGTCGTCCTCCGCAGCTCGTTGAAGCGCGGGTGGGTCGGCAGCGAGATGCCGGTCGCCGTCAACGGCAAGTCCCAGGACGCCGTGTACCGTGCCGTCGGACGTCCCGGCGTCGCCCTCATCGGGGAGGGCCCGAAGAGCCGCACCACGCGCATGCTCGAGGATGAGCGCCGCAAGATCGCGCGCGTCCTCCCGAACGTGCCCGTGCACTTCGTGTTCGTCGGCCCCGACGCCGACTCGGTCGAGCTCCACAAGCTGGCCGGTCGCCTGCAGCGGTTCCCGCGCACCATCACGAAGGCCGAGGTCCTGGCCGTGAACAACCGGCTCACCTCCCTCGGGCAGAACAGCATGCCCATCCCCAAGGGCGTCGACCCCTTCAAGGTCCGCCCCTCCCGGGCTCGCTGATCCTGCGCGCGCGGGGCGTTTGCGCGGGCACCGTGCCCGGCGCAGACTGAGCGCATGGATCCGGCCTCCGCTGCGGCGCTGCTCGGCGTCGCCGCGGACGCCGACCGCCCGGCCGTCAGCCGCGCGTACCTCCGTCAGGCGCGCGAGACGCATCCGGACCGCCTTCCCGGCGCGACCCCGCAGCAGCTGAGGGCCGCTCACGAGCGCTTCGTGCAGCTGACCCTCGCGAGGGACGCGCTGCTCCTCGGTCAGCGCACGGCGACCGGACAGCGGCATCCTGCTGCGGCCCCGGGATCTTCCCACCCGGGACGGACGGCCCCGCCGCCGCCCCGCGCGACGCCGGAGCGGCTGTCGCCGTACGGGCGTTCGCGACGTGAGCGCGCCCGACGGGGTCTCGGTCCGTCCATCGCCGCGGTCTGCGCACTGGCCGGGGTGCTGGTGGTGGTCGTCAGCTTCCAGGACTCGACGCGCGCGCGGTTCACCACGGTCGGTGCCGACCTCACGCAGGGGGCGACCGTCGTGCCCGTCGAGGATCCCGCCTCCCGGGCGAGCGAGTGCGTGGACACGACCTCGTGCACGCTCCTCGACATGACCGCGCCCGAGGACTGCAGCGCGGCGCTCGTCCGGTTCGAGGTCACGACGGGGCGGTCGGACGACGGGCGGGAGACCGAGAGCCGGGAGCTCGGCGCGGTCCGGGCGGGGTCCCCCGCCCGCGTGGTCCTCGGCGGGGTCGACCCGGAGCTCGTGTACCTCGGCTGCGAGCCCGGCTGATTCCTCCGTCGACGCACGGGGCCGGCTCAGGACGTGCGGACCAGGACCGTCCCCGAGAACACGTCGTGCAGCCCCCGCTGGTCGGCGTTCCACACGACCGCGGGGACCACCAGGCACAGGAGCACGGTGCGCAGGGCCGGACGCCACAGCGACACGTACCCGCCGCCGAGCGGGCGCACGCGCATCCCGAGCACGACGTGTCCGACGCTCCCCCCGAGGGTGACGATGAGGACGTACTGCATCACGGCGAAGATCGCGAGCGTCGCCGTCGGGTCGTACGAGAAGAAGGCCCAGGAGACGAGCACGGCGAGGGCCCAGTCGATGCAGATGCCCACGATGCGGCGGCCGGCGCGGGCGACGGATCCCCGCCCGCGCTCCGGCAGGCCGAGGCGCTCCCCCGGCCAGCGGTTGCGGCCGGGATCGCCGAGGTCGGGGTTCGTGGGGGTCGCGGACACCATGCGATCCTAGGCGCGCGCGACGCGGATCCCCTGGTCGCGACAGCCTGGGAACGGTCGCCGACTCGCCCGGGACAGCCCGCGTAACATCGCGGAAACACGGCGGTTATGGCGAGGTAACCCCTTCCCCCTAGGGTCGGAGAGGCTGAAACCGTCAGTCTCATCCGCTCCGGCCCCCTTTTGGAGACACCACATGTTCAGAGACTCATCCGAGGTGCTCGCGTTCATCAAGGACACCGACGTCAAGTTCCTCGATATCCGGTTCACCGACCTCCCCGGGGTGCAGCAGCACTTCAACATCCCCGCATCCACCGTCGACGAGGAGTTCTTCTCGGTCGGCCAGCTGTTCGACGGCTCGTCCATCCGCGGCTTCGCGAGCATCCACGAGTCGGACATGCAGCTCATCCCGGACGTGACGACGGCCTACATCGACCCGTTCCGCATCGAGCGCACCCTGATCATGGTGTTCGACATCTACAACCCCCGCAACGGCGAGATCTACGCCCGCGACCCGCGCCAGGTGGCCAAGAAGGCCGAGAAGTTCCTCGCCGCGTCCGGCATCGCCGACACCGCGTTCTTCGCGCCCGAGGCCGAGTTCTACATCTTCGACGACGTCCGCTACGAGGTGAACCAGCACACGAGCTTCTACTCGGTCGACTCCGAGGAGGGCGCCTGGAACTCCGGACGTGAGGAGGAGGGCGGCAACCTCGGCAACAAGACCCCGTACAAGGGCGGCTACTTCCCCGTCAGCCCCGTCGACAAGCAGGCCGACCTCCGTGACGACATCAGCCTCAAGCTGATCGACGCCGGCCTCATCCTCGAGCGCGCGCACCACGAGGTGGGCACGGGCGGCCAGGCCGAGATCAACTACCGCTTCGACACGATGGTCCACGCGGCGGACGACATCCTGAAGTTCAAGTACATCGTCAAGAACACGGCCGAGCAGTGGGGCAAGACGGCCACGTTCATGCCGAAGCCGCTGTTCGGCGACAACGGCTCGGGCATGCACACGCACCAGTCGCTCTGGAACGACGGCAAGCCGCTGTTCTACGACGAGGCCGGATACGGCGGACTCTCGGACGTCGCGCGCTGGTACATCGGCGGCATCCTCAAGCACGCGCCTGCCATCCTCGCCTTCACGAACCCGACGGTGAACTCCTACCACCGCCTCGTGCCCGGCTTCGAGGCGCCCGTCAACCTGGTCTACTCGGCGGGCAACCGCTCGGCGTCGATCCGCATCCCGATCACGGGCACGAACCCCAAGGCCAAGCGCATCGAGTTCCGCGCGCCCGACGCGTCGAGCAACCCGTACCTCGCGTTCGCGGCGCAGCTGATGGCCGGCATCGACGGCATCAAGAACCGCATCGAGCCGCACGAGCCCGTCGACAAGGACCTCTACGAGCTCCCGCCCGAGGAGGCGAAGGGCATCCCGCAGGTCCCCGCGTCGCTCGGCGCCGCGCTCGAGGCGCTCGAGGCCGACCACGAGTTCCTCACCGCGGGCAACGTGTTCACGCCCGACCTCATCGAGACGTGGATCGAGTACAAGCGCGAGATGGAGATCAAGCCCCTCGCGCAGCGCCCGCACCCGTTCGAGTTCGAGCTGTACTACGGCGTCTGATCCCGCCGGCACCCGCTAGGGGTGCGTGACGCACGGGCCGTCCTCCTCCGGGAGGGCGGCCCGTCGTCATGCGCGCCCGATGATGAGGGCGGCGTCAGGCCCCGCGCGGGTCGGGTTGCTCGTCGAGGCCGTAGAAGAGGCGCTCGAACACCGCGCGGGAGCGACGGGTCACGCCGAGGTACTCCTCCTCGAGCACGGACGCGGACCCGGGCGGGTACTCGAGGAGCCGCGCGATGGCGTCGAGCGCGGCGCGATCGGCGGGCAGCACGTCGGCCGTGCGATTGGTCCACAGGGTCATTGCCGAGCGGACCCGCGACGCGAGGAGCCAGGCGTCCCGGAGGCGGGCGGCGTCGCCCTCGGCGACGAGGCGCGACGCGACGGCGGCATCGAGCGCACCGAGGGTGGTCGGCGTCCGCAGGGCGGGGTGCGCGTGCGCGTGCTGCAGCTGGAGCAGCTGGACCAGCCACTCCACGTCGCTGAGCGACCCACGACCCAGCTTCAGGTGACGCGTGGGATCCGCGCCCTGCGGGAGCCGTTCGTTCTCCACCCGCGCCTTGATGCGCTTGATCTCGCGCACGGCGGCGTCCCCGATGCCGTCCGGGTAGCGGTAGCCGTCCGCGAGCGCCGTGAAGTCGGCGATGAGGCCGCTGTCGCCGACCACGCCGCGTGCGCGCAGCAGCGCCTGCGCCTCCCAGGTGAGGGACCAGCGCTCGTAGTACGCGCGGTAGGACGCGAACGAGCGCACGACGGGTCCGTTCCGGCCCTCGGGACGGAGACCGGTGTCGAGATCCAGCGGCAGGCGGGCGTCCTCCGTGAGGCGCGTCAGCTCGGTGACGATGAGCTGGGCGCGGCGCTGGGCGAGCTCGGGATCCATGCCGGCGATCGGGCGGAACACGTACATGACGTCGGCGTCGGATCCGAAGCCGAGCTCGGCCCCGCCGTAGCGGCCCATGGCGACCACGGCGAACTCGGGCCACGGGCCGTCCTCGCGGCGGATGGCGCGCATGACCCCGCGGAGCGTCGCGGTGGTGATGTCGGCGAGCGACGGTCCGAGCGTCTCGACGTGCGTGACGCCCACGATCGCGCCGATCGCGAGGCGCAGGACCTCCCGGCGGCGGAGCGTGCGCAGCGCGGAGGCCGCGGCGTCGGCGGTGGGGTGCCGGTTGACGGTGGCGACGGCCTCCTCCTCCAGGGCCGCCCAGGTGCGGGGGCGCAGGTCCTCGTCGCGCGCGAGCCACGCCGCGGTCTCGGGGACCCGGTCGAGGAGCTCCGAGACGAACCGGGATCCCGAGAGGACCTGCGCGAGGCGCTGCGCGGCACCCGCCGAGTCCCGGAGCATCCGGAGGAACCAGTTCGACTCCCCCAGCGCCTCGCTGAGCCGTCGGAACGCGAGCAGGCCGTGGTCGGGATCCGGGCCGTCGGCGAACCACTGCAGGAGCACGGGCAGGAGGTGGCGCTGGATGGCGGAGCTGCGCGAGACCCCCTGCGTGAGCGCGCGGATGTGCGCGAGCGCCCCGCGCGCGTCGACGAAGCCGATGGCCGAGAGGCGCGCGGCCGCCTGGTCGCTGGTGAGCGCGAGCGACTCCTCGGGGAGCGACGCCACCGCGGCGAGGAGCGGCCGGTAGAAGAGGCGCTCGTGCAAGGTGCGGACGGCGGTCTTCGTGGCGGTCCACCGCGCCGTCAGCTCCTCCGCCCGACCGTCGAGGCCCGTGCTGCGCGCGAGGATGCGCAACCGCTCCTCATCGGTCGGCATGAGGTGGGTGCGCCGCAGCTGATCCAGCTGCAGGCGATGCTCCAGCAGACGGAGGTAGCGGTAGTCCTTCGCGAACTCGCCGGCCTCCGTGCGGCCGATGTAGCCCCCGTCCGCGAGGGACACGAGCGCGGCGAGCGTGCTGCGGTCGCGGACGGCCTCGTCGCCCTGCCCGTGCACGAGCTGCAGGAGCTGCACCGTGAACTCGATGTCGCGGATCCCGCCCGGTCCGAGCTTGATCTGCTGGTGCAGCTCATCGGCGGGGATGTTGTCGGTGACGCGCGTGCGCATCCGCTGCACCTGCCCGACGAAGCCCTCCCGTGACGCGCTCGACCAGACGAGCGGCGCGACGGCGTCGGCGTACCGCTCCCCCAGCTCGACGTCGCCGGCCAGCGGCCGGGCCTTGAGCAGGGCCTGGAACTCCCAGTCCTTCGCCCACCGCTCGTAGTACGCGAGGTGCGAGTCGAGCGTCCGGACGAGCGCGCCGGCCTTCCCCTCGGGCCGCAGGTTGGCGTCGACCTCCCAGAGGGCCGGCTCGATCTCGTGCTCGTCGATGCCGCGCATGGTCAGCACGGCGAGGCGCGTCGCGAGCTCGACCGCTCGGGCCGGCTCGACCACGGTCTCGCCGTCGTCGTCGGTGGCGGCCTCGGCGACGAAGATGACGTCGACGTCGCTGACGTAGTTGAGCTCGCGGGCGCCGGCCTTCCCCATGCCGATGACCGCGAGGCGCGTCGCGGCGATCTCCCCGGGTCGTGCGCGACCGAACGTCCCGGGTGCCGAGAGCTCCGCGCGGGCGACGGCGAGCGACACCTCGAGGGCCGCGCCCGCGAGGTCGGCGAGGGCCGCGGTGACCGGGCGCACGGCCGCCAGAGGATCCGGGTGCACGAGGTCCCACGCCGCCACCCGGGCGACGAGCGCGCGGTAGCGGACCCGCAGGGCGGTCCGGGCGGCCGGACCGGTCATCGCGGCCACGCCGTCGACGGCGCCGACGGCGTCGAGCAGGCGGGCACGGACGTCGGCCGGAGCGGGCGCGCCCTCCAACGGGCGGGCGAACGCGTCGAGCTCGACGGTGTGCCGCGCGAGGAACTCGGCGAGACCGCGCGACGACCCGAGCACCCGCGCCAGGCGGTGGCACGCGTCGGGGTCGGCGAGGACCGCGCGCGTGCGCTCTGGATCCGCGCGGAGGAGCCGGACGAGGGCGTCGAGGGCCCCGTCCGGATCCGCGCTCGAGTGGAGCGCCTCCACGAGGTCCGCCTCCGCCCATCCGGACAGCGCAGCGGCCTCCTCGAGGGCCTCGCCGACCTCGCTCAGTCGCGCGAAGCCGGCGCGCGCCAGAGCGCCGAGCAGGGTCTGCCCACGTCTCATGGCGCGCTCCGGCCTCGTCGTCGGATATCGGTCGTGATGCTGCTGGCGGGCGTCCGGCTCAGAGCATCTCGAGGTTGGAGCGCAGCTCGTAGGGCGTCACCTGGGCGCGGTAGTCGCGCCACTCCTGCCGCTTGTTGAGCAGCACGTAGTTGAAGACCTGCTCCCCCAGCGTCTCGGCGACGAGCTCGGAGCGCTCCATGAGCTGGATCGCGTGGTCCAGGCTCGACGGCAGCGGCGCGTACCCGAGGGCGCGGCGCTCGGCGTCGCTCAGGGTCCACACGTTGTCCTCGGCCTCGGCCGGGAGCTCGTAGCCCTCCTCGATGCCCTTGAGGCCCGCAGCCAGCATGAGCGAGAAGGAGAGGTACGGGTTCGCGGCGGAGTCGATCGCGCGGTACTCGACGCGGGAGCTGTTGCCCTTGTTGGGCTTGTACAGCGGCACGCGCACGAGCGCGGACCGGTTGTTGTGGCCCCACGTCACGAAGCTCGGCGCCTCCCCGCCGCCCCAGAGCCGCTTGTAGGAGTTGACGAACTGGTTCGTCACCGCGGTGATCTCGGGCGCGTGCTTGAGCAGGCCCGCGATGAACTGCCGGCCGATGGTGGAGAGCTGGTACTCGGCGCCGGATGAGTAGAACGCGTTGACGTCGCCCTCGAACAGGGACATGTGCGTGTGCATCCCGCTGCCGGGGTGCGCGGCGAGCGGCTTCGGCATGAACGTCGCGTAGACGCCCTGCTCGATCGCCACCTCCTTGATGACCGTGCGGAACGTCATGATGTTGTCGGCCGTCGTGAGCGCGTCCGCGTAGCGGAGGTCGATCTCGTTCTGGCCGGGGCCTGCCTCGTGGTGGCTGAACTCGACGGAGATGCCGAGGTCCTCCAGCATGCGCACCGAGCGGCGGCGGAAGTCGTGCGCCGTGCCCCCGGGCACGTTGTCGAAGTAGCCCGCCGCGTCGACCGGCTCGGGCCCGTCGACGCCGAACTCGCTCGACTTGAGCAGGTAGAACTCGATCTCGGGGTGCGTGTAGAAGGTGAAGCCGCGGTCGGCGGCCTTCTCCAGCGTGCGCTTGAGGACGTTGCGGGGATCCGCGATGGCGGGCTGCCCGTCGGGCGTCGAGATGTCGCAGAACATGCGCGCGGTCGGGTCGATCTCGCCGCGCCACGGGAGGATCTGGAACGTCGTCGGATCCGGGTGGGCGAGCATGTCGGCCTCGTACGAGCGGGTGAGGCCCTCGATGGCCGACCCGTCGAACCCGAGGCCCTCCGCGAACGCGCCCTCGACCTCCGCCGGGGCGATCGCCACCGACTTGAGGGTGCCGGTCACGTCGGTGAACCACAGGCGCACGAACTTGATCCCGCGCTCCTCGATCGTCCGCAGGACGAAGTCACGCTGCTTGTCCATCCACCACCCTCTCGTCGGTGTCCAACCTACCGGCTGACCAGGGGTCGGGCGGAGCGCGCGCGGGGCCCGCCGTAGACTCCGAGGCATGCAGAGCCCCGACGCTGCCGTCACCCCGCCCGATCCCGCCCGCCTCCCGAGCGAGCCCGCCGGACCGCCCAAGCGGGTCCGGATCCGGCACTTCGCCCGGGCCAAGGAGCAGGGCCTCCCGATCACGGGGCTCACCAGCTACGACATGCTCACGGCCGGCATCTTCGACGAGGCCGGCATCGACTTCCTGCTCGTCGGCGACTCCGCCGGGAACACGGTGCTGGGCTACGACACGACCGTGCCGGTCACCGTGGACGAGCTGATCCCGCTCGCCCGCGCCGTCGCCGGATCCGCCGCACGGGCCCTCGTCGTCGCTGACCTGCCATTCGGGTCCTACGAATCGGGGCCGGACCAGGCGCTCGCGACCTCCGTGCGCTTCATGAAGGAAGCCCGCGCCCACGCCGTGAAGCTCGAGGGCGGGGTGCGCAGCGCCGAGCAGATCCGTCGCGTCGTCTCCTCCGGCATCCCCGTGATGGGCCACATCGGCTTCACCCCGCAGAGCGAGCACGGGCTGGGCGGACACATCATCCAGGGCCGCGGCGACGCCGCGGAGGCGCTCCTCGCGGACGCGCGCGCCGTCCAGGACGCGGGCGCCTTCGCCGTGGTGCTCGAGATGGTGCCGCAGGAGATCGCCCGGCGCGTGAGCGAGGAGCTGCGCATCCCCACCATCGGCATCGGCGCCGGGAACGGCACGGACGGTCAGATCCTCGTCTGGACCGACTTCGCCGGCCTCACGAGCGGCCGCGTGCCGAGGTTCGTCCGGCGCTACGCGGACATGCGCGCGGTGCTCCTCGACGCGGCGATCCGGTACCGGGAGGACGTCGTCTCGGGCGCGTTCCCTGCCGAGGAGGAGAGCTACTCCGACTGAGCTGGGGCTCAGCCGTCGTCGCGGTCCTCGGCGGCCCACTGCTCGGCCCGCTCGCGGAGCCGCTGCGGAGCCTTGGCCGCCTCCTCCGCCGTGGCGAAG
The DNA here is from genome assembly GCF_015351075.1 of Clavibacter sp. VKM Ac-2873. GTDB lineage: Bacteria > Actinomycetota > Actinomycetes > Actinomycetales > Microbacteriaceae > Clavibacter. Next base: position 244,247 of record NZ_JADKRS010000001.1, read on the forward strand.
GGGCCGATCCGATGGGCCGCAGGGGACAGCATCCCCTTCTCCACCTCGCCCGTGCGGTCGTCGTACCAGTACTGCTCGTCGCTGTCGCTCATGCTGCCGATGCTAGGCCCGTCCGCCCCGCGCGCGACGGCCGGACGGCGTCGGGCGAGCCGGTAGGGTCGCTTCCATGAGCGAGGACGCGACGACCGCAATCGGCATCGACATCGGCGGGACCGGCATCAAGGGCGCCATCGTGGACGTCGCCACCGGCGAGCTGCGCAGCGAGCGCGTGAAGCTGCCGACGCCCCAGGGCGGCGAGCCGGACGACATCGTCGCCACCGTGAAGCAGATCATCGACGCGCTCGGCGATGTGCCCGCGGGCACGCCGCTCGGCGTGTGCTTCCCCGCCGCGATCGTCCACGGCACGACCATGTCGGCCGCGAACGTCTCCCCCAGCTGGATCGGCCTCGAGGCCGAGAAGCTGTTCGAGGAGCGCCTGGGGCTCGAGATCACCTTCGTCAACGACGCGGACGCGGCCGGCTACGCGGAGGCCCGCTACGGCGCGGCCAAGGACGTGCGCGGCCTCGTCATCATGACCACGCTCGGCACGGGCATCGGCACGGCCCTCATCCACGACGGCGTCCTCATCCCCAACGCCGAGCTCGGCCACATGGACGTCGCGGGCCGCCGCGACTTCGAGCGCCGCGCCTCGTACGCGGCCAAGGAGCGCGCGCACCTGAACTGGAAGCGCTGGGCCGCCCGGCTGCAGGTGTACTACGGCCAGCTCGAGAAGCTGATGTGGCCGGAGCTGTTCATCGTCGGCGGCGGCGTGTCCAAGAACCACAAGCACTTCCTGCCGCTGCTGCGCCTGCGCACCCCGATCGTGCCGGCGGAGCTGCGCAACAACGCCGGGATCATGGGCGCGGCTGCTCTCGCGGCGCACGCGGCCGGGGCCATCACGCACGCCCCGGCGTCCGACCTGGTCGACAAGACCAAGCCCGAGGACTGACGCACCCCAGCCCGGACGACGGAAGCGGTCGGACCCCCGAGGGGATCCGACCGCTTCCGCGTCTGGCGCGTGGTGCGGATGGGCCGGCTGATACGCCGGGTTCTGTCCCGGTGCCTCAGGCACCATGGACGGCCATCTATCTCGGAGCTGCGTCGCCGCAGCCCTCCAGCGGTCTACCCGGGGACTGGACGAGCAGCCTGTGCGTCCCCTGTTCGACCTTGCTCCGGGCGAGGTTTGCATAGCCGACCCGATCACTCGGGCCGCTGGTGGTCTCTTACACCGCCGTTTCACCCTCACCCGCCGCTTCCGCGACGGGCGGTCTGCTCTCTGTTGCACTGTCTCGCGGGTCACCCCGGGTGGGTGTTACCCACCGCCCTGCTCTACGGAGCCCGGACGTTCCTCGACGCGGTCTCCCCCTCTCGGGATCCACCGCGGCGCGACCGTCTTGCCGACCCATCCGCGGGGTCGAGTCTAGGGCAGCGTGCGGGTGGCGCTCCCGCTAGAGGCCGGACTCGTCCGTCCGCACGAGGATCGCGTTGCTCTCGGGGTCGATGACGACGTCGTCGGGCGCGCGCTTGCGGAGCGCGTCCAGGTCGCTCTGGTGGAGGGCGATGTTGCTGCCGAGGGAGATCCCTCGATGCAGCATGGCGGCGCCCACGCCGTACCGTGCGCGCTGCTTCTCGTAGAGCGCGAGGAGGTCATCGGGGAACCGCGGCGCGAGCGCGTCCCGGTCCTTCCGCGCCTGCTCGGCCTGCGCGCGCAGCTCGACGGCCGCGGCGTCCCGCTCCGCCTCCACCGCGCCGAGGCGATCGGCGAGCGCGTCCCGTTCGACGGCCACCTCGGCCTGCGCGGCCTGGGCCTCCTCGAGACGCTGCATCACCTCGAGCTCGACCTCCTCGAGGGTGTCGCGGCGACGCAGCAGCGACTCGAGCTCGCGCTCCAGCGCCTGCACGTCCTTCGAGCTGCCGCCCGCCTCGATGCGGGTGCGGTCGCGGTCCATGCGCGCCTGCACGACCGCCACGTCGGACTCGATGCGCGAGAGCTCGGTCTGGGCGTCCTCCACGACGCCCGTCCTCTCCCCGAGCCGACGGCGGACGAGCTCCATCTCCCGCTGCAGCTCCTCGATCCTCTTCAGCTGCGGGAGCTGCGCGAGCTGGCGCGTGAGGTGCGTGAGCCGGGTGTCGATCTCCTGCAGGTCGAGGAGCTCCTTCTGGATGCTCGGATCGGCTTTCATGCTCTCCCTCTCGTGGTGCGGCTCCGCCGGTGTGGGGCGAGCACGCGATGCGTGTGTCGTGGATGCGCGGGACCGCCCGCGCGGCGGCCGCTCACTGCGTGACGGCGAAGTCCCAGGGGTCGGTGCGCATGTCGCTGACGGTGACCTCCACGTCGGGGAGCGCCGCCCGCAGCGTGCCGGCGGCCTGGTCGAGCCACAGCCACTCGCTCGCCCAGTGGGACGTGTCGATGAGGTACGGCGTGCCGCCGCGGAGGGCAGCGGACTCGCGCGCCTCGCTGGCCGGGTGATGGCGGAGGTCGGAGGTGATGTAGACGTCGGCGCCGACCACCTCGGGCGCGGCCAGCAGCGAGTCGCCGGCTCCCCCGCAGAGCGCCACGCGGGTCACGGGCGCGTCGTAGGGGCCCGCGACGCGGATCCCCGTCGCCGTGGGCGGCAGGATCCGGGCCAGCTCGCCGGCCAGGCGGCCGAGCGACGTCGGCGCGGGCAGGTCGCCGACGCGGCCGATGCCGCGCACGCCGTCCCCGGCCGGGTCGATCGGCCGCAGGGTCTCGGGCACGAGGCCGAGGAGCGCCGCGAGCCGACCTGAGGTGCCCTCCTCGACCACGTCGGCGGTGGTGTGCGCGGCGTGCAGGGCGCAGTCGGCGCGCACGAGGTCGGCGAGGAGCGCTCCCTTGTAGCCGGTCTCGGCGATGGTGGTGACGCCGCGGAGCAGCAGCGGGTGGTGCACGAGCAGCAGGTCGGCGTCGGCGGCGACGGCCTCGTCGACCGTCGCGCGGACGGCGTCGACGGCGAGGTGGATGCGGCGGACCGGCCGACGCGGATCCCCCGAGACGAGCCCGGAGGCGTCCCAGTCGGACGCGCCCGCGGGAGGCCATGCGTCCTCGACGACCCGGACGACGTCGGCGAGGGTGGGGATCACCTGCCCATCGTAACGAAGGGGCGACCGCCGCCCGTCCCGGGCCGCGCGCCCGTCAGCCTCGGCGCGTGTCGCGGCGGGTGCGTCCGTCGCCCCGCGCCGCGTCGGGCGCGACGCCCGGCGACGGCACGAGCGGCTCGAGCGGCCAGAGGCTCCGCTGGGCGGATCCGCGGTGGGTGCTCGACCCATGCGTCGCGGCGTCGACGACCGACCATGCGGCGGCGCCATCGGCCGTGTCGGAGCTCATGCGTGGATGCTACCGCGACACGCCCGCGACGACGCGGGCCGCGCGGCCCGTGGACATCGCGATCGGGCGGGTGCGGCCCGGCTCGTCACCTCACCCCGCGGGCGGTGAGCGCGTCGCCCAGCTGGTCGGCGTGCTTGAGGGCGACGACGAGGAAGGGGACGACGAAGGTCCGGAGTCCTGGACGTGCCCCCCGCGCGCGCTGCGCCTCGCGGACGTCGGCGGCCAGGCGTCCGAGGACCGGGACGGTGCCGGCGGTCACGGTGAGGAGCAGCGAGATCCGCTCCGTGTCGAGGCCGAGCCTCCGCAACGGACCCAGGCCGCGCTCGATGCCGTCGAGGAGCGCGGTCATGGAGGTCGTGAGGACGAGCAGTCCGGCGACGGCGATCGCCGACGTCACGCGCGCCGTGTTCGCCACCGCGGGCTCGGGCCCGAGCAGCACGAGCTGGCTGACGAGCGTGACGAGCATCAGCCAGCGCACCGCGCGCACCTGTTCGGCGAGGCGGCGGAGGCCGAGGAGGCCGTCGCCGAGCTGCGCGGCCGCGTAGGCGACGACGGCCACGGCGACCGCGGTGCCCGCCGCCCACCAGGTGGACGGCAGGAGCGAGACGCCGAGCACGACCACCATGAGCGCCACCAGCTCGGGTCCCGCCGCCATGCGCTCGAGGCGACCGGGTCGTCGCGGCTCCGTCGACGTCATCCGAGCATCGCCTCGTACTCGGCGATGACCGGGGCGGGAGCTCCCGTGCGGATGAGGCGGCCGTCGGCGAACAGGATGGCGGCGTCGCAGCGCGCGGCGGCCGCGAGGTCGTGGGTGACGAGCACGAGGCGGTGGCCCTCCTCGAGGAGGTGGTCCGCGACCCGGCGGGCGTTCCGGGCGTCGAGGTACGCGGTGGGCTCGTCGGCGATGACGAGCTCGGGGCGCCGGACGAAGGCCCCCGCCAGCGCGAGCAGCTGCTTCTGCCCGCCGGAGAGCTCGTGCGACGACCGGTCGGCGAGGTGCTCGATGCCGAGCCGGCGGAGGGCCTCGGCGACCCGGGCGTCCGACTCGGCGCGGGGCAGGCGCTCCGGCCGCAGGGAGAACGCGACGTCCTCGGCGACGGTGGGCATGACGATCTGCGCGTCGGGGTTGCTGAAGACGAGGGCGACGCGTCGCCGGAGCTCCCGGGATCCGCGCTCCGGGTCGATGCCCAGCACGGCGAGATCCCCCGTGGTGCGTCCGACGAGCCCCCCGACGAGGCGGGCGAAGGTGCTCTTGCCCGAGCCGTTCTCCCCGATCACGGCGAGGGTGCGCGCATCCGCGTCGAGCGTGACGTCGTGCAGCGCCTCGACGTCGCCGAGGCGCACGCCGACGCCGGCGAGGTGGAGGGCCGCCGCGCCGACCCCGTCCGTCGGGGTCACCTGGCGGTCGCCGCCGCGGCGTCCCGCCGTGCCGTGGTCCAGCCGGTCGGACGACGGAAGGCGCGGGGGTAGCCGCGCGCCAGCGTCATCACGATCCCCGTGGCGATGGCGGCCTTGATGAGGTCGCCGGGGAGGAAGACGAGGCTGGTGTAGGCGGTCTGCGTCAGCGGCAGGCGCGTGACGAGGCTCTGCACGGGGATCCCCACGGCGTAGATGACGAGGATCCCGCCGACCACCATGGCCGCGGCCGTGCGCCACACGGTGGGTCGTCGGCCGCCGAGGTGGACGAGGAGCCCGACCACGGCGGCTCCGGGGATCCAGCCCACGAGGTAGCCGGCGGACGGGCCGAGGAAGACGCCCAGGCCGCCGGTCCCTCCGGCGAGCAGCGGCAGCCCCACCGCGACCAGGACGAGGAGGACGGCGAGGGCGAGGGCCCCGAGACGCGGCCCGAGGACGGCGCCGGCCAGCATCACGCCGAGCGTCTGGGCGGTGATGGGCACGCTGCCGAGGACGCTGATGCTGCCCGGCAGCCCGAGCACCGCGACGACGGCGGCGAGCACGGCGACCCGCGCGAGGTCGGTCGCGTCGAGGTGGGCGCGCCGGTCGGCGCGCAGGGGCTGGGTGCGGGACGGGGTCATGGGCTTCCTTCAGCACGAGGCGGTCGACAACGACCTGAACGATGTTCACCTGAACGGCGTTCACTATAGTGGCGGCATGGCTCGAGCGCAGGCGACGGGGCGGCACAGCCGCGACGACGTCGCCCGCACCGCGCTGCGGATCCTCGACGAGCACGGCCTGCCGGACTTCACGATGCGACGCCTCGGGGCCGCGCTCGACGTCCAGCCGAGCGCGCTCTACTGGCACTTTCCCGACAAGCAGAGCCTCCTGGCCGAGCTGGCCGACCGCATCGTCGCCGAGGCGGTCATCGCGACGACGGTCCGCCCGCACGCCGACTGGCGGGAGCGGGTCCGGCGCACCGCGACGTCCCTCCGCGCTGCGCTGCTGGCCCATCGCGACGGCGCCGAGGTCGTGGCCAGCACCACGGCGATGGGGCTCGGGGCGACGGCGGCGCGCGATGCGCTGTCCGCGGCGGTCGCCGGCGGCGGCTTCGGCGAGGCCGACTGCGCCCGGGCCGCGTCGGCGCTCCTGCACTTCGTGCTCGGCCACGTCGCGCACGAGCAGCAGCGCATCCAGCTCGATCGGCTCGGCCTGCTGACCGTCCGCGCGCCGGCGCAGGAGTCCGCCGACGACTTCGCCTTCGGGGTCGACCTGCTGGTGCGGGGACTCGGCACCCGGGCTGATGCCGCGCGGTGAGGGGCGCGTCGTCGAGCGGATCGCGAGGTGGGCCCTGCCGGGCTCGAACCGACGACATCCACGGTGTAAACGTGGCGCTCTACCAACTGAGCTAAAGGCCCGCGACGCCCGGTCGCCGGGCGCCCGGCAATGCTAGCCGACCGCGTCGGCGCGCCACGGCAGCCCGGCCCGCACGCGCCGTAGCCTCTCCCCCGTGACCATCCACCCCTCCCGTCGCACCGTCGCGGAGCCGCGTTGGCCCGCCGCGGTCGGCCTCGTCGTCGCCGTCGTGCTCTACGGCATCGCCCCGACGGCCGTCCCGGCCGCCGTCCGCATCGCGGTGGCGGTGATCGCCATCGCCCTCCTCGTGCCGCTCGTCGCGCTGAACCCCCGCCGGTTCGTCCGCGAGACGCCGTGGTCGCGCGGGCTCGGCCTCGCGCTCGGCGGCCTGCTCGTGGTGGCCAACCAGGTGAGCCTCGTGGTCCTGGTCATCGCGTTGGTGGACGCCTCGGAGGCGGGACCGCAGCTGCTTCTCACGGCCCTGCAGGTGTGGGCGACGAACGTGCTGGCCTTCGCTCTCGTCTTCTGGGAGCTGGACCGCGGCGGTCCGGTGGCGCGTCGGACGCACGCCCGCGCGGCGCTCGCGCCCGCCGACTTCCGCTTCCCGCAGGACGAGGACTCCGGCGCCGTCTCGGAGGTCGCCCGTCGCTCGTCGGAGCACGCGGACTGGGTCCCGGGGTTCATCGACTACGCGTACTTCTCGCTCACGAACTCGATGGCGTACAGCCCCACCGACGTCATGCCGCTGTCCCACCGCGCCAAGGCGCTCATGGCGCTGGAGGCCTTCGCCGGGTTCGTGATCCTCGCGCTGGTCATCGCCCGCGCGGTGAACATCCTCAGCTGACGCCCGCGGCGGAGGGGCCCGAGGGCCGCCCGGTCGATCAGGCCGGGACGAGCGCCAGGTCGCGGATCGCGGTGCGGTAGGCCTCGAGCTCCCGGGCCTCGCCCGGAGCCGTGATGAAGCTGCCGCGGATGATGCCGCGCGTGTCGATGAGGAAGGTCGCCCGGTTGGCGAACCCCTTCTCCTCGAGGAACACGCCGTACTCCTTCGCCACCTGGCCGTGGGGCCAGAAGTCGGCCAGGAGCTGGAAGTCGATGCCCTGCTGCTGGGCCCACGCGCGCAGCGTGTGCTTGCTGTCGACGCTGATGCCGATGAGCTCCACGCGGCTGTCGGCGAAGAGGCCGAGGTTCTCCTCGAGCTGGCACATCTCGCCGGTGCACGTGCCCGAGAACGCGAGGGGGAAGAAGACGAGGGCGACCGCGCGGTGTCCGCGGTACTCGCTCAACCGGACCCGCTCGCCGAACTGGTTGGCGAGCTCGAAGTCGGGAGCCTGTGTGTCGTTGGCCAGGGCCATGGGGTGCGGATCCTTCCGTGCCGGCAGATGTCCCCTGTCTGGCACGAGGACCGAGCTTACGCCGGGGATCCGCGAAGTCCAGCTCCACGGGCGCCCCGGGACCGCCGACGGGCCGCGCCGGCGCTAGTCCTGCACCGTCGGTCGGCATGGGTAGGCTGGCCCTCGGCGTACGCGCGGTCTCGCACCCTTCGAGCCCCGTGGCACCGAAGACGATGTCTGCACACCACAGGAAGAGGTCGAGGGTGACTGTCAACGACCAGGATCCGTACTCGGTGAACCACACCGACCAGGATCCGGAAGAGACCGCCGAATGGAACGAGTCGCTCGACGGGCTCGTGGAGACGCAGGGCCGGGGTCGCGCGCGCGACGTCATGCTCAGCCTCCTCAAGCGCTCCAAGGAGCTCCACCTCGGCGTGCCGATGGTCCCGACCACGGACTACATCAACACCATCGCGCCGGAGAACGAGCCCGACTTCCCCGGTGACGAGGACCTCGAGCGCCGCTACCGCGCCTGGATCCGCTGGAACGCGGCCGTCACCGTGCACCGGGCCCAGCGCCCCGGCATCGCGGTCGGCGGGCACATCGCCACGTACGCCTCCTCCGCCGCGCTCTACGAGGTCGGCTACAACCACTTCTTCCGCGGCCAGGACCACCCGGGTGGCGGCGACCAGGTCTTCGTGCAGGGTCACGCCTCCCCCGGCACCTACGCCCGCGCCTTCCTCGAGGGACGCCTGAGCGAGCACCAGCTCGACGGCTTCCGCCAGGAGAAGAGCCACGCGGGCGGCGGCCTCTCGTCGTACCCGCACCCGCGCCTCATGCCGGAGTTCTGGCAGTTCCCCACGGTGTCGATGGGCCTCGGCCCGATCAACGCGATCTACCAGGCGCAGGCGAACAAGTACCTCACCAACCGCGGCATCAAGGACGCCTCCGACCAGCAGGTGTGGGCGTTCCTCGGCGACGGCGAGATGGACGAGGTCGAGAGCCGCGGCCAGCTCCAGGTCGCGGCGAACGAGAAGCTCGACAACCTCAACTTCGTCATCAACTGCAACCTGCAGCGCCTCGACGGCCCCGTCCGCGGCAACGGCAAGATCATCCAGGAGCTCGAGAGCTTCTTCCGCGGCGCCGGCTGGAACGTCATCAAGGTCGTGTGGGGCCGCGAGTGGGACGACCTGCTCGCCCGCGACACCGAGGGCGCGCTCCTCGACCTCATGAACCGCACTCCCGACGGCGACTACCAGACCTACAAGGCCGAGAGCGGCGCCTACATCCGCGAGAACTTCTTCGGGCGCGACGAGCGCACCGCGAAGCTCGTCGAGGGCTACACCGACGACCAGATCTGGAACCTCAAGCGCGGCGGCCACGACTACCGCAAGGTCTACGCGGCCTTCAAGGCGGCCAGCGAGCACACGGGCCAGCCCACGGTCATCCTCGCGAAGACCGTCAAGGGCTACGGCCTCGGCCCGAGCTTCGAGGGCCGCAACGCGACCCACCAGATGAAGAAGCTGACGCTCGACAACCTCAAGCAGTTCCGCGACGAGATGCGCGTGCCGATCACGGACGCCCAGCTCGAGGAGAACCCCTACCTGCCGCCGTACTACCACCCCGGACAGGACGACGAGGCCATCCAGTACATGCAGGAGCGCCGCCGTGCGCTCGGCGGGTACTCGCCCGAGCGCCGGACGTCGCACACGGCGATCACGCTGCCGGACGACTCCGCGTACCGCATCTCCAAGAAGGGATCCGGCACGCAGGAGATCGCCACGACCATGGCGTTCGTCCGGCTCCTGAAGGACCTGATCCGCTCGAAGGACTTCGGCAACCGCGTCGTCCCGATCATCCCGGACGAGGCCCGCACGTTCGGCATCGACGCCTTCTTCCCGACGGCGAAGATCTACAACCCGAACGGGCAGCACTACACGTCGGTCGACCGCGAGCTCCTGCTGTCCTACAAGGAGAGCCCGCAGGGCCAGATCGTGCACGTGGGCATCAACGAGGCGGGCGCCCTCGCGGCGTTCACGAACCTCGGCACGACGTACGCGACGCAGGGCGAGCCGCTGATCCCGATCTACGTCTTCTACTCGATGTTCGGGTTCCAGCGCACGGGCGACGCGATCTGGGCGGCCGGCGACCAGATGGCGCGCGGCTTCCTCATCGGCGCCACCGCGGGACGCACCACGCTCACGGGCGAGGGCCTCCAGCACGCCGACGGGCACTCGCTCGTCCTCTCGCAGACGAACCCCGCGGTCGTGTCCTACGACCCCGCGTACGCCTACGAGATCGGCCACATCGTGCGCTCCGGCCTCGAGCGCATGTACGGCGGCGAGCACGAGGACCCGAACGTCATGTACTACCTGACGGTCTACAACGAGCCGATCATCCACCCGAGCGAGCCCGAGGGCGTGGACGTGGACGGCATCGTCCGCGGCGTCTACAAGCTCAAGGACGGGTGGGTCGACGGACCGAAGGCGCAGCTCATGGCCTCCGGCGTCGCGGTCCCGTGGGCCCTCGAGGCGCAGCAGCTGCTGGCCGACGACTGGGGCGTGTCCGCCGACGTGTGGTCCGTCACCTCGTGGGGCGAGCTGCGTCGCGACGGCCTGGCCGCGGAGGAGCACAACATGCTCCACCCGCACTCCGAGACCCGGGTCCCGTACCTGGAGGAGAAGCTGCGCCACGCGGAGGGCCCGTTCGTCGCGGTCACCGACTTCTCGCACGCGGTCCCCGACCAGATCCGGCAGTTCGTGCCCGGCGACTACTCGACGCTCGGCGCCGACGGCTTCGGCTTCTCGGACACGCGTCCGGCAGCCAGGCGGTTCTTCGCGATCGACGGTCCGTCGATGGTCGTGAAGACGCTGCAGCGCCTGGCCAAGCAGGGCAAGGTCGACCAGGACGCGCCGAAGTGGGCGATCGACAAGTACCGCCTGCTCGACGTCAACGCCGGAACGACCGGATCGGCGGGCGGCGAGGCGTGAGCTGCGCCGACCTGACGTGACACCCAGCGACCGGCACGACACCGACGTGGAGACCGGGGAGACGAAGGCGGAGACGCTGACGTGGCTCCGGTCCCTGTCGGGCGAGCTCGCGAGCGCGACGCTCAAGCGGCTGGAGGACACGCTGCCCTGGTACGGCGAGATGCCGCCGGGGCGGCGGTCCGCCGTCGGGCTGGTCGCGCAGGCCGGCATCACCTCCTTCATCCACTGGTACGACGATCCCGACTCGACGCCGTGGATCGCGGCCGACGTCTTCGGCGCCGCGCCGCGCGAGCTCCTCCGCTCGGTGAGCCTGCAGCAGACGCTGCAGCTCATCCGCGTCACGGTCGAGGTGGTCGAGGACCGCGTCCGCGACCGGCACCGCACGGTGCGCGACGCGATCCTGCTGTACTCGCGGGAGATCGCGTTCGCCGCAGCCGACGTGTACGCGCGCGCCGCCGAGGCCCGCGGGCTGTGGGACGCCCGGCTCGAGGCGCTCGTCGTCGACAGCATCCTCTCAGGCGAGTACGACGACGAGCTCCCGTCCCGGATCGCGGCGCTCGGCTGGCACGGGCACGGCGAGGTCTCCGTGCTCGTCGGCACCGCACCTGCCGTGCTCGACGTCGACCAGCTGCGACGCACGGCGCGGCACCTCGAGGCCGACGTGCTCATCGGCGTCCAGGGCAGCCGCCTGGTGCTCGTCATCGGCCGCGCGTCGCCCGCCGTGGCGGACCCGGAGGCCACGGCCGCCGAGACGCCTCCTGTGACCTTCCTCGAGATCGCGACCCAGCTCGAGCCCGGGTTCGGGGCGGGGCACCTCGTCCTCGGCCACGAGGTGCCGAGCCTCGTCGAGGCGTCGCGGAGCGCCCGCGCGGCGCTGGCCGGATTCGCCGTCGCCCGCTCATGGCGGAACGCCCCGCGGCCCACGCTCGCCGACGACCTGCTCCCCGAGCGCGCCCTCGCCGGCGACCCGCTCGCGCGGTCCACGCTCATCAACCGCATCTACAAGCCGCTGCAGGCGCACTCGACCGAGCTGCTCGCGACGCTGTGGTGCTACCTCGACACCGGCCGCTCCCTGGAGGCGACCGCGCGGGAGCTGTTCGTGCACCCCAACACGGTGCGCTACCGCCTCAAGCGGGTCTCCGACGTGATCGGCTGGGATGCCACGGGCGCGAGGGAGGCCCTCATCCTCCAGGCGGCGCTCATCATCGGGAGCATCGCCGAGGCGGGCACCACCGTCCCCAAGCAGCAGGGCTCCGGCCGCGCCCGCCCGAAGCGCCAGGCGGCACGATGAGGCGCCCCCCGTGTGTCATCGTCACAATGTCCCGGCGGATCCTCTGTAGGACGTCGACTCCGACGCGCCTCGCCGCGGGCGGGAGGATGGACGGATGATCATCGTCGTCTGCCCGGGCCAGGGCTCCCAGAAGCCCGGCTTCCTCTCCCCCTGGCTCGAGCACCCCGAGCACGCACGACGACTGGGCGAGCTGGGCGAGGCGGCGGGCCTCGACCTCGTCACCCACGGCACCACGTCCGACGCCGACACCATCCGCGACACCGCCGTCGCGCAACCGCTCATCGTCGCCGCGGGCATCGTCGCCCTGCACGCGCTCCTCGCCGATGGCCGTGACGCGTACGTCGCCGGAATCGCCGGCCACTCGGTCGGCGAGATCACCGCGGCCGCCGGTGCGGGCATCCTCACGGACGACGAGGCGATGCGCGTGGTGCGCACCCGCGGCGACGCGATGGCCGAGGCCGCCGGCATCACCCGCACGGGCATGAGCGCGGTCGTCGGCGGCGACCAGGACGCCGTCCTCGCTCGGCTCGCCGAGCTCGACCTCGAGCCGGCCAACTTCAACGGCGGCGGCCAGATCGTGGTCGCCGGCGCTCCCGACGCCCTCGCCGCGCTGCAGGCCGAGCCCCTCCGCGGCACGCGCGTCATCCCGCTCCAGGTCGCCGGTGCGTTCCACACGCACCACATGGCGCCCGCCGTCGAGGCCCTGCGCGCCGCGGTCGCGCCGCTCGCTCCCCGCGACCCGCGCTTCCCGGTCTGGACCAACCATGACGGCACCCGCGTCGAGTCCGGCGCCGCGTACCTCGACCTCATCGTCGGGCAGGTGGCGAGCCCGGTGCGCTGGGACCTCTGCATGGAGGCCTTCGCCGCCGCGGGCGTCACCGGCCTCATCGAGGTCGCGCCCGCCGGAGCGCTCACGGGCCTCGCCAAGCGCGGCCTGAAGGGCCTCCCGACGCTCGCGCTCTCCACGCCAGACGACCTCCCGGCGGCGATCGACATGCTCGACGCGCACGCCTGATCCCGCCTCACCGACACCGAACAGGCACCCATGACCGACCAGCCCCGCCCCACCATCCAGACCGCGCCCGTGGTCGAGCGCTTCACCCGCATCTGGGGCCTCGGCGCCGCCCGCGGCGAGCTCGACGTGCCCAACGACGACCTCGTCGGCCCCATCGACTCCTCCGACGAGTGGATCCGCCAGCGCACCGGGATCATCACGCGCAAGCGCGCCGGCGCCGACGTCGACGCGGTCGACCTGGCGACCACCGCATCGCTCGAGGCGATCGCGAAGGCGGGCATCCGGCCGGAGCAGATCGGCATCGTCCTCGTCTCGACCGTCAGCAACACCGTGCAGACGCCCTCGATGGCCGCGCTCCTCGCCGACCGCATCGGCGCGAACCCCGCCCCCGCCTACGACATCTCGGCCGCGTGCGCCGGGTACACCTACGGCATCGCCCAGGCGGACTCCTTCATCCGCTCGGGCCTCGCGGAGTACGTCCTCGTGGTCGGCGCGGAGAAGCTGTCCGACATCGTCGACCCCACCGACCGCTCCATCTCCTTCCTGCTCGGCGACGGCGCCGGCGCCGCGATCGTCGGCCCGAGCGACACCCCCGGCATCTCGCCGACCGTGTGGGGATCGGACGGCTCGAACTGGGACGCGGTCGGCATGACCGGCACCCTGAAGAGCATGCGCGACGGATCCGCGTGGCCGACGCTCCGCCAGGACGGCCAGAAGGTCTTCCGCTGGGCCGTGTGGGAGATGGTCAAGGTCGCCAAGGAGGCGCTCGACCGCGCAGGGGTGGCACCCGAGCAGCTCGCCGCCTTCATCCCGCACCAGGCCAACATGCGCATCGTCGACGAGTTCGCGAAGCAGCTCGGCCTCCCCGAGTCGGTCGCCATCGCGCGCGACATCGCCACGACGGGCAACACCTCCGCCGCGTCGATCCCGCTCGCCACCCACCGCCTGCTCGAGGAGGACCCGTCGCTGTCCGGCGGCCTCGCCCTGCAGATCGGGTTCGGCGCGGGACTCGTCTTCGGCGCGCAGGTCGTCGTCCTGCCCTGAGCCCCGCCGCCCCATAAGCTGTTCCGGTCATCACGAACCACGAGGAGATACACATGGCACTGTCCACCGAAGAAGTCCTGGCCGGCCTGGCCGAGCTCGTCAACGACGAGACCGGGATCGCCACCGACACCGTCGAGATGGACAAGTCGTTCACCGACGACCTGGACATCGACTCGATCTCGATGATGACGATCGTCGTCAACGCCGAGGAGAAGTTCGACGTCAAGATCCCGGACGAGGAAGTCAAGAACCTCAAGACCGTCGGCGACGCGGTCACGTTCATCACCAACGCGCAGTCCTGATCGCGCGGAGCATGGCCGGTCCCGGATCCGGGGCCGGCCATCTCCCTCCCCCGTTCCCGACGTCGAGGAGACGCCACGCATGACCACCCCCAAGAAGATCGTCGTCACCGGCATCGGCGCGACGTCTCCGCTCGGCGGCACCGCCGAGGAGACCTGGCAGGCGCTCCTGCGCGGTGAGTCGGGCATCAGCACCCTCGAGCAGGACTGGGTCGCGAAGTGGGAGATCCCCGTCACCTTCGCCGGGCAGGCCAAGGTGCCGTCCTCCGAGGTCATGCAGCGCATCGAGACCAAGCGCCTCGACCCGTCGAGCCAGTTCGCGCTCACGGCCGCGCGCGAGGCTTGGGCCGACGCCGGATCCCCGGAGGTCGACCCCCTGCGCTTCGCCGTGGACTGGGCGACCGGCATCGGCGGCGTGTGGACCCTGCTCGACGCCTGGGACACCCTCCGCGAGAAGGGTCCCCGCCGCGTCCTCCCCATGACGGTCCCCATGCTCATGCCCAACGGACCTGCGGCCGCGGTCGGCATGGACCTCGGCGCGCGCGCCGGCATCCAGACGGTCGTCTCCGCGTGCGCCTCGAGCACCGAGTCCATCGCCAGCGCGTACGAGCACCTCCAGGCGGGACGTGCGGACATCATCGTCGCCGGCGGATCCGAGGCCTCGATCCACCCGCTGCCCATCGCCTCGTTCGCCGCGATGCAGGCGCTCTCGAAGCGCAACGACGACCCCCAGCGCGCCTCGCGCCCGTACGACATCGCACGCGACGGCTTCGTGCTGGGCGAGGGCGGCGCCGCCCTGGTGCTCGAGACCGAGGAGCACGCGAAGGCCCGCGGCGCGCGCATCTACGCCGAGCTCGTGGGCGGCGCGGTCACGAGCGACGCGTTCCACATCACGGCACCCGACCCCGAGGGGACGGCCGCCGCGCGCGCCATGATCCAGACCATCGAGGGCGCGGGCTACTCGCGGGGCGACGTCTCGCACATCAACGTCCACGCGACGAGCACGCCCGTCGGCGACATCGCCGAGTACAAGGCCCTCGAGCGCGTGTTCGGCGACGCCGTGCACGGGATCCCCGTGAGCGCCACGAAGGCGTCGACGGGCCACCTGCTGGGAGGTGCGGGCGCCATCGAGGCCGTCTTCACCGTGAAGGCGCTGGCGGAGCGCACCGCTCCCCCGACGATCAACCTCACGGAGCAGGACCCGGACATCCCGCTCGACGTCGTCACGTCGCCGCGGTCGCTCGGCGACGGCGACCTGCTCGCGATCAGCAACTCCTTCGGCTTCGGCGGGCACAACGCGGTCATCGCGTTCCGCAGCGTCTAGGCGCATCCACGACGAGAGGCCCCGACCGCATGGTCGGGGCCTCTCGTCGTGCGTGCGGGGAGGAGCCGCGCGCCGGGTGACGGGGTCGGCTCAGCCGACCTTGTGCAGCCAGACGACCGGGCTGAAGTCGCTCGCGTGGCGGAACGCCTCGAGCTCGTCGTCCCAGGCCTGGCCCATGGCGAGGCGCAGCTCGCGGTGGAGCTCCAGCGTGTTGGAGCCGGCGACGTCGAGGGCGTAGCGGATGCGGTCCTCCGGGATGACGGTGTTGCCGGCGGTGTCCGTCTGCGCGAAGAACACGCCGAGGTCGGGCGTGTGCATCCAGCGTCCGCCGTCGCGGCCGGGCCCGGCGTCCTCGGTCACCTCGTAGCGCAGGTGCTCCCAGCCGCGGAGTCCGCTGGCGATGGCGGCGCCGGATCCTTCCGGGCCCTCCCAGAAGTACTCGGCGCGCATCGCGCCCTTCAGGACCGGCTGCGGGTCCCACATGAAGTTCACGGCGTGACCCAGCGCACGACCGGCGGCCCATTCGACATGGGGGCAGAGCGCGCGAGGGGAGGAGTGCACGTAGAGCACTCCTCGAGCCGGTCTTGAGTTGGCGACGGGTGCTTCCATGGGTCTCCTCCATCCGATCAGATGCGTCTTCCCCAACGATCTGCGTGCGATG
Source organism: Clavibacter sp. VKM Ac-2873 (assembly GCF_015351075.1). GTDB lineage: Bacteria > Actinomycetota > Actinomycetes > Actinomycetales > Microbacteriaceae > Clavibacter. Next base: position 260,341 of record NZ_JADKRS010000001.1, read on the forward strand.
GATGAGCTCCACACCTGCCGGTGCGGCCGGCGCGGACGCCGACGTCCCCATCATGGCGGGTCATCCTGTGCGCGGGCAACATGCGGGTCACGACGCGCCGCGGCGGGATGCCCCTCACGGATCGCGGGTCGCGGCGGGTCTCCCCCGGCATGCATGCCGGGAATGCCTATGCTCCAGGTGTCGGCCCGTCGGGCCGGGAGACGAGGCGGGCATGTCGGTGCGGCACGCGCTCCTCGCGGTCCTCACCGAGGGCACCTGCTACGGGTACCAGCTCCGGACGGAGTTCTCGCGGCGGACGGGCACCGCGGTGCCGCTCAACGTCGGCCAGATCTACAACACGCTCGACCGGCTCGAGCGCGACGGTCTCGTCGTGAAGGGCGCCATGGACGATGCGGGCCACGTGCCGTACACGATCACCGCGGCCGGGACGGAGGAGGTGGAGGCGTGGCTCTCCGCGAGCATCGGCGCCGTCCCTGCCCGCGACGAGCTCGTGGTGAAGGTCACCCTGGCGCTGTCGCTCCCCGATGCCGACGCGCGCGAGGTCGTCCGGGTCCAGCGCGAGTGCTCGCTCGCCGAGGCGGCTGCGCTCGCGCGAGCGCGAGAGCGGCTCGAGGCGGACACCGGCGGACACGCGCTCGCGCGCCTGCTGTCCGTGGAGGCGCAGGAGGCGCAGCTGCGCGCGCGCCTGGCCTGGCTCGACGCCGCCGAGAGTCGGATCGGCGATGCGCGCGCGACGGGCGCGCGGCCCGCGGGACTGGCCGCCGCTCCCCGCCGGGGGCGCCCGGCGCGCGCTCCGGATGGGTCCGCCGACTGACCTAGTGCAGCAGCCCGCCGTCCTTCGCGAGCACGTTCTTCTCCCCCGCCTCGATGGGCACGGCGAAGCGGTTCTGCTTCGGCGGCATCGGGCAGTTGAAGTTGTAGCTGAAGGCGCACGGGGGCAGGTACGCGCGGTTGAAGTCCAGCGTGATCGTCCCGTCGGGCGAGGGCGCGACCATGAGGAAGCGGCCCACGCCGTAGGTCGACTCCCCGCTCGTGGCGTCGGAGAAGACCAGCAGGAGCGCTCGGCCCTCGCGGAAGGCGGCCAGCGAGTAGTCGACGCCGTCCTTGGCGAACGTGATCTCACCGGGCACGATCTTGTCCTTGGTGGCGCCGTCGTCCTTGAGGTGCTCGAAGCCCATCGCGCGTCCGCCCTCGATGGGCGTGAAGTCGGCCTCCACGACCCACTCCTCCGAGTACGGGAACGCGTCGATGCCGCCGAAGTCGCGGATGGCGTCCGACTGCGCGTCCCAGACGCGGAGCGCGTACGCTCCCTCCTCGCTCGCGATGACGAACGCCGAGACCGTGTCGCTCGCGACGACGGACGACGGCTGCGGGTCGTCGCGGCCGCGCACGATCGCCTCCCCGTCGACGAGGACGCCGTCGACGTGCAGGCCGTCGGCCGCGGTCGCCTGGACGCGGAGGCCGGAGGTCCCGGGCTCGAGGGGCGACCAGGTGCCGGGGATGCCGTAGACGGGCTGCGGAGCGGCGTCGTGCGAGATCCACTGCGTGTTGACGAGGGCCAGGTTGCCCTGGGGCAGGACCACCATCTGCTCGCGACGCGAGCGGTAGACGGCGAGCACCTCCGCCGGGTCGGTGGGAGCTGGGGCGGCGGGGGCGGGATCGGTCATGCGTACATCCTCGCCGCACGCGGGGCAGGGGCCAAGTCGGCGCGCGTCCGGCTGCGGGGTTCCCCGTCGAGCAGCGCGAGCGTACGGTCGGGGCATGAGCGCAGATCACGAGAGCACCCCGACCGACGACGACCGCACGACGACGAACATCGAGGAGCACGAGGAGTCGTCGTCCTCCTCGACCACGACGGGAAGCGCTTCGGACGGGTCCACCCCCGACGGCTCCGGGAGCAACACGGGCGAGGGTGACGACCACCAGGGCGACGTCGCATCCGGCGGCTGAGCCTCCCCGCGAGCAGACGACGCCCGGTCCCCCGAGGGGTCGGGCGTCGTCGTGTCCGGGCGCGGCTCACTTGGCCTGCGCGTAGTCGTCGACGACGGCGATGGTGACGGGGAAGTCGACGGGTGCGTCGCCGAACAGCAGGCGGCCGGCCTCCGCGGCGGCCTCGGCCACGGCACGGCCCACCTCGTCGACGCGGTCGTCGGGCGTGTGCACCATGACCTCGTCGTGCAGGAAGAAGACGAGGTGCGGACGTGATCCCGGCCGCTCCATCGCGGCGAGGCGGCGCCGGAGCCCGGCGAGCCAGCACAGCGCCCATTCGGCGGCGCTGCCCTGGACGACGAAGTTGCGGGTGAAGCGGCCCTGATCGCGAGCGGACGTGCGCGCTCGGGCGGCGTCAGCCGCGGACGCCTCCCCGGCGCGGCCGATCTGCTGCACGTCCACCCACGCGTCGCCGGGCGGCGGCGACGACCTCCCGAGCCGCGTGCTCACGACGCCCCCGCTCTCCCCCGCCCGCGCGGCGCGCTCCACGAATCCGGTCGCGCGCGGGTAGGCCCGGACGAGCCGGGGCATGAGGCGTCCGCTCTCGCCGGAGGTGGCGCCGTACATGGCGCCCAGCATCGCGACCTTGGCGTGCGCGCGGGTGTCGACGACGCCGGCGTCGACGAGGCCCTGGTAGAGGTCGGTGCCGCGACCCGCGTCGGCCATGGCGCGGTCCTCCGCGAGGGCCGCGAGGACGCGCGGCTCGAGCTGCGCGGCGTCGGCGACCACGAGCCGCCAGCCGGGATCCGCCCGGACGGCCGACCGGATCTGGCGCGGCAGCTGCAGCGCGCCCCCTCCGCTGGCGGCCCATCGACCGGTGACGACCCCGCCCGGCACGTACTCGGGGTGGAAGCGGCCGTCCCGGATCCACGTCTCCATCCACGTCCACCCGTTGGCCGTGAGGAGGCGGGACAGCTTCTTGTGCTCCAGCAGCGGTGCGATGACGGGATGGTCGATCTCCTGCAGCTCCCACTGCCGCGTGCTCGTCGCGTCGATGCCGGCGCGGCGGAGCGCCCGGAGCACGTCGGGCGGGCTGTCGACGTTGAGGTCGGGGGCGGCGAGGGCCTCCCGGATCCGCGTGGCGAGGCGCAGCAGCGCGGGCGGCGCGCCGCCGTGCGCGGGCCGTCCCCCGAGCAGGTCGACCAGGAGCGCGTCGTGGACGGCCGTGTCCCACGGCAGCCCGTCGGCCGACATCTCGGCGGCGACGAGGGCGCCCGCCGACTCCGCGGCGAGGAGGAGGCGCAGGCGGCCGGGTTCAGCGCTGCCCGCGACGGCGTCCAGCTGCCGCCGGAGCTCGGCGACGAGCTCGTTCGGTGAACGGCCCTCCGGTGCGTCGAGGTCGTCGAAGAGCGTCGCCGTGGCCGATGGCTCCCGTTCTTGCACGGCAGGTCGATCCCATGCGCCGACGGGGAGCCTGGCGAGGTCGCTGTCCGCGGTCTGCGTGGAGAGCCGGAGGATCGCGTGGCAGAGCCGGAGGTCGTGGCAGCGGGCGACGCGGACGCCCGCGGCGATCAGCCCCCTCGCCCACACCGCGGTGTCGTCCCACACCCACCGCGGCGCGGGCTCGGCGCGTTCACGCACGGCGGCGACCGCCGGCCATCCGGCGGACGGGACGTCCCGCGTCGCCGTGACGGTCCCGGTCGCATCGAGGTCGACGAGCCGCACGCCGGAGGGCGTCCGCGCGACCAGGATGTGCATGCCCTCATCATCGCGTGCGCGTCCGACGTCGGACGCGCCCGTCGGCCCCGCCGCTCCCCCTCACGGCGACTCGGAGGGAAACAACCGACGAGAATGTGCCCGCATCCCCCGCTGGCGCGGTTTCACCCGCTAGGGTTGGACACAAGTCGTCAGGTCCTCACGATCCGCCCGGTCCGCCGGAAGCATCACGAGGGGCAGACGACCCGCGGTCCCGGGTCCCGGGATCGATGCATCTCTTTTTGAAGGAAATTTCGTCATGGCAACAGGCACCGTCAAGTGGTTCAACGCTGAAAAGGGCTTCGGCTTCATCGCTCCCGACAACGGAACCGCGGATGTGTTCGCTCACTACTCCGCGATCGCGACGGGCGGCTACAAGTCGCTCGACGAGAACCAGAAGGTCGAGTTCGAGGTCGCCCAGGGCCCCAAGGGTCCCCAGGCTGAGAACATCCGCCCGCTCTAATGCCACCCGCTCGCCTCTGGTGAGCGCAGCACGCTGAGCTTCCGAGAACGGCTCCGACCATGTGGTCGGGGCCGTTCTCCATTTAACGCAGCACTCGTGCGTGCGGGACCATGGACCGTGCCCTCCTATCGCATCACCATGACCGTCGGCGCGCTGCGTCCCGGCGCCGACCCCGCCGCCGTCCTCCCCGCCGCCGCCGCCGAGGCCGCCCGGATCGCCACCCTCGAGGCGAACGACATCCAGGTCGTGCGCGGCGAGCCCCGCCTCACCGTCCGCTTCACCGCGGACGACGACGCCGCGGCCGAGCGCATAGCGGGTGCGGTCCGGTCCCGGGCGGGTGAGCTCGTCGACATCCCCCGCGCGAGCATCACGCGTCGCGACGGAGGTGCGTGGACACGGATCTGATCCGGGCGGGACGCTCCTGTCCCCCGCGGGTCCCGTGTCCCCCGACGGTCTCCTCACGGCCGCTTCCGACATGCGCAGCGGAGCATCGTCGGCAACGCCTGTAGTGTCGATCCCAAGAGCCGACGACGCCTCAGGGGGACGCACCATCGGCTTGGGGGGACGATGATCGAACAGAAGACCACGCAGGACACGGGAGCACGGGAGACCGGCACCCGTCGACGCATCATCGACAGGTCCGCGAAGGGCCTGCGCGCTGACGCCGGACCGCTCACCGAGGCGGACGGCCAACGGGCGCACGACTGGCGCCGCATCTACGCGGTGGGGCTCGCCGTCACCGATCTCCTCGTCCTCGTCTGGGTCGTCTTCGGCGTCCAGATCGCGTGGTTCGGCATGGAGACCTCGGACGTCGCCTTCAACGGGGACTACGAGGGGGCGGCCGTCAGCTACTCGCTCATCTCGGTCGTCATCGTCGCGAGCTGGATGGTGGCGCTCGGCCTGTACGGCACCCGCGGCTATCGCGTGCTGGGCACGGGGCCGCAGGAGTACCGGCTGATCCTCGACGCCACGGTCCGGCTGTTCGGGCTGGTCGCCATCGTGGCGTTCCTCGGACGCATCGACTTCGCCCGCGGCTACATCATCATCGCGCTCCCCCTCGGGCTCGTGACCCTCGTGCTCAGCAGATGGATGTGGCGGCAGTGGCTCAACGTGCAGCGCGCCAAGGGCCGGTACTCGTCCCGCGTGCTCCTGATCGGGTCCGAGGCGTCGACGGGCTTCCTGGCCCGCGAGCTCGCGCGCCAGCCCTACGCCGGCTACCACGTGGTCGGGGCCTGCATCCCGTCCGGCGTCATCGCGGCGACGTTGCCGGGCACCGGCATCCCCGTCCTCGGCAAGCTCGACGACCTGCAGGCCGCCATGCGCGCGGTCGACGCCGACACCATCGTCATCGCCAGCAACGACGAGCTGTCGCCCGAGCGGATCCGCGAGCTCAGCTGGTCGCTGGAGCCCGGACGCCAGCACCTCGTGGTGGCGCCCAGCCTGACCGACATCGGCGGGCCGCGGATCCACACCCGCCCGGTCGCCGGACTGCCGCTGATCCACGTGGAGACCCCGCGCTACGAGGGCACGAAGCTCTTCGCCAAGCGGGCGTTCGACATCGTCGCGAGCCTGCTGATCCTCGTCGTGGCCTCGCCCCTGTTCCTCGCCATCTCCATCACCATCCGGCTGAGCACCCCGGGTCCCGTGCTCTTCCGCCAGGAGCGCGTGGGCATCAACGGCCGCCCGTTCCAGATGCTGAAGTTCCGCACCATGGTGACGGACGCGGAGGCGCGGCTGCGGGAGCTCCAGCAGCAGTCCCGTGACGCGGGCAACTCCGTGCTCTTCAAGATGAAGGACGACCCGCGCGTCACCCCCATCGGCCGGTTCCTCCGCCGCTACAGCCTCGACGAGCTCATGCAGCTCGTGAACGTACTGAACGGCAGCATGTCCCTCGTGGGACCGCGGCCTCCGCTCGCCCGGGAGGTGGAGGAGTACGAGACGAAGGTGCACCGGCGCTTCCTCGTGAAGCCGGGCATCACGGGCCTCTGGCAGGTGAGCGGCCGCTCGAACCTCTCGTGGGAGGACAGCGTGCGGCTCGACCTGTACTACGTCGAGAACTGGTCGATCGTGGGAGACCTCGTCATCCTGTGGAAGACGGCGAAGGCCGTCCTGGCGCGCGAGGGCGCGTACTGAGCGGACGCCGGGGCGACTAGGCCGCGCGTCGTCGCCGCATGATCACGGCGAACGCGGCCACCGCGATGAGTCCGCCGATGCCGAGGTCGAGGATCGTCTCCACCAGGCTGGATCCGACGAACTCGCCGACCACGATGCAGACGAGGGCGGTCAGGCCGCCCAGTCCGACCGCCATGGGCAGCAGGCGCGCGAGGAACAGCCGACGGGGAACCGGGCCGAGCATGCACCAGGCGGTGATGGTGATCGCCGGCGAGACGATGAACGAGTTGATCACGAGGACGCCCGCCAGGCCGCCGGTCAGCGCGCCGACGACCACGCCGGCGAGCACGGTGTAGTTGAGGACGGCGTCGACCGTCAGGGCCCGCGAGTGGTGGCCGGCGACGAGGGCCCAGCGCGCGGGGATCGCCACGATCATCGACGCCGCGAGCCCCCAGGACAGCGGCATGAGCGCTCCGGCCGTGCGCCACTCGTCACCGAGCAGCACCTGGACGAGATGCGGGCCGCTCAGGGAGATCGCGAGCGCGAACGGCACGCCGACGGCGATGACGACCGCCGCCAGGCGCCGGAGCTGGTCGTCGGCACGACCCGCGAGGCGCGCCACCGCGAGGTCGCGGATGGCCATCGGGTTGAGCGCCTGCTGCGCCTGCTGGAGGGGGCCGATGAGGAACGAGTAGGCCCGGGAGTACTGCGCGAGGGCGATCGGTCCGAGCAGGATGCTGACGAGCAGGTTGTCGCCGTTGCGGGCGGCGAAGCCGGCGAGCTGGCTCTGGTACGTGCCGTGCATCGACGTGTAGAGCTGACGTGCCGCCGGGCGGATGGGGACGCGCGCGGGCAGGTCCGCCCTCCCCCGGCGGATCCAGGCGGCCTCGAACGCGAGCCAGCGGACGGCCGCGATGACGAGCTGGCTGCTCGCGGCGGCCCAGAGGCTGTCGGTGAGCACGAGCGCGCCGATGGCGATCACGTTGCCCACCAGCACGCTGGAGAGGTCGACGAGCGAGACGTACCGCAGCTGCCGCGCCGCGATCAGGAAGGCGCGGGGCGTCATCGACGCCATCGTGACGGGCAGGGCGGCGCACAGGATCACCCACATCACGTCCGCGTCGAGCGAGGTACCGACGACGAGCGCGACCGCGGCCGTGAGCGCCGCCGCACCCGCCGCGACGACGACGGCCATGCGCCGCCAGGTGCGCGCCGACTCGAGGTAGCCGGGGGTGTGCGTGAGCACGGCCTGGGGCACGCAGATGTCGAAGAGGACCGCGACGCACGCCGTGACCGTGAGGGCGAGGAAGTACACGCCGTAGTCCGACGGTCCCAGCAGCCGCGCGGCGAGGGTGGCGGCGACGAGGCCGACCGCGGCGATGATCGCCTGCGCCGCGAGCGGCCAGACCGAGGAGTCGCGGCTCCGGGCTCCCCGGGCCGCGCGGTCGTCGGCGCTCACCGCGCGCCCGGCCGGGCGGCGGTGCGGCGTGCGGTCACAGCACGCGTCCCGGGACGCCGACCACGGTGGCCCCGGCGGGGACGTCGCGGAGCACCAGGGTCATGGCGCCGACGGTGCTGCCGTCGCCCACGTGGATGGGACCGAGGATCTGCGCGAACGCGCCCACCTGCACGTCGTCGCCGATGACCGGCACGTCGTCGCCGTTCTTGGCGCCGATCGTGACGCCGTGCCGCATCGTGAACCGGGCGCCGATGCGCGCCTGGGGGTGGACGATGACCGTGCCGAAGTGGTGGATCATGATGCCCGGCCCGATCTCGACCGACCGCGGGATGTCGATGCCCGTCACGAGCCGGACCACGCTGTAGAGCGCGACGTACAGCACGTGGGCGGGCAGGCGCACGGCCCGCGAGCAGGTGCGCGTCCAGCGCCCGTACCGGTAGACGGACACCGCCCAGAACGACGGCTGGAGCAGCCAGGCGCCGCGGCCGTAGCGTGCCCGGTCGGCGGCCCAGCGGCCGCGCTCGTCGGCGGCGCTCACGACGTCTGCACCGTGCGTCGGATGCGGCTCGCCGTGTGCAGCGCCCGGCTCGCCCAGCGGACCGGCGCGGGCGTGCGCAGCGTCTCCGTCTGCACCCGGGCCGCCTCGACGGCGATCTCCTTGGCGCGCACCTGCGACATCCCGCCCGCGGCGAAGACCGCCAGCGGGACGTGGACCACGACCGGGCGGACACCGGATCGCAGCAGCCGGGCGGTGAGCTCGTAGTCGCCGACCACGCGGAAGCGGAGGTCGTAGCGCGCGCCGCGGATGCGGGATCCCGGGTAGAGGATCGCCTGGTGCGAGGTGGGCAGGCCGTGGTGGATGTAGAACGGCGGGCGGGCCTTCCGGAGGATCTCGCCGTGTCCGGTGTCGAGCAGGTAGTCGCCGAGGAGGAGCTCGTCGTCGCCCGCCGCGCGCAGGATGCCGGAGAGCAGCTCCCAGGACTCGACGTGGGACCGGTCGCCGCCGTTGAGGAACCAGACGAACCTGCCGGTCGAGCGCGCGATGCCCGCGTTCATGGCGTCGTAGATGCCGTCGTCGGGGCCGCTGGAGAGGTCGACGGGCACGCCGGAGCCGGTCACGACATCGTGCAGCCCCTCCCCCGTGCCGCCGTCCACGACGATGACCTCGATCGCGTCGCCCGCGTCATGGACGAGCTGGCGGACCGACCCGAGCGTGCTGCCGAGCCCCGGCAGGTCCCGGAAGGTGACCACGACGACGGACAGGAGCGGAGGGGGTACCGGCATGCGGAGCGACCAGGCTTTCGTTGCGGGCGACGAGCGTCGCGATGAGGAGGGCGGTCATGACGGCGTACTCCGGCAGCATGATCCCGCCGGAGAAGAATAAGGTGCCGAAGAGCCAGAGCGGAGCCACGGCTCCCCAGGTGGATCGTCCGCTGCGGATCATCGCCCGGAGCGCCATCACGGCGAGGGCCGCGATGAGCACCAGGCCGATCCAGCCGAAGTAGAACACCAGCACGTACAGGCCGTTGTCGAGCGAGGTGCCGAGCTCGGCGCCGTTGTAGAGGTCGTACCCCAGCAGGATGTTCGACACCGAGCCGAGCGCATGGCCGATGGGCGTGTGGAGCAGCGTGTCGCTGAGGACCTGCAGCGGCGCCACCAGCCGGTAGTTCGTGCTGGATCCGGACGTGCTGAAGCTCTCGAGCCGGGACTGCAGGTAGGTGCCGCTGGCGACGCCCACGACCGCGAGGCCGCTGAGGACGACGATGCTCGCGCCCGGTCGCGACCGGAGGGCGACGACGACGCCGATGATGAGCAGCAGGAGGAGCCCCGTCGCGGAGCGCGACATGAGGACGCCGAGGATGCCGACCGCGATCGTGCCGCGGAAGTGACGCCCGGTGAGCAGCGAGATCAGCGTGAGGGTCCCGATGACGAAGGCGTCGTAGGACGGCTCGAGGAAGAAGCCCTGCGCGCGCGGGATCGGATTGAACTGGAGGTAGGGCTGGTACTCGTACAGGTACTGGAACCGCCCGAACACGTTGAAGAAGGCCTCGCTGCCGAGCGTCCCCGCGGCGACCTGGAGGACGGAGAGGCCGACGACCAGCAGGAGCATGACCGAGATCGACGTGGAGAAGGCCCGCGAGGCGATGAAGCCGGGGTCGAGGCCCGCGGATCCGGCCACGATCACGATGACCGCGAGGATGAACAGGGCGAGCGTGCGGAGGAACGACAGCGGATCGCTGCCCTCCATGCCGGTCATGAGCGCCGCGGACGCGGTGAGCGCGACGACCGCGCAGAGCGCGAGGATGAGGCGGCGCGCGTAACCGCCGCGCGAGAGCAGGAGGATCAGGGGCACGCCCACCAGCAGGCCGAGCGTGACGGGGTAGCCGGCCGCCTGGACGATCATGAAGTGCTGGCCGATCACGGCGACGCCCATGAGCCACGCCTCGCGCCGATAGCTGCGGGTCACGCGGACACCAGCTCCTCGTACACCGCGCGGTACTCGTCGGCCATGCGCCGCGGGTCGAAACGGCGGACGTCGCGCGTCGCGCGATCCGCGCGGTCGCCCGCGCGCTCGTCCGCGAGGAGGGCCGCCGCGAGCTCGGAGCCCGTGCCCACCACGGTGACGTCGGGGTGGTCGCCGAACTCGCGGATCGCCGGCGAGTCGACGGCGAAGACCCGCATGCCCGCCGTCAGCGCCTCGGAGACGGTGAGCGGGAAGTAGTCGACCCGGGAGGTGAAGACGAGGCGGTCGTGGCGCCGCATCACGCGCGCCAGCTCGACGCGATCGCTCGTGGCCGGCAGGCGCGCGGCGCCGGGGGCGTCCTCGGGTGCGTCGTCTCCCATGATGGTGAGCCCTTCGGTCGTGCCCGCGGCGATGGCACGGAGCGCGTCCCAGTCGACCTTCGCCGGATCCCGGAGGTCGCGGCAGATGAACAGCGCCCCCGAGCGGGGTGCGTCCGATGGTACCCGGGCCGCCGTGGCCTCCGACCAGAACGCGCGGTCGACGGAGTTCGTGATCGTGCGCACGTCGTCGAAGCCGGCCGTCGTCGCCTCCGCCGCGAGCCAGTGCGCGCAGGCCACGACGGCCGAGGGCACGGCGCGCCGCAGGGCGGCGATGTCCTCGCGTCGCCGCGTGAAGACGCGCGCGGCGTTGTCGACGCGGGCGGGCGGGTAGGCCTGGAGGTCCGGGCAGCGCGGGCAGCCGTCCTCCCAGAGCCGGCACGTGCCGGGCTGGGCGCAGCGGCCCGTCATGATCCACTGGTCGTGCAGCGTCCACACCACGGGCGTGCCGGCCGCGGCGATCTCGCGGAAGAGCCAGCGCGGCGGCAGCCAGTAGCTGTGGACGATGTGCAGGTGCACCACGTCGGCGGCCGCGATGGCCGCGCGCAGCTCCTCGCGGCGGTCCGACGCCGGACGGACGACCTCGGTGCCGACGACGAGGTGCGCCGCCATGTTGAGGGCCGCGCGGGGCCGCGACGTGACGCGCAGCGACGCGCGGGCGTCCGCCCCGCCGGAATCGCGGCCGCCGGGCCCGTACCCGTAGGCGAACGACCCGGCGACGCCCAGCTCGCCCAGCTCGTGCATCAGCGTCCGCGCGACGCCGGCCGCGCCGCCCTCGCCGAGCCGCACGCTGAGGTGGAGGACGCGGAGAGGCGGAGCGGCGGCACCCGGCCCCGGGGCGGGCACGCCGCTCATCCGGCCACCGGGAGCTGGGCCTTCCAGGCGTGGATCTCGTCGTACGGCAGCCGCACGTCCAGGGGCGCGCGGCGCTCGACGGTGGCGCGGATCGCATCCCGCTCGCCGCGGGCGTGCACGGGGAGCCCGGTGTCGCGGCTGATCTCCAGCGCCCGGTTGTCGACGGCCACGATGACGCCCCACGCCCCCGTCTCGAGCGCGCGGACGCCGCCGTGGAGGCGCGTGCCGATGTAGTCGGAGTCGCCGACGGCGAGCAGCGCGTCGTACGCCGCGAGCGTCGGCTCCGCGATCGTGAAGTCGCCCGTCAGGGTGCGCGCGTAGGCCGCGTCGCGGATCGACTGCGGCCAGATCACGACGCGCTCGTAGTGCTCGGCGGCGAGGGCGATGAGCCACTCGTCCTCCGCGACGTCGCGGTTGTAGTCGGTGAGCGTCAGGATCGCCTGCGCGGGGCGCGGGCTCTCGACGCCGTTGTGCCGGTCGAGCCCCCACATGGTCGGGCAGGCGGTGTTCACGACCCGGAAGCCCATCCGCTCGAGGCGCACCTTGGTGTACTCGTCGCGGACCGAGTGCACGAGGTCCGGGGAGAGGACCTCCCGGAGCATGCGCGTCGTGTAGCGGTTGGGCTCGTCCTGGTACTGCCACCATCCGACGCCGAGCAGGACGACCTTGTGCTGGAGGCTGCGCGCCACGAGCGGGTCGAGCTTCCACTGGCGGTACCAGGGCATGTTCGAGGACAGGAGGTTCGTGCCGCCCACGATCGCGAGCTCCGCGTCGGACGCGGTCCGGCGCTGGCTGCGGGTCAGGCGGGTCTGCGTGGGCAGGGTGCCGGTGATCGGCACGACGCCGTCGAGCGCCCGGAGGACGTTCTCGCGGATGATCTGGTCGCCGATGTTGGCGGACGAGATGGAGGGATCGAGCAGGAGTCCGTTCATGATGCAGCCTTCGTTCGGGGCGGCGACGCGCAGGTGCGGTCGCCGGCGGGAAAGGTGGTGGGCGCGGTGCGCCGGGCGCGCCGGAGGCGCGGGGACGTGCGCGTCAGCGTCGTCCGGGGAAGCGGGACCCGACGACGGCGCACTCCGGGCCGGAGACGATCGCGCCCGCGGGCACGTCGCCCGCGACCACGGTCATCGGCCGGGCGAGCGCCGAGCGGCCCACGTGCGCGCCGCCGAGCACCAGGCAGCGCGACGTGATCCACGCACCCGGCTCGATGACGATGGGGCGCGTCAGGAGGGCCATGTCGCGCCGGTGCGCGTGGCTGCCCGTGGTGAGCATCGTCTCCTGCGAGAGGACGACGTCGTGGCCGACGGTGATGAGGTCCTGGTTGTGGAACCAGACGCCCTCGCCGATCCACGAGCGGTCGCCGATGCGGAGCTTCCACGGGAACTTGACGCGGGTGCGGGGCCGGAAGACCACGCCGTCGCCGATCTCGGCGCCGAACGCGCGGAGGGCCCTGACCCGGAGCGACGAGCTGATCTGCCACGGGTTCGTGACGAGGAGCAGCTCGACCACGGCCCAGAGGTAGACCGTGCCCTTCGGGCGGTCCCAGGCCTGGCGCTCGCCGGGAGCCAGCGACAGGTCGATCACCGGGACGTCGGTCGTGGGATCGGGCGCCGCCGTCACGCCCGCACCCCGGCGCCCATGGTCGCCAGCGACTGCGCGAAGCGCACGTACCTGGCGTGGGCGCTGACGGGCGAGTAGCGGTTCTGGTACATCCGCTGCGCGGCGGTCGTGAGCACCGCGGCGCCCTCGGTGTCCGCGCGCAGGTCCTGTGCCGCCTGCAGGAGCCGCTCGGGATCGCCCGGCGGGATGATGGCCGCCGCCCCGTGCTCGCGCACGACGCTCTCGGTGATGCCGCCGTCCTCGACCGCGGCGATGATCGGGCGTCGGCTGCTCGTGTACGACGTGAGCTTCGACGGCATGCTCATCTCGCGCACGCCGGGCTTCTCGTTGAGCAGGAGCGCGTCGGCCGCGGCCAGCGCGTACGGGTAGTCGTCGCCGTCGAGCGGCGGCACGAAGCGCAGCGAGCGGATCCCCGCGCCCTGCGCCTCGAGGGCGGCCCGCTGGTTGCCGTCGCCCACGAGCACGAACTCGATGCCGAGGTCGCGCGCGTCCGAGAGGCGCGCGGCCTCGACGACCGACTCCAACCCCTGCTTCATCCCCATGTTGCCCGTGTGGACGACGGTGAACGCGTCGCGGCTCCAGCCGAGACGGGTGCGGGCGGCCGCGGTGGAGACGTCCACCGGCGTGATGTGCGTGAAGTTCGGGAGCCCGGAGATGGATCCGTCGGGCAGGCCCTGCTGGATCAGCAGGTCGCCGAAGCGGGGCGTGATCACGCCGATCCGGTCGGCACGACGCAGGAGCGCGTACTCCCCCGACGCGATGAGCCGGGAGGCGCGGCCCCCCGTGGTGCCCGACTCGCCCGCGGCGTTGCCCGTGAGGTCCTGCACGAGGACGCCGAAGGGACGGCGTCCCCGCCCGAGCGCGCCGGCGGCGAGGCCGGCGAGCGACGGCGTGACCGCGATGACGATCTCGCTCGTGTCCCGGCGCACCTCGCGGAGCGCTCCGCGCAGGAAGCTCGCCTCCAGCTTGGCCCGGCCCACGAGGTCCGGCGTCTCCGGGATGGTGTGGCGGACGCGGGTGATGCGGACGCCGTCGCGCATCTCCTCCCAGCGCCTGCCCTCGGCGTACCGCTCGTCCTGCAGCTTCCACTGCGGATAGTGCGGTATCCCGGTGACCACGTGCACCGACGCCCCCGCGTCGGTGAGCGCCTCGGCCATCGCGGTCGTGTACGGCGCGATGCCCGTGGTCTCCGGCCAGTAGTTGATGCCGACCAGGCAGACCGTGAGGCCCCCCAGGTCCGCCGTCTGCGTGCGCGCAGCGTCGGTCATGCTCAAATCCCCCATGGCCCCATTCTGGTGCCTGCAGGTTTCGATGTCGTTAACGCACCGCGCGGCGCCGTACCCCGATTGCCGTCGAGCGCCGCCCTCACGTTAGATTCGAGCGGACGGACGGCCGCGCCGGGCGACTGCCCCGCCGCCGTCGCGTCGCATCGCATGAGAATCTGGGGGGATCCATGGCCAAGAAGGCTTTCATCACCGGCATCACCGGGCAGGACGGCTCGTACCTGGCGGAGCTGCTGCTCGCCAAGGGATACGAGGTCCACGGCCTCATCCGCCGCTCGTCGACGTTCAACACGTCCCGCATCGACCACCTGTACCAGGACCCGCACGAGGACGGCGCGAAGCTCTTCCTCCACTACGGCGACCTGAGCGACGGGTCGCGTCTCACGACGCTGATGATGCAGATCCAGCCCGACGAGGTCTACAACCTCGCCGCGCAGTCGCACGTGCGCGTGTCGTTCGACGAGCCGGAGCACACCGCGGACACGACGGGCACCGGCACCATCCGCCTGCTCGAGGCCGTGCGCCTCTCGGGCATCGACACCCGCTTCTACCAGGCCTCCTCGAGCGAGCTGTACGGGGCCACTCCCCCGCCGCAGAGCGAGACCACGCCGTTCTACCCGCGCTCGCCCTATGGGGCCGCGAAGCTCTACAGCTTCTGGATCACGAAGAACTACCGCGAGGCGTACGACATGTTCGCCGTCAACGGCATCCTCTTCAACCACGAGTCGCCCCGCCGCGGCGAGACGTTCGTGACGCGCAAGATCACGCGCGCGGTCGCCGCCATCAAGGCGGGCACGCAGGACCACGTCTACCTCGGCAACCTCGACAGCATCCGCGATTGGGGCTACGCCGCCGAGTACGTCGAGGGCATGTGGCGGATGCTGCAGGCCGACGAGCCGGACGACTTCGTGCTGGCGACCGGCGGGAACTTCACGGTGCGCGACTTCCTCGAGACCGCGTTCTCCCACGCGGGGCTCGACTGGAGCGAGCACGTCCGGTTCGACCCGCGCTACCTCCGCCCCACCGAGGTCGACGCGCTCGTGGGCGACGCCACGAAGGCGGAGGAGAAGCTGGGCTGGAAGGCGACGGTCGACACCACGATGCTCGCCCGGATCATGGTCGACGCGGACATCGCCGCGCTCGAGGCCGAGGGGCGCCCGTGGATCGACTCCGTGAAGCTCGCCAGCTGGGGCACGGCCGACGCGACCGCGGTCCAGGCGTGAGCGCGGCCCCCGCGTCCGGCGCGGACGAGCGGGACGCCGTCGCGTTCACGCCCGCGCCGCTCGACCGCTCGGCCCGCGTGTACGTGGCCGGCCACCGCGGGCTCGTCGGCTCGGCGATCGTCCGGCGGCTCGAGGCGGAGGGGTTCACCGACGTGATCGGCCGCACCTCCGCCGAGCTCGACCTGAAGGACCGCGACGCGGTCTTCGCGTTCTTCGCCGAGGAGGAGCCGGTGCACGTGGTGCTCGCGGCCGCGAAGGTCGGCGGGATCCTCGCGAACAGCACGTACCCGGTCGACTTCCTCAGCGACAACCTCCGGATCCAGGTCAACGTGCTCGACGCCGCGCTCGCGCACGGCGTCGACCGCCTGCTGTTCCTCGGCTCCTCGTGCATCTACCCGAAGCTCGCGCCGCAGCCGATCACGGAGGACAGCCTCCTCACCGGCCATCTCGAGCCCACCAACGACGCCTACGCGATCGCCAAGATCGCGGGCATCATGCAGATCCAGGCCGTGCGCCGCCAGTACGGCCTGCCGTGGATCTCGGCCATGCCGACGAACCTGTACGGGCCGGGCGACAACTTCTCGCCGCAGGGCTCGCACGTGCTGCCGGCGCTCATCCGCCGCTACGACGAGGCGCGCGCGTCCGGCGCGGAGTCGGTGACGAACTGGGGCACCGGCACCCCGCGCCGCGAGTTCCTGCACGTCGACGACATGGCCGCCGCGTGCCTCCACCTGCTGGAGCACTACGACGGGCCCGAGCAGGTCAACGTGGGCACCGGGAGCGACGTCACGATCCGCGAGATCGCGGAGACCATCGCCCGCGTCGTCGGCTACGAGGGCCGCACGGAGTGGGACGCCGCGAAGCCCGACGGCACGCCGCAGAAGCTGCTGGACGTCTCCAAGCTCGCCGACGCCGGGTGGACCTCGTCCATCGGCCTCGACGAGGGGCTGCGCTCCACGGTCGAGTGGTACCGGGAGCACATCACGACGCTCCGGGAGTAGCCGCTCCTGCTCGACCCGACGGCCGTCGCGCATCCGCGCGGCGGCCTCCGTCGTCCGCGGGGGCCTTCCGGGGAACGGGCCGCGCTCCCGCGGATCAGGCCGGTACGGCGGCCAGCGCCTCGTCGAGCATCTGCCGGAAGGCCGGCGTGATGACGGCCGCGTACTGCGGGGTGGTGTGCACGCTGTCGCGCTTGGTGGGCGTGCTGCCGACGAAGGACGGGCAGCGCTCCTCCCAGCAGAACAGCGAGGAGGTGTCGAGGTAGGCGATGCCCAGCGCGGTGGCCGCGTCGCGCTGGGAGCGGTCGCCCACCTTCCAGGCGCCGGGGATCGAGGCCTGGCAGTCGGCGGGCGTCGAGACCTTCGTCGCGCACGTCTCGAGCGGCTGGCCGGTGGGAGGGGACGAGACGAGGACGACCTTGCCGACGCTGTCGCGCACCTGGCCGACCGTGCTCTGCACGCCGGCCGACCACTCGGCCACGGCGTCGTCGCCGGTCGCCTTCGACGCGAGCTTGAGGATCTGCCCGTAGCTGTTGCTCACGAACAGGATCTCCGGCTTCTCCTCCTGGATGGCGGCGATCGCCTGCGCGCGGAAGTCCAGGCACCCGCTCTTCGTGGACGCGTCCGGGAAGTCCCACTTCACGTCCATGACGGCGCAGCCGGCGAAGGTGAGCCCGCGGATGTGGTGCGTCGCCTCGAACATGGCCCGCACGGTGGGCAGCAGGGTGATGCCGGTGGAGTCGCCGAGGACCATGATCGTCGGCTTCCGGCTGTCGCCGAAGGAGCACGAGCGCGGGTCCGCCACGTCGGTGCGGCCGCAGCCCTGGCCGTCCTCCACGGGGACGGCGGACTTCTCCAGGCCGTCGATCGCCGGGTCGAGCGCGGGCCAGCTGGTGGCCCCGAGGGCGTCGCGGATCTGCACCTGCAGCGCGCCGAGGTCGCCGGCCGCGAGCACGGCGGGGTCGGCGGGATCCTCCTCGCCGGACGCCACCGGTCCGGGCGCGATGCGCGAGGCCTCCTGGATCTCCTGCTGCCGCACGACGGCGAGGCTGATGAACGTGACCGTGAGCAGCGCGGCCGTGCCGAGGGCGGCGACCTTCGTCCCGGTCGACGCGCCGAAGCCGGGGCGGCGGCGCGCGCGCCCCTTCTTCCGGCGGGCGGCCGCGCCCGGCTCGAGCCAGAGCGAGCGGCGGATCGGGTCCTCGAGGCCGTGGTAGGAGAGCACCGAGAGGCCGAGGGTCAGCACGAGCACGATGACCGGGTAGCCGAGCTCGGTCGTGTCGGCGACGGCCGCGAGGATCACGATCACGGGGAAGTGCCAGAGGTACAGCGAGTACGAGATGTCGCCGAGGTAGCGGGAGACGGGGTTCGTCAGCGGCCAGAGGAAGCGCTGCGCGCCGCCCGTCCCGCCGGCGATGACGAGCGCGGCGCCGACGACGGGGATCGCGGATCCGGGTGCGGGGATGGGCGACGCGCTGCTCAGCGCGAAGAGGCCGTACGCGATGACGGCGAGGCCCGCGTACGCCATGACGGGTCGCGCGGCGTCCGGGATCCGGCGCAGCAGCGGCGTGGCGACGGCGAGGAGGGCGCCGATGCCCAGCTCCCACGCGCGGGAGAAGGTGGAGAAGTACGCGACCGCGGCATCGCCCGCGGTGTCGGCCATGGCCCACGCGAACGAGCCGGCCGTGACGACGACGAGGATCGCGGTGAGGATCCCGCGGTAGCGGCCCGGCCCGCGGAACCGCAGCGAGAGCGCGAGGCCGAGCGTGAGGAGGATCGGCCAGACGACGTAGAACTGCTCCTCCACGCCGAGCGACCAGTAGTGCTGCACGGGCGAGACGGCGCTGTCGGCGGCCCAGTAGTCGGTGTCGGTCGCGGCGAAGCGCCAGTTGGCGACGAAGAAGAGCGCGGCGACGCTGTCCCACGCGATCGCCGACGCCCGGCCGGAGAGGAACACCATCCAGCTCGCGAGCACGGTGACGAGGAGCACGGCGGTCGAGGCCGGGAGGATGCGCTTGACGCGCTTGCGGTAGAAGTCGACGAACGAGATCCGGCCGAGCTTGTCGTGCTGGCGCAGCAGCAGGGACGTGATGATGAAGCCGGAGATCACGAAGAACACGTCGACGCCGAGGAAGCCGCCGGACGGCCAGGCGAGCAGGTGGTCGAGGATGACGGCGATCACCGCCAGGGCGCGGAGGCCCTGGATGTCCCCGCGGAACGACCTCGTGCTCGCTCCCTCCGCCGCGACCGCGGTGGATCGGCTCGTGCGGGTGGGTCGCGTGCTCGTCATCGTGTCCTCGCGGGTGGCGGCGGGCCGGACGCGCGCGCGGGCGCCTCGTCGGCGGGTGGCCGGTGGCAGTCGTCGGCGGCCCTCGGGAGCCCCGCGACCGGGGTGATTTCGATACCCATGGTAATCCAGGGGACATCGCCGTGGCGCTCGGCTCGGCACCGTGATAGGGGGGTGAGCGCACCCCAGTCCGAGGGGTGACGCGCGGCCGACCGGTGGTCAGGAGCGCGGCGTGGGAGTAGGGCGGATGGGACTTGAACCCATGACCGACGGATTATGAGTCCGCTGCTCTGACCAGCTGAGCTACCGCCCCGAGGCGATGGGGCTAGGCGGCGCCTGAGCCGTCCGTCACGCCGCGTGCCTCGTCCGTGACCGGCGCGGCCACGGACTCGCCACGATACAGGCTCTCGAACGTCGAGATCGTGCGCTCGATGTCGTGCGTGGCGACCACCGCGAGGCTCTCGCGCTTCATGCGCTGCAGATCCTCCTCGGGGAGCTCCAGCACCTGGCGCAGCTTCGCCGCGAGGTCGTCCACGTCGCCGGGGCGGAAGAGGTAGCCGTTCTCGCCGTCGTGGACGAGGTGCGGGAGGGCCATGGCGTCGGCGGCCACGACGGGCAGCGCGGAGGCCATCGCCTCCATCGTGACGATGGACTGCAGCTCGGCGATGCTCGGCATGGCGAGCACGGTCGCCCGCGTGTAGGCGCGGCGCAGCTCCTCGTCGGACACGTAGCCGGTGAACGTCGTGCGGTCCGCGATGCCGAGGTCGACGGCGAGCTTCTCGAGCGCGGCCTTCTGGTCTCCTCCGCCGACGATCTCGAGATCGGCGTCGAGGGACGCGGGCAGGATCGCGAACGCGCGCAGGAGCACGTCGATCTGCTTCTCCCCCGTCACCCGGCCGACGAACACGATGCGGTTGCGGGTGCGCGGCGAGAAGTCGGGCGTGTAGTTCGCCGCGTCGATGCCGCAGGAGATGGCGATGACCCCCTGGAGCCCCGTGTAGCGCTCGAGGAACTGCGCGGCGCGGCGGGTGGGCGTCGTGACGGCCTCGGCGCGCCCGAAGGTGCGCCGCGCGGCCTTCCACGCCATCGTGATGGCCTTGTCCTGCCACGCGACCGGCAGCAGCGTGTGCTGGAGCATGTTCTCCGGCATGAAGTGGTTGGTGCCGATGATGCGGATGCCGCGCTTCTCGGCCTCGATGCTGAGGCCGCGGCCCGTGACGATGTGCGACTGGAAGTGCACGACGTCGGGCTGCACGGCGTCGAGGATCCGGGCGCTGTTCTGGTTCACGGTCCACGGCAGCGCGAACCGCAGCCAGTCGTGCGGGTACCAGCGCCAGCTGCGGAGGCGGTGCGCGGTCATCTCCTGGCCGTCGTGGACCTCGGTCCACGTGCCGTGCTTGCGGCTCGCCGCCGGCGCCACGATGTGCACCTCGTGGCCGCGGCGGACGAGGCCGCCGGCGAGGCGCTCGGCGAAGCGCGCGGCCCCGTTCACGTCCGGCGGGAAGGTGTCCGCGCCGATGAGGATGCGCAGGGGGCGACCGGAGGCGGTCGGCTCGCGCGGGGTCTGCCCTGAGGTGTTCGGCAAGAAGTGTCTCTCCAGTGGTGTCGGCGTCCGGGGCGCGTCACGTGGATCCGGGTGGCGCGGGCCGGGTGTCGCAGAGCAACGTATCGCACGGTCCCGGCGGCGGCCCGACGGCGCACCGGGCTCGCGGCACCCTCGGCCGCGGCGCGGTCACCGGCTCGGCGACCCGGCGGCGGGAGCCCTCAGGACGCGTGCGGGTGGTGCTTCGCGAGCTGGAAGACCCCCGCGACCGCGACGGCGCCCGCGACGAGGAAGGCCACCCCGGCGTAGAGCGGCGCGTCCGCGGCCTCCCCGAGGACGGTCACGCCGATGCAGACGGCGACCAGCGGGTCGACGACCGTGAGGCCCGCGATCACGAGGTCGGGCGGGCCGGACGAGTAGGCCGTCTGCACGAAGTACGCGCCGAGGAGGGTCGCGGCCACGAGGGCGACGATGCAGACCGCGGTGAGCACGTCGAAGTCCCCCGTGGTGAGGCGGTTGATGACGACCTTGGCGAGCGTCGCGACGAAGCCGTAGAGCACGCCCGCGCTGATGATGTAGAAGATCGCGCGCACGTGGCGGCGGAAGTAGAGGAACAGCCCGCCGAGCAGCGCGAGCACGAGGCCGAGGATCACCAGGATGGTGATGAGCTCGGGCGTGCGGATGGGCGTCTCCTTCGCGAAGACGGCCGCGAACACCACGAACAGGCCGACGCCGCCGATGCAGAGGCCGACCGCCCGCTTGGCCTTGCGGTCGAGGCGCTTCCCCGTGGCGCGGGAGTTGAGGATCGCCGTCACGACCAGCGCCACCGCGCCGAGCGGCTGCACGACGATGAGCGGCGCGAGGCGCAGGCTCGCGAGCTGGAACACGATGGCGAGGCCGAGCATCACGGTGCCGGCGACCCACGACGGGCGGCCGAGCAGCGCGCCGAGCTGGCGGAGGCTGAGGCCCGCCGTGCTCTTCTTCCCGCGCGCCTCCATCTTCGCCACGCCCTGCGACTGCAGCTGCGCGCCCAGGGACAGGAACACGGCGCCCACGAGCGCGATCGGGATCCCGAGCGCCTGGTACGGGGTCAACGAGGCGGCCTGGAGAACGGGGCTGGCGTCGAGGGGCACGACCCGACCCTACCCGGCGGCCCGCCTATCATCGGCAGCATGGCCGTCCTCCCCATCCGGATCACCGGAGACCCCGTCCTGCACGCCCCGGCCCGCGCGGTGGAGGTGTTCGACGACGACCTGCGCACCCTCGTGGCGGACATGTTCGAGACCATGGACGAGGCGCCGGGCGTGGGCCTCGCGGCTCCCCAGGTGGGCGTCCCGCTGCGCGTGTTCGTGTACTCCTACGAGACCGACGAGGGCGAGCCGCTGCGGGGCGTCGCCGTGAACCCGGACCTCTTCATCACGCCCGTCGCCGTGCGGGAGGCGGACGAGGACACCGAGGAGGAGGGCTGCCTGTCGTTCCCGGGCGAGCGCTTCCCGCTGGTCCGCGCCGACCGGGCGATCCTCCGCGCGGTCGACCTCGACGGACGGCCCTTCGAGATCGAGGCGGCCGGCTGGTTCGCGCGCATCCTGCAGCACGAGTTCGACCACCTCGACGGCCTGCTGTACACCGACCGGCTCGAGCACGAGCACGTGAAGCCCGTGGCGAAGATCATCCGGAAGAGCGGCTGGGGCGTGCCCGGGCAGTCGTGGCTGCCGGGGCGCGACCACCTCGAGGACTGAGGACGCGCCCGGGCGTCGTGCCCGGTGAGCGGAGCGACCCGAATTCTTTGCTACGCTTTCCAGGTTGCTCCACGTGATCCTCGATAGCTCAATTGGCAGAGCAGCCGGCTGTTAACCGGCAGGTTGTTGGTTCGAGTCCAACTCGGGGAGCGAAGGCCTCGCGGCTCCACCCGCGGGGCCTTTTCCTTTGCCCGCTGGTCCGTGCCCGCTGGCATGTGCCCGCTGGTCCGTGCCTGCGCCCGGTAGCGTCGGGCCATGGGCATGTTCCAGGTCGTGGTCGCGCGTCCGAACGACGCGGATCGGCTGTGGCCGCTGCTCGACGAGGACCTGCGCTCCCGCGAGGCGCCGGCGGACGACCCGGTGGCGGTGGCGATCCTCCCCCGCGCGGCCGACGGCCCCGCCGACACGTTGCCCGTCCTCGAGGCCCGGCGCGAGCGCATCGTGCGCCTCGTCGGGGATCCCCTCCGCCCCGTGCTCGTCGCCTACTCGGGGATCCGCGCGGTCGGCTTCGCCCTGATGGACCGCAACGGGGTCGACGGCCGGGCGTTCACAGCCGCCGGCTGGCGCGGACTCGGGGTCGAGGAGGAGATCCGGGCGGCCGCTCCCCTGCTGCTGCGCTGAGGCGCCCGACCGGCTACTCGACGGGCAGCAGGTACGTCGGGCTCGGCACGGCGATCACCGCGGGCGACGCGGTGGGGAGCCCGGTCGCCGGGTCGAGCCGGAACGCGGCGACCGTGCTGGATCCCTGGTTCGCGACGAGCAGCCGGTCCTCGACGAGCACGTGGTGGCGGGGCATCTCGCCGCCGCAGTCGAACGCGGCGACCGGGGCGAGCGCGCCGTCCTCGGCGATGCCGACCACCGCGATCCGCTCGGAGCCGCGGAGGCCGACGTAGGCGAGGCGCTCGTCGGCGGACACCCGTACCTCCGCGGCGGAGTCGCGCGCGTCGGGCTCTGCCGCGCACGCGGTGGACGACACGACGCGCCAGGAGACGTCCTGGCCCTCGAGGGCGTGCAGCGTGCCGTCGAGCTCGCCCACGAGGAGCACCCGGCCCGACGCGAGGAGGGCCATGTGCCGCGGCCCGGTGCCGGGCGGCAGGGCGAGCGCGCCGATGCGGTCGAGCCGACCCGCGCGGAGGGCATGGACGTGGACGGTGTCGGTCCCGAGGTCGGCGCTGAGGACGATGCCGCCGCCGACGTGGAGCGTGGCGTGCGCGTGCGGGCCGTCCTGCTGCGGGCGGGGGCCGGATCCCTCGGAGGCGAGCAGCTGCACGGCCTCGCCGAGGGTGCCGTCGTGCGCGATGTGGTGGACGGCGATCGTCCCGTCGCCGTAGTGCGAGGTGAGGAGCAGGTCGTCCACGATGTGCAGGTGGCAGGGCCCGGATCCCCCGCTCGGCCGCCCGCCCGCCCACTGGAGCGAGCCGCCGGGGCCGCGGCGGAAGGCCTCCACCCGATCGGCCGCCTCCCCCACCGCGTAGACCATGTCGCCGTGCGCGAGGAGGAAGGAGGGCGACGGCGTCTCGATCGCGGTGCCGATGACCGCGAGGTCGCCCGTGATGGGGTCGACCGCGAGGGCCGTGATGCCGACGCCGGATCCGCCGCCGTCTGCGGTGTAGCCGCCCGCCCACATCGAGACCTCGGGCACGGCGGCTTCCTCGGGCGTCATCACGCCGTCCACCCTACGGGGCCCGCGCGCCGCGGGGCGGGCCGCCGGGCCGGCGAGGAGGCGGGCGACGCGGCGGGCGTCAGTAGCCCGACGTCGGCTCGACGATGCCGACGAAGTCGCCGGTCCCGAGGAACGCCTCGGTGTTCCGGCGGATCCGCTCGGCCAGCAGGGGCCGCACCATGTCCGGGGTGTCGGCGGTGTGCGGCGTGACGATGCAGCGCGGCTCGGAGAACAGCGGGTGGCCGTCGGGCAGCGGCTCGGGCGACGTGACGTCGAGGCCGGCGCCGTGGAGCGTGCCCGAGCGGAGGGCATCGAGCAGCGCGTCGGGATCGACGAGCGCGCCGCGGGCGATGTTGACGAGGACGGCCGTGTCCTTCATGGCCGCGAGCTGCGCGGCGCCGATGAGCCCGGCGGTGTCGTCGGTGCTGGCCGCGGCGAGCATCACGACGTCGGCGCCCGCGAGCACCTCGTCGAGCCGCTCGGCCGTGACGGTGCGGTCGGCGCCCTCCACCGGATCGCCGCTGCGGCGGACGACCGTCACGGAGCAGTCGAACGGCGCGAGCAGCCGGATGTACTCCAGCGCGATGCCGCCCGCGCCGACCACGACGACCTCGGAGCGGTACAGCGAGAGGCCCGCGGAGGATCCCCAGGAGGTCGCCCGGGCGCGCTCCGGCAGCTGCCTGAGGGTCGCGAGGGTGAGCGCGAGGGCGTGCTCGGCGACCGGCTCGGAGTAGGCGCCCTTCGCGCTCGTCCAGACGAGGTCGGGTCGGTCGCACTCCCGGAGCGTGTCGGCGAAGGCGTCGACGCCCGCGAACGGCAGCTGCACCCACTGGACCTGCGGGTGGGCGGCGAGCGTGTCGGTGAGCTCGGCGGCGCGGCGGATGGAGAGCCAGACGATGCCGCGGGTCTCCTCCGAGAGCTCGGCGACCTCGCCGCCGGCCTCGCGGACGGCCTCGAGGTAGGCGTCCTCCGTGCGCGGCAGCATCGCGATGGGTCCGGGCGTGGGGCGCGCGTCGCCCGTGAGGCGGTGCGGGGTCGCGCCGTCGACCGCGCGGTGGACGCGGCGGGACGCGGATGCGCTGGTGTCGGTCATGCGAGGGGCCTCCGGGGGTGCGGGATGCGGGCGGGCGGTTCGGGCGATCGGAGCACGACGCCCGCGTCGGGATCGGGGTCGGTCGCGTCGGCAGCGGGCCCCGCCGCCGTGCGGGACTCCGCGAGCCCCCGCACGTACGGGTGCGTGGGATCCGCGAGCACGTCGTCGATCGCGCCGTAGCCGACCAGCGTGCCGCGGTGCAGCACCGCGAGGCGGTCGGTGAGGCGCTCGACGACGGCGAGGTCGTGGCTGACCACGAGGGCGGAGAACCCGCCGCGGGACTGCAGGTCGCGCAGCAGGTCGAGCACGGCGACGCGGCTCATGACGTCGACGCCCGAGGTCGGCTCGTCGGCGATGAGCAGGCGCGGCCCGAGCACGAGCGCGCGGGCGAGGGCGACGCGCTGGCGCTGACCGCTCGAGAGCTCGTGCGGGTAGCGGTCCTGGGTGCCGGGCGGCAGGTCGAGCGCCGTGAGCAGGGTGACGACGCGGCGTGCGGCCACCTGGCTGTCGAACCGGCGGTCGCGCGAGAAGATCGGCTCCGCGATGGCCTCGCTCGCGGTGAGCTGCGGGTGCAGCGTGGTGCCGGCGTCCTGGGGCACGTAGCCGATGCCGTAGGTGGTGCGGATGCGCGCGCGGCGGCCCATGCGGCGGAGCCCCTGGCCGAGGACGGAGGCGTCGCCGCCCGTGATCCGCGGCACGGCCGCGCCCTCGTCGCCCGACGGGACGAGACCCGCCAGGACGCGCGCGAGGGACGACTTGCCCGAACCGCTCGCGCCGACCACGCCGAGCACCTCGCCCGGCATGATGCGCAGCGTGATCCCGTCCGCGGCCGGCGGCGTCTCGGCACCGCGCCGGGCGGGGTACGCCAGCCGTAGGTCGCGGGCGTCGAGCACGGGCTCGAGGGGTCCGCCGTCCCCGTCGGCGTCTCGGGGGGTGTGCGTCATGCGCTGCTCCGTCCTCGGCGTGGTCGCGCGGCCGGCCGGCGTGACCGGCCGCACGAGGGATGCGGGTTCCGACCCATCATGCCCGGCGTCGGCCGGGAGATGCTCGGAGCCGCCTACCCGGCCGGCTCCTCGGCGGCCCGGAGCGCGTGCAGCCGGGCCCGGCGCTCGGCCTGCTCGGCCGGATCCGGCACGGGGAGCGACGCCAGCAGGCGCTGCGTGTACGGGTGCTGCGGGTTCCCGAGCACATCGGCGCCCGTCCCCTCCTCCACGAGCTCGCCGCGGTACAGCACGGCGATGCGGTCCGCGAGCAGGTCGACGACGGCGAGGTCGTGGCTGATGAACAGCGCCGCGAACCCGAGCTCGCGCTGCAGCTCGGCGAAGAGCTCCAGCACGCGCGCCTGCACCGACACGTCGAGCGCGCTCGTGGGCTCGTCGGCCACCAGCAGCGACGGCTCGAGCGCGAGTCCGCGGGCGAGGCTCGCGCGCTGGCGTTGCCCGCCCGAGAGCTCGTGCGGGTACCGGTCGCCGAACGCCTTCGGCAGCTGGACGGCCTCGAGCAGCTCGTCCACGCGGCCGCGGGCGGCCTGCGGCGACTTCGCGCGGCCGTGCACGATGAGCGGCTCGGCGACGCACTCGGCGATCGTGAGGCGCGGGTTGAAGCTCGTCGCCGGGTCCTGGAAGACGAACCCGATGTCGGCGCGGAGCGTGCGGAAGTCGCGCTCGCGGACGCCCAGCATCTCCGTGCCGAGCACCCGCAGCGACCCGCCGGTCACGTTGGTGAGCCCCGCGATGGCACGGCCGATGGTGGTCTTGCCGGAGCCCGACTCCCCCACCAGCCCGAGGACCTCGCCCGCCTCGATGCGCAGGTCGACGCCCTTCACGGCACGGAAGGCGGGTGAGCCCAGCCGGCCCGGGTACTCGATCTCGAGGCCGCGCGCCACGACGACGGGTGCCGCCTCGACGTCGGATGCCGCACGCGCCCGGGTGCGCACCGCGGCGCGCTCCACGGTCGCGGCGACGCCCTCGCCGAGCTTCGGGACGGAGGCCAGCAGGTTGCGCGTGTACTCCTCCTTCGGCGAGGCGAAGAGCGTGGCCACGTCGGCCTGCTCCACGAGCCGCGAGCGGTACATGACCGCCACGCGGTCGGCGAGGTCGGCCACGACGCCCATGTTGTGCGTGATGAGGATCACCGCGGCGCCGAACTCGTCGCGGCATCGCCGCAGCAGGTCGAGGATCTCGGCCTGCACCGTGACGTCGAGCGCGGTGGTCGGCTCGTCGGCGACGATGAGCCCGGGATCCAGCACGAGCGCCATCGCGATGACGACGCGCTGCTTCTGCCCGCCGGAGAACTGGTGCGGGTAGTGGTCGACGCGGGTCTCGGGGTCGGGGATGCCCACGCGGCGGAGGATGTCGATCGCCTTCGCGCGGCCCTCCTTCTTCGAGACGCGGCCGTGCGCGCGGAGGCCCTCGACGATCTGCCACCCCACCGTGTGCACGGGGTTCAGCGCCGTGGACGGCTCCTGGAACACCATCGCGACGTCGCGGCCGCGCGCCCGGCGCAGCGCGTCGGCGGAGATCGAGAGCACGTCGACCGCGCCCGCCCCCTTCCGGTCGCTGAGGAGGACGGCGCCGTCGGTGACGGCGGTGTCGGGCAGGAGGCCGAGGATCGTGCGGGCGGTGACGGACTTCCCCGACCCCGACTCCCCCACGATGGCGAGGATCTCGCCGGGCGACACCGTGAGGGACACCCCGTCGACCGCGCGGACGTCGCCGCCGTCGGTCGCGAAGGTCACCCCGAGGTCGCGGATCGAGACGACGTCGCTCATGCGGACACCTTCTTCTTGTCGGCGCGCTTGCGGGCGCGCAGCTTGGGGTCGGAGATGTCGTTCACGCTCTCGCCCACGAGCGTGAGCCCGAGGACCAGGAGCACGATGGCGACGCCGGGGAAGACGCCCGTCCACCACACGCCGCTCGCGGTGTCCGCGAGCGCGCGGTTGAGGTCGTAGCCCCACTCGGCCGCCGACGTCGGCGAGATGCCGAAGCCGAGGAAGCCGAGGCCCGCGAGCGTGAGGATGGCCTCCGACGCGTTGAGCGTGAGGATGAGCGGCAGCGTGCGGGTGGAGTTGCGCAGCACGTGCACGAACATGATCCGTGGCGTCGACGTGCCGATGACCTTGGCGCTCTCGACGAACGCCTCCGCCTTCAGCCGCACGACCTCGGCGCGGATGACCCGGAAGTACTGCGGGATGTAGACGACCGTGATGCTCACGGCCGCGGCGAGGATGCCGCCCCACAGGCTCGACTGCCCGCCGGTGAGCACGATGCTCACGACGATCGCGAGCAGCAGCGTCGGGAACGGGTAGATGGCGTCGGCGATGACCACGAGGATCCGGTCGAGCCAGCCGCCGAGGTAGCCGGAGACGACGCCGAGCAGCACGCCGGCGAACAGCGACAGGACCACGGCGATCACCACGACCGACAGCGCGGTCTGCGTGCCCCAGACGACCCGGGAGAACACGTCGTACCCGCCGACCGTGGTGCCCCAGATGTGCGCGGCGTCGGGGGCGGCCTGGCGGACGAAGGAGCCCTGGGCGTCCCGGTCCTGGTCGAAGCCGAACGGGGCGATGAGCGGTGCGAGGGCCGCCAGCAGGATGAAGATCCCCGTGATGACCATGCCGGCGACGAGCATGCCGCGCTGGAGGCCCACGCTCTGCCGCACGTGCGAGATGAGGGGCAGGCGCTGGAGGAGGGAGCGGCGCGGGGGGACGGGCGCCGTGGCGGGGGTGGTGTCGGTCATGTCAGTACCTCACTCGCGGGTCGATGAGCGCCGCGACGACGTCGACGATGAAGTTGGTGACCGCGACGATCACGGCCAGCAGGGCCACGATGCCCTGCACGGCCACGAAGTCGCGCGCCGCCAGGTACTGCGCGAGCTGGAAGCCGAGGCCCCGCCACTCGAACGTGGTCTCGGTGAGCACCGCGCCGCCCAGCATGACGGCGATCTGCAGGCCCACCACGGTGATGATCGGGATGAGCGCGGGCTTCAGGGCGTGCCGGGTGGTGAGCCGGAACTCGCCGACACCGCGTGAGCGCGCCGCGTCCACGTACTCGGTGCCGAGCGTGGAGATCACGTTGGTGCGCACGAGCCGCAGGAAGATGCCCGCGGTCAGGAGCCCCAGGGCGAGCGCCGGCAGCACCGCGTGCTCGAGCACGTCGCCCACGGCGGTGGGGCTGCCGAGGCGGAGGGCGTCGATCAGGTAGATGCCGGTCGGGTTCTCCAGCCGGCCGAGGGCGACCTCGACGCGGGTGTCCGCACGGCCGGACAGCGGCAGGATCCCGAGCCAGACCGAGAAGACGAGCTTCAGCAGGAGGCCCGCGAAGAAGACGGGCGTGGCGTACGCGAGGATCGCGAGGATCCGCAGCACGGCGTCGGGCGTGCGGTCCTTGAAGTAGGCGGCGACGAGGCCGAGCGGGATGCCGATGAGGAACGCGACGATGAGCGAGTAGATGACGAGCTCGAACGTGGCCGAGCCGTACTGCAGCAGCACCTCGCTGATGAGCCGGTTGTCGGTGAGCGAACGGCCGAAGTTCCCCGTCGCGATCTGGCCGAGGTACTCGAGGTACTGGACGATGAGCGGCCGGTCGAAGCCGGCGGTCGCGAGGCGCTCCTGCAGCTGCTCCGGGGTGAGGCGGTCGCCCACGGCGGCGGAGATCGGGTCGCCCACGATGCGCATGAGGAAGAAGACCAGCGTCACCAGGATGAACACGGTCGGGATGATGAGCACGGCGCGGATGAGGATGTACTGGCCGAGCCCGATCCCCTGCTTCCGGGCCTTGGGCTGCGCCCCGGGGGGCGCGGACGCGGGTACGGCGTCCGGGATGACGGTCACGGCGGATGGGCCTTTCGGGTCGTCGGAGGAACGGGGCGGAGCGGGCGTCTGCGCCACCGCGGTGACACAGGAGTGGGGCGTCCCGCCGCAGCGGGACGCCCCATCGGGGAGGGCGTCAGCCTATCGACCGCCCTCCCGTCGGATCGCTCAGCCCTTGCTGATCGGGGCGTAGCGGAACTTGAAGGACGCGTCGAGCGTCACGCCCTTCACGTCCTTGCCGGCCACCGCGACCTGCGAGCCCTGGAGCAGGGGCAGGGTCGGCAGGTCGGCGGCGACGTCGTCCTGGATCTGGCCGATGATCTCGGCGCGCTTCGTGGAGTCGGCCTCCGACAGCTGCTGCGTGATGAGGTCCGTCACGGTGGGGTTCTCGTAGTGGTTCTTCACGAAGGACTGCGGGGAGAAGAACGGCGTCAGGTAGTTGTCCGCGTCCGAGTAGTCCGGGAACCAGCCGAGCTGGTACGCCGGGTACTCGTCGTTGACGCGGGCCTTGCTGTACTGGTCCCAGATCGTGGACTGCAGGTTGACCTGGAACAGGCCGGTCGCCTCGAGCTGCTGCTTGATGAGCGCGTACTCGTCGTCCGAGCCGGCGCCGTAGTGGTCCGGGTTGAACTGGAGCTGCAGCGCGACGGGCGTCTGCACGCCGGCGTCGGAGAGGGCCTTCGCGGCCTTGTCCGCGTCCGGCCCGCCGTTCCCGTCGCCGTAGAGGCCCTTGAGCGCCTCGTTGGCGCCGGAGAGGCCGTCGGCCACGTAGGAGTAGAGCGGCGTGTAGGTGCCGTTGTAGACCTGGGTCGACAGCTCCTCGCGGTCGACGAGGTCGGCGGCCGCCTTCCGCACCGCGAGGGCCTTGGCCGCGTCGGCCTGACCCGTCGTCGTGCCGAAGGGCTGGGTGTTGAGGTTGAACGTGATGTAGCGGATCTCGCCGCC
The DNA here is from genome assembly GCF_015351075.1 of Clavibacter sp. VKM Ac-2873. Taxonomy (GTDB): domain Bacteria; phylum Actinomycetota; class Actinomycetes; order Actinomycetales; family Microbacteriaceae; genus Clavibacter. The sequence continues at coordinate 290,962 of NZ_JADKRS010000001.1, forward strand.
GGGGCCGTCGATGACCTGGACCGAGTCGTCCTTCTTGAGGTCCGCGATGTCGGTCGCGCCGAGGGAGCGGCCCGCGACGTCGATCTCGCCGTTCTGCACGGCGAGCTTCATCGTGGTCTCGTCCGCGTAGTAGCGCGCGGTCACGCCGCCGTTCGCGGCCTTCGGAAGGACGCCCTGGTAGTCGGCGTTCGGCGCGTAGGCGACGAGCTGGTTGAGCTGGAAGTCGGTGATCACGTACTGGCCCGCGAAGGCGTTCGCCGAGACGATGTCGGCCGGGTCGGCGAGCTTGTCGGCCGGGAAGACCTCCTCGTCGACGATGGGGCCGGCGGGGCTGGAGAGCACCTGCTCGAACGTCTGGTCGTTCGCGGTCTTCAGCGTGAAGACGACGGTGGTGTCGTCGGGCGCCGCGACCGACTCGACGTTGGCGAGGAGCGACGACGGGCCGTTGCCGTTGTCGGCGCCGTTGGCCGCGATGGTCGCGATGCGGTCGAACGTGAACTTGACGTCGCTCGCGGTGAGCGCGTGGCCGTTCGCGAACTTCAGGTCGGGCTTGAGCTTCACGGTGAAGTCGTTCGGCGACGTGTACTCGCCGGAGACGGCGAGGTCGGGCTCGACGTCCGGGCTGCCGTACGGGCTGTTGAACAGGAACGGGTAGACCTGGTTCTGCACCGCGAACGAGCCGTTGTCGTAGGAGCCGGCCGGGTCGAGCGAGATGACCTTGTCGGTCGTGCCGACGACGATGGACCCGCCGCCGGACGCGCCGTCCTCGGCGAGCGGGTCGCCGGATCCGCCGGAGCAGCCGGCGAGGACGAGGGCCGCGGCGGAGAATCCGGCTGCGGCGAGCAGGACGCGTGAGCGCCGGGGGAATGCGGACGTCATGTTCCGAGTGCCTCTTTCATGAAGGGGATTCGCGCCCGCGCATCGACGACGACACGGACGCTGTGCTGTGAATGATTTCTAACACACGGGAAACAGCAGCCCGGACCCCGGGGACGCGCGGAGGCGCTTCTTCACACGAATGAAACATGGGCACCGCGCGATGTCCGGGCCCGTGTCGCGCACCGCGCGGAGGGCGCCGGCGTCATTCGCGGAGCGCTCGGCGCTCGGCCTCGACCTGCATGAGCTCGCGCTGGATCTCCTGGTAGCGCTCGCGTTCGTGGGTCGCGTCCGTACGCTGCAGGCGCCCGATGAGGTCGGCCTTGCGGCGCAGCAGGTCGCGCCCGACCAGCTCCGCCGTGACGCCCTTCACGTACACGGCGAGCTTGTCGGCGTCGCCGCGGTTCGGCAGCGGCGCGACGCCGAGCTGCTTGACGAGCGTCGCGAACGACTCCGGCACCTCGAGGGCGACGCGCGACAGCCAGTCGGCGCCGCCGAGCGCCTCCATGCTCGCGATCACGCCGTCCCGCACCACGGCGAGGCTCTCGTTGACGAAGGCGACCTGGGCGGCGCGCATCACGAGGTCGTTCCCGACGAGCTCGGGGTGCTGCAGCATCGCCATGAGGGCATCGCGCTCGAGGCGCGTCGCGAGGTCGGTCGGCAGGTCCATGAGCGACATGGAGCGGGACGCGTCGAGGGCGCCGTCGTCGTCCGGGCCGTGCCCGCCCTGCGCGTGGCGGCCCTGCGGCGAACCGCCCGAGCGGTCGGCGCCGTCGGCGGGCATGCTGCGGCCGGCGGTCTGGACGGCGCGGCCGACCTCGGTGAGGTCCATGCCGAGCCATCCCGCGAGCTCGCGCGCGTAGCCGGGGCGCAGCGACGGGTCGCGGATGTCCGCGACCACGGGCGCGGCGGCGCGCAGCGCGGCGACCCGGCCCTCGACGGTGTCGAGGTCGTGGTCCGCGAGGATCTGCTTGATCGCGAACTCGAACATGGGCTTCTTGCCCTGGATCATGCGGCGCACCGCGTCGTCGCCGCGCGTGAGGCGGAGGTCGCACGGATCGAGCCCCTCGGGCCCGACGGCCACGTACGTCTGCGCGGCGAAGCGGCGCTCCTCGGAGAACGCGCGCATGGCGGCCTTCTGCCCGGCCGCGTCGGGATCGAACGTGAAGACGACCTCGCCGAGGCCGCTGTCGTCGCCGAGCACGCGGCGGAGGACCTTGATGTGGTCGACGCCGAACGACGTGCCGCACGTGGCGACGGCCGTGGTGACGCCCGCCAGGTGGCACGCCATGACGTCGGTGTAGCCCTCGACCACGACCACCTGGCGGCCGCGGCTCACGTCGCGCTTCGCGAGGTCGAGCCCGTAGAGCACGGAGCTCTTGTGGTACACGGGCGTCTCCGGGGTGTTGAGGTACTTGGGACCCTTGTCGTCCTCGCGGAGGCGGCGCGCGCCGAAGCCGACGGTGGCCCCGGTGAGGTCGCGGATCGGCCACACCAGGCGTCCGCGGAACCGGTCGTAGGCGCCGCGGTCGCCCTGGCTGAGGAGCCCGGCGGTGACGAGCTCGGCCTCCGTGTAGCCCTTCGCCTTCAGGTGCGAGGACAGCGCGTCCCAGCTCTGCGGCGCGAAGCCCACGCCGAAGCGCTGCGCCGCGCCCTGGTCGAAGCCGCGCTCCCCGAGGAAGGTGCGGCCGATCTCAGCCTCCTCGGATCCGAGCTGCTCGACGAAGAACTCCGCGGCCGCCTCGTTCGCCCCGAGGAGCCGGGAGCGGTTGCCCTGGTCGGTGGCGGCCTGGCCGTCCTCGTAGTGCAGCTGGTAGCCGATGCGCTGCGCCATGCGCTCGACGGCCTCGGCGAAGGCCACGTGGTCCATGCGCTGCAGGAACGTGTAGACGTCGCCGCCCTCGCCGCAGCCGAAGCAGTGGTAGAAGCCGACCTGCGACCGCACGTGGAAGCTCGGCGTGCGCTCGTCGTGGAAGGGGCAGAGGCCCTTCAGGGATCCGACGCCGGCGGACTTGAGGGTGACGTACTCCCCCACCACGTCGCCCAGGTTGACCCGGGAGCGGACCTCGTCGATGTCGCTCTTGCGGATCAGGGCCATTGGCTCATCCTACGGCCGGCGTCGCCGGCGCCCCCGGGGCCCCGGACCGTGCCGCACGGGCGTCAGAAGACGGGTCTGGCGCACAGGCGCTCGTACCAGGAGATGGCCGACTGGTCGGTGAGGCTGGCGACCTGGTCGACGATGACCCGCTTGCGCGCATGGTCGTCGGCGGCCTCTCGCCAGTCGCCCGCGAAGCCCGGGTCGAGCTCGTCGGCCCCGCGCGCGTGCAGCGCGTCGGCGAGGCCCGCCAGCACCTCGCGCTGGCGCGCGTAGATGGGCTGGCGCGTGTTCTTCGACATGACGAACGCGGCGACGATGCCCTTGAGCACGGCGATCTCCGCCTGGATGGCGCGGGGCACGACGACGTGCGCGCCGAAGCGGATGAGGCTGCGGTCGGTGTGCGTGGCCCGCGTGAGCTGCGTCGCGGCGCCCGCGAACCGGCCGATGAGCTGGCTGGTGAGGTCCTTGAGCGCCGCCTGGGCACCGCGGCCGCCGTCGTACTCGTCGACCCAGACGTCGAGGGAGTCGAGGCGGTCGAACGCCTGGATGAGCTCCTCGTGCGAGTGCGCCCCGCCGATCCACGCGACCATCGAGTCGACGAGCTCCTCGTGGTCGACGCGGGCGCCGAGCGCGCGGACGTCGACGTAGCCGCCCACGATGGCGTCCTCGAAGTCGTGCACGGAGTACGCGATGTCGTCGCTGAGGTCCATGACCTCGGCCTCGATGCAGCGGCGGCCCGTGGGCGCGCCCTCGCGCAGCCACGCGAACGCGGCCACGTCGTCGTCGTAGAACCCGAACTTGCCGCGGCCCGACGGGTCGGGCACGGACTGGGAGCTCGGCCACGGGTACTTGCAGCTCGCGTCGAGGCTGGCGCGCGTGAGGTTGAGCCCGTACGGCCGTCCCTCCGGGCCGATGACCTTGGGCTCGAGCCGGGTGAGCAGGCGCAGCGTCTGCGCGTTGCCCTCGAAGCCGCCGATGTCGGACGCCCAGTCGTTGAGGGCCCGCTCGCCGTTGTGGCCGAAGGGCGGGTGGCCGATGTCGTGCGCGAGGCACGCGGTGTCGACCACGTCGGGATCCAGGTCGAGGCTCGAGGCGAGCTCCCGGCCGACCTGCGCCACCTCGAGGGAGTGGGTGAGGCGGTTGCGCGCGAAGTCGAGCCCGGCCATGGGGCTGAGCACCTGCGTCTTGGCCGCCAGGCGGCGGAGCGCGCTGGAGTGCAGGAGCCGGGCGCGGTCGCGCGCGAAGTCGCTGCGGCGGGAGGAGTGCTGCTCGGGATACCAGCGCTCGGCGTCGGTCTCGCTGTACGTGGACCTCGTCGTCGTGCCCTCAGCCGCCACTGTTGTGGATCTCCCCGTCCGCGATGTCCATCGCATCCTGTGCGTCGATGTCGCGGCTCTCGAGCCAGCGGTCCGGCAGCGCCGTGCGCTTCATGCTGCCCTGGCGGCCGCGCGCGCCCTCCGCGCCCGCGCCCGGGTAAGGCTGGTCGCGGTCGAGCGTGGCGAGCAGGCCGTCGATCTCCTCCAGCGAGGACGCCGAGGCGAGCGCGGCGCGCAGGTCGCCGCCCACGGGGTAGCCCTTGAAGTACCAGGCGACGTGCTTGCGCGCGTCGCGGCAGCCGCGCTCCTCGCTCTCGAAGAACTCCGCGAGGAGCTCGACGTGGCGGCGGAAGGTGTCGGCGACCTGGCCCTGCGACGGGTGCGCCCGGGGCGTGTCCGACGGGTCGAGCCCGGCGGCGCGCGCGTGGAAGGCGGCGGCCAGGTCGCCGAAGAGCCAGGGGCGGCCGAGGCAGCCGCGGCCGACGACCACGCCGTCCGCCCCGGTCTCGTCCATCATCCGGATGGCGTCCTCCGCGGCCCAGATGTCGCCGTTGCCGAGGACGGGCACGCTGGCGATGGCCTGCTTGAGCTTCGCGATGGCCGACCAGTCGGCGTGGCCGCTGTAGTAGTCGCTCGCCGTGCGCGCGTGCAGCGCGATGGACGCGACGCCCGCGCCCTCGGCGGCGCGGCCGGCCTCGAGGTAGGTGAGGTGGTCGGCGTCGATGCCCTTGCGCATCTTGACCGTGAGCGGGATGTCGCCCGCGGCCTTCACCGCGCCCTCGACGATGTCGGTGAAGAGCCCCAGCTTCCAGGGCAGCGCGGCTCCCCCGCCCTTGCGCGTGACCTTCGGGACGGGGCAGCCGAAGTTCAGGTCGATGTGGTCGGCGCGGTCCTCGGCGACGAGCATGGTGACGGCCTCGCGCACGGTCTTCGGATCGACCCCGTAGAGCTGGATGGAGCGCACCTTCTCCGACGGGTGGTGCGTGATGAGCCGCATCGACTCGGGCGTGCGCTCGACGAGGGCGCGGCTCGTGATCATCTCGCTGACGTAGAGGCCGGCGCCGAACTCGCGGCACAGGCGCCGGAAGGCCGTGTTGGTGATGCCGGCCATGGGCGCGAGCACCACGGGGACGTCGAGCGGGATGCCGCCGATGCGGAGGGCCGGTTCGGCGGCGGGCGCCGGGGCGTCGGGCGCGTCCGCCGCGGACGGGACAGGGGCGAGGGTCGGAGAGGACATGACGGCTCGATTCTCCCAGACGGGACGGCGGGCGGCGGACGCGGGGCGCGATCCCCGGGGATGTCAGGCGACGGATGCCTGGGGAGGGCCGGTCAGATGGCCTGTCCGGCGTCGATCGCGTCGCGGACGCGGGCGAGGTCGGCGGCGGGGGACGCGTCGTCCGCGGTCGCCGTGTCCGCCGGGGCGGCCCCGGGCACGAGGCAGGCGTCGCCCTCGCAGGCGGCCGCATCCGCGGCACCGAGCATGGTGAAGGGACTCGCGGCGACGGGCAGCGCGCCGGTGGCGGGCACGGCGCTCATCGGGTCGCCTCCTCGCCCGCGACGACGCGGACCGTGTCGCCGTCGCGCGCGGCGAGGGCCTCGCCGAGCGCCGAGGCGAACACCGTCGGGTCCTGCGCGCCGGAGATGCCGAAGCGCTCGTCGATCACGAAGAAGGGCACGCCCTGGATCCCGTAGGCCACGGCCTGCGCCTGGTCGGCGCGCACGTCGTCGAGGTGCCGGTGCGACTCGAGCGCCTCGCGCACCTCGTCGCCGTCGAGGCCCACCTCGACCGCGAGGTCGACGAGGTCGGGCACCCGGCCCACGTGGCGGCCCTCGGTGAAGTAGGCCTTCAGCAGCCGCTCCACCATGTCGAGCTGCACGCCGCGCACGCGCGCCAGGTGCAGCAGCTCGTGCGCGAGGACCGTGTTGGTGTGCTGCAGCGCGTCGTAGTCGTAGGCGAGGCCCTCGGCGGCGGCGAGCCGGGTCATGTCCTCGAGCATCGTCGCGACGCGGTCGGCCGGGATGCCCTTGTGGCCCGCGAGGAAGTCGACCTCGGTGCCCTGGAAGTCGACCGGGGTGTCGGGGGCGAGCTCGAAGGACCGGTAGGTGACCTCGATCTCCGGGGCACCGGGGGTGCGGGCCTGGAAGTCGCGGGCGCCGCGCTCGAACCGCCGCTTGCCCACGTAGCACCACGGGCAGGCGATGTCCGACCAGACGTCGACGCGGATGGCGGGCAGGGCGGGGGCGGTGGAGTCGGTCACGGGTGGGCAACCGGTCGGGAAGGCCGGGCATTCCCGCGGTGTTGCCCGAGCATGGCCGACAGCTCCCCCTCCCCCGTCCCGCCCGCATCCGACGAGCCCGCGGCCCGCGGCCGCGACCGGGTGCTCGCCCACGCCGCGCGACTCGGCCTCCCCGTCGAGGTCGTCGACCGACCGGACGCCGGATCCCTCGAGGAGGCCGCGCGCGGGCTCGGGATCCCGCCATCGCACCTCGTGAAGTCCCTCGTGGTGAAGCGGCACGACGGCGCGCTGCTGATCGCGCTCGTGCCGGGCGACCGGCAGATCAGCTGGGCGAAGCTGCGTGCCATCGTGGGCGTCAACAAGCTCTCGATGCCCGCGCCCGAGGTCGCGCTCGAGGCGACGGGGTACGCGCGCGGCACCATCACGCCGCTCGGCGCAGACGGCGACCTGCCCGTCTACGCGGACGAGCGGATCGCCGGGCGGCGCATCGGCATGGGCGGCGGCGAGCACGGCGTCTCGGCGCTCGTGGACGCGGATGCTCTCGTGGCCGCGCTCGGCGCCACCGTCGGCGACATCACGGACGAACTGACGATCCGCCGCCCCTGACCCGCGCGAGGCGGGCCGGGACGGCGGATCGGCCGGGCGGCGGAGGTGCTCAGGCGCCGATGAGCTGCCCGGCCAGGTACCCCATGAGCTCGTCGAGCGGGATGCGCTCCTGCGCCATGGTGTCGCGCTCGCGCACCGTGACCGCCTGGTCGTCGAGCGTGTCGAAGTCGATCGTCACGCAGAACGGCGTGCCGATCTCGTCCTGGCGGCGGTAGCGGCGGCCGATGGCGCCCGCGTCGTCGAACTCGATGTTCCAGACCTTGCGCAGCTCGGCCGCGAGCTCCCGGGCCACCGGCGACAGCTTCTCGTTGCGGGACAGCGGCAGCACGGCGACCTTCACGGGCGCGAGCCGGCGGTCGAGGCGGAGGACAGTGCGCTTGTCGACGCCGCCCTTCGCGTTGGGCGCCTCGTCCTCGTGGTACGCGTCGACGAGGAACGCCATCATCGACCGGGTGAGGCCGGCCGCGGGCTCGATGACGTACGGGATCCAGCGCTCGTTCTTCGTCTGGTCGAAGTACGAGAGGTCCTGGCCGGACGCCTCGGAGTGCGTGCGCAGGTCGTAGTCGGTGCGGTTCGCGATGCCCTCGAGCTCGCCCCACGCGCCGCCGGCGAAGCCGAAGCGGTACTCGATGTCGACCGTGCGGGTCGAGTAGTGCGAGAGCTTCTCCTGCGGGTGCTCGAAGAGGCGGAGGTTCTCGGGGTCGATGCCGAGGTCGGTGTACCAGGCGTAGCGGGCGTCGATCCAGTACTGGTGCCACTCGGCGTCCGTGCCGGGCTCGACGAAGAACTCCATCTCCATCTGCTCGAACTCGCGCGTGCGGAAGATCCAGTTCTGCGGCGTGATCTCGTTGCGGAAGCTCTTGCCGATCTGGCCGATCCCGAACGGCGGCTTCTGGCGCGCGGCGCTCAGGACGTTCGCGAAGTTGACGAAGATGCCCTGCGCGGTCTCGGGGCGGAGGTAGTGCAGGCCCTCCTGGTTGTCGACCGGGCCGAGGAACGTCTTGAGGAGCCCGGAGAAGTTCTGCGGCTCGGTCCAGGATCCGGGCTGGCCGGTGTCGGGGTCCTTTACGTCCGCGAGGCCGTTCACGGGCGGGTGCCCGTGCTTCGCCTCGTACGCCTCGAGGAGGTGGTCGGCCCGGTAGCGCTTGTGCGTGTGCAGGGACTCCACCAGCGGGTCGCTGAAGACCTCGACGTGCCCGGAGGCCTCCCACACGCGGCGGGGCAGGATCACCGAGGAGTCGAGGCCGACGACGTCGTCGCGGCCGTTGACCATGGTCTGCCACCACTGGCGCTTGATGTTCTCCTTGAGCGCCACGCCGAGCGGCCCGTAGTCCCACGCGGAGCGGGAGCCGCCGTAGATCTCACCCGCCTGGAAGACGAACCCGCGCCGCTTGGCGAGGTTGATGACGGGGTCGAGACGCGAGGGGGTTGCCACGTTTGCTCCTAGGTGGGGCCGGACTGGGTGCCCGGTCGGCGGACGGCGACCGGCCGGCGGGATGCCGGCGTCGCCGGGAAAGGCGGCCCCCAGTCTACGGGCGCGGCTCGCTCAGTCCTCGTCGCCCGCGGTGCGCCGGTGCGCGAGCTCGACGATGCGGACGGTCTCCAGGGAGTCGCGCGGCGCGACGGGCACGGGCCCGCGGCCGCGCACGGCGTCGGCCATCGCGGAGTAGAAGTCGGCGTAGCGGCCGCGCTCGGTGGGCAGGCGCTCGCCCGCCGGATCGCCCGCGGCCTCGACGAGCGTGCCCCATTCGGACTCGGGCGCCTCGCCGAAGCCGGCGTCGGTCGGCGCCGCGCCCGCCTTGAGCAGCGGCTCCTGCGGGTCCAGCCCGTGCACGGCGTAGGCGCCCGCGGTGCCGAGCACGCGGAAGCGGGGACCGGCCAGCGCGGCGACGCGGCTGACGGTGATGTGGGACTGCACGCCCGACTCGTGCAGGAGCGAGTAGAAGGCGTCGTCGTCGCTCGCGGATCCCTCGCGCACGGTGGCGAGCTCGGCGGCGAAGTCGGCGACGGGACCGAACAGCTCCAGCGCCTGGTCGATCAGGTGGCTGCCGAGGTCGTACGAGATCCCCGCGGCATCCGCCGGCGTCTCGCGGTCCTGCCAGCGGTCGCGCACGGGCCCGCCCCAGCGCTCGAACGTCGACTCGAAGCGGTGGATCTCGCCCAGCCGGCCCGACGCGACGAGCGCCTTCACGGTGAGGAAGTCGCCGTCGAAGCGGCGGTTCTGGAAGACGGAGAACGGCACGCCGAGCGCCTCGGCGCGCTCGATGAGCATGAGCGCCTCGTCGACGGTCGCGACGAACGGCTTGTCCATCACGACGGCCAGGTGCGCGTCGAGCGCCTGGAGGCCCTGGCGGAGGTGCGCGGAGGCGGGCGACGCGATCACCACCATGTCGAGCTCGGCGGAGCGCGCGAACAGCTCGTCGGCGGACGCCACGACGTCGGCGCCGGGGTGGCGCTCGCGCACCTGGGCGGCGCGGTCCGGGTCGGAGGTCGCGACGAGGGCGATCCGGTACTCGGGGCTCGCCGCGAGGAACGGGGCGTGGAACACGCGGCCGGCGAGGCCGTAGCCGACGATCCCCACGCGGATGGGGGCGTCGGCGGCGGCGGCGGACGGGGCGGCGGGGGCGGTGTCGGGGGTGCTCACCCGACCGATGCTACTGAGCGCCGCGCTCCGGGTCGCCCGCCTCCGGGTCGCCCGCCTCCGGGTCGCCTGCCTGCGGGGCGTCCGGATCCTCCGCGGATCCCTCGTCGGCGTCCCCCGCGTGCGCGTCGACGGCGCCGCCGAACCTCCGGTCGCGGTGCACGTAGCTCTCGACCGCGTCCCAGAGGTCCTTGCGCCGGAAGTCGGGCCAGAGCCGGTCGAGGAACACCATCTCGGCGTACGCGGACTGCCAGAGCAGGAAGTTGCTCGTGCGCTGCTCGCCCGAGCTGCGGATGAAGAGGTCGACGTCCGGCACGTCGGGCAGGTACAGGTAGCGCTGGATCGTGCGCTCGTCGACGCGCGACGCCTTGAGCCGGCCCGCGTCCACGTCCTCGGCGATGCGCTTGACGGCGTCGCCGATCTCCGTCCGGCCGCCGTAGTTGATGCACATCGTGAGCGTCATCCCGGTGTTGTGCTTCGTCATCTCCTCGGCGACCCGCAGGTCGTCGATGACGCTGCGCCAGAGGCGGGGGCGGCGGCCGGCCCAGCGGATGCGGACGTTCCACGCGTTCAGCTGGTCGCGGCGGCGGTGGATCACGTCGCGGTTGAAGCCCATGAGGAAGCGCACCTCGGCGGGCGAGCGCTTCCAATTCTCGGTCGAGAAGGCGTAGACGGACAGGTGCGTGGCGCCCAGCTGCACGGCGCCCGCGACGGTGTCGAACCACGCCTCCTCGCCCGCCTGGTGCCCGGCGGTGCGCGGCAGCCCGCGCTGGTTCGCCCAGCGGCCGTTGCCGTCCATCACGACCGCGATGTGCTTCGGCACGAGGTCGGAGGGGATCGCGGGCGGCTGCTCGCCCGTCCAGTCGAGCGGGAGGTCGGTGCGGCCGGGGACCTCGGGGCGTCGGCTCATGGGGTCGTCTCCTGTGCTCGGGGGCGGTCGGCGGGGATCGCGTGCGGGGCGTCCGGGTCGGGATCCGCGGCGCGGGGCGTCGCGCGGACGAGGGCGGCGGTCGCGGCGGCGAGGGCGGCGGCGGGATCCGGGCCGGCCCCGTCGACGTCGGGTGCGTCGAGCGGCACGGGCCGCTCGGTCGCCGGCAGCAGCTGGCGCGCGTCGCTGCGGTCGACGAGGCCGAGCGAGCGGATCCCCCGGTCGAGGTGCCACTGCGCGTACGCCGCGACGACGCCGCTCGCGCGGGCCTGCGAGCGGAGCGTCGCCGCCTCGGCGTGCGGCCAGTCGCCCGTGAGGAGGGCGGAGAGGAGTGCGAGGGTGTCGGGGTCCAGCCGCGGCGATCCGGGCGGGGCGGCCGCGTCCGCGACCACGCCGCCCAGCTGCACGACGAACGCGGAGTGCGGTCCGGGGGCGCCCGTCACGGCGCAGTCCTGGAAGCTCGGCGCCCAACCGGCCATGGACAGGCTCCGCAGCAGGTACGAGTCGAGCGTGAGGCTCGCGCCGTGCTCCCGTCGGCTGAGCGAGCGGAGCGCGCCGACGAGCAGCAGGTACTGCTGCAGCGAGCCCTCGTCCTCCGTGACGCGGTCGGCCGTCTCGACCATGGCGCTGGCGGCCGTGTAGCTGCCGTAGTCGGACGCGATGAGGGCGCCGTAGGAGGCGATGGACTCGGCCTGCGTGATGATGTCGAGCGTCCGGCCCTCGAAGAACTGCGCGTCGGCGACCATGAACGGCTCGAGCCGGGCCCCGAACTTCGACTGCGTGCGCCGCACGCCCTTGGCCACCGCGCGGATCTTGCCGTGCTGCCGGGAGAGCATCGTGACGATCCGGTCCGCCTCGCCCAGCTTGTGGGTGCGCAGGACGACGATCTCGTCACGGTAGAGGGGCACTCCTCGATTATCCGCCCCGCGCCCGCGCTCCCCCGCCGCCGCGCGGTGCCGACGTCCGGCCGCCGGGCGTCACGCGGCCGGGCGCCGCACCCGCCCTGTGCTATCAAGGGGAGGCCATGGATCCCGTCCCCCTCACCATCCCGCTCTGGGCGGACCTCCTGGCGGTCAGCATCGGCAGCCTCCAGGGCGCCATGTTCGCGGCGGGCTTCCGCGACCGGCGGCTCGACCTGCTCGGCGTCGCCATCATCGGCACGGCCACGGGACTCGGCGGCGGCCTCCTCCGGGACGTGTTCCTCGACGTCACGCCCGCGGCGCTCTCGAGCAACTGGCTCATGCTCGTCGCGGTCGCCGCGGCCCTCGGCGGCATGCTCCTCGAGCGGATCTTCACCCGCCTCGACGTCGTCATCACCGCCCTCGACGCGCTCACCATCGGCCTGTTCTGCGCCATCGGCACGTCGAAGGCGCTGGCGGCCGGGGTGCCGGGGGTGCCCGCCGTCTTCATCGGCGTCGTCTCGGCGGTGGGCGGCTCGTTCGTGCGCGACCTCCTGCTCAACCTGCCCATCGCGATGATGCACGTCGGCTCGCTCTACGCGGTCGCCGCGGGCGTGGGCGCCGTCATCGTCGTCGTGCTCGCGGCGTTCGGCGTGCCCATGTGGGTCGCGGCCATCGTGTGCGTCGCCGTCACGGCCACGACGCGGCTCCTCGCGGTGCGCTTCGGCTGGAGCCTGCCGGAGCAGCGCGCGCTCAGCCGCCTGCGGTTCACGGCGCTGCGCCGCCCGCGCCCCCGTCGCTGACGCACCACGGCCGGGCGTCGCCGCCTGGCCGTGGTGCGTCCGCGACATCGCGCGGCGCGGATCAGACCGCGGCCAGCTCCGGCTCGCGCACGGTGCGGCGGATCGCCCGGTTGACCCCGGAGACGATCGCCTCGAGCGACGCGGTCGAGCTGTCCTCGTCGATGCCGACGCCCCAGAGGCGCACGCCCTCGACCTCGAGCTCCACGTACGACGCGGCCAGCGCGTCGCCGCTCGCGCTCAGCGCGTGCTCCACGTAGTCGAGGAGGCGCACGTCGACGCCCTGGTCGGCCAGCACCTGCAGGAACGCGGCGATGGGCCCGTTGCCGGACGCGGACGCCGCGCGCACCTCGTCGCCGTCGCGCAGCTCCACGTCGAGGGAGACGGATCCGCCCATGTCGCTCGACGTGCGCGTGGAGGTGAGCTCGAACCGGCCCCACTTCTCCTCGGCCCGGTCGAGCGGCGCGGGGAGGTACTCGTCCTGGAAGATCGACCAGATCTGCGCGCTCGTGACCTCGCCGCCCTCGGCGTCGGTCGTGGCCTGCACGACGCCGGAGAACTCGATCTGCAGGCGGCGCGGCAGGTCGAGCGAGTGGTCGGCCTTCAGCAGGTACGCGACGCCGCCCTTGCCCGACTGCGAGTTGACGCGGATCACGGCCTCGTAGGAGCGGCCGAGGTCCTGCGGGTCGACCGGCAGGTACGGCACGGCCCACGGTATCTCGTCCACGGTGACGCCCCGCGCCGCGGCGTCGGCGGCCATCGCCTCGAAGCCCTTCTTGATGGCGTCCTGGTGGGATCCGCTGAACGCCGTGTACACGAGGTCGCCCGCCCACGGGCTCCGCTCGGGCACCGCCAGCTGGTTGCAGTGCTCGGCCGTGCGCTTGATGCCGTCGAGGTCGCTGAAGTCGATCTCGGGGTCGATGCCCTGCGTGAACAGGTTGATGCCGAGCGCGACGAGGTCGACGTTGCCCGTGCGCTCCCCGTTGCCGAAGAGGCAGCCCTCGATGCGGTCGGCGCCGGCCAGGTAGCCGAGCTCCGCGGCGGCCACGGCCGTGCCGCGGTCGTTGTGCGGGTGCAGCGAGACGAGGACCTCGTCGCGGCGGTCGATGTGGCGGCACATCCACTCGATGGAGTCCGCGTAGACGTTCGGGGTCGCCATCTCGACGGTGGCCGGCAGGTTGAGGATCACCTTGCGCTCGGGCGTCGGGTCGAACACCTCGACGACGCGGTTGCAGATCTCCGCGGCGAACTCGAGCTCGGTGCCGGTGTAGCTCTCGGGCGAGTACTCGTAGTAGACGTCCACCTCGGGGATCGTCTCCTCGTACCGCTTGCAGAGGCGCGCGCCCTCGAGCGCGATGTCGATGATCCCCTGGCGGTCCGTGCGGAAGACGACGTCGCGCTGGAGGACGCTCGTCGAGTTGTACAGGTGGACGATGGCCTGCTTCGCGCCGCGCAGCGACTCGTAGGTGCGGGCGATGAGGTGCTCGCGCGCCTGCGTGAGGACCTGGATCGTGACGTCGTCCGGGATCGCGCCCTCCTCGATGAGGCTGCGCACGAAGTCGAAGTCGGTCTGGCTGGCCGACGGGAAGCCGACCTCGATCTCCTTGTAGCCCATGCGCACCAGCAGGTCGAACATGATCCGCTTGCGCTCGGGGCTCATCGGGTCGATGAGCGCCTGGTTGCCGTCGCGCAGGTCGACCGCGCACCAGCGCGGCGCCTCCGTGATGCGGCGGGTGGGCCACGTGCGGTCGGGCAGGTCGACCGCGATCTGCTCGTGGTACGGGCGGTACTTGTGGACGGGCATCCCGCTGGGGGTCTGCGTGCTCTTCATGGTCGTCTCCTCGTCGATCTCGGGTCAGCCGTGACGGGACTCCGCGACGAGGAGGGCCGGATCAGGCCTCGCCGCGGCGACTAAGGAGGAGGCGGCCGGACTGCATGGATCCACGGTACACCGGCTCCGCGGGGATCCGCACCCGTCGCGGCCATCGGTGCCGGGCGGCGCGCGCCGCTCAGCGGGCGGAGCGGAGCACGCGCGTGAGGTCGCGCACGGACGTCGACGGGAGGTACGCGCGCGTGAGCGCGAGGCCCACGGTCGGCAGGGCGGTCGCGTCCGGGTAGGCCATGATCAGCGGCACGAGCTCCGGCTGGAACTTGCGCTTGAACTCCAGCAGCGAGCGGAAGCCGTAGACGGGCTCGAGCGAGTCGGCGAGGAACTCGAGGATCCGCTCGACGGCGCCCTCCTGGCCATCCGCGCCCGCGCCGGCCTCCTCGTCCTCGTCCCGCGGCGACGCGGCGCGGGTCTGCGCGAGCGGCGCGGCGGACAGGCTCATGAACTCGATGCCGTCCTCCTTCATCCGCATGGCCGAGCGGGCGATGAGGAACTCCATCACGCCGTTGATGCCGTCCGGCCGGCGACGCATGAAGTCGAGCGTCCAGCCCACCACCTCGCCGTCACGCCAGGTGGGGAGCCAGCTCGTGGCGGCCTGGACGTGGTCGTCGGCGTCGATGGCGAGCATGAGCCGCACGGCGGGATCCCGCAGCTCCTCCACGCCGCCCAGCGTGAAGCCCATCTCGGGGAGCTCCTTCTCCGCGACCCACTCCTCGGACATCTGCTCGATCTGGCTCGCCCATGCGAGCGGCAGCTCCGCCCAGGTGGTCCACTCGGCGCGGATGCCGGCCCGGTCGGCCCGGTTGATGGACGTGCGCACGTCCTGCCACTTCTTGCCCGTGGTCTGCCAGGTGCCGGGTCGCACCACGGTCTCCTCGGCGACGACGAGCGTCTCCCAGCCCATGTCGCGGAACAGCGGGCTCATGGACGCGGGCACGCTGTAGAAGACGGGCGTCCACCCGTTGTCGTCGGCGAAGCGCGCGAACTGGCCGAGCACGTCGCGGAGCGCCGCGTCGTCGTCCGGCGGGCCGAGCGGCGCGGCCGTCGTGATGGCGACGCTGCCCACGACGCGGTAGGCCACGACCGTCTGCCCGTCGGCGGCGATCCAGTACGAGTTGCCCGGCCACGTCGCCATGTGCGACAGCGAGCCGATCGCGCCGCGGCGGAGGGCGGGCGCGACGCGCGCCTGCGCCCGCGGCACGGCGGCGATGCGGACGTCCGCGATCGCGCGCAGGCTCGCGATCACCAGGATGATCCAGAACACCGGGCCGACGCCGCGGTAGACGACGTCGGTGATGGGGTCGGTCGGCAGGAAGTCGAGCGACTCGCCGCGCAGGAACGACGCCGGGATGAAGCGGTCGGGCGCCTCGGCCAGCAGGTCGTTGAGGTCGACCGGCCGGGTGAAGGCGTCGGAGAGCGCCAGCCCGGTGGCCACGAAGAGCGCCATGAGCCCGGCCAGGGCGACGCCCGTGGTCACGAGGAAGCGCCGGATCGCGGGGGCCGTCGACAGGATCGTGAAGTGCCGGCGCAGGAGCACGAGGACGATCGCGCTGCCGAGCGGCAGCGTCACCGACGCCACGAGCGCGGCCACCGCCTCCGGGTGCGCGGACGGGGACGCGGACAGGCGCGGCGAGACCATGTCGCGGTGCACGAGCATGCCGAACGCGTACGCGGACAGCACGGCGAGGAGCAGGTTGACGCTCACCGCCAGCCACACGGCGAAGCGCCGCCCGCGGGCGAGGCCGTACGCGGCGACCAGCAGGGCGAGCAGCGGCGCCACCGAGAGCAGGATCGGGCCGACGCCGCCCCCGATGCGGGCGAGCATGATCTCCTGCAGGCAGTCGTGCGTGAAGTCGCTCGAGAGGCAGCGGGTGGAGATCGCGTCCCCCGGCACCCGGTCGTCGACGAACAGCAGCGCGATGGGCGCGAGCGGGCCGTAGCGGCTGCGGGACAGCAGGGCGATCGCGGGACCCGTGCCGAGGATGGCGACGACCGTCGCGAGGATGACGCGCACCTCGTGGTGGGAGCTGCGCTGCCAGCGCGCTCCGCCCGCGGGGCGGTGCAGCAGTCCGCCGAGGACGCCGCCGACGAGGATCGCGAGGAGGCGGTAGAGGTCGCTCGGCTGGCCCGAGTAGAGCAGGAACACGAGCACCACCACGACGAGCACGACGCGGATCCGCCTCCGCCACAGGACGCCGGCCCACGCGCTCGAGAGCGCGAGCACCCCCGCCACCGCCGTGAGGGGATCCGCCGTCGCCACGCCGCGCACGCCGTGCGACCAGAGCTCGCCGTCCACGAGCCCGAGCGCCTGCACGGCGATGCCGAGGAGCGATCCGACCGCGCCGGTCAGCACGAACCCGAGGAGCGTGCGCCACCAGCCCATGAGCCGCTCCGCGACGCCCACCAGCACGAGGATCGCGACGAGCGAGACGATCAGCTCCACCGGCCCGTCGGTGAGGAACGCGGCCGTCGCGGTGGTCCACCAGTGCCCGCGCTCGACCACGGCCATGTAGCCGGTCGCCAGCTGGTGGTGGACGACGCGGCGCCAGACGTCGGAGACGGCGGGCAGCACCGCCAGCACCAGGACCACGAGCGCGATGGCCAGCGTCACGCGCTGCGCGAGGAGCCGGGCGCCGATGGCGCGCGCGGCGCCCACGAGCGTGAACGGGCGCGATCCCGCCGTCATCGCGTGAGGCCCAGCCGCTGGCCGAGCGCGGGCAGCGCGTCCTGCGCGCACCAGTTCACGGTGCCCCAGTCGTGCGAGGTGCCCGGGGAGACGCTCAGGTGGGCCGTCATGCCGGACGCCCGCGCCGCCGCCTCCACCTGCTCCACCTGAGGACGGTACTGCTGGTCGTCCTCGCCCGCGCAGAAGAACCCGGCCATGTCGGCGTACGGGCTCCTCGCCTCCATGATCGCCGCGGGGAACGCGGCGGCGTACTGCGCCTGGGATCCGTTGAACGCGTCCTGCACGGTGTCGGCTCCGATGGTCGGGGCCATCTCGCCCGAGATGTCCACCAGGGAGCCGAACAGGTCGGGGTGGCCGGCCCCCAGCTGCGCGGCGCACGTGCCGCCCTGGGAGAAGCCGAGCACCGACCACGCGGTGCGGTCGGGGAGCACGCGGAGGTTCGCCTGGATCCACGCGGGGACGTCCACCGTCAGGTAGGTGGCCGATCGGCCGAGCGGTGAGTCCACGCACATGGGGTTGTCCTCGGGCGCGCCGAGCTGGTCGGGCACGACGACGATGGGGGCGAGGCCGCGGTGCGCGCTCGCGTACTGGTCCATCACCCTGTCGAGCCGGCCGGAGGCGAACAGGTCGACGGGCGATCCCGGCTGGCCGGACATGGCGACGACCACGGGGAGGGCCGGGGCGTCGGCGACCAGCGCGGCCGGGGGCAGGTAGACGAGGGCCTCCCGGGCGGCGAACCCCGACTGCGTCGCGGGGATGGTGGTCGTGCCCAGCCGTCCGCGCAGCGGGAGCGCCTCCGCCGGCTGCCAGCTGTCCTCGAGGGGACCCGTCGACGCGGGAGCGGCGCCGTCCGGCGACGGCAGCGCGGTCAGGTCGAGCGGGAGCACGCGCGTGAGGCCGAACGCGGCCGCGATGTTCGGGTACTCCTCCACGTCGGCGTTGATGCCGACGGCGGAGGCGAGGACGACGAGCGGCACCACGAGGACGCCGAGCGCCGTGTGCAGGACGCGCAGGCGTCGTGGCGGCGGCTGCGTCCCCCCGACGCCCGTGACGCTGCGTCCGGACCGGGCCAGCGTGATGGCGGCGAGGCCGAGGCCCATGCCGCCGATGGCCGTCCACCCCCGGGTGCCGGTCGACAGCACGACGCCGAAGAGGTCGAGCACGTCGCCGAGGACGAACGCGAGCGCGAGGCCGGCGAGGGCGCCGAGACCCGCGGCGAGGGCGGTCTCGGCGAGCGTGCGCCGCGGATCCGCCGCCCGGGCCCCGCGGCGCAGGCGCGCGCGACGGGCGACGACGGCGAGGAGGACCAGGAGGAACGCCGGCACGAGCGCCGCCGCGGTCACGAACGACGCGGAGATGATGGGCAGGTCGGCGAGATCGTGGAGCACGGTGGTCCTCTGGTGCGGAAGCGAAGGCGTTCGAATCTAGCCCACGCGCCCGAGGGCCCGCGGGGGGCGGGCCGGAACGGCTAGCCCTGCGGCTGCGTCCCCGTGAGCCGGTGCTCGAAGGCGAAGACCACGAGCTGCACGCGATCGCGGAGGCTCAGCTTCGCGAGGATGCGGCTCACGTGCGTCTTCACCGTCGCCTCGCTCAGGAACTCGGCCTGCGCGATCTCGGCGTTGCTGAGCCCCCGTGCGGCGAGGACGAAGATCTCCCGCTCCCGGGCGGTCAGCGCGGCGAAGGCGGGCGGCGCGACCCGCGGCCGGGAACCCGGGTCGAAGTGCTCGAGCAGCTGCCGCGTGGCCGACGCGGCGATGACCGAGTTGCCGGCGTGCACGGTGCGGATGGCGGCGAGCAGGAACTCGGGGTCGGCGTCCTTGAGGACGAAGCCGCTCGCCCCCGCCCGGATGGCGCGCGCGGCGCTCTCGTCGAGGTCGAACGTGGTGAGGACGAGGACGCGCGGCGGGCGATCGCCCCGCGCGTCGGCCGCGCGCAGGACCTCGGCGGTCGCCTGGATCCCGTCCATCACCGGCATGCGGATATCCATGAGGATCACGTCGGGGCGCTCGGTGCGCGCGAGCTCCACGGCCTCCTGGCCGTTGGCGGCCTCGCCGGCGAACTCCAGGTCGGGCTGCGAGGAGATGAGCATGCGGACGCCCGTGCGGAACAGGGCCTGGTCGTCGACCAGGGCGACGCGGATGGGTGGGGTGGGCACGGAGGGTCCTTCGATCGAGGTCGGCGGGGGGAGCGTATCGCGCGGGCGTTGCGGGTCAGGATCCGGCGGGCCGGTCGTCGCGGGCGCGACGTGCGGCGGCCGCGGCCCCGCGCGCCGCCGCGGTGCGGTGCGGGCTGAGGTGCGCGGCGGGCAGGCCGGGCGTCGCGGTTCCCGCGGCCGCGGCCTCCGGCGGGAACAGCTCGTCGAGGGTGAGGGCGCGGCTCGGCGCGTCCGCCCCCGTGCCGACGGACGCGCCGTCGACCGGCACGCGGGGCACGGGGCGCGTGGCCGGCGCGAACGGGATCCAGGCGGACACGGTCCACACGCCCTCGCGCACGCCCGCGGAGAAGCGGCCGCCGGACAGCGTGGCGCGCTCGCGCATCCCGGCGAGGCCGTGGCCGACGGGCTGCGCGGGGGTGACGGGGGCGGGAGGCAGCACGGGCAGGGCGATGATGCCGGTCGCGGTGCGTGGCGGGCGCACCGGATCCGGGAGCGTCCGGCTGCGCACCGACACCGAGACGCCGTCCGGCTCCCACGCGAGCTCCACCTCGACGGCGTGCCCGACGTCGCCGTGGCGCAGCACGTTGGTGAGCGCCTCCTGCACGATCCGGTACACGGCGAGCTGCTGCCCGGTGCCGAACTCTCCGGGCTGGCCCGTCTCCAGGAACTCGATCGTGAGGCCCGTGGAGCGCATCTGGTCGATGAGGTCGCTCAGCTCCTTGAGCTCGGGCTGCGGGGCGTCGTCCTCGCTGTGGCGGAGCTGCGCCAGCAGGATGCGCACGTCGCCGAGCGCCTGCCGCGCGGTGGTGGAGATGGTGCGCAGCGCCTCGTCCGCGGCCTCGGGATCCACCAGCCGGGCGTAGCGGGCGCCGTCGGCCTGGGCGATCACCACGGCGAGCGAGTGGGCGACCACGTCGTGCATGTCCCGCGCGATGCGGTTGCGCTCCTGCTCGACGACGACGTCCTGCAGCGCGCGGGCCTGGTCGCGCTCGGCGGCCTCCTGCGCGTCGCGGCTCGCGTGCGACGCGCGGGACGCGACGACGAGGCGGCCCGCCGTCCACGATGCGAGCAGCACGCTCCACGCGCAGAGGAGGAGGAACAGGAAGAGGGTGGCGAAGTCGGCCCACTCCCCCGTGCTGAACGCGAGCCGGCCGACGGGGACGCGGCCCGCGGCGTACGACAGGTACAGGGCGGCCACCACGCCGCCGACGATGGCGGACGTGAGGCCGAGGGCGCGGGTGATGCGGCCCCCGTACGCGGCGGTGCAGTAGACGACGCCGGCGATGGCGATGTCGCCGGGCTCGACGGCGGCTCCCGCCCCCATCTGGATGACCGCGCCCGCCCACGCGACGGCGAGCGAGAGCCCGGGCGCCAGCCGCCGCACGGCGAGGGCGGCGCCCATGAGGAGCACGAGGACCAGCGAGACCTCGGAGGTCGTGAACGAGAAGACCCCGAACGCGCTGGCGGCGGCGACGCCCACCGACCCGGGGGCGAGGAGGACGACGAAGGCCGCCGCGAGGACGACGTCGAGGACGAGCTGGTACCTCGGGATCCGTCGGAGCATGCGACCACCGTACGTGCCGCGCCCGTCCCGGGTGCCTCCGCGGGCCGAGGATCCCCGCGGAGGCGCCCCGATCTCATCCGCGGGATGTACGGCTCGGCGCCCCGCGGGTCAGAAGCCGAGGCGGCCGAGCAGCTTCGGGTCGCGCTGCCAGTCCTTCGCGATCTTCACGCGGAGCGACAGGAACACGCGCGTCCCGACGAGCGGCTCGATCTGCGCGCGCGCCACCTGCCCCACGTGCTTCAGCCGCGACCCCTGGGCTCCGATGACGATGCCCTTCTGGCTGTCGCGCTCGACGAAGAGGTTCGCGTAGATCTCGAGGAGCTCCTTGTCCTCGCGCTGGATCATGTCGTCGATGGTCACGGCGAGCGAGTGCGGCAGCTCGTCCTGCACCCCCTCCAGCGCGGCCTCGCGGATGAGCTCCGAGATGCGCGCCTCGAGCCCCTCCTCCGTGACGGCGTCGGACGGGTAGAGCTGCTCGGAGACGGGAAGCGCCTTCAGGAGCTCGCCCACCAGCGCGTCGAGCTGGATCGCCTCGACGGCCGAGACCGGCACGATGGCGTCCCAGTCGCGCAGCTCCTGCACGGCGAGCAGCTGCTCGGCGACGGCGTGCCGCGAGGCCGAGTCGGTCTTCGTGACGATGGCGATCTTGCGGGCGCGCGGGTACTCGTCGAGCTGCTCGTTGATGAAGCGGTCGCCCGGGCCGATCCGCTCGTCCGCCGGGATGCACAGGCCGATGACGTCGACGTCGCCGAGCGTCGTCTGCACCAGCGCGTTGAGCCGCTCGCCGAGGAGCGTGCGCGGGCGGTGGATCCCGGGGGTGTCGACGAGGATGAGCTGCCCGTCCGGCCGGTGCACGATGCCGCGGATGGCCTTGCGCGTCGTCTGCGGCTTGGAGCTCGTGATGGCGACCTTCTCGCCCACCAGCGCGTTGGTCAGCGTCGACTTGCCCACGTTCGGGCGGCCCACGAAGGACACGAAGCCGGCACGGTAGGCGGGCGCTCCCCCGCGCGGCTTGCGCTTCGCGCGCGACGGCTCGGCGTCGCGGTCGATGCCCCACGCCTCGTCCGACAGCGGGGCGGGCGCGGCGGTCGCCTCGACCATCGCCTCTGCCGCCGTCTCGTCGGGCATCCCGTCGTCCCGGGCATCAGTCATGGTCGTGTCCTCTGCTGGCGGCGGCGCCCGCGGGGGCCGCCTCGTTGTCGTCGTCGGCATCGCCCGCGCGGTCGCGCTCGACGAGGATCGTGCTGATGCGCGTGCGGCGCCCCTCGACCCGGTCGGCCGTGAGGACGAGCCCGCCGACGCGCACCACGGACCCCCGCTCGGGCAGGCGCCCCAGGGTCTTCGCGAGGAGTCCGCCTGCGCTGTCCACGTCGTCGTCGTCGAGCTCGAGGCCGAACAGGTCGCCCAGCTCGTCGATCGGCAGCCGGGCGCTCACACGGTACACGCCGTCGCCCAGGTCCTCGAACTCGGGGACGTCGCGGTCGTACTCGTCGCTGATGTCGCCCACGAGCTCCTCGATGAGGTCCTCGAGCGTGACGAGGCCGGCGATGCCGCCGTACTCGTCCACCACCATCGCGAGGTGGTTCGACTCGAGCTGCATCTGCCGGAGCAGCGCGTCGGCCTTCTGCGACTCGGGGACGAACACGGCGGGGCGCGCGAGCTGGTCCACCGTGGTGCGCTCCGCCTCCTCGGGCCGCTCGTAGACCATGCGCGCGAGGTCGCGGAGGTACAGGACGCCCTCGATCTCGTCGGAGTCGCGTCCCGTCACCGGCGCCCGCGAGATGCCGCGGGACAGGAAGAGGCCGAGCGCGGAGCCGACGTGCGCGGTCTGCTCCACGACCACCATGTCGGTGCGCGGGATCATCACCTCGCGCACGACCGTGTCGTTGAACTCGAAGATCGAGTGGATGAGCTCCCGGTCGTCCTCCTCGAGCACCTCGAGCTCGGTGGCCTCGTCCACCATGCTGAGCAGCTGCTCCTCGCTGGTGAACGTCGCGACGGTCTTGGGGCGGCCGGGCGTGACGCGGTTGCCGAGGGCGACGAGGGCGTCGGCGACGGGGCCGATGGCCACGCGGATCACCCGCACGAGCAGCGCCGTCCACGCGAGCAGCGGGCGGGCGTGCACCCGGCCCACCGAGCGCGGGCTGGCGCCCACGAGCACGAACGAGACGCCCGTCATGATCGCGGCGGCCACCAGCAGGGTGATCCACCACTCGTCGATCGCGGAGGCCAGCGCGAGCGTGACGAGCACCGCGGCGCCCGTCTCGGCGATGATCCGCACGAACCCGAGCGCGTTGATGTACGCGCCCGTGTCGACGGAGATGGCGAGCATGGAGCGGCGGGCGCGCGAGGTGGCCGCGAGCTCCTGGATGTCCGCCCGGGACAGCGACGAGATGGCGGACTCGGCGGCGGCGAAGAGGCCGCCGAGCACGACCAGGAGGAACGCGGGGACGAGGAGGGTGAGCATCGAGGCGGTCAGCGCCCGCGCTCGCTCATGGCGAACCCGATCAGGATGTCGCGCTGGAGGCCGAACATCTCGCGCTCCTCGTCGGGCTCGGCGTGGTCGAAGCCGAGCAGGTGCAGGATGCCGTGCGCCGTGAGCAGGAGGATCTCCTCCATCGTCGAGTGCCCGGCCGTGATGGCCTGCTCGGCCGCGACCTGGGGGCAGACCACGATGTCGCCGAGGAGGCCCGCGGGCGTCGGCCGGTCCTCGGTGCCGGGACGCAGCTCGTCCATGGGGAAGCTGAGGACGTCGGTGGGGCCCGGCTCGTCCATCCACTGCACGTGCAGCTGCTCCATCGCACCCTCGTCCACCATGACGATGGCGAGCTCCGCGTCCGGGTGCACGTGCAGCGTGTCGAGCGCGTACGTGGCGAGGCGCTGGATGAGGGGCTCATCGACCTCGACGGCCGACTCGTTGTTGATCTCGATGCTCATCGGGTGCTCCCTGGGGCGGTGCGGCGCTCGGCGCGGAGGTGGTCGGCGGCCTGGCGTTCCGCGTCGTAGCGCGTGTACGCGTCCACGATGCGGCCGACCAGGGTGTGCCGCACGACGTCGTCGCTCGTGAGGCGGGAGAAGTGGATGTCGTCCATCCCGTCGAGCACGCGCGTCACGAGCTGCAGCCCGCTGGAGCCCGTGGGCAGGTCGACCTGCGTGATGTCGCCCGTGACCACCATCTTCGAGCCGAAGCCGAGGCGGGTGAGGAACATCTTCATCTGCTCGGGCGTGGTGTTCTGCGCCTCGTCGAGCACGACGAACGCGTTGTTGAGCGTGCGGCCGCGCATGTAGGCGAGCGGGGCGACCTCGATGGTGTTGGAGGCCATGAGCTTCGGGACGAGCTCGGGATCCATCATCTCGTTGAGCGCGTCGAACAGCGGCCGGAGGTAGGGGTCGATCTTGTCGGTGAGCGAGCCGGGCAGGTAGCCGAGCCGCTCCCCCGCCTCGACGGCCGGGCGCGTCAGGATGATCCGCTCGACCTCCTTGCGCTGCAGCGCCTGGACGGCCTTGGCCATCGCGAGGTACGTCTTGCCCGTGCCGGCGGGGCCGATGCCGAACACGATGGTGTTCTCGTCGATCGCCTGCACGTACTGCTTCTGGCCCTGCGTCTTCGGCCGGACGGTGCGGCCGCGCGACTGCACGATGGCCTCGCTCAGCACGTCGGACAGGGTCCGCGCATCGTCCTCGCCGAGCCGGCGCGCGCTCGTCTCGATCTCCTGGGGTCCCACGTGCTGTCCGTCCTCCACCATCGCCACGACCTCGTCGATGAGCCGACGGGCCGAGGCCACGTCCGCCCGGGTGCCGACGAGCGTGATCTCGTTCCCGCGGACCCGGACGTCGACGTCCGGGTGCTCGCGCTCGATCTGCCGGAGCAGCCGGTCCTGCGGCCCGAGGAGGCGCACCATGAGCACGCCGTCCATCGTCGCCGTCTGCTCGACGCGGTCATCCTCCGTGGATGCGCCGCCCCGCGGGTCAGAGCCCGACATGGTCCCCCTGGGCGAAGCCGCCGAGCACGTGCGCGTGCACGTGGAAGACGGTCTGGCCGGCCTCGGCCCCCGTGTTGAAGAGGAGGCGGAACTGGCCGCCCGCGCGCTCGGCGGCGATGCGGGACGCGATCTCGACGACCTCCGCGAGGAGCGCCGGGTCGCCCGCGGCGAGCTCGACGACGTCGCGGTACGCGGCCGTCTTCGGCACCACGAGCACGTGCACGGGGGCCTTGGGCGCGATGTCCTCGAAGGCGATGACGCGGTCGGTCTCCGCGACGATCTCGGCCGGGATCTCGCGCGCCACGATGCGCTCGAACACGGTGGGCTCTGCGGTGCTGGTCATGCGCCCAGCCTACGCGGGACCCGCGACGTCACCAGCGCCCGAGGGCGGCGTTGACGAGCGCGAGGGCGGCCGGTCCCGCGGTGGACGTGCGGAGGATCCCGGACCCCAGCGCGACCGGGATCGCCCCTGCCGCCCGGAGCGCCTCGACCTCGGCCGGGCTGATGCCGCCCTCGGGTCCCACGACGAGCAGCACGTCCGCCGTGGCGTCGCGTCCGGACGCGGTGAGGTCGAGCCGGGACAGCCGCGCGTCCGCGGTCGGGTCGAGGACCAGCACGCGCGCGGCAGCCGCCATGCGCACGAGGTCCTTCGTGGACGCGAGCTCCCCCACCGCGGGCACGCGCGGCCGGATGGACTGCTTGACGGCCTCGCGCACGATGGCGCGCCAGCGGTCCCGGCCCTTGGCGACCTTCGCGCCCTCCCAGCGGGAGACGGAGCGCTGCGCCTGCCAGGGGATCACGGCGTCGACGCCCAGCTCGGTCGCGGCCTGCACGGCGAGCTCGTCCCGGTCGCCCTTGGCGAGCGCCTGCACGAGCACGACGCGCGGCGACGGCTCCTGGTGCTCCTCCACGGACTCCACGCGCAGCTCCAGGCGCTGCGGGTCCGCGGTCGTGACGACGCACGACGCGATCACGCCGCGGCCGTCCCCGACGAGCAGCCCCTCCCCCGCGCGGATCCGCCCGACCGTCACGGCGTGCCGCGACTCCTGCGGTCCGAGCGCGACGACGCGGCCGACGGCGAGGTCGGCCGCGTCGAGGTCGTCCGCGAGGTGGAAGTGCGCCACGGTCAGACGTTGAGGAAGCGGTCGCGGAGCTTCTGGAACAGGCCCTGCTGGAAGTGCGCGAGGTGCGGGGCCGGCGCCTTGTTGCGGCGCGCGAACTGCTGGATGAGGTCGCGCTCCTTGTGGTCGAGCTTCTGCGGCGTGACCACCTGGATCCCGATCTTGAGGTCGCCGCGCCCGGAGCCGCGGAGCTTCGTGACGCCGCGACCCCGGACCGTGATGATCTCGGCGCTCTGGATGCCGGGGCGGAGCTCGAGGTCCACGTCGCCGTCGAGGGTCTCGATGCGCGCGTCGCTGCCGAGGATCGCGTCGACCATGCTCACCTCGACGGTGGCGAGCAGGTCGTCGCCGTTGCGGCTGAAGACGTCGTGGTGCGCGACCTTGATCTCGAGGTAGAGGTCGCCGTTCGGCCCGCCGGCGGGTCCGACCTCGCCGGAGCCCGGCATCTGGAGGCGGAGGCCCGTGTCGACGCCGGCGGGGATGTCGACCGGCACGGTGCGGCGCGCGCGGACGCGGCCCTGGCCCTGGCAGGTGGGGCACGGGTGCGGGATGACGGTGCCGTAGCCGCGGCAGGTGCCGCACGGGCTCGACGTCATGACGTTGCCGAGGAGCGAGCGCACCTGGCGCTGGATGCTGCCGGAGCCGCGGCAGATGTCGCACGTGACGGCGCTCGTGCCGGGCTGCGCGCAGGATCCGTGGCACGTGTCGCACACGACCGCCGTGTCGATCTCGAGGTCGCGGTGCACGCCGAAGATGACCTCCTCGAGCTCGACCTCGACGCGCAGGAGCGCGTCCTGGCCGCGCTCCTGGCGCGAGCGCGGGCCGCGTCCGCCGCCGCCCTGCTGTCCGCCGAAGAACGTCTCGAAGATGTCGCCGAACCCGCCGAAGCCCTGGCCGCCGCCCCCGAAGCCCGCCTGCGGGCCGAGGTCGTACTGCTGGCGCTGCTGCGGATCGGACAGCACGTCGTACGCGTGCGTCACGAGCTTGAACCGCTCGGCGGCGTCCGGGGCGTCGTTGACGTCCGGGTGGAGCTGGCGCGCCTGCTTGCGGTACGCCTTCTTGATCTCCTCTGGCGTCGCCTCGCGGCTCACGCCGAGTACTTCGTAGTGGTCAGCCACGTCGGGCCCTTCGGTGGTGATGGTCGTGGGAACAGGGGGCGATGCGCCGGCGTGCGGCCGTCACCGCTCCTCGAGCAGGCGGGAGAGGTAGCGCGCGACCGCGCGCACCGACGCCATGTTGGTGGAGTAGTCCATCCGGGTCGGGCCCAGCACGCCGAGGCGCGCCAGCACCCCGCCGGACGAGCTGTATCCGCTGGTGAGCACGCTGGTCTCCCCGAGGCCGAACGGGGCGTTCTCCCGGCCGATGCTCACGGAGACGCCGTGCTGGTCGGCCTCCATCTCGCCGAGCAGGCGCAGGAGCACCACCTGCTCCTCGATGGCCTCGAGGACGGGCGAGATGCTGCCGGGGAAGTCCCGCTCCGTGCGGGCGAGGTTCGCGGATCCCGCGAGCAGCAGCCGCTCCTGCCGGTTCGCGAGCACCTGCTCGACGAGCGTGCCCGCGAGCACGGACGCCGCGGCGCGGTGAGCCGGCTCGACCTCGTCGGACAGCGTCTCGAGCCGGGTCGCCGCCTCCGCGAGGCCGAGCCCGCCGACCGCCTGGTTGATCCGCGCGCGCATGAGCGCGAGGAACGCGTCGTCCGGGTCGTCCACGAGCTCGACGACGCGCTGCTCGACGCGGCCCGTGTCGGTGATGAGCACCGTGAGCACGCGCGTGGTCGACAGCGCCACGAGCTCCACGTGCTTGACGTGGCTGGTGGCGAGCGAGGGGTACTGCACGAGCGCGACCTGGTTGGTGAGCTGCGCGAGGAGGCGCACGGTGCGCGCGAGCACGTCGTCGAGGTCGACGGACTCGCCGAGGAACACGTGGATCGCCTGCCGCTGCGCGGGCGTGAGCGGGCGCACGTCGGCGAGCTGGTCCACGAAGAGGCGGTACCCCTTGTCGGTGGGCACCCGGCCGGACGAGGTGTGCGGGGCGGCGATGAGCTCCTCCTCCTCGAGGAGGGCCATGTCGTTGCGGATGGTGGCGGCCGAGACCCCGAAGGCGTGGCGCTCCACGATGGACTTGGAGCCCACGGGCTCCCGCGAGGACACGTAGTCCTGCACGATCACCCGGAGGACGTCGAGTCCGCGTTCCGAGACCATGGCGCTCCCTCCTGGCACTCGTCGATCCTGACTGCCAATCGTACCGCGGGTCCGGAGATGGTCGGCATTGCCGGTCGCGCGTCGTCGGCGGTACCGTGGACGAGCCCGGTGCTGCCAGGCCACACCCACGATCCGTCCGCGTCCGCCGATCCCCGGTCGTCGCCCGGCACCGAGAGGCTCCCCGCGATGTCCGCACCCGATCCCCACCCCTACGGCGCGCCCGCTCCGCTCACCCCGAGCGAGGACCGCCTGTGGGCGTCGCTCACGCACTTCCTCGCGATCCTCATCGTGCCGTCGTTCATCGTGTGGCTCGTGTTCCGCGAACGCGGCCGGTTCACCGACCAGGAGGGCAAGGAGGCGACCAACTGGACCATCAACGTGGTGGGCGCGCTCGTCATCCTCAACGTGCTGCAGGTGATCTTCGGCTTCATCCCGGTCCTCGGGGTCATCATCGGCTTGTTCCTCGGCCTCGTGATCTTCGCGGTGGTCGTGGTCAACATCGTGTTCGCGATCATCGGCGGCACCCGCGTCCAGGCCGGACGTCCCTACCGCTACCCGCTCAACATCCGGTGGATCAAGTAGGCGGTCGCCCGTGAGCGCGCGGATCCGGCACGTCGCGATCGATTGCGGGGACCCGCACGCGCTCTCCCTCTTCTGGGCCGGCGTGACCGGCTTCGCGGAGGACCCGGACGAGCCGAACCTCCCCGGCGACGACGCCGCGTGGCTGGGCGATCCGGTCTCCGGGCTCGGCATCATCCTGCAGCGGGCGGACACCCCCAAGACCGCGAAGAACCGGCTCCACCTCGACCTGGCGCCCGACGACCGCACGCGCGACGAGGAGGTCGAGCGCGTGCTGGCCCTCGGAGCGTCGCTCGTCGCCGACCGGCGGAACGCCGACGGCAGCGGCTGGGTCGTGCTCGCGGATCCCGAGGGCAACGAGTTCTGCGTGGAGCGCAGCGACGCCGAGCGCGAGGCCGGCGACGAGGTCGGCGCGGTCGTCCTCTGACGGACGAGGCCGCCTAGTCCTCGAGGAGGCGGCGCACGACCGCGTCGGCCAGCAGGCGACCCGGCAACGTGAGCACGAGGGTGCCGGACAGCGCGGCGCGCGGATCCACCAGGCCGTCGGCGATGAGCCCGGCGACCTGGCGGCGGCCCTCGGCGGTGAGCGTCGGGATCGCGAGGCCGTCGCGGATGCGCGCCCCGAGGAGCACGCGCTCCACCTCGCGCGTCGCGTCGTCGAGCGACTCGCGTCCCGCGCCGGGCGAGGCGCCCGCGAGCACGCGGTCGGCGTACGCGGCCGGGTGCTTGACGTTCCACCAGCGGACGCCGCCCACGTGGCTGTGCGCGCCCGGGCCGACGCCCCACCAGTCGTGGCCCTGCCAGTAGGCGAGGTTGTGGCGGCTGCGGCGGCCGTCGCGCGCCCAGTTGCTCACCTCGTACCACGCGTAGCCCGCCTCGCCGAGCATGCGGTCGGCGAGCTCGTACATGTCGGCCTGCAGGTCCTCGTCCGGCTCCGGCACCTCGCCGCGGCGGATCTGCCGCGCGAGCTTCGTGCCCGGCTCCACGATGAGCGCGTACGCGGAGAGGTGGTCCGGCTCCTGCGCGATCGCCTGCTCGAGCGACGCGCGCCAGTCGTCGATGGTCTCCCCCGGCGTCCCGTAGATGAGGTCGAGGCTCACCTCGAGACCGGCGGCCCGCGCTCCGCGGACGACGGGGGCGATGCGCGCGGGATCGTGGGTCCGCTCCAGAGTGGCCAGCACGCGCGGCACCGCCGACTGCATCCCGAAGGACACGCGCGTGAAGCCGCCCGCGGCGAGGGCCGCGAGGTAGGCGTCGTCGACGCTGTCGGGGTTCGCCTCCGTCGTGACCTCGGCGCCCTCGGCGATGCCCCACGTGTCGCGCACGGCATCGAGCATCCGGACGAGGTCATCGACCGGGAGGAGCGTCGGGGTGCCGCCGCCGAGGAAGACGGTGGACGCGGGACGCGGGGGCACGCCGGAGTCCCGCAGCGCGGATCCGGCGAAGCGCACCTCCTGCACGGCCTGGGACGCGTAGTCGGACTGCTTCACGCCGCGCAGCTCGGGCGCCGTGTAGGTGTTGAAGTCGCAGTAGCCGCAGCGGACGCGGCAGAACGGGACGTGCAGGTAGACGCCGAAGGCACGGTCCTCCGCGCCGACCGACGCGGAGGCGGGGAGCAGGCCGTCGGCGGGGGCGGGATCGGCGAGGGGCAGGGCGGACGGCATCCGTCCATCATCCCCCGGCGCGGGCGCCCGCTCGCGCCGCGCGGAGCACCGGGGCGGGGCGCGCACCGGGATCCGCCAGGATGGGCGCATGACCGACGCCCCCTCGCCCCGGCCTCTGCACGTCCTCTGGGACGTCGACGGCACGCTCCTCCACAACAGCCCGCGCTCCGGCAGCATGTACCACCGGGCGATCGAGCTGGCGGCGGGCGAGCCGCTCGAGGACCGCACGGTCCACGCCCACGGCAAGACCGACGGGCAGATCATCTGGGAGACGCTCGACGTCTACGGCCTGCCGGAGTCGCTGCACGCGCCGGTGCGGCAGCACCTCGAGGAGCTGTCGCGCGTCGAGCACTACGGTCCCGGCCGCCGCACGGTGCCGGTCGGCGTCCCCGAGCTCGTGGCCGACGTCGCCGCGCGCGGATGGGTCAACGCGCTCCTCACGGGCAACTCGCCGCTGCGGGCCCGCTACAAGCTCGACGGCGCGGGCCTCGACGTGGGCCTGTTCGACTGGGACGCGTCCGCGTTCGGGCACGAGTCGCGGATCCGCAGCGACCTCACCCGCCGCGCCGCCGTCGAGCTGGCCGGCGCGCCCGTCGTCATCGTCGGCGACACCCCCGCGGACGGCGTGGCCGCCGAGGCGGCGGGGTTCCCGTTCGTCGCGGTCGCCACCGGCGCGTACGACGTCGCCGCGCTCACGGCGCCCGAGGCGCACGCCGCGCTCGTGGTGCCGGACCTCCGCGCGGGGCACGACGAGGTGCTCGCCTTCCTCGACGGCGTCGTCCGCGGCTGAGGCCGGGTACCGCGCCCGCTCCCCGCGACGGTCCGCAGGAGGCCGTCGGGGACGACCCGCGCCCGAGCCGGCGCGACGGCCGGATCAGGCCCCGGCGACCGCGGGGTGCAGCGCCTTGAGGTACCGGCGCGTGAAGATCCCCTGCACGACCCGGAGGACCGGGCCCGCGAGCCGCAGCGGCCAGGAGGAGGGCCGGGAGAAGACCCGGAGGGTGAGCCACACGCTGCCGTCGGGCTCGCGGGAGACCAGGAACGCCTCCTCGCCGCTGAACGGATGGCCGGGCAGCGTGCCGTAGGCGAAGCCGACGCGGTCGGTCTCCTGCACGGTGTAGACGACGCGGACCGGCGCCTCGGGGTGGAACGGCCCGAACGGCATGCGCAGCACGGCCGAGGTGCCCGACGTGATCCACGCGGTGCCGTCGTCCCCGTAGAGCGCCTCCCGTGGCCGGTCGACGGGCATCTGCGGCACGCCGTCCTCGTCGAACTCGAGGCCCGTGTAGCCCGGGTCGTCCGGCACCTCCTGCTCGATGCGCGTCACGTCGATCCCGCTGCCGCGCTGCACGCCCCAGGTCATCAGGAGGGCGACGGCCTGCTCGAAGCGCTCGTCGCCGCTGCCGAGGCGCGCGCTCGACTCCGTGGGGCGGTAGCCCTCCGGCGGGTAGGTCATGAGGTCGACGGCCTGGGTGCCTCCGACGGAGCCGTACGTGACGGCGGTCGCGGTGTAGGTGCTGCGGCGCATGGGATCCAGACTAGGGCGTCGGGCTGCGAGGGGGCCGCGCGCCTAGCACGCCGGACGACCCGGTGTCATCCCCCTGCAGCAGCCCTCTCCTCATCCTCGTCGATGCCGGGCGGATGAGATGTGACGGGCGTGATGAATCCGTGATCAGAAAAGCATTCCGGGGGCCTCCCGCGCCGATACGGTGAGCGCAATCCGACGCACGGACGGCCGATCGGCCGCCGAGCTTCGTCGGTACATCGCCTCCCATCCCGAGGAAACCATGCGCACGCGCGTCCGCCCCCACCGTCCCCTCGCCTCCGCCGTCGCCGCGACGGCCCTCACCGCCGTCCTGATCGCGAGCGGGCTCCCCGCCCACGCGGCGGACGCCGGCTCGATCTCCGGGACCCCGGCGGCCGCCGGATCCCCCGCGGCGGACGCCGCCACCGGCACCGCCACCGGCGCCGCCGCGGCCACCCCGTCGGTCGCCGACCCCTCCGCCGCGCAGCCCGCGGCCACCCCCGCGGCGTCGGCCGCCGCCGACTCCGCATCCCCCTCGACGTCCGCCGTCGACGCCGCCCTGACCCCGGCTCCCGCGGCGACGGCCGGTCCCGCCGCCGCGGCCGACCCCGCGGAGTCGAAGGCGCAGGCTCCGATCCCGGCCCCGGTGATCCTCGCACCGGCCGAGGGCGACTCGCAGGTGGAGGGCACGACGACGTTCTCCGGCACGGGCGTCGCCGGCGACGCCATCGACCTGTACGTCTTCGCGGCGGGCTTCCGCGGCGACGCAGGCGACGGCGCCGACTTCCTCCAGTACTCCACGGTCGTCCGACCGGATGGCAGCTGGAGCACCACGCAGCGCCTCCCCGTGGGGCGCTGGGTCGTCAAGGCCGACCAGTCGGACGACGACGGCGCCACATCGACCCCCGGCGACATCGGGTTCACCGTGGCTCCGGCCGCTCCCCGCATCACCTCGCCGACGCCGGACGCCCGCGTGGACGGGCGGCTGCACCTCGCCGGCACCGGGGCCGCCGGCTCCCGGGTCATCGTGGACGTCTCCGGCAGGGACGGGACGCGGAGCCACACGACGTCGGTCCGCGCCGACGGCACCTGGTCGACGGACGCGCTGGTCGCCGCGGGCACCTACTCCGTGACGGCCGTCGCCTCCCATCCGCTCCCCTACGAGCGCGACGAGCAGTACATCGAGTCGGCCCGCACGGCCCCGGTCTCCGTCACGGTGACCCGCGCCGCGGAGCCCGTCCGGCCGGTGCTCCTCACGCCCGCCGAGGGCGACAGCCAGGTGGAGGGGTCGACCACGTTCTCCGGGACCGGCGAGCCCGGGGCGGACATGTGGGTCTTCGTCTTCCCGGAAGGAGACCGTGGCTCCGACAGCGACGCGGGCGAGAGCCTCTCCTTCAGCACCCGGGTCGGCGAGGACGGTCGGTGGTCCACGACCGAGGTCCTGCCGATCGGGATCTGGATCATGAAGGCCGAGCAGTCGGCCGGCGACGACCTCACCGACGCCGACTCGCGGCCCGCGTTCACCGTCCTCCCCGCCGCACCGGTCATCACGGCCCCGACGGCCGACGCGCGGGTCACGGGTCGACTGCAGCTCGCGGGGACCGGCACCGCGGGATCCACCGTCCTCCTGACGCTCACGGGAGGCGGGAAGCCGCGCCAGCTGACCGCGCAGGTCGGCGCGGACGGGAGCTGGTCGACGGTGGCGGACGTCACCTCCGGCAGCCACTCCGTGTCCGCGGTCGGCTCGCACCTCCTGCCGTACGAGCGGTCGGCGCGCTACATCCGCTCCGATCCGTCGTCCGCGGTCGCGTTCACGGTCACCGGCGGCGCGGCCGTCGCGGTCTCGCACCGCACGGCGCTGCCGATGACGGGCTTCGACCCTGTCCCGCTCGTCGCGCTCACGGGATCGCTGCTCGCCGCCGGGCTCGCGCTGCTCGTGATCCCCGCGGTCCGTCGTCGTCGGGCGCCCGCCGGCCCGCGGCTCCCGCGCTGATCGGCGCCCGCCGCCCGGCGGCGGGCCGACTCCCCGGACACGACGCGCCCCCTGCCTCGCGAGGCAGGGGGCGCGTCGTGCGTGCGGGTGGCGGGACTACTTGGCCTTCTTCTCCGTGTCGCCCGACAGCGCGGCGATGAACGCCTCCTGGGGGACCTCGACGCGCCCGACCATCTTCATGCGCTTCTTGCCCTCCTTCTGCTTCTCGAGCAGCTTGCGCTTGCGGGTGATGTCGCCGCCGTAGCACTTGGCGAGCACGTCCTTCCGCATGGCGCGGATGGACTCGCGGGCGATGATCCGGGCGCCGATGGCCGCCTGGATCGGCACCTCGAACTGCTGGCGCGGGATGAGCTCGCGGAGGCGGCCGGTCATCAGGACGCCGTACGCGTAGGCCTTGTCGCGGTGCACGATGGCGCTGAACGCGTCGACCTGCTCGCCCTGCAGCAGGATGTCGACCTTCACCAGGTCGGAGTCCTGCGAGCCGGCGGGCTCGTAGTCGAGCGACGCGTAGCCGGCCGTCTTGCTCTTGAGGTTGTCGAAGAAGTCGAACACGATCTCGCCGAGCGGCATCGTGTAGCGGATCTCCACGCGGTCCTCGCCGAGGTACTCCATGCCGAGCAGGATCCCGCGCCGGGACTGGCACAGCTCCATGATCGTGCCGACGTAGTCCTTGGGCGCGAGGATCGCGGCCTTGACCACGGGCTCGGAGACGCTGACGATCTTGCCGCCCGGGAACTCGCTCGGGTTGGTGACCGTGACCGTCTTCTTGTCCTCGCTCGTGACCTCGTAGATCACGGACGGCGCCGTGGTGATGAGGTCGAGGCCGAACTCGCGCGAGAGGCGCTCGGTGATGATCTCCAGGTGCAGGAGGCCGAGGAAGCCGCAGCGGAAGCCGAAGCCCAGCGCGACGGAGGTCTCGGGCTCGTAGACCAGCGCGGCGTCCGACAGCTTGAGCTTGTCGAGCGCGTCGCGGAGGTCGGGGTAGTCGGATCCGTCGATCGGGTAGAGCCCGGAGAAGACCATGGGCAGCGGCTCGGTGTAGCCGGGCAGCGCCTCGGTCGCCGGGCGGGCGGCGGTCGTCACGGTGTCGCCGACCTTCGACTGGCGCACGTCCTTCACGCCCGTGATGAGGTAGCCGACCTCGCCGACGCCGAGCCCGTCGGACGGCGTGGGCTCGGGCGAGCTGACGCCGATCTCGAGGATCTCGTGGGTGGCGCGCGTCGACATCATCGAGATCTTCTCGCGCGGGCTGAGCTTGCCGTCGATCATGCGGACGTACGTGACGACGCCGCGGTAGGCGTCGTAGACGGAGTCGAAGATCATGGCGCGCGCGGCGGCGTCGGGGTCGCCGACGGGTGCGGGGATGGTGCGGGAGACGCGGTCGAGGAGGTCCTCGACGCCCGCGCCCGTCTTGCCGGAGACGCGCAGCACGTCGGACGGGTCGCCGCCGATGAGGGAGGCGAGCTCGGCGGCGTACTTGTCGGGGTCGGCGGCCGGCAGGTCGATCTTGTTGAGGACCGGGATGATCGTCAGGTCGTTCTCGAGCGCGAGGTAGAGGTTGGCGAGGGTCTGGGCCTCGATGCCCTGCGCCGCGTCGACCAGGAGGATCGCGCCCTCGCACGCGGCGAGCGAGCGGCTCACCTCGTAGGAGAAGTCGACGTGGCCCGGGGTGTCGATCATGTTGAGCGCGTACGTCCGCCCGTCGAGCTCCCACGGCATGCGGACGGCCTGGCTCTTGATCGTGATGCCGCGCTCGCGCTCGATGTCCATGCGGTCGAGGTACTGGGCGCGCATGGAGCGCGAGTCGACGACGCCCGTCATCTGCAGCATGCGGTCGGCCAGCGTCGACTTGCCGTGGTCGATGTGGGCGATGATGCAGAAGTTGCGGATGGACGCGGGGTCGGTCGCGGCGGGCCGGAGGGCCTTCGTTGCTAGGGGGCTCACGCGTTCCTTACGGGTCTTGTCGGTGGAGCGGAACCACGATCATCCCACGGGAGGCCCGTCGGGCCGCCCCCGCGGCGCGCGCCCGACCCGCCCGCCCACGCCGCGGGACGATCAGCGCCGCACGATGTCGGCGACGGCCGCGTCGAGCTCCGGCCACCGGAACCGGTAGCCGGCGGCCTCGAGCGTCTCCGGCACCACCCAGCGGCTCTTGAGGACGAGCTCCGGCTCCGTGCGGAACAGCCACATGCCGATCTCGAGCATCCACCGGTTCGCCGCGAGTCCCACGGGCATGCCGACGGCCCGGCGGAGGACCTTCATCAGCCGGCGGTTCGTGACGGGCGCGGGGCTCGACGCGTTGACCGGGCCCTCGAGCGACGGGGTGTCGCGCACGAAGCGGATGATGCCCACCAGGTCGTCGATGTGCAGCCAGCTGAAGACCTGGCGGCCGTGGGTGGGCTGGAACACGTGGTGGGCGCCCGCGCGGATCCGGGACGGGCGGCCCGGGAAGCGCCCGTCGAGCTGGGGGCCGCCGAGTCCGAAGCGCGCGAGGCCGAGGAGCGGCTGGAGCGCGCCGTCGCGGCCGAGCACGATCGCGATGCGGAGCGCGACGCGGCGGGTCGACGGAAGCTCGGGCGCGAAGAACGCGCGCTCCCAGGCGCGGCCGACCGAGGGCGAGAAGTCGTCGCCGAGCTCCCCCGTCGACTCGGTCTGCGGCCGGTCGGTCGCGTGCCGGTAGACGGTGGCGGTGGAGGCGTTGATCCACACGGGCACGGGCCGCGCGCTGTCGGCGACGGCGCGCGCGAGCTCGCCGGTCGTCTCCACGCGCGAGCGCAGGATCTCCCGGCGGTTGGCGACGCCGTAGCGGCAGTTCACGCTCTTGCCCGCCAGGTTCACGAGGAGGTCGGCGCCGTCGACGATGCGGCGGATCCCGTCCTCGTCGCCCCAGCGCGCGTCGGCCCCCGAGCGGCCGATCGTGAGCACGCGGTAGCCCTCGTCGGCGAGCTCGCGCACGAGCACCTGGCCGATGAAGCCCGATGCCCCCGCGACGACCGCGATGCGCGCGGCGGCCGTCCCCGGTGCGTCGCTCATGCGCCGAAGCGCGTGCGGCGCTCGACCGTCGTGCCCGTGCCGTCGGCCCAGGTGTAGACCGTGGACCCGCCGATGATGACGTGCTCGGCGCGGGACCGGACGTCGAGCGGATCGCCCGACCAGATCACGACGTCGGCGTCGAGGCCCGGGGTCAGCGCGCCGACGCGGTGGTCGAGGCGGAGGATCGCGGCCGGGTTCGCCGTGATCGCGCGGAGGGCGATGTCGGCGGGCAGCCCGTCCTTCACGGCGAAGGAGGCCTGGTGCACCAGGAAGTCGATCGGCACGACGGGCGCGTCGGTCGTGATCGCGACGAGCACGCCCGCGCGGTGCAGCGCCGCGAGGTTCGCGACCGCGCGGTCGCGCAGCTCGACCTTGGAGCGCGAGGTGATCATCGGGCCGAAGATGACCGGGATGCCGCGCTCGGCGAGCACGTCCGCGATCTTGTCGCCCTCGGTGCCGTGGTTGACGACCAGGCGGTAGCCGAACTCGTCGGCGAGGCGGATCGCGGTCGCGATGTCGTCATGACGGTGCGTGTGCTGGTCCCAGGCGAGCTCGCCGTCGAGCACGCGCACGAGCGTCTCCTTGCCGAGGTCGCGGGAGAAGGGCTTGCCGTCCTTCTCCGCGTGGTCGCGGGCCGCGCGGTAGTCCTCGGCGTCGCGGAAGGCCCGGCGGATCACCATGGCGACGCCCAGGCGCGTCGACGGCGTGCGGTCCTTGGCGCCGTAGACGCGCTTCGGGTTCTCGCCGAGCGCGCTCTTGACGCTCACCGAGTCGCTGACGACCTGCTCGTCGATGGTGCGGCCGCCCCACGACTTGATGGCGACGGACTGGCCGCCGATCGGGTTGCCGGAGCCGGGCTTCACGACGATGGTCGTGACGCCGCCCTTGAGCGCGTCGCGGAAGCCCTCGTCGTCGATGTCGATCGCGTCGATGGCGCGCACCGAGCTCATGTCGGGGTCGGTCATCTCGTTGGTGTCGTTGCCCGCGGGTCCGTTCGCCTCCTCGTGGATGCCGACGTGGCCGTGCGCCTCGACGAATCCGGGGAGGACCCAGCGGCCGGTCGCGTCGATGACGGTCGCGCCCGCGGGCACCTCGACATCGCCGCCCTGCCCCACCGCGGCGACGAGGCCGTCGCGGAGGAGGACGGTGCCGCCGGGGATCGGCGCGCCGTCGACGGGGACGACGTGGCCGCCGACGATGGCGGTGACGGAGGAGGCGGACGCGCGGACCGGGGCTGTGCTGTCGGAGAGGGGCATGCTCCGAGCCTAGGACGCGAGCGGGACGCGGGGGTCGGTGGCGGGGCTCTGCGGGGCTCCGCGGGGCGGGCATCCGACGTCGGGGGGAGGCCGCCGGGCGTCGGTACGCTCGATGGATGGGCATCCCCGACTTCATCGTCTCCCTCCGCGAGCGGATCGGCACCGCTCCCCTGTGGCTCTCGGGCGTGACCGCCGTGATCCTCGACGGCCCGCGCGTGCTCCTCGTCCGTCGCGGGGACACCGGCGCGTGGGCGCCCGTCTCGGGGATCCTCGAGCCCGGCGAGGAGCCCGCCGTCGGCGCCTGGCGGGAGGCCGAGGAGGAGACCGGCGTGACCGTGGAGGTGGAGCGGCTGGTGGCCGTCGGCACGACCGGCGAGATCACCTACCCGAACGGCGACCGCGCGAGCTACCTCGACCTCACCTTCCGCTGCCGCTACGTCTCGGGCGAGGCGCGCGTGAACGACGACGAGTCGCTCGAGGTCGCGTGGTGGCCGGTGGATGCGCTGCCGGACATGCCCGCGGACTTCCTGGGGCGGATCCGCGACGCGCTCGACGACGAGCCCGAGACCCGGTTCGTGCGACCCGGCGACGACGCCCCGCGCCCGTCCCGCGACGCGCGCGGCTCCGCGGCCTGATTTCCGGGCCGCGACCTGGTATCGTCGCCTGTTGGCTTGCGTGTGATCCTCCCCGATCACGCGGTATCGCCGCAGGCGCCCTCTCTCGCTGAGCGGCAACTCATACGACGACAACTCGAACGGAAGACATAACACGTGGCAAACATCAAGTCGCAGATCAAGCGCATCGGCACCAACAAGAAGGCCCAGGAGCGCAACAAGGCCGTCAAGAGCGAGCTGAAGACGGCCATCCGCTCCGTCAAGACCGCCATCACCGCGGGCGACAAGGACGCGGCCGTCAAGGCCGTCAGCCTCGCCGGCAAGAAGCTCGACAAGGCCGCCAGCAAGGGCGTCATCCACAAGAACCAGGCCGCGAACCGCAAGGGCGCGATCGCCAAGCAGGTCGCCAAGATCGGCTGACCTCCCCTGGTGCGATCGACGGGCCCCGCGCATCGCGCGGGGCCCGTCGTCATGTCCAGGCGCGGATCGCGGGCGCCGGGGTCCGGCGTCGTCAGTCGCGGCCGCGGGAGGCGATGGTGCGCACCATGCGCTCCAGCGCGTAGACGGGATCGCGCCCGCCGCCCTTGACCTGCGCGTCCGCCTCGGCGAGGGCCTCGATGGCCCGGCCGAGGCCCGGGTCGTCCCACAGCTGCAGGTCGCGCCGAGCGCGGTCGACCTGCCAGGGGGCCATGCCGAGCTTCGACGCCAGCTGGCCCGACGCCCCCGAGACGCCCGACACCTTCGCCATCGTGCGGATCTTCATGGCGAAGGCCGCGACGAGCGGCACCGGGTCCGCGCCCGAGGTGAGCGCGTGCCGGAGCAGCACGAGCGCCTCGCCGCCGCGGCCGGCGATGGCGGAGTCCGCGACCGCGAAGGCGTTGATCTCCACGCGGCCGCCGTAGTACTGGTCGACCGTGACCTCGGTGATCTCGTGCGCGGTGTCGGAGATGAGCTGCTGGCAGGCCGAGGCGAGCTCGCTCACGTCGTCCTGGAACGCCGCCACGAGCTGCCGCACCGCGCCCGGCGTGATGGAGCGCTTGGCGGCCCGGAACTCGGCGACGGCGAAGTCGTGCTTCTCGCTGTCCTTCTTGAGCTCGGCGCACACGACCTCGATGCCGCCGCCGGTGCCCGCGCGCACGGCGTCG
The DNA here is from genome assembly GCF_015351075.1 of Clavibacter sp. VKM Ac-2873. Classification (GTDB taxonomy): domain Bacteria; phylum Actinomycetota; class Actinomycetes; order Actinomycetales; family Microbacteriaceae; genus Clavibacter. Next base: position 330,770 of record NZ_JADKRS010000001.1, read on the forward strand.
AGCAGCTTCTTGCCCCGCACTCCCCCGGCGTGCCGGAGGACGACGTACGTGTCGTCCGCGGGCGAGTCGAGGTACGCGACGGCGTCCAGCAGGAACTGGTCGGAGCACTTCTCCACGTTCACGACGCGGATGAGCCTCGGCTCCGCGAAGAGGGACGGGCTCGCCAAGGTGATGAGCTCCCCCGGCGCGTAGGAGTCGGCCTCGATGTCGGAGACCTCGATGCGCGGATCCTCCGTCGTGAGGATGTCGCGGAGGCGACGCATCGCGCGGTCGGCGAGGAGGGCCTCGGTGCCGGACACCAGGACGACGGGCGCCGGCCGGACCGCGTCCCACGAGAGCTGCGGGATGGCCGCGGAGGGCTTCGCCGCCGTGCTGCGGGACGTCCTGGTCGCCATGCGGGTCCTTCCGGGAGGGTGCGGGTGGGGTGTCGGGTGTCGGGTGCTCGATCGTGTGCCGGGCGGACAGCTGCGCGAGCCGGCGGTCGGGCGGATCCAGGTTAGCCGTCGGGTGCGACGTCGACCGGCCCGGCGCTGGACGCCGGAGGACGCCGCGGCGCCGTCCGGCCGAGCGCGACCACCGCGACGACCAGGGCGATCGCCACCGCGAGGGCGATGATGCCCGCCGGACCCGACGCCCACGGCACCCGGCCCGCGGGGAGGCGGGACACGACGGAGGCGACCGCGGCGATCCAGGCGGCCGGCAGCCACGCCAGCCGCAGCACCAGCCCGCCCGCCGCCGGCCAGACCGGGAGGACGACGCAGGCGACGAGCCCGCCGATGGTGGCGGGCGCGGCCGCGGGCTCGGCGAGGACGTTGGCGAGCACCCCGTGCACGGGCAGGCCGGGCTGCAGGACGAGGAGGACCGGCTGGCACGCCACCTGGGCGGCGAGGGGGATCGCGAGCGCCTCCGCGAGGCGACGGGGCACGCGCCGCGAGAGGCGGTCCGCGAGCGGTGGAGCCAGCACCAGGAGGCCGGCCGTCGCCAGCACGCTGAGGGCGAAGCCGAGGTCGCGTGCCAGCCAGGGATCGCTCGTGAGCAGGACCACCACGGCGACGGCCAGCGCGGGCAGGCCGCGGGACGGCCGACCGGATGCGGTGGAGACGATGAGCACGGCGGCCATGACGGCGGCTCGGACGACGCTGGGCTGCGGGGTCACCAGCACCACGAACGCGCCGAGCGCTGTCAGCGCCGCGACCGCGCGCGCCGGTGGTCGGAGTCCGACGGCCGCCGCGAGCGCCAGCACGAGCCCCACGATGACCGCGCAGTTCGCCCCGGAGACCGCCGTGAGGTGCGTGAGCGAGCTGTCCTTCATGGTCTGCGCGAGGGCCGGCGTCACCGCCGACACGTCTCCGATCGCGAGGCCCGGCAGCAGCTGCGCCCCCGGGCCTCGGAGGTCGGCGGCGGCGTCGGCGAGGCCCGCACGGAGGTCGTCGGCGATCCCGAGGGGCCCGACGGGATCGCCCGCGGGCTCGGGTGCGCCGCGTGCGAGGAGCAGGTACGCCGTGCGATCACCCGGATCCGCGGCGCGGACGGCGGCGCTCAGCCGCACGACGGCACCCACGCCCAGGTCGCGGTGCGCGGATGCGGCGCCACGGTCGCCGGCACCCGTGGCGAAGACCACGACGGGCACCGGCCTCGGCAGCCGCACCGTGTCGTCGACCGTCCGGCCGTCCGCATCGCGGCCGACGTGGAGGGCGGTGAGGTGCGCGACGAGACGCACGCGCGCGGGGCGGCCGGATGCGCTCCCGGAGCGCGAGGCGACCGGGACGGGCGGCTCGTCGACGACGGCGTCCGCGACCACCATGCCGTCCGCCCGCGCCGCGATCTCCAGGATCTCCGGATGCCGCGACGGCTCGCGGGCGGCCGCGGCGCCGAGGAGCATGGCCGTCACCCCCGCGGCGACGGCCAGCGCGGCCGCAGCTCGGCGGGACCGGGCCGCCGACTCCGCTCCCGAGCGCCCCTGCCGCCGACGGGGGACGCGACATGCGACGTGCGCGGTCGCCGTCGCGGCGGCACGCGTCCGCGCATGCGCGGCCGACCGGGCGGCGACCCCGGCGGCCAGCAGCGCGAGCGCCGCGGCGGCCACGGCCGAGGGCGCCGATGCGCCACGCACGCCGATGGCGGCCGCCGCGCACGCCCACCCGACCGCTGCGGGGGTCGCGAGTCGGAGGTCGATGTCCGGAGCGCCCGTGCGCGACCACCCACGCGACGGTCTTCCGGAGCCGGGGGTCGCCCGTGGCCTCCGCGTCACACCCGCACCAGCGGGGTGAGGGAGGCGAGCGTGCGATCGCCGATGCCCGGGACGCGTCCCAGGTCGGCGACGCGCGCGAAGCGCCCGTGCGCGGAACGCCAGGCGATGATGCGCGCGGCCAGCGACGGGCCGACGCGCGGCAGCGTCTCCAGCTGCTCTGCCGTGGCGGTGTTGAGGTCGACCGGGGCGGACGGGCTCGCGGTCCCGCCAGCGGCGCCGGACGCCCCGGATGGAGCTGCCGAGGCGGCCGGCGTCTCCCCCTGGCGGGGGACGACGAGCTGCTCGCCGTCGGACAGGACGCGCGCGAGGTTCACGCCCGCGGTGTCCGCCCCGTCGGCGAAGCCGTGCGCGGCGGCGAGGGCGTCGACGACGCGGCTGCCCGGGGCCAGGGGGAACAGCCCCGGGGAGACGACCGCGCCGACCACGTGCACGTAGATGGGCGTGCGCGTCGCCGCGGTGGATCCGCCGGCCCCGCCGTCCGCATCGCCCCCGCCGTCCGATGCGCTCGCGCCGGCCGGACCGCCTCCTCCGGTGGACTCGACGGCCTCGCCGTCCCCGGGACCGTCTGTCGCGGCGGCACCGCGGCTCGCGTGCGCCGCCGAGCTGGGGCGCTCGGCGGCGGGTGCCGTCGAGGAGGCGACGCCGGCCGACTGGACGGCGGTGACGAGGACCGCGACCACGAGCGCCGCGGCGACCAGGACGACCGCCGCCCCGATGCCCACGCGGAGCCGGACGCGCCCCTTCTGGCCGGGCAGCGGACTCCCCTCCGCGGTCGCGCGGGGCGCCGGGGCGTCGTCGTCCGGCTCGTCGTCGTGCGCGCCGCTCCGGGTCGGCGCGGCGTCCGAGGGCCATGGCGCGTCGGGCGACCCGTCGTCGTCCGCCCATGCCGGGTGATCGGCGGCATCGGGTCCGGGACGAGGACGACGGAGGGGGCGCATGCGGGCACGGTAGGCGGCGCGCGGTGGTGCCCGGGCCGCGCGGCGGACTCTGGGGATCGCCGTCGCGGATCCGCCCTGGGATGGAGCGAGGGCGGCCCGTCGTCGGACCGCCCTCGTGTCGCCGCGACGCCGGGTCGCGGGCCGCCCCTCAGGGAGCGGGCGTGGTGGTGATGCTGACGATCTTCGGCGCGCGGACGATGACCTTGTCGATCGTGCGCCCCGCGGTGGAGCGCTTGACGCCCGCCGTCTCGCGCGCGAGCGCCTCCAGCTCCTCCGCACCGATCTTCGCGTCGACGTCGAGCTTGTCCCGCACCTTGCCGTCGACCTGCACGACCGCCGTGACCGTGCTCACGACGAGCAGGTTGCGGTCGGCCTTGCGCCAGCCGGCGAACGCGACCGAGCCCTGGTAGCCGAGGCGCTTCCACATGTCCTCGGCCGTGTACGGCGCGAAGAGGCTGAGCGCGATCGTGACGACCTCCGTGGCCTCGCGCACCGCCGCGTCGCCGCCGCCCGCGCCCTGGTCGATGGTCTTCCGGATGGCGTTGACGAGCTCCATCGTGCGGGCGATGACCACGTTGAACTTGAACGCCTCGAGGAGTCCGGGGCCCTCGGCGAGGAAGCGGTGCGTGACGCGGCGGAGCGCCTCGTCCCCCGTCTTCCACTCGACCTCGGGCGCGCTCGTGATGTCGCCGGTGAGGCGCCACGCGCGGGCCAGGAACTTGGCGGAGCCCGACGGGGAGACGTCCTCCCAGTCGATCGGGTCCTCCGGCGGGCCGGCGAACGCCATGGTGAGCCGGATCGCGTCGACGCCGTGGCGCTCGATCTCGGAGCCGAGGTCGACGCCGCCCTTGCTCTTCGACATCTTGACGCCGCCGGAGAGCACCATGCCCTGGTTCAGCAGCGCGCTGAACGGCTCGGTGAAGGTGACGTAGCCGAGGTCGAAGAGCACCTTGGTGATGAAGCGCGAGTACAGCAGGTGCAGGATCGCGTGCTCGACGCCGCCCACGTACTGGTCGATGGGCGCCCAGCGGTCGGCGTCGGCGGGGTCGAACGCCTTCTCGTCGTCGTCGGGCGAGAGGAATCGCAGCCAGTACCAGGAGCTGTCCATGAACGTGTCCATGGTGTCGGGGTCGCGCGTGGCGGGGCTGCCGTCCACCGGGCTCGGCACGTTCGCCCACTCCGTGGCGGCGGCCAGCGGCGACTTGCCCTTCGGCGTGAGGTCGAGCCCCTCGGTGTCGGGCAGGCGCACGGGGAGCTGGTCCTCGGGCACGCGGATCTCGTTGCCCTCGGCGTCGTAGACGATGGGGATGGGCGTGCCCCAGAAGCGCTGGCGCGAGATGAGCCAGTCGCGCAGGCGGTAGTTCTTCGCCGCGCGGCCGCGGCCCTCCGCCTCCAGCTGTTCGATGACGCGCTTGATCGCGGGCTGCTTGCTCAGCCCGTTCAGCGAGCCGGAGTTGATGAGGCGGCCCTCGCCGGGCAGCGCGACGCCCGTGCGACCGGGCAGCACCTCCTCGAGGTCGGGCAGCTCGCCGTCCTCGGGGATGATGCGGATGGCACCCGTGACGGGCTGCGTGGTGTCGACGACCACGCGCACCGGCAGGTCGAAGGCGCGCGCGAAGTCGAGGTCGCGCTGGTCGTGCGCGGGCACGGCCATGACCGCGCCCGTGCCGTAGTCGGCGAGGACGTAGTCGGCGGCCCAGACGGGGATCCGCTCGCCGTTGACGGGGTTGACCGCCGTGCGGCCGAGCGGGATGCCGGTCTTCGGACGATCGGTCGTGGAGCGCTCGATCTCGTTGAGGCGCTGCGTGCGCTCCAGGTAGCCGCGGAACTCCTCCCGCACCTCGTCGGACGCGCCCTCGACGAGCTCCGCCGCGAGGTCGCTGTCGGGCGCGACGACCATGAAGGTGGCGCCGTGCAGTGTGTCGGGCCGGGTGGTGAAGACGGTGACGGGCTCGTCGCGGCCCTCGACGACGAAGTCGACCTCGGCGCCCACGGAGCGGCCGATCCAGTTGCGCTGCATGTTCAGCACCTTGGAGGGCCACGTGCCCTCGAGCTGGTTCAGGTCATCGACGAGGCGGTCGGCGTAGTCGGTGATGCGCAGGTACCACTGGGTCAGCTTCTTCTTGACCACCATGGCGCCCGAGCGGTCGGACGTGCCGTCGGGCAGGACCTGCTCGTTGGCGAGGACGGTCTGGTCCACCGGGTCCCAGTTGACCCAGCTGTCCTTCCGGTACGCGAGGCCCTTCTCGTGCATCTTGAGGAACAGCCACTGGTTCCACTTGTAGTACTCGGGGTCGCTCGTGTGCAGCTCGCGCTCCCAGTCGAAGGAGAGGCCGTAGCGCTTCATGGACTGCTTCTGCGTGTCGATGTTCGCGTAGGTCCACTCGCGCGGGTCGACGCCGCGCTTGATGGCGGCGTTCTCCGCGGGCAGGCCGAAGGAATCCCAGCCGATGGGGTGGAGCACGTTGAAGCCCTGCTGACGCCAGTAGCGCGCGACCGCGTCGCCGATCGCGAACGCCTCGGCGTGACCCATGTGCAGGTCGCCCGAGGGGTACGGGAACATGTCGAGGATGTACTTGCGGGGGCGGGTGTCGCTCGCGTCCGGCGTGCGGAACGGCTGATCGCGCTCCCAGACCTCGGACCACTCGGCCTCGATGGCGCGGAAGTCGTAGGTCTCGCCGGGGGTGTCGGGGGTCTCGTGTGCCAAGGGCGCTCTCGATTCGATGCGGGGGTCGCGGCCGTGGAGGCCTCGACAAGACTAGTGAACGCGCGCGGCCCCTCCCGAACCCGGGGGATGGGCTGCGGGTCACGCCGGGTGGGGCGCCCTGGGGAGGGACGGGCCCGCCTCGCCGCGCCCGCCGGGCGGCATCGGGACGCGGGCCGCGCGGACGGCGGCCAGCAGCGGAGCGGCCTTCACCCGGACCTCCTCGAGCTCCTCCTCGGGGATGGAGAGCGCGGTGATCCCGCCCCCCGCGCCCACCGTGGCGTGGCCGTCCGTGACGACGACCGAGCGGATCACCATGGCGAGGTCGACGCGGCCGTCGTCGCCGAACCAGCCGAACGCGCCCGCGTAGACGCCGCGCCGACCGCCCTCGAGCGCGGCGAGGATGCCGACGGCCGCGGACTTCGGGGCGCCCGTCATGGAACCCGCCGGGAACAGCGCCCGCACCGCGTCGACGGCCGAGACGCCCGGGGCCAGCTCCCCCTCGACGCGGCTCACCAGCTGGTGCACCTGCGCGTAGGCCTCGACGGCGAACAGGCTCGTGACGCGCACGGATCCGAGGACGCAGACGCGGCTGAGGTCGTTGCGCATGAGGTCGACGATCATCACGTTCTCCGCGCGCTCCTTCTCGCTCGCCAGGAGCTCGGCGCGCGCCCGGGCGTCGGCGGCGGGATCCGCGTGGCGGGGGCGCGTCCCCTTGATCGGCAGGGTGCGGATCGTGCCGGCCGCGTCGACCTCGACGAACCGCTCGGGCGATGCGCTGACGAGGGCGGTGCCGCCCACGCGGAGGAAGGCGCCGTGGTGCGTGGGGCTGAGGGCGCGGAGCGCGAGGTGCACGCGGACGGGGTCCACCTCGCCGGCGATGTCCGCGCTGTTGGTGAGGCACAGCTGGTACGCGTCGCCGCGCCGGATGGACTCCTGGCAGGAGCGGATGAGGCCGAGGTAGGCGTCGTCGTCGTGCCGCCAGACGACGGACGCGTCGTCGTCGGTGGCGTCGTCGTCGGTGTCGGTGTCGGTGTCGGTGTCCGCCGCGCCCCGCGTCGGCCGCGTGCCGGAGGACGCCACGCGGGCGAGCTGCTCCTCGATCGCCCGCGGCCACGGATCCCCGGCTCGCGCCACGGCCCAGACCTCCCCCGCCCGGTGGTCGAAGGCGAGGAGGCGGTCCACGCGCATGGCGGCGGCCGGGACCGGGCCCACCGCGCCGGGCGCGCTCGGCGGGGCGTGGTGGAGCGGGACGGTCTCCGTCCAGGCGTCGTGCGGGATCCAGCCGATGAGGCCCAGCCGGAACGCGAGGCCGTCCGGGAGGTCGTCGTCTCCCACGGCGGGCGCGGCGGCGGGCGACGCGGTGGCCGCGGGCAGCAGCTCCGCCACCCCCGGGAAGACGCCGCGCGGCCACGCCGCGACGGTGCCGGCGGACGCCGCGAGGTAGCTCCAGCCCTCCCCCGCCGAGTCGTCGAGCCAGGCCACGTCGCCGGCGGTCTCGGCGGCGAAGAGCGCGAGGAAGGCCGCCTCCGGGTCGTGCCAGCGGCCCAGCCGTCGGCCGACGGCCGGCATCGCGGCGTGCGCGTCGCCCTCGTGCATGCGCGGCCTCCCGGTGTCGTGAGCGCACCCGGCGGCCGCCTAGCCTCAAGGGTATGAGTTCCGAGACGATCCTCCGGTGGAGCGCGGCCGGGTGGGCGACCACGACCACGGATCCCGCCGGTGGAGGAGCCGAGGAGGCGCGGCCGTCCGGCCACCGGGTGCTCGCGGCCGACTCGTTCCTCGTCGACGGGGGCCGCGTGCTCGCCCTCGACGTGCACCGGCAGCGGTTCCTCGCGTCGCTGCGGCTGCAGGCGGCGGCCGTGCCCGATCCCGCCGCGTTCCTGGATGCCGCGGTGGCGGCGATGCCCCGGGAGGGTGCCTGGTTCCCGCGCGTGGAGGCGCTCCGCGGGCCCGACGGCGACGTCGCGCGCCTCCTGGTGCGGCCGGCGCCGGAGCGCACGGCGTCGGTGGTGCTCCGCGACCACGACGGCCCGGATCCGCGCACGATGCCGCGGGTCAAGGGACCGGACCTGCACGCGCTCGGCGCTCTGCGGAGCCGCGCGGCCCGGTACGGCGCGGGCGAGGCGGTGATCCTCGCGGCCGACGGCACGATCGCGGAGGGCGCCTACAGCGCGATCCTGTGGTGGCACGGCGACGCGCTCGCGGTCGTCGAGGGCGACGTGCCGCGGATCCCGAGCGTCACCGAGCGCAGCATCGTCGCCCTGGCCACGGCCCTCGGCGTCGACGTGCTGCACGAGCGCGCGCGGCCGGCGGACCTCGACGGCCGCGAGGTGTGGGCGGTCAGCGCGCTGCACGGGATCCGCCTGGTGCGCGGCTGGATCGACGGTCCGTCCACCGCGGCCGAGCCCGGCCGCGTGCGCGCCTGGCGCACGCGCCTCGACGCGCTGCGGCGCGAGCTGCCCGCGGGCTGACGACCGTCGTCAGCGCGCGCGGACGTCGCCCGCCGCGACGCGGAGCTCCACCGTGCGGTCCACGAGATCGCCGGGCACCTCCGTGTGCGTGAGCAGGAGCACGCCGCGGCCGTGCTCCCGCGCGGCCACGAGCACGTCCCGCAGCACCGCCTGCGCGCGCTCGGCGTCCACGTCGGCCGTCGGCTCGTCGAGCACCAGCACCGGGAAGTCGGCGAGCAGCGCGCGGGCGAGGGCGATGCGCTGCGCCTGCCCGCCGGAGACGAGGCCGCCGCGGTCGCCGACGCGCGCGTCGAGGCCGCCCCGCTCGGCCGTCCACCCCGCGAGGCCCACGCGCGCGAGCACGCCGAGGAGCTCGGCGTCGGTCGCGTCCTCCCGGGCGAAGAGCAGGTTCTGGCGGATGCTCGCGTCGAAGAGGTGCGGCGCCTGCTCGCAGAGGCCGACGATCCGCCGCACGGCCGACGGCGCCAGGGACCGCGCGTCCCGGCCGTCCAGCTCGTAGGCGCCCTCCGACTCGAGGAACCGGGCGAGGGCGGCCGCGAGCGACGACTTCCCGGATCCGCTCGGGCCGCGCACGACGACCGTCTCCCCCGGCCGCACCACGAGCGACACGGGCGCGAGGGCGTCGTGCCCGGCGCCCGGCCAGCGCGTGACCAGGTCGCGGACCTCGAGCGTCGTGCCCATGGGCGACGCGGCGGGGAGGGGCTCTCCGCCGGCGTCCTCCGGCTCGCGCGGGATCTCCGGCGGCACCGTCTCCGGCACCACCCCCGCCACGCGCGCCGCGCTCGTGCGCACCCGCCGCCACGCCTGCACCGCGAGCGGCACGGCGGTCGCCTGCTCGACGAGCGCGAGCGGCACCAGCGCGGCCAGCGCGAGCCAGGCGGGATCCAGCGTCCCGGACGCGAGGCCGGGCACGCCCTGCAGCACGGTCCAGCCGGCGACCGCGCCCGTGCCGGCGAGCACGACGCCCGTGGTGACGCCCGCCGCCGCCGCGCTGCGCAGCTCCGCGCGTCGGAGGTCGGCGGCGGCGCGGTCGATCGCGGCGAGGCGCGCGTCCACCGCCCCGAACGCCGCGAGGACGTCGAGGCCGCCGACGAGGTCGAGCACGAGGTCCTGCAGCCGGGCGCGGAGCGGCGCGACGCGGGTCTCGGCACGGCCCGCGATGGCCGTGGTCGCGCCGATGCCGACGACGAGGCCGACCGCGAGCACGGCGAGGAGCGCGATCCCCGCCGCCGGCAGCACGGCGCCCACCACGGCGACGCTCGCCGCCTGCACGAGCACCGACACCGCGAGCGGCTGGACCACGCGCAGCGGCAGGTCCTGGAGCCGGTCGACGTCGCCGACGAGCCGCGTGAGGAGGTCGCCGCGGCGCGTGTCGCGGAGACCGGCCGGCGCGAACGGGAGGAGGCGCTCGAAGACGCCCACGCGCAGCGTCGCGAGCGCCCGGAACGCCGCGTCGTGGCTCGTGATGCGCTCGAGGTAGCGGAACGCGGCCCGCCCGAGCGCGAACGCGCGGACCCCCACGATCGCCATGCCGAGGAACAGGATCGGCGGCTGCTCGGACGCGCGGGTGATGAGCCAGGCCGACGTGGCGAGCAGCGCGACCGCGCCGACCGCGCTCGCCAGGCCCGCGGCGAGTCCGGGCAGGGCCCGGCGCGCGGGCGGCTGCGCGAGGCGGAGGACGTCGTCGCGGTTCACGGCGCCACCTGCGCGCGCCAGGCCGGCTCGGGCGCGATGCGGGTGCGCGCCGGCTCGGTGCGGGCGCCCACCTCGGGCCGGGTGGGTCCGTCGCCGGATCCCCCGCCCAACCGCAGCTCGGCGTCCGCGGCCCGCACGAGCGCCGCGCGGTGGGTCACGACCACGACCGCGCGCCCCTGGTCGGCGAGCACGCGGATCCCCGCGGCGAGCCGCTCCTCGGACGCCGCGTCGAGCGCGGAGCTCGGCTCGTCGAGCAGCACCAGCGGGCAGTCGAGGGCGAGAGCGCGGTGCACGGCGCGCGCGACGGCGACCCGCTGCGCCTGCCCGCCGGAGAGCCCCTGCCCGCCGACGCCGAGCACGAGGTCGGCGTCGATGCCGTCGGCCGCCGCCAGGTCGAGCGCGCGCCGGACGAGCGCGTCGTCGGGATCCGCGACGCCCAGCGCCACGTTCTCGCGCACGGTCCCCGCGACGAGCCCCGGCCGCTGACCCGCCCACGCGATCTCGGTCGCCGCGGGCGGACGCGGCGACGCGCCGGCGGCGCCGCCGACCCAGCCGACGGATCCGCCAGCGGGCAGCTGCCCGAGGACCGCCTGCAGGAGCGAAGACTTCCCGACGCCGCTCGGTCCGGTGACGGCCGTGACGCGGCCCCGCGCGAACCGCGCCGAGACGCCCGCGAGGACGGCCACGTCGCCGCGCACGACCGTGAGGTCGTGGATCGCGAGCGCGTCGCCGGCGGCAGGTGCCGCGGTCGCGTCACCCGGCACGGCGCGCCCCGCGCGCGTCGTCCGCTCCTCGTCGAGGATCCCGAGCACGTCGTCGGCGGCCGCGACCCCCTCGGCGGCGGCGTGGAACTGCACCCCCACCTGCCGGATCGGCAGGAACGCCTCCGGCGCGAGCAGGAGCACGAAGAGCCCGACCTCGAGGTCCAGCTGCCCGCCGATGAGGCGCACGCCCACCGACACCGCCACGAGCGCGACCGACAGCGACGCGGCGAGCTCCAGCACGAAGCCGGACAGGAACGAGATCCGGAGCACCCGCATGGTCTCGACGCGGTACTCCTCCGTCACGCGGCGGATCCGCGCGGTCTGCCGCCGGGCGCGCCCGAAGACCAGGAGCGTCGAGAGCCCGTCGACCACGTCGAGGAAGCCCGACGCGAGCTCCGTGAGCCGCGACCACTGCCGGCGCTGCACCTCCTGCGTCGCCCAGCCCACGAGCACCATGAAGACCGGGATGACGGGCAGCGTCAGGAGGACGGTCACGCCCGTGAGCGTGTCGGCGAGGAGGAGCACCCCCACGACGATCGGGGTGGCGAGCGCCGTGAGGATCAGCTGCGGCACGTAGCGCGCGAAGTACGGGTCGAGCGCGTCGAGGCCGGGCCCCACGATGGTCGCGAGGCGGCCGCGGCTCCGGCCGGCCGTCCACGCGGGGCCGAGGTCGGCGATCGCCCGGAGCGCGCGTCGGCGCAGCTCGGCGGTGACCTGCGCCGCGCCGCGCGCGCCCACCGTGTCGAGGAGCCACGACGCGGCGCCGCGCACGGCGGCGGATCCGATCGCGAGCGCCAGCACGGGCCCGAGCGAGCGCGCATCCGCCCCGCCGATCGCCCGCACGACGAGCTGGGTGAGCGACCAGCAGGAGGCCACGAGCGTGACGGTCTGCAGCACGCCGAGCAGGGCGCCGACCGCGAGCATCGTCCGCGCCGAGGCGGAGTGCCGCAGCAGCCGGGGATCCAGGGGCGTCACGGCGCGCCTAGTGCGCGGCCCGGGCGATCACGGCGCGCGTGATGCGCTTCCGGAACACCCAGTACGTCCACGCCTGGTAGGCGAGGATCAGCGGCAGCGCGAAGCCCGCGGCCCACGTCATGATCGTGAGCGTGTACGGCGACGAGGAGGCGTTCGCGAGCGTGAGCCCGAAGCCCGGGTCGTTCGACGCCGGCATCACGTACGGGTGCAGCGCCGTGAAGAGGCTGGCCACCGCGAGCGCGATGGTCGCGGCGAGCAGCCCGAACGCCCACCGCTCGCGACCGCGCACGTTGGCGAGGTACGAGCCCACGAGCGCGACGGCCGCGAGCGCCGACACGAGCCCGGACAGCGCCGACCCGTGCGCGAGGGTCGTCCAGACGAGGAAGGCGGACGCGATCACGATCGTCACCGCCCCGACGCGCATCGACAGCAGGCGGGCGCGCGCGCGGATCGGCCCGTCGGTCTTGAGCGCCGCGAACTGCAGCCCGTTGACGAGGAACAGCGACAGCGTCGTGAGCCCGCCGAGGAGCGCGTAGGGGGTCAGCAGGTCGAGGGTGGACCCCGTGTAGTCGTGGTTCGCGTTCATGGGCACCCCGCGCACCACGTTCGCGAACACGACGCCCCAGAGGAACGAGGGAACCACGGAGCCGATGACGATCATCGCGTCGAACCACCCGCGCCACCGGTCGGACGCCCCCTGGTGCCGGAACTCGAACGAGACGCCGCGGAGGATCAGGGTGATGAGGATCGCGACGAGCAGCAGGTAGAAGCCGCTGAACATGGTCGCGTACCACTCGGGGAACGCCGCGAAGAGCGCGGCGCCGGCGACGATGAGCCAGGTCTCGTTGAGGTCCCACACCGGCCCGATGGTGTTGATGAGCACGCGGCGGTCGGTGTCGTCCTTCGCCAGGAACGGCAGGCTCATGCCCACGCCGAAGTCGAAGCCGTCGAGCACGAAGTAGCCGACGAACAGGAAGGCGATGACGCCGAACCAGAGAGTGGGGAGGTCCATCAGTACACGCTCGCTTCCCGCGCGACCTCGCCCGTGACGGGATCCGGTTCCCGCTCGTCCTCTGGCCCCTTCTGGGCGGCCTTCAGGATGAGGCGGAACTCCACCACCGCGAGCGACCCGTAGACGACCGTGAACGCGACGAGCGAGAGCAGCACCTGGATCCCGGTGACGTTCGGCGAGACCGCGGAGGAGGTCTGCAGCAGGCTGAACACGATCCAGGGCTGGCGGCCCATCTCCGTGAAGATCCAGCCGACCGTCATGGCGAGCAGCGGCAGGGGCGCCGCCCAGATGGCGACCTTCCACATCCACGGCTTCGTGATGCTCCGGCCGCGGCGGGTGGCCCAGAGGCCCGCGACCGCGACGCCGATGGCGGCCATGCCGAAGCCCATCATCCAGCGGAACGCCCAGTAGGTGACCCAGATGGTGGGCGTGTAGTCGCCGGGCCCGTAGCTGGCCACGTACTGCGCCTGCAGGTCGTTGATGCCCTGCACCGTGCCGTCGAGCGTGTGCGTCGAGAGGAAGGACAGCAGGTACGGGATCCGGATGGAGAACAGCTCGCTCGACCCGTCGGGCGTGCCCCAGGTGAAGAGCGAGAACGACGCGGCGGCGCCGGAGGACGTGTCGTAGTGCGCCTCGGCCGCGGCCATCTTCATGGGCTGCGTCTGCACCATGGCCAGTCCCAGCTGGTCGCCCGACAGGATGGTGAGCGCGCCGGAGACGACCATGAACCACATGCCGAACTTGAGCGCCGGCATCATCGTCTCGAGGTGCTGGTTGCGCGACAGGTGCCAGGCGGCGACCGAGTTGATCACGGCGGCCGCGCACATGAAGGCCGCGAAGATCGTGTGGGGGAACGCGGCGAGGGCGACCTTGTTGGTGAGGAGCGCCCAGATGTCGGTGAGCTCGGCACGTCCCCTGGCCTCGTCGATGCGGTAGCCCACCGGGTTCTGCATGAACGCGTTGGCCGACAGGATGAAGTACGCCGACAGGATCGACGCGACCGACACCACCCAGATGGACGCGAGGTGCAGCCGCTTCGGGAGCTTGTCCCAGCCGAAGATCCACACGCCGATGAAGGACGCCTCGAGGAAGAACGCGAGGAGGCCCTCGAGCGCGAGCGGGGCGCCGAACACGTCGCCGACGAAGCGGGAGTACTCGGACCAGTTCATGCCGAACTGGAACTCCTGCACGATGCCGGTGACGGTGCCCATCGCGAAGTTGATGAGGAAGATCCTCCCGAAGAACCGCGTGAGGCGCAGGTAGTGCTGCTTCCCCGTGCGGACCCAGGCCGTCTGGTACAGCGCGCAGACGAAGGCCATGCCGATCGTGAGCGGCACGAAGAGGAAGTGGTAGACGGTCGTGAGGCCGAACTGCCAGCGCGACAGCAGGAGCGGGTCGAGGAGGTCGTTCACTCGGGGCGACCGCTCGGGCGGCGGCCGGCGGCGGCGGGATCAGCGGGGATGTCCGCTACGGGGATCTCCGCTACGGGGATCTTCGCTTCGGGAACGGGGTGCGGTGTCATGGCGACCGGATGCGCTTCCTGTGGAGGGCGGATCATGCGGGTGGTGAGGCTCCATCGCGACACCTGGATTCTACGACTTGTAGACGATCCGCGCGAGCCCGGCGCGAGGATCCCGGCCGCATCGCGTTGGCCGACCGGCGGCGCGCGCGACACCCGGCGTTCATCCGCCCGGGCGAGGGTCGGACCACGCATCCGGATCGGCGTCGACCCGGTGCGCCCACGCGCGTGGCCGCCACCGGCTCCGCGCCCGACGTCGGCACACGGATCCGGCACCGCACCCACCCGCACCGCGCACGTCGACCGAAGGGCCGCCGCCATGACCTCCTCCGCTCCCGCCTCGCCGGCGTCCGACCTCACCCGCGGGTCCGCCCCGACGAGCGCGCCCTCCGCGGCCGGCGCTCCCGCATCCACGTTCGTCGCCCTGCTGGTGGCCGACGGCGCGCACCTCACGGCCCGGGTCGCCGAGGCGGCCGATCGCCTCGAGGCCGGGGACGCCCAGGCGCGCTACGACGCCCGGTCGGCGTCCGCCGAGGACGCCGTCGTCGTGGCCCTCGCGCTCGTGGCCGGCGGGCTCGACGTCCGGGCCGCCGCGCAGCACGCCGTGGAGGGGGATCCCGCGCCCGTCATCCAAGCGCTCCACTCGCTGGCCGGTCGCGGCGGCGTGGAGCCGTACCTCCTCCGCAACGGCCTCACGGTCGACCAGTTCCACGCGCTCCGCGACGCGGTCGTCGCCGGCGGCGGACGCGAGCTCGACGAGTCCCAGGACTGACGCGGCGGGCGGCCGACCCGCTCGCCGGGCGCGCCCCTCCTTCTGGGGCCACCCCGGGGTGTCCGCATAAATGAGGACCCGGCTAGAGTCGTCCATGAGCGCACGGCCCTTACCCCCCCCTTGGGCCAGGCGCTCGCAACCCGACGAGCTCGTCCGTCCACCCCCCCCAGGATCGGACGGCTCCCGGACCACGGCGATCGCCCATCCCCCGAAGGACCGCGATCACCGGAGAGGCCCGGCACCCGTGGCGTTCCCGCGCCCCGTGCCGGGCCTCTCGATCGTCCGCCGTGCGGATCGGCCCGGGCGCGTCAGCCCGCGAGTCCCGCCGTGCCACCGTCCCCGTCGGCCGCGTCGGCTCCGTCGTCGACCAGCGGCAGATGCAGGATCGCGAGGTCGAGCGGTCGGCCGAACTTCCAGCCGATGCCGGGCAGCAGCCCCACCTGCCGGAAGCCGAGCCGCTCGTGCAACCGGATGGAGCCCGTGTTGCCGGCCTCGATGTCGGCGAACACGGCGCGCTTGCCGGCGGCTCGCGCGTGCGCGACGACGGCCTCGACGAGCGCGCGGCCGATGCCCCGCCCCTGGAAGGCGTCGTGCACGTAGACCGAGTCCTCCACCGAGAAGCGGTAGCCGGACATGCGTCGCCAGGGGCCGTACGTGCCGTAGCCCGCGAACGCGCCGTCGACCTCGGCGACGAGGATCGGGTCGCCCGCCGCCGTCGTCTCCCGGAACCACTCCTCGCGCTCGGCGCGGTCGACGGGCTCCTCCGTCCAGAGGGCGGTGCCGGTGAGGATCGCGTGGTTGCGGATCTCCAGCAGGTCGTCGACGTCACGGGGCTCGGCGGGGCGGATCCTCATCCCGGAAGGCTAGCGGAGCGGTCGGGAGGGGCCGGTCCGTGCGGCAGGATCGACGCATGGACCTCACCATCTCGCGGGTCGCGTGGGACGACGGCGCGGCCGTCTCCCTCCGCGCCGCCCAACGCGCCGAGCTCGACCTCCGCTACGGCGGCGACACGGAGCCGGGCACGAAGCCCACGGCCGCCGACGTGGCCGCGTTCCTCGTGGCGCGGGACGCGGCGGGCACGCCGATCGGCTGCGGCGGGATCCGGCCGCTGGGCGACCGCGGCGACGGGAGGCCGTGGGCGGAGCTCAAGCGCATGTACGTGGTGCCGGCGGCCCGCGGGACGGGCGTCGCGACGGCCCTCCTCCGCGCGCTCGAGGAGACGGCCCGCGAGCTGGGCGTGGCCGACCTCGTGCTCGAGACCGGCCCTGAGCAGCCCGATGCGATGCGGTTCTACGCGCGCGAGGGCTGGATCGAGATCCCCCGCTTCGGCGCCTACGCCGACTCCGAGGGCTCGCGCTGCTACGGGCTGACGCTCGCGTGATCCGCCGCCTCCGGCTCCTCGCGCTCTCCTCGCACCCGGGGCCGACGGCCACCGTCACGGTGCTCGCCGCCGTGCTCGCCGTCGCGCTCGGCTACGGGCCGGGGCGCGTGGTCGCGGTGGCGCTGGCGGTGCTCCTCGGGCAGCTGTCCATCGGGCTCTCCAACGACTGGATCGACGCCGAGCGCGACCGCAGCGTCGCCCGCGCCGACAAGCCCGTGGCGCGCGGCGAGATCACGGTCGGCCAGGTGCGCGCGGCGGCCCTCGCGACCGCGGCCGCGTGCCTCGTCGCGTCGGCGGCGCTCGGGCCCGCCTTCCTCCTCGCGCACGTCGTGCTGGTGGGCGCCGGCTGGGCCTACAACGCCGGGCTCAAGCGCACCGCCCTCAGCGTGGCGCCGTTCGTCGTGGCCTTCGGGATCCTGCCGACGGTGGTCGCCCTCGGCGCCGCGGATGCCGTGCCGGCGGCCGCCTGGGCGATGGCGACGGGCGCGGTGCTCGGCGTCTCCATCCACTTCACCAACGTGCTGCCCGACCTCGAGGACGACGCGCGCACGGGCGTGCGCGGCCTCCCGCACCGGCTGGGGCGCGTGCCGTCGGGCCTCGTGGCGTTCGGGGCGCTGGCGCTCGGCGCGGTCGTCGTCGCGGTCGGGCCGGTGCTCGCGGATCCGGCGCACGTCGTGACCCCGCTCGCCGTCGCCGGGTTCGTCGTCACGCTGGGCATCGCGGCGTGGGGCGCCGTGCGGGTCGTCACCCGGCCGCCCGGTCGCCTCCTGTTCCAGCTGATCATGGCGGCGTCGCTGCTGCTCGTCGCCCAGCTCGCGCTGAACGCGACGAGCCTCACCTGACGCGCGCGCCCGCGTCCCGGCCCATGGCGTAGACGGAGGCCAGCCCGGCCGCGGCGGGCGACGCGAGGACCGCACGGAGCCCCGCGTCGCGCACCATCCGGGTGAGCCCGCGGACGGGACGCCCGAGCGCCGTGTTGATCTCCGACTGCACCGCGGCGCGGCGCGCGCTGGCGAGCCGGTCGCGCTCCCAGCGTCCCAGGCGGGCGGCATCCGGCACCCCGCCGCGCGTGCGGACCGCGTCGATCAGGATCGGCGCGAGGGCATCCGCGTCGAGCCAGCCGAGGTTCATGCCCTGTCCGCCGATGGGGCTGATCTCGTGGGCCGCGTCGCCGATCACCACGCCGCGTCCGGCCACCATGCGGCGGGCGAGCCGCCGGCGCACCCCGAACCCGCTGACCGGATCCAGCTCCGCCGCCGCCACGACGTGCCCGGTGCGCTCGGCCACGGCACGGGAGAGGACGGTCGCCGGGTCCCCCTCGCGCTCCCCCGCGCGGAGGCCCACCACGAAGCGTCGCCGCCCACCCGGCAGCGGGAAGGACTCGACGACGCCGTCCGGGTGCAGGGTGACGACCGCGTCGTCGCCGCCGCCGGTGCGGTCGGGCGCGTCGCCCATGAGGAAGCGGTCGGGCAGCGGACGCTCGTCGACGCCGATCCCGAGGAGCCCGCGGACCGCGCCGCGGGTGCCGTCCGCGCCGATCACGAGGGACGCGGTGACCTCGATGGCGATGCCCGAGCCGTCCCGGCCGCGCGCGCGGACCACGCCGCCCGGCAGCCCGACGGGATCCGCGTCGAGGTCGGTGAGGGTCACGCCGCGACGGACGGCGTCGGGCGCGAGCGCGTCCAGGCGCCGGACGAGGATCGCCTCGGTGCGCCACTGCGGCAGCGCCGCGACGTACGGGTGCGTGGCCGAGGCCCCGGCGAAGGAGACGCGGCCGAGCTCCCCGCGGGGCCCCATCGCGATCCCCCGCCGGACGAGCACCGCCTCCGCGACCATCTCGCCCGCCACGCCGAGCCGGTCGAACGCGTCGAGCGACGGCGCGTGGATGCCGATGGCGCGCGACAGCAGGGCCGGCGTCGTCCGTGCCTCCCACACGCGCACGTCGAGCCCGGCCCGGGCGAGGAGCGCCGCGAGGTGGATCCCCACGGGGCCGCCGCCCACGACCAGCGCGTCGACGCGGGTCATCGGCCCGCGCGCCGGACGCGTCCCGCAGCGGCCGTCGCCGGGTCGCGCACCACGAGCACGCGGAACGGCACGGCGCCCTCGACGCGCCAGCCCACGGGCACGCGGAGGGCGAGCTCCGCGGGCGTCCAGCTGCGGCGGATCGACCGGAGCCCGTCGACGTGCACGAAGGAGCCGCGCGCGACGAGGCGGGACGCCGGCCCGTAGAGGGCGTACGCGAGCCGGCCGCGCGCGATGTCGCCGTGGATCGTCCGCGGCGCGAGCGCGGTGGAGTCGGCGAGGAGGGCGTCGAACGCGGCGTCGTCGAGGTGGTGCAGCACGTGGTTGCTCGTCACGATGTCGAACCGGCGGCCCGCGGCCACGAGCTCGGCGCTCGACGCGGGGAGGAACGCGACGTCCGGATCCGACGGCCGGGCGGACGCGAAGGCCGCCGCGCGCGGGTCCGGGTCGATGCCCGTGACGGTGAGCCGCAGCCCGTCGTGCCGGGCCCACCGCGCGAGCGCGAGCGGGACGTCGCCGCCGCCCGACCCGATGTCCAGCAGCGTCGTCTCCCGCTCCGCGGACAGCAGCGGCCGGATCCGCGACCGGTAGACCCCGCGCCACCCCGCGACCACGCGGTTGACGATCCCGAACCGCGCGTAGGTGCGGTCGAGCGCCACGGGATCGCAGTCCGGGTCGTCCATGAGCTCGGTGAGGCCGGTGTCGCGGCGGGAGAGGTCCATCACGCGGTCCGTCGCGTCATGAGCGCCGTCTCGACCGTGAGGCCGGGACCGAACGCCATCGCGCACACCCGCCCCGCGCCCGGGCCGGTCGCCGGGATGGGCGCGGCCTCCGCGACGTCGGGCCGACCGGGGACGTCCGCGGGCGGCGTCCGGTGCAGGATCCGCCGGAGCACGAACAGCACCGTCGCGCTCGACATGTTGCCGACCTCCGCGAGCGTCGACCGCGACGCCTCGAGCTGCGCGGGCGCGAGCTCCAGCCGGTCCTCGACGCGGTCGAGGATGCTGCGGCCGCCGGGATGGATGGCCCAGTCCTCGACGGCGGCGGGCGCCACGCCCGCGAGCGCGGGCACGTGCGCCCACAGCGGCTCGAGCGCGCCCGTGATGTGCTCGTGGATGATCTTCGGCACGTAGCTCGACAGGACCATGTCGAAGCCCTGGTCGCCGATGGTCCACGCCATGTCGTCCTCGCCCACGGGCGTGAGCACGGTCTCGAACGCGTCGAGGTCGAGCACGGTGGATCCGGCGGGCGCGGGTCGTGCGGTGACCACGGCGGCCGCGGCACCGTCGCCGAAGACCGAGGAGGCGACGATCGTGTCCGCGTCGTCCGACGAGTGCAGGTGCAGCGAGCAGAGCTCCACGCACACGACGAGGACGACGGCGTCCGGGTCCGCTGCACAGAACTGGGCGGCCATGCGGAGCGCGGGGAACGCGCCGTAGCAGCCCATGAAGCCGAGGTGGAAGCGCTGGGTGGAGGCGCCGAGGCCGAGGCCGCGGACGACCTGGTAGTCGGGTCCGGGCGCGTAGAAGCCCGTGCAGGACACGGTGACGACGTGCGTGACGTCCGACGCCTCGATGCCGGCGGCCTCCGCGACGGCCTGGCGCGCCGCGTCGAGCAGCAGCGCGGGCGCCTCGCGGATGTACGCGTCGTTGCGCGCACCCGTGCTGGGGCTCAGGATCCGCCCGCTGTCCCTGTCGTAGAAGACGGGCGCGCCGGCGGCGTGGTCCACGGGCGCGTCGGAGCCCGCCATGCCCGGCGCGGTGCCGAGCTCCTGGATCACCGTGTGCCGCGTGCGGATGCCCGAGGCTCCGAAGGCCGCGGACACGAGCCGCGTGCCGAGCCGGCCGAGCTCCGGCTGGCTCCCGAAGAGGTCGCGTACGCCGTCCTGGGCGAGCACGGTCGGCGGCACCGCCGTGGCGATGGAGCGGATGGAGGCGATCAGCGTCGGCTGCCGGAGACGACGGCGGCGCCGACCGCGAGCACGACGGCGACGGCTCCCGCGCCGACCGACGCGGCGACGGCCGGGTCCTTCTTCGTGAACGCGCGCGTGCGGCGCCCGACGTCCCGGCCGGTGGTGCGGACGCGCGTCGTGACGTCGTCGCGGATCGCGCGCGCACGGGACGAGACGTCGGCCTTCAGCTCCTGCGCGCGGGCCGGCACGTCGAGCGCGGTCTCGAGCTCGCGGACGGTGCGCGCGAGCTCGTCGCGGCCCGTCCGGATGTCGCGCTTCAGCTCCTCGGGGCTGCGCTTGGGCGCCGGCGGGGTGTTCGCGCCCTCGCCGTGCGGCGCCGACTCGGCGACGGCCTTGTGCTTGCGGACCTCGCGGGCCACCGTCGTCACGGCGCCCAGGACGCTCACCTCGCCGGTCGGGGACTTCTTCTTGGCCATGCGCGGGCTCCTGCCATCGGGTGCGTACGTGCGCTGGATCCATCATGCTCCGTCGTGCCCACGCGGGCACCCACGGCGCGAGGGGCCGGCGCTCGCGCGTCGACCCCTCGCGGGTGCCGGGCGTCGCCGCCCGGCCGGCGCCTCCTAGAAGAGGGCCTTCTCCTTCAGCCAGTCGGCGGCGATCGCGGCCGGCTCGGCCTTCTCGTCGCCCTGGTTGCGGCGGTTCATCTCGGTGAGGTCCTCGGTGGTGAGCGCGGCCGACACCTTGTCGAGGATCGCCGTGACGTCGGGGTTCATCTTCGCGGTGTTCACGAGCGGCACGACGTTCTGCGCCTTGATGAGGTTCTCCGGGTCGGTGAGCGTCACGAACGAGTTGTCGAGGATCGACGGCGTGGTCGAGTAGATGTTCGCCATGTCGACCTGGCCGTCGAGGAGCGCCTTGACGGTGTTGGGGCCGCCCTGGTCCTCGATGGTGACGAGGCTCGCGTCGATGCCGTACGTGCCCGTCAGCCCGCGGATCCCGTACTCGCGGTCGGTCAGCACCGCGCCGCCGCCGACGCGGACGGTCTTGCCCTTGAGGTCGGAGAGGCTCGTGACGCCGTTGGACTCCGAGTACGCCTTGGTGACGTTGTAGGAGTCCTTGTCCTCGGCGGGCGACTCGTCGAGCACCTCGAAGCCGGGCGGCAGGGCGCCGCCGAGCGCCGCGTAGACGTCGTCGCTGGAGGTGGCGGTCGAGTCGGCGTCGTACGCGGCGAGCAGGTTGCCCGTGTACTCGGGGATGAGGTCGATGGACCCCTCCTCGAGCGCCTTCAGGTACACCTCGCGCTCGCCGATCTGCAGGTTGCGCGTGACCTTCACGTCGTTGGCCTCGAGGGCCTGCGCGTAGACCTCGGCGAGGATGACGTTCTCGCCGAACGCGGCCGAGCCGACGGAGATCGTGTCGGTGGGGGCGGCCGAGGCGGACTGTCCACCGGTGGGGTCGGTGGGATCGCCGGACGCGCAGCCGGCGAGGGCCATCGCGGTGCCGACCGCGACGGTGCCGAGGAGGACCCGGCGGGAGATGCTGAGGGACATTGCTGTGTTCCTTTCAGGAGGTGGTGCTGACCGCCGGCCTCGACGAGGCACGGGCGGAGTCGGAGGGACGGCCCGCCGCGGCGACGACGCCTCGGGGGACGACGAGGCGCTGGACGATCGCGAGCACGCCGTCCACGACCAGCGCGAGGACGGTGACGAGGATGGAGGCGGACACCATGAGCGGGTAGTTCCGCGTGGTGAGGCCGGTGAAGATGTCGGGCCCGAGGCCGCCGAGCCCGAGGTAGGCGCCCAACGTCACGGTGCTGATGACCTGCAGGGTCGCGGCCCGGAAGCCGCTGATGATGAGCGGGAGGGCGAGCGGGATCTCGACCTTCCCGAGGATCTGCCACTCCGTCATGCCGACGGCGCGAGCGGCGTCGACGGTCGCCCGGTCGACGGCCTGCAGTCCCGCGTAGACGCCCGCGAGCAGCGGCGGGATGCCGAGGATCGCGAACGTGATGAGCGGGCCGGTCAGTCCGATGCCGAACACCAGCCCGAAGATGACGAGGACGCCGAGCGTGGGCAGGGCCCGGAACCCGCCGGAGAGCGAGACGGCGATCGTGCGTCCGCGCCCGGTGTGCCCGATGTAGAGCCCGGCGGGGACCGCCACGAGCGCCGCCAGGGATATCGCGAGGAACGTGTAGGAGAGGTGCTCCGCCAGCCGGACGCCCGTGCCGGTCGGTCCGCTCCAGCGGCTCGCGTCGAAGATGAGGCCGAACGCCTCGGCGAACAGGTTCACGGCAGGCCTCCGGTCACGGCGATGGCGGACGCCGCGGTGGAGCTGCGTCGACGGGCCCGGGCGGACGTCGCGCGCGACCAGGGCATGAGCGCGCGGCCGACGAGCACGAGGATCAGGTCGAACGCCAGGGCGATGACGAGGATCCCGACGACTCCGGTGAGGATCTCGGTGTAGAAGGACCTCCGGTAGCCGCTGAGGATCATGGTGCCGAGGCTCTGCACGCCGATGAGCGAGCCGACCGTCACCATGCTCACCGTGCTCACGGAGACGACGCGGAGCCCCGCGAGCAGCACGGGCCCGGCCAGCGGCAGCTCGACGCGCCAGAAGCGCGCCCAGCCGGCGTAGCCCATGGCGGTGGCCGACTGCTTCACGTCCGCGGGGACGGAGGCGAGCGCGTCCGTGGTGATGCGGACCATGAGCGCGACGGCGTAGACGGTCAGCGCGATGACGATGTTGCGGGGATCCAACAGCGTGGTGCCGACGATGCCCGGCACCACGAGGATCAGCGCGATGGACGGGATCGTGTACAGCAACCCGCCCACGGTGAGGACGACGCCGCGGACGCGCGTGTACCGGTTCGCGAGCCAGCCCAGCGGCAGGGAGAGGAGGAGCCCCAGGACGATGGGCGGCGCGGCCAGCGCCACGTGGGCGACGGACAGGTCCAGCACCGTCTGGATGTTGGCGATGACCCAGTTCACGCGGGTCCCGCACCCTGCGCCGGAGCACCGGGGGCGTGCGCGGCCCCCGCCTCGGTCGGAGCGGACGCGGATCGGGCGGCGCGCCCCTCGTCGTCGAGCACGCCCACGAGCCGGCCGTCGCGGTCGACGAGCACCCGGCCCGTGCCGGTCTCCTCGACGTGCAGCGCGCGCTTGCCCTTGTCGGCGCCCACGAAGTCGCGGACGAAGTCGTTCGCCGGGTTCGAGAGGATCTCCTGCGGCGTGCCCTGCTGGGCGATGCGGCCGCCCTTCTCGAGGATCACGACCTGGTCGCCGAGCAGGAACGCCTCGTCGATGTCGTGCGTCACGAACACGACGGTCTTGTCGAGCTGGGTGCGCAGGCGGATGAGCTCCTGCTGGAGGTCGTCGCGCACGAGCGGGTCGACGGCGCCGAACGGCTCGTCCATGAGCAGGATGTTCGGGTCGACCGCGAGGCCGCGGGCCACGCCGACGCGCTGCTGCTGGCCGCCGGAGAGCTGCGACGGGTAGCGGTCGGCCATCGACCTGTCGAGGCCGACGGTGTCCATGAGCGTCAACGCGCCCTCGCGGGCCGTGCGCTTGTCGACGCCGGTGAGGCGCGGCACGGTCGCGATGTTGTCGACGACCTTGCGGTGCGGGAGCAGGCCGGAGTTCTGCATCACGTAGCCGATGCTGCGGCGGAGCTTCACGGCGTCCTGGCTGGCGATGTCGGTGCCGTCGATCTCGATGCGTCCCGACGTGGGCTCGACCATGCGGTTGATCATGCGCATGAGGGTCGTCTTGCCGCAGCCCGAGGATCCGACGAGGACCGTCGTGGTCTGCGAGGGGACGACGAGGCTGAAGTCCTCGATCGCGAGCGTGCCGTCCGGGTACTGCTTGCGGACGTGGTGGAACTCGATCATGGTGGCTCATTCCTCGTACGCGCTACGAATCGACACTTGCCAGGTCCTCCAGCGAACCATGTCGGCGTCGGAACGACCGCACCCGCTCGTCCGCTGTCGCCACTTCGTAACAAATGGGCCTTCCGCGGACACCCCCCTGATGCCGCGTGCGGGTCGGTCGGCGTCGGACGCGTCCGCCAGGATGGAGGCATGACGCGCATCCTCGCCAGGTCCTCGACCGCCGACGACCTGGTCGGGCTGCTCGACGTGGATCACGCGGGCGCGACCGTCCCCGGCCCGTCCTGGCGCATCGTCCCCGGCCAGCGCGTGGCGGTCCTCGTCGACACGCTGCCGCGGCGGGCGGAGGGCGACACGGAGGACCAGGTGCCCGTGCGGCGCCTGGAGTCGGCCCGATGGGGGCTCGTGCCCGCGGGATCGCCCGGGCCGGACCAGGGCCCGCCGCTCGCGGAGGTGCCCGCCGAGCAGCTCGCCTCCCGGCCGGAGCTGCTGCAGGCGCTCGTGTCCCGGCGCGCGGCCGTCCCGGTGTCGGGCTACTACGAGCACCACGAGACCGACGACGGCCTGCGCACCCCGTACCTCGTGGGCGCCGGAGAGGGCACCGTCCTGCTCGCGGCGCTGTACGAGTGGTGGCGCGATCCGTCGCGCGCCGCCGACGACCCCGCCCGCTGGGTCCTCAGCTGCGCCGTGCTCACCCGCCCGGCGGCCGGCACGGTGGAGGCGCTGGCGGAGCGCATGCCCGTCGTGCTCTCCCCCGACGTCGTCGAGGAGTGGCTCGATCCCACGGCCGAGGGCTCCCCCGACCTGCTGCGGGCCGTCGCCGCGCAGGCGGAGGACGTGATCGAGGAGCTCGCGATGGACGAGGTCGGCCCCGGAATCGACCAGGACGCGCCCGACACGGCGGAGCTCGCCCGGCCGGTGTGACGACCGGCCGCCTCCCCCGCGTCTGGTTGACTGTGCCCGTGGCCCCCTCCTCGAAGAAGAAGAAGCACGCGACCCGCACGCTCCTCGAGTCACCTGCCGCCGCACCCGTGCTGCACCGGGCGGCGCGCATCGAGGACCGCATCCACGAGATCCGCGAGGGCCGTGCCCGCAAGCGCGGGCTCACGCCCACCGTCATCCCCTACGCCGGCTACGGATCCGTGCGCTGGGTCCGCGTCCTCTGCCGCGTCCTCCTCACCGACCCGAAGAGCAAGCGCGCGCTGGCCGGCGACAAGGTCGTCCGCGGCTGGCGGAGCTTCACGAGCGTGCCGCTCACCGACGTCGACGTGGTCGTCGAGATCGACGGGACCGAGCACCACGTGCGGGCCGACCGCGGCGGCGTCGTCGACCAGGTCGTGGAGGCGAGCCTGCCGAGCGGCTGGCACACGATCCGCATCCGGTCTGAGGGGTCGGACACCGTCGAGGCGCCCGTGTTCATCGTGGGCGACGACGTGCGCACCGGGATCCTCAGCGACGTCGACGACACCGTCATGGTCACCGCGCTCCCCCGGCCGTTCCTCGCCGCCTGGAACACGTTCGTGCTCGACGAGCACGCGCGCACGCCCACCCCGGGCATGGCGGTGCTCTACGAGCGGCTGCGCGTGCGGCACGCCGGCGCGCCCGTCCTCTACCTCTCGACCGGGGCGTGGAACGTGGCGCCGACGCTCTCGAGGTTCCTGTCGCGGAACCTGTACCCGCCGGGCCCGATCCTCCTCACCGACTGGGGCCCCACGGTCGACCGCTGGTTCCGCAGCGGGATGGAGCACAAGCGGCTGAACCTCCGGCGGCTCGCCGAGGAGTTCCCGCGCGTGAAGTGGATCCTCGCGGGCGACGACGGCCAGCACGACGAGCTCCTCTACGGCGAGTTCGCGGAGAAGCACCCGGACAACGTGAAGGTCGTGCTCATCCGGCAGCTCAGCGCGGGCGAGGCCGTGCTCGCGGGCGGCCGGGCCAAGGCCGAGAAGCGCGCGCTCGACAGCTCGATCCCCTGGGTCTACGCCCCCGACGGCGCGAGCCTCCTCGCGCAGCTCGACGACCTCGGGCTCGCGGACGACTCGGGCACCCGGATCGGCACCTAGCCCACGACGCACGAGGGCCCCGCAGGAGATCTCCTGCGGGGCCCTCGTCGTGCGGGTGGATCAGACGGCGTCGGTGAGCGCCTGGAACTCGTCGTCGGTGAGCTCGATGCCCGCCGCGGCGATGTTGTCCTCGACGTGCCCGACCGACTTGGTGCCGGGGATCGGCAGCATGACGGGCGAGCGGCGCAGGAGCCACGCGAGCGCGAGCTGCGAGGCGCGCGCGTCGTGCTGCTTCGCGAGGGCGTCGAGCGGGCCGCCGTCCTTCGCGAGCTCGCCGGTCGCGAGCGGGAACCACGGGATGAAGGCCAGGCCCTCGGCCTCGGCGTAGTCGAGCAGCGGCTCGGCGTCGCGCTTGGCGAGGTTGAACAGGTTCTGCACGGAGACGATCTCGGCGATCTCGCGCGCGGCCTTCACATCGTCGACCTGCACCTCGGAGAGCCCGATGTGGCGGATCTTGCCCTCGGACTGCAGGTCCTTGAGCACGCCGATCTGGTCGGCGAGCGGCACGGCCGGGTCGATGCGGTGCAGCTGGTACAGGTCGATGCGCTCGAGGCCGAGGTGGCGGAGGCTCAGCTCGGCCTGCTGGCGCAGGTACTCGGGGCGGCCGACGGGCTGCCAGTTCCCGGGGCCGGGGCGCGTGAGCCCGCCCTTGGTGGCGATGACGACGTCGTCGGCGTACGGGTGGAGCGCCTCCTTGAGGAGCTCCTCGGCCACGAACGGGCCGTAGGAGTCGGCGGTGTCGAAGAACGTGACGCCGAGCTCGGCGGCGCGGCGGATGACGCGCACGGCCTCGTGCGGATCCTCGGGGGCGCCCCAGACGCCCTCGCCGGTCAGCTGCATGGTGCCGTAGCCGAGCCGGACGACGGGCAGGTCGCCGCCGATGGTGAACGTGCCGGATGCGCCGGCGGGGCGGGTGGTGGTGTCGGTCATGTGGACCCTCCTCGGGTGTCGATGACGAGGGGGCGTCTGCCGCCCTCGGGACCCTGGTGCCAACGCGCCGACCCGCCGATCCATGCCCGATGCGCGCGACGGGGACGAGACCCTCAGGCTCCGGTCGAGGGTGAGGTGGATCCGCCCGCTCCCCTCGTGGATGTCGGCGGGCGTTCCTACACTCGGATCAGACGTTCGAACATCCGTTCGAACGCGGGAGCGTGGCCGGCGCGACGGGCGAGAGGAGCGGCACCATGCGGATCGACGAGGACGTGGAGGTCGAGCTCTCGGACGACGGGTCGCCGCTGCGGTTCACCTGGCGGGGCGTCGTCCACGGGGTGGTGAGCTCGCCCGAGCGGTGGATCGCGCGGGTCGACTGGTGGCAGCGCACGGGCCGCGCGCCCCGCGGCACGAGCGCCCACCTGCTGGAGCTGCGGATGTGGCGCGTCGAGGCCGTGCCGCTCACCACGGGCGCGCGCCGGGTCGACGGCTCGTTCGACCTGAGCGTCGACGCGCGCGGCCGCTGGTCGCTCGTCACCGCGTCGGACGAGGAGCTCGACACGCGCCTGTTCGCCTGAGGCCGCCCGGGCGCCGCACGCCTCCGGGGAATAGGCGGGGGCGTCCGCGCCTTCACCCCATCGGCGCCGCGCACGGCGTCCCGCACGGAGGTCACCCGGACCGCGGCGCACGGAGGGATCACGCATGGCGGCACTCGAGTGGCTGTTCGACGCGCAGCTCCGCATCGGCGACCAGACCATCCTCTGGCGCGAGATCGTCGGCAACCTCTTCGGCCTCGCCAGCGCGCTCGGCGGCATGCGCCGCAAGGTGTGGGCGTGGCCCGTCGGCATCGTCGGCAACGTGCTCCTGTTCACCGTCTTCCTCGGCGCGGTCTTCGGCACGCCGAACCCCGTCAACCTGCTCGGCCAGGCCGGCCGCCAGGTCATGTTCATCGCCGTGTCGGTCTACGGCTGGTACCGCTGGCAGCAGGCCAGGCACGGCGGCGCGCCCGTCGTCCCGCAGTGGGCGTCGGGACGCGAGCGGGTCCTGCTCGTGGTCGCGCTCGTCGGCGGCACCGCGATCCTCACGCCCGTCTTCCGCGCGCTCGGCTCCTACGAGCCCGTGTGGGCCGACGCCTGGATCTTCGTCGGCTCCCTCCTCGCCACCTACGGCATGGCCAAGGGCTGGGTCGAGTTCTGGCTCGTCTGGGTGGCCGTCGACCTGGTCGGCGTGCCGCTGCTCGTGAGCGCCGGCTACTACGCGTCCGCCTTCATGTACGTCTTCTACGGCGCATTCACGCTCACGGGCTTCTTCGTCTGGATGCGCGCCCGCGGCACCGGCGCGCCCGCGGTCGAGACGGCCTTCCCGGATCCGCGGATCGTCGAGGCGCCCGCCGAGCGCTGACCGCAGCCCGCCGACGCACGGTGTCGGCGTGCGGCCCCGGTGCCGTGCGCCTAGCGGCCCCGCCCGTTCGAGCAGGTCGCCTGCGCCGCGGTCTGCCCCGTGATGCTCTCGTCGAGCACCTCGGAGGTCGGCGTGGGCGCGGACGTCGCGCCGTCGGTCGGCGCCGTGCCGTCGGCGGGAGCGGTCGGATCCGCGGGAGGCGTCGTGGCGGTGCCGTCCGCCGGCACGCTGCCCGACTCGTCGGTCGGCGCCTTCTGGCCGAGCGTGAAGTCCGCGTCCGAGGCGAGGAGGCCCACGAGCTGCTGTGCCGCCGCCTCATCCGGCTGGACGCGGCCGTTGGCGAGCACCGTGCCCGGGTACTGCAGGAACACGACGTCGTCGAGCGGGATGTCCTTGAACGTGAGCGCGACCGAGACGAGCGTGTCGAGGTCGGCGAGCGAGGTGGACAGCTGCATGTTGTCGACCACGGCGCGCGCGATGCCGTAGAGCTTCGCCGGGTTGGTGAGCGTGTCCGCGCTCTTGATCGTGCGCACGAGCGCGCTGAGGAACACCTGCTGGTTGCCGATGCGCGAGATGTCGCTGGCGTCGCCGACGCCGTAGCGGGTGCGGAGGAACTGCACGGCCTCCTTGCCCTGCAGCGGGTGGATGCCCGGATCCAGCGACAGGTCCGTCTTCTTGTCGTAGATGCCGTTGGCCACGCAGACCTCCACGCCGCCGACCGCGTTGGACATCTCGACCACGCCGTTGAACTGGACGACGCCGCCGTACGGGATGTCGAGCCCGGTGAGGCCCTCGACCATCCGGACGGTGCACTCGAACCCGCCGCGCGACAGCGACTCGTTGAGCTGCGCGCGCGAGCTGGCGGCGTACTTCGTGCCGTCGGGGCCCTCGCATGCGGGGATGGGCACGAGCATGTCGCGCGGGAACGAGATGACCGTCGCGCGGCTGCTGTCCTGGCTGATGTGGAGCAGCATCGTCACGTCGTTGAGGGTGGCCGTGCCCACGTCCTTCGCGGCGCCGTAGCCGTCGCCCTGGCCGGCGCGGCTGTCGCTGCCGACGATGAGGATGTTCGCGCCGCCGTCGATGCCGCCGAGCG
Organism: Clavibacter sp. VKM Ac-2873; assembly: GCF_015351075.1. Classification (GTDB taxonomy): domain Bacteria; phylum Actinomycetota; class Actinomycetes; order Actinomycetales; family Microbacteriaceae; genus Clavibacter. Next base: position 360,556 of record NZ_JADKRS010000001.1, read on the forward strand.
AGGGCGGCAGGCTCTGGCCGTCGGAGATGTCGACCGTGTTGTCGGCGACGGTGCTCGACAGGTCCCAGAAGACGATGGTGAGGAGCGAGGCGGCCGCGGCGACCGAGACCGCGGCGACCATGCCGATGCCCCTCATGACGGTGCGTCCGGCGCTCGGGGTGCGGAGGCGGCCGTGGCGGGCGATGCCGCGGATGCGCGCCCGGTCGGCGCGGGTCCTCTGGGGGGCGTGCTGCATGGGTGGATCTCTCGTCGCCGGGCGGGGAGCGCCGGGCGCGGGCACCCGGATCCTCCACAGGGTAGCCGAGGCCGGTGGAGACTCCCTTCGGCGCGCGGGCCGGATGCGCTATGCGCCCGGATGCTCCTCGCCGCGCAGGTGGTGGTCGAGGAACGCGTCGATCCGACGCCACGCGTCCGCCGCGGACGCGGGCTCCGGGCCCATGCCCACCGCGCGCAGCACCGGGCGGAGCGGCCGGGGACCCATCTCGGCGTCGTTGAGGAAGGAGTGCCCGGCGGCCGGGTACTCCCGCACGTCGTGGTCGATGCCGTGGGCCACGAGGGCGGCCTCGAGCCGGTCGGCGGATCCCGCGAGCTGCCGGTCGCGGCCGCCGTAGCTCGCGACGATCGGGCAGGCGCCCTCGAGCACGCCGTCGAGGTCGTCGGGGAGCATGCCGTAGTTGACGCTCGACGCGTCGAAGCCGCGGGAGGCCGCAGCCAGCGCGAACCCGCCGCCCATGCAGAAGCCGATGACGCCTACGCGACCCGTGCAGTCGGCGCGGGCGAGGAGCGCGCGGCGGGCGGACTCCACGTCCACGAACGCGCGGCCCTCGCCCGCGGCCAGCGTGCGGAACGTGGCGACCAGGCAGCGGCGCGCGCCGCCGGCGGAGAAGAGATCGGGCATGAGCGCCAGGAAGCCGGCCTCGGCGAGGCGCTCGGCCTGACGGCGCATCACGTCGGTGACGCCGAAGGCCTCGTGCACCACGACGACGGCGGGCCATGGCCCCTCGCCCGCGGGCACCGCCAGCACGCCGTGCAAGCCGGGCGACGCCCCGGGCGAGGCCGCGGGCAGGGGGATCTCGGTGAGGGTGACGGGCATGCCCTCACGCTAGGACGCGACGAGGGCGCCGCCGCCGGGTGGCGACGACGCCCAGGGAGCCGTCATGCGGCAGGGAGCCGTCATGCGGCGGGCGGCGCGGGCGGTCAGCGCCAGGCGGTCGGCCCCGCGGATCCGGCGCGGTACTCGGCCATGGGCACGCGGTCGCCCTTCCAGGCGCGCATGACGGGCGCGACGATGCGCCAGCACCGCTCGGCCACGTCGCCGCGGACGGAGAGGCGCGGATCGCCCGCGAGGATGCCGTCGAGCACCTCGCCGTAGGGCGTGAGCTCGGGCTGCGCGAACTCGGCCCGGAACGTGGCCTGCGTGAGGGTGAAGGGCTCGCCCGTGCCGTCCATCGTGACCTCGAGCGAGATGCCGTCGGGCTTGAGGCCGATGACCAGGCGGTCCGGCCGCGCCGAGCCGTGGAGGCCCCGCGGCAGGTGGGCGACGGGCTTGAAGGTCACGACGATGCGCTTGGACGCCTCCTTGAGGGCCTTGCCCGAGCGGAGGTGGAACGGGACGCCCGCCCAGCGCGCGTTCGCGACCCCGAACGTGACCTCGGCGAGCGTCTCCGTCTCGTTGGCCGGATCCACCCCGTCCTCCTTGGCGTACGCGGGGATGCGCGTGCCGTCGATCGTGGCACCCGTGTAGCGGGCCCGGCGGCTGTGGGCGATGGGGTCGTTGTCCCAGACCTCGGTGGCGCGGAGGACCGAGGCGATGTTCGAGCGCAGGTCGTCCGGGTCGATGCTCGCGGGCGGCTCCATGGCGAAGACCGCGAGCACCTGCAGCAGGTGGCTCTGGATCATGTCGACGAGCGCGCCCGACTTGTCGTAGTAGGCGGCGCGGCCCTCGAGCGCGAGCGTCTCGTCGTAGAGGATCTCGACCTTCTCGATGTCCTTCGCGCTCCACACCGACTCGAAGAACCGGTTGGCGAAGCGCAGCGACACGAGGTTGAGCACGGTGGAGAGCCCGAGGAAGTGGTCCGTGCGGTGGATGCGGTCCTCCGGCACGAGCTTCAGCAGCTGGCGGTTGAGCTGGGCGGCGCTGCGGCTGTTCGACCCGAACGGCTTCTCGAGCGCCAGCGTGGTGCCCTCCGGGAGGTCGAGCTTCGCCAGCTGCTCGCACACCGCGATGGAGATGGCCGGCGGCAGCGCGAAGTAGAGGGCGGGCGCGCCCTCGCACGCGTCGAGGATGCGCTTCAGGTCGTCGAGGTCCGTGGGGTCGGCCTGGATGTACGTCGTGGACGACACGATGCCCGCCGCGCGGCGCCCCGTGGCGTCCACCGAGTCGAACGCGGTCTTGACCGTCTTCGTCCACTCCTGGGGCGTGCGCGCGCTCCTGCCGGTGCCGATGAGCTGGATCCGCCGCCCTCGATCGCTCGCCACGAGGCTGCCGAGACCCGGCAGGAGCAGGCGTTCCGTGAGGTCGCCGCTGGCGCCGAGGATGACGAGGGTGGAGGGTTCGCTGGTCATCCTCCGAGACTACGGGTCGCGGCTGCCGGGCAGCCGACCTACACTGGGCGAGTCGAACATCCGTTCGAACATCGCGTCCGGGGAGGGCGCGGGCGGACATCCCGGGAGGCGCGCGTGAGCTTCACCCACCTGCACGTCGCGTCCGCGTTCTCCGCCCACTTCGGCACCACGGCGCCCGAGGCGCTCGTCGACGAGGTCGCGTCCCGGGGCGCGTCGGCCGCGGCCATCACCGACCGCGACGGGCTGTACGGCGCCGTCCGCCACATCCGCCGCTCCCTCGCCGCAGGGGTCTCCCCCGTGGTCGGGGCGGAGCTCGGGCTCACGGGCGAGCAGCCGGGCCGGATCACGGTGCTCGCGCACGGCGGCACGCGCGGCCAGGGGTGGGCGGCGCTCAGCCGGCTCATCAGCGCGAGCCACGGGCGGGGCACGGCGCGGAGCACCGCCCGGAGCGCCCAGGCCGGCATCGCGCGCACCCGGCCGCCCGCGTTCCTGCTCGGCGAGCATGGCCCCGTCGGCACCGTCATGCTCGGGCCCGACTCGGATGTCGGCCGCGCCGTCGCGGCGGGCGACCACGCCCTCGCGTCCCGGCACCTGGCCGAGTGGGCCCGGCTCCTGCCCGGTGCGATCGTCGTCGAGGTGGTCTGCCACTTCACCGAACCGGGCGAGTCCGCCAGCCTCCGCCACGCCGCCCGCATGCTCGAGCTCGCCGACGCCCACCGCGTGCCCGCGGTGCTCACCAACGCCGTGCGCTACCTCGAGCCCGACGACGCGCTCACGGGCGACGTGCTCGACTCCGCGGGCACGCTCCGGCCGCTCGGGTCGTTCCGCCCGCAGCCCAACGGGCAGGCCTGGCTCAAGACCCCGGGCGAGATGCAGGAGATCGCGCGGGAGGTCGCGGGCGCGTCCGCCCTCGACCGCCGCGCCGGCGAGGCGCTGCTGCGCGCCACCGAGGAGCTCGCCGACCGGTGCCGCCTGGATCCGGACGCCGACCTCGCCTGGCGGAAGCCGAAGCTTCCGGAGAAGGAGGTCATCGGGATCACGGGCGACCCGGACGAGGCGCTCTGGCGGAAGGCCGAGGCCGGCGTCACCGAGCGGTTCGGGCACGTCGACGAGTCGATGCGGCAGCGCGTGCTCGCCCGCATGCGCACCGAGCTCCAGACCATCACGGGCTTCGGCTTCGCCACCTACTTCCTCACGGTCGCCGACGTGTGCTCGCTCATGCGCGACATGGGCGTGCGCAACCAGGCCAGGGGGTCCGGCGCGGGCAGCCTCGTCAACTACCTCCTGCGCATCTCCAACGTCGACCCGCTCGAGCACGACCTCCTGTTCGAGCGCTTCCTCGGCAAGGTGCGCTCGACGCTGCCGGACATCGACATCGACGTGGAGTCCGCGCGCCGGCACGAGGTGTACCACCGCGTGTTCGAGAAGTACGGCAGCAACCGGGTCACGCTGCTGTCGATGCAGAACACCTACCGGGCGCGCGGCGCCGCGCGCGACGCGGGGCTCGCGCTCGACCTCGACGAGCAGCAGGTCGACTTCATCGCCAAGAACATCTGGCGCTTCGACGCGCGCGAGTTCCGGGCGGTGCTCGAGACGAAGCCGGAGCTGAAGCCCATCGCCGACCTCGTGCGCGACGACCCGAGCATCGACCTGCTGGTCGACCTCACCGAGCGGCTCGACCGGCTCCCCCGGCACATCTCCATGCACCCGTGCGGCGTGATCCTCGGCGACTCCGACCTGCTCAGCACGAGCCCCGTCCAGCCGAGCGGCATGGGCCTGCCCATGAGCCAGTTCGACAAGGACGACATCGACGACATGGGGCTGCTCAAGCTCGACATCCTCGGCGTGCGGATGCAGAGCACCATGGCGTACGCGCTCGACGAGATCCACCGCATCCACGGCACGCGCTCGGCGGTCGCGGGCGGCATCCCGGTGGACGCGCGCTACGTGCACCGCGACGGGCGCATCGAGCTCGACGAGATCCCGCACGACGACGAGGAGACGTTCGACGCCATCCGCACCACGCACACGCTCGGCATGTTCCAGATCGAGTCGCCCGGGCAGCGCGAGCTCATCGGCAAGATGCAGCCGGACGTCTACGAGGACCTCATCGCCGACATCTCGCTGTTCCGGCCGGGCCCCATGAAGGGCAACATGGTCGCGCCGTTCCTCGACACGAAGCACGGCATCACCCGGCCCGACTACCTCCACCCCCGGTTCGCGCCGTTCCTCGCGTCCACGTTCGGCGTCGTCATCTACCACGAGCAGGTCATCCGGATCTTCGCCGACTGCATGCAGGTCTCCCTCGCGGAGGCCGACGAGCTGCGCCGCAACATGGAGCGGAGGGACGGCGCCGTCGAGGCCGCGTTCCGGGAGCGCACGGCCGGCCACATCGACGCGCGCACGGGCGAGCGCGCGTTCACCGACGCCGAGCTCGAGCGGATCTGGAAGGCCCTCGTCGGCTTCGGGTCCTTCGGGTTCTGCAAGGCGCACGGCGCGGCGTTCGCCCTGCCCACCTGGCAGAGCGCGTGGCTGAAGACGCACTACCCGGCGGAGTTCCTCGCGGGGATCCTCACGCACGACCCGGGCATGTACCCCAAGCGCCTGCTCCTCACCGAGGCACGTCGCATGGGCGTGCCCGTGCTGCCGCTCGACGTGAACCGGTCGACCGGCGTCTACCGCGTGGAGCGCGTCGAGGGCGAGGGGACCACCGGGCGCACGCGCATCGGCGAGCTGGGCATCCGGCTGTCGCTGCAGGACGTGCACGGCATGAGCGAGGCGGAGCTGGAGCGCATCGAGCGGGGCCAGCCCTACGACTCCATCAGCGACTTCTACGCGAAGGCGCAGCCGTCGCGCGCGCTGCTCGAACGGCTGGCCGCGGTGGGCGCGCTCGACTCGCTCGCGACGTCCGCCGATGACGCCGCCCGCGGGGCCGCGTCGCGCGGGGACGTGATGGCGTTCGCGCGGCGGCTCACGGCGCGGGCGGCCCGGCCACCGGATCCGGCCGGCCAGCTGCCCCTGTTCGTCGACGACCGCGACCTCATCCCGCGCGGCTCGCCCGACCCCGACGGCCGCGCGCGGGTGGCCGCCGAGCTCGACATCCTGCAGATGGAGGTCACCGACCACGTGCTGGAGAGCTACCGGCCCATGCTCGACGAGCTCGGGGTCATCCCGGCGAGCCAGCTGCTCGAGGTGCGCAGCGGCTCCGAGGTGGTGGTCGCGGGGATCCGCATCGCCACGCAGACGCCGCCCATGCGCAGCGGCAAGCGCGTGGTCTTCATCAGCCTCGACGACGGCACGGGCTGCTCCGACTCCACCTTCTTCGACGAGGCGCAGCAGAAGGCCGGGCCCATGCTCTTCGGCACGCGGCTGCTCGTCATCCGGGGGCGCACCCGGCGCACGGGCGAGCGCGGCGTCTCCATCCAGGCGGAGGACGCGTGGGACCTCAAGGAGATGTGGGCGCGCTGGCAGGACGCGCGGCGACGGGGCGGCGCGGACGGCGGCGGGGACGACGGGATGGACGACGCGGCCCAGGTGGCCTGAGCGGCGGTCGCCGCCGCGCCCGCGCTCCGGGATGATGGAGGGACCCGAGACGGAAGCCCGAGGCCGCACGTGCGCATCACCACGACCGTCCGCACCACCACGCGGATCCCGTTCGTCCAGGTGGTCAAGACCTCGGTCGCCGCGATCATCGCCTGGTTCGTGTGCATCGCCGTGCTGCCCGCGCAGCTGCCCATCTTCGCGACCATCGCGGCGCTGCTCGTCGTGCAGCCGAGCATCAACCAGACCTTCGGCAAGGCGGTCGAGCGCAGCCTCGGCGTGATCACGGGCGTGCTGCTCGCGCTCGGGCTCGGCCTCGCGCTCGGCACGTCGAGCGGGGTGGTGCTGCTCGCGGTCGTCGTCGCGGTGCTGGTGGGCTGGGTGTTCCGGCTGACGCCCGGGTCGAGCACGCAGATCCCCATCAGCGCGATGCTCGTGCTCGCCATCGGGCAGCTCTCGCCCGTCTACGCGCTCGACCGCATCGTGGAGACGATCCTCGGCGCGGCCATCGGCGTCGTCGTCAACATCGCGATCGCGCCGCCCGTGCTGCACGAGGCCAGCCGTCGCGCGGTCATCGGCCTCGCGGGCGACTGCGCCGCGGCCCTCGACCGGCTGGCGGGCGCGCTGTCGGAGCCCGTCGACCGCGAGCAGCTCGACCTGATGCTCGCCCGCGCCCGCGAGCTCCGGCCGCGGCACACGAAGGCCGTCGCCGAGGTCGACCGGGGGCTCGAGAGCCTCACCCTCAACCCGCTGCGACGGCGGCACCGGGCGCTGCTCGAGGCCGACCGGGAGCTCCTCGCGACGCTCACGGTGCTCGTCAACCGGGTGGTCGGCATGACGCGCGCCGTGCACGACCGCTACGACCCGGCGCTCGGCGAGGAGCCCGTCGTCCGCGGGATCGCGACCGAGCTGACGCGCGCCGCCCACGACGTGCGGCTCCTCGCCGAGCACGCGCTGCCGGGCGACGGCCGCCCGGGCGGCGCCGACCCGCGGGAGGAGCCCGCGCTCACGGCCCCGCTCGTGGTGCTCCAGCCGAGCGAGGAGCACTGGATCCTCATCGGCTCGCTGCTGGAGGACATCCGCCGCATCCGCTCGGAGATCATCGGCGGCGCCGAGTGACCCGGCCCCTGCCCGGCTACAGCCCGCTCGAGCTCGACGCCGACCCGGCGGCGTCCGGCCTCGTGCGCGGCGACACGGCCACGGGGCTCGGCGTCGTGCGGCACCATCACGCGGCGGTCCGCGGGTCGGACACCGCGACGGTGCTGCTGCACGGCGCCGCCGGGTCGTGGACCACCTGGACGCCGCTGATCCGCACCGCGCGCGACGCGGGCGTCCCGTTCGCCGACGTCGTCGCGATCGACCTGCCCGGCTGGGGCGGCTCGGAGCTCGACGCGACCGATGCCGACGCCACGGTGGACGCCATCGCCGACGCGGTGCGCGCCGTCGTCGACGGTCTCGGCTACGCGCGCTGGCGGCTCGTCGGCCACTCGATGGGCGGCTTCATCGCGCTGCACCTGGCCGCGCGCGACCCCGCCCGCGCCGTCTCGGTCGCGCTCGTCTCGCCCACCACGTACTCGGTCATCGCGAGCGTCGCGCACCCGGTGCGGGAGTTCCGCCTCATCCCCGGCTTCACGATGATGCTCGGCGTGATGCGCGCCATGCGCCGGCTCGGACGTCCCGGCACGGCGCTCATCCGCGGCGTGGGCCGCATCCGGCTCATGCGGGCGATCGCCCTCCCGCTCTTCGCGCACGGCTGGCACGTGCGCCGGTCGATCGTCGACGCGATCGCCACCGAGGCGCGTCCCCGCGCGTTCTCCCTCGCCGCGGAGGTCACGCGCGGGTACGACGCCGACGGCCTCTGGGCGCGCATCGCGTGCCCGGTCGTCGCGGTGCGCGGCGACGACGACGTGTTCGTCTCCCCCGACGACCTCGACCTGCTGGCGCGCGCGGTGCCCGCGTTCCGGTCCGCGGTGATCCCCGACGCCGGCCACTTCGCCCACGTGGAGCGCCCGGCCGAGACGCTGCGCGCGCTCGGCCTCCTCGCCTGAGGCGTCCGGGACGCCGGATCCGCGCGGGACGCGCGGGACGCGGCGCGCGGCGCTGGGGAGAGGGCCCCCGGGACGCCGCCGTCGTCGGCCACGCTGTGCGGATCCCCGCCCCGTCCCGGAGGTCATCCGTGCGCGTCCCCCGCCCCTCATCCCCGCTGCCGCTCGGAGCGGAGCCCGCCGTGCACGACGTCGGGCGAGGCCGTCGCGCGGTGGACGGCTACAGCCCCTACGAGCTCGACACCGACCCTCGCGGATCCGGCCTGGTCGCCGGGACGACGGCGACGCCGAGCGGCGTGGTCCGGCACCACCACGCGCCCCGGCGCCGTACCGGGACGGCCACCGTCCTCCTCCACGGCGCGGCCGGGTCCTGGACCACCTGGACGCCCGCCCTCCGCGCGGCCCGGGACGCGGGCGCTCCGCTCGAGGACGTCGTGGCGATCGACCTCCCCGGCTGGGGCGGATCCCCGGCCGGGGACGGGGACGGCGCGCTCGGGCTCGACGCGGTGGCCGACGCCGTGATCCGGGTGGTCGACGACCTGGGCTACGACGGGTTCCGCCTCGTGGGGCACTCGATGGGCGGCTTCCTCGCCCTCGACCTCGCCGTCCGGCACCCGGACCGCGTGCGCTCCCTGGCCCTGGTGTCCCCGACCGTCTACGCCGTGATGCGCAGCGCCGCCCACCCGATCCTGCGCGTGGACGTGCTCCCGGGCTTCAGCATGATGCTCGGCGCGATGCACGTGACGCGGCTCCTCGGCCCCGCGGGTCTCACGTATGTCCGGTTCCTCCACCGCACGGGCGTCCTGCGCCAGCTCACCCGACCCCTCTTCGCGCACGGCGGGCGGGTGAGCGGGTCGGTCATCGCGGCGCTGGCCGACGAGGTGCGGCCGGGCGCCTTCCTCCGGGCCACGGGGATCGCCGCCGCCTACCCCGCGGGTGGGCTGTGGCCGCGGATCACCTGCCCCGTCGTCGCCGTGCGCGGCGTCAGGGACGTCTTCGTCGCGCCGGGCGACCTGGTCCGGCTGGCACGCGACCTCCCGGGCGCCTCGGCCGCGGTGATCCCCGACGCCGGCCACTTCGCGCACGTGGAGCGCCCCGTCGAGACGCTGCGCGCGCTCGGCCTCGTGCCCTGACGCGCGCCGCGGCACGACGACGCCCCCGGTCCCGGTGACGGGAACGAGGGCGTCGGATCCGCGCGAGGCGGAGGACGGCCGGCGGGTGCCGGCCGGTGCGCGCTAGGCCGCGGGGGTCGCGAGGACCGCCTGGATGTCGAGCGTGATGGTGACCTTGTCGCCGAGCAGCACGCCGCCGGTCTCGAGGGCCGCGTTGTAGGTGAGGCCGAAGTCCTCGCGGTTGATGACCGTGGTGGCCGTCGCGCCGAACTTGGTCTGGCCGTAGGGGTCGCCGCCGAAGCCGCCGAACTCGACGTCGAACGTGACGGGCTTGGTGACGCCGCGGACGGTCAGCTCGCCGTCGACCTTCGCGTCGCCGTCCGCCTCGACGCGCACGGCGGTCGAGACGAAGTCGATGGTGGGGTTGTTCTCGGCGTCGAAGAAGTCGTTCGTGCGGAGGTGCTGGTCGCGGTTCGGCTCGTTGGTGTCGATCGAGGCGATGGTCGCGTGGGCCTTCACGGAGCTCTGCTCGGGCGTGGCGCCCGTGACGATCTCGGCGTCGAAGTCCTTGAACGTGCCCTTGACCTTGCTGATCATGATGTGGCGGATGCTGAAGCCGACGGAGCTGTGGGTCTTGTCGATGGTCCAGGTGCCGGCGATGTAGCCGGGGACGGTGCTGGTGTCGCTCATGTGCGTGCCTTTCGTACAGGGGTCATGGGTCGGGCCGACGGCCTCGAAGGTATGCAAGCGCATGGACCTCGGCCCTATTCCCGGATTCAGTTGCGAGTTCATGTACTTCTGGGGCGGGTCGGTCGCGGCCCGCGGCGGGCGTAGCGTGGCGGGATGCGCGCCATCACCTTCCCCGCCCCCGGCTCCCCCGACGTCCTCTCCCTCACCGACCTCCCGGATCCCGTCGCGGGCGCGGGCGAGGTGCTCATCCGCGTGGCCGCGGCCGGCGTGAACCGGGCCGACCTCAGCCAGCGCGAGGGCGCGTACCCGCCGCCCGCCGGGGCCCCGACGCACCTCGGGCTCGAGGTGTCCGGGACGATCGCGGCGGTCGGCGCGGGCGCGACGCGCTGGAGCGTCGGCGACCGCGTGTGCGCCCTGCTCGCGGGCGGCGGCTACGCGGAGCTCGTCGCCGTCGACGAGCGGCACGTCCTCCCGGTGCCCGACGGGCTGGACCTCGTGGAGGCGGCTGGCCTGCCCGAGGTGGTCGCGACCGTGTGGTCCAACGTCGTGCTCGACGCCTGCCTCGCGCCGCGCGAGACCCTGCTGGTGCACGGCGGGTCGAGCGGCATCGGCACCATGGCGATCCAGCTGGCCGCCCGGCTCGGCGCCCGCGTGGCGGTCACCGCCGGCAGCCCCGCGAAGCTCGCGGCGTGCCGCGCGCTCGGTGCGGACATCCTCATCGACTACCGGGAGCAGGACTTCGTGGCCGCGCTCCTCGAGGCCACCGACGGTCGCGGAGCGGACGTGATCCTCGACGCGATCGGCGGCGACTACATCGACCGCGACATCCGCGCCCTCGCGCGCGACGGCCGGATCATGGTCATCGGCGCCCAGAGCGGCGCGCCCACGAGCATCGTGCTCGGCCAGCTCATGGCGCGCCGCGGCCGGATCTGGGGCACCACGCTCCGGGCCCGCGACGCGGACGACAAGGCCCGCATCGTCGCCGCGATCCGCGCCGACGTGTGGCCGGCGGTGGCCGACGGATCCGTGCGCCCGGTCGTCGACCGCGTCTTCCCGCTCGCCGATGCGGCCGCCGCGCACGCGCACGTCGCGTCGTCGCAGCACGTGGGCAAGGTGCTGCTGGCGGTCTAGCCCGCCGCGTCGCCGGCGGCGGGGACCGGGGCGTGGCGGGAGCGGATCCCGACGAGGGACACGAGCCCGCCCGCCACCAGCAGCGCCGCGGTCAGGAGCACCACGCGGTGGAACGCGGCCACGTCGAGGCCGGGCCCGGCGACCAGCCCGATCGCGGCGATCGCGACGAGGCCCGCGACGCGCGAGACGGCGTTGTTCACCGCCGACGCGATCCCCGCCTGCGCGGACGGCACGGCCTCGAGGATCGTCGCGGTCAGCGGCGCGACCGTCATCGAGAGGCCCAGGCCGAAGACGAGGATGCCGGGCAGCAGCTGGACCCCGTAGTCGACGGGCTCGGTGACCCGCAGCATCAGCAGGTAGCCGCCACCGGCGATGACGGGCCCCGCGCCCATCAGGAGCCGAGGCCCGATCCGCCCGGCCAGCGCGCCGAAGCGCGTCGACAGCAGCAGCATGATCACGGTGGTCGGCACGAGCGCGAACCCCGCCGCGGTCGCGGACAGCCCGCCGGTCTGCTGCAGGAAGACCGCGATCACGAAGCCGCCGAGCGACAGCGCGCCGTAGATCCCGACGGTCGCGATGTTGCCGACGAGGAAGTCCCGCTCCCGGAAGAGCGACAGCGGCAGCATGGGATGCGGGGTGCGCCGCTCGCGCACCACGAAGAGCACGAGGCACGCGACGCCGACCACGAGGCTGCCGACCACGAGCGGGTGGCCGATCCCGAGCCGCGACTGCTCGATGAGCGCGAAGACGGGGCCGCCGATCCCGAGGGCGCCGAGGACCGCGCCGGGCACGTCGACGCGCGTGCCATCGGCGACGGGCGCGTCGTGCGGGAGCCGGGCGAGGAGCACGAGGGTCACGGCGATGGGCAGCACGTTGATCCCGAACACGAGCCGCCAGTCGAGCGCGTCCACCAGCACCCCGCCGAGGACGGGCCCGACGAGCATCGCCGTGCCGGTCCACGCCGTCCACGAGCCGATGGCCTTCGCCTGCGCCGGGCCGCGGAAGGCCTGCGCGATGAGGGCCAGCGAGCTCGGCACGAGCAGCGCCCCGGCCGCGCCCTGGGCGGCGCGCGCGGCGATGAGGATCACGGCGGTGGGCGCGATCGCGCACACGAGCGACGTGACGCCGAAGCCGACGAGCCCCCACCGCAGCACGCGCACGCGGCCGAACGCGTCGGAGAGGGAGCCGGCCAGGAGGATCAGGGCGCCGAGCGTGATGAGGTACGCGTCGACGACCCACTGCTGCACGACGAGGCCGCCGCCGAGTTCCGCCCCGATCGCGGGCAGCGCGACGTTGACGACCGTGCCGTCGAGGAACGCCACGAAGGAGGCGAGCACCGCGACCGCGAGCACCGTGCGGCCGCGGCCGTCGGCGGTGCCGTCCGCGTGTCCGTCCGCGTGGCCGTCCGCGTGCGTCGGGGCGGCGGGGTCGGGCATGTGCCCAGTATGCGCCGCGCGCGGGGTCGGATCAGGCGGGCGGTGCCGGCGCCGACCCCGCCCGGTCGATCGCGGCCTCCACCCGGCGCAGCACGTCCTCGTCGCCCATGATCCGGAAGTGGCCGGACGCCTCGACGCGCTCGTCCGTCGCGCCGTCGAGCGCGCTCCCGCCCGGGATGTGCGGGTCGAAGCGCGCGAAGACGCTCGTGATCCGCGCATTGACCTCGCGCGCGCGACCGAGCTCCACGAGGGCGGCGTTCCGCGGCGAGAAGTCGCGGATCGCCGGGACCGGGATGAGGCGCGCGTACGAGGATCCGCCGAAGGGCGCGTTGATCGCGACCATGGCGCGGATCCGCCGATCGGGGTCGCCGAACGCCATGAGGTGCTTGCCGATGAGGCCGCCCTTGCTGTGCGCGACGATGACGACGTCGCGCAGGTCCTCGGCCTCGAGGTAGGCGCGGGCCCGGCGCGACATCTCGGCGACGCGGCCCACGTTCGCGCCGAGCGCGCCGACCACGTGCACGCCGTGGCCGCGCGCGTGCAGCCGCCGGATGATCGGCAGCATGAACTGCCAGCGCTCGTAGACGCCGGGGAGCACGAGGATGGTCGGCCGGTCGTCGCGGCCGTCCTCGAAGGAGCGGGCGTCGTCGCGGGAGAGCGTGGCGGCCGCCTGCCAGCGGAGGACGTACGCGTAGTCGAGGGCCCAGTCGAGCGCCTTGCCCAGCAGCGTGAGCGGCGGCAGGGGGTCGGGTCCGGCGGCGGTCACCGTCCCATCCTGCCCGCGGCCGCCGCGGACTCAGCCGACGCGCGCATGCGCGACGATGGCGCGGGCGACGCCGACCGGGTCGGTGAACATGACGACGTGCGGGCCGTGGGCCACGTGCAGCCGGCCGCGCGGGATCCGGTCGGCGAGGTGCCGCGCGAACGACGTGGCCACCACGGCGTCCCGGTCGCCCACGATGACGAGCGTCCGCGCGCGGATGCGGCCGGCCCGGTCCTCGACGCGGTCGGCGATGAGGTGCGGCAGCTGCGCGAGGTAGTACCGGATCCCGCAGCGCAGGAAGTAGTCGCCGAGCACGACCGCATTCGAGAGCAGCGGCTCGCGAAGGGTGTCGTGGCCGAGCGCGAGGGCGGCGCGGATCACGCCGCGCTTCCGCGGGTCGAGGGTCGGCGCCATGAGCACGATCCGGTCGGCGACCTCCGGGTGGTCGACGGCGAGCTGCGACACGATCTGCGAGCCCATGGAGTGGCCGACGACCACGGGGTCGACGAGGCCGTGCATCCGGATGACCTCCGCGACGACGGCCGCGTGGTCGGCGAGCGTCACGTCCCGGTGCACGCGCGGCGACTCCCCGTAGCCCGGCAGGTCGATCGCGTAGACGTCCCCGTGCTCGGCGAGGAGCGCGGCCACCGGGTGGTAGTAGCGCGAGGAGACGCCGATCCCGTGCACGAGGACGAACGACGGCCGGTCCGCCGTGGGACCCGCCGAGCCGACGCCGGCCGGGGCGCTGGAGAGGGTCCTGCCGGCGTTCGCCCCCGGCGACCGGAACACCTTGATCGCGATCCGGAAGCCGAGCACGGTGCGGCGCTCCAGGTCGTGGTCGACCGGGATCGCGCGGGAGCCGTAGCGTCGGGAGACGAGGAGCCAGCGCGGCGGCGCGGACTCGGTGCGGTGCACGTCCCCGGGCCGCCGCACGCGGGTGAGCCGGGCGAGGGGGGAGCGCATCCGACGACCCTAGCCGCCCGACCCCGGGCGGTCGCCGCGCGCGTCGATGGGAGGATGGGGGCCCGACGACTCCCGAGGAGACCCATGAGCCCCGACTGGTCCGAGACCACCCTCGCCGACCTGCCCCTGCGCGACGGGATCCGCGGCGAGGAGCCCTACGGCGCCCCGCAGCTCGACGTGCCCGTGCTCCTCAACGTGAACGAGAACCCGTACCCGCTGCCCGAGGAGGTCGCGGTCGCGGTGAGCGAGGCCGTGCTCGAGGCCGCGCGCGGGCTCAACCGCTACCCGGACCGCGAGTTCCTGGAGCTCCGCACCGAGCTCGCCGACTACCTCACGGCCGACAGCGGCCTCGCGCTCGGCCCGGAGAACGTCTGGGCGGCGAACGGATCCAACGAGGTGCTGCAGCAGGTGCTCCAGGCCTTCGGCGGCACCGACCGCGTCGCGCTCTCCTTCGCGCCGCACTACGCGATGTACCCGGAGTACGCGCGCAACACGCTCACCACGTGGGTCTCCGGCCGGCGCCAGGAGGACTTCACGCTGGACCTCGCGAACGTGACGGCGCTCGTGGAGCAGCACCAGCCGAACGTCGTGTTCCTCACCTCGCCGAACAACCCCACGGGCACCGCGCTCACGATCCCCGAGATCGAGCACGTGCTCTCCGTGGCGCCCGGCGTCGTGGTGATCGACGAGGCGTACGCCGAGTTCCGCCGCGAGGGCGTGCCGACGGCCATCTCGCTGCTGCCCGACCACCCGCGCCTCATCGTCTCGCGCACCATGAGCAAGGCGTTCGCGTTCGCGGGCGGCCGGCTCGGGTACCTCGCCGCATCCCCCGCGGTGGTCGACGCGCTCCGCATCGTGCGGCTGCCCTACCACCTGTCGCGGATCACCCAGGTGAGCGCGACCGCCGCGCTCCGGCACAGCCGGGTGCTGCTCGCCCAGGTCGCGTCGCTGCGCGAAGAGCGCGACGGGCTCGTCGCGTGGCTGCGCGGCCGCGGCTTCGAGGTGGCGCCGTCGGACGCGAACTTCGTGCTGTTCGGCCGCTTCCCCGACCGGCACGCGGTGTGGCAGGGGCTGCTCGACCGCGGCGTCCTGATCCGCGAGACCGGACCGGACGGCTGGCTGCGCGTGTCCGTCGGGACCCCCGCGGAGACGGCGGCGTTCCGCGACGCGCTCGACGACGTGCTCGGTACGCCGCGGGGCTGATCCCCCTCCGGCGCGTCCGCGTCCGCCCGCCGCGCGTCAGGGGCGGAAGCGGATCCCCGTCGCGTCCTCGGCGGCCGCCCACAGCTGCTCGGCGACGGCGCGCGAGCGCACGTGCTCCGCGACGAAGGCGGGTGCCGGGGGCCCCTTCAGCTCGAGCGGGCCGGCGGGTCCCCAGAAGGCGCCGCCCGTGATGCCGTCGGCGGCCGCCGCGTGCGCGACCGGCCACGCGCCGGCGTCCTTGCCCTGCACGAGCACGCCTCCCGCGCGGGCCAGGCGGTGCCGCACAGCCCGCATGCCCTGCGGGCGGATGGCCGGATCCTGCGGCGGC
The DNA here is from genome assembly GCF_015351075.1 of Clavibacter sp. VKM Ac-2873. Lineage (GTDB taxonomy): Bacteria > Actinomycetota > Actinomycetes > Actinomycetales > Microbacteriaceae > Clavibacter. The sequence continues at coordinate 376,332 of NZ_JADKRS010000001.1, forward strand.
GTCAGCGCGTCGACCGCGTAGCCGGGGTGCGCCGAGAGCGCGACGTGGTCGGATCCCGCGGCCCGCCACCGCCGGTCGAGCTCGGCCGCGATCGTCATGCACGCGGTCTTCGACCGCCCGTAGCGCACGAGCGCGGGCATGCGCCGCTCCCCCGCGAGGTCGCCGAGGTCGAGCGGCGAGAAGCGGTGGGCGAGGGATCCGAGCATCACGACGCGTCCGCCGGCCCGCAGCCGCGGCGCCAGCCCCGCGACGAGCGCGAAGTGGCCGAGCGCGTTCGTGCCCATCATCTCCTCGAACCCGTCGACGGTCGTCCGGCGGTGACGTGCGCGACCGCCCGCGGGGGTGACGCCCGCGTTCGCGACGATCGCGTCGAGGTCCTCGCGGACGGCGGCGACGCACGCCTCCACGCTCGCGAGGCTCGCGAGGTCGAGGGCGACGACCTCCGCGTCGGCGCCCGGCACGCGGGCGCGGATCGCCCGGAGGGCGGCGTCCCCGCGCTCCGCGGAGCGGCAGGCCAGCAGCACCCGGGCGCCGGCGGCGGCGAGCTGCGCGGAGGTCCAGAACCCGATGCCGCCGTTCGCGCCGGTGACGAGGATCGTCCGCCCGGCGAGGTCGGGCAGCCCGGGTCCGGCGCTCACGAGAGGGTGCCCACCCGCGTCACGCGCACGACGGCCTCCCCGGCCTCGTTCGACGCGTCGAGGTCGACGGTCGCCTCGATCCCCCAGTCGTGGTCGCCCTCGGGGTCGTGCAGCGCCTGCCGCACGACCCACTCCGTCGACCGCTCCTCGATCGTCACGAGCGCCTGGCTGCGGGCGTCGCCGTCGGTGAGGATCCGGTCGTACTCGCCGAAGTAGCCGTCGAGCGCGTCGCCCCAGGTGTCCGCGTCGAAGCCGGATGCGGCGTCCAGCTCGCCGAGCGCCGTCAGGTCCTCGCGGGCCGCGAGCTGCACGCGGCGGAACAGCTCGTTGCGCACCAGGATCCGGAACGCGCGCGTGTTCGACGTGAGCAGCTTCGGCGCGGGCGGCAGCACGGGCGCGTCGCCGGGAGCGGCCGTGGGATGCGACAGCTCCTCCCACTCGTCGAGGAGGCTCGAGTCGACCTGGCGCACGAGCTCGCCGAGCCACTCGATCACGTCGAGCAGCTCCTCGGTCTTGGCCTCGTCGGGGATGGTCTGGCGCAGGGCGCGGAACGCGTCGGACAGGTAGCGGAGCACGAGGCCCTCGGAGCGCATGAGCCCGTAGAAGGAGATCAGCTCGCTGAAGCTCATCGCCCGCTCGTACATGTCGCGGACCACCGACTTGGGGCTGAGCGCGAAGTCGCCGATCCACGGCTGGCTCGCGCTGTACGTGGTGAACGACTGGTCGAGCAGCTCCTCGAGCGGCTTCGGGTGGGTGACGGTCTCCAGCAGCTCCATGCGCTGGTCGTACTCGATGCCCTCGGCCTTCATCGCCTGCACGGCCTCGCCTCGCGCCTTGAACTGCTGCTGCGAGAGGATCGGCCGCGGGTCGTCGAGCGTCGCCTCGACCACGCTCACCATGTCGAGCGCGTAGGTCGGCGACTCCCGGTCGAGGATCTCGAACACCGCGACCGCGAACGGGGAGAGCGGCTGGTTGAGCGCGAAGTCGGCCTGCAGGTCCACCGTCAGGGTGATCCGGGTGGGCCCGCCGTCGGGGTCCGCCTCCTGGCTCACGATGCCGGCCGTGCGCAGCGTGCGGTAGATCGCGAGGGCGCGACGCGCGAGCGCGAGCTGGCGGCTCCTCGGCTCGTGGTTGTCCTCCACGAGCGCGCGCATGTTCCCGAAGACGTCGCCGCCGCGCGCGATGACGTTGAGCATCATCGCGTGGCTCACCTGCATGCTCGAGGTCAGCCGCTCGGGCTCCGCGTCGATGAGCTTCCGGAAGCTCGGCTCGCCCCACGAGACGAAGCCCTCTGGCGCCTTCTTCCGCACGAGCTTCCGGCGCTTCTTCACGTCGTCGCCCGCGCGCTCGAGCATCTTGATGTTCTCTGTCTCGTGCTCGGGCGCCTGCGCGACCACGGTGCCCGCGGTGTCGTAGCCGGCCCGTCCGGCGCGTCCCGCGATCTGGTGGAACTCGCGCGCGTTGAGCTGCCGCATCCGGGTGCCGTCGTACTTGGTGAGGCCCGTGAACAGCACCGTGCGGATCGGGACGTTGATCCCGACGCCGAGCGTGTCGGTGCCGCAGATCACCCGGAGCAGGCCCTGCTGCGCGAGCTGCTCGACGAGCCGCCGGTACTTCGGCAGCATGCCCGCGTGGTGCACGCCGATCCCCGCCCGCACGAGCCGGGACAGCGTCTTGCCGAACGCGGTGCTGAAGCGGAAGCCGCCGATGATCTCCGCGATCTCGTCCCGCTGCTCGCGCGTCACGATCTTGATGCTGGAGAGCGCCTGCGCGCGCTCGAGGGCCGCCGCCTGCGCGAAGTGCACGATGTAGACGGGCGCCTGCTTCGTGTCGAGCAGCTCCTCGACGGTCTCCTGCACGGGCGTCACGGCGTAGTGGAAGAAGAGCGGCACCGGGCGCTCGATGCCCGTGATGCGCGCGGTCGGTCGACCGGTGCGCCGGGTGAGGTCCTCCGCGAGGTCGGTCACGTCGCCGAGCGTCGCCGACATGAGCACGAACTGGGCGTGCGGCAGGAGCAGGAGCGGCACCTGCCAGGCCCAGCCGCGCTGCGGATCCGCGTAGAAGTGGAACTCGTCCATCACCACCTGGTCGACGGGCGTGTCCGCGCCGCCGCGGAGCGAGCGGTTGGCGAGGATCTCGGCCGTGCAGCAGATGATCGGCGCATCGGGGTTCACGGACGAGTCGCCCGTGACCATGCCCACCTGGGCGGCCCCGAACAGCTCCACCAGCGCGAAGAACTTCTCGGAGACGAGCGCCTTGATGGGCGCCGTGTAGTACGAGCGGCGGCCGCGGGCCAGGGCCGCGAAGTGGGCAGCGACGGCGACGAGCGACTTCCCCGTGCCGGTCGGGGTCGAGAGGATGAGGTGCGCGCCCGATGCGATCTCCAGGGCCGCCTCGTCCTGCGCCGGGTAGAGCGCGATCCCCCGGGCGATGGTCCACGCGGCGAACGCGTCGTAGATGGCGTCGTCGGTCGCCCCGTCCACGGCGAGTCGGGCCGCCTCCTCGGTGAGCGTGGGGGCGAGGGCGGTGTCCGACATGATGCGTCCATCCTCCCCCACTCCTCCCGCCGGCGAGTTCTCCACAGGCAGCAGGGCGCTCCGGGCACCAGAGCGTACGGTCGCCGGATGCCGTCCCTCCCGCTCGACCCGCGTCCCGACCGCGCCCCGCACGACCCCGTCTCCCCGCCGTCCACCGACACGGATGCGCGGACGGCGACCGACCACCTCCTGGTCCCCGGGGCCACGGCCCCGGAGGCCGTCCCCGTCGATCCCGAGACGGAGCGGGCGCGCTGGCGCGACCGTCGCACCGGCCTCATCGCCCTCGTCGTCGTCACCATCGCGCTCTGGGCGGTCATCGCCGCCGCGGTGGGCTTCGCCACCACCATGTAGGCGACGCCCGGTCCCTGTCGGCCGTGCCGCTCGGCGCCCGGGAGCCGCCGAGGTCCCGGGTATCATCTCCTGTGCCCTCCGACGCCCTGCCCGACGACCCCGCCCGCCCCGCGGATCCCGTCACCCCCATGCCCGACGCCGTCGCCTCCCCCGACCGGTCGGCCGCCCCCGGATCGGCCATCGATCCCGCCGACCTCGCCGTCGCCCTCCGCGTGCTCGGCTCGCTGGCCGACATCGACGAGGAGCACCCCGACTTCGTCGCCGTCCGCCGCGCCACCGCCTCCATGTTCAAGCAGGTGAAGAAGGCCCGCCGGCTCGAGAAGCGCGAGGCCGTCGCCAGCGCCGACCGCGCCGTCGTCGCCGCCACCGCCACGGGCGCACCCGACCGCATCGACGACGAGACCCGCGGGATCCCGCTCGCCATCACGACCGCGAAGCCCACCGCCGGCACGCTCCTGCGGTCGCGCCCCTGCTACATCTGCAAGCAGCACTACACGCAGGTCGACGCGTTCTACCACCAGCTCTGCCCGGACTGCGCGCTCCTCAACCACGCGAAGCGCGAGGCCCGCACCGACCTCTCCGGGATGCGGGCGCTGCTGACGGGCGGTCGCGCCAAGATCGGCATGCACATCGCGCTGCGCCTGCTCCGCGACGGGGCGCACACCACCATCACCACGCGCTTCCCGCGCGACGCCGTGCGCCGCTTCGCGGGCCTCCCCGACGCGCACGAGTGGGTGCACCGGCTGCGCATCGTGGGCCTCGACCTCCGCGACCCGGCGCAGGTCATCGGCCTCACGGACGCGGTGGCGGCCGCGGGTCCGCTCGACATCCTCATCAACAACGCCGCGCAGACCGTGCGCCGCTCTCCCGGCTCGTACGCGCCGCTGTCGGAGGCCGAGGCGGCGCCGCTGCCGGACGGCGACCTCCCCGAGCTGCTCACCTTCGGCCACACGGCGGACGCGCACCCGGCGGCCCTCGCCGCCTCGGTCGCGGCGCACCCCATCCTCTCGACCGCCACCGGGATCACGGCCGCCGAGGTCACCGAGCTCGCGATGACGGCCGGCTCCTCCTCGCTGGCCCGCCTCGCGGCCGGCACCGCGATCGACGCGGGCGGCCTCGTGCCCGACCTGCACGACGCGAACAGCTGGACGCAGGTCGTGCACGAGGTGGATCCGCTGGAGATGCTCGAGGTCCAGCTCGCCAACGTCACGGCGCCGTTCCTGCTCGTCAGCCGGCTGCGCCCCGCGATGGCCGCGTCGGCGTCGCGCCGCAAGTACGTCGTCAACGTCAGCGCCATGGAGGGCCAGTTCGCCCGCGCCTACAAGGGCCCGGGCCACCCGCACACCAACATGGCGAAGGCCGCGCTGAACATGATGACCCGCACGTCGGCACGCGAGATGCGCGAGACGGACGGCATCCTCATGACGAGCGTCGACACCGGGTGGATCACCGACGAGCGCCCGCACCCCACGAAGGTGCGCCTCGCCGAGGAGGGCTTCCACGCCCCGCTCGACCTCGTCGACGGAGCGGCGCGCGTGTACGACCCCATCGTCATGGGCCAGGCCGGCGAGGACATCTCCGGCGTCTTCCTGAAGGACTACCGCGTCGCGGAGTGGTGATCGGCCGCGACGCCTCAGACGACGAGAGGCCCGGACCCCGCGATGCGGGTCCGGGCCTCTCGTCGTGGGCGGCTACTCGACGGCGTCGAGGTCGCTCGCGAGCAGGGCCGCCAGCTCGTCGAGCGCGGCGTCGGCGCCGTCGCCCTCGGCCGTGAGCACGACCTGGTCGCCGTTCGCGGCGCCGAGGCTCATGAGCGACAGGATGCTCGTCGCGTCGAGCGGCGTGCCGCCGGGCTTGCTGATCTTCACCGGCACGCCCGTGCGGCGCACGGCCTCGATGAAGAGGGATGCGGGTCGGGCGTGCAGGCCCACGCGGCTGCCGATGGTGGCGGTGCGCTCGGTCATGGACGTTCTCCTTCTGGTGGGGCGATCGGGATGGGGACGGGACAGGACGGGACGGGGTCAGGCCGCGACGGGGACGCCCTGGTCGACGGGCTCGGCGGCGACCGCGGCCTCCGGGCGCTTCGTCGTGAAGCGCTTGAGGAGCACGACGAGGAACGCGGAGACGACGGCGCCCACCGCGACGGACGCGAGGAAGCCGAGGAACGTGCCGTTCATCGCGAAGAGCACGAAGATGCCGCCGTGCGGGGCCTGCGACACGACGTCGAGCCCCATGATCATGGCACCCGTGACGGCACCGCCGACGATGCTCGCGGGGATCACGCGCAGCGGGTCGACCGCGGCGAACGGGATCGCGCCCTCGGAGATGAAGGCGGCCCCGAGGAGCCACGCGGCCTTGCCGTTCTCGCGCTCCGCCGGGCTGAACAGGCGGCGGTCGATCACGGTGGAGGCGAGCGCGAGGGCGAGCGGCGGCACCATGCCGGCGGCCATGACCGCGGCCATGATGTGCCACGGCGCCTGGTCGGTGATGGATCCGGCGCCGAGGCCGGCGACCGCGAACGAGTAGGCCACCTTGTTGATCGGCCCGCCCAGGTCGATGCACATCATGACGCCGAGGATGATGCCCAGGACGATGGCCGACGTGCCGGTGAGGCCGGAGAGGAAGCCGTTGAGTCCGCGCGTGAGCGCCGCGATGGGGCCGCCGAGCACCATGACCATGAGGCCGGAGGCGACGATGGAGGCGAGTAGCGGGATGATCACGACGGGCATGAGGCCCCGCAGCCAGCGCGGCACGTCGATGCGGCCGATCGCGTAGGCGATGCCACCCGCGAGGAGGCCTCCCACCAGGCCGCCGAGGAAGCCGGCGCCCATGATGACGGAGATGGATCCCGCGACGAACCCGGGGGCGATGCCCGGCCGGTCGGCGATGGCGTACGCGATGTAGCCCGCCAGCGCCGGCACGAGGAAGGCCATGGACGCGTTGCCGATGACGAACGCGACCGCGCCGAGGTACTGGCCGAGGCCGCCCGCCGGGAGGTTCGCGAGCGAGTTCTGCAGCACGACGTCGGCGGCGGTCTCGGTGATCCGGTATCCGCCGAGCAGGAAGCCGAGCGCGATGAGGAGCCCGCCGCCCGCGACGAACGGGATCATGTAGCTGACGCCCGTGAGCAGCCAGCGCTTGAGGCGCGCGCCCACCGACTGCGAGGACTGGGGCGAGGCCTGCTCGGATCCGGCGGACGACGACGCGCCGCCCGGCACGCGCGGCGCGCTCGGGTCCTTCGCGGCGGCGACGGCCTCGGCGACCATCTGGTCGGGCTGGTCGATGCCGCGCTTGACGGGCGACTGGATGACGGGCTTGCCGGCGAAGCGCGCGCGGTCGCGCACGTCCACGTCGACCGCGAAGATCACGGCCGTGGCCCGCGCGATGATCGCGGGGTCGACGGGCGTGACGGAGGAGGATCCCTGGGTCTCGACGTGCAGCTCGACGCCCGCGCGCTTGGCCGCGGCCACGAGCGAGTCGGCGGCCATGTAGGTGTGCGCGATGCCGGTGGGGCAGGCGGTGACGGCGATGAGCACGGGCGCGTCGGCGGGGGCCGCTGCGGGAGCGGAGGCCGATGACGCGGGTGCGGCGGCGGCCGGTGCGCCGGTCGAGGAGGCGGGCTCGTCCACGAGCGCGCCCTCCACGAGCGAGACCACCTGGTCCTCGTCGGTCGCCGAACGCAGCGCCGCGACGAACTCGGGCTTGATGAGCGACCGGGCGAGCCGCGACAGCAGCACGAGGTGCTCCTGGTCGGCGCCGTCGGGTGCGGCGATGAAGAACACGAGGTCGGCGGGGCCGTCCGGCGCGCCGAAGTCGACGGCGGGCGCCGGGCGCGCCATGACGAGCGTGGCCTCCGTCACCGCGGCGGAGCGGCAGTGCGGGATCGCGAGCCCGCCGCCCATGCCGGTGTCGGTCTTCGACTCGCGCTCCCACGCGTCGGCGAAGAGGGCGTCGGCGTCGGTGGCGCGGCCCTCGGCGACGACGCGCTCGGCCAGCGTGCGGACGGCGTGCTCGCGGTCGGCGCCGAGGTCGGCGTCGAGGAGCACGAGGCGGTTCGTGATGAGCGATGGCATGTTCTTCTCCAGGTGGGGCGGGTCAGCGATCGGCGGCGATCGGGAGGAGCGGCTGGACGGTGACGCTGCCCGGCCGGGTCTGTTCGGGGGACGGCATGGTGCTGCCGGGGAGGGACGCGGCGGCGGACCCGTGGGCGACGGCCTGCGCGAGCCGCCCCTCGGGTCCTGCGCCGCGGTGGTCGGCGAGCAGGTAGCCCGCGAGCGACGAGTCGCCCGCGCCCACGGTGCTCACCGGCACGATCGGGGGCATGGTGGCGAGCCACCCGCCCTCGGTCGTGGTGAGGACGGCCCCCCGCGCGCCGAGGGTCGCGAGGACCGCCCGGCAGCCGCGGGAGACGAGGGAGCGGGATGCGTCGTGGGCGAGCCGGGGGTCGGCCTCGAGCGCATCCGGGTCGGGGAGGCCGACGAGCTCCGCGAGCTCCTCGGCGTTGGGCTTGACGAGGTCCACGACCGCGCCGGACGCGACGAGCGCGGCCATCGGCGCCCCCGAGGAGTCCACGGCGATCCGCGGGGCGTCGTCGCCGAGCTCGGCGCGCACGGCCCGCACCACGCGGGCGTGGAAGTCGTCGTCGAGTCCGGGCGGCAGGGATCCCGCGAGCACGAGCCAGCTCGCCCGGCGCGCGTGCCGGATGACGAGCGCCACGAGCGCGTCGGCCTCGGCGGACGAGAGCACCGGCCCGGGCTCGTTGACCTTCGTGGTCGTGCCGTCGGGCTCGGTGAGCGTGACGTTCTGCCGCACGCGGCCGGCGATGTCCAGCTGGTCGAGCGGGATCCGCTCGGCGGCCAGCGCCACGAGCATGGGATCGTCGAGTCGGCCGGGCAGCAGGGCGATCGTGTCGAGGCCGGAGGCGATGAGCGCGCGGGAGACGTTGACGCCCTTGCCTCCCGGCTGCTCGGTGACGGCGCGGGCGCGCTGCACGGCGCCGCGCGCGAGCGCGCCGGCCAGGTCGATGGTGCGGTCGAGGCTCGGGTTGGCGGTGAGGGTGAGGATCACGCGACCATCACCTCCACCTCGGCGGCGGCCAGCGCCTCGGCCAGCGGGCCGTCGGGGGCGACGTCGGTGACGAGCGTGTCGAGGTCGTCGAGGGCGGCGAAGCCGACGAGCGCCTCCTCCCCCGCCTTCGACGCGTCGACGAGCGCCACCGCGCGTCGGGATCCTCGGGTCAACGCGGTCTTCACGGCCGCCTCCTCTTCGTCGGGGGTGCTGAGGCCGAACTCCGCGTGGATCCCGTTGGCGCCGATGAAGGCGATGTCCGGTCGCAGGCGCGACAGCTGGCCGAGCGTCGCGGGCCCGACCGCGGCGCTCGTGATCCCGCGGAGGCGGCCGCCGAGCAGCTGCACCTCCACGGCGGGGTTCCGGCTCACGGTCTGCGCGACCACCATCGAGTGCGTGACGACCACGAGGGTGCGCCCGGCGACGTCCGGCGTCCAGGCGGCGATGCGCTCGGCGACGAGGCCCGTGGTCGTGCCGGCGTCGACGGCGACGGATCCCTGGAACGTCGCGGGAAGGAGGGCCATCGCGGCGTCCGCGATGCGCGCCTTGGCGTCGGTGTTGCGCGTGCTCCGCGCGTCCAGGCTCTCCTCGACGCGCGTGGAGCGGCTCGCACGGACGGCGCCGCCGTGCACCCGGCGGAGGACGCCGCGGGACTCCAGCTGGGCGAGGTCGCGTCGGACGGTCTCCGTCGTGACGGCGAAGTCGCGCGCGAGGTCCATGACGGCCACGCGTCCCGTGCGCTCGAGGAGGTCGACCACCCGGTCCTGGCGTTCCTCGGCGTACACGGGCGGTCTCCTTCGACTCCGCGGGGCACGTGCGCCTCGCGTCCTCGCACTGTAGCCCCCATGCGCAGGAGAAGCAACATGAACCCACATGAATCCACAGGGCAGCCGGGTGGTCCTGCGACCGGTCAGCGCCCGAGCGCGGCGCCTTCCTCGCGCAGCACGTCGGCGATCGCGCCCGCCTCCCAGGCGAGCCCCGCCGCGTTCGGGTGCAGGGGCACGTCCCCGGCACTGCCCCCGACGCCCGCGACGTAGGGGTCGCCCGCGTCGCCCACGCACGACCCGTGCGCGGCGGTCGGCGTCTCCTGGTCGACGAATCGGATGCCCGCGGCGGCCGCCTCGCGCGCGATCGCGTCGTCGAGAGCCCTCTGGATGCCCGCGAGCCAGGGCGCGTCCCGGTCGGTCAGGAGCACACGGCCGTTGACGGTCGAGCCGGCGGTGGCGCGCAGGCACCCCTCCGGCGGCAGCGCGGCCGCATCCCCCAGGACGCTCAGGTACCCGAGCGCGACGATGCGCGCGTCCGGCGCCGCGGCCCGCATCCGCCCGAACGCGTCGGCGAGATGCGCCGACACCTCGCTGTCGATGCGGGCGCGGACGGCGTCCGTGCCCCCGTCCGGCGCGAGGGCGCCCACGCAGGTGGTCGGCCCGGCGGCGACGGGACCGTCCGGGTCGCGGGCCAGGCAGCCGCCGACGAGCGCCGGGAAGCCGAGGTCGTTGCCGCCGATGCGCACGAGGACGACGTCCGCGCCGCCGGACAGCGCGTCGATCTGCGCGGGGAGGGTCCGGCCGCTGCGCTCGCTCGGGCCGAGGAGGTCGGCCGTCGTGGATCCGTCGCACGCGACGTCCACGAGCTGGGCGCCCACGGCCGCGGCGGCGACGCGGATGGACGCGGCGACCGTGCGCCCGCACACGCCCGGATCACCCGGCAGCGGCGTCGCCGATCCGGTGCCCGTGGAGTACGAGTCCCCCAGCGACACGACGCGCAGAGGCGCCGCCGGCGGCGTGGGCGCGTCGGGCGGGGCTGTCGTGCACGCGCCGAGCCCGATCGCGAGGGCCGCTCCCACGAGGGCGAGCGTCAGGGGCCGGAACCGGGATCCGCGTGTGCCCGGGCCGCGGATCAGGGCGGACGGGAGGCGGCGGTCGGCGGTCACCCCCGCGACCCTACGCGCGAGCCGGACGGGCGTCCGGTCCGCTCAGTCCTCGGCGCCGCGCTGCCGCACGTAGACGACCACGGCGACGATGAGACCGACGACGAGTCCCGCGGCGAGCGGGAAGAGGAAGCCGCCCGGGCCGATCTGCGTGATGACGCTGCCGTGGTCGATGCGCGTGTCGACGACGCCCGGCACGTCGAGCCCCGGGTAGCCCTCGGTGCCCTGCGCGAACGACGTGATCAGGAGGGTCAGGATGACCGCCGCGCCCACCACGAACGCGGCCAGGAACCCGAGCACCGCGGAACCGACCACCGACGTCCGGTGCGGCTCGACGCTGTTCGGGTGATGCAGGCTCGCGTGCGACATTTCAGGGGCTCCAGGGGTCGATGACCTAGGCAACGGTACCCGCGTCCTCCATGTGGAGGACAGTCCCCCGATCGGGGAGCGGATCCGGCACGCGATCGGACGGGTCGGCGTCTCGATGGCGCGCCCGGCGCCGGGCGGATGACGTCGCCCGGGACGAGAAGAGCCCCGCACCTCGATGAGGTGCGGGGCTCGTGCGGTGGATCTGAGGGGATTCGAACCCCTGACCCCCTGCATGCCATGCAGGTGCGCTACCAACTGCGCCACAGACCCGTGCTCCGCTTCCCTGCGGAAGCGACTCGTCTACATTACTACACAATCCGACCGCCTCATGACCAGGGCATCCTCCGCCGGAACCGCCCCGAGGGCACGGCCGGCGTGGGCAGCCAGGCAGGCTACCGCCCCACGCGCACCACCTCGGCACGTGGCCGTCGGCGACGCCCGCGGAACCCCGAGCGGTCGATCCGGGGAGCGCGGAGCGCGGGGATCAGGACGCGGAGGCCGTCGGCTCGATCTCGAGGGCGACGACGGGGCAGTCCTTCCAGAGGCGCTCCAGCGAGTAGTACATGCGGTCCTCCTCGGTGAAGACGTGGGCGACGACGTCGCCGAAGTCGAGCAGGATCCAGCGACCCTCGCTCTTCCCCTCGCGGCGCAGCGGCTTGGCGCCGGCCTCGATCATCTTGTCCTCGATCTCGTCCGCCACGGCCTGCGCGTTGCGCTCGTTGCGGGCCGAGGCGATGAGGAAGACGTCGGTGAGGGGCAGGGGCCCGGAGACGTCGAGGGCGACCAGGTCGATGGCCTGCTTGGAGTCGGCAGCGAGGGCGGCGACCTTGAGCAGGTCGAGGGCGCGGGGAGAAGCGGTCACAGAGTCCTTCCGGGACGGGTGGGATGGTGCATCAGACGATCAGAATACATTCGTCATGAACGCGACGATGACGAGGCCCGCGCCGATGACGGCGACTCCCCCGGCCGCGACGGCCGCGACGACGGGCGCGGTGAAGCGCTTGCGGGGCGGCGGCTGCACGACGGCGCGCGTCGAGGTGTGGGTGCTGACGGCCCGGCTGGCGCGCACGGGCTCCGAGTCGGACCCGCCCGGCGCGTGGTCGTGGTCGTCGCCCTGCTCGAGGATGCGGTCCATGTCCGCGGTGTCGAAGCGATCCGGGTGCGTGCCCATGGAACCGAGGCTGCGGGGCAGGTCGATGGAGCCGGTGATGATGATCTCGCCCGTGCTGTTCAGCGCCTGCTGCATGTCGTTGGCGTGCGGCACGGTCGGGAGGATGAAGTGGTTGCCGGTGTGCGGCTGGTCCTCGTCGACCTGGTCCTGCACCGACCAGTGACCGGCCGGCGGGGTGAAGGGCGCGCGGGTGTCGGGCGCCTCGGGTGCGCGGGTGTCCGCGGCGGACGGCGCATCCGACGTCTCGGTCCGACCGTCCGGGAGGTCCTCCGCCGCCGTGGACGCGCGCGTGCCGAACGCCGGCTCGATCGACGGCTCGGCGGAGCCCGAGATCCACGGGGTGGGCTCGAGGGAGGGCGCGGGCCGCGGATCCTCGTCCCGGCTGGGGACGTGGGCCGCCAGGGGCGGGACCGTCGGCTGCTCGCCCGAGGCGTCCACATCGCGCCCGGCGTCGTCGCCCGACGGGACGATGGGCGCGAAGGGCCACGCGGACGGTGTCTCGGCGGCTGTCGCATCGCGGTCGGAGCCGCCTCCGGTCGCCGTCGCCTGGACGTCGTCCCCGGCGGCGGGCGGAGCAGCCTCCGTCGCATCCTCCTCCGCGACCGCGGCGCGACGGTAGGCGCTCCCGTAGGGCGCCCGCGGTCGCGGCGTCGCACGGGATCCGCGGCCGTAGCGCGCGTACGACGGCACGGACGCCTCGGAGGACGACGGGGGCGCGTCGTCGACGGCCGCGGTGCCCGGCTCGTCGGCGGTCGTCGATCCGGCCTCGGAGCCGGACGGCGTGGTCTCGGCGTCCTCGTGCTCGGATCCGCGCTGCTGGCGCGCGGCCTCCTCGGCCTCGCGGATGGCGCGCAGCTGGCGCCTCGTGAGCACGCCGCCGGAGAGCAGGATGGCGGACGTGTCGGGGCCCACGCCCGGAGCGGAGAGGGGGGCGTGCGTCGCCGGCTCGTCGGGGCGGGCATCGGCGGCGGCGCCGCTCGGGGTGGATGACTCGGGCTCGCGGTCCGGGTGGCCGGCGGCTTCCGACGTCGCGGGGGGCTCCGCGACGGACGCGCCCTCGTCCACGGGCGCGTCGTCCGCCTCGTCGATGCCCAGCGCCAGCGCGCGGGCACGCTCCGCGGCGCGCATCTCGCGACGGCTCAGCCCGAGGGTGGCGGGCGCGGGACCGTCGTCGAACGAGGTGGGCCCGGTGTCGGGCGCGTCGTGGGAGGGGGTCATTGCGGGCTCCGATACAGGTGGTGCTTGGAGATGTACTGGACGACTCCGTCGGGGACGAGGTACCACACGGGGAAACCGCGTCCGACTCGGATCCGGCAGTCGGTCGAGGAGATCGCCAGCGCCGGGACCTCCAGCAATCTTACGTCGGCATGCGGGAGGGCGCGCTCGGTGAGGTCGTGCCCGGGGCGGGTGACGGCGACGAAGTGCGCCAGGTCCCACAGCTCCGCGACGTCCTTCCATCCGAGGATCTGCTGGATCGCATCCGCGCCGGTGATGAAGAACAGCTCGGCGTCCGGGTGGGTGCGTCGGATGTCGCGGAGCGTGTCGATCGTGTAGGTGGTGCCCGCGCGGTCGATGTCGACCCGGCTGACGGTGAAGCGCGGGTTGGCCGCGGTCGCGATGACGGTCATGAGGTAGCGGTGCTCGCCGTCCGTGACGGTCTGCTTCTGCCACGGCTGGCCGGTGGGGACGAAGATCACCTCGTCGAGCTGCAGATGCTGCTGCACCTCGCTCGCGGCCACGAGGTGGCCGTTGTGGATGGGGTCGAACGTGCCGCCCATGACCCCGATGCGGAGGCGCGGGGTCGCGGCTGTCGTCATGTGGCGGGTGCTCGCGCTCAGTGGGTCGAGTCGGCCGTGCCGTGGCCCTGCTCGGCGACGGGGGGCTTGCCCCACTTCTCGGAGTGGCGGTTGCTCACGTCGCGGAAGCTGAACATGACCACCCCGAGCGCGAGGAACACGACCGCGGCGACGCCCGGGAACACCCAGATCGGAGCCGCGAGCTCCATGGCGTGCTCGGTCTCGGCGAGGATGGTGGTGGTCAGCGCGTGCATGGGATCTCCGTTCGTGGCACGCCCCGTCGAGCGGAGGCGGCGCCTGCCATCCTACCGGCGGGCCCCCGCACGGGGCGCACGCCGCATCGGGCGTGCCGTCAACCCCGGACCTGACCGCTGCCCCGCACGATCCACTTGGTGCTCGTGAGCTCCTGCAGGCCCATCGGCCCGCGCGCGTGCAGCTTCTGCGTGGAGATGCCGACCTCGGCGCCGAAGCCGAACTCGGATCCGTCGGTGAAGCGCGTCGAGGCGTTGACCATGACGACGGCCGAGTCCACCGCGGCGAGGAAGCGCTCGGCGACGGCCAGGTCGGACGTGACGATCGATTCGGTGTGCTGCGTCGACCAGCGGGAGATGTGCGCGATCGCGTCCTCCATGGAGTCCACGACGCGCACCGCCACGTCGAGCGAGAGGTACTCGGCCGCCCAGTCCTCGTCGGTGGCGGGGACGGCGTCGGGCCACAGCTCGCGGACGACGGCGTCGCCGTGGACCGTGACGCCGCGGTCGCGGAGGGCGTCGAGCACGCCGGGGAGGAGGCGGGGTGCGGCGTCCCGGTGCACGAGCAGCGTCTCCATCGCGTTGCACACGCTGGGCCGGCTGACCTTGGCGTCGACGGCGATGTCGATCGCCATGCGCTCGTCGGCCGAGGCGTCGAGGTAGACGTGCACCACTCCGGCGCCGGTCTCGATGACGGGCACGGTCGACTCCTCCACGACGGCGCGGATGAGCTCGGCGGAGCCCCGGGGCACGAGCACGTCGACGAGTCCGCGTGCCCGCATGAGCCGCCCGGCCCCCGCGCGACCGTGCGCATCGACGGTCTGCACGGCGTCCGCGGGGAGGCCGACGCGCTCCAGGGCGCCGCGCATGAGGTCGACGAGGACGGCGTTGGTCCGCAGCGCCGCGGAGCCGCCGCGGAGCACGACGGCGTTGCCGCTCTTCAGGGCGAGGGCGGCGATGTCGACCGTGACGTTGGGGCGGGCCTCGTAGATCGCCCCGACGACCCCGAAGGGCACGCGCACCTGCGAGAGCAGCAGCCCGTTCGGGAGGGTGCGGCCGCGGACCACGTGGCCGAGCGGGTCGTCGAGCGAGCGGATCCCGGTGACGGCGTCGGCCAGCGACGCCACGCGCCGGGCATCGAGGGTCAGGCGGTCGAGGAGGCCAGCGGCCAGCCCGGCTGCCCGGCCGGCGGCGAGGTCGTCCGCGTTGGCCGCGACGATGCGATCGGCGCCGGAGACGAGGGCCGTCGCGATGGCGTCGAGCGCGGCGTCACGTCGGCCGGCCGTGGTGGCGGCGAGGGAGGTCGACGCCGCCCGGGCGGCCACGAGGATCCCGTCGAGCGCGTCGCCGGCGGCCGCGTCGGCGGGTCGGGGCGGGACTGCGGGCACGGCGGCGGGTGCGCCGGGGACGGTCGAGGGCATGCACGGCAGCCTAGCCAGGCGTCGACGGCAGGGGAGGTCAGCAGGTGAGGTCGCGGTGCCGTTCAGCCGCGGGGCGCGAACCACGTGCCGACGGGCGCGCCGCCGAGTGCCTCGGCGACCTGCGCGGTCGACGTGAGGAGGACCCCGGTGCCCGACTCGGCGGCCAGGCGCGCGGCGGCGACCTTCGTCACGGCTCCTCCGGTGCCGACGCCCGTGCCGGTGCTGCCGATCTCGACGCCCGCGAGCTCGTCGCCGAACGCCACGTGCGCGATGCGCCGCGCGCCGGGTTCCTCGGGCGGTCGCGTGTAGAGCGCGTCCACGTCCGAGAGGAGGAGGAGCAGGTCGGCCTCGACCAGCTTCGCGACGAGCGCCGCCAGCCGGTCGTTGTCCCCGAAGCGGATCTCGTGCGTGGCCACCGTGTCGTTCTCGTTCACGACGGGCAGCAGCCGGAGTCCCAGCAGCCGCTCCATGGCGCGCTGCGCGTTCTCCCGGTGGTCGGGGGCGGCGAGGTCGCCGGCCGTCAGGAGAACCTGGCCCGCCACGATGCCGTAGCGGTCGAGGCTCTCCTGGTAGCGGAAGATCAGCACGCTCTGGCCCACCGCGGCCGCGGCCTGCTGCGTGGCGAGGTCGGCCGGACGGTCGTCGAGACGGAGGAAGGGCATCCCCGTCGCGATCGCGCCGGAGGAGACGAGGACGACCTCGGCGCCGCGGGCGTGCACGGACGCGATGGCGTCCACGAGCGGCGCGATCTGCCCGGCGTTCTCCCCGCTGATGGAGGACGACCCGACCTTCACGACGATGCGCCGTGCGGACGCGATGCCCGCGCGCGAGGCCGTGCCCACCCGCTAGGCCTTCGCGTCCGAGGACGCGTCCTCGTCCGTCCCGTCCTCGTCCGCCCAGAGGCCGGCCTCGCCCTCGCGCACGAGCTGGGCGCGTGCCTCGGCCTTCGCGTCCATGCGCGCGAAGTAGTCCTCGCGGCGCGCCTGGTTGGTGCGGCGGCTGATCGGGTCGACGCGGGCGTCCGCGCCGCGGGGGCTCGTGATGAGCTCCGCGGTGGAGGTGAGGGTGGGCTCCCAGTCGAAGACGATGCCGTCGCCCTCGCCGATGACGACGCTGGATCCGGCCACCGCGCCGGCCTTGAACAGGCCGTCCTCGACGCCGAGCTTCGCCAGCCGGTCGGCCAGGTATCCGACGGCCTCGTCGTTGGTGAAGTCGGTCTGCTGCACCCATCGCTCGGGCTTGGTGCCGATGACGCGGTAGATGTCGCCGTAGCTCCCGCCGTCGACGCGGATGATGAACGGCTTCTCGTTGACGGCCCGGGGACGCAGCACGATCCGCGGGGCCTCCGGCTCCTCGGCCGCCTTCGTGCGGGCGTCCTCGACGAGCTCGGCGAGGGCGAAGGACAGCTGGCGCAGTCCGTCATGGCTGACCGTGGAGATGTCGAACACGCGGTAGCCGCGGGCCTCCAGCTCCGGGCGCACGAGCTCGGCGAGCTCCCGGGCCTCGGGCACGTCGATCTTGTTGAGCGCGATGAGCTGCGGACGCTCGAGCAGCGGCACCTGCCCGTCGGGCACCGGGTACGCGGCGAGCTCGGTGAGGATGATGTCGAGGTCGGAGATGGGATCGCGTCCGGGATCCAGCGTCGCGCAGTCGAGCACGTGGAGGAGGGCCGAGCAGCGCTCGACGTGGCGGAGGAACTCGAGGCCGAGGCCCTTGCCCTCGCTCGCGCCCTCGATCAGGCCGGGCACGTCGGCGACGGTGTAGCGCGAGTCCGCCACCTCGACGACGCCGAGGTTCGGGTGCAGCGTGGTGAAGGGGTAGTCGGCGATCTTCGGCTTCGCGGCCGAGATGGCGGCCACGAGGCTCGACTTGCCGGCGGACGGGTAGCCCACGAGCGCCACGTCGGCGACGACCTTCAGCTCGAGGACGACGTCTCCCTCGTAGCCGCGCGTGCCGAGCAGCGCGAAGCCCGGGGCCTTGCGCTTGGTGGTGGCGAGCGACGCGTTGCCGAGCCCGCCCTGGCCGGCCTCCGCGGCGATGAAGCGGATGCCGGGCGTGGCCATGTCGGCGAGCTCGTTGCCGTCGACGTCCTTGACGACGGTCCCGACGGGGACGGGGAGCTCGAGCGCCTCGCCCAACGTGCCGTGGCGGTGGTCGCCCATGCCGGGTCCGCCGTTGCGGGAGGAGCGGTGCGGTCCGCGGTGGTAGGCCAGCAGCGTGGTGACCTGGGGGTCGGCGACGAGGACGATGTCCCCGCCGTTGCCGCCGTTGCCGCCGTCGGGCCCCGCGAGGGGCTTGAACTTCTCGCGGCGGACCGAGACGCAGCCGTTGCCGCCGTTTCCCGCCCGCAGGTGGAGGGTCACGGTGTCGACGAATGTCGCCATGGCTGTCGCTCGTTTCTTCTCGGAGGTGTTCCCCTGCGGAACGCACGCAAGGGCGGGCCCAGGAGGCCCGCCCTTGAGGTGCTGCGCGGCAGTGCCGCTGCAGGGTCCGTGCTGTCGGCCTGCGCTAGGCCGGGACGACGATGTTGACGACCTTGCGGCCGCCCTTGACGCCGAACTCCACCGAACCGGCGGAGAGGGCGAACAGCGTGTCGTCGCCGCCACGGCCGACGTTGACGCCGGGGTGGAAGTGCGTGCCGCGCTGGCGGACGATGATCTCGCCGGCGCCGACGACCTGGCCGCCGAAGCGCTTCACGCCGAGGCGCTGGGCGTTCGAGTCACGGCCGTTGCGGGTAGAGCTCGCGCCCTTCTTGTGTGCCATCTGTATCTCCCTGCGGTCTCGGTGCTAGTTGATCTCGGTGACCTGGACGCGCGTGAGGTCCTGGCGGTGCCCCTGGCGCTTCTTGTACCCGGTCTTGTTCTTGAACTTCTGGATGACGATCTTGGGACCGCGGAGGTCGTTCAGGATCTCGGCGCTGACGGTGACGTCGGCGAGCTTCGCGGCGTCCGTGGTGATGGTGTCGCCGTCGACGAGCAGGACCGCGGGGAGCACGACCTTGCCGCTCTGCTGGTTCTTGACCCGGTCCATCGTCACGATGGTCCCGACCTCGACCTTCTCCTGCCGACCGCCGGCGCGCACAACTGCGTAAACCACTTTTCCGTACCTGTTTTCTCTCGCGGGCTTGACTCACTGGGGACTTGACGCCCTGTGGCCCGAATCATTGGAGGAAGTCTGCCGCAGGCGCACGATCCCTGGGATCGGCGCATGCCAGCGACTCACGTTACCGGAACGCCGGACAGGGGTCAAACTCCGTGGACCCCCGGCGTCCTCGGTCGATCATACGCGACGGGGTCCGCGTCCCCGTGCATGCGTGTCGGGCGCGTCGCCGGCGCAAGCGGCGCCCGGCGCTCCATCGCCCGCGGGCCGGCGTGCCTAAGCTCGGAGGATGAGCGTGCTCCTGGATCGACCGGCCTGGCCGGCGCACGGCCGGCTCTGGGCGCACCTCGTGAGCGACGCGTCACTGGAGGAGCTGCACGCCTTCGCCCGTGCCGCGGGGATCCCCGAGCGCGCATTCGACCTCGACCACTACGACGTGCCCGAGGAACGGCACGCGGAGCTCGTGGCGCGCGGCGCCGTCGCCGTCTCGAACCGCGACCTCGTGCGGCGCCTGCAGGCGAGCGGGCTGCGGGTCACGCAGCGGGAGCGGCGCGCGCCCCGCCCCTGACGGCGGCATCCCCCGGGGACGGCGGGAGGGCCCGGAGCGGATGCTCCGGGCCCTCCCGCCGTGCAGCCGTCACGGGGACGGCCGGCCGATCAGCTCGCGTCGTCGGCCGGGGCCGGCGTCGTCAGCGTCGGGGTCGAGACCCGGCGGCTGCGTGAACGCCCCTGACCGGGCTCCTTGGGCTGCGGCAGCGCGTCGAGCACGGATCCGAGGAGCTGCTCCGCGTCGGCCGAGCTCACGCGGCGCGGGGCCGTGCGGGTGCTCGCGACGGGGATGTCGAGGATCTGCACCGGCTCGAGGCGGATGGCCTCGCGCGGCTCGAGCGTCGACAGCGCGGGCTCCTCCACGGCGGCGTCGGCGGGCGTCGGGTCCTCCACGGGGGAGGTCGGCTGCTCGTCGACCGGTGCCCGCGGCTCCTGGGGCTCCGGGGCCTCGGCGGTCGCGGACGACGCGCGTCCCCGGCCCCCGCGGCTCCGGCGGGGACGATCGCCGCGCGACTGGTCCGCGGCGGGAGCGGCATCGGCCTGCTGCGAGGCATCGGCGTGCTCGTCCGGCGTGCGCACGACGTCCTCGACCCGGTCGATCGCCTCGTTGACCGTCTGGATGGTGCTCGTGGCGATCTTGGCGAGGGCGGAGCGCGCGTCGTCGGTGATGCTGTGCGTGCTGGCCGCGGGGGTGCGAGCCGGCTGCGCCTGACCGCCGTTCCCGCGACCGCCGCCGTTGCCCGCGTTGCCGTTGCCGTGGTCCTGCTGGCCCTTGCCGCCGCGACGCCGGCCCTGGCCCTGCACGGGCTCCTGCGGCGTCTGCTTGTGGGCCATGAGCGGGTCGTGGTGGATGATGATCCCCCGCCCGGCGCACGTCTCGCAGTTCTCCGAGAACGACTCGAGCAGCCCGAGGCCGAGCTTCTTGCGGGTCATCTGCACGAGTCCGAGCGACGTGACCTCGGCGACCTGGTGCTTGGTCCGGTCGCGGCTGAGGCACTCCACCAGCCGGCGGAGCACGAGGTCGCGGTTCGACTCCAGCACCATGTCGATGAAGTCGACGACGATGATGCCGCCGATGTCGCGCAGGCGCATCTGGCGGACGATCTCCTCCGCGGCCTCGAGGTTGTTCTTGGTGACGGTCTCCTCGAGGTTGCCGCCGGATCCGACGAACTTGCCCGTGTTGACGTCGACCACGGTCATGGCCTCGGTGCGGTCGATGACGAGCGAGCCGCCCGAGGGGAGCCAGACCTTGCGGTCGAGCGCCTTCTCGATCTGCTCGCTCACGCGGTGCTGGTCGAACGAGTCCTTCTCGCCCGAGTACGTCTGCACCCGGTCGATGAGGTCGGGCGCCACCCCGCGGAGGTAGCCCTCGATGATCTCCTGGGCGTCGCCGCCGTCGATCACGAGCTCGCGGAAGTCCTCGTTGAAGACGTCGCGGATGATCTTCAGCAGCAGGTCCGGCTCCGAGTGCAGGAGCGCGGGCGCCTGCGCCTTCTCGACCTGCCGGCTGATCTCGGCCCACTGGGACGTGAGGCGCTCGACGTCGAGCTTCAGCTGCTCCTCGGTCGCACCCTCGGCGGCGGTGCGGACGATCACGCCCACGTTCTCGGGCAGCACCTCCTTGAGGGTCTTCTTGAGGCGCGCGCGCTCGGTGTCGGGGAGCTTGCGGCTGATGCCGTTCATGGATCCGTTGGGCACGTAGACGAGGTAGCGGCCGGGGAGGCTCACCTGGCTCGTGAGGCGGGCGCCCTTGTGGCCGACCGGGTCCTTCGTGACCTGGACGAGGACGCGGTCGCCGGGCTTCAACGCGACCTCGATGCGGCGGGCGTGGCTGCCGCCGCCCTTGTCGGCGTTGGCGGCCTCCCAGTCGACCTCGCCGGAGTAGAGCACGGCGTTGCGGCCGCGGCCGATGTCGATGAAGGCGGCCTCCATGCTCGGCAGCACGTTCTGGACGCGGCCGAGGTACACGTTGCCGATGAGCGACGCCTCGTCGGCGCGGGCGACGTAGTGCTCGACGAGCACCTGGTCCTCGAGGACGCCGATCTGGATCTTGCCGTCGCGCGAGCGCACGATCATGCTGCGGTCGACGGACTCGCGGCGCGCGAGGTACTCCGACTCGGTGAGGACCGGGCGGCGGCGTCCGGCGTCGCGGCCGTCGCGGCGGCGCTGCTTCTTCGCCTCCAGGCGCGTGGATCCCTTGATCCGCTGCGGCTCGGTGATGAGCTCGGGCTCGCGCGGGGTGCGGACCTTGACGACCGTGCCGGGCGCGTCGTCGCCGTCGCGGCCCTCCTCGCCGGAGCGGCGGCGTGCGCGGCGGCGCACCGACGGCGAGTCGTCCTCGTCGTCGTGGTCGTCGTCGCGGGTGTCGCGGCCGCGTCCGTCGCGGCTGACGCCGCGGTCCTGGCCCCGGTCCTGCCCGCGGCCGCCGCGGCGCGAGGAGCGCGAGGGGCGCTCGTCGCGGTCGACGTCGTCCTCCTCGTCGCGGGCGTCGTCGCGGCGGTCGTCCCTCTCGCGTCGGGGCGGCAGCGGCGCGATGTCCGGGGCCTGGAAGAACACGGAGAGGGACGGGACGGCACGCGCCGGAGGCGTGGGCGCCTCGGCGGCGGGCTCCGCGACCGGCTCGTCCGCGACCGGCTCGACGGCGACCGGCTCGTCCACTGTCGCGTCGTCGGCGGCGACGGATGCTGCAGGCGCCTCCTGGTCGACCGCGACCGCGGCCTTGCGGGGGGCGCGCTTCCGCGGCGCGCGGACGGCGGGCGCGGTGGGCGGCTCTGCGTCGTCCGCGGGGGCGGGTGCCGAGGCGGACGCGTCGACGCTGGCGTCGTCCGGCTGGGCGACCGCGGGCGCGGATGCGGCGGTGCTGGCGCGGCGGGAGCGTCGGACGACCGGCGCCTCCGTCTCGTCGGGCGTGGTCCGGGTGTCGTCGTTCTCGTTCAGGGTGTGGCCCTTCGCTTCGGAGGCGGCGGGCGTGCCGCTCGCCTCGGGGGTCGCGGACGCAGGGGTGGCGGGCGTGCCGCCCGCCCCCGTCGCCGCGGTCGTCTCGGCGCGGCGGCCCGTGAGCCGCTCGAAGAGGCTGGGTCGCCTCCTGCCGGTGTTCTCGTCTCTCTCCACCATCTCTGGTGCACTCCTCAACCGGTCGATACGGCCGCGCCGTATCCCGGTAGCTCTCCGAGTGGATCCCCGCGTACGCGGCTCTCCGTCGATCCTGGTCTGCGACGGCCGGCCCGAGGCTTCGGTCGTGCGCACTGGTACGGAACTGGCTATCCGCCGCCGGACGTGCCTGGCGGCCCGGGTCTGCCCCGGGAAAGACTCTTCATGGCGGTCGTCCCGCGCGGCGGGTCGACCTGCCTGCCAGTATCGCACGCCGACGCCCACCGGGCCGTCAGGGTCGGCGCTCCCCCGTCTGCCATGATCGCCGCATGACCGCCACCCGGGCCCCCGCGCATCCCCGTTCGCTGGCCGTCCTGCTCGTCGTGACGGGCGTCGTCGGCTGGATCGGCGCGTTCGTCCTCGTGCTGGACCGGCTGCACCTCCTGGAGAACCCGGGCGCGTCGCTCTCGTGCGACATCAACCCGTTCATCTCCTGCGCCACCGTCATCGAGTCGCGCCAGGGATCGCTGTTCGGCTTCCCCAACCCGCTCATCGGGGTCGCCGCCTTCGTGGTGCCGATCGTGATCGGCATGGCGCTGTTCGCCGGCGCCCGGTTCGCGCGCTGGTTCTGGACGCTGTTCGCGCTGGGGACCCTCGGCGGTTGGGTCTTCGTGACGTGGCTGTTCACCCAGAGCGTCTTCGTCATCGGCGCCCTCTGCCCGTACTGCCTGCTCGTGTGGAGCGCGATGATCCCGCTGTGGTGGGGCACGCTGTCCGCCACCGCGCGTGCCGGCCTCCTGCCGCTGCCGGCCGGGATCCGCCGGGCGGCGGATGCCGTGGCCCCGTACACGTGGGCCGTGGTGGTGCTCAACTACGCGATCATCGTCGTCGCGATCATCTCGACGTTCCCGGCCCTCATCCCGACGCTCCTCGGCTGAGGCGCCGGGACGACGAGAGGGGCCGACCGGGCATCCGGTCGGCCCCTCCCGTCGCGTGGGTCTAGAACCAGAGCGCGAGCTCGCGCGCGGACGACTCGGGCGAGTCGCTGCCGTGCACGAGGTTCTGGGCGACGGCGAGTCCCCAGTCGCGGCCGAGGTCGCCGCGGATCGTGCCGGGGGCCGCGCCCGTCGGGTCGGTCGTGCCGGCGAGCGAGCGGAAGCCCTCGATGACGCGGTTCCCGGCGACGCGCACGGCGACGACCGGGCCCGACTCCATGAACTCGACGAGCGGCTCGTAGAACGGCTTGCCCTGGTGCTCCTCGTAGTGCTGCTCGAGCAGGGCGCGCTCGGCCCGGACCATGCGCAGGTCGACGATCTGGTAGCCCTTGGCCTCGATGCGGCGGAGGATCTCGCCGGTGAGGCCGCGGGCCACGCCGTCGGGCTTGACGAGGACGAGGGTCTCCTGGACGGGAGCGGACATGGTGCCTCCTACGGGGTGGGAGCCGGCGGCTCGGTGGTCGGTCGGTGGTCGGTGGGGCGGTCGTCGCCCGGGGCGGGGCTGCCGCCCGCAGCGGCCTGCTCGTCGAGCATGGCCTGCTCCCATGCCCCGCGGGCGGCCGCCTTCTCGCGGTCGATGCGCGCGCCCTGGACCATGGCGTAGATCCACAGGAGCAGGAAGAAGCCGCCGACGGCGAACATGGCGGGGAGCACGAAGCCGGTGAGGACGACGAGCACCTGCACGACCCAGCCGGCGCGGAGGCCGAGCGGCGTGCGCAGGGTGCCGACGACGGCGAGCATGGCGATCACGAGGAGCGCGCCGCCGCCCAGGGCGGGAAGCGCGGGGAGCGCCTGGAGGCCGAAGGCGACGAGGCTGGCCAGGAACACGACGACGACCTGGAAGCCCATGACGATGGATCCGAGGATCTCGACCGTCGTGCGGGGCGGCCGCGGTCGCCGGGTGCGGGCCGGTCGGCCGTCGGCGCTCACGCGGTCTTCCAACCCTCGTCGGCGGCGTGCGCGATGGCCTCGCCGACGAGGAGGATCGAGCCGGTGACGAGCGCCGCGCCCTTCTCGGTCTCGCCCGCCGAGTCGCGCGCGTCCTCGAGGGCCGTGCGCAGGTCGGGCTCGACCGTGACGCGGTCCCGCCCGACGACGCCGACGACGATGCGCGCGAGCTCGTCGGGATCCACCGAGCGCTCGGACGTGGACCGGGTGACGATGAAGTGGTCGACGACGGGGGCGAGCTCGCGCACGATCCCCTCCGCGTCCTTGTCCGCGAGGACCCCGATGACGGCGGTGACCCGGTCGAACGTGAAGTAGACGGGCAGCGCCGCCGCGAGCGACGCGGCGCCGGCGGGGTTGTGGGCGGCGTCGACCAGCACGGTCGGCTCCGTGCCGACGACCTGCAGGCGCCCGGGGCTCGTCGCGGTGGCGAGGCCCTCCGCGAGCACGTCGTCGTGGATGGCGTGGTCGCCACCGCCGAGGAACGACTCGACCGCGGCGATCGCGACCGCGGCGTTCTGCGCCTGGTGCGCGCCGAAGAGCGGGAGGAACACGTCGCGGTACGTGCCCGCGAGGCCCTGCACGCTGATGACCTGGCCGCCGACCGCGAGGGTCGTGTCGAGGAGGCGGAACCGCTCGCCCTCGATCGACCACGTGGACTCCGTGAGCTCGGCGGCGCGCGTGAGCTCGGCCACGACCTCGGGCGCCTGGGCGCTCGACACGACGTCCGACGCGGGCTTCACGATGCCGGACTTCGTGCGCGCGATCTCCGCGACGGTGGATCCGAGCCGCTGCGTGTGGTCGAGCGAGACGGGCGTGAAGACGGCGACCTGCCCGTCGCCGACGTTGGTGCTGTCCCACTCGCCGCCCATGCCGACCTCGATCACGGCCACGTCGACGGGCGCGTCGGCGAACGACGCGAACGCGAGGACCGTGAGCGCCTCGAAGAAGGTGACGGGCTCCTCGCCCGCGGCGACGAGCTCCCGGTCGACCAGGTCGATGAACGGCTCGACGTCGGCCCAGTTGCGGCTGAGCGCCTCGTCGGTGATCGGCTGGCCGTCGACGACGATGCGCTCGTTGAAGCGCACGAGGTGCGGGCTCGTGAAGAGGCCCGTGCGGAGGCCGGCGGCGCGCAGGATGCTCTCCGTGATCCGGCTCGTCGACGTCTTCCCGTTGGTGCCGGTGACGTGCACGATCGGGTACGCGCGCTGCGGGTCGCCGAGGAGCTCGACGACGCGGCGGGTCGCGGACAGGCGCGGCTGCGGCGCCTGCTCCCCCATCCGCGCGAGGAGCGCCTGGTAGACGGCGTCGCCCTCGCGCTCGAAGTAGTTCTCGTCGTCGACCTCGCGGCCGGCGACGATCGACTGCTCGGCCTCGCGGCGGAGCTCTGCCGCGTCGTCGGCGAAGAGCTGGTCGTCGCTCAGGCCGTCGACGTCGGGGTCGAGGGCGCGCGCGGCGGCGTCGACGCCCTCGTCCGTCTCCGGCTCGAAGTCGTCGTCGCGGCGGATGTCGTCCGCGTCGTCGTCGAAGGGGCGTCCGCCCCGCTGGTCGCTCATGCTCGCTCCACCTCGATGTACAGGGGCGATCCGCCGCCGACGGTGATGCCGGCATCCGGATCCGCCGGTGCGTCCGCGTCGATCCGCAGCGCCACCGCCAGGGTCTCACGGGCGATGAGGTCGCGGAACCGCTCGGCCTGCTCGGCACCCGGGGCGTCCAGCCGGATCACGAGGGAGATGCGGTCGCTCACGTCGAGCCCCGCGCCCTTCCGCGCGTCCTGCACGTTGCGGACGACGTCGCGCGCGAGGCCCTCGGCCTCGAGCTCCGGGGTGAGCGCGGTGTCGAGCAGCAGGAACCCGCCGCCCGGCAGGAGCGCGAGCGCCTGGTCGGCGCGGTCGCCCGCCACCTCCAGCACGAGCTCGTACTCGCCGGCCACGAGCGGCACGCCGCCCGCGACGACCTCGCCGTCCGCCTCGGTCCAGTCGCCGGAGCGGGCCGCCTGGATCACCTGCTGCACGCCCTTGCCGAGGCGGGGCCCGGCGACGCGCGCGTTCACGGTGAGGCGACGGGTGATCCCGGCGTCGGCCGCGCTCGTGGCGGTCAGCTCCTCGACGGCGACGTCCTTGACGTTGAGCTCGTCGCGCAGGATGTCCTCGAACCGGGCGAGGCCGTCCGCGTCGTCGCTCACGACGGTGAGGCGCGCGAGCGGCTGGCGCACGCGGAGGCCCGACTGCTTGCGGAGCGAGAGCGCGGTGGACGCGACCTGGCGCACCCGGTCCATGACCTCGACCAGCCGGTCGTCGGCGGGCAGGTCCTCGGGCTCGGGCCAGTCCTCCAGGTGGACGCTGCGTCCGCCCGTGAGGTCCTTCCAGATGCGCTCGGAGACCAGCGGGAGGAGCGGCGCCGCGACGCGCGTCACCGTCTCGAGGACCGTGTGCAGGGTGTCGAACGCGCGCGTGTCGCCCGCCTCCGTGCCCGCCCAGAACCGGTCCCGGCTGCGGCGCACGTACCAGTTGGTGAGCACGTCGGCGAAGTCGCGGAGGGAGGCCGCGGCGAGCGTCGAGTCGAGCGCGGTCATGTGCTCCGTGACCTCGGTCACGAGGCGGCGCGTCCGGGCCAGGATGTAGCGGTCCAGCACGTCGTCGCTCGTCGTGTCGCGGTGCGCCTCGTAGCCGCCGGGCTGGGCGGAGTTGGCGTAGAGCGAGAAGAAGTACCAGGTGCTCCAGAGCGGGAGCAGCACCTGGCGGACGCCCTCGCGTATCCCTTCCTCGGTCACCACGAGGTTGCCGCCGCGGAGCACGGGGCTCGCGAGGAGGAACCAGCGCATGGCGTCGGATCCGTCGCGGTCGAACACCTCGTTCACGTCCGGGTAGTTCCGGAGCGACTTCGACATCTTCTGGCCGTCGTTGCCGAGCACGATGCCGTGGCTGACCACGCTCGAGAACGCGGGCCGGTCGAACAGCGCGGTCGACAGTGCGTGCAGGGTGTAGAACCAGCCGCGGGTCTGGCCGATGTACTCGACGATGAAGTCCGCCGGGCTGTGCGCGTCGAACCACTCGCGGTTCTCGAACGGGTAGTGCACCTGCGCGAAGGGCATGGATCCGGAGTCGAACCAGACGTCGAGCACGTCCTCGATGCGGCGCATGGTGCTCTTCCCCGTCGGGTCGTCGGGGTTCGGGCGCGTGAGCCGGTCGATGAACGGGCGGTGCAGGTCCGTCGGCCGCACGCCGAAGTCGGCCTCGAGCTCGTCGAGGCTGCCGTACACGTCGATGCGCGGGTAGGCGGGGTCGTCGCTCTTCCACACGGGGATGGGGCTGCCCCAGAACCGGTTGCGGCTGATCGACCAGTCGCGGGCGTTGCCGATCCACTTGCCGAACTGCCCGTCCTTGACGTTCTCGGGCGTCCACGCGATGTCCTGGTTGAGCCGCACCATGTCGTCGCGGAAGTCCGTGACGCGCACGAACCAGCTGGAGACCGCCTTGTAGATGAGCGGGTTCTTGCAGCGCCAGCAGTGCGGGTACGAGTGCTCGTAGCTGGCCTGGCGGATGAGGCGGCCCTGCGCCTTGAGCATGCGCGTGAGCGTCTTCCCGGCATCCGACCACAGCTCCCCCGCGACCTCGGGCACGGTGTCGACGAACCGACCGCCCTCGTCGAGGGAGAGGATCACGGGGATGCCGGCGGCCGCGCAGACCTGCTGGTCCTCCTCGCCGTAGGCCGGGGCCTGGTGCACGATGCCGGTGCCGTCGGTGGTGGTCACGTAGTCGGCGACGAGCACCTGCCACGCGTTCTGGGTGCCGAAGGCCTCCGTGTCGGCGTAGAAGTCCCAGAGGCGGTCGTAGGCGACGCCCTCGAGCTCGCGGCCGACGACGGTGCGGGAGACGGCGGCGCGCGCCTCGTCGGCGGACGCGTAGCCGAGGTCCTTGGCGTAGTTCCCCACGAGGTCCTGGGCGATGAGGTACTCGGATCCGAGCACCTCGGCGGCGAGCCGCACGGACGACGCCCGGGGCAGGGAGTCCGGCGCCTCGGCGTCGGGCGTGCCGGCGGGACCGGCGGGGACCACGGCGTAGACGATGTCGGGCCCGACCGCGAGCGCCATGTTGGTGGGCAGCGTCCACGGCGTCGTCGTCCAGGCGAGCGCGCGCACGGCGGTGAGGCCGAGCGACTCGGCCTTCGCGCCGACGAGCGGGAACGTGACCGTGACGGACTGGTCCTGGCGCATGCGGTAGACGTCGTCGTCCATCCGCAGCTCGTGGTTGCTCAGCGGGGTCTGGTCGTGCCAGCAGTAGGGGAGCACGCGGAAGCCCTCGTACGCGAGGCCCTTCTCGTGCAGCTGCTTGAAGGCCCAGATGACGGATTCCATGAAGTCGAGGTCGAGCGTCTTGTAGTCGTCCTCGAAGTCGACCCAGCGGGCCGAGCGGGTGACGTAGTCCTCCCACTCCCCCGTGTACTCGAGCACCGAGCGGCGCGCGACGGCGTTGAACGCCTCGACGCCCATCTCCTCGATCTCGCTCTTCTCGGTGATCCCGAGCTGGCGCATCGCCTCGAGCTCCGCGGGCAGGCCGTGCGTGTCCCAGCCGAAGCGGCGGTGGACCTGCTTGCCGCGCATGGTCTGGAAGCGCGGGAAGGCGTCCTTCGCGTACCCGGTGAGGAGGTGCCCGTAGTGCGGGAGGCCGTTGGCGAAGGGCGGGCCGTCGTAGAAGACCCACTCGTCGCATCCCTCGCGCTGCTCGACGGAGGCGCGGAAGGTGTCGTCGCGCTTCCAGAACGCGAGGATGCCCTTCTCGACGTCCGGGAACCGCGGGCTCGCGGCGACCTGGTCGGGGGCGCTCGGGTCGTCGGGGACGGGACGGGGGTAGGTCATGGTGGCTCCTGCGGCGATGGGGATCTCCGCGAGGACGCCCGGATCCCTCATGCTGATCCCCGAGCGCGGTACCACCCCGCTTGCCGCGGCACGCGCGACCACTCTGGTGAAGGCGATGACGGGCCCGACCCGTTCGGTTCTACTCGCCGCGCGTTCCGCGGCTTTCTTCCGAAGGCTCCCCGGTGATGGCCGGATCGGCGCCTGTGCCGTCGATCCTAGCGCTCCGTCGGGGCGGGATCGGGCCCGATGAACCGCCGGTCTATCCGCCGAGCTGGGCGCGGTACGCGTCGGCGCGGTAGGGCAGGTCGAGCACGTCGCGGCCTGCCGTGTCCGGGTGGCCGGCGAGGAGGGTGCGGATGTCGTCGAGGACGCGGGCGCGCTCGTCGGCCGGCAGCGTGCTGATCCGGCTGATGGATCCGCCGAGGCCCACCACCTCCTCGGGGGTCGTGCGGTGCACGTGGGCGAACGACGCGTGCTCGACCGGGCCGAAGCCGGGGAACGGGCCGGGCTCGGGCGCGCGTCCGCCGTGGCGCCGGCCCGCCTCGAGGATGGCATCGAGCTCGCGCACCCAGTCGACCTCGCCGTCCATCATGTTCCAGACGATGCCGAGGCGTCCGCCCGGTCGGAGGACGCGGGCGGCCTCGCGCGCCGCGGACCCCGCGTCCATCCAGTGCCAGGCCTGCGCGGCGAGGACGGCGTCCTCCTCGCCGTCGCCCAGCGGGATCGCCTCGCCTCTGCCCGCGCGGACGTCGATGTCCGGCGACGCCGCCTGGAGGACCTGCCGCATCGCCGCGTCGGGCTCGACGGCGGTGACGACGAGGCCGCGCGCGGCGAGCAGGCGGGTGAGCTTGCCGGTACCCGCGCCGAGGTCGACGACGCGGCGGGCGCCGGCCGGCAGCATCCACTCGAGGGCGGCGTCGGGGTAGCCGGGGCGCACCCGGTCGTACTGGTCGGCGACCGCGCCGAACGAGGAGGCGAGGGCGGCGCGGTCGATCGGGACGGGGACGTCGGAGGTCATGAGGCCATCCTCGCGCCGGGGATCGCGTCCGCGCAGCGCCTCACCGCACGGCCTCCCGCTCGCCCCTCCCGTCCGCTCAGCGGAGACGCGCGGAGGTGCGCTGCAGCCGCATCGGATCGAGCGCGATGCCCGGGACCGTGGCCGTGCGCCCGGTGACGTCGGTGACCCGCACCGCGTACGGGCCCGCGCCGAGCCCCGACGCGGCGAGCCAGTAGCCGTAGGCGGTCCGCGACAGCGGGTTCCAGCGCGCGCCCACGCGCACCTCGACCGAGCGGAGCTCCGTGCCGGCGTCGACGACCTGGATCGCCGCCCAATACGCGGACGAGCCGTCCTTCAATCGCAGCGCGAGCGGCGGGACCGCGGGCGCCGGGACGGGCGCCCAGGAGATCGGGATGATGCCGGCGTCGACGTCGCCGATGGCGCGGAACGCCTCCTCGCTGAGGTCGAGGTGGGTCGCGTCGCACTCGTGGCAGAGGTCGGCGACCTCGACCCGCACGGTCCGGCGGGGGCCGGTGACGTCGAGGTAGGTGCCGCACCCGGCGCTGCCCGCGTAGGCGGCCGGGCCGACGGCCACGTAGAGGCGGCCCGCGGGGATCGCCGGGAGCGAGCAGTTGCCGTTGGTCGTCCTGCCGTCGGGGCCGAGCGAGTAGTGCGTGGCACGGCCGGATCCCGCGGCGACCGCGGACGCCGACCCGGCCGGCGCGACGGCCACGAGCCCGGCGACCGCCACCAGGAGCGCGAGCAGCGCGGGGACGATCCGGTGGCGACGGGCGCGCCCGGGGACCGACGGGCCGACGATCCACGGCGTGCGGCGGGGGGATGCGGGCATGCGGGGCATGGCGTCTCTTCTCGTCGAGGGAGCGGACGCGGGCGCGCCGCGCGGCCAGGCTACGTCCCGATTCCGGGGACGCGGGCGATCCGCGCGCAGCGGGCGCCGAGGACGCGGGCGAAGGCGCCGGGCCGATCAGGCCAGCGTGCCCGAGAGCGCCGGGCGGAGCGGATCCAGCGCCCGGCGGACGGCGTCCTCGAGCGGGCCGCGGCCCACGCCGTCGCCCGCCCACGCGATGATCGCGGCGGCCGTCGCGGCCGCGATCACGGCGGCGGCGACCCGCACGGGCCCGGCGGACGCCCGGCAGCCGGACGCCCGGGCGAGGGCCTGCGCGACGGGATCCACGAGCGGCGCCGCGCGGGCCACGCCCTCCCCCTGCACGTCGGCGCCGAGGCCCATCACCTCGTGCTGCGTGAGGGCGAGCGGCAGCCACCCCTCGCCGCGGGAGCAGGCGGCCCCGATCAGCGCGTCGATCACGCCGTCGACGGGCGGGCCGGCGCGATCCACGGATGCGAGCGCCTCGCCGAGGGAGCGGAGCGTGTCGTCGAGGCCCGCCCAGAGCAGGTCGGCCTTGGAGGCGAAGTAGTTGAAGAACGTGGCGCGACTCACCCCGGCGCGCTGGGCGATCTGCTCCACGGTCGTGGCGGCGTAGGTGTTCTCCAGGAAGAGCTCGGCGGCGGCCTCCTCCAGGGTGGCGCGCGACGAGCGTCGCGGGCGGCCGGCGGGGCGGGCGGGTGTCATGCGCCCATCCTGGTGCACCGGCATGTCGGCGTCGGCGTATTGTTGGACGCGGTACAGAAACACCCGCACCAGCGCCGCACGCGGCGCGCCCATCGGAAGCACCCATGATCACCACCTCGCGCACCCGCGCCCTCGCGGGCCTCGGCGTCCTCGTCGCCACCGCCCTCGTCCTCACCGGATGCTCGTCCGCAGCTCCCGAGGCATCGACCGTGCCCGTCCAGGGCGGCACGCTCGTCTACGCGTCGGGCGACGCCGAGCCCGACTGCCTCGACCCCCACGTCGGCGGCAACTACCCGCAGGCGCTCGTGTCGTCCCAGTTCCTCGAGCCGCTCGTGTCGCTCGACGGGAAGGGCGGGATCACGCCCTGGCTCGCCGACGGCTGGACCTGGAGCGCCGACGGGCTCGGCCTCGAGCTAACGCTCCGCCAGGGCGTCACCTTCACCGACGGCACGCCGTTCGACGCGGACGCCGTGGTCGCGAACATCCGGCACGTGCAGGATCCCGCGACCCTCTCCTCCACCGGCTACCTCGCGCTGCAGGCGGTCACGGACGCGACGGCGGTCGACGCCGACACCGTGCGGCTCACCCTCTCCACGCCCGACAGCGCGCTGCTCGAGTCGCTCTCGCAGCCGTGGCTGGCCATGGAGTCGCCCGCGGGGATCGCCCGCGGCACCGACGCGAACTGCGCGGCGCCCATCGGCACCGGCCCCTTCCGCGTCGAGCGCTGGGACCGCCAGCAGTCGATCTCGCTCGTGCGCAACGACGCCTACGCCTCGCCGCCCACCGACGCCGCGCACACGGGGCCGGCGTACCTGGACCGCATCGACTGGCGCTTCCTGCCCGACGCGGCCTCCCGCTTCGCGGCGCTCCAGAGCGGCGAGGTCGACGTGATCGACAACGCGCAGCCCGACGCGATCACGTCCGCGACCGCGAGCGGCGCGCTCGGCGAGCTCGACGCTCCGCGCCCCGGCGCCGCCAACCGCATCGAGCTGAACTCGGGCCGGGCGCCCTTCGACGACGAGCGCGTGCGGGAGGCGTTCGTCCGCTCCGCCGACGTGGACGCGGGGATCACCGCCCTCTTCCAGGGCACCGCCGAGCGGTCGTACTCGCCGCTCGCCAGCACGGAGCCGGCCGCCGTGTCCGCCCCCGACCTCTTCGGCGTCGATGCCGACCGCGCGGCCGCCCTCCTCGACCAGGCCGGCTGGTCCGCCAAGGACGCCGACGGGATCCGCACCAAGGACGGGAAGCGCCTCACGCTCCGCTTCCCCGTGAGCACCAACCAGTCGATCCCGGCCGAGCAGTCGCTCTTCGAGCAGATCCAGGCCACCACCAAGCAGGTCGGCTTCGACGTGCAGCTCGAGCCCATGGACCTCGGCTCGTGGTACCAGGCGCTCGGCGACGACGCCTACGAGCTCGTCAGCGCGCCGTACACGAAGGCCGGACCCGACGTGCTGCGGATCCTCTACGACACCTCCGGCATCACCCCGGCACCGAGCGGCTACTTCGCGAACCACGCCAAGGTGTCGGTGCCCGAGATCGACCAGGCGCTCGCCGAGGCGCGCGCGACGACCGACCTCGACCGCCGCACCGCGCTCTACGCCGACGTGCAGCAGCGCGTGATGGACGGGTACTGGATCCTGCCGCTCTACGACCAGCAGAACCACTTCCTGCACGGCACCGCCGTCCAGGGCCTGCGCGCCCTGCCGTCGGTGGCGACGCCGACGCTGTACGACACCTGGCTCTCCCGGTGAGGCGCGGGCGCGCCGTTCGCGCGTCCGGTCCCGGTCGACCCGCGCTCCTCCGCGCCGTCCGGGCCGTCGGGGCCCGGATCGGCGGCGCGGCCCTCGTGCTCTGGGCCGTCGCGACCGTGACGTTCCTCGCCGTGCGGCTGATCCCGGGCGATCCCGCGCAGGCGATCCTCGGGGGCCCGGGCTCGCAGGCGCCGCCCGAGGCCGTCGCCGCCGTGCGCGCCGAGTACGGGCTCGACCAGCCCCTCCTCGTGCAGTACCTCGCGCAGCTGGGCCGCCTGGCGCACGGCGACCTCGGCCGCTCGTACGCGCTGCGCGAGGACGTCGTGGCGGTACTCGCCCGGCAGCTGCCCGGCACGCTGCTGCTGGCGGTGCTGGCGCTCACGGTCGCGTGGCTCCTCGCCCTCGGGCTCGCGCTCGTGTCCACGGGCGCGGGCCGCGTCGCGGGAGCGGTGGGCGCGGGCGTCGAGATCGTGGCGGCGTCGCTGCCGCACTTCTGGATCGGCGTGGTGCTGATCCTCGTGTTCTCCACCGGCCTCGGCTGGCTGCCCGCGGTGAGCGGATCCTCGCCCGCGGGGCTCGTGCTGCCGGTGCTCACGCTCGCGATCCCGCTCGCCGGCTTCCTCGGGCAGATCATGCGCGAGGCGCTGCTCGACGCGCTCGACTCCCCGTTCGCGCTCGCCGCACGCGCGCGCGGCGAGTCCGAGGCGGGGGTGCGGCTGCGGCACGCGCTCCGGCACGCGGCGGCCCCCGGGATCGCCCTGTCCGGCTGGGCGTTCGGCTTCCTCATCTCCGGCGCCGTCGTCGTCGAGCAGGTCTTCGCGCGCCCCGGCCTCGGCCGCACCGCGCTCGCGGCCGTGACGAGCCGGGACGTGCCCGTCATCGTCGGCGTGGTCCTCGTGGTGGCCGTGATCTACATCCTGCTCACGGCCGTGACCGACGTGCTCGCCCGGCTGGTGGACCCCCGGCTCGTCGACGCGCGCTCGGGGCCCGTGCCCGCCGCATCGGGTGCGCCGACCCCCGCGGTCGCGCCCGCGCACGACGTCCCGGCGGCCGCGCGATGAGCGACCCGCGCGCCGCGACGCTCCTCGCCGCCCCACCCGCCCGCCGACGCGCCCGCCTGCTCTCCGCCGCGGGCACGACGGGCGCCGCCATCGCGGTCGTCCTGCTCCTCGCCTCCGCCATCGCCCCGGGACTCGTCGCGCCCGGCGACCCGCTCGCCATCGCGCCCGCGGAGGCGTTCCGCGCGCCCGGCGTCGGCCATCTCCTCGGGACCGACGAGTCCGGCCGCGACGTGCTCACGCGCGTCGTGCACGGCGCCGGCCCGAGCCTCGTGATCGGCGTGAGCGCCACGGCCATCGGCCTCGGCCTCGGGGCGGTCCTGGGACTCGCCGCCGCCCTCCTCGGCCGGGTCGCCGACTTCACGGTGAACCGCGTGATCGAGGTGGTCTTCGCCTTCCCCGGCCTGCTGCTCGCCCTCTTCCTCATCGTGATCCTCGGGCCCGGCATCGGCAGCGCCACCCTCGCCGTCGGGATCTCGGCCGCCCCCGGCTACGCGCGGATCATCCGCGGGCGGGTCGTCTCGGTGCGCCGCTCCGCCTACGTGGAGGCCGCCACCGTGCTCGGCCGCCCCCCGCTCGTGGTGCTCGCGCGGCACATCCTGCCCAACACCGCCGCTCCCCTCTTCGTGCTCGGGACGCTCGGCGTCGGCCAGGCGATCGTGTGGGCGTCGTCGCTCAGCTACCTCGGGCTCGGCACGGTGCCGCCGGATCCCGAGTGGGGCGCCATGCTCGCGGCCGGCCGCACCTACATCGACCGGGCGCCGTGGCTCACCGTGGTGCCCGGCCTCATGATCGTCCTGACCGCCACCTCGTCGACCGTCGTCGGGCGGGCGCTCGAGCGACGGGTGCGCGGATCGTGAACGCCGGAACCGGGCGCGGGACCGACGCCGCGCCGCCCGCCCTGCGCGTCGAGGACCTCCGCGTCGCCTTCGACGGCGTCCCCGTCGTGCACGGGGTCTCGCTGCGGATCGCGCCGGGCGAGTGCCTCGCGCTCGTCGGCACGTCCGGCTCCGGCAAGAGCGTCACCGCCCGCAGCCTCCTCGGCCTCGCCGGCCCGGGTGCGGACGTCCGGGCCGAGGTCCTCGAGATCGCCGGCCGCGACCTCCGCGGCGCGGGGGCCCGCGAGTGGCGGCGCGTCCGGGGATCCGGCGTCGGTCTCGTGCTGCAGGACGCCCTCTCCTCGCTCGACCCGCTGCGCCCCATCGGCCGCGAGATCGGCGACGCGCTGCGCATCCACGGCATGCGGGACCCCCGCGCGCGCCGGGCGCGCGTCCTCGAGATCCTCGAGCGCGTGGGCATGCCGGATCCCGCGACGCGCGCGCACCAGCGCTCGGGCGAGCTCTCGGGCGGGCTCCGGCAGCGGGCGCTGCTCGCGGCGGCCCTGGCGCTGGATCCGCCGCTCCTCGTCGCCGACGAGCCGACGACCGCGCTCGACGCCACCGTGCAGGCGCGCATCATCGACCTGCTCGCCGACCTCCGCGCGCGCGGACAGGCCACCCTGCTCGTCAGCCACGACCTCCAGGTCGTCGCGCGCCTCGCCGACCGCGTCGCCGTGATGCACGACGGGCGCGTCGTCGAGGAGGGCCCGACCGCGGACGTGCTCCGCGCGCCCGCGCACCGACGCACCCGGGCCCTCGTCGCCGCCGTGCCGACGGGCGTGCCGCGCGGCACCCCGCTGTCGGAGGCCCGGATCGACGCGGCCGCCGCGACGCCGCCCGCCGCCGCGACGCCGCCCGCGGACGACCGGGTCGTCCTCCGGGCCACCGGCCTGACGCGCTCCTACCGCGGCCCGGCGGGATCCGCCCGCACGGCCGTCGACGACGTCTCCCTCGAGGTGCGCCGCGGGCGCACGGTCGGCCTCGTCGGCGGATCCGGCTCCGGCAAGACCACGGTCGCCCGCCTCCTGCTCGCGCTCGAGGAGCCGGACGCGGGAGAGGTGACCCTCTATGGCGAGCCGTGGAGCGGCGTCCCCGAGCGCGACCGCCGTGGCCGTCGCGCGCGCGTGGGCGCCGTCTACCAGGACCCGCTCGCGTCCTTCGACCCGCGGTGGCGCGTCGACCGGATCCTCCAGGACGCCCTCGCCGTCGCCGGCCTGCGCGGCGCGGAGGCGTTCGACTCCCCCGCCACGCTCCTCGCGCAGGTGGGCCTCGATCCGGCGCTCCTCCGCCGTCGCCCCGCGCGGCTGTCGGGCGGTCAGCGCCAGCGGGTCGCCATCGCGCGCGCGCTCGCGGCCCGACCCGACGTCCTCATCTGCGACGAGCCCGTCTCCGCGCTCGACATCGCCGTGCAGGCGCAGGTGCTCGACCTCCTCGACGAGCTGCAGCGCCGGCTGGGCCTCGGCCTCCTGCTCATCTCGCACGACCTCGGCGTCGTCGGGCACATGGGCGACGAGGTCCTCGTGATGAGCGAGGGCCGGGTCGTCGAGCGCGGATCCGCGGACGACGTGCTGACGCGCCCGACGCACCCCGTCACCCGGGCGCTCCTCGCGGCCGTCCCGCGGCTGGACCCGGACGCCGCGCCGCGCTAGGCGTCCGGCGTCCGGGCGCCCGCGTCAGGCCCCCGCGTGCCGGTCGAGGAACGCGTACAGCTCCCGGTCGTCGACCCCGGGGAACGACCCGCGCGGCAGCGGCGCGAGGATGTGCGCGTGCAGCCGCGCGCTCGGCCACGCGCGGTCGCGCCAGCGGCCGGCGTCCTCCGGATCCGCGCGGCGGCAGCACGACTCGTCCGGGCACCGCGACACGCTGCGCGCCGTGGTCTCGCGCCCCCGGAACCACTTCGCGTGCGCGAACGGCACGCCGAAGGAGATCGAGTACTCGCCCTCGGTCGTGGACCCGGTCTGCGTCGAGCACCAGAACGTCCCGGCGGGCGTGTCCGTGTACTGGTGGAACTCGGTCGTGCGGTTCGTGCGGTCGAACGCGCCGCGCGCCGCCCACTCGCGGCACACCGGCTGGCCCTCGACGGCGCCCGTGACGTCGACGGGCAGCGGGAGCCCGTCGTTCTCGTAGGCCTTGTAGACCGCGCCGTCGCCGCCGACGCGCAGGAAGTGCACGCGGAGGTCGAGGTGCGTGGTGCTGATGTTCGTGAGCCGGAGCGCGGCCGCCTCGTGCGTCACGCCGAACGCGTCGCGGAAGTCCTCCACCGCGAGGTCGCGGCGGGCCTTGGCCTCGGCGAGGAACGCGACCGACTGGGTGAGCGGCATGAGGCAGGCGGCCGCGAAGTAGTTGATCTCCAGCCGCTGGCGCAGGAAGTCGGCGTAGCTCGCGGGCTCCTCGTGGCCCAGCACGCGGTGCGCCATCGCCTGCAGCGCCATCGACCGGAGGCCGTGGCCGCCGGGGATGGACGCGGGCGGCAGGTAGATCCGCCCCTCCCCGAGGTCGGTGACCGAGCGCGTGGACCGCGGCAGGTCGTCGACGTAGATGAGCTCGAAGCCGAGGCCCTCGGCCATGCGGCTGACGCTGCGGTGCGACAGGGCGCCGCTGCGGTGGCCGACGTCGGCCAGCATCCGCTCGGCCAGCTCCTCGATGCCGGGCATGTGGTTGTGGCGCTCGCGCATCATCAGCCGCTGCTCGGTGTTCGCCCGCCTGGCCTCCTCGGGCGTCGCGATCGACTCGCGTGCGCGGCGGGCGAGCTCGCGATGCAGCCCCACGAGCGCCTCCAGCGTCTCCTGCGGGAGCGCCCTGCTCGCCGGGACCGCCGGGAGCCCGAGCGAGCCGTACAGCGACGAGCGCTGCGCGCGGTCGAGCTCGATCTCGAGGGCCGACCGCGCGTCCGGCGCGTCGGCCGCGAGCAGGTGGGTGACGTCCACGCCGAGCGCCGCCGCGATGCGCCCGAGGGTCGAGAGCCGCGTCTCGCGCCGGCCGTTCTCGATCATGCTGAGCTGGCTCGGCAGGATCCCCGCCCGCTCCCCCAGCGCCTGCAGCGTGAGCCCGGCGGCCTTCCGCGCGTGCCGGATGCGCCGGCCGATGACGAGCTGTTCCATGGATTCACCTCTCTGTGAACATCCGTCCTTCTTCACGCGCGCGGATCCCCGAACACCATCCTGACGGGTCGCAGGCTGGAACAACAGACCGATCGACGAGGACGGACCGACATGACCAGCATCCAGGACGCACCCCCGCTCACCGCCGACCGCCCCCGCGGCAGCCGGCCCGGCACCGGCACAGGGGCGGGCACCACGCCCCCCGACCCCCGACCGCTCCCGCCCGGCGCGGCCGCCCCCGCGCGCTGCCGCGACCCCCGCATCGCGGAGTGGGTCGCCGAGGTCGCCCGGCTCACGCTCCCCGACCGGGTGGTGTGGTGCACGGGCAGCGTCGCCGAGTACGACCGCCTCACGCGCGAGATGGTCGACGCCGGCACGCTCATCCGCCTCAACCCCGAGTGGCGTCCGCACAGCTTCCTCGCGCGCAGCGACCCGGCGGACGTGGCGCGCGTCGAGGACCGCACCTTCATCTGCTCGGAGGACCCCGCCGACGCGGGCCCCACGAACAACTGGCGCGACCCCGGTCGGACGCGCGCCGAGCTGGGCGCGCTCTTCGCCGGATCCATGCGCGGCCGCACCCTCTACGTCGTCCCGTTCTCCATGGGCCCGCTCGGCGGCGCGATCTCGCAGCTCGGCGTGCAGATCACCGACAGCCCCTACGTCGTCGCGAGCATGGCGCTCATGACGCGCATGGGCGACGACGCGCTCCGCCTGATCGGCCCGGACACCGCGTGGGTCCGCGCGCTGCACGGCCTCGGGGCGCCGCTCGTGGACGGCTCCGGGCGCCGCACGGCCGACGTCCCGTGGCCGCACAACGCCGACAAGCGCATCTGCCACTTCCCCGAGGAGCGCGAGATCGTCTCGTTCGGCTCGGGCTACGGCGGCAACGCGCTCCTCGGCAAGAAGTGCTTCTCGCTCCGCATCGCCTCCGTGATGGCCCGCGACGAGGGCTGGCTCGCGGAGCACATGCTGCTCATCCGGATCACGAGCCCCGAGGGCCGGCGCTTCCACGTCGCGGCCGCGTTCCCCTCGGCGTGCGGCAAGACGAACCTCGCGATGCTCACCCCGACGATCCCCGGGTGGACCGTCGAGACGCTCGGCGATGACATCGCGTGGCTCCGCCCGGACGTGCAGGGACGGTTGCGCGCCGTCAACCCCGAGCGCGGCCTCTTCGGCGTGGCGCCCGGCACCGGCGAGGCCACGAACCCCGTCGCCATGTCCACGATCTGGGGCAACGCGATCTACACGAACGTCGCCCTCCGCCCCGACGGCGACGTGTGGTGGGAGGGCATGACCCCGACGCCGCCCGCGGGGCTCGTCGACTGGCGGGGGCAGCCCTGGTCGCCCGGATCCGGGACCCCCGCCGCGCACCCGAACGCGCGGTTCACCGTGGGCCTGGAGCAGTGCCCGTCGCTCGCGGACGACTGGGACGACCCCGACGGCGTCGTCGTCGACGCGATCCTGTTCGGCGGGCGGCGCGCGACGAACGTCCCGCTCGTCGCAGAGGCGGACGACTGGGAGCACGGCGTCTTCGTCGGGGCCACGATGGCCTCGGAGCAGACCGCCGCCGCGGAGGGCCGGGTCGGCGAGCTCCGCCACGACCCCTTCGCGATGCAGCCGTTCTGCGGCTACGACATGGCCGACCACTGGCGGCACTGGCTGGAGGTCGGACGGGGACTCGGCGACGGCGCGCCCCGCGTCTTCCAGGTCAACTGGTTCCGGAAGGGCGAGGACGGCTCCTTCCTCTGGCCCGGATTCGGCGAGAACGCCCGCGTGCTCGAGTGGATCGCCCGGCGCCTGGAGGACCGCGTGCCCGTCCGGCCGACGCCGGTCGGCGGACTGCCCGTGCCCGAGGACCTCGACGTCGCCGGGCTCGACCTCGACGCGGGCGCGCTCGACGAGCTCCTGTCGCTCGATCCCGCGCCCTGGCTCGAGGAGCTCGACGCCGTGGACGCGCACTTCGCCCGCTTCGACGGCCGGGTGCCGGCGGAGCTGACGGCCCGGCTCGAGCGGATGCGCCGGGCGTTCCGCGAGGCCAGGGCGGGCGACACGGCCTAGCCCGCGAGGCCGGATGCGCGGGGCCCCGCCGCCCCCGCATCCGGCCTCCGCGCCCCCATCCGGTAGCGTGAACCCCGCACAGAAGGCACCTCACCATCGACACGGTGCCGTCCACATCGAGGGAACCGGAGCACGCATGGCTGACGAACGACGTCCGGACACCGCGCAGGGGGCGACTGGTCAGGTCGCCCGGGTCCCCGACAAGCCGGCCCTCGAGGGCCTCGAGGCCACGTGGGGCGCCCGTTGGCAGGCCGACGGCACGTACGAGTTCGACCGAGAGCGCGCGGCGGCCGGCACCGTCTTCTCCATCGACACCCCGCCGCCCACGGCGAGCGGATCCCTCCACATCGGCCACGTCTTCAGCTACACGCACACCGACGTCATCGCCCGCTACCGCCGCATGCGCGGCGAGAGCGTCTTCTACCCGCTCGGCTGGGACGACAACGGCCTGCCCACCGAGCGCCGCGTCCAGAACTTCTACGGCGTGCGCTGCGACCCGACGCTCCCCTACGACCCCGCGTACCAGCCGGCCGAGACCGGCGGCACCTCGAAGCCCGGCGACCAGCAGCCGATCTCGCGCCGCAACTTCATCGAGCTGTGCGAGCGCCTCACGGAGGAGGACGAGAAGCAGTTCGAGGACCTCTTCCGCACGCTCGGCCTCAGCGTCGACTGGCGCCAGAGCTACCGCACGATCGGCGCCGAGGCGCAGGTCGCCTCGCAGCGCGCGTTCCTCCGGAACCTCGCCCGCGGCGAGGCCTACCAGGCCGACGCCCCCACCCTGTGGGACGTCACGTTCCGCACCGCGGTCGCGCAGGCCGAGCTCGAGGACCGCGAGCAGCCGAGCGCCTACCACCGCCTCGCGTTCCACCGCGCGGGCGGCGACGACGTGATCATCGACACCACGCGCCCCGAGCTCCTCGCCGCCTGCGTCGCGCTCGTGGCGCACCCCGATGACGAGCGCTACCGGGGCCTGTTCGGCACGACCGTCACGACGCCCGTCTTCGGCGTCGAGGTGCCCGTGCTCGCGCACCACCTCGCCCAGCCCGACAAGGGATCCGGCATCGCCATGGTCTGCACCTTCGGCGACCTGAACGACGTCGTCTGGTGGCGCGAGCTGCAGCTGGAGAACCGCGCGATCGTCGGCTTCGACGGCCGCATCGTCTCCGAGGCGCCCGCCGCCATCACGTCGCACGCCGGCCGCGCGGCGTACGCCGCCCTCGCCGGCAAGACGGTCTTCTCCGCGAAGGCCGCCGTGGTCGAGCTCCTCACGGAGTCCGGCGAGCTCCTCGGCGAGCCGCGCAAGATCACCCACCCCGTGAAGTTCTACGAGAAGGGCGACAAGCCCCTCGAGATCGTCTCGACCCGTCAGTGGTACATCCGCAACGGCGGCCGCGACGAGGAGCTGCGCCAGGGCCTCATCGGCCGCGGCCGCGAGATCGGGTTCGTGCCCGACTTCATGCGCGTGCGCTACGAGAACTGGGTCGGCGGCCTCAACGGCGACTGGCTCGTCTCGCGCCAGCGCTTCTTCGGCGTGCCGCTGCCCGTCTGGTACCCGCTCGACGCCGACGGCAACCCCGAGTTCGCGAAGGCCATCACGCCATCGGAGGACCAGCTGCCCGTTGACCCGTCGTCCGATCCCGCCCCCGGCTACACCGAGGACCAGCGCGGCGTCCCGGGCGGCTTCCAGGGCGAGCTCGACGTCATGGACACCTGGGCCACCTCCTCGCTCACCCCGCAGCTCGCCGGCGGCTGGGAGCGCGACCCGGAGCTGTTCGACCTCGTCTTCCCGTTCTCCATGCGCCCTCAGGGCCAGGACATCATCCGCACGTGGCTCTTCTCCACGGTCCTCCGCGCCGAGCTCGAGCACGGCACCGCCCCGTGGAAGACCGCCGCCATCTCCGGCTGGATCCTCGACCCCGACCGCAAGAAGATGTCGAAGTCGAAGGGCAACGTCGTGACCCCGGCCGCCACGCTCGAGCAGTTCGGCTCCGACGCGGTGCGCTACTGGGCCGCGTCCGCGCGCCTCGGCGTCGACGCCGCCATGGACCCGCAGAACCCGACGCAGATCAAGATCGGCCGCCGGCTCGCGATCAAGGTGCTGAACGCCGCGAAGTTCATCCTCTCGTTCGAGGCGCCGGAGGGCGCGACGGCGACGCACGCCATCGACGTCGGCATGCTCGCCGCCCTCGCCGAGGTCGTCGAGACCGCGACGACGGCGCTCGAGGAGTACGACCACGCCCGGGCGCTCGAGGTCACGGAGAGCTTCTTCTGGACCTTCTGCGACGACTACCTGGAGCTCGTCAAGGACCGCGCCTACTCGGCCGACGCCGACCCGGCCGACCGGGGATCCGCGGTCGCCGCCCTCCGCGAGGCCCTCGACGTCCTCCTGCGCCTGTTCGCGCCCTTCGTGCCGTTCGCGGCCGAGGAGGCGTGGAGCTGGTCGCACGACGGCTCGATCCACACCGCCGCGTGGCCGACCCCGCCGGCCCCCGCCGCCCCGGCCACCGGCGGCATGGCCGACCCGCGGCTGCTGGCCCTCGCCGGCCGGGCGCTCGTGGGCATCCGCCGCGCCAAGACCGACGCGAAGGCCTCGCAGAAGACGCCCGTGGCGGAGGCCGTGGTCTCCGCTTCGCCCGAGGACATCCGCTCGCTCGAGCTCGTGGCGCGGGACCTCCGCGCCGTGGGCCGCATCACCGACCTGACCTTCACCGAGGGGGACGGACCCGCCGTCACCCGCATCACGCTCGCCCCCGCCGAGCAGCCCGAGGAGAACCGCGCATGACCATCTCGATCCGTCCCGTCCGCGACGGCGACTTCTTCCCCTGGTTCGACCTGTTCGCGGGCTACGCCGAGTTCTACGGCACCGAGCTCACGGACGAGGCGGCCGTGCTCGCCTGGAGCCACCTCACCGACGAGGGGCACGCGAGCTCCGCGCTCGTCGCCGTCGACGACGCGCACGAGGGCGCCCTCGTGGGCCTCGCGCACTTCCACCGCTTCGCGCGCCTGGCGCGCGGCACCGACGGCCTCCTCGTCGACGACCTGTACGTGCGCGAGGTCTCGCGCCGCCAGGGCGTCGGCGAGCAGCTCATCGCCGCCGTCGCCGAGGTCGGGCGTCGCGACGGCGCGAGCATGCTCAGGTGGATCACCGCCGAGGACAACGCGGACGCCCAGCGCCTCTACGACCGGGTCGCCCGCCGCACCACGTGGGTCACCTACGAGCAGGACGTCTGATGCAGCTCGGCACCCGCTGGCCCGTCGGCGGCTCCGCCCCGGTCGACCTGCCCGAGGTCGTCCTCCTCGCCGTGAAGACCGTCGAGTCCGACGTGGCGGCCCTCGAGGCCGACACGACCGCGTGGCG
This sequence comes from Clavibacter sp. VKM Ac-2873, assembly GCF_015351075.1. Lineage (GTDB taxonomy): Bacteria > Actinomycetota > Actinomycetes > Actinomycetales > Microbacteriaceae > Clavibacter. The sequence goes on from NZ_JADKRS010000001.1 coordinate 420,191, forward strand.
CTGGACGCTCACCTGGCTCGAGCGGAAGCCGGTCGTCGAGCTCGACGACGGCACCGTGATCCGCTACGACCCGATCGAGGACGCGGCGACCATCACGATCCCCGGCGAGTCGACGGACGACCCCTTCGACGACTGAGCGGTCACCGTCGGGCGAGGATCTCGCCGTGCGGCATCGCGAAGAAGCCGTCGACGTCCGCGGCCCACACCTGCCAGCCGGCGCGGATGGCCTGCAGGTCGTCGTCCGTCGCGAACCCGCCCTCGCGGGCCTGGCCGGCGAACGACGACGCGACCGCGCGGTCGGCCCAGGCACCGCCCCACCAGGCGCGCTCCTCGTCCGACGAGAAGCACCACACCGACGCGCTCGACGCGATCTCGGTGAAGCCGGCCTCCCGCGCCCACGCCTTGAGACGGGATCCCGCATCGGGCTCGCCGCCGTTCGCGCGGTGGACGGGCAGGTAGACGTCGGCCCAGAGCCGCAGCCCGTCGGACTCGGGGTGGAGCGCCACCTTCGAGTAGATGACGTCGCGCGCCGCCACGAGCCCGCCGGGGCGCGTGACGCGGCGCATCTCCGCCAGCGCGCGGACGGGGTCGCCGACGTGCTGGAGGACCTGGTGCGCGTGCACCACGTCGAAGGACGCGTCGGCGTAGGGGAGCTCGTAGACGGATCCCGTGACGAACTCGACGTTCGCCGTGCCCCGCGCCGCCGCCAGCTCACCGGCCTGGCGCACGACCTCCTCCGACATGTCGAGGCCGACCACGCGGCCGGGCGCGACGATGTCGGCGAGCTCCACCGTGATGGTCCCGGGACCGCTCCCCACGTCCAGCACGTCGAGCCCCGTATGGAGGTGGGGTTCGAGGTAGGCGGCGGAGTTCCGGACGGTCCGCGCGCTGTGCACGCGGAGGACGCTCTCGTGGTGGCCGTGGGTGTATCGCTCGCTCTTCACCCTCTGAGCCTAGGTCGGCGCCCGGCCTAGGCTCGCTGTATGACGACGCCCTCGAACCCCTTCCTCGAACCGAGTACCCTCCCGTACGGCATGCCCCCCTTCGACGACATCCGCGAGGAGCACTTCCGCCCCGCGTTCGAGGCGGGGATCGCCGAGCACCTCGCCGAGGTGCGCGCCATCGCGGACGAGACCGAGCCGCCGACGTTCGAGAACACGCTCGTCGCGCTCGAGCGGTCCGGCCGGATCCTCGACCGCGTCGGCCACGTCTTCTTCACCCTCACGTCCTCCGACAGCTCCCCCTTCACCCGCGAGCTCGAGGCCGAGATCGCCCCCGAGCTCGCCTCGCACGAGGACGCCATCCGCCTCGACTCCGCGCTCTACGCCCGCATCCGCGCCGTCCACGACGCGCGCCACGACTCTGGCCTGGACGCCGAGTCCGTGTACCTCGTCGAGCGCTACCTGGCCGAGTTCACGATCGCGGGCGCCGGCCTCGACGACGACGCGAAGGGCCGCCTCCGCGACCTCAACCGACGCCTGTCCGTGCTCACCACGCGCTTCGAGTCCCAGCTGCTCGAGGACACGAACGACCTCGCGGTCGTCGTGGACGACCCGGCGGAGCTCGACGGCCTCGGATCGGGAGCCGTCGCCGCCGCCGCGCAGGCGGCCGCCGACCGCGGGCTCGACGGGAAGCACCTCATCACCCTGGTGCTGCCGACCGGCCACCCGTACCTCTCGCAGCTGACGGACCGGGGCCTTCGCCAGCGGATCATGGAGGCGTCGCTCGCCCGGGGATCCCGGCCGAACGCGCATGACAACCGCCCGCTCGTGCTCGAGATCACCCGCCTCCGGGCCCAGCGCGCCGCCCTCCTCGGCTTCCCGAGCCACGCCGCCGCCGTGACCGCGGACCAGACCGCGCGGACCCCCGAGGCCGTCGCCGACATGCTCGGCCGGCTCGCGCCGGCGGCGGCCCGCAACGCCCGCGCCGAGGCCGTCGAGCTGCAGCGCGTGATCGACCGCACGCAGGAGGAGCGCGGCGAGCCGACGTTCGAGCTCGCCGCCTGGGACTGGGCGTTCTACAGCGAGAAGGTGCGCACGGAGCGGTACGACGTCGACACCGAGCGCATGCGCCCGTACCTCGAGGCGGAGCGCGTCCTCCGCGACGGCGTGTTCCGCGCCGCGACGGCGCTCTACGGCGTCACCTTCGCCGAGCGCGCCGACCTCCCGGCGTACCACCCCGACGCGCGCGTATTCGAGGTGCGCGACGAGGACGGGTCCGAGGTCGGCTTGTACGTGCTCGACCTCCACACGCGCGACTCGAAGCGGGGCGGGGCGTGGATGAACCCGCTCATCTCCCAGAGCGCCCTCCTCGACACGCCCACCGTCGTGCTGAACAACCTCAACGTGCCGAAGCCGCCCGTCGGCCAGCCGACGCTCCTCAGCTTCGACGAGACGACCACGCTGTTCCACGAGTTCGGCCACGCGCTCCACGGCCTCTTCGCCCGCGTGACCTATCCGCGCTTCGCGGGCACGAACGTCTTCCGCGACTTCGTCGAGTTCCCCAGCCAGGTGAACGAGATGTGGATGCTGTGGCCGGAGATCCTCGCGTCCTACGCCGTGCACCACGAGACGGGCGAGCCGATGCCCGCCGATCTCGTCGCCGCCGTCCAGGCGTCGTCCGCCTTCAACGAGGGCTTCCTCACCAGCGAGTACCTGGGCGCCGCGCTCCTCGACCAGGCCTGGCACCGGATCGGCGTCGACGACGTGGTCGAGGACGTCGACGCCTTCCAGGCGGAGGCCCTCGTCGCCGTGGGCCTCGACGTCCCGGCCGTCCTCCCCCGCTACGCGTCGAGCTACTTCCAGCACACCTTCGCGGGCGGCTACGACGCCGGCTACTACTCCTACATCTGGAGCGAGGTGCTGGACGCGGACACCGTCGAGTGGTTCCGGGAGAACGGCGGCCTCACGCGCGGGAACGGCGACCGGTTCCGCGCCCGGCTGCTGGGCGTCGGCGGATCGAAGGACCCCCTGGAGGCCTACCGCGACTTCCGCGGCCGCGACGCCGTGATCGAGCCGCTGCTCCAGCGGCGGGGCCTCGCCGACTGATCGGGTCCCCCGCACGACGAGAGCGCCGCGCCCCTCAGGGGTGCGGCGCTCGCGTCGTGAGCCGGTGGTCCGGTCGGCTCAGGCGGACCTCTCCGCGCGGAGCATGGAGGCGCGCGGCACGATGGTGGGCGCGGCGTTCTGCACGACCGACTCGCGGGTGATGACCACGCGGCCCACCTCGTCGTCCGAGGGGATGTCGAACATGATCGGCCCGAGCACCTCCTCGAGGATGGCGCGGAGCCCGCGGGCACCCGTCTGCCGGAGGACGGCCAGGTCGGCGATCGACTCCAGGGCGCCCTGCTCGAACTCCAGCTCGACGCCGTCGAGCTCGAACATGCGCTGGTACTGGCGCACGAGCGCGTTGCGCGGCTTGGTGAGGATCTCCATGAGCGCCCGCTGGTCGAGCTGCGTGACCGTGGTGACGACGGGGAGGCGCCCGATGAACTCGGGGATGAGGCCGAACTTGTGCAGGTCCTCCGGGAGGACCTCGCCGAACACGTCGGCGTTCACGTCCTTGCGGTGCAGCGGGGCGCCGAAGCCGATGCCCTTCTTGCCCGCGCGCTGGCTGATGATGTCCTCGAGCCCGGCGAAGGCGCCCGCGACGATGAACAGCACGTTGGTCGTGTCGACCTGGATGAACTCCTGGTGCGGGTGCTTGCGTCCCCCCTGCGGCGGGACCGAGGCGACCGTGCCCTCGAGGATCTTGAGCAGCGCCTGCTGCACGCCCTCACCCGACACGTCGCGCGTGATGCTGGGGTTCTCCGCCTTGCGCGCGATCTTGTCGACCTCGTCGATGTAGATGATGCCGGTCTCGGCGCGCTTCACGTCGTAGTCGGCGGCCTGGATGAGCTTGAGGAGGATGTTCTCCACGTCCTCGCCCACGTAGCCCGCCTCGGTGAGCGCCGTCGCGTCGGCCACCGCGAAGGGCACGTTGAGCCGCTTCGCCAGGGTCTGCGCGAGGTAGGTCTTGCCGCAGCCGGTGGGCCCGATGAGGAGGATGTTGCTCTTGGCGATCTCGATCTCGTCGCCCACGGTCTCCGCCGGCCCGATGGTGCTGACGGCCCTGACCCGCTTGTAGTGGTTGTAGACCGCGACGGACAGCGCGCGCTTGGCGGCCTCCTGCCCGATGACGTACTCGTCGAGGAAGCCGAAGATCTCCTTTGGCTTGGGCAGCTCGAACTCGCCCGTGGTCTCCTCGCTGGCCTCGGCCAGGCGCTCCTCGATGATCTCGTTGCAGAGCTCCACGCACTCGTCGCAGATGTAGACGCCCGGTCCCGCGATCAGCTGCTGGACCTGCTTCTGGCTCTTCCCACAGAAGGAGCACTTGAGCAGATCCGCGCTCTCGCCGATGCGTGCCATGGAACCCTCCCCGGATGTCGTGCGGTGTGCCACGAGCCTAACGCGTGCATGGGACATCGCCCGGACCACGGGGGCCACGGCCCGTCGCATGCCATCATGCGGCCATCCGCCGTCACACGGCGCAACACTCGGGGTCCGGCCCAGCGTGCGACCCCACCATGTCCGCATGACCGAGAACACCGCCACCGCATCCCCCGACGCGCTGTCCTTCGCCTACTGGGTCCCGAACGTCTCGGGCGGCCTCGTGACGAGCGACATCGAGCAGCGCACCCACTTCGACTTCGACTTCAACGTCCGCGTCGCGCAGCTCGCGGAGCAGCGCGGCTTCGACTACGCGCTGAGCCAGGTGCGCTACGCCGCGTCCTACGGCGCCGACCAGCAGCACGAGTCCACCTCGTTCTCCCTCGGCCTGCTGCTCGCGACCGAGCGGCTCAAGGTCATCGCCGCCGTGCACCCGGGGCTCTGGCACCCGGGCGTGCTGGCCAAGTGGATCATCACGGCCGACCACATGTCGCACGGCCGCGCGGCGGTGAACGTCGTGTCCGGCTGGCTCAAGGACGAGTTCGTGGGCTTCGGCGAGCCGTGGCTCGAGCACGGGGAGCGCTACCGCCGCACCGAGGAGTTCATCCGCGTGCTCCGCGGCCTCTGGACCGAGAAGGACTTCACGCATCTCGGGGACTTCTACCGGATCCACGACTTCACCCTCAAGCCGCCGCCCGTCGACGTCCCCGGGCGCGCGCACCCCGAGATCTTCATGGGCGGCAACAGCACCGACGCCCGCGAGATGGGCGGACGGGTCACCGACTGGTACTTCTCCAACGGCAAGGACTACGCCGGCTTCGAGGAGCAGCGCCGCGACGTCCTGGCATCCGCCCGTGCGGCCGGCCGCGCCGAGCGCGTCAAGTTCGGCCTCAACGGCTTCGTCATCGCGCGCGACACCGAGCAGGAGGCGCAGGACGTGCTCGAGGAGATCATCGCCAAGGCGAACCCCGACGCGGTCGAGGGGTTCCGCCAGGCCGTGAAGCAGGCGGGCGCGTCGACCGGCGACGGCAAGGGCATGTGGTCGGACTCGACCTTCCGGGACCTCGTGCAGTACAACGACGGGTTCCGCACGGGCCTCATCGGCACCCCCGAGCAGATCGCGCGCCGCATGGTCGAGTACCGCAAGCGCGGGGTCGACCTGCTGCTCCTCGGCTTCCTGCACTACCTCGAGGACATCGACCAGTTCGGCACGCAGATCCTGCCGATCGTGCGGGAGCTCGAGCGGGAGGCGGTCGAGCGCGGCGAGCTGGAGGCACCCGCCGCGTGATCTGACGGGCGCATGACGAAGGGGCGGTCGGCTGATGCCGACCGCCCCTCCGTCCGTGCGGGCCTAGCGCGCGGGGATCGCCGCCGTCAGGTTCTTGCGCGAGGTGAGCACCTGGTCGATGAGTCCGTACTCCAGCGCCTCGTCCGCGCCGAGGATCTTGTCGCGCTCGATGTCGCGGTTGATCTGGTCGCGGTCGCGGTTGGTGTGCGTCGCGAGGGTGTCCTCGAGCCAGGAGCGCATCCGCATGATCTCCGCCGCCTGGATCTCGATGTCGGACGCCTGTCCGCCGCTGGACTCGCCCGTGGCGGGCTGGTGGATGAGCACGCGCGCGTTGGGCAGCGCGAGGCGCTTCCCGGGGGCGCCGCCCGCGAGCAGGACGGCGGCGGCCGAGGCCGCCTGGCCGAGGCACACCGTCTGGATCTGCGGCGAGACGTACTGCATCGTGTCGTAGATCGCCGTCATGGCCGTGAACGAGCCGCCGGGCGAGTTGATGTACATGACGATGTCGCGGTCGGGGTCCATCGACTCGAGCACGAGCAGCTGGGCCATGACGTCGTCGGCCGACGCATCGTCGACCTGGACGCCGAGGAAGATGATGCGGTCCTCGAAGAGCTTGGCGTACGGGTCCTGGCGCTTGTAGCCGTAGGCCGTGCGCTCCTCGAAGCTGGGGAGGATGTACCGCGACGACGGGCTCGTGGCGGTGGAGCCGGCGCCGCGGGCGCCGCCGAAGGTGGGGAGTTCCATGTTCTTCTTCTCTGCCTGTCTCTTCTGTCGCGGGCTCTAGGAGGTCTCGGTGCCGCCGCCGCCGACGACGTCGGTCGCGGACTCGCGGATGTGGTCGACGAAGCCGTACTCGAGCGCCTCCTGGGCGGTGAACCAGCGGTCGCGGTCGCCGTCCTCGTTGATCTGCTCGACGGTCTTGCCGGTCTGGCGGGCGGTGATCTCCGCGAGCCGGTGCTTCATCGCGAGGATGAGCTGGGCCTGGGTCTGGATGTCGCTCGAGGTGCCGCCGAAGCCTCCGCTCGGCTGGTGCATGAGCACACGCGCGTTCGGCGTGATGTACCGCTTGCCCTGCGTGCCGCTCGTGAGCAGCAGCTGGCCCATGGAGGCGGCCATTCCGATCCCGACGGTGACGATGTCGTTGGGGACGAACTGCATGGTGTCGTAGATGGCCATTCCGGCGGTGACCGAACCGCCGGGCGAGTTGATGTAGAGGAAGATGTCCTTCTCGGTGTCCTCCGCCGCCAGCAGCAGGATCTTCGCGCAGATCTCGTTCGCGTTGTCGTCGCGGACCTCGGATCCGAGCCAGATGATGCGGTCCTTCAGCAGTCGGTCAAAAACACCGGGTACCAGTGTCGGTTCGGCCATTGTTCGAGCTCCCATTCATTCGTCGCTTCGAGTCATGAATCTATCGGAGCGGATCCGCCCCTACGCCCGTGTTCGCCGCGGGCGGAGTGCGCGGCCGCCACGCGCACGAGGGCCCGGGGAGCGTGCGCTCCCCGGGCCCTCGTGATGCCGACCGCGCAGGCGGTCGGCAGGTGGCGACTACTCGGAGTCGGCGGCCTTCTCGGCGGCCTTCTTCTTCGCCGGTGCCTTCTTCTTCGGCTTCTCGGCGGGAGCCTCCTCGGCAGCGGGTGCCTCGGTGGCCTCCTCCGCCGGGGCGTCGGCCGCGACGGCCTCGGCGTCCGCGTCCGCGGGCTCCTCGGACACGGCGTCCGCGTCGCGCACGACGGGCTGCGTGAACTCGGTCACGTCGACGACCTTGCCGTCCGCGTCCACGACCTTCGCCTTGTCGAGCACGACCGCGAGGGCCTTGTTGCGCGCGACCTCGCCGACCATGGCGGGGATCTGGTTGTTCTGCTGCAGCACCTGGACGAACTCGTTCGGCTCCATGTTGTACTGCTGCGCGCCCTGGATGAGGTACTGGGTCAGCTCGTCCTGGCTGACCTTCAGCTCCTCCTTCTCGGCGATGACGTCGAGGAGCAGCTGCTGGCGGAAGGCCTTCTCGCTGGACTCCTTGACCTCGGCGCGGTGCACGTCGTCCTCGAGGCGGTTCTCGTTCTCGAGGTGGCGGTGCACCTCGTCATCCACGAGCTTCTCGGGCACGGGGATCTCGACGCCCTCGAGGAGCTTGTCGACGATCTGGTCGCGGGCCTGGGTGACCTGGCCGAAGACCTTCGACTTGCCGACCTGGACCTTGAGGTCCGCGCGCAGCTCGTCGATGGTGTCGAACTCGCTGGCGATCTGCGCGAAGTCGTCGTCGGCCTCGGGCAGCTCGCGCTCCTTGACGGACTGGACGGTGACGGCGATCTCCGCCGTCTCGCCCTCGTTGTCGCCGCCGAGCAGCTTCGACTCGAACGTGGTGCTCTCGCCGGCGGTGAGGGACTCGAGGGCCTCGTCGATGCCGTCGATGAGGTCGCCGGAGCCGAGCTCGTAGGAGATGCCGCTCGCGGTGTCGACGGCGTTGCCGGCGATCGTGGCGGTGAGGTCGATCTGGACGAAGTCACCGGTCTTGGCGGGGCGGTCGACCGTGATCAGCGTGCCGAAGCGGCTGCGCAGGCTGTCGAGCTCGGTGCCGACCTCGTCGTCGGTGACCTCGACGGAGTCCACGGTGAGCTCGAGGCCCTCGTAGGCGGGCAGGTCGAAGTCGGGGCGGACGTCCACCTCGATCTCGAGGAGCAGGTCGCCGGTGAGGTCCTTGCCGGGCCACTCCTTGACGTCGGCCTCGGGGCGCCCGAGGGGACGGATGTCCGTCTCCTTCACGGCGGCCTGGTAGAAGCCGTCCATGCCGTCGTTGACGGCGTGCTCCAGCACGGCCTCGCGACCGACGCGCTGGTCGATGATGGGCGGCGGCACCTTGCCCTTGCGGAAGCCGGGGATGGCGACCTGCTCGGCGATGTGGCCGTAAGCGTGGTCGATGTGCGGCTTCAGGTCTTCGGGGGTGGCAGAGATCGCGAGCTTGACGCGCGTGGGGCTCAGCTTTTCGACCGTGGTCTTCACGTGTGGAGTTCTCCTGTAATCGCGGTACGCGCCTCGGCTGAGACGGCATTTCGTCGTCGGGGATGTGGTCGGGGCGACAGGACTCGAACCTGCGGTCTTCCGCTCCCAAAGCGGACGCGCTAGCCACTACGCTACGCCCCGGCTGCCACGCATTCCCTCGGTCGAGGCGGGCGCCGTGCCCCTTCTTCGTGCAGGCGCGCGGAAGCCGATCCGACCGTGGCACAGCCTATCCGACTCGTGCCGGGCCCTGGTCACCGGCCACGGGAGGCTGCGCTACGCTGGATCCCGCGCATCCGGCGCACGGCCCCTCGGGGGCGGTGGCTCCGGCGTCGCGGGGATGTAGCTCAATGGTAGAGCCTCAGTCTTCCAAACTGATCACGCGGGTTCGATTCCCGTCATCCCCTCCACCGCGGTCGTGCCGCGTCTTATCTCCTCCCTCCACATACGCGTCGTCGCGCGCTCCCTCCCCCGTTCGGGGCGACCTGTCGCATGCCGCCCGTCGGCCCGCTAGCGTCCTGGTCCGTGGATAGCCTGGGAGCTTCCGCAACGGGCGAGCTCGGGGGGCTGCATGGTCGAGGACGACGCACGGGGTCCGGGGATCGGTCCGCGGCACTGGGCCGAGCGACCGGACGACCTCCTGCGCACGGATCTGTGCCCCGACTGCTTCGCGCCGCTGGGCGCGCTCGTCTGCGGGCGCTGCGGCCTCGACGTCCGCGCGCCCGACGCCGCCGCGCTCCTGGACGCGTCGCATCGCGTGGTCGACGCGATCGCCGAGCGGGATCGCCTCCTCGACGAGATGCGGCGGTGGAGCGATGCCGCCGCGCGCAGCCGCGCGGCCGCCGGTGCCGCAGCCGCGGCGCAGGCGGCACGCGACGTGCTCGTCCCCCGGCTCCCGGACCCCGCGCCCGCTTCGACGCCCAGCGGCTCCACGGCGGCGCCGTCCGCGGTCGCGGCGCCGTCCCCGGTCGCTCCCCCGCCGCACGGGGAGCCGGCCCGGAACCCGACGCCCGTCCCGCCCGTCCCGCCCGTCCCTCGCGCGCCCGCGGCGGCCCGGCGCCGGATCAGCGTCCCCGCCGTGCTGCTCGCCGTCGGCGTCGTGCTGCTCTCGGTCGCGGCCGTCTTCTACGTGGTCTATGCCTTCGTCACCTACGGGCTGGTCGTCCGAGCGGCGATCACCGCGGCCGTCACCCTGGCCGCGCTCGCGGCGGCGGCTGTCCTCGCCCGGCGTCGGCTTCCCGGCACGGCGGAGGCCGTCGGCGTGGTGGGCGTCGTGCTGCTGCACCTCGACGTCTGGGCCGTGCGGTCCTACGACCTGGCGGGAGCGGGCTCCGACGACCCGTTCGTGCACTTCGGGGTCGGGACGCTCGTCGTCTCCGCGGCTCTCCTCGCGCTCCGGCCGCTCCTCCGGATCCGCGGCGCGGGCATCGCCGGCTGGGCGGGGCTCTCCGTGGGCGCCGGCCTGCTCGTCGGCGCCGTGCCGTCGTCGGACTCCGGCACCCGCACGGCGCTCGCGCTGGCGGCGGCCTCCGCCGTGGCCCTCGTGCACGCGGCGCCCCCGTCGCGATCACGCGCGCTCCCCGAGGCGCTCGAGCGCAGGATCCTGCGGGTGGTGGGAGTGGCCGCCGCGGCCGCCGCCCTCGTCGCCGGCGCCCTCAGCGCGCTCGCCCCCGACGCGGTCCCCGTGCTCCCGCTGCTCGTGGCCGCCCTGGCCAGCGGCGCCCACGCGTGGGCGCTCGCCCGACAGGGCTCCGGCGACGCGCTCCGCCTCGCGGATCCGGACGCAGCCGCCGCCGAGACCGGGGCCGCCGGCGACGCGCCGTTCCCATCGGCCTCCGACCGCACCGCGGACGCCCCGTCGGCCGGTGCCGACGCCGCGACGCCGGCGGAGCCGCATGCGCCGCCCTCGGATCCCCTGCGCGTCCTCGCCGCCGTCGTCGCGGGCGTGGCAGCCGCGGCCGCCCTGCCGGTGACGGCGCTCGCAGGGGGCCCCGCGCTCCTCACGGTCTGCGCGCAGCTCGTGGCGGCGGTGTGCGCCGCTGCCGCCCTCGACGTGGCCGCCTGTCGGCTGCCGGACCGCGCGGTGGCCGGGACGGCGCGCGTCGCCGCCATCGCCGCCCTGGCGGTCGCCGTCATCGCGGGACTGCCGGCCGCGATCGGCGGGCTCGGCGGGGTGACGGCCGCCCTCGTCGCGGGACTCCCCGCCTGGGAGCTGGGGCCGCTCGACGACACGGTGGTCGCCCTCGGCCGGACGAGCGACATCGACGATCTGCCCGGCATCGTCCGCGCGGCGGCGCTCGGGCTGGTGGCGGTCTGGGTCCTCGCCCTCGTCGCCGCGCTCCTCGGCCGCCGGCTCCCGGCCCGGCAGCCCCTCCTCGCCTGGACAGGAGCCGCCGCCCTGGTCGCCGCGATCCCCGCCCTCGGTCCCGTCGCCGTCGTGGTCGCCGCCTACCTCGTCGCCTCCGCGGGCACCCTCGCCTCGCGGGTCTCCTCCCGGCGGTCGGGCCTCTCCTCCGCGGTCCCCGCGGCGCCGCTCGTGGCCCTGTCCGTCGCGGCCGGCGCGCTCGGCTGGGCCGCCTCCTGGGCGGACACGGGCACGTGGTGGGCGGCCACGCCGGTCGTCGTGCTGCTCCTCGTCGTGGCGTCCCGCACGGCGCGCACCGACGGCGCGACGCGCCTCGCCACGGCCGCGGCGGCGGTCGCGGGCCTGGTCGCCGTGGGCGGCCTGGCGCCCTCGCTCACCGCCGCCCGCATCCTCCCCACCGCGCCCCTCACGAGCGCGCTCCACGCGGGCGCGGATCCCGTCGTGCTCGTGCTGCTGGCGTCCGCGCTCGTCGTCCTCGTGGCCGGTGCCCTCCCGGGGCGCCCGGGCGTGCGGCGACGGTCCCTGCTCGCGACGCTCCTGGTCCCCGCGTGCCTCGCGGCGGTCGTCGTCGCGGTCGTCGGCGCGGATCACGTGGGCGGGGCACTCACCGCAGCCCCCGTGTGGTCCATCGCCGCGCAGGCGCTCCTCGTGGCGGGGCTCGTGGCGTGGACCGTGGGCGGGGTCCGACGCGTCGCGCTGCCCCGGCGGGCGACGCACGATGACGAGGCGCCGGCCGCCCCGGTGCCTCCGGGAACGACTGCGCTGCGTCGGTGGCGGCTCACGACCGCCGCCCTGGTGACCCCGTCGCTGCTGCTCGCGGTCCTCACCGCCGGTGCCCTCGTCGAACGCGGCGAGGCACCACACGGCATCCTGCCGGCCGCGGTCGGGCTCCTCGCCGGCGTCGCCGCCCTCCTCGGCTACCGGATCGCGTCCCGTGCCCTGCGCGTCGCCCTCGACGCGGGCACGGTCTCGGTGGCGACCGGCGCGCTGCTCGTGGCCGTGTCCTTCGATCCCACCCGAGAGGCGCGCGAGCTCCTCTGGATCCCGCTCGTGCTCCTCGCGGGCACGGCGCTCGCCCTCTCCATCGCGCACGACGGGCTGCTCCTGTCGCGCAGCGCCCGCCGCGCATGGGGGTGGACGGCGCTCGCCCTTGGTGTCGCCGCGCTCTGGTCGCGGCTGCTGGCGGGAGGCACCACCTCGTCGGAGGCCTACTGGCTGCCGGTCGCGGGTGCGCTGCTCCTCCTCGCCGCGCTGCTGCACCGCGCGGCGGTGCGGGTCGACGGAGTCGCATCCGGGTGGGGATCGGCGCGCGGATCTGCCGTCGGGCCCCGGGTGCGCCGCGGCGTCTCGGCGCTGACCCTCGCGGGCATCCTGACGGCAGTCATCCCCCTCGCCGCCGTCGGTCGTCCCGACGACGTGCTCCGCCCCTACATCCTGACCGGGATCTGCGCGGCGCTGGCCCTGGGCGCCGCCGTGGTGCTGCGAGGTGCCGCCGCACCCGTGCGCCCGCTGCTGCGCGCCGTCGCGATCGGCGGCGGCATCGGTCTCCTGGTCGTCGGCGGCACGCGCGCGCTGCGCCTCGCCGCCGGGACCCTCGGCCGCGAATCCGCCATCGACCTGCAGCTCGCGATCTCGGCGGCGCTGCTCGTCGCGGGCGGCGTGCTCGTCCTGCGCGGTGCCCGCGGCCCGGCGGACGTGCGCGTCGCCGGATCCGCGTGGGTGGGCACCAGCGCGCTCGTCGCCGTCGTGCTCAGCGCGTCCGTCGGCTCCGGCGACGGCGTCGTCCGTCCGCTCGTCGCGAGCGTCGCCCTCGTGGCGGGAGCCGGCGTGCTCCTCGTCCTCCGCTCCGTGCACCGTCGCGTGCTCGCCGCATCCGCCGCGGTGGGGCTCCTCGGCGCCGTCGTGGTGGCGCTCCTCGCGCTGCGGGGCGGATACGCGTCCGTCGATCCCGCGACCCTGGCCGTCCCCGTGATCGTCGCCGTCCTCGTGTCCGCCGTGGGCGCCGCCGATCGCCTGAGGAACCCGGCTCCCACCGACGTCGCAGCGACGTCGTCCGCGACGGTGCACGGCCTCCTCCGGCACGCACCGGACGCCGCGACAAGCGTCCTCGTGGTCGTCACCATCGCGGTCGGAGCCGTCTCCGATGGCGCCGGGCTGCCCGTCGCCCTGCTCCTGTCCGGGGTGGCCGTGCTCGTCGCCTCCACCACGTCGGAGTCCCGCGCGCGGCGACACGTGGGCTGGCTCGCCCTCCTCCTCGGCTCCGCCGGCTTGTGGGTCGCGCTCGGCCGGGGCGGCGTCGATGCCGTCGAGCCGTACGTCCTCCCGCCGGCCGGCGTGATGCTCGTCGTGGCCGCGGCCCTCCACCGCGGGATGCTCGGTGGCCGCAACGGAGCGGCGCCGGTGACCGCCCGGGCCACCGGCGCGGCGCCCGTCCTCCTCGGCGCCCTCCTCCTCGCCGCCCTCCCCACGGCCGTCGCGTCGTGGACGGGGTCGCCCGTCCGCGCGCTCGCGCTCGGGGCCGCCGCGGGCGTCGCGCTGCTCGTGACGGCGGCCGCCCTGCGCGGCGCCGACTCCCCCGCGCGGCCCCTCCTCCTCGCGACTGCCGCGGCCGCGGGGATCGCCGTCCCGCTCGTCGGATTCGGGAGGACCGTCGGGCAGCTGGACGCGTTCGAGCCGGCCACCTTCGGGCGCACGGACCTCTGGACGCTCGCGGCCGCCGCCGTCCTCGTGCTCGCCGTGGGGCTCCTGCCCGCACGCGAGGCGGAGCCCCACGAGGGCCGTGGCGATGACGCGTCCCGGGGCACCGTGATCCCCGCCGCGGCCGTCACGGGCGACGCCGTCGTCCGCCTCCTGCCCCGTGTCGCAATGCTGGTCGCGCTGGCCGGTGCCGGGTCCGCGGGGGCGGCGGGCATCCTCCGCGCCCACGCCGAGGGCATGCACGACGCCGGTCCCCGCTCCGCCATCCTCGTCGGCCTCATCGCGGCGATCCACCTCGCCTGCTCGCCGTCCCGACGCACGTCGGCGATGGCCGATGCGGACACCGCCGTGATCCGCCGCGACACCGCACCCCCGCTGCACGACCGGGTGCTCGCGCTGGCAGCGATCATCATCGGCGGGGTCGTGGGCGTCGTCCTCGTCGCCACGGGCGCGGCCGCTCCGGTGGAGACCGTGAGCGTGCCCGTCGCCGCCGCGCTCCTCGTCGTCGGCGCCCGACGCCTCGTGCACGACCCGTCCGCCGGCAGCATGCCGCACCTCGCTCCCGGGCTCCTCGTCCTGCTGGTCCCCCCGCTTCTCGCGGATCTCGGGCCGAGCCCCGCCTGGCGCATCGTCGGCCTCGGGATCCTGGCGCTCGCGACGCTGCTCGCGGGAGCGCGCCTGAGGCTCCGCGCGCCGTTCCTCATCGGCGCCGTCGTGCTGCTCCTCCACGCGATCGCCCAGCTCTGGCCCTGGATCCGGGTCGCCTCCTCCACGGTGCCCTGGTGGGCGTGGGCGGGGATCGGCGGCGTCGTCCTCATCGCGGTCGCGGCCCGCTACGAGCAGCGCATCCGGGACGTGAAGGGCATGGCGGCCCGTGTCTCCTCGCTCCGCTGACCGGGGGACGCCGCGGGCCGATCCCCGCTCGCGACCCGGTAAGCCATGCCTCAGCTTGCTTGCGGGCCGCGTCGGTATGCGCGAGATTGGCGGCATCGTCCGCAGCCCGCAGACCCGCATCGCCGCTCGAGGAGAGAACCCATGACCGACACCGTCCACGTCCCCACCAGCTCCGCATCCGCCGACGTCGCCGCCGGGGTCGCGCAGTTCCTCAGCCCCGTCGTCGTCAACCTGCAGGCTCTCGCCGTCAACGGCAAGCAGGCCCACTGGCACGTCCGCGGCGCCAACTTCATCGGCGTGCACGAGTTCCTCGACGTCCTCGTCTCCCACGCGCAGGACTGGGCGGACACCGCCGCCGAGCGCGTCGTCGCCCTCGGCCTGCCGATCGACGCGCGCATCGAGACGGTCGCGGCGTCCACCACCACCGCCGCCCTCACGCCGGGCTTCCGCCCGTCGAGCGCCACCATCGCCGAGGTCATCGCCCAGATCGACGCGACCATGGAGCTCGTCAACCGCGCCGTGCAGGAGCTGGGCGACATCGACGTCAACAGCCAGGACGTCGCCATCGAGATCGCCCGCGGGCTCGAGAAGGACCGCTGGTTCCTCTTCGCCCACATCAGCGAGTAGCGCCACCCGCGACGCCCGCCGCGACGGTCGAGGGGCCCGGATCCGATCGGATCCGGGCCCCTCCGTCGTGCCGGCGGCGGGTCAGCCGTCGACGGCCGTTCCGTCCCCGGCGCGCGTCATGCCTGGCAGTACGGGCACCAGTACAGCTTCCGGCCGGCGGCCTCCTCCATCACGACGTTCGTGCCGCAGACGCGGCACGGCAGCCCCTCGCGGTGATAGACCCAGTGCCGGTCCGCGCGGTTGCGGAGCGCCGCGTCGAGCTTCGTGCCCCGCAGGCCGTCCATGGTCATCATCTGACCGACCTCGACGCCCTTGCGGAGGAGCTTCGACCAGTCGCGCCACAGGCCGCGCACGACGTCCTCGGGCACGTCGCGTCCCGGCGTGTGCGGGTTCTGCCGGGCCCGGAACAGCAGCTCGGCGCGGTACACGTTGCCGATCCCGCTGACGACGGCCTGGTCCATGAGCAGCAGGCCGATGGCGGTGGGCTTCTTCCGCACGGTCGCCGTGAACCGGTCCTCGGAGCGCTTGCCGCCGTCGACGAGCGGGTCCGGCCCCAGCTTGTCGATGGCCTGCTGCACCTCATCGGGGCTCGCGACGACGCACGCGGTCGGACCGCGGAGATCCGCCACCGCGCGTTCGGTGAGCAGGCGCACGCGCACCTGGCCCACGGGCTCCGGCGGCCACGCCTCGGCGGAGAACGGGTCGTGCACCTTCTCCTGCTCGGCCATGCGCAGGCGCGCGCGACGGGGCGCCCCGATGCTCGTGAGCGAGTCCTCCGCGTCGGAGTCGACGGGCGCGTCGTCGACGCGGTCGTCCACGGGCACGTCGCCGCGCATCCCGTTCTGCCCCATCCGGTTGAGCGTCGACACGTCGCCCGCGAAGTCCCACGCGCCGTAGAGGCCGAGGTGCACGCGCAGCCAGACGTCGCCGTCGAACTCGAGGAACATCTGCTTGCCCACCGCCTTCGCGGCGAGGAGCCGCCGGCCGTCGAGGACGGCGGCGCCCTCCGCGAACCGAAACTGCGGAGAGGACGCCTGCACGACGTCGCCCACGAAGTGCGCCTCGAACTGCTTCGCGATCCGGTGGATCGAATGCCCCTCGGGCACGGCGGCCTAGTCGGTGACGGGGTGACCGGCGATGGCCCCCGTCGTCTCGTACTCGGCGAGCTGGGCGATGCGGCGCGCGTGCCGCTCCTCGGCGGAGAACGGCTCCGCGATGAAGGCGTCGATGAAGGCCGTGGCCTCCTCGACCGTGTGCTGACGCGCGCCGATCGAGATCACGTTGGCGTCGTTGTGCTGGCGCGCGAGCACGGCGGTCGACAGGTTCCAGACGAGCGCCGCGCGCGCGCCCTCGACCTTGTTGGCGGCGATCTGCTCGCCGTTGCCCGATCCGCCGAAGACGACGCCCAGCGCGGTGGTGCCGTCGCGCTGGTCGGCGACGACGGCCCGAGCCGCGCGGATGCAGAACGACGGGTAGTCGTCGAGCGCGTCGTACGAGGTGGGGCCGTGGTCGACGACGTCGTGCCCGGCCTCGGTCAGGTGGTCGGTGAGGAACCTCGAGAAGTCGAGGCCCGCGTGGTCGGTCGCGATGTGGATGCGCATCGTGCACTCCTCCTGCCGCCCAGGCGGCGTCGTGCCCGCGGCGCGGGCGGTGCCGGACGCGCCGCGGCCGGACGCCCGTGAGCGTCCGGCCGCCGCGCGCGCGACGGGTGGGTCAGTCGAAGATGGGGCCGACGGTGCGCGAGCGCTTGATCTCGAAGAAGCCCGGGTAGCCGGCCACGGCGACGACGCCGTCCCACAGCTTCACGGCCTCCTCGCCCTTCGGCGCGGGCGAGATGACGGGGCCGAAGAAGGCCACGCCGTCGACCGCGATGACGGGCGTGCCGACGTCCTGGCCGACGCGCTCGATGCCGTCGAAGTGGCTGGCGCGCATCGGCTCGTCGTAGCGGTCGGTGCGGCTGGTCTCGGCGAGCTCGGCGGGGAGGCCGAG
The DNA here is from genome assembly GCF_015351075.1 of Clavibacter sp. VKM Ac-2873. Lineage (GTDB taxonomy): Bacteria > Actinomycetota > Actinomycetes > Actinomycetales > Microbacteriaceae > Clavibacter. Next base: position 437,475 of record NZ_JADKRS010000001.1, read on the forward strand.
CTCGGCCAGCACCTCCGGGATCACGACGTCGGCGTCCTTCTGGTCGCGGAGGTGGATCCGCGTGCCGAGGGCGTCGTACAGCGGCTTGACGTGCTCGGCTCCGTGCTCGGCCTCGACCGCGGCGACGAGGCGCGTGAACCGGAGCGCGCGCGGGAGGAACGCGGCGAAGTTCGGGTCGTCGGCCTTGTCCTCGTTGAGGACGGCCAGGCTCATCACCCTCCAGGTGATGTCGAGGTCGCGATGGCGGGCGACCTCGTCGACCCAGCGGGAGGTCATCCACGCCCAGGGGCAGGACGGGTCGAACCAGAACTCGACGGCGGTGGTGCGGGGGCTGCTCTGAACGTCGGACATTCCTCAAGCCTAGGTCAGCCGACGCCATAGGATCGGCTTCGAATGCGGCGCCGCTCCGCCCGCCACCCGTGGTCCCCGACCGCCAGGTGCACCGTCGCGCGAGCGCGTCCGCCGATCGGCCCACCCATCTCACGGACGAGCAGGAGCACCATGCCAGGAGAGAACCTCACCCGCGTCGAGGCCGAGGAGCGCGCCACGCTCCTCGCCGTGTCCGAGTACGACGTGACGCTCGACCTCACCCGGGGCGCGGAGGTGTTCGGATCCACCACGACCGTGCGCTTCACCGCGACGGCGGGCGCGTCCACCTTCATCGACGCGATCAACCGCACGGTGCACGCGGTCACGCTCAACGGCCGCGAGCTCGACCCGGCCGACGTCAGCGACGGCGTCCGCATCCGCCTCGACGACCTCGCGCAGGAGAACGAGCTCACGGTCGTCGCCGACGCCATGTACACGAACACCGGCGAGGGCCTGCACCGCTTCGTGGATCCCGTCGACGACGAGGTCTACCTGTACTCGCAGTTCGAGGTGCCCGACTCCCGCCGCATGTTCGCGGTGTTCGAGCAGCCCGACCTCAAGGCGGTCTTCCGCTTCACGGTCACCGCGCCGTCGCACTGGGAGGTCGTGTCCAACTCCCCGACGCCCGAGCCGACGGCCGCAGCTGACGGCGCATCCACGTGGACCTTCGAGCCGACGCTCCGCATGTCGAGCTACATCACGGCGCTCATCGCGGGCCCCTACGGCGTCGTCCGCAGCGAGCTCACCTCGAGCGACGGCCGCACGATCCCGCTCGGCGTCTTCGCCCGCAAGTCGCTCATGGAGCACCTCGACGCCGACTACGTCTTCGAGAAGACCCGCGAGGGCTTCGCGTTCTACGAGGAGCGCTTCGCGTACCCGTACCCGTTCCCCAAGTACGACCAGCTCTTCGTCCCCGAGTTCAACGCGGGCGCGATGGAGAACGCCGGCGCCGTCACGTTCGTGGAGAGCTACGTCTTCCGCTCGAAGGTCACGGACGCGGTGAAGGAGCGCCGGGTCACGACGATCCTGCACGAGCTCGCGCACATGTGGTTCGGCGACCTGGTCACCATGAAGTGGTGGGACGACCTGTGGCTGAACGAGTCCTTCGCGACCTACATCTCGACCCTGGCGACCGCCGAGGGCACCGAGTGGACCGGCGCCTGGACTACGTTCAACGCCGGCGAGAAGTCCTGGGCCTACAACCAGGACCAGCTGCCGAGCACGCACCCCGTCTACGCGACCATCAACGACCTGGAGGACGTGCAGGTCAACTTCGACGGCATCACGTACGCCAAGGGCGCGTCGGTGCTCCGCCAGCTCGTCGCCTACGTCGGCCAGGACGAGTTCCTGGCGGGCGTCGCCGCGTACTTCCAGCGCCACGCGTTCGGCAACTCGACGCTCCGCGACTTCACCACGGAGCTCGAGGGCACGAGCGGCCGCGACCTCGAGCGCTGGACCGACCTGTGGCTGAAGACCTCCGGCGTCAACACGCTGCGCCCCGAGATCGAGACCGACGAGGACGGCGTCATCACGTCGTTCGCCGTGCTGCAGGAGGCGGCGGCGGACTACCCCACGCTCCGCCCGCACCGCCTGGCCATCGGCTTCTACGAGCTGCGGGACGCGCACCTCGTCCGCACCGAGCGCGTCGAGCTCGACGTCGACGGCGACCGGACCGAGGTCGCCGAGCTCGTCGGCCGCCAGCGCCCTGCCCTCGTGCTGCTGAACGACGACGACCTCACCTACGCGAAGATCCGCCTGGATCCCGCGTCGCTCGAGGTCGCGATGCGCCACCTCGCCGCGTTCGAGGACTCGCTCGCCCGCTCGCTCGTCTTCGCCTCCGTGTGGGACGCGACGCGCGACGGCGAGATCCGCGCCCGCGACTACGCGCGGCTCGTGCTCGACAACGTCGCGACCGAGGACGAGTCGACCGCGCTCCGCTACGCGCTCGGGCAGCTCACGGTCGCCGCGTCGTCGTACTCGGCGCCCGACCACCGCGACGAGCTGCTGGCGACGGTCGCATCCGAGCTGTGGGCGCTCACCGCGCAGGCGGCGCCCGGATCCGACAACCAGTTCCAGTTCCTGCGCACCTTCGCGCAGGTCGCCCAGGAGCCGGCCCAGCTGGATCACGTGCAGGCGCTCCTCGACGGCACCGAGACGCTCGAGGGCGTCGAGATCGACGCGGACCTCCGCTGGGAGCTGCTGACCGCGCTCGTCGCGGGCGGTCGCGCCGGCACCGCCGAGATCGACCAGGCCCTCGCGGCCGACCGCACGGCCACGGGCGCGCAGTCCGCGGCGCAGGCGCGCGCGGCGCTGCCGACGGCCGAGGGCAAGCGGGCGGCGTGGGCGTCGGTGTGGGAGGCCGACACCGCGCCGAACACGATCGTGCGCACGACGGGGCTCGGCTTCCGCCGCGCGGCGGACACCGAGCTGCTGCGGCCGTACGTGGGCGCCTACTTCGACGCGCTGCAGGGCGTGTGGGAGTCGCGCAGCTACGCGATCGCCGCGGCGCTCATCGGCGGCTTCTACCCGTCGCCGCTCGCCGACGAGGAGCTGCGCGACGCGACCGTCGCCTGGCTCGACGCGAACCCCGAGCCGCCGGCGCTCCGCCGTCTCGTCAGCGAGCTGCTGTCGGGCGTCGAGCGGGCGCTCCGCGCGCAGGCGAAGGACGCCGAGTAGGCACCATCGCCCCATCCGAGGGGGACGGTCGCGCACGCGGCCGTCCCCCTCGTCGTCCCTCCGGCCGCACCTGCGCACGGACCCAGGGCCGGCCGGGGAGGCCGCCGGTACACTCGGCCGGATGACCTCCCCTCTCCTCATCCCCCTCGGAAGCGCGTCGCGATGGACCTGAGCATGGTGTGCTGCGGCGACGGGTCGTTCTTCTCCACGTGGGGCGTGCTGATCCAGGTCGTCTCGATCGTCGTCGGCGCGTTCATCGCCCGCTGGATCCTCCTCGTGGTGATCCGCAACACGGTCGACCAGATCGTCTCGGGCGTGAAGAAGCGGCAGAACGTCGACGACACGCAGTCGATCCAGGCGTCTCCGCTGACGGCCGTCCGCGTCGTGCAGCGCACCCGGACGCTCGGCAGCGTCCTCAGCAACATCACGACGGTCGTCATCGTCGTCATCGCGCTGTCGCTCGCCATCACCGCGGTCAACCCGGACATCCTCAGCTCCCTCGCCCTCCTCACCGCCGCCCTCGGCGCCGGCCTCGGCTTCGGCGCGCAGAACATCGTCAAGGACATCCTCAACGGCCTGTTCATGGTCGTGGAGGACCAGCTCGGCGTCGGCGACGTCGTCGACGTGGGCCCCGCGACGGGCGTCGTCGAGACCGTCGGCATCCGCATCACCACCCTCCGCGACGTCAACGGCACGCTCTGGTTCGTCCGCAACGGCGAGATCCTCCGCGTCGGCAACATGTCGCAGGGCTGGGCGCGCGTGGTCATCGACCTCGCCGTCCCCTACGACGCCGACGTGCAGGCCGTGCAGGAGCGCATGCTCGCCACCGCGACGGAGCTCGCGTCCACCCCGAAGTGGCGCTCCCGCATCGTCGAGAAGCCCGAGCTCTGGGGCATCGAGTCGATCTCCGAGTCCGCCGTCGTGATCCGCGTGGTCGTCAAGACGCGCAGCAACGCGCGCGACGACGTCTCCCGCGAGCTCCGCGGCCGGCTCAAGGCGGCCCTCGATGCCATGGGCGTCACCCTGCCGTCGCTCACCGCCGTGGTGCTCACGGGCTTCGACAGCGCGGCGAGCGTCGGCGGCGCGCACCCCCCGCGCACCGCGTCCACGCCCGTGCAGCAGCCCGAGCAGCCGGCTCCCCGCAAGCGCGCCGCCCGGAAGGTCGCGCAGCGGCAGCCCGGGTCCCCGGCGGCCGGATCCGCGTCCCCCGTCGTCCGCGGCGCGGCCGGCTCCCGTCCCGACCCGCGATCGACGCAGATGATCCCCGCGCAGGACCCGGCGCCGGCGCGGGAGCCGGACGAGGACGAGGTCACCGCGACCTGGACCGTCCTCCCCGAGGACCCGGCGGCCGCGGCGCGGCCGGAGGACGACGCCGACGTGGAGGCCGCAGCCGAGGACGCCGCTCCCCCCAAGCCGCCCCGCGCGCCGCGCCAGCCCCGGAAGCCCGCGACGCCGCCCGAGGGATCCTGATGGCCGACCTGCTCGCGAGCTCGTTCTACGACGACGTCGGCGGCCGCCCCACGTTCGAGAGGCTCGTCCGCGAGTTCTACCGGGGCGTCGCCGAGGACCCCGTGCTCGTCGCGATGTACCCGGAGGAGGACCTCGAGGGCGCGATCCAGCGTCTCACCGGCTTCCTCGAGCAGTACTGGGGCGGCCCCACGACCTACAGCGACGAGCGCGGCCACCCCCGGCTGCGGATGCGGCACATGCCGTTCCGCGTCAACCCCGACGCGCGCGACCGCTGGCTCGCGCACATGCGCGTGGCCGTCGACTCGCTGGACCTGTCGCCGATGCACGAGGCGCAGCTCTGGGACTACCTCGAGCGCGCCGCCCACGCGATGGTCAACACGTTCGACGAGTCCTGACGGGCGGCGGCGGCACGGTGGCCTGCCGCCGACGCGGATGGGGACGCGCTAGAGGCGCCGCACCAGGACGTGGCCGCGCGTCGTGGTGAGGCGCGTCCAGGGTCCGGCGCGGAAGACGGCGACCGGAGCCTCCTCGTCGTCCCGCTCCGCGTCGGGGGCGGGATCCGGCCCGAGGAACCCGAGGCTGTAGGCCGCGAAGGCCCCACCCGCGACCACGTCGGGCGCTCCCTCCACGGCGCGGCCCCAGACCTCGCCGCGCACGCGGGAGACGATCTGCTCGCCGATGCCCGACGGCACGGCGGCGGCCACCTCGTCGATCCCCGCGCGCGCCGCAGCGCGGAGGGTGGACGCGGCGACGTCCGCCGCTCGCTCCCATCCGGCCCGAGGAGGCGAGATGCCGGCCCACGGCGCCGTGGCGGTGTCCGGCGGCACGAGCACGCCGACGGGTTCGCCCGGGGATCCGGTCGCCGGTCCCTCGAGGCGCGCGAGCCGGTCGAGGAGGGCGCGGATCGGCACGACGCTGTCGACGGGCGCCTGCGTCTCCGCGGCGAACGTGCGGAGCCCGAGCACGGTGGGCGACCGGTCGAGGAGGCCGGCGGGCTGCAGGACGGAGGTGTAGACGGCGAGGACGCCGCCGGATCCGATGAGGCGCACGGCCCCGTCGTCGACGCGGGCGGAGCGCCCGAGGAAGGTCTGCAGATCGCCGAGGGCGAGGGCGTCCCGGAGGGCGAAGGAGGGCGTCATGGCGTGTCTAAGCTACTGGATGCGCCCGCGCGATCCGCCGGGCGCCCGGCCACCCGAGACCGGCCCGCGACGCGGAGGACCCATGATCGACCACGCATCCGACATCCCGGACGACGGGCCGCTCGCCGGCCTCCTCACGGCCCTCGACCTCACCGACACGGGTGCGCGCACGAGCGAGGACATCTCCACGGGCCCGTCGCAGTGGATGCCGATGGGCCGCGTCTTCGGCGGTCAGGTGCTCGCGCAGTCCCTCGTGGCGGCCATGCGCGCCACCGACGCCGACCGTCGCCCGCACAGCATGCACGGTTACTTCCTGCGTCCCGGCGACGTCACGAAGCCCATCACCTTCTCGGTCGACCGGATCCACGACGGCCGCTCGTTCTCGACCCGCCGGACGCAGGCGTACCAGGACGGACGGCCGATCCTCTCGATGATCGCGTCGTTCCAGGACGCGGACGAGGGCCTCGAGCACCAGGCGCCCATGCCCGAGGGCATCCCCGAGCCGGAGTCGCTGCCGAGCGCGCGGGACGTGCTGTCCCGCATCGACCACCCGGTGGCCGCGCACTGGGCCAACGACCGCCCCTTCGACATGCGCCACGTCGAGCAGCCGGTCTACTTCGGCGCCGCGCCCGAGCGGGTCGCGCATCAGGCGGTGTGGATCCGCGCCATCGGCCGCCTCCCCGACGACCCGGCCGTGCACCTGGCCTCCCTCGCCTACGCGAGCGACTACTCGATCCTCGAGTCCATCTACCGCAGGCACGGGCTCTCCTGGGCCACGCCCGGCATCAAGGCCGCCAGCCTCGACCACGCGATGTGGTTCCACCGCTTCGGCCGCGCCGACGAGTGGATGCTGTACGTGCAGGAGTCGACGAGCGCGCAAGGGGGCCGCGGGCTGTCGCTCGGTCGCATCTACTCGCGCGACGGCGTGCTGCTCGCGAGCGTCGCCCAGGAGGGCATGGTCCGGGTCCCGGCGGACGCACGGGCCTGAGTCCGCGTCGCGCGACGCCGCGACCTCGAGGCGTCAGCCGCGACGCCCCAGGGCCACCGGCTCCTCCATGAGCGCGGACCACTCGGTGCGTTCCTCGTCGCTGATGCGCCGTGGCCGACCGCTCGCCGCGTCGACGAGCACGATCGTGGTCGAGGCGCGCGCGTAGAGGACCTGGGGCTCCGCGCCCGCGGGCGACCGCACCTCGTAGCACGCCTCGAAGCTGGAGCCGCCGAGCCGCCCCAGCCACACCTGCACGTCGAGCGGCTGCCTGCCGTAGGAGATGGGCAGCAGGTACTCGATCTCCTGGCGCGCGATCATCGTGAGAGTCGGTGCACCCGCGGACGCGTCGATGAGCGCGAGACCGGGATCCGCGTCCCCACCGCCCGGCTCGGTGAGCCAGAAGGCGCGGACGCGGGCCTCCTCGAGGAGGCGCACCACCTCCACGTTGTTGACGTGGTTGTAGGCGTCCAGGTCGGCCCACCTGAGGTGGATGGGGACGTGGATCCGGGTCATGGCGGCAGCCTCAGTCGCGCGTCAGCTTGCGGTACGCGGAGCGGTGGGGCTTCGCGGCGTCCGCGCCCAGGCGCTCGATCTTGTTCTGCTCGTACGACTCGAAGTTGCCCTCGAACCAGTACCAGTTCGCGGGATCCTCGTCCGTGCCCTCGTAGGACAGGATGTGGGTCGCGATCCGGTCGAGGAACCACCGGTCGTGGGTGATGACCACGGCGCAGCCGGGGAACTCGAGGAGCGCGTTCTCGAGGCTGCCGAGCGTCTCGACGTCCAGGTCGTTGGTGGGCTCGTCGAGCAGCAGGAGGTTGCCGCCCTGCTTGAGCGTCAGCGCGAGGTTCAGGCGGTTGCGCTCGCCGCCGGAGAGGATGCCGGCCTTCTTCTGCTGGTCCGGCCCCTTGAACCCGAAGGTGGACACGTAGGCGCGCGCGGGCACCTCCTGCTTGCCGACCTGGATGTAGTCCTGGCCATCGGAGACGACCTCGAAGAGCGACTTCTCGGGGTCGATGCCCCCGCGGCTCTGGTCGACGTACGAGATGTCGACCGTGTCGCCGACCTTCAGCTCGCCGGAGTCGAGCGGCTCGAGGCCGACGATGGTCTTGAAGAGCGTGGTCTTGCCGACGCCGTTCGGGCCGATGACGCCGACGATGCCGTTGCGCGGCAGCGTGAACGAGAGGTCGTCGATGAGGACGCGCTCGCCGAACTGCTTGTGCAGCTTGTTCGCGTCGATGACCTGCGAGCCGAGACGCGGGCCCACCGGGATCTGGATCTCCTCGAAGTCCAGCTTCCTCGTGCGCTCCGCCTCGGTCACCATCTCCTCGTAGCGCGCGAGGCGCGCCTTGGACTTGGCCTGGCGGCCCTTCGCGTTGCTGCGCACCCAGTCGAGCTCCTCGGCGAGGCGCTTGGAGAGCTTGGCGTCCTTCTTGCCCTGGACGCTGAGGCGCTCCTGCTTCTTCTCGAGGTAGGTCGAGTAGTTGCCTTCGTACGGGTAGAGGCGCCCGCGGTCGACCTCGGCGATCCACTCGGCCACGTGGTCGAGGAAGTACCGGTCGTGGGTCACGGCGAGGACGGCGCCCGGGTACTTGGAGAGGTGCTGCTCGAGCCAGAGCACGCTCTCGGCGTCGAGGTGGTTCGTGGGCTCGTCGAGGAGCAGCAGGTCGGGCTTCTGGAGCAGGAGCTTGCAGAGCGCGACGCGGCGCTTCTCCCCGCCCGAGAGGTTCGCGACCGATGCGTCGCCCGGCGGGGTGCGGAGCGCGTCCATCGCCTGCTCGAGCTGGGAGTCGAGCTCCCAGCCGTCGGCGGCGTCGATGGCCTCCTGGAGCGTGCCCATCTCGGCGAGCAGCGTGTCGAAGTCGGCGTCCGGCTCGGCCATGGCCGCGGCGATCTCGTTGTAGCGGTCGACCTGCGCCTTGAGCGGCCCGACGCCCTCCTGCACGTTCTCGAGGACGGTCTTCGACTCGTCGAGCTCGGGCTCCTGCATGAGGATGCCGACGGAGTAGCCGGGCGAGAGCTTGGCCTCGCCGTTGCTGGGGGTGTCGAGGCCCGCCATGATCTTCAGGATCGTCGACTTGCCCGCGCCGTTCGGCCCGACGACGCCGATCTTCGCGCCGGGGATGAACGACATGGTGACGTCGTCGAGGATCAGCTTGTCGCCGACCGACTTCCGGGCGCGGACCATCGAGTAGATGTATTCAGCCATGGGCACGAGTCTATTCAGTGCCGCGGGTGCCGGATGCCGCGCGCGGGTGCGGCGGCACGGCGGTCACCAGTCGATCGGGCGGGTCTGGCCGACGAGGCAGCGACCGGACGACAGCGCGGGCTCGACCTGCGCGCTGAACCCGTCCCGGGCGCGCTGCCCCACGAGGCAGGCGTCCGGCATGTGGACGGAGACGAGGATCGAGTCGACGGCGTTGCCCAGCGGCGTGGCGTCCGCGGTGACCTCCATGCGGTCCTTGGGGAATCCGGCGGCCACGAGCGCGTCCACGAGGGCGCGGCCCTGCGCGTTCGCGTCCGCGGCGACGACCCCGCCCGCCGTCGCCTCGAACACGGGGAGGGCGGCCTCGGCGGTGCCGTCCGGATCGAGGGGCGCGACGGTCGGCGCGGCTGATGCGGCACCGGGATCGCCGCTGTCCGCGACGGCGGTCGGGGTCGGCTCCGGCGCGGCGGGCGACTGCGTGCACGCCGAGAGGAGCAGCGCCCCGACGAGCGCAGGCGCCAGGAGGGCGAGGCGGGCGCGGATCATGCGGCGGACTCGTCCGCGCGGGCTGCGGCGGCGTCGGGTGCGGGTGCGGGAGGGATGGCGAGGTCGTCGCCTCGGGCGCTCCCCCGGCCGTCGTCGAGGGAGGATGCGCTCATGTTGGCGAGGATATCCCGCGCGATGGCCTCGAGCTGCGCCGTCTGGTCGACGGTCAGCGGGTCGAACACCGAGCGGAGCACCTCATCGGCGTGGCCGGGGGCCGCCGCCTGGAGGGTCGCCCGGCCCTCGTCGGTGAGCTCCGCGAGGAGGCTCCTGCCATCGTGCGGCGACCGCGACCGGCGGACCCAGCCCAGCTGCTCCAGGCGGGTGACCGCGTGCGAGGTGCGGCTCGCCGACGCCTGCAGCGCCCGGGCGAGGACGCTCATGGGGAGCGCCCCGTCCTCGGCCTCCGACAGGCGGACGAGGATCATGTAGTAGGCGTGCGGCATCGCCGAGTCGCGGAGGAGCTGCCGTTCGATGCGCTCGCTGACGTGGTTCAGCGCGACGATGACGGTCCGCCAGGCGCGCTGCTGGTCCGGCTCGAGCCACCGGGGGGATCCGCTCATGGTGCGATCCTAGGCTCCGCCAGCGTGGAGACGGCTGGTGGCCCGCGTCGGGCGAGCACCGCGTCGGGCGAGCACCGCGTCGGCCGCGAGCTCCATCGCGTCGTCCTCCGGGCGGGCGGCGCGACGTACGACCAGGCGCCCGAGGACGATCACCTCCTCCCCCACCGGCAGGCGCGTCATCACGGCGGCCGCCCCGGTCCCCGCGCACACCACGAGGACGGCAGAACCATGCGGGCGATGCGCCGTGTCCGCTCCGAGGACGACGCTCGCGACCTCCCACCCCTCGACCGTGCGGATGCCCCGCGGCCGCCGCGCGACGACGCCCCGCACCGCGACGCGCAGCCCGCGCTCGCACCGGTCGCCCTCGCGACCCCCGCACCCGTCGCCCACCTGGCCGCCCCTCCCGCGACCACGCGGTCGCGGGCCCAGGGTGGGTCATCGGACGCGCCGCACCGGAGCGACGGGCGATTCCGGCGCGCGACACGGCGCCTGGGCGCCTGGGGAGGGACGGCCGGGTCAGTGCTCCGCGATGCGGAGGTCGTCGTGGCCGGCTCGGAGCGCGGCCTTCGCGATCTCCAGGGTGGGGTACGTGCCGGTGACGACGCCGCGGTGCAGCGCCCGCACCTCGTAGCCGTCCTCGTGCGAGTGGATGGAGGCGAGCGCCCCCGTGGCCCCGAAGGCCACCCAGGTCTTGCCCGCGGTGCGCGGGAGTCCGGTCCTGGTCGTGCTGGTGGTCATCGACATCGTCGTCGTCTCTCCTCCCCGGGCTCCGTCGCCCGGACACGCCGATGGTACGCCGACGCCCCGCGGCCGTACAGGCCGCGGGGCGTCGGGACCGGTGTGGATCAGGCGGCGCGCACGTACTGCGCGAACGACTTCCGCACCTTGTTGACCTTGGGCACGGCGACCGCGTTGCAGTAGCCCTGTCCCGGGTTCTTGGCGAAGAAGTCCTGGTGGTACTCCTCCGCGTCGTACCAGGTGCCGACCGGCTCGATGGTGGTGACGGCGGTGCCGTCCCAGAGATCGCCTGCGCGCGCGATCGCGTCCCGGAACAGCTGCTCCTGCGCGGCATCCGCGGGGAACATGGCCGAGCGGTACTGGGTGCCGACGTCGGCGCCCTGGCGGTTGAGCTGACGCGGGTCGTGCAGCGTGAAGAACACGTCGAGGATGACGTCGGCCGGGATGACCTCCTCGTCGAAGACCACCTTCACCGCCTCGGCGTGCCCGGTCGCGCCCGTGCACACGGCGTCGTAGGAGGGGTGGGCGGTGTGACCGCCGATGTATCCGGAGATGACGTCCTGGACGCCGTCGAGCGTGCGGTAGACCGCATCGAGGCACCAGAAGCAGCCGCCGGCGAGGATGAATGTCTGCATGAGAGATGAACCTACTTCCCGTCGATGCGCGCGAGGTCCGCGGTGGTCGACAAGGAGGGGAACCGTCATCGGATGCCGCCCATTCCTGCCGGCCGCGATGTCGGTGGTCCCCCGTAGCTTCGGGGACATCGAGACACCGCCGGGCCGGCGGCACGCGGACGGAGGACACCATGCCCAGCATCACCTACACCCCCCTGGCGCGCTCGGCGGCCCAGGTGCGCGAGCTGCACGACGGGCTCCTGCGGGTCACGCGGCCGGACGGCGGCGTGCTCGGCTACGTGGAGCGCATGCACGAGCCGCAGGGCGAGCGCTTCCGCGCGAAGCGGCTCCGCAGGGACGCGCAGGGGTTCCTCCCCCTCGGCGACTTCTGGTCGCTGCAGGACGCGGTCGACTGCCTGCGGTTCTGAGCGGCAGCCGCCCATGACCGGGTGCGGCGACGCGCCCGCCCGGCCTCCCGGATCGGGCCCGGGCCCCGGGGTACGGTCGCCGCATGCAGTGGTGGAATGATCTCCTCGATGCCCTCGCGTCCGAGCGGGGCACGCAGCTCCTCTCCGGCGTCGTCGTCCCCTTCGTCGCCATCGTGGTGGCCGGCGTGCTCGCCGCCGTCATCGCGCGCGGTGCCACGCAGCGGATCCTCACGCGGCACGACCGCGAGGTCAAGGCCGCCGCCATCGGCGTGCTGGTGGACGCCGCGCGCCAGGCTTCCGTGTGGGACGGCCTCACGGCGCAGGAGCGCGTGCTCGCCGACCGCGCCGCGGGAGAGGCCGACATCCGCATCCGCCTCCTGCCGGTCAAGGGCGCGGCCACGGCCGCCACCTGGGCCGCGCACGAGATCTCCGAGTTCAAGCGCGGCAGCGGCAGCTTCGGCTTCCAGTTCGACGCGCAGCTCGCCGAGTTCCGCGACCGCATGGTCGAGTGGCAGCACCACCCCGGTCGCGCCCGCAAGATCTTCCAGGGCGACATCTCCCGCTGGCAGTTCGAGGACGACCAGCCGGTCACCGATGCGGCCGACGCATCCCGGCCCGCGGCCCGGCAGTCCGAGCCGACCGCCGTCGCTCCCGTCCCGGTGCCCTGGCGCAGCGGATCCGACGACCAGCCCACCGCCGAGCGCCGGGTCGAGTCCCCCGACGAGCAGTACAGCCCGCCCGTCCCCTCGTCGTCGGCCGCGAACTCGCGCACCGCGGAGGCCGAACGCCGCTGACCGCCACGCGCGTCACATGACGACGCCCCGCACCTCGATCGAGGTGCGGGGCGTCGTGCGTCGGGCAGGAGCCGTCGCCTCCGGTCAGAGGCGGCTCACTTCCACCAGTCGTCGAACATGCTGGCGGGCACCCGCCGCTTGTGCTCGGTGCTCTGATAGCGCGCCTCGATCGCCTCGGCCACCTCGTCGTCGACGTCGCGGCCCTCGAGGAAGTCGTCGATGTCGGCGTAGGTGAGGCCCAGGTTCGCCTCGTCGGTCTGCCCGGGGGTGTCGTCCAGGAGATCCGCCGTGGGGGCCTTGAGGTAGAGCCGCTCCGGCGCGTCGAGGTGCTCGAGCAGCGCCCGGCCCTGGCGCTTGGTGAGGCCGGTGAGGGGGAGCACGTCCGCCCCGCCGTCGCCGTACTTCGTGAAGAACCCCGTGACCGCCTCCGCCGCGTGGTCCGTGCCGATCACCAGCAGGCGGGCCTGCCCGGCCAGCGCGTACTGGGCGACCATGCGCGAGCGCGCCTTGACGTTGCCCTTGGTGAAGTCCGTCATCGCGTGCCCGGCCGCATCGGCGTACTCCGCCTGGAAGCCGTCCACGGCGCGCTTGATGTCGAACACCACGCTCGACTTCGGCTGGATGAAGGAGAGCGCCAGCTGCGCGTCCTCCTCGTCGGCCTGCACGCCGTACGGGAGGCGCACGGCGATGAACTCCGCGAGGAGGCCCTCCGCGGCCAGCTCCTCGACCGCGAGCTGCGCGAGGCGACCGGCGAGGGAGGAGTCCTGCCCGCCGCTCACGCCGAGGACGAAGCCCTCCGCGCCGGTGGACCGCAGGTAGGCCTTGAGGAAGTCGACGCGCTTGCGGACCTCGTCGGCGGGAACGATGGTCGGGCGCACCTCGAGGGCGGCGATGATCTGAGACTGGATGTCGCGCATGCGCCCAAATCTACGGCCGATCCGGCGCTTCCGACAGTCGGTCCCCCCGGCGCGACTCGAACGCGCAACCGTCGGATTAGAAGGCCGATGCTCTATCCATTGAGCTACAGGGGGTCGTGACGAGGGTACTACGCGGGATCCGGGCGCCCCGGGGCGTCGACGGGAGCGGCGGAGGTCGTCCCGTCCATGGCGCGCACGACCGCCTGCAGCACCTGCGGCGCGGTCGGCACGCCCTCCGCGCGGAGCACCTCGCGATCCCCGGCGCGCACGAGGATCGTGGGCGTCGACCGGATGCGCTCCGCCTCGGCGGTCTCCGGGTGCGCCGCGACGTCGAGCTCCTCGACCGGGAGCCAGGGCAGGAGCCGCTGCACCTCCTGGAGCGTGCGCCGGGTCGCCTGGCACGGCATGCAGAAGAGGGACGAGAACATGACGACGTGCACGCCCGCGGATCCCGCGGGGGCGGCGTCGGCCGCGGGCGGGACCTCTGCGGGGCTCAGGAGACGAAGGCCGCGACGGCGGCGATGATCGAGACGAGGGCGAGGAGCAGCGAGACCGAGACCAGCACGAGGTGCACGGTGAAGAACGCGGTGCGCGATCCGTCGGCGGCACGAGCGCGGGGGTCCTTCGCGACGCGCTTCAGGAACTGCGGCCACACGACGGCGTTCCAGACGCCGTTGACGATGAGGAGGACGGCGAGGAGGGTGATCACTCCCCCATGGTAGGCGGCGCGTCGGGGCGGTCCGGGCCCGCCGATAGGATCGGGGGATGGGCAACAACGCGGACCGGCTGGTGTGGATCGATTGCGAGATGACGGGGCTGGACCTCGCGATCGACGAGCTGGTGGAGGTCGCCGTGGTCGTCACGGACTTCGACCTCGTGCCCGTCGACGACGGCTTCACGATCGTGATCAACCCCGACCCCGCTGCGCTCGCCAACATGGGCGAGTTCGTCACCGACATGCACCGCTCCTCGGGGCTGCTCGACGAGATCCCCGCGGGCGTCAGCCTCGCCGACGCCGAGTTCGCGGTCCTCGAGTACCTGCTGCAGCACGTGCCGAACGGCGGCAAGGCCCCCATCGCCGGCAACACCATCGGCACCGACCGGGCGTTCCTCGCGAAGTACATGCCCCGCGTGGACGCGCACCTGCACTACCGCAGCGTCGACGTCTCCTCCATCAAGGTGCTCGCCAAGGAGTGGTTCCCCCGGATCTACTTCAACTCCCCCGCGAAGAACGGCGGCCACCGCGCCCTCGCGGACATCCTCGAGTCGATCCGCGAGCTCGAGTACTACCGCCGCGCCGCCTTCGTGCCGGCGCCCGGGCCCGCCACCGAGGACGTGCAGGCCATCTCCGCGGACGTGACGTCCGCGTGGGCACCGCGGCTGTAGTATCCTCATTCATGGCCGTCCGCGAGAGCGGGATCGGCCGCATGGTGGGCGTAGCTCAGTTGGCAGAGCGCTGGCTTGTGGAGCCGGAAGTCGCGGGTTCGAGCCCCGTCGTCCACCCCACCGGGAAGGGCCGGGATCCGAGAGGGTCCCGGCCCTTCCGTCGTCTCCCTCGCCGGACGGTCACCGCGGCCGGCTCCCGCCGACGCGCGCGTGGGAGGGTGGGAGCATGCTGCACTGCGATCCCGACGAGTTCGAGGAGCTGGTGGTCGACGAGCTCGACGACCTGCCGGATGAGATGGTGGACGGCCTCGAGAACGTCGTGTTCGTGGTCGAGGACCGGCCGGAGGACGGCTCGCTCGACCTGCTGGGCCTCTACGACGGCGTCGCCATGACCGAGCGCGGGCAGTACGGCTTCGGCGAGATGCCGGACCGCATCGTCGTCTACCGCGAGCCGCACCTGCACGAGGCCGAGGACATGGACGCGCTGCGTGACCTCGTGCACGTCACGCTCGTGCACGAGATCGCGCACTTCCACGGCATCGACGACGACCGGCTGCACGAGCTCGGCTGGGCCTGAGCCGGCGAGTCGGGCCGCCGAGGACGTCGGAGGCACGCACGCACGCACCCCTGCCGGACGCACGACGACCCCGGCAGCCGCGTCGCGGGCCGGGGTCGTCGGGGTCGGCGCCGAGGCGCCTGCCGTGCCGGGGATCAGAGCTCGAGGGACTCGTCGTCGCCCTCGCCGAGGACGTCGTCGCTGCCGTCGGCCACGAACGTGTAGGTGACGCGCTGCTCGCCCGCCACCTCGGAGACCTCGCCGGCGCGGTACTGGAAGAGCGACTCCTTGCCCTCCACAGCCGACATGGTGCTGATGGTCGCGTCGTGCTGGCCGTCGACGAGGACGCGGGTCTCGGTGGTGCCTTCGAGGGGGCCGTCGGCGTAGACGGCGAGGTAGCGGACGTCGGTGGGTGCGGAATCGGTCACGGCCTCAGGTTACCCGGCCGCCGCCACGGCGTCCGTGCGGACGACGACGTCGGCCAGGGCGCGCGGATCCTCCCGGTCGACGTGCGCGCGCCACTGCGCGTCCCAGCGCTCCCACTCCACCGCGAACGCCTCGCCGTCGCGGGCGATCGCCCGAGCTCGGCGCACGGCGTCGTCGGCCTCCACCCAGATGCGGTGCGTGGCGAGGCGCGCCGCGGCCCGGGTCAGGGATCCGCAGCCCTCGACCACGAGCGGGCGCCCCGGATCCAGGTCGTGCCACTCCGCGGGCGCGTCCGCGATCCAGTCCCAGCGGCGCCATCGCGGTCGTCCGCCCGGACGCATCGCGGGGAGCACGTGCCGCTCGAGGTGCCGGGAGGCCGCCTCGAGGCCGTCCCAGCCGGGGTAGACGTCATCGAGCCGCAGGAGCTGGGCGCCGGGCGGGAGGCCCGCGTCGGCGTCCCCCTCCCGGATGAGGGCGTCCGCCAGGGTGGACTTGCCGGACCCGGACGGGCCGTCGACGAGGACCAGCGCCGGGCCCCGCTCCCCCGCGTCAGGCCGCACCGGAGCCCCACGTCCCTGCCGCGACGGCGGCCGCCACCGCGCACGCGGCGACGAGCACCGCGACCCCGAGCACGAGCGCCTCGCGCCGACCGACGACGCTCGCCCTGGCCCAGGTGCGGGTGGTCGCGCCGCCGAAGCCGCGCGCCTCCATCGCGGTCGCCAGCTTGCTTCCGCGCCGGATGGAGAGCACGAGCAGCGCGAAGGCCTGGCCGGCGAACCGGCGGATCCGGCCGCGGTCGGCGACGCCGCGCGCCCGTCGGGCCAGCTCGAGGGAGCGCCAGTCGTCGAGGAGCAGGCCCACGAGGCGGACGCCCGCGAGCGCCCCGAGCACGAAGCGGGACGGCAGGCGGGCGACCTGGGCGAGGCCGTCGGCGAGGTCCGTGGGATCCACGTCCGCGAACAGGACGAGCGATGCCACGCCGATGGCCAGCACGCGCATCGTCGTCGCGACCGCGAGCAGCACCGACCCCTCGCTGACGACGACGAGCAGGAACTGGGCGTACACGTCGCCGGACGTGCGCCCGTAGAGCAGGATCGTCAGGCCGGCCCCGGGCGCCGCGATCCAGATCGGGATGCCGCGCACGAGGAACGCGCGCGGGCGGATCCCGGCGACGGGGAGGAGCAGCAGCTCCAGCGCGAGCGCCACGCCCGCGGAGACCACGTCGAGGCTCAGCACGAGGGCGAGCGTCAGGACGAGGGCCGCCGCGAGCCGCGCGACGGGATTGACGGCGGCGAGGCCGGTCGCACGTGCGGCGGGCACGACCTCGGTCGGGGCGGCGCTCATCGCACGACCTCCAATCGCGCGGCGGAGCCCGGGACGGCGTCGAGCCGGAGGACGTCGTCCGCCAGCGCGCGGACGAGGTCCGCGTCGTGGGTGACGGCGAGGACGCCGACGCCCTCGCGGTCGACGAGGTCGGCGAGGAGCGCGACGAGCTCGGCCCAGGTGCGGGAGTCCTGCCCGAAGGTGGGCTCGTCGAGCACGAGGAGGCGCGGTGCGGTCGCGAGCGCGGTGGCCACGGACAGGCGCCGCTTCTCCCCGCCGGACAGGGTGAAGGGGTTCGCCTGCGCGAGGGCGTCGAGGCGGAGGCGCACGAGCAGCTCGTCCACGCGGCGGGCGGCGTCGGCGGGATCCATGCCCACGGCGCGCGGACCCACCTCGAGCTCGGCGCGCACGGTGCCGGAGAGGAACTGGTGCTCCGGGTCCTGGAAGACGGTGCCGACGCGCGCCGCGAGCTCGCGCGAGCGCCAGGCCGCGGGATCCTCGCCCAGGCCGTCGGCCAGGGCCGCCGACGCCACGACCCGCCCGGACAGCGCAGGCAGGAGGCCGCCGAGCGTCAACGCGAGCGTGCTCTTGCCGCCGCCGTTCGGGCCCGTGAGGGCGACGACGCGACCCGAGGCGAGCGCGACGCCGACACCGTCGGCCACCGCGGCCCCGCGCGCGCCGCCCCGCCCGACGGCGAGGTCGTCCGCCCGGAGGAGCGGAGCGGGAACAGCCCGCGCCCGGACGGGAGCGGCCGGCTCGCGCCCGGGCACCCAGACGCCCGCGGCCGCGAGGGACGCGCCCTGGTCGCGGAGGACGTCGTCGGGCGCGCCGTCGGCGACGATCCCGCCGTCGGCCCCGAGCACCACGACCCGGTCGACGAGGTCGCGCCACACGGCGACGCGGTGCTCGATGACGACGAGGGTCGCGCCGCTCGCCTCGACGACGGACTCGACGGCGCGGCGGACCTCGCCGACGCCCTCGGGGTCGAGGTTCGCGGTCGGCTCGTCGAGGAGGAGGAGCCCGGGCCGCATCGCGAGCACGCCGGCGAGGGCGAGGCGCTGCTTCTGGCCGCCGGACAGCGCGGTCGTCGAGCGATCCAGGGCGACGTCGAGTCCCACCGCGTCGAGCGCCGCGCGGACGCGCGGCCAGATCTCCTCGCGCGGGACGCCGAGGTTCTCGCAGCCGAACGCCACGTCGTCGCCGACGCGGGAGAGGATCACCTGCGCGTCCGGATCCTGCAGGACGAGCCCGGCGCGACCGCGGCGGGCGGCCGGATCCTGGCCGTCGACGAGCAGGGTGCCCCGGGTCTCCCCCTCGTCGTCGCCGCCGAGGACGCCCGCGAGGGCGTGCAGGAGCGTGGTCTTGCCGGCACCCGACGCGCCCAGCAGCAGGACGCGCTCGCCCGGCTCGACGGCGAGGTCGACGTCGCGGACCGCCCAGGAGGCACGGCCGGCGTGGCGCCAGCCCCAGCCCTCGGCCCGGATGGAGGCCCCGCCCGACGGGTCGGCCGTCGCATCGGGCCCGGCGAGCGGGACGCGCGCCACGACGATCGGGGACGTGCGACGGCCCGGCCGCCGCACGGTCAGACGCGGGCCGCGGTGTCGCGGCCCGAGGCGAAGCGCGAGAGCGCGCCGGTGCGGGCGAGCGCGCGGGCGACGAGCCACGAGAGCAGGCCGGCGACGAGCCCGCCCGAGACGAGCGCCGCGACCGTGTAGATCGTGGCGAACAGCGGCGTGGATCCCGGGTAGTACGTGATGAGGTCCGTTACTGCCATGCCGAGCCCGGCGCCCATGCCCGCGAGCACGGCCACGTACGCGCGCCAGTTCGCGTAGAGGAAGACGAGGAGCACGAGCTCGGCGCCGAGACCCTGCGTGAGGCCGGAGAGCAGCGTGCTCACGCCCCACACGTTGCCGACGAGCATGGACACGAAGGCGGCGAGCAGCTCGCCGTAGAGGGCGGCGCCTGGCTTGCGGATGACGATGCCCGTGAGGACGCCGGCGAAGAGCCAGCCGCCGCCGGCCAGGGCCTGGAGGCCGGGCAGCAGCGGCTCGAAGAAGGCGCCGACGGGCACGGACGCCGTGTTCCAGATGACGAAGACGAGGCCGGATGCGACGCCGAGGACGCTCGCGACGACGATGTCGATGACCCGCCAGCGGGCGCGGAGACCCGATCGGGGGCTGCGGGCGCCGGTGTCGGCGCTCGCGGCGGATGCGGTGGACGTGGGTGATGCGGTCATTGACGTGCCCTTCGGAGGAGTGGAAGAGGGCACGGGTGCGAGATGGAAGCCTCCCTGCGCTGGCATGATCCAGATCAGGTACGACGGTCGAAGACTGGGTGTCTTCCTCTCAGCCCGGCTCACCGGACTCCCGTGTTCGAGGCGATCCTAGCGCGCGGTCGAGCATCCGGCGCGCCCGGGATCCGCAGGGGCCCGGACGCACGGGAGCGCGGATGCCCTCGGGCATCCGCGCTCCGCGGTGGTCGAGCGGGTGGCTACCTCAGCGTCTTGATGAGCTTGACGAGGACCTTGCCGGAGATCCAGATGACGGGCGTCGCCACCGCGAGCAGCGCGATGACGTTGGGCTGGAAGCGCACCTCGCCGTCCGTGGCGATGTAGGCGCCGATCGGCCAGGTGGCGCCGCCGCCGCCGCCACCGCCCGCGACGTTGCCGTCGGAGTCGGGGAGGTCGCTGCCCCCGCCGAAGCCGTACCAGGCGAATGCCACCGGCACGATGGTCGAGCCGTCGATGTCGAGGGGGTCGCCGTAGACCGTCCCCACTCCGGCGTTCTTCACGTTCTCTGCGAGCTGTGCGACGAGGTTGGTCATGCGACCCACCGTACCCCGCGAGCCCCTCCGGATGCCGGGCGATCCCCGTCCTCGCGGTACCCTCGCCCCTGGTGCGTCGCTGCGTCGCATCCGGCCTCCCCGCCGCTGCGGCCCCGCGGATCCACCGCATTGCCCCGCCCCCGACGGACCCCGCGCGCACGCGTGCGCGCCGCCGGCGGACGAGTCGACCCAACTGGAGGACCACTTGCACACCTGGCCCGGAAACCCCTACCCGCTCGGCGCGACCTTCGACGGGAGCGGCACGAACTTCGCGCTCTTCAGCGAGGTGGCCGAGAAGGTGCAGCTGTGCCTCATCGAGGAGGACGGCACCGAGACCCGCGTGGACGTGACGGAGGTCGACGCGCACGTCTGGCACTGCTACCTCCCCCACGTGCAGCCGGGTCAGCGCTACGGCTACCGCGTCACCGGGCCGTACGAGCCCGAGGCCGGGCACCGCTCGAACCCCGCGAAGCTGCTGCTGGATCCCTACGCCAAGGCCACCTGCGGCGAGTTCGACTGGGACCCGTCCCTGTTCGCGTACGACTTCGGCGACCCGTCGAGCCGCAACGACGAGGACTCGGGCCCGCACATGATGCTCGGCGTCGTGGTCAACCCGTTCTTCGACTGGGACGGCGACCGGCTCCCCCGCACGCCCTACAGCGAGACCGTCGTCTACGAGGCGCACGTGAAGGGGCTCACCCAGCTCAACCCGCGGATCCCCGAGGAGCTGCGCGGCACCTACGCCGGCATCGCGCACCCCGCGGTCATCGACCACCTGCAGAAGCTCGGCGTGACCGCCATCGAGCTCATGCCCGTGCACCAGTTCGTCCAGGACAACACGCTGCTGGAGAAGGGGCTCCGCAACTACTGGGGCTACAACACCATCGGGTTCTTCGCGCCGCACAACGCCTACTCGTCCACGGGCGAGCTCGGCCAGCAGGTGCAGGAGTTCAAGTCGATGGTGCGGGCGCTCCACGCGGCCGGCATCGAGGTCATCCTCGACGTGGTCTACAACCACACGGCCGAGGGCAACCACCTCGGGCCGACGCTCTCCTTCAAGGGCATCGACAACCAGGCCTACTACCGGCTCATGGAGGACGACCCCACCTACTACATGGACTACACCGGCACGGGCAACTCGCTCAACGTGCGCCACCCGCACGCGCTGCAGCTGATCATGGACTCGCTGCGCTACTGGGTCACCGAGATGCACGTCGACGGGTTCCGCTTCGACCTCGCCTCCGCGCTCGCGCGCGAGTTCTACGACGTCGACAAGCTCGCCACCTTCTTCGAGCTCGTGCAGCAGGACCCGGTGGTGTCGCAGGTCAAGCTCATCGCCGAGCCCTGGGACGTGGGCCCCGGCGGCTACCAGGTGGGCAACTTCCCGCCGCAGTGGACCGAGTGGAACGGCAAGTACCGCGACACCGTGCGCGACTTCTGGCGCGGCGAGGCGTCCTCGCTCGGCGAGTTCGCGGCGCGCATCACGGGCTCGGCCGACCTCTACGAGCACTCCGGCCGCCGACCCGTCGCGTCGATCAACTTCATCACCGCGCACGACGGCTTCACCATCGCCGACCTCGTCTCGTACAACGAGAAGCACAACGAGGCGAACGGCGAGGGCAACGCCGACGGCGAGAGCCACAACCGCTCGTGGAACATGGGCGTGGAGGGGCCGACCGACGATCCGACGGTGCTCACGCTCCGCGGCCGCCAGCAGCGCAACATGCTCGCGACCATGATCCTGTCCCAGGGCGTGCCGATGATCCTGCACGGCGACGAGCTCGGCCGCACGCAGCAGGGAAACAACAACACGTACGCGCAGGACAACGAGATCAGCTGGGTGCACTGGGACCAGGCCGACCAGCCGCTCGTCGAGTTCACCGCGTCCGTCGTGCGGCTCCGCAAGGAGCACCCGACGTTCCGACGCGGGCGCTTCTTCGACGGCCGACCCGTGCGCCGAGGCGAGGGCGAGCCGCTGCCCGACATCGTGTGGCTCGACGCCGACGCGACCCCGATGTCGGACGACGACTGGGAGTCCGGCCTCCGCGCGATCGGCATGTTCCTCAACGGGAACGGGATCCGCGGGCGCGACCGCCGCGGCGAGGACATCTACGACACCCACTTCCTCCTGTACTTCAACGCGCACGACGAGCCGGTGTCGTTCACGTTGCCGTCGGACGAGTACGCGGACGCGTGGGAGACCGTGATCGACACCGCGGGCGTCGGAGCCGACTCGACGGCCCTCCGCGCGAGTAGCGTCGTGGACGTGGCAGCCAAGGCGCTCGTGGTGCTGCGCGCCTACACGGAGCCCGAGGTGGAGCCCGACCACTCGGTCGCGGCGAGCCTCGCCGTCCTCACCCACGCGCAGGCCGACCGGCCCGCCGCAGACCCAAGGAGCGACATCAGTTGAGAACCCCCATCTCCACCTACCGGTTCCAGGTGCGGGAGTCGTTCGACCTCGCCGCCGTGGCCGAGCAGCTGCCGTACGTGAAGGACCTCGGCGCGGACTGGGTGTACCTCAGCCCGATCCTCGCGGCCGAGCCCGGATCCGACCACGGCTACGACGTGGTCGACCACTCCCGGGTGGACCCGTCCCGCGGTGGAGCGGCGGGGCTGCAGGCGGTCGCGGATCGCGCCCACGCGCTGGGCCTCGGCGTCCTGGTGGACATCGTCCCCAACCACGTCGGGGTCGCCACGCCCGTCGAGAGCCTCTGGTGGTGGGACCTGCTCACGCACGGCACGGCGAGCCGCTACGCCGACGCGTTCGACGTGGACTGGGACTTCGGGCAGGGCAAGGTGCGGATCCCCGTCCTCGGCGACGGCGAGTCCGAGCTCGACGAGCTGGCGCTGGTGCGCGGTGACGACGGCACGGTGGAGCTGCGCTACTACGACCAGCGGTTCCCGGTCGCGCCCGGCACCGCCGAGGACGACGGGGACGCCCGCACGGTGCACGAGCGCCAGTCCTACGAGCTGATCAACTGGCGCCGCGCGGACGCCGAGCTCAACTACCGCCGGTTCTTCGCGGTCAACACGCTCGCGGGCATCCGCGTGGAGCTGCCGCGCGTCTTCGAGGAGTCGCACGCGGAGATCTCGCGCTGGTGCCGCGACGGCCTCGCCGACGGCCTCCGCGTCGACCACCCGGACGGCCTGCTCGACCCGAAGGGGTACCTCGACGACCTCGCCCGCCTCACGGGCGGCGCGTACGTGCTCGTGGAGAAGATCCTCGAACCCGGCGAGACCCTGCCCACCGACTGGGCGACCGCCGGCACCACCGGCTACGACGCGCTCGCGGAGATCGACCGCGTGCTCGTCGACCCCGACGGCCAGGTCGAGCTCGACCACCTCGAGGCGTCGCTGCGCGGCCTGCCGCAGGGCGAGCTCACCAGCTGGGCCGACATGATCCGCGGCACCAAGCGCGGCATCGCCGACGGGATCCTCCGCAGCGAGGTGCTCCGGCTCGAGCGGCTCGTGGAGGACGCGCCCGCGGACGCCGCGGACGCGCTCGCCGAGCTCCTCGCCACCTTCCCCGTGTACCGGAGCTACCTGCCGGGCGGGCTGGCGCACCTCGAGGAGGCCGCCGAGGCCGCGCGCGCGAGCCGCCCCGACCTCCTCGCCACCATCGACGCGCTGATGCCGCAGCTCTCCGACCCGTCCACGCGCGTCGCCCAGCGCTTCCAGCAGACGAGCGGCATGGTCATGGCCAAGGGCGTCGAGGACACCGCGTTCTACCGGTACTCGCGGCTCGTCTCGCTCAACGAGGTCGGCGCCGACCCGTCGATCTTCGCCATCGACGTCGACGACTTCCACGCCCGCCAGCAGGAGCGGCACCGCATCGCGCCGCACGCCATGACGACGCTCTCCACGCACGACACGAAGCGCGGCGAGGACGTGCGCGCCCGCATCGACGTGCTCTCCGAGACGCCCGAGGCCTGGCGCGACGCGCTCGGCCAGCTCCGCGAGGTCGCGCCCACCGGCGACGGCCCGTTCGAGAACCTGCTCTGGCAGACGCTCGTCGGCACCTGGCCGGCGTCGCGCGAGCGCCTGCACGCGTACGCCGAGAAGGCGTCGCGCGAGGCCGGCGACTCGACCACGTGGACCGCGCCCGACGAGGCGTTCGAGGAGCGGATGCACGCGCTCGTCGACGCCGCGTTCGACGACCCGCGCGCCCGCACGATCGTCGCCGGGCTCTACGACCGGCTCTCCGGCCCCGGCTGGTCGAACTCCCTGGCGGCCAAGGCCATCCAGGTCACCGCGCCCGGCATGCCCGACGTGTACCAGGGCAGCGAGCTGTGGGAGACGAGCCTCGTGGATCCCGACAACCGCCGCGCGGTCGACTTCGGCATGCGCCGCGCCGCCCTCGACGCCGTGCTCACGGGCGCCGAGCCCGCGATCGACGAGACGGGGGCCGCCAAGCTCCTCGTCACGGCGCGCGCGCTCCGCCTCCGCCGCGACCACCCGGAGCTGTTCACGGGCTACGACCCCGTGCGCGCGACCGGCGACGCCGCCGCCCACGTGATCGCCTTCGACCGCGGCGGCGCGATCACCGTCGCGACCCGACTGCCCGTCGGCCTCGAGACCGGCGGCGGCTGGGGATCCACGGCGATCACCCTGCCCGAGGGCGAGCTCGTCGACCACGTGAGCGGCCGTCGCCTCGACGGCGGGCGCGTGTCCGTCGCGGCCCTCCTCGCCGACTACCCGGTCGCGATCCTCGCGCCCGCATCCACCGCATCCGACATCACCCCCGGGAGCCGAGCATGACCGACGACCGCTTCGACATCTGGGCCCCGAAGGCCCGCACCCTCGCCCTCTCCGTGGGCGACGAGCGCCTGCCGCTCTCGCCCGTGGGCGACGGCTGGTGGACCCTCGACGCCGACCGCGCCGAGGCCCTCCCCTCCGGCGACCTCGACTACGGCTACCTCGTGGACGACGGCGACACCGCCCTGCCCGACCCGCGCTCGCGTCGCCAGCCCGACGGCGTCCACGGCCGCTCGCGCACGTACGACCCGTCGTCGTTCGCGTGGACGGACCAGGCGTGGACCGGCCGCCAGCTCGCCGGCGCCGTCATCTACGAGATGCACATCGGCACGTTCACGCCCGACGGCACCCTCGACTCCGCCATCGACCGGCTCGACCACCTGGTCGCGCTCGGGGTCGACCTCGTGGAGGTGCTGCCGGTCAACGGCTTCAACGGCACGCACAACTGGGGATACGACGGCGTCCTCTGGTACGCGGTGCAGGAGACCTACGGCGGACCCGAGGCCTACCAGCGCTTCGTCGACGCGTGCCACGCGCGCGGCCTCGGCGTCGTGCAGGACGTCGTGTACAACCACCTCGGACCGTCCGGCAACTACCTGCCCGCCTACGGCCCGTACCTGCACGAGGCCTCGGCCAACACGTGGGGCTCCAGCCTCAACCTCGACGGCGAGGACTCCGGTCCCGTCCGCGAGTACATCATCGACAACGCGCTCATGTGGCTCGGCGACTACCACGTCGACGCGCTGCGACTCGATGCGGTGCACGCCCTCGTCGACCACACGGCGACGCACCTCCTCGAGGAGCTCGCGGTGCAGGTGGACGTCCTCTCCGCGCACGTCGGCCGGCCGCTCACGCTCATCGCGGAGTCCGACCTCAACGACCCGAAGCTGATCACCTCGCGCGAGGCGCACGGCTACGGGCTCGACGCGCAGTGGAGCGACGACTTCCACCACGCCGTCCACGTCGCCCTGACGGGTGAGACGACCGGCTACTACGAGGACTTCGCGTCGCTCGGGGCGCTCGCCAAGGTCATCACGCGCGGCTTCTTCCACGACGGCACGTGGTCGTCGTTCCGCGGCCGCGTGCACGGGCGCCCGCTCGACACCGAGCGGATCCCCGCGCACCGCCTCGTGGTCGCGAACCAGAACCACGACCAGATCGGCAACCGCGCCACCGGCGACCGCCTCTCGGCGACGCTCGACGAGGGGGGCCTCGCGCTGGCCGCGGTCCTCACCCTGACGTCGCCCTTCACGCCCATGCTCTTCATGGGCGAGGAGTGGGGTGCGACGACGCCGTGGCAGTTCTTCACCTCCCACCCCGAGCACGACCTCGGCGAGGCGACCGCCACGGGCCGCATCGCGGAGTTCGCGAAGATGGGCTGGGACGAGTCGGTCGTGCCGAACCCGCAGGACCTCTCGACCTTCCAGGACTCGAAGCTCGACTGGTCGGAGCTCTACGGGACCGAGGCCGCCGACTCGCCGCACGCGCGCCTCTTCGCGCTGTACGGCGAGCTGATCCGCCTGCGTCGGGCCCACCCGGACCTCACCGACCCCCGGTTCGCCGAGGTCGAGGTCGAGGTGCACGAGGAGGCGCGCCTGCTCGTGATGGACCGCGGCGAGCTGTCCATCGTCGTCAACCTGTCCGACGAGGAGCGGCGCGTGCCCGTCGTGGGCGAGCGTCCGGCGCTGCTGCTCGCGACGGCCCCGGCCGTCGCCCTGGGTGACGACGAGGTGGTGCTGCCCGCGCGCTCGGCCGCGATCCTCGGCCCGGTGGCCGACTCCGCCGAGGCGCTGCTGGCCTGATCGACCGCTCGGGGGCGGGTCGGACGCGGCGCGCGAGCGCACGCCCGGCCCGCCCCTGGCACGTCACATGCCCGTGATACGGTGCCGACGCCGCGGCCCGGCGGCCCTCCCCACCATGTGAAGGACACCCCTGTGCGCATCTCCGTCATCGGCTGCGGCTACCTCGGCACGGTCCACGCGGCGTGCATGAGCCGCCTCGGGCACGACGTGGTCGCGATCGACGTGGACGCCGCGAAGATCGCCTCGCTGCAGACCGGCGTCGCGCCGTTCTTCGAGCCCGGCCTGCCTGACCTCCTCACCGAGCAGCTGGCGACCGGCCGTCTCCGCTTCACCACCGACACGGCGGAGGCCGCCGGCGCGCAGGTGCACTTCATCGCCGTCGGCACGCCGCAGAAGCGCGGCGAGAACGCCGCCGACATGACCTACGTGGACGCCGCGGTCGACGCGCTGATCCCCCACCTGGCGCCCGGCGACGTCGTCGCCGGGAAGTCGACCGTGCCCGTGGGCACCGCGCGGCGGCTGGCGGAACGCATCGCCGCGCGCGTCCCCGGCGCGACGCTCGTCTGGAACCCGGAGTTCCTGCGCGAGGGCTTCGCGGTCGAGGACACGCTCACGCCCGACCGCTTCGTCTACGGCCTGCCAGCCGGCGAGGCCGGCGAGGCCGCCCGGTCGGCGCTCGACGAGGTCTACGGCGCGGCCCTCGGCACCGGCACCGCCCGCGTCACGACCGACTACGAGACCGCCGAGCTCGTCAAGGTGTCCGCCAACGCGTTCCTCGCCACGAAGATCTCCTTCATCAACGCCATGGCGGAGGTGTGCGAGGCCACCGGCGCCGACGTCACCCAGCTGGCGGACGCCATCGGGTACGACGACCGCATCGGCCGCCGCTTCCTCAACGCCGGCATCGGCTTCGGCGGCGGCTGCCTGCCCAAGGACATCCGCGCCTTCATGGCGCGGGCGGGCGAGCTCGGCGCCGACCAGGCGCTCACCTTCCTCCGCGAGGTCGACTCCATCAACATGCGCCGGCGCGTGCGCGCGGTCGACGTGGCGCGCGAGGTCTGCGGCGGATCGCTGCTCGGCCGCAACATCGCGGTGCTGGGCCTCGCCTTCAAGCCGGAGTCGGACGACGTGCGCGACTCCCCCGCGCTCAGCATCTCCGCGCAGCTGCAGCTGCAGGGCGCGCGCGTGCTCGCGACGGATCCGTACGCCAACGAGAACTCGCGCCGCCGCTTCCCGGAGCTCACCTACGTCGACACCTGGCAGGAGGCGGCGCGCGACGCCGACGCCGTCATGGTGCTCACGGAGTGGAAGCAGTACCGCGCGATCGACCCCGCCGAGCTCAAGGCCATCGTGACGACGCCCGTGATCGTCGACGGACGCAACTGCCTGGATCCCGTCGCGTGGCGCGCCGCCGGGTGGCGCTACCGCGGCATGGGCCGGCCCTAGCCCGCGCGCGGCGCCCGCGCCCCGGCGCGGCGGATCAGCGCGGGGTGGTGGCCGCGATGCCGAACAGCGTGCCGCCCGCGACGATGATCGAGAGCACGAACGCGACGGGGATGAGCAGCAGCAGGCCGTTGAGGACGAGTCCCGTGATGGCGAAGCCGCGGCCGGCCGGCTCCTTGCGGAACCCGACGATGCCGAACACGAGGCCGATGAGCGGGCAGAGGAACGTCCAGAAGAAGAACACCGAGACGAGGCCCAGGATCATCGACGTGAGGCTGAGGCCCTTGGGCGGCGCGACCGCGTAGACCGGCTGGCCCCAGGCGACCGCAGCCGGGGAGGGCGGGACCGGCGCGGGCGCGAGGCCGTAGGGAGCCGCGGCGGACGCCGACGGGTACGGGTGCTGCGCGACGGGAGGCGCCGGGGCGGCGGTCGCAGCGGGCGCCGGGACCGCTGCCTCCTCCCCTGCGGCTACGCGGTCGACGGGGACCTGGTCGTCGGGGGTGGGCGCGGCGGGATCGGTCATGGTGGTCCTCGTCAGTCGGGCGGGTGTCCGGCGAGGTTACCGCGCGCGGCCGCCTCGGTGCGCGGATCCGACACGGTCGCCCGCTTCGCTCCCGGCTTCCGGAGCAGCGACGCGGGGCCGATGGCGCCGCGCCCGAAGCGCTCCGCCGCCTGGTCGACCGTGCGCTCGGCCTCGCGCCAGCCCTCGTCGGCGTCCCACAGTGCGACGGCGCGGTTGTCGGCGTCGTCGAGCTGCTCCGCGCGCACGCCCACGAGCCGGATGCGGTCGCCGGGCCGGGCGACCTGCTCGTAGACGTCGCGGATCTCGTCGTAGATGCGGCGCGCGACGTCGGTGGGCTCCGACAGGGTGCGGGACCGGGTGATGGTGCGGAAGTCGGAGTAGCGGAGCTTGAGCGAGACGGTGCGCGCCGTGACCCCGGCGCGCCGCAGCCGCTCGGCGACGCGCGTCGCCTGGCCGAGGAGCTCGCGGCGCACGATCTCGGGATCCGTCACGTCGTCATGGAACGTGTTCTCGTGCCCCATGCTCTTCTCCTCGCGATGCGTGGTGACGCGCCGGGGATCACGCCCCCAGGAGAGGTCGTGCAGCCGGGCGCCCGCGGACTCGCCGAGCATCGACTGCAGCGCGGGCAGCGGCGTGTCCGCGATGTCGGCGACCGTGCGCAGGCCGCGCCGCACGAGGGCCTCCTCGGTGGTCCTCCCGACGCCCCACAGGGCGCCCACCGGCAACCCGTGCAGGAACGGCAGCGTCTCGGCGGCGGGGATGACGAGCAGGCCGTCGGGCTTGCAGCGGGTGCTCGCGAGCTTCGCGACGAACTTGGTGGACGCGGCGCCGACCGAGCAGGTGAGGCCGGTCTCGGCGTGCACGCGGCGCCGGATCATCGCGCCGATCTCGGCGGGCGAGCCGAAGAGGCCCCGTGCGCCCGCCACGTCGAGGAACGCCTCGTCGATGCTGAGCGGCTCGACGAGCGGCGTGACATCCCGGAAGACGCCCATGACGACGCGGGACCAGTGCGCGTACTTCTCCATGTGCCCGCCGATGACCGTGGCCTGCGGGCAGAGGCGCAGGGCCTGCGCCATGGGCATGGCCGAGCGGACGCCGAAGCGCCGGGCCTCGTAGGTGGCGCTCGTGACCACGCCGCGCCCCGACGACCCGCCGACGATGACCGGGGTGCCGCGGAGCTCCGGCCGCTCGAGCAGCTCGACGGCGGCGAAGAACGCATCCATGTCGACGTGGAGGATGGTGGCCTCGGAGTCGTCCGCGCTCGCGTCAGACGTGCGCCTGGTGGATCCGTCCTGCCTGCTCATCTCGTGTCCACGCTAGCCCGGGCCGCCGACATCGGCCGCGCGGGCGGATCCCGGCGGGTGCGCGCGATCAGGCCGCGGGCTGGGCGCGGTGGCCGGCGTCGCCGGACGACGACCCGCCGGGAGCGGCCTGCAGCCGCGCGATGCGCTTCAGCGCGGCCTGGTGGCTGGTGGACTGGTCGCCCATCACGCGCCCCGCGACGCCCAGCATCACGCGGGTCGAGGCGAGCGCCGGCAGCGGGAACGGGCCGAACGACGCCCGGTCCAGCCCGAGCAGCTCGCGGTACCGCGGCTCGAGCGACGCGACGGCGCCCGCGAAGAGCACGCGGTAGGCCGGCAGCATGGACGGCCGGAGCGGCGGCTCGCGGAGGAAGGAGATCGTCTCGCGGGTCCGCTCGTCCGCGCGGAGGAGGCCCTGGTCGTGGAACGCGTCGATCTGCGCGTGCAGCTCGGCGTGCGAGCGCGGCGGCGCCTCGACGCCCATGAGCTCGCCGGCCTTCGCCCACTCGGCGACGTAGCGGTCGGGTCCGCCGGGGATCGGCGGCCCCCACTGCATGTGCGTGCTGAGGAACGCGTCGGTGAAGACCATGTGCACCCAGGCGAGGAGGTCGGGGTCGTTCGCGCTGTAGGGGCGCTCCACGCCGCGGCCGTCGACGAACGTGCCCTGCACCTTGCGGTGGTAGCCGCGGACGCGCCTGCTGACGTCGACCGCCGTGTCCCGGTCGCCGAACGAGGTGGTGATGACCCAGCGCACGGTGCCGGCGAGGCGGCCGAGGGGATCCTCCCGGTAGCGCGACCAGTCGTGGACGCCCGCCATCGCGCCCGGGTGCAGCGTCTGCATGAGGAGGGCGCGGATCCCGGCGACGAGCGTCGGCATCCCGCCGTGCACGGCCCAGACCGCGGAGCCGGGGCCGAACCAGCCCGGGTCGTCACCGAGCTCGAGGTCCTGGATCCACTGGGGTCGCCCCTCGGAGTCCGCGGAGAACGTCTCCAGGATGTGGGACTTCCAGCGGTCCGCGAATCTGCTCACGTCCACGAACCTATCCCCCTGCCCGCGCGGTGAGGAGGCCGCGACGCCCCCGATGCCGAGCGGTCCGGGCCGGGCTCCCGGGCATCACCCCCGTACTGGGGGACGCGAGTCCCGTCGCCGCGGTCAGCCGTCGAGGAGCGCCACGAGCGCGGCCACCGTCCGGGCGTTCCTGGCCGTGACCGACGCCCCGAGCCCGCGCCAGAAGGCCGGAGGGACGCGCGAGGCCGACACGCCGTCGGGGTGCCAGGAGTAGACCGCGTCCGACGCGACCTCGACGAGGTCGGGGGCGATCGAGGCGGCGGGAGGCGCGGCGGGCAGCGGATCCAGGGGGCGGTCCAGGAAGGAGACGAGGAGACGGCTCGGGTCGTCGGCGACCGGGCCGAACGGGATGCCGGCGGCGATGCGGCGGAAGTCGGCAGCGGGCAGGAGGTGCACGTCGGCGGTCACGCCCGTGGCGAGCCGCACGGCGTCCTCGATGGCCACGGCGGCGCCCCGGCCGCTGGGCCGCTCGTGGTCGACCACGGCGTTCCCGCTCCGCAGGTGCGTGCGCACGCCCAGGTAGCCGAGCCCCGCGAGCACCGCGGCCAGCTGCGCCATCGGCACCTGCTTCGCCCGTCCGACGTTGATCCCGCGCAGCAGCACGACCGATCGCTCCATGCGGCACCCGCTCCCGGCGGCTCCGTCGCCGTCGGAACCAGTCTGGCCCGGCCGTGCGCCGGCGTCACTCCCCCGACGGGCCGAACTGCTCGATGCGGATCGTCTCGCGGCCGACCCCGGCGTCGAGCAGCAGGCGCGCGGCCCCGCCCGCGAAGGCGGTGGATCCGCACACGAACGCCATCCGCGCGCCCGCGGCGAGCTCCGCGACCTCGTCGGGGCGCAGGCGACCGAAACCGCGCGCGCCGTGCCGCTCGCGCGTGGTCACGACGAGGGCGCCGGCGGCCTCGAGCTCCGCGCGGCACGGGACGTCCGCCGCCGTGCGCGCGGAGACGGCCACGCGGACGAGGTGCGGGACGCCGAGGTGCCGCGCGTGACGGACCATCGACACGAGCGGCACGGCTCCCGTCCCGCCGCCCAGCGCGACCGTCGGCGTCGCGCCGTCCCAGACGAAGAATCCGCCGATGGGCAGCCGCATCTCGATCGCGTCGCCCACGCGGGCGACGTCGGCGAAGAACCCGCTCACCTCGCCGTCCTCGTAGCGCTCCATGAGCAGCTCCACGCCCTCCTCGTGCGGCGCGGACAGGATCGAGTACGAGCGCTGCGCGGTGTACCCGTCCTCGGCGCGCAGCCGCACGACGCAGTGCTGGCCGGGGAGGTGCGGGATCCGGTCGGGCACGTCGAAGCGCAGCAGGACGGTCGTGGGCGTCGGGTGCTCCAGCGCCGTGATCGTCGCCGTCCGCCACTCGCCGCCGACGGAGGCCGGCACGGCGGGCGCCGCCGCCTCGCTCAGCGGTCGCCCTGGTAGCGCTGCTCGCGCCACGGGTCGCCGCGGTCGTGGTAGCCGTTGCGCTCCCAGAAGCCCTGCTGGTCGCGGTCGAGCAGCGTGAGGCGGGCGATCCACTTCGCGCTCTTCCAGAAGTAGAGATGCGGCACGAGGAGGCGCGCGGGACCGCCGTGGTCGGGCGTGAGCGGGCGCCCGTCCGCCTCCCACGCGATCCAGGCGCGGCCGCCGCGGAGGTCGTCCAGCGGCAGGTTGGTCGTGTAGCCGGAGTGCGACGTGGCGAGCACGAAGCGCGCCTCCGGGAGCGGACCCGCGGCGTCGAGCAGCGTGTCGACGCTGACGCCCGCGAAGCGCGCGTCGAGCCGGGTCCACGTCGTGACGCAGTGGATGTCGCCCGCGTACTCGGAGCGCGGCAGCGCGTGCGCCTCGTCCCAGTCCCACGTCGTCGGCCGGTCGACGAGGCCGTCGACGGCGATGGACCAGCGCGACTCCGGCAGGTTGGGGACGGCCTCGGCGGTGAGGACGGGCCAGCCGCCCTCGGTGTCGTACTGGCCGGGCGGGAGCCGGTCGGCCGGGCCCCTGCGCGGGCGGCCGACGAAGCCGCGGGTGATGCCGGTCATGGGCGCCTCCTCGAGGGGCGGGTGGGGCGAGGTGTCCCGTCCATCATGGCGCGCCCGTCAGCCCGCGGACGGGTCGGACGGCTGCGGGGGCACGGGAGCGGACAGCATCGCGACCGCGTGCCGGCCGTCGGCGTCGACGACCTCGCCGAGGGGCACGAAGCCGAGCCGGCCGTGGAAGGCGAGCGATCCGGGGTTCGGCGGGAGCGTGTTGACCTCGCACGTCACCGCCCGGCGCCCGGTGCGCCGCGCCTCGGCGAAGACGCGCGCGTAGAGGACCTGCCCGAGCCGCCGCCCGCGCCGGCCGTCGCCGACGACGATCCGGTCGACGTAGAGGCCGTCGACGCCGTGCTCGGCGAACCAGCGGTAGTTC
Organism: Clavibacter sp. VKM Ac-2873; assembly: GCF_015351075.1. Lineage (GTDB taxonomy): Bacteria > Actinomycetota > Actinomycetes > Actinomycetales > Microbacteriaceae > Clavibacter. The sequence continues at coordinate 470,713 of NZ_JADKRS010000001.1, forward strand.
GGGCTGTCGTAGGCGCCGCCGGGCTGCATCGCGAGGAGCATGCCGACGGGCGTCGCGTCGGGCGCGTCCGCGTCCACGACGGCGATCGCGAGGTCGGCGTGGCCGAGCACCTCGCCGAGGGTCGCGGCGTCCATGGGCGGGACGGCGGGAACGGCCGCGTTGTTGAGCGGCACCATCCAGGCGAGGTCGGCGGGCACGAGGTCGCGGGTGGCGGGGATCACGCGATCGAGGCTACGGGAGCCGCCGGGCCGGTCGGCGCGCGCGGGAGGCGTCCGCGTACCGTGGACCGGGTGACCTCCTCGCTCGTGCTCCTCAGCGACACCCACCTCCCCCGCCGCGCGAAGGACCTGCCGCCGGCGCTGTGGCGCGCGATCGACGCCGCCGACGTCGTGGTCCACGCGGGCGACTGGGTCGACGAGCCCGCGCTCGACGCGCTCGCGGCGAGATCCGCCCGGCTCCTCGCGTGCTGGGGCAACAACGACCCCGCGGGACTGCGGGCGCGCCTGCCGGAGACGGCGCGCGCGGTGATCGAGGGGATCCGGTTCGCCGTCACGCACGAGACGGGCGCCTCCGCGGGTCGCGAGCGGCGGATGGACGCGGCGTTCCCGGAGGCCGACGTGCTCGTCTTCGGCCACAGCCACATCCCCTGGGACACCGTGACGCCCGCGGGCCTGCGCCTCCTCAACCCCGGCTCGCCCACCGACCGGCGTCGCCAGCCGGACTTCACCTGGATGACCGCGAGGGCCGACGCGGGACGGCTCGACGTGGTGCTGCACCGGGCGGCGACGCGCGACTAGGGAGCCGCGCGGCGGCTACTCCCGGGCGCTGCCGCAGAAGTCGCGGATCGCGCCCTCGAGCACGTCGGCCAGACGCCGGATCGAGTCGACCTCGGCCCACTCCTCGTCGGCGTGCGCGCCGCCGCCCGTGACGCCCAGGAGGATGCACGGGATCCCGGCCTCGTGCACGAGGCCGGCGTCGGTCCAGAACGGCTCGCCGCGGTGCGGGACGGGCGCGCCCGTGACGCGCGCCCCGCTGTCGAGCACGGCGCGCGCGAGCGGCCCGTCGACGTCGGCCTCGAAGGCGGCGCGGGCGACGAGCGGCACGAGCTCCGCGTCCATGCCCGGCGTCCGCGCGGCCACCGTGTCGAGCGCCCTGCGCAGCTCGGCCTCCACGTCGGCCGTCGACTGGCCGGGGAGGAACCGGCGCTCGAGGGTGATCACGCAGGAGTCGGCGACGGTCGCCGCGTCCGAGCCGCCGTGGATCCGGGAGACGCGGACCGCGCCCGTCCCCAGCAGCGGGTGGCGCGGCCCCGAGGCGAGGCGGTCGGCCAGCGCGTCCAGCTCGCGGAGCACGAGGCCGGCGTGGGCGATCGCGTCGACGCCCTGCTCGGGCATCGACCCGTGGGCGGCCCGCCCGCGCAGTCGGATCTCGTACCAGCCGAAGCCGCGATGGGCGACGATCGCCTCCGACTGGCTGGGCTCGGAGATCACGGCGCCGTCGATGCGCGCGCCGTCGGCGGCCAGCGCCCGGAGCGCCTCCTCGGTGCCGATGCTGCCGAACTCCTCGTCGGCGACGAGCGCGAGCACGATGTCGCCGCGCGTGCCGGCCCGGCGGGCCCGGTCGGCGGCGACCATCATCGCGGCGAGGCCCGCCTTCATGTCGAACGCGCCGCGCCCGAGGAGGCGGCCGTCCTCGATGCGGGGTTCGAGGCCGCCGCGCTCGGGGTCCCCGGGCGGCACGGTGTCGAGGTGCCCGTCGAGCAGCAGGGTGCGTCCGCCGCCCGTGCCGCGCGCGGTCGCGAGGACGGTCGGGCGCCCCGGCGCCTCCTCGAGCACGCGCACGTCGAAGCCGCGGGCGCGGAGCCATGCGGCGGCGAAGGCGGCGACCCGGGCCTCCCCTGCCGCGCCCGGCACGAGGTCGGGGTTGGTGGAGTCGATGCGGATCAGCTCGGCGGCGAGGTCGACGGGATCGACGAGGCCAGCGGCACCCGCGTCGGGTACCGGCACGCTGCTGCTCACGCGCGCGGCGGGCGGTCGTCGGCGGGCGGCGCGGATACGGCCTCGTCGGCGTCGTCCACCAGGCGCAGCGCGCTCTGCGGCACCACGACGCGGCGGCCGGCCGTGCCGTCGTCGTCCGAGCCCAGCTCCACGACCCACGCGCGGCCGCGGGCGGTCGGCACGGGGCTGACGCTGCGGAGTCCGTCGGACGCGGAGGCGACCACGAGGCCGACGGGCTCCCCGTCGAGGGCGGGGTCGCCCGTGGCGGCCGCGCCGTCGAGGACCACGACCACGGCCCCGACGCCGATCGCGTGCGTCCCGTCGCTCCCCCGCTCGCCTTCGGATCCGTCCCGGCCGCGTCTCATCCACATGCGGCGATCCTCCCATCGCCCGCTCCGGGAACCCGTCCGGCGCGCGGCCCCGCCCCGTCCGCACGGGCGACGCCCGGCCGACCTCGGTAGCGTGGGGATCCCACAGGCAAGAGGAGTCCGCGTGCCCCGTCCCACCGACATCATCATCAGCCCGCTCGACGGGAAGCGCGCCGTCGTCACGGGCGGCAACAGCGGCCTCGGCCTCGAGACCGCGCGCCGGCTCGCCGCGGCCGGCGCGTCCGTCGTGCTCACCTCCCGCGATCCGGAGCGCGGCGAGGACGCGGCCGGCTCCATCCGCGACCGCCACCCCGGCGTCCACGTGGAGGTCGGATCCCTCGACCTCGCCGACCTCGCCTCCGTGCGCGCCTTCGCCGACCGCGAGATCGAGCGCGGGCCGATCGACATCCTCGTCGACAACGCCGGCGTCATGGCCCCGCCGGACCGGCGCGAGACCGCGGACGGCTTCGAGATCCAGCTCGGCACGAACCACCTCGGCCACTTCGCCCTGACCGGCCTGCTCCTGCCCGCGCTCCAGGCCGCCGAGGCCCCGCGCGTGGTCGTCGTCTCGAGCCTCGCGCACTGGATGGGCCGCATCGCGTTCGGCGACCTCCAGTCGGAGCGGCGCTACAGCGCCTGGGCGGCCTACGGCCAGGCCAAGCTCGCCAACCTCCTCTTCATGCGCCGGCTGCAGGCCCTGTCCGACGAGCGGGGCTGGGGCCTCACGGCGGTCGCCGCGCACCCCGGCGTCACCTCCACGAACCTGGCGAAGAACGGCCCCGGATCCGGGCCCCAGGGCGTCGTGAGCGGCCTCACCGCCCGGTTCGGCCCGGCCGCGCTGGGCCAGGACGTGCGCGTGGGCGCGCTCCCGCAGATCCAGGCCGCGACAGGCCTCGGCGTGCACCCCGGCGACTACTACGGCCCCGGGGGCCTCGGCGGGATGAGCGGCATGCCGCACCTCGCCGCGTCGAGCCCGCGGTCGAAGGACGCCGAGCTCGCGCGCCGCCTGTGGGATGCGTCCGAGCAGCTGACCGGGGTCGTCTACCCCGCCTAGCCCGCCACCGCTCGAGGGCCGATGCGCCCGGGGATCCCCCGGGCGCATTCCCTATGGTGGGGACATGAGCATCGACGCCGACCGCCCCTGGGTACGCAGCTACGCGGACGGGGTGTCGGCCGACATCCCGCCCGTGATCGGGTCGCTGGTCGACATGGTCGAGCGCTCGATCCAGCGGCACGGCAAGGCCGTCGCGCTCGAGTTCTTCGGCCGCGAGACGACCTACCGGGAGCTGGGCGACCAGATCAGCCGCGCCGCGGAGGGCCTCCGCAAGCTCGGCGTCCGGAAGGGCGACCGCGTCGCCCTCGTGCTGCCGAACTGCCCGCAGCACGTCGTCGCGTTCTACGCCGTGCTGCGCCTCGGAGCGATCGTCGTCGAGCACAACCCGCTCTACACGCCGCGCGAGCTCCGCCACCAGTTCGAGGACCACGGCGCGCGCGTCGCCATCGCCTGGAACACGGTCGTCGGCACGATCCAGGACATGCCGCGCGACGTGCCCGTCGACACCGTCGTCTCGGTCGACCTGCCGGCCGCGATGCCGTTCGCGACCCGCCTGAAGCTCCGCCTCCCGGTGCCCGCCGCCCGCCGGGCCCGCGCCGCGATCACGACGGCGGTGAAGGGCACCGTGACGTGGGAGGAGCTCGTCGACCACCGCCGCATCGCCGCGTCCCGTCCCCGACCCGAGCTCGACGACGTCGCGATCCTCCAGTACACGAGCGGCACGACCGCGAGCCCCAAGGGCGCGATCCTGACCCACCGCAACCTGCACGCCAACGCCATGCAGGGCCGCGCCTGGGTGCCCGGGCTCTCCGACGGCGGCGAGACCGTCTACGGCGTGCTGCCGATGTTCCACGCCTACGGCCTCACGCTCTGCCTCACCTTCGCGATGGCGATCGGCGCCCGCCTCGTGCTGTTCCCGAAGTTCGACGTGGACCTCGTGCTCGCCGCCGCCCGGAAGCACCCGCCGACGTTCCTGCCCGCCGTCCCGCCGATCTACGAGCGCCTCGCACGCGCCGCGGAGCAGAAGGGGGTCGACCTCACGGGCGTGCGCTTCGCGATCTCCGGGGCGATGAACCTCCCGGTCTCGACCGTCGAGCTGTGGGAGGGGCTCACGGGCGGCTACCTCGTCGAGGGCTACGGCCTCACCGAGACGTCTCCCGTGGCGCTCGGCAACCCGATCGGCCCGTCGCGTCGGCCCGGCACCGTGGGCGTGCCGTTCCCGAGCACCGAGGTGCGCGTCGTGGATCCCGATGACCCGGCCGTCGACCGCGCGCCCGGCGAGGAGGGCGAGCTGCTCATCCGCGGTCCGCAGGTGTTCCAGGGCTACTGGCGCCGCCCGGACGAGACGCGCGCGGCGCTCCTCGACGGCGGCTGGTTCCGCACGGGCGACATCGTGCGCGTGGACGCCGGCGGCTTCACGACCATCGTCGACCGGATGAAGGAGCTCATCATCACCGGCGGCTTCAACGTCTCCCCCAGCGAGGTCGAGGACGTCGTGCGCGACGCGCCGGGCGTGCAGGGCGTCGCCGTGGTGGGGCTCCCGTCCGCCGACGGCGGCGAGGACGTCACGGCCGCGGTCGTGCTGGATCCGGGCGCGACGCTCGACGAGGCCGCGATCCGCGCCTACTGCCGCGCGCACCTCACCGCCTACAAGGTGCCCCGCCGGGTGGTCCGCGTGGATGCGCTGCCCACCTCGCTCATCGGCAAGGTGCTCCGCCGCCAGGTGCGCGAGGAGCTGCAGCGCGAAGGCTGACCGCCGCCTGGCAGGTCGGCGCCCGGCCGGGGCGGCGGCGCGGGACGGTCCTACGGTGGAGGAGCACGTTTCGTGCACCAATCATCGAAGGAGCCACATGACTCGAGGCATCGCCGTCGTCACCGGAGGATCGGCCGGACTGGGCCGCGCGACCGTGCGGGAGCTCGCGGACCGCGGCTGGGACGTCGCCGTCCTCGCGCGCGGCGAGGACGGGCTCGCGGGCGCGGTCGCCGACATCGAGGCACGCGGACGCCGCGGCCTCGGGATCTCCACCGACGTCGCCGACCGCCTGGCCGTCGAGGCCGCCGCCGACCGCGTCGAGGACGAGCTCGGCCCCATCGACCTCTGGGTCAACGACGCCATGGTCGGCGTCTTCGGCGAGTTCCTCACCACGGATCCGGCCGACTTCGAGCGCGCGACGGCCGTCAACTACTTCGGCTTCGTCAACGGCACGCGCGCCGCGCTCAGCCGCATGGTGCCGCGCGACCGGGGCCACGTGATCCAGGTCGGCTCCGCGCTCGCCCACCGCGGCATCCCGCTGCAGGCCGCCTACTGCGCGGCGAAGCACGCCGTGCAGGGCTTCACCGAGTCGGTGACGACCGAGCTGATCCACAACAAGAGCGCCGTCAAGATCTCCACCGTCGACATGCCCGCGCTGAACACGATCCAGTTCAACTGGGTGAAGTCGCAGCTGCCGCATCACCCGCAGCCGGTGCCGCCGATCTTCGAGCCCGAGGTGGGCGCGCAGGCCATCGCCGCCGTGGCCGAGAAGCCGAAGCGGCGCAACTGGGTCGGCGAGCCGACCGTGATGACGGTGCTCGGGAACCGCTTCGTCGCCAACTGGCTCGACGGCTACCTCGCGAAGACCGGCTACACCGGCCAGCAGGCGGAGGACAAGACGCAGCCCATGCTCACGACGAACCTCTACACGCCGACCGCGGGCGACCACGGCGCGCGCGGCATCTTCAGCGACCGGGCGCGCATGACGAGCCCGCAGGTGTGGATCATCCGCAACCGCGCCAAGGCCGTCGCGCTCGGCGCGGGCGCGCTCCTGTCGGGCGTCGTCGCCGGCACCGCCGCACTGCGTCGCCGATAGCCTCGACGCATGGGTGACATCGACGCGATCGTGGTCGGCTCCGGACCAAATGGGCTGGCCGCGGCGGTGACGATGGCCCGGGCGGGCCTCCGGGTGCAGGTGCACGAGCGGGCCGAGACGATCGGAGGCGGCAGCCGCACGGCGGAGCTCACGCTCCCCGGGTTCCACCACGACATCTGCTCGGCCGTGCACCCGATGGCGCTCGCATCCGGGTTCTTCCGGGCGTTCCAGCTCGACCGACGCATCGACCTCGTCGTGCCGGAGATCTCCTACGCGCACCCGCTCGACGGCGGCCGCTCGGGCATCGCCTACCGCGACATCGACCGCACGGCCGACGCGTTGGGCGTCGACGGGCGCGCGTGGCGGCAGCTGATGGGGCCGCTCGCCGCATCCGCCGACCGGGTCGCGCAGTTCACGAACGGTCCGCTGCTCCAGGTGCCGCGCCACCCGCCGACGGCTATCCGCCTCGGCCTCCGCGCCCTCGAGCAGGGCTCGCCCGCCTGGAACGCGCGCTTCCGCGGCGACGTCGCGCCGGCCATGTTCACCGGGGTCGCCGCGCACGCGATCCAGACCATGCCGAGCGTCTCGACCGCCGCCGCCGCGCTGTCACTCGGCGCCTACGCCCACGCGCGCGGCTGGCCGGTGCCGATCGGCGGCAGCCAGGCGATCGTCGACGCGATGGTCGCCGACCTGCGCGACCACGGCGGCGAGGTCGTCACGGGCTCGGAGGTGCGCCGGATCCGCGAGCTGCCCGCCGCCCGCGCGGTGCTCTTCGACACCAGCGCCCGGGCCCTCTCGCGCATCGCGAGCGACCGCCTGCCCGCCCGCTACCTCCGCGCCCTCCGCCGCTTCCGCTACGGCAACGCCGCGTCCAAGGTCGACTTCGCGCTCTCCGGCCCGGTGCCGTGGACGGATCCGGAGCTGCGCCGCGCGGGCACGCTGCACGTCGGCGGCACGCGCGCCGAGATCCAGCGGGCCGAGCGCGAAGTGGCCGCGGGCCGCCACAGCGACGACCCGTACGTGCTCGTCGCCCAGCCCTCCATCGACGACCCGGGCCGCGCGCCCGCGGGGAAGCACGTGCTCTGGGCCTACACGCACGTGCCCGCGGGATCCACGGTCGACCAGACCGAGGCGATCACGCGTCAGATCGAGCGCTTCGCCCCCGGCTTCCGCGACCTGATCCTCGCCTCGTCCAGCATCGACGCCGTCGGCATGGAGGAGCACGACCCCAACTACATCGGCGGCGACATCGCCGCGGGCGCCGCGAGCGTCTGGCAGCTGCTGGCGCGTCCGGTGCTCTCGCCGGATCCCTGGCGCACTCCCGCCCCTGGCGTCTACCTCGCGTCGAGCTCGGCGACCCCCGGCCCCGGCGTGCACGGCATGGCCGGGTACCAGGCGGCGCGCAGCGCGCTGCGGCACGAGTTCGGGATCGAGCGCGGGCCGGACCTCTCGCTCTAGGGGCGGCATCCCGCGCGGTCGCCCGGCCCGTGGTCACGACCGCCTGAGGGCGGGGCCAGACTGGATCCATGTCCGTCACCCGCCGCCGCATGCGGTGCTCCCCGTCCGACGTGGCCGACGTGGTGGCCGACGGCTGGCTGTTCCCCGCCTGGGTCGTCGGCGCATCCCGGATGCGGGCCGTCGACGCCTCCTGGCCCGCGGTCGGCGCCCGGCTGCACCACTCGTTCGGCTCATGGCCCGCGCTCATCGACGACGCGACGACCATGCTCGAGTGGGATCCGCCCCTCCGCATGGTCATGCAGCCGAAGGGCTGGCCGCTCGGCGAGGCGCGCGTGACCCTCGAGGTGCGGACGCTCCCCGACGGCTGCGAGGTCCGCATGACGGAGGAGGCCGTGCGCGGACCGGGACGTCTCGTGCCGGCCCCCGTCATGGACCTGCTGCTGCACGCGCGCAACGTGGAGACCCTCCGACGCCTGGCGTACCTGGCCGAGGGGCGGCGCGCGGGCCGCCGCTGATCCCCGCGCCGCCCGCCGCCCCGGGCCGTCGACTCCGCGTCACCGGCCCCGGCCCGCCCGCGGCCTAGGGTGGGAGGGGTGACCACCCCCACCGAACGGCCCTGGCTGGCCAGCTACGCGCCCGACGTCCCGCACGAGATCGATCTGCCGCAGGGATCGCTCGTGGACATCGTCGACCAGTCCGTGCTCCGCTTCCCCGGCGGCACCGCGCTCGACTTCCTCGGGGCGGAGACCAGCTACCGCGATCTCGGCGAGCAGATCGCGCGGGCCGCGCAGGGTCTGCACGACGCCGGCGTGCGCGCGGGCGACCCCGTCGCGATCGTGCTGCCCAACTGCCCGCAGCACGTCGTGGCCTTCTACGCGGTGCTGCGCCTCGGCGCCGTCGTCGTGGAGCACAATCCGCTCTACACGCCGCGCGAGCTGCAGCACCAGTTCGAGGACCACGGCGCCCGCACCGTGATCGCGTGGGACAGGTCGGTCGCCACCATCCAGGCGCTCCCCGACGGCGCCCGGCCCGAGCGCATCGTGTCCGTCGACGTGACGCGCGCCATGCCGCGGCGCACGCGCCTCCTCCTCCGCCTGCCCGTCCCGAAGGCGCGCGCCGCACGCGCGGCGATCGCCGCGAAGGTCACCGGCACGCTCACCTGGGAGAGGGTCGGCGCCGCCGCGCCCCTGCCGGTCGACCACCCGCGTCCGGCGGCGACCGACCTCGCGGTGATCCAGTACACGAGCGGCACGACCGGCGCGCCCAAGGGCGCCGAGCTCACGCACCTCAACCTCAGCGCGAACGCCGCCCAGTCGCGCGCGTGGGTGCCCACGGTGCCGCGCGGCACGAGCGTCGTCTACGCGGTGCTGCCGATGTTCCACGCCTACGGGCTGACCCTCTGCCTCACCTTCGCGATGAGCATGGGCTCGCGCCTCGTGCTCTTCCCGCGGTTCGAGCCCGACCTCGTGCTGCAGGCGATCCGCCGCCACCCGCCGACGTTCCTCCCCGCCGTGCCGCCCATCTACAAGCGGCTGCGCGAGGCCGCCGAGGCGGAGGGCGTGTCGCTCGCCGGCATCTCGATCTCCATCTCCGGCGCGATGGCGCTGCCGGAGTCGGTCGTCGTCCCGTGGGAGGAGCAGACGGGCGGCTGGCTCGTCGAGGGCTACGGCCTCTCGGAGTGCTCGCCCGTGCTGATGGCGAACCCCGTCGGCGACACGCGGCGCGCCGGCACGGTCGGGCTGCCGCTGCCGAACACCGAGGTGCGCGTCGTGGATCCCGACGACCCGTCGATCGACCGGCCCGCGGGCGAGCCCGGCGAGCTGCTCGTGCGCGGGCCCCAGGTGTTCCGCGGCTACCACGGCCGGCCGGAGGAGACCGCCGCCGTCCTGCTCGAGGGCGGCTGGTTCCGCACCGGCGACGTGGTCACGATCGACGAGGACGGCTTCGTGCGCATCGCCGACCGCATCAAGGAGCTCATCATCACGGGCGGCTTCAACGTCTCGCCGAGCGAGGTCGAGGACGCCGTGCGCGAGCTCCCCGGCGTGCGGGACGCCGCGGTCGTCGGGATCCCGCGCGACGACGGCGACGAGGAGGTCGTCGCCGCCGTGGTGCTCGAGGAGGGCGCGACGCTCGACGAGCAGTCCGCGCGCACGACCCTGCGCGGCGAGCTCGCGGCCTACAAGGTCCCGCGGCGGATCGTGGTGCTCGACGAGCTGCCGACGTCGCTCCTCGGCAAGGTGCTGCGGCGGAAGGTGCGCGAGGGGATCGTCGACGCGGGCTAGGCGCGCGGGCCGCTGCCCGCACTCCGGGGGGACCTAGAAGAAGTCCCCGCCGCCGAAGTCGCCGCCGCCCATGTCGGCGCCGCCCCCGAAGTCGCCGCCGCCGAAGTCGCCGCTACCGAAGTCGCCGCTACCCGCGTCGGGGCCGCCCGCGTCCGTCGTGCCCGCGTCCGCCGTGCCCGCATCCGCGCCGCCCGCGTCCGCGCTGCCGTCGGCACCGCCATCCGCGACGCCCGCGTCCGCCTGGTCCTGCCCGACCGCGTCCGGGATGAGCGCCTGCGCGATGGCCGATCCGACCACGACGCCCGCGATGGTGCCGAGCATGGATCCGGCGATCATGCCGCCCATGCCCATCCCGCCGCCCGGCCCGCCCGCGAGGCCGCCGCGCGGTCCGAGGGTCCGCTCGAGCGTGCCGGGCGCGCGCATCTCCGAGCGCGTCGCCGAGCGGGCGAGCGACTCCGGACGGTCGTCCACGGGCGCGTCGCCCTCGGCGGCGTCCGAGCTCAGCTGGCGGAAGAGGATCTCGCGCTGCTCGGGCGTCAGCTTCCGGAAGGCCTCCAGGTGCACCTCCTCGATCCTCTCCGGCGGCGCGGTGCGGAGGAGGTAGCGGTAGCGCTCGACGGCGACCTCGTCGGCGCTGCGCTCGCGCGGCGCGCCGCCCGTGGCGCCGTCGCGCCGTCCGTCGGGCTGCTCGTCGCGGCCCAGGAGCCTGTCCAGGAATCCCATGGTGGTGCCTCTCGCCGGGGCCGGATCGGCGCGTCTCGCCGACCTCGTCGGCCCGCGGCCACCGTACGGCCGGGGACAGGGAAGCCCGTGGGAGGCGGGTGCGCATCGCCCGCGTGCGGCGCGGCCCGCGCGCGTCAGCGGTCGCGTGCGGCCCGACCACGCTGGGCCCGACGGCGCACGGCGCGTCCCACCAGCAGGAGGAGCAGGAGCCCGAGCACCGCGTAGACCGCGTAGTCGAGGTACTGGGCGTACCGGTCGATCAGCTCGTACTGGCTGCCGAGCGCGGCGCCCAGGCCGATGAGCGCGCCGTTCCAGAGGGCGCTGCCGGCGATCGTGTAGGCGCTGAACGTGCCGAGGTGCATGCCCGACGCGCCCGCGGGCAGGGAGATCAGGCTGCGGACACCCGGCACGAGACGGCCGAAGAAGACGGCCGACCGGCCGTGGCGATGGAACCACGCGGCGGCGACCTCGAAGTCGTGGCGCTCCACGAGCGGCAGCTTCGCCAGCACGCGGATCGTCCGCTCCTCCCCGGCCCTCCGGCCGAGCCAGTAGAGCAGGAGGGCGCCGAGGTAGGCGCCGAGCGTGCTGGCGACGATGACGAGCACCAGGTTCATCCGGCCCGTGGCCGCGACGAAGCCGGCCAGCGGCAGCACCACCTCGCTCGGGATGGGCGGGAAGACCGTCTCGACGAACGTCATGGCGCCGACGCCCGCCTCGCCGAGCGCCTCGATCACCCGGGCCGCCGCGCCCACGAGCCCGTCGAGGCCCTGCAGCGGATCCCCCTCCGTCGCGGCGGGACGGACCCCGGCGGTCGTCGGCAGGAGGAGCGGCGGCAGGAGAGCGGTCACCCGACCACGGTACCCGGCCGGCCGGAGGGCGCCGGCGGCGGGCACGCCGGGCACATGACCGGTGCGCGGAGCCGTCCCGAGGACGGCCATGCCCTGTTCGCTCGCCCCCGCCGGGGGTCGCGTAGCGTGGTCGGGTGCCGTCCCCCCTCCGCCTCCCCCGGTCCCTCCGCGCCTCCGCCGCCCTCGTCACCGCCCTCTGCCTCATCGCGGGCCTCGGCGCCTGCACCGCGCAGCACGACGCGCCCGAGGGGCTCCGCCCGGAGACCGGCGTCCCCGACGCGCCGCTGACGGTCGTGGGCCAGGCCGACGACTCGGACGCGTCCGTCGCCATGAGCGGGACCCTCTTCCGCTCCGCGCCCGTCGCCGTGCTCGCGCCCGCGGGCGACGTCGCGGCCCAGGAGCTCGGCGCGGAGGCGGCGGTCGCGCTCGGCGCGCCCCTCATCGTCCAGGGCGCCGGGGCCGCGCCCGAGATCGCCCGTCTCGGATCCTCCGGGGTGCTCGCCGTCGGCGACCTCGGCGACGACGCCACGTCCGCGCTGCCCGGCTCGACCACGATCGTGCGCGCCGACCACGCCGCGGACGTCTCCCGCGTCACCGGGCTCGACGTCGCGGACGCCGCGGACGCGGATCCGTCCGCCGCCGTGACGCGCGTGGCCGCGCTCGCCGCGCCCGACGGCGACGCCGCCCCGAGGACCCCGCCCACGGGATCCGGCGACGACGCCCTCCCCGCCACCGCTCCCGCGGCCTCCCTCACCGGGGCGCACGCCCTCGCCACCGACGCCGGGTCCTCCCTCGCCGCGGTCGCGACCGCGCGCGCGGCCGGCGTGGGCGTGACCGTCGTGCCCGAGGCGACCCCGGATCCGCGAGCCTCGGCCGACGCGGTCACCGCCCTGCACGATGCGGGAGCGACGAGCACCATCGCCGTCGGCGCCGCCTACGCGGGCGACGCCTCGCTCGAGGGCCGCATCCGCACCGCGGCCACGGGCGACCAGCTGCCGGGCGGCGGGCAGCTCGTCCTGCCGGGCAAGCGCTACGTCGCGCTCTACGGCGCGGCGGGCACGGGCGCGCTCGGCGTCCTCGGCGAGCAGGGCCCCGCGGACGCCGTCGCGCGCGCGAAGGCGCAGGCCGCCGCGTCCCAGCCGTACTCCGACGAGCCCGTGATCCCCATGTTCGAGCTCATTGCGACGGTCGCCGCGGGCGACGCGGGCCCCGACGGCGACTACTCGTCCGAGGTCCCCGTGGAGACGCTGCAGCCGTGGCTCGACGAGGCACGGGACGCGGGGGTCTACGTCGTCATCGACCTCCAGCCCGGTCGCACCGACTTCCTCACACAGGCGAAGCGCTACGAGCAGGTGCTCGCGCAGCCGGGCGTGGGCCTCGCGCTCGACCCCGAGTGGCGGCTCGGCCCCGACCAGGTGCCGCTGAAGCAGATCGGCAGCGTCTCCGCCGCCGAGGTCGACGCCACGACCGACTGGCTCGCCGGCCTCGTGCGCGACAGCGGCCTCCCGCAGAAGATGCTCGTGCTGCACCAGTTCCGGCTGAGCATGATCCAGGATCGCGCGTCGATCGACATGGGCCACCCGGAGCTCGCGATGCTCGTCCACGCCGACGGCCAGGGCGGCCAGCCCGACAAGCAGTCCACCTGGCGCGCGCTGCACGCCGACGCGCCGGCGGGGATGGCCTGGGGTTGGAAGAACTTCATCGACGAGGACCACCCGATGCTCACGCCCGAGCAGACCATGCAGGAGGTCTCCCCCGTGCCGGACCTCATCACCTACCAGTAGCCGCGCCGGGCGGGCGGGTCAGGACTCGGTGACGACGCCCTGGTCCACGTGCCAGTGCCGGTCGAGGCGCACGGCCTCGAGCATCCGCCGGTCGTGCGTGACCAGCAGGAGCGTGCCGTCGTAGCTGTCGAGCGCATGCTCGAGCTGCTCGATGGCGGGCAGGTCGAGGTGGTTCGTCGGCTCGTCGAGCACCAGCAGGTTGACCCCGCGCGCCTGCAGGAGCGCGAGGCCCGCGCGCGTACGCTCGCCCGGCGACAGGCCGTCGACGGGGCGCGTGACGTGGTCGGCGCGCAGCCCGAACTTCGCGAGCAGCGTGCGGACCTCCGCGGCCGACATGTCCGGCACCTGCTCCGCGAACGCCTCGGCGAGGGGCAGCCCACCGCGCAGCGACTGGCGGGCCTGGTCGATCTCGCCCACCTGCACGCTGCGGCCGGGTGACGCGTCGCCCGCGTCCGGCGCGATGCGGCCGAGGATCAGCCCGAGGAGCGTCGACTTGCCGGCGCCGTTCGGGCCGGTGATCCCGATCCGGTCGCCGCCGTCGACCTGCAGCGACACGGGACCGAGCGTGAACCCGCCGCGCGTCACGGTCGCCTCGCGCAGCGTCGCGACCACCGCGCTCGACCGGGGCGCCTGCCCGATGGTGAAGGCGAGCTCCCACTCCTTGCGCGGCTCCTCGACCTCCTCGAGCCGCGCGATGCGGCTCTCCATCTGGCGGACCTTCTGGCCCTGCTTCTCGCTGGACTCGGCCGCGGCCTTCCGGCGGATCTTGTCGTTGTCGGGCGACTTGCGCATGGCGTTCCGGACGCCCTGCGACGACCACTCGCGCTGCGTGCGGGCGCGGGACACGAGGTCGGCCTTGGTGTCGGCGAACTGCTCGTACGCCTCGCGCGCGTGGCGGCGGGCAACCTGGCGCTCCTCGAGGAACGCGTCGTAACCGCCCTCGTAGACGCGGACGCTGTCCTGCGCGAGGTCGAGCTCGACCACGGTCGTGACGCAGCGCGCCAGGAACTCGCGGTCGTGGGAGACGAGGACGACGCCGCCGCGGAGGCCGCGCACGAAGGACTCCAGGCGCGCGAGGCCGTCGAGGTCGAGGTCGTTGGTGGGCTCGTCGAGCAGCACCACGTCGAAGCGGCTGAGGAGGAGGGCGGCGAGGGCGACGCGCGCCGCCTGCCCGCCGGAGAGGCCCGCGGTGGGGAGCGCGGGATCCAGGTCGAGGCCGAGCTCCGCCAGCGTGACGGGCAGGCGCTCGTCGAGGTCGGCCGCGCCGCTCGCCATCCAGCGGTCCAGCGCGGTGCCGTACGCGTCGTCGGCGCCGGGCAGGCCCTCGCCGAGGGCGACGGCCGTGCGGTCCAGCTCGGCCGACGCCTCGGCGCACCCCGTGCGGCGGGCGACGTAGCCCGCGACCGTCTCCCCCGGGATCCTCTCGTGCTCCTGCGGCAGCCAGCCGATGAACGCGTCGGCGGGCGAGAGCAGCACGCGGCCGTCCTGCGGCGCGTCGACTCCGGCGAGGAGCCGCAGCAGCGTGCTCTTGCCCGCGCCGTTCGCGCCGACGAGGCCGACCACGTCCCCGGGCGCGACCGTGAGGTCGAGCCCGGAGAACAGGGTGCGGTGCCCATGGCCTCCGGCGAGGCCGCGGGCGACGAGGGTCGCGGTCACGAGGCCTGCGCGCGCTCCAGCACGAGCTCGCGGACGCGGGCCGCGTCCGCCTGGCCGCGCATGGCCTTCATCACGGCGCCGATGACGGCGCCGGCGGCCTGCACCTTGCCGTCGCGGATCTTCGCGAGCACGTCGGGCTGCGCCCGGAGCGCCTCGTCGATGGCGGCGATGAGCGGGCCGTCGTCGGACACGACCGCGAGGCCGCGGGCGTCCACGACCTCCTGCGCCGTGCCCTCCCCGTCGATGACGCCCTCGAGGACGTCGCGGGCGAGCCGGTTCGTCAGCGTCCCGGCCTCGACCAGCTGGATCACCGACGCGACCTGCTCGGGCGTGATGAGCGTCGCCGCGTCCACGCCGCGCGCGTTGGCGATGCGGGCGATCTCGCCCGTCCACCACTTGCGCGCCGCCTGGGGCGCGGCGCCCGCCTCGACCGTGCCGACGAGCTCGGTGAGGAGCCCGGAGTTCACGACGTCCTGGAACTCGAGGTCGGTGAAGCCCCACTCGGCCTTGAGCCGGCGGCGGCGGATCGCGGGCGCCTCGGGGAGCGCTGCCCGCAGCTCCTCGATCAGCTCGGCGCTCGGCTGCACGGGCAGCAGGTCGGGCTCCGGGAAGTAGCGGTAGTCGTCGGCGTCGCTCTTCGGACGTCCCGCCGACGTGCGGCCGGTGTCCTCGTGCCAGTGCCGCGTCTCCTGCGTGATCGTGCCGCCGGCGGCGAGGATGGCCGCCTGGCGCTGGATCTCGTAGCGGATGGCGCGCTCGACCGAGCGGAGCGAGTTGACGTTCTTCGTCTCCGTGCGGGTGCCGAGCTTCCCGGATCCGCGCGGGCTCAGCGAGATGTTCGCGTCGCAGCGGAGGTTGCCGCGCTCCATCTTCGCGTCGGAGATGCCGAGCGCCACGACGATGTCGCGGATGGTCGACACGTACGCCTTCGCGAGCTCGGGCGCCTCGGCTTCCGCGCCGTAGATGATGTCGGTGACGATCTCCACGAGCGGCACGCCGGCGCGGTTGTAGTCGACCAGCGAGTGGTCGGCGCCCTGGATCCGGCCCGTCGCGCCGCCCACGTGCGTGAGCTTCCCGGCGTCCTCCTCCATGTGCGCGCGCTCGATCGGCACCGTGACGATGCGGCCGTCGGGCATCTCCACCTCGACGGAGCCGCGGAACGCGATGGGCTCGTCGAACTGGCTGATCTGGTAGTTCTTCGCGAGGTCCGGGTAGAAGTAGTTCTTCCGGGCGAAGCGCGAGCTGGGCGCGATCTCGCAGCCGAGGGCGAGGCCCAGGCTGATCGAGTGCTTCACCGCCTGCTCGTTCACCACGGGCAGCGAGCCCGGGAGACCCAGGTCCACCGGCGTGATGTTGGTGTTGGGCTCGCCGCCGAAGAAGTTCGGCGCGTCGGAGAACATCTTCGTGCGCGTGTTCAGCTCGACGTGCACCTCGAACCCGAGCACGGGCTCGAACATCTCGATGGCCTCGTCGTAGTCCATCAGGTCGGCCTTGGCCATCAGTGCGTGTCTCCGTCCGTGGTGCGGCGCGCGGCGCGCGCGAGCTCGGGTGCCTGGGCCAGCAGCGGCCCGCCCCACTGCCGCTCGAGGATCCCCTCGAGCGCGGCGCCGACCGTGTA
Source organism: Clavibacter sp. VKM Ac-2873 (assembly GCF_015351075.1). Lineage (GTDB taxonomy): Bacteria > Actinomycetota > Actinomycetes > Actinomycetales > Microbacteriaceae > Clavibacter. The sequence continues at coordinate 487,350 of NZ_JADKRS010000001.1, forward strand.
GAGGCGCGCGTCCTCGCGGGCGGGCGCCATGAACTGGATCCCGACGGGCAGGCCGTCCTCGGGCGCGAGCCCGATGGGGAGGCCGATGCCGGGGACGCCCGCGAGGTTCGCGGGGATCGTGGTGAGGTCGTTGAGGTACATCGCCAGCGGGTCGTCGAGCTTCTCGCCCAGCTTGAACGCCGTGGTGGGCGCGCTCGGCGTGACCAGCACGTCGACCTGCTGGAACGCGGCGTCGAAGTCGCGCTGGATGAGCGTGCGGACCTTCTGCGCGCTGCCGTAGTACGCGTCGTAGTAGCCGGCGCTCAGCGCGTAGGTGCCGAGGATGATGCGGCGCTTGACCTCGGGGCCGAAGCCGGCCTCGCGGGTCGCCGCCATGACGTCCTCCACCGTTCCGCCGCCGGGCGGGTTCACGCGGAGGCCGAAGCGCACCGAGTCGAACTTCGCCAGGTTGCTCGACGCCTCCGCGGGGAGGATCAGGTAGTACGCGGCGATGGCGTGCTCGAAGTTCGGCGCGGACACCTCGACGATCTCGGCGCCGGCCCGCTCGAGCAGGTCGAGCGCCTCGCGGAAGCGCTGCGTGACGCCGGCCTGGAAGCCCTCGCCGTCGAGCTGCGTCACGACGCCGATGCGGAGGCCCTTCACGGATCCCTCGCGCTGCCCGGCGCGGGCGGCGTCGGCGAACGACGGCCACGCGTCGGTCAGCGACGTGGAGTCGCGCGGGTCGTGCCCGCCGATGACGTCGTGCACGAGGGCCGAGTCGAGCACCGTGCGGGAGACGGGGCCGACCTGGTCGAGGCTGGAGGCGAGCGCGATGGCGCCGTAGCGGCTGACGCCGCCGTAGGTGGGCTTGACGCCGACGGATCCGGTGACGGCGGCGGGCTGGCGGATGGATCCGCCCGTGTCGGAGCCGAGCGCGACGGGCGCCTCGAACGCGGCGACGGCGGCCGCGGATCCGCCGCCCGAGCCGCCGGGGATGCGGTCGAGGTCCCACGGGTTGTGCGTGGCGCCGAACGCGGAGTGCTCGGTGGACGAGCCCATCGCGAACTCGTCCATGTTGGTCTTGCCGAGCGGCACGAGGCCCGCGGCGCGGAGCCGCTGCACGACGGTCGCGTCGTACGGCGGGGTCCAGCCCTCGAGCATGCGCGAGCCCGCGGTGGACGGCATGTCGATGGTGCAGAGCACGTCCTTGATGGCGATGGGCACGCCCGCGAGCGGCCCGAGCGGGGCGCCGTCGGCGCGCTGCGCGTCGATCTCGGCGGCGCGCCCGAGCGCGCGCTCCCCGGAGACGTGGAGGAACGCGTGGACGTCGCCGTCGACGTGGTCGATGCGGTCGAGGTGCGCGCGCACGGCGTCGACGCTCGAGACCTCGCGGGAGGCGAGGCGGTCGGCGAGGTCGGCGGCGCTGAGGCGCGTGAGGTCGTCGGTCATGGTGCTCCTACTGCTCTTCGCCGAGGATCGCCGACACCTTGAAGCGGGATCCGTCGTGCTCGGGTGCGCCGGCGAGCGCCTGGGCGGTGGTCAGCGTCTCCCCCGGCACGTCGGGCCGGGAGACGTTCACGAGCGGGATCGGGTGGCTCGTGGCGGGCACGTCCGGTCCCGCCACCGCGGTGACCTTCGCGACCGACTCGACGATGAGGCCGAGCTCGGTCGTGAGCGTGTCGATCTCCTCCGCGCTCAGGCGGATGCGCGCGAGGCCGGCGAGGTGCTCCACCTGCTCCCGGCTGATCTGCTCCGTGGGGGTCGGCGCCTGGGGGGTCTCCTCCCCGCTGGTCGCGTCGGCGGGCTCGGGCCGGGTGTCGGGCATGCGTCTCCAAAGGACTGTGTGCGGGGGTACCGGGAGATTCTATTAGCGTGACCCCCATGCCCACCGCAGCCCGGATCCCCGCCCGCCGCCGATCCGGGGTGCCCCGCGGCGCCGCGGTCGCCGCCGTCGGGGCGCTCGCCATCGTCGCCCTGGCCGCATGCGCCCCCGTCAGCGACGTGCGTGGCAACTGGCACCTCGTCCGGGCATCCGACTCCGCGGGCGACCTCGACGTCGGCACGACGCTCATCACGATGCGCGTCGGCGGCGGGGAGGTCAGCGGTCGCGGCCCCTGCAACGACTACTCCGGCCCCATCGGCGAACGCGGCGACGGCATGCTCGGCGGGCTCGCCCCCGGCGCGCTCGCCTGCGAGGACGACGGCCTCGAGGCGCGCTACTTCCAGGACCTGGCGCGCGTGTCGTCGCTCCAGGTGGACGACGGCCACCTCGTCGCCACCGGACCGGACGACGTGCGGCTCGAGTACGCCGAGCGCAGCCGGGGCTGAGCGCGGCGGCCGCCTGCCTCGCGGGTCGGCCACCCGCGGTCGCGTCGGCTACCGGCCGCTCGCGTCGGAGACGACGTCCTGCGCCGTCGGGCGATCGATGCCGATGAGCGCGAGGTTCCGGAAGGACTCCGTGCCGCGGTCGAAGTAGCTGTTGTGGCCGACGACGCCGGCGAGGGATCCGTCGGCCGAGACGCCGGAGGCCGCGCCCGTGCCGCCGACCCCGAAGTGCTCGGCGCCGAACGACGCGCTGCCCGGGTCGGAGCCGAAGTACGACGACCCGACCACCGGATCCCACGGCGCCTCGCCCACGTACACGCGGCCGGCGGGCACGTCCAGCTCGCCCGCGTCGCGCACGGCGCCGCCCGGGGATCCCACCACGGCCAGGGCGTCGACGGAGGCCCGGCCGCTCGAGAGCGCGAGCAGCGCCGCCGTCGACCCGTAGGAGTGCGCGACGACGGTGAGGTAGGGCGGGTCGGCCCGGCGCAGGCCCTGGATCCCCTGGATCGCGTCCTCGAGGTACTGCGCGCCCTCGTGCGCGAGGTCGAGGGAGCCGATCCCCAGGAGGTCGGGCGTGCGGTAGCCGATCCAGGCGATGGTGGCGACGCCACCCGCGCCGGTGCCGGAGGCCGCGCCGGTGCCGGCGCCCGCCCCGCGCAACGTCGTCTGCTGCTGCTGGAGGCGCGCCGCGACGTCCGTCCAGTCGACCAGGCGGTCGGACACGGAGTAGAACATCCCGGGCACGACGATGGACACGTACGCCGCCGTGTCGAGGTCGCCCACCACCACGCCCGCGCGTCCCGGCCAGGTCGTGTCGAGCGTCAGCAGCGACCGCACGGGGCCGCCCGCCGCGGGCTCCAGCGCGCGACGCACCTCGGCGAGCATGGCCAGGTCGCGCCCGAGCGCCTGCTGCGCGCCGCGTCCCGGCGTCGTCGTCGCCCGCGCGTGCAGCTCGCGCTCGCGCTGGTCGAGGAGGCGGCGGTTGGCGGCGTCGCGCTCGACCACGGGGATCCCCTCCAGGTTGCCCACGAGCTCGGGCATCCCCTCGGCGAGGTCCCGCCGCTGCGCCGGTGCGAGGCCCGACCACCATGCGACCACGCCCGACACGGAGGGCGGCCGACGGACGAGCTCCCGGATCGTGTCCGGGATGGCGTGCGCGAGCAGCCGCAGCTCCGGCACGTCGAGCGCCGGCAGCGCGCCCAGGAGCGCGACGGGGGACGTGTCGCGCAGCGTCCGGTCGGAGACGTCCTGGTCGCGGAGCTGCTCGACCACGCGCGCGGGGCTCGGCAGGCGCGCTCCCGCGGTGGGATCCGCGGCATCCGGTCCGGCGAGGACCGCGGGAGGGCGCGTCACCGCGCCGGCCGCGGTCGCGGGCGCGACGAGCGCCACGACCGACGCGCACGCGATGGCCGAGGCGGCGAGCAGCGCGCGGAAGCGAGTCGTCACGGTACGAGGTCCCCCAGAATACGGCGGGGGAGGTCCGGCGCCTGCGGATGGCGCGCCCCGCGCCGACGCGTCGGTCCATGCTATCGGCGCCGGGTGTCGGGCGGGAGGCCTGATCAGGCTTTCTCTGCGGCCCCGCCCGACTCGGTGTCGGCCGCGTCCCCGGCCGGTGACGCGGACTCCCCCTCGGCGGGGGCCTTCCGCTTCCGTGCCCGCGCGGGCGTCGGCGCGGCGGCCGCGTCCGCGGACGCGCCCTCCGGGTCCGAGTCCGGATCCGGATCCGCGTCGGGCAGCGCGATCGCGTCGGGCCCCTGCTCCACGAGCAGGCGGAACTCGGCCGCGTCGATGATCCGCACGCCGAGCGCCTCCGCCTTGCCGAGCTTCGAGCCGGCGCCGGGACCGGCCGCGACGTAGTGCGTCTTCTTGCTGACGCTGGATCCGGCCTTCCCGCCGGCCGCCAGGATCGCCTCGAGCGCGCCCTCGCGCGTGTAGCCGTCGAGCGAGCCGGTGGCCACGACCGTGAGGCCCGCGAGCACGCCGCCCGCGGCCGCGGCGGCGCCGGGACCCGGGTGGCCGGGGACGGCCGTGACGACTCCCGCACGCTCCCAGCGGTCGACGATCTCGCGGTGCCAGTCGACCTCGAACCAGTCGAGCAGCGCGTCGGCGATGATCCCGCCAACGCCGTCGACCGCGGCCAGCTCCTCGCGGCTGGCGGAGCGGATGGCGTCGAGGGAGCCGAACCAGCCGGCCAGGGCGCGCGCGGCGACCGGGCCGACGTGCCGGATGCTGAGGGCCACGAGGATGCGCCAGAGGTCCTGGGTCTTCGCCTTCTCGAGGTTCTCGAGCAGCACCTCGGCGGACTTCGACGGCACGGAGTCCTCGTCGCCGACGGGCGCGGCCGGGTCGAAGGCGCCGTCGCGCTTCTGCCGGCGGCGGCGGAACGGCGTGACGCGCTTGGGCTCGCCGGTCTTCTCGTCGAGCTTGACCATGCCCGTCTCCGCGTCGCGCACGACGACCGTGATGGGCACGAGGTCGGCCATCGTGAGCTCGAACAGGCCCGCCTCGGTCTCGAGCGGCGGATCCTCCGGCTCGAGCGGCTGCGTGAGGGCGGCCGCCGCGACCTCGCCGAGGCCCTCGATGTCGAGCGCGCCGCGCGACGCCACATGCTCGACCCGCCCGCGGACCTGCGCCGGGCAGCTGCGCGCGTTCGGGCAGCGGAGGTCGATGTCGCCCTCCTTCGCCGGCTTGAGCGGCGTCCGGCACTCGGGGCACAGCGTGGGCATGACGAACTCGCGCTCGGTGCCGTCGCGGAGCTCGACGACGGGGCCGAGCACCTCGGGGATGACGTCGCCGGCCTTGCGCAGCACGACCGTGTCTCCGATGAGCACGCCCTTGGCCTTCACGACCTGCTGGTTGTGCAACGTGGCCTGGCGCACCTCGGATCCGGCGACCTCGACCTTCTCCATGACGGCGAACGGGGTGGCCCGGCCGGTGCGGCCGACGCTGACGACGATGTCGAGCAGCGTCGTGTTGACCTCCTCGGGCGGGTACTTGTACGCGGTCGCCCAGCGCGGCGCGCGGCTGGTGGCCCCGAGCTCCTCGTGGAGCCCCAGGTCGTCGACCTTGACGACGATGCCGTCGATCTGGTGCTCGACCTCGGCGCGGTGGGCGCCTTGGCGCCGCACGAACCCGGCCACCTCGGCGACGTCGTCGAACACGCGGAAATGCGTGGAGATGGGGAGGCCCCACCCCTGCAGCAGCCCGTAGACCTCGGACTGCGCGGACACGTGCGCGTCGCGCTCCAGCTCGCGGACGGGCCACGCGCCGATGCCGTGCACGAGCATCCGGAGACGGCGGATGCGCGCGTGCATGAGCTCGAGGCGCGCGGGGCTCTTGCCCTCCTCCTTCTGGCGCAGCGACCCGGCGGCGGCGTTGCGGGGATTGGCGAAGACGCGCTCCCCCACCTCCAGCTGCCGGGCGTTGAGCTCGTCGAACTCGGCGACGGGGAAGAAGATCTCGCCGCGCACCTCCACGAGCGGCGGGTGCCCGGTGCCCGCGAGGCGCTCCGGGACCGTGCCCATGGTGAGCACGTTCTGCGTGACGTCCTCGCCGACGACGCCGTCGCCGCGCGTGGCCGCCGTGACGAGCACGCCGTGCTCGTAGCGGAGGTTGATGGCGAGCCCGTCGATCTTGAGCTCCGAGAGGTAGCGGACGCGGCCGCTGCCGGCGTCGCGCTCGACCTTGGCCGCCCACTCGGCGAGCTCCTCCTCGCTGAACACGTTGTCGAGGCTGAGCATGCGCTCGGCGTGCGTGACGGGCGCGAACAGCGTGGTCTCCGCGCGGCCGCCGACGGTCTGCGTGGGGCTGTCCTGGCTGCGGAGCGTCGGATGCGCCTCCTCGAGCGCCGCGAGCTCGTGCACGAGCGAGTCGTACTCGGCGTCGCTGAGGGTGCTCGCGTTCGACGCGTAGTACTCGTCGCGGTGGCGCTCGATCTCGGCGCGGAGCGCGTCCACGCGTGCGGAGGCCGCCTCGAGGTCGGCGGGGGTCGTCGCGGGGACGTCGGCGGCAGCGTCGGATCCGGTCGTCGTGTCGCTCACGGTGCGCTCACTCCCCCGTGGCCGCGCCGACGAGGGCGGGGGCGGGGGCGGGGGCGGCCAAGGCGGCGTCGCGCATCGGCGGGCGGGACCCGGCCACGGCGCTCACCGTGCGGTCGATGGTGACCTGGCCGAGCACGCGCGTGCCCGCGTAGACGACGGCGGTCTGACCGGGGGCGACGCCGTGCAGGGGGTCTCGGGGGGTGATCACGAGCTGCATGCTGCCATCGACCTCCGACACCGCCGCCCGCGCGGGCACGGGGTCGGCGTGGGCGCGGATCTGCACGTCGCAGTCGAACGGCTGGTCCGGCCGCGTGGGCGGGGTGCCGGCCCACGTGAAGGAGGACCCGGCGATCTCGCGGATGGCGAGCGCCTCCTGCGGGCCGACGACCACCGTGTTGTCCTTGGGCCGGATCTCCAGCACGAAGCGCGGCCGGCCGTCGGGCGCCGGGGTCCCGATCGCCAGGCCCTTGCGCTGCCCGACCGTGAAGGCCGCGGCTCCCTGGTGCGTGCCGATCGCGATGCCCTCGCCATCGAGGATGTCGCCGGGCGCGGCTCCCACGCGGTCGGCGAGCCAGCCGCGCGTGTCGCCGTCGGGGATGAAGCAGATGTCGTGGCTGTCGGGCTTCTGCGCCACCTGGATCCCCCGCGCCTGCGCCTCGGCGCGCACCTCCGCCTTGGAGGGCGTCGAGCCGAGCGGGAAGTACGAGTGCGCGATCTGCTCGGCGGTGAGCACGCCGAGCACGTACGACTGGTCCTTGGCCCACGCGGCGGCGCGGTGCAGCTCGGGCTCGCCGTCCGGCCCGGGGAGCACGTCGGCGTAGTGGCCCGTGCAGACGGCATCGAAGCCGAGGTCGAGCGCCTTCTCGAGGAGCGCCGCGAACTTGATCCGCTCGTTGCAGCGCATGCAGGGGTTCGGCGTGCGGCCGGCCTGGTACTCGGCCACGAAGTCGTCGACCACGTCGGCGGCGAAGCGCTCGGAGAAGTCCCACACGTAGAACGGGATGCCGAGGAGGTCGGCCGTGCGGCGCGCGTCCATCGAGTCCTCGATGGTGCAGCAGCCGCGGGATCCGGTGCGGAGCGTCCCCGGCATGCGGCTGAGCGCGAGGTGCACGCCCGTCACGTCGTGCCCGGCCTCCACGGCGCGGGCGGCGGCCACGGCGGAGTCGACTCCGCCACTCATCGCTGCGAGGATCTTCACCCCGTGAGCCTACGCGCCGCGCGGCCCGCGAGGCCCGCCCGGGAGGCGCGCGCGACGGCGTCGGGCAGCGCCGCCAGGAGCGCGTCGACGTCGGCGTCCGTCGTCGTGCGGCCGAGCGTGACGCGGAGCGCGCCGCGGGCCGCGTCCTCGGGGATGCCCATGCCGATGAGCACGTGGGAGACCTCGGCCACGCCGGCCTGGCACGCGGATCCGGTGCTCACCGAGACGCCGGCCATGTCGAGCAGGAGCAGCAGCGAGTCGCCCTGGCACCCCGCGAAGGTCAGGTGCGCGTTGCCGGGGAGGCGGCCCCCGGGATCCGGGTCGCCGCGGAGGACGGCGCCGGGGACGTCGCGGAGCACGGTCTCGACGAGCCGGTCGCGGAGCGCCGCCAGCCGGAGCCGCTCGGCGTCGAGCTCGGCGACCGCGAGGGTGACGGCCGTCGCGAACGCCACGGCGGACGCGGCGTCCTGCGTGCCCGAGCGCACCTGCCGCTGCTGGCCGCCGCCGTGGATCTGCGGATCCACGGCGGCCTGCCGCGCGAGCACGAGCGCGCCGCTGCCGACGGGCCCGCCGACCTTGTGCGCCGACACGCTGACCGCGTGGACGCCCGCCTCGCGCCAGCGCCGGAACGGGACGGGCATGTGGCCGAGCGCGGCGACCGCGTCGACGTGCACGGGCACGCCGTGCGCCCGGGCGAGGGCGGCGAGCTCCTCGACGGGCTGGATCGTGCCGACCTCGTTGCTCGCGGCGAGGAACGTGAGGAGGGAGGCGGATGCGGGGTCGGCGGCGAGCGCGGCGGCGACCGCGTCGACCCGGATGCGCCCGACCGCGTCGATCGGGAGCCGCTCGACGACCGCGCCGCGGCGCTCGAGCCACTCGACCGTGTCGACCGTGGCGTGGTGCTCGCCGTCGGGCACGAGGATCCGCGTGCGACGCGCGTCGGAGGCCACCCGCGCGCCGTGCAGCCCCTTGATGCCGAGGTTCACCGACTCGGTGCCGCCGGAGGTGAGGATCACCTCGACGGGATCCGCGTCGAGGGCCCGCGCGATGGCCTCGCGGGCCTCCTCGAGCACGCGCCGGGCCTCCTGGCCGTGCGAGTGGATGGAGGACGGGTTCCCCACGAGCGTGAGCGCCCCGGCGAGCGCCGCGATCGCCTCGGGCCGCATCGGGGTCGTCGCCGCGTGGTCGAGGTAGACCGTCATGCCCCTACCCTAGGTCGCATGCCGCGCCCCGGACCGCCCGTGCCCCTGGGGCTGACGCTCCACGACCAGGGGGGCACGCTGCGCGTCGTGAGCCACGGCGCGTCCGCCGTGGAGCTCACCGTCTCGGCCGTCGACGATCCCCGCCGCGTGGCGCAGGTCGTCCCCCTCGATCGCGGCGACGCGGGCGTCTGGACGGGCTCCAGCGCCCTGCTCGTCCCCGGCACCGCGTACTCGGTGCGCGTCGACGGCGACCCCGCGCCCGGCGATTCCTTCGACCCGACGCGGCACCTGCTGGACCCCTACGCGCGCGGCCTGGTGCAGGTCGGCCCCGCCGCATGGCGCTCGGTCGCCACGCGCGAGGTGCCCGCCGGGGAGCGCGCCGCCCGCCGCGCCGCCCGTCCCGTCGTGCCGCGCGACCGGCAGGTCGTCTACGAGCTCCACGTGCGCGGCTTCACGAAGACCGACGAGCGGCTCCCGGAGGAGCTCCGCGGCACCTACGCGGGTCTCGGGCACCCGGCCACGGTGGCGCGCCTGGTCGACCTCGGGATCACGACCGTCGAGCTCCTGCCGGTGCACGCGTCCACGAGCGAGGAGCGGCTGCGCGCGCAGGGCCGGATCAACCACTGGGGCTACAACACGCTCGCGTACCTGGCGCCGCACGCGCCCTACGCCACGCGCGCGGCGCGCGACGCGGGGGCCGACGCGGTCGCCGCCGAGTTCCGCGGCATGGTCGACGCGCTCCACGCCGCGGGGATCCAGGTCGTGCTCGACGTCGTCTACAACCACACGGCCGAGGAGGGCGCCGACGGGCCGATCACGAGCCTCCGCGGGATCGACGGGTCCCGCTACTACCGGCACACGCCGGACGGCACCCCCATCGACGTCACGGGCTGCGGCAACACGGTCGACCTGTCCCGGCCCGACGCGCAGCGCCTCGTGCTCGACTCGCTCGAGCACTGGTCCGACGTGATGGGCGTGGACGGCTTCCGCTTCGACCTCGCCGTCACGCTCGGCCGCGACGAGCGCGTGGACTTCGACCCGGGGCATCCGCTGCTGCGCGCCATCGTCGAGGACGAGGCGCTCGAGGGGCTGCTCATGATCGCCGAGCCGTGGGACGTGGGCATGGGCGGGTGGCGCACGGGCGGGTTCGGATCCGGCTGGAGCGAGTGGAACGACGGCTACCGGGACGTCGTGCGCGACTTCTGGCTGACCGACGTCGCCCAGGCGAGGCGCACCGGCCACGCCCCGAGCGGCGTGGGCGCGCTCGCGTCCTGCCTCGCCGGCTCCTCGGGCACCTTCGCCGCCGACCGCGGCCCGCTCGCGTCCGTCTCCTTCGTCACGGCGCACGACGGCTTCACGCTCGCGGACCTCACGTCCTACGACCGCAAGCACAACAGCGGCAACGGCGAGTCGAACCGCGACGGCACGGACGCCAACCGCTCGTGGAACCACGGCGTGGAGGGGCCGACGCGCGACGCGGCGATCCTCGCGGCCCGCCGCCGCACGTCCCGCAACCTCCTCGGCACGCTGCTCGTCTCCGCGGGCATCCCCATGATCACGATGGGCGACGAGCGCGGCCGCACCCAGCGCGGCAACAACAACGGCTACTGCCTCGACAACGCGGCCACGTGGATGCGCTGGGACGAGGACGCGTGGCGGATGGACCTGGAGGCGACGACGCGCCACCTCCTCCGGATCCGGCGGGAGAACCCGGCGCTCCGGCCCTCGCGCTACGCGGAGCCCGACGCGCGCGTGCCGAGCGCATCCGTCCTCGCGTGGCGCGACGCCGACGGCGCGCCCATGACGGAGGCGGCCTGGGAGTCCACGGGCACGCGCACGCTGCAGTGGATCACCACGTCGACGCCCGAGACCGAGGACCCGAACCGCGTGCTCGTCGTCGTCCACGGGCAGGAGTCCCGGGCCGCCGTGACGCTGCCGGAGCAGGACGGCGTCGCGTGCTGGTGCCTGCTCTGGTCGAGCGAGTGGGAGCGGCCCGAGGTCGTGGCGACCGACGACGCGCCGGGGGACCGGGTCGAGGTCGACGGGCCGGCGCTGCGGATCTACCTGGCCTGCTGAGCGCTCCTCCCCCGTGCTGGCGCGGGGCGCACCCCGATGCGTCCCGGACGGGGGCCGAGCCGGGCTCGCGTCGCGCGCCGCTCGTGTGCTCTCCTGGAGTGACCCGCACGATCCGCCGCGCACCGTCGCGCCCCGAACGACGAGGACGCCGCCCATGACCGACGAGTCCCCCGCCCCGCCCGGCGGCCGCTCCCCCGGCCTGCCTCCCCTCGGCCGTCCGACCGATGCCCGACGGACGCTCACCCGCCGTGCGCTCGTCGCGGGCGGCGGCCTGGCCGCGCTGTCGGCGGTCGCCGCCGTCGCCGGCTGCACCACGACCCCGCGCCCGGCCCCGCCGACCGGGGACGCGACCGCGACCCCGTCGGCGGATGCCGGGGATCCCCCCGCGCCCGCCGTCACCGCGTCCGGCGGCCCGCCGATCGACGCCATGACCTACGCGCCCGACGACGCGCTCGCCGGCTTCTACGCCCTGCGGGACGCCGTGCGCGAACGGCGCCTCACGATCGGCGTGCTCGGCGACAGCATCACCGAGGGCCAGGGCGCCACCACGCTCCAGCACGCCTACCCCGCCCAGCTCCGCGACCGGCTGCGCGGCGCCTACCCGTCCGGCGCACGCGGCGGGCTCGACTACATCGCCTCCCGGCACCAGATCACCGTGCCCGCCGACCAGGGCTTCGCGTTCGCCGGGACGCCCGCAGCGGGCGGGCGGCACGGCTGGGGGCGGCGCGTCGTCGCGCTCACGGAGGCCGCGGGTCCCGGCACGTACCGGGCCCGCATGACCTCGGCGCGGGTGTGCTGGTGGGCGCCCGGGCTCGACGCCGCGATCACCGTGCAGGTCGACGACGGCGCGCCCGAGACCGTGCAGGCGGACGTCGGCGGATCCCTCACCTGGACGAGCCCGCCGCTCGAGTCCGCGGAGCACGCGATCACGGTCGCGTGGGCCGGCGGGAAGCCCGAGCTCGAGGGCGCGTGGCTCTTCGACGGCGACGAGACCCGCGGGATCCACGTCATCGAGGGCGGCAACTCCGGCTCGCAGCTCTGGCAGCTCTCGGAGAAGGCGCGACCCGACGGCGTGAGCACGTGGATACGCTCCGCCCCCCGCTTCGAGCTCGACCTCTGGATGCCCGAGCACCTCATCAACGACGTGGTCGTCCGCACTCCCGAGCAGGTGCGGTCGGACGCGGCCGTGCTCATCGAGCTGATCCGCACGACGAGCGAGGCGCCCATCCTCTTCACCCCGCCGTACGAGCGCACGACGCTGCCGATCCCCGGCACGACGTGGGCCGACTACATCGGGGCGCTGCGCGACGCGGCGTCCGCGGATCCGCTCGCCGACGTGTTCGAGATCGGCGCGTACATCCCCCGCATGGTGGGCGACGGCGCGTCGGACCCCTACGGCTGGATGGGCCCGGACAACCACCCGAACGACCGCGGCTACGCGCGCTTCGCCGAGGTGCTCGCCGCGAAGCTCTCCGCCACGCCGGCCTGACCGCCGACGGGCCCGACGCGGCGGCCGAGCGACGCCCCGATGGACGCCGCCCGGCCGCGTCAGCTCGCGACCGCGACCAGCCCCGGCTCCGCGCTCGAGGCCAGCAGCTCGTGCCGCGGCACCACGCGCACGGTGTAGCCGAACGGTCCCGCGCTCGCGAGCCGCACGGCGCCCGCGTACTCCTGCTGCCCGCCGGATCCGCCGACCGGCTCGAGCGCCTGCCGCACGACGTCCGCGAGCACGTCGCCCTCGCCCGTGCGCCCGTGCACGACCTCGACCGTGACGTCCTCCGCGCCGAGCCCGCCGAGCGCGACCCAGGCGCGCACCCGCAGCTCGTCGCCGACCTGCGCCTGGTGCTCGACGCCCTCCGACTCGACGTGCGCGACCTGCACGGACGGCCACGCGGCGGCGACGCGTCCGCGCCAGGCCGCCAGCTCGCGGGCGCGCGCCGCGCCGTCCGCCGCGACGACGGCCTGCGCGTGGCCCGCGGGCACGTACAGCCGCTCGACGTACTGGCGCACCATGCGGTCGGCGCTGAGCTCGGGTGACAGCGTGCGGAGCGTGTGGCGGATGTCGTGCACCCAGCCGACGGGCACGCCGTCCGCGTCCCGCTCGTAGAAGCGCGGCGCGATGCGGTTCTCGATGAGGTCGTAGAGCGCGGTCGCCTCCATCGCGTCGCGCTCGGCGCCGTCGTGCGCGCGGTCGGCCGAGGGGATCGCCCAGCCGTTGCCGCCGTCGAAGTACTCGTTCCACCAGCCGTCGAGGATCGACAGGTTGAGCGCGCCGTTGAGCGCCGCCTTCATGCCGCTGGTGCCGCACGCCTCCAGCGGCCGGAGCGGGTTGTTGAGCCACACGTCGGTGCCCGGGTAGAGCAGCTGCGCCATCCCGATGTCGTAGTCGGGCAGGAACACGAGCCGGCCGCGGATCCCCGGCTCGGCCGCGAAGCGCACGAGCTCCTGGATGAGGCGCTTGCCCTCGTCGTCCGCGGGGTGGGACTTCCCCGCGACCACGATCTGCACGGGCCGGTCGGGGTCGGTGAGGATCCGGCGGAGGCGCTCCCGGTCGTGGAGCATGAGCGTCAGCCGCTTGTAGGTGGGGACGCGCCGGGCGAAGCCGATGGTGAGGACCTCGGGGTCGAGCACGTCCTCGAGCCATGCGGGCTCGACGGCGCCGGGGTTCTGCTCGCGCCAGGCGCGGACGACCCGCCGGCGGGCGTCCTCCACGAGCTGGCGGCGCATCCGGCCGCGCACGTCCCAGAGGTCGCCGTCGCTCACGGCAGATGACGACCAGTCGGCCGCCGTGGTATCCCACGTGCCGAGGCGCTCGCGCGCGAGCGACATGAGCATCGGGTCCGTCCACGTCGGCGCGTGCACGCCGTTCGTCACGCTCGTGATCGGCACCTCCTCGGTGTCGAACCCCGGCCAGAGCCCCGCGAACATGCCCCGGCTCACCTCGCCGTGCAGCTGCGAGACGCCGTTGGCGCGCTGCGCGAGGCGGAGGCCCATGAGCGCCATGTTGAACACGTCGGGCGATCCGCCGTCGTGCGACTCCGCGCCCAGCCCGAGCACGCGCTCCGGCGGCACGCCCGGCAGCAGCCGATCCGTGACGTGCCGCCGCACGAGGTCCACGTCGAACCGGTCGATGCCCGCGGGCACGGGCGTGTGCGTCGTGAAGACCGTGCCGGCGCGCACCACCTGCAGCGCCTCGTCGACGTCGAGTCCGTCGGCCATGAGGGTCGAGATCCGCTCGACGCCGAGGAAGCCCGCGTGGCCCTCGTTGGTGTGGAAGACCCGGGGCACGGGCGCGCCGGTGACGCGGGAGTGCGCCGCGATGGCGCGCACGCCGCCGATGCCGAGCAGCAGCTCCTGGTGCAGCCGGTGCTCGCCGCCGCCGCCGTAGAGCCGGTCGGTGACGCGCCGCAGCTCGTCGTCGTTCTCGGGCACGTCGGTGTCGAGGAGGAGCAGCGGGATGCGGCCGACCCGGGCCACCCAGATCCGCGCGTGCAGCGTGCGTTCGGCGGGCAGCGCGAGGGACACGTGGACGGGCGCGCCGTCGGCGTCGCGGAGCACCTGGAGCGGCAGTCCGTCCGGATCGAACACGGGGTAGGTCTCCTGCTGCCAGCCGTCGGAGGAGATCCCCTGGCGGAAGTAGCCGGACCGGTAGAAGAGGCCGACGCCCACGAGCGGGACGCCGAGGTCGGAGGCGCTCTTGAGGTGGTCGCCCGCGAGGATCCCGAGGCCGCCGGAGTACTGCGGCAGCGCAGCCGCGATCCCGAACTCGGGCGAGAAGTAGCCGATCGACTCGGGCACGTCGTCGCCGAGCGACTGGTACCAGCGGGGCTCGTGGCAGTACGTGCGGAGGTCCTGCCGCTGCTCCTCCGCCCACGCGACGAATCCCTCGTCGGCCGCGAGCTCGCGGAGGCGCTCCTGGTCGACCGCGCCGAGGAGCGCCACCGGGTCGTGGCCCGTGCCCTCCCAGAGCTCGGGGCTGACGTGCGCGAACACGCGGCGGGTCGGCTCGTACCACGACCACCGGAGGTTCCCGGCGAGCTCGTCCAACGCGGACAGCTCCTCCGGGAGGACGGCACGGACGGTGAATCTGCGGATGGCCTTCACGGGACTCCCTCGGACCGGACGGCGGCGGGTGGACCCGCGCGGGTGGCCCCGAGCCTAGGGGCGCGGGGTGGTGCGCACCAGGGTCCCGGTCGGGCGTGGAGGGGCCGTGGACGCGGGGCGCACGGCCGGTGACGCGGGGGCGTCGGGGATCCGCACGGCGTGCGCCACCGCCGCGGCGAGCGACAGCCGGACGGCGCACGAGCTACGGTCGAACAGTGACCACACCCCAGGACGGACCCGATCCCCTCCCCCGCCCGGTGCGCGGCCGTGCAGCCCGCAAGGCCGCCAAGGCCCAGAAGCTCCAGGACGCCCAGAGGCCCCCGGAGCCCCGACCCCCGCTGATCCCGGAGGCCCCCGCTCAGGCGGCCGCCGCGACCCCCGAGCCGCAGCCGCCCGTGATCCCCGCGCCGCCCCTGACCCCGCCGGTCCCCGCGGCGCCGGAGCCCGCGCACGTCCCGGCGCCCGAGGACGCAGCTCCCGTCGAGCCCGCGCGCGAGGTCGCGCCGGCGCCCGAGCCCGCCGCACCCGTCGAGCCCGCGCTCGAGCCCGCCGCTCCCGTGCCGTCCGCGCCGCGCCACGCCGCTCCGGTCGCCGAGCCGACGCCCGATGCCGCGCCGGCGCGCTCCGCCTGGCCCCTCGAACCGGCGCCGGCCGACCGGACCCCCGCCGCGGCCCCCGCGGACGAGCCCGCCCCCGACGACGACGACGACTACCTCCCCGTCATCGGCCGCATCCCGATCCTCTCGCTCACCCCGCAGATCGAGGACGACCTCTGGCCCGTCACGAGCTTCGTCCACGACGTCGTGCCCTTCGGCGCGACGATCTTCCGCGAGGGCCACGACCTCATCGGCGCCGACGTGCTGCTCACCGACCCGACCGGCGCCGTCACCGGGCACCGCATGTCGCTCGACGCCACGAAGCCCGGCCTCGACCGCTGGATGACGACCGCCCAGCTCGAGACGCAGGGCGTCTGGACCTGGCGGGTCAGCGCGTGGTCC
The DNA here is from genome assembly GCF_015351075.1 of Clavibacter sp. VKM Ac-2873. Taxonomy (GTDB): domain Bacteria; phylum Actinomycetota; class Actinomycetes; order Actinomycetales; family Microbacteriaceae; genus Clavibacter. Next base: position 503,272 of record NZ_JADKRS010000001.1, read on the forward strand.
GACGACTTCGGCACGTGGCTGCACGACGCGGAGATCAAGGTGCCCGCCGGCCTCGACGTCGACGTGATGCTGGCCCTCGGCGCGGAGGCGCTCGAGCGCGCGGCCGCGGACGACGACCGCGATCCGGCCGACCGCGCCGTGCTCCGCGACGCCCTCGCCGGCATCGCGGACGCCGATGCCACGGCCGAGGCCCGCCTCGCCGCCGCCACGACCCCCGAGGTCCTCGCGGCGTTCGACCGCATCCCCCTCCGCAGCCTGGTCACGCTCTCCCCCGAGCGCACGATCGTCGTGGAGCGCGAGCGCGCCGCCGTCGGGTCCTGGTACGAGTTCTTCCCGCGCTCCGAGGGCGCGGTGGAGCACGAGGACGGATCCTGGACGAGCGGCACGTTCGCCACCGCCGCCCGCCGTCTCCCCGCGATCCGCGACATGGGCTTCGACGTCGTCTACATCCCGCCGGTGCACCCCATCGGCCGCACCAACCGCAAGGGCCCGAACAACACGCTCACCGCGGGCCCGCACGACCCGGGGTCGCCCTACGGCATCGGCTCGGAGGACGGCGGGCACGACTCCATCCACCCCGAGCTCGGCACCGAGGACGACTTCCGCGCGTTCGTGCAGGCGGTCGCCGACCACGGCATGGAGCTCGCGATCGACATCGCCCTCCAGGCGTCGCCCGACCACCCGTGGGTCACGACGCACCCGGAGCTCTTCACGACGCTGCCCGACGGCTCGATCGCGTACGCGGAGAACCCGCCGAAGAAGTACCAGGACATCTACCCCCTGAACTTCGACAACGACCCCGAAGGGGCGTACTGGGAGATGCTCCGCGTCATGCGGGTGTGGCTCGGCCTCGGCGTCAAGATCTTCCGCGTCGACAACCCGCACACCAAGCCGCTCGTGTTCTGGGAGCGCCTCATCCACCGGGTGATGCGCGACGAGCCCGACGCGATCTTCCTCAGCGAGGCGTTCACGCGCCCCGCGATGATGCGCACGCTGGCGAAGATCGGCTTCCAGCAGTCGTACACGTACTTCACCTGGCGCAACACGAAGAAGGAGCTCGAGGAGTACCTCACCGAGGTCAGCCACGAGACGAGCGACTACCTGCGCCCGAACTTCTTCGCGAACACGCACGACATCCTCACCCCGTACCTGCAGTTCGGCGGGCGGGCCGCGTACCGGATCCGCGCGGCCATCGCCGCCACCGCGTCGCCGTCGTGGGGCATCTACTCGGGCTACGAGCTGATCGAGAACGTCGCGCGCCCCGGCGCCGAGGAGAACATCGACAACGAGAAGTACGAGTACAAGCCGCGCGACTGGGCGCGCCAGGAGGAGCTCGGCGGATCCATCGCGCCGGAGATCACGCGCCTCAACGAGATCCGCCGCGAGCACCCGGCGCTCCGCCAGCTGCGGAACCTCGACGTGCACTGGAGCGACGACGACTCCATCCTCGTCTACTCCAAGCACCTCGCGGCCGAGCACACCGGCACGGGCGAGGCCGACACGATCCTCGTGGTCGCCAACGTCGACCCGCACTCCGCGCGCGAGACCCAGGTGCACCTCGACCCGACCCGCTTCGGCCTCGCCGAGGACGCCGTGTTCGACGTCGAGGACCTCCTCACGGGCGACGTCTACACGTGGTCGACCTCCAACTTCGTCCGGCTCGACGCGTTCACGCACCCCGTGCACGTGTTCCGGGTCCACCCGACCGCATCGAAGGGATGACGGACATGACCGACACCACCCCCGCGCACGACCCCCAGGACGAGCTGCCCGGCGCCGACGTGATCGTGCCGCCTGCCGCCGATGCCGACCTCGAGCAGGGCGCCGACGTCGTCGTGCCCGCGGCCGACGGGGACCCCGTCGACGAGGCACCCGCGTCGCCTTCCGATCCCATCCGCCTCCCCGAGGTCGCCGACCACGACCTGCGCGCCGTCGCCGATGGCGTCCACTCCGGACCGCACTCGGTCCTCGGCCAGCACCCCGTGGCGATCGACGGCGTCGGCGACGACCTCGTCGTCGTCCGCGCCCTGCGCCCGCTCGCGGAGGCCGTCTCGGTGGTCCTCTCCACGGGCGCCCGCGTCGCGCTCGCGCACGTGGGCCACGGCGTCTGGCAGGGCGCGCACGTGCTCGGCCTGCAGGACTACCAGGTCGAGGCGCGCTACTCCGACGGCGGCACCTGGACCAGCGACGACCCGTACCGCTTCCTCCCGACCGTGGGCGACCTCGACCTCCACCTGTTCGGCGAGGGCCGCCACGAGCGCCTCTGGGACGTCCTCGGCGCCCACCACCGCGAGCACTGGGGCGTCGCGCAGACGTACTGGGGCGTCTCCTTCTCCGTCTGGGCGCCGCACGCCCGGGCCGTGCGCGTCATCGGCGGCTTCAACGGCTGGGACGGCGTGCAGCACGCGATGCGCCGCCTCGACGGCAACGGCGTCTGGGAGCTCTTCGTCCCGGGCGTCGAGCCCGGCGTCTCGTACAAGTTCGAGATCCTCACGCAGACGCGGCAGTGGATCGAGAAGGCCGACCCCATGGCCCGCATGACCGAGGTCCCGCCCGCCACCGCGTCGCGCGTCGAGACGAGCGCCTACCAGTGGGACGACGCCGCCTGGCTCGAGGAGCGGGCCGCGCGCGACCCGCACGACTCCCCCATGAGCGTGTACGAGATGCACCTCGGGTCCTGGCGGCCCGGCCTCGGCTACCGCGAGGTCGCCGGCGAGCTGGTCGCCTACCTCCAGGAGCTCGCGTACACGCACGTCGAGTTCCTGCCGCTGGCGGAGCACCCGTTCGGCGGCTCTTGGGGCTACCAGGTCTCCGGCTACTACGCGCCCACCTCGCGCTTCGGATCGCCCGACGACCTCAAGTTCCTCATCGACGCGCTGCACCGGGCCGGCATCGGCGTCATCGTGGACTGGGTCCCCGCCCACTTCCCGAAGGACGCGTTCGCGCTCGCGCAGTTCGACGGCCAGCCGCTCTACGAGCACACGGATCCGCGCCGCGGCGAGCAGCAGGACTGGGGCACCCTCGTCTTCGACTTCGGCCACTCGCAGGTGCGCAACTTCCTCGTCGCCAACGCGCTGTACTGGTTCGAGGAGTTCCACATCGACGGCCTCCGGGTCGACGCCGTGGCCTCGATGCTCTACCTCGACTACTCCCGCGAGGAGGGCCAGTGGCTCCCCAACGTGCACGGCGGCCGCGAGAACCTCGAGGCGATCAGCTTCCTGCAGGAGGTCAACGCCACCGCGTACCGCACCCACCCCGGCATCGTGATGATCGCGGAGGAGTCCACGAGCTTCCCCGGCGTCACGCGCCCCACGAGCGACGGCGGGCTCGGCTTCGGGCTCAAGTGGAACATGGGCTGGATGCACGACACGCTCGACTACGCGGCCGAGGACCCGATGTACCGCTCCTACCACCACGGCCAGATCACCTTCTCGATGGTCTACGCGTACACCGAGAACTTCCTCCTCCCCATCAGCCACGACGAGGTCGTGCACGGCAAGGGCTCGCTCGTCGGCAAGATGCCCGGCGACCATTGGCAGAAGCTCGCCAACGTCCGCGCATACCTCAGCTTCATGTGGTCCCACCCCGGCAAGCAGCTGCTGTTCATGGGCCAGGAGTTCGGGCAGCCGTCCGAGTGGAGCGAGGAGCGCGGGCTCGACTGGTGGATCCTCGACCAGCCCGTGCACCGCGCCCTGTTCGACCTCGTCGGGTCGCTCAACCGCACCTACGTGGACACGCCCGCGCTGTGGGCGCTCGACAACGACCCGGCCGGCTTCGAGTGGATCGACGCGGGCGACGCCGGGCGCAACGTGCTGGCGTTCCTCCGCCGCGACCGGGAGGGCCACCAGGTCGCCGTCGTGCACAACTTCTCCGGGGCGCCCATCCAGGGCTACCGGCTGGGGCTGCCGCAGGCGGGCGTCTGGGAGGAGATCCTCAACACCGACGCCGAGCAGTTCGGCGGATCAGGCGTGGGCAACCTCGGCGCCGTGCACGCCGGCGACGAGGGCTGGCACGGCCGCCCGGCGTCGGCGGAGCTGACGCTGCCGCCGCTCGCGGGCCTCTGGCTGCGCCTCGAGCAGGATCCGGCCGACCTCCGCCCCGTCGAGGCGCCCGCGCACGCGGCCCCCGACGCGGACGAGTCGCGCGCCGACGGCACGCCGTACGCCGGCGAGACCGCGACGCCCGTCCTGCCGCAGTCGCCCGATGCGCAGCCGCCCGTCGAGGCGCTGTCCGCGACGGACGACGCCCCCGGCGCGGACGACGGCACCCCGCGGGTGCCGACCGTCTGACCCGACCGCCCGCACGACGACGGCGCCGCATCCCTCAGGGTGCGGCGCCGTCGTCATGCGGGCGGGACGCGCGTCAGTACAGCAGGCGCGTGAGGCGGCGTCGGGCGACCCCGACGCGCGGGTCCTCGAGGCCGACGACCTCGAAGTGATCGAGCAGGCGCTGCCGGATGGCCTCGCGCCCCTCGGCGTCCGCGGACGGGAACAGCTCCAGGAGGCGCGTGAACGCGTCCTCGACGTGCCCGCCGGACAGGTCGAGGTCCGCGACGAGCAGCTGCGCGTCGACGTCCTCGGGTGCGGACGCGGCGGCGCCGCGGATCTCGTCCGCCGCCCTCCCGTCGAGGCGGTGCAGGAGGCTCACCTGGGCGAGGCCGGCGACCGCGAGGGCGTCACGCGGGTTCTGCGCGATGGCGGTGCGGTACTCGGCGGCGGCGGACGCGTAGTCGCCCTGCTCGATGAAGGCGTAGGCCTCGGCGTGGTGCGGCGGCAGCGGCTCCTCGACCGGGGCGGCGGGCTCCGGGGATCCCGCCGGGGCGACGGCCTGGCCGGTGACGCCGTTCTGCTGCGCCAGCTCCAGCACCTGCTGGAGGACATCGCGGACCTGGTCCTCGGGGATGACGCCCGCGAACAGGCCGACGGGACGCCCGCCGATGAGCGCCGCGACCGTCGGGACGGTCTGCGCCTGGAAGGCCTGCCCCAGCTGCGGGCTCTGGTCGACGTCGATGCGCACGAGCAGCACGCGGCCGCCCTGCTCCGTGACCACGCGCTCCAGCACGGGCGACAGATCGCGGCTCGAGGCGAGCCCCGTCGACACCAGCTCGACGATGACGGGCACCACGGAGGAGATGTCGAGGAACCGGGTGAACGACGCGTCGTCCGCCGCGAGCACGAGGCCGGGGACGTCGACCGTCTGCGGAGCGCCCGCGGCGTCCGCGGGGGCTCCGGGCGCTCCGGGCGCTCCGGCGGCAGCCGGCCCGCCCGCGGGTGCGGCAGGCGCCTGAGCCCGGTTCACGAGCGAGGAGAGGTCGACGGCGCCGCGGAGGCTGGCGGCGGAGGGGGGCACGTTCGTCATGGGAGCTCCTTGGCCGAGGTGATGTGGGTGCTGGAGGCGTAGAGGCGGATCTTCTCGCCCGAGTTCACGGGCGGCACGTACATGAGCATCTGCGCCGTGCGGACGGTGTCGAAGCCCTTCGCCGAGTCCGTGAGCCCGGTGAGCGCCTGGACCTCCGGGTTCGCGTTGACCTTCGCGCCCTCGGCGGTCGGCTTCGCCACGATCCCGAGCTGGACGGTGACGCTCACGAGCGCCCCCGACTCGACCGTCGACATGGCGACGGGAGTGGCGGGGTCGGCGGTGGCCTGGAACTCGACCGTGCCCGTCTCGCCGATCGAGGTCGGGAAGTCGGCCTTGCGCTTCGCGTCCTGCGCCCGCACGCCGTCGTCGGTCGGGTCGAAGAGGTCGGCGTACTGGCTCGCGTCGCCGCTGTTGAGCACGTCCGCGTAGGCCGCGGAGAGCTGATCCGGCTGCACGGCGAGGAGCTTCACGTCCGGCGCGAGCCGCGCCGCGCCGATGGCGGCCGGCGCCACGTCCGGGAGCGCCGCCGTGGTGGAGATGGGCATGGCGTACCGGACGCGGTAGTTGTCGCGCGGGCTGTCCTGCACGAGCGTGAGGGAGAGCGTCGGCGCGTCCTGCGCGTCGGGGTCCTTGACGACCGCCGCGACGGTGCGCGGCCAGGTCAGCGTCGCCTGCGGGAGCGTCAGCTGGAGGTCGCCCGCGGGGATCGCGGGGAGGGCGGCGATGTCGGGCTTGGCCTTCCTGACCTGGTAGTCCGAGGTGCGCTCCTGCAGCGCCGGGCCGGCGAACCGGGGTGCCAGGGTGGCGGCGTCCAGGGACTGGTCCGCCGCGGACGCGACCTCGGACACGCGCGACAGGATCCGCGCGGCCTGGTCGTCGGTGACGACGGGCGGGTCCGCGTCCTCCGCCTCGCGGGCGGCGTCGAGCGACGACGTCGGGGTGGGCGTCGCGGTGGATCCCACGCCCGCGGCGAGGTCGGCCGGCGCGCCCTGCGCGGTGCAGCCGCTCAGCGCGAGCCCGGTGACGACGAGGACGGGCAGCGCGATGCGGCTCCGACGCCCGCGGCCGCGGGGCGCGACGGGCGCGGCCCCGGTGCCGGCGGTGAGGGCCGCGCGACGGGCGGCCGGGCCGATGCGCGGGATGCGCGGCCCGCCGCGCGGCGGCAGGTTGCGCCGCGGTCCGCGGCTACGACGCAGGTGACGGAGCGCCAGGAGGTAGAGGACGAGGCCGACCACGAGCAGCGCGATGCCCCCGACCACGAGCGGGACGACCCAGGGCGACTCGCCCTCGGACGGCCAGGAGATCTCGACGTCCGCGGGGGCGGCGGCCTGGCCGTCGGTGGCGACGATGAGGCTCACGTCGTCCGGGAGCCGGGTGCTGAGCGACACCTCGCCCTGCCCGGTCTGCTCGGAGAGCCACAGGTCGGATCCGCGGGGATCCGTGACCGTGGGCGTCGCCGCGGCCGCGGTGCTCGACGCGTCGGAGCCCGAGGCCCCCGCGGTGGGGCTCGGCGACGGCGTGGGGGTCGTCGCGGTCGCATCGGGCTGCACGACCTGGCTCGTGAGGGCGCCCTGGTCGTCCATCGCCACGCGCGTGTAGGGGCTGCTGCCGACCCACGCCTCCACGTCGGTCGCGGGGCCGTAGGCCACGAAGACCTCGCCGTCGCCGCGGACGACCGTGTCCTGCAGGCCGGGGTGCGCGTTGAGCGTCTTCCCGTCGACGATCGTGTAGGCGGCGCCGCCGGCGGAGGACGTGGCCGTGGTGATGCGGTCGGGTCCCGCCAGGAACGTGTGCTGGGCGATCCCCAGCCCGATCATGAGGGCCGCGACCACGAAGGTCGCGATCGCCAGGACGAATCGCACGGGTGTCTCCTCTCGTGTCGTCGCGGGAGGCGGCCTCATGAGCCGCGATCGGATGCGGATCGCGGCGGCCGACGAGCACGGGTGCTCTCGCGACGCTCCGCCGTGCTGCAGGCGGACCGGCGGCGGACGACGACATCGAAGGATACCGGACGACCCTGGGAGCGCCCGCCCCGGCGCCGCCGTCGCCGGGAGACGGACGCGGTCGCCGGCCCCCGACTCGGTAGGATCGGCTCCTGCTGCGCCCCGCCCGGCGTCCGCGAGCCGCCCGCGAAGGAGTCTCCCCGTGCCCCACGACGACACGCCGTTCAGCCCCGCGATGCGCGGCTACAACCGCGACGAGGTCGACCGGGCCGTCGCCGACCTGCGGCGCGAGCTCATCCGCTCGAACCAGCAGGGCGCGGAGCTCCGGGCCGAGGCCGAGCGCCTCCGCCGCAGCGAGCAGGAGCTGCGCGACGAGCTGGATGAGGTCGGCAGCCCCACGTTCGCCGGCCTCGGCAGCCGGCTCGAGGCCACCCTCCGCGTCGCCGAGGAGCAGTCGACGCGACTGGTCGCGCAGGCCGACGCGGACGCCGCCCGGCTCCGTCGCGCCACGCAGGAGGAGACGGACGCGCAGCGCGCCGAGGCCGAGGCGACCGCACGGCACCTCGTCGACTCGGCGCGGGCGCAGGCTGCGCAGATCCTCGACGCCGCGCGCCGGGAGGCGGACGACCTGCACGAGCGGGCGGACGACCGCGCCGAGGGCCTCCGCAGCGACGCCGAGCGCGAGGCCGCCGCCCTCCTCCTCCGCACGCGCACCGAGGTCGCCGACCTCCGTGCCACCGCGGAGCGGGACACCGACGCCCAGCGCGCCGAGGCGGCCCGCGAGGTCGCCGAGCTGCGGGCGCGTGTCGACCGCGAGACCGACGAGGCCCGCCGCGACGCCGCCGACCTCGCCCGCGACACCGTCCTCGCCCGCGGCGCGCTCGAGCGGGAGCTCGCCGACGCGCGTGCCCGGCACGACGAGTCCGTCGCCGAGGAGCGCGCCGAGCTCGACCGCGACGTGCGGGAGACCGAGGAGCGCCTGCGGCTCGATGAGGAGACCCGCCGCATCGCCCTCGCCCAGCTCGACGAGCAGACCCGCGCGGACCTCGACCGCGAGATCGAGCAGGCGCGCACCGACTGGGACCGCGAGCTGCAGGCCTCGCGCGACGACTTCGACCGCCGGATCCACGCGGAGCGCACGGCGTTCGACCGCGACGTCGAGGAGACCCGCGCCGCCCTCGAGCGCGAGATCGCCGAGACCCGGGAGGCGCTGGAGCTGGAGCTGGCGACCGCGCGGGGCGACCTGGCCCGCGACGTCGACGAGGCCCGCACGGATCTCGCCCGCGACATCGCCCAGGGCACCGAGCGCCTGGAGCGCGAGACGCGCGCGACGCGCGCCCAGCTGGAGCTCGAGGCCGTCACCGCCCGCGCCGCCCTCGAGCGGGAGATCGCCGAGGCCGAGGCCCTCGAGGCCGACCGTCGGGAGGCCGAGCGGCTCCGCCTCGAGCGCGAGGCCGCGGAGACCCGGCGCGAGATCCAGGCCGAGGCCGACGAGGCCCGTCTGACGCTCAGCCGCGAGATCGAGCAGGGACATCTCGACCTCGACGCCGAGATCACCGCCCGCCGCGACCACGACGCCCGCGACGCCGCCGAACGCCAGCGCGAGGCCGCCGAGCGCACCGCCGCGTACCTCGGCGAGGCGGAGGCGCGGCTGCAGGAGGTCACGGCGCTGCTCGCCTCCACGCGCGAGGAGGCCGAGGAGCTCGCGATCGAGAGCCGCGACTCCGCGCGGAAGGTGCGGGAGGACGCCGACCACGACGCGCGCGCCGCCATCGCCGACGCCGAGCGCCGCGCCCGCGAGACCGTGGCGGACGCGGAGCGCCGTGCGCGCGAGGCGGTCGCCGACGCGGAGGAGCGCCTCGACCGCATTAGGATCGAGCGCGAGGCGGTGGCCGCGTACCTCGAGAACGTCCGCGGCGTGCTGACCCAGGCGGACGACACCTCATCCTCCGACGACGACCCCGCACCGCGCGCTGAGCGCTGAGCCGACTCGGAAGACCTGAGACGTGAAGATCCAGAACCCCTACCGCCTCGGCCTCCTGGCCGGTCTCGGCGTGCTCACCGCCCTCGTCATCGGCGGCGCCCTCGTGTCGCTCGGCACCGTCCTCACCTACGTCGGCACGGCCATCTTCCTGGCACTCGGCATCGACCCGCTCGTCACGTTCCTCGAGCGCAAGGGCGTGCCCCGCCCGGTCGCCATCCTCGTGATCTTCCTCGTGCTCCTCGGAAGCCTCGCCGGCGTGCTGCTGGCGGTCATCCCCGTCGTCGTGAACCAGGCGAGCGCGCTCGTCACGCAGATCGTGCAGTACGCGCAGAGCGTGAGCGGCGACCAGTTCATCGAGAACCTGCAGTCGTTCGTGCCGCGCGAGGTATTCGACGTGCAGACCGGCGCCGACCAGCTCGTGCAGTACCTCTCCAACGCCTCGAACGTCGCGACCATCACGGGCAACGTGCTCACGGTCGCCTTCACCATCGGGAACTTCCTCTTCGGCCTCGTGATCGTCGTGATCCTCACGATGTACTTCACGGCGTCGCTCAACTCGTTCAAGAGCGGCCTCTACAAGCTCGTGCCGGCCACGCGCCGCGCGCGCTTCGCCGACATCGCCGAGCAGATCACGCAGTCGGTCGGCCGCTACGTCATGGGCCAGGTGGGCCTGGCGCTCTGCAACGGCGTGCTCAGCTTCGTCTACCTCAGCATCGTCGGCGCGGCGCTGCCGGCGGTCTGGGCCTTCATCGCGTTCCTGTTCTCGCTGCTGCCGCTGGTGGGCACGATCACCGGCTCGACGCTCATCGTGCTCGGTCAGATCGTGCTGCTGCCGGAGTCGATGAACACGTGGATCGCCGTGGCCATCTACTACCTCGTCTACATGCAGATCGAGGCGTACGTGCTGAGCCCGAACATCATGAACCGGGCGGTCAAGGTGCCCGGCGTCGTGGTCGTCATCGCGGCGCTCACGGGCGGCACCCTGCTCGGCGTGCTCGGTGCCCTCATCGCGGTCCCGGTGGCCGCGGCGGTCCTGCTCATCATCCGCCAGGTCGCGGTCCCGCTGCAGAACGAGCGCTGACCGCCTCGCGCGGGATCAGCCGGCGGTCGGCCACTCGGTCGGCAGCGGCAGCGCGTCGGGCGCGACCGCGCGCACGATCTCGGTGAGCACGCGCGAGACCTGCGCCTCCCCCACCCACAGGTGCTTGGCGCCGTCGACGGCGATGAGCTCCGCATCGGGCACGGACGCGAAGCGCTCGCGCGCCTCGGCCGGCCGCAGGAAGTCGTCGTGCTCGGGCACGAGGATCACCAGGCGGCGCGCATCGCCGTGCCACGCGGCCACCTCGTCGGCCGTCGCGCGGTGCAGCGGCGGCGAGAGCAGGATCGCACCCTCGATCGGGTGCGACCGACCGTGCTTCAGCGCGATCTCCGTGCCGAAGGACCAGCCGACGATCCACGGCGCGGGCAGGCCGCGCGCGGCCACGAGGTCCATGGCGGCGGCGAGGTCCAGGCGCTCCGCGTCCCCGCCGTCGAAGGCGCCCTCGCTCGTCCCGCGGGCGGACGTCGTGCCGCGCGTGTTGAAGCGGAGGACCGCGAGGCCGGTCATGGCCGGCAGGCGGAGGGCGGCCTTGCGCAGCACGTGCGAGTCCATGAACCCGCCGGCCGTGGGCAGCGGGTGCAGCGTCACGAGCGTCGCGACGGGATCCCGATCGGCGGGCAGCGCGAGCTCCCCCACGAGCCGCAGGCCGTCGGCCGTCACGAGCTCGACGTCCTCGCGCTGGGCGGGCAGCTCCGTCGAGCTCGTGATGGGGCGGGGCGCGGTATCCGTCATGAGACCTTCCAGCAGTGGGTGTGCCAGTGGCGCCGGGCGGCGAGGTCGCTCTGCTCGCCCATCATGCCGTCGGCTCGCCAGGCCACGACGTGCGCGTGGCCGGGCTCGATGTCGAGGGTGCAGCCGGGGCAGCGGTAGACCTTGAGGGCCCGGGCGGCCGAGACGGGCTGCACGTTCCAGACCCGTCCCCGGCGGGTCTCGGTGTGCTGCGAGCCGCTGAGGAGGCGCGTGAGCACGTCCTCGTCGTCGTCCTCGCGCGCGCGTCTCCCCCGGGGTCGATTGCTGCGCGGCATGATCCGATCCTAGGCGGCGCCGCGCACGGGTCCGGTCAGCCGGCGTCCGCCTGGCGTCCGAGGCGCGCCTCCTCCAGGTCGAGCATGCGCTGCGCCCGGGCGAGCACGCGGGACGGGTGCTCCCCCGTGCCGCGGGCCTCGAGCAGGGCCGCGCGCTCGGCGTCGAGGACGTGCCGCCGCAGCATCAGGTACGCGGCGCGCGGGCTGAGGGGCGCGTCGTCGTCCGCCGCCATGGCGTCCGCGCGCTCCGTCACCCACTCGGCCTTCAGGGCGGTGTCCCGGCGCACGCGCTCGACGACCTCGTCGTCCACGACCGTCCCCTCCGGCAGCTGCCGCACGCCCTCGTCGACGGCGCGGATCCCCGCGTCGGCCAGCTCGGAGACGAGCGCCGCGAGCTGCCGCTGGTCCTCGACGGCGTCGCTGCCGCGGATCCCGCTCAGCCGGATGACGAGCGGCAGCGTCCCGCCGTTGACGAGCAGCGAGACGATCGCGACCGTGAAGGCGATGAGCACGAGCTGGGCGCGGTACGGCGTCCCCGACGGCAGCGACTGCGCGGCCGCGAGCGTCACCACGCCCCGCATGCCCGCCCACCCGAGCACGAGCCCGCCGCGCCAGCCGAGCCCCTGCGAGCGGAGGGCCTGGAGATCGGCCCGGCGTCGACGGAGCACACGCGCGGCCGCACGCTCCCGACGCGATGGCCGGTCGTCGCCGCGCTCCCGGCGGAGCCGCTCCAGCCCGCGGCGCACCCGGCGCGTGCGCGCCGCGACGTGCTCCTCGTGGCGACGGAGGCCCAGCAGGAGCGGCACCAGGAAGCCGAAGCGGATGAGGGTCAGGACGACGAGCGTGAGGATCCCGTACGCCACCGCCGTACCCACGCCGAGGTCGGCCTCGTGCACCTCGTCGATGATGTCCCGGAGCTCCAGCCCCATCACGAGGAAGACGCCGTTCTCCAGCAGGAAGAGCACGGTGCGCCAATTCAACCGCTCGTTGATGCGCGACTGGGCCGACAGGGTCGACGCGCTCCGGTGGCCCGACCAGATGCCCGCCGCCACCACCGCCAGCACGCCGGACGCGCCGACCTCCTCCGCTGGGATGAAGGCCACGAACGGGACGGCGAACGAGATCGCGGTGTCGAGGACGGGGTCGTCGAGCCGCCGCCGCACCTCGGTGGTGATGATGCCGACGACCACGCCGATGGCGAGGGCGCCCACCGCGGAGAGCACGAAGCCCCCGGCGGCCTGCCACAGGTCGACGGAGGCGCCGACGGCGGCGATCGAGGTGCGCAGGAGCACGAGCGCCGTCGCGTCGTTGACGAGGCCCTCCCCCTCGAGGACGGTCACGAGGCGCGGCGGCAGGCCGAGCCGGCGGGCGATGCTCGTGGCGGCCACGGCGTCGGGCGGGCTGACGACGGCGCCCAGGGCCAGGGCGCCGGCGAAGGAGAGGTGCGGGAACAGCGCGTACAGGAGCAGGCCGATCCCGAAGGCCGACACGAGGACCAGCACCACCGAGAGGCTGACGATCGTGCGGAAGTTGCGGCGGAGGTCGACGAGCGGCACGGTCACTGCCGCCCCGTAGAGCAGCGGCGGGAGGACGCCCGCGAGGATCAGCTCGGGCGGCACCTCCACCGGGGGGACGCCGGGCAGGTACGAGATGCCGACGCCGACCAGGACCAGCACGAGCGGCGTGGCCACGCGGATGCGCCGCGCCAGGAGCGTGACGGCCACCAGGGTCGCGATCCCGGCGACGCCGAGAGCCGCGTAGTCCATGGTCCGAGGCTAGCCCGGCGGGACGACCACCCGGTGCCGCGTCAGCGTCCGGTCGTGGCCGACGCCGCGCTCAGTACCAGTTCTTGAGGACGCTGTGCGCCTTCGCGCCGCACGGCGAGCCGTAGCGCGAGTCGATGTAGCCGAGGCCCCAGGTGATCTGCGTGGCGGGGTTCGTCTGCCAGTCGGCGCCCGCGGACGCCATCTTGCTGCCGGGCAGGGCCTGCGGGATGCCGTAGGCGCCGCTGGGGTTGTAGGCGTTGACCCGCCACCCGGACTCCTTGGTCCAGAGGTAGTCGAGGCACGCGTACTCGTCATCGCCCATGCCCTGCGAGGCGAGGATGCTGCGGGCGATGCCCTTGGCGCTCCCCGGATCCGGGATGGCGATGGCGCCGCCGCCACCGCCGGAGCCGGGCGACTTGGCACCGGAACCCGAGCCGGTCGACGGCGCAGCGCTCGCCACGGGCGGCGGGGGCGGCGGCGCCGCGACGGACTCGAAGCCGGGCTCGATCTCCACCGCGGTGTCGGCCGTGGTCACCGTGATGGACTGCGCGTCGGCGCGGGCCAGCTGGGCGACCGTGGCCTGGTACTCCTGGTACTGCGGGTTCGCGACGGCGCCCGACGTGGGATCCACCACGTTCACGAGCATGAACGCGGCAGCCGCACCGAACGCGATCGTCGGGGCGGCCACGCGCGAGAACGCGGAGCGGCGTCGCGGGACGGCCCTCGGCGCGGTCGTGAGCGGCTGGCGAGGAGCGAGGTCGTTCGTGTGTCTACCCATGGCTCCGGATGACTTTACCCATTCGTTACCGAAATGGCGACTCACGGACCGGATCGGCGGCGTCCTGCCAGGCGGATCGGCTGGGGAGGAGCCGGAGTGCGATCAGCGAACGGCGTTCATGACGTCGATGACGGCGTCCAGGAGCAGGTCGACCTGCGCCTCGCGGTAGCCGCCACGACGGGGGTGGAACGCCACGGTGCGCACGTCGTCGACGCTCATGGGCTTGGTGCCGCGGAAGTACTTCGCGACGCGATCCGCGAAGCGGTCGACCTCACGGCGGTCGTAGCCCGTGGTGAGGAGACCGGCACGGTCGAAGCGCTCCCCTGCCGGCCGGCTGACCCGGTCGAGGATCTCCTGCGCCGCGCGCTTGGCCTCGGCGTTCCAGGCGTCGGCGCCGACGCGGGCGACCGTGCGGTCACGCTCACGGACCGCGAACGCGTCCTCCAGGCGCTCCAGGACGCGGTCGACGGCTGCGGCTGAGTAGCCCCCGCGACGCATGTCGAAGGACACCCGGCGGATGGTCTCGGAGGTCAGCGAACGGTCGGCCTCGTCGTCGTAGCAGCGGCGCGCGTCGCGCAGGAAGGCATCGACCTGGTCCGGGTCGTAGCCGCGTTCGCGTCGCCCGGCGCTCGGGAAGGTGGTGGTCATCCGGGACATCCTACGAGGAAGCGCCCGTGACGATGAGGAACAGCGCATAGGCCACCGCCGCGGACGGCAGCACCGAGTCGAGGCGGTCGAGGAAGCCGCCGTGGCCCGGCAGCCAGGAGCTGATGTCCTTGACGCCGAGGTCGCGCTTGATGAGCGACTCGGCGAGGTCGCCGAGGGTCGCGGTCACCACGATCACCAGACCGAGCACGATGCCGAACCACCAGGCCTGCTGGATCATGAAGAGCGAGAGCAGGATCCCGGCGAGGACCGCGGCGACGACGGCGCCGGCGAAGCCCTCCCACGTCTTCTTCGGGCTGATCGTGGGCGCCATGGGGTGCTTGCCGAAGTTGAGACCCGCGACGTACGCGCCCGTGTCGCTGCAGACCACGAGGATGAGGAACGCGAGGGTCCACCACTCCCCGCCGTCGCCCGCGGTGAGCAGCACGGCGAACGAGCCGAGGAGGCCGACGTAGGCGAGCAGGAAGACGCTCGACCCGATGTCGCCGACGACCGCGCGCGCGGCCGTCCGCCGGGACGGCACGACCTGCTCCACGATGCGCCAGAGCGCCACGAACGCCATGGCCCCGAGGAGCCCCAGCCACTGCCCGTCCGGACGTCCGTAGTAGGTGATGGGCACGAGCGCGACGACGGCGATCACCGAGCCGACGCGCGGGACGCGACGGCCCGCCTGGCGCAGCGCCGTGGCGAGCTCGTAGGCGGTGAAGGCCACGAGGGCGACGGCGATGAGCAGGAACAGCTGCTTCACCACGACGAGGCTGACGAGGACGACCCCGCCGAGGAGGAGGCCGACCGCGACGGCGAAGAGCAGGTTGCGCCCCGTCCGGGCGTTGATGCGGTCGTTCGTCGCCTCGAGCGACGCGCGCGTGGCACGCACCTGCGCGGTCAGGTCGGCACGCGTGGCCTGGACCTGCGCCTCGAACTCCGCGCGGGTCACGCGACCGCGGTGCCGCCGGATCCGCGGAGCGCCGTCGGGGCCCGACGCGGGCGGCACGACGGGCGCCCGCTCGACGGGATCCTCGGGGCTGGCCACCTAGACCTCGAGGAGTTCGGTCTCTTTGCGCTTCAGCGCGTCGTCGACCTGGTCGGTGTGCGTCTTGGTGAGGGCCTCGAGCTCCTTCTCGCCGCGCGTGACCTCGTCGTCGCCGACCTCGCCCTTCAGCGAGTCCAGCTCGTCCTTGGAGCGACGGCGGATGTTGCGGACGCTGACGCGCCCCTCCTCCGCCTTGCCGCGGACGATCTTGACGAACTCCTTGCGGCGGTCCTCCGTGAGCTCGGGGAGCGTGAGGCGGACCATCTCGCCGTCGTTGCCGACCGTGGCGCTGAGGTTCGGGACGTTGACGAGGGCCTTCTCGATCTCCTTGAGGGCCGTCTTGTCGTACGGCGTGACGATGAGGGTGCGCGCCTCGGGGTTGTTCATGCTCGCGAGCTGGCCGAGCGGCGTGGGGCTGCCGTAGTACTCGACCATGACCTTCTGGAAGAGGGCGGGGTTCGCGCGTCCCGTGCGCACGCTCCCGAAGTCCTCCTTCACCGCCTCGACGGCCTTGCCCATCCGGTCTCGGGCATCTGCGAGGACTTCGGCGACGGTCACGGGTTCTCCTTCGGTAGCGCGGGCGCGGTGAGCGCCCGGTCGATCTTAACGCGGATGGGGAGGCGGCTCCGGCCGCGACGCGGCTCGTCGGGTCGGTCGCGCCCGTCGGCGGAGCCCGCTCGTCAGTTGGAGACGATGGTGCCGATGCGCTCGCCCCGGATGGCGCGGGTGACGTTGCCGCCCGGCTCCATGCCGAAGACGACCATCTTCATGTCGTTGTCCATGCAGAGGCTGAAGGCGGTCGAGTCGACGACCTTGAGGCCCCGCTGCAGCGCGTCCTGGTAGGTGACGGTGTCCAGGAGCGTGGCGGAGGAGTCGGTGCGCGGGTCGCCCGTGTAGACGCCGTCGACGCCGTTCTTGGCGACGAGCACCTCGGTGGCCGAGATCTCGAGGGCACGCTGGGCGGCCACCGTGTCGGTCGAGAAGTAGGGAAGGCCGGCGCCGGCGCCGAAGATGACGATGCGGCCCTTCTCGAGGTGGCGCACGGCGCGCCGCGGGATGTAGGGCTCGGCGACCTGGGTCATGGAGATGGCCGACTGGACGCGCGTCGCTGCGCCGGCCTGCTCGAGGAAGTCCTGCAGGGCGAGGGCGTTCATCACCGTGCCGAGCATGCCCATGTAGTCGGCGCGTCCGCGGTCCATGCCGCGCTGCGACAGCTGGGCGCCGCGGAAGAAGTTGCCGCCGCCGACGACGATGGCGACCTCGACGGTCTTCGCGGCCTCGGCGATCTCGCGCGCGAGCGCGCTCACGACGTCGGGGTCCACGCCCATCTGGCCCCCGCCGAACGACTCCCCGGAGAGCTTGAGGAGGACGCGGCGGGTGGTGGTCTGATCGGTCATGTGGCTCTTCCCGTCCTCGCGTTCCGGTCGCCGGATCCGGCCCCGGTCCAATCTACTGTGACGCCCGGCGGGTGCGGCGGCGCATCTCGGCCGCCGGCTCCGGACATGGAGAAGGGAGCCCGGGTCGCATGCGACCCGGGCTCCCCGTGGTGGTGCTAGGCGCCGACCTTGAAGCGGGCGAAGCCCGTGACGGTGAGGCCAGCGGCCTCCACGACCTTCTTCACGGACTGCTTGTTGTCCTTGGCGTAGTCCTGTTCGAGGAGCGCGACCTGCTTGAAGTAGCCGGTGAGGCGACCCTCGATGATCTTCGGCAGGGCGGCCTCGGGCTTGCCCTCGTTGCGCGAGATCTCGGTGACGATCGCGCGCTCGGCCTCGACCTTGTCCGCCGGGACGTCCTCGCGGGCGAGGTACTCCGGGTTGGCGAACGCGATGTGCTGGGCGATGCTGCGCGCGGTCTCCGCGTCCGTGCCGGTGTAGTCGACGACGACGCCGACCTGGGGCGGGAGGTCCTTCGACGTGCGGTGGAGGTAGATCTCCTGGTGCTCGCCGGAGAGGCGGGCGACGCGGCGCAGCGCGATCTTCTCGCCGAGGATCGCGGCCTGGTCGCTGATCAGCTGGTCGACGGTCTGCTCGCCGGCGGGGGCCTGGAGGGCCTCCTCGACGGTGGACGCGCCGGCCGCGACGACGGCGGCGAGGACGGACTCGGACAGCGCGATGAACTTGTCGTTCTTCGCGACGAAGTCGGTCTCGCACGCGAGCTCGATGAGGGTGGCGGCGCCGTCCTTCTCGGACGCGGCCACGAGGCCCTCGGCCGTGGAGCGGTCGCCGCGCTTGGCGTTGCCCTTCTGGCCCTTGAGGCGCAGGATCTCGATGGCCTTCTCGATGTCGCCGTCGGCCTCGACCAGCGCGTTCTTGCTGTCCATCATGCCGGCGCCGAGGCGGTCGCGCAGCTCCTTGACGTCAGCGGCAGTGAAGTTCGCCATGCTCATGGACTCCTTCTGTAGGTGATGATCCGGGGGGCTCCCGGAGGTGAGTGCCCGACGGGCGGGCGCGGTTCCCCGCGCCCGCCCGTCGGGATGATGCGTGTGGTCGGACTACTCGGAGACCGTGGCCGTCGCCGCGGGCGCTGCCTCGGCGTCGGTCGCCTCGGCCTCGATCTTCGCCTCGGTGACGTCGTCGGACTCGGGGGCGTGCACGGGCGCGGCGACCTCGTCCTCGGACTTCGCCTCGTTCTTGGCGGAGACCTCGGCGTCGACGTCGTTCTCCTCGACGGGCAGCGCGGCCTGGGCGGCGTCGCCCTGCTCGAGCAGCTCGCGCTCCCAGTCGGCCAGCGGCTCGGCCGGGGCGGAGCCCTCGGCGTCGGGCTTCTGGTGGCGCTGGATGAGGCCCTCGGCGGCGGCGTCGGCGATGATGCGCGTCAGCAGCGCGACGGAGCGGATCGCGTCGTCGTTGCCCGGGATCGGGTACTGGACCTCGTCCGGGTCGCAGTTCGTGTCGAGGATGCCGATGACGGGGATGCCGAGCTTGCGCGCCTCGTCGATCGCGAGGTGCTCCTTCTTGGTGTCCACGACCCACATCGCCGACGGCGTCTTGGTGAGGTTGCGGATTCCGCCGAGGCTCTTCTCCAGCTTGTCGCGCTCGCGACGCTGGATGAGCAGCTCCTTCTTCGTGAAGCCGCGCGTCGTGTCGTCGAAGTCGACGAGATCGAGCTCCTTGAGGCGGTTGAGGCGCTTGTGCACGGTCTGGAAGTTGGTCAGCAGACCGCCCAGCCAGCGCTGGTTCACGTAGGGCTGGCCGACGCGCTGCGCCTGCTCGGCGATGGACTCCTGCGCCTGCTTCTTCGTGCCGACGAAGAGGATGGTGCCGCCGTGGGCGACCGTCTCCTTGACGAAGTCGTAGGCCTTGTCGATGAGGGCCAGCGACTGCTGCAGGTCGATGATGTAGATGCCGGAGCGCTCGGTGAAGATGAAGCGCTTCATCTTCGGGTTCCAGCGCGTCTTCGGGTGACCGAAGTGGACGCCGCAGTCGAGCAGCTGGCGGATGGTGACGACGGCCATGGCCGTACTCCTGTTCCGGCGCGCGCTGTCGCGGCGCGCCTCGTCGGTTCGCTCGGCGGTCGGGACGACCGCTGATCCTGGTGCCCGGCGCGCATCCGCTCCTTCGGCGACAGGGATCATCGCCACGAGGAGACCGAGTGGATGCGGCGGCCTGATGGGCACGCGTAGTCACCCGACCTGGATCGGGTGCTGGTCGATGCTATCACCCGCCGGACGACCGGCGGGGCGCGGGATCAGCCGCGCGCGGCCTTGGTGCGCTTCTTGGGCTTGTCGACGAAGAGCGTCTCCGCCTCCTCGAGCGACATGCCGTTCGTCTCCGGGATCTTCGTGAGCACGAACACGAAGGACAGCGCGGCGAACGCGGCGTACATGCCGT
Source organism: Clavibacter sp. VKM Ac-2873 (assembly GCF_015351075.1). GTDB lineage: Bacteria > Actinomycetota > Actinomycetes > Actinomycetales > Microbacteriaceae > Clavibacter. The sequence goes on from NZ_JADKRS010000001.1 coordinate 522,754, forward strand.
AGGTGAAGGGCAGCGAGAAGGCGGACAGCGCCGGGAACGAGACCGTGATGACGAAGTTCGCGATCCACTGGGCCATGGCGGCGACGCCGAGGGCCTTCGCGCGGATCCGGTTCGGGAAGATCTCGCCGAGCAGCACCCAGACGAGCGGACCCCAGGACGCGCCGAAGCCGATGACGAAGACGTTGGCCGCGATGATCGCGATGACGCCGAAGGGCTGGGGCAGCGAGACGTCGCCGCCGTCGGTCGAGGACTGGCTGAAGCAGATCGCCATCACGGCCAGGGACACGGCCATCGCGAGCGAGCCCGACAGGAGGATCGGGCGGCGGCCGATGCGGTCGACGAGCGCGATGGCGATGAACGTCACGGCGACGTTCGTGACGGCGGTGATGACCGAGGTGGTGAGCGACTGGTTCTCGTCGAAGCCGACCGCCTGCCAGAGCGTGGTCGAGTAGTAGAAGATCACGTTGATGCCGACGAACTGCTGGAACACGGACAGGATGATGCCGATCCAGACGATGCCCTGGAGGCCCAGCTTGTTGCCGCGCAGCGTGCCGGTGCGCTTGGCGACGCGGTCCTCCTCGATCTGGCGCTCGAGGTCGCGGCTCGCGCGGTCGATGTCCTCCTGCTTCCAGACGCTGGCGAGGATCTCCTGCGCCTCGTCCTTGCGGCCCTTCTCGACCAGGAAGCGGGGCGACTCCGGCAGGCGGTACGCGAGGAAGCCGTAGACGATGGCGGGGATCGCGCAGACGAGGAGCATCCAGCGCCAGGCCTCGAGGCCGAACCAGAACTCCTCGGACGCGCTGCCCGCCGCCCCGGCGAACACGGCGTCCGAGAGGAGGGCCGTGAAGATGCCGAGCGTGATGGCGAGCTGCTGCAGCGACGCGAGGCGGCCGCGGAGGAGCTTCGGCGAGATCTCGGCGATGTACGCGGGGGCGACGACGGAGGCGATGCCGATGCCGAGGCCGCCGATGACGCGCCAGATGGTCAGGTCCCAGACGCTGAACGCGAAGCCGGAGCCGAAGGCGCTGATGAAGAAGAAGAACGCGCCGGCGATCATGGTCCAGCGGCGTCCGAAGCGGTCGGCGATGCGGCCCGCGAGGTAGGCGCCCAGCGCGCAGCCGAGGAGCGCGCTGGCGACCGCGAAGCCGATGAGCGTCTCGCTGAGCTCGAAGCGACCCTGGATCGCGGAGACCGCGCCGTTGATGACCGAGGAGTCGAACCCGAAGAGGAAGCCGCCCACCGCGGCCGAGACGGCCAGGCCTATCGCACGTCGCTGGAGCTTCTTGTCATCCCGGGGGGTCGTCGTCTCATTCACAACGGACCACTCTGCCACTTCTCCGCCGCGGCGGGCGCCGGGCGAGGATGCGCGACCGCAGGGGGCATCATGCCCTCGACCGGAGGACGATGCGCGTCCGCGGGAAGGGAGGGGCGCGCATGCGGGGCGTGGACGCACGGCGGAGGACGGGCGCGGTCGCGCTCCTGATCGGGATCCTCGTCGGGGTGACGGCACCGGGGCCCGCGCGACCCGCGTCGGCCGATGGCCCGCACGCCGCGGAGACGGACACGACGGCGGCGCGGTGGGAGTGGCCGGTCGATCCGCCCCACGCGATCACGCGCCCCTTCGAGGCGCCCACCACGGCCTACGGACCCGGTCACCGGGGCATCGACATCCGGGCCGCGCCCGGTGCCGTGGTCCGCGCTCCCGCGGACGGCACCGTCTCCTTCGCCGGCGTGGTCGTGGACCGGCCGGTCGTGAGCATCCAGCATGCCGACGGGCTCGTGTCATCCGTCGAGCCCGTGATCCCCGCGGTCGGCGCGGGCGACGTCGTCCTCGCCGGGCAGGTCATCGGCGCCCTCGCCGCGGAACCCCGTCACGAGCCGGACGGCGGGCTGCACCTCGGAGCGCGCCTGCACGGCGCCTACGTGGATCCGTCCCTCCTGCTCACCGCCCTGCAGCACGCGGTGCTGCTGCCGCTGGATCCCTGACGCCCGTGCGCTCCCGCCGCCTCCGCGGCCTCCGCGGCCGACCTGAGCGAGGCCGTGCCACGTCACCGCTGACCTGGCACCGGTGCGCGTGACACGCCGGTCGTCCGAGCCGCACCGGTGCGCGTGACGCGCCTGTCGCCCGTGCGGCTCACGCGCGGGGGTGGGCGCCCTCGTAGCTCCGTCGCAGCCGCTCGATGGAGACGTGCGTGTAGATCTGGGTGGTCCCGAGGCTGGCGTGGCCGAGCATCTCCTGGACGGTGCGGAGGTCCGCTCCCCCGTCGAGGAGGTGCGTCGCCGCCGTGTGCCGCAGGGCGTGCGGTCCCTGGGGCCCCGATCCGGGGATGTCCGCGAGCACGGAGGCCACGAGGCCGTAGACGGCCCGCGACCCCAGCCTCCCGCCACGCGCCCCGAGGAACAGCGCCGTCCCGGTCCGCGGGGAGACGAGCGCCGGGCGGCCACGTGCGACGTAGGCGTCGAGCGCCTCGGCGGCGGGGACCCCGAACGGCACGACGCGCTCGCGATCGCCCTTGCCGATGACGCGCACGGTGAGGCGGGACGCGTCCACATCACCCAGGTCGAGGCCCGTGAGCTCGGACACCCGGAGGGCGGATGCGTAGAGGAGCTCGATGGCGGCGAGATCACGCAGCGCGCCGGGGTCGTCCTCCGCCGCTCGTGCGGCGAGGCCGGTGAGGATGGCGGACATCTGCTCACGTGCCAGCACCCGTGGGAGATGCGTTCCCGCCCGGGGGGCCTTCAGCCGCACGGCCGGATCGGCATCGACCCGGCCGGTGCGCAGGAGCCAGGTGCCGAAGCCCCGGACCGCTGCCGACCGGCGGGCGAGCGTCGCGGGCGCCAACCGCGCCTGGGACCCCCGCCACAGCCAGTCGCGCAGCACCTCCAGATCGAGGCCGGCTGAGGTCGTGACGCCCTGGCGGGCAGCGTGCGCGGCGAGGTCGCGCAGGTCGGCGGAGTACGCGCGGACGGTGTGCGCCGAGCTCCCCCGCTCCCGGTCCAGGGAGGTCCCGAACGCGGCGATGTCGTCCAGGAGCGGCGTGGCGCCACCCCGACCGGGCCACGACCGCGAGCGATCAGCGCCACCCTCGGCCTGCCCGCCGCCGACCGGCACCGTGTCCATCCCCGAAGGCTACGTGCATCGGCGCGCCACGCGGTGCCCGCTCGCCGTGGACACGCCCCGGTGCGCCGGAGGACCTGTGGCGTCAGCGCGATGCGGGTCGCCGTACCCAACCACCGTCCGGACGGGCCACCACGCCCTCGAGCTCGAGCATGCCCAGCACGGATGAGGTCTCCGCCACGCCCAGACCCGCTCGCGCCGCGACGTCCGCGGTCTCGCGCGCGCGGCGGACGGCCAGCGCATCGAGCACGCGCACGACGCGCGGGTCGGCCCGCACCTCACCGGTGGGCGCGCCCACGCGGATGACGTCAGCCGCGCCCGGCGGCGTCAGCGAGCTGCCATGCGCCGGTTCCGGCTCCCGCACCTGCGTCACCGCCCCGCTCCACCCGGGAAGGAGGTCCATGACGTCGTCGGCGGACGTGATGCACACGGCCTGTGACTCGCGGAGCAGGCGGTGGCACCCGGATGACGACACGCTCGTCACCGGGCCGGGCACGGCGCCGAGCGGCCTCTCCAGCGCGACCGCGTGGTTGGCCGTGTTCAGCGACCCGCTGCGCGCGCCCGCTTCGACGACGACGGTCGCGGCGCTGACCGCCGCGATGAGGCGATTGCGCAGGAGGAACCTCCAGCGAGTCGGCGATGCCCCGCACGGCAGCTCGGACACCACCGCACCGTCGCGTCGCATGCGCCCGAAGAGCTCCGCGTGGCCGGACGGGTAGAGACGGTCGACGCCGCCCGCGAGGAACGCCACCGTGCGCCCCGCCGATCCGACGGCCGCGCGGTGCGCCGCACCGTCGATGCCGTACGCGCCACCCGAGACGATCGCCACGCCACGATCCACGAGACCCGCGGCCAGCTCGGCGGTGACGTGCTCGCCGTAGCCGGTGGCCGCACGCGCTCCCACGATCGCCACCGACCTCGACAGCGCGGCCATCGCGTCCGGCGCTCCGGTGCACCAGAGGACGAGCGGCGCGTGCGGCCCCAGGTCGTCCGCGCCGACCGGCCAGAGGGCATCCCCGGGCACCAGGACGTGCGCCCCCACCGCGCGCGCGGCGTGGAGCCGTGCCAGCGCCTCTGTCCGCACCACACGCGGCCGCCACCGCTCCAACGCGCCGGCGACCTCGCCCGCGAGCGCAGCCCGCCCATCCGCCTCCAGGTCGAGCCCGGCCTCGACCATCTCCCCCACGATGGCGTCGGCCGAGCGCTCGTCGACCACCGCGGCCAGAGCAGCGCAGGCGCCGAGGACGCCGATGACCGCCCCGGCGACGCGATCACCGGGCTCGGCGATCCCGGACCACGTGCAACGCGCGGCCACCTCCTCCGCATCCACGTCGCACGCATCCTCTCCCGGTGACGCGATGTCGTAGCGGAGCGCCGTCATCAGCTCGCCGAGATCCCGTGCGGGGAGGCCGAGGCGGGAGACGGAACGCGCACGCGCCGAATGCGGTCCTCCCGCACCGCTCCGGAGCGCCTCCGCGGGTCGCGCGCGGCGTCCGGAGGGAGGGGGCGACGGAAGGCAGGTACCATCGGGCCCGGGGGGAGCGTCCGTGCCGCCGTCTGCGTCGCGAGCGATCACGAGGCACCTCGCAGCAGGAGCGCCCGGCCCAGGTGATCCGCGTCGGGGCTCGACGCGCCCTCCAGGTCCGCGAGCGTCCACCCGATCCGGAGCACCCGGTCGTAGCCGCGCATGGTGAGGAGCCCGCGGTCGAGCGCGCGGTCGAGGGAAGCCGTCGCCCCCCGTGCGACGCGCGCCTCGCGGCGGAGCCAGGTGCCCGAGACATGGGCGTTGGTGCGCCATGGAGTCGACGCCCATCGCTCAGCCGCCGCAGCTCGGGCAGCCGCGACGCGGACGCGGGCCGTCGACGTCGTGACACGTGGCGCATCGCCGACCGCCAGGTGCACGGCCGTCGTGACCCTGCGGACGCCGAGCCGGATGTCCATGCGGTCCATGAGGGGTCCGGAGAGGCGGGCCAGGTAGCGCCGACGCGCCTGGGGTGGGCACGAGCAGTCGGAACCCGCCACACCGTAGGAGCCGCACGGGCAGGGGTTGGCCGCCATCACGAGCTGGAAGCGCCCCGGGAAGTGGGCGACGCCGTTCGCCCGATGGATGCTGATGACCCCCGACTCGAGCGGCTGCCGCAGGCAGTCGAGCACCGCGCCGGCGAACTCCGGCGCCTCGTCCAGGAAGAGCACTCCGCCGCTGGCGCGCACGGCCGCACCCGGGCGGATCCGCCCGCTGCCGCCCCCGACGATGCCCGCCGCGCTCGCCGTGTGGTGCGGCGCCTCCAGCGGGGGCCGCACGGGCAGCTCGGGACCGAGCCGCTCCCCGCAGAGCGACCGGATGCAGCCGACCTCCAGCGCCGCTTCCTCGTCCAGGTCGGGCAGGAGGCCGGGCAGCCGTTGCGCGAGCATGGTCTTCCCCGCACCCGGAGGCCCGAGCAGGAACATGTGGTGCCCGCCCGCGGCAGCGACGACGAGCGCCTCCACGGCCTCCTCGTTGCCGACCACGTCGCCCAGGCAGGGCTCCGCCGGCTCCGGTGCGCTGGACGTCCGCGTCGATCCGCTGCCCGAGGACGTGGACGGACGGGTGTCGTCCTCCTCCGGCTCGGGCTCGAGCTCGGCACCGTGATGGATCGCGGCGTCCCGCAGTCCCGCCACCGGGATGACGCGCATGTCGGGGACGAGGGATGCCTCGTCGGCATGGCAGCGCGGCACCATGACCCGCCGGATGCCGGCGCGGCGCGCAGCCAGCACCGCGGGCAGGATGCCGTGCGTCGGCCGCAGCCTCCCGTCGAGGCCGAGCTCGCCGAGATGCACCGTGCCGGCCACGGACTCCGCCGACACGGACCCGCCCGCCACCAAGACCGCCAGCGCGATCGCGAGGTCGAATCCGGATCCGTGCTTCGGCAGCACGGCGGGCGAGAGGTTAACGGTGACGCGGCGGACCGGGAACTCGCATCCCGCGTTGCCGGTCGCGGCGCGGACCCGTTCGCGGGCCTGGCTGAGCGCGGCGTCCGGCAGGCCGATGAGCACGAACCCGGGGAGCTGGCTGGTGATGTCCGCCTCCACGTCCACGAGCGCTCCATCGAGCCCGGACAGGGCCACGGCGAGCGTGCGTCCGACGGCCATCAGCAGGCGCTCCGCACGATCTCGACCGACGGTCGCCCGCCTCGGGGCCAGACGACTCCCACCACATCGATCCGCACGGGGCCGCGCCGCTCCGGATGCGCCTGGCACCAGAGGCCCGCGAGCACCCGCAGCCGCGCGGCCTTCGCACGCGTGACCGCCTCCAGGGGATGCCCGTAGCCGAGGCCCGCGCGCGTCTTGACCTCCACGAGCACGGTGGTGCCCGCGTGCGTCATGACGAGGTCGATCTCGCCCTCGCGGCACCGCCAGTTGCGCTCGACGAGCGCGTAGCCGCGCTCGATCAGATGCCGTGCGGCGAGATCCTCGCCGCGTCGTCCCAGGTCCTGCTCGCGTGTCATGCGCACCTCCGCGAGGAGGATGCGGGACCGAGCCACCGCAGGCGGCCGCCCGGCGGCAGACCGTGCGATGGATCCCTCGCGGGGCCCTGGGGAGGGAGGCCGGCGGGAGCCCTACTCGTCGATGGCGAGCTCCTTGGGGAGCTCGAACTCCTTCGCCGACAGCTCCTCGACGTTGACGTCCTTGAAGGTGAGCACGCGGACGGACTTCACGAACCGGTCGGAGCGGTAGACGTCCCAGACCCACACGTCGGTCATGGTGAGCTCGAAGTAGAAGTCGTGCTCCGTGTCGCGTCGCACGAGCTCGACCTCGTTGGCGAGGTAGAAGCGCCGCTCGGTCTCGACCACGTACTTGAACTGGGACACGATGTCCCGGTACTCCCGGTAGAGCGCCAGCTCCACCTCGCGGTCGTAGTCCTCGAACTCGTCGTCATCCATGGTCCGTCGATCCTAACCGCCCGCGAGGCGGTCGCCCTCCGCCGGCGGGGTCGACCCCGCGGGTCCCGCCCGTGGAGTCAGGACGTCGCGTCCCCGAGCACCCCGGAGAGCCACGTGCGCCGATGGAGGGGCGAGGCGCCGCGTGCCCGGATGGCGTCGAGGTGCGCGGCGCTGCCGTAGCCCTTGTTGCCCGCCCATCCGTACTCGGGCCGGTCCTCATGCCAGACGGCCATCATCCGGTCGCGCTCCACCTTCGCGAGCACGGACGCGGCGGCGACGGAGGCGCAGTCACGGTCCGCCTTGACCCGCAGGCGCACGGGCACGGGATGCGCGAGGTGCGGGGTGAGCCAGTCGTGCGCGCCGTCGAGCAGCACCACGCTCGCGAGCAACGGGACCCCGGCGTGGTGGAGGTCGACGAGCGCGCGGCGCCCGGCGAGGCCGAGGCAGGCCGTGATCCCGAGCTCGTCCACCTCGGCCGCGGACGCCATGCCGATGGCGGAGTGCCGGACCCACCCGGCGACGACCGGGTGCAGCGCCTCGCGGCGCTTCTCGCTGAGCATCTTCGAGTCGCGGAGACCCGGCGGGAATCCCCGGGCGTCCGGTCCCACGACGGCCATGCCGACCGCGACCGGCCCGGCGAGCGCACCGCGGCCCACCTCGTCGCAGCCGATCACGAGGGCGGCACCCGCGCGGAGGAGCTCGTGCTCCAGCTCGAGCGTGGGATCCGCGACCGGCATCAGCCCGCGGGGACGGGGTCCGGCACGTCGCCGAACGTCTCGGGGTGGTCGCTGAGGATGGACCAGCGGTCGATGGGCCAGGTGATCACGAACGCGCGGCCGACCACGTGGTCGAGCGGCACGAAGCCGTGCGTGGGGCCGTCGACGTTGTAGCGGGAGTCGGCGGAGTTGCCCCGGTTGTCGCCCATGACCCACAGCGAGTCGGCGGGGACGGTGACGTCGAAGTCCATGTCAGAGGCGCGCGTGTCCCCGGGGACGAGCTTGAGGTACGGCTCGTCCAGCGGCACGTCGTTCACGCTCATCTGGCCGAGGCTGTTGCAGCAGACGACGTGGTCGCCCGGCAGCCCGATGAGGCGCTTGATGAGGTGGTCGTTGCTGTCCGACGCGGACAGGCCCACCGTGGTGAGCGCCCAGTCCACCGCGGCAGCGAGCGGCGGCTTGTCGACCTCGGGTGACGGCGTGAGCCACCCTCCCGGATCGCGGAAGACGACCACGTCACCGCGCTCCAGCGGCACCAGCCGCGGCGTGAGCTGGTTCACCACGATGCGGTCGTCGATCTGGAGCGTGTCCTCCATCGAGGAGGACGGGATGTAGAACGACCGGATCAGGAACGCCTTGATCAGGATCGAGACGAGGAGGGCCACCACGAAGATGACGAGGACGTCCCGGAGGAACGTCTTCCATCCACGCGACCCCTTGTCGCTGTGCCTGCCCGAGGATCTGGTCTCCACGGGCGTCGTGCCTTCTGTCATTTAACCGCCTGAGCTCCCGGCAAGTGTAGATGCCGGGAGCTCGGTGGGGTGACAGGTGGGGAGGCTCTAGGAGCGCTTCTCCTTGATCTTCGCCTTCTTGCCGCGCAGATCGCGCAGGAAGTACAGCTTCGCGCGGCGCACGTCGCCGCGCGTCACGACCTCGATGTGGTCGATGACCGGGGAGTGCACCGGGAAGGTGCGCTCGACGCCGACCTGGAAGCTGACCTTGCGGACGCAGAACGTCTCACGGACGCCCTCGCCCTGGCGGCCGATGACGATGCCCTGGAACACCTGGATGCGCGAGCGGCTGCCCTCGACGATGTTGACGTGGACCTTGACCGTGTCGCCGGCGCGGAAGTCGGGGATGTCCGACCGCAGCGACGCCTTGTCGACGGAATCGAGGATGTGCATGGTGTACCGCTCTCTGCAACCGCCACGGGTCGATTGCGCATCAATGTCTGGAAGGGGAACGGCCCGCATGGGTGGCCGACTCCCCCGTGGCAGGGTCGACGGCAGGCACGATCGCCCATTCTGTCACCTCGGGCGCGTCGAGCGCAAAGCGCGGAGCCCGCGCGCGCGGCGGATCAGTCCAGCCGGATCGTGCGCCCCGCGCCAGGACCCTCGGCGGCCTTCCACCCGGGCGGTCGCGGCTGGGCGTCCCGCTCGATGACGGCGATGACCTCCTGCATGCGCTGCCGCGTCTCCGCCAGCAGCTGGCGGATCCCCAGCACGACGAGCGCGACGGCCGCGAGGGCCGCCACGACGGCGCACCAGGTGCTCACGACGGAGTAGGTGCCCGTGCCGAGGACGGCGAGGGAGAGGACCACGACCGCCACCGCGTCCGTCGGGGAGACGGCCCGGGCCGTGCGGACCGATCGCCGGGCCAGGACGAGGCCGAGGCCGGCGAGCAGGGCGATCCCGAGGGCGCCGGCCGCGAGCATCACGAGGAGCAGCTCCCATCCACCGGACCCGAACGCCGCCCAGCCCACGAGGAGCCAGGCGGGGAGCACGACGACCGCGGCGAACTGCCAGCGGTAGAGCACGCGACGGAGGCCGAGGAGCGAGGACTGCTGCATGGGTCGATGGTACGAGCGGATCCTGGGCGCCACAGGGGCACCGCGGCCCGGCTCCCGTAGGATCCTCCGCGTGATGGAACTGCGAACGCCCGCCGAGATGGACCAGATGCGACCCGCCGGGGAGTTCGTGGCCTCCGTGCTCACCGCCCTCGCCGCGCAGGCGGCCGTCGGCGTCAACCTGCTCGACCTCGACCGCCAGGCGCATCGGATGATCCGCGACCGCGGCGCCGAGTCCTGCTACATCGACTACCACCCGTCCTTCGGCGCCATGCCGTTCGGCAAGGTGCTCTGCACGTCCGTCAACGACGGCGTGCTGCACGGGCTCCCCCACGACTACCGGCTCCAGGACGGCGACCTCCTGAGCCTCGACTTCGCGGCGTCCGTCGACGGCTGGGTCAGCGACTCGGCCGTCAGCGTCATCGTCGGCACGCCCCGCGCCGAGGACGTGCGCCTCATCGAGGTGACGACCGCGGCGCTCGAGGCCGGGATCCGCGCGGCGCAGCCCGGCGGACGCACGGGCGACATCTCGGCCGCGATCGGCGCCGTCGCGACGGAGGCCGGCTACGCGGTCAACACCGACTTCGGCGGGCACGGCGTCGGCCGCACCATGCACGGCGACCCCCACATCGCGAACCAGGGCCGGCCGAACCGGGGCGTGCCGCTCCGACCCGGGCTCGTCATCGCGATCGAGCCCTGGTTCCTGCAGAGCACCGACGAGATCTACACCGACAAGGACGGCTGGACGCTCCGCAGCGCCGACGGCTCGCGTGGGGCGCACATGGAGCACACGGTCGCCATCACCGAGGACGGGCCGCTCATCCTCACCGCGCGCGCCTAGCGGGCGCGGCGCAGGCCCAGGTCAGTCCGGCAGCAGGTCCGGGCGGACGCGGCGCGTGCGCTCGAGCTGCTGCTCGCGACGCCATTCCGCGATCGCGCCGTGGTTGCCGCTGCGCAGCACGTCCGGGACGGCGAGCCCGCGCCACTCGGGTGGCTTCGTGTAGCTCGGGTGCTCGAGCAGGCCGTCGGAGTGGCTCTCCTCCACGAGGCTCGCGGGGTTGCCCACGACACCGGGCACGAGCCGGCCGATGGCCTCGATCATGGCCATGACGGCGACCTCGCCGCCGTTGAGCACGTAGTCGCCGAGGCTGACCAGGCGCACCCGGGCGCGCGCGGCGGTGTGGTCGACGACGCGCTGGTCGATGCCCTCGTAGCGGCCGCAGCCGAACGCCAGGTGGGGCTCCGCGGAGAGCTCCTGCGCCATGGCCTGCGTGAAGACCTCGCCCGCGGGCGAGGGGAAGATGACGACCGGGTCCGCGTCGTCGGCCAGGACCTCGTCCATGGCCTCGCCCCAGGGCTCGGGGCGCATGACCATGCCGGCGCCGCCGCCGTACGGCGTGTCGTCGACCGTGCGGTGGCGGTCGTGCGTGAAGGCGCGCAGGTCGTGCACGCGGAGGTCGATGAGGCCGGACTGCCGCGCGCGTCCGAGCAGGGAGATGTCGAGCACCCCGAAGAACTCGGGGAAGATCGAGACGATGTCGATCCGCATGTCAGCGGGCGTCGTCGCCTTCGGGGGCGGGATCGGAGCCGACCTCGGACCCGGCGTCCGCAGCGGGCGTCGGCTTCTCGTCCGGGATCTCCTCGAAGAGGCCGAACGGCGGCGTGACGACGAGCGTGCCGGCCTCCACGTCCACCGACGGGACGATGGCCTGCACGAACGGGACGAGGACGGTGCCGGACGGGGTGTCCACGTGCAGCAGGTCCTGCGCCGGGAAGTGGTCCACGAGCGCGACGGTGCCGACCTCGACGCCGTCGCGGAGCACGCGGAGGCCCACGAGCTGGTGGTCGTACCAGGCGTCCGGCTCGGCGGGCTCGTCCGCGGGGGGCGTCATCCAGAGGATGGCCTTGGCGAGCGACTCGGCAGCGGTGCGGTCGGCGACGCCCTCGAAGAAGCCGACGGGGTGGCTGTTGTACCAGCGGAGCTCGGTGAGCGTGAGGGAGCGTCCGTGCCAGGGGGACGACTCGGGGACCTGGAGCGAGAACTCGGCTCCCGGGGTGAACCGCTTGTCGGGGTCGTCCGTGAACAGCTCGAGCTTCACGGCGCCCTTGAGCCCGTGCGCCTTGGTCAGCCGGCCCACGCGGAACGCCGCGGGGTCACGGACGATGTCCTCAGGAATCGGTGTCCACCACATCGACGCGGACGCGCTGGCCGTCGGCGAGAGCCGAGACGAGCGTCCGGAGGGCCTTCGCGGTGCGACCCGCTCGGCCGATGACCCGGCCGAGGTCCTCGGGGTGCACGCGCACCTCGAGGACCTCGCCGCGGGGGGATCCCTTGCTCGTCACGGAGACGTCGTCCGGGTGCTCGACGATGCCCTTGACCAGATGAGCGAGCGCGGGGGCGAGCATGGGCTAGGCCTGCTCCTCGGTCGCCTCGGCCTCAGCCGGAGCGGCCTCGGGCGCGGGGGCGGCCTTCTCGGTCTTGGGCTTGAGGACCGGCTTCTTCTTCTCGTCCGCGACGTACGCGGGCTTCGCCTCGCGGGTGCGGACGGTGGAGACGGCGTCCTTGTCGCCCTTGAAGCGACCCCAGTCGCCCGTGAGCTTGAGGAGGGCCTCGACCTGCTCGGTGGGCTGGGCGCCCACGGAGAGCCAGTACTGCGCCCGCTCCGACTGGATCTCGATGAACGAGGGCTCCTCGGTGGGGTGGTACTTGCCGATCTCCTCGATGACGCGGCCGTCGCGCTTGGTGCGCGAGTCGGCGACGACGATGCGGTAGTACGGCGCGCGGATCTTGCCCAGGCGCTTCAGACGGATCTTGACAGCCACAATTCTCCTGAATTTCTTTTGTGTGGGGTGAACTGACGGCCGTGAGCGTGGGGGCACACTCGGCATTGGTTCGATGGGGTCTCGCGGCGCCTGATTAGAGGGTCGGACGATCGCGGACTCGACAGATCATTATGGCAGACGCCGGGCCGGGCCGGGACCCCTCCGGTCGGCGCGCCGCACGCCGTCATCGCCCGGCCGCTCCGCGGGGTGCGTGGCATGATCGGACGACACCCGGCGCATGCGCCCCGAGACCCCGTGGACGGCAGGACCCGCATGCAGATCGACTTCGCCCGCCAGCCCCCGTCCCGCGTGGGCATCGAGTGGGAGCTCGCGTGCGTCGACCGCGGCTCGGGCGAGCTGGCGGGCGTCGCGCCGGAGATCCTCCGCTCCTTCCCCCACGACGACGCCCACCCGCACGTGACCGGGGAGTTCCTCACCAACACGGTCGAGGTCGTCAGCGCGCCGCATTCCCGCGTGGGGCACGCCGTCGACGACCTCGCGCGGCTCATCGAGCGGGTGGTGGACGTCGCGGATCCGCTCGGCATCGACCTCATGTGCGCGGGCACGCACCCCTTCAGCGCGTGGCCGGACCAGGACGTGACGCCCGACAACGAGCGCTACGCCACGCTCCTCGACCGCACCAGGTGGTGGGGGCGCCAGATGATGATCTGGGGCGTGCACGTGCACGTCGGCATCGACGACGCGTCGAAGGCGCTGCCGATCCTCAACGCGCTCCTCGTGCACCTCCCCCGGTTCCAGGCGCTCAGCGCGTCGAGCCCCTTCTGGTCCGGGCAGGAGACGGGCTACGCGTCCAACCGGGCGCTCATGTTCCAGCAGCTGCCGACCGCGGGGCTCCCGCCCGACCTCACGACGTGGGCCGACTACGAGCGGCTCGTCGGGGACATGACGCACGTCGGCGTCATCGACCACCACAGCGAGCTGCGCTGGGACATCCGGCCGGCGCCCAAGTGGGGCACCCTCGAGACCCGCGTGTTCGACGGCGTCTCGACGCTCCGGGAGATCGCGTCGCTCGCGGCCCTCGTGCAGTGCCTGGTGCACGACATGTCGGCCGCGCTCGACCGCGGCGAGCAGCTCCCGCGGATGCAGCCGTGGTTCGTGCGCGAGAACAAGTGGCGCGCGGCCCGCTACGGGATGGACGCCATCATCATCCAGGACGCCGCGGGCGAGGAGGCCCTCGTGGGCGACGACACCCGGGCGCTCGTGGAGCGCCTCTCCCCCACCGCCGACGCGCTCGGCTGCGAGGCCGAGCTCCGCGGCATCCTCGAGATCGTCGACCACGGCGCGAGCTACCAGCGGCAGCTGCGGGTCGCCGAGCGGGCCGACGGTGCGCTCGCCCCCGTGGTCACGCACCTCGTCGAGGAGCTGCGCTCAGGATTGGGTCGGTGACGCGGGGCAGACTGTGCTGGTGAGCCCCGCCGTCGACATCGTCATCCTCGTCGTCGCCGTGCTCGCGGCCCTCGCCGGCTGGCGCCGCGGAGCCATCGTGACCCTGGCCGGGCTCGCCGGCATCGTGCTCGGCGTCCTGCTGGCGCTCTGGATCACGCCGGCCTTCCTCGCGCTCCTCGACCAGTTCGGCGTCGCCACCGGGATCACCCGCACGCTGGCCGCCGCGGTGCTGATGCTCGTCACCACCTCGCTCGTGAGCGGGATCCTCGCGCAGGTCGCGAGCGTCCTCACGCGCCTGCTCCGCCCGCGCGGCGCCGCGCAGGGGCTCGACCGCGGGATCGGCGCCGTCGCCGGGCTCGCCGCCTGGGCCGTCTCGGTGTGGTTCATCGGCGGCTTCCTCGCCTCCAGCGGCGTGATCCCCGCGGTGCAGCTCGCGTCGTCGTCCCGCATCCTCCAGACCCTCGACCGGGTCAGCCCGATATCGAGCGGCACCGCGCTCTCCGCCCTCGACGACGCGCTCCACGACGTCGGCTACCCGCGCGTGTTCGCGAACGGCGAGGGGGCGATCGCCGACACGGCCGCACCCGATGCCGACGTCCCCGACGCGGTGCGCCGCTCCGCGTCGAGCGTCGTGAAGATCCTGTCGTCCGCGCCGGCCTGCGGCACCTCCTCCTCCGGCAGCGGCTGGGTCGTGCAGGGCGACCGCGTCGTGACGAACGCGCACGTCGTGACCGGATCCGACGAGGTCTACGTCCAGCAGGGCGGCACGGGCGAGCTGCTGAAGGCGGAGCTCGTGGTGTTCGACCCCGCGCGCGACGTCGCGATCCTGGCCGTCCCCGGGCTCACCGCTGCGCCGCTCGCGCTCGGCGATGAGCTCGCGGCGTCCGACGAGGCCGTCGTCGCCGGCTACCCGGGCGGCGGGCCGTACCAGGCCACCGGGGCGCGGATCCGCGAGGTCGTCGAGGCGCTCGGGACCGACATCCAGCACGAGCAGCCGGTCACGCGCGAGGTCTACTCCGTGCGCGGCACGGTCCGCCCCGGCGACTCGGGCGGCGCGCTGTTCGACGCGCAGGGGCGCGTGGTCGGCCTGGTGTTCGCGACCTCGACGGTGGACTCCCAGACGGGCTACGCGATGACCCTCGGCGAGATCGCGCCCGTGCTGCAGCAGGCCGGCGCGTCCACGCCCGTCGACTCCGGGCGCTGCTCCGTCTGACGCTCGGTCGTCAGGCCGCGACGACGGACAGCACGTTGCCGGCCGGGTCGCGGAACCAGGCGATGTCGGGGCCGTTGCCGCGCATGATGCCGCGAGAGTCCGTGGGCATCCCCGGGAAGACCGCCGTGTCCACGCCGCGGGAGTTCAGCTCGACGACCGCCTGCTCGACGTCGTCGACCTCGAGGTTGAGCACCGTGTACGTCGCGGGCTCGTGCCCGGGCTTCGGGTAGACGAGCACGCGCGCGCCGGACCCGGGGAGCACGAGCCGCAGCATCCCCATCTCGAGCACCTCCTCGACCTCGAGGCCGAGCGTGCCGCGGTAGAAGGCGAGGGCTGCGGGGACGTCGTCGACGCTGAAGCCGCTGAAGGCGGTGACGGGTGCGAACACGGGGAGCTCCTGACGCGCGGGACCGCTACGGGGTGCCGCGGTGCACGCCCCCACGCTGGCACGTCCGGGCGCGCGCGTCCAGGGACGCGACGAGGGCCCTCCCGCCTGCGCGGGAGGGCCCTCCGGTCGTGCGTCGGGTCAGCGCCCGAGGAACTTCTGCAGCGAGGCGAGCTCCTCCTCGCTCGGGGCGCCGGTCGCGCCGCCCTTCGCCGCGCCGGCGAGGCCGAAGCCGGACCCGGCGGGAGCCGTGGGACCGCCGATGCGCTGCCCGGACGCGAGGGCAGCGTTCTCCTGCGCCCGCTTGGCCGGGTTGCCCGACTTCGAGCCCTTCTTCTTCTGCTGCACGGGCTTGCGGCCCGAGTGCGCGCCGGGCATCGGTCCCATGCCGGGGATCTGCGGCATGCCGCCGCGCGCGACCGTGCGCATCATCTTCGAGGCCTGCTCGAAGCGCTGCACGAGGCCGTTGACGTCGGTGACGGTCATGCCGGATCCGCGGGCGATGCGGAGGCGGCGCGAGCCGTTGAGGAGCTTCGGGTTCTGGCGCTCGGCCTTCGTCATCGACTGGATGATCGCCTCGGTGCGGACGATCTCCTTCTCGTCGAAGTTCTCCAGCTGGTCCTTCATGGCGCCCATGCCGGGGAGCATCCCCATCATCTTCTTGAGGGAGCCCTTGCCGCGCAGCTGCTGCATCTGCTTGAGGAAGTCGTCGAGCGTGAACGTGTCGCTCGCGAGCTTCTGGGCGACCTCCATCGCCTCCTCCTCGTCGAAGGCCTGCTGGGCCTGCTCGATGAGGGTGAGGATGTCGCCGAGGTCGAGGATGCGGCTCGCCATGCGGTCGGGGTGGAAGGGCTCGAAGTCGTCGAGGCCCTCGCCCGTGGAGGCGAACATGATGGGACGGCCGGTGACGGAGGCGACCGAGAGGGCCGCTCCTCCGCGCGCGTCGCCGTCGAGCTTGGAGAGCACGACGCCCGTGAAGTCGACGCCGTCCTGGAAGGCCTTCGCGGTCGCGACCGCGTCCTGGCCGATCATGGCGTCGATGACGAAGAGGACCTCGTCCGGGTCGGTGGCCTTGCGGATGTCCGCGGCCTGCTTCATCAGCTCCGCGTCGACGCCGAGGCGGCCGGCCGTGTCGATGATGACGACGCTGTACTGCTTGTCGGCCGCGTGCTTCATCGCGTCCTTGGCGACGCGGACCGGGTTGCCCGTGCCGTTGCCGGGCTCGGGCGCGAAGACGGGGACGCCCGCCTGCTCCCCGACGACCTGCAGCTGCTGCACGGCGTTGGGGCGCTGGAGGTCGGCCGCGACGAGCATGGGCGTGTGCCCGTCCTTGGCGAGCCACTTGCCGAGCTTGCCGGCGAGGGTCGTCTTGCCCGCGCCCTGCAGGCCGGCGAGCATGATGACGGTCGGCGGCCTCTTGGCGAACTGGATGCGGCGCTGCTGGCCGCCGAGGATCGCCACGAGCTCCTCGTTGACGATCTGCACGACCTGCTGGGCGGGGTTCAGCGCCTGGCTGACCTCGCCGCCGAGGGCGCGTTCGCGGACGGACGCGGTGAACGCCTTGACGACGTCGAGCGCGACGTCGGCCTCGAGCAGCGCGCGGCGGATCTCGCGGACGGTGCCGTCGACGTCCGCGGCGCTGAGCTTGCCCTTGCCGCGCAGGTTCTTGAAGGTCTCGGCGAGGCGGTCCGAGAGTGTTCCGAAGGTAGCCATGGTGGGTCCAGCTTAACCGGCGGCGCGAGGGGGTCCGGTCAGGGAGCCCGGGTCGGAGGTCAGCCGACGAGGTTCTGCGCGAAGACGTGGGGCGTGAAGCCCGTGAGGTCGCCGATCCCCTCGCCCTGGCCGATGAGCTTGATCGGGATGCCGGTGCGCTCCTGCACGTTGAGGATGAAGCCGCCCTTCGCGGATCCGTCGAGCTTCGTGATGACGAGGCCCGTGACGCCGCCGTGCTCGATGAACGCCTGCGCCTGCGCGAGCCCGTTCTGGCCGGTCGTCGCGTCGAGGACGAGCAGCACCTCCGCGATGGGCGACTGCTTCTCGACCACGCGGCGGATCTTGGACAGCTCGTCCATGAGGCCGCCCTTGGTGTGCAGGCGGCCGGCGGTGTCGATGATGACCATCTCCGTGCCGGTGCGCATCGCGTGCTCGACGGTCTGGAAGGCGACGCTCGCGGGATCCTGACCGGGCTGCTGGGGGCGCACGATGTCGGCGCCGGCGCGCTCGGCCCAGGTCGCGAGCTGGTCCACGGCGGCCGCGCGGAACGTGTCGGCCGCGCCCACCACGACCGTGCGGCCGTAGTTGCGGAGGAACTTCGCGAACTTGCCGATGGTGGTGGTCTTGCCGACGCCGTTGACGCCGACCACGAGGATCACGGCGGGGCGGGCGCTGAGCTTCAGCGTCGGGTCGTGCTTGGCCAGGCGCTCCTCGATGCTCTCGCGGAGCATGCGCTGGAGGTCGCGCGGATCGGTCGTGCGGTAGCGCTCGACCTTCTCGCGGAGGTCGTCGATGGTCGCCTCGGTGACGTCGGGGCCGAAGTCCGCGGTGATGAGCGCGGTCTCCAGGTCGTCCCACGTGGTCTCGTCGATCGTCGGCTTCGCGAACATCCCGCGGAGCGCGCCGGAGAGGGACCAGGGGGTGCGGGCTGCCATGTGCCCAGCGTAGCCGCGGGTCAGGAGGCGGCCTGCTCCTCGCGGGCGGGCGCGGGCGCGCTGTCGGCCGCCGCGTCGGTGGCCGCGTCGGTGACCGGGTCGGTGGCGGGGTCGGCGTCGGGTCGGGCGTCGCGGGTCACGCGCTGGCCGACGACCGCGCTCACGCCGTCCTGCCGCATCGAGACGCCGTAGAGCGCGTCCGCGATCTCCATCGTGCGCTTCTGGTGCGTGATGACGATGAGCTGCGACGTGTCCCGGAGCTGCTCGAGGATCGTGAGCAGGCGGCCGAGGTTGGCGTCGTCGAGGGCCGCCTCGACCTCGTCCATGATGTAGAACGGGCTCGGCCGGGCCGTGAAGATCGCGATGAGCAGAGCCACCGCGGCCAGCGACCGCTCCCCGCCGGACAGCAGCGACAGGCGCTCGATGCGCTTGCCGGCGGGGCGGACGCTCACCTCGATGCCGGTCGTGAGCAGCTGCTCGGGATCCGTGAGGTGGATGCTGCCCGTACCGCCCGGGAAGAGGATCGGGAAGACGCGGTCGAAGGCCGCCCGGGTGTCCTCGAACGCGGCCGCGAACACGCCCTGCATGGTGCGGTCGATGTCGTCGATGATCGTGAGCAGGTCCTTGCGCGTGGCCGTGAGGTCGGCCAGCTGCTCGGTGAGGAAGAGGTGGCGCTGCTCGAGCGCGGCGAACTCCTCGAGGGCGAGCGGGTTGACGCGGCCGAGCTGCGCGAGCTTCCGCTCGGCGACCTGGAGCCTGGCGCGCTGCTCCTCGCGGTCGAAGGGGCGGGTGGGGACGGGCGGGGCGTCGTCGTCCCCGTCGTCGTCCGCCGCGCCTGCCTCGGACGGGACGCTGCGCTCGGGATCCACGTGGGCGTCCACCGGCCCCGCGCCGTCGGCGGTCTGGTCTTCGGCGTCCGGGTCCACAGCGTCCCGGTCCACGGCGTCCGCCTGCGGGCGCTGCCGCGGCGGCAGCGGCGCCTCCTCGGGGACGGGCACGTCGGGTCCGTACTCGGCGACGAGCACCTCCTCCCCCAGGCCGAGCTCGCTCGCGGCGCGCTCGAGGAGCTGGGAGACCTGGAGGCGCTTCTCGTAGATCTGCAGCTCCAGTCCGTGCACGTCCTCGGTGATGCCGTGCAGGCGCGTGCGCAGCTCGGCCTCCTCGCGGCGGAGCGCCACCAGCTCGGCGTTGCGGCCGGCCCGGGCCTCCTCCGCCCGGGCGAGCACGAGCCGCGCCTCCGCGGTGCTCCGATCGGCGGCACGGACCACGGCGGGCAGGGCGTCGGCGACGGACGCGGCACGGGCGATCTGGCGGCGGCGGATCACCTGGCGACGGGCGGCCTCCTCGGCGGCGGCGCGCTCCGCGGCGAGGCGGCGTTCGAGCGCCACAGTGCGCTCCTGCTCCGCCCGCACCCGCTCGCGCGCGGTCTCGACCTGCAGGCGGGCCTCGATCTCGGCCTCGCGCGCGGCCTCCCACTCGGCGACGAGCGCGTCGCGGCCGCTCGCGTCGAGCACGGGTCGCGGCCGGGAGCGCGCCTCGTCGAGCGCGCGGCGCGCGGCGTCGGACGCGGCGACGGCCTCGTCGACGGACGCGCTCGCGAGGTCGAGGCCGCGCTGCACGCGCGCGAGCTCGGCGGCGGCGGACTCCGCCTGGGCGCGCGAGCGGCTCAGGCGCTCGGCGTGGGCGGCGAGGCGCGCGTCGGCCTCGCGGAGGCCCCCGAGCGCGGCGGACGCGCGTTCCCGGGCGGCGCGGAGGCGCTCCCGGCCGGCCGCGAGATCCACCTGGAGGTCGTCGATGCGGGCGCGGACGCCGGTCAGGGTCGTCGCGGCGGCCTCGCGGGCCGCGACGAGCTCGAGCTTGGAGCGCGTGGCGCCGGATCCGCCCCGCAGCACGTGCGGCGACACGACCTCCCCCGCGCGGGTGATCGCCGTGGCGGGCGCGTCCGGTCCGCCGACGAGGGCGACGGCGTGCGCGAGGTCGTCGACGACGACGACGTCCGCCAGGATCCGCCGCACGCCGTCGGGTGCGTCGACCACGGAGGCCGCGGGGACGGCCCCGGCGGCCGGTGCTGCCGCGACGGGCACGTCGGCGGAACCGGCGACGACCACCTCGACGCGCCCCAGGTCGTCGTCGACCGCGCGCCGGAGGGCCGCGACGGCGTCGTCGTGCGACTCGGCGAGCACGGCGTCGGCGAGCGATCCGAGGGCGGCGGCGACGGCCGCCTCGTAGCCGGGCTGCACGTGCACGTGCTCGGCGAGGAGGCCGCGGATGCCGGGCAGGCCCGCGGCGACGAGGTCGCTGGATCCGTCGCGCTGGTCGAGCGCGCTCGCGAGGGCCTGCTCGCGCGCGGCCAGGGCGTCGCGCTCGCGCTCCTTGGCGTGCAGCTCCTCGCGCACGGCCTCGATGGCCGACTCCTCGCTCGCGACGTCGGCCTGGGCGTCCTCGTAGGCGCGGGTCAGCTCGGATCCGCCCTGCTCGTCGGCCTCGCCCTCCGCCTCGCCGCGCTCCCGCTCGGCCTCCGCGGCCGCCAGCCGGGCGCGCGCCGCGTCGAGCGCGTTCTGCTGGCGGAGGACCTCGCCGCGGACGGCCGCGAGCCGGGATCCCGCGGTCTCCGCGCGACCGGTGAGCCCGGCGATCTCGAGGTCGTGACGGGAGACGAGCGCGCTCTGGGCCTGGATCTCCTCGTCGAGGGCGTCGAGCGCCTGCCGGGCCGCCGCGGTCGCCTGGCGCGCGGACGCCCAGCCCGCCTCCGCCTCGGCGATGAGCGCGACCAGCCGGGCCGCCTCGTCGCGGGACTCCTGCACGTGCGCGGGGCTCGTGCCCGCCGCCGTCTCCGGCGCGTCGTCGGCGGATCCGAGGAGCGCGAGCCGCTGCTGCGCGAGCGAGAGCAGGTTCCGCAGCCGCTCCTGCACCTGCTCGAGCGCGAAGGCCGTGCGGCGGGCGCCGTCGACCTCGTCCCCCTCCTGCTCCTCGACGATGCGCTCCGAGCGGATGACCGCCCGGTCGAGCTTCTCCTGCAGCACCATGCGCTCGGTGGTGCGCTCCTCCTCGGTGCGCGTGTGCTCCGCGAGCGCGCGCCGGAGGGTCACGACGTCGTCGGCCACGAGCCGCGCGCGGGCGTCGCGGACCACGGCCGCCACGGTCTGGGCCTGGCGCGCGACCTCCGCCTGGCGCCCGAGCGGCTTCAGCTGGCGCCGGATCTCCCCCGCGAGGTCGTTGAGCCGCGTGAGGTTCGCCTGCATCCCCTCGAGCTTGCGGAGGGTGCGCTCCTTGCGACGCCGGTGCTTGAGGATCCCCGAGGCCTCCTCGATGAAGCCGCGCCGCTCCTCGGGTGTCGCGCGGAGCACGTTGTCGAGGCGACCCTGGCCGACGATGACGTGCATCTCGCGGCCGAGCCCCGAGTCGCTGAGGAGCTCCTGCACGTCGAGCAGCCGGCAGGACGTGCCGTTGATCGCGTACTCGCTGCCGCCGTTGCGGAAGAGCGTGCGGCGGATCGCGACCTCGGTGTAGTCGATGGGCAGCGCGCCGTCGGCGTTGTCGATCGTGAGCGTGACCTCGGCGCGGCCGAGCGGCCCGCGCGTGGAGGTGCCGGCGAAGATGACGTCCTCCATCTTGCCGCCGCGGAGGGTCTTGGCTCCCTGCTCGCCCATGACCCAGGCGAGGGCGTCGACGACGTTCGACTTGCCGGATCCGTTCGGCCCGACGACGCAGGTCACCCCGGTCTCGAACTGGAACGTGGTCGGCTGCGCGAACGATTTGAACCCCTTGAGGGTCAGGCTCTTCAGGTGCACGCCCGCCGCCCTCCTCGCGTGATGGTCTCGTTCACGGTACCGGACGCGCGGGCGGGCACCGGGAGCCGCGCGGGCGGCCGGGGACCGCGCGGCCGCCGCTAGCGTGGGAGGGCGCGAGCCGGTCCCGTCGGCGCGCCGACGAGGGAGCCGACCATGCCGCACGCCGACGACGTCCGCCCCTTCGCCGTGGAGGAGGTCCGCCCGCCCGCCGCGGTCGGCGCGGAGGGGTGGGAGGACTTCGCGGCCCTCACCGACGTCGTCAACCGGGCGCAGTCGCACGACCTCGGGCACGACGCGTTCATCTGGCTGCCGCAGGAGCTGATCGCCGACTACGCCGACGTCGCGCACGTGCGGAAGCGCCTCTTCGCCGCGCGCGTGGACGGCCGGATCGTCGGCCGCGGGCTCCTCTCCACGTGGCTCAACGACCCGACGACCTCGGACGTCGCCGTCTCCGTGCTCCCCGAGCACCGCCGAGGCGGGATCGGACGGGCGCTCCGGGAGCGCCTGGAGCGGATCGCCGTGGACGCGGGCTGCCGGACGCTCATGGGCTTCACCATGCACCGCGCGGAGGCGAACGGCTCACCCATCCCCTCGCCCACGGGCATCGGCGCGGTCGGCGCGGACGACCCGTCCGCCCGGTTCGTCGTCGACGCCGGCTACCGGCTCGGCCAGACCGCGCGGACGAGCTCCCTCGACACGGTCGCCACGGCCCCGACGCTGGCCACCCACCTCGCCGATGCGCGCCGCGCCGCCGGCGACGACTACCGCGTCCTCTCCTGGGTCGACGCGACGCCCGGTCACCTGCTCGACGACCTCGCCGTCCTGCACACGCGCATGTCGACCGACACCCCGCAGGGCGACCTCCCGCAGGCGGAGGACCCGTGGGACGCCGACCGGATCCGCGCGGCCGAGGTACGCCGCGCGTCCGCGGGCCGCACGGGCCTCACCACCGCGGTCCTGCACGTGCCGACGGGCCGGCTCGTGGGCTTCACGGAGATCGCCGTCTCCCCCAGCGGCCGGCGCTCCGACGGCCACGCGTACACGTACCAGCAGGACACGCTCGTGCTGGCCGAGCACCGGGGTCACCGCCTCGGCATGCTCCTCAAGGCCGAGAACCTGGGTCTGCTGGCGCGCGAGGCGCCCGAGGTCGACCGCGTCGTCACCTGGAACGCCGACGAGAACCGGCCCATGCTCGCGGTCAACGAGGCGCTCGGCTTCCGGCACGTCGGCACGAGCGGGAGCTGGCTGCGGGAGGTCGGACCGGCGCGCTGAGCACTCCCGGATCAGGCGACGGCGGCGTCCGGATCCGGCAGCGCCTGGCAGCGCGGGCACAGGTGCGAGCCGCGGTTCATGAAGGCCTCGCGCACGATCGCCGTGCCGCAACGCGGGCACGGCTTCCCCTGCTGCCCGTAGGCGTTGAGCGAGTGCGAGAAGTAGCCGGACGCGCCGTTGACGTTCACGTACTGCGCGTCGAAGCTCGTGCCGCCCTCGGCCAGCGCCCGGGCGAGCACGGTCCGCACCTCGGCGAGCAGCCGCAGGGCGCGTCCGCGGCCGAGCGCGTCGGTGGGGTGCGCGTAGTGGATCCGCGCCGCCCACAGCGCCTCGTCGGCGTAGATGTTGCCGATGCCGCTCACGAGCGTCTGGTCGAGCAGCGCGCGCTTGATCCCCGTGCGCCGCCGGCCGAGGCGCGCGAGCAGCTCCTCGTCGTCGAAGGCCGGGTCGAGCGGATCGCGCGCGATGTGGGCGACCTGCGTCGGCACGAGCGCCGCGGCGGATCCGCGTCCGCCCGCGCGCCCGTCCGGCGTCGCCACGAGGCGGTCGACGGCCATCGACCCGAAGATCCGCTGGTCGACGAAGGCGACCACGAGCTCGCCGTGCACCGCATGCTCGATGCCCAGGCGGATCCGCAGCAGGCCGTCCGGATCGGAGCCGGGCTCGCGGAGCAGCACCTGCCCGCTCATGCCGAGATGCGTGACGAGGGCGCGGGGTCCGGTGGCGTCGCGCGCGGCGTCGGGCTCGAGCGGCAGCCACAGGAACTTCCCCCGGCGGACCGCGGACGTGATCACGCGGCCGACCAGCAGGTCGACGAAGGCGCCCTCGAGCGGGTCGTGCCGCTTGAGCGACCGGGCGTCGAGGATCTCGACGCCCGTGACGCGCGCGCCGGCGACCGCGGGCTCGAGGCCGGCGCGGACGACCTCGACCTCGGGGAGCTCGGGCACCGCGGGTCAGGCCGTGGTGCGCGCCTCGAGGCGCGTCCACGCCTCGAGCGCGGCCGTCATCTCGGCCTGCTTCTTGCTGGATCCCTCGCCCGTGGTGCGCACGGCGTCGCCCACCGTGACGACGGCGTGGAAGCGCTTGCTGTGGTCGGGTCCGCTGTCGCTCACGTCGTAGACGGGGGTCGGCAGGCCCTGGCGCGCGGCGCTCTCCTGGAGCGCGGTCTTCGGGTCCATCGCGGCGCCGAAGCGCGCGGGATCCTCGAGCAGCGGCGCGATGAGGCGCAGCACCAGCCCGGTGGCGGCCTCTCCCCCGGCGTCGAGGTAGGAGGCGCCGATGATGGCCTCGACCGTGTCGGCGAGGATCGACGACTTGGCGCGACCGCCCGTGAGCTCCTCGCCACGGCCGAGGAGGAGGTGCTCGCCCAGCCCGATGCGGGTGGCGACCTCCGCGAGGGCGACGCTGGAGACGAGGCTGGCGCGCCGCTTGGCGAGCTCGCCCTCGTCGAGGTCGGGGTTCTCGAGGTAGAGCATGACCGTCACGGCCTGCCCGAGGATGGAGTCGCCGAGGAACTCGAGGCGCTCGTTGTGCGGGATGCCGCCGTGCTCGTACGCGTACGAGCGGTGGGTGAGCGCGAGCTCGAGGAGCTCGGGGCTCACGTCCACGGCGAGGAGGCGCCGGAGCGCGTCGCGGTCGCCGTGGACGCGGGATCCCGTGGTGTCGGTCATGTCCGACGTGCTGTGCGGGTCGCGACTAGACGTCGGCGACCTTGCGGCCCTTGTACTCCATGTACAGGGGCGTGCCGGCGGCGTCCTCGATCACGCGCGCACGGTGCGGCATGGAGTAGACGACCTTGCCGTTCTCGATGGTCTTGACGAGCGTGGGAGCCTCGGCCTTCCACTGCGAGCGACGCGCGCGCGTGTTGGATCGGGACATCTTCCTCTTGGGTACAGCCATGGCTAACTCTCATCTCTCTGCGTTTCGGTGTCGGCGTCTTCACGCGCCGCACCGCTGTCTTCGGAAGCTCGGAAGCCGGACAGGGCTGCCCAGCGCTGATCGATCACGGGCTCCGGGTCGGAGTCCGCCAGGACCAGGCTGATGCCGGGACCCAGATCGAGATCGAGGTCCTCGCCCGGCACTTCGGGCTGGAACGGCAGTGAAAGGACCACCGCATCCCGGATGACCGGCTCCAGGTCCACGTGCTCGTCCTGGACCTGGTAGTCGAAAGCTTCATCAAGACTGTACGCGAATAGCTCCGCGAAATCGACTCGGACACGCTCCTGCATGTCGGCGAGGGTGCGCGCCGACTGCCCGTCGGCCACGGTGTCGACCTCGCCGGTGGCCAGGATCCCGTCGTGCAGGGACTCCAGGCGCACGGTGACGCGCATCTCCCGACCGGCGGGGACGGCGATGAGGCCCTCCCCCATGTGCTCGGGGGTGACGATGGTCAGGTCGAGCTCGCGCATCTCCCCGGGGCGGTGCACGATGTCGTGGACGTGGACCGTGAATGGGGTCTTCTGGAACCTGGACACCCGTAGATCCTACGGGTCGTCAGCCGGCGCGCCGGACGGCCAGCGCCTCCGCGACCGCCGCCGGCACGTACGGCGCGACGTCGCCGCCGAGCGCCTCGACCTGGCGCACGAGCGAGCTGGAGACGTGGGCGTGCGCGGGATCCGGCAGCAGCAGCACGGTCTCCACGTCGGCCAGGTCGCGGTTGACGAGCGCCATGGGCGTCTCGTACGTCACGTCGAGCTGCGAGCGGACGCCCTTGACGAGCACGGTCGCGCCCACCTGCTGGCAGTAGTCGACGAGGAGGCCGGCGCCCCAGGAGTCGACGCGGACGCTGGCGGGCAGGCCTTCGTCGCGGATCACGCGCTCGATGAGGGCCACGCGCTCCGCGAGCGGCAGCATGGGCGTCTTGCCGGGGTTGTGCACGACCAGGACGACGAGCTCGTCGTACAGCCGGGCTGCCCGGCGGATCACGTCGAGGTGCCCGAGCGTGACGGGGTCGAACGATCCGGGGACGACGGCGATCCGCTGCATCCCTCCAGCCTAGGGCCGGGCCGTGGTCAGTTCTTGTCGAGGAAGGCGCGCTCCTCGTCGTCGAGCCGGCGGGCGAGCGCGCGGGCGAGCGCCGGGTGGCCCTGGAGGTCGGGCGACGCCTCGAGCACGTCGTGGGCGTGCTCGCGCGCGGACTCGATGAGGTCGCCGTCCTGGGCGACCCGCAGCAGGCGGAGGGAGGAGCGGCCGCCGGACTGGTTCGTGCCGAGCACGTTGCCCTCGCGGCGGAGCTCCAGGTCGACGCGCGCCAGCTCGAAGCCGTCGAGGGTGGCGGCCACGGCGTCCACCCGCTCGCGCGCGACCGTCTCGGGCTCGGCGTGCGTGACCATGAGGCAGAGGCCCGGCACGCCGCCGCGCCCCACGCGACCGCGCAGCTGGTGCAGCTGCGAGACGCCGAAGCGGTCGGCGTCGAGGATCACCATGGTCGACGCGTTCGGCACGTCGACGCCCACCTCGATGACGGTGGTGGCGACGATCAGGTCGATGTCGCCCGCGGAGAACGCGCGCATGACGCGGTCCTTCTCCTCACCCGTCATGCGGCCGTGCAGGACGGCGCGGCGGACGGATCCCAGGCGCGGGTGCGTCGCGAGGAGCGCGTCGACGTCGGTGACGGTCGCGATGGGCGGGCGCGCGGCCTCCGCGGCGTCGCCGTCCGCATCCTCGGCGTCCGCGTCCTCGGCGTCCGGGTCCTGCGGGTCGATGGCCGAGCAGACCACGAACGCCTGCCGGCCCTTCTGGATCTCCTCCGCCGTCCGTGTCCACACCCGCTCGATCCAGCCGGGGTGCTCGGTGAGCGGCACCACGAACGACTCGATGGGCTGGCGCCCGCTCGGCAGCTCGGCGATGGTGGAGACGTCGAGGTCGCCGAACACCGTCATCGCGACCGTGCGCGGGATGGGCGTGGCCGTGAGCACGAGGACGTGCGGCGGGGTGCCGCCCTTGCGCCGGAGCGCCTCGCGCTGGTCCACCCCGAAGCGATGCTGCTCGTCCACCACCACGAGGCCGAGGTCGAGGAACTCGACGCGGTCGCCGAGGAGCGCGTGCGTGCCGACGACGATGCGCGCCTGGCCGCTGACGATGCGCAGCAGGGCGCGCTTCCGCTCGGCGGTCGAGAGCTGGCCGGTGAGGAGGGTCGGCATCAGCTCCGCCGCGAGGTCGGGGCCGAGCGACGCCGTGAGCGAGCGGAGGTGCTGGCTCGCGAGCACCTCGGTGGGCGCGAGGAGCGCGGACTGGCCGCCGGAGTCGGCGACGGCGAGCATCGCCCGGAGCGCCACCAGGGTCTTGCCCGAGCCGACCTCGCCCTGCACGAGCCGGTTCATGGGCCAGGTGCGCGCCATGTCGGTCGCGATCTCCTCGCCCACGAGCCGCTGGTCGCCCGTGAGCTCGAACGGCAGCTGGGCGTCCAGGCGGTCGAGGCGGCCGCCCGGGGTCGGGATCCGCGGCGTGGCGGGCAGGGCGCGCGCCGCCTGCCGCCGCTGCAGCAGCGCGGTCTGGAGGACGAACGCCTCCTGGAAGCGGAGCGCGTCGCGGCCGCGCCGCCAGTCGACGTCCTTCTCGGGGCGGTGCACGCCCTCGAGCGCCTCGCGGTACGGGAGGAGGCCGCGCTCGGCGCGGACGTCGGCGGGGACGGGATCCTCCAGGTCGTCGACCGCGTCGAGCGCCAGCTCGACGGACTTCGCGACCTGCCAGCTCGCCATCGAGGCAGTGGCCGGGTAGATGGGGATGGGCATCTCGGCCCAGCGGCGCGCGGCCGCGTCGGGCTCGCCGCCGGAGAGCTCCGGCCCCTCGTGCGCGTCGAAGAGCTCGTAGTCGGGGTGGGCGAGCTGGAGGGCGCCGCGGTAGTCGCTGACCTTGCCCGCGAAGATCCCGCGGACGCCCGGCACGAGGTCCTTCGCGCGCCAGGCCTGGTTGAAGAAGGTGAGGGTGAGGAAGCCGCGGCCGTCGGTGATCCGCACCTCGAGGATGCTGCCGCGCCGGGCGCGCATGGGGCGCTCGCGGACCTCGCGCACCTCGGCGACGATGGTGGCCTGCTGGTCGACGGGCAGCTCGGCGAGGGCCGTGAGCTCGCCGCGGCGGGCGTAGCGGCGCGGGAGGTGCTCGAGGAGGTCGGCGACCGTGCGCAGGCCGAAGGCCTTCTGCAGCACCCCCGCGGTGCGGCCGCCCACGACGCCCGCGAGCGCGGCGTCGGATCCGGTCATCCTCCGAGTGTACGAGGGGCGTCCGACGCGGGCGGGCCGTCGGGGGGCCCGGCCGGGGGCGCGCCCGCCGTCGGGTCGTCGGATCCCGCGTCGGACCGCGGGCGGCGGCGGACGAGCGAGCGCGGGGCGACGAGGGCGAGGATCCGGTCGGCGCGGCCCGCGCGGGCGCGGAGGGCGTCGCCGAGCGCGACGAGCGCGGCCGCCTGCGCGGCACCGGCCGCGGCGTCGACCGGCACGTCGGCGCGGGCGAAGCGCTCCCGCTCGCGGGCGCCGACCAGGAGGGCGACCGGATCGACCAGCGACGCGTCGTCGCCCCGGAGGCGCCGCCCGAGCTCGCGCGGCGACTCGGTGTCCGGCACGCGGATCCCCAGGTCGACCGACACGTCCTCGACCTCGCGCCAGGCCGTGCCCGCCGGGGCGCCGCCCGCCTCGAGCGCGCGGAGGCGGCCGGCGCGACGGGCGCGACGCAGGAGCGCGGGCGCGGCGAGGAGGGCGAGCACGAGGACGACCAGGGCGGCCGTGCCGAGGGCCGCCCACGGGATCCGGACGCCCGAGGCGCCGCTCGCGCCGGGCGCCGCGGAGGTCGTGGGGGCGGGCGTCGTGGTCGGGGTGGCCTCGGTCGGCGCGCTCGGCGTCGCCGACGGCGTGGGCGCGGTGGTCGGCGCGGCCGACGGCTGGGCGTAGGGCGCGGCCTGTCCGCGACCGGGCGTGGGCTCGAACGCGATCCAGCCGATGCCGGAGAAGTACAGCTCCGGCCAGGAGTGCAGGTCGTGGGATCCGACGCGGTAGGTGATGAGGTCGCCGTCGCGCCCGATCTGATCGCCCGGGAGGTAGCCGACGGCCACGCGCGACGGGATGCCGGCCTCGCGCGCCATGATCGCCATGGCCGACGCGAAGTGCACGCAGTAGCCCGACCGCACGCGGAGGAACTCCCCCACCACGTCGACGCCGCTGCCGTCGTAGCCCTGCTGGACGGGCGCGTCCTCCGAGTAGCGGAACTGCCCGCCCGTGAAGAACTGCTGGAGCGCGAGCGCCTGGTCGTAGGGCGTGTCGATGCCGGCGAGCACGTCGGCGGTGGTCGAGGCGACGATGGCCGGGGTGCCGCTGGGGATCTGGAGGAACGGCGCGAGGTCGTCGTCGGTCATGGGGGCGACCCGCTCCAGCTGCGCGCGATCCGGGCGCGGCAGCTCGCTCGTGACGGTGTAGCTCTGGTCGCGGCTGTCGGAGTCCGAGGACCGGATCGCGAGGCCCTGCTCCGACCAGCGCCACGAGCCGTCGAGCCCGGTGACGCTGCGCGGCGCGTACGGCGCGGGCAGCCAGGCGCTCGAGGAGCCCTCGACCTGCACGCGCGCCTCGACCTCCTCGGCCGGCACGTCGGATCCGGCGCCGAGGTCGGGGCCGATGTCGTCGACGGTGTTCCCGTCCGGCGGGCGCAGCGGCGACGGCGCCCACTCGTCGCCCTCGAAGCGCGAGAGCGTGGTGACCTTGAAGTAGAGGGGCGTGAGGGACGTGGTCGAGTAGCGGAGGGCCTCGACGTCGACGGGGCGGCGGAGGTCGTCGCCGAGGTCGAGGATCGGGTTGACGATGCGCGAGCCGCCGGGGCCGGAGCCGGACGCGGTCGGGAACGTCGCCGAGGTGAGGCCGGGGACGATCGCCGGGGCCACGAGGGACAGGATGACCGCGCCGCCCGCGAGCGCACCCGCGGAGACGAGCGTCGTGCGCGCGGATCCTGCCGGGCGTCCGGGCGAGGAGCGGCGCGGGGCGGGCGGCGGGGCGGCGCGCGATCCGCCGAGGAGGCCGGATCCTCGCCAGCCGCCCTCGCGGTCGGTCTCGCGCGCGTCGGCGGCGAGCACCGCGAACCACGCGAGCGCCGTGACGGCGAAGGACGCGACGGAGAACTCCCCCACGAGCACCGCGCCGGGGACGGAGACGAGCACGAGGAGCGGGAGCCCGGTGACGGCGGGCAGCCGGAGCGCGTGCGCGAGCACGTCGAGCACGACCGCGAGCGCCCCGATCGAGGCCACGATCACGAACACGATGGAGGCGAGCGGGGGCACGGGCGCCGACCGCCGGTAGATCTCCTCCCCGGCCTGCCCGCCGACGGCGAGGAGCGTGCGGATGGTCTCCGGGGTGGGGATCACGCCGAGCACGGCGGTGCGACCCGCGAACACGAGCGTGACGAGGAGGACGAGGACGACGAGCCCGCCGAGCGAGGCGAGCAGGCGCGGCACGCCGAGGGAGCGCAGCAGGGCGGCGGATCCGAGGACGGCCGCGACGACCACGACGGCGAGCAGGAACCAGGCGCCCGGCTCGACGAGGAGATGGAGGCTGGCGGCGCCGGCGAGGAGGGCGACGCCGAGCGCGGCGGTGAGCGGCCAGCGGGCTGCGGCGCGCCCGGCGCCCGGTCCGCCGCCGCGACGACCGGGGCCGGACCCGTCGTCGCGGCCGCGACCGCGTCCTCCTGGTCCGCCGGCGCGCTCCCCCGGCAGCGGGCGCGGCTCGACCGTCCAGCGCTCGCGCCCCCCGAGGCCGACGGCGTCGAGGTCGGTCATCGGGCCATCTCCTCGGCGCGTGCGGCGCGCCACGCGTCGGCGGGGCGCGTGTCGTCGTCGAGGACGACGGTGCGCCAGCCGGACTCGCGGAGGATCCGCACGGCCTCGCGGTCGTCGTGGCCGTCGACGCGGCCCGGGAGCGCGAGGAACGCGACCGCGGGCCGGCAGGCGGCGCCGAAGCCGGCGAGCCGCCGGGCCGCGTCCTCGTCGAGGTGGCCGAGCACCGCGTGGATCGGCACCGCGCGCCGGCTCCGGCGCAGGTCGGCCAGGGCCTCCTCGACGCCATCGCGGTCGGGGTCGACGGCGGCCGGCCGCACCTCGGCGAGGTGGAGGAGGAGGTCGCCCTCCGCGGCCGCGTCGCCGGGGTGGACGGAGACGGGGGCCTGCCGGTCCGACCCGGCGGCCGTCTCCACGAGGTGCACCGCGTACCCGCCGCGCTGCAGGTGCACGCCGACCGAGGCCGCGAACGCCACCGCGCGCTCGAAGGCGCGGGCGCCCTCGCCGTCGTCGTCGGCGTGCTGCGGGAAGCCGTCGGCGCGCGTGTCGAGGAGCACGAGCGAGCGCGGGCTCGACCGCTGCTCCTCCTGCCGCACCATGAGCTCGCCGTGCCGGGCGGTGGCGCGCCAGTGCACGCGGCGGAGCGGATCCCCCGCGCGGTACTCCCGCGTGCCGAGGTCGTCCTCGCCGCCGTCCGCGCGGCGCTGGACCCGCTCGGACTCGCCCTCGGAGGACACCTGGCCGCCGGGCTCGGCCTCGAGGTCCGTGAGGCGCGGCGTCACGACGAGGCGCGAGGTGCGGCCCGCGACGTGCCGCAGTCCCATCAGGCGGAACGGGTCGTGCTCCTCGACGGCGAGCGGGCCCACCTCGTGGATGCCACGGCGCTCGGGCGTGAGGTCGTAGCGGAGGACGGGCCGGGCGGCGGAGCGGCGGGATCCGCGCGCGAGCCCCCGCAGCGACGGCAGCTCGGCCGGCGGCGTGGCGCCGTCGGATCCGGGCACCAGGTCGAGCACCCACGAGCGCGGCGTGGGCATGGTGCCCGCGTTCGCGACGGAGACGGTCACGGTCGTCGCGGTGCCGGACTCGACGACCGCCGACGTGAAGATGCGCTCCACGTGCAGCCGCACCCGCGCGATCACGAGCCAGGCGGCGGCGAGCAGAGGGAGGGCCAGGAGCGCGACCCCGATGAAGACGAACTCGCGCCGCCCCGCGATGAACGCGCCCGCGAACGCGGCCACGCCGGCCGCGAGCAGGGCGATGCCGCGGAGGGTCGGGTGCGGGACGGCCTCGATGCCGATCCGGCGCATCAGGCGCGCGAGGGGCGGCACGGGGTCAGCGCGTCCGTCCGGCGGCGCTCAGGGGCACGGCGGTGGAGGCGACGATGCGCTCGAGGATCTCGACCACGGCGGCCTGGCCCCGACCGCGCTGGCCGAGCGCCCGCCCGGTCGCGACGAGCCGGTGCGCGAGGACGGGCGCCGCGAGGGCGTCGACATCGTCGGGCAGCACGAAGTCGCGCCCGTCGAGCGCCGCCCGCGTCTTCGCGGCGCGGATGAGCTGGAGGGTGGCGCGCGGGCTCGCGCCGAGGCGGATGTCCTCGTGGCCGCGCGTGGCCTGCACGATGGCGACGGTGTAGCGCGAGACCGGATCGGAGACGTACACGCCGCGGGCCGCGTGCATCATGGCGTCGAGGTCCTCCGCGTCGACCACGGGCCGCAGCTCGTCGAGCGGGCTCACGGTGTCGCGCGAGCGAAGCATGGCGAGCTCCGCGGAGGCGTCCGGGTAGCCCATCGAGATGCGGGCCATGAAGCGGTCGCGCTGCGCCTCGGGGAGCGCGTACGTGCCCTCCATCTCGACCGGGTTCTGCGTCGCGACGACCGTGAAGGGCTGCTGCAGCGGATGCGTGACGCCGTCGACCGTGACCTGCCCCTCCTCCATGCACTCCAGGAGCGCCGACTGGGTCTTCGGGCTCGCGCGGTTGATCTCGTCGCCGATGACGATGTTGGCGAACACGGCGCCCGGCTGGAACTCGAAGCGGCGGTCGGCCTGGCTGTAGACGGAGACGCCCGTGACGTCCGAGGGCAGCAGGTCGGGCGTGAACTGGATCCGATTCACCGTGCAGTCGACGCTGCGCGCGAGCGCCTTGGCGAGCATGGTCTTGCCGACGCCCGGCACGTCCTCGATGAGGAGGTGGCCGCCGGAGAGGAACACGGTGAGCGCCATGCGGGTGGCGTCGTGCTTGCCCGACATGACCTGGTCGATGTTGCCGAGGATGAGGTCGGCGAGCCGGCGCACCTCCTCCAGCGGCATGGCGGTCGCGCCGTGGGCGCGGTCCGACGGGCGCGCGGCGGCGCGGATCCGGGCGGGGTGCGGGCCCGATCCGGCGTGCAGGGGAACGGACTCGGACTCGGGACTCGTCACGGAGGTCCTCCAGCGTCGTGGGCGTGTTGGCAGCATACGTCAGCGATCCAGGCGCGTCCGGCCCGCCTCCGGGGGCGGACAGGCCGGGTAGCGTTGTCGCCCGTGCACCCCGCCCCGAACGCCGCCGTCCCGCGCCCCGCCGGAGCCCGCCCGTGACCCGCATCGTCGCCGGGTTCGCCGGCTCGCTGGTCCTCCGCGTGCCCCGGACGGGCACGCGCCCCACGAGCGACCGCGTCCGCGAGGCCCTGTTCTCCGGTCTCGAGGCCCGGGACGCGCTCGACGGCGCGCGCGTCCTCGACCTGTACGCCGGATCCGGGGCCCTCGGCCTCGAGGCGGCCAGCCGCGGCGCGCGCGAGGTCGTCCTCGTGGAGCGCGCGGTGCCGGCCGCGGCCGTGTGCCGGTCGAACGCCGCCATCGTCGAGCGCGCGGCGCCGGGCGGGTCCGTGCCGCGGATCCGGGTGGCCGCGCAGAGCGTACGCGCCTTCCTCGCGGGCGACCGCGGCTCCTACGACGTCGCGTTCCTGGATCCGCCCTACGAGGTCGGCGACGCCGAGCTCGCCGAGGAGCTGGCCGCGCTCGTCCCGCGGCTCGTCGCGGGCGCCGTGGTGATGGTCGAGCGCAGCGCGCGCTCCGCCGAGCCCGCGTGGCCCGCGGGGATCGCGTCCGACCGCCGGAAGGCCTACGGCGACACCGTGGTGTGGTGGGCGGTCGCCGGATCGCCCGACGACGCCGATGCGGGCGACCGCGACGGCGACCGCGACGGCGACGCGTCCGTCGGCCCTCCGCCGGTCGCGTCCTAGCGCGCCCCGTCCCAGTCGGCGTACGGGTCCCAGCCGCCGAGCGGCGTGCGCGGCCCGGCGTACGGCGCGCCGTCGACCGTCACGGCCGGGCCGGCGGGACCCGGGGCGGCGACCACGCCGATCGCGCGGAACGGGTCGGGCAGCGTCGCGCCCGCGGGGAAGGCCGCGACCAGCGCGTGGTCCTCTCCGCCGGTGAGCACGAGGTCGAGCGCCGCCGGCGGCAGCGCCGGGTGCGCGGACGCGACCCGGCGGGCGTCGGCGGCGAGGGCGGCGGACCCGAGGTCGATGCCCACGCCGCTCGCGCGCGCCACGCGGCCGAGGTCGAGGAGGAGGCCGTCGGAGACGTCGAGCATCGCGGTCGCCCCGGCGCGCGCCGCGTCGACGCCCGCCGTCAGCGGAGCGACGGGCGCCAGCTGGGCCTCGACGGCGGCGGGGTGGGATGCCCGGAGCGCCCGGGCGAGCGCGGCGTCGGGGACGGGCTCGCCGCCGGGGCCCGGGCTCCTGGCGTGGTCGAAGAGGAGGCGGACGCCGGCGGCGGCCATGCCGAGCGTGCCGGCCACCGCGATCACGTCCCCCGGACGCGCGCCCGATCGGAGCACCGGCTCGCGCCCCTCGAGATCCCCCGTGGCGGTGACCGTGATCACCAGGGCGTCCGAGACGGAGAGGTCGCCGCCCACGACGCCGCAGCCGGGCGCCTGGAGCAGGCACCCCTCGCGCAGGCCGTCGGCGAGGGCCTCGAGGTCGGCGACGCGCGTGCCAGCGGGTGCCGCGATGGCCACGAGCAGCGCGCTCGGTCGGGCGCCCATGGCGGCCACGTCGGCCAGGTTCGAGGTCGCGGCGCGGCGTCCGAGGTCGTGGGGCGACGACCAGGCGAGGCGGAAGTCGGGGCCCTCGATCATCATGTCGGTCGTGATCACGAACCGGCCGTCGGGCGCCCGCACGACCGCGCAGTCGTCGCCCGGTCCCTCGTCGGCGGCGTCCGACGCGGGCAGGTGCGGGAGGATGCGGGCCAGCGTGGCCAGCTCCCCCGCGCTCCCGAGGGTGGCCGTGTCGGCGGCGGAGGGCGTCCCAGGAGTCGTCACGACTGCCACGGTAGCCTGATCCCGATGACTCCCCGCCGCCCCGCCCGCGCCCTGCTGCGCCCCGTCGCCGCCGCGGCCGCCGCCGTCGGCATCGCCCTCGCCGTCGCCGGCTGCGCCCCCACGGTCTCGCTGGAGGCGGCTCCCGGCGCGACCGATCCGCTGTGCGCCGACGTGGTCGTCCACCTGCCCGCCGAGCTCGGCACCGCGCCGCTGCGCGAGACCGACGCGCAGGGCACGGGCGCGTGGGGCGCCCCGCAGAGCACCGTGATCCTCCGCTGCGGCGTCGCGACGCCCGGCCCCACGACGGACGCGTGCATCAGCTACGACGACGTCGACTGGGTCGAGGACGACTCGCGCGCGCCGGACATCCGCTACACGACCTACGGCCGCACGCCCGCCGTCGAGGTCGTCATCGACTCCACGCAGGCCAGCTACACGGCGCTCACCGACCTCAGCGGGGTCGTCACGGTCATCCCCCAGACGGCCAAGTGCGTCAGCGCGCAGGACCTCGGGGACGCGCCGCCTCCC
This sequence comes from Clavibacter sp. VKM Ac-2873, assembly GCF_015351075.1. Lineage (GTDB taxonomy): Bacteria > Actinomycetota > Actinomycetes > Actinomycetales > Microbacteriaceae > Clavibacter. Next base: position 558,471 of record NZ_JADKRS010000001.1, read on the forward strand.
GGGAGCTGACCGGGAGCGATCCCGTGGGCACGGATCCCGCGCCCGACGCCCGTCGCCGCACGCTCGCCACCGCACGGCGCGCCCCGCGCTCGCGGATCACGCGCCGACCGGTGCGCCACCACCGCAGCCACGGCAGCTCCCGCGGCCAGTGCACCGTCAGCGACGCCATGCCGCGGCTCATCCGGAGCGGCAGGGTCGAGGGTCGCGTGAGCGGCCGCATGCTGATCCCCATCCCGAGGCGCGGGTCGAGCACGATGCGGTGCTCGGGGCCGAGGTGCACGGACAGGTCGATGTCGTCGTGCAGGTGCGTGCCCTCGCGGTGCACGTCGTCGCGCACGGCGAGCCAGGCGTCGCGGCGGAGCGCGAAGTTGGATCCGAACAGCGGCGGGTGCCCGAGCGCGAGCGTCACGGAGGCGAAGTACGCGCCGAGGTAGGCCACCGCCGCGATCCCGCGGATCGCCCGCGGACCGTCGAGGAAGCGCGCGGCGCCCGTGACCGCGGCGACGTCCGGCCGGACGGCGAGCACGTCGCCGAGCCGCTCGATCCAGTCGGCGGGCGGCACGCAGTCGGCGTCGAGCCGGGCGATGACCTCGTGGCGGGCGGCGTCGTAGCCGGCGGACGCGGCCGCGGGGATCCCCACGACGCCCTCGTGGACGACGCGCGCGCCGGCCTCGCGCGCCACCTCGGCGCTGTCGTCCCGCGAGGCGTTGTCGACCACCACGACCTCGTCGGGCGCCACGGTCTGCCCCGCGAGGGCCTGGAGGCAGGCGCGCAGGTGCCCCGCGTCGTCGCGCACGGGGATGACGACCGACACCGTCGGCCGCGCCGCCGCCGCGAGCCGGAGCGCCAGGTCGGCCCGCGGCTCCCCCGCGGCTCCGGCGACCTCACGGCCGACGGTGCGGCTCCACCTCCGCGCCCGGGAGCCGGATCGAGCCCCGGGAGCGAGGCGGGGTCGGGCGATGGACGGTCCTACGAGCATCCTCCGAGCCTAGGCTCCTCATCTGAGGAAGCTGACCCCGGGTCGCCGCGCGGACGGCCCGTCAGCGGCGGGCGGCGGAGGCCTCCCACGCGAGCGCGACGTCCAGCAGGCGCGAGATGAGCCCCGGGTACGCGAGACCCGAGGCCTCCCAGCACGCGGGGAACATCGAGATGGGCGTGAAGCCCGGCATGGTGTTGATCTCGTTGAGGACGAAGCCGTCGGCGGTGAGGAAGAAGTCCACGCGCGCGAGGCCGCGGCCGTCGACGGCGCGGAAGGCGCGGATCGACAGCTCCTGCAGCTCGGCCAGCTCCGCCTCGCTGACGTCGGCGGGGCAGACCAGGTCGATGCCGTCCGCGCCGAGGTACTTCGCGTCGAAGTCGTAGAACTCGCGGCCGGAGACCACGATCTCCCCCGCGACGGAGGCGCTCGGCTCCCGGCCAGGGCCCTCGTCGAGGATCGCGCACTCGACCTCGCGCCCGACGAGGCCCGACTCCACGAGCACGCGGTCGTCCTCGCGGAACGCGACCTCGAGGGCGGCGTCGAGCCCGTCGGCCGCGGCGACGCGGCTGACGCCCACGCTGGATCCGGCGCGCGCCGGCTTCGCGAACGCCGGCAGCCCCAGCGCCGCGGCCCGCTCCCGCACGCCCGCGGGATCGGCGGCCCACTCGCGGCGCGACACCGTGATCCACGGCGCCACCTGGATCCCCGCCGCGCGCAGCACGGTCTTCGCGTAGTGCTTGTCCATCCCGAGCGCCGACGCGAGGACGCCGGATCCGACGTACGGGAGGCCGGCGAGCTCGAGCATGCCCTGCACCGTGCCGTCCTCGCCCTGCGTGCCGTGCAGGATCGGGAACACGAGGTCGACCCGCCCGAGCGGTCGCTCGGCACCGTCCGCGTCGCGCACGGTGGGCTCGCGGCTGCCCGCGTCCTCGGGCCAGCGCACGCGCGTGCCGTTGTCGACGACCTCGGGCAGCGCGTCGGCGTCGAGGGCGAGCGCCGACGCGTCGTCCTCCTGCAGCGTGAAGGCCCCGGCCTTCGTGATGCCCACCGGGATCACCTCGAACCGCTCGCGGTCGATGGCGCCCAGCACGCCGCTCGCGGTCGCGCAGCTGATGGAGTGCTCGCTGGAGGTGCCGCCGAAGAGCAGCACCACCCGGATCCGTGCGGTCATGGTCACTCCCCCTGGGGCGTGTCGTCGTCGGTGGTCAGGTGCGGGGCGATGTCGCGCGGCGACAGCGTGCCCGCCAGCACCTGCGACACCTGCTCGACGATCGGCATGAGCACGCCGCGCTGGCGTGCGAGCTCGAGCACGGGCGCGACGGAGGAGAGCCCCTCTGCCGTCTGCTGCATGCTCTTCACGACGTCGGTGAAGCTGTAGCCCTGGCCGAGCAGGCGCCCCGCGGTGTTGTTGCGGGACAGCGACGACTCGCACGTGGCGATGAGGTCGCCGAGGCCCGCGAGGCCCGCGAGCGTCTCGGCGCGCGCCCCGTAGGCGACGGAGAACGCCGTCATCTCGGCGAGGCCGCGCGTGATGATCGACGCCTTCGTGTTCTCGCCGTAGCCGACGCCGTCGACGATGCCGACCGCCACCGCGATGAGGTTCTTGAGCACGCCGCCGAACTCGGTGCCGATCACGTCGGTGTTCACGAACGAGCGGAAGTACGCGCTGCGGGCGATCGTCGCCACGCGCTCGGCCGTCGCCTGGTCCGCGGACGACACCACGACCGCGGTCGGCTGCTCCCGCGCGATCTCCAGCGCGAGGTTCGGCCCCGACGCCACCGCGATGCGCTCCGGCCCGATCCCGAGCACCTCGGCGATCACCTCGCTCATCCGGAGGCCGGTGCCCTTCTCCACGCCCTTCATCAGGCTGACCACGACGGCGTCGGCGGGGATGAGGTCCCGCGCCGCCTCGAGGTTGGCGCGCAGCGTCTGGCTGGGCACCGACACGAAGACGTCGGTCGCGCCCCGGAGGACGCGCTCGAGCGACGGGTCGGCCGTCAGGCGCTGCGGCAGGTTGATCCCGGGCAGGTAGTCGCTGTTGCGCTTCGCCTCGGTGATCTCCCGGGCGAGCTCGGGCCGGCGGGCCCACATGACGACGTCGTTGCCGCCGTCGGCCATCACCTTGGCGAACGTGGTGCCCCAGCTGCCGGCGCCGAGGACGACGATGCGACGCCGCTCCCCCGCTCCGGGCTCGGGCGTCGATGCGGCGGGTGCGGGGGTCGGGCGCGCGGTCGCGTCACTCAAATCGGCCGGTCTCCTTCTGGTTCTTCGAGCGGGGATCCCACCGCTCGGTCGGGGCGGTCTCGCCGCGCAGCTCCTCCACGAGCCGGGTGATGGCGGCCATGACGACGGCGGTCGCCTCGGTGAGGGTCGCGGAGTCGAGGCTCCGGTCGCGGAATCGGTCGAGGTCCACGGGCTCGCCGATGGCGACGTGGATGGTCGTCCGCGGGAAGAGCCGCACGCGCTTCGAGTAGCGGCCCATGAGCTTCTGCGTGCCCCAGTGCGCGGCGGGGATCACGGGGATCCCGGCCTGGAGCGCGAGGCGCACGGCGCCGGTCTTGCCGCGCATGGGCCAGAGGTCGGGATCGCGCGTGAGCGTGCCCTCGGGGTAGACGACCACGATGCGGCCGTCGCGCGCGAGGTCGGACGCGGCCTCGATCGCCTTCCCGCCGCGGACGCCGCCGTCGCGCTGGACGGGGATCTGTCCGGAGCGGCGGAGGAACCAGCCGACCACCGGGACGTCGAAGAGCGACGCCTTCGCGAGGAAGCGCGGCAGGCGCCCGAGCTTCCAGGCCACGGCGCCCATCACCACCGGGTCGATCTCGCTGTGGTGGTTCGGGGCGAGCACGTACGAGCCCGTCCGCGGCAGCCGCTCGGGGTTCCGGATCTCGAACCGCACGGCCGTGTTCAGCACGGGCAGCACGAGGGCGGCCAGCACCCAGAAGATCGACGGTCGGGCCTTCTCGTTCGCCATGGATCCTCCGGTCGGGTCGCGGTCATCGTCGGTCGCCCGCCGGATGCGCCCGGCAGATGGCCGGGCGCGTCCGTCGTGGACGCGTCCGGCCGGCGTGGGCGGCGCGGGCACCGCCGGTGAGGCTATCCCTCGTAGGAGAAGTCCGCGCCCAGCTGGCGCAGCTTCCCGATGAAGTCCTCGTAGCCGCGCGAGATGATCCCGACGTTGCTGACGGTGGACCGGCCCTCGGCCGTGAGCGCGGCGATGAGGTGGCTGAACCCGCCGCGGAGGTCGGGCACCGTGATGTCCGCGCCGTGCAGGTGCGTCGGCCCGGTGATGACCGCGGCCTGCTCGAAGTCGCGACGCGCCACGCGGCGCTCGTGGCCCTCGAGGCCCTCCTTGTGCACGACGATGTCGGCGCCCATCTCGTTGAGCGCGTCCGTGAAGCCGAAGCGGTTCTCGTACACGGTCTCGTGGATGATCGAGACGCCGGGCGCCTGCGTGAGCGCGACGACGAGCGGCTGCTGCCAGTCCGTCATGAAGCCGGGGTGCACGTCGGTCTCGATGACCACGGGCTTGAGGTCGCCGCCCGGGTGGTAGAACCGGATGCCGTCCTCCTCGATGTCGAACGCGCCGCCGACCTTCCGGAACACGTTGAGGAACGTCATCATCTCGGCCTGGCGCACGCCGCCGACGAAGATGTCGCCTCCGGTCGCGAGCGCGGCGGAGGCCCAGCTCGCGGCCTCGTTGCGGTCGAAGAGCGCGCGGTGCGTGTAGCCCTCGAGGCGGTCGACGCCCTCGATGAGGATCACGCGGTTCGGCTCGACGGAGATGATCGCGCCCATCTTCTGCAGGATGGCGATGAGGTCCATGATCTCGGGCTCGATGGCCGCGTTCTTCAGCTCCGTGATGCCCTTCGCCCGCACGCCCGTGAGCAGCACCTGCTCGGTCGCGCCGACGCTCGGGTAGGGCAGCTCGACGTTCGCGCCCTTCAGGCCGTTCGGGGCCGTGAGGCGGATCCCGCTCGGGAGCTTCTCGACGACCGCGCCGAAGGCACGGAGGGCGTCGAGGTGGAAGTCGATGGGGCGGTCGCCGATGCGGCAGCCGCCGAGGTCGGGGATGAACGCCTCGCCGAGGCGGTGCAGCAGCGGGCCGCAGAAGAGGATCGGGATCCGGGAGCTCCCCGCGTGCGCGTCGATGTCCGCCATGTGGGCGCTCTCGACGTCCTTCGGGTCGAGGATGAGGTCGCCCTCCTGCTCGCCCTTGCGGAGCGTGACGCCGTGCACCTCCAGGAGGCCCGAGACGACGCGGACGTCGCTGATGTCGGGCACCGAGCGCAGGAGGCTGGGGCTCTCGCCGAGGAGCGAGGCGACCATGGCCTTCGTGGCCAGGTTCTTGGCCCCGCGGACCTCGATGCGACCGCGCAGCGGAATGCCGCCGTTGATCACGATGGAGTCGGACAGGAGGCCCACCCGCTCCCCCGCCTTCTTGGCGTCGCTGACTAGTGAGTTCATTCAGTTCTCCAGAGCTGCCGGCCGGGCCGGCAAGGTGCGCGGGCGCCATGAGGCCCGATTGTGTTCGAAGGTGGTGATGGCGTCCTCATCCCGGAGGGTGAGGGCGATGTCGTCGAGCCCCTCGAGGAGCCGCCACCGAGTGTATTCGTCGATCTCGAACGGGACCGTCAGGCCGGGTGCCGTGGCGATCCGCTCGACGAGGTCGACGGTGAGGTCGAGCCCGGGCTCCGCGTCCATCGCGGCCCACAGCCTCTCGACGTCGTCCTCCGTCACGATCCCCGTGAGGAGGCCCTGCTTCCCGGAGTTGCCCCGGAAGATGTCGCCGAACCTCGGGCTGAGCACGGCCCGGAAGCCGTAGTCGCGCAGCGCCCACACGGCGTGCTCACGGGACGAGCCCGTGCCGAAGTCGGGACCGGCGACGAGGACGGTGGCGCCCTCGTAGACCGGCTGGTTGACGAAGAAGTCGGGATCCTCGCGCCACTCGAAGAACAGCGTGTCCTCGAAGCCCGTCTTGGTGACGCGCTTGAGGAACTGGGAGGGGACGATCTGGTCGGTGTCGACGTTCGACTGCTTCAGCGGCACGGCGGTGCCGGTGACGCGGCGGATGGGCTCCACGGCTCAGGCCCCCTGTCCGACGGCGGCGGCCTGGCGGATCGACGCGGCATCGATGACACCGTCCGCCTGCAGGTCCCACGGGCTCGAGAGCGTGCCGCGGATGGCGGTGGCCGCGGCCACGAGCGGCGACACGAGGTGCGTGCGCCCGCCCTTGCCCTGGCGACCCTCGAAGTTGCGGTTGCTGGTGGACGCGCAGCGCTCACCGGGCGCGAGCTGATCGGGGTTCATGCCGAGGCACATGGAGCAGCCGGCGAAGCGCCACTCGGCGCCGAAGTCCGTGAACACCTTGTCGATCCCCTCGGCCTCGGCCTCGAGGCGCACGCGGGCGCTGCCCGGGACGACCATCACGCGGACGCCGTCGGCCTTGGTGCGGCCGCGCAGGATCTCGGCGGCGGCGCGCAGGTCCTCCACGCGGCTGTTCGTGCAAGAGCCGATGAAGACGGTGTCGACCGCGATCTCCTTCATGGGCGTGCCGGGGGCGAGGTCCATGTAGGCGAGGGCGCGCTCGGCGGCGGCGCGCTCGTTCGGGTCGGCGACGGTCGCGGGATCCGGCACGGGCTCGCTGAGGGAGACCCCCTGGCCCGGGTTCGTCCCCCAGGTGACGAAGGGCTCGAGCGTGTCCGCGTCGAGGATGACCTCGGCGTCGAACACGGCGTCGTCGTCGCTCGCGAGGGTCTCCCAGTAGGCGACGGCCTCGTCCCAGTCGGCGCCCGTCGGAGCGTGCGGACGGCCGCGCAGGTAGTCGTAGGTGGTCTGGTCGGGGGCGACCATGCCGGCGCGCGCGCCCGCCTCGATCGACATGTTGCAGATCGTCATGCGGCCCTCCATGGAGAGCGAGCGGATGGCGCTGCCGCGGTACTCGAGCACGTAGCCCTGCCCGCCGCCGGTGCCGATCCGCGCGATGACCGCGAGGATGATGTCCTTCGCCGTCACGCCCGGCCGGAGCGCGCCCTCCACCGTGACCGCCATGGTCTTGAACGGCTGGAGCGGCAGCGTCTGCGTGGCCATGACGTGCTCGACCTCGCTCGTGCCGATGCCGAACGCCATCGCGCCGAACGCCCCGTGGGTGGACGTGTGCGAGTCGCCGCACACGACCGTGATTCCCGGCATCGTGAGGCCGAGCTGCGGGCCGACGACGTGGACGATGCCCTGCTCGATGTCGCCGAGGGAGTGCAGGCGGATCCCGAACTCCGCGGCGTTCTTCCGGAGGGCGTGGATCTGCGTGCGGCTCGTGAGGTCGGCGATGGGGCGGTCGATGCCGACGGTCGGGGTGTTGTGGTCCTCGGTCGCGATGGTGAGGTCCGGGCGGCGCACGGGTCGGCCGGCGAGACGGAGCCCGTCGAAGGCCTGCGGGCTGGTGACCTCGTGCAGCAGGTGGAGGTCGATGTACAGGAGGTCGGGCTCGCCGTCCTCGCCCTGGGCGACGAGGTGGTCGGCCCACACCTTCTCGGCCAGGGTCTTCGCAGGCTGCACGGCTCTCCTCATGGCAGGGGCGCGAGGGTGGCCACGCGCATCATGGGAGTCTAACGCCGGGTGCCCGAGGCTATTCCTCAGGCGATGGGCGCGCCCGCGGACCCGTCGTCGGTCGGCTCCGCGTCCGCGGCGGCCTCGATGACCACGACGGTCACGTTGTCCCGGCCGCCGGATGCCAGCGCCTGCGCGACCAGGGCGTCCGCCGCCCGGTCGACGCCGCCGCCGTCCGCGCACGCGAGCTGGATGACGCCGGAGATCGCCTGGTCGTCGAGCTCCTTGGTCAGCCCGTCCGAGCAGATGAGGAAGACCTGGTGGTCGACGACGGGCAGCAGCCACTCGTCGGCGGCGACCTCGTCGTGGGATCCGACGGCCCGGGTGATGAGGTTCCGCACCGGGCTGCGCTCCGCCTCCGCGCGGGTCATGCGGCCCTGGTCGACGAGCTCCTGCACGGCCGAGTGGTCGATGGTCACCTGCTCGAGGCGGCCGTCGGTCCACGCGTAGACGCGCGAGTCGCCCACGTTGAAGACCATCCAGAGCGGGTCGCCGGCGTCCGAGCGCACGAGCGCGACGCCCGCGAGCGTCGTGCCGGCCACCGTGCCGGGCGGGTCGTCGCCCGTGATGAGGTCGCCGATCGCGTCGTTGGAGGCGTCGACCGCCTCGACGATGCGGTCGCGGGTGACGGGGGCGTCGCCGGAGAGGCCGCCGAAGGTCTCCACGAGGGTGGCGCTCGCGCGGTCGCCGAACGCGTGCCCTCCCATCCCGTCGGCGACGAGCCACACGGGAGGGTCGGCGAGGAGGCCGTCCTCGTTCACGGCGCGCACGCTGCCGACGTCGGTGCGGGCGGCCCAGCTGACGTGGATGCGACGCCCGCCGAGCGCGATGGTGCGTGCCTCGGTCATCGGGCGTCCCCGTCGTCGCCGCGCTCGACGGAGGAGGTCTCGGCGGCGGGCCCGGTGATGGGTGTGCCGTCCGCGCGCATCTTGAGGAGGCTGGCGACGGTCGCGACCACCATCGACGCGAGGATCACGACGAGGCTCACGACGGTCGGGATCTCGGGCGCCCACCCGATGCCATCGCCGCCGTTGACGAACGGCAGCGTGTTCTCGTGCATGGCGTGCAGCACGAGCTTCACGCCGATGAAGAAGAGGATGAACGCGATCCCGTACTTGAGGTACACGAGCCGGTCGAGCAGGCCACCCAGCAGGAAGTAGAGCTGGCGGAGGCCCATCAGCGCGAAGATGTTGGCGGTGAACACGATGAACGGCGACTCGGTGATGCCGAAGATGGCCGGGATCGAGTCGAGGGCGAAGATCAGGTCGGTGGTGCCGATCGAGACGAACACGATGACCATGGGCGTGAGCACCTTGCGGCCGTCGACGACGGTGCGCACCTTGGCGCCGTCGAAGTCGGGCGCGATCTTGAGGCGCCGGCGGAGGAACCGGATGAAGAGCGAGTCCTCGCTCTCCTCGTCCTCGTCGCCGACGGCCTGCTTGATCGCCGTGTAGAGCAGGAACGCGCCGAAGATGTAGAAGATCCAGCTGTAGCTCTCGATGAGCTCGGCGCCCAGCAGGATGAATATCCCGCGCAGCACGAGCGCGATGATGATGCCCACCATCAGCACCTCCTGCTGGTACTTCCGGGGCACGCTGAACCGGCTCATGATGATGACGAACACGAACAGGTTGTCGATGCTGAGGCTGTACTCCGTCAGCCAGCCGGCGAGGAACTGGCCCGCGTGCTCGCCGCCCGCGACGAACAGCATGATGACCGCGAACACCAGCGCGAGCCCCACGTAGAACGCGACCCACAGGGCCGACTCCTTCGTCGACGGGACGTGCGGGCGTCGATAGACGATCAGCAGGTCGGCGACGAGGACGAGGACGAGCACCGTCAGGGAGACGATCTCGAACGGGAGGGGGAGGACCAGGGGCACGCGGAGGCTTTCTGCAGCACGGGAGCGGCACGGACATGCCTCGACGAAACTACATGGCGGCCGACGGGTTGTTCACAATTCCCCCATCCGGGGCATCCGGTCGGCGGCCCGCGGTTACGGTGGTCGCTCATGACACGAGAGGGACGCCCCATGTCCGTACTGGCGAACGAGCTCGATGCATCCGCCCACGGCGGGGAGGACTCCGGACCCCGGCGTCGCGGGCCCCGCACCTCCGGCGACGCCCGGGCCAGCATCATCGAGGCGGCCCGCATGCTCTTCATCGAGTCCGGCGCCGACCGGGTGAGCGCCCGCCGCATCGCCGCGGCCGCCGGGGTGGACCCGAGCCTCGTCCGCTACTACTTCGGCTCGCTCGAGGCCCTGCTCGAGGAGGCGCTGCGCCCCTCGGACGACCTCACCGCCCCGTACCTCCGGCTGCGGGAGCTGCCCCTGGAGGAGCGCGGCGCCGCCCTCGTCTCCGCGGCGCTGCACACGTGGGAGCACCCGGTCGGATCCACGATCATGCGCTGGGTCACCGTCACGTCCGACCACGACAGCGCCGCCTACCGTCGGTTCGCCGAGGCCGCGCCGCAGCACTGGATGAGCGCCCTGCCCGAGGGCATCCCGCAGGACGAGGCCGACATCCGCAACTCGCTCGTCGCCGCGGCGCTCGGCGGGATCGCCATCACCCGATACATCTGGCGGAGCGAGCCCATCGCGAGCATGTCGCGCGAGACCGTGGTCGCGCTCCACGGGCCCGTGGTGCAGGGGTTCCTCACCGGCCCGCTTCCCGACGTGCCGGCGTCGGCGCCGCTGCCCGCGGCCTGACGGCGGCGGGCGGCCGGCTCCGGACCCCGGAGCGGATCCCGATCAGCCGCGGTCGGTCAGCTCCTCCCGCACCGCGAGCGGCGTGCGCACGAGCTTGTGCGGGGCCGCCTGCGCCACGGGCTTGAGGGTGAGGAGGTCGACGTTCACGTGCGGCGGGAGCTCCACGGCGTGGACGATCGCCTCGGCCACGTCCTCCGCCGTCAGGGGTCCGGGGACCCCGTCGTAGACCGCATCCGCCTTCGCCCGGTCGCCGCCGAAGCGCACGAGCGAGAACTCCTCCGTGCGCACCTGGCCCGGGGCGATCTCGATCACCCGGATCGGCTCCCCCGCGAGCTCCAGCCGGAGCACCCCGAGCATCGCGTGCGCCGCGGCCTTCGCCGCGTTGTACCCGCCCCCGCCCTCGTAGGGCACATGGGCGGCGATCGAGCTGACGGTCACGATGTCGGCGCTGCCGCCCGCGGGCACGCCGGCGCGCAGGAGCGGCAGGAGCGCGCTCGTCACGCGCTGCACGGCGAGCACGTTGATCTCGTACATCCAGGCCCAGTCCTCCGGCGACCCGCCCTCGACGGAGTCGGTGCCGACCGCTCCCCCGGCGTTGTTGACGAGCGCGTGCACGTCGCCCGTCTCGCGGAGGCGGTCGCGGAGAGCGTCGACGTCGGACTGCACGGTGAGGTCGGCGACCGCGTACGTGGCGCCGGTCTCCTCGGCGAGCGCGCGCAGCCGGTCCTCGCGGCGGGCGACGCCGACGACGTCCCACCCGCGGCTCCGGAACAGGCGGACGGTGGCGGCGCCGATCCCCGAGCTCGCACCCGTGACGACGACCCTCTTGGCTGTGGACATGACCCCAGCGTAGGGAACGCGGTCGCCGACGGATTACGCCCCGCGACCGCCCGCGTTGACCGGCCGCGGGGTGCTTCCTACTGTCGAGATGCGCCCGCACGGGCGGCAGCGACGCACGAGGGAAGGCACGACGATGAGCGACCACGACGACGACCGGGCGGCGAGCTGGCGCTTCGAGACGCAGCAGATCCACGCGGGCGCGGCACCGGATCCGGTCACCCACGCGCGCGCCACGCCCATCTACCAGACCACGTCCTACGTGTTCGACGACTCCCAGCACGCGCAGAACCTCTTCGCGCTGGCGCAGCCGGGCAACATCTACGGCCGCATGATGAACCCGACGCAGGCGGTGGTCGAGGAGCGGGTCGCGGCCCTCGAGGGAGGCACGGCCGCGCTCCTGGTCGCGTCCGGGCAGTCGGCCACCACGTTCGCGGTGCTGAACATCGCGCAGGCCGGCGACCACATCGTCTCCAGCTCCTCGATCTACGGGGGCACGTACAACCTCTTCACGTACACGCTCGCGAAGCTCGGGATCGAGACGACCTTCGTGGAGGACCAGGACGATCCCGCGGCGTGGGCGCGGGCCGTGCGGCCGAACACCACGCTCTTCTTCGCCGAGACGATCGGCAACCCGCGGATCAACGTCCTCGACATCCGGGCCGTCGCCGACGTGGCGCACGAGGCGGGCGTGCCGCTCGTCGTCGACAACACCATCGCGACGCCGTACCTCATCCGGCCGTTCGAGCACGGCGCCGACGTCGTGGTGCACTCGGCGACCAAGTTCCTGGGCGGCCACGGCACGGTCATCGGCGGCCTCGTGGTCGACGGCGGGCGGTTCCCGTGGTCCGAGCACGGCGACCGCTTCCCCGGCCTCACGACGCCCGACCCCTCCTACCACGGCGTGACGTTCACGGAGGCGGTCGGCGACGGCCTCGCGTACATCACCAAGGCGCGCGTGCAGCTACTGCGCGACCTCGGCGCGTCCATCGCCCCGGCGAGCGCCTGGCAGCTCATCCAGGGGATCGAGACGCTGAGCCTGCGGATCGAGCGGCACGTCCAGAACGCGCAGGCGGTCGCGGAGTGGCTCGACGCGCACGACGACATCGCGGACGTCTACTACTCGGGCCTCCCCACGAGCCCCTCGTACGCGGCCGCGAACCGGTACGCCCCGCGGGGCGTCGGCGCCGTCCTCTCCTTCGAGCTCAAGGGCGGGGTGGACGCCGGGCGCGCGCTCGTCGACTCGCTGCAGCTGTTCAGCCACCTGGCGAACATCGGCGACGTGCGGAGCCTCGTCATCCACCCGGCGTCGACGACGCACGCGCAGCTCACGCCCGAGCAGCAGCTGACGGCCGGGGTCACGCCCGGGCTCGTGCGCCTCTCGGTGGGCCTCGAGAGCATCGACGACATCATCGAGGACCTGGCCGCGGGTCTCCGGGCGGCCCGGGCCGTCAAGGACGGGGCCGCCCTGGCGCTGCCGGGCAGCCGCCCGAGCGGGGCGTAACACTCGGGCGCGCGCCCGCCGCGGGTGCTTCACTGATCGCGATGGACTGGCAGACACCCGAGGACACCGTCCCGTCGAGCCTCGTGACGGACGCGCAGATCCGCTCCCTGATCGGCCGGCCGCCCGCGTCGGGCGCATGGCGCGAGGGCGACCCCGTCGCCGACCGCCTCTTCGCCCACGTGGGGGGCGTCGACCTCGAGGCCGGCGGGCGGATCCCCTCCGTGCGGGTGGCGTACGAGACCTTCGGCGAGCGCGACGCGGACGGCGGCAACGCCGTGCTGGTGCTGCACGCGCTCACCGGCGACAGCCACCTCCGCGGGCCGGCGGGTCCGGGGCAGCCGACGGGCGGATGGTGGTCGGGCATCGTGGGGCCGGGCCTCGCGATCGACACCGACCGCTGGTTCGTGGTCGCCCCCAACATGCTCGGCGGCTGCCAGGGCACGACGGGGCCCGCGTCCGTCGCGCCCGACGGCGCCGAATGGGGCGCGCGGTTCCCCTACATCACCATCCGCGACCAGGTGCAGGTGCAGGCCGCCCTCGCGGACGCGCTCGGCATCGACGTGTGGGCCGCGGTCGTCGGCGGGTCCATGGGCGGGATGCAGGCGCTCGAGTGGGGCGTCGGGCACCCCGACCGGATGCGCCGGCTGGCCGTCCTCGCGGCCCCCGCGATCGCGAGCGCCGACCAGATCGCGCTCAACTCGGTGCAGGCCGAGGCGATCCGGATGGATCCCGCCTACCGCGACGGCGACTACCTCGACGCGGCGGACGGCGACGGCCCGCACCGCGGCCTCGCGCTCGCGCGCCGCATGGCGCTGCTCAACTACCGGAGCCCGGACGAGCTCAACCAGCGCTTCTCCCGCTCCTGGCAGAGCGGGATCAGCCCGATGGGGGACGAGGGCCGCTACGCCGTGGAGTCGTACCTCGACTTCCACGGGAACAAGTTCACGCGACGCTTCGACGCCACCAGCTACATCCGCCTCATCGACGCGATGAGCTCGCACGACGTGGGCCGCGACCGCGGCGGGGTGCAGGCTGCGCTCGGCCGGGTGCGGGCGGCGACCCTCGTGGTCGGCATCGACAGCGACCGGCTGTTCCCCGTCCCGGACCAGCGGCTCATCGCGCGGGCCGTGCCCGGATCCGTCGACGGCGGCGCGGCCGTGGTGATCTCCTCCGACTACGGCCACGACGGGTTCCTCATCGAGAACGAGGCCGTGGGCCGCGAGCTCGCGCGTCTGCTCGACACCGCCGTGTAGCAGCGCCCCAGTCCGGGGGTGAGTTCCGCGTGCGGCATCGCCCGCGAGATCATGCGTTCCTATGCTTCCCCTGGGAGCACGCCGCCACCTCCGGGCGCCGGCGACGAGGGGAGCACCGATGAGCAGCCGACGTCCGCTGCATGCGACGCGCCAGGGCCAACGGGTCCGCGTGGCGCTGGTCGACGACCACGTCCTCCTGCTGGACGGCTTGAGCGCACGTCTCTCCCGTCCCCGGACGGGCGTCGAGGTGGTCGCGACCTCCCCCACCTGGGCCGGTCTCGTGCGCGACGACAGATTCCCGGAGGCGTTCGACGTCGTCGTCCTCGACCTGGCGCTCCGCGACGAGATCCCGCTCGCGCAGAAGATCCGCACCCTCACGGGCGCCGGCCTCACGTCCGTGCTGCTCAGCACGCACGCCGACCCCTCGACCATCCATGGCGCCATGCGCGCGGGCGCGTCCGCCGTGGTGCCGAAGGCCGAGTCGTCGGAGGAGCTGATCGCCAGCATCCATGCCGCCGCCGACGGGACGCCCCGGCAGTCCGCCCTCGTGCAGCAGGCGATGCAGGACTTCCACGCCGAGGAGGATCCGCGGCTCGGCCAGCAGGAGCAGCGCGCGCTCGTGCTCTACGCGGGCGGACGGTCGATCCGCGACGTGGCGGACGCGATGAGCACGACGGAGGAGACCGTCAAGTCCTACATCAAGCGGGGACGCCGCAAGTACCTGCACGCGGGGACGGACCTCGGGACGAAGCTCCTGCTGCGGCGTCACGCGATCCGGCACGGCTGGATCGCCCCGGAATAGCAGGGGGAGCGACCGGATCCGTCCCTCGGGACGGCGGCGATCCTACGGCATGTGGACAATCACCCCGCGTGCTCACCTCGGCGTGCAAGGCGCGTGACGGACGCGCCTAGGATCGGAGCACACCGAGCGCACGCCTCCGGCGTCGGCGCACTCCGAGCGGGGACCCGATGGATCGCATGAAGCGCGAACGCGAGCGCCTGCTGCAGCGGACCGCGCGCGTCTACGGGCTCAGCTTCACCGCGGTCGCCGCCGCGTGCATCCTGCTTCCCGGCGAGGTCCCGATGCCCGCAGCGGCCGGCAGCGTCGCGCTCCTGGCCGTGCTCGCCGTCGCCCAGTGGCGGATCGGGACCGACGCGCGCGTCCGGTGGATGGTCGTCGTGATCGTCGCCGGCATCGCCGCCATGGTCGTCGCCCAGCTCGGCGGGCGCTCCCCGTCGTCCCTCACCGCGCTCACCCACGTCTCCGTGGGCGCCGTCGGGTCGCTCGCCCTCCTCGAGACGATCCGGCCGGGCCGCCTCCGCGTCGTGGCGGCCGCGTTCGCGCTCACCAGCGTCGTCGCCGTCGGCGCCTCCTGGACCACCGCGGCCTTCCCGTACGTCGTGCTCGTGCACGTGTTCGGCTGGCTGCTCGCCGGGATCCTCGGCTACTGGCTGAGCGTGGCCGTGCACCGGGTGGGTCGCCGCATCACCGACATCGGGCGCGCCCACCGCGCCGAGCGCATGGCGAGCGAGCTCGAGGCCCAGCGCCGCCAGGGAGCACGGCTCCTGCACGACACGGTCCTCGCCACCCTCACCCTCCTCGCGCACTCCGGCGTCGGCGTCACGCCGCAGGCCATGCGCCAGCAGGCCGCCGACGACGCGCGCCTCCTGCGCCAGCTCCGCCTGGGGGCGAACCCCACCCCCCAGGCATCGGGCGGCTACACCCTCGAGCCCGTGGAGCAGTCGGTGCTCGGCAACACGCTGGAGTCGGTCAAGCAGCGCTTCGGTCGGATGGGCCTCGAGGTGAGCTGGCACGGCACCGGGCAGGTCCTGCTGCCGAGCGACATCCTGGACGCCTTCCTGCTCTCGCTCGCGGAGTGCCTCGAGAACGTGCGGCGCCACGCGGGGGTCACCGAGGCGCACGTCACCATCACCGACGACGACACCACGGTCCGCGCCATGGTCACCGACGCCGGCGTCGGCTTCGACCTCGCGCACGTGGACCAGGCGAAGCTCGGATTCAAGGAGTCGGTCGTCGCACGCCTCACGGACGTGGGCGGCAACGCGCGCCTGTTCTCCTCCCCCGGCTCCGGCACGACGGTCGTCCTCGAGGTGCCGAAGTGAGCGGCCGGGTGGACGCCCCGGCGCCGCGCACGAGCCGGCGGATCCGGCTGCCGGAGGGCACGCCGGCGCAGCCCACGTCCATCGGCCTCGGGTACATGGGCGCCGGATCCGCGGTCGTGTGCGCCATCGCCATGGGCTACGGCCTCGTCCGCTTCGCGCTCGACTACAGGACCATGCCGTCGCCCGGGCTCACGGCGACCGCGTGGATCCTGCTGGTCGCCCTGCTCGCCGCGGTGGTCGTGGCCGTCCGCGCCCTCCGCGACCGGATGCCCGGCCCGCTCATGGCGGTCTTCGTCGGCGGCCTGGCCATCGTCGTCGCGCTCGACCTGGTGGCGGTGTGGCCCCTCGGCGACGTGATGCAGCACGCCACCGCGGGCATCGCCGCCGGGGCCGCGCTCCTCACGACCGTCACGTACCGACCGGCGCGCGAGGTGCTGGCCGTGGACGCCACGCTGGGCGTGGTGCTCCTCGCGGTGTTCCTCTTCTCGGATCCCGTGCGACCGGGCGACATCGCGCCCGAGATCTCCGCCATCGCCCGGGCGGTCGTGCCCGCGGCCTTCGGCGTGGCCGTCGTCCGCGGCTTCCGCCGCCTGACCGAGATGGAGCTGGACCGCGTGCTGGTGCAGAGCACCGTCTCCGCGCCGCGCTACGCCGTCGGCATGATGGCGTCGGAGGAGCTGGCGCGCCTCGACCTCGCGGCCGAGCAGCTCCTCGACGACGTCGCGAACTCCCGGGAGCCGCTCCCGCTGTCTCCCCTCGCGGCGTCGACGGCCGCGTCGCTCGCGACCGAGCTGCGGCTGCACCTCATCGAGGGCCGGCGCGAGACGTGGCTGCACCACGCCATCACGGAGTCCGAGTTCCTCGGGCCGGACGTCACCCTCAGCGACCCGAACGCCCTCGCCGGCCTCCTCGACCGTCGCCAGCGCGACGGGCTCCTCTCGGCGGTGTGGCTCCTGCTGACCTCCACGGAGCGCCGCAACGGCGTGCCCGAGGTCTCGGTGCAGCTCGCGCTCGGGCCTCTCCGCGGCCGGCCGGCCGGCGCGCAGCCCGTGCCGCTGCGCCGCGCCGTCGTGCCCATCGTCGTCACGACGACCGGGCTCCCCCGCACGCGACTGGATCCCTCGACGTGGGATGCTATCGACAAGGTCGGCACGCACACCGAGAGCACCCGCGGGTCGAGCCTCCTGATCACCATCGACTGCGTAGTGGACAACCCCGCCGACCGGTGAGGGCCAAGCACAAGGACCGGAGACCACGTGTCAGCTGAGAACCGACCGATCACCCTCGCCATCGTGGACGACCACAGGATGCTGCTCGGGGCCCTGACCGAGTGGATCCGCAACGCCGCATCCGACATCGAGATGGTCGCCGCGGTCTCCACCTGGCCCGACCTGCTGACGCATCCGCGCTTCCCCGTCGACGTCGTGCTCCTCGACCTCGACCTCAAGGACAACCTGCCGATCTCGCTGAAGATCGCCACGCTCAAGACCACCGGCGTCAAGACCGTGCTGATGAGCACGTACTCGGAGCCCAACGTCGTGCGCGAGGCGCTCGCCTCCGGCGCCCTCGGCTACCTCGTGAAGAGCGAGGACGCGAGCATGATCGTCGACGCGATCCGCCTCGCGGCCGACGGCCAGTCGTACATCTCCGCCGAGCTCGACCTCGCCATCAACAGCACCGACGTCGGCGGCGTGCCCAAGCTCAGCGCGCAGGAGCGCCGGGTCATGGCGCTCTACGGCGGCGGCGAGCCCGTGAAGTCGGTGGCGTACAGCCTCGGCATCTCCGAGGAGACGGCGAAGTCGTACCTCAAGCGGATCCGCGAGAAGTACCGCGTCGCGGGCTTCGACGTGGGCACCAAGGTGGCGCTGCGGAAGCGGGCGATCCAGGACGGGATCCTGCTGCAGGGCGAGTAGCCCGGGGAGCGCCGCCCGGCCGTCGGCTCAGCCGCCGATGCCGATCGGCTGCGTGGTCGGCCGCTGGCCGTCCGTCGCCGGGCGGGCTCCGCGCCGACGGCGGTCGAGCCCGAAGCTCGCCAGCGCGATGAGGAGCCCGGCGACGCTGAGCCCCACGCCCACGAGCGCGGGCGACGTGTAGCCGAGGCCCGCCGCGACGGTGACCCCGCCGAGCGCGGCACCGACGGCGTTGCCCGTGTTGAGGGCCGAGTGGTTGAGCGCGGCCGCGATGGACTGCGAGTCGTGCGCCACGTCCATCAGCCGGATCTGGATCCCGGGCGACAGCGCCGCAGCCGAGCCGCCGATGAGGAACAGGAACGCGAAGAGGCCGACGGGGTTCGACGCGGTGAGCACGAGGCCCACGAGCGACGCGATCAGCAGCCCGAAGAGGGAGAGCAGCGCGCTCCGCACGTCGCGATCGGCCCACCATCCGCCCACGAGGTTGCCGACCGTCATGCCGAGGCCGACGACCACGAGCGCGAGCGGCACCGACCACTCGGGCAGCCCGGTCACCTCCGTCACCATGGGCGACACGAACGTGTACACGGCGAAGAAGCCGCCGAAGCCGATCGCGCCGATGAGGAGGGCGAGCCAGACCTGCAGCCGCGTGAACGCACGGAGCTCGCGCCGGAGCGTCGCCTCCGGGTTCCCGTCCTGCGCCGGCACGGCCAGGAACACGGCGACGAAGGTGGCGGCGAAGATCGCGGCGACGACGAGGTAGGCGACGCGCCACCCGGCGTTCTGCCCGATCCACGTGACGATGGGCACGCCGATGACGTTGGCGATCGTGAGCCCGGCCAGCACGAAGGCGACGCCGCGGGCGCGCTTGCCCTCCCCCATGAGCTGCGCGGCGACCAGCGACGCGATGCCGAAGTAGGCGCCGTGCGGCAGGCCGGCGACGAAGCGGGCGACGACGACGAGGCCGAAGCTCGGGAGGATCGCGCTGAGGATCGTGCCGAGCGTGAACGCCAGGAGCAGCCACAGCAGCAGCTTCCGCCGCGGAGCCCGGGCGGACGCGGCCGCGATGGTCGGCGCGCCCACCACGACGCCGAGGGCGTAGGCGCTGATCAGCGTGCCGGCCTGCGCGTTGGCGGCCTCCGTCGAGCGCGCGGCCACCTCGGGCAGCAGGTCGGATGCGAGCTGCGGCAGCAGCCCCATGGCGACGAACTCGGTGGTGCCGATGGCGAACCCGCCCATCGCGAGGGCGAGCAGGGCGATGCGGACGCGGGCCGGCGACAGCGTCGCCCGCCCGGAGGAGGGGGGATTCACCCGACGAGCCTACCGGCGGTCGGGATCCGGCGCCCTCGTCGCACGCGCGGTCAGGCCCCGGTCCCGCGCGCCTCGATGGCCTGCTCGAGGCGGTCGAGCTTGCCCGTGAGCTCGCCCTGGTAGCCGGGGCGGATGTCGGCCTTCAGCACGAGCGACACGCGCGTGCCGAAGGGCGCGACGGCCTCGGTGGCACGGCGGACGACGTCGAAGACCTCGTCCCAGTCGCCCTCGATCGTGGTGAACATGGAGTCGGTGCGGTTCGGCAGTCCGGATGCGCGGACCACGGCGACCGCGGCGGCCACGGCGTCGTGCACGGAGGCGTCGGGCGCGTCGCCCCCGCTGGGGGCGACGGAGAAGGCGACGAGCATGGGGACCCCCGGGGTTCGACGGCGGCGGTTGTCCGGGCGGGCGCCCGGCCGGCGACCGGCTGTGCGCCCAGGGTACCGACGGCGGGGCGGGCTGTGGACGGCGGCCGACGTCGGCGCTCCCAGACCGCGAGACTCGCCAGGTACTTGAAAGTTCACAGAACGGGCGGGACGCAGCGCCCGCCCGCATCGCACGGAGGAGCAGCGCCATGGACAAGAAGACCAAGATCATCATCGGGGTGGCGGGCGGCGTGGTCGTCCTCGTGGGCGCCTTCGCGGCGTTCGGCGGCCCCGTCTACAAGCAGCTCGCGGGCACGCCGGACGCCGCGCCGTCCCTCGGGGCCACTGCCGCGGCGGGCGGCGCGCTCGGCGACCTGTCCGGCGACTGGAAGGCGGGCGGATCCTCCTACGCCGGCTACCGCGTCGACGAGGTGCTGAACGGCACGCCCGTGACCGTCAACGGCCGCACGGACGCCGTCACGGGAGACATCACGGTCGCCGGGACCCAGGTCACCAAGGGGACCATGACGGTCGACGTGACCCAGATCCACACGGACCAGCCCCCGCGCGACGCGTACTTCCAGAACGAGGCGATGAAGACGGGCGACTTCCCGACCGCGACCTTCACCATGACGCAGCCGATCGCGGCCGACGGCGTGGAGGCGGGCGTCCCGGCGACCTACGACGTGACGGGCGACCTCACCCTGCACGGCGTGACCAAGAGCGTGACCGCGCAGATGCAGGCGAGCTTCACGTCCGAGGGCGGCCAGATCGTGGGCTCCATCCCCATCACGTTCCAGGACTTCGGCGTGCAGGCGCCGAGCCTCGGCTTCGTGACGGTCGAGGACCACGGCTCGGTCGAGTTCTCGCTCGACGTCGCGAAGGCCTAGCCGCCGGATCCCGCGAGCGTCTCCCGCACGGCCCTCGGCATCGCCTCGGCGACGTCGAGGGCCGTGACCGGTCCGCCGGCGGAGGCGATCGCCCCCGCGCGCCCGTGCAGCCACGCGGCGGCCGCGGCGACCTCGGCGAGGACCGCGAGGGGATCCGCGGAATCCGCGATCCGCCCGGATGCGCCCGCCACGAGCGCGCCGAGCGCGCCGCCCAGCACGTCCCCCGAGCCCGCCGTCGCGAGCCACGGCGTCCCGGCGCGCACCGCGATGCGCGCGGACCCGCCGACCACGAACGTGGTCGCGCCCTTGAGCAGCACGCAGACGCCGAGCTCCCGCGCCGCCCGCACGGCCCACCCGGCGGCATCCGCCGCGATCTCCTGGGCGGTCGCCTGGATCCCGGCGTCGTCGAGCAGCCGCGACAGCTCGCGGAAGTGCGGCGTGACGACGACGGGGCCGGTGGCGCGCCCCACGAGGTCGAGGGCACCCGCGTCGATGACGGCGGGCAGGCCCTGGCCGAGCGCCGCGACGAGCGAGTCGGTCGCGGCGTCGTCGCGGTGCGCCCGGTCCATGCCGGATCCGACGAGCCATGCCTGCACCCGCCCGTCCGCGGTGACGACCTCGGGGCGGCGGGCGAGCACCGAGGCGGACGCGCCCGCGGGACCGAGGTAGCGGATCATGCCGACGCCCGTGCGCGCCGCGGCCTCGACGCCGAGGACGGCGGCGCCCGGGTAGCGGTCGGAGCCGGTGCGGACGCCGAGCACGCCGCGCGTGTACTTGTCGTCGTCGTCCCGCGGGAGGCGGATCGCCCGGCGCGTCCGCTCGGCGTCCTGCCGGATCCAGCCGTCGGGTGCGTGGTCGTCGGGTGCGTGGTCGTCGCGCGCGTCGCTCATGCCCTCACGATAGGCGCGCGGGAATGCCGCGGCCGCGCCGGGCCTTGGGACCATGAGGCCGCCGACGCCCTCCGCCCGTCCCCGTGCGCCGCGCCTCCCTCGAGGGATCCGCGCCGCCGCCCGCCTGGAAGGATCCCCATGACCACGTCCCCGCTCTTCGAGCCGATCACCGTCCGCGGCGTCACCGCGCGCAACCGCATCTGGGTCGCGCCGATGTGCCAGTACAGCATCGACGCGCGCGACGGCGTGCCGGGCGCCTGGCACCTCGCGCACCTCGGCTCGTTCGCCCGCGGCGGCGCGGGCCTCGTGATGGCGGAGGCCACGGGCGTCAGCCCCGAGGCGCGCATCACGCCGGAGGACACGGGCATCTGGGACGACGCGCAGCGCGACGCGTGGAAGCCGATCGTCGACTTCGTCCACGGGATGGGCGCGGTCGCCGCGATCCAGCTCGCGCACGCGGGGCGCAAGGCCTCCACCTACTCGTTCTCGGGCCGCGGCACCATGCCCGCCGAGGAGGGCGGCTGGGAGACGGTGGCCCCGTCGGCCGAGCCCTTCCCGGGCTACGGCGCACCCGTCGCGCTCGATGCCGACGGGATCCGCAAGGTCGTCGACGACTTCGCCGCCGCCGCCCGCCGCGCGGTCGACGCGGGCTTCGACGTGCTCGAGATCCACGCCGCGCACGGGTACCTCATGCACCAGTTCCTCTCGCCGCTCAGCAACCACCGCGACGACGAGTTCGGCGGCAGCCTCGAGAACCGGGCGCGCATCCTGCTCCAGGTGATCGACGCGGTGCGCGCCGAGGTGCCCGATGCGCCGCTCCTGGTCCGCTTCTCCGCCACCGACTGGGCGGGCGACGCCGGCTGGGACGAGCAGCAGACGGCGACGGTCGTCGGCTGGGCCGCCGAGCACGGCGCCGACTTCTTCGACATCTCCACGGGCGGCAACACCACGGGCGTCACGATCCCCGTCGCGCCCGGCTACCAGGTGCCCTTCGCCGAGTACGTGAAGGAGCACGCGAAGGTCGCGCTCAACGCCGTCGGCCTCATCACCGAGCCCGCGCAGGCCGAGGCGGTCGTCGCCGAGGGCCGCGCGGACGCCGTGATGCTCGGCCGCGAGATGCTGCGCGACCCGCACTTCGCGCTCCGGGCCGCGCACGAGCTGGGCGTCGAGATCGACTACTGGCCCAAGCAGTACGACCGCGCGCGCTGGGCCGCCTGACCCTCCGATCCCGACGATGACGGCCCGGCACCCCCGAGGGGCGCCGGGCCGTCGTCACGCGCCCGCGGGTCAGACGCGTCGGGTGGCGTCCTGCACCTCGCCGACGAGCTCCTCGATGATGTCCTCGAGGAACAGGACGCCCGTCGTCTCGCCGGCCTCGGTGAAGGCGCGCGCGAGGTGGGCGCCCGAGCGGCGCATCATGGCGAGGGCGTCCTCGAGCTCCGTGCCCTCGAAGACCGACACGAGCTGGCGGATGCGCTTGGCCGGCACGGGACGCACGAACTCGTCGGCCTCGTCGAGGTCGATGACGTCCTTGAGGTGGAGGTAGCCCGACGGCTCCCCCGCCTCGTCCACGATCACGTACCGCGAGAACCCGTGGCGGGCGACGGCGCGCTCGACCTCGGAAGGGCTCGCGGTCTCGGGCAGGCTGACCAGGGCGCCCAGCGGGATCGCGATGTCCTGCACCTTCTTGCCCGTGAACTCGAATGCGGCGGTGAGCGCGCCCGTCCGGTCCTCCAACAGCCCCTCGCGCGTCGACTGGTCGACGATGCCCTGCACCTCGTCGAGCGTGAACGCGCTCGCGGCCTCGTCCTTCGGCTCGACCCTGGCCACGCGGAGCACCGCGTTGGAGATCGCGTTGAGGGCCACGATGAGCGGCTTCACCACGCGGGCGATCCCGACGAGCGGCGGCGCGAGCAGCAGGGCCGCGCGGTCCGGCACGGAGAACGAGATGTTCTTCGGGACCATCTCGCCGAGCACCACGTGCAGGAACGACACGATGAGCAGCGCGATCACGAACGCGATGGTGGAGATCGCCTCCTCGGGCAGCCCCGTGGCGCCCAGCGGGATCTCCAGCAGGTGGTGGATCGCCGGCTCGGAGACGTTGAGGATCAGCAGCGAGCACACGGTGATGCCGAGCTGCGTGGTCGCGAGCATGAGCGTCGCGTGCTCCATCGCGAAGAGGGTGATGCGCGCGGCGCGGCTGCCCTCCTCCGCGCGGGGCTCGATCTGCGAGCGCTTCGCGGAGATGACCGCGAACTCGGCGCCGACGAAGAAGGCGTTGACGGCGAGCAGCACGACGAGCGCGATGATCCCCCCGGCGTACTCACCCACGGGACGGCTCCTTCCTCATGGCGGCGCGTTCCGCGTCCGCCTGTCGTCCGGCCTCGCGGTCGGCCTGCCGCTCGGCCTGCCGGTCCGCCTGGCGTTCGGCGCGCGAGGTGCCCACCGCGGTGGCGACGGGCACGGGGACGGGCGTGAAGCGGATCCGGTCGATGCGCCGGCCGTCGAGCCGCTCGACCCGCAGCGTGCCCGTCTCGAGCTCGAGCTCGTCGCCCACCACGGGCAGACGTCCGAGCTCGCTCATGACGAAGCCCGCCGCGGTCTCGTACGGGCCGTCGTCGGGGATCCGGAGCCCGGTGCGCTCGAGGAGCTCGTCGGGTCGGAGCATGCCGGGGAAGGTCAGCGAGTCGCGCGAGCGGACGACGCCGGCGCGCGTGCGGTCGTGCTCGTCGGCGAGCTCGCCGACCAGCTCCTCGACCAGGTCCTCGAGCGTCGCGACCCCTGCGGTGCCGCCGTACTCGTCCACGACGACGGCCATCTGGAACCCGCGGCCGCGCAGCTCGCCGAGGAGGTCGTCGAGCTTCATGGTCTCGGGCACGCGGATCGCCTCGGACTGCAGCGCGGTCACCGGAACGAGGGCGCGCTTCTCACGCGGCACGGCCACGGCCTGCTTCACGTGCACGAGGCCGATGACGTCGTCGACGCCGTCGTCCGTCACGGGGAAGCGGGAGTACCCGGTGGTCATGGCCAGCTCGATCACGGTCTGAGCGCTGTCGGTGCGCTCGACCGACTTCACGCGCAGCCGCGGCGTCATGACGTCGGACGCCGTCAGGTCGGCGAAGCGCAGCGTGCGGCTGAGGAGCATCGCCGTGTCGTCCTCGAGGAGGCCGGCGAGCGCGGAGCGGCGGACGAGCGAGGAGAGCTCCTCCGCGCTCCGGGCGCCGGACAGCTCCTCCTTGGGCTCGATGCCGACGAGCCGGAGGATGCCGTTCGCGCTGTTGTTGAGCAGCAGCACGGCGGGCTTGAACACCGTGGTGAACAGGGTCTGGAAGGGGATGACGAGCTTGGCCGTCTCGCGCGGCAGGGCGAGGGCGAAGTTCTTCGGCACGAGCTCGCCGACGATCATCGACAGCAGCGTCGCGACGACCAGCGCCACGACGGTGGACACCGGGGAGACGAGCCCCTCATCCAGGCCGGCGGACGTCAGCGGACCGGCGAGCAGGAGGCTGAGCGCGGGCTCCATGGTGTACCCGGTGAGCAGCGTCGTCAGGGTGATGCCGAGCTGGGCGCTGGAGAGGTGGGTCGAGGTGATGCGGAGCGCCCGGATGGGCGGACCGAGCCGCTTCTCGCCGCGCTCCTGGCGCTTCTCGAGGTCGGAGCGGTCGAGGTTGACGAGCGCGAACTCGCTGGCCACGAAGAGGCCGGTGCCGAATGTCAGGACGAGACCCGCGGCGAGGAGGAGCCATTCATGCACGGGGGCGGCTCCCGGGAGACCGGCGCACGGCCGGCCTCAGTCGGAGGGGCGCGCGCGGCGGGGGTCTATGAGCAGGAGGAGGGTCGTCCATCGTCCGTCGAGCATACCGGGGCTCACCAGCCGACCGGCAGGGGCTTGCCCTCCTCGTAGCCGGCCGCGGACTGGATCCCGACCGCGGCGCGCTCGGCGAACTCGGCCCTCGTGCGCGCCCCGGCGTAGGTGAACGCGCTGCGGACGCCGGACGTGATCGTGTCGAGCAGGTCCTCGAGCCCGGGGCGGAGCGGGTCGATCCGGATGCGGCTGGTGGAGATCCCCTCCGCGAACAGGGTGCGCCGCGCGAGCTCGAAGGCCTCGCGCCGGCCGAACCGCTCCTGCACGGCGCGCGTGGACGCCATGCCCCAGCTCTCCTTGGCGAGCCCGCCGTCGTCGTCGACGAGCAGGCGGCCGGGCGACTCGACGGTGCCCGCGAACCAGGATCCGATCATCACGCTCGCGGCGCCCGCGGCGAGGGCGAGGGCGACGTCGCGCGGATACCGCACTCCCCCGTCCGCCCAGACGAGGGCGCCGGCGGCGCGGGCCGCCTCTGCCGTGTCGAGCACGGCGGAGAACTGGGGCCGCCCGACGGCGGTCATCATGCGCGTGGTGCACATGGCACCGGGGCCGACGCCCACCTTGACGATGTCGGCGCCCGCCGCGACGAGGTCGCGCGCGCCCGCCGCGGTCACGACGTTGCCGGCGACGAGCGGCACGCGCGGGGCGAGGGCGCGCACGTCGCGGATCGCGCGGAGCATCGCCTCCTGGTGGCCGTGGGCCGTGTCGAGGACGAGCACGTCGACCCCGGCGGCCAGCAGCGCGCGGGCGCGCCCGACCGGATCGCCGGTGACGCCGACCGCGGCGCCCACCGCGAGGCGCCCGTGCCCGTCGAGCGCGGGGGCGTACACGGTGGACCGCAGCGCGCTGCGGCGGCTGAGCGTCCCGACCAGACGCCCGTGCGCGAGCACGGGCGCGAAGTCGATCCCGGCGGCGTGCATCAGGTCGAAGGCCGCGCGGCCCGTGGGGACGTCGTCCGCGTCGAGGGAGGCGAGCGCGCCGTGCGGGAGGTCGCCGAGCAGTGTTCCGTCGGGGACGCCGGCGAGCTGGGTGCCCTCCAGGCAGCCGACCATCTCCCCGTCCGCGTCGCGCAGCACGATGCCGTGGCCGGCGATGGGCGGCAGCAGCTCGCGCGCCTGGCCCGCGGTCGCGTCGGGCGGCAGCTCGAGCGGCGAGTCGTAGGCGACGGGCTGCTCCTTGACCCGGTGGATCGCGGCGTCCAGCTCCTGCGGGCGGAGGTCCTGCGGCAGGATCCCGATGCCCCCGCGTCGCGCGAGGACGGCGCCGAGCCGCGGGCCGGTGACGGATCCCATGTTGCTCGCGACGACCGGGATGGTGCACGGGGTGCCGTCGCCCGGGGCGAGGTCGACGTCCATCCGGCTCGCGACGTCGGACCGGCCGGGGCTCAGGAACACGTCCGAGTAGGTCAGGTCGTGGGCGGGAGCCTCTCCGGTGAACCTCATCCCCCGACGCTATCCCCGAGGTCCGGCCCCGCGCCAGGGCGGCGGCCCGGCTCCGCTCCCGACGCGCCGCTCCCGACGGCCCGACCGGGGGAAGGTTTAGGCTGGGTGATCGTGGACGCGCGGCACGCGAACGGGCCGCGCGAGGCAGACGACCAACAGCAAGAGAGCGGGCGATCAACTGTGTCGAGCCAGGTGACTGGTACGGGGACCGATGACGGTTCCACGGGCGACTTCGGAGCCAACGAGTGGCTCGTCGACGAGATGTACGAGAGGTTCGTGGTCGACAAGGACTCCGTCGACCGCAGCTGGTGGCCGATCCTGGAGAACTACCACACCACCGTGATCGAGGGCCGCCAGGCGGCGCCCGCGACCGGCGAGGCGCAGATCCCCGACGCGGCGACGACCACCGTCCCCGCGACGACCAACACCGGATCCCCCGCCGCGACGCCCGCCCCGGCATCCTCCGGCCAGCCCGACGCGCAGGCGCAGCAGCCCGCCACGGGATCCCAGCCGGCGGCGCGCACGACGAGCATCGCCCCGAAGCAGCAGCCGATCCCCGCGCAGGCCCCCGCCAAGGCCCCGGCGAAGAAGGGCGCCGAGCCCACGCCGCCCGGCGAGGACGAGGTCACCCCGCTCCGCGGCATGGCCAAGTCGCTGGCGACCAACATGGACGCGTCGCTCACCATCCCGACCGCGACGAGCGTCCGCACCATCCCCGCGAAGCTGATGATCGACAACCGCATCGTCATCAACAACCACCTGAAGCGCGCCCGCGGCGGCAAGGTCTCCTTCACGCACCTCATCGGCTGGGCGCTCATCCAGGCGCTCAAGGAGTTCCCGAGCCAGAACGTGCACTACGACGACGTCGACGGCAAGCCGAGCGTCGTCTCCCCCGCGCACATCAACCTCGGCATCGCGATCGACATGCCGAAGCCCGACGGCACGCGGGCGCTCCTCGTCCCGAGCATCAAGGGCGCGGAGGCCATGACCTTCGGCGAGTTCCTGCAGGCCTACGAGGAGCTGGTGAAGAAGGCACGCGGCAACAAGCTCGCGGCGGGCGACTTCGCCGGCACCACCATCTCGCTCACCAACCCGGGCGGCATCGGCACGGTCCACTCCGTGCCGCGCCTGATGAAGGGCCAGGGCGCCATCATCGGCGCCGGCGCCCTCGAGTACCCGGCCGAGTTCCAGGGCTCCTCCCCCAAGACGCTCGTCGAGCTCGGCATCGGCAAGACCATCACGCTCACGAGCACCTACGACCACCGCGTCATCCAGGGCGCGGGCTCGGGCGAGTTCCTGAAGATCGTGCACGAGCGCCTCATCGGCCAGCACGGCTTCTACGAGGACATCTTCGCGGCGCTCCGCATCCCGTACGACCCGATCCAGTGGGCCACCGACATCAACGTCGACCTCTCCGAGCGGGTCTCCAAGACCAGCCGGGTGCAGGAGCTCATCAACGCGTACCGCGTGCGCGGGCACCTCATGGCGGACATCGACCCGCTCGAGTACCAGCAGCGCACGCACCCGGACCTCGAGATCACGAACCACGGGCTCACCTTCTGGGACCTCGACCGCGAGTTCGTCACCGGCGGCTTCGGCGGCCGCCGCCAGGCTCTCCTCCGCGACGTCCTGGGGATCCTCCGCGACTCGTACTGCCGCACGATCGGCATCGAGTACATGCACATCCAGGAGCCCGAGGAGCGCAGCTGGATCCAGGGCAAGGTCGAGCAGCCCTACGCGAAGCCGACGCACGACGAGCAGATGCGCATCCTCTCCAAGCTCAACGAGTCGGAGGCGTTCGAGACGTTCCTGCAGACCAAGTACGTCGGGCAGAAGCGCTTCAGCCTGGAGGGCGGCGAGTCCACCATCTCGCTGCTCGACACCCTCCTCCAGGGCGCGGCCGACCACGGGCTCGACGAGGTCGCGATCGGCATGGCCCACCGCGGCCGCCTCAACGTCCTCACCAACATCGCGGGCAAGAGCTACGGGCAGATCTTCCGCGAGTTCGAGGGCACGCAGGATCCGCGCACCGTCCAGGGATCCGGCGACGTCAAGTACCACCTCGGCACCGAGGGCACGTTCCGCGGCGTCCACGGCGAGGAGATGCCGGTCTACCTCGCGGCGAACCCGTCGCACCTCGAGGCCGTCAACGGCGTGCTCGAGGGGATCGTCCGCGCCAAGCAGGACCGCAAGCCCATCGGCTCGTTCTCCGTCCTGCCGATCCTCGTGCACGGCGACGCGTCCATGGCCGGCCAGGGCGTGGTCTTCGAGACCCTCCAGCTGTCGCAGCTGCGCGCCTACCGCACGGGCGGCACGGTGCACATCGTCATCAACAACCAGGTCGGCTTCACCACGCCGCCGTCGGAGTCCCGCTCGTCGGTGTACTCGACGGACGTGGCCAAGAGCATCCAGGCGCCGATCTTCCACGTGAACGGCGACGACCCCGAGGCCGTGGCGCGCGTGGCGCACCTGGCATTCGAGTTCCGCCAGGAGTTCAACAAGGACGTCGTCATCGACCTCGTCTGCTACCGGCGTCGCGGCCACAACGAGGGCGACGACCCGTCGATGACGCAGCCGCTCATGTACAACCTCATCGAGGCCAAGCGCTCGGTGCGGAAGCTGTACACGGAGGCGCTCGTCGGCCGCGGCGACATCACGCAGGAGGAGTACGACGCGGCGCAGAAGGACTTCCAGGACCGCCTGGAGCGCGCCTTCGCGGAGACGCACGCCGCGCAGACCTCGTCCATCCCCATCCAGACCGACGACGCCGGCGCCGTCGCGGACCTGGAGCGCCCCGACTCCCAGCAGGACGACGGCCACGGCGAGCCGGAGACCACGGGCGTGTCCGAGTCCGTCATCCAGGCGGTCGGCGACGCGCACGACAACCCGCCGCAGGGCTTCTCGGTGCACCCGAAGCTGCAGGCGCTCATGCGCAAGCGTCTCGAGATGAGCCGCAGCGGATCCATCGACTGGGCCTTCGGCGAGCTCCTCGCCATCGGCTCGCTCCTGCTGGAGAACACTCCCGTCCGCCTCGCCGGCCAGGACTCGCGCCGCGGCACGTTCGTCCAGCGCCACGCCGTGCTGCACGACCGCGACAACGGCCAGGAGTGGCTGCCCCTCGCGAACCTGAGCGAGCGGCAGGCGAGGTTCTGGATCTACGACACGCTGCTCAGCGAGTACGCCGCGATGGGCTTCGAGTACGGCTACTCGGTCGAGCGACCCGATGCGCTGGTCCTCTGGGAGGCGCAGTTCGGCGACTTCGCCAACGGCGCGCAGACCATCATCGACGAGTTCATCTCCTCGGCCGAGCAGAAGTGGGGCCAGCGCTCGAGCGTCGTGCTGCTGCTGCCGCACGGCTACGAGGGCCAGGGACCGGACCACTCGTCCGCGCGCATCGAGCGGTTCCTCCAGCTGTGCGCCGAGCAGAACATGACCGTCGCGCGTCCCTCGACGCCCGCGTCGTACTTCCACCTGCTGCGTCGCCAGGCCTACTCCCGGCCCCGCCGTCCGCTCGTGGTCTTCACGCCGAAGGCGATGCTGCGGCTGCGCGGCGCGACGAGCGACGTCGACGCGTTCACCTCGGGTCGCTTCGAGCCGGTGATCGACGACGTGCGCGTCGAGGACCGCGGCGCCGTACGCCGCGTGCTGCTCCACTCGGGCAAGGTGCACTACGACCTGCTCGGCGAGCTGGAGAAGCGTCAGGACACCTCGATCGCCCTCGTGCGGCTCGAGCAGTTCTACCCGTTCCCCGAGGAGCAGGTGCGCCGCGTCGTCGAGTCGTACCCGGACGCCGAGGTCGTGTGGGTGCAGGACGAGCCGGAGAACCAGGGCGCGTGGCCGTTCGTGCACGTCGAGCTCAGCCGGGTCCTGCCCGACCGCGCCGTGCGCGTCGTGTCCCGACCGGCCGCGGCGTCGCCCGCCGCCGGCTCGAGCAAGCGCCACGCCACCGAGCAGACGGATCTGATCGCCCGAGCCACCGCGGAGTGACCCGGCCGGGCACGCGCCCGGCGACACGAGAGGCCCGGTCCCCAGGGGACCGGGCCTCTCGTCGTGCTGCGGGGATGTGGCCCTGCCGAGCGGGCCGCCCCCGCGTCAGCCGAGCTTGGAGTAGCGGATGCCGGAGGCGTGGTACCCGCGGCGCGCGTAGAAGCGCGTGACGTTGTCGCGTGCGGCCGCCGAGGTCGCGAGGAACCGCGTCGCGCCGTGCTCGCGGGCCCATGCCTCGTAGTGGCGGATGAGGTCGGAGCCGATCCCGCCGGCCTGGCGTCCCTCGCGCACGACCAGGATGATCAGCTGCGCGAGCGGCTCGTCGTCGGCGAGTCCCCACATGAGGTGGCCCCCCGCGAGGCCCGCGATCTCGCCGGCGTCGTCCCGCACGACCCACGTCTCGTGCCCCGCCGCGGTGGTCATGCGCGACAGGCGCGCGGCGACCCGATCCTCGTCCACCTCGTAGTCGAGCAGCCGCAGCAGCTCGACGATGACGGTGAGGTCGGAGGGAGAGGGCGTCCCGAGGGACTGGATCGCGTTGGTCACGTCCCGAGATTACCGGGACAGCGCCACCGCCCCGGTCAGTGGGTGGCCTGGATGGCCCGCAGCTTCTCCATCACCTGCGTGCGCAGGTCCTCCGGCGCCGCCTCCGTGCAGGCGCGGCGCACGGTGTCCCGCAGGACCACGCCGACGCGGTGCTCGCGCGCGCAGTCGGAGCAGTTCGCCATGTGCTCGCGGATGTCCGCGGCGTCCGCCTTGTCGAGCTCGTGGTGCAGGTACTCCTCGAGATCCTTCTTGGCCTTGTCGCAGCCGCAGTCGCTCATTTGGTCGCTCCAGTGAGGTGCGCGGTGGAGATGCCCCGCTCGCGCGCGTAGTCGGAAAGCAGGCTCCGCAGCATCCGGCGGCCGCGGTGCAGGCGGCTCATGACGGTGCCCACGGGGGTCTTCATGATGTCGGCGATCTCCTGGTAGGAGAAGCCCTCGACATCCGCGAAGTACACGGCCATCCGGAAGTCCTCCGGGATGGACTGCAGCGCGTCCTTGACGGTGCTGTCCGGGAGGTGGTCGATGGCCTCGGCCTCCGCGGAGCGCGTGGTGGTGGCCGTGGCGCTCGTCGCGCCGCCCAGCTGCCAGTCCTCGAGCTCGTCGATGGTGCCGTTGTAGGGGTCCCGCTGCTTCTTGCGGTAGTTGTTGATGAAGGTGTTCGTGAGGATCCGGTACAGCCAGGCCTTGAGGTTCGTGCCCTGCTTGAACTGGTGGAAGGCCGTGTAGGCCTTGACGAACGTCTCCTGGACCAGGTCCTGCGCGTCGGCGGGGTTGCGCGTCATCCGCAGGCCGGCCGCGTACAGCTGGTCGATGAACGGGAGCGCCTGCTCCTCGAAGAGCTCGCGGTTGTCGCCCGGCTGGGGCGCTCGGGGCTCCTCCGTCGGGGCCTCGTCCTGCACGCCCTGCTGCTCTCCCGAGGCCTCCTCGGTGGAGTGCACGACGGCCTCCACGAGCTCCGCGGGCGCGGCCGCTGCGGTGGGCGCGTCGCCCCCGGTGGTGTCGGCCGGCGCGTCGTGACTGGTGTTCCCTGAAGTGGCCATCAGGGCAGATTCTACGGCGCGCACGAGATCGGCGGACGGTGCCGCCGGTGCTGTCCTCGTGATCACGGGTGATCCTTCCCGGCCCGGGATCCGGGCCTGCCGGACGCCTGCCCGGTACTCTGGTGAACCCATGGAGATCTTCAGGTATTCCGGTCCCACCTTCAGCCCGTACGACGACGACCGGACGCACGCACCCGTCCCGACGGACGACGGGCCGTGGGCGGCGCCGGTGGCCGACGGACCGCTCGACGCGACCGTGCCGCTGCCGGGATCCAAGAGCCTGACGAACCGCGAGCTGGTGCTGTCCGCCCTCGCCGACTCCCCCTCCACGCTGCGTGCGCCGCTGCGCTCCCGCGACACGCGCCTCATGATCGAGGCGCTGCGGGCCCTCGGCACCGTCATCGAGGAGGTCGACGGCGATGGCGCCTTCGGGCCCGACCTGCGGATCACCCCGGCGGAGCTCGCGGGCGGGATCACCATCGAGTGCGGCCTCGCCGGCACCGTGATGCGCTTCCTCCCGCCCGTCGCCGCGCTCGCCCTCGGGCCGGTGTCCTTCGACGGCGACCCGAGCGCCCGACGACGCCCCATGTCCGGCACGATCGAGGCGCTCCGGGCCCTGGGAGTCGACGTCAACGACGACGGCCGCCGCGCGCTGCCGTTCAGCCTCTACGGGACGGGCGAGGTGCCGGGCGGCGAGATCGCCATCGACGCCTCCGCGTCCAGCCAGTTCGTGTCCGGGCTGCTGCTCGCCGCGCCGCGCTTCGCCCAGGGGCTGCGGCTCCGGCACACCGGGGAGAAGCTGCCGAGCATGCCGCACATCGAGATGACCATCCGCACGCTCGCCGAGCGCGGCGTCGTCGTCGGGAGCCCGGAACCCGGCCTCTGGATCGTCCCCTCCTCCCCCATCGCCGGCCGCGAGGTGCGCATCGAGCCGGACCTCTCCAACGCCGCGCCGTTCCTCGCCGCCGCGCTCGTCGCGGGCGGCCGCGTCGCGATCCCCGGCTGGCCCGCGGAGACGACTCAGGTCGGCGCCGACCTCGCGCACCTGCTGCCGCACTTCGGAGCGACCGTCACGCGCGAGGGCGACGCGCTCGTCGTCGACGGGGGCCGAGGGCTCGCCGCGGGCGGCCGCATCCCGGGCGTCGACCTCGACCTGAGCACGGGCGGCGAGCTCGCGCCCGCTCTGGTCGCGCTCGCGGCCCTCGCCGACGGCCCCAGCCGCATCACGGGCATCGGGCACCTGCGCGGGCACGAGACCGACCGGCTGGCGGCGCTGGCGGCGGAGATCACCGGGCTCGGCGGATCCGTCGCGGAGCTCGAGGACGGGCTCGCGATCTCCCCCGCCCCGCTGCACGGCGGCCCGTGGCGCGCCTACGAGGACCACCGCATGGCGACCGCGGGCGCGATCGTCGGCCTGGCCGTCCCGGGCGTCGAGATCGACGACATCGGCACCACCGCGAAGACGCTGCCCGAGTTCCCCGAGCTGTGGCTCGGCCCGCTCCTCGGCCGCGCGCCGCGCGCCGCCGTCGACCCGCTCGCCCTCGGCGGGATCACCGGGCCGGGGGCCGCTGGCGGGCTCGGCGGCCTCCTGTGAGCTGGCTCGCGGATCCCGAGCAGGACGACGGCGTCTGGGACGCCTACGACGAGTCCTCGGTGCGCGTCCGCCCGAACCCGAAGGGCAACAAGCCGCGCAGCAAGCAGCGGCCCGGGCACGCCGACTCCGTCGAGGGCCGCGTGCTCACGGTCGACCGCGGACGCTTCGGCGTGCTCGTGGGCGAGGACACCGCCGACGAGCACACGCTCATCGCGACGCGCGCCCGCGAGCTCGGCAAGAAGGCCGTGGTCACGAACGACCGCGTCGACATCGTCGGCGACACCTCGGGCGACGAGGGCAGCCTGTCGCGCATCGTCCGCATCGCCCCGCGACGCACGCTCCTGCGTCGCAGCGCCGACGACTCCGACGCCGTCGAGCGCGTCATCGTGGCGAACGCCGACCAGATGCTCATCGTCGTGGCCGCCGCGGAGCCCGAGCCGCGCGCGCGCCTCGTCGACCGGTACCTGGTGGCCGCGTTCGACGCCGGGATCCAGCCGATCCTCTGCATCACGAAGTCGGACGTCGCCGACCCCGCGCCGTTCGCCGCCCACTTCCGCGTGCTCGACGTGCCCGTCGTCCTGAGCCGCTCCGACGACGTGCCGCTCGAGGAGCTGCGGGCGCTGCTGGCCGACCGCACGACCGTCGCGGTCGGCCACTCCGGCGTCGGCAAGTCGACGCTCGTGAACGCGCTCGTGCCGGACGCGAAGCGCGCCACGGGCGTCGTCAACCAGGTCACCGGCCGCGGGCGCCACACGTCGAGCTCCACGGTCTCCATGCGCGTCGAGACCGGCGACGGCGGACACGGCTGGATCATCGACACCCCGGGCGTCCGCTCGTTCGGGCTGGGGCACGTGGATCCGGCGAACATCCTCCGCTCGTTCGCGAGCTACGCGCACCTCCCCGAGGGCGAGCCGCCGGGCGGGATCCCGCTCACGGAGGCGCATGACTGGGAGATCGTCGACCGGGTCGAGGCGGGCGAGCTGGGCGACGCCGGGCGCGAGCGCCTGCACTCCCTGCAGCACCTCGTCGCGAACCGGGCGGACGCGTCGAAGGGCGACCAGGCCGATCGCTAGGCTCGACCCCGTGGCCTCCGAACCCCTGCACTCCCTGTCGTCCGACCTGCGGCTCGCGCGGGAGCTGGCCGACATGGCCGACGCCATCTCGCTCGACCGATTCCGCGCGGCCGACCTCGCCATCGAGACGAAGGCCGACTCCAGCTGGGTCACCGACGCCGACACCTCGGTCGAGCGCGCGATCAGGGCCGGCATCGCCGACAGCCGCCCGCACGACAGCGTGCTCGGCGAGGAGTACGGCACGTCCGGGTCGTCGTCCCGGCAGTGGATCGTGGATCCGATCGACGGCACCTCGAACTTCGCGCGCGGCGTGCCCGTGTGGGGCACCCTCATCGCGCTCGCGGTCGACGGCGTCCCCGTGGTCGGCGTCGTCAGCGCTCCTGCGCTCGGGCGCCGTTGGTGGGGCGCGACCGGCCTCGGCGCCTACGTGGACGACACGCTCGGGCAGGCCACGACGTCGCAGGAGCGGCGGATCCGGGTGTCCGACGTCGAGCGGCTGGACGACGCCTCCATGAGCGTCGCGGGCGTGCAGCGCTGGCGCGACGCCGACCGGCTCGACGAGCTCCTCGACCTCTCCGGCCGGGTGAAGCGCTCGCGCGACTTCGGCGACATGTGGGCCTACATGCTGCTCGCCGAGGGCCTCATCGACATCGCCGGCGAGCACGACCTGAAGCCCTACGACATGGCCGCGCTCATCCCCGTGATCGAGGAGGCGGGCGGCCGCTTCACGTCGATCGACGGCGAGGCGGGCCCGTGGCACGGCTCGGCGCTCGCCACGAACGGGCTCCTCCACGACGCCGTGCTGGCGGTCGTCGCGCGCTGAGCCCGGCCCGGCGCGCGACGCCGACCGATCAGGCGGACGCGGCCTGCTGCCGGCGTCGACGGCGCTGGCCGAGGTCGACCAGGCCGAGCGTGAGGGCGACCGCGACCAGCGCGATCGTCACGAGGAAGCCGTTGCGGAACCCGTCGTGGTACACCGCGAGGCCCGCGTCGCCGCCGCCCGCGGCCTCCGCGTACAGCGTGCTGAAGAAGGTGGCCGACGCGGCCGCGACGCCCACGGCGGTGCCCACGCGCTGGCCGACCTGCGCCATGGACCCGGCGACGCCGCCCTCCGTGACGGGGATCTCGGCGAGGGTCAGCGTCTGGTTCGGCGAGATCACGAAGCCCGCCCCGACGCCCGCGACGAGCATGGCCGCGGCCATCGCCCACGGCGTCGCCCCCTGCGGCGTGAGCACCGCGGCGAGGAGCAGCAGCGTGATGCCCACCGCGACGATCGCGAGGCCGATCACCACGAGCTGACGGCCGAGCCGCGAGACGAGGCGCCCGCCGATCCACGCGGTGACGGCCGACGACAGCGCGAACGGGATGCTGACCATGCCGGCGACCACGGGCGGGAGGCCGAGCCCCTGCTGGAGGTACAGCGTCGTGAGCAGGAACACCGCGGGGATCGCGGCGAAGTACGCGGTGGCGATGAGGATCCCGTTGCGGTAGGAGGAGAGCTTGAAGAGCGCGAAGTGCACGACGGGCGACTTGCCGGACCGCTCGTAGCGTCGCTCCCACGCGACGAAGAGCGCCGCGGCGACGACGGCGCCGGCGAGCCAGATCCACCGGAGCGGATCGTCGTCGGGCCCGCCGGTCGTGAGCACGAACGGCAGCATGAGCGAGAACGTGGCGATCGCGAGGAGCACGACGCCGACGGGATCGAGGCCCGTCTTCTGCTGGGGCCGGGCCTGCTTCCGCGGCAGCAGCTTGAGCGCGAACGCGATGGCGACGATCCCGAGCGGGATGTTCATCCAGAACAGCAGGCGCCACCCGTCCTCGGGGCCGCCGAGCTGGATCAGCAGGCCGCCGAGCGTCGGCCCGAACGCGGTCGAGATGCCGACGACGGCGCCGAACAGGCCGAACGCGCGCGCCCGCTCCTCGCCCTGGAAGAGCTGCTGGATGAGGCCGAGCACCTGCGGCATCTGGATGCCGGCGGCGACGCCCTGCAGGATCCGGGCGACCACGAGGGTCTTCACGTCCGGCGCGATGGCGCAGAGCAGGCTCGCGATCGTGAAGGAGCTGAGGCCGACCACGAACATGAGCCGACGGCTGCGGATGTCGCCGAGGCGGCCGGCGGGCACGAGGGCGAGGCCGAACGCGAGGGCGTAGCCGGCGACGATGAGCTGCAGGTCGGTGGATCCGGCGCCGAGGGACTCCTCGATGGACGGGAGGCCCACGTTCACCTTCGAGAGGTCGAGGATCGTGAGCGCCGCGACGCCGACGCAGACCCAGAAGGCCTGCCAGCGGGTGCGTTCCTGGTCGTCGGTCGGGGTCGTGCCCGCTGTGGTGCGTCCGGTCATGAGGTATCGAATCCCATACACGGGCTATGTATTCCCGCTCCCGCGAGCGCGGGCGACATGCCCCGACCAGCCTGCTCCTCATCTGGGGGAATCGTCCGGCGTGTCCCGGCGCTGAACAGCGGGCCAACAGCGTCCGCCACGACGGGACGACGGCGTTCCCGCTCCTACCCTGGGGGCTTCGTGCCAGCCCGGCCCGACCGCCCGCGAGCACGCCGACGTGCTCAGCCCGAGAGGACACCATGCAGAATCGCGCCCGCCGTCTCACCGCCTCCGTCGCCGCCGTCGTCGCGGCCGGGCTCGCCCTCAGCGGATGCGGGTCGTCGACCGGCGGCAGCGCGGATCCGGCGGTCTCCCCCGCCTCGGGCGACACCCTCGTCGTGTACACGAACTCCAACGGCGACGGCCGCGGCGACTGGGTGACGGCGGAGGCGGCGAAGGCCGGCTTCGACATCCAGATCGTGGGCCTCGGCGGAGCGGACCTCGCGAACCGCATCGTGGCGGAGAAGAACAACCCCGTCGGGGACGTGGTGTTCGGCCTCAACAACATGTACTTCGAGGACCTCAAGGCCCAGGACGCGATCACCGCCTACACGCCCGCGTGGTCGGGCGAGGTCGACCAGGCCGCCGGCGACCCCGCCGACGGCGCCTACTGGCCGCTCGTGCAGCAGGCCATCGTCACCGTCCACGACGCGAAGCAGACATCCGGCGGCGACGTCCCGGGGGACGTCACGGATCTCTACTCGTCGAAGTACGACGGCAAGTACGAGGTCAACACGCGCCTCGGCGAAGCCACGCCGCAGCTCATCCTGGCGGGCCTCCTCGCGCCGTACGCGGACCCGGACGGCGACCTCGGCATCAGCGACGCCGGCTGGCAGGTCGTCAAGGACTACTTCGCGAACGGATCCCCCGCGGTCCAGGGCACCGACCTCTACGCGCGCCTCTCCCGCGGCGACGTCGCGTTCGGCACCCTCCCGTCGAGCGGCATCGCGGCGCGCGACGCGCAGTACGGCACCACCACCGCGATCGTCCCCGCGAAGGCCGGCGTCCCGTTCGTCACCGAGCAGATCGCGGAGATCGCCGGCACGAAGAAGGAGGAGCGCGCCCGCGCGTTCATCGACTGGTTCGGCAGCGCCGACGTCCAGGGGGCCTTCGCGGAGGAGTTCTCGAGCTATCCCGTCAACACGACCGCGCGCGAGAAGGCGCTGCCTGCCGTGAAGGAGCTCATCGAGTCGCTCGTCCAGCAGGACGTCGACTACGGCTTCGTGCGCGAGCACATCGCCGACTGGGTCGAGAAGACCGAGCTGGAGTACCTGCCCTGATGATCCGCTTCGACGACGTCGAGGTGCGCTTCGGCGACCAGGTGGCGATCCCGGGGCTCGACCTCGAGATCCACGAGGGCGAGTTCTTCACGCTCCTCGGGCCGTCGGGCTGCGGCAAGACGACCGCCCTCCGGACCCTCGCCGGCTTCGTCGACCCGAGCCGCGGCGACATCGTGATCGACGGGCAGGTCGCCACGCGGCTGCCCAGCGAGAAGCGCCGTGTGGGCATGGTGTTCCAGAACTACGCGCTCTTCCCGACCATGTCGGTGCGGCAGAACATCGCCTTCGGCCTCACGGTGCGGAAGGCGGGCAAGGCCGAGACCGACCGGCTCGTGCGCGCCATGGCCGACCAGGTCGAGCTGAGCGAGGCACAGCTCGACAAGGACGTGGCGGAGCTCTCCGGCGGACAGCAGCAGCGCGTCGCCATCGCGCGGGCGCTCGTGCTCGAGCCGCGGATCCTCCTGCTCGACGAGCCGCTGTCCAACCTCGACGCGAAGCTCCGCATGCAGCTGCGCGAGCAGCTGAAGGGCCTGCAGTCGCGCCTCGGCATCACGACGGTCTACGTGACGCACGACCAGGAGGAGGCGCTCACCATGAGCGACCGCATCGCCGTCTTCGACAAAGGGCGGATCGAGCAGGTCGGCACCCCGGAGGACGTCTACGACCGCTCGGCCACCGAGTTCGTGGCCACCTTCGTCGGCGCCATCAACGCCCTCGGCGCGTCCACGGCGGCCCGCCTCCGCGCCGCCGGGGCGACGGACCTCGACGCCGCGGAGCGTGCGTACGTGCGGCTCGAGCGCGTGTCCGTGGATCCGCGCGGGGCAGCCCCCACGGACACCCGCCGCATCCGGATCGACGGCGTGGTCGCGGAGCGGTCCTACCACGGCGCGCACAGCACCTACCGGATCGACCTCGGCGACCACGTGGTGACCGCCCTGGTCACCGAGACGGGCGCACCGCCCCTCGCTCCCGGAGCGGAGGTCGTCGTCGGCATCGACCCGGCCGCGATCCTGCGGTACCGGTCGTAGCCGTGCGCACCCCCGTCCGCGCGCTGCTGCGCTCGCCCCTCGGCGTCGTCGTGCTCATCGCGGCGCTCTGGTTCGTCGTCACGTTCCTGGTCTTCCCGAACGCGAACCTGCTCGTCACCACCTTCTTCCCCGACGGCGCGTTCAGCGGCCGCGCGCTCGAGAAGCTCCTGAGCTCCGACCGGGCGATGCGCAGCGTCGGCAACAGCCTCCTGCTCGCGGCGACCCTCGCGATCACCGTGAACGTGGTCGGCATCTTCATCGTGCTGGTGACCGAGTACTTCGTGGTGCGCGGATCCCGCGTGCTCTGGCTCGGCTACGCCACGACCCTCATCTACGGCGGCATCGTGCTGGCCGCCGGCTACGACTTCATCTACGGCCGCTACGGGTTCGTGACCGCCATCGCGCAGCGCGCGTTCCCGGACCTCGACCCCGACTGGTTCTCGGGCTATTTCGCGGTCGTCATCGTGATGACGTTCGCCACCACCACGAACCACATGCTCTTCCTCCGCTCGTCGCTCGCCGCGATCGACCACCAGACCATCGAGGCGGCGCGCAGCATGGGCGCAAGCACCGGGCGCATCCTCTTCCGCATCGTGCTCCCGGCACTGCGCCCGATGATCTTCGCGGTGACCGTGCTCACGTTCCTCACCGGCCTCGGGGCGCTCACCGCTCCCCTGGTGCTCGGCGGTACGGGCTTCCAGACGGTCGCGCCCATGATCGTGACGTTCTCGAAGAGCGCGAGCTCCCGCGACCTCGCGGCCCTGCTCGCCATCGTGCTGGGCGTCGCCACCATCGTGCTGCTCGCGATCATGAACCGCGTCGAGAGGACGGGCGTGCACTTCTCGGTGGCCAAGGTCGCGACGCCGCTGCAGAAGCAGCGCATCAGGAACCCGGTCGTGAACGGCGTCGTGCACGTCGTCGCCTACGCCCTGTTCGTGGTCTACGCCCTCCCCGTGATCCTCATCGTGCTGTTCTCGTTCCTCGACTCGAGGAGCGTGCAGACGGGCACGATCACGTGGGACTCGTTCACGCTGCGGAACTACGCGACCGTCCTCGGTTCGCCCGACGTGCTCCGGCCGTTCGTCGTGAGCCTCGTCTACAGCGCGCTCGCCGCCGTGATCGTCGTGACCGGGCTCCTGTTCGTCGCGCGCATGATCCAGCGGAACCGCAACTGGGTCACCGCGACGCTGGAGTACCTGCTGCACATCCCGTGGATCCTGCCCACCATCCTCATCGCGCTCGCCCTCCTGCAGACCTTCGACCGACCGCAGCCCCTCATCGGCGGCCAGGTCCTCACGGGCACGACGTGGCTGCTGCTCGTGGCCTACATCATCGTGAAGGTCCCCTTCACGCTGCGCCTCCTCAAGGCCGCGTTCGCGAGCGTGCCGCAATCCCTCGAGGAGGCGGCGCGGATCCTGGGCGCGAGGTCGCTCACGACGTTCCGTCGGGTGCTCGTGCCCCTCGTGATCCCCGCGGTCGCGGCCATCACGGCGCTCGACTTCAACAGCCTGCTCGACGACTACGACGCGGCGGTGTTCCTCTACCAGCCGCTGTACGAGCCGCTCGGCATCGCGATCAAGGCCAGCACCGAGGGCGAGGCGAACCTCGACTCGACGGGCATCACGTTCGTCTACACCGTGCTGCTCATGGTCATCATGGGGATCACGATGTACCTCGTGTACGGACGCGCGGGTGGCCGGAGGCGCCGTCGGGGACGCACCGCGGCGCCCGTCGTCCCCGCCCCCGCGCTCGCGACGAACGCCCCGGGCGTTCCCGCACCGGCGGCACCGCGCGCGCCCGTCCGCTGATCTGCCCCGCACGCACGAGAGGCCCCGTCCGGCTGGACGGGGCCTCTCATGCGTCCGGACGGATCCGGATGCTCGACGGGCGTGGAGCATGCGACGCGATGGTGGAGATGCGGGGAATCGAACCCCGGTCCACTGCTGTAATCCTGCGCCTTCTACGGGTGTATCCAGGAAAGACGTCCTGCTCGGCCCCGGAACTTGCTCCTGGCATCTGATCCGACGGGCCCAGCCTCAGTTCGAGTCCCGCGCGGCCCTGAGGCACGACCGCGCAGCGAGCTCCCTTTTCTGACGCCGACTTACCGGTTAGAGAGCATCACCGGGTCGACGGTCCTGTTAGTGCGCTCGCTTAGGCAGCGAGAGCGAAGGACGACTGCTTGTTATTGGCAGTTGTATTTTGCAGAGAGCGTTTACGAGATAGCCCTGCATCCTCGACCCGCTTCTCGCAGTCATTCAGGCAATGTCGAAACCGATCATCCCCATGAACGGCCCAGCGCCTCTGCGAGGCGCCCGAGCCGGGTCGCATGTTCCACGCTGTCGAGTTGTCAATCGCCGGTCGAATCCCTCGACGAGCCCTCCATGTTACCCGACGCGGGTCGGGCGCACCACCGGGAGGAGGGCTACTCGCCGAGGCGACGGTGGGACGACATCGCCCGGTCGGCCTCGCGCTTGTCCTGCCGCTCGCGCAGCGTCTGGCGCTTGTCGTACTCCTTCTTGCCCTTCGCGATGGCCAGCTCGACCTTGGCGCGGCCGTCGACGAAGTAGAGCTGCAGGGGGACGACGGTGTAGCCGCCCTCCTTCACCTTGGAGTGGATCTTGAGGATCTGCTCCTTGTGCAGGAGGAGCTTGCGCTTCCGCCTGACCGGGTGGTTGTTCCAGGTGCCCTGGTTGTACTCCGGGATGTGCACCGCATCCAGCCACGCCTCGCCGGCGTCGACGAAAGCGTAGCCGTCGACGAGCGAGGCCCGCCCCTGCCGGAGCGACTTCACCTCGGTGCCCGTGAGCACGAGGCCGGCCTCGTAGGTCGACTCGATGGTGTAGTCGTGGCGCGCCTTGCGGTTGGTCGCCACCACCTTCTCGCCACGTTCCCTGGGCACGGTGGACTCCTCGATGGTTCAGGTGGATGCGCCCGGATCCGGGCAGCCCATCAGCCTACCGGAGGATCAGATCCGCAGGTAGCGGCTGATGGCGAAGTTCGCGGAGACCGCCGCGAGCACGACGCCCACCCCCAGCAGGATCGGCACCACGAGCAGCGCGTCGTCCATGTTCACGAGCGATATCGACGTGAGCCGGGTGCTCAGGAACCCCTGGACGAAGAACTTCACGAGCGCCACCGTCGCGGCGCTGGCGAGCACCGACCCGATGAGCGCCGCGAACACGCCCTCGAGGATGAACGGGGTCTGGATGAAGCGGTTCGACGCCCCGACCAGCCTCATGATGCCCAGCTCCCGTCTCCGCGAGAACGCGGACAGGCGGATCGTGGTGGCGATCAGCAGGGCCGCGGCCACGAGCATGAGCCCCGCGATCCCCACGGCCGTGAGGCTGGCCGCGTTCAGGATCGAGAAGATCTGGTCGAGGTACTGCCGTTGGTCGGTGACGTTCTCGACGCCCGCGAGGCCGGAGAGGCTGTCGCTCAGGATGTCGGACTTCGACGGGTCCTTGAGGTTCACCCAGAAGGCCTCGTTGAGGAACTCGGGCTGCACCAGCTCGGTGACGGGATCGCCCTTGAACTGCTCCTGGAAGTTCTTGTACGCCGTGTCCTGGTCCTCGAAGTAGTACTTGTCGATGAACGGGGCCAGCGTGTCGCTGTCGAGCTGCTGCTTGACGGCGTCGATCTGCTCCTGGGTGGCCTTGCCGTTGACGCAGGTCTCGCTCGGCACCGACGTGTCGGTGCAGAAGTCGATCGCGACCTGCGCGCGGTCGTACCAGTAGTTCTTCATCTGGCCGATCTGCATCTGCAGGAGGACCGCGGCGCCCACGAACGTGAGCGAGATGAAGGTGACGAGCACGACCGAGACGACCATGCTGACGTTCCGACGGAGGCCGTGGCCGACCTCGGAGAGGACGAGTCCGAGTCTCATCGCGTGGGCCCCACATCCTGTGCGCCGGTGTCGTCCGGCGACTCTCCCCGGGCGCGGAGGCCCAGCTTCTCGGCCAGGCCGAGCTCGGCGAGCTCGGCGTCGTCGCGTCCGTCGGCGGGCGCGGTTCCCCCCTCGACGTCGGACAGGTCGGGCAGGCGGATCACGCCGGTGCCCTCGGGCAGGCGCCGGATGGATCCGGTGCTCGGGGCCGCGGGGGCGGCTCCCCCGCCGTTGCGCCTGCTCGGCGGCGTGGGCGCCGACCGCGGGCCGTCGTCCACGGGCGGTGCCTCGTCCCGGGTCACCGGGGTGGCACGCGACGGCGTGGGATCGACGGGTCCCGCAGCACGAGACGGCTCGGGATCGCGCGGCTCCGGACGCGAGGGCGCCGGCTCGCGGCGCTCCTCCGGGGACGGGACCGGCTGCTCGCGCACCGGCTCGCGCTCGGGGACGGGATCCACGCGCGCGGCCTCGGCGAACGCGGATGGGGCGTAGGCCGGGGCATCCGGGCGGGATGCGCGGTCGGAGCCGACATCGCGCGACGACTGCGCGGTGCCCGCGGGCCCGGCGACGCGGTCGGGCGAGGTGGCCGGCACGATCGGCACGGCCTCCGCGGCTGCGGCGGCAGGGGCGGGCGCGACAGCGGGAGCTGCAGGCGCAGCGGGCGCGGCGACGGCGGCCGGGGGCACGGCGTCCTTCGCGGGCTTCCGCGGCGCCTTCCTCGCGGCCTTGGCGGCGGCGGCCTGACGGGTCTCCTCCTCCTTGGCGCGCGCCTTCTCGTCGGCGCGGCGCTGCTTGTCGCGCTTGGCCTGCTCGCGGCGCTCCGCGGCGTTCGCGGGCTCCGCGGGAGCGGTCGGGCGCACGGGGGCCGGGAGCGGCGCGGCGGGCAC
The DNA here is from genome assembly GCF_015351075.1 of Clavibacter sp. VKM Ac-2873. GTDB lineage: Bacteria > Actinomycetota > Actinomycetes > Actinomycetales > Microbacteriaceae > Clavibacter. The sequence continues at coordinate 602,852 of NZ_JADKRS010000001.1, forward strand.
GAAGACGGGCGTCGGCGCGGCGACGGGCGGGTGCTCGGGGTTCACGCCGACCGGGTTCTCGGCCGTGCGCGGCAGGTCGATCGCGGAGGTCTGGTACTGGCCGCCGACCTCGTCGCGGACGACCTCGCCGCCGATGAGCTCGATGACGCGCTTCTGCATCTGGTCGACGATGCCGGAGTCGTGGGTGGCCATGATCACCGTGGTGCCGTTGGCGTTGATCCGCTCGAGCACCTGCATGATGCCCGCGCTCGTCAGCGGGTCGAGGTTGCCCGTGGGCTCGTCGGCGAGGAGCACGGCGGGCTTGTTGACGACCGCGCGGGCGATGGCCACGCGCTGCTGCTCACCGCCGGACAGCTCGTGCGGCAGACGCTGCTCCTTGCCCTGGAGGCCCACCATGGCGAGCACGTCGGGGACCGCCTCCTGGATGAAGCCGCGCGACTTGCCGATCACCTGCAGCGTGAAGGCCACGTTGTCGAAGACCGACTTGTTCGGGAGCAGCCGGAAGTCCTGGAACACCACCCCCAGGCTGCGCCGGTAGTAGGGGACCTTGCGGCTCGACAGCTGGTTCAGCTGCTGGCCCAGGACGTGGATCGTGCCGTTGGTCGGCCGGTCCTCCTTGAGCACGAGACGCAGGAAGCTGGACTTGCCGGACCCCGATGCACCCACGAGGAAGACGAACTCCCCCCGCAGGATCTCGAGGTCGACGGAGCTCAGCGCCGGTCGGGGATTGCCGGGATACACCTTGGATACGTGGTCGAACCTGATCATGTCGGTACGACCCTAGGCACGGGAGGTGCCTTTCGCCGCATCGACTCACCGCGGCGGGCGGTCCTCCGGACTCTCTCAGGCGCGGTCGGGCGACTTGCGCCAGCGGATCCCCGCGGAGATGAAGCCGTCGAGGTCGCCGTCGAACACGTTGGACGGGTTGTTGACCTCGTGCTCGGTGCGGAGGTCCTTGACCATCTGGTACGGCGCGAGCACGTAGCTGCGCATCTGGTCGCCCCAGCTCGCCGTGATGTTGCCCGCGAGCTCCTTCTTGGTGGCCGCCTCCTGCTCGCGCTGCACGAGGAGCAGGCGCGACTGGAGCACCCGGAGGGCGGCGGCGCGGTTCTGGATCTGGCTCTTCTCGTTCTGGCAGGTGACGACGATGCCGGTGGGCAGGTGGGTGATGCGCACCGCGGAGTCGGTCGTGTTGACGGACTGGCCGCCGGGGCCGGACGAGCGGAAGACGTCGACCCGCATGTCGTTCTCGGGGATCTCGATCGACTCGGTCTGCTCGATGAGCGGCACCACCTCGACGGCCGCGAAGGACGTCTGGCGCTTCCCGGCGGAGTTGAACGGGCTCATGCGCACCAGGCGGTGCGTGCCGGCCTCGACGGAGAGCGTGCCGAACGCGTAGGGCGCGTCGATCTCGAAGGTCGCCGACTTGATGCCCGCCTCCTCCGCGTAGGAGGTGTCGAGCACGGTGGCGGAGTAGTCGTGCTGCTCGGCCCAGCGCAGGTACATGCGCATGAGCATCTCGGCGAAGTCGGCCGCGTCGACGCCGCCGGCGCCCGCGCGGATGGTGACGACCGCGGGCCGCGGGTCGAACTCGCCGTTGAGGAGCGTCTGCACCTCGAGCTCGTCCATGATCTTGGTGATGCCGGCCAGCTCGACGACCGCCTCCTCGGCGGACTCCTCGTCGTCCTTCGCCATCTCGACGAGCACGTCGAGGTCGTCGAGCCGGCGCTGCAGCTCGTCGATGCGCTTGAGGTCGGCCTGCCGGTGGCTCAGGTCGCTCGTGACCTTCTGGGCCTTCTCCGTGTCGTCCCAGAGGTCCGGCTCGCCCGCCTGGGCGCTCAGCTCCTCGACCTCCTGCTGCAGGCGCTCGACGCCGATCACCGAGCGGATGTTGGAGTAGGTGTCGCGCAATTCTGTGATCCGCGAAGAGAAGTCCTGGTCGATCATGGTGCCGCCCAGCCTACCGTCCGGGTCGCGGGCGACGTCCGGGGCGGGGCCCTGCCGCGCGTAGGCTCGGGGGCGATGTCGACCCCCGATGCCCCCTTCTCCCTCCGCGCGGTGGCGCTCCCGGCGCTCCTGCCCGCGCTCCTGTTCTCCATCGGCGAGGGGGCGATCATCCCCATCATCCCGATCGTGGCCGGCAGCCTCGGCGCCACCCTCGGGATCGCCGCGTTCATCGGCGGCATGATCATGCTCGGCGAGCTCGTGGGCGACATCCCGAGCGGCTCCGTGGTGAGCCGCATCGGCGAGCGGACCGCCATGATCGGCGCGGCCTTCGTCTCCATCGGCGGCCTGGCGCTGTGCCTCGTCGCGCCGAACCCGCTCGTGCTCGGCGTGGGCGTCTTCCTCATCGGCGTCTCGACCGCGGTCTTCGCGCTCGCCCGGCACGCGTTCATGACGAGCTTCGTGCCGCAGGCGTTCCGTGCCCGCGCGCTGTCGACGCTCGGCGGCACCTTCCGCGCCGGGTACTTCGTGGGGCCGTTCCTGGCCGCCGGCGTGATCCACCTGACGGGCGCCTCGCAGTCGGCGTTCGTGATCCACATCGTCGCGTGCCTCGCGGCCGCCGTGACGCTGCTCGTGCTGCCGGACCCGATGGACGTCGTGCGCCGCAACCGCGCGGCCGACCTGCAGAGCGCCGCCCCCGCGACATCCGGCGAGCCGCAGGACGACGAGTCCGTGGCCGCGACCGCGGGTTCCGCTCCCCCGGTCCGCGAGTCCGCGAACCTCGCGCAGACGCTGTGGCGGTTCAAGGGCGTGCTCGTGAAGCTCGGCTCCGGCGCGGCCCTCATCGGGGCGATGCGCGCGGGCCGCGGCGTGCTCCTCCCCCTGTGGGCGGTGAGCATCGGCATCTCGGACGCGAACACGGCCCTGCTGATCGGCATCGCGGGTGGTGTGGACTTCGCCCTCTTCTACGCGAGCGGCCAGATCATGGACCGCTTCGGCCGCCTCTGGAGCGCCGTGCCGTCGATGGTGGGGCTCGGCATCGGCTACCTCGTGCTCGCCTTCACGCCCGACCTGCCGACGAACGTGCAGTGGTTCATCGGCGTGGCCATGTTCATGTCGGTCGCGAACGGCGTGGGCTCGGGGATCCTCATGACCCTCGGCGCCGACCTCGCCCCGCGCGAGGACCCGGCCCCCTTCCTCGGCGCCTGGCGCTTCACGGGCGATGCCGGCAGCGCGGCGTCCCCGCTCCTCATCGCCGCGCTCACGTCCGCCGCGTCGCTCGCCGTCGCCAGCGGCGTGATGGGCGTGCTCGGGCTCATCGGCGCGGGCATCCTCGTGCGGTACGTGCCGCGGTACGTGCCGCGGAAGCCGCGGCCGACCGCCTGACGCTCGACGGCTCCCGCGCTGTCCGGGCCCTCGACGCCGAGCGCCCGAGGCCGCTCGGCCGATCCGCCGCTCAGCCGCCTCCCGCGGGTCCGACCTGCGCCGCGCCCGGCCCCACCAGCACGCTCCGGGCCGTGCTCGTGACGTCGATGCGCACGCCGTCGGGCGCGAACAGGGACGCCACCGGCGGGATCCACGTGGCGGACAGGGTGACGCGCGCGCTGCGTCCGTCCGGGGTCGTGGCGGCGTCGACGTGGAGGTCGCGGATGCCCGCCGTCGGCTCGTCGGCGAGGAACGCCGTGACCGTCGAGGCGACGCCGTCGTCCGTGAGGGCCGGGAGCGCGACCCCGTCGTCGTCGACCGCGACCGCCGTCGGGCCGTTCCCGTCGACGTCGAAGGACTCGGCGCCCGCCAGCGCCGCCGCGTCGGCCAGCGAGAAGAGCCGGACGCGCTCGAGGTAGAGCGAGGACGCGGCCGAGACCATGAGGATCACCGCGAGGCCCAGCGCGCACGAGGCGATCACGAGCGGCAGGATCGAGCCGTCGTCCCCGGCGTCGACGCCCGCGATCGCCGTCGGGCCGCGACGATGCCGCGACCGGCCGGCGATCACCGTCCGCCTCGCGCGAAGACCGAGACGCGCTCGTCCGCGTCGCCGTGCACCGCGACCGATCCGGGGGCGTCCGGCCCGGCGACGGGTGGCGCGAGGGGGAGCTCGGCCGCGACGCGGACGGAGACGTGGACGAGCGACCGCGGCGCGTGGCAGCGGACCGGATCCGGCGTGCACGTGATGTCGAGCGCGATCCCGTCGGGCGCGATCCCCTGGTCGGCGAGCGCGACCTCCACGGCCGACCGCGCCTCCCGCCGGCCGGACGCATCGTCCTCCGCGCGCACGTAGACGCGCGCAGCCTGGCGTGCCGCGCCCTCCGTGCCGAGCGCCGCCCCCTGGATCGCGGACAGGGCGAGGACGAGGTAGACGAGCGGGACGAGGAGGAGGACACCCGCCGTGATGAACTCCAGCGCCGCCGAGCCCCGGTCGTCAGCCCAGGCGCTCCACGGCCGCATGGCCCGTCACCTCCAACCCGCGATCGACGCCCAGGAGGCCAATGAGGGGCAGCGTCGTCCGCACGGTGACGCTGACGACCGCGTGGCCGAGCACGGTGCCCGTGCCCGCCGTCACGTCCTCCGCGTAGCGCGCCCCCACGGCCGTCGTGATCAGCTCGCGCGTCCGCTCGACGCCGTCCGCGCGGGTGGCCCCGGCGAGCGCGGCCGTGCGCGCCCCCTCCGCCGCGGCGTCGAGCACGGTCGTCCGCACGTGCAGCGCCAGCGCGAGCTGGACCACCGACAGGGCGAGGACGACGAGGAGGGCGCCGACCATGACGAACTCGGCGGGTGCCGAGCCGCGGTCGTCACGCCGCATCAGAACGACGTGACCCGGTCGATGGCCTGGGTGAACACGTTCTGCAGCAGGGGCCCCGCCACGCTCCAGAGGATGACGACGAGCCCGGCGGTCATCAGCGTGATGAGCACCCAGCCGGGCACGTCGCCGCGGTCGTCCTCCCACGCGGTGGCGGGTCGGGCGTCGGCGCCCTGGGCGCCTCGTTCGTCGGTCATGTCGTGCCTCTCGGTCGGTGTCGGATTCGTGATGGGTCGTCGGCGCCCGCCTACAGCCCGAGCTGCAGGACGACGACGCCGGGGAACAGGGCGAAGACGATGGTGAGCGGCAGGATGAGGAACACCAGCGGCACGAGCATCCCCACCTCCTTGCGGCCGGCGCTCTCGAGGAGCTCGCGCTTGGCGATCTCGCGGGCGTCCTGGGCCTGCGCGCGGAGGACCTCCGCCAGCGGGGTGCCGCGCTCCAAGGATCCGGCGAGCTGGTCGACGAGGCGGGACACGGCGGGCATCGCGAGGCGCCGGCCGAGGTCGTCGAAGGCGCGGGTGACGGGGATCCCCGTGCCGACGTCGGCGACCACGCGCCCCAACTCCCCCGCGAGCTCCCCCGAGCCGACGCGCGCCACGCGACGCAGGGCGTCGAGCAGGCCCTCCCCCGCGGCCAGGCTGAGAGCCAGGAACTCCAGCACGGTGGGCAGCTCCGCCTGGATGCGCGCGACCCGACGCGTGGCGCGCCGCTCGAGAGAGGTGTCGCAGGCGACGAGCCCGGCGATGCCAGCGACCACGGGCACGGCGACGAGCTGCGTCTGCGGCAGCCCTCCCGCCACGACCGCGGCGCCGCCCACCACGGCGGCGATCATGATGCCGGCCGCGGTGCCGAGGACGAGGCCGACGAGCTGTCGCGACCGATGCCGCTCGACGTCCTCGGTCGAGCCGGACTGGCCGAGCAGCCGCTCGATCCGCTCGGTGCCCCCGAGCACGCGCGCCAGTCCGCGCCGCAGCGGGACCACGGCGGGCGCTCCGAGCGTGCCGAGCACGGGCAGCGGGTGGACGGTCGTAAGGGCCAGGTGCCGACGTGCGCCCTCCGACACGTCGAGCACGTGCGGGGCCACGCGGTCCAGCAGGCGGGCGCGGCGGAAGCGGGGAACCGCGCCCATCATCGTCCAGAGCCCCACGCCCGCGACGAGCCCGAGGACGGCACCCCAGGACTCGACCGCCGTCACGCGAACCACCTCCGGTCCTCCGGCAGCCGCCCGAGGGCGAGCATCAGCCGGTACGCGACGGCGGACACGACGAGCCCGACGACGATCACGATGGTGCCCGTCGGGGTGTCGTACGCGGAGACGGCCTCCGATCGGGTGGAGAGCAGCGCCAGGATGATCCACGGGGCCGCGACGCCGAGCTTGGCCGCGTTGACGACCCAGGACTGCCGGGCCTCGGCCTCGCTGCGGATCGCCGCCTCCTCCCGGAGGAACCGGGCCAACCCCCGGAGCACGTCGGGCAGTTGCGTGCCGCCCACCTCGCGTGCCATCCGCAGCGTCTCCAGGATGCGGTCGGCCGTCGGATCCGCCAGCTGCTCCTTCAGCTCGTCGAGCGCCACGGCGAAGCTGCCCGTCGTGCGGTGCACCGAGGCGAACTCCCGGAAGGCGGGCCGGAGGACCGCGGGACCCGCGACGGCGAGCGACGCCACCGCGTCCGGCAGCCCCATGCCCGCGCGGACCGCGCTCACGAGGTGGTCGACGACGTCGGGCCACACCTCCCGATGGGCCCGACGGCGGGAGGCGGAGCGCGCCCCGACGATCGCCCACGGGAGCAGCAGACCCGTGGCCGCCGCGGCGAGCGCGGCGCCGTCCACGCGGAGGAGCGCCTCCACCAGGATCCCCGCCGCGAGCCCGACCAGCCCGGACACGGCGAGGAACGAGCTGACGGAGACCCGGCTGAGGCCGGCGTGCGTGAGCCGGTCGTGGACCGATGCGGTCAGCCCACGTCGTCGGACCGGTCCGTCGGCCGAGCTCGGCCACAGGCGCGGCGAGATCAGGAGCAGGAGGCCCGCACCGAGCACGAGCCCGAGGGCGACGCTCACGGCGCCCCCACCAGGACGCGGAGCGGATCGAGCCCCGCCGCCCGGAACTTCGCCAGGTGCGCCGGCTGTCCGCCGGTGGCCGTGAGCACCCCGTCCTCCAGCGTGAACACGGAGCTGGCCTCGATGACCATGCCCGCGTGCCGACCGCCGGGGGCGAGGATCTCGACCACCCGGCGGGCACCGGACGGCAGCACCTCCAGGTGCACGACGAGGTCGACCGAGGTCGCGACGGTCGGCACGACGAACGCGGAGTCGATGTTGCGGCCGGCCAGCAGCGGCAGGGTGCACAGCTTCACCAGCGCCTCCCGCGCGCTGTTGGCGTGGATGGAGCACATGCCCGGCACGCCCGAGTTGAGCGCGATGAGGAGGTCGAGGCACTCCGCCTCGCGCACCTCGCCGACCACGAGCCGGTCCGGCCGCATCCGGAGCGCCTCCTTGATGAGGCGCCGCAGCGTGATCTCGCCCGAGCCCTCGAGGCTCGGCTGGCGGCACTGCATGGCCACGACGTCACGACCCGCGGGATCGAGCTCGAAGGTCTCCTCGACCGTGACGATGCGATCCGAGGCGCGCGCCGCGGACAGGAGGGCGTCGATCATCGTCGTCTTGCCCGTGTGCGTCGCGCCGCTGACCACGATGGAGAGGCCGGCCCGGACGCTCATGCGCAGGAACTCCGCGGCCTGCAGCGGCAGGCTGCCGAGGGCGACGAGGTGGTCGAGGTCGCGGATGCGCCGGGAGAACTTGCGGATGTTGACCGCCCAGTGCCGTCGCGTCACGTCGGGGATCACCACGTGCAGCCGGGATCCGTCCGGCAGCGACGCGTCCACGAACGGCGTCGACAGGTCCACCCGCCTGCCGGACGACTGCAGCATCCGCTCGACGAGATCGCGGACCTCGGCGTCCGTGAGGACCAGCGGGGTCAGCTCGGGGACGCCCGATCGCGCGACGAACACGCGGGTGGGCGCGTTGATCCAGATCTCCTCGATCGAGTCGTCGTCGAGGAGGGGCTGCAGGGCGCCGAAGCCCGTGATGCGCGCGAGCACCTGCCGCTCGGTGGCGGCCTCGTCGTCGAGGAGCCGGGAGTCGGATCCGAGCGCCTGCTCCGCGAACCGCCGCACCTCCTCGCGCACGACCGCGGCTGTTCCCGCGGGATCCGCCACCGACCCGTCGTCCCGCAGTCGCTCGCGCACGCGTCCGGCGATGGTGTCGAGGGGGGTCCGCGTCTGCACCCGCACAGGATGCTGATCAGGGGGTCTCCCCGCCGAGCCCGTCCACAGGGCGACGAGGCAGCACCGACCGGCGCGTCAGTACCCCAGCTCCGCCTTCGCCGCCGCGTACGCCGCGCGCACTGCGGGCACGCCCGGCGCGTCGAAGACCTCGTCGCCCGCGAGGGGCCACTCGGGGACGCTGCCCGTGAGGATCCACGCGGCCTGCTTCGCGGCGCCGTCGGCGACGAACTCGCCCGCGTCCGGCACGTGGATCGGCACGCCGAAGACGGTCGGCGCGATCTCGCGGACGGCGCGGCTCTTCGCCCCGCCGCCGATGAGGAGCACGCGCTCCACCTCGACGCCCTGGCGCGTGATCGCGTCGAGGCCGTCGGCCAGGCCGCACAGCATGCCCTCGACGTGCGCGCGGGCCATGGTCGCGGGCGTCGAGTTGCGGAGGGTCATGCCGTGCAGGGATGCGGTCGCGTCGGGCAGGTTCGGGGTCCGCTCGCCCTCGAAGTAGGGCAGGAGCACGAGGCCGTCCGATCCCGCGGGCGCCTCGAGCGCGAGGTCGGACAGCCGCGCGTGGTCGACGCCGAGGAGGCGCGCGCCGCCGTCGAGCACGCGGGCGGCGTTGAGGGTCGCGATGAGCGGGAGGAAGTTGCCCGTGGCGTCCGCGAAGCCGGCGACCGTGCCGGACGCGTCGGTGATGGGATCCGCCGTGACGGCGAACACCGTGCCGGACGTGCCGATGGAGACGACCACGTCGCCCGGGACCGCGCCGAGGCCGAGCGCGGCGGCCGCGTTGTCGCCCGCGCCGGGGCCGACGGGGATGCCTGCCGGGACGCCGGGGATCCCGTCGCCCGTGACGCCGGCGGACTCGCCGGGGCCGAGTACCCGCGGCAGGCCCACGACGCGGCCGAGCGCGCGCTCCAGCAGATCGAGGCGGTACTCCCCCGTGACGCTCGACCAGTACGCGGTGCCGCTCGCGTCGGAGCGGTCGGTGGCGAGGGCGGCGAGGTCCGCGGATCCGACGCCGTGGCCGAGGAGGCGCCAGGTCAGCCAGTCGTGCGGGAGCGCGACGGCGCCGACGCGGGCGGCGTTCTCGGGCTCGGTGTCGCGCAGCCAGCGGAGCTTGGTGGCGGTGAAGGAGGCGACCGGGACGACGCCCAGGGCGCTCGCCCACGCCTCGGCGCCGAGCTCGTCGCGGAGGTCGGCGGCGGCTTGAGCGGACCGCGTGTCGTTCCAGAGGAGCGCGTCGCGGACCACGGCGCCCGACTCGTCGAGGCAGACCATCCCGTGCTGCTGGCCGCCGATCGAGATCGCGGCGACGTCGTCGAGGCCGCCCGCGTCGGCGATGGCGGCGAGGAGCGCGTCCCACCAGTGCGCGGGATCCACCTCCGAGCCGTCGGGGTGGGACGCGCGGCCCGAGCGCACCAGGGCGCCCGTCTCGAGGTCGCGGACGACCACCTTGCAGCTCTGCGTGGAGGAGTCGATGCCTGCTACCAGTGTCTTCGTTGTCACGATCAACATATTAGGGGGCGTCCTAAGCTGGTCGGGCACCCGCGGGAGTGGTGGAATCGGTAGACACGCAGGATTTAGGTTCCTGTGCTTTCGAGCGTGAGGGTTCAAGTCCCTTCTCCCGCACCACCGGCCTCGGCCCCTGATCGGCGCCGCGCCCCTCGACCGGGGGTGTCCCGGACTCGGCGCGCACGCGGCCGCTCCCGATATCCTGGGCTCTGCCAGGTCGCTCCGCTCACGTCGCGACCCACCACGACTGGAGCCACCACGTGCATCCCCTGCTCATCGACTTCCTCGATTCGACGACCCTCATCGAGTCGTTCGGGGGATTCGCCCTCATCGGGATCTGCCTCATCATCTTCGCCGAGACCGGCCTGCTCTTCGGGTTCCTCTTCCCCGGCGACACGCTCCTCGTCATCGCGGGGCTGACCCTCCCCGGGATCACCGGCATCGACATCTGGTGGGTCTGCCTCGCGGTCGCCTTCGCCGCCTTCGCCGGCGGCGAGGTCGGCTACCTCATCGGCCACAAGGCGGGACCGCGGGTCTTCGAGCGCAAGGACTCCGGCATCTTCAGCCGGCAGAACGTCGTGCGCACCAACGCGTTCTTCGCGCGCTTCGGCGGGCTCGCCGTCATCGCGGCGCGCTTCGTGCCCATCGTCCGCACGTTCGCGCCCATCGCGGCCGGCGTCGGCCACATGGACTACCGCAAGTACTCCCTCTACAACGCGATCGGCGCCCTCATCTGGGGCGCGGGCCTCACCTTCCTGGGCCACCTGCTCAACGGCTTCCCGCCCATCCGCGACTTCGTCACGCACTACATCGACTACGTGCTCCTGGGGGCCGTGTTCATCACCGTGGTGCCGGCAGCCATCCACTTCCTCCGCGCGCGCAAGCACGCGCACGACGAGGAGGCGGCCGGCGTCGCGCCCGAGGGCGAGGACCTCGCGCTGACCCCCGAGGAGTTCGACCAGGACCCCTCGAACGACCCGCGCCGCTGAGTCGCCCGGCCGCGGGCGCTGATCCGCGGATCCCGGCGCGACCGGCGCCGCGCGGCGTCGCGCCGCCCGATCAGACGTGGTGGCGGTGCTCGTGCCCGGCGTGCTCCTCGGGCTCCAGCTGGAAGGTGCTGTGCTCGACGTCGAAGTGGTCGTCGAGGCAGCTGGACAGCCGGTCGAGCAGCTCGCCGGTGCGTCCCTCCCGGAACACCTCCTGCTCCACGACGACGTGGGCGGTGAAGACGGGCGACCCCGACGTGATGGCCCAGACGTGCACGTCGTGCACCGCGGTGACGCCGGGCGTCTCCAGGAGATGCGCGCGGATCCGCTCGGGCTCGGTGCCCACGGGGGTGGACTCGTTCAGCACGCGCACCACGTCGCGGAGCAGCACGACCGCCCGCGGGACGATGAGCGCCGCGATGACGAGCGAGGCGATGGCGTCCGCGCGCCCGAAGCCGGTGACCGCGATCACGACGCCCGCGACGATGGTGGCGACGGACCCGAAGGCGTCGCCGAGCACCTCGAGGTAGGCGCCGCGCATGTTGATCGAGCGCCCCGCTCCCCCGCGGAGCACCAGGAGCGCCGCGATGTTCGCGACCAGGCCGATGCCGGCGGCGAGGAGCATGACGCGGGGATCCACCTCGGGGCCCTCCGGCGCGAGGAGCCGCTGGATCCCCTGCACGGCCACGTAGACGGCCACGCCCGCGAGGATCAGCCCGTTCACCAGCGCGCCGAGCACCTCGCCGCGCTGGAAGCCGAAGGTGTGCCGGTCGGTGGCGGGGCGCGCGGCCACGATGGTGGCGACCAGGGCGATGCCGAGGCCGAGCAGATCGCTCGTCATGTGGCCCGCGTCCGCCAGGAGCGCGAGCGACCCGGAGACGAGCGCGCCGACGACCTCGACCACGAGGACCGTGGCGGTGATCGCGATGGCGGCGACGAGGCGACGACGGTCGGTCGTACCCGCGCCGTGGTCGTGCGATCCGGAGCCCATGCGTCCACCGTACGGGCCCGCCGTCATGCGGATCCAGCCGAGAGCGCAGTCGGGAACGACTCCCGCTCTCACGAGCGCGGGGAGGGCGCCTCAGCCCTCGCCGAGGAGCTCGCGCCGCACGACCGGCATGATGGCGTCGAAGGCGAGCGCGCGGTGGCTGACGCGGTTCTTCTCGTCGGCGCTGAGGGCCGCGGCGCTCGCGCCGCCGGTGGCCGGTCGGAAGATCGGGTCGTAGCCGAAGCCGCCCTCCCCCGCCACCTCCCGGAGCACGGATCCCTCCCAGACGCCGACCGCCGTGCGCTCGACGAGGCCGCCAGCGGTGGGGACGGCGAGGGCCGCGGCGCACGTGAAGCGCGCGCCGCGATGGGCGTCCGGCACGTCGCCCAGCTGCCAGAGCAGGAGCTCGAGGTTCTCGCGGCTGTCGCGCGCCGGGCCCGACCAACGCGCCGAGAAGATGCCGGGCGATCCGCCCAGGATGTCGACGCCGATCCCCGAGTCGTCCGCCAGGGCCGCGTGCCCCGTGTGCATCGCGGCCGCGCGCGCCTTGATGAGCGCGTTCTCCTCGAACGTCGCGCCGTCCTCGACGGGCTCCGGGCCGTCGTACGCGACGAGGTCGATCCCGTCGAGGCGCGCCCCGAGGATCCGGCGCAGCTCCTCGACCTTGTGGGCGTTGTGCGTGGCGAGGACGAGCGGGATCACGGCCGGTGCCCTCAGCGCCCGAGCGCCTGCGCCTGCAGCGCCGTGAGCGTCGTGCCGCCGCCGAGCGCCAGGTCGAGCAGGGCGTCGAGCTCGGCCCGGTCGAAGGGCGCGCCCTCCGCGGTGCCCTGGACCTCGACGAAGGATCCGCTGCCCGTCATCACGACGTTCATGTCGGTCTCGGCGCGCACGTCCTCGACGTAGGCGAGGTCGAGGAGCGGCGTGCCGTCGACGATGCCCACGGATACCGCGGCGACGCTGTCCTTCAGCGGGGTGGCGCGTTGCGCGATGAACTTGCGCTCGCGGCCCCACTCGAGCGCGTCGGCGAGGGCGACGTAGGCGCCCGTGATCGCGGCGGTGCGGGTGCCGCCGTCGGCCTGCAGCACGTCGCAGTCGATGACGATCGTGTTCTCCCCGAGCGCCTTCATGTCGACGACCGCGCGGAGGCTGCGGCCGATGAGGCGCGAGATCTCGTGCGTGCGGCCGCCCACCTTGCCCTTGACGGCCTCGCGGTCCATGCGCTCGTTCGTCGCGCGGGGCAGCATCGCGTACTCGGCCGTGACCCAGCCCTGGCCGCTGCCGGCCTTCCAGCGCGGCACGCGGTTCGTGAAGGAGGCGGTGCAGAGGACGCGGGTGCGCCCGAAGGAGATGAGGGCGGATCCCTCGGCCTGCTCGCTCCAGTTCCGCTCGATGGTGATCTCGCGCAGCTGGTCGGCGGAGCGGCCGTCGTGGCGGGGGGTGTCGTCGGTCATGTGCGGCCTCAGCTCGGGTCGGGGGTGGTCGGGGTGATCTCGGTGACGGGACGCGTCGCCGCGTCCGACCGGGGCGGTCGGGGAAGCTGGATGGCGCCGGTCTCGACGAGCTCGACGTGGGTGACGCCCGACCCGAGCATGCGGTGGGCGAGGACCTCGAAGTCGGATGCGCTGCCTCCGGTGGCCTCGTACCGGATCACGGGAGGCGCGTCGGAGCGCCGCTCGAGGCCCGCGGACACCAGCTCCCGGTAGACGTCCTTGGCGGTCTCGGTGTCGCTCGACACGAGCGTCACGTCGGGGCCCATGAGCAGCGAGATCGCGCCCTCGAGGAACGGGTAGTGCGTGCAGCCGAGCACGAGCGTGTCGATGCCCGCCGCGCGGAGCGGCGCCAGGTACCCCTCGGCGGCGGCCATCAGCTCGGGGCCCGACGTCTCGCCGCGCTCCACGAAGGCGACGAAGTCGGGAGCCTCCGCGGAGGTGAGCTGCAGGTGCGGCGCGGCGGCGAACGCGTCGTCGTAGGCGCGGCTCGTGACCGTGGCGTGCGTGGCGATGACGCCCACGCGGTGGTTGCGCGTGACGCTGACGGCGGTGCGCACGGCCGGCTGGATCACCTCGACCACCGGGATGTCGTAGCGCTCGCGGGCGTCCCGGAGCATGGCCGCCGACGCCGTGTTGCAGGCGATGACGAGCATCTTCACGCCGCGTTCGACGAGGTCGTCGAGCACCGCGAGCGCGTAGCGGCGGACCTCCGCGATCGGCTTGTCGCCGTAGGGCGTGTGCGCCGTGTCGCCGATGTAGATGATCGACTCGCGCGGCAGGAGGGTCGCGACCGCCCGGGCCACGGTGAGGCCGCCGACGCCGGAGTCGAAGATCCCGATCGGCGCGTCGCTCATCCCGCCAGCCTACCGGCGGGCCCGGACGCGCCCGCAGCCGGCCGGTCGCGCCACGCGGTCACAGCGCTCGCCGCGCGTCCTCCTGCGCGACGAGCTCGGGCAGGTCCTTCAACCGCCCCAGCCCGGCGAGCGGCTGCGCCATGCGCGCGTTGCCGCGGAGCCTCTCCCGGTTGCGATCCAGGAACCACCAGTAGCCGGCGGTGAACGGGCACGCCGTGGGGCCGACGCGCACCTTCGGGTCGAACGGGCAGCCGCCGCAGTGATCCGACATGCGGTCGATGTACGCGCCGCCTCCCGCGTAGGGCTTCGTCGCCATCCGCCCCCCGTCCGCATGCAGCGCCATGCCGACGACGTTCGCCGGCATGACCCACGGCGTGCCGTCGACGAACGAGTCGATGAACCAGTCGTTCATCGCGGCCGGGTCGTAGCCGCGCTGGAGCGCGAGGTTGCCGAGGATCATCAGCCGCTCGATGTGGTGCGCCCACCCGTGCGTGCGGACCTTGTCGACGACATGCGAGAGGCACGCGGCCTCGATGCCGGACGCGTCGAGCTCGCGCAGCGCGGTCGGCACGCCGCGGCGCGCGTCGAGCCGGTTCTGGGAGGTGTAGTCGTCCTCGAAGGCCCAGTAGAGGTGCCAGACGTAGTCGCGCCAGCCCATGATCTGCCGCACGATGCCCTCGACGCTCTGGATGGGCGCCCGGCCGGCCGCGTGCTCCTGGACGATGCGCTCGATGACGTCCGCGGGATCCAGCACGCCCATGTTCATGGTGGCGCTCAGGAGCGAGTGCGCCATGGTCCAGTCGCCGGCGAGCGACGCGTCCTCGAAGGGGCCGAAGTCGTTGAGGCGGCTCGCCACGAAGTCGTCGAGCGCGAGGCGGCCCTCCTCGGGTGTCACGGCGAAGCGCCGCGGCCCGTCGTCGCCGACGAAGCGCACGATGCCCTTCCGCTCCCACTCATCGAGGTCGGCGCGCACCTCGGCGTCGATGTCGTCCTCCTCGGGCCACCACGGTTCGGGGAGGCCGAGGCTCGTCGCGCCCTTCGGCGGGCGCTCGCGGTTGTCGTGGTCGTAGTTCCAGCGGCCGCCGACCGGGTCGTCGCCGTCCATGAGGATGCCCGTGCGGGCGCGCGACCAGCGGTAGAAGTCCTCCATGACGAGCCGGTTCGACGTGCGCCCCGCCATCCACTCGGCGAACTCCTGCTCGCTCGTGACGAAGCCGCGGCTCGGCAGCACCTCCGCCCCGATCTCCGCGACGAGGCGCCGGAGACCGCGGGAGGTGGGATCGATGACCTCCAGGTCGTCCCGGCCCTCCACGACCTCGCGGTAGTGGTCCACCTGGTGGAACTCGACGCGGTCGCCCAGCGCGCGAGCGCGGTGCCGGATGCCGGAGAGGATGAGGTGCGCCTTCGCCCGGTGGTACGGCCTCCGCGCGAGCAGGCCGCGCGACTCGATGAGCAGCACCGGCCCGCCGTCGTCGAAGTGGTCGCCCAGCTGGTCGGCCAGGATCCATCGCGTGCGCTCCATGGCACGAACCTAGGCCGGACCCCCGGTCATCGTCCCGGCCGGTGCGCGATGCGGACGGCGTCCGCGACGGGCGCCGCCCTAGGCTGGGCGGGTGACCCCGGCGACCTCCCTCCTCACCGACCGCTACGAGCTGACGATGCTCGACGCCGCGCTGAAGGCGGGCACCCACGACCGGGACTGCGTGTTCGAGTGCTTCGCGCGGCGCCTCCCGAGCGGCCGCCGCTTCGGCGTCGTCGCGGGCACCGGCCGCCTGCTGGAGCTGATCCGCGACTTCCGCTTCGGCGACGCCGAGCTCGAGTACCTGCGCTCCGAGCGCGTCGTGGGCGACGAGGCGCTGGCCTGGCTCGCCGACTACCGGTTCCGCGGCCGCATCACGGGCTACCGCGAGGGCGAGGTCTACTTCCCGGGCTCCCCGCTGCTCACGGTCGAGGCGCCCTTCGCCGACGGCGTGATCCTCGAGACCCTCGTCCTCAGCGTCCTCAACTACGACTCCGCGGTCGCGAGCGCCGCCTCGCGCATGGTGCAGGTCGCCGGCGGCCGTCCGCTCGCCGAGATGGGATCCCGCCGCACGGGCGAGCGCTCCGCCGTCGCCGCCGCACGCGCCGCCTTCATCGCCGGGTTCAGCGCCACGTCGAACCTCGAGGCCGGCCGCACGTGGGGAGTCCCGACGATGGGCACCGCCGCCCACTCCTTCACGCTCCTGCACGACACCGAGGAGCAGGCCTTCCGCGCCCAGGTCGACGCCCTCGGCGCCGGGACCACCCTCCTCGTCGACACCTACGACGTGCGGCAGGGCGTGGAGACCGCGGTCCGCGTCGCGGGGCCCGGCCTCGGCGCCGTCCGGCTCGACTCGGGCGACCTGCCGGTGCTCGTCGGCGAGGTGCGCGCGCAGCTCGACGCGCTCGGCGCGACGGGCACGCGGATCACGGTCACGAACGACCTCGACGAGCACGGCATCGCGGGCCTGGCCGCCTCGCCGGTGGACTCCTACGGCGTCGGGACCTCGCTCGTCACCGGATCCGGGGCCCCCGCGGCCGGCATGGTCTTCAAGCTCGTGGCCCATCGCCACGCGGGTGGCGACG
Source organism: Clavibacter sp. VKM Ac-2873 (assembly GCF_015351075.1). Classification (GTDB taxonomy): domain Bacteria; phylum Actinomycetota; class Actinomycetes; order Actinomycetales; family Microbacteriaceae; genus Clavibacter. The sequence goes on from NZ_JADKRS010000001.1 coordinate 619,305, forward strand.
GCGAGTGGGTGTCCGTCGCGAAGCGGTCCACCGGCAAGCAGAGCCGCGGCGGTCTCAAGTCGGCGCTGCGCCGGCATGACGCGCAGGGCGTCGCCACGAGCGAGCTCGTCACCGTCGGGCCGCACCCGGCGCCGCTCCCCGGCGACCGCGGCCTCGTCGTCACGCTCGCCGAGGGCGGCGAGCCGGATCCGCGTTGGCTCGGCCGCGCGGGAACCGCGGCGGCCCGCGAGCACCACGCCCGGATCGTGCGCGACCTGCCGGTGCAGGCCTTCCGACTACGTGCCGGTGACCCGGCGATCCCCACCGAGGAGGGCGTCACCGCCTGATGCGGGTGGCGCGTCGGGTGGGGCCCTACTCGGGCTTCATGTTCTCGTAGATCCGCTTGCAGTCCGGGCAGACGGGGAACTTCTCCGGATCGCGGCCGGGCAGCCACTTCTTGCCGCAGAGCGCCTTCACGGGCTTGCCGCTGATCGCGGACTCGAGGATCTTGTCCTTCTTCACGTAGTGCGAGAAGCGCTCGTGATCGCCTGGCTCGATCGTCTCCTGCTCGAGGAGCTCCTCGAGCTCGCGGTCGAGGGTGTCGGTTCCGCCGCCCTGCGCGGGTCGGCCGGGGTCCTGTTCGATGCTGAGGATGACCATCCCCCCAGTCTACTTTTCCCGTGCGCACGGACCGGCGGCGCGGAACCCGGCGCTCAGTGGCGCTGCGCGAAGGCCAGGAGCTCGGGACCTCGGCGCTCAAAGAGGCGGCCTCCGCCGACGACTCCGGCGAGGAGCGTCAGCACGCCGATGCCGAGGCCCACCACGAGCGACCAGAGCGGGTACGCGCCGCCGTGGACGAGGCCCATCCAGCCGAGCCAGACGGAGGGCAGCGCGAACACGACCGTGGCGAGGAATGTGAGCGTGGGCACGGTGGATCCGCCGGCGCTCACGCTCTGCGGCGCGTGGAACGGGCTGTCCCCGGGGCGCGACGCGGGATAGGGGAATCGCGCCGAGAAGAGCGACGACAGGCCGACGCCCGCGAGCAGGACCCCGCCGCTGACCCCGATGACGGAGGGGAGGACCGACGGGTCGCCGAAGCCGAGCGCGCTGAGCGGCGCGCCGATCGCCACGAGCGGGATGCCGATGGCGAGCACGGGCACGAGGCGGCCGACGCGGTCCGCGACGCCGCGGATGCCCGACACGACGTGCAGCCACACCGCCGTGTGGTCGTGCGCGGTGTCGTTGTGCACGCTCCAGCCGAGGAAGAGCGCCATCACGGGCAGCGGCACCAGGGCGAGCACGTGCGCGTCGACGTCGACGATCACCAGCGGGATGAGGAGGACGAGCGGCAGCACCGGGATCAGGACGAGCGTGGCGCGGTAGCGCGGGTCGCGGATCCAGTAGGTGACGCTGCGCGCGGCCACCGCACCCGCGGGCGAGGCGCCGAAGCGGGCGAACCAGCCGAGGCCGGTCTGCGCGCGGCCGCCTCCGGTGCGATCCGGCGCGGTGAGCGCCCACGGCACGACGCGGACCCAGAGGAGCGCGAGCAGCGCGGCCGAGGCGAGGGCCACCAGGAGCATGCCCGCCGCGCCGACCGCGTCGCCGGAGACGGCGGCAGCGGGAGCGGCCCAGGCCGCGCCGAGCGGCGTCCAGGCGATCACGCCGAGCGCGCCGCTCACGGGGCGGAGGCCGTCGTCGAGGAGGTCCGCCTGGGCGAGGGCGATGACCGCGGGCACGAGCAGCACGGCGACGAGGCCCGCCGCGAGGCCGGTCGCCTCACGGGCCCGGCGCGTGCTGAGCAGCACGGACGCCAGGACGGTGCTGATGCGGGCGACGAGCACGCACGTGACCACGGCGGCGCACGCGGCGACCACCGCGACGAGGGCGGTCAGCGGATCGCGGGCCCACGTGATCACCGTGGTGAGCGCCACGACGACGAGGACGACGCCCGGGACGCTGACGACGGCCGCCGCGCCGAGCGCCAGGGCGAGTCGGCGGTGCTCGATGCCGTAGAGGGCGAACCGCCGCGGGTCCATGGCGTCCTCGGTCCCGAGCACGAGCGGCACGACGAGCGATCCGAGGACGACGAGGGCGCCACCGGCGACGACGACGTCCCGCGCCGCGGCGACGTCGGCGTCGCGGAGTCCCGCCAGCGCGCCCACGGCGAGCACCGTGACGAGGATCCCGTAGACGCCCGCCGCGACGAGCCCGAGGACCTGCCAGGGACTGCGACGGAAGGCGTTGGCGAGGAGGGCGAGCCTCAGTCGGAGAACGAGTGCAACCACGAGAACCCTTCCGCCGTGCGTCGACCGCCGGCCAGGGCGACGAAGCGCTCCTCGAGCGAGCGGCCCGCGCGGACCTCGTCCATGGTCCCCGCGGCGAGGACCCGGCCGTTGACGATGATGGCGACGTGGTCGCAGATGCGCTGGATGAAGTCCATGCCGTGGCTCGAGAGCACGACCGTGCCGCCGTGCGCCACGTAGTCCTGCAGGATCTCCACGACGTTCGCCGCTGACACCGGGTCGACCGACTCGAAGGGCTCGTCGAGGACGAGCATGCGCGGCGAGTGGATCATGGCGCAGGCCAGCGCGACCTTCTTGGTCATGCCCGCCGAGTAGTCGGTGACGAGCCGGCCGACGGCGTCCTCGAGCCCGAACGCAGCGACGAGGTCGGCCGACCGGCTGCGGATCTCCGCGTCGTCGAGTCCCCGGAGGGCGCCCGAGTAGTGCAGGAGCTGCGCGCCGGTGAGGCGGTCGAAGAGGCGGAGCCGGTCCGGCAGCACGCCGATGCTCCTCTTCGCGACGAGCGGCTCGCGCCAGACGTCGATCCCGTTCACCGTGACGGTGCCGGCGTCGGGTCGGAGGAGCCCGGTGACCATGGACATGGTCGTCGTCTTGCCCGCGCCGTTCGGCCCGACGATGCCGTAGAAGGATCCGGCACGCACGGTGAGCGCGATGTCGTCGACGGCGACCTTCTCGTCGAAGCGCTTGGTGAGCCCGTCGATGACCAGGACGTCCTCCCCCAGCTCGGGAGCGGCCGCGCGCTCGCCGCGCACGGAGGGCGTGAGCGCGGTCTCCGCCATCGCGGCGAGGCCGGGGCGCATGGAGCGCGGCGCGGTGAGGCTGTCGGTGCGGACGGTGGCAGCGCGGGCGGCCGGAGACGCGGGCGCGTCCTCCCGACCCTCCTGGGCTGCCGGCGGCGCTGCCGTCGCGGTCCCTCCGGACGCCTCGGCGGCGACAGGGGGCTGACCGCCGCCGTCGGTCCGGGTGTCGCCGTCCGCTTCCGGCACGGCAGGAGGATCCGGCACCGGGTCCTCCGCGATCTGCACGTCGGCGGCGACGGCGGTGTCGGACGCGGACGCCGGGTGATCGGCCGGTGCCGGTTCGAGGACGCTCGTCGCGTCCTCCTCGGGCCCGGGAGCGACGACCGGCTCAGCATCCGCGAGCGGCTCAGACTCCAGTTCCGCTCCGGGCTCGGGCTCGCGCTCGGGCTCGGGCTCGGGCTCGGGCTCGGGGTCACTCTCCGCCTGCGCCGTCTCCACGATCTCGTCGATGACCTGCTCAGCCTCCACCGACGACACCGTCGATCCGTCCTCCGGGTCGGGTGCCGCGACGTCGTCCTCCGGCGCAGCGTCCCCGTGCACCGGATCAGCGTGGCCGGCGTCCACGGCGGTCGTCGCGTCGTCCTCCGCGAACATCCCGCGGAGCTCCGACAGGCCCGCGTGGTCCTGCTGCGTCGCCGGGTCGCCGTCGGGCACGGCTCCGTCGGCCGCCTCGGAGCCATCGGCGCCCTCCGTGGAGGGGACCGTCTCCGCGCTCCCGGCGGCGCGCTGCACGCGCGTGCGCCGTCGGACCCGCGGGGGACGCACGGTCGTGGACGGGCTGTCCCCGCCGTCCTCGGCTGCGCCGACGGAGGGCCGCGACGCGGGCGCCACGACCGGCGCCGACTTGACCCGGGGTGGCGTCGGCGCGACGACCACGGCGGGCGCGGTCCGAGGGGACGGCGCGGTGGCACGACGCGGGACGCGCTGACCGGGGCGCGGAGGCCGCGGCACGGCGGCCACGGCCGTCACGTCGGATCGGTCCGCCCCGCCCGCGGCCGGGTCCGCGATCGGCTCCCCCGCCACGCCGGACGGGAGGCGATCGGCGTGTTCCCGGGGCTCCGTCGCGGAGTCGGACGTGGCGTCGGGGGAGGTCGTCTCGTCGGGGGCGTCGGTCACGGCCCCACGTTAGCAAGGCCGTCCTCCGTGCCCGATGCGCCGTCCTCGGAGGTCCCGCCGCCCGCCGCCGTCCAGGCCGGCGGAGGAGGCGGCAGCGCCGGGCCCTGGGCCCGCCCAGATCACGAAAGGGACACGAGCCCGCCCCTCGTCCCGCCCATTTCCCCACCTGCGGCCTACGATGGTCAAGGCATGACGGAGTGTCGAACAGGAAACCCGCGGGTGAAGTCCTGGCGAACTCCGGGCATCCGAGTGCTGCCGGACGCACTCGGCACCCCGCATCGAACGGAGATCACATGACGACGCAGGTAGTCATCCTGGCGGCAGGCATGGGCAGCCGTCTCGGGCGCAGCCTCCCCAAGCCCCTCACCGAGCTGAGCGACGGCCGCACGATCATGGCCCAGCAGTTCGACAACATCCGCTTCGGCCTCGGCGACGACGCCGAGGTCAGCATCGTCGTCGGCTACAAGCTCGACCACATCATCGACGCCTTCCCGGACGCCGACTACATCTACAACGAGCAGTACGACCAGACGAACACGTCGAAGAGCCTGCTCCGCGCCCTCCGCGCCTCGGGCCCCGGCGGCGTCCTCTGGATGAACGGCGACGTCGTCTTCGACCCGATGATCCTCCGCCGCGCCGCCGCGATGATCACGCGCGACAGGTCCTTCGTCACCGTCAACACCTCGCGCGTGTCCGACGAGGAGGTGAAGTACACGACCAGCTCGGAGGGCTTCATCCGCGAGCTGTCGAAGTCGGTGGAGGGGGGCCTCGGCGAGGCCGTCGGCATCAACTACGTCTCGAAGGCCGACAAGCCCGTCCTCATCCGCCAGCTGGCCCGCGTCGCCGATCAGGACTACTTCGAGCGTGGAATAGAGTTGGCCATCGAGCAGGACTCCCTGCTCGTCGAACCGGTAGACATCTCCGACCTGTACGCGGTCGAGGTCGACTTCGCGGAGGACCTCGAGAGGGCCAACCTCTTCGTCTAGACCGCCCGGGGATGCTGATGCAGAGGATCCCCGTCGTGCCCGATGCCGCCCGCCCCGGTCGCGCATCCCGCACCCCCGCTGCCCGGTACCGCAGGTCGCTCTGGCTCCTGACGACCCGGGATCTCAAGGTCCGCTACTCCACGAGCGCGCTCGGCTGGTTCTGGTCGATCCTCGACCCGCTCGTCATGTCGGGCATCTACTGGTTCGTCTTCACGGTCGTGTTCTCGCGCGACGTGGGCGAGGAGCCGTACATCGTCTTCCTCCTGTCGGCGCTGTTGCCGTGGATGTGGTTCACGGGCGCCACGAGCGACTTCACGAGGGCCTTCAGCTCCCAGGCCAAGCTCGTGCGCTCCACGCGGATCCCCCGGAGCATCTGGGTGCTGCGGCTCGTGCTCGCGAAGGGGTTCGAGTTCGTGGCGAGCCTCCCCGTGCTGGCCGTCTTCGCGATCGTCGCGGGTGCCCGCCTCGACGTCCACGTGCTGCTGTTCCCGCTCGCCGTGCTCATCCAGGCGGCGCTGCTCCTCGGCATCGGGCTGATCATCTCGCCGCTGGTGGTCTTCTTCCGCGATCTCGAGCGCGCCGTGAAGCTCGTGCTGCGCTTCCTCTTCTACGCCTCCCCCATCGTCTACTCGTCGCGCGACCTGCCCGACGACCTGCGCACCTGGGCCGCGCTCAACCCCCTCACCGGCGTCTTCGGCCTCTACCGGGCGGCCTTCTTCCCCTCCGAGCTCGACTGGTACGCGGTCGGGGTGAGCGCGGCCGTCTCGGCGGCGCTGGTCCTCGTCGGCGCGCTCGTCTTCCGCCGCTCGCTGCCTGCCGTGCTGAAGGAGATCTGATGGACCCGTCGCACCCGTCGCCGGACCCGCGCACCGTCCTCGCCGTCGAGGACGCCGGCATCCGGTTCCGCCGCAATCGCAAGGCCAGACGGAGCTTCAAGGACCTGTTCGCGGGATCCGCACGACGCGCCCGTCCCGGCGAGTTCTGGGCGCTGCGCCACGTCTCCTTCGAGGTGCGCCAGGGCGAGGCGATCGGCGTGGTCGGACGCAACGGCCAGGGCAAGTCGACGCTGCTCAAGCTCGTCGCCGAGGTGCTCATCCCCGACGAGGGGTCGATCGGCGTCCACGCGGGCGTCGCCCCGCTCATCGAGATCACGGGCGGGTTCGTCAACGACCTCACGGTGCGCGACAACATCTACCTCACAGCAGGTCTCCACGGCATGTCCAAGGCCGACATCGATGCGGCATTCGACGAGATCATCGCCTTCGCCGAGATCCCCGACTTCGTCGACACCCCGTACAAGCACCTCTCGAGCGGCATGAAGGTGCGCATCGCGTTCGCCGTGATCTCGCGACTCGACGAACCGGTGCTCCTCGTGGACGAGGTCCTCGCCGTGGGCGACCGGGCGTTCCGGGAGAAGTGCTACCACCGGATCGAGGAGATGCTCGCGGAGGGACGCACGCTCTTCTTCGTCTCGCACAACGAGCGCGACCTCCGCCGCTTCTGCACGCGAGGGCTGTACCTCGACACGGGCGCCCTCGTGCTCGACGGACCCATCGACCATGTGCTGGACGCGTACAACGCCGACCACGCCCCGCCGGCCCCGACCGGCGCCTAGCCCCCGGCTCTCCCCTCCTCCCCAACCCCGCCCTTCCACAGGCCGACGACCGCGCACGTCGCACGCCACCCCTACCGTGCACGCATGCTGCGACCGGTCCCGCCCCTGCCCATCCATCCCGATCCCGAGCCCGCGTACCGCGTGCCCTGGCACTTCGACCGCACGCTGGAGAGGCCGCGCTTCGCGCTGGTCAACGTCGGCGACGAGGTGCTGCACGCCATCTCGCTGCACCTGCTCGGTTCCGGCACGATGCTGTCGCGCGCACCCGTCACCGTGCGCCCCGGGGAGCGCCTCTCCACCACCATCCGCGGGGACGACCTGGCGCTCGACACGATCCTCGTGGTGCGCTGGTTCCGGCCGGACGGAGGCGAGTACCTGTGGCGGGTCAGCTTCTGACGGGCGTGGTGCCGCGGCGGTCGCGCTCGCGCTCGAGGCGGATCAGCTCGGCGGGCGAGTCCCCGTCGTCCTGCGGCAGCATGTCGGCCGTGAGGCCCGTCACGAGCAGCCCCGCATCCACGTCGAGACCGCTCGCGATCTTGATGATGTTGCGCAGGCTCGGGTTCCGCTGGCCACGTTCGATCTTGCCGAGCGCGGTCCAGTGGATGCCGGAGAGCTCCGCGAGCGTCTCCTGGCTGATGCCGATGCGCTGACGCTGCTCGCGCACTCGGGAGCCGAACTCGGCGGCGGCGTCGGAGACGGTGGTGACCATGGCACATGCTTATCCGCCACATGGAGGAATGACCAGAGCGCCGAAGCCCCATGCGCTTGTGCCCGTACCTGTGCGGATAGGTCGCGCTCGTGCCGCGCCGTCCGCTGGACGACGAGGGGACGAACGGCACAGGCGTCGCGCGTAGGCTCGGAGCATGAAGGACGCCTCCGAGCTCGACCCGACCGTGGCCACCGGCATCGATCGTCTCCTGTCCGTGCAGCGCCCCGTCGTGCTCGCACACATCCGGTCCATCCGCGCCCGCCACCCGGAGGCGTCCCCCGACCGCATCATCGCCATCCTCGAGAAGCGCTTCCTCGCCGCCGTCACCGCGGGGGGAGCCGCTGTCGGAGCGAGCGCCGTCATCCCCGGCGTCGGCACCGGCGTGTCCCTCGCGCTCACGGGCGTGGAGACCGCCGGCTTCCTCGAGGCGAGCGCCCTGTTCGCGCAGTCGATCACCGAGGTGCACGGCATCACCGTCGAGGATCCGGCCCGTGCCCGCGCCCTCGTCATGACGATGATGCTCGGCGCCCCGGGCGCGCAGGTCATCCAGCAGTTCACGGGGCAGTTCTCGGGACAGCCCGTCGACCGGAATGCCAACTGGGGCCGCGCCATCACGTCGGGCCTGCCGTCGTTCGCCATCGGGCCGATCGCCGACCGCATCAAGCGCGCCTTCATCAAGCGCTTCGTGGTGAACCAGAGCGCGAGCGCCATCGGCCGGGCGGTCCCGTTCGGCATCGGCGCGGTCATCGGCGGCGCCGGGAACCGCATGCTGGGCGGCAAGATCGTCGCCAGCAGCCGTCAGGCCTTCGGGCCCGCCCCCGCCGGGTTCCCCGACGAGCTGGCGGTGCCGACGCGGAAGCCGCGCGTGATCCGCGTCGCGGAGAAGAAGGCCGCCAAGGGCTGAGCGCCTTCCCCGCGCGACGGGACCTCCCGCCGTCCCGCGCTCAGGCCTCTTCGTCCTCGTCGTCGACCTGGTCGTCCGATGTCGGGCTGTCTGCGCCGTCACGCGCGTGGAGCGCCGCGTGGCGCTCCCACTCCCCCATGAGGCGCTCGATCGCCCCGTGGAAGCGCGCCGTCGCCGCACCGGGCGCGGCGTCGCCGAAGTAGTGGCGGACCCACGCCGCCAGCCGCCGATCCGCGGCCGCATCGTGCTGCAGCGCGTCCAGCCGCGTGACGATGTCGCGCGCGTCCTCCACGGTCAGCCACTCGCAGTCGGACAGGTAGCCGTCGGTGTCGATCTGCGCCTCGGGCCGCACGGGCCGCGTCACCAGGAGCGGACGCCCCGCGGCGAGGCGGTCGTAGACCATCGCCGAGATGTCGACGATGGCGAGGTCGGCCGCGGACAGCTGCCAGGCGAGCTCGCTCGAGCGGTCGACGACGTGCTGCGCCGACGGATCCTGCGCGTTCGCCCGCTCGAGCATCGCCGCGATCTCGCGGTTCGCGCGCGCGTACGCGGGATCGACGACGCCCGAACGCGGATGGGGCCGGTAGACCACGCGATGCCGCCCCGTGGCGAGGAGATCGCGGACGAGCGGCACCCCGTGCGAGGCGATCGACCCGTAGGCGGCGGCGGCGCGGTCGCCCTCCCAGGTGGGCGCGTACAGCACGACCGTGCGGTCGTCCGGCGCGTAGGGCAGGTCGCCGGAGTAGTGGTCCGCCTGCGGCCGGCCGATGGGGATGGCACGGCGATCGAGGTCGTAGTCCCAGAGGACCTTGCCGAGCCGGGCGCGCGCCGCGTCCCCGGCGATGAGGCTGTAGTCGTAGGCCTTGAACTGGTTGGTCGTCATGTACATCTTGTCGGACTCGCCGTGGTTGACGAAGACGTGCCAGCGGCGCCCGTACCGCATCATCTGGAAGTTCCGCGTGTTCTGGTTGACGTAGAGGACGATGCGGATGTCCTGCTCCGCGACGACCCGCTCGAGGTCCGCGACGCGGCGCACGTACTCCACGGGGAGGGGGCTCTCGTCGAGGAGCGCGTTCGCGCCGCTCGGGTGGCGGCTCAGGATCACGACCGGGTGCGTGCGCGCCAGCTCGACGAGCGGCCGGTACCACTGCCGGATCTGGTACATGTTCACGGCCGAGTCCGCGAAGTACACGGCGATGCGGTACGCGCCCCGCGGTGACGGCGTACGGAGTGCGAGCTTGCGCTGCAGGGTCCCGCGCGCACGGCGCTGATGGACCAGCGAGCGGACAGCGCGCGCGCCGAGGCGAGCGTCGTTCAGGAGACCCATGCATCCACCGTAGCCAGCGCTCCGGGCACCTCCGGACGAGCCCCGGGCGGGGGCGCGGAACGGTGTGCGATCGTGACCGGGCGGGAGCGGATCACGATCAGATGACGGGCGGCCTCCCCGCGCGTGCCATGCGGACGACGGTGCTCCACGACATCGGGCGACGCGGCCCGGGCGACGTCGTCCACCCCTCGCACCAGCCGCGCAGCCAGGTGCCGAGCCCGTCGCGGTCCCGGGCGCTGCGGATCAGCTGCACGGCGGTCCACGACCCGACGTACACGGGGATGAGCGGCAGCGGCAGGTTCCGGCGTGCGAGCCACACCCGGTTGCGCGCGGTGAGGCGGTGGTACTCCGCGTGCCGTGTGGGCGCGACGGCGGGGTGGTGCGCGACGAGGTCCCCCGCGTACCAGGCGCGGTGGCCCTGGTCCCAGATCCGCCAGGCCAGCTCGATCCCCTCGTGGGCGTAGAAGAACTCCCCCGCCCAGCCGCCGGCGGACTCGAACGCGTCGCGGCGGACCACGACGGCGCCCTCCAGCACGGACATGACCGGGCTCGAGCGCACGGGATCGCCCTTGCGGATGCGGGGGATCCAGCGTCGCGGCGTGGCAGCGCCGGTGGGGTCGATGATCCGCGGCTGGATGAGCGCGATGTCGGCGGTGCCGCGCATCAGCTCCAGGCAGTCCACGAGGAAGTCCGCGCTGGGCACGGTCTCGTCGTCGTCGAGGAAGAACAGCGTCTCCCCGGTGACGAACGGGACGCCCGCATTGCGGCCGGCGGGGATGCCGAGGTTCTCCACGAGGTGCAGTCCCCGTACGCCGTCGGGGAGGCCCTCCGGATCCCAGCCGTTGCCGACCACGACGACGTCGAGCGCGACGGCCCGCTGACGCAGCACCGATGCGAGCGACGCCGCCAGACCCTCCGGCCGACGCCCCTGGCTGAGGACGACGACGCCGACGCGCGGGACGGCGTCCGTCACGCGGACGTCAGCCGGCGCGAGGTGACGATCATCACGAAGTGCCCGACGAGGGCCAGCACCGCGAGCGGCACCAGGACGACGAGGTACACCCGGTCGGTCTCCGGCTGACCCGCGACGAGCCCGACGAGCGCGACGACGAAGGTCACGATGGTGAGCTCCACCGAGTGGAACATGCGATGGAAGGGCACGAACCGCACGACGCGGCGGGCGGTCGCGATCAGGGAGTGCTGGGATGCGACCGTGCCCGCGCCCACGGGCGCCTTCGGCAGGTCCGCCGACGCGCGCGCCACGCGCACCATGTCGTTCAGCGCCTTGTTGAGCACGATCACGAGCGCCAGGGCGAATGCGAGGGTCGTCCACGGCAGGTCGCCCGGCGCCTCGAACGGATGGGCGGCGGCGCGGACCCCGAGCGCGAGCGCGATCAGCGTCTCGGTGGAGTAGTGCCCCACGGCGTCGAGGAAGTGCCCGACCGGCGACGACGTCCGGCGCCAGCGCGCGACCTCGCCGTCGCAGCAGTCCACGAGCATCTGCAGCTGGCCGAGGACCAGCGCGAGGGCAGCCCCCGCGATGCCCGGGATGAGGAGCGCGGCGGCGGCGGCCCAGCCCGTGAGGATCATGACGACGGTGACGCCGTTCGCGCTGATCCTCGTGCGCAGCAGCAGCCAGGTGAGGTACGGCGACAGGTCGCGCAGGTACAGGTGCGCCGTCCAGTGCTCGGCGTTGGCACGCAGGCGCACCTCGGGCGGCTGGGTGACCCGCCGCAGCTCCGCGATGGACGCGGGCAGCCCGCGGTCGCCGGTGTCGGGAGCGGCGCTCATCGGCCCGTGTGCCCGTCGAGGTCGTCGGTGAGCTCGAGGAAGCCGAGCACGAAGCCGGTGCCCCAGCTGAAGTGGATGGACGGCAGGACCGCCGCGAAGCGCAGCATCGTGGCCGCGCCGTCCCGGGACGCGACCGACACGGTGCTCACCAGCACGAAGCCCGCGTAGACGCCCGGCACGAGGAACGCGCCGACGAGGCGACGGAGCCCGGGCATGCCGAGGGCCGCGCCTACGAGGCCCGCGGTGCCGAGCACGAGCCCCGCGGCCACGCCCGCGACGGCGACCGGCGGCACGAAGTACCGCACGGAGTTCTGCCGCGTGTAGCGTCGCGCGAGCTCGCCGCGCCAGAGGCCGGTGGCGAAGAACTGCCGGATGAGCGACCGGAACGTGGAGCGCGGACGGTAGGTGACCTTCATCCGCGGCGTGAACCAGACGAGGCCGCCGCTCTGCCGGAGCCGGCGGTTGAGCTCCCAGTCCTGGCCGCGACGCACTCCCTCGTCGAAGAGCCCGACCTCGACGAGGCGCTCGCGGCGGAAGGCGCCGAGGTACGCGGTCTCCGCCGGCCCCTCTTTGCCGCCCACGTGATGCGCGGTGCCGCCCAGCCCGACACGGGCGCCGTACGCGCGGGCGACGGCCTTCTCGAACGGGGTGCGGCCCTCCGCCGACATGAGCCCGCCGACGTTGTCGGCTCCCGTGGCCTGCAGCGTCTCCACGGCGATGCGCGTGTAGTCGCGCGGCAGGAGCGAGTGCGCGTCGACGCGGATCACGACAGGGTGGCGCGTGGCGCGGATGGCGGCGTTCAGCCCGCCCGGCGTGGATCCCGTGGGGTTGTCGACGCTGGTGATGCGCGGATCGGCCTGTGCCATCTCGCGCACGACCTCGGTGGTGCCGTCGGTGCTCGGGCCGAGGGCAAGCACGACCTCGACGTCGCCGGCGTAGTCCTGCTGCATCATGCTGTCGACGGCGACGCGCACGTGGGCAGCCTCGTTGAGGATCGGCATGACGTACGAGACGGCGGGCAGGTCGCCGGAGCTGCCGGCGACGGGGTCGCGTCGCGGGTGGTGCGCCATCTGAGCCGATCTCTTCGGGAGGTGCGGCCGAGGCCAGTCGGGGGCCGGGCCTCGCAGGAGTTTACCAGCCTCCCCGCGAGCCACCCGCCGGTCGCCGACGACGAGGGGCGGACCGGCATGCGCCGATCCGCCCCTCGAGATGAGCCCGGCTACTGCTGCAGCGTGCCGAGCTTCACGTCGATCTGCTGCTTCTGTCCGCCGCGGATCACCGTCAGCGCGACGTCGCTGCCACCCGCGAGGGCACGCACCTGAGCCGTGAGGTCGCTCGCCTTGCTGATCGGGGTGCCGCCGAACGAGGTCACGATGTCACCCTGCTTCAGCCCCGCCGATGCCGCCGCTCCCCCGCTCTGGACCTCGGCGATGAACGCGCCGCCGACCGGGGTGGAGGAGTCGCCGGTGGCGACGTCGCGGACGCTCGCCCCGAGGAGGCCGTGCGAGGCCTTGCCGTCCTGGATGATCTCCTGGCCGACGCGCTTCGCCAGGTTCGACGGGATGGCGAAGCCGACGCCGATGCTGCCGGCGGTGGAGCTGGTGCCGCCCGCGTTCGCGATGGCGACGTTGACGCCGATGAGCTTGCCGTCGCCGTCCAGGAGCGCTCCACCCGAGTTGCCGGGGTTGATGGCGGCGTCGGTCTGGATGACGGCGAGGTTGATCGTCGCCGCCGCCTGGCCCTGCGCGCCGGATCCGCCCTGCCCGCCGGATCCGCCCTGGCCGCCGGATCCGCCCTGGCCGCCGGATCCACCCTGGCCGCCCGATCCGCCCTGGCCCTCGTTGCCGAAGGGCCAGAAGTTGAACGGCGTCTCGTCGCTCTGGCTTCCGTCGCCCGGGGTCGTGGGCGCTGCCGAGGACGCCACCTGGATGCTCCGGTCGAGCGCGCTGACGATCCCGTCGGTGACGGTGCCGGACAGGCCGAGAGGGGCGCCGATGGCGATGGCCGTGTCACCCACGTTGAGCTTCGACGAGTCGGCGAACTCGATGGGGGTGAGTCCGCTCGCGTCGTCGAGCTTGATGACGGCAAGGTCGACAACGGGGTCCGTGCCGACGAGCTTGGCCGAGTACAGGGCCCCATCCGCGGTCTTGACCTGGATGGTGGCGTCTCCCGTCTGGCCGTCGAGCGTCACGACGTGCGTGTTGGTGAGCACGTAGCCGTCACTGGAGAGGACGACGCCCGAGCCCGTGCCGCCGGCCTGCGCGCCTGCCACGTCGATGGTGACGACGGAGCCCGATACCTTCGCCGCGACGGCCGTGATGGGCGTCGCGTTGTCCGGGTCGTTGACGGTGATGTTCGCGGGAGACTCGCTGACGGTCTGGGTCGACCCGTCGTCGTGGGCGATGGCCCAGGTGGTGAGTCCGCCTGCGGCACCTCCGATGAGGGCTCCGACGGCCAGCATGGCGACGAGCGGGAGCGCCTTGTTCGGCTTCTTGGCGGGCGGAGCGGTCGCGGCGGTGCCGACCTCCTCGGGCCCCATGGCCGCGGGGCCCGCGAGCGGCGCGGTCGCCGCGCGGTCCGTCGGCGACGCGGTCCCGTAGGCGACGGTGTCTTGCTGGTCGGGGCTCGTTGGCGCGGGGTGGGTTGAAGCCGCGGGACCGGCGGGCGCCGGCCAGGCGGATCCGTCGCTGGGGGCCTGGGGAGCAGGTGACGATGACGCCTCCGTCGAGGAGCCCTCGGCTCGGCCGGCGACCTCGCGGCCGCCCTCGTGCTCGTCGTCGCCGTGGCTTCTGTCGGTCATCGGTGGTGCTCCTCTCAGGTCGTGCCAGCATTCAGGGCGAGTCTGGGCGTTCCCTATGGCCGCCCTGACAGCGCACCGCCCGCCGGCCATGGATGCCACAGGGCGAGCGATCTCGGACAGGCGCCGCTCGCATGCTGGCTCGAGCGTACGGGGCCACGGCGTGCCTCCGCGGACGGTCACGCGATGTGACTGGTCATCCGCGACCCCGCGTCGGCTCAGACGGTGGTCATGGGCATCCGGGTCCGGCGTTCCGCTCCCCGCACGCACCCCCGACCAACACCGTCGACCCCTGCAGGACATGGATCGTGACCGGACCTATCTCCACCGGGAGCGTGCCCGGGATCGGCAGCCAGCCACCGCCATCGAACCGGTAGGCCGGCGAATACGCGATCGTCAACACCACCTGCCGATCCCCGACGCTCGAATACACGTGACTCGTGTCCGTCTGGGTGAAGTCCTGCTGCCCCAACTCCTTCCACGACGCACCAGCCCCCACCACCGTCGTAGTGGTCCCGTCGCCGTGATCCCACGAGAACGACACCGGCACGAACCGCACCTGCGCCGGCCGACCCAACAACACCCCGTCGACCACCTGCGTGGCCGCATCCGTTAACAGGTTCACCGGAGCCCCCACGATCGCCCACCCCTTCGGCTGCGACCGGATCCCCGCATCCCGCGGCACGAACTGCGCCACATCCTGAAGCGACACCCCCGGATCGGCCGCCACGACCGGCACCGGATCGGCGGGCTTCACCGGCGCCTTCGCCGGCGGCAGGAACGCATGATGACCGTCGAAGCAGGAACCGATCCCGGGCTGGCACGGAACATCGACATCCGCCGCCACGCGACCCCGCGGCACCGGAGGCGGCGAAACCGGCACCGCTGCACGATCCACTGGTGGCCTCGTCTTGTCTGCGAGAGTCGGGAATGGCGGCTGGGCGGGATGGTCCTCGTGCGCCTCCAACGAGACGCCGCTCCCGTCGATCTCACCGGACGCGCAACTGCCTACGCTTCCCGTCGACTGACCGCAAGAACCTGCAGCGGCTCGGGCGGGGGCTGGAGCCCCCAAAGCCAGGGCGACTGCGACCGCAGCTGCTGCGATTACGGGCGTCACCCGCACGCTCGGACCGCCTCGTTGCGGAGGGAATCGCTGATGCGCCATGAACCATCCGCCGACTTCTTGGCCTTCATCTGCAGCGAGAGCCGCGCATCGCGGCTAGGAGTGACGTCACTACCGGCATGGTCGAGGATGCGAATGCCGCTCACATCGAGACAGGCCTGGGCGACCATGAAGTCGCCCTCCGAGTCCGAGCCGTGGCTGGTGACCTCGAAGCCTGACTCCGTCGCCTTCCCCACGCTGTGCTGGTCCTTCTCCTGGGTATCGCGGACAGACGAAAGCTCGCCCTCGAGCGCGTCGCCGGTGAGTAGGCCTGACAGGACCTCCCCTGTCTCCTGACTCTGATCCAAGCTCACGTAGCGGGTGAACACATCACGGAAGGCCGCCTCGTCCTGCTGCTCCTGCGTCAGCGGGGGCGGCGGGGCGGGCGTCGGCGACGGCGACGAAGAGGACGCGCATCCCACGAGAGACGGGATGGAGACGAGCACGGCCAGCGACAGGACCGCCGCTCCCCCTCGTCGACGCAACGGACTGCGCGGTCGCTCGTGCAAGATCTTCTCCCCCCGGGCCGTGCGGACATCCCGCGAACGTGCGGACGCAGCAGCGCCGGGCATCGCGGGTCCAGGAAAGGTAGCCGGGGTCGGGAGGCGCGGACCCCATCGCTCCACACCACGCGCGGCCGGTCCGGTGCTGTCGCCTGTGGAGGACGAGGAGGCGCGCGATGATGGGCGCATGACGATTCCCGGCGCGTGGGCGCGAGCGGCACGTGGGGCCATGCTGCTGACGCCCGACGGGACGCCGGGCACGACCGTGTTCGCCGAGATGAGCGCGCTGGCGGCAGCGACCGGCGCGATCAACCTCGGTCAGGGATTCCCGGACGAGGACGGGCCTCGCGAGGTGCTCGACGCCGCCCGGGCCGCGATCTCGGCCGGGATGAACCAGTACCCGCCCGGCCGCGGCACCCCCGAGCTGCGGTCGGCGATCGCCGCGCATCAGGCGCGCTTCTACGGTCTCGTCGTCGATCCGGACGCCGAGGTCCTCGTCACCGCGGGCGCGACCGAGGCCATCGCCGCGACGCTCCTCGCCCTCGTCGAGGAGGGGGACGAGGTCGTGACGCTCGAGCCGTTCTACGACGCGTACGGGGCGCTCATCTCGCTCGCCCGCGGGATCCACCGGACCGTGCCCCTGCGCGCGCCCGACTTCCAACCCCGGCTCGACGACCTCCGCCGGGTGATCACGGACCGCACCCGCGTGATCCTCCTCAACGACCCGCACAACCCCACCGGGACCGTGCTCAGCCGCGAGGTGCGGGAGCTCGTGGTCGAGCTCGCCGTCGCCCATGACGCGGTGATCGTCACGGATGAGGTGTACGAGCACCTCGTCTTCGAGGCGCCGCACGTGCCCGTCGCGACGCTGCCCGGAGCTCAGGAGCGCACGGTGACGATCTCCTCCGGCGGCAAGACGTTCCGCACCACCGGCTGGAAGATCGGCTGGCTGACGGCGCCGGCGCCGCTCGTGTCGGCGATCCTCGCGGTGAAGCAGTTCCTGACCTTCGTGAACGGGGCTCCGTTCCAGCCCGCCATCGCGACGGGTCTCGCGCTCCCCGACGCGGTGTACGACGGCATCGCCGACGACCTGCGGCAGAAGCGCGACGTGCTCGCGGCCGGGCTCACCGACGCGGGCTTCCGGATCCACCTCCCGGCGGCCGGGTACTTCATCGTCGCGGACGCGGCGCCCCTCGGCTTCCCCGACGCCCGCGAGCTCTGCCTGCGCCTGCCGGAGCTCGCCGGCGTGGTGGGCGTGCCGCTCTCGGCCTTCTGCCATGCGCCCCTCGCCGCGGAGCACGCGTCCCTGGTGCGGTTCGCGTTCTGCAAGCGGATCGACGTGCTCGAGGAGGCGGCGACGAGGCTCGCCGCGCTGGGCGCCGGGCCCGCCTGAGGCGGCACCCTGGTACCAGCGTCCCCGTGCGACGAGGGGCCGGAGGGGGGACGCCCGCTCGAGGACCCCGCCCCTAACGTTGATCCCGCGGGCGCTGGGCCCGCGCACCCATCCTGAGGAGGCAGCGCGCATGATCGTCGCTGAGAACCTGACCAAGCGCTACGGCGCGAAGACCGCCGTGGACGGCGTGAGCTTCACCGTCCAGCCGGGCATGGTGACCGGATTCCTCGGTCCGAACGGCGCCGGCAAGTCCACCACGATGCGCATGATCGTCGGGCTCGACAGCCCCACGTCCGGCTCGGTGACCGTCAACGGCCACCGCTACCGCGACCTCCAGGCCCCGCTCCACGAGGTCGGCGCGCTCCTCGACGCGAAGGCGGTGCACACGGGCCGCTCCGCCTACAACCACCTGCTCGCCATGGCGGCCACGCACGGGATCCCGCGCTCGCGCGTGGACGAGGTCATCGAGATGACGGGCCTGCAGCCGGTCGCCAAGAAGCGCGTCGGCGGCTTCTCCCTCGGCATGGGGCAGCGCCTCGGGATCGCCGTCGCGCTCCTCGGGGACCCGCGCACGCTGATCCTCGACGAGCCCGTCAACGGCCTCGACCCGGAGGGCGTGATGTGGGTGCGCAACATCACCCGCTACCTGGCCGGCCAGGGCCGCACGGTGCTGCTCTCCTCGCACCTGATGAGCGAGATGGCGCAGACCGCCGACCACCTCATCGTCCTCGGCCGCGGCCGCGTGCTCGCCGACGCGCCCGTCGCCGCCGTCGTCGCCGGAGCCACGAGCGGCCTCGTCCGCGTCCGCTCACCGCACGCCGACCAGCTCGGCCAGGCGGTGGCGCGCCCGGACGTCGTGGTCACGAGCGTCGAGCGCGACGTCATCGAGATCACCGGGCTCACGGCCGCGCAGGTCGGCGACGCGGCGATGTCCGCCGGGGTCGTGCTGCACGAGCTCACGCCCGTCACCGCGTCCCTCGAGGACGCCTACCTGTCGCTCACGCAGGGCGACGTCGAGTACCACAGCGCCGCAGTCGGCACGACCGAGCAGGAGATCGCACGATGACCGCCACCAGCACGACCTACGCGCCCGCCCCGGTGACCACGGGCCGGCCGACCCTCCTCCGCCTCATGCGCTCCGAGTGGATCAAGCTGCGGACGCTGCGCTCCACCGTGTGGTGCTTCGCGCTCGTCTTCCTCCTGCTCGCCGGATTCTCGGCGCTCTTCACGCCGTTCGTCGTGGACCAGCTGCGCGACCAGCTGTCCCTCCCCGGCGTGCCCGCCTCCGACCTGCTGCTCTCGGTCGGCCTCAGCGGGGTGACCCTGTCGATGCTGGTCGCCGGCGTCCTCGGGGTGCTCGTCATCAGCGGCGAGTACTCGACCGGCATGATCCGCTCGTCCTTCAGCGCGGCGCCCCGTCGACTCGGCGTGATCGCGGCGAAGGCGATCGTCTACACGCTCGTCACCTTCGTCGTGACCGCCATCGCGGTGGCCGCCGCGCTCCTCATCGCCCGCGGGTACTTCACGTCGGTCGGCGCGAAGGTCGACATGCTGGACGGCGACTTCCTGCTCGCGGCCCTCGGCGCCGTGCTCTTCGTCGTGCTCATCGGCCTGATGGGGTTCGGCTTCGGCCTGCTGCTGCGCAACGGCGCGGCGGGCATCGGCGCCCTGGTCGGCCTCGTGCTGGTCGTCCCGATCGTCGGGCAGCTGCTCGGCGGGGTGATCGACTGGGTCGCGAAGCTCGGGCCGTACTTCCCCCTCAGCGCGGGCGGTCGGCTCTACAGCACGGCGAGCGGAGCACCCGGCGAGCTCGAGTTCTGGCAGGCGCTGCTCGTCATGGTCGGGTGGGTGGCCGTGATCCTCGTGCCCGCCCTGGTCCTCGCCCGCAAGCGGGACGCCTGATCGACGCGGGCAGGAGGGCGCCGTCGGGCGCGGCGGACACCGCCGCGCCCGACGGCGTCCGCCTGCCCACCCCGCCCGGCGCGATCCGAGGGTGGATGGCTCGGCACCCCCGGGTGGTCGACGCCGCCATCGCCATCGTCTTCACCCTGCTGTCGGTGAGCGCCGCCCCCGTCGTCGGCAGCAGATCGCTCGCCCTGCCCGGCGGGATCACGCTGGCCGTGCTCAGCATCCTGACGGGCGTCGCGCTGATGTTCCGTCGCAGCCGACCCGCGGCGGTCCTGGCCGTCTCCGCGGCGGCGGCGGCGGGAGCGGCCCTCGTGTCCGGCAGCTTCGACGGCGGGGCCATCCCCCTCGCGCTCTACGCGCTGGCCGTCTACGGGTCGTCCCGGCGCGCGTGGATCGGGTTCGGCGGCGTGGCCGTCGTCGTCGCGGTCGTCACGCCGGCGACGGCCGGCCAGGGCCCGATGGCCCTGTCGATCGCCACCATGCTGCTCGTCAGCATGATCCTCCCGCTCATCGCGACGCTCATCGGCGCGAACGTGGGCGGGCGGAAGCGCTACGTCGAGGCGCTGCGGGACCTCGCGGTGCAGCTCGCCCGTGAGCGCGACCAGCAGGCGCGGCTCGCGACGGCGGCGGAGCGGACGCGGATCGCGCGCGAGATCCACGACATCGTCGCCCACGGGATCACCGTCATGGTGACCCTCGCCGACGGGGCGGCCGCGAGCGCCGTCGCCCGGCCCGAGCTCGCGCGGGACGCGATGCGCGAGGTCGCCGAGACCGGCCGCACCTCTCTCTCCGAGATGCGCCGCATGCTGGGCGTGCTCGCCGAGGAGCCGGGCCCGGGCGACGAAGCGACGCCCTCGCTCCGCGCGCCGCAGCCCGGTCACGCCGACCTCCCCGCCCTCGTCGACTCGTTCCGCTCGACCGGCCTCCCGATCCGCTTCACGAGCACCGGCGGGCCGCCGGACGACCCGGGACGCCAGCTCGCCGTCTTCCGCGTCGTGCAGGAGTCGCTGACGAACGTGCTCCGCTACGCGCCGAACGCCGACCGGGTCGATGTGCGCGTCGACCACCGGCCCGAGGAGATCGTCGTCGAGGTCACCGACGACGACCTCACGGGACCCGTCGTGCCGCCCGTCCCCGGCAGCGGTCGCGGCCTCGTGGGAGTCGCGGAGCGCATGGCCGTGTACGGCGGCACCGCGACGGCCGGGCGGCGCGAGAACGGCGGGTGGCGCGTGCTGGCCACCATGCCCAGCGGGCTCCACGATGTCCGGCCGGGCGACGTGTCCCGAGCGCCCGATCCCACCGACACCCCCCGCGTCCAGGAGGACCGATGACCGACAGCAGCACCCCCGTCCGCGTGCTCATCGTGGACGACCAGGCGCTCGTGCGCATGGGCTTCCGCATGGTGCTCGACGCG
Organism: Clavibacter sp. VKM Ac-2873; assembly: GCF_015351075.1. Classification (GTDB taxonomy): domain Bacteria; phylum Actinomycetota; class Actinomycetes; order Actinomycetales; family Microbacteriaceae; genus Clavibacter. The sequence continues at coordinate 640,012 of NZ_JADKRS010000001.1, forward strand.
GAGCCCGGGATCGAGGTGGTGGGCGAGGCCGCCGACGGCCACGGGGCCGTGGAGCGCACCGGCGCGCTCGCGCCCGACGTCGTGCTCATGGACGTGCGCATGCCCGGCATGGACGGGATCGAGGCCACCGCGGAGATCGTCGCGCGGCACCCGGCGACGCGCGTCATCGTGCTGACCACGTTCGACCTCGACGAGTACGCGTTCGCCGGGCTCCGCGCCGGGGCGAGCGGCTTCCTCGTGAAGGACACGCGGCCCGAGCACCTGATGGAGGCGATCCGCGCGGTGGCGGACGGCGACGCCGCCATCTCGCCCCGGGTGACGCGCCGCATGATCGAGCTGCTCGGTCCCGCGATGCCCCCGACGGGCGCGGCGGCCGGGACGGGCGAGGGCGCCGCCGACCCGCGCCTGCGCCCGCTGACCGCGCGCGAGCTGGAGGTGCTCACGGCGCTGGCCGAGGGGCTCACCAACCAGGAGATCGCCGGCCGCCTGTACCTGTCGGAGTCGACCGTGAAGACGCACGTGGGCCGGGTGCTCGCGAAGCTCGAGGTGCGCGACCGCGTGCAGGCGGTGATCCTCGCGTACGACTGCGGGCTCGTGCGGCCCGGTGCGTGACGATCGGCCAGCGGGGTCGCCGAGCGCCCGCGCGGCAGGAGAGGATGGATCCACCGGCCGCTCGCCGGGACGACCCCACGGGAGCGCGATGACCACCACCGCAGTCGACGCGCGCACCCCGCGTCCCCTGCCCGCCGCTCGCCGCGCCGCCGACCCGCCCGCGGGGGATCCCGGATCCGGCACGCGCACGGGATCCGACACGAGCCTGCTCGAGCGCGCCGCGACGCCGCCGGTCTGGAGCTGCGTGGTCTGGAACGACCCCGTGAACCTCATGACGTACGTCTCGTACGTGTTCCGCAGCTACTTCGGCTTCACCCGGGAGCGCGCCGACGAGCTGATGCTCCGCGTGCACGAGGACGGCCGGGCGGTCGTGGCGACGGGGATCCGCGAGGAGATCGAGCGCCACGTGCTCGCGATGCACGGCTACGGACTGTGGGCCACGCTCGAGCGGGTGGACGCGTGAGGGCCTTCCGCGCGCGTCCCGACGGCACGGTCGCCGCGCACCTCGAGCTGCACGAGGTCGCCATGCTGCGCGGCCTCCTCGGCGAGCTCCGCGGGATCCTGGACGAGGGATCCGCGCCCGGCGGCGCCACGGACGGCGCCGCCCCCTCCCCCGTCGTCGAGCGCCTGCTGCCCGACGCCTACCCGGACGACGCCGAGTCCTCCGCCGAGTTCCGGCGGTTCACGGCATCCGACCTCACCGAGGCCAAGGCCGCGAACGCCGCGTCCGTCGAGGCGACCCTCGCCGAGGCGGACGCGCGAGGTGCGGGCCGGCGCGGGCTGCTCGTGGTGCTGGACCCGACGGGCGCGCAGGCCTGGCTCCGCACGCTCAACGACCTCCGGCTCGCGATCTCCGTGCCGCTGCGCATCGACGAGGCCGACGGCTGGCGCGACCGCGCGCCGCAGGAGAGCGCGAGCCTCTACGACTGGCTGACGTTCGCGCAGGGATCGCTCATCGAGGCCGTCGACCGCTGAGCGCCGACGGGGCCCGCCGCCCGCGTGCTCCGCGACGGGCGTCGGCGAGCATGATGGAGGGGACCCGCGGACCAGCCGGCCCGACGGGTCCCGTCCGCAGGAGAGGAGCAGCATGCGCGTCGTCGTCATCGGAGCCACCGGGAACCTCGGCACCGGGGTGCTGCGCCGCCTCCACGCCGCGGGCGCGGAGGTCGTGGGCGTCGCGCGGCGCATGCCCGACGCCTCCCTCGAGCCCTACTCCCTCGTCACCTGGCGGCTCGCCGACATCGGCGCGGCGGGCGCGGTCTCCGGGCTCGCGGCGACCATGCGCGGCGCCGACGCGGTGATCCACCTCGGCTGGGCGCTCCAGCCGAACCACCGCGAGCGCGTGATGCACCGCACCAACGTCATCGGCACGGCCCACGTGCTGGAGGCGGTCGCGCGGGCGGGCGTGCCGCAGGTGGTCGTCGCGTCCTCGGTCGGCGCGTACAGCCCGGCGCCCAAGGACCGGCCGCGGGACGAGACCTGGCCCACCGGCGGGATCCACACCTCGCACTACTCACGGCACAAGGCGGAGAACGAGCGCGCGATGGACGCGTTCGAGGCCGCGCACCCGGGGATCGTCGTGACGCGCATGCGGCCCGGGCTCGTGATGCACGACGAGGCCGCGGCGGAGATCGCCGGGCTCTTCCTCGGGCGGTGGATCCCCACGCGCTGGCTCGGGCTCGCCACCCGCACCCCGCTGCTGCCGCTCCCCCGCGAGCTGGTGTCGCAGGTGGTGCACAACGAGGACGTGGCCGACGCGTTCTGGCGCGCGGTCGAGCGGCGCGCGCCGGGGGCGTTCAACGTGGCGGCGGATCCGGTCGTCGATCCGGCGCTCGTCGGCCGCCTGCTCGACGCGCGCGTCGTCACCGTGCCGCTGCCGGCGCTGCGGGCGCTCGTCTCGGTGAGCTGGCGGCTGCGCGTGCAGCGCACGGATCCGGGCTGGATCGACATCGCCGCCCACGTGCCGGTGATGTCGACGGCCCGGGCCCGCGAGGTGCTCGGCTGGGCGCCGACGCACACGGCGGAGGAGGTGCTCGCCGAGTTCGGCCGCGCCTTCGTGCACCGCACCGGGCGCGAGGGCTCGGCGCCGCTCGCCGGATGAGCGAGGACGCCGAGTTCGTCGCGGCGGCCCTCGAGCGGGAGGGCGCGTGGTACCGCGCCGATGCGGAGCGGGAGCGGCTCGGCTCCGACCTGGAGTTCGTGGGCGCGTCCGTCGGCGCCGTGCGCGGGACGGTGCGCGACCTCGGCCGGCGGCATCCGGGCATGACGCGGGACGAGGCGGCCGCGCTGGCGTCGGAGCTCTGGCGGTCGCGCGTCTACGAGCGCCGCCTCGCGGCCGTCGTGCTGCTGCAGGAGCACGTCGACGGGCTCGACAACGGCGACCTCACGCGCATCGAGGGCTTCGTGCGGGAGGCGCGGCTGCGGGCGCTCGTGGATCCGCTCGCCCTCGACGTCGTCGGGCCGCTCGTCGAGCGGCTGACCGGCACGGCGCGCGCCCGGGCCGACCAGGCGCTCGACCGGTGGGCGGGCGAGCACGACGTGTGGCTGCGGCGGGCCGCGCTGCTGGCGCCGACGCGGCCGCTCCGGGCGGGCGGCGGCGACTGGGACGGGTTCCTCCGCCGTGCCCGCAACGCGCAGGCGGGGCCGCGCGGCGGGCACGACGTGGTGCGCGAGGCGGTCGAGCGCGTACGCGACGTGGCGCGGGAGACGCGGCCCGATCTCGTCTGACGGGCCCGTCGGATCCACCGGAGGCGGCCGCCCGCGCGGTCCCTACTCCGCGGCGGGTGCGGGCGGATCCGTGCGGAAGCCGACCAGCCGGTGCGTGCCGTCGCAGTAGGGCTTGATGGACGAGACGCCGCAGCGGCAGAGCGCGACCGTGCTCCGCGTGCGCGGGACGGGCCGGCCGGCGGGATCCACGATCTCGAAGTCGCCGCGGACGAGGAGAGGGCCGTCGGGGTACGCGATGATGCGCGCCGGCTCCGAGCCGGACGACCGCTCCGGTGCGGGGACGGGGGCCCCGGCGTCGCCCGTCGGCGCGCTCACGCGGCGGCCACGACGACGGCCGTCGAGCCCGCGCGCAGCGACGACCGGCCCGCCTGCCAGCTGGCCAGCACGTGCGCCCCGACCCAGCCCTCGACCTCGAGGCACGCGGCCGCGCCGAACAGGACGTCGTCGAGGAGCGCGGGCTCCGACTCCACGAGCCCGCCCGCGAGGTCGTGCGCGGCGATCTGCTCGTGCACGGCGTCGGCCTCGACGTGCTCGTCGTAGTACCAGGCGACGTCGTCGCCGAAGCCGAGGCGGCGGATCCCGCTCGCGTAGAGGCGGCTGGGCACGCTCGAGGTCATCTCGAACGCGGCGAGGTGGCCGACGATCGCGCCGCGGAGGCGCCGGTGCAGGCCGAACAGCGACATCGCGTTGGAGGACGCGAGCGTGATCGCGGGCACGGCGTCGAGGTAGGCGCCGTAGCGGTCGTCGAGGCCCGTGCCGCGCAGGGTCGCGCCGAAGATCGTCGCGTGCACGCGCTCGGGCCGGCCGCCGCCGTACTCGTCGGCCTGGATCTCCACGAGCGCGGCCTTCGCACGACCCCGCAGGCGCGGGATCGCCCAGGAGTGCGGGTCCGCCTCCCCGAGCGTGTAGATCGACCGCTGCACGAGGAACTCGCGGAGCTGCTCGAGGCTGGCCTTCCGCGCGACGAACCGGGAGAGGGACGGCCCGGAGTCGGCCGAGGTCAGCGCGAAGAGCGCCGCCGCGACGCCGGCCGACGTCGGCTCGGGGCGCTCGGGGACGGGCACGCGGTCGCGCAGGGCGGCCTCGAACGCCCGCTCCAGGATCCCGCGGACGGCGAGGAGCCGCGGGTCCCACTCGCGGTCCTCGTCCACGCCGGCGAGCCCCGCGTGATGCAGCTCGTAGAGGCAGAAGAGGGCCAGCTGGACGTCGTCGTCGCGGACCACGTCGTCCGTCGCGGCGAGCGCCTCCGCGGCGAGCGCCGCGAGGTCGGGGACGGAGGCGATGGCGCGCGCGTCGGCCGCGGTGCTGACGGCGGCGTCGGATCCGGCCGGGGCCGACGCGGAGGATGCGCCGGCGAGGTCGGCGAGGAGCGCCGCGCTGAGCGGGCCGCGCGCGGCGGGGAGGGGCGACGGGAGGGTGCTGGCCGCTTCGTGGGCGGTCGCGAGCAGATCGGTCATGGATCCACCCTGCTCCGGCCCGAGCGGGCACGGCCGGGCGTGTCGCCCTCTCGCCCGGGCAGCGGCAAGGCCTCGTGCCGACGCAGGGCGGGGTGCGACCGCCGTGCGCGCATCCGGGATACTGCGAAGAGGCCCGCGCCCGGCGGGCGACGGCCGGTGCGAGGAGGTGCCCATGCGACGCGGCACCAACCTGCCCGCGATCGGCGGCTACAACCGCACGGTGGTGCTCGACGCGGTGCGCCGCGCGGCGGAGGGCGCCAGCCGGTCCGAGATCGCCGAGCGCACGGGCCTCAGCGCGCAGACCGTCACCAACGTGACGCGCCGCCTCATCGACGAGGGACTCGTGCGCGAGGGCGGCACCGTGATCCGCGGGCCCGGCAAGCCCCGCACGCTCCTGCACCTCGTCGCCGACGGCCGCTTCGCGGTGGGCGTGCACGTGGATCCCGCGGTCATCACCTCGGTGCTGCTCGACCTCGAGGGCACGGTGATCCGGCACGTCAGCAGCCCGACGCCGTCGGCGTCGCGCCCCGACGAGGTGGTGGCGCTCGTGGCCCGGCTCGTCGACGGGCTCATCGCCGACGCGGGGGTCGACCGCCAGGCCGTGCTCGGCGTGGGGCTCGCCGCCCCGGGGCCCATCGACGTGGGCGCTGGCCTCGTGCTGGATCCGCCGATGCTCCCCCGCTGGCGCCACGTGCCGCTGCGCTCGGCCCTCAGCACCGCGACCGGCCTGCCGGTGCTCCTCGAGAAGGACGTGACCGCGGCCGCCGTCGCGGAGCTGTGGTTCGGGCCCGGGGACCGCCGCCACCTCGCGTTCGTCTACTACGGCACGGGGTTCGGCACCGGGCTCGTGCTCGGCGGCGAGCCCGTGCGCGGCGCGAGCTCGAACGCCGGGGACTCGGGGCACATCATGGTCGCCTCCCGCGGGCGGCGGTGCACGTGCGGGCGCGTCGGATGCGTGGGCGAGCTCATCACGCCGCACGCGCTCGTGCGCCAGGCCGTCGAGGGCGGCGTTCTCGGCTCCGGGGACGTGTCCGACGCGGCGCTCGCGGAGGCGGCGGCGAGCGGCGACGCGGTCGACATGCGGCTCATCGGCGAGGCCTTCCACGCGCTCGCGGCCCGCGCGGACGGCGATCCCCAGGACGGGCCGGCCCGCCGGATCGTGGAGGCGGCGGCCCGGCACCTGGCGCGCGCCATCGTGATCCAGGTGAACCTGCTCGACCTCGACGAGGTCGTCTGCGGCGGACCGTTCTGGCACCCGATCGCGCGGATCGTGCTCGAGACGCTGCCGGAGGAGGTGCGGCGGTCCCCCGCGCTCATCGCGAAGCACCCCGTGCGGGTGGTCGAGTCGGCGATCGGCGAGGACGTCGCCGCCGTGGGTGCCGCGTGCCTCGTGCTCGACAACGCGTTCTCGCCGCGCCCGTCGGCGATGCTCATCCGCGGCTAGCGGCCAGCGGCCGGCACCCGGGAGCCCTCGGCCGCGCGCGTCCACGCCGCAGGATCGACACCAGAATGTCTTGACATGGATTAATCCATACGTTTGGCTAACCTTCGACGGGCGGCGACGACGCCGACCGTCCGAGCCAGTGGAGCAAGGGAGCACCATGACGAATCGCCGGACCCACCCGAGGACGCGAGCCCGCATCCTCCAGATCACGGCGGCATCCGTCGCCGCCCTCCTCCTCGCCTCCGGCTGCTCGGCCGGCGCGGGCGGAGGAGGCGACGGGAAGACCATCAAGGTCGCGTACCAGAAGTTCGGGACCTTCACCCAGATGGACGCCCACATGAAGGAGACCGCGGCGACCTTCGAGGCCGCGAACCCCGGCATGAAGGTCGAGTTCGTGCCCATCGCCGCGCAGAACGACGACTACTTCACCAAGCTCGCGCTGATGAACCGCTCCGCGTCCACCGCCCCCGACGTGATGTACGAGGACACGTTCAAGGTGAAGTCGGACGCGGCCGCCGGCTACCTCCTCCCCCTCGACGACCACGTCGCGAAGTGGGACGACTGGGCGCAGTTCTTCGACTCCGCCAAGCAGGCGGGCGTCGGCGAGGACGGCAAGGTCTACGGGATCCCGATGGGCACCGACACGCGCGCCCTCTGGTACAACGAGGACCTCTTCCGGAAGGCCGGCCTGCCGGTGCCGTGGGAGCCCAAGGACTGGGACGACGTGCTCGACGCCGCGAAGACCATCAAGGCGAAGCTGCCGGACGTCGTCCCCCTCAACGTCTACTCGGGGAAGCCCCAGGGCGAGGGCGCCACGATGCAGGGCTTCGAGATGCTGCACTACGGCACCCCCACCGGCACGCTCTACGACGACACGACGAGCAAGTGGATCACGGGCTCGCAGGGCTTCATCGACTCGCTCGGATTCATCCGCGACGTCTACCAGGGCGGCGTCGGCCCGAAGCCCGAGGAGGCGCTCGACACCAACATCTCCACCATCGTCGGCGGCGAGTGGCTGCCGCAGGGCAAGCTCGCGATCGACCTGGACGGGTCGTGGCTGAGCGGCACCTGGCTCGACTCGGGCACGAACCCGTGGCCCCAGTGGAGCGACGTCATGGGCCAGGCGCCCATGCCCACGCAGGACGGCGCGGCCCCCGGCGCGGTCAGCATGTCGGGCGGCTGGACCCTCGCGGCCGGGGCCAAGACGAAGAACCCCGACAAGGCGTTCGAGTTCATCGCCGACGCGCTCGACAAGGACGGGTCGCAGTCGTACGACATCGCGGCCAGCCAGATCGCGGTCCGCAGCGACGTGGCCGAGGATCCGGAGTACGTCGCCTCCAACCCGACGTTCGCGTTCTTCTCCTCCCTCGTCGACGACACGCACTTCCGCCCGGCGACCACCGACTACAGCCGCATCTCCAACGCGATCACCGTGGCGATGGAGTCGGTGATGACCGGCCAGCAGTCCCCCGAGGAGGCCGCGGCCGCCTACGACCAGGCCCTCGTCGGCATCGTGGGCGACGACGGGACGCAGAAGGCGGAGGGCTGACCCGTGGCCACCATCGCCCCCGTGCCGGTCGGCCCCGACACCGACGCGCGGAGCGCCGACCGGCGGGGCGCGGCCGGGTCGGGCCGGGGATCGGGCGGGCCGTCGCCGGTCCGCCCGGGCCGGGCCCGCGCCCGCGCGCTCCGCACCGGCGCGCGCACCGTCCCGCTGCTGCCCGCGATCGTCCTGCTCGCCCTGTTCCTCCTCGGCCCCGTGATCTCGAGCCTCTACGGCTCCTTCACCGACGCGTCCCTCACCGGGTACGCGGCCGGCGGCGCGCGGTTCATCGGCTTCGACAACTACACGGCGCTCTTCGCGGACCCCGACTTCCCGAAGTCGGTGCTCCTCACGCTCGCCTTCGTGTTCTTCTCCGCGGTCGTGGGACAGAACGTCGTGGGCCTCGGGCTCGCGCTCCTCATGCGGCAGGGCGACCGCGTCGTGCGGGCCGTCGTCGGCACCTTCGTCATCGCGGCCTGGGTGCTGCCGGAGATCGTGGCCGCGTTCGCCGCGTACGCGTTCTTCAACGACTCCGGCACGCTCAACACGGTCCTCGGGTTCTTCGGGATCCCGGGCGCGAACTGGCTCTACGGGCTGCCGCTGCTGTCGGTGATCCTCGCGAACGTGTGGCGCGGATCCGCCTTCTCGATGCTCGTCTACGCGGCCGCCGTGCAGGAGGTGCCGCCGGAGATCACCGAGTCGGCGGAGGTGGACGGCGCGACCGGCTGGCAGCGGCTCGTCTTCATCACGCTGCCGGTGATCCGCCGCAGCATCTCGACCAACCTGATGCTCACCACGCTGCAGACGCTCTCGGTCTTCACCCTCATCTTCGTGATGACGGGCGGCGGCCCCGGCACCAGCAGCGCGACCCTGCCGATCCTCGCCTACCAGGAGGCGTTCCAGTTCTCGCAGCTGGGCTTCGGCACCGCGATCGCGACGATCATGCTCCTCGTCGGAGCCGTGTTCAGCGTGATCTACATCAGGGCCCTGCGCCCGGAGGTGGATTGACCATGGCCGTGACCCCGACGGCGCCGGCACCCGCCCGCGCCTCCCGCTCGCCCCTGTCCCGCCGCGCGGCCCGCCAGCCGGGTTCCCGCATGACCTCGCCGAGCGGCCGCGTGATGCGCCAGGTGGCGAACGGCGTGCTCGTCGTCGTCGCCCTGTGCTTCGCCGTGCCGCTCGTGTGGCTCGTGCTCGCGGCCTTCGACCCGTCGGCCACGCTGTCGGCGAAGGTGCCGGCCGAGTTCACGCTGGAGAACTTCCGCGCCGTGCTGACGCCGGAGATCTCCTTCATCCCGCTGATGAACAGCCTCGTGCTCTCGGGCGGCTGCGCGATCGTGACGGTGGTGGTCGCGATCCTCGCGGCCTACCCGCTGTCGCGGTACCGGATGCGCATCAACAAGCCGTTCCTCTACGGGATCCTGTTCGGCACGTGCCTGCCCATCACCGCGATGATGGTGCCCGTCTACAGCCTCTTCGTCACGCTCGACCTCATCGACTCGATCGCCGGCACGGTCTTCTTCCTCGCCGCCACGAGCCTGCCGATGGCGATCTGGATGGCGAAGAACTTCATGGACTCGGTGCCCATCTCCCTCGAGGAGGCGGCGTGGACCGACGGCGCGTCGATGATGCGCACGCTCACCCACATCGTCGTGCCGCTCATGCGCCCGGGGATCGCGGTGGTGTTCATCTTCGTGTTCATCCAGGCGTGGGGGAACTTCTTCGTGCCCTTCATCCTGCTGCTGAGCCCGGACAAGCAGCCGGCCGCCGTCAGCATCTTCAACTTCTTCGGCCAGTACGGCAGCGTGGCCTACGGACAGCTCGCGGCGTTCTCGCTCGTCTACTCGGTGCCCGTCATCGCGCTGTACGTCCTCGTCTCGCGCACGCTCGGCGGGTCGAACGCGCTCGCCGGCGCCGTGAAGGGCTGACCCGCGCGCATCCCCTGCACCACCCCGCACCACCCGCCGCCGGACGCCGACGCCCGCGCGGCGCACGCTGGAGACACCCGCCCGCGGTCAGCCGCGCCACCGACTGGAGACGACCATGCCCCCCACCACCGCGCTCGCCGAGGCCCGCATCGAGCGGTTCGTCCGCGACCGGCTCACCCCCAACGTCCACCGGCGCCGGATCCCGCTCGCGATCGAGGCGTGGGACGCCCCCGGCGAGCCCGTGCCGTTCGCGGAGGCCGTGCGGCAGGAGCTCCGGCCGTTCGCGGTCGGCACCCCGTGGAGCCGCGCGTGGGGCACCACCTGGTTCCACGTCACCGGGACCGTGCCGGAGGACCCCGATGCCGAGGGGACCGCGCTCGAGGTGCTCGTCGACCTCGGCTTCAGCGACCGCCAGCCCGGGTTCCAGGCCGAGGGGCTCGTCTACCGGCCGGACGGCAGCGTCGTGAAGGCCATCGAGCCGTACAACGGCTACGTGCCGCTCGTGGGCGTCGGGGCGGGCACCGGGCCGGGCACGCGCATCGACCTCTGGATCGAGGCCGCGTCGAACCCCGACATCGGCGGCGACTCCTTCCACGGCGAGACGCCGCTCGGCGATCCCGCGACCGCGGGCGACGACCCCATCTACGCGCTCCGCACCATGGACCTCGCGTGGCGCGACCTGGCCGTCTGGGAGCTCGACCGCGACGTCTGGACGCTGCGGGGGCTCCTGGGCCAGCTGGATCCGGCGTCCTCCCGCCGCGCCGAGATCCTCGCGGCCCTCGAGCGCATGTGCGATGCGGTGGATCCCGACGACGTCGCCGGCACGGCCCCCGCCGGCCGACGGGCGCTCGAGGCCGTGCTCGCCGCCCCGGCGCACGCCAGCGCGCACCGCGTCACGGCGGTCGGGCACGCGCACATCGACTCCGCCTGGCTCTGGCCGGTGCGCGAGACGCGCCGCAAGGTCGCGCGCACCTTCTCCAACGTGCTCGCGCTCATGGACGAGGATCCGGACTTCGTCTTCGCCGCCTCCAGCGCCCAGCAGTACGCCTGGTTGAAGGAGGACCACCCGGGGCTGTTCGCGCGGCTCCGTCAGCGCGTCGCGGAGGGCCGGTTCGTGCCCGTCGGGGGCATGTGGGTCGAGTCGGACACGAACATGCCGGGCGGCGAGGCGCTCGTGCGGCAGCTCGTGCACGGCAAGCGGTTCTTCCTCGAGGAGTTCGGGATCGACTCCCGCGAGGTGTGGCTACCGGACTCGTTCGGCTACACGGGCGCGCTGCCGCAGATCGTGCGCGGAGCCGGGGCCGAGTACTTCTTCACGCAGAAGCAGTCGTGGAACGAGACGAACACGATGCCGCACCACACCTTCCTCTGGGAGGGGATCGACGGCAGCCGCGTGTTCACGCACTTCCCGCCGGTGGACTCCTACAACTCCGACCTCTCCGGCGAGGACCTCGCGCGCGCCGAGCGCCAGCACGCCGAGAAGGCCGTGAGCAACGCCTCCATCGTCCCGTTCGGCTGGGGCGACGGCGGCGGCGGGCCGACCCGCGAGATGACGGCCGCCGCCCACCGCACCCGAGACCTGGAGGGGTCGCCGCGCGTGACGCTCGGCACGCCGCTCGAGTTCTTCGACGCGGCGAAGGCCGAGATCCGGGATCCGCACGTGTGGTCGGGCGAGATGTACCTCGAGTTCCACCGCGGCACCTACACGTCGCAGGCGCGCACGAAGCAGGGCAACCGGCGCAGCGAGCACCTGCTGCGCGAGGCCGAGCTGTGGCTCGCGACCGCGGCCGTCCGCGACCTCGTCGCGTACCCGCACGACGAGCTCGACGCGCTGTGGCGCACCGTGCTGCTGCTGCAGTTCCACGACATCCTGCCGGGCACCTCCATCGCGTGGGTGCACCAGGAGGCCGAGCGCGAGCACGCCCGCGTGCAGGGGCGGCTGCGCGAGCTCGTCGCGGAGGCGCAGGGCGCGCTCGCGGGATCCGGCGACCGGCGCATCGCGTTCAACGCAGCACCCGTGGACGCGGAAGGCGTGGGCGCCCTGTCGGCCGCGGTCGTGGATCCCGCGCCCGCCTCCCCCGCGCCCGTCGCGGACGGCGACGGCTGGGTCCTCGACAACGGCCTCGTCCGCGCGCGGTTCGACGCCGACGGCACGGTGTCCTCGCTGGTCGACGCCGCCTCCGGCCGCGACCTCGTCGCCCCCGGTCAGCGCCTCGGCCTCCTGCAGCTGTTCCGGGACACCCCGAACCAGTGGGACGCGTGGGACATCGACGACGCCTACCGCCGCAACCGCACGGACCTCATCGACGTCGCATCGGTCCGGATCGACGGCGCGGCCCTCGTGGTCGAGCGCGCGTTCGGCGCCTCGCGCGTCACCCAGACGTGGACGCTGCCGGCCGGCGAGCCGGAGCTGCAGGTGGTAACCGACGTCGACTGGCACGAGCGGCAGAAGCTCCTCAAGCTCGCGTTCCCCCTCGACGTGCACGCCGACCGGGCCGCCTCCGAGGTGCAGTTCGGGCACGTCCAGCGCGTCACGCACGCGAACACGTCGTGGGAGACCGCGCGCTTCGAGACGGTCGCGCACCGCTGGGTGCACGTGGGCGAGCCCGGCTTCGGGGTCGCGGTCGCGAACGACGCGACGTACGGGCACGACGTGACCCGGATCCCCCGCCCCGACGGCGGCAGCGCGACCCTCGTGCGCCAGTCGCTCCTGCGGGCGCCCGTGTTCCCCGACCCGCACGCCGACCAGGGCCGGCACGTGCTGCGTTCCGCCGTCCGGGTCGCGCCGGATGTGCTCGACGCCGCCGACGCGGGCTACCGGCTCAACCTGCCGGTGCGCGAGGTCCGGGGCGACCACGGCGTCGCCCCGCTCGTCGCCTCGTCGAACGCGGCCGTCGTGGTCGAGGCCGTCAAGCTCGCCGAGGACCGCTCGGGCGACGTCGTCGTGCGGCTCTACGAGGCGCGCGGCGGCCGCGAGCGCACGGTCGTGCGGGTGGATGCGGCGGCCGGCCTCGGCGACGCCGTCCGCACCGACCTCCTGGAGCGGCCCCTCGAGGGTTCCGTGGCGGGGCCGTCCGCCGACGGGGTCGAGCTGACCCTGCGGCCGTTCGAGATCGCGACCCTGCGGTTCGCCCGCCGCTAGTCGCGCGTCGTGCGGTGGGGCGCCCGGTCAGTCGACCGCGGCCCGCCCCGCCGCGAGGCGCGCGACCCGCGCGGTCTCGGCGTGCTCGGCCCGCCAGAACGCGGCGTCGCCCTCGGGCAGGTTGCCGCTGTCCGGGCGGAGTCCCGCGGCTCCGTCCACGAGCTCGCGGAGGACGTCCGCGTGCCCCGCGTGCCGGTTCAGTTCCGCGATGAGGTGCACCGCGATCCGCTGCACCGTCACGACCCCGGCCTCCCCCGGCCACCAGGGCACGCGGCCGACGGCGTCGAGCGGCAGCGCCCGGAGCGTGGCCTCGGAGTGCGCGCCGACCCGCTCGGAGAGGCCCACGATGTCGGCGCGCGACTCCTCCGCGGTCGCGCGCATGTCGGCGTTCGGCGGCGCGTCCTCCTCCATCCACGGCAGCTCCTCGGGGAACGGCCGGCCGAAGACGGAGCCGAGGTAGCCCGCCTCCACGCCCGCCGCGTGCTTCACGAGCCCGAGCAGGTTGGATCCCGTCGGCACGAGCGGCCGGCGGACGTCGTGCTCGCCCAGGCCCTCGAGCTTCCAGACGAGCGCCTCCCGGGCCAGGCGGAGGTGGCGGATGAGGTCGTCGCGCACGGCGTCGTCGCCGTGCTCGGGCGGGAGGGTGGATGAGGGCTGCGCTGCGGTCATGCCGCGAGCCTCCCAGCCACCGCCGACGCGCGTCCAGCCCCGAGGGTCGATCCCCCGCGTCGATCGCGTGCCCCGGACAGGGGGCGCGCGACGGTCCGGCCCTGGCCCGGCCGCCCAGGAGGATGGACGGGGGCCGACGACCGACCCCGGACCGGGAGGCCCGCATGGACGCCGACGACACGACCGCCGATGGCGCGGCCGCCATCGACGCCGACGGTCCCGCCGACCCGGGCCATGGCAGGCGCTCGCTCGCCCGCATCGGCTCCCGCGCCGTCGTCGCCTGGATCGCCGAGGTCGTGACTCCGCGACGGCGTCTCGTGGCGCTCGGCGTCGCGCTGGTCGCGGGCGTCGCCATGGCGCTGCTGATCGAGCCCGTGCTCGCGCGCGTGGACGGCCCCGAGACCGCGCTCCCGGGAGCGATCGTGCTCGGAGCCGTGGTGGGCACCGCTGCGGCCGTGATCCCGGTGTCGATCTGGCTCGCGCGCGCTATCCGCCAGCACCCTACGGTCGCCGGGACGCACCCGGCGTGGCGGGACACGGCCCTCCTCGACGCCGCCGTGGACCCGCGCGGCCGGGTAGCCCTCGCCCCCGGGACAGCGGGACGCGTGGCCACGGAGTCCCGCCGGGCGATCGCGCAGGCGGCCGCGCCCGTGCCCGGCGCGCTCGTCCTCAGCGTCATTGCGCTCGTCGGGCTCCCCGCCTACGCCCTCGCGGGAGATCCCGGCACCCTGCTGTGGTTCGCGCCGATCTACCTGCTCATGTCCGCGTCGACGCTCTGGACCCAGTCCGTGGCGGCGGGCCGCATGGCACTCCTCCGCGACGCCGCCGACGCGGAGCTCGCCCTCCCCGAGTCCGAGCGCACCGTCGCGCCGCCCGTCGTGCCGCCGCACGGAAGCCGGCTCCCCTGACGAGCGCCGCGCACGGGAAGTTCCCTCGCGCGAGGAATACGCTGGTCCCATGAAGGCCCTCCAGTACACCCGCATCGGATCCCACCCCGAGGTCGCCGAGATCGAGAAGCCCGTCCCCGGGCCCGGTCAGGTCCTCCTCCGCGTCACCGCCGCCGGCGTCTGCCACTCGGACGAGTACGTGATGGGCCTCTCGGAGGAGGAGTACCGCGCCGCCGGCTACCCGCTCCCCCTGACGCTCGGCCACGAGGGCGCGGGCGTCGTCGAGGAGCTGGGCGCGGGCGTCGAGCACCTCGCCGTCGGCGATGCCGTCGCGGTCTACGGCCCGTGGGGCTGCGGCCGCTGCCACGCGTGCGCCGAGGGCCGGGAGAACTACTGCGAGAACGCCGCGGTCGAGGGGATCCAGCCTCCCGGGCTCGGCGCGCCCGGCGCCATGGCCGAGTACATGATCGTCGACGACCCGCGCCACCTCGTTCCCCTCGGTGACCTCGACCCCGTGGCCAACGTCTCGCTGACCGACGCCGGCCTCACGCCGTACCACGCGATCAAGACGTCGCTGCCGAAGCTCGGGGCGGGCACCTTCGCCGTCGTCATCGGCACGGGGGGCCTCGGGCACGTCGGGATCCAGATCCTCCGCGCCCTCAGCGGCGCCACCGTGATCGCCCTCGACGTGAACGAGGAGAAGCTCGAGCTCGCCCGCCACGTCGGCGCGCACCACACGGTGATCAGCGACCGGGACGCCGCCGACGGCATCCGCGCCATCACCGGCGGCCGCGGCGTGCAGGCCGTCTTCGACTTCGTCGGCGCGACCCCCACCATGGCGACGGCCCTCCAGGTCGTCGAGCCCGCGGGCGACGTGACGATCGTCGGCATCGGCGGCGGCAGCGTCGAGGTGGGCTTCGGGAGCATCGCGTTCGACGCCGCCGTGCGGATCCCCTACTGGGGCAGCCGCTCCGAGCTGATCGAGGTGCTCGACCTCGCGCGCTCCGGGCAGGTGACCGTCGAGACGCAGCGGTACGCGCTGGAGGACGGGCCGGACGCCTACGCCGCGCTCGCGGCGGGCGCCGTGCGGGGCCGCGCGGTCATCGTCCCGTAGCTCCCCAGCAGCTCGTAAGCCGCGGCTTCTCGGGGCGATGTGCGCCTCCGACAGCGACACGCCGTCCGCGCTGTGAGTATCCCTGGTGCGACGGCGCCGGTGCCATGACATTGTGGGTCGTGGTTGCCCCAGAACCCGGCGCCGCGTCGCATCCCCGTGTGACGACGACAGACAGCGGCTCGCCGAGGCGATCCGCTCCACCTGGCCGAGAGGCCACGGACGAACGAGCTGACCATGACTGACACCACCGCAGCACCCCGGATCGTGCTGACCCGACCCAAGCGCGGCGGCGGGACCAACCCCACCACCGAGTACTCGGGTCTCCTCAACACCGTGCGCGACGCCGGTCTCCTCAACCGCCGCGTCGGCTTCTACGTGCTCATGTTCGCCGGCATCACCGCGGCCCTGGTCGGCCTCGGCGTCGGCTTCGTGCTCCTCGGCCACAGCTGGTTCCAGCTCCTCATCGCCGCCGGGCTCGGCATCATCTTCACCCAGTTCGCCTTCCTCGCCCACGAGGCCTCGCACCGCCAGGTGTTCGAGTCCGGCAAGGCCAACGACATCGCGGGCCGCACGCTCGCCAACCTCTTCGTCGGCATCAGCTACTCCTGGTGGATGACGAAGCACTCGCGCCACCACGCCAACCCGAACGTCATGGGCAAGGACCCGGACATCGAGCGCGACGTCATCTCCTTCACCACGGAGGACGCCGCCCGGGCCAAGGGCATCTACGGCTGGTTCACCCGCCACCAGGGCTACGCGTTCTTCCCGATCCTCATGTTCGAGGGCCTCAACCTGCACGTCCACGGCTTCCGCACCGTCTTCGGCCGGGGCAAGGTCGACAAGCGCTGGCTCGAGATCTCCATGCTCTCCACGCGCATCATCGCCTACCTCGCGGTCGTCTTCTTCTTCCTCCCCCTCGGCATGGCGTTCGCGTTCGTGGGCGTCCAGCTCGCCGTCTTCGGCGTCTACATGGGCGCCTCGTTCGCCCCGAACCACAAGGGCATGCCGGTGCTGCCGAAGGACTCGAAGGTCGACTTCCTCCGCCGCCAGGTGCTCACGTCGCGCAACATCAAGAGCACGTGGCTGACCGACATCTACATGGGCGGCCTCAACTACCAGATCGAGCACCACCTCTTCCCGAACATGCCGCGGCCGGCGCTGAAGAAGGCGCAGATCATCGCCAAGGAGTACTGCGCGACGCACAACATCCCGTACACGGAGACCACGCTGCTGGCCTCCTACGGCATCGTCATCGCGTACCTCAACCGCGTGGGCCTCTCGGCCGGCGGCGACCCGTTCGACTGCCCCGCATCGGCGGCGTTCGGACGCTGATCCGCGCACTCCCGCACGACCCGACGCCTCCCGCTCGCGCCGCCCACCCGGGCCGCGACCGGGAGGCGTCGTCGTGCGGGCCGTGGGTCGCGCGCTAGCGCGAGCCCCAGTCCCAGGACGGCGCGCTGAGGAGCCCCTGACCCTGCAGCACGGTCTCGCCGAGCGGCTTCTCCAGCACGAGCTCGCCCGTCTCCGCGTGCTCCGACACGGCCGCGGCCAGGCCAGGCGCGTGCGTGACCACCAGGATCTGCACCTCCCGCGACGCCGCCGCGATGAGCTCGCCGAGGGCGGGGAGCAGGTCCCGGTGCAGGCTCGTCTCCGGCTCGTTGAGCACCATGAGCTCGGGCGGCTCCGTCGTGAGGAGGGCCGCCGTGAGCATGAGCATCCGCAGCGTGCCGTCCGAGAGCTCCGCGGCGTCGAGCACCCGCAGCATGCCCGGCTGCCGGAGCCCGAGCGACAGGACGCCGTCCTGGGAGCGGACCACGATCGTCGACCCGGGGAACGCGCGGTCGACGAGCGCGTCGAGCGCATCGCCGTTCCCCCACTCCCGGATGGTCTGCACGGCGGCCGCCAGGTCCGAGCCATCGCTGGCGAGGACGGGCGTGCGCGTGCCGACCCGGGGCCGGCGGGCCGGCGCGTCGACGTCCGTCCGCAGGTGGTCGTAGAAGCGCCAGCCGCTCATGCGCCGCCGGAGGATCATCGCCTCCGGGCTGGTGACCGCGTCGGCCACCTCGCTGAGGACGCTGAGGTGCGCAGGGACCAGCGCCGGCACGTGCATCCACTCGCCGGCCTCGTCGCGCACGCGGACGTCCTGCCAGCGGCGCTCCAGCACCAGCGAGCGGGGGCGCGCGACCGGCCCGCTGAACAGCAGCTCGCGCTTGATCTCCGGGTCGCGGGCGAACATGCTGGCTCGCGGGTCCCGCTGCGGGATGCCGAGGTCGACGAGGTAGCCGAGCTCGTCGCCCGCGAAGCCGAGCCGGAGGGCGATCGGCCCCTTCCGCATCGTGCCCTGCACCTCGTGGTCGCCGTCGCGCATGGCCCGGCTCAGCCCCTCGGGCCCGGCCCAGAGCACGGCCTCGAGGCCGCCCTCGCGGGCCAGCGCCCCCACGGCTCCGCCCTGCGCCATGTCGGCGATGAGGCGGAGCGCCCGGTACACGTTGGACTTGCCGCTGCCGTTGGCGCCCGTGACGACGTCCAGGCCGGTGAGGGGCAGGGCGAGGTCGCGGACGGAACGGTAGCCGGAGACGGCGAGGGTGCGGATCATGCCGCGACCCTCCCACGCACCGCCGACACGCGCCTGCGCGGCCGGGGGCGCGGGTCAGGAGCCCTGCGGGACCCGCACGGTCAGGCCGCCGGGCAGCACCTGGATCTTGAAGCCGACGGCGCGGCCGAAGGGATCGCCGTCGAGCTCGATGTCCTCCTCCTTCTCGAGGCGGACCACGACCTCCTCGGCGGTGCGGTACTCGAGCGCGCGCACCTCCTTCTCCGGGCCCATCAGGCGCCGACCCGCGGCGGTGCGGCGGACGACCCCGTTCTCCCACGCGACCTTGACCCAGATCTGGATCCAGCCGAACAGGCCCTCGGGGCGCATCAGCACGACGTCGAGGATGCCGTCGTCGACCGCCGCGTCCGGCAGCAGCAGGATGTTCGCGGGCAGCGATCCGCAGTTCCCGACGATGAGCGTGTGCGCGCGGCGACGGTGGACGCTGCGCCCGTCGAGGCGGTAGCGCAGGCGGAGCTGGTCCTTGTCGCGGAGCGCCTTGAATATCGCGTCGACGTAGGCGAGCCAGCCGACGCGCTTCTTCAGCTCCGAATCGGTGTTCGCGAGCATCTTCGCGTCGATGCCGACGCCCGCCATCACGACGAACACGTGCTTGTCGCGGGTCTCGTCCTCGCGGAGGATCTCGATCGACGCGAGGTCGACCGTGCGGTCGTGCCCGGAGAACGCGGCCTCGAGGGAGTGCTCGACGTCGTTGAGGGTGAGCTTGAGGTTGCGGGCCAGCAGGTTGCCGGTGCCGGAGGGCAGGAGGCCGAGCGAGACCCCGGACCCGGACATCCCCTCGGCGACCGCGCGGACGGTGCCGTCGCCGCCGGCCGCGATCACCATGTCGACGTCGTGCGACAGGGCCTCCTCCGCGGCGCCCTTGCCCGGGTCGTCCTCGCTGGTCTCGAACCAGAGGGTCTCCTGCCAGCCGGCCGCGCCCGCCGCGTGCGCGACCTTCGTCCGCAGCGACGGGAGGTCGACCTTGATGGGGTTGTAGACGATGGCGGCGCGGCGGCCCGACCCGTCGGTGGGCGCGGGCGAGGGTGCGGAGGCGGGGGTGGAGGTCGTCATCATGGTCACCCTACCGACGCGCGCGGTCGGCGAGGGGTCCGGGAGGCGCTGCGTGGGCCCGCTGTCCGGGAGACGACGATGCCGACCCGCGCGCGGGGCGCGGGTCGGCATCGTCATCGTGATCCGGTCGTCAGGAGCGCCGGGCCTCGTCCTCGTCGCCGAGGGGCTCGCGGACCTCCGCGTCGTCCGGGTCGACGGGGTCGACCGAGAGCTGGAAGTGGTCGCCGTGCTGCTCGACGCCGTTCACGACGGCGTCGCGCATCATCTCGACCGCGACCTGGCGGCGCACGATGAGCGGATCCGTGCGCAGCTCCTTCCAGAGCGCATAGCAGGCCACGAGCATCACGATCACGAACGGCAGCGAGGCCACGACCGTGAGGTTCTGCAGGCCGGTGAGGGCCTCCGTGCCTCCCCCTCCGATGGCGAGCATGATCGCGGCGACCGCACCCATGACGACGCCCCAGCAGATGACGACCTTCCGGCTCGGGTGGAGCGCGCCGCGCTGCGACAGCGTCCCCATCACGATCGACGCGGAGTCGGCGCCCGAGACGAAGAAGATCGCCACGAGCACCATCACGAGGACCGTGCTGACGCTGGCCAGCGGGTAGTGGTTGAGCAGCTGGAACAGCGTGTTGTCGCTGACCACGGCGCCGTCGACGGTCATGTCGCCGTCGGTCTGCTGCGCGTGGATGGCGGACCCGCCGAAGATCGAGAACCAGATGAGGGCCACGATGCTGGGCGCGAGGAGCACGCCGACCACGAACTCGCGGATGGTGCGGCCGCGGCTGATGCGCGCGATGAACATGCCGACGAACGGCGTCCACGAGATCCACCAGGCCCAGTAGAAGACGGTCCAGCTGGAGAGCCAGGCGCTCATCTCGTCGCCGCCGGTCGCCGCGGTGCGCGACGCCATCTCGGTCATGTCGCCGAGGTACGCGCCGAGCGTGGCGGGGATGAGGTTCAGGATCAGGAGCGTCGGGCCGACGACGAACACGAACACGGCCAGGACGACGGCGAGCACCATGTTGATGTTCGACAGCCACTGGATGCCGCGGGCGATGCCCGAGACGGCCGAGAAGATGAACGCGATCGTGAGGACGACGATGATGCCGATGAGGAGCGGGGCCGTCGCCTCGTCCACCCAGCCGTTGAACTCCAGGCCCGCGCCGATCTGCGTGGCGCCGATGCCGAGCGAGGCCGCCGAGCCGAAGAGCGTGGCGAAGATCGCGAGCATGTCGATGACGCGGCCCGCCCAGCCCTCGGTGCGCTTCGTGCCGAGCAGCGGCTGGAAGATGGAGGAGAAGAGCTGCTTGCGTCCCTTGCGGAAGGTGCCGTAGCCGATCGCGATGCCGGCGACCGCGTAGATCGCCCACGGGTGCAGGCCCCAGTGGAACATCGCGGTGGCCATGGCCGTGCGGATCGCCGCCTCCGACTCCGGCTGCGTGGTGCCGGGCGGCGGGCTGACGAAGAAGCTGAGCGGCTCGGCGGCGCCGAAGAACATCAGGCCGATGCCCATTCCCGCGCTGAACATCATCGCGATCCAGGAGACCGTCTTGAACTGCGGCTTCTCGTCGTCCGCGCCCAGCTTGATGCGGCCGTAGCGGCTCGCGGCCAGCCAGATGACGAAGATCACGAAGAAGCTCGCGGCGAGCACGAACAGCCAGCCGGTCTGGTTGATGACCCAGCTCTGCGCGGTGCCGGAGATCGTCGCGAGGCCGTCGGTGCTCACGATGCCCCAGACGACGAAGCCGACCGCGAGGACGGCCGTGACGCCGAAGACGAGGCGGTCGATCTTCGGGTGCTCGGGCTCGTACAGGTCGACGGACCCGGTGAACCTGGCCTCGAGGAGACGGTGGTCGGAGTGGTCGCGGCGCGGCGGCCGGGATCCGTCGGGACCCGATCTGCGCTTCGGGACCAGACGGTCGAGGAGGCGTTCTGCGGACGTGCGCGTGGAGGTCATGGAGGGGATGGGCTCCTGTGGGCTCGTATTCCTGGGCATCGCCCGCAGGGGTCCCGCGAGCGACCGGCCGAGTCTAGGCGGCGAGCGCCGAATCTGCCGATTCGCCCGTCGGCCTTGCCATCGGCTATGGCGAGGGCTAAGAAGCGGCCTCGTCGCGACCCGCCGGGAGGGTCGCGACCACTCGGGTGCCGTGGCCCAGGCGGCTCGCGATGCGCACGCGTCCGCCGTGCGCCAGGACGGTCCGCTCGGCGATCGAGAGGCCGAGGCCGATCCCCGGGATCGCCCCGTCCCGGGCCGTCTGCGCGCGGAAGAAGCGGTCGAACACGTGGCGCTGGTCCTCCTCGCTGAGGCCGACGCCCGTGTCGACGACGGAGATCACGGCGTCGTCCCCCTCGCGCGCGAGGACCACGTCGATGCGCCCGGACGGGGTGAAGAGGAGCGCGTTGGAGATGAGCGCCTCGACGACCTGCGTCAGCCGATCCGCGTCGCCGTCCAGCGTGATGCCGGGCTCCAGCCGCGCCTCGAGCACCAGCCCGCGGTCGGCCGCGCGCACCGCGGCCGGCGCCACGACGGCGTCGACCACGGCCGTCAGGTCGACGGGCCCGCGACGCAGGGCGGGAGCGTGGTCGGCGCCCTCGAGGAGCGAGCCGATGATGCTCGACAGCTGCGCCACGTTCCGCTGGATCACGGCGATCTCGGCCTGGATCCCGAGCTCGGCGGGGTCGTGCAGCTCGTCGAGGAGGTCGAGGTAGCCGACGATGCTCGTGAGCGGCGTCCGCAGCTCGTGCGACACGGTCGCCAGGAACTCGTCCCGCACCTGCACGGCCTGGGCCAGGTCGGTGACGTCGTAGGCGCCGAGCACCGTGCCCGCCAGCTGGCCGGGGCGGCGTCCGATCGGCCGCACGGAGAGCACGAGGGCGCGCTGGTTGCCGGGCTCCCCCACCCAGTAGACGGGGCCGTGCACCTTGTCGGCGTAGACGGCCTCGAGCAGGACCTTGCCCTCGCGGGCGACGGGCGTGACGCGGTCGGATCCGTAGACGGAGGTCGCCATGCCCGTCTCGTGGTCGTATCCCGCGATCTCGAGCAGCGTCCGGACCGCCGCGTTGCGGATCACGGGCCGGTCGTCGCCGTCGAAGAAGACGATGCCCACGTCGACGGCGTCCGCGACGTCGCGGATGGTCGCGGTCTGCTCGCGGGACTCGGCGAGGAGGCGCGCCTGCGCCTCCGTGGCCTCCGCGAGCTCGCGCTGGTCCCGGCGCTGCGTGAGCGCGGCCTGTGCCGCCGCGGCGACGAGCAGGGCGGTGAGCAGGAGTCCGCCGACGAGGTCGGCCCAGCCCGCGCTCGTGGCGGGGAAGCCGCCGTGGCGCAGGAGGGGGAAGACGGTGATCGCGAGCGCGCCCGCGATGGCGATGGGGATGCCGCCCGACGGGAAGCCGAACACGAGCCAGAGGAGAGGGAAGATCACGAGCAGCGACGCGGCGGGGAGGGATGCGGCCGTCGCGTCGCGGATGAACGCCACCGCGAGCAGGTCGAGCGCGGGCACGGCGATGAGGACGACCGACGGGATCCGGCTGTACGCGACCACCACGGCGAGCACGGAACCGACCAGCACCATGGCGATGGCCGCCGCGTACCACGGGTCCCGCTCCACGGCCGGCTCGACCACGGCGACGATGACGGCGACCACCGCGCAGCTGAGGAGGAACGGGATCTGCGCGCGGGTGGATCCGCGTCGACGCCGGTCGTCCGCCGACCACCGGGCGGAGAGGGCGGGAGGGGTCATGCGCGCTCCTCCTCCATCCGCCGTCGGGGGACGGCGTGGACCGAGCCTAGACCGGGCGGCCCGCGCAGCCCGGCGCGCGCCACGCTGAGGCTCCCGGCGGACCGTCCGCGGACAGCCCGCGTGCGCCCTTGAGCCGAAGCCGGGGCGGGCTTGCGGGAAAGCTCGGGGGGACTTGCGGATTGCCAGCGGGTGGCTTGAGACCGCTCCGTCAGAGTGATGCATGTCGAAGGAACACCGGGACGACACCGCGGGAGCGCCGCTGAGGCGCTGAAGCAGGACCGGAGACGACCGGCGGGACACCCACCCGCCGCCTCCCCATGAGCATGCGCGGCACACCGCGCGAAGAACAGGAAACCCCATGAACAAGATCGTCTCCGGTGCCGTAGCAGGTGCCGCTGGAATCGTCCTCCTCCTCGGCGGCGCCGGCAGCTTCGCGCTGTGGAACGCCAACGCCACGGTCGCGGCCTCCAGCGTCTCCTCCGGCAACCTGGCCATCGCCGCGGACAACGCGGGCGTCTGGACCGACATCACCAACGGCGGCAGCAAGGTCATCGACCCCGCCACCTACCGCATCGTCCCGGGCAACGTCCTCCAGTACACGAGCGCCCTGACCGTCACGGCGACCGGCGACTCGCTCGCCGCGGACCTCACCTACAACCCCGTCTCCATCACCGGCGACGCGGCGCTCAAGGCGGCCATCACCACCAAGCTCGACGTCACCTCGACCGACGCCAGCATCACCCCCGCCACCGCCGCGAACACCTTCACGGTCAAGCCCTCGACGGCCGCCTCCAAGGTGAACGTCGTCCTCACGGTGACCTTCCCCTCCGCCGCGACGACCGGCCAGAACGGCTCGCTCTCCTTCGACAAGCTCGCCTTCACGCTCACGCAGCGCGCGATCTAGTCCCGCGTCTCCCCTCCCCGCGGTGACGTCACCCGCGGGGAGGGGGCTCCACCGCATCCCCCGCACGACCCCATCACGCACGACCCCCATCACGAACCACCCGCATCACGGACCACCCGCGACACGAACCGGAGCGACACGACATGAGCACGAGGCAGGCACCCGCCCCCCGTCCCGCTCGTGGCCGTCGCTCCGCCGCGGCGCTCCCCCTCCACGGCCGCCGCTCGGCGCAGCCGGCCCGCCGCAGCCCCCTCCGCGCCGCCTGGCTCACCACCGGCCTCCTCACCGCGGTCGTCGTCGCCTCCCTCGCCGCCACCGGCGGCAGCTACGCCCTCTGGAACGGATCCGCGAAGGCCGCCCCGTCGGGCGTCACCAGCGGATCCAGCGGACTCGTCGTCACCCAGCAGGCCGCCCTCGACGTGACGAAGCTGCTCCCGGGCGACGGCACCGTCGGCGCCTTCACCGCGAAGAACACCGGCACGGTAGCCTTGGACGTGGCCATCTCCACGCAAGGCACCTCGTCGAACTCGGCCTTCCCGGGCGAGCTCTCGCTGCGCCTCGGACCCGTCGCGACGACGGCCGACTGCGTGCACGGCGCCACGACGTTCTCCGGCCGTCCCGGCCAGCTGCACACGCCCGCCGGATTCGTCCGCATCCAGCCCGGCGCCTCGTCGGTCGTCTGCACCGAGGTCGTGCTCGACAAGGACGCGCCCCAGTCCGTGCAGGGCTCCACCGCGCAGCTCGGGTTCACGCTCGTCGGGACCCAGGTGCAGCCGTGACCCGCGCACGGCGCCGCCTCGGTCGCGCGCACGCGGCGCTCCTCGTGGGCCTCACCGTCCTCCTCGTCGGGCTCGGCGCCACCGCGGGTCACGCGCTCTGGGCGTCGACGACCACCGCGAAGACGAACGTCGCGAGCGCCACCGTCGCCGTGACCGAGAGCGGCTTCGACCGCCTCGCGGGCGAGCTCACGGCGAAGAGCCCCAGCCGCACCGCGGCCGTCGTCGTGACGAACACGGGATCCACCCGCGCCGCCTGGACCGGCACGATGACGGCGCCCACCTCGGCGCAGGACGACCAGTACTTCGCGCGCAACGTGCGCGTCGTCGCCTGGACCGCCGTCGGATCCGGCTGCACGGCTTCCACCGCCATCGGCCCGGACGCCTCCACCGCCAACTGGGTGGTCCCGCCCACCCTCTCCGGGACCCTGTCGGCGGGTGCCGCCGTCACCTGGTGCGTGCGCACCACCGCGACCGCGTTCCCCACGGCCGCCGCCTCCGTCACGGCCACGCTCACGACGGTCCTCGGATCCGGCAGCTGGACCGGCCGCGACACCGCCTCCGCCCGGCAGACCACGCCCGCGCCCGCCGTCACGGGCGGCTTCAGCTGCCAGCCCACCGACGGCGACTGGTACGTCTTCGTGAGCTGGGACACCTCGGTCGCGCCCTCCTCCTCCAACTACGGCGTGATGGTCAACGGCACGCGCATCGCCACGTCGCAGGGCTCGTACGGCAAGGCCGCCATCACGCGCGACCAGGTGCCGTCGACGCTCGCGGCCGACGGCCAGGTGCCGGTCTCCGTCGACCTCCTCGACGGCAACGGCGCGAAGGTGCGCCAGGTCGCGAACGGCACGGTCGTCGCCTTCCCGCAGAGCGGCGCGCGCGGCTTCCGCTGCTCCTGACACCGACCACCCGATCCGGACCACCGACCATGCCCCGCCTCCTCCCCCGCCGCCGCGCACGGCACGGCGACGCCCTCGGGCGCCCCGCGGACGACCTCGCCCCCGTCGAGCTCGAGGCCGGCACCCGGCCGCGCGGCGGCGTCCGGCAGCTCGCCCGTTCGGCGGCCGTGGGGCTCAGCGTCGGGATCCTGCTGCTCGTCATCGGGCTCGCGGCCGTGCTGCTCGTGGTGCCGAAGGTCTCGGGATCCGTGCCGCTGACGATCCTCACGCAGTCGATGGAGCCGACGCTCCCGCCGGGCACGCTCATCGTGGTGCGGCCCGTCGACCCCGACGCGCTGGAGGTCGGCGACGTCGCGACGTACCAGATCCGCTCGGGCGACCCGGCGGTCATCACGCACCGCATCACCGCCATCTCGTCCGCCTCGGACGGCACGCGCTCCTTCACCTTCCAGGGCGACAACAACGCGTCACCCGACTCGCTGCCCGTCACCCCGGGACAGATACAGGGCGAGGTCTGGTACTCGGTGCCGCTCGTCGGCTGGGCGAACCAGGCCGTGAACGGGCAGGCCCGCAGCTGGATCATCCCGGCCGCGGCGGTCGCGCTCATCGCCTACGCGGCGGTCACGATCATCACGGGCGCCGTGCAGACCCGGCGCAGGCGCCGCGCCTCGGCCGCCGCGGACGTCGTGGCCGAGGGCGACCACGTGCACTCCGACGCGATGGCCGAGGGGGTAGCCGAGGCCGCCCGGGCCGATCCGTCGCACCCGGGCGTCGACGCGGCCCCGACCGCGGCCGCCACCCCGCGACCCCGCGGACGCCACCGCGGCTGATCAGATGCGGCGGCCCTCGGGCCCCTCGTCGAAGAGGAGGATCGGTCGACCGTCCTCCTCGCGCTCGACCACCTGAAGCGGTCAGCGGCACCGCCTCCGGCGGGCGGCCCGCCAGCCCCCGGACGACGGACGGCCCGACCGCCCCGCGTGGGGTCGGCCGGGCCGCGTGCCGTGCGCGTCGCGGGTCAGCGCCCGGAGCGGCGCTTGCTGTAGACGTCGAAGGCGACCGCGAGGAGCAGCACCAGGCCCTTGATGACCTGCTGCCATGCCGCGTCGACCGACAGGATCGACAGGCCCTGGTTGAGCACTCCCATCACGAGCCCGCCGATGACCGCGCCCACCACCGTGCCGACGCCGCCCTGCACGGCCGCGCCGCCGATGAACACCGCGGCGATCGCGTCGAGCTCGAAGCTCTGGCCGGCCGACGCCACCGCGGATCCGGCGCGCGCCGTGCTGACCACGCCCGCGAGCCCGGCGAGCAGGCCCATGTTCACGAAGATGAAGAAGTTGACCCACCGGGTCTTGACGCCCGACATCATCGCGGCGAACAGGTTGCCGCCCATCGCGTACACGTGCCGACCGAAGACCGTGCGCGTCAGGAGGAACGAGTAGAGCAGCACGAGCGTCGCCAGGATGATCAGGATGATCGGCGTCCCGCGGTTGTACGCCAGCAGGTAGCAGAGGTACATGATCGCGAAGACGGCGATGGCGGTGCGGATCCAGAAGGAGATCGCCCGCTCGCGCGGCAGCTCGAGCTTGCGGAGCGTGGCGCGGGTGCGCAGCTGCTGCACCACGAGCGCGATCGACACGAGCGCGCCGATCCCGAGCGTGAGGAGGTCGGGGGCGCCGGTGGTCGGCAGGTTCCCGGAGCCGATGGAGTTGAACTCCGCCGGGAGGCCCGAGATCGTGCCGCCCGTGAGGAGCACCAGCGCGACGCCGCGGAACACGAGCATGCCTGCCAGGGTGACGATGAACGCGGGGATCCCGACGAACGCCACCCAGAAGCCCTGCCACGCGCCGATCACGGCGCCGACCACGAGCGACAGCACCACCGCGGTCCCCCACGGCAGCCCCCACTCGTTCATGCTGAGCGCGGCCACGGCGCCGACGGTCGCGACGACCGAGCCCACCGACAGGTCGATGTGGCCCGCGATGATCACGATGACCATGCCCATCGCGAGGATCAGCACGTACGCGTTCTGCTGGATGAGGTTCGCGACGTTGCCCGGGTAGAGCAGCCGCCCCTCGGTGAGGATCTGGAACAGCAGGATGATGACGGCCAGCGCCGCGAGGATCCCGTACTGGCGCAGGTCGATGCGGCGGCGCTTGCGCGTCCTCACGCCGTCGGGCGCGGGCGCGTTGGGCGATGTGGCCTGCTCGGCGGTGACGGTCACTGGTCGACTCCTGACTTCCGGCTGGCGGTCATGTGCCGCATCAGCTCCTCCTGTGTCGCGTCGGCCCGGGAGACCTCGGCGGTGAGCCGCCCCTCGGCGATCGTGTAGATCCGGTCCGAGAGGCCGATGAGCTCGGGCAGCTCGGAGGAGATGACGATGACCGCCTTCCCCTCGGCCGCGAGCTGGTTGATGATGCTGTAGATCTCGTACTTCGCCCCCACATCGATGCCGCGGGTGGGCTCGTCGAGGATGAGCACGTCGGGACCCGAGTAGATCCACTTGCTGAGCACGACCTTCTGCTGGTTGCCGCCGGACAGCTTGCCGACCACCCCCGAGACGTCGGGCGTCTTGATGTTCATCCGCTTGCGGTAGTCGTCGGCGACCGCGTACTCGCGGTGCCGGTCGATCACGCCGAGCTTGACGAGCTTGGAGAGCGCGGCGGCCGAGACGTTCACGGTGATGCTGCCGATGAGGTTGAGTCCGTAGCGCTTCCGGTCCTCCGTCGCGTAGGCGATGCCGTTCTTGATCGCCTCGCTCACGGTGCGGGTGCGGATCTCCTTGCCGTCCTTGAAGATCCGCCCGGTGATCCCGGTGCCGTACGAGCGCCCGAAGATGCTCATCGCGAGCTCCGTGCGGCCCGCGCCCATGAGGCCGGCGAACCCGACGACCTCGCCCGCGCGGACGCTGAAGGACGCGTCGTGGACGACGACCCGGTCGACGTCCACGGGGTGGTGCACGGTCCAGCCCTCCACGCGGAGCTTCTCCTCGCCGATGTGCGGATCCCGCGGCGGGAACTGCGCGTCGAGCGGCCGACCGACCATGGCGCGGATGATGCGCGTCTCGATCTCGTCGGAGTCCGTGACGGGGAAGGTCTCGATGGTCTTCCCGTCGCGGATGACGGTGACGTCGTCCGCGATGGCCCGGATCTCGTTGAGCTTGTGGCTGATGATG
The DNA here is from genome assembly GCF_015351075.1 of Clavibacter sp. VKM Ac-2873. Taxonomy (GTDB): domain Bacteria; phylum Actinomycetota; class Actinomycetes; order Actinomycetales; family Microbacteriaceae; genus Clavibacter. The sequence goes on from NZ_JADKRS010000001.1 coordinate 668,702, forward strand.
ATGCTCGTGATGCCGTCGTCGCGCAGCAGGCGGATGAGGCCCAGCAGGTGCGCGGAGTCGTCGTCGTTGAGCGCCGCGGTCGGCTCGTCGAGGATCAGGAGCTTCACCTCCTTGGACAGCGCCTTCGCGATCTCCACGAGCTGCTGCTTCCCGACGCCGAGCTCGAGCACGCGCGTCGCCGGGTTCTCGTCGAGGCCCACGCGCTTGAGGAGCTTGACGGCCTCGAGGTTCGTCCTGTTCCAGTCGATGACGCCGCCGCGCGACATCTCGTTGCCGAGGAAGATGTTCTCCGCGATGGAGAGGTAGGGGCTGAGCGCGAGCTCCTGGTGGATGATCACCACGCCGTCGCGCTCGCTGTCGTTGATGGATCCGTAGCGGACCTCGCGGCCGTCGATCGTGATGGTGCCCTCGTACGAGCCGTGCGGGTAGACGCCGCTGAGCACCTTCATCAGCGTCGACTTGCCCGCGCCGTTCTCGCCGCAGATGGCGTGCACCTCGCCGCGGCGGACGGTCACGTCCACGCCGTCGAGGGCGCGCACGCCCGTGAACTCCTTGACGATGCCGGTCATCTGCAGGATGACGTCGTCCATTGATGCTCCTGGTTCCCGTTCGGGTCGGTGGAGCGCGCCGGGAGGCGCGCGCCGGGTGGAGACGGATGCGCGGCCGACGGGCGCCCGGCGTGGTGCCGGGCGCCCGTCGGCCGCGGGGTCGGGCTACAGGCCGACGTCGGACGCCTTGAGGAAGCCGGAGTCGATGAGCACGGACTTCACGTCGTCCTTCACGACCACCTGCGGGTCGAGGAGGAACGACGGGACGACCTTCTTGCCGTTGTCGTACGACTTGGTGTCGTTGACGGTGACCTCTTCGCCCTTGACGATCTCGCCGATCATCTTCTGGACCTGGTCGCCGAGCGCCCGGGTGTCCTTCCAGACGGTCATGGACTGCTTGTCCTGGAGGATCGCCTGCACGTTGGCCTTGTCGGCGTCCTGGCCGGTGATGACGGGCCAGTCGGCGCCGGGCGCGTAGCCGGCGCTCGAGAGCGACGCCTCGATGCCGAGCGCGAGGCTGTCGTTGGGCGAGAGCACGACCTGGACCTTCTGGCCGCCCGTGTAGAAGGACTGCAGGCGGTTGTCCATCTCGGCCTGCGCGTCGTCGGATCCCCAGCCGAGGATGCCGATGGCCTGCCAGTCGGCGCTCGTGGCGGGCGCCTTGCCCGACGGCACCGTCAGCTTGCCGCTCGCGACGTAGGGCTGGAGGACGTCCCACGCGCCGCCGAAGAAGAAGCCGGCGTTGTTGTCGTCGGGGCTGCCGGCGAAGGGCTCGAGCGTGAAGGGCCCTGCCGCGTTGTCGAGGTCGAGCGTGTCCTTGATGAACTGGCCCTGCAGCGTGCCGACCTTGTAGTTGTCGAAGGTGGCGTAGTAGTCGACGGCGTCCGTGCCGTTGATGAGGCGGTCGTAGGCGATGACCGTGACGCCCTGCTTCTTGGCGTCCTCGAGGGCCGGGCCCAGCGTCTTGCCGTCGACGGCCGCGACCACGAGGATCTTGGCGCCGCCCGCGACCTGGTTCTGGATCTGGCTGATCTGGGCGTCGGTCTTGTTGTCGGCGTACTGGAGGTCGACGGTGCAGCTGTCGCCCTCGAGCTTGGTCTTCAGGCCCTCGCCGTCGTTGATCCAGCGCTCGAGGCTGCGGGTCGGCATCGAGATGCCGACGTTGCACTCGGTGCCGGCCGCGGCGTCGCCGCCGTCGCCGGAGCCGGTGTTCGTGGCGCCCTGCGGCGCGCACGCGGTCATGCCGACGGCGACGCCGGCGAGGAGGAGGAGGGAGCTGATCTTTCGTGCGTGTCGTCCGGATGCCATGGCGGCGGGTCCTCTCGGTGGCCCGTCCGGGTCGTGCGGGCACCGGGCGGTCGCGTCGTCGCGAGGGCCCGGGTGCTCCGACGCGTCCTCGGGTCGGGTGCTGATGCGGTGAGTGCTGGTGGTGGTGCGGGTTCGGTGCGGGCGACGCCCGGCGGAGCGGCCGGGTCGCGGCGGTCCGTGCGTTTGTCGTCGGTCAGAACTTATCCATTTCCGCAGCCGCCGATACGGCTTCCGGGAGACGTTATCCAAGCGTTACCGCCGTTGGCCTGCGGACGGGGGCGGCCCGGACGCGCGGCGGCGGGCGCGCGTCCGGCTCGCGGAGCGGACAGCCGCTCGCGTCCGGGCAGGACCTGGCGTAGACCGGGGTGATGACCACGTCCCGCCTCCCCACCCGGCTCCCCCTCCTGCTCGCGCCGCTGACCCTCGCCGCCGCCCTCGCGCTGGCCGGCTGCACCGGGTCGCCCGGTGGATCCCCGTCCACGCCACCCGCCGACCTGCCGGCCAGCATCGCCCCCACCACCACCGCCACCCCGGCGACCGACGCCTCCCCCACCGCCGCGGCGTCCGACGGCGCGACCGGCGACCCGGCCGCCTCCGGGGAGGCCGCGCGCTGCGCGGTCGACGCGCTCACCGGCTCGATCGCCCCGGCGTCCGGCCCCGGCGGCGACCCGGGCGAGGGCACGGGGATGAACCAGCAGCGCGTGACCGTCGTGCTCACGAACGCCTCCGCCGCGCCCTGCACGCTGCAGGGCTGGCCGGGCGTCTCCTTCGTCGGCGACGGGGACGGGACCCAGCTCGGGCTCCCCGCGACGCTGGACCGGGGCACGGATCACCCCACCGTCACGCTGCAGCCGGGAGCCTCGGCGCAGGCGCCCCTGCACTACACGGACGGGCAGGTCTACCCCGACGCGGAGTGCGGGCTGACCCCGGCGGACGGGCTGCGCGTGTACCCGCCCGGATCCACCGCGTCGCTCTTCGTCGCATGGCCGGAGCGCGCCTGCTCGACGACCGACCACGCGCTGCTCGAGGTCGGCGGGTTCGTGGCGTCCTGACCCGTCCGGGTCCCGGCGTCAGCGCGGGGCGGGGCGGGTGGCGGGCGGCAGCAGGCCGAGCTCCATCGCGAGCGTGACCGCGCGGGTCCGGTCGCCGACGCCGAGCTTCTCGAACACGTGCAGCAGGTGCGTCTTCACGGTCGCGGGCGTCACGTGCAGCTCCAGGGCGATGCGCGCGTTGGTGCGGCCGGCCGCCACGAGCGCGAGCACCTCGGTCTCGCGCGGGCTGAGGGCGGGAGCCGGCGGGGCGGGCTCCGCGGCGGGGCGACCCACCTGGCGGACCAGGGCGGCGGCGATCGCGGGCGCGAGGGCGACCTCGCCGCGGGCCACGGCCCGGACGCCCGCGAGGATCTCCTCCTCGGGCGCCGCCTTCAGCAGGTAGCCGCTCGCGCCCGCCTCGATGGCCGTGAGGATGCTCGCGTCGGTCTCGTAGGTCGTGAGCACGAGGACGCGCACCTCCGGCGTCTCCTCGCGGATCCGCGCGGTGGCGCCGACGCCGTCGAGCCCGGGCATGCGGAGGTCCATGAGGACCACGTCGGGGCGCTCGGCGCGGGCGAGCGCGACCGCCGCCTCGCCGTCGGCCGCCTGGCCGACCACGTCGATGTCGTCGGCGGAGGCGAGCAGAGCCGCGAGCCCGCCGCGGACGACGGGGTGGTCGTCGACGACGGCGACGCGGATGGGCGCGGGCGTCATGCGCGCGCCCGCGCGGGGGTCGCGGGCGGGGCCGGCGTGGCCGTCGGGTCGGCTCCGCGCGGGTCCACGGGGGTCGCGGCGGACGACACGGGCGTGGCGCGCGCCGGGATGCGCGCCGTGAGCCGGGTGCCGCCGGCGCCGCTGGTGACGTCGAGGCGCCCGCCGGCCGCGTCGAGCCGGCGGCGCATGCCGTCGAGGCCGTAGCCGCCCGACGCGCGCGCGGGGTCGAAGCCGCGGCCGTCGTCGCGGATCGCGAGCACGAGGTCGGCGCCGTCGCGGGTGAGGACCAGCTCCACGGCCGCGGCGGCCGCGTGCCGGCGGACGTTGGCGAGGCCCTCCTGCGCGCAGCGGAGAAGGACCACCTCGGCGTCGCGGTCGACGGATCCGACACCCGCGTCCGCGCGGACGTCGACGGGGATGCCCGCCTCCCGCTCCAGGCGCGCGCCGAGCCGGGCGAGGGCCGCCCCGAGGCCGTCCGTCAGCTCGACGGGTGCCGTGGCGGCGACGATCGCGCGGGTCTGGGTGAGCGCGTCGCGCGCGCCGTCCTCGAGCTGGGCGAGGGTCTGGTCCATCGCGTCCGTCTCGCCGCCGCGGAGCTCCCGCCGTCCGCGCTGGGCGAGCATCACGAGGCCCGTGAGGTCCTGCGCGACCGTGTCGTGGATGTCCGCGGACAGCCGCTCCCGCTCGCGGGCGGCACCCGCCTCGCGACCGAGCTCCGCGACCTGCGCCTGCGCGGCCCGGAGCCCCTCCAGCAGGTGCAGGCGCTCGTGGCTGAGGTCGGCGATGCGCGTGATCCAGAGCCCGAGGGCGATGCTCCCGCCGAGGCTCAGCCCCTGCGACACCGCCATGGTCGGGATCGCGCCGGGCAGGTCGCCGAAGCTGATGACGAAGCCCACGGCGACGGATCCGGTGAGCACGAGGGTGCCGATCACCGCGTCGCGCACGCGGTCCAGCAGCAGCCAGACGAGCGGGCACAGCACGCACTGCACGACGGCGAACGACGGCAGGCTCGCGACGCCCCAGGTGGCGGCCGGGATGACGAGCGCGAGGAAGACGAGCGCGGACGGCAGCGGGGACACGGGCTCGGCCTTGGCCGCCGTCGCCGCCGCGGAGGCCTCGAGCGCACGGCGGCCGACCAGCAGGTAGAGGGCGGACATCGCCGCGATCGCCCCCCACGCGCCCCCGCCGGCGTCGCTCCCGGCGCCGATGGTCAGCACGACCAGCAGCGCCATCGTCACCGCGTAGGCGACGTGGACGGTGCGGGTGGGGATCATCCCCTGAGCCTGCCATCCCGTCCGCTGGTCGCGCACGATCAGGAGTCCCGGCGGATCCAGCGGAAGGTGGCGACCGCGGCGATCGTGCCGCCCACCAGCCAGATCGCGAGGACGACGGCGACGCCCGGGAGGTCCCACGTGCCACCCCGCTCGGACGCCGCGAGCGCGTCGGGCAGGAAGACGGCGCGCATGCCCTGCGCCATCCACTTCAGCGGCAGGAAGGCCGCGACGTCCTGCAGCCAGGTCGGCAGCATCGTGAACGCCAGGTACACGCCGCTGATGAACTGCAGCACGAGCACGATCGGCGTGATGACGGCCGTGGCCGAGGCCCCGGAGCGCGGGACGCGGCTGAGCGCGATGCCGAGCACGGCCGACGACGTGATCCCGAGCGCGTACACCCAGGCGAACGTGGCCCAGCGGCCGGCGTCGGTCGGCAGCTCCACGCCGAACGCGAACCGCGCGACGACGAGCAGCACGACGACCTGCAGGAGCGAGGTGACGATCACCTGCCCGGCCTTGCCGATGAAGTACGAGAGCACGGGCAGCGGGGATCCGGCGAGCCGCTTGAGCGTGCCGTCGCTGCGCTCCATCGCGATGTCGACCGCGAGGTTCTGCACGCCCGAGAGGAGGATGCCCGCGGCGATCATGCCCGGCAGGTAGTACGCCGCGGCGCTCACGCCGCCGGATCCGTCGGGCGCGGTTCCGAGGTTGCCGGACGAGCCGAACGCCACCGAGAAGATCGACAGCATGATGACCGGGAAGAGGAACGTGAAGATGATCGTGTCGGTCTGCCGGAAGTAGCGGCGCACCTCGTAGCGGACCCGGTGGATCCCGAGCGGGAGGACGCCCGGCAGGGCGACGGCGCGGTCCGGGACGGCAGGCGCGGGGCGGACGCCGGTCATGCCGCCACCTCCTCGGCGGATGCCGGGGCGACGGCCGGGGCGGCGGTCGTGACGCCGGCCGCAGCCGGGGCGCCCGCCTCGGCGAGCAGCCCGAGGTACACGTCCTCGAGGCTCGGCCGCACGATGCGCAGGTCGCGCGGCTCGCCGCCGGGCGTGGCCTCGGACAGGCGGGAGACGAACGCGCCGGGCGTGCGCGTGCGCTCGTCGTGGGATCCGTCGTCGTCGCGCCAGAGCACCCGCGGGACCCGCGCCTCCTCTCCCCCGATCTCGTCGAGCCGGCCGATCGCCACCAGGCTCCCGCCCGCGATCACCGCGGCCCGGTCGCCCAGCTGCGCGGCCTCGTCGAGGTAGTGCGTCGTGAGGAGGATGGTCGTGCCCTCCGCCTTGAGCTCGCGGATGAGGTCCCAGAACCGGTGCCGGGCCTCGGGGTCGAAGCCCGTCGTGGGCTCGTCCAGGAAGAGCAGCTCGGGGCGGCCGATGATCCCGAGGGCCACGTCCACCCGGCGCCGCTGCCCGCCGGAGAGCGCGCGCAGCAGCGTGCCGGCCTTCTCGGTGAGGCCCACGGCCTCGATGGTCGCGTCGACGTCGCGCGGTCGCGGGTACATCCGGGCGAAGTGCGCGACCTGCTCGCGCACGGTCATCGCGCCGCTCTCGGAGCTCGACTGGAGCACCATGCCGATGCGGGCGCGCCAGGCGCGGCCGCCGGTCGCCGGATCCACGCCGAGCACGGTCGCGGATCCGCCGGTGCGGAGCCGGTACCCCTCGAGGATCTCGATGGTCGTGGACTTCCCGGCGCCGTTCGGGCCCAGGAGCGCGAACGTCTCGCCGCGGTGGATGTCGAAGGTGACGCCCCGGAGGGCGGTGGTCGTGCCGTACGTCTTCTCGAGGTCGCGCACGCGGACGTGCTCCTCGACGGCTGCTGTGGTCATGGGTCCAGCCTCGCGCGCACCGGTCGGGATCGGAACGGCCGAGCGGTCGATCCGCCGCATCGGCCGATCGGTGGATGCCGCCGCCACGCGGGACGACGGCACCGGACGGATCAGCGCGGGATGAGCCCCTCGGCGCGATAGCGCTCGAACAGCCCGAGGAAGCTGTCGAGCGTGCGGTGGTGCGTGGCGAAGCCGGCGAGCCGGCTCTTGCTGATGTCGGTGACGACCTCGATGTCGCGGCCGAGGTCGGCGTCGGTGTGCCACCACGAGGCGATGCGGCCGAGGTCCGACTCCGCGAGCCCCGCCTCGCGGGCGATGCGCGCCCACTCGTCCTCGTAGCCCGCCATCTGCTGCTCGAGCGGACGCGGCGCGTCCTCGAACCCGACCGGCTCCACGCCGAAGTACGCGGCGAGGCGCGGCCACATCCAGCGCCAGCGGAACACGTCGCCGTTGACGACGTTGAACGCCTCGTCGCGGCCGGCCTCCGCGGTGGACGCCCAGATCATCTGGTCGGCGAGCACGGTCGCGTCCGTGACATCGGTGAGCCCGTCCCACTGGGTCGCGCTGCCGGGGAACACGAACGGCAGGCCGAGGTCGCGGCAGATGGATCCGTACACCGCGAGCGTCAGCCCCATGTTCATCTGGTTGCCGACCGCGTGGCCGATGACCGTGTGCGAGCGGTGCACCGACCAGGAGAAGCCCTGGCGCGCGGCCGCGGCGAAGAGCTCGTCCTCCTGCGCGTAGTAGAAGTTCGGCGCGTCGAGGCGCTCCTCCTCCTCGTGGAACGGGGTGTCGGGCATCGTGCCCTGCCCGTACGCCTCGAACGGGCCGAGGTAGTGCTTGAGGCCGGTGACGAGCGCGGCGTGCTCGACGGGCGCGCCGTCGAGGGCGGCGAGGAGGTCGCGGACCATGCCGCCGTTGACGTCGATGTTCTCCTGCTCGGTGGCCTGGCGCGACCACGCCGTGAAGAACACGTGCGTGGGCTGCTCCCCGGCGAGCGCGCGGCGGAGGTCGTCGGCGGAGCGGAGGTCGGCGCTGATCCAGCGGACGCCCGGGCGGTCGGCGCCCGCGCGGCGGCTGAGGGCGAGCACGTCCCAGCCCTCGGCGGTGAGCTGGTCGACCAGCGCGGATCCGCTGATGCCGGTGGCGCCGACCACGAGGGCCGTGCGGCCGGTGCCGTCGGAGCGTGGGGACGCGGCGGGGGCGGGCGTGCGGGCGGGGGTCACTCGGTTCTCGGTCATCCCCTGCCCCAACGGCGAGGAGCCGCCCGGGCATTCCGGGCGGCTCCTCGCGGGCGTGTCGGGCGGATCAGGCGGGGTGGGGCCCGTCGACCTCGGCGTCGGCCTCGCCGGCGACGCCGTCGCGGCCGGTGGAGATCGCCTGCGTCGCGGCGGGATCCGCCGGTCCGTCGCCGAGGCCCGCGTCGGCGGTGCGGCGCTCGAGGTCGGCGGCCATGGCCTCGGATCCGCTGTCGCGGTGGTCGTAGGCGACCTGCTCGGCGAGCCCGGCGCGCTTCTCGTCCGCGGTGGCCTCGCCGGCGCCGTCCATGATGGGCTGGTCCTGCTCGTGGGTGCTCATGGTCCGACGGTACGCCGTCGCGCCGGGGTGCAGATCCGCCGGACGCTTGTCGGCTGCCCGCCCGCCTGCCACGCTCCAGGGACACCACCACGCGAGGGAGCGGACATGACCGACGGCGGTTTCTCCAAGGACGAGCGCGACGCGATGAAGCAGCGCGCCCGCGAGCTGCGCGAGGAGGCCAAGCAGCAGAAGGCCGCCGACAAGCAGGCGGCCGCGCTGCAGGGCGTGCTCGACGCGTTCGCCGCGATGCCGTCCGAGGAGCGCGCGATCGCCGAGTGGCTGCACGGGATCGTGCTCGAGCACGCGCCCGATCTCGCGCCCAAGACCTGGTACGGCTTCCCGGCCTACGCGGACGCGGACGGCAAGCCCGTCGTGTTCTTCCAGCCGGGATCGAAGTTCGGCACCCGGTACTCGACGCTCGGCTTCCAGGATCCGGCGCAGCTCGACGAGGGCACCATGTGGCCGACCGCGTACGCGCTGACCGCGGTGGATCCCGCGAACGAGGAGCGCGTGGCGGAGCTGGTGCGGCGGGCCGTCGGGGGCTGAGCGCGTCCCGATCGGGGGCTGCCGCTCGTCGTCGCGCGTCCGTGGATTGATGACATGTCATCGATCCCGTCCTCGCCCGTCCTCGTCGGCGTCCCCTGCTTCTCCGGTGCGCCGTGGGACTTCGCTCCCCTCCGCGCGCTCCACGGGCACCCGACGCGCACGCTGCGGCTCCCGGACGACGCCCGGACCGTCGAGGAGACGGCCGACGCCCTCGAGGACGCCGTCGCCGACCTGCCGCGGTACGTGCTCGTCGGCGACTCCTTCGGCGCCGTGGTGAGCCTCGCCCTCGCGCTCCGCCGACCGCGCGGGCTCGCCGGGCTCGTGCTCTCGGGCGGCTTCGCGGCGGATCCGACCCCCGCCTGGAAGACGCGCGCCGCGTCGCTCGCCCGGCACGTGCCGCGCGTCGTCTACGAGCAGGGCGTGCTCCGCTTCCACGCCGCCCAGCTCGCCTCACGGCTGGACGCGGCGGCACCGCACCCGCTCACGCCGCGCGACTACCGCGAGCTGTTCCGGATCCACACGCCCGCGGCCGCGTACTCCGCCCGCGTCGGCGCGGTCGTCGGGTTCGACGTGCGCGCGCGGCTGCGCCGGGTCGACGTGCCGACGCTGCTCCTCACGCCGGAGGACGACCGGCTCGTGGGCCCCGCCGCGGCTGCCGCGCTGAGAGACGGGCTGCCGCACGCTCGCGAGCAGGTGATCGACGGCACCGGGCACATGCTGCGCTTCACGCATCCGGAGGAGTACGCGGCCGCGGTGGCCGCGTTCGTCCGGGACGAGGTCGGCGTCGCCGTCGGAGCGGGGATCGCGGCAGGCACAGCATGAGCCCGGCCGAGGAGCTCCGCTACCTGATCCTCGGGGCGCAGCGCGAGGGCGCCCGCGCGTACGCGGCGGCGCTCGCGCCCACCGGCCTGACGCCCGCGCAGGCGGAGGCCGTCGTCGTGCTCGCCGAGGCGCCCGGGATCAGCCTGGCCGGCCTCGGCGCCCGGCTGGTCTGCGAGGCCGGCTCGCCCAGCCGCCTCGTCGACGCGCTCGTGCGCCAGGGCCTCGTGCACCGCGATCCGGATCCCCGCAGCCGCCGCAGCGTCGTCCTGCGCCTGACCGCGGAGGGGTCGCGCCGCGTGGCCGACGTGCGCGCCGCCGAGGCCGCCGTGCACGACGCGATCGGCGGGGCGCTCCCCGCGCGTGAGATGGAGGCCGCGATCAGCGCGCTCCGCCTGCTCCTCGACCGGCGTCCGGCGCTCGACGCCCTGACGCTGCGCCGGGCGGATCGCGCGTCCGCGACCCGCTGACGCCCGCCCGCGAAGTGGGGGTGCGCCGCCCGCGTACTGGGGGTGCGGCCGCGGCCCTCTCGGCGTCCTGACGATCCGCCGCGCTGACAGGCTGCGGGCATGACCGCACCCGACCAGCCGGGACACCCGTCCCCGGACCCGCACCAGCCCCCGCCGCCCAGCCCCTACGGGCCGCCCGCCCCGAATGGCACCGCCACGATGCCGCCACCCCCGCCGCCGTTCGGCGTCCGCCCGAAGGGCCTCGCGATCGCGGCGCTGGTCGTCGGCATCGTCGCCTTCCTCTCGGGTCTCGTCCCCTTCTTCGGGCTGCTGGCCGGAGCTGCGGCCGTGGTGCTCGGGATCCTCGCCCTCCGTCGCGCGCAGAGCAAGGGCATGGCGATCACCGGCCTGTCGCTCGGCGCCCTCGGCGCCGTCACGTCGCTGGTCGTCACCCTCGTGTTCGCCGCCGCCCTCGGCTCCGTGGGCAGCTCGACGGGCGCGGCCGAGGTCGCGGAGTCCTCCGCTGAGGCCGAGGCCCTGCCGACCGCCGCACCGGAGACGAGCGCGCCGAGCGCGCCGAGCGCGCCGGCCGTCGAGGAGACGACTGCCCCCGCGGAGCCCGCCGCACCCGCCGTCCCGGCCGAGAGCGCGACCGCGCTCATCAAGGCCGGGACGTACGCGAACAGCCTCGACATGAGCAAGGCCGGTCTCTACGACCAGCTCACGAGCGAGTACGGCGAGCAGTTCACGCCGGAGGCCGCGCAGTATGCCGTGGACAACGTGCAGGCCGACTGGAACGCGAACGCCCTGGCGAAGGCGAAGACGTACCGGGAGATGGCCGCCATGTCGCCCTCCGCGATCCGCGACCAGCTCACCAGCGCCTACGGGGAGAAGTTCACCGCCGAGGAGGCGGACTACGCCATCGCGCACCTCGACGACTGACGCGTGCGCACGACGGAGGGGAGGTGGCGCCGCCGCCTCCCCTCTCGCGTCCCCCGGGAATGATCCGCCGTCCCATGCGTTTGCATGGACATGGCCCGACCGGGCCGCGCGGAAGGAGCGCCTCATGACCGCCAGCACCCAGGGACTGCACCACGTGACCGCCATCGGCGGCGACCCGCAGCGGAACGTCGACTTCTACGTGCGCGCGATGGGCCTCCGGCTCGTCAAGCGCACCGTCAACTTCGATCAGCCGGGCAGCTACCACCTCTACTACGGCGACACCGAGGGCCGGCCCGGATCCCTCCTCACCTTCTTCCCGTGGAAGGGCGTGCCCGCGGCCCGCGTCGGCGCCGGCCAGTCCACGACGACCGCGTTCTCCGTGCCCGCCGGCAGTCTCGGCTGGTGGGCCGAGCACCTGCGCGGCGTCGGCGTCGCCTCGTCGATCTCGTCGACCGGATCCGAGGAGGAGCGCCTCTCGCTCCGCGACCCCGACGGGCTGCAGATCGACCTCGTGGCCTCCTCCGTCGACGACCCGCGCGCGCCGTGGGACTCGGCAGACGTCCCCGCCCCGCACGCGATCCGCGGCCAGCACTCCTCGGTGCTCACCGTGCGGGATCCCGCGGGCACGGCGTCCGTACTCGCCGACGACCTCGGGCTCCGGCTCGTCGACGAGCGCGACGGCCGCTTCCGCTTCGCCGCGGGCGACGGCGGACCCGGCGCGATCGTCGACCTCGTCGCCGACCCGCGCGCGCAGCGGGGCCTCACCGCCGGCGGCACCATGCACCACGTGGCGTTCCGCGTGCCGGGCCGCGTCGAGCAGCAGGCGTGGCGCGACGAGCTGGTGGACCGCGGGCACCAGGTGACGCAGATCCTCGACCGGCAGTACTTCACCTCCATCTACTTCCGGGAGCCCGGCGGCGTGCTGTTCGAGATCGCGACGGACACCCCCGGCTTCGACATCGACGAGCCGCTGCTCGAGCTCGGCCGCAGCCTCCGCCTCCCGCCGTGGCTGGAGCCCAGCCGCGCGGACATCGAAGCCGCGGTGCCGCCGCTGCGCCTGCCCGACGAGGAGCCCGCGCCGGCCGACGGCGCTGCCGCGTGAGCGCGCTCCTCGACCGCACGCCGCACGAGTTCCTGCCGGGCGCCGACACCGGGCCCGTGATCCTCGGCCTCCATGGCACGGGCGCCGACGAGCGGCAGGGCCTCGAGCTCGCCCGGCTCCTGGCGCCCGGGCAGCCGGTGCTCGCGCCGCGCGGCAGCGTGCGCGAAGGATCCGCGGCCCGTTGGTTCCGCCGGCACGCGGAGGGCGTCTTCGACGTCGACGACGTGGTCGCCCGCGCGGCCGAGCTCGCCGACCTGGTCGCCGAGGCGCGATCGGCCTACGGTCTCGACGGGCGCGCGATCCTCGCGGTCGGCTTCTCGAACGGGGCGAACATGGCGCTGGCGACCACCTTGCTGCACCCGTCGGCGCTGCCGGAGACGATCGCCTTCTCCGCGCGCTGGCCGCTCGGCGACCGGGCGCCGGCCGCCGACCTGGCGCACGCCCGGATCACGCTCCTCAACGGCGACGCGGACGTCATGGCGCCGCTCGTCGACGTGGAGCGGACCGTGCGCGAGGCCGTCGACCGCGGCGCCGACGTCTCCTCCCACGTCCGAGTGGGCGGGCACGGGCTCGACGCGCGCGACCTCGACGCGGCCCGCGCGCGGATCCGCATCGGCTGATCGCGCCGCGGCCCGACCCGTGCCGCCTGGCGACCCGCACGACTCCCCCCGGGGGATGAGGGGCGGGGTCCGCCAGGAGGACGCGCGCGCGCCCGCGGTCCGCGAACCTGGGTGCACCGCCCGCCTGGGCGCTGAGATCAGGAGGATCCCATGTCCGTGTCCGTCTCCCCCACCACCTACCCCGTCCGACCCGTCGCGGCCGTCGCCAGCGCCCCGCTCCCGGGCGATCCCGCCTGCGTCGCCTTCGCGGGCAGCGACGACGGCTTCCGCCACGCCGGCACGCGCAGCCTCGAGGTCGACCTCGCGCCGCTCCTCGTGGCGACCGGCGCCGGGGCCGCGGCGGCCGGCTCCCCGCTGGCCGCCTGACGCCCGTCGCGACGCCCCTGATTGGGGGTGCGGGAGGAGGGCCGGCCCGGCGTCCGGGCTTCCCGGCCGGCCCGAGCGCCGCCTAATCTGGGCGGAGGAGCAGTTCCCCCACCTGGGGAACGCTCTCTTGAGGAGCACCATGTCGTCGACCCCGCCGCCCGCGTCCCCGACGTCGGTCACCCCGTCGTCCGACGAGCCCGGCTGGTTCGGCGACGGCGAGGGCAACCAGCGCTTCTGGGACGGCACCCGTTGGACGTCGCTCGTCTCCACCCGCCGCGTGTTCCCGGGCCGGGCATCGTCGACGCCCGAGCCGCGCCTGATCAGCGAGTCGCCGCTGCCCGATGACTACGCCCCCGAGGCCGCACCGCTCGCCCCGCCGGCGGGATCCGCCGTCGACGCGTCCGTGGACGCTCCTCTCGGCGCACCGCTGGCACCGCCCACGGGCGCTCCCGTCGCGCCGCCCGCCGGCTATCCGATGGCACCGCCCACGGGCGCCCTCGCCGACCCTCCCGCCGGACTCCCGATGGAGCCGCCGACCGGTGCGGCCCGGGATGCCTCGGATCCCGCCCCGCGCACCTCGTCCGCGGCCGGCCGCTTCGCGCCGCCGCGGCCGGCCACGAGCGCCGCCTCCGCCCCGGTCGCGCGCACCACCGCCTCCGCCACCGCGCCCGCCCTGCGCGGCCGCAGCACCTGGCCGTGGGCGGCGCTCGCGGTCGCCGCGGTGCTCGTCGTGGCCGCCGCCCTCATCGCCGGGATCCCCGGCCTCCTCATCGCGCTCGGCGTCGTCGTCCTCGTCGCGGGGCTCATCCCGCTCATCCGCAGCGGCGCCGCCTGGATCCCCGGGTCCGCACCCGCGCGGCCGGCGGCGTCGCGGCCGGCCTCGCCCTCGTGCTCATCGCGGGCGGCGCGGTCGCCTCCGCCCTCCCCTCGGCGCGCGACGACGTCGCGGACGCCGACGCCATCGAGATCTCCGACTCCCGGCCGGTGCCGAACGCCACGGATCCGGCCAACCCGCTCCCCGTCTCGGCCGACGGCCTGGTCGAGATGGTCGACGTGACGCGCATGAGCGGCGCCGACGCCGGCGACACGCTCGCCGCGTCCGGCTTCGGGATCGCCTTCGCGGGCGCCAGCGGCGGCGGATTCGTCCGCCAGGACGTCGGCATCGTCGCCAGCCAGGATCCCGCCCCCGGCACGCGCGTCGCGCCCGGCACGGTCGTGACCCTCACGCTCGCCACCCCCGCCCCGGACCGCATCGCGCTCCCGGTGGTCCCGAAGGCGCCGAACATCCCGTCGCGACCCGGCACGCGACCGGGGACGGGGACGTTCACCCCGGGAGGCGGCAGTGGCACCGGCGGCGGCACCGGCGGTGGCACCGGCGGTGGCGGCACCGGCGGATCCGACGGCGGAACGGGCAGCGACCCCGGGCCGACGACCGATCCCCAGCCGACGACGGATCCGGTGCCGACGACCGACCCGGTGCCGACGACCGATCCCGTGGACCCCGCGCCCACCGATCCGCCCGCGACCACCGATCCGGTCGACCCCGCGCCCACGGATCCGCCCGCGACCACCGATCCGGTCGACCCCGGCCCCGACCCGAGTCCCGCCCCGACCGACGCCCCGACCCCGGAGGGCTAGGGTCCCGACACCGGAGGGCTAGGCCTCCGACGCCGCCGCGGCCGACGCATCAGCCGGCTCGGCGGCTCCGGCGAGGGCCGCCGTCCCCGTCGTCCGCAGGTGCGCGCGCTGCCCGTCGCGGTCGAGGATCGTGAGGATCTCGACGATCCCGCGGTGGGCGCCGATGGCGTGCGGCACCATGGTCGAGAACTCGGCCGCGTCGCCCGCCTCCACCAGGATCGTCCGCTCCCCCAGCTGGAGCCTCGCCGTGCCGGAGAGCACCGTGAACCAGTCCCGGCCGGGGTGGACGCCGAGCTGGTCCACGGGGACGGGCCGCGTCGGCGTCATGCGCATCTTCGCGACGAAGGAACCCGAGCCGCTCGCCCCGCCGCGCGACAGGATCCACGTCGTGCGCCCCGCCTGCGCGTCCTCCTGCGGGCGGATGACGACGTCGGCGTCGTCGCCCGACTCCATGAGCGCGTCGAGCGACGTCTCGAGGGCCCGGGCGATGGGCACGAGCTGGTCGAGCGCGATGCGCCGGTGACCGGTCTCGATGCGGCTGAGCGTCGACGGGCTGAGGAAGCAGCGGGCCGCGAGCGCGTCGAGCGACCAGCCGCGGGCCTCGCGGAGGCTGCGGATGCGCTGGCGGACGAGGGCGTCGAGGTCGGGCTCTTGCGTCATGGGCAAGATCGTATGCGCCTGGGGCAGGAGTGCGCCACCCTGGATCCATGACGCACCCGCACCACGCCCCCGCCGCCGCCGACCCCTCGCTCGCCCGCATGCTCGACCTCGACGCGCGGATCCTGCACCGCCACCAGCTCGAGCTGACCACCTGGGTCCGCCGCCTCGCGCGCGACACCGCCGGCCGCGTGGTCGTCGACCTCGGCGCGGGGACCGGCACCGGGACGGTGGCGCTCGCGCGGCGCTTCGACCGGGCCGAGGTGCACGCCGTCGACGCGAGCGCGGCCATGCTCGACCGGGTCGCCGAGCGCGCCGTCGTCGACGGGCTCGCCGACCGGATCCGCCCCGTGCGCGCCGACCTGGACGCGGGCTGGCCCGCGCTGCCGGCAGCCGACGTGGTATGGGCGTCGCTCATGCTGCACGAGGTCGCCGACCCCGCTCGGCTCCTCGCGCGCGTCCGCGACGGCCTCGCGCCGGGCGGGATCCTCGTCGTCGTCGAGATGGACGGCCCGCCGCGCTTCCTGCCCGATCGGCTCGATCCCGCCCTCGGCCGGCCCGGCCTCGCCGACCGCCTCGACGACGCGGTCACGCACGGCGGCGCCGGCGGGCCGTCGCATCCGGACTGGGCGCCGTGGCTGCGCGACGCGGGTCTCGTCGACGTCGCGACGCGCGCGTTCCGCATCGATCCGGACCCCGCGGATCCGATCGCCGCCGCCGCGACGCTCCCCTATGCCCGCGCCTGGCTGGCCCGCGTCCGCGAGCGCGCCGCCGACCGCTTGGACGCCGACGACCTGGCCGCCGTCGACGCGCTCCTCGACGACGACGGCCCGCACGCTCTGGCGCGGATCCCCGACCTGCGGCTGCGCGGATCCCGCACGGCGTACGTCGGGCGCCGGCCGCGGTGACCCCGCCTGTCCGCCGATCCGCCCGCCGTGGGGCCCGGGGCGTCCCCGACCCCCTACCGTTGAGGCATGAGCACTGACGACACCGCATCCACCCCCGACGCGGACGCCGCCCCCCGCACGACCTTCAGCGACCTCGGTCTCTCCGACCAGGTGCTGAAGGCACTCAAGGACGTGGGCTACGAGACGCCCTCCGCGATCCAGGCGGCCACGATCCCCTCCCTCCTCTCCGGCCGCGACGTCCTCGGCGTCGCCCAGACCGGCACGGGCAAGACGGCCGCGTTCGCGCTGCCGATCCTCTCCAACCTCGACGTCTCGCAGAAGACCCCGCAGGCCCTCGTGCTCGCGCCCACGCGCGAGCTCGCGCTCCAGGTGTGCGAGGCGTTCGAGCGCTACGCGTCCGGCATGCGCGGCGTCCACGTGCTCCCCGTCTACGGCGGCCAGGGCTACGGCGTGCAGCTGTCGGCGCTCCGCCGCGGCGTGCACGTGGTCGTCGGCACCCCGGGCCGGATCATGGACCACCTCGACAAGGGCACCCTCGACCTCTCGCAGCTGAAGTTCCTCGTGCTCGACGAGGCCGACGAGATGCTCAAGATGGGCTTCGCGGAGGACGTGGAGACGATCCTCGCGGACACCCCGAAGTCGAAGCAGATCGCGCTGTTCTCGGCCACGATGCCCGCGCAGATCCGCCGCATCTCGGGCAAGTACCTGCAGGATCCCGAGGAGATCACGGTCAAGAACAAGACCACGACCTCGGCGAACACCACGCAGCGCTACCTGATGGTGTCGTACCCGCAGAAGGTCGACGCCCTCACGCGCATCCTCGAGACCGAGAACTTCGAGGGCATGATCGTGTTCGTCCGCACGAAGAACGAGACGGAGACGCTCGCCGAGAAGCTGCGGGCCCGCGGTTACGCGGCGGCGGCCATCTCGGGCGACGTCGCGCAGGCGCAGCGCGAGCGCACGGTCGAGCAGCTGAAGTCGGGCAAGCTCGACATCCTCGTCGCCACCGACGTGGCGGCCCGCGGCCTCGACGTCGACCGGATCAGCCACGTCGTCAACTACGACATCCCCATCGACACCGAGTCGTACGTGCACCGCATCGGCCGCACCGGTCGCGCGGGACGCAGCGGCGCGGCGATCAGCTTCGTCACGCCCCGCGAGCGCCGCCTCCTCACCGCGATCGAGCGGGCCACGCGCCAGCCGCTCACCGAGATGCGCATGCCGAGCGCGGAGGACGTGAACGTCACGCGCCTCTCCCGCTTCGACGACGCGATCACCGCGGCCCTCGCCGACCGCGAGCGCCTGGACGCGTTCCGCGACATCGTGGGCCACTACGTCAACCACCACGATGTCGTCGAGTCCGACGTGGCCGCCGCGCTCGCCATCGTGGCGCAGGGCGACACCCCGCTCCTCCTCTCGGCCGACGACCTCCGTCCGCCGCGCGTCGAGCGCGAGCGCCGCGACGACCGCCCCTCCCGCGACGGTGACGACCGCGGCGAGCGTCGCGCCCGTCCCGCGCGCGGCAGCGGCAACATGGCGACGTACCGCATCGACGTCGGCCGACGCCACCGCGTGGAGCCCCGCCAGATCGTGGGCGCGCTCGCCAACGAGGGCGGCTTCAGCCGCGAGGACTTCGGCCACATCGACATCCGCCCGGACTTCTCGCTGGTCGAGCTGCCGGCGGGCCTGCCGCAGGACAAGCTCGACAAGCTCGCGAGCACGGTCATCAACGGCCGGCCGATCGACATCCGGCCCGACCGCGGCGGCCCCCGTGCCGCCGAGCGCGGCGCGGCCCCGGAGCGTCGCGGGCGGAAGCCGCGCGACTGATCCGCTGATCGCCACGACGGCCCGTCCCCTTCCGCAGGGGGCGGGCCGTCGTCGCGTCCGGCCGTGGACCGCGGGTGCGCTGCCGGTAGCGTGGCGCGATGGACCCCGTGACCCTCCGCACCCCGCGCCTGACGCTCCGCCCGCCCGTGCTCGACGACGTCGACGCCATCACGACCGCGTGCCAGGACCCGGCGATCCAGGGCTACGTGCCCGTCCCCGTGCCGTACGCGCGCGCGGACGCGCTCTCCTACGTCTCCGGGTTCTGCCCCGACGGCTGGGCCTCGGGCGAGCGCCTCACCTGGGCCGTGCTCGAGGGCGACGAGCTGGTGGGCACGGTGGGTCTGCACGCCCTCGCGGACGGCGCTGCCGAGATCGGGTACTGGCTGGCACCCGGGGCGCGCGGCCGCGGGATCATGCGCGAGGCGGCCGCGGCGGTCGTCGACCACGGGTTCGACGCGTCCACGGGCCTCGGCCTCGCCCGGATCGGCTGGCGCGCGTACGCCGGGAACGCCGGATCCGCCGCCGTCGCCCGCGCGCTCGGATTCCGCTTCGAGGGGATCGCGCGCCTCGGCGCCATGGGTCGCGCCGGCCGCGAGGACGACTGGCTCGCGGGACTCCTCGCGACCGACGACCGCACGCCTCAGCCGTGGCCGGTGCTCGCGTGACGTCCGGTCTCCTCGGGCGCGACATCACGGTCACGGCTCCGGACGGCCGCCGCCTCCGCGCGATGGCCTCCGGGACCGGCGACGACCTCGTGGTCCTGGAGGCGGGCCTCGGCGGGAGCGGCCTCACGTGGGGGCTCGTGCACGGGATCCTCGCGCCGCGCTCCGAGCCCATGGTGCCCTTGACGGACCCGGATCTGGTCGCCGCCACGATCAGCGCCCTGCTCTGACGTCGGCTAGCCGCCTCAGCGACCGCGCACGCGCCGCAGCTCCAGCACGCCCGGGATCAGCTGCCGCGTCGGGATCCGTCCGCGCGCGAAGTCGCCCCACACCTGGCGCACCCGGCGGGCGTCGCGCTGGAGCCCCTCCCAGTCGGCGCCCGCGAGGAGACCGGCGCCGCGCCAGGCCTCCTCGTCGCCGAAGAGCAGCGGCAGGTCCACGGTGTGCGCGGCGCCGAACGGGCTGCCGGGCGCGGACCAGCGGATGACGTAGCGGTGCGCCGTGCCTCCCGCCCGCGCGTGGCGGCGGGCGAAGCGGCGGGCGGGGATGCCGTAGACGATGCCGGTGACCGCGGCGACGGCCGCGCGGCGCATGAGCGGGCCGACGAGCGGGAGCCGCGTGACGCGCGCGAGCCGCGGTATCCCCGGCAGGAACAGGCGCGCCTCCTCGGCCGTGTTGCCGATCAGCACCTCGACGCCGGGTGCGGCGGCGTCCCACGCCGCGTCGATCCCGGACTCGCGCGGCAGCGGCGCGTGCCCGTACTGGGTGCCGAACGGCATCGCGCCGGGCAGCCCGAAGGCCGCGGCCACGCGCTGCACCTCGCCCTGGCGGGCGAGCACGTCCGCGACGGGCGTGTCGGCCGTGAGCCCGCGGGACGCGCGCGCCATGGCGGCGCTCATCCGCCGCCTCCCCCGCGAGATGCCGAGCGGCGCGCTCTGGACGATCGCCCGGCGGAAGAGGCCCGCCGCCTCGGGCACGGCCATGAGGTGCGCGACCGCGTCGCCGCCCGCCGACTGCCCGAACGCGGTGACGCGGTCCGGGTCCCCGCCGAACGCGCGGATGTTGCGCGCCACCCAGCGGAGCGCCTCGAGCTGGTCGAGGAGGCCCAGGTTCGCCGGCCGTCCCCGTCCGTCGCCGAGGTAGCCGAGGAGCCCGAGCCGGTAGGTGACCGTGACGACGACGACGCGCTGCTCGGCGACGAGCGGCGCCGGATCCATGATCGGCACGTCCCCCGCGCCCGAGACGTACGAGCCGCCGTGGATCCAGACCATCACGGGCAGCGCGTCGTCGCAGGTCACGTCGTGCGGCATCGTCACGGAGACGCGCAGGCAGTCCTCGTCCACGGCGAGGCCGGAGAAGCTCCCGAGGACCGCGTCGAGCTCCTCCATCGGCGGCTGCGGGCACGCGGGCGCCCAGGCGGTCGCGTCCCGCGGCACGGTCCAGTCGGGGTGCGGGGCCGGCGGCGAGAAGCGGTCGGCCGTGGCGTACGGGATGCCGGTCGCGCGGACGACATCGCCGTCCCGCCAGCCGACGACGGGGCCGCAGGGCGGCGAGAAGGCGCTCATCCGATCGACGTTACCGTTCGGGAGGCGTTCGCCGGCACGTCCGGGGCGGCGCCGGATCCCGGTGCTACCGTGACGCCATGCCCCGCCTGATCGACCACGCGCGTCGCGAGGACGAGCTCGCCGAGGCGGTCTGGCGCGTCATCCGGCGCGAGGGCGCGAGCGGCGTCTCGGTGCGCACGGTCGCCGCCGAGGCGTGCCTCTCCACCGGATCCCTGCGCCACAGCTTCCCCAGCCGCATCGACCTCGTGGCCCACGCGACCGGGTTGGTCGCCCGGCGGATCGACGCGCGCATCCGGGCGCGGCGTGCCGACCCGGACGCGCGGCGCCGGGCCGTGCGGATCCTCGCGGAGCACCTGCCGCTGGACGACGCGCGGCGGGCCGAGGCCGAGGTCACCGCGGCGCTCCTCGCGGATGCGGCCTCGCACCCGCGGCTGCGCGAGGTGCGCGCGGCCGCCCACGCGGCCGCGCGGGAGACGTGCCTCGAGCAGCTCGCGCAGCTGCGCGCGGCGGGCCTGCTGCGCCCCGACGCGGATCCCGACGCCGAGGCCGACCACCTGCAGGCGCTGCTCGCGGGCCTCGCGCTGCAGCTGCTGGTGGACGAGCCCGATCCGGCCCGCAGCGCCCGCGCGCTCGGCGTGCTGGAGCGGCACGTGGACGCGCTCATCGCCCGCCGCGTCGAGCGACGGGCCTCCGTCGACGCCTAGCGCGCAGCCGGGTCGCCGGCGACGCCGCCGAGGCGGCCACGCAGCTCCTCGACGCGCGCCCGGATGTCGTCGCGCACCAGCCGCATCCGCTCCATGCCGTCGATGCCGCGCTCGGACGGCTCGTCCGTGATCCACGTCTCGATCGCCACGTCCTGGTCGCCGTCCACGTGCGCCTCGGCGCCGAGCACGACCACGAGGTCGGCCTGGCGGACCATGTCGTCCGTCAGCGGCTTCGGGCGCTCGTCCGCCACGTCGATGCCGAGCTCCGCCAGCGACGTGACGGCGAGCGCGTTGAGCGAGGCGCCGGGATCCGTCCCCGCCGACGTGACGGCGACCGCGTCACCCGCCGCGTGGCGCATCAGGGCCGCCGCGAGCTGGGACTTGCCGCCGTTGCGGGCGCAGACGAAGACGACGTGCGGGATGCGCTCGGCCATGGATCCTCCGGTCGGGTGTCGGGACGTCGGTCGCGCATCGGCGCCCGTGCCCGTGCCCTCGATCCTGCCATCCGCGCGACCGGGCATCGCGCCCGGCCGCGCCGCGTCTACCTCGACAGCTGCACCGCTCCCGTCGCCCGCTGGTAGGCGGCGAAGTACTTGTCGCCCATGGCCCGCGCGCCGGCGGCCGTGTAGTGGATCGAGTCCTCGGCCCTGCTGTACCCCGCGGCTCCCGGGATGTACGACACGTTGGCCCGCAGCGCGGGCATGCCCTGCTGCGCCGTGTCGATGGCCTGGCGGAGCGACGACACGTTCAGCCACTCGGGCACCATGCCGCCGATGAGGAACGGCACCGTGCCGTAGCGCGTGTTCAGCCGGTCGACGAGGTCGAGCAGCATCGACTGGTAGCCGGCCGCGTTCGTCCGGGTCGCGTCGGACTCGCCCTGGGCCCAGACGACCGCGACGAGGCGGTTGTCGGGATCCTGCGCGAGCGCGGCGTCGATCTGCCCGAGCGCGCGCGTGAACAGGTTGATGCGCGACCGGGTGTCCGCGGGGTTCCAGGCGTACGTGCCGTCGCCCGTCAGCGACGTGGACGCCATCGCCGCGGGGACGAGCAGCACCTTCCGGCCCGGTCGCGCGTCGGCGAGCATGTGCCGGCCGAGCTCCATCCCGGGGCCGACGGCCTGCACCCCGCCGGAGGTCGTCCAGGTGGTCACGTGGCTCAGCGAGTCCTTGGCGGGAATGATCTGCCCGGCCTTGGCGCCGCTGCCCGCGAGCTGGTCGAGACCCGGCACGCTGACGTCGATGGACGGATCCCACCCGGTGCCGACGCCCTGCGCGTTCGACTGGCCGAGGATCACGACGACGTCGTAGCCCTCCCCGGTCGAGGCGATCTGGCGCGGGACGGAGGTGCGGGACGTCGGCGCGTAGCCGTCGGCCCGTCCGGTGACGGTCACGGTGATCTGCGACCCGGCGTCGCGCGGCGCCGGCACGTAGGTCGACGCGGTGCGGCCGGGCACCACGACGCCGTTGCGCTGCCAGACGTAGGTGAACGCGGTGGCCTCGGGGGTCCAGGCTGAGGTCTCCGCCGTGAGGGTGGATCCGACGGTCGCGTCGCCCGTGATGGTCGGGCTCGGCGCGTCCGTGAACGGCTGGTCGTCGGGCGACGGCGCGGGCTCGGCGGGCGGGACGTCGAGGGCGTCGACCACGACGGCGGTCGGGTCGCTCGCGCGGCTCGTCGCCTTGTAGCCGGAGCGCGTCCCGGTGACGGTCACGGTGATCCGCGACCCGGCGTCCGCGCGGCGCACGGTGTAGATCGCGTCGGTCGCGCCGAGCACCGTGACGCCGTCCCGGGCCCACGCGTAGGAGTAGGCGGTGGCCTCCGGCGTCCACGCGGGCGTCTCCACCCGCAGGGGGCTGCCGGCGATGGGCGATCCCTGGATCACGGGCGCCGTCGTCGCCTCGAACGGGACGGACGGCGCGGGCGGCGGCGGGGTGACGGGCGTGGCGACCACGGCGACGGGCTCGCTCGTCGCGGTCTGCGTGACGTAGCCCGTCTTCGTGCCGGTGACGGCGACGGAGATGCCCGTGCCGACGTCGCCCGCGACCACGCGGTAGCTCGGGCCGGTCTGGTCCGGGATCACGACGCCGTCGCGCAGCCACGCGTAGGAGAAGGACGGCCACGGCGACCAGGTGCCGGACTTGGCGTTCAGCGTGTAGTCCACGCGACCGAGGCCCGTGATGGACGGGGTGCCCACCGCCGCGAACGCGATGTCGGGCGCGGGCGTCGGGTCGGGCGTGGGCGCGGTGGGCTCCGGCGTCGGCTCGGGCAGCGGCACGAGGAGCCCGCCGCTCGCGAGCGACTGCGTGACGTAGCCGGTCTTCGTGCCGGTGACGACCACGGCGATCGTGGCGCCCTGGTCGCCCTCCTGCACGCGGTAGGTGACCGCGGTCTGGCCGTCGATCGCGACGCCGTCGCGGGTCCACTGGTAGGTGAAGGTCGGCCAGGGGGTCCAGACGCCAGCGCGCGCGGACAGCGTGAAGCCGACGCGGGCGGTCCCGGCGATGGTCGGGGTGGCGGCGGCCGAGAACGGCGCGTCCTGGGGCGGGGCCGTGGGATCCGGGGTCGGGACGGGCGTCGTCGGGGTCGGCTCCGGCGTGCCGGGCGTCGCGGTGGGAGCCGGGGTCGGCTCCGGCGTGCCCGGCGTCGCCGTGGGCGTGGGGGTCGGCGCGGGCGTGCCCGGCGTCGCCGTGGGCGTCGGCGTGCTGGCGCCCGGCACCTGGAGCTCCGCGCTCGTCAGGGACTGCGTGGTGTAGCCGGTCTTCGTGCCGGTGACGGTGACGCTGATGCGGGATCCCGCGTCCCCGGCCTGCACGCGGTAGGTCACGCCGGTCTGCCCGGCGATCGCGACCCCGTCGCGCAGCCACGCGTAGGAGAACGTGGGCCACGGGGTCCACACCCCGGCGCGCGCGGACAGCGTGAAGCCGACGCGCGCGGTGCCCGCGATGGTGGGCGTCGCGGCGGCGGTGAAGGACGCGGGAGCGGGCGTCGTCGGCTCGGGGGTGGGCGCGGTCGTGGGGGCGACCGTCGGGGTCGGGGTGGGTGCCTGCGTCGGGGCGACCGTGGGGGTGGGCGTCGGCGTGGGAGCCTGCGTCGGCGCGACCGTCGGCGTCGGCGTCGGCGCGACCGTGGGCGTCGGCGAGGGAGCCGTCGTCGGGGCGGCTGTGGGGGTCGGCGTGGGTGCCGTCGTCGGCGCGACCGTCGGCGTCGCCGGCGGGGAAGCCGTGGGGCTGGGCGTCGGGGTCACCGGCGCGCCCGGCACGGTCACCGCGTCGCTCGTCCGGGGCGTCGTCGAGTACCCGGTCTTCGTGCCGGTGACCGTCACAGCGAGCGCCGTGCCGCGGTCCGCCTCGGTGACGCGGTACGTGACGCCGTTCTGGCCGCCGATCAGCACGCCGTCGCGGGTCCAGGAGTAGGAGAAGGTCGGCCACGGGGTCCAGGTGCCGGCGCGCGCGGTGAGCGTGAAGCCCACCTGCGGGGATCCGCCGATCGTGGGCGTCGGGGCCGCGGTGAACGGCGTGACGACGGGCGTCGGGACGGTCGCGGTCGGGGCGCTGGTCTGCGTGCTGGTGTCGTAGCCGGAGCGGCTGCCCGTGACGGCGACGGTGATGACGGATCCGGCGTCGGCGGCGCGCACCGTGTACGCGGTGCTCGTCTGCCCGCTCACGGGGACGCCGTCGACGAGCCACGCGTACGTGCTGCTCGTCGCCGCGGGGGTCCAGCGCGCGGTGGTGGCGACCAGGCGCTGCCCGATGACCGCCGTCCCGGTGATCACGGGCGCGGGCGTCGCGGTGAACGGCGTCGCGGCCGCGGTGGCCTGCAGCAGGCGCATCATCGACGCGGCGGTCGGCGTGCCGTCGGCGGCGGCCGGAGGGACCACGCTGCTGGCGGGGGCGATCACGCGCGCCGACGACGCGGCGGTGCCCGACGTCGCGGCCTCGGCCGGAGCCGCGGACGGCTCGACGGCGACGAGCAGCGTCACGCCGAGGCTGAGCCCCGTGATGGCGGCGATGAGACGTGCGCGTGCGGCTGCGGTGCGCATCCCCCGTGTCGAGGCACGGCGGACGGCAGAGTGGTGCTCCCCCAATTGATCCCCCCAGATCGTCGAGGTGAATTCCACCTCATGTGGAAATGCTTGCACATCGCGACGGTGATGCGTGACACGTGTCCGGTGAGGACCCCGCGCACGCCCGGCTCCCAGGCGATGCACATGCCACGTGCACGGGAGATGTACCCCATGCGCGGTCGCCGGCACCCGCGCCGAGGTCCCGGCCACAGCTCCCGCCCACAGCTCCCGCCCGACGGCGCCGCGTAGCGTGGGCGGCGACCTGCCCCGCCCGTCGGATCCCCGTGGATCCCCCTGCCCCGGAAGGCCCCATGACGAACGCCCCGCACCCCGACGCCGCCCCGCCCGCCGAGACGGGGGTCCGCCCCGCGGGGTCGCCTACCTCCCCCGCCGCTGCCAGCTCAGCGCCGGCCGCCGGGCTCGCGGCGCTCGTCCGCGGCACGCGCCACCGCTCCGACCGTCCGTCCCGCCTCGGCCGCCTCTTCGCCGTCGTCGCGGTGGTGGAGGCGGTCACCTGGACCGGCCTCCTGGTGGGCATGTTCCTCAAGTACGTGACGGAGACGACCGAGCTCGGCGTCTACGTCTTCGGCCGCCTGCACGGCGCCGCGTTCGTGCTCTACGTGATCGTCACGGCCGTCGCCGCGATCCGCCTCCGCTGGGGGTGGAAGCCGGCGCTCCTCGCGGGCGTCGCGGCGATCCCGCCGCTCGCGACCCTCCCGCTCGAGGTCGGGCTGCGCCGCCGCGGGTTCCTGCGGCAGCCGGTCGACGCCGTCGACGGGGGGCCGAGCCGGGCCCCTGCCGCGGCTCCCTCGCCCGACGGCGCGACCGCGCGGCGCTGACCGCCGCGGGCTGACCGCCGCGGATCGCGGCCCGACCCGGATCAGATCCCGGTGTAGCGCCCCGGCCGGTGGTTGAGCGCGAGCACCAGGTTGAGAAGCACCGCGCCGAGCGCCGACATCACGACGCCGCCGACGGACACGACCGTGAGGCCGAGCAGGATCACGATCACGTCGAGGATCATCTGCGCGTACCCGGCCCGGAAGCCGAACCGCTCCTGCGCGATGAGCGCGACGATGTTGAAGCCGCCGAGGCTGGATCCGTGGCGGAACACCACGAGCAGGCCGATGCCCACGAGCAGGTTCCCCGCGAGCACGCCGTAGACGGGCTGCAGGTCGAGGCTCGTGACCATCGCCGGGTGGAGCGTCGAGAACAGCGAGACGAGCGCGACCGACACGGCCGTGCGGATCGTGAACCGCCACCCCTTCTTCCACACGGCGAGCGCGAAGAACGGCGCGTTGACCACGAAGAACAGCACGCCGAACGGCAGCACGCCCGTGTAGCTCAGCAGCAGCGCGAGCCCGGCGGTGCCGCCCGTGACCGCGCCGCTGTCCCGTAGCAGGAAGAGCCCGAACGACGCGACGAAGGTGCCGGTGAGGATCCCGAGCACGTCCTCCGCCACGGAGTGCGGGATGCCGGCGGTGGTCGGCTCGCCGGGAGCGACGACGGGCGGCGCGGGAAGGGGCTCGGATGCGGAAGCGGTCATGGCGGTCTCCGGGGTGGGGGGACGGGATCCGCGCGGGCGGTCGTGCCGCATCACGCGCAGGGACCAGCATGGCGGATCGGCGGGGTGCCGGAGGACGGGGGCCGGTGCGTCGTGCCGCCCGCGCCCCTCGAACGCTGCGGCCTCAGGCGAAGGGCTCCTCGAAGGGCCCCACGTCGAAGAACGCCAAGGACCCCTTCCCCCGCCGACCGGAGATCGAGCCGAAGGACAGGCGCTGCCATCGCGTCAGGCGCTCCCACGACCGGTCGGACTGGCGGACGAACCACGCCCTCGCCTCCTCCCACGCCTCGGGGGACGCGTCCCTCCGGACGTCGAGCGCGGTCGTCACGACGTCGATAAGACTGCCCTCCGGGCCCGGCAGGACCGACGACTCGGGCATCGACACCATCCACTCGTCCTCGCCGTCGCCATACCGGAGCTCGTGCTCGGGGAGCATCAGACGGTAGGCGTCGGGACCGAGCTCGTCGTCTCCGTACATGCGCCGCGCGATCACGAACGGATGCGGGTATCCGGGCAGCCGGATGCGCCCCGCGATCCCGGCCGGCAGCCAGTCCTCGTAGGGCGGGACCGCGGTGTTGCGCAGGAAGGAGCGGGGGGCGTACGGCGCCACTTCGACGTGGATGCGAGGGCGGCGGCGGCAGAGGCGCATCATGACAGCCGCCTGCGCCCGAGCCTGAGCAGGGAACCGCGCTCACGCGAGGTGACGCGGCCACCGAGCCGACGCACCCGAGAGCCGACGCCGCGCCGCTCCCGGCTCACGGTGCTGACGATGTCCCAGCAGGCGCCCGCCGCGTCGAGCCGCCACTGCGGGTCGATGTCGTGCGGCAGGTGGATCAGCTCGTGGCTCACCTCGATGAAGGTCGTCGCGCGCGAGATCGGCGCCAGGAGCTCCACCGGGATGGGCTCCTCGACGAAGGACGACTGTTCGCCCCACGCCGCCACCTCGTGCAGTCGATCGCTCACGTCGGAGAACGTGTCCATCACGTCCCGCATGAGGGCGCGGCAGGCGGCACCCGGCACCCGGTGCAGCGCGCGCGATGCCTCGTCCGAGAGCAGGTCGCGGGCGCCCCACAGGTACTCGACGTGGAACAGCCCGCCATCAGCGACCCACAAGCGCGTTCCTCCCATCCGGCGAGGGCTGATGCGTGGCGACGCGTCGATCACGACTCATGCAGATACTCCAGGAAATCCTCGACCAAACCGGCCCTCAGCTCCTCGTTGCAGATGCGGGCATCCGCTGACATCAGCAGATCGCGAAGGGACAGATCGGATCCGCGAAGGAATACGTAGACACACACTTCCCTCGGGTCGAGCACCTCTGCGCGGTCCCTCGGGAGAGGCGGTTGATCAGCCCGGTGAGCATCAGCGCACCCGTCTTCGGATCCTCGACCTGACCGAACGGGTCGTAGGCCGCACGGCTCGGAGCACGAGCCCCGGCCTGATCCGCCGTCACGAGGATGTCGCCGTGGATGCGATGAAGCAAACATATTCAGAGGCGCGAAACCCGGACAGCGACACTATGTCTTCGCAGGATTCTAGGGTGCAGCGCGGTGCCTATGCCCGGGGCTGCAGTGTTTGCCTGATCCCCAGCCCCCTCATCATTCGCGACTTGATCGTGGCTCGCCGTGCCGAAGCCAGCGCCACGATGTCGACTCCCAGCATTGATGCGTCCATGCGCCATTGGAGTGGAACCGCCCAGGGAAGCGTGACGAGTTCCTGTCGTAACTCCTCCATCGTAGATGGCTCTCGGATGGAATCGACGAAGGACTCCGGTAGAGCCCGCTCGACATATTCCCCTTGGTCCCCCCACTGATCGACTTCGAGCAGCGCGTCGACCACGTTCCCACTGACGTGCTGGACGTCACGCCTCAATGCGCCGAAGGCCTTCGCCGGCGCCGATGCGAGCTCTGATGACAGTGAATCCGAGAGCAGCTCCATCACCCCCCACACGTGGATGGTGTGAAACTGCCCCTCGTCATCTACCCACATCTCAATTCCCTTCCCTTATTTCGGACACGGCGCCTTCATGCAAAATATGCTGGTCACTTCGACGCACCTGTGAATACGAGCGCGCCCGCTAGTCGAGGTCAGACACGGGACAGCATGATCGTCGCTCCTCATTGGATATGGCCCCATGATGCGAATTCCCCGCCAGCCAATACCATTTTGGGCAGTATCACGACAGTGAATCGAATGACGAGTCATCGCTGCCCGTTGTAATTGCGCGGAAAATAAACATGATGTGTGCCCACTGGCCGCCCCGCCCTAGTCGTGACGTCGACGTGATAGTGATCACCTCGTTTGCACATGTTTCGGAATATTCTACACAAAGGACCTTTGTCATTGTTCTTCTTGCCCGCCAGAGCCCTGGCTCGTGCTTCTGCCGCCGCTCGCGAGGGGGCACTCTCGTGCGAATGCCGGGGCGGCACGTTGGATGCAGGAGGCTTCGGCTTCGGCTTCGCGAAGAGGTGAGTTATCACCTCGGGGTTCGCCACGAGCTGCGAGATCCCCCAGCCGACCAGGACCCCGATCCCTATACCGAGCAAGACACCCCATCCCGCAGGATTCCAAATGTCCGCGAGCCCGAAAGCGAGCAGGGGCACCAAAGCTGCGGCAATGGATCCCGTCAGGTCGAACGCGTTGATCGGGTCGTTCGCATACGCGTAGTCGTCATCCGTCCCGCCCTCGACCGGATCCACCTGCAGGAACCGCCCCAGCGCCGCGACGTACTGCCGCGCACCCATCTCGATGGTCGCGATGCCGCCCAGGTGCTCCGAGAGCTTCTGGTGCTGACCCAGCCACCCGTAGTCCGCGTTGCCCTGCTGCGTGTCCGGACCCGACTGGTTCGCCGACACCGTGCCCAACGCACACGTCTTCGGATCCTCGACCTGGCCGAACGGGTCGTAGACCGCGAGGCCCGGAGCACGTGCCCCGGCCTGATCCGCCGTGACGAGGATGTCGCCGTGGATGCTCGGGTACGACCACACGGCGCGCAGGGTGCCGATAGGCCTTACGCGCCACGGTGACAATCCGCATGTGGAAAGGTAATCATTGTCACTGTTTATAAACACCTTGCATCAAGATCAGATCACAACGTCATACCTGACTCAGACAGGGTATATGGCAACTCGAGCCGATTCGCTGCCGCGAGCCGATCGGAGAAGGAGACGCCCGGACCGCAGCCGCGCGAGCCATTGCCCGTGCAGCTATTGCACGAAAGTGCCCACTATGCGCGCGTATCTTCTTCTGAATTTTGCCGAGTACAGTCGGGCGCCAATGTCACATACAATCAGCGATGCATCCCATTGCCATTCGATAGGCACAGTATCGCACCAGCCCCGCATGAAGTCTTTGGCCTCCCGCCAGGATCCTAGTCGCCCAAAATCATGCAGATAGGCCGTCGGCATTGATTGCCCGGGATGCCCCTTCACCACACCCCGCCTCAATAGCTCCTCGGCCTCCTTCGACTTCACACCCTCAACCTCCATAGCACTTTGCAGGAACTCTAGACAGTCTTCTCGCGGCGCAGCATATCCTTCCCGCACCGTTCTACGTGAAAGGAGCTTCATGGGATTGGAGAACACCTCCGACGCCAACTCCCCATTTGCCTCAAGCCACATCATCGCCTCCATCGTATGTGCCACGTTGCATGGTGAACACCGCGCCTGAACACCTCTACATGATAATGATCCCCGTCACCACACAGCTTTCTATACTCCGCGCAGTATGGCCCTTTGCCGCTATTGATGCGCCTGACCATTTGCAGTGCCAATGCCTTTGCCGCACGCTTGGTTTTAGCGTACCGGCTTTTCATCTGGGCAAAGAGGATTGCGCCTGAAGCAGCGGCGGCAGCCGTGGCGGTCGTCGTCTGTCGCCCTACCCATTGGGCGGCGTTGGAGATGGCTCCTGCTGCCGTCCGGATGCCTTGCGAGATCTGAGGCCAGAACAGGATTACACCCGCGACGAGCGCACCGACCCCTATGACAGGCAAGCTAATCTCAGGGAAGGCTATGGCCAAGCCGCCGAGGATCGCCTCAAAGAAGTTACCCGTAATGTCCGCACCGTTGATCGGGTCGTTCGCATACGCGTAGTCGTCATCCGTCCCGCCCTCGACCGGATCCACCTGCAGGAACCGCCCCAGCGCCGCGACGTACTGCCGCGCACCCATCTCGATGGTCGCGATGCCGCCCAGGTGCTCCGAGAGCTTCTGGTGCTGACCCAGCCACCCGTAGTCCGCGTTGCCCTGCTGCGTGTCCGGACCCGACTGGTTCGCCGACACCGTGCCCAACGCGCCCGTCTTCGGATCCTCGACCTGGCCGAACGGGTCGTAGACCGCGAGGCCCGGAGCACGTGCCCCGGCCTGATCCGCCGTGACGAGGATGTCGCCGTGGATGCTCGGGTACGACCACACGGCCGACCCGGTCCGGAACTCCGCGGTCACGCCACCCGGCAGCGGCAGATCCCACTCCGTCGCCGCGCTCGACACGTCCAGCACGAAGTCCGGCGCATCGCCGCTCCCCGTGAAGCCGTACCGCGTGACCGTCTTGACGCCCGCCGCGGTCGTCTCCGTCCGCTGCACGATGCGATCCGTCGCATCGCGCAGGTACGTCACCGACGAGCCGTCGGCGAGCTTCGTGCCCGTGTGCCGGTCCCCGCCGTCGTACGACAGGGTCTCGTCCGCGAGCTGCACGGTGTTGCCGTGCGCGTCGTAGGCGAGCTGGGCCGCGGTCAGCGAGCGGTTCACCGGCGAGGCGTCCGCGGGGGCGTTCGCCACCGTGGTCCCGATGAGGCGGTCCGCTCCGTCGTAGCAGGACGCGACCGTGGTCGGGGTCCCGCCGTCGAGCACGTCCGACGAGGAGGTGCGGTTGCCGTTCCGCCCAGCGGCGGCGACCGCGCCGGCCTGGGTGCAGGCGGCGGATCCGGCGAGCGCGTCGAACCCGTAGGTCAGGCGGTGGTGCGGGATCACCGCGGTGACGAGGCGGCCGGCCGCGTCGTACGAGTACGTCGAGACGTTGCTCGTGCTCCCGTCGCCCGTGGTGTCCTGCAGCACGTCGCCCGCCTGCGAGCGGACGACCCGATCGGTGACTGCGGTCTGCTTGCCGGGGAACGACCAGCCGATCCCGGTCACCGCGCCTGCGCCGTTCCGCGTGATCTCGGAGAGCGACGAGCCGTTGCCCGCGCCGGTCGCACCGCTGGGATAGGTGATCCCCGTGAGCTCGCCCTTCGCGTACGTCGGATCGGCGACGACCTTGCCGTCCACGCGCATCACGTCGACCCGGGAGTCGATGTCGTACTCGTAGGAGGTGGTGTGCGCCGCGCCGGAGGGCGGCGTCGCGACCGTCGAGGCGACCCGGCCGGCCACGTCATAGGACATGGTCGTGACCGTGCCCCAGACGTCGGTGTATGTGACCGCCTGCCCGAGGAGGTTCGCCGTCGTGGTGACCGTGCCGCCGCTGGTGGACCCGGTGACGGCGCCGTCCGAGACCGCCCCGGTGAGAGGATCCCCGCCGACCGCGTAGTCGGTCTTCTCCGTGCGCGCCGCGACGGAGCCGAAGGCGGCCGTGGTGCTCGAGGTGGCGCGACCGCGGGCGTCGTAGGTCGTGCACGACCAGTCGGCGTCGCCGGAGCGCTTCGATCCGACCGCGCGCCCCATGACGTCGTAGACGAACGAGGTGACGATGGCGTCGCCGGTGGCCGGCTTCGCTCCCGTCGTGGCCTTCGTCGCCCCGTACTGCGGCGTGGCCGCGTCGACGCCGCAGATCTTGCCGCTGGCGCCCCACGCGGAGGCGATGGTCTCCGTCGGGCCGTAGTACGCGCTCGTGGTGGCCACGTTGGCTTGCGCGGGCAGCGTGCGGGTGAGGCGCCGGAGGTATCCGGAGCCGCGCGCTTCGTGGGTCATCGAGTGCGTGAGCGCCAGGCCCTTCGGATCCACCACCGACGCGGTCGCGATGCCCAGCCACGGCTCGTCGTACTGCGTCACCGACGAGGCCGACGAGATCTGCGACGCGCTGATGCCCGCCACCCCCGTCGGCGCCTGGTCGGCGGCCGTCACGCTCGTCTGCAGCCCGTAGTCGGGCGTGAGCGCGCTGCCCGGCACCACGACCATGGCTCCGCTGCCGATCTGCCACTCCAGCTTCAGCGACGCGGACACCTGGCCCTCGTTGTACTGCAGCCGGATGCGCGCGGTCTGGCCGGCTGCGAGGTGCACGGCGTGGTTCGCCCGGATCTCGTTGCCGGGGTTCGCGCCCCACGCGTCGATCAGCGGGATGTCGTCGACGAAGAGCTGCGTGCCGTCGTCCGCCTTGGTGGCGAAGGTGTAGTCGCCGTCCTGCGGAGCCGTGACGAGACCCGTGAGCCGCAGCGAGAAGCCGTCGGACGGGAAGCCGTCGCCGGCCGCGGGCGGGCTGCCGTTCCCCCAGTCCTGGTCGACGCTGCCGTCGGCGTTGCCGATGCCCAGGCCGTACGCACGCGGCGCGCCCGTCAAGCTGCCGTTGTCGTACCAGACGGCGTCGAGGCCGTGCAGCCCGCCGTCGTAGCCGGTCGACGAGTGCGCCGTGGTCGCGGCGCAGGCCGCCGTGGGGACGCGGTCGGAGCCGAAGCACGACGCGGGCGCCGGACCGTAGGAGTCCGTCGGCCGGTCCTGCGCGTCGTAGAGGGTGGTGGACTTCCGACCCTGCGCGTCGACGGACGCGAGGGGCAGGTCGTTCTGGTTCCACTCGGAGGAGGCGGTGAGACCCGACGGACCGGTGATGCTCGTCTGCCGCCAGGCGTCGTCGTAGGTCACGGTCGAGGCGTGCGTGCCCGCGGGCAGGCCGAGCGCCGGCACGTCGACGGAGGTCGTGCCGGATCCGTAGACGTACGACTTCGTGGGCCGCTTCGCCGCCGTGACGCCGTCGGGCGCGGGGAGCGTGACCGTCGTCGCGCGACCGGAGGCGTCGTAGGCGATGGTGGTGGCGACGTTCGCGTCGGCCGTGCGCCGCGCGTCCGCCGCGAGCCAGTCGTCCGCGAGCGCGTCGCGGATGGTGGTCAGGCGGCCGCCGTCGTAGGCGAGGTCGGTGATCTCGTCGCCCGGATCGGTGATGCGCACGAGGTTGCCGTGCGCGTCGTAGGAGAGGCGCGTGGTGTCCGTCGCTCCCGCCATGTGTCCCGGGTAGACGATGCGGCAGAGCATGTCCGCGGGCGGCGCGGAGAACCCGGCGGCGACCGGGCATGCCGACCCCGTGGAGTCCGTGTCCTTCGCGTCGAGGCCCACGGACGCGGCGGTGTCGCCGGCGTACGCGAAGCGGACCTCGCGGCCGTACGTCTCGGGCGACGTGCCGAGCGCGGAGAGCGGATCCGAGACGCGGTCGACGAGGCCCGTGCCGGGCCGACGCGTCGACAGGGGCGTCGCCCGCTTGAGGGCGTCACCGGGTCCCGTGACGCCCTGCACCCGTCCCGACGGGTCGAACGTGGTGATCGTGCCGTCGTCGCCGGTGACGACGACCTGCCGCGACTGGTCGAGCGAGACGCGGTCGTGCTCCCCCGTCGGCGCGGTGTAGCCGGTGCCGGATCCGTCGCCCGCGGTGCGCGTGTAGGTGTGCGCGGTGCCGGAGGCGTCGGTGAGGATCACGGCGGAGTCCGTGACCTGGGCGCGCGACCAGTCGCCGGCGTCGCCCTCGAGCGCGGTGGTCGACGACCATCCCGCGGGGAGCGTGTCGACGGTGCGGGTGAACCAGTCGGCGGGGACCACGTACTGGGCGCCCGTCGGATCCGTGACCCACAACGAGACGCCGGCCTCACCCGCGTGCTCGAAGTAGTCGACCTCGAGCGGAAAGGGTGTGCCCTGCGTGAGGGCGGTCGGCGTGGACCCCGTGGTGTCCTGCGCGACGTGGTCGTCGCGCCACCCGGAGTACACGGTGGATCCCCCGACGCGCACGCAGCCGCCGTCGTCCCGGGTCATGCCGAACGTGTAGGTGCCCGTGGTGGGCACGTGGAGGAAGCCCGTCCACTTGGCGGAGAAGTTGTCGGCGTCGACTCCCGGGGCGGGCGAGCCGTCGCCCCAGTCGAAGGAGATCGACGGATCGGTGCGGGTCGTCGCGAGCGTGCCGGCGTCCGCGTGGCACGCGTCGCCGTCACCGAGCGGCGCGGCACCGTCGTAGTAGCGGCCGAGGAGCCCGCCGCTGCCCGCCTGGAGCGAGTTGTAGCTGAAGCCGAGCCCCATGCTGCCGCCGAGCGCCTGGACCGTCGGCGACGCGAAGCGCAGCCCGACGTTGCCGTTCGCGAGGTTGACGCTGACGGGACCCGCGGTGTCCGTGGGCGCGGGCCCGGCGTCGCCGACGCGGCGGTCGACCCGGATCTTGTCCGTCCACGTCACCGGCGGCTCGTCGTACCCGTCGGACGCGCGCACCGACCAGGTGTAGCGGCCGCCGTCCTGCAGCGAGTTCGCCGGGACCGTCCACGTGGTGCCCGCCTGCCAGCCGGACGTCGCGACCGCTCCGGTCGTGCCGTCCGCGCCGGAGGCGATCTGGAACCGGTACTTGACGGGGTCGCCGTCGGGATCCGTGATGGTCGGCGCCGTGAGCGTCGGGGTCGTCGTGGTGATCACGGACCCGTCCACCGGCGCGGAACCGGCCTGCGCCGTCATGGCCGGGGTGTTCGTGGTGAAGGCCCACGTGGAGGAGATGCCGAGCGTCGAGGTGCCGCGCACGCCGTCGTACCCGTCCTTGACGTAGCCCTTCCAGTGGTACCTCGTGCCGGGCTTCAACGCGCCGAACGGCACCTTCACCTGCTGGGCGCCCCAGCCCGACTCCCACACCGGGTTCACCTCGGGATCGTCGCCCGCGCTGACCCGGTAGAAGTACTGCAGCCCGGTGTTCTCCGGGTCCGTCCCCGAGATCGCGAGCGTGGGCATGAAGGGACCGCGTGCCCCGTCGGCCGGAGAGGGGGCGATGGCGGGTCCCGCGGTGGGCATGTCCTTGTAGGTCACGACGAGCGCCACCGCGATCGACTTGTACGTGTAGACGCCGGGGCGCTCATCGCCGCCGATGATGAGGTACGCGCCGCGCGAGCCGTCCCGCACGTACTTCGCGATCTCGTCCGAGAGCCGGTCGTCCTGCGCGGACCCGTTGTCCGACATCGCGAACTGGCTGAGCCGGTCCCCGACGCCGTTGTAGGAGAAGGACGTCGCCGAGCTGATGGATCCGCCGAACAGCGCCTTGGTGCCGCCGTTGTAGTACGAGCCGTCGATGCGGGCGCTCAGGACCTGCTTGCCGAAGAGCTGCTCGTAGTCGAAGTGCTCGACCGTGCGCCAGTACTTGTCGCCGTGGTCCCGCGAGTTGCCGATGCGGACGCTGCCGTCGGTGAGCCGCGTGCCGTCGGACTTGTACGCGTGCTGGTCGTTCGACCAGGACGCGACGGAGGAGGGGTCCACGTGCACGGGGTACGCGCGGTCGGCGCTGCGGAGCCACGCCGGGTCGGGCGCCATGCGGATGGACCAGCCGTCGCCGTCGGCGGCGAGGGTGGTGGCGACGGGCGCGTCGGCGGGCTCCTGGACGTCCGGGATGCCGCTCGAGTCGTACATGCGCGGGGCGGGGATGCCGAAGACGACGGTGCCGTCGTGGTCGGTGAAGAGGATCGCGCCGTCGGCGTCCTGCGCCGCGTGCAGGCCGGGCGCGCTGACGTGCCAGGTCCAGGAGGGAGCCGCCTCCGTCGGCGGCGCCGCGAGGACCAGCTCCTCCTTCACCTGGCCCGCGGTGACGGCGTAGTGCAGGTCGGTCTGCGGGAAGACGCCGCGATACTGCACCTCATCGGCGCTCGGCCGCTCCAACCGGCTGTCGGCCGCGCCCTTCAGCGTGTACCGGAGCACGTGCCCGTCGTGGTGGATGGTCAGCACGC
Organism: Clavibacter sp. VKM Ac-2873; assembly: GCF_015351075.1. GTDB lineage: Bacteria > Actinomycetota > Actinomycetes > Actinomycetales > Microbacteriaceae > Clavibacter. The sequence continues at coordinate 705,285 of NZ_JADKRS010000001.1, forward strand.
CCGGGTCGGCGGCGGAGTCGGCGAAGCGGGGAGCGAGGGGGTGGTCGGCGACCGCCGCGGATCCCGACGGGCGGACGCTGACGTCCGTGTTCACGGGCACCCAGTCCCCCGCCGTGTCCTGCACGTTCAGCGGCGTCTGCGACAGCACGGCGGAGGACGTGCCGTCCCCGTTCGCGTAGGTGTCCGCGAACTGCGACCGGTCCGTCAGCTGCGCCGAGGCCTGGAGCTGGGTCGCCGACACGGTCCGACGCCGGACCGTCGCGGACGCCGAGAGGGACGCGTCGGCCGTCGCCGCCGGAGCAGCCGGAGCCGTCGGGTCCGCGGGGGCCTGCTCGTACGCGGGCGCCGGCGCGTCGACGGTCCCGGCGGGGATCGTCGGGGTGGCGACGTCGACGTCGTCCGACGCGAGGGCGGGGATCGAGGCGACGGGCCGCGTGGGCGTGGTCGCGGCCTCGGCGGGGAGGGCCACGAAGATCTCGGCGACCAGCGCGAGGGCGACGAGGACGGCGGTGGAGGTGAGACGGCGTGCAGGACGCATCCGAGTGCTCCCTTTCGAGCAGACGGATCAGGCACCCGCATCCGCGACCACCGAGCGGACGCGAAGCTGAGAATAGGGTCACAGCTCCGCAAGAATCCGCTGGCTTTCCACAGGCTGCGTCGTGAGAGCCGGCTCGGCCCCCGCGCCCCCGCACGGGGGCGCGGTCAGTCGGCGAAGATCGCCCCCACAGGCTCGCGCTTCTCGGCCTGGAAGCGGTCCTCCGCGCGGCCGAGCGCCCAGTACGCGGAGAGCGAGAGGGCGCGGCGGTCGATGCCCCAGCCGTCCTGCAGCAGCGCGCGCAGCTGCTTCATCGCGCCGCGCTCGCCGTGCGCGAAGACCTCCACCTCCCCGTCCGGCCGCGCGAGCGCGCGGGCGGCGTCGACGAGGAGCGCGCCCGGCACGGCGTCGGGCGTACGCGAGCGGTGGATCCAGCGCAGGTCGATGCCGGCGGGGTGCGCGAGCGGGAGCTCGTCGGCGGGACCCTCCACCTCGAGGAGCGCGACACCGGTCGCGTCGGCGGGCATCGCGGCGAGCGCGGCGGCGATCGCGGGCACGGCCGAGTCGTCGCCGATCAGCAGGCGCGCGACCTCCGGGTCCGCGCTCGGCCGGAACAGCCCGCCGGGGCCGCTCGCCGCGAGCAGGTCGCCCGGCTGCGCGGATGCCGCCCAGGGGCCCGCGAGCCCGTCGTCGCCGTGCACCACGAAGTCGATCGCGCACGTGCCCGCGGCCGGATCCGCGTGGCGCAGCGTGTAGGTCCGCACCGCCGGCAGCGCCTCGGGCGGCAGCGTCTCCCGGAGGGCGGGCAGGTCGAACGGCGGGACCAGGCCGGATCCTGGCTGCGGCAGCATCAGCTTCACGTAGGCATCGGTCGCGGCGAGACGCTCGGGGACCGCCTGCCCCAGCAGCGCGCGCGTCCCCTCGCCTCCGAGGTGCACGCGGACGAGGTGCGGGCTGAGGCGCTCCGTGCGGATCACCTCGAGCACGTGCTGGGCGCGCGCGGCGCGGACGGGTCGGTCCGGCACGAGAGGAGCGAGAGGAGCGGGCGAGGCGGGAGGGACGGGCAGGGCGGCGGGTGCGGCGGAGTCGGTCATCGAGGGTCCATCCTCCGCTCCCGCGCGCCCCCGGGCAACGCCGTGTCCTCGCCCGCGCCGACACGGGCCGCGGCACCGGCGGGACGTGCGCCTATGCTGGCCGCGTGGTCGACATCGTCGTCACGGGGCTAAGCGCCAACTCCGTGCCGTACATCGAGGCCCTCGAGCGTCAGCGTGCCCTGCATGCCGACGTCGTCGCGGGCCGGGCGCAGGACACCGTCATCCTCCTCGAGCATCCCAGCGTGTACACCGCGGGGAGGCGCACGGAGCCGGAGGACAGGCCGCGCGACGGCACGCCGGTGATCGACGTCGACCGCGGCGGCCGCATCACCTGGCACGGGCCGGGCCAGCTGGTCGGCTACCCGATCGTGCGGCTGCCGGAGCCGCTCGACGTCGTGGCCCACGTGCGCCGCCTCGAGGACGCGCTCATCGCCCTCCTCGCCGACCTCGACGTCGCGTCGTGCCGCGTCGACGGCCGCTCCGGCGTGTGGATCCGCGGGGCCGCGCCCGACGGCAGCCCCCGCGACGAGAAGGTCGCCGCCATCGGCGTCCGCGTCGCCGAGCGGGTCACCATGCACGGCTTCGCGCTCAACTGCAGCAACGCGTTCGACGCCTACGACCGCATCGTCCCCTGCGGGATCCGCGACGCCGGCGTCACCTCGATCAGCCGCGCCCTCGGGCGCACGGTCACCCCGGCCGACGTCGTCCCCCTCCTCCGCCCGCACCTCGTGCGCGCCCTCGCATCGAACGGATCCGCCATGCCCTCGACCGCTCCCCTCTCGCCCGTCGCCGGAGCCCGCGCATGAGCGCCGCCGCGCCCATCTCGGAGCCCGCCGCCACGGGAGCCCGCGCATGACCGCCGCCGCCGCGCCCGACGGCCGCCGCATGCTCCGCCTCGAGGTGCGGAACGCCGAGACGCCCATCGAGAGGAAGCCGGAGTGGATCAAGACGACGGCGCGCATGGGGCCCGAGTACCAGGCGCTGCAGCAGCTCGTGAAGACGGAGGACCTCCACACCGTCTGCCAGGAGGCCGCGTGCCCGAACATCTACGAGTGCTGGGAGGACCGGGAGGCGACGTTCCTCATCGGCGGATCCCAGTGCACGCGCCGCTGCGACTTCTGCCAGATCGACACCGGCAAGCCCGCCGACTACGACACCGACGAGCCGCGCCGCGTCGCCGACTCGGTGCGCCGGATGGGCCTCCGGTACGCGACCGTCACGGGCGTCGCGCGCGACGACCTGCCCGACGAGGGCGCGTGGCTGCACGCGGAGACCGTGCGGCGGATCCACGCCGACAACCCCGGCACGGGCGTTGAGATCCTCGCGACCGACTTCTCCGGGAACCCGGATCTCCTCGCCGAGGTCTTCTCCTCCCGCCCCGAGGTCTTCGCGCACAACGTGGAGACGGTGCCGCGCATCTTCAAGCGGATCCGCCCGGCGTTCCGGTACGAGCGATCGCTCGACGTGATCACGCAGGGTCGGGACGCGGGCCTCATCACGAAGTCGAACCTGATCCTCGGCATGGGCGAGACGCGCGAGGAGGTCTCCGAGGCGCTCGTCGACCTGCACGACGCGGGCTGCGACATCATCACCGTCACGCAGTACCTGCGTCCGAGCCCCCGGCACCTGCCGGTCGCGCGCTGGGTGCGGCCGGAGGAGTTCGTTGAGATCAAGGAGGAGGCCGAGGCGATCGGCTTCCTCGGCGTGCTCGCCGGCCCGCTCGTGCGCTCGTCCTACCGCGCGGGCCGGCTGTGGGCGCAGTCGATGGCCGCCAAGGGCCGGGCGCTCCCCGCCGGGCTCGAGCACCTCGCCGACCCGACGCGCGGGTTCGCGCAGGCCGTCGGCTGACGCCCGGCGATCCCTCGCCGGCCGCGGACCTGTCGGGTCGCTGACGAACAGCCCCCTCCCGGGTCCGCGGCCAGGTGCGCGGCCTATCGTCGGAGGCACCGCGCACATCCCACAGCAAGGAGCTCGTCATGGCCGCATCGTCCCCCACCGCAGGATCCGCGTTCGGCGACGCCGCCGACGGCGTGTGGCAGGCGATGGAGTCGCTCCGCGCCCGCTTCGAGAAGCGCGACGGCGCCCCCGCCGGGCACGGGACCGGCGCCCACGACGTGCGCCATGCGGTCCTCGCGCTGCTCGCCGAGGAGCCCATGCACGGCTACCGCATCATCCACGAGATCGAGGAGCGCACCCAGGGCGCATGGACCCCGAACGCCGGGGCCGTCTACCCGACGCTCCAGCTCCTCGCCGACGAGGGCCTGATCGCCGCGGAGACCACCGACGGACGCAAGGTCTACGCGCTCACGGAGTCGGGCCGCGCCGCGGTCGCCCGCGACGGCATCACCGCACCGTGGGCTCGCTCCGCCGACGCGCACGGCCACGAGGGGCACGACCGCCACGACCGCTCCGCGCTCCCGAAGGCCGGCCTGTCGCTCGCCCAGGCGGCGGCGCAGGTGCAGCGCACCGGCACGACCGCGCAGGTCGCCGAGGCCGTCGCCGAGCTCGACGCGGCCCGCCGCCGCCTCTACGCGATCCTCGCCCGGGAGTGACCTCGGCCACGGCCGGCGCCGCTCCCGGGGTGGATCCCGAGGCCGACGCCCCGGAGACGCGCGCCCGCTACCGCCGCATCCTCCGCTTCGCCGCCTGGAACCTCGCGGTCACGTGGTGGTACGAGCTGTTCCTCCCCCGCGTCGGCCTCCGTCGCATCGCCGACCGCACGCGCACCCGGCGCATGAAGCTGTTCGCCCGACGCTTCCGCGTCCTCGCGGTGGAGCTCGGCGGGCTCATGATCAAGGTCGGCCAGTTCATGTCGTCGCGCCTCGACGTGCTGCCGCCGGAGATCACGGCCGAGCTCGAGGACCTGCAGGACGAGGTGCCCGCGGTCCCGTTCCCCGAGATCCGCGCGCTCGCGGAGCGCGAGCTGGGCATGCCGCTCGCCGACGCGTTCGCCTGGGTCGACGAGACGCCCGTCGCGGCCGCGTCGCTCGGCCAGGCGCACCGCGCGATCCTCGGCGCCGTCGACTCCGCCGACACGGGCCTGACGGGCGCCGTCATCAAGGTGCAGCGGCCGGGCATCGACGACATCGTCCGCATCGACCTCGCCGCCCTCCGCCGCATCGGCGGCTGGCTCACGCACGTGCGGCTCGTGTCCGACCGCGTGGACGCGCCCGCGCTGGTCGAGGAGTTCGCCGAGACGAGCCTCGAGGAGATCGACTACCTGCACGAGGCCCGCAGCTCCGCCCGCTTCCAGGAGATGTTCGCCGCGGACGAGCGCGTGGCCGTGCCCGAGATCGTGTGGGAGCGCAGCACCCGGCGGGTGCTCACGCTCGAGGACGTGACGGCGATCAAGATCACCGACCACGCGGGGCTCCTCGCCGCCGGCATCGACCCGGTGGAGGTCGCGCCCGTCTTCGCCGCCGTCATGTTCGACCAGCTCTTCGCGGACGGCTTCTTCCACGCGGATCCGCACCCCGGCAACGTCTTCGTCACGCCCGTGACGGACGGCTCCGTCGAGCAGGGCTGGACCCTCACCTTCATCGACTTCGGGATGATGGGCGAGGTCCCGCCGAGCACGCGCAGGGGGCTGCGCAAGATGCTCATCGCCGCGGCGTCTCGCGACGGCAAGGGCCTCGTCGACGCGGCCCGCGACATCGGCGTGCTTCTCCCCTCCGCGGACACCACGCAGCTCGAGCTCGCCATGACCCGCCTCTTCGCCCGCTTCGGCGGCCTGGGCTTCGCGGAGCTGCGCGAGGTGGATCCGCGGGAGTTCCGCGCCTTCGCGAACGAGTTCCAGGAGGTGGTGCGCACCCTGCCGTTCCAGCTCCCGGACGACTTCCTGCTCATCATCCGCGCCATGTCGCTGACGTCGGGCGTGTGCAGCGCGCTGGATCCCGCGTTCAACCTCTGGGACTCCGTCGAGCCGTACGCGCAGCGCCTCATCCGCGAGGAGCGCGGCAACGTCGTGCGGGACCTCGGCACGCGCGTCTCCGACACGGCGGGCACGATCGCCCGCCTCCCGGGCCGCCTCGACGCGCTGCTCACGCGCATCGACGACGGCGCCCTCCCCATCAGCGACCCCACGCTCGAGCGTCGCGTCGGCGCCCTCGAGCGCACCCTGCGCCGCGCGATCTCGGCGCTCGTCTTCGCCGGCCTCCTCGCCGGCGGCGTGCTCGTGCGCCCCGACGACGAGGTGCTCGGCACGGTGCTGCTCGTCGTCTCCGCGATCCCGCTGGCGCAGGCGCTCCTCCCGGGCCGCCGCGGCCGCTGAGCGGCCCCGCCCCGTCGCCCCGCCTGTCCGCTCGGTGTCGGTCGTGACGCCGTGTGACGCTCCTCCCGCGCCGCTCGCGGACCGCCTGCCTACGGTGAGCGGACCGACCCGACGGACCGAGGAGACACCATGACGGACACCACCATCCAGGCGCAGATCGCCCGGTTCGACCGCGGCTTCGCCGAGCAGATCGGGCCGGATCTCTCGGCCGTGTTCGCGGCGGAGCAGGAGGCGCTCCGCGCGGGTGGCGTGCCGGACGACGCGGTCGCCGCCGGAGACGTGCTGCCGCCGGCGTCTCTCGTGGATCCCGACGGCGTTCCCGTCGACCTCCATGCGGCACTCGGCTCGGGTCCCGCCGTGGTGGTGCTCTACCGCGGCGCCTGGTGTCCCTACTGCAACCTCACCCTGCGCCACTACCAAGCCGAGCTGCTGCCGGGCTTGCGGGAGCGGGGAGCGACGCTCGTGGCCGTGAGTCCCCAGACGCCGGAGGGCAGCGCCCAGGCGGTCGCCGGCGGTGGGCTCGACTTCGCCGTCCTGTCGGACCCGTCCAACGCATTCGTGCGCGCGCTCGGCCTCGTGACGGAGCCGAGCCCCGCGGCCCGCGTCGCCCACGCGCAGCTCGGGTTCGACGTGGCCGACAGCAACGCCGACGGCACCGGCGACATCCCGTTCCCGACGGTGCTCGTCGTGGGGGCCGACCGCCGCGTGGCCTTCGCCGACGTGCACGTCGACTACACGACCCGCACCGAGGTGCCGGAGATCCTCGCGGCCGTCGACGCGCTCATCGCCCGCTAGCCGTCGCGACCGCCTCCGGAGGCTGCGCCCGGGGAACGCAGAAGGCCCGGTCTCGAGGAGACCGGGCCTTCATCTTGTTGCGGGGGCAGGATTTGAACCTACGACCTCTGGGTTATGAGCCCAGCGAGCTACCGAACTGCTCCACCCCGCGCTACGAGGAATACATTACCAGACCTCCGGGGTGCTCATGACCACCCGAGCGGCGCCGGCCCGACGCGACCGGGCGGATCCCCTCCCCGCACGAGGACGGCCCCGGTGGCACCCGCATCGCGGGGCCGCCGGGGCCGTCCTGGTGAGGATCCGGGCTACTGCTTCTGGCTCAGCTCGTACGCGCGCTGCACGGCCTCGGTGAACCGCTGGTCCGCCTGCGCGGCGGCCACGAGGTCGCCGGACGCGTACGCGGCCTGCCGCTCCTGGAGCGCGGTGTTGGCCGCCGCGAGCGCCGCCTGCACGTCCTGCGCGGGAGCCGCGGGCAAGGTAGTGGGGCTGGGCGTGGGCGTGGATCCCGTGCCCCCGTCCGTCCCGCCGTCCGTGGACCCGTCTCCCGTGCCGCCGTCGACCGGCGTCGTGGGCACGACGTCCTCGTCACCGGCGGTGGCTCCCGAGTCACCCCCGAAGATGCTGTCGAGGGCCGCGTCCAGCGTGTCCTCGAACGCGATCTTGTCGCCGAAGGCCACCAGCACCTTGCGGAGCAGCGGGTAGCTCGTGTCGCCCGTCGACCGGACGTACACGGGCTGCACGTACAGCAGTCCGCCGCCGACCGGCAGGGTCAGCAGGTTGCCGCGCACGACGCTCGTGCGACCGCCGCGCTCCAGCAGGTTCAGCTGGTTCGCCACGTTCGTGTCCGAGTTGAAGTTGTTCTGGATCTGCGTCGGCGCCGGGATGGTGTCGTCGTTCGGCAGCGTCAGCAACCGCAGCTTCCCGTAGTCCGACGCCTTCTGCCCCGCCGTGCTGCCGGCGTCCGAGTCGACCCCGAGGTAGCCCGTGAGCACGCTCCGGGAGGTGTCCTGCGTGGCGGGTGGGATGAAGGTCGAGTACAGCGAGAACCTCGGGGCGTCCTGACCCGGCATCTGCATGGTCAGGTAGTACGGCGGCTGGAGGCTCGCCGGCGTGCCCGCCTCGGTGGTGGCCGTCGGGTCGTTCGGCGTGGTCCAGAGGTCCTGGTTCGAGTAGATCGAGCCGGGATCGGTCACGTGGTACTTGCCGAGCACGAAGCGCTGGACCTTGAACATGTCGGCCGGGAAGCGCAGGTGGCTCATGAGCTCGCCCGAGATGTCCGCGATCGGCTTGAGGGTCGAGGGGAAGACCTTCTGCCACGTCTTGAGGATCGGGTCGTCGGTGTCCCACGCGTAGAGCGTGACCTTGCCGTCGTACGCGTCGACCGTCGCCTTGACCGAGTTGCGGATGTAGTTGATCCGGTCCGTCGGCACGAGCGGCTGGGTCTGCTGCGAGTCGGCGATCAGGCGGCTCATGTCGTTGTGCTGCGAGTACGGGTACTGGTCGCTCGTCGTGTAGCCGTCGACGATCCACACCACGCGGCCGTCGACCACGCTGGGGTACGGGTCCTTGTCGACCGTGAGGTACGGCGCGACCTTGCCGACGCGCTCCGCCGGGTCGCGGTCGTAGAGGATCTGCGACTGGTCGTTGATCTGGTTGGCCAGGAAGATCTGCTCCGACTGGAACTTCAGCGCGTAGATGAGCCGCTTGAAGACGTTGTCGACCTTCGGCCCGCCGTCGCCCTGGAACGTCGTGTACGTCTCGTCGGCGCCGTCGACGCCGGACGGGTAGTCCAGCTCCACCTTGTCGCCCGAGTCGGGTCCGCCGACGATCGAGTAGTCGGGCGAGTTCTCGCCGAAGTACACCCGCGGCTCGAAGTCGCCCAGGTCGCCCGAGGCGGGGATGCCCGACTCGAGGAACACGGGCTGCCCGTCGGAGGTGCGCTGCGTGCCGTACGCCGCGACGAGCGAGTAGCCGTGCGTGTAGACGAGGTGCTGGTTGACCCACGAGGTGCCCGTGTTGGTGGGGCTCAGCTCGCGGACCGCGACGACCGTGTCCTGCACGCGGCCGTCGATCTGGTACCGGTCGACGTCGAGGTTGTTCCCGAACTGGTAGTACTGCCGGAACTGCTGGAGCTGGCTGAACGCGTCGCCCACGACCGCGGGGTCGAGGATGCGGATGTTCGCGGTGGTCGCGGCGTCCTCGCGGAGCGCGCCCGGCGTGGTGTCCGTGGTCGCGTCGTAGGGGATCTCCTCGATGTCGGCCAGGCCGTAGGCCTGCCGCGTCGCCTCGATGTTGCGCTCGTAGAACGGCGACTCCAGCGAGCGCTCGTTCGGCTCGACCTGGAAGCGCTGCACGATGGCCGGGTAGGCCGTGCCGATGAGGATGCTGGCGACGATGAGCCCGGCCGTGCCGATGATGGGCAGGCGCCAGCGGCCGATGGCCGCGGTGATGAGGAACAGCACCGCCACCACGATGGCGATGCCGGCGAGGATCGTGCGGCCGGGGATCACGGCGTTGACGTCGGAGAAGGCGGCACCCGTGAAGAGCCCGCCGGTGGCCGTGTTGACCACGGACGAGTACTGGTCGAGCCAGATGCTGACGCCCTGCAGCAGGAAGTAGACGCCCGCGGTGATCGCGATCTGGATGCGGGAGCTCTTCGAGATGCGCACCTCGCGGCCCGAGAACCGCACGGCCCCGTAGAGGTAGCTGGTGGCCAGCACGCCGAGCATGGAGATGATGACCACGGCCGAGGCGAAGCCGACGACCGCGTGGTAGAAGGGCAGCTCGAACAGGTAGAACGACGTGTCGAGCTGGAACTGCGGATCCACCGTGCCGGAGGGCGTGCGGTTCAGCCAGAGCAGCGTGCGCTGCCAGCCGCTCGACGCGGAGACGCCCGCGAACAGCCCGAACACCGCGGGGATCGCGACCATCGCGAGGCGGCGCAGCGGCTCGATGACCTGCTGGTAGCGGTCGAGCTGCGAGTTGAGCTTCGCGTAGACGGGCCGCGAGCGGTACGCGACCTGGATGCTGACGAACACCGGGACGGCCATGGCGAGGAACCCGATGAAGAACAGGGCGATGCCCGCGCCCCACTGCGTGAGCAGCACGCCCAGGTAGCCCAGCTGGTCGTACCAGAGGACGTCGGCGTAGAAGCCGGCGAAGATGAAGAACGCGATCACCAGGGCCGCGATGATGGCCGCGGTGATGGCGAGGGGGGCTCGGCTCCGTCTGGCGGGCCGGGCGGATGTGCTTGTCACGTTGTGTGCCTCAGAGTCGGGGACAGCGGAGTCCTCATCCTAGGCGGGGCTGTTGCCAGGGACCTGCGAGCGATCGGGCGTCCCCGTCTGGTAAGGGCGCCCTCGCGACAGCCCGGCTGCCGACCGTGCTCAGCAGGTCGGGAGCGCGTCCAGGTCGCCGCCCGATGAGATGGCCTTCAGCGCCGTGAGCGAGTCGTCGAGCTTCGAGACGGCGAAGACGCGGAGGCCGTCGGGCACGTGCCCGCGCACCTCGTCGCAGTTGTCGGCGGGCGCCAGGAAGTACTGGGCCCCGGCGCGCTCGGCGCCGAAGAGCTTCTGCCGGATGCCGCCGATGGGGCCGACGTCGCCCCCCGCGTCGATCGTGCCGGTGCCGGCGATGGACGCGCCGCCGGTGAGCGAGCCCTCCTCGAGCTTGTCCATGATCCCGAGCGCGAACATCATGCCGGCGCTCGGACCGCCGACGTCGTCGAGCTGGATGTCGACCTCGAAGGGGAACTCGTACGAGGTGGAGGTGACGACGCCGATGACGGGGCGGCCGTCGCGCTCGGCGGGCGTCACGTCGACCGTGCTGTCCTGCCCGTCGCGCGTGATCCCGAAGGACAGCGCCGTGGTCGTGCCGGCGGCCGCGACGCGCGCCTGCAGGTCGGCGAGGTCGACGACGTCGGCGCCGTCGACCGTGCGGATCGCGTCGCCGGGGCGGAGGGGGCCGTCGGCCGGGGATCCGTCGACGACGCTCTGGACCTGGAGGGTGCGCGGGACGTCGATGCCGAGCTCGGTGAGGGCCGCGGCGACGGCGTCCTGCTGGGAGTCGGTCATCTGGACCTGGTTCTCGGCGTCGCGCTGCTCGGCCGTCTGGTTCGCGGGGAACACCGCCTCCATCGGCACGACGCTGCGGCTCGGGTCGAGCCAGGCGGACACGACCGCGAACCAGTCGGGGCGCTGAGCGGGGTTGCCGACGACGCTGACCGTGAGCATGTCGAGCGAGCCGTCGGTGGGGTACGTCGTGCGGTCGGGGATGGAGATGAGGGGACGTTCCGTGCCCTCGTGGTCGCTCGTGCCGAGGGTGTCGAACACGGGGCCCGGCTGCTCGATGACGTACGGCGACGGCATGAGGCCGAGCGCGAGGGCGAGCACGGCGCCCACGCCGGCGAGCACGCGACCGACGCGGCGGCGGCGCGGGGGCCGGGGTGCGCGGGGGGCGTGCTGGGCGAACAGGCTCATCCGGATGTCCTCGGTGTCGGGGCGCGCGGGGCCGGGAAGCGGCCGGGCGACGGGTGTCGGGGCGGCCCGCTGGCCGCTGTTCGCGGCGGGCGGAAGCCGCGAGGGCTCAGCCTAGGCGAATGCGGATGGGTTTCCCGTGGGCGCGGGCTAGCGTGGATCCACCGGCCGCGGCACCGCGATCCGGACCCCCTCGACCCCCGGGAGACCCTCCATGGCCGACGAGCCCACCCCGAACCCCGAGGACGAGTTCCGGCGCATGCTGGAGCGGTTCCTCGGCGCCGACGGGCAGATCGACCCGGACAAGCTCGCGGGTGCCGCCGGCCTCCCGCAGGACCCGGAGATGGTCCGCCAGCTCCTCGCGCAGCTCCAGGGCGCGCTCGCCAACACCGGCGACGGCGTCGACTGGAAGGTGGCCCGCGAGGGTGCCCGGCAGCTCGCCGCGGCCGAGCAGACGCAGGTCACCGCCGCGGCGTCCGCGCCCCTGGACCAGGCGTTCCAGGTCGCCGCGCTCTGGCTCGACGAGGTCACCTACGTCAGCCAGCTCACGGTCGCCCCGCGCCTCATCACGCGCGCGCAGTGGACCGAGCTGACGATGCCGGTGTGGACGCAGCTCGCCGAGCCCGTCGCCCTCAGCATCGCCGATTCGCTCACCGAGGTGCTCCAGCAGAACGCGCCGGAGGAGATGCAGGGCATGGTCGCCGGCGCCGGCCGCATGATGCGGAACCTCGGCGGCACGCTCTTCGCCATGCAGCTCGGCCAGGTGGTCGGGCAGCTGTCCACCGAGGTCGTCTCGGGCGGCGACGTCGGCATCCCGCTCCTCGACGACCAGCTGGCGGCGCTCCTGCCGCAGAACGTCCAGGCGTTCGGCGAGGGGATCGACGTCTCCGACGACCAGGTGCAGATCTACCTCGCGGTCCGCGAGCTCGCCCACGCGCGCCTGTTCCGCCACGCCCGCTGGCTGCGGCTGCAGCTCATCTCCTCCATCACGGAGTTCGCGAAGGGCGTGCACATCGACACCGAGCGGCTCGAGTCGCTCGCGGAGGGCTTCGACCCCTCGAACCCCGAGGAGCTCCGCCAGGCCATGGTCGACGGATCCCTCATCCCGCCGAAGACGGACGCGCAGCTCGCCGCCCTCGCGCGCCTCGAGACGATGCTCGCGCTCATCGAGGGCTGGGTGGACGTGGTCACGGCCGCCGCCACCGTGCGCCTCCCCCGCGCGTCCGCGATCGCCGAGACCGTCCGCCGCCGTCGCGCGACGGGCGGTCCCGCCGAGTCGGCGTTCGCGACGCTCGTGGGCCTGGAGCTCCGACCCCGCCGGCTGCGCGAGGCCGCGGCCATGTGGCAGGCGGTCACCGACGGCGTGGGAGCGGAGCAGCGCGACGCGCTGTGGTCGCACCCCGACGTCCTGCCCGCCTCCGAGGACATCGACGCGCCGCACGCGCTCGTCGCGCGCCTGACACAGGGCGAGCCCGAGCCCGACGAGGTCGACCAGGCGCTCGAGGACCTGCTCAGCGGATCCGACGCCGGTCGCCCCGTCGAGGACGGCCAGGGCCGGGCGACCGAGCCGGGCGAGACGCCGGGCGACGGTCCCGACGACGCGCCGGGCTCGGATCCGCGCCCCGTCTGACGCACGACCCGCTCCCCCGCCGGGCCGGCGCCGCACCCGCGGCGTCGGCCCGGCGCCTGTGGACGCGGCCCGCGGGCGACCGACGCGTCGGGCACTGTGCGCGCCCATGGCCATCCGACTCGATCCCCGTCTCCCGCTCGTCTGGCGCACGCCGGACTCCCTCCAGCTCGGCGTCGACCGCCCGCCCGTGGTGCTCAGCGCCGTGTCGCGTCTCGACGAACGCCTGCTCGACGCGCTCCGTCGCGGCATCAGCCGCGGAGGCCTCGACATGATCGCGACGACGGAGGGCGCCGTCCCCGCGCACGTCACGCAGCTGCTCGACCTGGTGCGGCCGGCCCTCCTCCCGCCCCGCGACGCGGGCCCCGAGTCCGACGTCGACGCCGACCGCCGCGACCGCACCCGCAGGGGCCCGGTCGCGCTCGTCGGCGGCGGACCGACCGCCGACCGCATCGCCGACGCCCTGGCCCGCGCCGGGCACGACGTGACGCCGCGGCCGATGTCCGCCGACGCGGATCCGCGCACCGCCCTCGCCGTGATCGTCGCGCACTTCGCCATCGCCCCCGCCGTCTACGGACGCTGGGCCCGGGAGGACGTGCCGCACCTACCGGTGGTCGTCGGCGACCGGCACGCCGTCGTCGGGCCGCTCGTGGAGCCCGGGCGGACGGCCTGCTGCTACTGCCTCGACCTCGGTCGGCGGGACGCGGATCCGGCCTGGCCCGCCCTCGCGACCCAGCTGCTCGGGCGCGACAGCGGATCCGAGGCGGGACTCGTGCCCGCCGAGCTCGCGGCCCTCGCCGCGCGGCCCGTCGACCGCCTGCTGGCGACGGGCGAGAACGCGCTCCAGGCCCACCAGGCGGTGCTCGACGTGCGGACGGGGCGGATCACGCGCCGCGCGTCGCGCCCCCACCCGCTATGCGCGTGTCGAGCTCTGCCAGGAACCGCGACGGCTCCCGCTGACCGGATCGGTGCGGTCCGCTCCGGCTCCAGGAGAGCCGCAGCCCGGATCGCGCGCGCGTGATCCCGACGTAGAGGAGGCGCCGCTCCTCGTCCACCGCCTCGAGCGTCTGCGCGTAGCTGATGGGCACGAGCCCCTCGCTGAGGCCCATGAGGTAGACGTGCTCCCACTCGAGGCCCTTGGCGGAGTGCAGCGTCGCGAGGGTGACGGCGGAGACCGTCGGCTCGTGCTGGCCGGCCTGGCGCTCGAGCAGCTCGTCGGTGAAGGCGCGGAAGGTGCTGCCGGCGGGCATGCGCTCGGCGAGGCCCATGATCGCGTCGAGGGACTCCCAGCGGTCGCGCACGGCGCCCGGCTGCTCGGGCGGCTGCTGGCTCCAGCCGAGGCCGCGGAGCACGTCGCTCACCGACTTGAACAGCGGCTCGCCGGAGATGGAGACGGATGCGCCGCGGAGCGCGAGGAGCGCCTGCTTGATCTCGGGGCGGTCGAAGAAGCGCTGGGATCCCCGCACCTGGTAGCTGACGCCCGCGTCGCCGAGCGCCTGCTCGAGCACCGCCGACTGGCCGTTCATGCGGTACAGCACGGCGATGTCCTCCGGCGCGATGCCCGCGGCGATCTGCTGCGCGATGGCGCCGGCGATGGCGCGCGCCTCGGCGCCGTCGGACGGGAACGCGCTCACCTGCGGCGCGCGGAAGCCCTCGCCGCGGCCGGGCACGGCGGCGGATCCGCGGCCCGTCGCGGCGCGGGCGGAGGCGGTGCCCGTGCCGTCGCCGTCGGGATCCGCGTCCGCCGACACGAGCGTCAGCGCCCCCGGCCGGCCGCGCATCAACCGGTTCGCCGCCTCCGTGATGCCGGACGTCGACCGGTAGTTCCGCTCCAGCCGCACCACGGTCGCCTCGGGGAAGCGCGACGCGAAGTCGAGGAGGTACGCGCTCTTCGCGCCCGCGAAGGAGTAGATGGTCTGGCTGGCGTCGCCGACCACGCAGAGGTCGCGACGGTCGCCCATCCAGAGGTCGAGGATCGTCTGCTGCAGCGGCGAGACGTCCTGGTACTCGTCGACCACGAAGAAGCGGTACTGCTCGCGCACCTGCTGCGCGACCCACGGCTCCGCCTCGATCATGCCCGCGGTGGCGAGCAGCACGTCCTCGAAGTCGAGCTGGCGGCGCTGGTCCTTGATGTCCTCGTACGCCTGGAGGAGCGCGACGGCCTGGTCGGCGTCGAGCTGCGGCGGCAGCGTGCGGGTGGTGCGCGCGGCGAGGCCGTACTGCTCGATGGAGATCATCGAGACCTTGCGCCACTCCACCTCGGCCGCCATGTCGCGGAGGGCGGCCGTGTCGAGGCGGAGGCGGAGCGACTCGGCGGCGTGGCCGAGCATCCGGCCCTTGCTCTCGATGAGGCGCGGCATGGTGCCGCCCACCACCTGCGGCCAGAAGAAGTTGAGCTGCTTGAGGGCCGCGGCGTGGAAGGTGCGCGCCGCCACGGGTCCGGCGCCGAGCTCGCGCAGGCGGCCGCGCAGCTCGGCCGCGGCGCGCGACGTGAAGGTCAGCGCCATGACGCGGTTGGGCGGGTAGACGCCCGCCTGGATCCCGTAGGCGATGCGGTGCGTGATGGCGCGCGTCTTGCCCGTGCCCGCGCCCGCGAGCACGACGACCGGGCCGAGGAGCGCCTCCGCGGCGAGGCGCTGCTGGTCGTCGAGGGCCTCGAGCAGGGACTCCGCCGTGCGGACGTCCTCGACGGGTTCGTCCGCGGTCGCGGGGCCGAGGGCGACGGGCGCCGGGAGGGCGCCGGGCGCGGCCGACCCGTAGGGGTCGCGCCCGGGCGTGCCGGGGACGAGCTGGTCGGTCACGATCGGCGGATCACCACTCCCGCTCGCCGTCCTCGAGGGGTCCGCCGTACCACTCCTCGATGATGGCGCGCGCGATGGACGACGGCCCGGGCAGCGCGATCTCGCCGAGCGACGCCCGCAGCTCGTCGCGGCTGAACCAGCGCAGGTCGACGATCTCGACACCGTCGGGCGTCGCGGGCCCGCTCGACGCGCTGACGCGCGCGAGGAACCCGACCATGACGGACGCGGGGAACGGCCACGGCTGGCTGCCCAGGTAGCGCGGATCCTCGACGGTGACGCCGGACTCCTCGAGCACCTCGCGCTTCACGGCCGCCTCGAACGACTCCCCCGGCTCGACGAAGCCCGCGAGCAGCGAGTACCGGTCGCCGCCCCACATGGCGTTGGCGCCGAGGAGCAGGCGGTCGTCCTGGTCGACGACGCCCATGATCACGGCCGCGTCGGTGCGCGGGAAGACCTGCGAGCCGTCGGAGGGGGCGCGGCGCACCCAGCCGCCCTGCTCGACGACGGTGGGCTCGCCCGTCTTGGGCGAGAAGGGGTGCGAGGCGTGCCAGTTCGCGGTGGCGAGCGCGCCGGTGAAGAGCGCGGCGTCGCGGTCGTCGAGCTGCGTGGCGGTCGTGCGCAGCTCCAGCCAGCGCCCCTCGGCGGGCTCCAGCTCGGCGGCCGCGGCGTCGGTGAGGACCGCGGCGACGACGGGCGTCCCCACGGGCTCGCCCTCGTGCGCGATGGTCGTGCGACCGAGGTAGATCCGGACGGTCGCGGCGGTGACGCGGTCGACCGGCAGCAGGTCGAGGGCGGCACGGCCGTCGGCGGCGGAACCCAGCGCGCGGTGGCCGTGCAGCGCGAGGACGCGCGTGGCCGGATCCGCCCACAGCTCGTCGAAGAGGGCCGGCGAGTCGCGGTGCAGGCCGTCGCGGTCGACGCCCTCGCGGGACAGGGGCAGGCGGGAGAGGAAGCTGTCGAGCACGGGGGACCAATCGACTTCGAGGGCGGACGGGCCGAGGGGCGGGACGTCTTCCGTCGTGGTCCGCCCACGGTGCGCGTGTGGGGCCGGAAGCGCGTGGCGCGGTGAGACGGAGGGCTCCCAGCGACCTAACCTGTAAGGCATGGCCAGATCCCACCTCACTCTAGCCGCGTTGGCGACCTCGGCCGTCTCGGGGCTCGACGTGGTCCGCAGCACCCCGTTCACGGCCGGCGGCGCGGGCGACTTCGACTCCGCGCTCCTCTCCACGCGGGACGGCCGCGCGCTCCTCGTGCGCGTCCCGACCACGCAGGCCGCCGAGTCCGAGCAGTCCGCCGACCTCGTGGCGCTGCGTGCGCTGAGCACCGGGATCCGCTCCCGGCTGCCGTTCCAGGTGCCGGAGTTCCTGGGGCAGGCGCCCATCAAGCCCACCCGCGGGTTCGTCTACGGGTACGTGCCCGGCCGCGTCATCTCGCTCGACGAGATCCCCGCGGGCGACGGCCTCGCGCGCTCCATCGGCGCCGCCGTCTCCGCCGTGCACAGCCTGCCGACCGGGTTCGTCGCCGACGCGGGGCTGCCCGTGCTCTCGGCGGCGGAGATCCACAGCCAGACCGCCGCGCTCATCGACCGGGCCGCGGCCACCGCGCTCGTGCCGAGCCTCCTGCTCAGCCGCTGGGAGGAGGCGCTCGACGACGCGTCGCTCTGGCAGTTCCAGCCCGCGGTCGTGAACGGCGCCGTGCAGGCGTCCTCGTTCCTCGTCGACGGCGACGACGTGACCGGGATGATCGGCTGGTCGGAGCTGCGCGTCGCCGACCCCGCGCACGACCTGCACTGGGTGCTGGGCGCGCGCGCCGAGCACGTCGCCGAGAGCGTCTTCCGCGCCTACAACGAGGCGCACCACGTCACGGTCGACCGCCAGCTCAAGCAGCGGGCGCTCCTCTACGCCGAGCTGGAGATCGCCCGCTGGCTGCTGCACGGCACCGAGACGCGCAACCCGGGCATCGTCGACGACGCCGTCAACATGCTCAGCGCGCTCGTGGACACGGTGCGCGCCGACGAGGGGCAGCGCATCGCGCACGAGACGCTGCCCGTGATGGACGTCGACCAGGTCGAGGAGATGCTCGACTCCCGGCCTCAGCCCACCGTCTCCCCCGACGGTGCCCGCGACGGCTCCGGCGTGCGCGCGCCCGACCAGAGCGCCACGAGGTCCTCCTCGGAGTAGAGCCGCTCGGGCTTCAGCGACCGGTCGTCCGCCACGAAGTAGAACTCCGCGTCGATGAGGTCGGGGTCGATGCCCCGCCACTTCGCGAACGCCAGGCGGTAGAGCGCCAGCTGCAGCTGCTTGAGCTCGAGGTCGGCCGCGTCCTTCGGGGTGCGGCCGGTCTTCCAGTCGACGACGCGGTATCTCCCGTCGATGAGGAACACCGCGTCGATCTTGCAGATGACGACCTGGCCGGCGAGCTCCATGTGGATCTCGACCTCCACCTCCTCCGGCTTCCGGCTCGCCCACTCGCTCGCCTCGAAGGTCGCGCGCAGCCGGTCGAGGTCCTCCGTCTCCACGGGCGGCTCGGTCGGATCATCGTCGAGCTCCACGCCCGACGCGTCGATGACGTCGGCCGTGCCCGCGGGCCCGTAGCGCGCCTCGACCCAGCCGTGGAACAGCGTGCCGAGTCGGGTCTGCCGGTAGGGGCGCTCGGGCATGGGGCGGCGCAGGCGCGCGGCGACGCCCGCGGGGTCGCTCACGAAGTCCTTGAAGCGGGACGCCGGGATGCGCGTGGGCAGGTCGACGAGCTCGGCGTCCCGGGCGCGGGCGTCGCGCTCGGCGAGGAGCAGGTCGATGTCGCGGGTCCAGACGGTCTCCGCCTCCGGGTCCGCGACCGCGACGGCCTCGGCAGCCGCCCGCACGCGGGCCTCGCGCGGCCCGAGCGGGGGCAGCGGCCAGGCGACCCGGGCGGATCCTGGCTCGAGCGGGTTCTCCTCGAGCTCGGGCGCCTCGGGGAGCGCGTCGGGCGCGATGAGGCCCACCTGCTGGATCTCGCGGAGGAACGCGCCCGGCCCGCGCGGCTTCTGCTGCGTCGACCAGAACGAGCCGCTCAGCAGCAGGTCCGATCGCGTGCGCGTGATGGCGACGTACGCGAGGCGTCGCTGCTCGGCGGCGTTGCGCTCCTCGAGCTCCTCGCCGAACGCCTCCATCGCCTCGGCGAACTCCTTCTGCGTCTCCACGCCGCGCCAGGCCAGCGACGGCAGCTCGGCGGAGTCGCCCCGGAACTCGAACGGCAGGGCGCCGAACGCGACCCAGCCCCGCTTCTCGCGGAGCGTGCCGGGCAGCTCGCCCTCGACCATGCGCGGCACCGCGACCACGTCCCACTCGAGGCCCTTCGACCCGTGGATCGTGAGGATCTGCACCGTGCCGGGCTCCGGCTCCTCGGTGCGCGGCGCGAGGTTGTCGCGGCGCTCGGCCTCGGCGAGCCAGGCGAGGAACGGGCCGAGCGTGCCGGCGGAGTCGCCCTGGAGGTAGCCGGCCACCTGCTCGGTGAAGGCCTCGAGGCTCGCGCGGCCGAGCGGATCCGTCTCGTTCGCGGCCACCTCGATGTCGAGCAGCAGCTCCTGCTGGACGACGGTGACGAGGTCGACGAGGTCGAGCCCGACGCGGGAGCGCAGCACCTGGAGCTGGCGGCCGGCGGCCCGGAGGCGCGCGAGGCCCTCCGCGCTGAAGCCCGCGAGCGCGCTGTGGCCGTCGCGGGCATCGACCACGAAGTCGAGGGCGTCGACGACCGATCCCACCTCGTCCGGCACCACGGAGGCGCGGAGGCCGTCGCGCACCTCGTCGGCGAGCGGCTTCTGCGCGTGATCCCGCGACATCAGCCAGGAGGCGACGCGGGATAGCGCATGGACGTCCTTCGTGCCGATGCGCCAGCGCGCGCCCGTGAGGAGCCTGACGAGCTCGCTGCCCGCGGTGGGGTCGTGCAGCACGCGGAGGACGCACACCAGGTCGACGACGGCGGGCTGGTCGAGGAGGCCGCCGAGCCCGAGCACGCGGAACGGCACGCCGCGGTCGGCGAGCGCCGTGGTGAACGGCTCGATGGTCTTGAGCGAGCGGCAGAGCATCGCGGCCGAGCGCGGACGCCCGTCGGATCCCCGCTGCCGGAGCCGGTCGGCGAACCACGCGGCGACGCTCGCGGCCTCGTCCGCGATCGTCTCCTCGTAGGCGACGTCGAGGCGCCCGTCGCCCGCGTCGGGCCGGGGCTCGAGCCGGGCGACGGGGATCCGCGACGCGGCGGTGAGCGGCTCGACGATGCGGTTCGCGGCGCCGAGCACCGCGCCCGGGTTCCGCCAGCTGGTGGAGAGCGCGTAGACGGGCACGTCCGCCGCGGCGGCGCCCGCGGGAGCGAAGTCGGCGCCGAAGCGCGCGAGGTTCGCGGCGCTCGCGCCGCGCCAGCCGTAGATGGACTGGTGCGGATCCCCCACCGCCATGACGGGGGTGCCGCCGAAGAGCGTGGAGAGGAGCCGGGTCTGCACCACGGAGGTGTCCTGGTACTCGTCGAGCAGCACCACGCGGAAGCGCTTCCGGTGCTCGGCGACGACCTGCGGCACGCGCTCGCAGATGGCGAGCGCGAAGGCGACCTGGTCGCTGTACTCCACGAGCCCGCGCCGGGTCTTCTCCTCCTGGAACCGCACCGCCAGGTCGGCGAGCGGCGGCAGCGCGCCCACGGCGGCGACCGCCTCTGCGGCCGGCGCCTTCCTGATGCGGGCGGATCCGAACGGCAGCTCCGCGAGGCCCGTGAACGATCCCGCGAGGCGCACGACCTCGGCGGGGTCCGCGACGTTCTCGCTCATCGCCCGGCTGAGCGAGATGACGGCCTGGGTGATGGGATCCACCCCGCGCCCGAGCTCGAGCAGCCGCGGGTCGGTGCTCTCGACCACGAGCCGACGCGCCAGCTGCCACGCCGACGCCTCCGTGAGCACCACGGACTCCGCCTCGCGGCCGATGAGCGTCGCGCTGTCGCGGAAGATGCCGTTCGCGAACGCGTTGTAGGTCTGCACGGTAGGGGTCGCGAAGGCGTCCGCGGGGACGGCCGCGAGGCCCGCCTCCTGCAGCTGCTCGATGCGCGCGCGGATCCGCACGCCCAGCTCCCCCGCGGCCTTGCGCGTGAACGTGAGCCCGAGGATCTCCTCGACCCCCACGTGCCCGTTGGCCAGCAGCCAGACGACGCGGCTCGCCATCGTCTCCGTCTTGCCGCTGCCGGCGCCCGCGACGACGAGCCCGGGCTCGAGCGGCGACTCGATGACGCGCCGCTGCTGCTCCGTGGGGCTCGGCAGGCCGAGCGTCTCCGCGATGCGCCGCGCGCTGACCTTGCCGCCGCCCGCCGCATCGGTCGTCCCGACGCCGCTCACGCCGACACCGCCCGCACGAGGTGGATGCGGTACCGCCTGGCCGATCCCGGATCCCGCTCCCCCAGGTCCGGCGTGCCGTCGAAGGTCGCGCCCGCCATGCCCGTGGCCGCCTCGGCGATGCGCGCCCTGAACCCGTCGAGCTCCTCGCGGGTCAGCGGCTCCTGCGGCAGCTCGCGGTACGGCAGACCGCGCGTGCCGCCCGAGACGTACAGCAGCTTCGCGCCGCCGGACGGGGCGCCCGCGGGCACGTCCTCGAGCGAGCCCTCCACGAAGGCGAGCTGGTACGAGCCGAGCTGCGCATGCGCGGGGATCTCGGCGCGGGTCGGGAAGTGCCGGCCGGTCTTGAGGTCGACGATGACCACCTGCCCCTCCTCGGTCAGCTCGATGCGGTCGATCTTCCCGCGCAGGCGCGCGACGCCCACCTCGAGCTCGAAGCCGCCCTCGGCCGCGAGCATGCGCCCGCCGTCGGCGGCGAAGTCGCGCAGGTAGCCGCTGACGCCCGCGATGAGCTCGCCCGCCTGCCGCCGCTCGCGCTCGCCCACCCAGGGCGACTCGAAGGGCAGCTCGCCCCAGCGCGCGTCGAGGCGGGCCTCGAGTGCGGGCGGGCGGAGGTCGGCGTCGGGATCGAGGCTGGCCTCCTCCATGACCGCGTGGACGATGGTGCCGATGCCCATGGCCGTGCTGGTGGATCCGCCGGACGCCTGGTCGATGAACCAGTTGAGCGGCGAGCGCTCGAACGCCTCGAGCCGCGACGGGGAGACCGGCACGCGGGCCTCCGGATCGGTCAGGTCGACGACGGGCTCGGTGGTGGACGGCGCGCGGAGGCCGTACCACTCGGCCGGATCCGCGCCCGTCACGCCCTCCGCGGCGAGGCGAGCGAGCGCGGACGCGGCGGCGAGCCCCCGCTCCCGGGTCGCGTCGGCGGGTCGGCGGGCGGTGCGGTCGCCGGAGACGACGCGGCCGTCGTCGAGGAGCACGGCGTCGCGGTGCACGACGGCCAGCTCGCGCCGGAGCGCGCCGACGAGCCCGCGCAGCGACAGCGGGTGGTCCGGGCGGATCCGCAGTGCGGCGGGCGCGTCCTCCGCGACCCGGCCCGCCTCGGCGCCGGCCTCCGCCTCGGCGCGGCCGGGCGCGGGCGGCACGAGGCGCAGGAACGGCGACGGCGCCTCCTCGTCGTTGGCGGTGGCGCTGAGCACCACGACGCGCGACGCCCGGGAGACGGCGAGCGCGAGCATCCGCAGCTCGTCGCCGAGGACCTCGGCGCGCTCGTCGACGTCGGCCCGGTCGAGGCCGCGCGCGACCGCGGAGAGGCGCTGGGGGTGCAGCAGGGATCCGCGCAGCCGGAGGTTCGGCCACACGCCCTCCTGGAGCGCGGCGACCGCGACCACCTCGTAGCCCGCGCCCACGACCGCGGACGGCGTGGCCACGAGCACCGTGTCGGCGAGGGGCTGGGGCGAGAGCGTGTCCTCCGGCACCTCGGCGCCGAGCAGCTCCTCCACGAAGTCGGACGCGGGACGGCCGGGGTTCCGCTCGACGAAGCGCCGGGCCGCGGTGAACAGCGCGACGACGCCGTCGAGGTCGCGGTTCGCCTGATCCGCGACGATTCCCGTCTGCAGCGCCTGCTCGAACCACGGCGACGCGAGCCGCGAGCCCTCCCACAGGTGCCAGAGCAGCTCCTCGATGGTGCCGTCGGACGACGCCAGCTCGCGCGCGCCCTGCAGCGTGCGGGCGAGCCGCGCGAGGCGACGCGCGGGCGCGAGGTCGAGCGTCTCGAGGCGGCCGGGCGCGGCGAGCGCCTCGACCAGCAGCTCGTCGCTCGAGCGGTGGCCGTCGCCCGCGAGCTCCTCCTGGCGCATCGCCAGGCGGAGCCGGCGGAGGGCGACCCCGTCGAGGCCGCCGAGCGGACCCGTGGCGAGCTCCGCCGCGATGTCCGGCGTGAGCGGCACGCGGCCGAGCACCACGTCGACGGCGCGGATGAGGGCGAGCGCGGCGAGGTCGTCGCGGAGGGCGCGCCCGGCGACGGCCGTGCGCGTGGGCACCTCGGCGGTCGCGAGGCTGCGGGCGACCTGGGGCACGAGGGATCCGGACCGCACGAGCACGACCATGCGCGCCCACGGCACGCCGCCGAGCAGGTGCTCCTCGCGGAGCCGGCGCGCGAGGCGGGCGAGCTCGAGGGCGCGCGTGGGCGCCTCGATGACCTGGATGGGGTCGGCGTCGTCGACGAGGCCCGGCGCGGATCCCGCCTGCCGCTGCCGCCCCGCGCCGGCCGCGCCGATGCGGGCCGTGACGGCCGAGGTGAGCGCCCGCAGCGCCGGCGGCTGTCGGTGCACGCGGTCGAGCACGAGCGTGCGGACGCCGGGCAGGTCGAGCACGGTGGAGAGGCGCCCGAGCGCGGACGCCTCCGCCCCGCGGAAGGTGGCCGCCGCGACGTCGGGGTCGCCGAACGCGATGACGTCCGCGCCGCGGGCCGCGAGGACGCGCAGGAGGGAGAGGGTCGCGACGGTGGCCTCGTGCAGGTCGTCGGCGACGACCAGCCGGATCCCCGTGAGCGCCTCCCCCCGCGACACGAGGAGCACGGCCTCGGCGAGCAGCTCCGCGCTGTCGAGGTGGTCGCCGCGGAAGGAGTCGACGACGTCCTCGTACTCGCGGGCGAACTCCGCCGCCGCGATCCACTCGGGCACGTCGTGCGCGCGGCCGAGCTCCGCCAGCGCGTCCGGACGCACGCCCTCCTCCGTCGCGCGCATGAGCAGCTCGCGGAGCTCGGTGCGGAAGGCACGCAGCCGCCGCACCTCGACGCCCAGCGGATCGGGCCACGCGGGCCCCGTGCCCCGCTCCTCGTGCCCGGTGAGGAGGTCGGCGATGATCTGGTCCTGCTCGGCGCCCGTGAGCAGCCGGGGCGGCTCGGTGCCCGTCTCCGCGGCGCGCCGCGCGAGCACCTCGAACGCGACGGACGTCGCCGTGCGCGCGAGCGGGCCGAGCGTGGGCACCCCGACCCGGAGCGCGAGCTCGTCGCGCAGGCGCGTGGCGGCGGCGCGGGACGGGGCGAGCACGAGGACCTCGGCGGGGTCGAGCCCCCGCGCGAGGATCCGGTCGGCGACGAGCTCGCGCAGCGTCGTGGTGCGGCCCGAGCCCGGCGCGCCGATGACCGCGGCGCTCACCCCGACGGGCAGCTCCACGACGGCGCGCTGCGACGGGTCGAGCGTGACCGCGGGGACCCCGCCGTCGGCGGCGGAGACGGGCGGCTGGCGGAATCCCCTGATGGTCACGTGCCCACGCTACCGGCGGCCCCCGACGGCGGCGGATCCGCGGATCGACCGCGGCCGACGACCCACCCGTCCGCCCTCAGTGAACGCCGCGGGGCCGCGCATCCGGGTGCCCTAGCCTGAGGGGGCACCGTCGCATCCGACGCATCGAAAGGCACCTCCCGTGGAAATCCGTATCGGCCTCGTCAACACCGCCCGCGAGCTCTCCTTCACCACCAAGCAGACGCCCGAGGAGGTCCAGCGGACCGTCACGGACGCCGTCCGCGACTCCTCGCCCTTCCTCTCCTTCACCGACGACAAGGGCGCCACGCACCTCGCCGTCACCGCCCACCTCGCCTACGTGGAGCTCGGCAGCGCCGACGCCCCGCGCATCGGCTTCGTCCGCTAGCCCGACGCTCGTGGAGCTCCTGTTCGTCGCCCTCTTCGGCGCCCTCATCGGCCTCGTCGCGCGCTACGCGCTGCCCCACCGCGCCACGCACGGCGCGCTGCTGATCCCGGCGGTCGGCGCGACGTCCGCCATGGTCGCGTGGGTCGTGCTCACGTGGGCCGGCCTCCGCTGGGACCAGGGCGTCATCTGGATCGCGACGCTCGCGATCTCCGCGCTCGTCGCGGCGGGCGCCGACCTGCTGGTGGGACGTCGGCGCTCCTCCGCTGATGCCCGCGACCTGGCGGCGATCGGCGGCTGACGACCCACCGCTCAGCGCGATGCCCGGTCCCTCGAGGGATCGGGCATCGTCACGTGCGGGCCGACCCGCGGCGCGCGTCAGGCCGTGAGGCCGAGCGCGTCCATCCGACGGGTGTGCGCGGTGATGATGCCGGCGAACACGGGCTCCAGGTGCACACGGGCGTCGTCCGGGTCGGCGAGCGACGCGCGCATCGCGGTCCCCGCGACGAGCAGCGTGTCGCCGACGAGGCGTCGGCCCCACATGGCGAGGCGCGAGGCGAGGCGCGGGTCGCGGCGGATCCCGGCGCGCACGGCGTCCACGATCCCCTGCTGCCCCACACCCGAGGAGAGCAGGACCACGACGCGCTGGCGCTGGTCCGACGGCAGCCCGGAGGCGAGACGCACGAAGAAGTCGTCGAGCAGGCCCGTGGTGATGTACGCGGAGAGCAGGCACTCGTACCAGTCGGCGCCCGCGACGGTCGCGGTGAACCGGTCGAACGCGGCGCGGTGCGGTTCCATGACGACGCTCGGGTCGCCGTCCTGCCGCTTGATCTCCGCCGCGAGCGCCTGGTGCTTGCCGAGCGCGATCCCGGCGGCCGTCGAGACGGCCTCCTTGCCGGCGAGGTCGGGCGCCTCGGTGACCGCGCGCGACAGCGTCTCGAAGACCGTGAGCTGCAGGTACGCGACGGCGCCGAGGAAGCGGAGGGTGTCGGGCGAGAAGTCGTCCACGCTCACGGTCGTCGCCGGCGAGCGACGCTTCGACTCGCCGCGGGACCTGACCCGGGGCGCCTCGATCGTCGTCGACCGGCGTCCGAACATCTTGAGCACGTGGCCAGCGTATAGGGCGGCGGAGGCGGCCATCGGGCGCCCGCCCGCTAAACTCGCCCGTGGTCCCTCAACGGAAGGGCCCCATCGCGCCCGCAGAGCAGCAGTCCGGGCGTGGACCGCACCGCTAGACAGGGCACAACGTGACTTTCACCGAACTGAACATCGACGAGGACATGGTGCAGGCGCTCGCCGACCACGGCATCCTCGAACCCTTCCCCATCCAGGAGCAGACCATCCCCCTGGCGCTCGCCGGCCAGGACATCATCGGCCAGGCCAAGACGGGCACCGGCAAGACCTTCGGCTTCGGCCTCCCGCTCATCCAGCGGCTCGGCCTCACCCCGGAGCCCGGCGTGCAGGCGCTCGTGGTCGTCCCGACGCGCGAGCTCGCCGTCCAGGTCACCGAGGACCTCCAGATCGCCACCAAGCACCGCGCCACCACCGTCGTCTCCATCTACGGCGGCAAGGCGTACGAGGGCCAGATCGAGCAGCTGAAGGCCGGCGCGCAGATCGTCGTCGGCACGCCGGGCCGTCTCCTCGACCTCGTGGGCCAGCGCCTGCTCTCGCTCCAGAACGTGCGCGAGATGGTCCTCGACGAGGCCGACAAGATGCTCGACCTCGGCTTCCTCTCGGACATCGAGAGGCTGTTCGCGCAGACCCCGGCCGTCCGCCACACGATGCTGTTCTCGGCCACCATGCCGGGCCCGATCGTGGCGCTCGCCCGCCGCTTCATGACGAAGCCGATCCACATCCGCGCGACGGACCCCGACGAGGGCCTCATGCAGGCCAACATCCGCCACCTCGTCTACCGCGCGCACAACATGGACAAGGACGAGGTCATCGGCCGCATCCTCCAGGCCGAGGGCCGCGGCAAGACCGTCATCTTCACGCGCACCAAGCGCGCCGCCGCCCGCCTCGTCGAGGAGCTCAACGACCGCGGCTTCAACGCCGCCGCCGTGCACGGCGACCTCAACCAGGAACAGCGCGAGCGCGCCATGGCCGCGTTCAAGGCCGGCAAGAAGGACATCCTCATCGCCACCGACGTGGCGGCGCGCGGCATCGACGTGCTCGACGTCACCCACGTGATCAACCACACGATCCCCGAGGACGACAAGGCGTACCTGCACCGCGTCGGCCGCACGGGCCGCGCGGGCAAGACCGGCATCGCGGTCACGTTCGTCGACTGGGACGACCTGCACAAGTGGGCGCTCATCAACCGCGCCCTCGAGTTCGGCCAGCCGGAGCCCACCGAGACGTACTCCTCCTCGCCGCACCTCTTCACGGACCTCGACATCCCGGCCGGGTCGAAGGGCCGCCTGCGCGCGACCCCCACGGTGAACCCCGACGGCACCCCCCGGGAGCGCCCGGGCAGCCGCGGATCCGACTCCGGTCGCGACGGCGGACGCGGCGGCAGCCGTGACGGCGGACGCGGCGGCGACCGGGGCGGCGACCGCTCGGGCAGCCGTCCCGCCGGCGGCGACCGCGACCGCTCGCGCAGCCGCAGCACCTCGACCGCGTCTGCCACCGCCACCGCGCCCGCGGACGCCACCGCGACGATCGGCAGCGAGCAGCCCAACACGGCCGGCGGCCACGACGCGCCCCACGCCGACGGCCAGACCCGCCCGCGCTCGCGCAACCGCCGTCGCCGCTCGGGCGGCGAGCGCCCCACCGCGACGTCCTAGCGCCGCGCGCACGGAGCGCACGAGAGGGGCCGCATCCATCGGATGCGGCCCCTCTCGCGTGCGGGCCCCGCGCCGACCGGGCCGCGGATCAGGCGGCGGGCACCGGCACGACGGGCGCCCAGCCGGTGGCGCGCTCCACGATGCGCGCGAGCACCGCGGGATCCGTGGTGTTCTCCGCGAGGCGGTTCGGCTTGCCCGCGCCGTGGTAGTCGCTCGACCCCGTGATCTCGAGCCCGAACCGCGCCGCCAGCTCCGTGAGGTGCACGCGCGACGCGGGCGGGTTGTCGCGGTGCCGCACCTCGACGCCGAAGAGCCCGGCGGCGACGAGCGCGGTCATGCGCGAGTCCGACAGCACGCGCTCGGGCCCGCGGGCGCCCGGGTGGGCGAGGACGGCGAGGCCGCCCGCCGCCGTGATCAGCTCGACGCCGAGGATCGGATCCGGCGCGTAGTGCGGACGGTAGTAGCCGCCCTGCCAGTGCAGGATGCTCTCGAACGCGGCCGTGCGCGTCGGCACGTGCCCGCGGGCGACGAGCGCGTCGGCGATGTGCGGCCGGCCGATGGTGCTGCCGGGCGTCGTCTGCGCCAGCACGTCGGCCCAGGTGAGGTCGTAGTCGCGGGAGATGCGGCCCACCATCGCCTCGGCGCGGGTCATGCGCTCCGAACGGACGCGCGCGGTCATCGCCGCGAGGTCCGCGTCCTCGGGATCGAAGAGGTACGCGAGCACGTGGACGCTGGCGTACTCCAGCTGGGTGCTCATCTCCATCCCGGGGACGAGCGTGATCCCGTGCACGAGCGCCGCGGCCGAGGCATCGTCCCAGCCCGCGGTGGAGTCGTGGTCGGTGAGCGCCACGGCCGAGAGGCCCTGGGACGCGGCCTGCGCGACGAGCTCGACGGGGGTCTCGGTGCCGTCCGAGACGGAGCTGTGCGTGTGCAGGTCGATGGGACCTGGCTGCTCCTCCGGCATCCCTCCATCTTAGGTCGCGGTCCGCGAAGGCCCGTCCAGCCGGGCCTCGCGGCGGCGCTCTCCCAGAGAGCCGCCATAGTGTGGAGGACGTCATGGGTCGGGTCGTCGGAGCAGCAGTCATCCTCATCACGGCCGCAGGACTCCTCCTCGTCACCTGGCCGCAGCTGCTCGGACTGGAGCAGACCTACCTCGTCGCCCACGCCGTCGCCATCCGCGGCGGCCTCGTCGCCGCGACGGCCGCCGTGCTGGTGCTCACCCTCGTCCTCGGCCTCGTGATCCGCCCCGGCCGTCGCCTCCTCGGGAGCGTCGCCGTGCTGCTCGTGCTGTTCATCGGCGCCAACTCGGCCGTGCTCGCCACGCGGGGACTCGGCGACTCGGCCTTCCAGGAGGCGCAGGACGACGACGTCACCGTGCTCTCGTGGAACACGCTCGGCGGCGCGACGGGTGCGCGGGCGGTCGCCGACCTGGCCATCGAGTCCGGGGCCGACGTGATCACGCTCCCGGAGACGCGCGAGGAGACCGGCGCGGAGATCGCCGTGCTCATGCGCGAGGCCGGACGGCCGATGTGGGTCCGGACCGCCGCCTTCGACGACGTGGCCGCGGCCCGCTCCACCACCATCCTCATCAGCGCGGCCTACGGCGACTACCGGATGGACGAGTCGCGCGGCACCACGAGCGTGCTGCCCACCGTCATCATGGAGCCGGTGGACGGGAAGGGCCCCGTCATCATGGCCGTGCACCCCGTCTCCCCCGTCCCCGAGCAGATGGACAACTGGCGGGCCGACCTCGCCTGGCTCGGGAAGCGCTGCGACGAGGGCAACGTGATCATCGCGGGCGACTTCAACGCGACGCTCGACCACATGAGCCGATACGGCGGCACCCCCACCGAGCGCGACCAGGTCACCGACCTCGGGAAGTGCGTGGACGCCGCGCGCGCCTCCGGCAACGGCGCGGTCGGCACCTGGCCCACCGGGATCCCCGCGCTCCTCGGCACGCCCATCGACCACATCATGGCCACGCCGGGCTGGGCGGTCACGGGCTTCCGCGTCGTCGAGGACCGCGACGGCGCGGGGAGCGACCATCGCCCGATCATCGCCCAGCTGACCCCCCTCCGCTGACCCGCACGGAGCAGGAGGGCATCGCGCAGCTGACCCCTCTCCGCTGACCCGCACGGAGCACGTGGGCATCGCGCAGCTGACCCCTCTCCGCTGACCCGCACGGAGCAGGAGGGCATCGCGCGACTCGCACCCCGGCGCTGACCCTGGCGTCCCTCCTCGGCGGCGCGCGCAGGTGGGATGATCGTCGGATGGCCGAGAACACCGACACCGCGTCCGAGACAGCCCCCGCCAAGAGCGCCGCCGACCCGGCCGCGCTCCTGGCGACGACCGAGACCGCGGCCCCCGTGACGTCCGCGCCCGGATCCGGAGACGCCCCCGTCCCGCGCGCCACCTCCAACCGCAGCACCACGCCCGCGAGCACCGCGTTCAGCGACTTCGTCTCCACGAACTGGGCCGACCGCGAGGAGGTCGACCCGCGGGCCCGGGAGCAAGCGCCCTACGCCGCCGACCGCCGCCGGCGCCTCTCCGCCCTCCACGTCGGCACGCGCCTCGTGATCCCCGCGGGCCGCCTCCGGCAGCGGAGCAACGACACCGACCACCCGTTCCGCGCCCACTCCGCCTTCGCGCACCTCACCGGCTGGGGCGCCGACAGCGAGCCCGGCGCCGTGCTCGTGCTCGAGCCCGTGGCCGAGGGATCCGCCGCCGACGGCTCCGCGCACGAGGCCACCCTCTACTTCCGCGAGCGCGCCGGCCGCGACAGCGACGAGTTCTACGCCAACGCCGAGATCGGCGAGTTCTGGATCGGCCCGCGCCCCTCGCTCCGCCAGGTCGCGGCCGACCTGGGGCTCGCCACCGCGCCCCTCGCCGACGTCGACGCCGCCCTCGCCGCCGGGGGTCCCGTGCGCGTGATCCGCGAGGCCGACGCCGCCCTCGCCGCGCGCGTGGACGCTGCCCGCGCCGCCGCGGACGCCGCAGCCGACGACGAGCAGGCCGACCCCGCCGACGGCGACGCCCTCCTCGCGCGCGACGTGTCCGAGCTCCGCCTCGTCAAGGACGACTACGAGATCGCCCAGATGCGGGAGGCCGTGGACACCACGGGCCGCGGCTTCTCCGACGTCATCTCCGACATGCCCGCCGTGATCGCGCACGCACGCGGCGAGCGCGTCGTCGAGGGCGTCTTCAACGCCCGCGCCCGGGCCGACGGCAACGCGGTCGGCTACGACACGATCGCGGCGTCCGGCCCCCACGCCTGCATCCTGCACTGGACCCGCAACGACGGCCGCGTGCTCCCCGGCGACCTGATCCTCATCGACGCCGGGGTCGAGCTCGACAGCTACTACACGGCCGACATCACCCGCACGCTCCCCGTCTCGGGCACGTTCACCGACGTGCAGCGCGAGGTCTACGAGGCCGTGCGCGAGGCGGCCGACGCCGCCCTCGCGATCGTGCGCCCGGGGATCCGCTTCCGCGAGGTGCACGCCGCCGCGATGCAGGTCATCGCCCGGAAGGCCGCCGACTGGGGCATGCTCCCGGTCACGGCGGAGGAGGCGCTCGAGGCCGACAACCAGCACCACCGCCGCTACATGGTGCACGGCACGAGCCACCACCTCGGCCTCGACGTGCACGACTGCGCGCAGGCGCGCCGCGACATGTACATCGACGGCATCGTCGAGGCCGGCATGGTCTTCACCATCGAGCCGGGCCTGTACTTCCAGCCCGACGACCTCACGGTGCCGCAGCGCTTCCGCGGCATCGGCGTCCGCATCGAGGACGACATCCTCGTGACGCGCGACGGCGCCGAGAACCTGTCCGCGGGCATCCCGCGCACGGCCGACGAGGTCGAGGCGTGGATGGCCGGGCGGGCCTAGCCGCCCTGCGGCGGGCGGGCGCGCGGGCTCAGGCCCCGGGGGCGCCCTGCTCGCCGACGGGCCGATCGGTCGAGGTCGGCGGCGCGGTCGGCTCGGGGGCGTCGGATCCGCCCGGCTCGGGCAGGCGCTCCCCGTAGGGACCCGCGGGACCCGAGACCGGCGCCGCGGCGGGCGCCGGCGTGGTGACCACGGGCTCGCCGTAGACCGACGTGCCGGCTCCCCCGATGCCGAGCACGTTGCGCGCGCGGTGCATCGAGTCGGGCTCGACGACCACGGAGTAGCTCGTGGCGGTGACCTGCATCACCGAGGTGAAGTCGCGACGGCGGCGCGTGACGCTGTAGCTGACGATGCCGTAGATGGCGCCGAAGCCGACGCCGATGATGACGGCGCCGACGACGAACGAGATGTTCGGGACCGGCGAGAACAGGAACGTCACGAGGCCGAGGAAGAGCCCGAGCCAGGCGCCGCTCGCCGCTCCCGCGACCGCCGCGCGGGCGGAGGTGAGCTTGCCCGTGACCCGCTCGACGCTCGTCAGCTCGTTGCCCACGATGCTCACCTGGGTCACCGGGAAGTCGGCCTCCGCGAGCGTGACGACGGCCTTCTGCGCCTCGTCGTAGGTCTCGTAGGTGGCGACCGGCTCCCCCTTCGGGAGCTTCGGCATGCGGGCACGGGAGGGGCGTCCGAGGAAGGGGTTGGTCACCTGTCCAGTGTTCCACGCCGGTGCCGGGCGGGCGCTGGGCGAGCGACTAGATTGACTCTGTGAGCGCCTCCCGAGTCTTCGTCGCCCGGCTCGCCGGGTGCAGCGTGTTCGACCCCGCAGGAGACCGCGTCGGACGCGTCCGCGACGTGCTCGTCGTCTACCGCAAGGACGATCCGCCGCGCGTCGTCGGCCTCATCGTCGAGATCCCCGGCAAGCGCCGCGTGTTCCTCTCCATCGGCCGCGTCACGAGCATCGGCTCGGGGCAGATCATCACCACGGGCCTCATCAACCTGCGCCGGTTCGAGCAGCGCGGCGGCGAGGTGCGCGTCATCGCCGAGATCCTCGGGCGTCGCGTCAGCATGCGCGACGGATCCGGCACCGCCGTCATCGAGGACGTCGCCATCGAGGAGTCCGGCCAGGCGGAGTGGGAGGTCTCGCAGCTCTTCTGCCGCCGTCCCCGCACGAGCCCCTCCCCCTTCGCGAAGGGCGCCACCATCTTCGCCACGTGGGAGGAGGTGGCGGAGCTCCAGGACGACGGCGTCGCCCAGTCCGCGTCGCAGTTCCTCGCCGCGTACTCCGACCTGCTGCCCGCCGACCTCGCCAACACCCTCCTCGACCTGCCCCAGGCGCGTCGCCTCGAGGTCGCGGAGGAGCTTCCGGACGCGCGGCTCGCCGACGTGCTCGAGGAGATGCCCGAGGCCGAGCAGGTCGAGATCATGGCCACGCTCGACGACGACCGCGCGGCCGACGTGCTCGACCAGATGCAGCCGGACGACGCGGCCGACCTCATCGCGCAGCTGTCGGACGAGCGCGGCGAGACCCTCCTCGAGCTCATGCAGCCGGAGGAGGCGGACGACGTCCGCATGCTCCTCAGCTACGCGCCCGACACCGCGGGCGGCCTCATGACCACGGATCCCGTCATCGTCTCGGGCGACGCCACCGTCGCCGAGGGCCTCGCGCTCATCCGCCGGCACGAGCTCGCGCCCACGCTCGGCGCCGCCGTCTGCGTCACGCTCCCGCCGTACGAGCCGCCCACGGGCCGCTTCCTCGGCATGGTGCACTTCCAGCGGATGCTGCGCTACCCGCCGCACGAGCGCCTCGGCACGCTGCTCGACCAGGGCCTCGAACCGGTGCGCGCGGACACGAGCGCGGCCGAGGTGTCCCGCATCATGGCGAGCTACAACCTCGTCTCCGTGCCCGTGGTGGACGAGAACCACCGCCTGGTCGGCGTCGTCACCATCGACGACGTGCTCGACCACCTGCTCCCGGACGACTGGCGCAGCGCCGACGCGGAGCGCGAGACCCGCAAGCGCGCGACCGCCCGCTTCCACGGCACGGCCACCGCCGCCATCCCCACCGCAGGACCCGTACGAGGACGGAGGATCCCCCGTGGCACGGCAGAGTAACCGCGACGTCCGCCTGGACGCGCCCAAGGGCCTGCGCGCGAGCGTCCTCCCGATGCGCAACCGCGCGAGCCGCGACCGGTTCGGCCGCTTCACCGAGTCCATCGCCCGCGGCATGGGCACGCCGTGGTTCCTCGTGGGCCTCACGCTCTTCTGCGTCGCGTGGATCGGCTACAACACCTACGGGCCCGAGGGCGCGCGCTTCGACTCGGCGGCGCTCGGCTTCACGGCGCTCACGCTGATCCTGTCGCTGCAGGCCTCGTACGCCGCGCCGCTCATCCTGCTCGCGCAGAACCGCCAGGACGACCGCGACCGGGTGCAGATCGAGCAGGACCGGCAGCGTGCCGAGCGCAACGTGGCCGACGTCGAGTACCTCGCCCGCGAGGTCGTGTCGCTCCGCCTGCAGATGAAGGACGTCGCCTCGAAGGACTTCATCCGCGCCGAGCTCCGCCAGCTCCTCGAGGAGCTCGACCGCCGCGACGACCCCGACGCGGACGACGCCGAGGGCGCAGGCGCCGGTACCCGCAGGACGCATGGCCGCTGAGTCCGCGGGCCTCGGGCCGCTGACGGAGGACGACGTCCGACGGGCGCTCGCGCGCGTGGTGGATCCCGAGATCCGCCGCCCGATCACGGAGCTCGACATGGTCTCCGACGTCCGGATCGCCGACGCCGGCGTGGCGCACGTGGACATCGCGCTGACCATCGTCGGCTGCCCGGCCGCGACCTCCATCGAGCGCGACGTGCGGGAGGCCGTCGAGTCCGTCCCCGGGGTCGCGCGGCTCGAGCTCACGGTCGGCGTGATGAGCCCCGAGCGGCGCCGCGCGCTCACCGAACGGCTCCGCGGTCCCGCGGCGCAGCGGGGCATCCCCTTCGGACCGGACAGCCTCACGCGCGTGTACGCCGTCACGAGCGGCAAGGGCGGCGTCGGCAAGAGCACGCTCACGGCCAACCTGGCGGTCGCTCTCGCGGCGAAGGGCCTCGCGGTGGGCCTCGTCGACGCGGACGTGCACGGCTTCTCGATCCCGGGGATCCTCGGGCTCGTCGACGCGCACGGACGCACGGCCCAGCCCACGCGCGTCGGCGACATGATCCTGCCGCCCGTCGCGCACGGCGTGAAGGTGATCTCCATCGGCATGTTCCTGGATCCGGACGCCACCGGGGGCACGGCGGTCTCCTGGCGCGGGCCGATGCTGCACCGGACGATCCAGCAGTTCCTCACGGACGTCTTCTTCGGCGACCTCGACGTGCTGCTGCTCGACCTGCCGCCCGGCACGGGCGACGTGGCCATCACCGTCGGGCAGCTCCTCCCCCACGCCGAGGTGCTCGTCGTCACCACGCCGCAGCCGGCCGCCGCCGACGTCGCCGAGCGCAGCGGACTCGTCGCGCGGCAGACGGGCCAGCGCGTGGCAGGCGTGGTCGAGAACATGGCCGGGTTCGTCCAGCCGGACGGATCCGTGCTCGAGCTCTTCGGCGCGGGCGGCGGCGCGGAGGTCGCGCGCCGGCTGTCCAGCGGGCAGGACGCGCCCGTGCCGCTGCTCGCGAGCGTGCCCCTCAGCCTCGCGCTCCGCGAGGGCGGCGACACGGGGGCGCCGCTCGTGCTGGCCGCGCCGGAGGATCCGGCCGCCGTGCAGATCCTGCGCGTCGCGGACCACCTGTCCACGCGCGGCCGGGGCCTCGCTGGGCGGCGACTGGGGCTCTCCGTCTCCTAGGCGCGACAGCATCCCGGGGACGGACGACGACCCCGTGACGCACGAGGAGGACGGCAGCCCGCGGGCCGCCGTCCTCCTCGTGCGTGGTGCGCGTGCTGCCTACACGTGGCTGCGGTGCGTGCGCGTCGGCATGGCGCGGTAGCCGTCACGCGCGGTGACGACGACGGTGCCGGCGATGGCGGAGACGGAGAGGGCGGCGACGGCGATGAGGAAGACGGTCATGGTGGTGCTCCTGCGGGAAGGCGGATGGCGGATGGCGGATGGCGACGCATTCCGCCGCACCTCCATGGGAACATCGCCGACCGTTCAGGACAAGCTCATTGTCCTTGCCTGGCTGTGTAGCCTGCCTACATGGACATCCGACGCCTCGAGCTCCTCCGCGAGCTGGCCGACCGCGGCAGCGTGGGCGCCGTCGCGCGCGCCGCCGGCCGCACCCCGTCGGCCGTCTCCCAGCAGCTCAAGGTGCTCCAGCGCGAGGCGGGCGTGCCGCTCACCGAGCGTTCCGGGCGCGGCGTCGTGCTGACCGACGCGGGCCGTGCCCTCGCCCGGACGGCGACCGACATCGCCGTCGCCGTCGCCCGCGCGGAGGCCCTCTGGGAGGACTTCCGGCACCAGCCGTCGGGAGAGGTCACGCTCGCCACGTTCCCCACCGCCGCCCGGATGCTGCTGCCCGGCCTGCTCGACCGGGTGGCCGCGATCCCGGACCTCACGCTGCGGGCGAGCGACCGGGATCCGGCCTCGCGCGCCTTCGCCGACCTCACCGCGGACTTCGACGTCGTCATCGCCCACTCCCTCGCGGGCGCGGGCACCTGGCGCGGGCTCGGACTCGTGATCGTGCCGCTCATGGTGGAGCCGCTGGACGTCGCGATGCCGTCGGACCACCGCCTCGCCGGTCGGGCGTCGGTCAGCCCCGCCGACCTCAGCGGCGAACCGTGGATCGGGGTGCCGCAGGGCCTGCCGTTCGACCGGATCCTCCTCGACATCGAGCAGGCCGTGGGCGCACCGGCGCGCGTGGTGCAGCGCCTCAGCGACACGCGCATCACGGAGGCGCTCGTCGCCTCCGGGCACGGCATCGCGCTGCTGCCGCGCTACACGGCCGACGGGCACGACGGCGTCGTGGTCAAGCGCCTGTCAGGCGTCGCGTCGAAGCGGCACCTGCACGTGCTCCTGCGCCCGGATCGCGCGGAGCGGCCGTCGGTGCGGGCCGTCGTCGACGCGCTCCGCGAGGAGGCGAAGGCGGTGGACGCGCGGTTCAGCGGGAACGGCTGAGGAGGTGCGATCGGGCGACGCGCGTCAGGTGGCCTCGGCGTCGAAGGGCGCGGGCTGGGCGGATGCGGCCGCCGCCTCGCGCTCCAGCCGTTGCCGGCGGGCGATCGTGGTCTCGACGGGGACGCGCGGCTTCGTCACGACCGGCTCGTCGTCGAACAGCGCCTCCTTGATGATGCGGCGCGGGTCGTACTGGCGCGGGTCGAGCTTCTTCCAGTCGACCTCGTCGAACTCCGGACCCAGCTCGTCGCGCATGCGCTCCCGCGCACCGGTGGCCATGCGTCGCGCGGCCTTCACCAGGTCCGCGAGCTTCTGGGTGTACCCCGGCAGCCGCTCGGGGCCGAGCAGGAACACGGCGATGATGCCGATGAGCATCAGCTTCTCGAACGTCAGGCCGAACATGATCACAGGCTAGTCGGTCGATCCGCGATCTCCGCCCGCCCGCAGCATCCGGTCAGCGGACGGGGCGCATCGGATCCCCACCGGACACCGCCCGGTCGGGCGCCCGCCGCCGGGCCGATACCCTGGGGACCCGGAAGAGGGAGGTGCCGCGTGTCCGACCAGGAGACCGGGTGGAAGTTCGCCGAGGACGTCGTCGTCGAGGACGAGCACATCGCGCTGGCGCGCCAGCACTCCCGCGAGCTGGGCATCGAGGCCGTCTCCCCCGCCGTCGGCGCGCAGCTGTCGCTCCTCGCCGCGGCCACGCGCGCCACCAGCGTCATCGAGATCGGCACGGGCGCGGGCGTCTCGGGCCTGTGCATCTTCCGCGGCGCGCCGCGCGCGGTGCTCACGAGCATCGACGTCGAGTTCGACCACCAGCAGGCCGCGCGCGAGATCCTCGCGGACGCCGAGGTGCCCGCCAACCGCGTGCGCCTCATCACGGGACGCGCGCTCGACGTGCTGCCCCGCATGAGCGACGCGAGCTACGACCTCGTGCTGGTCGACGCGGATGCGGCCCAGGTCATCGAGTACGTCGAGCACGGCCTGCGCCTCGCGCGCACGGGTGGGCTGGTGCTCGTGCCGCACGCCCTCTGGCGTGGCCGCGTGCAGAACCCGGCGGCGCGGGATGCGCAGACGGCCGCGTTCCGGACGCTCGTGCAGGAGACGGCGGGCTCGGGCGCGGTGGTCGCGTCGCTCTCGCCCGCGGGCGACGGCCTGCTGCAGATCGCCAAGACCGGGCGCTGAGCCGTCCGGGCCGCAG
This sequence comes from Clavibacter sp. VKM Ac-2873, assembly GCF_015351075.1. GTDB lineage: Bacteria > Actinomycetota > Actinomycetes > Actinomycetales > Microbacteriaceae > Clavibacter. The sequence goes on from NZ_JADKRS010000001.1 coordinate 742,838, forward strand.
CCCGGACACAGCATCGCCCGCCCCGTCGACGACGGGGCGGGCGATGTCGCGTGATGCGCGTTCCGACTAGCTCGCGCTGGTGACCGCGGCGAGGGCGTCGTGAAGCTCCTTCGCTTCGGCGTCGTTGACGGAGACGACCAGACGGCCGCCACCCTCCAAGGGCACGCGCACGATGATGAGCCTGCCCTCCTTCACGGCCTCCATCGGTCCGTCGCCGGTCCTGGGCTTCATGGCTGCCATTCGGCTCCCCTTTCGTGGATGTGCCTCCATTATCCCGCATGGATACGCCCCCCGATGAACGCGCGGCTCCGTGCTACGCCCCGGGCGCCCCCGTCCGGGCGCTGCGGGGGCGCGGACGACCGGCTCCCCGCGTCACGGCGGCGTCCAGTCGGCGGGCGTCATCCGCCAGAGCCCGTCGATCCACAGCCACTGCCCCGCGACCAGGAGCAGCATCAGCGCGACCCGGTAGACCCGCGAACGCGGCAGCGCCAGGGCCCCCGCGAGCGGCAGCATCGGCAGGAGCAGGCGGAACAGGCTGGACTGCGGGAAGAACACCGCGAAGAGGTACAGGCCGTACGCCGCGATCCAGATCCGGAGGTCCGGGCCGAGCGCCCGGACGGCGGGGAGCAGGAGCATGCCCGCGAACCCCGCCACCACGAGGAGCACGGCCAGCACGCCCGGCACCCCGCCGATCCAGAACCGGGCGCCGTCGAACCACCCCTCGAACGGCACGAGCGGGCGGTAGCCCGTGTAGCCCGCCCGCCAGGAGAGCTCCGTGTCCGTGTAGGCGGTGAGGGAGCCCGTGCGCGCGGCGGCGATCAGGGGCCAGGCCAGGGCGGCGCCGCCGGCGGCGAGCACGGCGACGAGGACGCCCGCCCTCTCTGGCCCCGGGAACGGGTCCCGGCGCGCGGTGGCGAGCCGGTGGATCCCGTGCAGCACGAGCGCGAGCGCCACGGCGACGCCGAGCGGTCGGGTGAACGCGAGCAGCACGGCGACGATCGCGAGCGCGCCGTAGCGGCGGTCGACGAGGAGCAGCAGGGCCGTGAGGAGCAGGAGCGTCGCGAGGGACTCCGCGTAGCCGACCTGGAACAGCGGGGAGAGCGGCGCGACGCACGCGATGACGACGGCCGTCATGGCCGCGGACGGCGGCAGCACGCGGCACAGCAGGCGGTGCAGCACGAGGACGGCGCCTGCGCCCGCGATGACGGAGACGCCGACGGCGGCGACCTCGAACGACGCGCCCGTGACGACCTCCGCCGCGCGGATGACGGCCGGGTACACCGGCATGAACGCCCAGGCGTTCTGCTGCACGTGGCCCGCCGCGTCCACCGGCAGCACGGACGGGTAGCCGCGCTGGAGGATCGTGCGGTACCAGCCGGTGTCCCAGAAGGTCGCGTACTGCAGGAGCGACGGCAAGGCGGGGCCCCAGGGCGAGGCGATCTGGGTGCGCGCGGCGAGGAGCATGAGCGCCGTGGTCAGGAGGCGGCTCACCGCGTAGACCGCCAGCACGCGGATCCACCACGGGCCCCGCGACCACCACGGTGCGCTCTGCCCCGACGTCGGGGACGCCGACGCGCGCGGTGCGGCGTCGGCGCCCGGTCCGTGCGCGACGGACGGCGGTGCGGCCTCGTCCGAGGGCGGGCGCGAGGACGGCGTCAGCGCGCCGTCAGCCACGCCCGCAGCCCGCGCTCGCACGAGGTGATCTGGTCGACGTCGACGCGCTCGTCGTCGTGGTGGGCGAGGAGCGGATCCCCCGGGCCGTAGTTCACGGCGGGGATGCCCAGCGCGCTGAATCGGGCGACGTCGGTCCAGCCGTACTTGGGGCGCGCCTCCCCGCCCACCGCCGCGAGGAAGGGCTGCGCGATCTCGGCGTCGAGGCCGGGGCGCGCGCCCTCCGCGAGGTCGACGACCGTCACCTCGAATCCGGGGAACAGGCTCGTGACGTGCTCCACGGCCTCGGCGCCGGACCGGCTGGGGGCGAAGCGGTAGTTGACGTGGACCATGGCCTCGTCGGGGATGACGTTGCCCGCGATGCCGCCGGAGACCCCGACGGCGTTGAGGCCCTCGCGGTAGACGAGGCCGTCGACCTCCACCTCGCGCGCCTCGTACGCGGCGAGGGTGTCGAGCACGGGGGCGATGCGGTGGATGGCGTTCTCGCCCACCCAGGAGCGGGCCGAGTGCGAGCGCTTCCCGAAGGCCCGGACCTCGACGCGCAGGTTGCCGTTGCAGCCGCCCTCGATCTCGGCCCGCGTCGGCTCGCCGAGGATCGCGAAGTCGCCCTCGAGCAGCTCCGGGCGGGTGCGGGCGAGGCGGCCGAGCCCGTTGAGGCTGTCGGAGACCTCCTCGTGGTCGTACCAGATCCAGGTGATGTCGTACGCGGGATCGACGAGCTCGGCGGCCAGCACGAGCTGCACGGCGACGCCCGCCTTCATGTCGACCGTGCCGCGGCCCCAGAGGTACTCGACGCCGTCCTCGTGCTCGGTGCGCGTCGGCAGGTTGCGGTTGAGGGGCACGGTGTCGATGTGGCCGGCGATGACCACGCGGCGGTCGCGGCCGAGGTCCGTGCGGGCGACGATCGCGTCGCCGTCGCGCTCCAGCTCGAGGTGCGCGCAGCCGGCGAGCGCCCGCTCGATGGCGTCCGCGAGGGTGCCCTCGTCGCCGGAGACCGACTCGATGTCGCAGATGGCGCGGGTGACCTCCACGCTCCCCGCGGCGAGGTCGAGCTCGGGCACGGGAGGCGTGTCGGTCGGCATGCGGAACATCCTAGGTCGGCGCCGGGGCGCGGTCCTGGGGAGGACCCGGGACGGCCGTCGGCGATCGGTACGCTGGCCGCATGGCCTCCCCCGCTTCGCCTCCGTCCACCGCGCCCGTCACCGGATCCGCCTGGGGCTACGGGCTCGCGACCGTCGCCTCCGACGGCACCGTGCTCGACACCTGGTTCCCCGCCCCCGAGCTCGGATCCCTGCCGGCCGGCCGCGACCGCTGGATCGCGCCGGCCTGGATCGAGGAGCTCGCGGTGGCCGACCCGCGCCGTGGCGTGACGGTCGACATCGTGACGGTCGAGATCGACCTGCAGGCGCCTCCCGCGACGACCCCCGACGCGTACCTGCGGCTGCACCTGCTCAGCCACCTGCTCGTGGCGCCGAACACGATCTCCCTCGAGGGGATCTTCGCGCAGCTCCCCATCGTCGTCTGGACCAACGCGGGGCCCGTGCACCCCGACGACTTCGACCGGCTGCGTCCGTCGCTCCAGCGGGCCGGCATCGCCGCGCACGGCGTGGACAAGTTCCCGCGCCTGCTCGACTACGTCACGCCCGACCGCGTGCGCATCGCCGACGCCTCGCGCGTGCGGCTCGGCGCCCACCTCGCGCCCGGCACGACGGTCATGCACGAGGGCTTCGTCAACTTCAACGCCGGCACGCTCGGCTCCTCGATGGTCGAGGGCCGGATCACGCAGGGCGTCGTCGTCGGCGACGGCTCGGACGTGGGCGGCGGCGCGTCCATCATGGGCACGCTCTCGGGCGGCGGCACGCAGCGCGTCGAGATCGGCGCGCGGGCGCTCCTCGGCGCGAACTCGGGCGTGGGCATCTCCATCGGCGACGACAGCGTCGTCGAGGCTGGCCTCTACGTGACGGCCGGCACCAAGGTGCGGCTCGCGGGCGAGGCGCCCCGCGCGGACGGGACCGTGCCGCAGGTGAAGGCCGTCGAGCTGTCCGGCCGGCCCGGGATCCTGTTCCGCCGCAACTCGCTCACGGGCGCCGTCGAGGCGGTGCCGCGGCAGGGCGGCGGGTCGATCCTCAACGACGCGCTGCACGCGTAGCGCGGGCCGCGCAGTCCGCTCCGTCCGCTCCGGAGGCGCCGGCGGGCGCCGTCCCGGTCAGCGGCGGAGGCCGAACCGACGCGGGGTCTCCGATGCGGCGGCGGGCGGATCGATCCGCAGCACGTCGACCACGATCGCCGTCACGTTGTCGCGCCCGCCGTTCTCCAGCGCGTGCACCACGAGGTCGCGCACGGCGGTGGCCGCGTCGTCGGCGCGCAGCATGTGCCCGCGGATCTCGGCGTCGGACAGCTCCTTCGTCAGCCCGTCGGAGCAGACCAGCAGCCGCAGGCGCGCGGTCACGGGCAGCAGCCAGTAGTCCGCCTCGGCGGCGTCGCCGACGCCGACGGCGCGCGTGATGATGTTGCCGTCCGGGTGCCGGTCGGCCTGCGCGCGCGTGATGCGGCCCGCGTCCACCATCTCCTGCACGACGGAGTGGTCGACGGTGACCTGCTCGAGCACGTCGCCGCGGAGCTGGTAGACGCGCGAGTCGCCGACGTTGAAGACCGCCCAGTACGGGCGGTCGGACACCAGGGTGAGGCACGCGCCCGTGACGGTCGTGCCCGCGTGGAGCTCGAGGTCGCCCGTCTCCTCCCGGATGTCGTCGACGGCCAGGTCGAGGGCCGGCTCCAGGCCCTCGGGATCCGCGAACCCGGACTCGGCGCGCTCCCGCTCCTCGGCGAGGCGGCGGATGACGGCGTCGCTGGCCACGTCGCCCGCGGCGTGCCCCCCCATGCCGTCCGCGACGGCGAAGTACGGGACGGCCGCCAGCACGCTGTCCTCGTTGTGGTCGCGGCGGAGGCCGCGGTCCGTCATGGACGCCCAGCCGAGCACGAGCGTCCGGCCGTCGGGCAGGGCGAGGGAGGTCTCCGGGACGTCCGCTCCGATGGCGGTCATCGGGCGGACAGGATCTCGAGGACGACGCCGTCGCCGATGTCGATGCGCGTGCCGGGCACGACCACGAGCGACTCCCCGGGTCGGAGCACGAGGCGCTCGGCCCCGGGCGCGAGCACGGCGGTGCCGTTCGTGGAGTCGAGGTCGCTGACCACGACGACGCCCGATTCCTGCCGGAGCCCGAGGTGCGTGCCGGAGATCTCGCCGAGCGGGGACGGCACGGCCACGAGCCGCGGCGCGAGGCCCCGGACGACACGCGGCGGCCGGGGTCGGCGCCCGACGATGGCGGGGGCGTCGAGCGGGATACGCTCGGGGGCGTCCGCGTCCACGTGCGGCGTGCCGTCGCGCAGGACGCGGAACGCGTGGACGACGCGCGGGGCGGCATCGTCCTCGACCGCGGACGGCATGGCCGGCATGGCGACGGTGGGCACGCCGGCCGAACCGGCGCGGGCGGCGTCGGCTCCGCGCGGATCCGCCGGCGTCGGCGCATGACGGGGACCGTCGTCCTCGCCCTGCGGGGCCCCCGCGCCGTCCGGCCCGTCGAGGACGGTGGCGACGAGTGCCGGGTCCACGGGCGCCGCGTGGTCGAGGCGCCATCCCACGGCGTCGGCGGCGACGACGCCCGCCCGGAGCGGAAGGCCGTCCGCCGGCGTCGCGGCCGTGTCGTGGCCGGCGTCGGCGCGCCCGGCCCGGTACGCCCGCACCCGGTCGAGGGTGGCGAGGTAGAAGGGCTGGGCCTGCCGCGCGTCGACCCGGCGGGGATCCCCGACCCCGTCGACGTCGGCGTCCACGACGGCATCGCCCCGCAGCACGACTTGGAGGCGGGCGCCCCGCGTCCCGGTGGCCTCGTGCACGATCACGGCGAAGGACGCGACCTCGTCGGGGCCCCGCAGCGGCAGGGCGCCGACGAGCGCCTCCGCCGTGACGGCCGGATCCGCGACCGCGCGCCAGAGGTCCTCCACGACCCGCCTGGGCGCGCCCGCGGGCAGGAGGACGACGGCGTGGGGCGTCACGACCGCGATGCCGGCCGATCCCGGGCCGGCGGGGGAGGAACGGTGGGAGCCCTCGCTCACGTCATCGGCTCCATCGAGGGTCGGCGCCCGGTCGGGCGGTCGGCGCCGGGCCTCGGGCGGCCGGACGCGCTGACGGCGATCCTATCGCGCGGGCGCGCCCGGGCCGAGGGGTGCGCGGTCCGTCGGACAGCGGGCCCGCCGCGGGTCGTGGAGGGGCATCCGGACCGTCGGGGTGGACGGTCGCCGCGGATCCGGTTGCCCGGTCCCCGCCGGACTGCCATGCTCGGACGATGAGCACGCCGCAGCGCCCCTCCGCCCGCGGGCTCCCCGTCGACGCGATCTCCCGCTCCATCGTGGACCAGCTGCGGGAGGACGGGCGCCGGTCGTACGCCGAGATCGGCAAGGCGGTGGGCCTCAGCGAGGCCGCCGTCCGGCAGCGCGTGCAGAAGCTCACCGACGCCGGCGTGATCCGCATCGTCGCGCTCACCGACCCTCAGCAGCTGGGGCTCACCCGGCAGGCGATGATCGGCGTCACCGTGAGCGGGGACGTGCGCGTGGTCGCGGACGCCCTCGCGGCCATCCCCGCGGTCGACTACGTGGTGATGACGGCGGGCACGTTCGACCTCCTCGCGGAGGTGGTCTGCGAGGACGACGAGGAGCTCGTGGAGCTGCTCAACGCGCGGATCCGCGCACTGGACGGCGTCGTGAGCACGGAGACGTTCGTGTACCTCAAGGTCCACACCCAGGACGGGCACGGGCGCTCCCGGTGACGGCGGCGCGCTCCTCCGCCTCCTCCCCCGGCCGCGCCCCGCACGGGCCCTCCCCTGACCGGGACGCCGCAGGGCCGCTCCCCACGACCCGTCGTACCTTCGCCGCATGATCCCCGTCTCCGCTCCCGCTCCCGCTGCCGCTCTCGCGCGTCGACCCGCTCACCCGTCCCCGCATCGGCGCCCCGGATCCCCTGGGCCCGAGGCCCATCCGACGCGTCCGCTCCCGCCCGCCCCGGGCCTCCTGCCCGCCGGCGCCGCGCTCCTGCGGATGGCGTCCCCCGTCGGCCGCCTGGAGCTCGTGGCCGAGGGCGACCGGGTCGTCTCCCTCTCGATCGCGACCGCGGGCGCCCTGCCACTCGACCACCTGGACGACCGTCCGAGCCCCGTGCTCGCCGAGGCCGCACGGCAGCTGGACGAGCACTTCGCCGGTCGCCGCACGTCGTTCGACGTCCCGGTGCGGCTCACGGGGACGCCGTTCCAGGTCGCGGTCTGGGAGGCGCTCAGCCGCGTGCCCCACGGCGGCGTCACCACGTACGGCACCCTCGCGCACGCGGCGGGTCGTCCGGGTGGAGCGCGCGCGGTCGGCGGCGCCGTCGGGGCGAACCGGCTCTGCATCCTCATCCCCTGCCATCGCGTGCTCGGCTCCGACGGGCGGGTCACGGGCTTCAGCGCGGGCGACGGGGTCGCCACCAAGGTCCGCCTGCTCGCGCTCGAGGGCTCGGTGCTGTCGTGACGCGGCCCTCCCTCGTGCGCGGCGAGGACGGCCTCGCGCGCTGCGCCTGGTCCGCGGCCGACCCGGAGTACCGCAGGTACCACGACGAGGAGTGGGGCCGCCCGCTGCACGGCGACCGTCCGCTGTTCGAGAAGCTGTGCCTCGAGGGGTTCCAGGCGGGGCTGTCCTGGATCACCATCCTCCGCAAGCGCCCGCGCTTCCGCGAGGTCTTCCACGGCTTCGACGTCGACGCCGTCGCCGCCATGGACGAGGACGACGTCGAGCGGCTCATGGGCGACGCCGGCATCATCCGCAACCGCGCCAAGATCCTGGCGGCCGCCGGCAACGCGCGCGCCGTGCGGGCCCTCCTGGACGAGCACGGGGAGGGAGCGCTCGACCGCCTGGTCTGGGCGCACGCCTCGGATCCCCGGGTCCGCCCCCGGCCGACCACGGCCGACGAGATCCCCGCCGTCACGCCGGAGTCCACCGCGCTCAGCCGGGAGCTGAAGGCGCGCGGCCTCCGCTTCGTGGGCCCCACCACCGTGTACGCGCTCATGCAGTCATCGGGGCTCGTCGACGACCACGTCGTCGGCTGCCATCGGGCCGCCTGACCCGCCGTCGGCGCCTGCGCCTGCGTCAGTGCGGTGCGGCGACCAGGACGAGCTCGCCGGCGCCTCCGCGCGTCAACTCGATGCCCGCGTCGTCGGCCCAGTCCAGGAGCTCCTCCACGGATCCGAGGTCGCGCCCGGCGAGGATCAGCGCCCGCACGAGCTCGCCCTTCGCCTTCTTGTTGAAGTGGTTGAGCGCGCGCACGGTGCCGTCGGCGCCGCGGGCGACCACGCGCACCACGGCGGAGTCCGCGTGGCCCGGTCGCGGCCCGAGGGCCGCGTACCCCTCGGAACGCAGGTCGAGGACGAGGCCGGGGATCCCCTCGAGCACCCGGCGCACCGAGGAGGCCCAGTGCGCCTTCATCTTCAGGCCCGGCAGGCGGCTGTCGTGCGAGAGCCGGTAGGCGGGGATCGGGTCGGTCGCCCGGACGGGTCCGAGGAGCGCGGAGTGCACGGCGACGTGACGACCGGCGAACGCGATCTGCGCCGCGTCCAGGGAGTCGGCGCCGATCGGGTCGTAGAGCACGCCCGTGTAGCGGCGGAGCGCCGGCATGGTCGGCGAGGACTCGAGCAGGCGGTTCCGCTCCACCTCGGCCGACTGGCGCGGACCGAGCTTGAGGGCGCGTGCGGCGGCGTCGGGATCCCGGGCGAGGTCCGCGACGGCCCGCACGACCGTGCGGCGTTCCCCCGTCAGCTCCGGGAACGCGAGGAGGCCGAGATCGAGACGCGATCCCTCCGTCCCGCCGTCGCGCTTCGTCTCGGACGGGGGCAGCAGGACGAGCACGGGACCTCCGGGATCGGGTGACCGGGAAAGGACAGGACGGGGGCCGGACAGGACGGACGAGCGCAAGCGCGCAGGCGGACGCACGACGGCGGACGGCCCCCGAAGGGACCGCCCGCCGTCGGACCGACGTGATGCTACGCGACCAGTGCGGCCTTGCGCGCGACCACGGTGACGTTGTCGTTCTCCACCGAGAGGAAGCCCTCGTCGGCATCGGCCGTGATCACGGCGCCGCCGTCCTGCGTGATGCGGACGTTGCCGGTCGCGAGGATCGCCAGCAGGGGCTCGTGACCGGCCAGGATGCCGATCTCGCCCTCGCTGGTGCGCGCGACGACCATGGAGGCCTGGCCGGACCAGACCTGCTGGTCGGCCGAGACCACGGTCACCGTGAGATCAGCGCGGGCCATGTCAGCCGTTCTCCTTCTGGATCTCGGACCAGCGGCGCTCGACGTCGTCGAGGTCGCCGACGTTGAAGAACGCCTGCTCGGCGACGTGGTCGTAGTCGCCGTCGGCGATCTTCGAGAACGACTCGATGGTGTTCTTCAGCGGGACGGTCGAGCCCTCGACACCCGTGAACTTCTTCGCCATGTACGTGTTCTGCGAGAGGAACTGCTGGATGCGGCGGGCACGCGACACCGTGACCTTGTCCTCCTCGGAGAGCTCGTCGACGCCGAGGATCGCGATGATCTCCTGCAGCTCCTTGTTCTTCTGCAGGATCGCCTTGACGCGGGTGGCCGTGTCGTAGTGCGCCTGGCCCAGGTACCGCGGGTCGAGGATGCGGCTGGTGGACGTCAGCGGGTCGACGGCCGGGTAGAGACCGCGCGACGCGATCTCGCGGCTGAGCTCCGTGGTCGCGTCGAGGTGCGCGAACGTGGTGGCCGGTGCCGGGTCGGTGTAGTCGTCCGCGGGGACGTAGATGGCCTGCAGCGACGTGATGCTGTGGCCGCGGGTCGACGTGATGCGCTCCTGGAGCACGCCCATCTCGTCCGCGAGGTTCGGCTGGTAGCCCACCGCGGACGGCATGCGGCCGAGCAGCGTCGAGACCTCGGAGCCGGCCTGCGTGAAGCGGAAGATGTTGTCGATGAAGAGCAGCACGTCCTGGTTCTTCACGTCGCGGAAGTACTCCGCCATCGTGAGCGCGGACAGGGCCACGCGCAGACGCGTTCCCGGCGGCTCGTCCATCTGGCCGAAGACCAACGCGGTCTTGTCGAAGACGCCGGCCTCCTCCATCTCCATGATGAGGTCGTTGCCCTCGCGGGTGCGCTCGCCGACGCCGGCGAACACGGACACGCCGCCGTGGTCCTGCGCGACGCGCTGGATCATCTCCTGGATGAGGACGGTCTTGCCGACGCCCGCGCCGCCGAACAGGCCGATCTTGCCGCCCTGCACGTACGGGGTGAGGAGGTCGATGACCTTGATGCCGGTCTCGAACAGCTGCGTCTTGGACTCGAGCTGGTCGAACATCGGGGGCTTGCGGTGGATGGGCCAGCGCTCGGTGATCTCGATCGGCTCGCCACCCTCGTTGTTGAGGATGTCGCCGGTGACGTTGAAGACCTTGCCCTTGGTGATGTCGCCGACGGGCACCGAGATGGCGGCGCCCGTGTCGCGCACCTCCTGGCCGCGGACGAGGCCGTCCGTGGGCTTGAGGGCGATGGCGCGCACGACGTCGTCGCCGAGGTGCAGCGCGATCTCGAGCGTGATCTCCGTCGACTCCTCGCCGATGGTGATCGTGGTCTTGAGGGCGTTGTAGACCGGGGGGATCGAGTCGTGCGGGAACTCGATGTCCACGACCGGGCCGGTGACGCGGACGATGCGTCCGACGCCGGCCACGCTGTCGCTGGCGACCGGCCGAGTGGCGGTGTCAGTCATTGATGTCTCTCTTCTTCATTCGTGGAGCAGGAGTGTTACTTGCTGGAGGCGAGCGCGTCCGCGCCGCCGACGATCTCGGAGATCTGCTGCGTGATCTCGGTCTGGCGCGCGTTGTTCCGCAGCCGCGTGTAGGTGGTCACGAGCTTGTCGGCGTTGTCGCTCGCCGACTTCATGGCCTTCTGACGCGCGGCGTGCTCGGACGCCGCCGACTGGAGCATCGCGTTGAAGATGCGGCTCTCGATGTAGACGGGCAGCAGCGCGTCGAGCACGTCTCCCACCTCGGGCTCGAACTCGTAGAGCGGCAGGACGGCGCCCTCGCCGGGTGCCTCCACCCCCTCGACGACCTCGAGCGGCAGCAGCCGGACGACCTCGGGCTTCTGCGTCGCGATCGACACGAAGCGGTTGAAGACGATGTGGATCTCGTCCACCCCGCCCTCGGACGCCGGCGTGACGAACTTCTCCACGAGCGCGTCGCCGATCGACTTCGCCGTCTCGAACTCGGGCTTCTCGGTGCTGCCGGTCCAGATGCGCTCCGAGTCCCGCTTGCGGAACTTGAAGTACCCGACGGCCTTGCGGCCCACCAGGTAGTAGACGATCTCCTTGCCCTGCGAGCGGAGGAGCTCGGCCAGCTGCTCCGACTCCTTCAGGACACTGGAGCTGAACGCGCCGGCGAGGCCGCGGTCGGAGGCGAAGATGACGATCGCCGCCCGCTCCACCTTCTCGGGCTCGGTCGTGAGGATGTGGTCGACGTTGGAGAACGTCGCCACCGCCGAGACCGCGCGCGTGACGGCGCGGGAGTACGGCGCGGATGCCGCCATCCGCTGCTGCGCCTTCTGGATGCGCGACGCGGAGATCAGCTCCATCGCGCGGGTGATCTTCTTCGTCGTCTGCGCGGACTTGATCTTCTGCGTGTAGACCCGGAGTTGCGCTCCCATGAGTCTCCCTATCGGTCTCGGTCGGTGGCGGATCGGTGGGGCGAGCGCGTCAGCGCTTGCCCTTGACGATCTGCTCCTGGTTGACGTCCTCGGCCTTGGCGGGCTCGAACTTCTCAGTGCCCACGGAGGCGAGCTGCTTGCCCTCGCCCGTCTGGAACTCGAGCTTGAACGCGTCCACGGCCTTGTCCATCGCGTCGACGATGTCGTCGGTGAGGACGTTCTTCTCCTTGAGCTGCGACAGCACCTCGGTGTTGCGGTGGAGGTGGTCGAGCAGCTCCCGCTCGAAGCGGAGGATGTCCTCGACGGGCACCTCGTCGAGCTTGCCCTTCGTGCCCGCCCAGATCGAGACGACCTGCTCCTCGATGGGGAACGGCGAGTACTGGGGCTGCTTGAGCAGCTCGGTGAGGCGCGCGCCGCGGGCGAGCTGGCGACGGCTGGCCGCGTCGAGGTCGGACGCGAAGATCGCGAACGCCTCGAGCGAGCGGTACTGCGCGAGCTCGAGCTTGAGCGTGCCGGAGACCTTCTTGATGCTCTTCACCTGGGCGTCGCCGCCGACGCGGGACACCGAGATGCCGACGTCCACCGCGGGACGCTGGTTCGCGTTGAACAGGTCCGACTGGAGGAAGATCTGGCCGTCGGTGATCGAGATCACGTTGGTGGGGATGTACGCCGAGACGTCGTTCGCCTTCGTCTCGATGATGGGCAGGCCCGTCATCGATCCGGCGCCCAGCTCGTCCGAGAGCTTGGCGCAGCGCTCGAGCAGGCGGGAGTGCAGGTAGAACACGTCACCGGGGTACGCCTCGCGTCCCGGCGGACGGCGCAGGAGCAGCGAGACGGCGCGGTAGGCCTCGGCCTGCTTGGACAGGTCGTCGAAGATGATGAGGACGTGCTTGCCGCCGTACATCCAGTGCTGGCCGATGGCCGAGCCCGTGTAGGGCGCGAGGTACTTGAAGCCGGCGGGGTCGGACGCGGGGGACGCGACGATGGTCGTGTACTCCATGGCGCCGGCCTCCTCGAGGGCGCCCTTCACCGAGGCGATGGTGGAGCCCTTCTGGCCGATGGCGACGTAGATGCAGCGCACCTGCTTGTTCGTGTCGCCGGACTCCCAGTTGGCCTTCTGGTTGATGATCGTGTCGATCGCGATGGCCGTCTTGCCGGTCTGGCGGTCGCCGATGATGAGCTGGCGCTGGCCGCGGCCGATCGGGATCATGGCGTCGATGGCCTTGATGCCGGTCTGCATGGGCTCGTGCACGCTCTTGCGCTGCATGACGCCGGGCGCCTGGAGCTCGAGGGCGCGGCGGCCCTCCGTCGCGATCTCGCCCTGGCCGTCGATGGGGTTGCCCAGCGGGTCCACGACGCGGCCGAGGTAGCCGTCGCCGACGGGGACGGAGAGCACCTCGCCGGTGCGGCGCACCTCCATGCCCTCCTCGATGCCGGCGAACTCGCCGAGCACGATGACGCCGATCTCGCTCTCCTCGAGGTTCTGGGCGAGGCCCAGGGTCCCGTCGGCGAACGTGATGAGCTCGTTGGCCATGACGCCGGGCAGGCCCTGCACGTGGGCGATTCCGTCGCCCGCGTCGAGCACGTAGCCGACCTCGGTGGTCGAGGCCTTGCCGGGCTCGTAGGACTGCACGAAGTCCTTGAGCGCGTCCCGGATCTCGTCGGGGCTGATCGAAAGTTCTGCCATCTTCTTTCCCTTTGCATTCACGAGAGCGGACGGCTCCCGAGGTGACGCCCGCCGGTCAGGCGAACTGGAGTCTCAAATCGTTGATCCTGGTGGCGACGCTGCCGTCGATGACGTCGTCGCCGATCTGGACGCGGAGGCCGCCGACGAGGTCGCGGTCCACGACCTGGTTCAGCTCGATCCGCCGGGAGTATCGACGGCTCAGTGCCTGCGCGAGCCGCTCCGACTGCTCGGGCGACAGGGGCGATGCGACGCTGACCGTGGCGATGGTCAGTCCCGCCTGGTCGGCCACGAGGCTGGCCGCGTGACGGACGAGCTCCCCGATGCGGCGGCCGCGGGGCTGCTGCACGAGCTGCTCGACGATCACGACCGTCTGCTCCGACGCCCGGCCGTCGAGGAGACGGTGGACGAGCGTCGACTTGGCCTCGGGGTCGCCCAGCTTGTCGCCGAACGCCAGCTCGAGGCCGTCGGCGGTGGACACGGCGCGGCCGAACGTGAACAGCTCGGACTCGATGGGCGTGCCCTCGGGCGCCGAGATCGCCACGGCACGGATGCCGAGCTCCTCGATGCCCGCCAGCAGCTCGTCGTGCGACGACCAGCGGCCGTCGACGACCGCGCGGATGACGCGGAGCGCCGGCTCCTGCACGGTGGCGCCGAAGACCCGGTCCACGATGCTGTGCTTGACCTCCGGCGCGATGCCGGTGTCCGCCAGCGCGGAGAGCAGGTGCGTGGATCCGCCGATGGCACGGCCGGCTCCGAGGAGCTGACCTGCCGTCGACAGGTCGACGCCCCCGAGCTCCGCGAGGACGCGGCGTGCGGAGTCGAGCGATGCGCGCGATGCACTGCCCATCAGCTGGCGGATCCCGTCCTGCCGGAGGCCTCGCTGGCCTCCAGGTCGGCGAGGAAGCGGTCGACGAGCGCGGTGGAGCGCTGGTCGTCCGTGAGGCTCTGGCCGATGACGCCCGACGCGAGGTCGATCGCGAGCGACCCGACCTCGGAGCGGAGCGAGACGACCGCCTGCTGGCGCTCCGCCTCGATCTGCTGCTGCGCGCTCGCGGTGATCCGGGCGGCGTCGGCCGTGGCCTGCTCCTTGATCTCCGCGGCGATCGCCGTGGCGTCGGCGCGGGCCTGCTCGCGGATGCGGCCGGCCTCGACGCGTGCCTCGGCGAGCTGCGCGGTGAGCTCGGCCTTCGCGGCGTCGGCTTCCGCCTGCGCGCGCTCGGCCTTCTCGATGCCGCCGGCGATGGCCTCGGTGCGTGCATCGAGCATCGTGTAGACCCGCGGGAGCACGAGCTTCCACACGACGACGAGGAGGACGACGAACACCAGCGCCGACCAGACGATGTCGTAGATCTCGGGGATGAGGATCTGAGGCATCTTCTCGCCTTCGGCCGCCATCACGTTGTGGGGCGTGAGCATCTAGGTGTCCTTTACTGGAAGATGTAGAACGTCGCGATGCCGATGAGCGCGAGCGCCTCGGTGAACGCGATGCCCAGGAACATCGTGGTGCGGAGGCTGCCGGCCATCTCGGGCTGGCGGGCCATGGCCTCGACGGTCTTGCCCGCGACGATGCCGACGCCGATGCCGGGGCCGACCGCCGCGAGGCCGTAGCCGACGGTCGCGATGTTGCCGTTGATCTCGGCGAGAATGATGGGGTCCACTGGGGTTTCCTTCCGGTTGGGTGATCTCGTTGGTCGACGAGATCGCTTAGTGCTCCTCCGCCACGGCCATCTGGATGTAGACGGCGGTGAGGAGGGCGAAGATGTAGGCCTGCAGCACGGTCACCAGCAGCTCGAAGAGCGTGAAGCCGAAGCCGAGCACGAGCGTCCCGGCGCCCAGGAAGCGCAGCGCGCCCTGGGACTCGACGAGGAAGAACCACGTCGCCGAGAAGCAGAGGACCAGGAGGAGGTGGCCGACGACCATGTTCATCAGCAGTCGGAGGGTCAGCGCGACCGGCCGGATGATGAACGTCGAGAGGAACTCGATCGGGGTCAGCAGGATGTAGATGGGCCACGGGGCGCCGGGCGGGAACAGCGTGTTCTTGAAGAACCCGATTCCGCGGTCCTTGATGCCGGCGTAGATGAAGGTGATGTACGCGACGAGCGCGAGCACCAACGGCATGCCGATGACCGAGGTGCCGGCGATGTTGAGGAAGGGGATCACGCCCGTGAGGTTCATCCCGAGGACGAGGAAGAAGATCGTCATGATGATCGGCAGGAAGCGCCGGCCGTCCTTCTTGCCGAGGATGTCCTCCGCGATGTTGACGCGGACGAAGTCGACGCCCATCTCCAGGAGGTTCTGTCCGCGGCCGGGGACCAGCGCGAGCCGGCGGGTGCCGACGATGAACAGCACGACGAGGACCGCCATGACCAGCAGCCGGATGATCATGATCCGGTTGAGGTCGAAGCCCGTGCCCTCGAAGAAGGCGATCGGCGGGAAGAACTCCGAGATGTCGGGAGCGTGGAACCCCTCACCCGAGTCTTCAGCGGCGAGGGTGATGATGCTGGGTGCAGCGGTGGCTAACAGCGCTATCTCCTGTTTCGGGGCGTGGAGCGCGAGCTCTCGCGGCGACGAACGGATGGGGTGAGAAGACGCCGGCGTGAGGTGGATCTGGGCACGGCCCGACGGGAATCGTCTCGAGAGAGACTATCAACAATGAGGGTGCCCTGACTAATCGCGTCCGACAGGGGACGGGCCCTCGTCGCCTCAGTCGTGGGGCAGGCGGACGTCGCTGACGTAGCCCACGCGAGCACGGGAGATCACGATCATGTCCAGCGCGAGAGCGCCCACGACGCCGACCACGATGGTCACGTAGAGCACGACCAGGTTGATCCACGGCTGCTCCTTGAGGAGGAACAGCGCGGCGAGGAACACGACGAACT
Organism: Clavibacter sp. VKM Ac-2873; assembly: GCF_015351075.1. Classification (GTDB taxonomy): domain Bacteria; phylum Actinomycetota; class Actinomycetes; order Actinomycetales; family Microbacteriaceae; genus Clavibacter. The sequence continues at coordinate 758,803 of NZ_JADKRS010000001.1, forward strand.
TGAGCAGCCAGGCGCCGAGGACCGTCCCGAAGAACAGGGTGGGATAGATCGGCGACGACTGGAAGCGGTTCGTGAGCACGATGCTCCCCGCGGTCAGGCCGAGGAAGAACAGCGTGAGGGCGCTGCCGATGACGGCGCTGAGGAGGCCCCGACCGCCGTCGACCGCGAAGCCGACGACGCCGCCGACGACCGCGATGGCCAGGGCGAGCACCGCTCCCCCGATGAGGATGCGCGTGAAGACGTCCTTCTTCGCGGGGCGCTCCGCCTCGGCGGGGGCGCTCGGGCTGTCGGTCATGTCGTCTCCTTGGCTGTCCCCGGATGCGGGGCGTCGGTGGGGCGGGTCGCGATGCCTCCCGTGGCGAGCTCGGCGTGCTCGCGCTCCACGGTCTCGAGCTCGGACTCCGTGAGGCGCGCGAGCGGCCGATCGGCTCCGGCCTCGTCGAGCGGGTCGAACGTGGCCGCGTCGTCGGACTCCGCGTCGGCGGGCACGAGCTGCGCGGCGGCCTCGAGGCGCTTGCGGCGGCTGAGCGGGGCGAGGGTGACGACGGCGCAGGCGACCATGCCGACCGCGATGAAGGCGACGCCCCACGCGTACGGCTGCACGACGAACATGAGCAGGCAGCCGACGGACACCACGCCCGTCCACGCGTAGAAGATCAGCGTCGCGTGCAGCCGCGAGTGGCCCATGTCGAGCAGCCGGTGGTGCAGGTGCTTGCGGTCGGCGCTGAAGGGCGACTTGCCGGCCTTCAGCCGCCGGAAGACCGCCAGGGCGAAGTCGAGGAGCGGCACGATGAGGATCGCGAACGGCAGGAGGATCGGCAGGAACGCGGGCAGCAGCTGCGAGCGGCCGAAGGTCTCCGGGTTCGGGTCGATCTCGCCCGTGACGGCGATGGCGCTCGTGGCCATGAGGAGGCCGACGAGCAGCGCGCCCGCGTCGCCCATGAAGAGCTTCGCCGGGTGCCAGTTGAACGGGAGGAAGCCGAGGCACGCGCCGATGAGGATGGCGCTGATGAGGGACGCCAGGTTGAAGCGCTCGGTCTGGCCGGTGGCCGTGTCCGAGAGCAGGAAGCTGTAGAGGAAGAAGGCGCCGTTGGCGATGATCGCGACGCCCGCCACCAGGCCGTCGAGGCCGTCGATGAAGTTGACGGCGTTCATCACGAGGACGACCGCGAAGATCGTCAGCATGATCGACATCTGCGAGGAGCCGACCGTGAGGCCGCCGATGGGGAGCGAGGAGATCGCGACGCCCTGCCACGCGAGGAGGCCGGCGGCGAGGATCTGGCCGGCCAGCTTGATCATCCAGTCGAGGTCGTAGATGTCGTCGAGGACGCCGATGACGACGATCATGAGCGCGGCGCCGAGGATCGCGAACACCGGGCCGGGGCTCTCGAAGACGAGGCTGAACCAGGAGACCTGCGATGCCACGGCGAACGCGACCAGGATCCCCGCGAACATCGCGACGCCGCCGAGCCGGGGCGTCGGGCGCGTGTGCACGTCCCGGGCGCGGATGGCCGGGTAGAGCCGGTACCGGTAGCCGAGCTTCATGACGACCATCGACAGGACGAGCGTGATGACCGCCGAGACGACCGCCATCGCGGCGTAGTAGGTCACCGGGGGTGCGCGGGCGGATCCGCGGGGGGCTCGGGCGCGGCCGGGTCGGCGGGCACGGGCTCGGCGGGCGCGGGCTCGCCCGGCTCGACGAACTCGGGGTAGGTCGGGCCTGCGTCGGTCGTCGCCTCGGCGGCCGGGGTCGCCTCGGCGGCCGGGGTCGCCTCCTGTGCCGCGGTCGCCTCGTGCGGGTCGGCGGAGCCGTCGACGCGCTCGGCGCCGCTCGCCGTGCCGCGCGGGGCCTCGGGCGCGTCGGGGACGGGCGCGGCCTCGGCCTCCGGCTCCGGCTCCGTGGGCGCCGCGACGACGGGCTCGAGCTCGTCGCCGATGAGCTGCTGGATCTGCGCCCGCGTGATGGCGCCCTCGCGCACGATGCGGACGCGGCCGCCGGCCTGGGTGACGCGCGAGGCGTCGACGATGGTGGATGCGGCTCCCCCGGCGGCGCCGCCGTCGAGGAAGACGTCGACCGACTCCCCGAGCTGGTCGACGGCCTCCTGGGCGGTCGCGGCGGCGGGCTGGCCGGTCTTGTTCGCGGAGGAGACCGCGAGCGGCCCCGTCTCGGCGAGGAGCTCGAGGGCGTACGAGTTCGCGGGCATGCGCAGCGCGACGGTGCCGCGCGTCTCGCCGAGGTCCCAGACGAGCGACGGCTGCGCCACGAGGATCACCGTGAGGCCGCCCGGCCAGAACTCGTCCACCAGGCGGCGGACCACGTCGGGGACGAAGTCGGCGAGGGCGTCGAGCGTGGACTGCCCGGGGATGAGCACGGGCGGCGGGGCGTCGCGCCCGCGGCCCTTCGCGTCGAGCAGCCGCTGGACGGCCTCGGGGTTGAAGGCGTCGGCGGCGATGCCGTAGACCGTGTCCGTGGGGATGACGACGACCTCGCCGCGGCCCACCGCCTGTCGGGCGAGTCTCATGCCGGTGAGGAGGTCGGTGTCGACTGAGCAGTCGTAGATGCGCGCCATGTCGTCGCCCATCGTAGCCGAGCCCGGGCCCGCGGCCCTGAGCGGAGGATCCGCGTGGCGCCCGCGCCCGCATACTGGGCGTGATGACCTCCGCGCCCCGCTCCCCCGGCCCCCACGGGCTCCTGTTCGTGTTCGACATGGACGACGTGCTGTACGACCACGACTGGCGGGGGCCCGCGGACCGCATCACGGCCGCGACCGGGCACGACCTGGCCGAGCTGCGCCGCCGCTGGTACAACGACGAGGGCGAGTGGGCGGCCGAGGCGGGCCGCTTCGACGCCGACGCCTACCTCCCGGCGTTCTGCGCCGCGGTGGGCGTCGAGATGGACGAGGAGGAGTGGGTGCGCCGTCGCCGCGCGTCGATGGTCGTCCGCCCCTCGGCCCTCGAGGCCGTGGCGCGGGCGCGCGAGGCCGGCCGGATCACCCTGCTGACGAACAACAACGCGCTCGCGGCCCGCCACCTCCCGGAGCTCGCGCCCGAGCTGGTGCCGCTGTTCGGCGTCGAGCACCTGCGGACGTCGAGCGCGTACGGGGCCAGGAAGCCGGATCCGGCCGTGTTCCGCGGGGTCCTCGCCGCGTACGGGCACCCGGCCGAGCGGACGTTCTTCGCCGACGACCGGGCGGACAACGTCGCGTCGGCGCGCGGCCTCGGCATCACCGGCCACCACGTGCGGGGAGCCGGCGACCTGCTGCCCGCGGTCGAGGGGTTCATCCGGGCGCAGGCGCTCGCGATCTGACGCGGCGCCGGCCGGGCCGTCCGCGGGCATCCGCGGGGATCCGCGTCAGCGCAGCGCGGTCGTCGCGCGGTCGCGCCGCGTGAGGTCCTGGTGCGTCGCGGTCGCGCGCCAGCCGTCGGCGTCGAGCAGGGCGCGGATCGCGTCGCCCTGCAGCTCGCCGTGCTCGATCACGAGCGCGCCGCCCGGGTGGAGCAGCCGCCGCGCGGTCGTCGAGACGAGGCGCACCACGTCGAGCCCGTCGACGCCGCCGTAGAGCGCGAGCGCCGGGTCGTGCAGCCGCACCTCGGGGTCGCGCGGCACGGCGTCGACCGGGATGTAGGGCGGGTTCGAGACGACGACGGAGACCGTGCCGTCGAGCTCGGGGAAGGCGTCGACGAGGTCGCCGAGGACGAGGTCCACGTGGGGCGCGAGGCGCGCCACGTTGCGCGCCGTCCAGGCGTGCGCGTCCGGCGACACTTCGACGGCGTGCACGCGGGCGTGCGGCACCTCGGTCGCCAGCGCGAGCGCGAGGGCACCGGATCCCGTGCCGAGGTCGACCGCGACGGGCGCCTCCCCGGGCGCGGCGGTGAGCGCGTCGATCGCGAGCTGCGCCACGTGCTCCGTCTCGGGCCGCGGCACGAACACGCCGGCACCCACGAGGAGCTCGAGCGAGCGGAAGTGCGCGACGCCCGTGATGTGCTGCAGCGGCTCGCGGCGGGCCCGCCGGGCGGCGAGCTCCAGGACGCGCGCGGCGTCTCGGGCGTCGACGGCCGCGCGCGTGATGGCGCGCGACTGCACCTGCCCGCGCGAGAGGCCGAGGACGTGGCCCACCAGGAGCTCGGCGTCGACCGCGGGATCCTCGATGCCGGCGGCCGCGAGCGCCTGGCCGACCCGCATGCGGAGGGCGTCCACCGTGGCGGGGACGCCCTCCCCGTCAGCCACGGGCGAGCGGGACGCGCGGGTTCGTCACGCGTCCGTCCCGAGCGCGTCGAGACGCGCCTCCTCGTCGGCCTGGATGCAGGACTCCACGACCGGGTCGAGGGCGCCGTCCATCACGGCGTCGAGGTTGTACGCCTTGTACCCAGTGCGGTGGTCCGCGATGCGGTTCTCGGGGAAGTTGTACGTGCGGATCCGCTCGGACCGGTCCATCGTGCGGATCTGGCTGCGGCGCACGGCCGAGGCCTCCGCGTCGATCTCCTCCTGCTGCTTCGCGAGGACGCGCGCGCGGAGCACGCGCATGCCGGCCTCGCGGTTCTGCAGCTGGCTCTTCTCGTTCTGCATCGCGACCACGATGCCCGTGGGCAGGTGGGTGATGCGGACGGCGGAGTCGGTCGTGTTGACCGACTGGCCGCCGGGGCCGGACGAGCGGTAGACGTCGATCTTGAGGTCGTTCGGGTCGATGGCGACCTCCTCGACCTCCTCGACCTCGGGGATCACCAGCACGCCCGCGGCGGACGTGTGGATGCGCCCCTGCGACTCGGTGGCCGGCACGCGCTGCACGCGGTGCACGCCGCCCTCGTACTTGAGGTGGGCCCACACGCCGAGCGCGGGGTCGTCCGACGTGCCCTTGATGGCGACCTGAACGTCCTTGTAGCCGCCGAGGTCGCTCTGCGTCTGGCTGAGGACCTCGGTCTTCCAGCGGCGCGACTCGGCGTAGTGCAGGTACATGCGGAGCAGGTCGGCGGCGAACAGCGCGCTCTCGGCGCCGCCCTCCCCCATCTTGATCTCCATGATGACGTCGCGCGCGTCGTCGGGGTCGCGCGGGATCAGGAGCCGCCGGAGCTTCTCCTGCGCCGCATCCAGCGCCTGCTCGAGGCCGGGGATCTCGTCGGCGAACGCCGGGTCCTCCTCGGCCAGCTCGCGGGCGGCGGCCAGGTCGTCGCCGAGCTGGGTCCACTCCGCGTGCGCGGCGACGATCCGGCTGAGCTCCGCGTAGCGGCGGTTGACCTTGCGGGAGCGCGACGCGTCGGCGTGCAGCTCGGGGTCGCCCAGCTGCTGCTGGAGCTCCTCGTGCTCCTCCAGCAGCTGGACGACGGACTCGAACACGCGTCAGCCCTTCTCGTGCGCGCCGTGCCCGTGGCTCTGGTGGGACACGCCGTTGCCGGTGTTGGGCATGGAGGCCTGGACCTTCATGAGGAACTCGACGTTGGACGTCGTCTCCTTGAGGCGGCTGAGGACGATCTCGAGGGCCTGCTGCTGCTCGAGCCCGGCGAGGGCGCGGCGCAGCTTCCAGGTGACCTTGACCTCGTCGGCGCCCATGAGCATCTCCTCGCGGCGCGTGCCGGAGGCGTTGACGTCGACGGCGGGGAAGATCCGCTTGTCGGCGAGGGCGCGCGAGAGGCGGAGCTCCATGTTGCCGGTGCCCTTGAACTCCTCGAAGATGACCTCGTCCATCTTGGACCCGGTCTCCACGAGCGCCGTGGCGAGGATCGTGAGCGATCCGCCGTGCTCGATGTTGCGCGCCGCGCCGAAGAAGCGCTTCGGCGGGTAGAGCGCCGACGAGTCGACGCCGCCCGAGAGGATCCGGCCCGACGCGGGAGCCGCGAGGTTGTAGGCGCGGCCGAGGCGGGTGATGGAGTCGAGCAGCACGACCACGTCGTGGCCGAGCTCCACGAGGCGCTTGGCGCGCTCGATGGCGAGCTCGGCGACCGTGGTGTGGTCCTCGGCGGGACGGTCGAAGGTGGAGGCGATGACCTCGCCCTTCACCGTGCGCTGCATGTCGGTGACCTCCTCGGGACGCTCGTCGACCAGCACGACCATGAGGTGGACCTCGGGGTTGTTGGTGGCGATGGCGTTCGCGATGGCCTGGAGCACGAGCGTCTTGCCGGCCTTGGGCGGCGAGACGATGAGGCCGCGCTGGCCCTTGCCGATCGGCGAGACGAGGTCGATGATCCGCGTCGTGAGCTTGTTGGGCTCCGTCTCGAGGCTCAGGCGATCCTGCGGGTACAGCGGCGTGAGCTTGCCGAACTCGACGCGGTTCGCGGCCTCCTCGGGCGGCAGGCCGTTGACCGAGTCGATCTTCACGATGGCGTTGTACTTCTGGCGGCTCTGGCTGTCGTTCTCGCGCGGCTGGCGGATGGCGCCGACGATGGCGTCGCCCTTGCGCAGCGAGTGCTTCTTGACCTGGCCGAGGGAGACGTAGACGTCGTTCGTGCCGGGCAGGTAGCCGCTCGTGCGCACGAACGCGTAGTTGTCGAGCACGTCGAGGATGCCGGCGACGGGCAGGAGGACGTCGTCCTCGGTGACCTCGGGCTCGAAGTCGTCGCTGCCCTGGCCGCGGCCGCGCTTGCGGTCGCGGTACCGGCTGCGGCCGCCGCGGTCGTCGTCGCGGCCGAGGTCGGCGCGGGCCTGGTCGGCGCGGACGTCCTGCGTGCGATCGCCCTGGCCCTGGCCGCGGCCGTTCTGGCGCTGGCGGCCGGTGCGGGCCTCCTCCTGCGCCTCGTCGTCGGCGTCGGGCTCACGGGGGGCCTGCTCGCGGGGGGCCTGGTCGCGGCCGCCCTGCTGCTGGTCGTCCTGGTCGCGGCCGCCGCGGTCGCGGTTGCGCCGGTTGCGGCTGCGGTTGCGCCCGCCCTCGCGACCCTCACGGCCCTGGTCGTCGCGGCGTCCGCCCTGGTCGTCGGCGTCGCGGTCGTCGCGCTGCCGGTCGGTCGGCTCGGACGAGGCGGGGGCCTCGTCGGCGGTGTCCTGCGCGGGAGCGTCCTGCGCGGCGCCGCGGTCGGCGCCGTCCTGGGCGTCGCGTCCGCCGCGACGACGGCCGCGGCCGGAGCGCTGCTGGGGGGCCTGCTCCTCGGTCGGCGCGTCGGCGGAGGTCGCCTCGGCGGAGGTCGCCTCGTCGGCGGCGGGGACGAGCTGGTCGGCGGTCTGGCCGCTGTTCACGTGCTGGACGGCCTGGCGCGGGGCCTCGGCGGCGGGGTCGACGACGCCGGAGCTCGTGGCGCGGCGGGATCCGCGGGCGGCGCGCGCGGGTGCCTCGGTGCGGGGCGCCTCGGTGCGGCCGCCCGTGGCCTCGGCGATGCGCGCCTCGAGGCCGGTGCCCGCGGGCTCGGCGGCGGGCGCCTCGACGGTCTCGGCGATGCGCTCGGGGACGATGCGGGCGGTGCTGGCGCGGCGGGATCCGCGGCCGGCGCGTGCGGGCTGCTCGGCCGGGGCGTCGGCGGCGGAGGTCTCGGCGACGGGCGCCTCGACGGGGGTCGCCTCCGGGGCCGGGGCGGCATCCGCGGCCGGGGCGGCGTCGGCGACGACGGGCTCCGAGGCGGGGGCCTCCTCGACGACGGCCGCGGCGGCCGCGGCGTCCGCGGGAGCGGGGGTCGCGTCGCCGGATTCGGCGGGCGCGGCGGCCTCGGGGGCCGCCTGGTCGGCGGGGGCGGTGAGCCCCCGGGCTGCCTGGAGCTCGGAGATCGCGGTCACGAGCTCGCCCTTCCGGAGCTTGGAGCCGCCCGGGATCCCGAGCTCGGAGGCGATCGCCTGGAGCTGGGAGACGCGGAGCGCGCTCAGGTCCGCGGTGGTGGCGCGGGTGTCGACATCGGTCATGTGCGTGGGTCCTTTCCCCGATCCGGCGGGACGAAGCCCGTGCGGAGGAGAGCCGATCGCGTGTGTCTCTGCGAAAGCGGCGGACGGTCTGATTCCGTCCGGAGCTGCTGTCGGGCACGAAGGCACGGGATCTTGCAGAGACGACAGCGGGTGAGTGGTGAGAACGACCACCGGGACCGGATCTCCGACGCGCATGCGTGGATCCGTTGATTCCGGGGTCGCGACGAGCCTAGCACCCGGCGCCCCGCCCGCGGGGGGAACGGCGCGCCGGGTCGCGGGGTCGCGCGATCCGGCTAGGCGGCGGGCGCGGATCCCTCGGCGACGACCTGGACGGTCGAGCCCTTGACGTCGACCGCGAGCATGAGCGCCGTCCACGGCGTCGCGCTGCGCTCCGCGACGAGCTCGGCGGCCGTGAGGCGCTGGCCGGGGTCGCTGCCGAGCACCAGGAGCGACGGCCCCGCGCCCGAGACGACGGCCGCGTAGCCGCGCTCGCGCAGCAGGTGCACGAGCTCGTTCGTCTCGGGCATCGCGGCGGCGCGGTAGTCCTGGTGCAGGCGGTCCTCGGTGGCGGCGAGCAGCAGCTCGGGGCTCTGGATCAGCGCCGCGATGAGCAGCGCCGAGCGGGACACGTTGAAGATGGCGTCCTCGTGCGGCACGGACTCGGGCTGGAGGCTGCGGGCGAGCGCCGTGGACATGGTCGCGACCGGCACGAGCACGAGCGGCGAGACGCCGCGGTGCACGGCGAGCTTCTTGTGCTGCGGGCCCTGGCCGTCGACCCACGCGATGGTGAGGCCGCCGAAGAGCGCCGGCGCGACGTTGTCGGGGTGGCCCTCCATCTCGGTGGCGAGGCGGAGGAGCGCGTCGGCGTCGATCTCGACCGTGCCCGCGAGCAGGCCCTGGGCCGCCATGATGCCGGACACGATGGCGGCGCCCGACGACCCGAGGCCGCGGCCGTGCGGGATCCGGTTCTCCGCCACGAGGTCGAGGCCCGGCATGGGCTGGTCGAACGCGGCGAACGTGTGGGCGATGGCCGTGACCACGAGGTTCGTGTCGTCGGTCGGCACCTCGGCCGCGCCGACGCCGCGGACGTCGACCGTCGCGCCGGGCGCCTCGCGCACCGTCACCGTCAGGTCGTCGTAGAGCGCGAGCGCGAGCCCGAGCGTGTCGAAGCCGGGGCCGAGGTTGGCGCTCGTCGCAGGCACGCGCACCTGCACGCGGCGGCCCGTGGGGAGCGCCCGGCGCATCGGACCGTCGGTCACGACGCGACCAGGTCGAGCACGCCCGCGATCTCGGCGACGTCGACGCCCACGCTCGTCGGGGCGACGTCCGAGCCGTCGGCGGTGCGGAGCGCCCACTGCGGGTCCTTGAGGCCGTGGCCCGTGACCGTGAGGACGACCGTGGCGCCCTTGGGGATCTGGCCGGCCTCGGCGCGCTCGAGGAGCCCGGCGACGCTGATGGCCGACGCGGGCTCGACGAAGATGCCCACCTCGGCGGAGAGGATGCGGTGCGCCTCGAGGATCTTCGCGTCGGAGATCGCGCCGAAGTAGCCGTCCGTGAGCAGCTGCGCCTCGAGGGCGAGCTTCCACGAGGCGGGGTTGCCGATGCGGATCGCGCTGGCGATCGTGTCGGGGTCCTTGACGATCGCGCCGTCGACGATGGGCGCGCTGCCGGCGGCCTGGAAGCCGAACATGCGCGGGAGCTTCGTGGCGTTGCCCGCCTCGAGGTCCTCGCGGTAGCCGCGCGTGTACGCCGTGTAGTTGCCCGCGTTGCCGACGGGGATGAGGTGGAAGTCGGGCGCGTCGCCGAGCACCTCGACGACCTCGAACGCGCCCGTCTTCTGGCCCTCGATGCGGTCGTTGTTGACGCTGTTGACGAGGTGCACGGGGTAGTTCGCGCTGAGCTCGCGGGCGATGTCGAGGCAGTCGTCGAAGTTGCCGCGCACCTGGAGCAGCTGCGCGTCGTGGGCGACGGCCTGGCTGAGCTTGCCCATCGCGATCTTGCCCTCGGGCACGAGGACCGCCGCGGTGATGCCCGCGTGCGTCGCGTAGGCCGCGGCCGACGCGGACGTGTTGCCCGTCGACGCGCATATGACGGCCTTCGCGCCGTGCTCGACGGCCTTCGAGATCGCCATGGTCATGCCGCGGTCCTTGAAGGATCCCGTCGGGTTCATGCCCTCGTACTTGACCCACACCTTCGCGCCCGTGCGGGCCGACAGCGCGGGGGCGGGGATGAGCGGCGTGCCGCCCTCGCCGAGCGTGATGATGGGGGTCGCGTCGGTGACGTCGAGGCGGTCGGCGTATTCGCGGAGGAGTCCGCGCCATTGGTGGGCCATCAGGCTCCTTCTACTCGGAGGACGCTCGCGACTGCCGTCACGGCGTCGAGGTCCGCGACCGCGTCGACGGTGGCCCGGAGGGCCGCGTCGGTGGCGCGGTGCGTGCCGATCACCAGGCTAGCGGTGGGCCGGGCGCCCGCCCCTCCCGCCACGGGGGCCTGGTGCGTGGTCTGCTCGAGCGTCTCCACGGAGACGCCGTGCTCGCTGAACAGCTGCGCGATCCGGGCGAGCACGCCCGGCTCGTCCGCCACCTGCAGCGTGATCTGGTACTGGGTCGTGATCGCGCCGACGGGCAGCGTCTCGAGGTCTGCGTGCGTCGACTCGGCGACGCCCGGACCGCCCACGACGTGCCGGCGCGCGGCGGAGACGACGTCGCCGAGGACGGCGGACGCGGTCTGGACTCCCCCGGCGCCCGCGCCGTAGAACATGAGGTCGCCGGCGGCCTCGGCCTCGACGAAGACGGCGTTGTTGGCGCCGTGCACCGCGGCGAGCGGGTGGTCGCGCGGCACGAGCGCCGGGTAGACGCGGGCCGAGACGGCGTCGCGGCCGGTGGCGGGATCCGTGAGGCGCTCGCAGATGGCGAGCAGCTTGATCACGTAGCCGGCCTTGCGGGCGGAGTCGAACTGCCCGGAGGACAGGCCCGTGATCCCCTCGCGGTGCACGGCCTCGACGGGCACGCGCGTGTGGAAGGCGAGGCTCGCGAGGATGGCGGCCTTCTGCGCGGCGTCGTAGCCCTCGATGTCGGCCGTGGGATCCGCCTCCGCGTAGCCCAGCTCCGTGGCGGTCGCGAGGGCCTCGTCGAAGCCGAGCCCGTGCGTGTCCATCTCGTCGAGGATGTAGTTCGTCGTGCCGTTGACGATGCCGAGGATCCGCTCGACCCGGTCGCCCGCGAGGCTGTCGCGCAGGGGCCGGATGATCGGGATCGCGCCCGCCACCGCGGCCTCGTAGTAGAGCTGGGCGCCCACCTGCTCCGCCGCCTCGAAGAGCTCGGGGCCGTGCGTCGCGAGCAGCGCCTTGTTGGCCGTCACGACGTCGGCGCCGGAGGAGATGGCCGCGAGGATGTGGGTGCGCGCCGGCTCGATGCCGCCCATGAGCTCGATGACGATGTCGGCGCCGAGGATGAGCGACTCCGCGTCGGTGGTGAGGAGCTCCCGCGGCACCGACGGGTCGCGCGGGGCCTCCGCGTCGCGCACCGCGATGCCCACGAGCTCCAGCCGCGCGCCCACGCGCTGCGCCAGCTCGTCGCCGTGCTCCCGCATGAGGCGCGCCACCTGGGTGCCGACCGAGCCGCAGCCCAGCAGGGCGACGCGCAGGTTCCGGTACTCGATCATCGTGCTCCGTTCACGTCGGGGGAAGCGGCCGCGGGCGTGCCCGCGTCGCGCGCCAGGAGGTCGGCCTCGGTCTCGCCGCGGACGATGACGCGCGCCTCGCCGTCGCGCACGGCGACGACGGGCGGGCGCCCGATCCAGTTGTAGTTGCTCGCCAGCGCCCAGCAGTAGGCGCCGGTCGCGGGGACGGCGACGAGGTCGTCGGGGCGCACGTCGCCCGGGAGGTAGTCGGCGAGGACCACGAGGTCGCCGCTCTCGCAGTGCATGCCGGCGATGCGCACGAGGGCCGGATCCGCCTCGGAGGAACGACCCGCGATCCGCACGGAGTAGTCCGCGCCGTAGAGGGCGGGGCGCGCGTTGTCGCTCATGCCGCCGTCGACGCTCACGTAGCGGCGGACGGCGGTCTCCGCCTCCTCCGCGATGCGGGGGTCCTCGACGTCGCCCGTCGCCGACGCGGCCTCCGCGACCGCGCCGTCGACGCCGCCGACGGTCACCAGCACGTCCTTGACGGTCCCGACCGCGTACAGCGTGACGGTCGAGGGGCCGACGATGCTGCGCCCGGGCTCGACCGCGATGACAGGGACCGCGATCCCCCGGCGACCGCACTCGTCGCCGACGATGCGCGTGAGCCGGCGCGCGATCTCGGGCACCGGCACGGGCCGGTCGACCGACGTGTACGCGATGCCGAAGCCGCCGCCGAGGTTGAGCTCGGGGACGGGCCCGTCGGCGAGCAGCCGCTCGTGCAGGTCGAGGAGCCGGCGGGCGGACTCGACGAAGGCGTCGGTCTCGAAGATCTGGCTGCCGATGTGCGCGTGCAGGCCCGTGAAGGAGAGGGACGCGTGCGACCGGATCCGCGCGACGAGGGCGGGTGCGTCGGCCAGCGTGATGCCGAACTTCTGGTCCTCGCGGGCCGTGGCGAGGTACTCGTGGGTGTGGGCGTGCACGCCGCTGTTCACGCGCAGGCGCACGGGCTGGACGCGGCCGTGCGCGGTGGCCGCCGCGGCGACGCGCTCGACCTCGATGGCGCTGTCGATGACGATCTGCCCGATCCCCGCGCCGACCGCGCGGTCGATCGCGGCGACCGGCTTGTTGTTGCCGTGGAACCCCAGGCGGGCGGGATCCGCGCCGGCCGCGAGCGCGACGGCCAGCTCCCCGCCGGAGCAGACGTCGATGTGGAGGCCCTCCTCGACCATCCACCGGGCGACCTCGATGCTGAGGAACGCCTTGCCCGCGTAGTAGACGCGCGCCGTCGTGCCGACCGCCGCGGCCTCCCGCGTGAACGCCGCGAGGGTCTCCGCCGCGCGGGAACGGACGTCGTCCTCGTCCATGACGTACAGGGGGGTGCCGAAGCGGGCGGCGAGCGCGGTCGCGGGCACGCCGGCGATGCGGATGACGCCGTCGTCGCCGCGGGCCGCGCCGCGCGACCAGACGGCCGGATCCAGCGCGTTCGCGTCGTCGGGCGGCCGCAGCCAGGACGGGGCCAGCGGGTTCGCGGTCACTCGGGTCACCTCTTCGGGCGCGGGGCGGACGTGCGGGATGGCGAGCGGACCCGGTGTGGTCCCTGGAGCCGAGGGGGGCGGTGCGAGCCATCCTACCGAGGCGCGACGGGGCCCCCGGCGCATGTGACGGCGGCCGTCGGCGCCCGGCGGATGCCCCGCGCCAGCAGCTAGCCGCAGCTGCCGGTGACGCCCAGCGAGTCGCGCGTGAGCTTCAGCGTGGACGACTGCACGGTCATCGACGCGCGCCCGTCGGCGATGGTCACGTCCTGCACCTGGACGCCCGCGGGCAGGTACTGCGCGACGCACACGGGGTAGGTGATGTCGCGGATCCCCTGGATGGTCTGCGCGAGGTCGATCTTCAGCGACCCCGCCTGCAGCTGCACCTCGGCGGGCGTGATGACGATCGTGGAGCCGTCGCGGAGCACGGGCTGCGCGGCCACGGTGTAGCCGAGCGTGAGGCCGAGCACCCGCGTGGAGCCCGCGTAGCCGAGCGTGCCGTCGCCGAACCGCAGGTCGGGCGGCGTGCCGGCGGTCTTGGCGAGGAGGGCGCTCGCGGGATCCTGGTCCATCGACACGGTCGCTACCACGTCCCCCACGGTGCGCTCCTGGTCCGTCGGCACGTCGGTCGCGACGATGTGCGCCTGGAACGGCGTGCCGTCCGCCTGGAGGTTCGGCCCGTCGAGCACGACGCGGTCGAGCCTCCCCCGGATGAGCTGCGGGATGACCCAGTCGCCCTCGATCGAGACGTCGACGCGCCCGGTGATCTGCCCGGGCAGCTGGTCGGCGATCTGCTTCTCGGCCTGGTCCTCCGCGACCCCGCGCACGGTCTGGTCGATGATCCGCAGGCCGAACGCGAGCCCGACCCCGATGACGGCGAGCACGAGGATCCAGATGAACACCGTGCCGCCGCGCGGGCCCCGGCGACGGCGCCTGGCCTCCCGCGGGTCGCGGCGCTCGGGCGCCTCGAAGACCTCCGTGCCCAGGAACCGTCCCGCCATGATCCGCTCCCCTACATGCGCTCGGGGGCCGAGACGCCCACGAGGTCGAGTCCGTTGGCGACGACCTGCCGCACCGCGTCGTTGAGCCACAGGCGCGTGCGATGCAGGTCGGCGACCTCCTCGTCGCCGCGCGGCACCACCCGGCAGCTGTCGTACCAGCGGTGGTAGGAGCCCGCGAGCTCCTCGATGTAGCGCGCCACCCGGTGCGGCTCGCGCAGCTCGGCGGCCTGGGCGACGATGCGCGGGAACTCCTGCAGCAGGCCGAGGAGCGCCGACTCGGTCGGGTGCGTGAGCAGCTCGGGCGCGAAGGCGGAGCGGTCGACGCCCGACGCCTCGGCGTTGCGGTCCACCGCGCAGGTGCGCGCGTGCGCGTACTGCACGTAGAAGACGGGGTTGTCGTTGGTGCGCTTGCCGAGCACCGCGAGGTCGATGTCGAGGTTCTGGTCGGCGGACGAGCGCACGAGCGCGTAGCGGCCCGCGTCCACGCCCACCGCGTCGACGAGGTCGTCGAGGGTCACGATGGTGCCGTTGCGCTTGCTCATCTTCACGGGCTCGCCGTCGCGCAGCAGGTTGACCATCTGGCCGATGAGGATCTGCAGGTTGACGCCCGGGGTGTCGCCGAACGCCTCGACCATGGCCATCATGCGGCCGACGTAGCCGTGGTGGTCGGCGCCCAGCATGATGATGTTCTGCTCGAAGCCGCGCTCGCGCTTGTCGAGGTAGTAGCCGAGGTCGCCCGAGATGTAGGCGGGCTCGCCCGTCGAGCGGATGACCACGCGGTCGCGGTCGTCGCCGAACGTCGTGGTGCGGAGCCACACGGCGCCGTCCTCCTCGAAGACGTGGCCGAGCTCCGTCAGGCGCGCGACGGCGCGGTCGACGGCGCCGGACTCGTGCAGCGAGTCCTCGTGGAAGAACACGTCGAAGTCCACGCCGAAGTCGTGCAGCTTCTGCTTGATCTCGCCGAACATCAGCTCGGTGCCGCTCTTGCGGAACACCTCCTGCTGCTCCTCGCGCGACAGGGCGTCGATGTCGCCCGCGTACCCCTCCACCACGCGGACAGCGATCTCGCCGATGTAGGCGCCGCCGTAGCCGTCCTCGGGGGTCTCCTCGCCGAGGTGGCTCGCGAGGAGGCTCCGGGCGAAGCGGTCGATCTGGGATCCGTGGTCGTTGAAGTAGTACTCGCGCGTGACGTCGGCGCCCTCGGCCTGGAGGATGCGGGCGAGGCTGTCGCCGACCGCGGCCCAGCGCACGCCGCCCAGGTGGATGGGCCCCGTCGGGTTCGCCGAGACGAACTCGAGGTTGATGCGGATCCCCTCGAGCGTCGCGCCCCGACCGTACGCGGGGCCGGACTCGACGATGGTGCGCGCGAGGGCGCCCGCGGCGGCCGCCTCGAGCGTGATGTTGATGAAGCCGGGACCCGCGACGTCGACCTTCGCGACCTGCGGCAGCTCGCCGAGCGCCTCGGCGATGTCGGCCGCGATGGTGCGCGGGCTCTCGCCCAGCGGCTTCGCGATGCGCATGGCGATGTTGGTGGCCCAGTCGCCGTGATCGCGGTTGCGCGGGCGCTCGAGCACGACCATGTCGGGGCTGAGCGCGAGGGCGTCGCCACCCGGTCGTCGTCCTGCCGTCCGGGCCACGATGTCGAACAGGGCGCCGGTCAGGTCAGGGGTCGTCATGGGGATCGATCCTACCGGCGGGCGTGACCCCTCCCGCCCGTCCCGCGCGCCCGCGCGAGCCGTCCCCGGCGCCGAGGCGGCGTCCCAGCGAGGGACCGCCCGGGCTCGGTAGGGTGTCGATCCCGCCTCCCGCTCGTGGCACCATCGCCGCGCGCCGAGCGTCGCACCCCGCGGCGCGCCCGGATCCGAAGGAGCACCGCCATGCCCGTCCGCCTCCCCGCGCCCACCCGCTCCCGCCGCGCGCGCACCGTCCCGGCCGCCGCGGCCGCCGGACTCGCGGTGGCCATGCTCCTCTCGGGCTGCTCCAACCCCGCTCCCCTGCAGCCCGCGACGCCGGACCCGTCGGCGAGCGCGGGCGGCGGCGAGGCCCAGGGCGGCGGATCCGGCAGCGGGCCCACCGCCTCCCCCACGCCCGCGCCGCCCAAGGGCACGCCGGTCAGCACCACGTGCGCCCAGCTCCTGCCCGACCTCGCCGAGTTCGGCACGGGGTTCGCGAGCGAGGCCCTCCCGTCCGACACCTCCACGGACGGCCTGCGCGCCGACGTCCTCACGATGCAGGGCATCGCCTGCGCCTTCCGGTCGTCCGACGGCACGGAGGTCGAGATCGACGTGGCCCAGCCGGTCGCGGCGGAGCTCCAGTCGCGGCGCGACGCCGCCATCCTCCTGGCGGACCCCATCGCGGGCTACCCGTCCGGCGTCGAGGCCTACTTCGAGCTCGAGGACGCCATCGGCGTCGCCACCATCTACTCCTCGAAGCACATGGTGGTCATGCGCTCCGCGTCGTTCTACGAGCCGGGCGACCACGCCGACCTCGGCAACGCGGTGCTGAAGACCGTCGGCGGCTGATCCGGCGGTCAGCCCAGGCGCACGGCCGCGGCCGCGTCGTCCACCGGCAGCTCGTCGACCGTCGCCAGGACCTCCATGCGCGAGATGGTCACGAGGCTCCGCGTGTTGGTGAGGAACGCGGTGTCCGAGGCGTCGCGACCCGTGGAGATCCGCAGCAGGCTCTGCCGCGGCGCGAGCCCGGTGGCGTCCACCACGTGCCACGCGCCGTCGACCCACGCCTCGGCGACCGCGTGGAAGTCCATGGGGCTGAGGCCCGGCGCGTACACGGCCGCGAGGCGCGCGGGCACGTCGAGCGCGCGGAGCATCGCGATCACGAGGTGCGCGTAGTCGCGGCAGACGCCGCGGCGCGCGAGCAGCGTGCGGACGGCGCCGTCGGTCGGGAGGCTGGATCCCGGCGCATATCGGAGCGACCCCGCCACGAAGGCGCGCACGGCCGCGAGCAGGGGCAGGCCGTCGAGGCCGCGGAACTCGCCGCGGGCCGTGGGGAAGAGCGTGTCCGACTCGCAGTAGCGGCTCGGGCGGCGGTAGATCCACAGGTCGACGTCGTCGACGGGCGCGGGGTCGCGGCGACCCGTCACGGTGGCGCGGTACTCCATCGTGAGCACCCCCGCGCCGGTCGTCAGCACGTGGAGGCGGGTGTCGTGCCGGTCGACCACCTCGGTCGCCTCGATCGGGCGGCCGTCGAGGGCGAAGGAGAGGTGCTCGGACGCGACCTCGGCGCCTCGGGCGACGGCGACCGCGAAGGCCATCTCGCTCTCGCCGGATACCTGCAGCTCGAGCATGGAGGAGACGTCGCGGCGCATGCGTCCATCGTGGCATCGGATCCGCCCCGCCTCGTGCGCGGGACCGCGTGGCCCGCTCAGCGCGCGAGCGGCCCCGTCGACGCGCGGGCGACGAGCGACGGCTCGAGCATCCGGGAGGCGGCCTCGCGGCCGTCGACGAGCGCGAGGAGCGTCTCCAGCGCGAGCCGACCCATCTCGTGCACGGGCGAGCGCACGCTCGTCAGCCCGATGGATCCGGATGCCGCGAGCGCGGTGTCGTTGTAGCCGACGAGCGCGACGTCGTCGGGCACCGAGAGCCCTGCGTCCCGGAGGGCCCCCATCGCGCCGATCGCCGCGAAGTCGTTGGTCGCGAAGAGCGCGTCCGGCGCGTGCCCGTCGCGCAGCACCGCCTCGGTCGCCTCCCGGCCGGCCGCCGCGTCGAAGCCCCGCTGGGTCACGCGCTCGGGCGGCACGGGCATCCCGGCCTCGGCGTACGCCTCGAGGAATCCGCGCGTGCGGTCGACCGCCGTCGACGCGAAGGACATGCCCGCGAGCACGGCCGGCCGGGTGCGCCCCTGCGCGATGAGGTGCTCGGCCGCGAGCCGGCCGCCCGCCACGTCGTCGCACGTGACCGCCACGTGGTCGCCGCGGCGCCGGGAGACGAGCACGAAGGGCACGCCCTCCTCGGCGAGCTCGTCGAGCAGCGGGTCGTCGAGGTGCGCGTCACCGAAGATCATGCCGTCGACCCGGCGGTCGAGCATGCTGCGGGTGCGGCTGCGCTGGAGGTCCGGCCGGTCGAGGCTGTTCGTGACGAAGGTGGAGATGCGGCGCTCGGTGGCCGCCTCGTCGATGCCCTCGTAGACGGTGGCGAGCACGTAGTCCTGGAGGCGCGGGACGAGGACGCCGACGAGGTCGGAGCGGGAGGTGCGCAGGCTCGCCGCGTGCGGGTTCGGCCGGTAGCCGCTGCGCTCGGCGATGTCGAGGATGGCGGCGACGGTCTCGGGGCCGGCCCACCGGCCGGGGTGCTCCTCGCGGGAGTTGAGCACGCGGGACACGGTCGTGATGCTGACGCCGGCGAGCTCCGCGATCATGCGCTGCGTGGTGGGCGGCTGGCGCTTCCGGGTCACTCGTGGCTCCTCACCCGGATCAGCATGGCACAGCGCCCCGCACCGGCAGCGGGCGACCCGCGGGTGGCCGTCGGGCCGCCGGCGGGGAAACATCCCCGCAACAGGACGGCAACGTGATCGTTCGACGCAAACCATTGACGCAATCGTTTGTGCACCGCAGGATCGACCGCATGCCCCACGTCCTCGTGCTCGCCACCGGCGGGACCATCTCCTCGCGCGCGCGCCCCGACGGGTCCGCGGTCGCCGCCGATCCCGCCGAGCGCCTGCTCGGATCCGTGCCCGCCCTCCCTCCCGGCGTCACCGTCGCCACGCGCGACGTCCTCCGGGTCAACTCGTTCGCGCTCACGCACGGCGACCTCCGCACGATCGCGGACGCGGTCGCCGAGGCGCTCGCCCGCGACGACGTCGACGGCGTGGTGGTGACGCACGGCACGGACACCCTCGAGGAGACGGCGTTCCTCCTCGACCTGGTGGTCGACGACGCGCGGCCCGTCGTGCTCACGGGCGCCCAGCGCTCGGCCGACGACCCGGAGGGCGACGGCCCCGGCAACCTGCGGGACGCCATCGTGGTGGCCGCGTCGCCGGAGGCCCGTGGAGCCGGCGTGCTCGCCGTCTTCGCCTCGCGGGTCCTCGCCGCCGACGGCCTCGTGAAGGCCCGCACGCTGGATCCCGACGCCTTCGCCGCCCGCGACGGCGCGCCCCTCGGCCGCGTGGCCGGCGACGCCGTCCGGATGACCCGTCGGCCGCGCGCGCTCCCCGTCCTGCCCGCGCCCACCCCCCGGTTCGACCGGATCCGCGTGGACTGCGTCAGCGTCCACCCCGGCGCCGACGCCGTGCTCTTCCGGGCGGCGATCGCCGCGGGCGCGGCGGGCCTCGTCGTCGTCGGCACGGGCGCCGGCAACGCGAACCTGGCGCTCGTGCCGGAGATCCGCGCGGCCGTCGACGCGGGCGTCCTCGTCGCGCTCGGCACGCGCGTGGCCGAGGGGCCGGTGGCCGGGATCTACGGCGACGGCGGCGGGGCCGACGCCGTGCGCGCCGGCGCCGTGCCGATCGGCCGGCTCTCCGTCGCGCAGGCCCGGATCCTCGTTGCCCTGCTCCTCGACCACCACCCCGTCGACGAGGCGCGCCGCCTGCTGGCCGCCGCCGCCGACGCCGCGACCCCCATCCACACCCCGGCCGGCGCCCTGCCTGCCTGACCCATCACCCGAAAGGATCCCCATGGCCAAGGACATCATCATCGCGTTCGGCATCGACGTCGACGCCGTGAGCGGCTGGCTCGGCTCGTACGGCGGGCAGGACTCCCCCGGCGACATCTCCCGCGGCCTGTTCGCGGGCGAGGTCGGCGTGCCGCGCCTCAACGCGCTGCTCGCCAAGCACGGCCTCCCCTCCACCTGGTTCTGGCCGGGACACTCCATCGAGACGTTCCCGCGCGAGTTCGACCAGGTCGTCGCCGCCGGGCACGAGATCGGCGCGCACGGCTACAGCCACGAGAACCCCATCGAGATGTCGCGCCAGCAGGAGGCGGACGTGCTCGACCGCTCCATCGAGCTCATCGAGTCGCGCGCGGGCCGCCGTCCCACGGGCTACGTGGCGCCGTGGTGGGAGTTCTCGCGCGTGACCAACGAGCTCCTCATCGAGCGCGGGATCCGCTACGACCACTCCCTCATGCACCGCGACTTCGAGCCGTACTACGTGCGCGTCGGCGACACGTGGCAGGGCATCGACTACACGAAGGACGCCGCCAGCTGGATGCACCCGCTGGTGCGCGGCGAGGAGACCGACCTCGTCGAGATCCCCGCGTCGTGGTACCTCGACGACCTGCCTCCCATGATGTTCGTCAAGGGCAGCCCGAACAGCCACGGCTTCGTGAACCCCCGCCACCTCGAGGAGATGTGGCGCGACCAGTTCGACTGGGTCTACCGCGAGCAGGACTACGGCGTCTTCACGTTCACGATCCACCCCGACGTCTCGGGCCGGCCGCAGGTGCTCCTCATGCTCGAGCGGCTCATCGCCCACATCAACTCGCACGAGGGCGTCCGCTGGGCGACCTTCGACGAGATCGCCCAGGACTTCCAGCGACGCTCCCCGCGCACCCCGCGCGTCCCCTGATCCGCGCCACGACCGACCGCAGGAGACCACCACCATGAGCACCGACACCTCCCGTCCCGACGCCGCGTCCGCGGGCGTCGCACCCGCATCGGGTCCCGCCCCCGCGGGCGCCCTGCCCTCCGGCCTCGAGCGGGTCAGCGTCCGCCAGACCCGCCGGGTCACGGGCATCGCCTTCCTCGCGTGGACCATCGCGGTCTACGACTTCATCCTGTTCGGCACGCTGCTGCCCGACATCTCGCGCGACTTCGGCTGGGACACGAGCGAGTCGCTGCTCGTCTCGACCCTGGTGAGCGTGGGCACGGCCGTCGTCGTGCTGCTCGTCGGCCCCATGGTCGACCGGCTCGGCCGCCGTGTCGGCATGGTCGTCTCGGTCACCGGCACGGCGCTGTCGTCCGGCGCGACGGCGCTCAGCGCCGGGGCGGTCTCGCTCGTCGGGATCCGCAGCATCAGCGGCCTGGGCCTCGCCGAGCAGTCCATCAACGCCACGTACCTCAACGAGATCTACGAGCAGACCGAGGACGAGCGGATCCGCCGCAACAAGGGCTTCGTGTACGCGATGGTGCAGACGGGGTGGCCGCTCGGCGCCCTGCTCGCCGCCGCGTTCGTGGGCCTGATCACGACGGCGTTCGGCCCGGGGAGCTGGCGCATCGCGTTCGGCCTCGCGACCGTGCCGGCGCTCGTCGTCGCGGCGATCTGCCTCACGCTCCGCGAGAGCCCGCAGTTCGTGGCGCAGCAGCGGATCCGCCGGCTGCGCGCCGCGGGCCTGCACGACGAGGCCGCCGCGTTCGCGCGCGCCACCGGGCTCGACGTGCAGAAGTCCGCCCCCATCGCGCGCATCTTCCAGGGCAAGCACCTGCGCAGCACGATCGTGCTGAGCCTGGCGTGGCTGCTCAACTGGTTCGGGATCCAGACCTTCTCGGTGCTCGGCACGACGGTGCTCGAGTCGGGCAAGCACATCGACGCGTCCAACGCGCTGCTGCTGATCATCGCGTCGAACTGCGTGGGCGTGCTCGGCTACCTCGCGCACGGCTGGCTGGGCGACCGGCTCGGCCGCCGCAACGTCATCGTGGGCGGCTGGCTCGTCGCCGGGATCGCGTTCGCGGTCATGCTGCTGGGGCCCGACGACCCGACGTTCGTCATGGGGGCGTACATGGTCGGTCTGTTCTTCCTCCTCGGGCCGTACGCCGCGATCCTGTTCTTCCAGGCCGGCTGCTTCGACAGCGACTGCCGGGCGACCGGATCCAGCTTCATCGGCGCCATGAGCCAGCCCGGCGCGATCATCGGCGGCTTCCTCCTCACCGGGCTCACGGCGAGCGCGATGTCGTTCGGCCAGGCGGCGCTGTGGGTGGGCGCGGGCGGGATCCTCGCCTCGGCCCTCGTGATGCTGCTCGCGAAGCCCTCGGGCGAGACGCGCGAGGCGACCGCGTGACGGGCACCGCTCCCGTCGCGCTCGTCACGGGCGGGGCGTCGGGCATCGGCCGCGCCACCGCCGTGCGCCTCGCCGCGCGGGGCGACCGCGTGGTCGTCGGCCGCTTCCCCGGCGACCCGCACGACGCGGGCGCGACCCTCGAGGCCGTGCGCGCGGTCGGCGGCGCGGGCATCGCCGTCGACCTCGACGTGGCCTCCACCGCATCGGTCGACGCCTTCGTCCGGGCCGCGCTCGAGGAGTACGGCCAGGTGGACCACGTCATCGCGGCCGCCGGCATCCTCCGCCGCGCGCCCCTCGGCGCGATGACGGACGAGCGCTGGGACGAGGTGCTGGGAGTGGACCTCGGCGGCGTGATGCGCGTGATCCGCGCGGCCGAGCCGCTCCTCGGCCACGGCTCCTCCATCGTGGCGGTCTCGTCCATCGCGGGCGGCGTCTACGGCTGGGGCGACCACGCGCACTACGCGACGGCCAAGGCCGGGGTCGTCGGCCTCGTGCGGAGCGCGGCCGTGGAGCTCGCGTCGCGCGGGATCCGGGCGAACACCGTGATCCCGGGCCTCATCGAGACTCCGCAGTCGCTCGACGCGGTCAACTCCCTCGGCGCCGACGGGCTCCGGCGCGCGGGCGACCGCATCCCGGCAGGACGGGTCGGACGGCCCGACGAGGTCGCGTCGGTCATCGCCTTCCTCGCCTCCGAGGACGCGGCCTACGTCACGGGCCAGACGCTCACGGTCGACGGCGGCCTGACGATCCGGATGCAGGAGTGAGCGCGGAGCCGCACGGCGCCGTGGCCCGCAGCGACCGGCTCCGCGGGCGCACCGCGCTCGTCACGGGCGCGGCCAGCGGGATCGGCGCGGCCATCGCGCGCCACTTCGTGCTCGCGGGCGCGGACGTCGTGCTGCTCGACCTCGCGCCCGCCGTGCACGAGGAGGCGCGCCGCATCGGGGCGGTGGGCGCGGTCACGGCCGACGTGTCCGACGAGGCGCGCGTCGCGGACGCCGTCGCGGAGGCCGGGCGGCTGCTCGGCCGGATCGACGTGCTCGTCAACTCGCACGGCATCCTCACCGAGGCGCCCGTCGCGGAGATGGACCTGGCGACGTGGCAGCGCACCATCGACGTCGACCTCACGAGCGTCTTCCTCCTCACGCGCGCCGTGCTGCCGGGGATGCTCGAGCGGCGCGACGGCCGGATCATCACGGTCGCGTCGCAGCTCGGCCAGAAGGGCGGCGTGGGGCTCGCGCACTACGCGGCCGCGAAGGCCGGGGTCATCGCGTTCACCAAGTCGCTGGCGCTCGAGGTGTCCGGCGCGAACGTGCTCGCGAACGTGATCGCCCCCGGCCCCATCTCCACGCCGCTCGTCGACGCCATCTCGGAGGACTGGAAGGACGCCAAGCGCAAGGAGCTTCCGCTCGGCCGCTTCGGGACGGTCGACGAGGTCGCGCCGACCGCGGTGCTGCTGGCGGCGGATCCCGACGGCAACCTCTTCGTCGGCCAGACGCTCGGGCCCAACAGCGGCGACGTGATGCCCTGACCCGGGCGGCGTCGCGACGCGCGCCGCGGTCGTCGGGGCCGGATCGGCTCAGGCGGCCGCGGTGCGTGCGGCGTCGGCGGGCTCGCGCAGCGCGCAGGCCTCGGCGAGCGCGTCGAGCAGGGCGGGCAGCTGGTCGCGCGCGGCGCCCGCGTCCTCCGGGTGCCACTGCACGCCGATGACGGGCGCGCTCTCGTGCTCGACGGCCTCCGGCACGCCGTCCGGCGCGACCGCGACCACGCGCAGGCCCGTGCCCGGGCGGTCGACCGCCTGGTGGTGGGCGCTGCGCACGACGACATCGGTGGATCCGAGCACGCGGGCGAGCCGGCTGCCGGCGGCGACGCGCACGTCGTGGTCGCGCATGACGGCCGTGATCTCGGCCGCGTCGTTGCGGTGCTCCCCCACGCCCTCGATGTGCTGCTGGAGGGTGCCGCCGAGCGCGACGTTGACGATCTGCGCGCCGCGGCAGATGCCGAGGAGCGGCGTGCCCTCGGCGACCGCGCGACGGACCAGCGCGATCTGCCCGGCGTCGGCGACCTCGCGGTGCGTCGAGCGGCCCTCGTACTCGGCGGACCCGCCGTAGAAGCGCGGGGCGACGTCCTCGCCGCCCATGATGACGACCGCGTCGGCCTCGCGCGTGCGGGCGAGCAGCGACTCGACGCCCTCGTCCTCCGCGGCGATGTTCTCGACCAACCAGCCGGCCCGGTCGGCGACCTCGGCGACGCGCGAGTTGAGGCCCTGCACCAGCGTGTTGTACGCGGCGGCCTCGGGGCGGGAGCGGGTCACCTGCACGACGGCGAGGCGGCGGAGGGGGGCGGGCATGGATCCAGTGTGCGGCGTCGCCCGCGGGATCGCACGTCGCGCGTCATGTTCCGCAACACGCGTCGGCGTCGCCGGGCCTCACGGCCAGACGAGCGTGTGCGACCAGGTCCCGTCCGGCCCCGACCGGTACATGATCCGCAGCTGCCCGTGGTCCTCGGTCGCCTGCCAGAACTCGACGACCGTCGGCGGGAGCACGTAGGCGCGCCACGACTCGGCGACGAGCTCCGGATCCGCGTCCACCGCCTCCCGGGCCTGGGCGATCCGCGCGTCGCGCTCGGCGGCATCCGGCATGGGCTCGCTCTGGTCGCCCGCGATGACCTCGGCGCGCGACGACGGGTGCCGCGCGAGGAAGTCCCGCTCGCTCACGTCGCGGTCGCCGTGGAAGACGGGTCCGGTCGCGCGGATCTGGCGCCCGCGCTCCCGCCAGTACGCGACGAGCGCCGCGCGCGGGTTCGCCTCGAGGTCGCGCCCCTTCGGGCTGTCGGCGAGCGAGGAGAACCACAGCGCACCGGGCTCGTCGTCGACGGTCGGCGTCACGTCCTTGAGCAGCAGCGTGCGCGCGCTCGGGCGCCCGTCCGCGTCGGCGGTCGCGAGGACGACCGCGTTCGGCTCGGCGGCGTCGTGCGCGACGGCGTCGCGGATCCACGCGATGACGAGGTCGATCGGGTCGTCCGGCAGGTGCGCCGGGTCGAGCTCGGGGAAGTCGTGGGGCGTCGGCTTCGCGCGCTTCAGGAGGTCGCGGACCGGGGTGGAGTCGTCGTCGTCTGCCATGCGCCGAGCCTAGGCCGACACACCGCGCGCGCCCCGGGTGCCGGGACGCCCGCCCGGCGGGATCGTGGGGCGGAGCGCGTCATGCCCATGGGGGAAGCGCGTTCGACGCCGTGACGGGTTCGGTTTGGTCGGACCCGCACTGGGTTTTTCCAGTACCGGTGCGCGTCGCCGTCGCATCCGGCCTCCGCTACCGTCGAACCCAGGCCCGCTCCCCCAGTTGGGCCCAGCACCACGCGGCGGGAACCCGAGACCCGTCTCGGGCCCCGCCGCGTGTGTTCACGCGTCCTCCGCCCCAGCCGCTCCGCGAGCGTGCGTCGAGTCGATGCGCTGCGCTGCGATGCGATCCCCGCCGCGGCCGCGCGCACGACCACGGACGGCCCGCACGACCACCGACCACCGACGGCCCGCGCGACGGCGGAAGGCGCGCACCCCCGACGCACGAGAGGCCGGCCCCGAAGACGGGACCGGCCTCTCACCGCACCAACACGGGATATGGGAAGGTGTGCCCCCAGGAGGATTCGAACCTCCGCCCCTGCCTCCGGAGGGCAGTGCTCTATCCCCTGAGCTATGGGGGCCAGGGTGCGCGCGAGCGCGGATCCAGGGTAGCACCGGCGACGACGCCCGCCGTGCCGCCGCCGCCGGTCGGCGAGCGCCACAGCATTCCCTCTCCCGAGGAGACTCCCCGCTCCGGCACAGGCGCGGCACGCCAGGATGGACCCAGGACGACCGCCGCGCCGCCCGGGCACGGCGGCCCACCCGATCCCCTCCAGAGGAGACCACCCGTGAAGCTGTCCCGCATCGCCGCCGCCGCCACCGGCTTCCTGCGCACGTCGAAGGGCCAGGACGTCGGCCGCACGGCCATCGACAAGGTGTCCGGCATCGCCGACAGGGCCACCGGCAGCAAGCACGCCGACACGATCCAGAAGGCGCGCCAGGCCGCCGACGACCAGCTGCGGAAGCTCGGCCCCGACGGCGGTCGCGGCCAGGGCCACACGCCGCCCCCGACCCCGCCCCGCCCCTGAGCGCCGGCAGCGTCGAGCTCACGCTGGACGCGGCGTCCGACGCCGCGGTCCGCGCATCCTGGCGCGCCCTCGCCGACGCCGGGCTGCCGAGCCTCGCCGACCACGCCGGGGAGACCAACCGCCCGCACGTCACGCTGCTCGCGGCCGACGGCCTCGACGGATCCGCGGACGACGCCGTGCGCCGGGTCGCCGCCTCCGCTCCCCTGCCGACGCTGCGGCTCGGCGGGCTCGTGGTGTTCGGCGTGCCGCCGCGCGGCCTCGTGCTCGCGCGGCAGGTGGTCGTCGACCGGCCGCTGCTCGACCTGCACGCGCGGATCCACGCGGCCGTCGACCCGGCGACCGACAGCCCGGACCCGGACGCCGCGCCCGTCGAGGTCGTCCCCCACACCCGCCCGGGCGCGTGGACGCCGCACGTCACCCTCGCCCTGCGGCTGACGACCGAGCAGCTCGGCGCGGCGGTCGCGGCGCTCGGCCGCATCGACCCGCTCGACGCCCCGGCCGCGGGCCTCCGCCGCTGGGATCCGCGCAACCGCACCGTGACGGAGCTGGCGTGACCCGCGCGGCCCGGATCCTCACGGCCACCGCACGCACCCGCGCCACTAGCCTGGATGGAGCACGCCCTTGAGACGACGGAGGAGTCGCATGCCGCGATCCGCGAGATTGCTGGGGGCCGCGCTCGCGCTCGGCCTGGCCGGGGCCCTGGTGCCCTCGATGGCGCAGGCGACGGAGCCGGTGCAGTTCGGCGGGGCCTCGATCCTCGACCCGGTCGGCGCCGTCACCTCCGCGCAGGAGCAGCAGATCCAGCAGGCGATCGACCAGCTTCAGCAGCAGACCGGGGTGACGCTCCACGTCGCGTACGTGGACACGTTCACCGGGGCGTCCGGCGCGAAGGCCTGGGGTCAGGAGACGAAGCAGGCCAACGGCTTCGGCAGCAGCGACGCCCTGCTCGCCGTCGCGGTCGACGGCCGCGAGTACGCCTTCCCCGCCGGGCAGGTGTCCGGGGACCAGGAGTCGTTCGAGAACTCGGTCATCGTGCCCCACCTGAAGGCCGACGACTGGTCGGGGGCCGCCGTGGCGGCCGCGCAGGGCATGGAGTCGGTCGCACGCACGGGGAGCGTCGCCGACACCCGCACCACCCCGTCCGCCGGGAACGGGTCCGGCGTCGACTTCGGCCTCGTCCTCCTCTACGTGCTGGGCGCGATCCTCTTGGCCGCCGTGGTCACGACGCTCGTCGGGCGACGCAAGAAGAAGAAGGCCCTCGCGCAGAAGCGGCAGGCGGTGCTGGAGGAGATGCGCACCGCCGAGCAGCGCGCCGGCAGCATGCTCGTGCAGCTCGACGACGCGCTCGAGACCAGCGAGCAGGAGGTGGGCTTCGCCGAGGCGGAGTTCGGATCCGGCGCGGTCGGCTCGTACAGAGAGGTGCTCGTGTCCGCGGGCGGCAAGGTCCGCGAGGCCTTCGCCCTCAAGCAGAAGCTCGACGACACGATCGAGGACACCGACGAGGAGCGCCGCACCTGGGCGGCCCGCATCGTCGACCTGTGCGAGGAGGCGCGGGCCGAGCTCGACGCCCAGGCCGAGTCGTTCGAGGAGCTGCGCGCGCTCGAGAAGAACGCGCCGCAGACCCTCGCCGCCATCGTCACCGACGCGGAGGCGCTGAAGACGCGGATCGAGCGGACGCAGGAGGCGGTGGACCTCCTCGGTCGCCGCTACGCCGGTCCGTCGATGACGACCGTCACCGGCAACGTCGACCAGGCCCGCTCGCTCCTCTCCTTCGCGACCGACACCGCGCAGGAGGCGGCCGAGGCGATCCGCGCGGGCGACAGCGTCTCCGCGGGCGAGATCGCGGTGAAGGTGCGCGCCGCGCAGCAGGCGGTCGGCCAGGCCGGCAAGCTCCTCGACGGCGTCGACCGCGTCTCGTCCGACCTCGAGCACGCGTCCACGCGCGTGCAGGAGGAGATCGCCGACGTCCGCAGCGACATCCAGGACGCCCGGGCCGCCCAGCGAGGCGGACGCATGCCGGAGCTGACCCGTCTGGTGGATGCGGCCGAGCAGGCCATCGCCGACGCGAAGCCGCTGCAGGGCCGGCTCGCGGATCCGCTCACGAGCGTCACGCTGCTGCAGGAGGCGGAGGCCCGGCTCGACGAGGCGCTCGCGCCCGTGCGTGAGCAGCAGGAGCAGGTGCAGCGCGCGATCGGCTACCTGCCCCGGGCGCTGTCGACGGCCGAGAGCCAGGTGGCGACCGCGCGCGACTTCATCTCCACGCGCCGCGGCGGCGTCGGCGAGGAGGCGCGCACGCGTCTCGCCCACGCGCAGCGCGCGCTCGACGACGCGCACGAGGCCGCCCCGCGGGATCCCGTGCGCGCCGTCGCCGCGTCGCAGGCCGCGACCTCGTACGCGGCGCAGGCCATCGAGGCCGCGCAGCGCGACCTCGACCAGGGCGGAGGATACGGCGGCTACGGCGGCGGCATGATGGGCGGCCGCGGCGGCGGCGACGCGTTCGGCGGCGCGATCATGGGCGGCATCATCGGCGGCCTGCTGAGCGGCGGCGGTGGAGGCGGCGGCTGGGGTGGTGGCGGCGGCTTCGGCGGCGGCGGCAGCTTCGGCGGCGGGGGCGGCGGCTTCGGTGGCGGCGGTGGCGGCGGCTTCGGCGGGGGCGGCGGAGGCGGCAGCTTCTAGCGGCCCGATGCCCCACCCGCGTCACGCGGACGACCAGCAGGACGACGAGAACGAGAGCGACCCATGATCAACCCATTCCGACGAAGCACCAGACGAGAAGGAGCAGCACCCATGTCCAAGCAGTCCATCCTCGGCCGCATCACGCAGCTCGCGAAGGCCAACATCAACAACCTCATCGACCAGGCCGAGGACCCGCAGCTCATGCTGGACCAGATGGTCCGCGACTACACGGAGAGCATCCGCGAGGCCGAGAGCGCCGTCGCCCAGACCATCGGCAACCTCCGGATGATCGAGGACGACCACCGCGAGGACGTCCAGGCCGCGGGCGACTGGGGACGCAAGGCCCTCGCCGCGAGCCAGAAGGCGGACGAGTACCGGAACGCCGGCAACACCCCCAACGCCGACAAGTTCGACGCGCTCGCCCGCGTCGCGCTGCAGCGCCAGATGCAGTCGGAGAGCGAGGCGAAGGGCGCCGAGCCCACCATCGCGTCGCAGACCGAGGTGGTCGAGAAGCTCAAGCAGGGCCTCGACACGATGCGCGGCAAGCTCCAGCAGCTGTCGTCGAAGCGCGACGAGCTGAACGCCCGCCAGAAGACCGTGCAGGCGCAGTCGCAGGTCCAGGACGCGATGAAGAGCATCGACATCATGGACCCGACCAGTGAGGTCAGCCGCTTCGAGCAGAAGATCCGCCGCGAGGAGGCCCGCGTGCGCGGCGCCGAGGAGCTGCAGGCCTCGAGCCTCGACGCGCAGTTCGAGGAGCTCGAGGACCTCGGCGAGCTGACCGAGGTCGAGGCGCGCCTCGCCGCGCTCAAGTCCGGCGGATCCACGCCCAAGCAGGTCACCTCCGGCGAGTAGCCCCCGACCGGATCCACGGGCGCCGTCCTCCGGGGCGGCGCCCGTCGTCGTGCCGGCGGGGAATTCCGCCCCCGTGGATCCGGTTCCCCTCAGCATGACCAACATCGGAATCATCGGCGCCGGACTCATCGGCAGCCAGCTCGCCCGCCTCTTCACCTCCACCGGCCACGACGTGGTGATCGCCAACTCCCGCGGCCCCGAGACCCTCACCGACCTGATCGACGAGCTGGGCGAGCACGCCCGCGCCGCCACGGTCCAGGAGGTCGCGGAGGCCGGCGAGATCGTCGTCGTCACCATCCCGCTGAAGAACATCGACAGCGTCCCGGTCGCGCCCCTCGCGGGCAAGGTCGTGATCGACACCGACAACTACTACCCGGAGCGCGACGGCCACATCGCCGAGCTCGACGACGAGACCACGACGACCGCGGAGATGCTGCAGCGGCACCTGCCCGAGTCGAAGGTCGTCAAGGCGTTCAACCACATCTACGCCGCCGACCTCACCACCGACGGCACCCCCGCCGGCACGCCGGACCGCCGCGCTCTCGTGATCGCGGGCGACGACGCCGAGGCGAAGGCGACCGTCACCGCGATCCTCGACTCCTTCGGCTTCGACGCCGTCGACGCGGGACCGCTCGCGGAGGGATGGCGCATCCAGCGCGACACCCCCGGCTACGGCCCGAAGCTCGACGCCGCGGGCCTCCGCGCCGCGCTCGCCGAGGCGAAGCGCTACCGCGACATGGAGTGACCCCGCTCCTCCCCATGACGATGCCCGCCCTGCCCGCTACCACGGCCAGGGCGGGCATCGCCATGTCCGCCCGCCCACGCGATACTGGGGTGTGCCCGCCTCCTTCGTCGTCGTCCCCCAATGGCAGGGCTCGGGCTCGTCCCGCGCCATGAGGCTCGCGGACGGGGCCGAGGCGATACGCGGCGACCTGCCGGCGTCGGCCACGCACGTCGTCGACGTGCCCGTCGAGGCGGGCGAGTCGCTCGGCACGGGAGTGCTCCGGTACGCGTCGCTGCTCGCGGTGCGCACCCGCCAGGAGGCGGCGCTGCAGGCGGCGTCCGGATCCGGGGCGTCGCCCGTCGTCACCATCGGCGGCGACTGCGGGGTGGAGATCGCGTCCATCGGGCACGCGGCCGCCGCGCATCCCGGGCTCGCGGTCGTCTGGCTCGACGCGCACGCCGACCTCAACTCCCCCGCGTCGTCGCCGAGCGGCGCATTCCACGGCATGGTGCTGCGCGCCGTCATCGGCGAGGGCGTCGACGGGCTCGAGCTGCCCGCGGGCGCCGTCACCGCCGACCGCGTCGTGCTCGCGGGCGTGCGCGCCCTCGACGACGCCGAGAGCGACCTCGTGGACGCGCGCGGCATCGCGCTCGTCGGCGCCGACGCGGTGACGCCCGAGGCGCTCGTGGCGGCGGTCGCCGCGACGGGCGCCACCGACGTGTACGTCCACGTCGACCTCGACGTGCTCGACCCGGGCGGCATGTCCGGCGTCGGCCACCCGGAGCCGTTCGGGCTCGACGTGCAGGCCGTCACCGAGTCGATCAAGGCGCTGCGGCGGTCGTTCGGGCTGGCGGGCGCCGGGATCACCGAGTTCGCGCCCTCCTCGCCCGCGGCCGCCGTGGACGACATGGGCACCATCCTGCGGATCATCGGGGCGCTGACCGGGCCCGTGTGACCCGACCGGGAGGTCGCGCCGCCCGCCCGCCCCTGCGAGGCTGGGCGGACGACCGAAGGAGGCCGCCGTGAGCGACGACGCCCGCACCGCATCCCCCGCAGACCCGCGTGCCGACGACGCGCCCCGGGTGCGCGTCGAGCGCCGCGGGCACCTGCTGCTCATCGGCCTCGACCGGCCCGCCAAGCGCAACGCCGCCGACATGCGGATGCTCCGGGAGCTCGCGAGCGCGTACGGCCTGCTCGACCGGGACCCCGAGCTGCGGGTCGGCGTGGTGCACGCCATCGGCGACCACTTCACGGGCGGGCTCGACCTCGCGGACGTCGCCCCGCACATCGGCCGGGGGCCCGGCGGCGGCCTCGACACCGTGCCGGACGACGGGGTCGACCCGTGGCGGATGACGGGCGACGGCGTCGGGAAGCCCGTGGTCCTGGCGGTGCAGGGCACGTGCCTCACGCTCGGCATCGAGCTGGCCCTCGCGAGCGACGTCGTGGTGGCTGCGGCCGGCACGCGGTTCGGGCAGATCGAGGTCGCGCGCGGGATCCTGCCCTTCGGCGGCGCGACCCTGCGCTTCCCCGCGGCCGCGGGCTGGGGCGACGCCATGCGCTGGATCCTCACGGGCGACCTCTTCGACGCGGAGGAGGCCAGGCGGATGCGCGTCGTGCAGCTCGTCGTGCCGGACGGCGAGCAGCTGGAGGCCGCGATCGCGATCGCCGAGCGCATCGCCGCGCAGGCCCCGCTCGCCGTGCAGGCGGCCCTCCGCAACGCCCGTGCCGCGCTGCGCGACGGGACCGGGGCGGCGGCGGCCGCGCTGCCCGCGGAGCTCGTGCGGCTGGCCGGATCCGAGGACGCGGCGCGCGGGATGCGGGCCGCTGCGGAGCGCCGGCCCGCGGACTTCGTCGGGCGCTGATCCGTCGACCGAACCCGCCGGGCCGATGCCCGGTGGGCCGGGCGTAGGGTCGGCAGCATGACCTCCTACGACCTCATCGTCATCGGTGCCGGCCCCGTCGGCGAGAACGTGGCCGACCGCGCGAAGCAGGGCGGGCTCTCCGTGCTCGTCGTCGAGTCCGAGCTCGTGGGAGGCGAGTGCTCCTACTGGGCGTGCATGCCCAGCAAGGCGCTCCTCCGCTCGGGCAGCGCCCTCCGCGCGGCCCGCGCCGTGGCCGGCTCGACGGAGGCCGTCACGGGCGACCTCGACGTCGCCGCGGTGCTGGAGCGCCGCGACTCCTTCACCAGCTCCTGGGACGACCAGGGCCAGGTGAGCTGGCTCGAGGGCATCGGCATCGACCTGGCGCGCGGCCACGGCCGCATCTCCGGGCCGCGCCGCGTCACGGTCACCGCGCCCGACGGATCCGTCACCGAGCACGAGGCGACGCACGCGGTCGCGGTCTCCACCGGCACCGCCGCGCTCCTCCCCGACATCCCGGGCCTCGCCGAGGCGCGGCCGTGGACGAGCCGCGAGGCCACGAGCGTGGAGGTCGTGCCGACCTCCCTCGTCGTCATCGGAGGAGGCGTGGTCGCGGCCGAGATGGCCACGGCGTTCGCGTCGCTCGGCAGCGCCGTCACGATCGTCGCCCGCAGCGGCCTGCTCACCGGGCAGGAGCCGTTCGCGGGCGAGCTCGTCGCCGGCAGCCTGCGCGACATGGGCGTCGACGTGCGCCTCGGCGCCTCGCCCTCCCGCGTGGCCCGCGACGGCGACGAGGTCACCGTGGAGCTGTCTGACGGATCCACCGTCACGGCCGCCGAGGTGCTCGTCGCCACCGGCCGGACGCCGCGCACCGAGGACCTGGGGCTCGACACCGTCGGCCTCGAGGCCGGCGCCTACCTCGACGTGGACGACACGATGCTCGTCACGGGCGAGGTCAACGCGGAGACGCCGTGGCTGTACGCCGTCGGCGACGTCAACCACCGCGCGCTCCTCACCCACCAGGGCAAGTACCAGGCGCGGGCGGCCGGCGAGGTCATCGCCGCGCGCGCGACCGGCGGCACCGTCGACGACTCCCCCTGGGGCGTGCACGTCGCGACCGCCGACCACCGCGCCGTCCCGCAGGTCACGTTCACCGACCCGGAGGTCGCGAGCGTCGGCCTCACCGCGAAGGCCGCGGAGGACGCCGGGATCCGCGCGCGCGTCGTCGACTACGACCTCGGATCCGTCGCGGGCGCGAGCCTGCACGCGGACGGGTACGCCGGGAAGGCGCGCATGGTCGTCGACGAGGACCGGGGCGTGATCGTCGGCGTCACCTTCGTCGGCCCGGACGTGGCCGAGCTGCTGCACTCCGCCACCATCGCGGTCGTCGGCGAGGTGCCGCTCACGCGCCTCTGGCACGCGGTGCCCTCGTATCCCACCATCAGCGAGGTGTGGCTGCGCCTGCTCGAGACGTACGGGCGGCCGACCGCGTGATCCGGTCCGGCCTCGGCGCCGTGGCGGGGACCGTGCGCGGGATCGTGCTCGACTCGCCGCTCTCCCGGGCGGGCAGCGGCGTCGCCACCGCGGTGGCCCTCGCCATCGGCCTGCCCCTCAGCACGGGCGAGGTGCGCCGCCACGGCGACCTCATCGTCCTCCAGGGCCTGCCCGCGTGGGCGTTCGGCCGCGGCGGCACGTGCGTCGGCCGCGTCTACCTCACGCGCGACAACGCGGGGCCCGCTGTGCTCGAGCACGAGGCCGTGCACGTCGTGCAGTGGCGTCGCTACGGCCTGCTGATGCCGCTGCTCTACTGGTGGGCGGGGCGGGATCCGCTGCGCAACCGGTTCGAGGTCGAGGCGGGCCTGGAGAAGGGCGGCTACCGGTGACGGGGCCGCTCGACGGCCGCACCGTCGTCATCACGGGCGCGAGCTCCGGCATCGGGCGCATCGCCGCCCGCGAGCTGCATGCACGCGGCGCCGACGTCGTCGTGGTCGGGCGTGATCCCGAGCGCACGCGCGGCATCGCCGCCGAGCTGGGCGCGCGGCACGTCCTCGCCGACATGGACCGGCTGGAGGAGGTGCGCGCGCTGGCCGCGACGCTCCTCGAGACGTGCCCGCGGATCCACGTGCTGGCCCTCAACGCCGGCAGCCTCGTGCCGCGCCGCGCCATGACGGTCGACGGCCACGAGACGACGTTCCAGCGGAACGTCCTCGCGCCGTTCCTCCTCACGCGCCTCCTGCTGCCGCGCCTCGAGGAGACGCAGGACGCGCTCGGCACCGACGAGAGCCCGGTGCGCGTCATCGGCACCGCGAGCCGCGCGAACCTCTGGGGCCGGGTGCGCCTCGACGACCTCGACTGGCGCCGGCGGCCGTGGCTCGGCGGCTGGCAGGCGTACGGCACGTCGAAGGCGATGATGATCCTGATGATGCGCACGCTCGCGGAGCGCGTCGGCCCGCGCGGCATCGAGGCCTGCTCGTTCCACCCGGGCCTCGTGCGCACCTCGTTCGGATCCGACAGCACCGTGATGAAGGCGCTGCTCGCGCTCTCCATGGGGGCGTACGGCATCTCCGCGGAGGCCGGCGCCGTGCCGCTCGTGCAGCTCGCGTCGGTGCCCGACCTGGCCGCGCCGAACGGCACCTACTTCGACCAGCTCACGCCCGACGGGAAGACGACCGCGCAGGCCGCCGACCGGCAGCTGGGCCGCGACCTGTGGGCGGCGCTGGAGCGGGCCGCCGGGACCGACGAGCCCGCGCGCAGCTGAACCGGATCCGGGTCAACGGGTCAACGGGTCGCGAGCAGGTGCAGCAGGTCGTCGTGCCCGCCCACGTGGCCGCCGAGCAGCACGCTGACCTCGGTGACGGGGTGATCGTCGGAGGTCGGCGCGGCGAAGACCATCATCTCGCTGGCCCACGCGCCGACGGCCCGGGCGACCGCGGCCATGGGCGCGGCGGGCGCGCCGTCGATCCCGCGGCCCGCGCGGGAGATCACGGTGACGACCATGCGCGGCGGGTGCGCGAGCGCGACCTCGACGGTCGCGTCCGGCACCTCGACGAACACGCTGCCGCGCGTGCACAGGGGCAGCGCCGTCAGCGCGGCCTGCGTCTCGGCGAGGCCGGTCTCGTCGGTGACGAGAAGGACCTGGCGCTTCGTGCCCTTCGCGGCGCGGGTGCGGGTGGATCCGGCCATGGTCAGGCGCCCTCGGCCGCGCCGCGGCGCCAGTAGCCCATGAACGCCACCTGGCGTCGGTCGATCCCGGTGTCGCGCACGAGGAAGCGGCGGAGCGCCTTGATGCAGCCGGATTCGCCCGCGAGCCACGCGTACAGCGTGGAGCCCTCGTGGACGACGGGCGCGTCCCAGACGATGGCATCCGCGTCGTCCTCGGCGAGCGCCTGCGCCTCGTCGGCGAGGGCGACCTCGGGGGCCGCGATGGCGCCGACCTTCACGTGGCAGTCGACCCAGTGGCGCACGGCCTCCTCCAGGCGGGATCCGTTCGGGCGGCCGTCGCGCGGCAGCCAGGTGAGGTTCACGCCCTTCGGGACGCGCACGTCGAGGCGGTCGCCCGTGACGGGCACCTCGATGAACGCGCAGCCGACGGCGTCGTCCGGCAGGGAGGAGAGGATGTTGCAGATGGCGGGCGCGGCCGTCTCGTCGCCCGCGAGGAGCAGCGAGCGGGCGGCGCCCGGGTGCCATTCGATGCCGAGGCCGCGCGCGGGGCTCCGGGCGTCCGGGCCGATGAGGACGAGGGGGTCGCCGACCTCTGCGGCGCCGGCCCAACGGGAGGCGGGACCCATGTCGCCGTGGAGAGCGAAGTCGACGTCGACCTCGCCGAGCTCGCGGCGGACCGCGCGGGACGTGTAGGTGCGCAGCGGGTTGCGCTCGGCGTCGGGCAGCGCGCGCCACCAGGCGAACCAGTCGTCGCCGCCGACCCCGGTGAGGTCGGGCAGGCCGTGCTCGGCGACCGGGAGCAGCAGCTTGATGCGCTGGTCGAGGCACTCGTCGCCGAAGTCGCGGAGGTCGTCGCTCTGGAACGTGATGCGCACGAAGGTGGGGCTGACCCGCTCGGTGCGCGCGACGCGGGCCGCGAACGGGCGGTAGGCGGGGCGCTCCGCCTCGGGTTGCTCCACGACCACGGCCTCGGCGTCTGCCGTGCTGCTGGCGAGGGTCGCGGTGGAGGTAAGCACAGCCTAAGTATGGCATGCCTTACCTCCGGCGGCGAGGTCCGGCGGCGGATCGGGGCCGGGATCCACGGGAGGATGTCAGGGTGATCACCCCCGTCCTCGTCGCCGTGTTCGTGGGCGCGGTCGCGCAGCGCGTGACGGGTCTCGGCTTCGCGCTCGTGGTGGCGCCGGTGCTCGTGATCCTGCTCGGGCCCTTCGACGGCGTCATGATCGTCAACCTCTGCAGCGTGCTCTCCGCGTCCCTGATCCTCGCGGGCGTCCGCCGCGACGTGGAGTGGCGCCGCTACCTCCTGCTCGCCGGGCCCGCGGTCGTCGGCATCGTGCCCGGCGCGCTGCTCGCCTACCTGCTGCCGGAGCCGGCGCTCGAGATCGGCATCGGGCTGCTGCTCGTCGCCGCGCTCACGACCTCGCTCGCCCTGCGCCGTACGACCCGGGTGATCGACGGCCCGGGCGTGATGGCCGGCTTCGGCTTCGCGGCGGGCGTGATGAACGCGGCAGCGGGCATCGGCGGCCCGAGCGTGAGCGTCTACGCGGTGGTGAGCCGATGGGATCAGCGCGGCTTCGCGGCGACCCTGCAGCCGTTCTTCCTCACCACGGGCGCCGTGTCGCTCCTCACGAAGCTCGTGCTGGCGCCCGACCGCTGGCCGGACCTGGGCCCGGCCGCGTGGGTCGGCATCGTGGTGACGCTCGTCGCGGGCGTCGGCGCGGGCACGCTGCTGGCGCCGCGGATCCCGGCCCGCGGGGCGCGCGCCGCCGTCGTGGTGCTCGCCTTCGCGGGCGCGGTGACGGCGATCGTCAAGGGCGTCGGCGGACTCGTCTGATCCGCCCGCTCACCACTGCGGCGGGTGCCGGCGCTGCCACGGCAGGCGCCGCTCGAGCTGCCGTCCGATCGCGAGGAGGGTCGCCTCGCCGCCCGGCTTCCCGACGAGCTGCACGCCCATCGGGAGGCCGTCGTCGGTGAGGTGGACGGGCAGCGTGATCGCGGGCAGGCCCGTGACGTTCGCGAACGACGTGTACGGCGTGTACCGCACCTGCTGGGCGAAGTTCCGCTCGCCGTCCTCGGCGTCGTACCAGCCGATCGGCCGCGGCTCCTGCGCGAGCGCGGGCGTGAGCACGGCGTCGACGTGCGCGAACTGGGCGATGACGCTGCGCTCGAAGGCCGTGAGCTGCGCGAGCGCGCGGGCGAGGTCGCGCGCGGAGAGGGCCCGGCCGCGCTCGACGAGCCAGCGGGTGAGCGGCTCGAGGAGCTCCAGCTGGTCGCCCTCGGCGGGGATCCCCGCGGCACCGGCCTGCCAGATGGTGCGGAACGCGGGCGCGTAGGTGGGGTCGGGGCGGAGCGCGAGGTCCTCGAGGCCGTGGCCCATGGTCGCCAGCTCGCGCACGGCGAGCGCGAGCGCGTCGTCGGCGGAAGCGTCGCGGACGATCTCGTACGCGTCGTCCCACGGCGTCGTGGTCATCACGCCGATCTGGAAGCGGCCCTCGCCGCGGACGGCGGCGCCGAGCAGGTCGCCGTCGCCGTCGTCGGGCGCGCGCAGGGTGAAGGGGTGGGCGATGCGGCCGTTGACCCGGCCGATCATCGCGTCGAGCAGCATGGCGGCATCCGCGACGCTGCGCGCGAGCGGGCCGGGCACCACGAGGCCCGCGAGCGACTCCTGGCCGGAGCCCGCGGGCACCAGCCCACGCGACGGCTTCAGGCCGACGAGC
Organism: Clavibacter sp. VKM Ac-2873; assembly: GCF_015351075.1. Taxonomy (GTDB): domain Bacteria; phylum Actinomycetota; class Actinomycetes; order Actinomycetales; family Microbacteriaceae; genus Clavibacter. Next base: position 796,857 of record NZ_JADKRS010000001.1, read on the forward strand.
CCGGTGGCCGCCGCGGGGATGCGCACGGAGCCGCCGCCGTCGGATCCGGGGGCGAACGGGAGGAGGCCCGCGGCGACCGCGACGGCCGCTCCCCCGCTGGATCCGCCGGCGCCGCGCGTCGTGTCCCAGGGCGTGCGCGCGGGCGGGGCGACGAGGCTCTCGGTGTACGACGGCAGGCCGAACTCGGGCGCGCTGGTCTTGCCGAGGCTGATGCCGCCCGCGTCGTCGAGCGCCTGCGGGATCGCGTCGGTGCGCTCGGACACGTGGTCGCGGAAGAGGCGCGAGCCGAACGTCGTGCGGACGCCGGCGCGCTCGGAGAGGTCCTTGTCGCCGAACGGCAGCCCCCAGAGCGGCGCGGTGCGCGGCACCTCGCGCTCGACGTACCGGGCGCGCGCGAGGGCGCGGTCGGCGGTGACGGTCGTGAAGGCGCCGAGGCCCGGATCCAGCCGCTCGATGCGCTCGAGGTAGTGCGTCACGAGCTCGGTCGGGGTGACCTCGCCGCGCTGGAGCTGGTCCCACTGGTCCTGGGCGCTGAGGTGGTGGAGTTCGAACACCGCTCCAGCGTAGGCCGGGGTCGGGAGGGGGCGACCGGCCGCGGATGAGCGGACGGGGCGGGCGCCGGTCGTCCCGGCAGCCGCCCCGTCCGTCACGGGTGCGCTCGTCAGCGGCGCGCGGCCCCCGACATGCGGCGGCGGAAGGCGACGAGCGCGAGGCCCAGCGCGAGCGCGGCGAGCGAGGTGCCGAGGACGGGGCCCGCCTCGGATCCGGTCGCGGCGAGCGTCGGCTCCGAGCTCGGCGCGGCCACCGTGCCCGTGCCGGACGGGACGACGGATCCCGCCGACGTGTCGAGCGCGTAGAGCACCGAGGCGCCCGTGCTCGGCAGCAGGAACGCGAGCTGATGCGGTCCCGCGGCGAGGTCGGCCGGGACGGTGAACCGGACGCTCGCGCGCCCCTGCTCGTCGGTCGTGTCGACCACCGCGGCGTCGATCGGGGTGCGCGCGACCTCCTGGCCGTCGATGAGCGTCACGACCTCGGTGTCCTGCACGGGCGCGTTCGAGACGAGCAGCGAGGAGAGCGCGTAGCTGCGCTCCTGGCCCGCCCGGGGAGCCTGGCCCGTCGTGTCGACGACGCCGACGGAGCGCGTCGCCGAGTCGGGCTCGACGGGCGAGAACTCGGTGATGTAGTCGACGAACGCGGTGAGGTCGATGCGACCCGAGTCGCTCTGCCCGGTCGTGTTCGCGAGCTCCGTGAAGTTGTCGCCGCCCTCCGCGAGGAAGCTGTTCGCCACCATCGTGAAGACGCGCGCGGGATCCACCGGCGCGCCCTGGAAGAACACGCCCGTGATCCGCTCGCCGCGCGCGGCCGTCGGGTCGTACGTGTAGGTGAGGTCGCGCGAGAGGCCGAGCTTGAGGAACGGCCGCGACGAGCCCTCGGGCTGCCACTGCTGCTCGAGCACGGCCTTGATGCCCGCGCCCGTGATCTTCGCGGTGGTGAGCGTGTTGGCGAACGGCTGCACGATGGCGGCCTCCTTGTAGGTCACCTCGCCCTCCGCGTCGCCGGTGCCGGAGGACGCGACGGTGAGGTCCTGGCGGACGCCTCCCGGGTTCATGAAGGCGATCTCGGTGCCGAGGTCGGCCTGCGTCGCCCACAGCTGCGCGTCGGCGACGAGGTTGCCGATGGTGGACTCGCCGCCGCGGTTCTCGGAGCCGTCCGCCTGGCGGGCGCGCGTGATGTCGCCCGTGATCTCGCCGACGGTGCGGCTGCCGATGACCTCGGCCTTCGCGACCGCGGCGTCGACGATGCGCTGCACCGCGGGATCCGCCGGGAACGCCGGCTTGCCGTCGGCGGTGAGCAGCGGCACGAGCTCGCTCGAGATGGAGGTCAGCGCCTTGGTGGCGGGGTCCACCGTGAGCGACAGGTGCCCGAGGTTGGTCCCGTAGCTGCCGGTCTGCAGCACGGGGAGCGGCAGGGCCTTGCCCGGGACGGGGAGGTCGTAGTCGTAGCCGAGGTGGGTGTGGCCCGAGATCACGGCGTCGACGTCGCTCTGGACGCCCGTGACGATGCGGCCGAACACCGAGTCGTCGGTGAGGGACGACTCGTCGGAGGTGGACGCGCCCTCGTGCACGACGAGGACGACCACGTCGGCCTCGCCGTTCGCGTCGTCGCCGTCGCGGAGCGCGCGAGCGGTGGCGGTGGAGGCGTCGACGACGCCGCCGACGTCGAGCGTCGCGATCCCGGCCGGGCTCACGAGCTCCGGCAGCGCCTCCGTGGTGGCGCCGACGAACGCGACGCGCACGCCGTCGATGTCCTGCACGTCGTACGCGGCGTAGGCGTGCTCCTTCGTGCCCTTCTCGTAGAGGTTCGCCGAGATGTAGGGGAAGTCGGACGCGGGGACGACGCGGCCGTCGACGTCGTCGCGGCCCTGGTCGAACTCGTGGTTGCCGAGCGTGGAGACGGAGACGCCCATGGCGTTCAGCGCGTCGAGGGTCGGCTGGTCCTGCTGCGACAGCGAGGTGAACGTCGACGCGCCGATGTTGTCGCCCGCGCTGATGAGCGTGCTGTTGGGGTTGGCGGCCTTCGCCTGCTGGAAGGCGCCGGAGATGACGGCGGCGCCCGCGGTGGACGACGTGGTCTCGAGGCGGCCGTGGAAGTCGTTGATCGAGTAGACGTCGATCGCGACGTCGCCCTCCGCAGCGGAGGCGGGCGCGGCGCCGAGGCCGAGGACGGCGGTGGCGGACAGTCCCACCACGAGGGCGAGGGCGCCGGAGCGCCGGGCTCCGGACGGGCGGCGGGTGGGAGCAGGGCGCATGCGGGGACATCCTCGTTCGGGCGGGCGGCGGTGACCATTACCTTACGGAGCTGAGGTTTCCGTGGGGTTAACACCGGCGTCCGCTGCGAGCGCCGCCCTGCCGCGGAGCCATCGCATCCGGTCGGCTCAGCCCCGCACGAGCCCGGCGAGCTCGGCGCGCGTCGACGCGCCCATCTTCCTCAGCAGGTTCGCGACGTGGAACTTCACGGTGTTCTCGCTGATCCCGAGCGAGGTCGCGATGGCGCGGTTGCGGGATCCCCCGGCCACGAGCGCGAGCACCTCCCGCTCGCGCGCGCTCAGCCCCGCATCCCCCGCGGCGTCGAGGCCGGCCGCGGGCGCATCGAGCGGCAGGCGCACCGCGATCTCGGAGCCCCAGCCGGGCGTCGCCGTCACGTCGAGCGTGCCGTCGAGCGCGGCCACGCGGTCGGTGAGGCGGCGGAGCGCGTCGAGGTCGGCGGTGGTGGCCCCTGCGCCGTCGTCGCGGATCCCGACGAGCAGGTTGCTGCCGTCGCAATCCCACTGGATGCGCACGCGCGTCACGTCCGGCTGCTCGACGAGCGCGAGCACGGCGCCGCGCACGATGGCCCGACCCGCGTGCGCGACCTCGCCGGGGAGCGCGCGGCCGTCGACGGGCGGCTCCACGAACTGCACGTCGAGGTCGCGGAAGCGCACGAGCGGCCGCAGGTCGTCGCGGAGCCGGGCGAAGGCGCGCGCCACGGGCTCCTCGCCGAGCGAGCGGTCGCGGTCGCTCGCGGCGCGCAGCTCGACCATGGCGTTGGTCGCGAGGTCGGCCGCGGTCTGCCGGGCGGCCGCGTCGCCGGTGCGCGAGGAGCGCAGCACGGCGAGGAGCGACTCGAGGGTGGTGGCGTGCGCGTCGCCCAGCTCGGAGACGACGCGGGCGCGCTCGGAGGAGACGGCCCGCGCCTCCGCGAGGTAGGCGGGTGGCGCGGCGGCCACCTGCTGCCGGATCCCGTGGGCGACGCTCCGCCACAGCGCCCGCACCAGCTCGCGGGCGGCGGGCACGTCGTCGCCCGCGGCGACGGGATCGACGAGCACGAGGAGCGCGCCGGTGTCGGCGCGCCAGGCGGCGATCGTCCGCGGCCGGCCGCCGACGCGGTGCGCGACGGCCCAGGCGGAGCCCGCGTCGGCGGCGTCCCCGGCGGCGGATCCGTCGGCGAGGCTCGCGAGGATCCGGTCGAGCTCGGCGATGGTCACGTTCTCCACCACCTCCGCCTCGCCCGCCTTCTTGCGCGGGCGGCCGGTGCAGTCCTCGGTGAAGATCACGAGGGCGCGGTGCGCGACCACGGGCTGCAGCAGCGCGGACAGCGCCTCCGCGACCTCCTGCAGTGGGGCGGCGAGCGCGTCGTGCAGAGCGTCGAGGAGCGCGACCTGGTCGGCGGCGGAGCGGGCGGAGGGATCGGCGGGGTGGGTCCGGGACGGCATCCCGCCACCGTACGCCCACCCGATCCGCCGCTCCGGCGACGGCGACCTGCTCGGACGGGTAGGTGGATCCACCCATCGGGTGGGCCGCACGGACGGGCCGCGAGGAGCACCCTCGACAGGTGACGAACACGACGCCCGACCCCCATCCGACCGGCGACGCCTCCGTCGACGTGGCCGCCGCGCTGACCCTCATCTCGGAGGAGAACGCCCGCGTCGCCCGCGCGCTCACCGACCCGGACCTCGCCGCGCGCCTCGACGAGGCCGCCCGCGTGATCCGCGACGGCCGCCGCGTCTTCGCGCTCGGCGCCGGCCGCTCGGGCCTGGCGCTCCGCATGACCGCCATGCGGTTCATGCACCTGGGGCTCGACGCGCACGTCGTCGGCGAGGCCACGTCGCCCGCCATCGAGGACGGCGACGTCCTCCTGGTCGCGAGCGGGTCCGGCACCACGGCCGGCATCGTGAGCGCCGCCGAGACCGCGCACGAGGTCGGCGCCCGGATCGTCGCGCTCACGACGGCCGACGAATCGCCGCTCGCCGACCTCGCGGACGTGACCGTGCTGATCCCCGCGGCCGCCAAGCAGGACCACGGCGGCACGGTCTCGGCGCAGTACGCGGGTGGGCTCTTCGAGCTCTCGGTCGCGCTCGTCGGCGACGCCGTGTTCCACGCGCTGTGGCAGGCGTCCGGCCTCACGGCCGACGAGCTGTGGCCGCGTCACGCGAACCTCGAGTGACCGTCGGTCGCTCGATCCCCCACCACCACGACACGCATCACGACAGGAAGAGGAACCGCATGAAGCTCCAGGTAGCCATGGACGTGCTCACGACGAAGGACGCGCTCGAGCTGGCCGGCAAGGCCGCGCCGCACGTCGACATCATCGAGCTGGGCACCCCGCTCATCAAGGCCGAGGGCCTCTCCGCGATCACCGCGATCAAGGAGGCCCACCCCGACAAGATCGTCTTCGCCGACCTGAAGACGATGGACGCCGGCGAGCTCGAGGCCGACATCGCGTTCTCCGCGGGCGCCGACCTCGTCACCGTCCTCGGCGTCGCGGGCGACAGCACCATCGCGGGCGCCGTGAAGGCCGCCAAGAAGCACGGCAAGGGCATCGTCGTCGACCTGATCGGCGTCGCCGACAAGGCGACCCGCGCGAAGGAGGTCACCGAGCTCGGGGCCGAGTTCGTGGAGATGCACGCGGGCCTCGACGAGCAGGCGGAGGACGGCTACACGTTCGGCGACCTGCTGGAGGCCGGCAAGGCGTCCGGCGTCGCGTTCTCGGTCGCGGGCGGCGTGAAGCCCGGCACCATCGGCGACGTGCAGGACGCGGGCGCCGTGGTCGCCGTCGCGGGCGGCGCGATCTACTCGGCCGACGACCCGGCCGCGGCCGCCGCCGAGCTGCGGGCCGCGATCCGCTGATCCCCCGCCTCATCCCGAGCGCCGCGCTCCCGTCCTCGACGGGGGCGCGGCGCTCGTGCGTGGGGCGCTTGTGCGCCTCTCCGCTCAGCCGAGCGTCGCCAGCACCTCGAGCTCCTCGTCGCGCGTGAGGCCGGAGAGACGCGGCCGGTCGAGCCCGCGCTCCCGCTCGTCGGCGAGCACGTCGCGCATCGTCTCGGGGAGCGGTCGCCGCCGGACCCCGAGCGCGCGGATCCCCGCGTCGCTGCGCGCCAGCATCCCGGCGGCCGTGCCCGGCAGCCACAGCGGCAGAGAACGCGGTCCGGCCCAGCGCCGGACGTCCGCGTGCGCCAGCTGGGCGTCGGTCGCGACCACCCGCTCGCCCGTGGATCCCGCCGCCTCCGCCGCGAGGTCCAGCACGTCCGCCAGCGGAACGCTCTCGCCCACCGCGTCCACCACGCCGTCGAGCCCGCGGACGCCGACGTCGACGATCAGGTCGGCCAGGTCGCGCGCGTCGATCACCTGGGATCGGCGGTCGGCGGCGTCCGGCACGAGCACCGGCGCGTCGCCCGCGAGCGCGAACCGGGCCGGCCAGTAGCCGAACCGGTCGCTGTCGTCGTCGGGTCCGGTGATGAGGCCGGGGCGCACGATCATCCGCCTGCCGGCGAGCGCCGCGGTCACCGCGCGCTCGGCCGCGACCTTCGCCTGGCCGTACTCCGCGAGGTCGACCGGATCCACGAGCGCCGCCGTCTCGTCGTCGCCGGGATGCGCGAACGACGCGTACACGGACACGGTGCTGACGAACGTCCAGTGCCGGGCGCGTTCGCTCAGCGCGGCCACGGCGGAGCGCGCGTGCTCGGCCGAGGAGGTGAGGTCGACGACCGCGTCCCATTCCGCGTCGGCGACGGCCGCGTACGCGTCGGGCAGGTCGCGGTCGGCCGCGACGAAGCGCGTGAGGTCGGGTGCGGATCCGCCCGTGCCGCGCGCGAGGCACGTCACCCGGTCGCCGCGCGCCGCCAGCCGCTCCGCGACGAGCCGGCCGATCCACGCGGTGCCGCCGAGGACGAGCACGTCGCGCGGGGCCGCCCCGCCGGCCTGCGCGTCACCCACGATCTGCGCGTCTCTCACGACTCGCGGGCCGGGGTCGTCTTCCCGGGCCGCACCGACGCGGTCTCCGCGACGTCGACGCGCGTGACGCCGCCCTCCTGCTCGGTGACGTCGACGCGCGGCGCCGCATCCGACTCCACCGCCTTCGGCGCCGTCGTCAGCTGCTCGTGCCGCTTCTCCGCGAAGTCGGCGTCGCGGGCCTCGTCGTGCCCCTGGTCCTCGTGCCGGTCCTGCTGCATGGGTGCGCCTCTCGTCCCGTCCACCGTACGCGGGACCGCGACGGCGCCCCCGCGCCGTCCGCCGCCCGCCCTCCGCCATCGGGTGGATCCGCGTCCCGACCACCCCGCGTACCGTGGCGGCATGAGCGCACAGGAGCCGACCGTCCCCGATCCCGTCCCGCCCTCCGCGCCGCCGATGGCCCCGCCCGTCGACCCGGTCGCGCCCGCGGCGCTCGGGATGCCCGCCGGGTTCCCGCCGGAGCTCCCGCCGCTGCCCGAGCGCCCGCCGGTCCCGTACCACCACGGCCTCCGCGACACCGGCGGCCCGTGGCGCGGGATCGTCGCGCTCGTCCTGTTCGGCGTCGCGTTCTTCGCCCTCTCGCTCGTGTTCGGCGGCGTCGCCATCCTCATCGAGATCCTCACGGGCCGGATGGACCCCTCCGACGAGGCGTCCCTCACCACCATGACGCCCGTCGTCCTGCTCGCCACGAACCTGTCGCTCGCCGCCCTGATCCCCGTCTCGATGCTCCTGCAGCGCTGGCTCTTCGGCGTGCGGATGGGCGCGATGTCCTCGATCGCCGGCCGCTTCCGCTGGCGCTGGCTCGGCCGCGTCGCGCTCGTGATGGTGCCCGTCTTCCTCGTGTACATCGGCGTCACGTTCGCGCTCGACCCGTCGGGCGAGGTCCGCTTCGACGGCGAGGTCTGGCTCTACCTGGCCATCGTGCTGCTCACCACGCCGCTGCAGTCGGCCGGCGAGGAGTACGGGTTCCGGGGCCTCATCCAGCGCTCGGTCGGATCCTGGTTCCGCAGCACGCGCGTCGCCCTCGTCGTCGGCGCCGTGGTCTCCAGCTCCCTCTTCGCCCTCGCGCACCTCGCCGAGGACCCGTGGCTCATCGCCTACTACTTCGTCTTCGGCCTGTCGGCGACCCTCTCCGCGCGGCTCACGGGCGGGCTCGAGGCGCCCGTCCTCATCCACGCCCTCAACAACACGCTGCTGTTCATCCCCACGGTGATCCTCGGCCAGATGTCGCAGAGCTTCGATCGCAGCGACGGCACCGGCGGCCCGTTCATGCTCCTGCCGATGGCGGTCGTGCTGGGATCCGCGCTCCTCACCGGCTGGTGGGCGCGCCGTCACCGGGTGGAGACGGTGGCGCCCCGGCCCCTCACCGCAAAGGAGGAGCGGCGGGAGCGGGAGCGGGAGTGGTGGGACCAGGAGCGGCAGCGGCAGGCGTCGATCGCCGCATGGTCCGCGCCCACCGGCCCGGCTGCGCCGTCGGCCGGAGCGTCAGCTGCATCGTGACGGTGCCGAGCCAGCGCCCGAACTTCCAGCCGACGCGCCCCATCCGCCCGCTCTCCGTGAAGCCGAGCGACGCGTGCAGCCGGATGGAGGCGTCCGCGCCCTGGTCGGCGATCACGGCGATGACCTCGCGGATCCCCGCCTCGCGGCACGCCTCGACGAGCGCCTCCAGGAGCGCGCGGCCGAGCCCCTTGCCGGTGGACGCCGCTCCGAGGTAGATCGAGTCCTCCACGGTCGTGCGCGACGACCGACGCGCGGACACGGGCTCGACGAGCGCGTAGCCGAGCACCTGCCCTGACGGCGAGACGGCGACGAGGAACGGCATGCCCATCCGCTCCAGCTGGCTGAAGCGCCCGCGCCACCTGGCGAGCGTCATGCGCGTCTCGTCGAAGGTGACGGTGCTGTTCATCACGTAGTGGTTGTAGACCTCGCGGATGTCCGGGAGGTCGGACGTCGCGGCCTGCCGGATCTCGTAGGAGAAGACGGGCAACGGCGGCGCGGGCTTCCGGAGGTGGGCGGGCAGGCGGCGCCTCGTCTGGTATTCCTCCTCGAGCATGCCGCGATCCTACGGGGAGCGCCGCGCCGGTCGCCGGATCCGGCGGGGCGAGCTCAGAGCCGCCAGTCGACGGGACCGGCGCCCTGCTCGGCGAGCAGCGCATCCGCCCGGCTGAAGGGCCGGGAGCCGAAGAACCCGCGCGACGCGGACAGCGGGCTCGGGTGCACCGAGGTGATCGACGGCACGGGCGCGAGCAGCGGCGCGAGGGTCCCCGCGTCCTTGCCCCAGAGGATCGCGACGAGCGGGCCCCCGCGCGCGGCCAGACCGCGGATCGCGCACTCCGTCACGGCCTCCCAGCCCTTCCCGCGGTGCGAGGCGGGCGCGCCCGGCCGCACCGTGAGCACGCGGTTGAGCAGCAGCACGCCGCTGCGGGTCCACGCCGTGAGATCGCCGTGCTCGGGCGTCGGGATCCCGAGGTCGTCCCGCAGCTCCCGGTGGATGTTGACGAGGCTCCGCGGCACGGGTCGCACGTCGGGCTCGACCGAGAACGACAGACCCACGGGGTGGCCGGGCGTGGGATAGGGATCCTGCCCGACGATGAGCACGCGCACGTCGGCGAGGGGCTGCTGGAACGCCCGCAGCACGCGGTCGCCCGCGGGCAGGTAGGGGCGACCCGCGGCGACCTCGGCGCGCAGCCACTCCCCCATCCGGGCGATGTCGTCGGCGACCGGCGCGAGCACCTCGGCCCAGCCGGCGTCCATGAGGCCGCGCTCGACGAGCTCGGGCAGGGTCAGCGCCACGGGCGGTGGATCAGGACGCGCCGGCAGAGCTGACGGTGACGCCGGTCTCCGAGCCGATGACGGACCAGACGCTGCCGCGCCCCTCCACGACGAGCTGTCCCTCGCCCACGATGAGGACGGTGCGCTCGTCGATGGCGACGCCGCCCTCCACGAGCCCCGCCTCGGTCGCGGCGATGAGCCGGGTGAGGGTGCCCCACTGGGCGGCGTGCACGTCGACCGCGACGTCGATGAGGCCGATGCCCTGCTCCACGGTGACCTCGTCGAGGTCCTCGCTCGCGGACTCCGGCACGACCTCGACGTCGCCGATGCGCCAGCCGCCGACGATGGCGGTCTCGGCGGCGACCGCGGCACCCGCGGAGAAGCCGAGGTACGGCACGCCGGCGGTGACCTGGCGGCGGATCTCGCCGAAGACCGGCTCGAGCGCCTGGCGGTACGCGGGGGTGAGCCCGCCGCCGACGACGATGCCGTCCACGTCCTGCAGCTGCGCGACCTCGAGGGATCCGCCCTCGGGCGCGAGCACGGCGACCGGCTCGCAGGCGCCCGCGGCACGGAGCGCGGCGGCGTACTGGTCGAACCACTCGGCGCCGAGGCCGTCGTGCACGAGCACCACGGCGATGCGGGCCGGCTCCAGCCGGGCGGCAGCGGTCGCCCTCGTCGTCGCCTCGGACAGGAACCGCGCGAGGAGGGGGGTGTCGTCATCCGACAGGCCGCCTCCGACCAGGTGCACACTCACCCCTCGACGGTACAGGCCCGAGCCGCGCACCTGAGCCCCGAGGGCTCGGCGGGAAGAAGAAAGCCCGGCACCTCCGTGAGGAGGAGCCGGGCGGGATGATGCGGTGGTGACCCCAACCGGATTCGAACCGGTGTTACCGCCGTGAGAGGGCGGTGTCCTAGGCCGCTAAACGATGGGGCCGTTTTTGCAACTCGTCGAGTATGCCACAGCGCGCACAGCCCGACCAAATCGAGCCCCGACCGGGCGGATCCGCCCGACACCGCGGGCCACGCACGCCCCCGTTCCCCGCGCGCGGACGCCCCCGCGCGCCGGTTTGCCCTGCCCGCCCGGACGGTGTTGGCTCCTCTCATGCGATTGACGAAGCTCGAGCACGCGGCCCTTGTCCTGGAACTGTCGGGGCGCAAGCTCTTCATCGACCCGGGCTCGTTCACCACCCCCATCACGGAGGCGATGAACGCCGACGCCATCGTGATCACGCACGAGCACGCCGACCACTGGACCCCGGAGCAGCTCAAGCGGATCCTCGACAAGAACGAGGGCGTGCCCGTCTACGCGCCCGAGGGCGTCGCCGCCGCCGCGGCCGACTTCGACGTCACGGTCGTGCACGCGGGGGACACGATCGAGGTCGGCCCCTTCACGCTGCGCTTCTTCGGCGGCACGCACGCCGTCATCCACGAGTCGATCCCCGTGGTCGACAACCTCGGCGTCCTGGTGAACGACACGCTCTACTACGCGGGCGACTCGTTCGTCGTCCCGGAGGGCGTCGAGGTCGACCTGCTCGCGGCCCCCGCGGGCGCGCCGTGGATGAAGATCAGCGAGTCCATCGACTACGTGCTCGCCGTGAAGCCCCGCCGCGCGTTCTCCACGCACGAGATGGTGCTCTCCACGGCGGGGAAGGCCATCTCGAACGGGCGCCTCCAGTGGGCGACCGAGCAGGGCGGCGGCGAGTTCCACGCCCTCGAGCCCGGCGATAGCATCGACCTCTAGGCCCTGTTCGGGCTCTCGGCGAGCGGACGCGGGGTCATGAGGATGGACGGTCTCGCCGCGGCGTCGCTCATCGTCGAGTTCCTCACCTGGATCGCGCTCGTCCCCGGCGTCCTGCTCTACGTCGCCGGTGTCTCGGTGCGCGTCCTGGGCCGGCGGTGGACGGCGACCGAGGGCATCGTCGCGGACGCGCCCGCCGACGACGACGGCCCCGCGTCGCGCGTCCTGCGCTGGTTCGACGGCGAGGGCGACGTGCACGAGGCGCCGGCCGACACCCCGGAGACCCACGACCTCCCGGCCGGATCCGACGCGCCCGTCTGGTTCGCGCCGCGCGCTCCATGGCGCGTCCGCACCCACGCCCCCGAGCTCGACGGCCGCGCGCTGCGGGTGACCGGGCTCGTGCTCATCGGCATCGGCGTGCTCGCGGCCGTCGCCGGCATCGTGCTGCTCTTCCTCGAGTAGGGGCCTCCGCACCGGCGGACCGGCCAGCTGGGGATCCGCCGTCCGGGTCGAGCGCGGTCCATGCGGCCGTATAGGCTGTTCCCTCGAAGGGGAGTACTCCCATCCGGCGGTCGTGTCGTCAATACGGTCGGACCACTCCGACCCGTGCGGCCGGTTCCGCGAGAAGCAGCTCGCGGGGTGGAGGAGACCTTCAGTACCCCACCGGACCGTCAGCGGTCCGAGTACTGGAGAACCCACAATGGATGTCCCCTTCTGGCTCTGGGCCGCGACCATCGCGGCCGTCCTCGGCCTGCTCGTCTTCGACTTCTTCGCGCACGTGCGGAAGGCGCACGAGCCGACGCTGAAGGAGTCCGCGACCTGGTCGGTCGTCTACATCGTCATCGCGCTCGTCTTCGGCGTGGGCGTCGGCGTCTTCTCGAACTGGACCTTCGGCGGCGAGTACTTCGCCGGCTACGTGACGGAGAAGGCGCTGAGCGTCGACAACCTCTTCGTCTTCCTCATCATCATGTCGAGCTTCGCCGTGCCGCGGGCCTTCCAACAGAAGGTGCTGCTCGTCGGCATCGCGATAGCCCTCGTGATGCGCGGCATCTTCATCGCGATGGGCTCCGCCATCATCGACAACTTCTCCTGGGTCTTCTACCTGTTCGGCGCCCTGCTGCTCGTCATGGCGTACAAGCAGATGAAGGAGACGCACGACGAGGACGGGTCGGACTCGAAGCTCATCCGCGTGCTCCGCCGCGTCATCCCCACCTCGGACCACTACGACGGCGACAAGCTCACGACCCGCGTCGACGGCAGGAAGCTCTTCACCCCGATGTTCCTGGTGATGCTCGCCATCGGCCTCACCGACGTGCTCTTCGCGCTCGACTCCATCCCCGCGATCTTCGGCCTGACGCAGGAGGCGTACATCGTCTTCACTGCCAACGCCTTCGCGCTGCTCGGCCTCCGCCAGCTGTACTTCCTGATCTCCGGGCTCCTCGAGCGCCTCGTGTACCTCTCGCAGGGCCTCGCGGTGATCCTCGGCTTCATCGCCGTGAAGCTCGTGCTGCACGCCATGCACGTCAACGAGGTGCCCTTCATCAACGGCGGCGAGCCCATGCTGTGGGCCCCCGAGATCCCCATCTGGTTCTCGCTGTCGTTCATCCTGCTCACCATCACGGTGGCGACCGTCGCGAGCCTCGCGAAGACGAAGCGCGACGCGTCCGCCGTCGAGGGCACCGATGCGGCGGCCTCCGGCGCAGGAGAGCAGGCGCCGGCCGACGCGGACGACGACGCGGCCCGCGGCTCCGGCCGCAGCGCGGACGCGGACGCCCCGCGCCGCTAGCGCTCCCCCGCACGACGACGACGCCCGCCCCGGATCCGGGGCGGGCGTCGTCGCGTCGGCGCGCATCCGCGCGTGTCCGCCCGTCAGCCGAGGCGCGTGCTGCTGACCCCGCCGTCGACGTCCAGCAGCGCACCGTGGACGAATCCGGCCTCGTCCGAGACGAGGAAGCGCACCGCGAACGCGATGTCCACGGGACGCACCGGGACGCCGGCGACGGTCGTGGCGGCCATCGCCGCGAGCACGTCCGCATCGGCCGCGTTGCCCGGCGTCGAGGTCGCACCCGGCGCCACCGTGTTCACGTGCACGCCGCGCGGCCCGTACTCGGCCGCCCACGTCCGCGTCATCTGCTCGACGGCGGCCTTCGACGCCGTGTACGCCGCGCCGAACGGGATGCCCACGCGCGACATCCACGAGCCGACGTTCACGATCGCACCCTTCCCGCGCTCGGCCATCGCGGGCGCGAGCTCGGCGACGAGCACGTGCGGCGCGCGGACGTTGACGGCGAGGATCGCGTCGAGGTCGGCGTCGGCGAGGCCCGCGGTCGCGCCGACGGGATAGACACCCGCGTTGTTCACGAGGATGTCGACGCGCCCGCCGAGCGCCGCGGTCGCATCGCGGGCGAAGGCGCGGATGCCGTCGTAGCCGCCGGCGAGGTCGGCCGGGACGGCATGGGCGGTGCCGCCCGCCACGGTGATCGCGGCGACGACGGCACGGGCGCGATCGACGTCGCGGCCGCTGACGACGACCTCGGCGCCGGAGGAGGCGAGCACGCGGGCGACCGCCTCGCCGATGCCGCTGGTGGATCCGGTGACGACGGCCGTGCGGCCGGCGAGCCGGGTGTCGGGGACGAGGGACTGGAGGACTTCTTCATTGGACTGCATGGTCCAATTGATAGCACGTGTTGGACCATCCGGTCCACAAAGGTAGGATCGGGGCATGGCGGAGCCCAAGATCACCGAGCGCGGACGCCGCACCCGCCAGCGGATCATCGAGGCGACGGGCGAGCAGATCCTCGCCACCGGCATCGGCGGCACCACCCTCGACGACGTGCGCGCCGCGACGCTGACGAGCAAGAGCCAGCTGTTCCACTACTTCCCCGGCGGCAAGATCGAGCTCGTGCGCGAGGTCGCGGAGTGGGAGGGCCGGCAGCTGCTCGAGGCGCAGGAGCCGCACATCCACGACCTGGGCTCCTGGGAGTCATGGGAGGCGTGGCGCACCGGCCTCGTCGACTACTACATCGGCCGCGGGCGCTGGGTCTGCCCCATCGGGTCGCTCGCCACGCAGGCCGCCGCCGTCGACGCCGAGCTCGAGCGCACCATCGCCGCGTCGATGCGGGCGTGGCGCGCGTTCCTCGCCCGCGGCGTCGCGCGCATGCGGGAGGCGGGCCTCGTGGCCGCGACGGCGGATCCCGAGCGCATCGCCACCGTGATCCTCGCGGCCATCCAGGGCGGCCTGGTGCTCAGCCAGCCGGAGCGCTCGGCCTGGCCGCTGGAGGCGGCGCTCGACACGGCGCTCGCGCCCCTGCACGTGATCCGCTCCCCCGCCGCCTGACTCCCGCCACCCGACCCGTCGCACACTTTCGTGCGGGGCCGCGGAGGCTGCCGGCGTACGGTCGACGCATGGAATTCAGATACCTCGGCAACTCCGGCTTCAAGATCTCCGAGATCACCTACGGCAACTGGCTCACCCACGGATCGCAGGTGGAGAACGACACCGCGACCGCGTGCGTGAAGGCCGCACTCGAGGCGGGGATCACCACGTTCGACACCGCGGACGTCTACGCCAACACCAAGGCGGAGACCGTGCTCGGCGAGGCGCTCAAAGACGAACGACGCGCCTCGATCGAGATCTTCACGAAGGTCTTCGGCCCCACCGGGCCCAAGGGCCACAACGACGTGGGGCTCTCGCGGAAGCACATCATGGACTCGGTGGACGCGTCGCTCACGCGCCTCCAGACCGACTACATCGACCTCTACCAGGCGCACCGCTTCGACT
Organism: Clavibacter sp. VKM Ac-2873; assembly: GCF_015351075.1. Classification (GTDB taxonomy): domain Bacteria; phylum Actinomycetota; class Actinomycetes; order Actinomycetales; family Microbacteriaceae; genus Clavibacter. The sequence continues at coordinate 811,915 of NZ_JADKRS010000001.1, forward strand.
ACGAGACGCCCCTCGAGGAGACGATGCAGGCGTTCGCCGACGTCGTCCGCCAGGGCAAGGCGCTGTACATCGGCGTCAGCGAGTGGACGAGCGAGCAGCTGCGCGCCGGCCACGCCCTCGCCGACCAGCTGGGCTTCCAGCTCATCTCGAACCAGCCGCAGTACTCGGCCCTCTGGCGCGTCATCGAGGAGGAGGTCGTGCCCACGTCGAAGGAGCTCGGCATCTCGCAGATCGTGTGGTCCCCCATCGCGCAGGGCGTGCTGACGGGCAAGTACAAGCCCGGCCAGGAGCTGCCGTCCGGATCCCGTGCGACCGACGACAAGGGCGGCGCGAACATGATCAAGCGGTACATGAACGACGACACGCTCTCCCGCGTGCAGGACCTCCAGCCCGTCGCCGACGAGCTCGACCTGTCGCTGGCCCAGCTCGCCGTCGCGTGGGTGCTGCAGAACGAGAACGTGGCCTCCGCGATCATCGGCGCCTCGCGTCCCGAGCAGGTGCACGAGAACGTGAAGGCGTCGGGCGTGAAGATCCCCGCGGAGCTCCTGACCCGCATCGACGACGCCCTCGGCGACATCGTCGAGAAGGACCCGCGCAAGACCGAGGACAGCTCGCCGAAGACCCGCGAGGCCTGATCCGTCGCCTCGCCCGCACGACCGCGCGGCCCCGCCCGAGACGATCGGGCGGGGCCGCGCGTGCATCTCCCGGACACCCCGCGGACAGACCCCGCTCGGGCCTCCCCCAGCGCCCTCGGCGTAGGCTCGGAGGATGGAATTCCGCTACCTAGGCAACTCAGGCTTCAAGATCTCCGAGATCACGTACGGCAACTGGCTGACCCACGGGTCGCAGGTCGAGAACGACACCGCCACGCAGTGCGTGCAGGCGGCCCTCGAGGCCGGCATCACCACGTTCGACACGGCCGACGGCTACGCGAACACCGTCGCCGAGAAGGTCCTCGGCGACGCGCTCAAGGGCGAGAACAGGGACGGCCTGGAGATCTTCACGAAGGTCTACTTCCCGACCGGCGCCAAGGGCCACAACGACACCGGCCTCTCGCGCAAGCACATCATGGCGTCGATCGACGGCTCGCTCGAGCGCCTCCAGACCGACCACGTGGACCTCTACCAGGCCCACCGCTACGACTACGAGACCCCGCTCGAGGAGACGATGCAGGCGTTCGCCGACGTCGTCCGCCAGGGCAAGGCGCTCTACATCGGCGTCAGCGAGTGGACCCCCGAGCAGCTCCGCGAGGCGCACGGCCTCTCCCGCGAGCTCGGCTTCCAGCTCATCTCGAACCAGCCGCAGTACTCGGCCCTCTGGCGCGTCATCGAGGAGGAGGTCGTCCCGACCTCGAAGGACCTCGGCATCTCGCAGATCGTCTGGTCCCCCATCGCCCAGGGCGTCCTCACCGGCAAGTACAAGCCGGGTCAGGACCTGCCCGCCGGCTCGCGCGCCACGGACGACAAGGGCGGCGCCGACATGATCAAGCGCTACATGAACGACGACACGCTCTCCCGCGTGCAGGAGCTCCAGCCCGTCGCCGACGAGCTCGACCTCTCGCTGGCCCAGCTCGCCGTCGCGTGGGTGCTCCAGAACGAGAACGTCGCCTCGGCGATCATCGGCGCCTCGCGCCCCGAGCAGGTGCACGAGAACGTCAAGGCCTCGGGCGTGAAGATCCCCGCGGAGCTCCTCACCCGCATCGACGACGCCCTCGGCGACGTCGTGGAGAAGGACCCGTCGAAGACGAGCGACAGCTCCCCGAAGGGGCGCCTCGCCTGATCCGCACCACCTGAACGCGACGACGGCCCCGCTCGAGCAGTTGCTCGGGCGGGGCTGTCGTGGTTCTCAGGGCAGCAGGTCCAGCATCTGCTTCCGCGCGGCCATGGCGTGGATGACGAGCTCATTGCCGCTGTCGAAGACCAGCACCACCGTCTCCAGCAGACGCCCGGAGTGATCGAATCCGAGACGCAACTGCCGCGCAGGGCTGTCGTCGTCCAGATCCTCGATCCAGATCGCCCACGATGCCGCCTGGATGGCATCCTCGGGTTCGATCCCGTGCTTCCGCGCGGAGGGGTGGACCCTCACGCCGCCGAGTCGTGGAGGGCCTGTCGGATCACCTCGGATCGCGACGTGCCCTCCCGCGTCGCTCGCGCGTCCACCGCGGCGAGCTCCTCGTCGGTGAGGCGCACGGCGACGACCTGCGATGGGCGCGCTCCGCGACCGGGACGTCCGCGGCCCCGCTTCGTGAGCGCGTCCACGTCGTACCCGACCTCGGCCTCATCAGCCCACGCCTGGATCTGCTCCTCCGTCACGGGGACGCCGTCGATGGTCTCGTCGCCTGTCATGCGGATAACGTAATACGCCGGAGGCCGGGTGTCGAGAGACGTCCGGCAACGGCGCTCGGCACGCACGGAGCTCCGGCAGGCGTCACCTGACACGACCGGGAGAGGGAAAAGGAAAAGGCCCGGATATCCGGGCCTGTCATTTCCTGCGTATTCAGTGCTGGGGTACCTGGACTCGAACCAAGAACAAAAGAATCAGAATCTTCCGTGTTGCCAATTACACCATACCCCACGACCCCGATGCGCGATCGGGCCTCGTCGAGTGTAGCCCATCGGCCGGATCCGCGCCAAACCGGCCGCGGCCCGACGGGCCCCACCCGTCAGATCACGGGCAGCAGATCCCGGTTGATCGCGCTGGCCGCGCGCGCGCCGAAGCCGGCCGCGATGATCAGCTGCTGCGGGCCCGGCTGCGAGCTGTCGCCCGCCGCGTAGACGCCCGCGTGCGAGGTGCGGCCCTCGGCGTCGACGGCGATGTGGCCGTCGTCGTCCGTGTCGAGGTCGAGCCCGGCGAGGAAGTCGAGCGCGGTCGAGTAGCGCGGGCGCACGAAGCCGCCGGAGCGCGGGACGACCGAGCCGTCCTGCATGCGGATGCCCGTGACGGCCGCGCGCTCGCCCTCGATGTCGGCGACGAGCCGGCGGTCGACGCGGATCCCGAGGGACGCGAGCCCGCGCTCCCCCGCCTCGTCGATCACCGCGACGCCGTTCGTGAAGACGATGATGTCGCGCGACCACTGCGAGAGCAGCAGCGCGCGCTCCACGAGGTCGTCCGTCTCGCCGATGAGGAAGAGCGGCTCGTCGGCCTTCTCGTAGCCGTCGCACTCCATGCAGCTGTGCACGGCGGTGCCGTAGTAGGCGCGGATGCTCGGCAGGTCGGGCAGGGTCTCCACGAGGCCCGTGGCGATGAGGATCCGGCGCGCGTGCACCTCGCGGTCGGGCGCGCGGCGCACGCCCGTCGCGCGGATGGTGAAGCCGCCCTCGGCGGGCTCCGCGGACTGCACGACGGCGAGCTGGAACTCGCCCTCGTCGTAGCCCTCGACCTCGACCTGGCCGAGCTTGCGCAGCTCGAGCGGGGAGATCCCGTCGCGGGTGACGAAGCCGTGCGACATGAGCGTCGCGGCGTTGCGCGGCCGGCTGCTGTCGAGCACGAGCGTGCGGCGCCGGGCGCGCACGAGGTTCAACGCGGCGGAGAGGCCAGCGGGGCCCGCGCCGATGACGACGACGTCGTACGAGTCACCGGTCGCGGTGGATCCCGCGGCCCCGGGATCACTCACCGAGCATCCCCGCGAGGCGGTCGAGGCGCGCGACGGTCTCGTCCTTGCCGAGCAGCACCATCGACTCGAACAGCGGCGGCGAGATGCGACGCCCGGAGACGGCGACGCGAAGCGGCCCGTAGGCGAGACGCGGCTTCATGCCCATGCCGGTGATGAGGGTGTTCTGCAGCACCTCCTGCACCAGGTCGACGTCCCACTCCGTGTGCGGGACCCCGGCGAGCGCGCCACGGGAGGCGGCGAGCACCGCGGGGGCGTCGTCCTTGAGCGCCTGGACCGCCGCGTCGTCGTAGGGCAGCGCGTCGGCCGTGGTGAAGAGGAACGACAGCAGGTCGGGCGCCTCGCCGAGGAGCTGCATGCGCTCCTGCACGAGCGGCGCGGCCGCGTCGAGCATCCGTCGCTCGTCGTGGGTGAGCTCGGCGCCGACGACGCCCGCCGCCTGCAGGTACGGCACGAGGCGCTCGGCGAAGTCCTCGAGCGGGAGGAGGCGGATGTGGTCGCCGTTCAGCGACTCCGCCTTCTTGAGGTCGAAGCGCGCCGGGGCGGGCGTGACGTCGGCGACGTCGAACGCGGTGATCATCTCCATCCGCGAGAACACGTCGCGGTCGTGCGTGAGCGACCAGCCGAGGAGCGCCAGGTAGTTGATGAGGCCCTCGGGGATGAAGCCGCGGTCGCGGTGGTGGAACAGGTTCGACTCGGGATCGCGCTTGGAGAGCTTCTTGTTCCCCTCCCCCATCACGTAGGGCAGGTGGCCGAAGCGCGGGATGGCGTCGGCCACGCCGATGTCGATGAGCGCGTGGTACAGCGCGATCTGCCGGGGCGTCGACGAGAGGAGGTCCTCGCCGCGGAGCACGTGCGTGATCCCCATGAGCGCGTCGTCGACGGGGTTCACGAGCGTGTACAGCGGGGCGCCGTTCGGGCGCACGAGCACGAAGTCGGGGAAGGACCCGGCCGGGAAGGTGACCGTGCCGCGCACGAGGTCGTCGAAGGAGAGGTCGGTGTCCGGCACGCGGAGGCGGAGGGCGGGTGAGCGGCCCTCGTCACGGAACGCCTGTCGCTCCGCCTCGGTGAGGTCGCGCTCGAAGTTGTCGTAGCCCATCTTCGGGTCGCGGCCGGCGGCGCGGTTGCGCGCCTCGATCTCCTCGGCCGTCGCGTAGCTCTCGTAGAGGTGGCCGGATGCGGTGAGCTTCCGGATCACGTCGAGGTACAGCTCGGTGCGCTGCGACTGGCGGTACGGCGCGTGCGGGCCGCCGACGCCCTCGCCCTCGTCCCAGTCGATCTCGAGCCAGCGCAGCGCCTCGATGAGCTGCTCGTAGCTCTCCTCGCTGTCGCGCGCGGCGTCGGTGTCCTCGACGCGGAAGATCAGCTTGCCGCCCGTGTGCCGGGCGTACGCCCAGTTGAACAGCGCCGTGCGGATGAGCCCGACGTGCGGCGTCCCGGTCGGGGACGGGCAGAACCGGACGCGGACGTCGGTGCCGGAAGCGGTGGTCACGGGGTGGGTCGTTGCGTCAGTCATCCTGGTCACGATTCTAGGGCTCGGGCTGCGGCTCCCCGTCGGTGCCGGGCGCGCTGTCCGCGCAGTACGGCTCCAGGAGGTCCCACCGGTCGTACTGGTCGCCGGGCGGTACCCCGCACTCGAGGACGACGGCGCCGGCGTAGCGCGTCGGGTCGAGCCCCTCGAGGGTGCCGGATCCGCGGAAGGCGCCGTCGCATCCCGTCACCGTGACGTGCGCGGACTGCGCGGAGCCCAGGTACCCGATGACGTAGCGCGCCGCGCGATCGAGCACCGGGTCGAACGACGTGATCTGCAGCGGCCGGCCGAACCGCGGCCCGACGAGGTCCCGGTCACGGAGGTCCGCCCCGAGGAAGGCCGCCCAGGTGTCCGGCGGGGCGAGGCCGTCGGCGACCGGCGTCGCGGAACCGTCCCGCTTGTCGAGCTCCAGGCGGAGGGCCGGGCGCAGCGCGATGTCGTTCCGGGTGACGCGCTGGGTCGTGGATCCGAGGCCGGGCTGCTCCCCCGCGCTCGGGATCCGCACCTGCATCACGCGCACGGCGAGCAGCTCGTCGGCGGGCCCCGCCTGCGGCTCCGCCCAGTCGATCGAGAGGTCGGCGGGCGTGCAGCCGGCCGGCAGACCGAGCTCCGCCGCGCCCGGGGTCGGTGACGCGGTCGGCGTGGCCGCGTCCGTCGGCCCCGCCGTCTCCAGCCCGTAGTCGGACACGTCGTACACGCAGCCCGAGAGCAGCGCCACCGCCGCGGCCGCCAGCGCGAGGCGCGCGGGACGGCCGGGGCGGATCACGGTCAGGCGCGGGCGCGCGCGGGGTTGGAGAGGGTGCCGATCCCCTCGATCGACACCTCGACGACCTGGCCGTCGGTGAACGGGCCGACGCCCGCGGGCGTGCCGGTGAGGATCACGTCGCCGGGCAGCAGGGTCCACACCCGGGAGGCGAACGCGATGAGCTCGGGCACCGAGTGCACCATCTCGCTCGTGCGGCCGGACTGGCGCAGCTCGCCGTCCACGCGCGTCTCGATGAGCGCGTCCTCGAACGAGCCCTCGGTCTCGATGACCGGGCCGAGCGGGCAGAACGTGTCGTAGCCCTTGGCGCGGGCCCACTGGCTCTCGGAGTGCTGGATGTCGCGGGCGGTGACGTCGTTGCCGATCGTGTAGCCGAAGATCGAGCGCGCCGCGTCCTCCACGGACACGTCGCGCGTGATCCGGCCGATGACGACCGCGAGCTCGCCCTCGTGCTCGACCCGCTCGCTGTCGGCGGGCAGGCGGATCACGTCGTCGGGGCCGACGACCGAGGTGTTCGGCTTCAGGAAGATGAGCGGCGTGGTGGGCGCCTCGCTGCCGTGCTCGGCGGCGTGGGCGGCGTAGTTGCGGCCCACCGCCACCACCTTGGAGCGCGGGATCACGGGCGCGAGCAGCCGGGCGTCGGCGAGCGGCACGCGCTCCCCCGTGGTCTGGTAGCCGCTGAACATGGGGTCGCCGGAGAGGACGACCAGGTGGCCCTCCTCCTCGTCGAGGATGCCGAAGCGGGGGTCGTCACCGGTGCTGAATCGCGCGATCTTCACGCTCACGACCCTAGTCGTGCCGGGCGGCGGGATCCGAGGTGGCGATGCGCAGCAGGGCGCCGTTGACCGCGTCCCCGGTCGCCTGGTCGACGCCGAAGCCGGAAAGGTCGTTGGTGGCGAGGACCGGACCCCACACCTCGCGCAGGAGCGCGAGGCCCGCATCGGTGAGCGTCACCGGGTTGCGTCGCCCGCGCCCGCGCTCGGCCGACCGCGCGACGAGGCCGCGGGCCTCGAGGCCGGCGAGGAGCGGATCCGCGCTCTGCGGGCGCACGTGCACCTCGCGCGCGATGGCCGCCTGCGTCATCGCGGGGCGGACGGCGAGGTGCACGAGCACCCCGAACTGCACCGGCGTGAGGTCCCAGGCGGCGAGCACCTCCGTGAGGATCCGCTCGAGCCGCCGGGCCGCGCGCACCGCGCTCCAGGTGATGACGCTCCCGAGGTCGTCCTCGGTGAACTCGTGCGGGTGGGCCATGCCGCCACTCTAGGTGCTACGTTGCCACTTATCAGCTTTCTGATATCAATGGGAGGAGACAGCATGGGCGGATCGAGCATCCTCGTGACCGGGGCGACGGGAGAGGTGGCGGGGCGCGTGGTGACGCTGCTCGCCGAGCGGGGCGACCCGGTGCGCGCGCTCTGCCGCCGGCCGGAGCAGGTGGAGGCGTTCCGGGCGCGTGGCATCGACGCGGTCCTCGGCGACCTGGGCGACACGGGGAGCCTCCGGCGGGCGATGGAGGGCTGCGATCGCGTGTTCCTCCTCACGCCCGTCACGCCGCGGCAGGCGGCGCTGGGCCGGAACGCCGTCGAGGCCGCGACGGCCGTGGGGATCCGCCGGGTCGTCCACCTCTCGGGCGGCGACGCGGCCCTCGACTCGCCGCTCCCCTGGGCGAAGGCGTGCGCGGAGACCGACGCGCTCCTCCGCGCATCCGATCTCGACTGGACGCTCGTCCGTCCGTCCGCCTTCATGCAGAACGTCCTGGAGTCCGCGCCGGCCATCCGCCGCGGCGTCTACCCGCAGACGACGGGGGCGAGCGCGATCGGCTGGATCGACCCTGCTGACATCGCGCGCGTGGTCGCGCAGGTGCTCACGGAGGACGGCCACGTCGGCCGCGACCACGTGCTGACGGGACCCGAGGCGCTCACGTCCCGGCAGATCGCGGAGCGACTGTCGACCGCGCTCGGGCGCCGCATCCGCTACGTGCACCTGCCCGGACCGGTGTTCGGCCTGGCTCTGCGCGCAGCGGGAGCGGACGCGTGGCTCGCGCGCGGGCTCGTGACGCAGTACGCCCGGGTCGTGCGGGACGGGCTCGACGAGGTGCGGGCGATGACCGACACCGTGCAGGAGATCACGGGCACGCCGCCACGGTCGTTCCTCGAGTTCGCCCGGGCGCACGCCGAGGAGCTCCGGCGCGGCTGACCCCGCCCCGGAGACGCCGACGGCCGGCCCCCGTGCAGGACCGGCCGAGGAGGTCGAGGCGCCCGCTACGCGTCGAGGCGCGTGAGCCAGCCGTGGCGGTCCGGGATGCGGCCGTACTGGATGTCGGTGAGCTCCTGGCGCAGCGACATGGTCAGCTCGCCCGCGGGCGCGTCGATGTCGCCGACGTCGAGGCCGTCGCCGAGCAGCCGGCCGATGGGCGTGATGACCGCCGCGGTGCCGCACGCGAACACCTCGGTGATCTCGCCCGACGCGACGCCGTCGACCCACTCGGACAGCTCCACCCGGCGCTTCTCGACCGTGAGGCCGCGATCGCGCGCGAGCTCCAGGATCGAGTCGCGCGTGATGCCCTCGAGGATGCTCTCCGAGTCGGGCGTGACCAGGCGGCCGTCCGCGTAGACGAGCACGATGTTCATCCCGCCGAGCTCCTCGAGGTAGCGGCCCTCCTCGGAGTCGAGGAAGAGCACCTGCGCGCAGCCGTGCGATGCGGCCTCGGCCTGCGGGAGGAGCGACGCGGCGTAGTTGCCGCCGCACTTCGCGGCGCCCGTGCCGCCCTTGCCCGCGCGGGAGTACTGCGTGGACAGCCAGATCGACACCGGGGCGACGCCGCCCGTGAAGTACGCGCCCGCGGGGCTCGCGATCACGTAGTAGCCCACGCGCTGGGCCGCGCGCACGCCGAGGAAGCTCTCGTTGGCGATCATGAACGGCCGGAGGTAGAGGCTCTGCTCGGCCGCGCGCGGCACCCACTCGATGTCGGTCCGCACGAGCTGACGCACGGACTCGACGAAGTCCTCCGTCGCCAGCTCCGGCAGCGCCAGGCGGCGGGCCGAGCGCTGGAGGCGCGCGGCGTTGCGGTCGGGGCGGAAGGTCCAGACGGATCCGTCGGCGTGGCGGTACGCCTTCATGCCCTCGAAGATCTCCTGGCCGTAGTGCAGGACGCTCGCGGCGGGATCCAGCTGGAGCGGGCCGTAGGGGACGACGCGCGCGTCGTGCCAGCCGGCGTCGAGGGTCCAGTCGATCTGGACCATGTGGTCCGTGAAGTGCTTGCCGAAGCCCGGGTCGGCGAGGATCGCCTCCCGCTCGGCGTCCGCGCGGGCGGTCTCCGAGGGGGTCTGCTCGAAGGAGAGGGGGAAGGCGGTGGCTGCCGTGCTGCTGGTGGTGCTCATGGGGTCCTTCAGCGGTTCGTGGAGAGGGCGCGGATGACGGCGTCGCCGACCTCCGCGGTGGATCGGGATGCGGTGCCGCCGTCGGCGCGCGCGGCGAGGTCGGCCGTGACAGCGGCCGTGACGCGTGCGGCGGCCTCGGGGAGGCCGAGGTGGTCGAGCAGGAGCGCGACCGAGAGGATCGCCGCGGTCGGGTCGGCCTTCTGCTGGCCGGCGATGTCGGGCGCGGATCCGTGCACCGGCTCGAACATGCTCGGGAACGCGCCCGTGGGGTTCACGTTGCCGGACGCGGCGAGGCCGATGCCGCCCGAGATGGCCGCGGCGAGGTCGGTGATGATGTCGCCGAAGAGGTTGTCGGAGACCAAGACGTCGAAGCGGGACGGGTCGGTGACCAGGAAGATCATCGTCGCGTCGACGTGCAGGTAGTCGACCGTCACCCCCGGGTGCTCGGCGGCGACGCGGTCGACGGTGCGCTGCCACAGGGATCCGGCGAAGGTCAGCACGTTGGTCTTGTGCACGAGCGTGACGCGCTTGCGGTCGCGCCTCTCGGCCAGCTCGAACGCGAACCGCACCGTGCGCTCCACGCCGTGCGCCGTGTTCACCGACACCTCGGTCGCGATCTCGTGCTCGGTGCCGCGGCGCAGCACGCCGCCGTTGCCCGCGTACGGGCCCTCGGTGCCCTCGCGGACGACGACGAAGTCGACCTCGCCGGGCGCGGCGAGCGGCGAGGCGACACCGGGCAGCAGGGCGGTGGGCCGCAGGTTGATGTAGTGGTCGAACGCGAAGCGCAGCTTCAGCAGCAGCCCGCGCTCGATGATGCCGCCGGCGAGGCGCGCGTCGCGTGGGTCGCCGCCGACCGCGCCGAGGAGGATCGCGTCGTGCTGCGCGAGGGCGGCGAGGTCGGAGTCGGTGAGGATCTCCCCCGTCTCGAGGAAGTGGCCCGCGCCGAACGGGTACTGCGTGGTGTCGAGCGACACGTCCGCGGGGACCGCCTCCCGGAGCACGCGCAGGGCCTCGTGGACGACCTCCGGGCCGATGCCGTCCCCGGGGACGACGGCGAGCGAGATGGTGCGGGGCATGGATCCTCCCGGGCTCGGTGGGTGTCGGGCCAGGTTACCCGTCCGCCGCGGGCACCCGCGCGCTACGGTGGACCCACCCGGCGCCCTCCGACGGGCAGGACCCGAAGGACCACCATGAGCATCGGACTCGGCATCTTCCTCGTCATCGTCGGCGCGATCCTCGCCTTCGCCGTCGACATCACCGTCCCGGGCGTCGACCTGCAGCTCGTCGGCTACATCCTCATGGGCGGCGGCGCGCTGGTGATCATCATCGGCGTCGCGCTCCTCGCCCGCCGCCGCACGGCCGTCAGCGAGACGCGCACGCGCATCGACCCCGCCACCGGCCAGCGCATCACGCGCAGCGAGCGCTCCGACGACAACGTCGTCTGATCCGCCGGGCGGGCCGACCCGCCCGCTCAGTCGTGCGAGCTGGCGCGGCGCAGGCTCGTGAGCGAGATGACGATGGCGCCGACCATGAGCAGCGCGCCGATGATCGACGTCGTCACGACGCCGCCGTCGAACGCGCGGTGCGCCGAGTCGAGCAGCGCGGCGCCCACGTCGGCCGGCACGCGCTCCGCGACGGAGGCCGCTCCCCCGAGCGTCTCCCGGGCCGCGGACGCGTCCCCCTCCGAGAGGCCGGCGGGCACCACGAGCCCCGTGCGGTAGCTGGCCGTCAGGATGCTCCCGAGCACGGCCGTGCCGAGCACCGCGCCCACCTCGTACGCCGTCTCGGACACCGCGGACGCCGCGCCCGCCTTCGCCGGCGGGACGGCCGCGATGATCAGGTCGTTGGAGATGGTCTGCGATGCGCCGATGCCCGCGCCGAGCAGGCAGAACGCGAAGACCAGGAGCCCGACCGAGGCGCCCTTCCCGGTGACCGCGAGGATCACGTAGGCGACCGCCGAGAACGCCAGCGCGATCGCGACCACGCGAGACGGCCGGGCGCGCGCCACGATCGGCACGATCACGAGCCCCGAGACGATGACCACGACGGATCCGGGGATCAGCGCGAAGCCGGCCGCCAGCGGATCCAGCCCCGCGACGAGCTGCAGGTGCTGCGTGACGAAGAAGAGGAAGCCGACGAGCGAGACGACGCTCAGCAGGTTGACGAGCACCGCGCCCGTGAAGACCGGCTCGCGGAAGAGCGCGACGTCGAGCATCGGGTTCCGGGCGCGCGACATGCGGCGCACGAACAGGATCCCCGCGACCACGCCCACGACCGGCGCCGCGACGGCGAGCGGCGTCACGCCCTCGGTCGCGAACGTCTTGATCGCGTAGACGAGGGGCGCGACGGTCGCGAGCGACAGCAGGATGGCGACCCCGTCGATCGGGCCCGGCGCCGGGTCCTTCGACTCGGGCACGAGCAGGGGCGTGAGGATCACGAGCGGCAGCATCACCGGCACGGCGACCAGGAACACGGAGCCCCACCAGAAGTGCTCGAGCAGCACGCCGCCCACGAGCGGGCCGAGCGCGGACCCGCCGGAGAAGCCGGACGCCCAGATCGCGATCGCGAGGCGGCGCTGCTTCCGGTCGGTGAAGATCGACCGGAGGAGCGACAGCGTGGAGGGCATGAGCATCGCCCCGAAGAAGCCGAGGGCGGCGCGTGCGGCGATGAGCTGCGAGGCGTCGGTCGCGAAGGCGGCGAGGGCGGAGACGACGCCGAACCCGGCCGCGCCGATCATGAGGAGGCGCCGGCGTCCGTAGCGGTCGCCCATGTTGCCCATCGCGACGAGCAGCCCGGCGAGCACGAGCGGGTACGCGTCGATGACCCAGAGCTGGGCGGCGCCCGAGGGCTCGAGGTCGCGCGCGATGGACGGCATCGCGAAGCTCAGCACCGTGTTGTCGATGGACACGAGGAGCACCGGGAGCATCAGCACCACGAGCGCGGCCCACTGGCGTCGCCCGGCGCGGCCGGTCGCGGCGGTCTCGGGGACGGATGCGGTGCGGGGCGTGGACATGACGGGCTTCCTGACGTCGGGAGGCGCGGGGCGCGCGGACGGGGCCGCGACGGCGACCGAGATCACTGTACCGTCCGGTCGGTACAGCGGGCAAGCCGGCGCTACGCTGGATCCATGCCCGCGACACCGCCCGACGACCCCGCTCCCGCGCCCGACGCCGCTCCCGACCCGACCGCGTCCCCCGCCGGCACCGCGCGCGACCGCATCCTCGACGCCTTCGAGGAGCTGCTCGTGCAGCAGGGCGAACGCGGCACGACCCTCGAGGCCGTCGCCGCGGCGGCCGGCGTCTCCAAGGGCGGGCTGCTCTACCACTTCGGCGGCAAGGAGGCGCTCGTCGAGGGCCTGCTCGCCCGCATGGCGGCGCTCGCGCGCGAGGACGTCGAGCGCCTCCGGAAGGCCGAGCGCGGGCCCGTCGACCGGTGGATCCGCGGATCCCTGTCCACCGCCACGCCCTTCGACCGCGCCTACGTCGCGACCTCCCGCCTCGCGCAGGGCAACCACCCGCGCGCCCGCGACACCCTCACGCACCTCCAGGACGAGTGGGCCGCCGTCATCCTCGAGGCCGTGGGCGATCCGGCCGTCGCGCGGGCCGTGCTCCTCATCGGCGACGGGCTGTACTACAACAGCGCGCTGCAGCCGTGGCTGGGCGGATCCGCCCCCGCGGACGAGGCGCTCGACGAGCTCATCCGCGTGGTCGACGACCTGGTGCGCATCCGCTCCGCGCGCGGCTGACGCGCACGGACGCGCCGCGAGGGCGGCCGCCGCAGCAGCCGCCCTCGCGGTGGATCCCTCGGACCGGCGTCAGTCGGCGATGTCGATCTCCCGCAGCGACGTGGCCTGGATCGCGCGGCGCACGTTCTCCAGGACGCCGTCCGGCACGGGCGAGTCGACGCTCAGGACGCTGAGCGCGCGCCCGCCGGCCTCCTGGCGGGCGATCTGCATGCCGGCGATGTTGACCTGCGCGTCGCCGAACTCCTTGCCGTAGACCGCGACGATGCCGGGACGGTCCTCGTACTTCATGACGATGAGGTGGCGGCTGAACGGCACCTCGACGTCGTAGCCGTCGATCTCGACGAGCTTCTCGATCTGCTTGGTGCCCGTGAGCGTGCCCGAGACCGACACCTGCGTGCCGTCGGACAGGGCGCCGCGGATGCTGAGCACGTTGCGGTACTCCTCCGAGACGGCGTCCGTGATGAGGCGCACCTCGAGCCCGCGCTGCTCGGCGAGCAGCGGCGCGTTGACGTAGGAGACGTTCTCGCTCACCACGTTCGTGAACACGCCCTTGAGCGCCGCGAGCTTGAGCACGCTGACGTCGAAGCCGGCGATCTCGCCGCGGACGACCACGTCGATGCTCGTGAGCGCCTCGTGGGCGAGACCCGAGAACACCTGGCCGAGCTTCTCCATCAGCGGGATGCCGGGGCGCACGTACGGGTCGATGACGCCGCCGGCGACGTTCACGGCGTCCGGGACGAGCTCGCCGCCGAGCGCGAGGCGCACGCTCTTCGCGACCGAGACACCGGCCTTCTCCTGGGCCTCGTCGGTGGAGGCGCCGAGGTGCGGCGTGACGATGATGTTGTCGAGCTCGAGCAGCGGGGATCCCGTGGGCGGCTCGCTCACGAACACGTCGAGGCCGGCGCCCGCGATGCGCTTCGACTTGAGCGCCGTGTAGAGCGCGTCCTCGTCGATGATGCCGCCGCGGCTGGCGTTCACGATGCGCAGGGACGGCTTGGCGAGCGCGAACTGCTCGGTGGAGATGAGGCCCGTGGTGTCGGGCGTCTTGGGGATGTGGATGGTGATGAAGTCGGAGGCCGCCATCAGCTCGTCGAGCGGGAGGAGCCGCACGCCGAGCTGCTGGGCGCGGGCGGGCGTGACGTAGGGGTCGTAGGCCACGAGCGTGGCGCCGAAGCCGGCGAGGCGCTGCGCCACGAGCGTGCCGATGCGGCCGAGGCCCACGATGCCGATGGTCTTCTCGTAGAGCTCCACGCCCGTGAAGGACGAGCGCTTCCAGAGGCCCTGCTTGAGCGACGCGCTGGCGTCCGGGATGAAGCGCGCGAGCGAGAGGATGTGGCCGATCGCGAGCTCGGCGGCCGAGATGACGTTGGAGGTCGGCGCGTTCACGACCATGACGCCCGCGGTGGTCGCGGCCTTGATGTCGACGTTGTCGAGGCCCACGCCCGCGCGGGCGACGACCTGGAGGCGGGGGGCGGCGGCGATGGCCTCCGCGTCGATCCGGGTCGCGGACCGGACGAGCACGGCGTCCGCGTCCGCGAGGGCCGCGAGCAGCGCAGGGCGGTCGGTGCCGTCGACGGATCGGACGTCGAAGTCGGGCCCCAGGGCGTCGACGGTGGCGGGCGAGAGTTCTTCGGCGATGACGACGACGGGCTTGGTCACGTGCGGTCCTTCGGGCGGGGGCGGCTGGGACCCTCACATGCTAGTGGCCCCAGAATGGGGCGATGGACGATGTGACATGGGCTGCGATCCAGCTCGCCGTGCGGATCCTGCTGGCCCTCGTCTTCGTCGGGATGGGCGTGAACCACTTCGCGCCGAAGGCCGCCCGGGTCATGGCGGAGATCATCCCGCCGTCGTTCCGGCGGCGCGGCGTCCCCTCCCCGCTGGTCCTCGTGCGGTTCACGGGGCTCTGCGAGATCGCGGGTGGGATCGGCCTCGTGGTGGAGCCGCTGCGGCTGGCCGCGGGCATCGCGCTGGCCGTCTTCCTGGTCGCGGTCTTCCCGGCCAACGCCTACGCGGCCCGGCATCCGGAGCGCTTCGGCCGCATCGCGAGCCCGCTGGTGCCGCGCCTGGTGGCGCAGGTGGTCCTGATCGCGCTCGTGCTGTTCGCCGGGTGGCCGCTCTAGCCCTCCGACACCAGACAAGCGGCAGCAGGGCCAGACGAGCGGCAGCGGGGCTAGACGAGCGGCAGCAGGGCCGCGAGGCCGACCGTGAGCGCACTCGCCGCGGCGAGGCCCGCGAGCATGACGAGGACGCGCGCGGCGACCGGCCGCCCGCGCGTGGCGAGGGCCGCGACGACGAACGCGACGACGGGCACGAGGATCGCGCCGACGAGCGTCGCGAGGGTGCCGGGCCGGAGCGAGCCGCCGAACGCCGTGGCGATGTCGCGGAAGGCGGTGTACTGGTCCACGGCCTGCCAGACCAGGATGCCGTGGGCGAGCCCGCCGAGGATCCCGACGACCCAGCCGGCGCGCGTCGGCCGGCCGCGACCCGTCCGGGCGGGCGCCGCGACGGCGCTGACCGCGGGCTGCTCGGCGCTCACCTGGCCACCACCCAGGGCCACGGGAAGAGGACGACGGCGCCGGCGGCGAGGACCAGCATGCGCCGGCCGACGCGCATCCCGCGGAGGGCGGCGACGACGGCGGCCAGCCACAGTGGCGGCGCCAGGACCGTGAGCGCCTCGGTCGCCTGCGCGACGACGACCTGGAACGCGGATCCGACGCTCGACGGGTTGTCGCGCACGACGAAGAACCAGGCGATGGCCTCGAGGACCGCGACGGCGCCGAAGAAGGCCAGGCCCACCACCTCGGGCGAGGCGTCGGGGACGGTGCCGTCGTCGTCGATCGCGCGGCCGGGCGATTCCTCGGATCCGGCGGTCGCGGTGGATCCGGACGCGGCGGCCCGGCGCGCGGCCGTGGCCCCGAGGGCCGACCCGCGGCCGCCCGCGGTCGAGGGGGCGGCGTCCGGGCGGCGCCGCGGCACCGCGCGCTGCGGCTCGGGCGAGCGGGCGAGCGTGGGATCCGCCTCCTCGCCGGCCCAGCTCAGGGCGTCGTCGTCGGGGGTGCGGGGCATCCCCCGATCGTACGTGCTCCGATCCGGGCACCCGCCGCACGCTCCCCGGCCCGGCCCGAGCCCGGTCCCGCCCCGGACGCACGGACGCCCGGCCGCGCGAGGCGACCGGGCGTCCGGCGGTGCGGGCGGGGCGTCGGCTAGCGCGCGACCGAGCCGTCCGTGTAGTCGTCGTCGGCCTTGTTCCACGCGAAGAGCTTGCGCAGCTCGCGGCCGGTCGACTCGATCGGGTGCTCCTCGCCCTTCTTGCGGAGCTCGAGGAACTCGGGCGCGCCGGCGTCCTGGTCCTTGATGAAGCGGTCGGCGAACGCACCGGACTGGATGTCCGCGAGGACGGCCTTCATGTTCTCCTTGACGTCCGGCGAGATGACGCGCGGGCCGGAGACGTAGTCGCCGTACTCGGCCGTGTCCGAGATGCTCCAGCGCTGCTTCGCGATGCCGCCCTCCCACATGAGGTCGACGATGAGCTTGAGCTCGTGCAGCACCTCGAAGTACGCGATCTGCGGCTGGTAGCCCGCCTCGATCAGCGTCTCGAAGCCGTACTGCACCAGCTGCGAGGTGCCGCCGCAGAGCACGGCCTGCTCGCCGAAGAGGTCGGTCTCGGTCTCCTCGGTGAAGGTGGTGCGGATGCCGCCGGCGCGGAGGCCGCCGATGCCCTTGGCGTACGACCACGCGAGGTCCCACGCCTTGCCCGACGCGTCGACCTCGACGGCGACGATGACGGGGACGCCGCGGCCGGCCTCGAACTCGCGGCGCACGGTGTGGCCCGGGCCCTTGGGGGCGACGAGGACGACGTCGACGCCCTCGGGCGCCTCGATGTAGCCGAAGCGGATGTTGAAGCCGTGCGCGAAGACGAGCGTCTTGCCCTCGGTGAGGTTGTCGCGCACGCTGTCGGCGTAGAGGCCGCGCTGGTGCTGGTCGGGCGCGAGGATGACGATCACGTCGGCCCACGCGGACGCGTCGGACGGCGTCTTCACCGTGAAGCCCTGCTCCTCGGCCTTGGCGCGGCTCGTCGAGCCCTCCTTGAGGCCGATGACGACCTCGACGCCGGAGTCGCGGAGGTTCAGCGCGTGCGCGTGGCCCTGCGAGCCGTAGCCGATGACGGCGACCTTGCGGCCCTGGATGAGCGAGAGGTCGGCGTCCTTGTCGTAGACGATGTCAGTCACGTGATGGATCTCCTTGTTCTGTCGTCCCCGCGAGGAGCGAGGGGCGGTCGTGCCTGGCTGCCCCGCGCTCGGGCGGGGCGTGGTCGTGCGGCGGAACGTGCAGGGGCGGCGGGCCGATGCGCGAGGAGCCTAACGGCTGTCCCCACGGCCCGACGCGGCGTCGCTAGGGGGTGCGGAAGACGCGGTCGGTGATCGACTTGGATCCGCGTCCCATGGCGAGGAGCCCGGACTGGGCGAGCTCCTTGATGCCGAAGGGCTCCAGCACCCGGAGGAGGGCCTGGACCTTGCCCGAGTCGCCCGTGACCTCGATGATCAGCGCGTCGGTGGCCACGTCCACCACGCGGGCGCGGAAGAGGTTCACGGCCTCGAGCACCTGCGAGCGGGTGGTGTTGTCGACGCGGACCTTGACGAGCAGGTGCTCGCGCTCGACGGCCTGGCCCGGGTCGAGCTCCACGATCTTGATGACGTTGATGAGCTTGTTGAGCTGCTTCGTCACCTGCTCGAGCGGCAGCGCCTCCACGTCCACGACGACCGTGATGCGCGACAGCCCGTCGATCTCGCTCGCGCCGACCGCGAGCGACTCGATGTTGAAGCCCCGACGGGCGAAGAGTCCCGCGACGCGGGTGAGGAGGCCCGGCTTGTCCTCCACCAGGAGGCTCAGGATGTGGCTCACTTCTCGGTCCTCCCGGTCTCGGCGAGGTCGTCGTCCCAGTCGGGCGCGTGGTCGCGGGCGTACTGCACGGCGCTGTTGCTGAGGCCCTGCGGCACCATCGGCCAGACCATGGCGTCGCGGCTGACCACGAAGTCGATGACGACGGGGCGGTCGTTGGTGGCGAGCGCGAGCCGGATCGCGTCGTCCACCTCCTCCGGCTTCGTCACGCGGATCCCGAGGGCGCCGTACGCGTCCGCCATCTTCACGAAGTCGGGCACCATGCGGGTGCCGCCGCCCGTGTTGAGGTCGGTGTTCGAGTAGCGGCCCTCGTAGAACAGGGTCTGCCACTGGCGCACCATGCCGAGGGAGGAGTTGTTGATGATCGCGACCTTGATGGGGATGTCGTTGATCGTGCAGGTGGCGAGCTCCTGGTTGGTCATCTGGAAGCAGCCGTCGCCGTCGATGGCCCACACGTGCCGGTCGGGCTGGGCCACCTTGGCGCCCATGGCGGCGGGCACCGAGTAGCCCATGGTGCCGGCGCCGCCGGAGTTGAGCCACGAGTTGGGGCGCTCGTACTTGATGAACTGCGCGGCCCACATCTGGTGCTGGCCGACGCCCGAGGCGAACACGCCCTCGGGTCCCGTGATCTCGCCGATGCGCTGGATGACGTACTGCGGCGCGAGCTGGCCGTCCGCGGGCTCCGCGTAGCCGAGCGGGAACTCCTCGCGGAGCCCGTCGAGGTAGGTCCACCAGTCGGCGATGTCCTGCTCCACGGCGGACGCGGCCTTCGCCTCGCGGAACGCGACCACCAGGTCGGCGATGACGTCCTTCGCGTCGCCCACGATGGGGACGTCCGCGATGCGGATCTTGGAGATCTCGGCGGGGTCGACGTCGACGTGCACCACCTTGGCGTGCGGCGCGAACAGCGACGCCTTGCCGGTGACCCGGTCGTCGAAGCGCGCGCCGAGCGACACGAGCAGGTCGGACTCCTGCAGCGCGAGCACCGCGGGGACCGTGCCGTGCATCCCGGGCATGCCGAGCTGCTGCGGGTGGGAGTCGGGGAACGCGCCGCGCGCCATGAGCGTCGTGACGACGGGGGCGCCGACCGCCTCGGCGAGCGCCAGCAGCTCCTCGTGGGCCTTCGCGCGGATCACGCCGCCGCCCACGTACAGGACGGGCTTCTTCGCCTCGACCAGCAGCTGCGCGGCGGCCTGGATCTGCTTGCCGTGCGCCTTGACGACCGGCCGGTAGCCGGGCAGGTCGATCTTCGGCGGCCAGTGGAACGGCGCCTCGAGCTGCTGCGCGTCCTTCGTGATGTCCACGAGGACGGGACCCGGGCGGCCGGTGGAGGCGATGTGGTACGCCGACGCGATGGTGGACGGGATGTCCTCGGGCCGCGTGACCAGGAAGCTGTGCTTCGTGATGGGCATCGTGATGCCCACGATGTCGGCCTCCTGGAAGGCGTCGGTGCCCATCAGCGTGGAGAAGACCTGGCCGGTGATGGCGAGGAGCGGCACCGAGTCCATGTAGGCGTCCGCGATGGCCGTGACGAGGTTCGTGGCTCCGGGACCCGAGGTCGCGATGCAGACGCCGGTGCGTCCGCTCGAGGACGCGTAGCCCTCGGCGGCGTGGCCGGCGCCCTGCTCGTGGCGGACGAGGATGTGGCGCAGCTTCGTCGAGTCCATGAGCGGGTCGTACGTGGGGAGGATGGCGCCGCCGGGCAGGCCGAAGATGTCGTCGACCCCGAGGAGCTCGAGGGTGCGGACGACGGCCTCGGCGCCCGTGAGGATCTCGTCGCCCTGGTGGGCGTTCGGCGCCTGCGGCGTGGGGGGCGGGGTGGGCAGAGCTGGCATGGGTGCGCGATTCCTGGGAGAGGGTGCTGGAGGTGAGGAGGGGGTCATCCCGTGATCGCGCCCTCGGCGGCAGAGTGCACGAGCTTGGCGTACTTGGCGAGGACCCCGCGCGTGTAGCGCGGCGGGAGAGGTGCCCACCCCTCACGTCGGGCGGCGAGCTCGGCCTCGTCGACCAGTAGGTCGAGCGTGCGAGCGGCGATGTCGACACGGATCCGGTCTCCATCGCGCACGAAGGCGACGGGACCTGCGTCCACCGCTTCGGGAGCCATGTGGCCGATGCACAGTCCGGTTGTGCCGCCTGAGAATCGACCGTCCGTCAAGAGTAGTACATCCTTGCCCAGGCCGGCGCCCTTGATGGCGCCCGTGATGGCGAGCATCTCGCGCATCCCGGGGCCGCCCTTGGGGCCCTCGTAGCGGATGACGATGACGTCGCCCTTCGAGATGCGGCCCTCGGTGAGCGCGTCCATCGCGGCCCGCTCGCGCTCGAACACGCGGGCGGGACCCTCGAACACGTCGAGGTCGAAGCCGGCCGTCTTGACGACCGCGCCCTCGGGGGCGAGGGAGCCGTGCAGCACGCTGATGCCGCCCGTGGCGTGGATCGGGTCGTCGAGCGTGCGGATGACCGTGCCGTCGAGCGCGGCGAGGTCCATCGACTCGAGGTTCTCGCGCATGGTGCGGCCGGTGACCGTCATGACGTCGCCGTGCAGGAGGCCCGCGTCGAGCAGGGCCTTCATGACCACGGGGACGCCGCCGACGCGGTCGACGTCGTTCATGACGAACCGGCCGAACGGCTTCAGGTCGCCGAGGTGCGGGACGCGGTCGGCGATGCGGTTGAAGTCGGACAGCTGGAGGTCGACCTCGGCCTCGCGCGCGATGGCGAGCAGGTGCAGGACCGCGTTGGTGGATCCGCCGAACGCCATGACCACGGAGATGGCGTTCTCGAACGCCTCCTTCGTCATGATGTCGCGCGCGGTGATGCCCTTCGCGATGAGGTTGACGACGGCCTCGCCCGACCGGTGCGCGAAGTAGTCGCGGCGGCGGTCGGCGCTCGGCGGGGCGGCGGATCCGGGGAGGCTCATGCCGAGGGCCTCCGCGACGCTCGCCATGGTGTTGGCGGTGTACATGCCGCCGCAGGCGCCCTCGCCCGGGCAGATGGCCTTCTCGATGCGGGTCAGGTCCTCCTGGCTCATCGTGCCGGCCTTGCACGCGCCGACCGCCTCGAAGGCGTCGATGATGGTGACCTCCTTCTCGGTGCCGTCCGAGAGCTTCACCCAGCCGGGGGCGATGGATCCCGCGTAGAGGAACACCGAGGAGAGGTCGAGGCGGGCCGCGGCCATGAGCATGCCGGGGAGCGACTTGTCGCAGCCGGCGAGGAGCACGGATCCGTCGAGGCGCTCGGCCATCATGACGGTCTCGACGCTGTCGGCGATGACCTCGCGCGAGACGAGGGAGAAGTGCATGCCCTCGTGGCCCATGGCGATGCCGTCGCTGACGGAGATGGTGCCGAACTGGAGCGGATAGCCGCCGCCGGCGTGCACGCCCTCCTTCGCGCCCTGCGCGAGGCGGTCGAGGCTGAGGTTGCAGGGGGTCACCTCGTTCCACGAGCTGGCGACGCCGATCTGGGGCTTGTCCCAGTCCTCGTCGCCCATCCCGACGGCGCGGAGCATGCCCCGCGAGGAGGTGGCCTCGATCCCGTCGGTGACGTCGCGGCTCCGGGGCTTCATGTCGATCTCAGGCATGGCATGAGTTTATGTCCTGCCGTCGAGCAGTCCCGGCTCCCCTGGGGGCGGACGGCCGAGGACGGGTCAGCCGAAGCCCGGGGGCAGCCGGCCTGCGTCCGCGTCGCCGGCGCGACGGGGATCGGGCGGCGTCGCCGCGGCCGCCGTCGGCGCGTCGTCCCGGGGCCCCGCGCCGCCGGCGACGTGGCCGGCCTCCTCGGCGGCGATGTTCTCGGCGGATCCGACGGGGAGCGTCGACGCGTCCACCTCGTCGGCCGCGCGCAGCTCGTCGTGCGCCCGGTCGATGGCCTCCTCGAGCTCGTCGACGAGGAGGTCCTCGCGCAGGAAGTGGCGGAGGCGGTAGCCCGCGCGGCCGACCATGTGCGCGGAGATGGGCGCCGTCAGCATCTGGAAGAGGAGCACGGGGACGAGCATCGCGACCGTGCTGAGGCTCTGCGACTGCAGGGCCAGCGCGAGGAGCACCAGGATCACGCCGAGGATCTGCGGCTTCGTGGCCGCGTGCATGCGGGCGAGCGGATCCGGGAAGCGGAGGAGGCCGACGCCCGCCGCGACCGAGAGCACGCCGCCCAGGATGAGGAGCACGAGGCTCACGACGTCGAGGGCGTCGGCCAGCGGGCCGGACGCGAGGACGTCGTTCACGACGGGTCCTGCTTCGAGACGTAGCGGGCGACGGCGACCGTGGCGAGGAACGCGGTCATGGCGAGCACCAGCATCACCGGCACCGTGCGGGTGTGGTGGTTGTAGATCATCTCGGCGCCGAGCACGCAGATGAGCGTGGTGAGCAGCACGTCGGACGCGATGATCCGGTCGAGGATGCTCGGACCGCGCACGATGCGCACGAGCGCCATCGCCGCCGTCGAGAAGAAGAGTGCGCCGACGACGACCCAGCCGACCTGCATCACGATGCTCATGCGAGCTCCTCCCCCGTGGTCGAGATGAGCCCCGCCTCGAGGTCGCGATCGCGCACCTGCTCGTGGGCGCGCTGCCTGCGGGTCTGCAGCAGCGGCTCGCGGCCCGTCTCGCGCCGCTCGCGGTTCACGCGCCACACGTCGTCGGCCGTGCCCAGCGTGAAGACGATGCGGCTCTCGACCTGCAGGGTCGTCTCGCGGACGCGCTCGACCTCCTCAGGGGTGGAGGTGCCGAGCGCGTGCAGGTAGAGGATCGAGCGCTCCCGGTCGGCCTCGACGACGATGGACCCCGGGACGAGCGAGACGAGCTCGGCCGTGAGCGTCATGACGAAGTCGCTGCGCGTGTGCAGGTGCACCGCGATGACCGAGTTGACCGGCACGCGGCGCCAGTCGAAGGCCATGGCCGCGACCTGGAAGGACGCGAGCACGAGGTCGAGCGCGAAGCGCCCGAGCAGGATGATCGCCCAGCGGATGTCGAACCGCCCGGACAGCTCCACCGGCGGCAGGTAGAACACCCGCGTCACGAGGAGCGCGAGCACGACGCCGGTGACCACCGAGATGACGGTGACGTGGCCCCAGAGGAGGAGCCAGAGGATCACGAGCCAGACGAGCAGCGGCAGCTGCACGAGGAGCGAGAGCCGCTCGGCGCGGGCCCGGGCGCGACGCGGGGTCATCGGACGCCTCCCGGGAAGACGGTCTCGACGTAGCCGAGCTCGCCCGAGCCGATGCCGGACCCCGGACCCGTGAGGCTCTCGCCCGCGCGCTCGGCGAGGGCGTAGACGGGACCCGCGAACACGGTGAGCGCGACGCTCACGACGACCATGCCGGCCGTCGCGCCCGTCATGAGCAGGGGGGTCTTCCGCACGGTGGTCGTCGCCTCGCCGCCCGGCCGCTCGGAGAGCTGGTCGAGCAGCGGCGACTCGTAGTCCTGGACCTCATCGGCGCCGCGCCAGAACGCCATGTTCCAGACCCGGGCGAGGGCGTAGAGGGTGAGGAGGCTCGTCGCCGCGCCCGCCGCGATGACCGCGTACGTGAGCCAGCCGCCGACGTCGGCGCCCGCGTCGAACAGCGCGACCTTGCCGATGAAGCCGGAGAACGGCGGGATGCCGCCGAGGTTGAGCGCGGGGATGAAGAACAGGATCGCCATGACCGGCGCCGCCTTGAGCAGGCCGCCGAGCTTGTTGATGGACGTGCTGCCGCCCGTCCGCTCGATGAGCCCGGAGGCGAGGAACAGCGTCGTCTGCACGACGATGTGGTGGATCACGTAGTAGATGGTCGCGGTCATGCCGGCCACGGTGTTGAGCGCGATGCCGAAGACCATGTAGCCGATGTGGCTCACCAGCGTGAACGACAGCAGCCGCTTGATGTCCGCCTGCGCGACCGCGCCCAGGATGCCGATCACCATCGTGAGCGCCGCGACGACCATGAGCGCCGTGGAGAGCTGGTCGGTGGGGAACATGACCGTCTCGGTGCGGAGGATCGCGTAGACGCCGACCTTGGTGAGGAGCCCGGCGAACACCGCGGTGACGGGTGCGGGCGCGGTCGGGTAGGAGTCCGGCAGCCAGAACGACAGCGGGAACACGGCCGCCTTGATGCCGAACGCGACGAGCAGCATGATGTGCAGGATCAGCTGCACGTCCGGCGGGATCTCGTCGAGCCGCACCGAGATCTGCGCGATGTTCACCGTGCCGAGGGCGCCGTAGATCATCGCGATGGACGCGAGGAACAGCATCGACGAGACGAGGCTCACGACGATGTAGGTGACGCCCGCCCGGATCCGGGCCTCCGTGCCGCCGAGCGTCAGCAGCACGTAGCTCGCGACGAGCAGGATCTCGAACCCGACGTAGAGGTTGAAGAGGTCGCCCGCCACGAAGGCGTTGAAGACGCCCGCCGCGAGGATCAGGTACGTCGGGTTGTAGATGGAGACCGGCGTCTCGCCGTCGCCGTCCTCGAGGCCCTGGCCGATCGAGAACATGAGGACCGCGAGCAGCACGATCGACGAGATCAGCAGCATGAGCGCCGAGAGGCGGTCGACCACGAGCACGATGCCGAAGGGCGCGGCCCACCCGCCGACCTCGACGGACTGGCCGCCCTGCTGGTCCACCAGCACGAGCAGCACGGCGCTGATCGCCACGACGGCCACGAGCGCGAGCACCGAGACGGCGACCTGCAGGCGGCGCTGGCGCGCGGCGACGAGGGCCGCCGCGGCGCCGAGCAGGGGCACGAGCACGACGAGCGGGATGAGGGTCTGGAAGATCGTCACGAGCCCTCCCCCTTCTCCTTCTCGGCGCGCTTCGTGCGGAAGTCGCGGTCGTCGTCGTCATCGGCGGAGTCGTCGATGGCCTCCTCCAGGTCGGACCGGTTGTCGCGGAGCTTGCGCGCGGACGCGATGGCGGCCTCGGCGTTGGTGCCGAACTCGGTGTCGTCGTCGTCGGGCACCGTGGGCTCCTCGCCGAGGCCCGTGCGGGGGCCGCGCATCGCGAGGTCGTCCTCGTCGTCCGTGACCACGTCCGCGTTCGCGAGCCGCCAGGAGCGGTAGATGAGCGCCATGAGGAACGCCGAGACGCCGAAGGTGATGACGATGGCCGTGAGGATGAGGGCCTGCGGCAGCGGGTCGGCGTACTCCGCCGGATCCACGTCCGCGTCGTAGATGGGCGCGAGGCCCACGCGGCCGGACATGATGAGGATCAGGATGTTCGTCGCGTTGCCCACCAGCAGGAAGCCCAGGAGCACCCGCGTCATGCTCCGCTCGAGCATGAGGTAGATGCCCGTCGCGTACAGCGCGGCCATGATCACGATGAGGGTGACGGAGACGCTCACACGCTCACCCCCTGCTCGGTCTCCATGCCGTCAGCTCCCTGCTCGACCGTGCGGTCGCTCTCCTCCTGGCGGTCGACCTCCGCGCCGAGGCTGCGGAGCACGTCGAGCGTGAGGCCGACGACGACGAGGTAGACGCCGACGTCGAAGAAGGTGCTCGTGACGAACTCGACGTGGCCGACGAGCGGCACCTCGGTGTCGATCCACGTGGATGTGAGGGCGTCGGCACCGAAGACGAGCGGGACGATCGCGGTGCCGACCGCGAAGACGAGGCCCGTGCCCAGGACGCGCCCCGCGTCCACCGGGGCCGCGGCCCCGAGCTCGTAGCGGCCGCCCGCGAGGTAGCGCGCGACGAGCGCCATGCCCGCCATCAGGCCTCCCGCGAATCCGCCGCCCGGCAGGTTGTGGCCCGAGAAGAGCAGGTACACGGACACCACGATGAGGCTGTGGAAGAGGAGCCGGACGACGACCTCCAGGAGGATCGACCGGTTCTGGGGCGCGAGCGTGCGGCCGGCGAGGAGCCACGGGCTGCGCTCGGTGCGTCCCTGGTCCTTGATCGCCTGCCGGGCCTGGATCCGCGGACCGTCGGCGCCGCGCTCCACCTCGAGCGGCGCCTGCGGCGACGGGTCGTGCCGGCCGGAGAGGCGCGCGAGCAGGCTGCGGCGCGACGGCGCGGTCAGGCGCGGCAGCGAGTCGGTGCGGCGGTTGAGGAAGATGAGGCTCGCCACGCCCGTGGCCGCGACGATGAGCACCGAGATCTCGCCCATCGTGTCCCAGCCGCGGAGGTCCACGAGCGTGACGTTGACGACGTTGCTGCCGTGGCCCTGCTCGTAGGCGAGGCGCGGGAACTCGAGCGAGATGGGCGACGCGACCCGGGCGCCGAGCGCCACGACCGCGACGGTGGACATGAGGACGGCGACCGCGATGCCGATGGTCGCCCGCCAGATCGGGTGCACCGAGCGGTTGCGCTCCCCCAGCCGCACCGGCAGGCGGCGGAGCACGAGGACGAACGCGACCAGCGTGATCGTCTCGATGAGCACCTGCGTGAGCGCGAGGTCGGGCGCGCCGTGCAGGGCGAAGAGCGCGGCCATGCCGTAGCCCGTGACGCCGACGAGCACCACGGCCTGGAAGCGCTTGCCGGCGCGCGCGGCCGCGATGGCGGCGACGATCATCACGACGCCGATCACGGGCTGGGCCGGGTGGTCGAACGGGACCGCGGTGGTCGGCCACGAGCGGTTGAGCGCGAGCGCGGATCCGACGGAGCCGATGAGCACGAGCAGGATCACGCCGAGGTAGAACGGCAGCGAGCCGCGCTGCGTGGTGGCGGTGGTGCGCGCGGCGACCCGGTCGATGAGGCGCATCGACGCCCAGTAGATGCGGGCCGCGTCGATCCACGACGGCACCCGCGACTGGAGCGCGAAGACGCCGTCCCGCAGGCGGAACATCGTGAGGCCGACCACGAGCGTGCCGATGGAGATGAGGAGGGCGGGCTCCACGCCGTGCCAGAGCGCGAGGTGGTACGTGTGGTCGGGCTCCCCCGCGGCGCCCGCGCTCGCGGCCGGGAGCGTGTCGGCGTAGCCCGCGATCCACCCGTCGACGGACGACGCGAGGAACCCGAGCACGAGGCCCGCGACCGCGAGCACGGCGGGGGGCACGAGGAAGTCGAGGTGCTCGTGCACGGGCTGGACCTCGTCCACCCCGCGCTTGCGGGCGAACGCGCCCCACATGAAGCGCGCGCTGTACGCCACGGTGAGGCAGGAGCCGACGGAGACGCCGACGAGCGCGACCCAGCCGAGCCCGCCCCCGAGCTCCGCGTCGGTGAGGAGCGCCGTGAGCACGGCCTCCTTCGCGACGAAGCCGAGGAAGGGAGGCAGGCCCGCCATCGAGGCGAGGGCGAGCGCCGCGACCACCGCGAGCACGGGCGCCTTGCGGCCGAGCCCGCTGATCTTCCGCAGGTCGCGCGTCCCGGCCCGGTGGTCGACGACGCCGACGACGAGGAACAGGGTCGCCTTGAACAGCGCGTGCGCGAGGAGCAGGGCGACCCCCGCGAGCGCGCCGTCGCGGGTGCCGTAGCCGACGATGACGGTGAGGAAGCCGAGCTGGCTGACCGTGCCGTAGGCGAGGACGAGCTTCAGGTCCATCTGCTTGAGCGCGCGCCAGCCGCCGACGAGCATCGTCGCGACCCCGAGCGCGACGAGCAACGCGCGCCAGCCGGGCACGTCGGCGTACCCGGGCGCGAGTCGGGCGATGAGGTAGATGCCGGCCTTCACCATCGCCGCGGCGTGCAGGTAGGCGCTCACCGGGGTCGGCGCCGCCATCGCGGCGGGGAGCCAGAAGTGGAAGGGCACGAGGGCGGACTTCGAGAGCGCGCCGAGGAGGATCAGCACGACCGCGACGGGGATCAGCGGCCCGCCGGGGGGATCCGCGACCAGCGCCGCGAGGCTCGTGGTGCCGCCGGCGACCGAGAGGATCACGAGGCCGACGAGCATGGCGAGCCCGCCCGCCGTGGTGACGAGGAGCGCCTGCAGCGCCGCGCCGCGGCTCGCCTTCTTGCCCGTGTAGTGCCCGATGAGCAGGTACGAGAGGACGCTCGTCGCCTCCCAGAAGGTGAAGAGCACGAACACGTCGTCGGCGAGGACGAGGCCGAACATGACGCCCGCGAAGGCGACGAGCAGCCCCGCGAACCGGCCGAGCCCCTCCTCGCTGGAGCGGAAGTAGCGGGCGCAGTAGAGGAGCACGAGCGCGCCGACGCCCGTGACCACGAGGGAGAGGAGCCACGAGAGCGCATCCATCCGCATGTCGAGCGTGATGCCGAGCGACGGGATCCACTCCAGGCGCTCGACCACCTCGCCGTCGGGCAGCACGGCCGGGGCCTGCGCGACCGTGTAGGCGAAGGCGGCGGCCGGCACGAGGGCGGCGACCACGAACGCGCGCACGCCGAGAACACGGGCGAGCAGCGGGATGCAGACGGAGGCGACCAGGAACACCGCGAGGAGGACGATCACGTGCGGTCTCCTCTCGCGAGTCGGCTATTTCCCCAGTCTACCTGAGCCCTACCTGAGAGGCCGGGGTGGCCGGGGTGGCCGCCTCAGTCGGGATGGACGGCCGGCTCGGCGCGGAGGTCGGCGAGGACCTGGAGCACGCGCGCGACGTCGTGCGGGCCGTCGACCCGGAAGTCCGCCGCCGTGGCGCCCGTGCCGCTCTTGAGGCCCAGGTCGCCGGCCTGGAGCGCGGCGAACGCGTCCTCGTCGGTGACGTCGTCGCCCGCGTAGAAGACGGCGGTCGCCTCGGCGTACCGGCGCAGGTGCTCGACGGCCTCGCCCTTGGTCGCGTGCCGGACGCTGAACTCCAGCACGTCCTTGCCGGAGCGGACCTTGAGGCCCTCGACCTCCGCGTGCGCCTCCTGCGTGGCGACGAGGTGCGCGATGCGGCTGTGCTTCTCGGTCGCGAGGCGCGTGTGGAGGGCGAAGCCGGCGGGCTTCTCCTCGATCCACACCTCGTCGAGCGAGTCGGCGACCTGGCCGAGCACGTCCGAGAGCACACCGCGCTGGGCGAGCTCGCCCTCGTCGAGGGTGAGCTCGATGTCGTCGGTGTCGAGGCGGATCTCCACCCCGTGCGACCCGACGAGCAGCACGTCGTCCGGCAGGTCCGCCACGGCCTCGAGGCTCCGGAGCGCCCGGCCGGACACGAGCGCGACGCGCGTCTCCGGCAGGGCCAGCAGCGCGAGCACCGCGGAGCGGGCCTCGGGGACCGCGCGCGCCTTCTCGGGATCGTCGACCTCCGGCGCGAGCGTGCCGTCGAAGTCGAGCGCGACGAGCAGGCGCGGCGTGCGCGCGAGCTCGGTGAGCGCCTCGAACAGGCGGCCCGGGAATCCGCGGCCGCCCTTGGCCTGGATGTCGGTGGTCAGCTCGGCCACGTGCGCTACCAGCCCTCGTCGAGAGCCGGCGCGACGACCTCTTCGTCGGGTCCCTCGTGGATCGAGGCGGCGTGCGTGCGCCCGAGGTCGGCCAGGAACGCGCTCGACCAGGCGGCCACGTCGTTCTCGAACACGCGCTTGCGGAGCGACCGCATGCGCTTGCGCTGCTCGGCCTTCGGCATCTCGATGGCGCGGAGGATCGCCTCCTTGAGGCCCTCGATGTCGTGCGGGTTCACGAGGAGCGCGGCCTTCAGCTCGTCCGCGGCGCCCGCGAACTCGCTCAGCACCAGCACGCCCTCGTTCGAGTGCTTGGTGGCCACGTACTCCTTGGCGACGAGGTTCATCCCGTCGCGGAGGGCCGTGACGAGCATGACGTCGGCCGCGAGGCACAGCGCCACCATCTCCTCCTTCGGGTACCCGTGGTGCAGGTAGCTGATGGCGGTGTGGCTGATGGAGCCGTAGTCGCCGTTGATGCGGCCGACCGTCAGCTCGATCTCGTCGCGCAGCTGCCGGTACGTCTCGACCCGCTCGCGGCTCGGGCTCGCGACCTGCACGAGCGTGGCGTCCTCGACCGAGACGCGGCCGTCGGCCAGCAGCTCGCCGAACGCCTTGAGGCGGTGGCCGATGCCCTTCGTGTAGTCGAGCCGGTCGACGCCCAGCAGGATCGTCTTCGGGTCGCCGAGGTCGGCGCGGATCTGGCGTGCGCGCTCCTGGATGGCCGGGTCCTTGGCCATCTCCTCGTAGCTGCGGGCGTCGATCGAGATCGGGTAGTGCTTCGCGACGACCTGCCGGGTGCGGAGCTCGCGCACGGGCTTCGACGGCTTCGTGCCGGGGATGGTGAGCGGGACGCCGCCGCGCACGGGCACGTCGACGGTGGATCCGCGGGTCGTGTACCCGAAGAGCCGCCGGACCGCGCGCGTGAAGTTGCCCGCGTCGGCGACGCGCTGGAAGCCGATGACGTCGGCGCCGAGGAGCCCCTCGATGATCTGCGTGCGCCACGGCAGCTGCGAGTAGATGCCGTAGGGCGGGAACGGGATGTGGTTGAAGAAGCCGATCGTGAGGTCCGGCCGCTGCTCGCGGAGCATCTTCGGCACGAGCTGCAGCTGGTAGTCCTGCACCCACACGGTGGCGCCGGGCGCCGCGGCCTTCGCGGCGGCGTCGGCGAAGCGCTGGTTGACGGTGACGTAGGTGTCCCACCACTCGCGGTGGTAGCTCGGCTGCGCGATGACGTCGTGGTACAGCGGCCACAGCGTGTCGTTGGAGAAGCCCTCGTAGTACTCGGCGAGGTCCTGCTCGGTGAGCGTGACGGGGATGATCGAGATGCCGTCGTCGACGAAGGGCTCGACGTCGTGGTCGGCGATGCCCGGCCAGCCCACCCACGCGCCCTCGTTGGCGCGCATCACGGGCTCGAGCGCCGTGACCAGGCCGCCCGGCGAGTGCCGCCAGGAGGTGGTGCCGTCGGGGGCGACGACGCGGTCGACCGGGAGGCGGTTCGACACGACGACGAGGTCGTAGGCGCCGGGCTCGACGTCGGCGCCGTCGTGCGCGGCGGCCGTCGTCGGCTCGGTCGCGGAGGGCGTGGATGAGGGTGGCGGAGTCACGGTTCCCGTCTCGGTTGCGCAGAGCTCTGTGGTACCTGCTCGGTGGGTCGAGGCTACCAGTCCGACCGCGGCGCGACCGGGGGTCGCGCGTCCGCCCGCGTCACATGCGGAGCACCGCGCGGGCCGCGTCGTGCAGCGCGTCGGCGTACGCCGGGCCGTGCGACGCGGCGTGCACGGCGAGCGGATGCAGCTGGTGCAGCGGCACGCGTCCCCGCCAGCCCGCGGCGAGGGATCCGGTGTCCGCGTAGGCGCCGAGCAGGTCGTCGAGGCCCGGGCAGCCGAAGAGCGCGAGCATGGCGAGGTCGGTCTCGCGGTGTCCGCCGTGCGCGGCGGGGTCGATGAGGACCGCGCCGGCGTCCGTCCACTGCACGTTGCCCGCCCAGAGGTCGCCGTGGATCCGCGCGGGCGGCGCACCGTCGTCGAACCGCCCGTGGGCGACGAGGTCGCACGCGCGCTCCACGTCGGACGCCTGCGCGGCGGTCGCGTTCCCGGCGTCGACCGCGCGGCGGAGGTACGGCAGCACGCGCTCGCGGGCGTACCAGGCGCCCCAGCCGTCCCCCGCGCCGTCGGCGGCGCGCACCGACAGCGGCTGACGGCCGATGAACGCCGGGCCGTCGAGACCCCGCGGCGGCGCCCCGAAGGCCGGCGCGCCGGCGGCGTGCGTGACGGCGAGCGCCGTGCCGAGCGCACGGGCGGCCGACCGGGTGGGACGCGCGGTGGCGAGGCGCTCCAGGTCGATGCGGACGGGCGCCACGTCGAGGACGCGGACCACGCGCGCTCCCCCGTCGGGCTCCGCCTCCGCCAGCCAGGCGAGCCCGGCCGCCTCGGCCTCGAAGAACCCGCGCGGCGCGTCGGCCCGCTCCTTCCGGAACGCGCCGGCGCTCCCGATCCCGCCTGATGCCGCAGCCGCCATGCCCGCTCCCCGCCTCGCGGGCGCCACGTGCGGGCACCCTCCCGTCCCGACCAGCATGCCGATCCCCGGTGTCCGCGTCGCGTACCCGACACGCGCCGGACCGCGCGCGTACCCCGCGGGCACAGGGCCGGCAGGTAGGGTCGCCGACGTGATCCGAGTAGGCATGAGCACGACCTGCGTGTACCCCCAGCCCGTCGAGAACGCCTTCATCATGGCGAAGCGCGCCGGCTTCGACGGCGTCGAGATCATGGTGACGAACGACGAGGTCACCCAGGACGCCGTCGCCCTCCGCGCCCTGTCGGAGAAGCACGGCCTGCCCATCCTCTCCATCCACGCGCCCGTGCTGCTGCTCACGCACTTCGTGTGGGGCCGGGATCCGAAGGTGAAGCTGGAGCGGTCCGCCGAGCTCGCGCGGGCCGTCGGCGCCCCCGCCGTCGTGGTGCACCCGCCGTTCCGGTGGCAGGCCGGCTACGCCGAGTCGTTCCTCGACATCGTGCGCTCCATCCAGACGGAGACGGGCGTCGAGATCGCGGTCGAGAACATGTTCCCGTGGCAGGTCGCGGGCCGCAGCATGAAGGCGTACGCGCCCGGCTGGGATCCGCGCGACATGGACTGCGACGCCACCACCCTCGACTTCTCGCACGCCTCGCTCTCCGGCCAGGACGCGCTCGAGATGGCCAAGGCCCTCGGCCCGCGCCTGCGCCACGTCCACCTGTGCGACGGCTCCGGCTCGCAGGACGACGGCCGCATCCTCGACGAGCACCTGCTGCCCGGCCGCGGCACGCAGCCCGTCGCCGAGACGCTCCGCTGGCTCGCCGAGCAGGGCTGGCAGGGCGGCGTCGTGGCGGAGGTCAACACCCGGAAGGCCAAGACCGAGGAGCAGCGGCTCGCCCTGCTCGTCGAGACGCGCGAGTTCGCGCAGCGGCAGCTCCGGCTCGACATGGCTCCCGAGAAGACGCCCGTCGCGCCGCCCGTGGTCTCCGGGTACCAGCGGCTCCGCACCGCGCTCCGTCGGGACAGGTGAGTCGCGGGGCGTCCGACCGGGCGCCCGCCCCTTCCTCCCGACACGCCCGCGCGTGCCCGTCGGGACTGCCGCGCACCCGCGCGGGGTTGGATGGACGAGGGGAACGTCCCCGCACATGATCGACGTCGCGCGCGGCACCGCCCGCCCGCCGTCGGGACCGGAGACACCATGAGCACCACCGTGCACCTCGAGATCCAGGTCGACGAGAGCCGCCTGGCCGACGTCGCCGACGTCCTCGCCGAGACCCTGCAGGCCACCCGCGCGTTCGCCGGCAACGAGGGCCTCGAGGTCCTGGTCGACGACGCCGACCCGGCCCGCATGATCGTCGTGGAGCAGTGGGCGTCGACCGCCGACCACGACGCGTACGTCGCCTGGCGCGCCACCCCGGAAGGTGTCGCCCGCCTCGGCGAGGTGCTGGCCGCGCCGCCCGTGACCCGCGTGTTCAGCGGGCGCATCGCGCTCGCGCTGTAGCGGCGCGGGCACGACGCGCGACGAGGGCCGCCCGGGCATCCGGGCGGCCCTCGTCGCGCGCGGGGACTGATTCCGCCGTCACCGCCCGCTGAGGTCGTAGGGGCGCTGGTGCGGGTCCACGGTGGCGAGGTAGCCGCCGTCCGCGAGGGCGGACGGGACGGCGATCGTGCCGCGGACGGTCGCCCTCGTGCCCGCGACGTCGATCTCGAGGACGGATCCGGTGCCGGCCCGGGACAGGAACAGCTCGGAGCCGTCGTCGGACGCGGCGAGGAAGCGCGCCGAGGATCCGGCGCCCGGCGCCTGCCCGAGGGCCGGCAGCCGCACGGTCGTCACCGCGCCGTCGTACAGGCCCGCGCGTCCGCGGGCGACGAGGGACAGCGTGTCCACGCCGCCCGCGGTCACGACGGCGGCCGCGTACCCGGGCGTGACGACCGCGCGGGTGGACGTGCCCGACCCGAGGGCCACGCTCGCGACGCCCGCGCCGCGCATCGAGGACGACGTCAGCAGGGTGGGCGCACCCGGCCCGGTCCCGGTCTGCGTGCCCACGGCGGTCTCGCCGTCCGGCGCCATCCGGGGACGGTAGCTCTGCACGGCGGGCTCGGGGTAGGGCCGGGCGAGGGACGCGCCGAAGCCGCCGCGCGTCAGCGGCACCGTCTCGATCCCGTCGTGCAGGGTCGAGCCGATCACTGTCCCGCGCGCGTCGGCGACCGGACCGTGCGGGTACGCGCCGAGCGGGGTGGTCGCCACGGGCGTCGGGGACGCGTCGCCGCCGAGGATCGCCGCCACGTCGTACGCGTCGAGGCGGCCGCCCGCGGTCACGACGAGCCGCAGCGGCGAGCCGACCAGGAACGTCTCCATCTCCTCGGTCCCGCGCTCCCCCGTGGTGGCGAGGGTGACCTCGCTCGTGCGGATGGTCGCGGTGCGGGCCAGCTGCCTGCGCGTGTCGAGCACCGTGACCTGCTGCGTGGTGGATCCGTCGAGGTCCGAGCCGACCGCGACGAACCGGTGGCCGGGGTCGTCCGCGATCCAGCCGGCCCGGGTCCATGCGCCCGCGGCATCGGGGATCGGCGTGGCGGACGCGACGCGCGGGACGCCCGACGAGGTGATGTCGACCACGTCGAGCCGCGGCCCGGACTCGTCGACGAAGGCCACGCGGCCGTGGCCCATCTGGATCACGCCCGCGTGCGTGCCGAGCACGGCGTCCGGCAGCGCGCCCGTGATGCGGCCGGTGGACGCGTCGACGACGGACACCGCGTGGGCGGCCGCATCGGCGACCAGCAGCCATCGGGCCCGGGGCGCCGCCTCGGCGGCAGGTGAGGGCGCCGCGATCGAGCCGGCGAGGAGGCCGAGGGCGGCGGCGCCGGCCGCGAGGAGGGAGGGGATGCGCATGGTGCCCGCTTTCTGAGAATGGTTCTCAACAGAATACGGGCACCGGATCGAGCGCCGGACGCGCTGTGCACGGTCCCGCCCCGGCGACCGGCCGACGCGCGCGGCCGCCGAGGCAGGACGTCAGACGGCGACGGCGACCGAGGACGGCGTCGTCCCGGGCACGAGTCCGAGGCTCCTCGCACGGCGGGAGCGCCGGGTCACGAGGTACGACACCGCGAGGCTCAGCAGCAGGAACAGCGCGAGCACGCCGGCCGCGCCCCACGCGACGCCCGGGGCACCGCCCGCGATGATCGCCTGCATGCCCGAGGCCGCGTACGTGAGCGGCAGGAACGGGCTGATCGCCTGGAACGGCCCGGCCATGAGCTGCAGCGGGATCACCCCGCCCATCGCTGCCGCCTGGATGGCCAGGAGGATGAGCGACACCACGAGCCCGGCGCGGCCGAACGCCTGCCGGAGCAGGTGGTGGATCGCCGTGAAGGCCGCCGCCGTGACGACGGCGAACCCGAGCGTGGCCGGCAGCAGCGCGAGGGACAGGCCGAGGGCCGCGTGCACGAGCGCGACGAGCAGCACGACCTGGGCGAGCGCGATGAGGCCGGCGCGCGCGAGCACGCGGCCCATCACGCGGCCGGTCGCGGCCGAGGAGGCGAGGAGCCGGCGAGCGGCGGGGCGCAGCACGAGGAACGTCGCGAACGCGCCGAGCCACAGGCCGATGGGCACGAAGATCGCGGCGATGGCGTCACCCGGGCTGCCGATCTCGTTCTCGCGCTCGACCGTGAGGCCGACCGGATCCGCGACGACGCCCGACGCCTGGGACGCCTGGTCGGCGTCGAGCGAGGGGATCTGCTCGGCGCCCTGCGTGAGGCCGGTGCCGAGGTCGGTCGCGCCGGACGACAGCGACGTGGCGCCGGTCGCGAGGTCGCCCGCGCCCGTCGCCGCGGACGTCGTGCCGGTGCGCAGCTGACCGAGGCCGTCGCTCAGCTGGCGGGCGCCGGAGACGAGCGCCGGCCCGTTGGCCGCGAGCTGCGACGCACCGGACGCGCTCTGCCCGATGCCCTGCTGCACGCCCTGGATCCCGGCGGCCGTCTGCGACGCGAGCGCCTGCCCCTGCGCGGCGTACTGGTCGAGCCCCTGCTCGAGCGGCTCGAGCTGGGCCGCGATGGGCGCGCTCTGCGGGTTCGCGGCGAGCTGCTGCCGGAGCCCCGCCACCTGCGCCGCGATGGTCCCGGCACCGCCCGCGTACTGCCCGACGCCGTCGGAGACCCGCGACAGCCCCGCGGCCCCGGTCTGCAGGCGGTCGAGTCCGGAGGAGAGCTGCGAGACGCCGCCCGTGTACGTGCCGAGGCCGTCCGCGAGCTTCGACGCGCCCTGCTGGGACTGCCCGACGCCGTCGCCGAGCCGCGTGATCCCGTCGCCGAGCGTCGTCGCCCCCGAGGAGAGCTGCGTGGCCCCGTCGGCCAGCTTGTCGGCCCCCGCGCCCGCGTCCGTGAGCGACCCCTTGAGGCCGCCGAAGGTCGTGTAGATGCCGGAGACGAACTGCGAGGTGATGGCGTTGCCGAACACGCTCGTCATGCCGACGCCGACGGCCTGGGTGGCCGCCCCCGTCAGGTAGCCGTGGGCGTCGTCCGTCTTCACGCTGATCTGCGCGCGCTGCGGGGCGTCCGTCGACAGCGACACGATCGAGGAGGAGAAGTCCTTCGGCACCGTGAGCACCGCGTAGACCTCGCCGTCGTCGAGCATCCTCTGGGCCTCGTCGGCGTTCGTGATGGTCCAGTCGAAGGCCTGGTTGTCGTCCGAGGTCAGCTGGGTGACGAGCAGGCGGCCGGCGAGCACGGGCGACTCGGTGCCGTCCTGGGCCTTCTGCTGCACGATCTCGTCCTGGTTGACGATGGCCGCCGGCACGCGCTCGACGCCCTTCGCGACGTCCGAGAGCGAGCCGATGAAGAGGCCGGCGACCGCGAGGGGCACGATCGCGACGAGGGCGACGGCGAGGCGTCGGCGTACGGAGCGGGTGGTCATCGGCGGGTCTCCTTGCCGGTCGTGACGGGCTGGTCGATGTCGGGGCGCTCGACGACGGCGGGTGCGTCGTCGGCGGCGAGGCGGAGGCGCACGGTCGGCCTCCCCGGGAGGCCGTGGTCGTCCGGGAACCACGGCGCGCCCACGAGGACGGTCGTGCTCTCGTGGACGAGCACGAGCAGGGCCGCGAGGAACGCGCGCTCGGCGGCGGCGTCCGGGAACGGATCCACCACGTCGAGCACGAGCACGGGCGCGCGTCCCGCGGCGGCGACGGCCGTCAGCGCGATCGCGCGCTCGAGCGGCAGGAGCGACCCCACCGGATCGTCGGCGCCGATGGGCCGGGCGCCCGCCGCCTCCGCGGCCCGGTCGATGCGGTCGAGCCACTCCTCCTGCCGGGCGCGGGCACCGCGGCGGCGGCCCATCGGCTCGGACAGGTCGATGCGCTCGGCGAGGAGGTCCCCCACGGTCAGCCCGGAGTCCACCCGGTCGACGCGGCCGAGGTCGGCCATCGCGACGCTCGTGAGCACGCGGCCGGACTCGGAGGCGAGCGGGTGGCCGGCGACGTGCGCGCGGCCGGACAGCGGCGCGAGCCGGGCCCCGAGCGTGGCGCCGAGGAGGCGCCGGTCGGCGACGTCGCCCTCGACGAGCACGAGGGATCCGGCCGGGGCGCTGAGGTCGACGGGCGCGAGACGGCGGCCCGGCACGCCCGCCACGAGCCGCTCCGCCGCGACGGCGGCGCCCGACGCGCGGGCCCAGTCGACGTCGTCCTGGTGCTCGCGGAGGCCCTCGCCCTCGATGTCGACGTCCGGGAGGATGCGGTCGAGCCAGCGCGGGATCCACCAGGCGCGCTTCCCGAGGAGCGCCATGGCGGCGGGCACCAGGGTCATGCGCACGAGGAAGGCGTCGAAGAAGATGCCGACCGCGAGCCCGAGGGCGATGGTCTTGATGACGCCGGCGCCCTCCGGCACGAACGCCGCGAAGACGAAGAACATGATGAGCGCGGCGGCCGTCACGACGCGCGCGGCGCCCGAGAAGCCCGTGACGATGGCGCGCCTCGCGTCGCCGTGGTGCACGAAGTCCTCGCGCATCCCGGAGACGAGGAACACCTCGTAGTCCATGGCGAGCCCGAAGAGGATCGCCATGAGCAGGATCGGCATGAAGCTGAGGATGGGGCCCGGCGTCACGCCGAGCGCGTCCGCGAAGAGGCCCTGCTGGAAGATCAGCACCACGGTGCCGAACGAGACGACGACGCTCAGCAGGAAGCCGACCGCGGCCTTCACGGGCACGAAGATCGACCGGAACACGATCATCAGCAGGATGATCGACAGCCCCACCACCACGATCCCGAACGGCACGAGCGCCTGGTCGAGCCGCTGCGAGATGTCGTTCTGCACGGCCGTGGTGCCCGTGACGGACACGCGCGTGTCGTAGCGGTCCCGGAGGCCGGGCGCGAGGTCGCGGATGGACTGCATGAGCGCCGTCGTCTCCGCCGACTCGGGCGGGCTGTCCGGCACGACCTGGATGATCGCGGTGTCGACGGACGGGTTCGGCGTGCCGGTGCCCACGAACGCCACGTCGTCGAGGCCGCGGATCTCGTCGCCGATCTTCCCGAGCACCCCGATCGGGTCGGTGGTCTGCGTGATGTCGACGAGCACGACGAGCGGTCCGTTGTGACCCGGCCCGAAGGCGTCGGAGACGGTGTCGTACGCGACGCGGCTGGTGGATCCGGCGGGCGAGGTCGCCCCGCTCGGCAGCCCCAGCTGCAGCTGCGACGCGGGCACGGCGAGGAGGCCGGCGATGCCGATGACGATCACGACGGGGATGATCGGCACCTTCGTGACGATCGCCACCCAGCGCGCGCCGAGGGTGCGCTGCGTCCCCTCCGCCTGGGCCTTCGCGCGGCGGGCGGCGCGTGAGCCCTCCTTCGGCCGGAGCCGCTCGCCCGCGAGGCCGAGCATGGCCGGCAGCAGCGTCGTCGCGACGCCCATGGCCAGCAGCACCGCGAACGCCGCGCCGAGCCCCATCACGGTGAGGAACGGGATCTGCACCACGAGCAGGCCCAGCAGCGCGATGATCACCGTCACGCCCGCGAAGATCACGGCGCTGCCGGCCGTCGCCACGGCGGTCGCCGCCGACCGCTCGACGGGCATCCCGTTGGCGAGCTGCGTGCGGTGCCGCATGAGGATGAAGAGGGCGTAGTCGATTCCGACGGCCAGGCCGATCATCACGGCCAGCAGCGGCGAGGCGCTCGACACCGTGACGAACTTCGAGGCGGCGAGCAGCGCGCCCGCGGACGCCGCGACGCCGACCAGCGCGCCGACGAGCGGCAGCCCCGCCGCGAGCATCGACCCGAAGGTGAGCACGAGCACAAGTCCCGCGAACAGCACGCCGAACGCCTCCGTCACGGTGACGCCGTAGTGGATGTCCTGGAAGAGCTGGCCGCCGAACGACACCGTGAGGCCCGCGTCGGTCGCCGCCTGCGCGGACGCCTTCAGGGCGTCGAGCGTCGCGGTGGTCACCTGGTCGCTCTGCCCGGCGAACTGCACCGTCGTGATCGCCACGGTGCCGTCGTCGGAGACCGCGTCGGTCGCGTACTCGGAGAACGGGGAGAGCGCGGTGGTGATGCCGGGGACCTCGCCCGCGGCCGTCGCGACCGCCTCGATGGCCGCCTTCGGGGCGTCGTCGGTGACCTTCTCGCCCGCGGGCGCCTCCGTCACGATCTGGGCGCTCGCGCCCGCGGCCTGCGGGAACACGGCGGCCAGCCGGTCGATGGCCTCCTGCGACTCGGTGCCGGGGATCGAGAACGACTCCTGGGTCTTCCCGCCGAGCGCGAGGCCGCCGCCCAGGAGGATGCCGAGGACGAGGATCCACGCGGCGATGACGCGCCACGGGTGGAGGAACGAGATCCGGCCGAGCCGGTACAGAAGCGTGGCCATGGGCGGGTGGCTCTCCTTGCGTGGGACGTGCGCGTGGGGACGTGCGGGGGCGGAGCGGGATCAGGCGGAGCGGGTGCCGAGGGGGGCGAGGAGCTCCCCCACGACCACGACGAGAGCGGCCCTGATCTCGTCGTCGGGCAGCGGTTCGTTGGTGGACCAGTCGTCGCTCGCGGCGAGGATGTACGCCGCGCCGCCGAGCGCCACGCCGAAGCGCAGCTGGTCGAGCGTGCTGTCGAGCGCGCCGGCGGTCTCGCCGAGCGCGCGCACGAGGTCGTTGGCGCGCTCGATCACGGCGAGGTGCCCGAGCGAGCGGCCCTGCGTGATGAAGAGGGCCACCTCGTGCCGGTGCAGCAGGAGGAAGTCGATGAAGCGCTCGACGAACTGGCGCCGGGCGTCGTCGTCGCCGCGGATGGAGTCGGCGCGCTCGATGACCTCGGCGAGCGCGTCGATCGTCGGCTCGAGCAGGGCGTCCAGCAGCGCCTCCTTGGAGGCGAAGTGGTACAGCACGCTCGACTTGGAGTAGCCCGCCTCGTCCGCGATCTGCTGGAGCGACGTGGCCTGGAATCCGTCGCGGGCAAAGCGCGCCGCCGCGATGGTGCGCAGCTCGTCGCCGGCGGAGGCGCGGGGGGTTCGGGTCACGCGGAGAGCCTATGTCGACCGATCGGTCAGTC
This sequence comes from Clavibacter sp. VKM Ac-2873, assembly GCF_015351075.1. Classification (GTDB taxonomy): domain Bacteria; phylum Actinomycetota; class Actinomycetes; order Actinomycetales; family Microbacteriaceae; genus Clavibacter. The sequence continues at coordinate 852,076 of NZ_JADKRS010000001.1, forward strand.
CCTGCACGATCGGTCAGACTGCCAGTCGTCTGCCAGGCGCGGGCGGCCGATCAGCGCGTGAGGACGAAGGCGAGCATCGCGAGGCCGGCCGTGAGGGGCGCGACCACGAGCCCCAGCAGCATGTAGCGCGACCACTTGATGTGGACCCCCATGCTCACGAGCCGCTCGTGCCAGAGCAGCGTCGCGAGCGAGGCCCACGGCGTGATGAGCGGGCCGGCGTTCACGCCCACGAGGATCGCGACGAGGCGCTCCGGGGATCCCGCGACGGGCTCGAGCGCGAGGTACGCCGGGAGGTTGTCGACGGCGTTGGCGCTGAGCGTCGCCACGCCCGCGAGCCGGAAGAGCGCTCCGGCGTCCTGCCCCTGCCCCGAGACCGCGGCCATGACGGCGGTGAGCCCGAGCGACTGCGCGGCCTCCATCACGATGAACAGGCCCGACGCGAACACCACGAGCTGCCACGGCAGGAGGCCGAGCCGGAGCACCCGCGGACGGCGGACGGCCGTGAGGATCGCGAGGACCAGGGCCGCGGCGAGAGCGGGGATCCAGACCTCCACGCCCGAGACGAGCGCCGGCACGAGGAGCCCCACCACGACGGCGCTGCCCACGAGGAGCACGCGGTCCGTCGGCGCGGTCGGCGGTCCGACCTCGTACCGCGTGAAGAGGTCCTTGCGGTGGATCACGAGGATCGCGAGCACGGGCACCGCGATGGCGACGAGCGCGGGCGCGACCGTGAGCGCCGCGAAGCCGGCCGGGCCGAGCCCGCCGAGCTCGTGCTCCGCGAGCAGGTTCGTGAGGTTGGAGACGGGCAGCAGGAGCGAGGCCGTGTTCGCGAGCCACACCGTCGTCAGCGCGAACGGGAGGGGCGGGAGCCCGCAGTGCCGGGCGAGCACGACGACCACGGGCGTGAGCAGCACGGCGGTCGTGTCGAGCGACAGGAAGATCGTGCAGAGGCAGGCGAGCACGACGGTCGCGAGCCACAGCGCCCACGTGCGGCCGCGGCCGAGGCCCGCCGCCCGCTCGGCGATCCAGGTGAACAGGCCCGCCTCGCTGGCGAGCTCGGTGACCACGGTGATCGCGACCACGAAGAGGAGGATCGGCCAGACCCGCTCGTACAGGACGCCGAGGTCGTCGAGCGGGAGGGCTCCGGTGGCCACGGCGACGGCGCCGACGACGAGGAGCACCACCCCGATGAGGGCTGTGCGCACGGGCGCCTCCTGTCTGATCCGCGATCACTGTACTCACCGCCCACCGGGAGTCCGCACCGGCTGCGGAAAGGGGACGCCGCCCGGCCGGCGCGCGACGGCCGGCCGGCGGCCAGCCGGCGGACGCGACGGCCGGATCCCGGTACCGTGGAAGCACACTGGGAGGTGTCATGCGCAAGTACATCCTGAACGGCAGCGTCCTCAGCGCCCTCGTCGGCGGCTGGAGCACCATGCAGACGACCCGTCGGGGTCCGCGCGACTGGAAGCTCGGGCTCATGTGGCTCAGCTGGGGCATCACGGTGGCGATCGCCATCGGCACGGTCATCGAGGACTCGCGCGACGGGCAGATCGGCAACTAGCCGCCCACCCCACGACGCGCACGCTGCCCGGGCGTGCGCGTCGGTCGCGCCGGGGCGTCAGTCGCGCGTGCGCCAGCGGTCGCCGTCGACCTCGAGGTCGATGCGCTCCTCCGCGGGCACCGTGGAGATCGGCCCGGTGAACAGGCCCGCCCGCGTGTCCGCCTGCGCGGTGCCGGAGAACAGCCCCGTCGGCTCGGGCTCGGCGGCTCGCCGTGCCCCGCGGGGCGCGTCGTCGCCGTGCTCGGCCGGATCCACCATCTGGACGCGCGTCCGCGGCAGCGACTGCGGGCTGTGCTCGTGCAGGAACGCGACGAGGCGCTCGCGCACCAGGCAGCGCAGGTCGAACAGCGTGGGCGCGTCGACCGCCGAGACGAGCACCCGGATCCGCACGTAGCCGCCGACCGCGTCCGTCACCTGCAGCACGGAGACGCGCCCGTCCCAGAGGTCGGTCGTGGCCAGCACCCGGTCGAGCTCCTCGCGCATGCTCGCGGGCGTCGCGCGCCAGTCGAGGTCGAGCTCCACCGCGCCGAGGAGCTCCGACTTGGTGCGGGTCCAGTTCTGGAACGGCGTGGTGGTGAAGTAGGTGGACGGCAGCACCATTCGGCGGTCGTCCCAGATGTGCACGACCACGTAGGTCAGCGTGATCTCCTCGACGCGCCCCCACTCCGTCTCCACGATCACCACGTCGTCGACCCGGATGGCGTCGCTGAAGGCGAGCTGCATCCCGGCGAACACGTTGGCGAGCGTCGACTGCGCCGCGAGGCCCGCGACGATCGAGACGAGGCCGGCGGACGCGAGGACGCTCGCGCCCGCGGCCCGCGCGCCCGGGAACGTCAGCAGGATCGCGCCGATGGCGACCACCACGATCGCCACCACGGTGAGCCGCCGGATGATGAGCACCTGCGTGCGCACGCGGCGGGCGACCCGGTTGTCCGCCACGTCCACCCGGTAGCGCGCGAGCCCGAGGTCCTCGAAGAAGATCGCGAGGGAGCACACGAGCCAGGCGGCCGCGACGATCGTCAGCACGTGCAGCAGGTGGTCGAGGCCGTCGCGGACGTCGCCCGGCGCGACCGAGGAGCGGAGCGCGATCCACACCGCCACCACCACGAGCAGCACGCGGAACGGCCGACGGGCGCGGCGGACGAGGCGGGCCGCCCACTCGCGGCGGCGCGCGATGAGGCGGACGACGAGGGCGACGACCGCGGTGACGAGCAGGGCGGCGGCCACCGCGGCGAGCAGCGTGACGGTCACGGCGACGGCGGGCACGGCGAGCAGGGCGGGCAGGTCCACGGATCCTCCAGGTGGTCGGGCGGACCGCGCTGTCCCGGGCGTCCAGTCTCGCAGGCGCTCCCCGGGGCGGTCCGCCCGTCGACGTCGGGCGGGGGCGCGTCCCGGCGCCCCCGCCCCGGGATCACCGGCGTGTCGCGGGTCAGCCCGGGCGTGTCGCACACGATGATGGTCCCGATCGTCGCTGGTGCGATCGGGGAGGCCGTGGATCATGTTCCGGTGGCGCAGAGGCAAGTCCGTCCCGACCGAGGCCGCGCCCGCGGCGTCCGATCCGAGGCCCGAGGCGCGCGTACCCGTCGGCGCGCCGACCGCTCCCCCGGCGCCCGTCGTCTCGACCGCCACCGGCGAGCTGGCGGCGATCGCCGCACGGCTGCACGGCGGTCCCGTGCGGCCGACCCACGTCCCCGCGCACAAGGCCGTGCCGGAGGACCCGTCGGCGGGCGCCGCGGACGCCGACGCCCGTGATGCCGCCGACCGCGAGCCGGACCTCCGCCCGCTCGCCCTCATCGTGCAGGCCGCGCTCGCCCACCACTTCGGCCCCGCCGGCGCGTGGGCGCTCGTCCGCCGCACGCCCGACACCACGGCCGGCTTCTTCGACGAGCTGATGACGGCGCACATCGCCCGTGACGTGGCGCTCGCGCTCGGCGCCTCCCCCGCGGCCGCCGAGCTGCCGCTCGAGGACGCCCGGGCCGCCGGATCGGACGTGCGCGACGCCTCGGGGCGCGACGCCACGGGGCGCGACGCCACGGCGCATCAGGACGCGGTCGCCCGCGAGCTCGCGGTCTTCGACGAGGATCCGCTCGACGGCTCGCTCGCCGAGCTCGCCGGGGACCCGCGCCGCGTCCCCGCCGCGCTCCGCGCCGCCCTGCGCGCGTAGCCGGCCGCCGCGCAGGCGGCTCAGCCCTTCGGCGCCACCTGCGGACCGTCCCACGGACCCGCGGATCCGGCGGGGTACTCCTCGAGCGGCACGTCGCCCGCGCGCCACGCGGCGATCACCGGCTCGACGATGCGCCAGCACTCCTCGGCCGTGTCGCCGCGCACCGACAGGCTCTCGTCGTCCGCGAGGATCCCGTCGATCACCTGGCCGTAGGGCGGCAGGTCGCCGGCGTCGAAGGCCGTGACGAGGTCGGCGCGGTCGAGGACCTCGGGGTCGGCCGGGCCGTTCACGTTGAGCTCGAGGTGCAGCTCGTCGGGGGCGATGAGGATGCGGATCCGGTCCGGCTCCTCCGCGCCTGTGAGCCCGGTGGGCATGTGCGGCGCGGGCTGGAAGGTCACGACGATCTCGCGACGGTGGTCCGCCATCGCCTTGCCGGAGCGCAGCCGGAACGGCACGCCCGCCCAGCGCCAGTTCGCGATCTCGACCGTCATCTCCGCGAGCGTCTCGGTGCCGCGGGCCGGGTCGACGCCCGCCTCGTCGGCGTAGGCCGGCAGCTGGCGCCCCTCGACGTCGCCCGCCGAGTAGCGGGCGCGGCGCGATGAGGCCACCGGGTCGCCGCCCCATGGCCTCGTCGCGCGGAGCACGAGCGCCTTCTGGTCGCGGATGTCGCGGGCGCCGGTGGTGGCGGGCGGCTCCATCGCGAACACGGCCATGACCTGCAGCAGGTGGCTCTGGATCATGTCGGTGAGCGCCCCGGCGGTGTCGTAGTAGCGCGCGCGGCCCTCGAGCGCGAGCTGCTCGTCGTAGACGATCTCGACGCTCGCGACATGCCGCGCGTTCCAGACGGGCTCGAGGATCCGGTTGGCGAAGCGGAGCCCCAGGAGGTTCCGCACGGTCGACCGGCCGAGGAAGTGGTCCACGCGGTGGGTGCGCTCCTCGGGCACCAGCGTCGCGAGGAGGCGGTTGAGCGCCTCGGCGCTCGCGAGGTCGGTGCCGAACGGCTTCTCGAGCGAGAGCGACGTGCCCTCGGGCAGCGTCATCCCGGTCATCGCCTGGCACGCCCTCTCGGTGACGGCCGGCGGCAGCGCGAAGTACACGGCGGGTGCCGCGTCGCACGCCGCGAACAGGCGCTCGAGGTCCGCCTGCGCGGTGACATCGGCCGGCAGGTAGGTCGTGCCGGCGAGCACGCGGTCGACCGCGGGCCCCTCGGCGCCGAGCGAGGCGAACGACGTGCGGACCACCTCGCGCCAGCGGTCGTCGTCCCACTCCTCCGTGCCCGCGCCGACGAGCTGCAGGTCGAGGTCGGGGCGGTGGGCGAGGAGCTCGCCGAGGCCGGGGAGGAGGAGGCGCGCGGAGAGGTCGCCGCTGGCGCCGAGGATGAGGAGCGTGGAGGTCGCGGGCATGCGGTCAGGCTACGCGGCGCGGGCGGGAACGCAGGCGACGCGTGGGAGCATGGCGCATGGCCATGCGCATCGAGGACTACGCACTCATCGGGGACTGCCACACGGGAGCGCTGGTCGGCCGCGACGGCTCCATCGACTGGCTGTGCCTGCCGCGGTTCGACTCCGCGTCGATGTTCGGGGCGCTCCTCGGCACCGACGAGCACGGATCCTGGCGCCTCGCCCCCGCGCACCCGGACGCGACCGTCTCCATGCGCACCTACCTCGGCAACACGTTCGTGCTCTGGACCAGGTGGGAGACGCCCGACGGCGCCGTCGAGGTCACCGACTTCATGTCCATGGGCAACCGCCGGGCCGACGTCGTGCGCCGCGTCCGCGGCATCAGCGGCACCGTGCGGATGCAGGGCGACCTCCGCCTCCGCTTCGGCTACGCGACCGCGCTGCCGTGGATCCGCAAGCTCGACGGCGACGACCCGCGCCTCGTCGCCGTGGCCGGCCCCGACGCCGTCGTCGTCCGCGGCCCCGAGCTCACCGCCACGAACCGCCACCACGGCGTGGCCTTCGACGTCGAGGCCGGCGAGACCGTGGACCTCACGCTCACCTGGTTCCCCTCGCACCGCAGCGCGCCGCCCGCGTTCGACGTGGACGCCGCGCTCGAGCACACGACCGAGTGGTGGGAGAGCTGGGCGAGCTCCATCGAGCACTCCGGCCCGCACCAGGCCGCGGTCCGCCGGTCGCTCCTCGTGCTGCGCGCGCTCACCCACGAGGACACCGGCGGCATCGTCGCGGCTGCGACCACGAGCCTCCCGGAGCAATTCGGCGGCCCGCGGAACTGGGACTACCGCTACGTCTGGCTGCGCGACGCGTCGCTGACCCTCGAGGTGCTGCTCGCGCACGGCTTCGACGACGAGGCCGACGAGTGGCGCACCTGGCTCCTGCGGGCCATCGCCGGGGATCCGGGCGACGTGCAGATCATGTACGGCCTGAGCGGCGAGCGGTACCTCCCCGAGCGCGACCTCGAGAGCCTGCCCGGCTACCAGGGGTCGGGCCCGGTGCGCGTCGGCAACGGCGCGTTCGAGCAGTACCAGGCCGACGTCATCGGCGAGGTGATGCTCGCCCTCCAGGCCGCGCGCGACGCCGGCGTCGGCGAGACCGAGTTCTCGTGGCCGCTGCAGCGCGCCCTCATCGGCTTCGTCGAGGAGAACTGGGAGCGGCAGGACAGCGGCATCTGGGAGATCCGCGGCGCCGAGCAGCACTTCACGCACTCGCGGGCCATGATCTGGGCGGCCCTCGACTGCGCGGTGCAGGGCGTCGAGCGGCACGGCCTCGACGGACCGGTGGAGCAGTGGATCGAGCTGCGCGACCGGGTGCGCGACGAGATCCTCGACCGGGGCGTGGATCCCGCGACGGGCGCCTTCCGCCAGCACTACGGCACCACCGAGGTGGACGCCTCGCTGCTGATCCTCGCCCAGGCCGGCTTCTGCGCCTACGACGACCCGCGCATGCTGGCGACCGTCGAGGCGATGGAGAGGACGCTCATGCACGAGGGCTTCCTGCTCCGCTACGACACGAGCGCCGGGGTCGACGGCCTGCCCGCCGGCGAGTACCCGTTCCTCGCCTGCTCGTTCTGGCTCGTCGAGCAGTACGCCCGGTCCGGCCGCGAGGCCGACGGCCGCGCGCTGATGGACCGGCTCGTCGCCCTCTGCAACGACGTCGGGCTCCTCTCGGAGGAGTACGACCCCGTCGGGCAGCGCCAGGCGGGCAACGTGCCGCAGGCGCTGTCGCACCTCGCCCTCGTGCGGGCGGCGGACGCGCTGGAGGCCGCGGCGGCCGCGCATCCGGCCGACCTCGACCGCGCGCACCGGGACGGGAACCCCGCGAAGGCCCACGCCGAGGCGGCGCGCGGCGGGTCGTCGACGGCCGCCTGATCCGGCGCGCGCCGGCCCGCCGTCAGAGCGCGTCGAGGAACCGCGCCACCGCCGGCAGCGCGTCGGGGTGCCGCGGGGTGTCGGCGTGCGACGCGCCCGCGAGCTCCACGAGCGGCGCGTCCGGGCGCAGCGCCTTCACGTGGTGCGCGGCGCGGAGGCGCTCGGGATCCCGCGTGCCGGCGACGAGCAGCAGCGGCACCGTGGATCCGGCGACCACCCCGTCGGGCACGCCCGCGTCCCGCTCCGACTCGCGCATGTAGGCGGCGAGCGCGCGGGCGTCGTCCGCGAGGAAGGCGCCGCGCGTGGCGGCGTCCACGGGATGCCCGGTGTGCCGCTCCCAGGCCTCGAGGAAGCCGGGCATGCCGCCCTCCTCGAGCGCCGCGATGCAGCCGGGGAAGAACACGCGGTCGAAGACGCCGACGCCGCTCCGCGGGGATCCCCCGAGGCTCGACGTGGACGCGAGGCGGTCCGGGTGCGCGGCCGCGAGCGAGAAGCCGACCCGCGCGCCGAGGCTGTAGCCCACGTGGTGCACCACAGGAGCGCCGACCGCGTCCAGCACGGCGACGACGTCGGCGACCATCAGGTCCATCGCGTACGCGGCGGGCTCGTGCGGGACGCCGCTGCGCCCGTGGCCGCGGAGGTCCAGCGTGATCACCGGTCGCGTCGGCGAGAGCGCGCGCACCCAGCCGAACCCGCGCCAGATCGCCTGCGACAGGGCCGTGCCGTGCACCAGGACGACGGGCACGCGGTTCCGGTCGTGGGGATCCCCGTCGGCCGGTCGGACGCCGAAGGCCCGGTAGGCGATGCGCGTGCCGTCGAGGGGGTTGGTCGCGGTGTCCACGGGGATCCAGGCTACGCGGAGCCCGGGCACGCCCTACCGGGCGCCCGACGGACCGCGGGCGTCGGGCGTCGGGCGTCGGGCGTCGGGCGTCGGGGCGCGGGCTAGGCGGAGGCGCCGTCGCCGTCCTCGTCCGCGGGGTGCGGCGTGTCCTCCTCGGGCTCGAAGTGGTCGTTCCCGCCGTCGTGGCCGGCCGCGACGCCCGCGGCACCGGCGGGGATCGTGCCGTCGCCGCCGAGCCCCGCGTCGTCGTCGTCGTGCGCGTCGGCCGTGCCGTCGTGGTGGGTCATGTCCGTGCCTCCTCCGGTCGCGCGGCCCGTGCCCGCGTCGTCGCGGGAGCATCGCGGCCGGCGATGTCCTCCCATCCTGCCCGGACGCGTGACCGGCGCCCGCGTGCCTGTCCGCTCGCGGCGCTCAGAGGATCCCGTCACACTCCGACGATTCGTTAGCCTGTCTAATGAGCTAGCCTAAGCACATGCCCGATGCCCCCGACCTGAGCCAGAGCCTGCGCGCCGGCGTCATGCGCCTCGCGCGCCGCCTGCGCGCCGAGAAGGCCGACCACGAGCTGAGCGACAGCCAGTTCGTCGTGCTCGCCCTGCTCCTCCGCGACGGGCCGACGAGCCCCGGCCGCCTCGCCGAGGTGGAGCGCGTCACCGCCCCGAGCATGAACCGCACGGTGAACTGCCTGGTCGAGGCCGGCTACGCCGAGCGCTCCCCCGCCCCCGACGACGGCCGCCGCGTCACGGTCTCCATCACGGATGCCGGCCAGGGGGTCGTGCAGGAGACCCGCCGTCAGCGCAACGCCTGGCTCTCCCTCCGCCTCGGCGAGCTCACGGCCGCCGAGCGCGCCACCCTCGGCGAGGCCGCCGCCCTCCTCGGCCGCATGGCCGCCGCGTGAGCGCCGTCTTCCGGAGCCTGCGCGCCCCGAACTACCGCATCTGGTTCGCCGGCGCGCTCGTCTCCAACGTCGGCACGTGGATGCAGCGCACCGCCCAGGACTGGATCGTCCTCACCGAGCTCACCCGCTACGACGCGACCGCGGTCGGCATCGTCATGGCGCTGCAGTTCGGCCCGATGCTCCTGCTCTCCCCCTACGCCGGCCTCATCGCCGACCGGTACGACAAGCGCCGCGTGCTGATGATCACCCAGGGCACGATGGCCGTCCTCGGCCTCGGGCTCGGCCTCGTCGTGCTCTCCGGGCGCGCCGAGCTCTGGCAGGTCTACCTCTTCGCCCTCCTGCTGGGCATCGCCTCGGCGCTCGACGCGCCCGCCCGCCAGTCCTTCGTCTCCGAGCTCGTCTCCGACGACGACCTCTCTAACGCCGTCGCCCTGAACTCGGCCTCCTTCAGCGCGGCGCGCATGATCGGGCCGGCCGTCGCCGGCGTGCTCATCGCGGGGGTCGGCACCGGATGGGTCTTCCTCATCAACGCCGTGAGCTTCATCGCCGTGCTCTTCGCGCTCACACGCCTCCGCGTCGGCGAGCTCCGCCGCCCGGAGCGCGTCGCGCGATCCCGCGGCCAGCTGCGCGAGGGCTTCCGCTACATCGGCGGGCGACCCGACATCATGGTGATCCTCGTGATCGTGTTCCTCGTCGGCGCGTTCGGCTACAACTTCCCGATCTTCACCTCCACCATGGCGAGCGTCGAGTTCGGCAAGGGCGCCACCGAGTTCGGCCTGCTCTCCTCGAGCCTCGCCGTGGGATCCGTCGCGGGCGCCCTGCTGTCGGCCCGCCGCGAGCGGCCCCGCATCCGCCTGGTCTTCGTCGGCGCCGCGCTCTTCGGCATCGCGACGGGACTCGCCGCGATCGCCCCCACCTACCTGCTCTTCGCCGGTGCCCTCGTGATCGTGGGCGTCGTCTCGCAGACCCTGATGACGAGCGCCAACAGCACCGTCCAGCTCACCGTCGAGCCGCGCATGCGCGGCCGCGTGATGGCCGTCTACATGGCGATCTTCGTCGGCGGCACGCCGCTCGGCGCGCCCATCGTGGGCTGGGTCGCGAACACCTGGGGCCCGCGCGCCGCCGTCATGGTGGGCGCGGCCAGCGGCATCGTCGCCGCCCTCATCGCGATCGCGTGGCTGGTCCTGCACCGGCACCTGCGCGTCTCGTACCGGATCCACCGCACGCCGCACCTCGTGGTCACGCACGACGGCGACGGCCGCGACCGCCGCGAGGACGCGCGCGAGGACATCGAGGCGGACGAGGCGGTCGCGCGCCGCACCTGACGCGCGGAGCGGCGCGCGGCCCGGCGTCAGGGAGCAGGCGTCGGCGTCGCGGTCTGCGGCACGTAGCCGACGTCGTCGAGGCAGTAGTCGAGGAACGCGCTCGTCGCGCGCAGGTACTGCCCGGTGTCGAGCGAGGCCCCGTCCGTGTCGGCGCCCGAGCGCAGCGCCTCCAGCTCATCCACGATGGTCGAGAACGAGGCGACCAGCGGCTTCATGTTCTCGGGCGCCATGCCGGCGAGCGCGGCGTCGCCCTGCTTGACGCGGTCGAGGAGGGTGGGATCCACCTGCTTCCCGTCGCCGAGCGCCTGCACGAGCTTGGTGGAGTCGGGCAGCACCTGCGCGAGCGTCGAGCACGTGGCGAGCTCGTCCTCGGTCGGCGGACCGGGGGCGCGCGTCACGGTCGGCTCGGGGCTCGCGGTGCCGCCGGGGGCGGCGCCCGCATCCGGGGCCCCGCTCGATGCGGGCGCCGTGGTCGCGGGGGCGGGCGCGTCCGCCCCCGTCGTGCAGCCGGCGAGCACGAGAGCTCCCGCCGCGGCCACGACGACCGGCGCCCACGATCGATTCCGGCGAGCCGGACGGTGCGTGCGGGCCATTCCGGGCCTCCTCGGCGCGTATCACAGGTGGTCTGCCCCGCGGAAGTCGATCGACGCGGGTGTCCGGGCGAATGCCCCGTACCACTACCGTATTCGGATGACACGAAGCGAGAGCGACCGCAGCACCGTCACGCCCGATCCGGACTTCGTGGCGCAGGACTTCAGCCACGAGCAGGAGGGCTACCAGCACGGGTTGAAACCCCGTCAGCTCCAGATGATCGCCATCGGCGGCGCGATCGGCACCGGCCTCTTCCTCGGGGCGGGCGGCCGGCTGGCCTCCGCGGGCCCCGCCCTCGCCATCGTCTTCTTGATCTGCGGCGTCTTCGCCTTCTTCATCCTCCGCGCGCTCGGCGAGCTGGTGCTGCACCGCCCGAGCTCCGGGTCGTTCATCTCCTACGCCCGCGAGTTCTACGGCGAGAAGTTCGCGTACGCCGCCGGCTGGATGTACTTCCTCAACTGGGCCACCACCGCCATCGTCGACGTCACGGCCGTCGCCCTCTACATGCACTACTGGTCCGCGTTCACGGCGGCGCCGCAGTGGCTGCTCGCCCTCATCGCCCTCGCGATCGTCCTCGCGCTCAACCTCGTCGCGGTCAAGGTCTTCGGCGAGATGGAGTTCTGGTTCGCGCTGGTCAAGGTGGCCGCGCTCGTGATCTTCCTCATCGTCGGCATCGTGTGGCTCGCCTGGAGCTTCCCCGTCACGGTCGGCGGCGCCGAGGTGCAGACCGGCTGGACCGTGCTGCAGCAGAACGGCGGCATCTTCCCGCAGGGACTCGTCCCCGTCGTGCTGGTCGTGCAGGGCGTCGTGTTCGCCTACGCGGCGATCGAGCTCGTGGGCACCGCGAGCGGCGAGACGCAGGACGTGGAGAAGGTCATCCCCCGCGCGATCAACTCGGTCGTGTTCCGCATCGCGATCTTCTACGTCGGATCCATCGTGCTGCTCTCGCTCCTGCTCCCCTACACGGCGTACAGCGCCGACCAGAGCCCGTTCGTCACGTTCTTCTCCAGCCTCGGCTCGCCCGAGGTCGGCGCCATCGCGGGATCCGTCATGAACTTCGTCGTCCTCACGGCCGCCATGTCGAGCCTCAACGCGGGTCTCTACAGCACGGGCCGCGTGCTGCACTCCATGGGCATGAACGGCTCGGCGCCGAAGTTCACGACGGTCATGTCGAAGGGCGGCGTGCCGTTCGGCGGGATCCTGCTCACGGGCTCGATCACGCTGCTCGGCGTGGCCCTCAACGCGGTCGTGCCCGACCAGGCCTTCGAGATCGTCCTGAACGTCGCGGCGCTCGGCATCGTGGCCGGATGGGCGACCATCATCCTGTGCCAGATGCGCCTGCGCACCTGGGCGAAGCAGGGCAAGGCGAAGGAGCCCACGTTCCGTCTGCCCGGCGCACCCGTCACGTCGTGGCTGACGCTCGCGTTCCTCGTCAGCGTGCTCGTGCTGATGGCGATCGACTGGCCGATCGGCACCCTCACGGTCGCATCGCTCGTGATCATCATCCCGCTGCTGGTCGTGGGCTGGTACCTGCAGCGCGACCGGATCCTCGAGATCGCCCGCGTGCGCGAAGGCGTCACCGGACCCTTCCCCGTGACCGGGCGCGACGCGGCCGACCAGCGGAAGCGCTGACCGGCGCCGATCAGCCCGACCCGACGCCGCCGTCCCCGACCCCGGGGGCGGCGGCGTCCTCGTCCGCTCGCACGGCGGGCTGCGTCGGATCCGGCCGCAGCCGCCTCCCGAAGGCCAGGAGCTCGGCGTCGTGCTGCATGACCCACGCGACCGCGGAGTCGAGGCTGTCCCTCCGCTGGACCCACACCCGCAGCCCGTCGGATCCGAGGCCGCACGCGTAGACCTCGTAGGAGAACGGGGCCGCGAGGTCGGCCCGATGCCGCAGCACCCATCCGAGCGCCGGCCCGTCGCCCACGCGGACGATCCACGCGCCGCGCACGGGGTGGGCGTGCGGATGCCCCGGCACCGGGCTGATCGCCCCGGTCGCGTCGCCGCTCTGCTTGCTCCACATGCGGATCCCCTCGGGTTCGCCCGACGCGTGCCCCGTGCCCGCGCCGACGCCCGGCCGCGTCGACCCGAGCGTACGCGCGCCCACCGACGCCGCCCGGGGATGCGCCTCAGGAGCACGCCGTGAGGACGCGGTCGACGGCACCCCGATCCGCGTCGTCGATCGAGAGGCCGTACCTGCTCGCGACGAAGGCGAAGCGGGTCACGTAGAGGCACCGGTACGCCGGATCCGGCGGGAGCCACGTGCCCGGCCCCTGATCCGACTTGTCCTGGTTGCTCGGGCCGTCGACCGCCTGCAGCTCGTCGAGGTCGGTGGCCAGGCGCTCGCGTCGCTCGTCGGACCACGACCACGCCCCGTGCTGCCACGCCCAGGACAGCGGCACGAGGTGGTCGATCTGCACGGCCGCGCTCGTGCGCGGACCGCGCGCGAAGTCGATCCCGTGCCCCGTGTACACGTCGTCGAGGTGGCCCGCGACCACCGTGCAGCCCGGGTCGGACGGCGCGAAGGCGACGCGGGCGAGGTCGCGGACGAGCACGTCGTCGCGCTGGTCGCAGCCGTTCCCGTCCGCGTCAGCCCACGCCGGGCCGAAGGCGTCGCGGTCGTAGCGCGGGTGCCGCTCGCGTCCGTCGCCGGGGATGGCATCGGTCATCCGACGCGCGGCTGCCACGTCGATCCGGCCATCCCGCACGAGTCCCGCCTCCGCGAGCGTGCGCACGACCGCGCCATCGACGACCGTGGCGCTGAGCTGGCCGCCGCCCGCGTCCGGCCCGAGGACAGCCTCGCGCACCCCCGTGACCACCGCGACGAGGACGATTGCTGCGGCCACCGCCGCCATGAGGACGCGCGCCGCCCCTCGCCTGTCCGACAGGACCCGCGCGAACAGGCGGCGCGTCACGCGCCGTCGCCCTCCGCGCCGCAGCGTCCGTCCGCCCATGCCGCCCCCGTCCCGAGGGCATGGCTACACCGGCGATCCGCCTCGGTCATCGGAGAGGACGCGGCAGGCGGCGGACGGCGGCGGCGCCCCCATGGGGAGGGGGTGACGGACGCGATGACGCGCCGGACCGGGGAGGGACCGACGGCGCCGGATCAGATCAGCGCGCGCACGGCTCCGGCGAGCGGGAGCACCGCGCCCAGGGACGACGGACCCGGGGTGTTCTGCCCGGCGGTCGCGAGGCGCACGAGCGCGAAGGCGACCACGGCGACGATGACGACCGCGGCGATCACGTAGATCCAGATGCGCAGCCCGCGGCCTGCCGGCTGGAGGGGATTCTGCTCGAGGGGGCCGTCGTGGTCGGGTCGTTCGGGGTGATCGCGCATGATCGCACCCTACGCCGGGGCGGACGTCGTCCGACGGCCGCCCGGAAGCGCCGACGGGCGGTCCCCCGGGTCGGGGGACCGCCCGTCGGCGGCGATGCGCCCTCGCGGGCGCGTCGGAGGGTCAGGCGGAGATGCTCTGCGCGAGGACGCCGTCGAGGACGACGGAAGCCTCCTCGTCGGTGGACTTCTGCGCCAGCGCGAGCTCCGAGACGAGGATCTGGCGGGCCTTGGCCAGCATCCGCTTCTCGCCCGCCGAGACGCCCGAGTCCTGATCGCGGCGCCACAGGTCGCGGACGACCTCGCTGACGCGGCGCACGTCGCCGGAGCCCATCTTCTCGGTGTTGGCCTTGAAGCGGCGCGACCAGTTGCCGGCCTCCTCCTCGACGTCGCCGCGGAGGACGTCGAACACGGCCTCCACGCCGGAGCTGTCGATGACGTCGCGCAGCCCGACGAGCTCGGCGTTGTCGACGGGCACGTCGATCACCAGCTCGCTCTGGTGGATCTGGAGGGTGATGTACTTCTTGTCGACCCCCTTGATGGTGCGGGTCTTGACCGCGGTGATCGTGGCGGCGCCGTGGTGGGGGTACACGACGGTCTCCCCTACTTCGAAAATCATGCAGTGCTGTCCTTCGATACCTCGAGATGTGTGCCGGAGATGTCGCGCACGCGCATGCACAGCCGCGTGGGCGCCGACGTCCCGCTCCGCGTCCGACGCCGTGGGCGTGGCCGAGGTGCGTGGCCGGTGCACCGAGATCACCGGCCGCCGCGGCGCTCGGCTAGGGGCGTCCGCGGTGATGGTCCGACCGGTATTCTCTCACGGTTCTCCCCCGCCGCAGGACGCGGGCGAGCGGGGCAGCCGGAGAGCCGCGGGACGAGCCACTCCCATGCGGAGCGTGTGGTGCACCCCCTCGGACTTGAACCGAGAACCCACTGATTAAGAGTCAGTTGCTCTGCCAATTGAGCTAGAGGTGCAGGTGAGGACCCTGTCGTGCGGGGTACCGGACCGAGAGATGACACTAGCACCACGGTGCGGGCGGACGCGAATCGGCGCCGTGGAGCGCCCGGTCGAGCATCACGCCGGCGGCCCTAGCATGGTCCTCGACACCCGCGAACGAGAGGCTCCCCCATGACCGAGACCACCCGCCTCGAGAAGGGGCAGATCGCCCCCGACTTCACCCTGCCCGACCAGGACGGCTCGCCCGTGAGCCTGTCGTCGCTCCGCGGCCAGGACGTCATCGTGTACTTCTACCCCGCCGCCGGCACCCCCGGCTGCACCACCCAGGCATGCGACTTCCGCGACAGCATGGACTCCCTCCAGGCGGCCGGCTACCGCGTGCTGGGCATCTCGAAGGACCCCCAGGAGGACCTCGCCCGCTTCCGCGAGGAGCAGGGCCTCGGCTTCACGCTCCTGTCGGACCCCGATCTCGAGGTGCACCGCGCCTACGCGGCGTACGGCGAGAAGTCCCTGTACGGCAAGAAGGTCACCGGCGTGATCCGCTCCACCGTCGTCGTGGACGGCGAGGGGCGGGTCGCCCTCCCCCTCTACAACGTCAAGGCGACCGGACACGTGGCATCGCTGCGGAAGAAGCTCGGCGTCGACGCCTGACCCCCGGGGCTGGCGCGGCGGCGTCGGATCAGTCGCGCCGGCGCGTGGCGACGAGCACCGACCGCGTGAACAGCAGGACGACGACGAGGACGGACGGCACGATGAGACCCCACCCGAGGTCCTGACGGGCGTCCGCGCCCTGCAGGCTGCCGACCCCGACGGCGATCTGCAGCACCTGCCACGTCACGGCCGCAGGACGGATCCAGCTCCGGCCCCGCAGGATCCCCCGCACGACGCCGCCCAGGAACACCGCGGCGAGCGCTGACAGGGCGATCAGCGCGACGGCGCTGGCGAGCGACGCAGGCGTCGAGGTGAGCAGGTCGACGACGAGGAGGGCCGTGACGCCCGCCATGCCCAGCGCCTCGAGCGCGATGAGCACCACGAGGACGATCACGGCAGGAGATCGGCGAGGCGCATCCGCGTGCTCGCGCGGATCGAGGACATCACCGGTTCCGGTCACAGCACGTTCCCATACAAAGCTATTGATAGATCGTTGGCTCTATGCGACGATATTCGAGGTCGAGTTGGTTCACAGGGTGGTGAGCAGATCCGGAACCGAGCTTACAAGGGACGAATTCCTGAAGCTGAGCATCTCACGAGGAGGGGCCACGCGCCCCGTCCCGATGCGGTTCCCGGACGCCTCGCCCCACCCCCATCCCGCGGCAGATCTGCCGTGCAACGAGTACCGACCCGAGGAGCACCCCTATGGACTGGCGTGACAAGGCAGCCTGCCTGACTGTGGACCCCGAGCTGTTCTTCCCCGTGGGGAACACCGGCCCCGCTGTGGACCAGATCGACAAGGCCAAGGCCGTCTGCGGCCGCTGCTCCGTCACCGAGATGTGCCTGCAGTACGCCCTCGAGACCGGCCAGGACTCGGGCGTCTGGGGCGGGCTCAGCGAGGACGAGCGCCGCGCCCTCAAGCGCCGCGCCGCCCGCGCCCGCCGCGCCAGCTGACGCACGCACCCCGCACCGCCGACGAGAGAGCCGGGCCGCCCACGGGCAGCCCGGCTCTCTCGTCGTCCGGGCACCCGGATCGACCGGGACCCCGGCTCAGGTCGTGGCGGGCGCCAGCCAACGCAGCGGCACCTCGATGGTCACCTCGGTGCCGCTGCCCATGAGCGTGTGCCAGTCGATCGTGCCGCCCAGCTCCCCCTGGATGAGCGTCCGCACGATCTGCGTGCCCAGCCCCGTCCCGACCTTGCCCTCGGGCAGCCCCACGCCGTCATCGCGGACGCTGACCGTGAGCGTCTCCTCGGTCCGCGCGGCCTCGATGGCCACCTCGCCCGAGCGCCCGGCCAGGCCGTGCTCGACCGCGTTCGTCACCAGCTCGGTGAGCGCGAGGGCGAGCGGCGTCGCGTAGGCGCTCGGGAGCACGCCGAAGCTGCCCACTATCTTCGGATGCACGCGCGTGTTGTGCGCGGAGGCCACCTCGGCGATGAGCAGCAGGACGCGGTCGAACACGGCGTCGAAGTCGACGTTCTGGTTGAGCCCCTCGCTGAGCGTGTCGTGCACCACGGCGATGGCGCCCACCCGGCGCTGCGCGTGGCCCAGCGCCTCGCGCGCCTCCTCCGTGTGCGACCGGCGTGCCTGGATACGCAGGAGGCTCGCGACCGTCTGCAGGTTGTTCTTCACCCGGTGGTGGATCTCGCGGATCGTCGCGTCCTTGGTGATCAGCTCGCGCTCCTGATGGCGCAGCTCCGTCACGTCGCGGCAGAGGACGACGGCGCCGACCCGCTCGCCGTGGCTGCGGATCGGGATCGCGCGGAGCGACACGGTGACACCCCGCGACTCGATGTCCGTCCGCCACGGCGCCCGGCCGGCGACGATGAGCGGGAGCGACTCGTCGACGGTCAGCCGCTTGCCGGTGAGCAGGCTGGACGTGGCATCCGCGAGGGACTCGCCCTCGAGCTCCTCGGAGAAGCCCATGCGGTTGAACGCGCTCAGGGCGTTGGGGCTCGCGAAGGTCGTGATGCCGTCCACGTCGAGGCGCAGGAGGCCGTCGGACGCACGAGGCGCCCCGCGTCGAGGGCCGGTCGGTGACCCGAGGTCGGGGAAGTCGCCGTCGGCGATCATCGCGAAGAGGTCGTTGGCGCACTCGTTGAACGTCAGCTCCTGGCGGCTCGGGGTCCGGGTCTCGCTGAGGTTGGTGTGGCGCGTGATCACGGCGATGGGGGTGTCCGTGACCTCGGGGCTGCCCTGGGCCAGACGACGCAGCACCGGGACGGCCCGCACGCGGGTGGGCGTCTCCTCGTACCAGTCGGGCGCGGACGAGTCGATGATGCGGGCGGTCTCGTGCGCATCGGTGACCTGCTTGCGCCACTCCGCCTTGATGGGTTGACCGACGAAGTCGCGGTAGAACAGCGTGGCCGAGCTCGACGGCCGAGCGTGCGCGACGGCGACGAAGCTGCCGCTCACGGTCGGGACCCACAGCACGATGTCCGCGAAGGCCAGGTCGGCGAGGAGCTGCCAGTCGCCGACGAGGAGGTGCAGCCACTCGACGTCCGCGTCGGATGACAGACCCTGGGCATGCACGAGATCGCTGAGCGTGGACACGGCTACAGCCTATGCGGGCCGGGCACGCTCCTCCCTCGCCCCATCGCCGCCTCGACGTCGGGAGGCGGCCGCGCGACGGACCCGCCGGGACGCGTCCTCGGGAGGCAGGAGCGTGGTGCGCGTGAATCGCGACCACTCGACGAGCGCGGGCGATCGCGGAGCGATGTCGCGGAGCGTCGCCCCGGCCAGCACCGCGGCGTCGAGCGAATCCCGATCCTCGGGGACGTACGCCGCGGCCTCCACGCTCCCGAACCGGAAGAGGGTGCGTCGCACCTGGCTGGCGGCGTCCCAGCCCCCGGCGCTCGGGCGGACCCGGTTGACGAGCACGGAGACCCGCGACGGGTCCACGATCTCGAGGAGCTGCACGTACGCGCGGAAGAAGCGCGACAGCCCGACCGTGTCCGCCGCGACGACGGCGACCACATGGTCCGCGCCACGGAGCACCGCGTGCGTGGCCGCGTTGCGACGGGGCGCGAACATGTCGCTCGAGATCTCCTCGTCGTCCTCGAGGTTGAACGACGCGTCGACCACGGTGCAGTCCCGCCAGCCTCGGCAGGCGTGCAGCACGGCGGAGACCCGCCCCTCCGCGAGCTCCGGCCACCTGTCCGGGCGCGAGATGCCCGTGAGCACCGAGAACCCGGGGGCCCGCGTGGACGGGTGGTGCTGCGCGATCCGCTCCAGCTCCTCCACCGTGAGGCTGTCGGCAGCGGCGAGACGACAGGCGGCGGCGAAGCCCGGGGCCTCGTCCAGCAGGCCGAGGGTGGCGGCCACCGTGCCGCCGTGGACGTCCGCATCGACCAGCACGACCGATCGGCCCGCCGCCGCGAGCTCGCCCGCGATGGCCAGGGCCGTCGCGGTCCGCCCGGGCGCTCCCTGCGGGCCCCACACGGCGATCACGCGGCCGACCCGCTCTCCCCGGCCGACCTCGCCGTCGTCCCGCTCCTCCTCCGGGAGCACGGGAGCCGGCACGCGCGGGCGTCGCACCAGCCCGAGACGATCTCGCAGGGGCCGAGCTCGGCGGTCCCTCGCCGACCGCGCGCGCGGGCTGCCGTCGGATGGCGAGGAGCTGACCGATCCCTCCCTGCCGCCGAGCGGGTCAGCGCGGACGTCGGAGCCGCGGGAGGTCCGCCGGGTCCCGGCGTCGGCGATCCGGGCACGGTCGGGTGCGTCGCCCGACCCGAGGGGCTCGGGCGCATCGATCTCCAGGTGCGCCGCGACGGCGTCCGCACGGCGGACGCCCGCCGCCATGCCGCCGGCCGCCCCGAGCGGGCGGACCGAGAGCAGCAGCTCCTCGATCTCGGGCCAGGTGGCGCCCTCGTCCACGACCTCGTGGTGTCCGAGCGACTGGGCATTGCGACGATCGACCTCGCTCGACGCCACGGCGACCGCTCGTGCGCCCCGTTCGTCGAGTGCCGCGAGCACGTCCCGGTCGAGGGTCGCGGGAGACGCAGAGATGACCAGGTGCAGGGGGTCGATCGACGTCCCCCGGACCGCGGAGATCACCTCCGCCCCGCCCGTGACGCGCGCGAGGACCGTGTGACCGGCCTCGACGACGTCGCGGAGGAGCGCGTCCTCCACGCGAGGCGGGAGGGCGAGGATGAGGGTGGCCACCCTCAGGCCCCCGCGTCGCCGACGGGCACGAGCGTCATCTGGTCGCGCGCGTCGGTGGAGGAGAGGACGGCCGCCACGTCCTCACGCGGCACGGTCAGCTGCACCTGCGTGTGGTCCTGGTCCGCGACGAAGCCCTCGGGGCGGATGACCTGCGTGACGGTGGCCCCCGAGACGATGACGCGTGGCGCGTCGTAGGCGTTCGTCCCGGAGCCCTTAGCCGCTGCCGCCCAGATGTCCACCACCGTGCCCGCTGCGACGAGGTGGTCGGCGCCCGCGGACGTGGGGATGACGACGGATGCCGTGGTGCGCGCGTCCGCCGACGAGAGCGATGACCGCGGTACGAGCTCGCCGGCGCCCACGAAGCGCGTGACGACGAGCCCGTCCGCGGATTCCGGGGAGACGTAGAGGTCGGCGGCACCGTCGATGCGGACGCGCACGGGCACGAGGTCGGAGGCGTGGATCGTCGTCCCCGCGTCGAGCGCGGACCCCGCGGCCATGACGACCACCGAGGAGTCCGCGGAGCGCAGGAGCGCTACCACTCCTCCCGTCGACACGAGGACCAGCACCAGCCCCACGACGAAGCGGGGATCCAACCAGACGGGACGGCGCGCCGGACGCGCGGGACGAGGGGTGGGAGGCATGCCGGTCAATGTCGGGGACGAGGCTCGCCCGCGTCGCGCGTTGTCCACATGCTGCCGTGACGCGGACGATCAGACGCGGACGAGGACGATCGCTGCCAGGGGGACCAACCGATACCCCGAGACGGCCGACTCACGGCGAGGGGCGCCGGCCTCGTGGACCGCGACGTCGACGTGATCGCGCGCCACGCGATCCAACGTGCCACCGACCACGGTGTCACGGAGCCGCAGCTCGACACGGGCACGACGCCGACAGAGGTCACGGAGGACGAACGACAACCCGATCCGATCGACGATGCCGCGCTCGGGCGGGAGCTCCGCGACGGGCGCGAGGCTCGCCCGCACCTGCTCACGGTCCAAGGCCAGCGTGTGGATGGAGGCGAGGGGCAGGATGCACGCCCGCTCCTCCTGCGGCGACGGATCGCCCGGGACGGCGAGCTCCCCCGACAGCCAATCCCGTCCGAGCACCTTGGCGCGGAGGTCGATCCACGTGCCGTCCGACAGCGACAGGCGAAGCGGCCGCGCATGGCCGGACGAGGCGAGCGCCCTCAGGCGGTCGCGCATGACGGTGCGCGCGACGCGCACGCGCTCCTCCTCGGCGCGCTGGTCCCGTTCTTCGGCGATCCGCGCCGTCTCCCACTGGCCCTCGAGGTCGTCGAAGAGGTTCTCCCACCTCATCGGTCGCCGGTTCCCGGCGTTCGGAGGGCACGGCGCGGCGGCGGGGACGGCTGGCACATCCGGCTCACCTTGGGTCCCTTCCTTGAGATCCGCTCTCAGTTCTCCACATCTTGTGCGCTGAGCGTGCGCAGAGCCTCTCGCACTGTCACAGTTGACCAGTCATCGTGGTCCCCCCGATCGGGGGGGGAGCACCGGGATGGGAGTGACGCATGAGTGAAGCAGTGCCACGGGAGGATCTCCCGGACCGCCGGAGCACCGTCGCCGGGAATGCCGAAGGCACCCCGCCCCGTCGGCACGGTGATCGGAAGCACACAGCAGCACCATCGCAGGCGACGAGCGCGGCGGTCGGTTCGTCCTCCGCGGCTGCTCCTGCGGCGACCGCCACCGTCCGGGGCACGGTCCGCAAGCGCTTCGACGTCGACGACTTCTTCGGACGCCAGCCCTGCAGCAGCCAGGACCTCCCCCCGTCGGGTCCGCTGCTCGAGAACCTCACCCGCTGCGTCATCGAGATCCTCGCCGGAGCGCGTGAGCTCGACCAGATCGCCCGCTGGGTCAGCGACGACGTCTACCGCCACCTCCTCAAGCGCGTGGTCCTCAGCGCGCGGGCCCGACGCACGAAAGGCCAGTCGGTGACCCGTCCGGTGTTCACCATCGGCACGGTCACCTCGTTCTCCCCCCGAGACGGCGTCATCGAAGCGGTCATCGTGGTGCACGGTCGCGCACGAGCACGTGCGGTCGCCATCCGGCTCGAGGGCCTCGACCGACGCTGGCGCGCGACGGCCATCAACGTCCTCTAGCCACCCGTCGCACGACGAAGGGCGCACCTCCTGCGGGAGGTGCGCCCTTCGTCGTGACCTCGACCCTCGGGGTCGGCCCCGGGCCGACAGATCCCTGTCGGCCCGGACGGGAGCTACTTGCGCCGGTCGGCCTTCCGACGCTCCTCGCGGTTCTGCGGAGCGGACGACGGCGAACCGGTGGCCTGACCGAAGGCGCCACGTGCGGGCGGGCCCTGCGGGGCCTCCGGCTCCTCCTCGCCGACCAGGACCGCGTCCTCCGCCTGCTGGTCCTTCTGCGCCTTCGCCGTCGCGGCCTTCTCGATCTGGCCGCGCTGGTTGCGGACCTCGACACCGCCGTCATCCGTCGGAGCGGTGTAGCGGAGCTTGTCCGCCGTGGCCTGGTTCGCGGCGAGGCCCTTCGCCTGGATGCGGGGACCCACGGACTCGGCATCCGCCGGGGCCTGCACCTCGACCTCCAGGTTGAACAGGAAGCCGACGGTCTCCTCGCGGATGGCGCCCATCATCTGCTGGAAGAGCGCGAAGCCCTCCCTCTGGTACTCGACCAGCGGATCGCGCTGGGCCATGGCACGGAGGCCGATGCCGTCCTTCAGGTAGTCCATCTCGTAGAGGTGCTCGCGCCAGCGGCGGTCGATGACCGAGAGGACCACGCGGCGCTCGAGCTCGCGCATCGCGGCCTCGCCGAGCTGCTCTTCGCGCTTCGAGTACGCGAGCTTCGCGTCGGAGAGGATCTCGCGGCGGACGAAGTCGCGGTTGACGCGGCCCTTGCTCCCGGCCTCCGTGATGACCTCGTCGATCGTGATCGAGATCGGGTACAGCGTCTTGAGCTCGGTCCACAGGGCGTCGAAGTCCCAGTCGTCGCCGTTGCCCTCGCCGATGTGCGAGTCGAGCACGTCGTCGATGACGGCCTCCAGGAAGCGCTGCGAGCGCTCCTGGAGGTCGTCGCCCTCGAGGATGTGGCGGCGATCGCCGTAGATGGCCTCGCGCTGGCGGTTCAGGACGTCGTCGTACTTGAGCACGTTCTTGCGGATCTCGGCGTTGCGCGCCTCGACCTGGCCCTGCGCGCTGCGGATGGCGCGGCTGACGACCTTGGACTCGATGGCCACGTCGTCCGGCACGCTGTCGCGCCCCATGAGGCTGGCGGCGGCGCCGTTGTTGAACAGGCGCATGAGGTCGTCGGTGAGCGACAGGTAGAAGCGGCTCTCGCCGGGGTCGCCCTGACGGCCGGATCGACCGCGGAGCTGGTTGTCGATGCGCCGCGACTCGTGGCGCTCGGTGCCGAGGACGTAGAGGCCTCCGGCCTCGATGACCTTCGCCGCCTCCTCGTCGACCTCGCCCTTGACCTCGGCGAACACGTCGTCCCACTCGGTCTCGTACTGCTCGGGGGTCTCGACGGGGCTCAGCCCGCGGGCGTTCATCGCGGCGACCGCGAGGAACTCCGCGTTGCCGCCGAGCATGATGTCGGTGCCGCGGCCGGCCATGTTGGTGGCGACCGTGACGGATCCCAGGCGGCCGGCCTGCGCGACGATGGCGGCCTCGCGTGCGTGGTTCTTCGCGTTCAGGACCTCGTGGCGGACGCCCTTCTTCGCGAGGAGCTTGGAGAGGTACTCGCTCTTCTCGACGCTCGTGGTGCCGACGAGGACGGGCTGGCCGGCCGCGTGGCGCTCCGCGATGTCCTCGACGACCTGCTCGAACTTCGCCTTCTCGTTCTTGTAGATGAGGTCGGACTGGTCCTTGCGCTGCATGGGCCGGTTCGTGGGGATGGGGACGACGCCGAGCTTGTAGGTGCTCATGAACTCGGCGGCCTCGGTCTCGGCCGTTCCCGTCATGCCCGAGAGCTTCTTGTAGAGGCGGAAGTAGTTCTGCAGCGTGACGGTGGCGAGGGTCTGGTTCTCGGCCTTGACCGCGACGCCCTCCTTGGCCTCGATGGCCTGGTGGATGCCCTCGTTGTAGCGGCGGCCCATGAGGATGCGTCCGGTGTGCTCGTCGACGATGAGCACCTCGCCGTTCATGACGACGTAGTCCTTGTCCTTCTTGAACAGGGCCTTGGCCTTGATCGAGTTGTTGAGGAACGAGATGAGCGGCGTGTTCGCCGACTCGTAGAGGTTGTCGATGCCGAGGTGGTCCTCGACCTTCTCGATGCCGGTCTCGAGGACGCCGACCGTGCGCTTCTTCTCGTCGACCTCGTAGTCGACCTCGGGCACGAGGCGCTTGGCCACGTTCGCGAACTCCGTGAACCAGCGGTTCGCGTCGCCCGCGGACGGGCCGGAGATGATGAGCGGCGTGCGGGCCTCGTCGATGAGGATCGAGTCGACCTCGTCGACCACGGCGAAGAAGTGGCCGCGCTGGACCATGTCGGAGGCCTGCCACGCCATGTTGTCGCGCAGGTAGTCGAAGCCGAACTCGTTGTTCGTGCCGTAGGTGATGTCGGCGGCGTACTGCTCGCGGCGCTCCTGCGGGGTCTGACCCGCGAGGATCACGCCGGTGGTCATGCCGAGGGCGCGGAACACGCGGCCCATGAGCTCGCTCTGGTAGCTCGCGAGGTAGTCGTTGACCGTGATGACGTGGACGCCGCGCGAGGCGATGGCGTTGAGGTACGCGGGCAGCGTGGCGACGAGGGTCTTGCCCTCGCCCGTCTTCATCTCGGCGATGTTGCCCAGATGGAGAGCCGCGCCGCCCATGATCTGGACGTCGAAGTGGCGGAGGCCGAGCGTGCGGCGGGAGGCCTCTCGGACGGCGGCGAAGGCCTCGGGGAGGAGGTCGTCGAGGGACTCGCCGTTGGCGTGGCGCTCGCGCAGCTCGACGGTCTCGTTCTTCAGCTCCTCGTCCGTGAGGTGCGTGAAGTCCTCCTCGAGCTGGTTCACGGCCTTCGCGTAGTTCTGCAGCTTGCGGAGCGTGCGCCCCTCGCCGACGCGAAGGACCTTCTCGAGTACTGAGGCCATCGGTGTCTCCCTGCGTAGATGGACGGGCGCCGGATGACGACGACCGCCGTGACGGCGCGCGGATGTCGCCGCCGTCGAGCTTCGCCATAGTACCGGCTCGTCCGGCGCCCTTGCCGGGAGCGACCTGACCCGGTGCCCGGCCCCACGCGCGAGGCCCCGCGCGCCGGAGCGCGCGGGGCCTCGTCGGGTGGGTGCAGGTCAGCGGCGGAGCGACCGGGATCCGGCGCCCGCCCCGGCGAGCTCCTGCTCGCCGTCGGCCAGCCCGATGACGCCGTAGTCCCAGCCCTTGCGGCGGTAGACGACGCTCGGGCGGTCGGTCTCCGCGTCGATGAAGAGGAAGAAGTCGTGGCCGACGAGCTCCATGTGCTCGAGGGCCTGGTCGACCGTCATGGACTGCGACGGGAAGACCTTGGTGCGGATGACCACGGGGCAGTAGTCGTCCTCGTCGACGGGCTGGTCGACGGGGGCGACGCTCTTCCCGTTGACGCGCTCGATGAGCTCGGCGTCGGCCGGGTCGAGGTCGATCTGCGCGAACCCCCCGGTGGCGGCCTCCTGCAGCGACACGGGTCGGTGGTTGCCGCGGTGGATCTTCTTCTTGTCCTTGGCGCGGCGCAGCCGTTCGAGCATGCGACCGAGGGCGAGGTCGAAGGCCGCGAACTTGTCGGCGGCGCTGCTCTCGGCGCGGATGACGGGGCCGGGGCCCACGAGCGTGATCTCCACGCGGTCGTCCCCGGCGGATCCGCCGGACTTCTCGCTGTGGCGCGAGACCTTGATGTCGAGAGAGATGGACTTCTCGGCGAGCTGGACGATCTTGTCGGCCTTCTCGGTGGCGTAGACGCGGAATCGGTCCGTGATCTCCGCGTTGCGGCCGGTGATGTTGATGTCCATGACGTACCTCCAGATCATGACGCGTCGCCCGCTGGAAGAGGGCGATCACTTTCACGCCTTTCGGGCGAGCCTAGACCTCGGGCTCCTGCCGGCGCGAGGCATCCGGCAGGTGGACCGCGAGCGCATCGGACATGCACAGGGAGCGACGGGTCGGTCAGCGGATGCGCGGCCCTCCGCCGCTCGACCGGGCGGGGACGGCGGTGAGGACCGCGCACGCGACGACCTCGCCTCCCGCGGCGCGGACGGCGCGGCAGGTCTCGCGGAGGGTGGCCCCGGTGGTGAGCACGTCGTCGACCACGAGGATCCGTCGGCCGGTGAGGTCGATGCGCGCTGCGAGGCAGCCGTCGACGTTGGCCGCGCGCGCCGCCACCCCGAGGCCGGCCTGGTCGGCGGGCCGGCGGGTGAAGCGGAGCGGGTGGCGCCGCAGCCCGGGCGCGCCCGGCGTCCGGAGCGGGACCATGCCGGCACGGGCGAGCAGGACCTCGACGGGCGCGTAGCCGCGCCGGCGGAGAGGGGCGGGCGGCGAGGGGACGGGGATCACGTCGAGGGGCCGCGCGGGGGCGTCGGCCGGGTCGGCCGAGTCGGCCCCGCGCCCGGCGGCCGCGACGGCCGCGCGGACCGCGCCGACCAGGGTGGCCGCGATCGCCCGCGCGGCGTCCGTGCGGCCGTCCTCCTTGAAGCCGGACAGGAGCGCCGGCCAGGGCGGGGCGTACGCGCTCCCGCAGCCGACCGGGACGACGCGGGCCGGGATGCGACCGCGGGGCGAGGGGACGGCGGGCAGCGCGAGCGCCCGCACGACGGGCGGGCACGGGAGGGCGGCCCGGCAGGCCGGGCACACGGCGCGGTCGGGGGCCCCGCATCCGGCGCAGGCCACCGGGGCGACGACCGCGAGGGCGTCGAGCAGGGCGGAGTGGAACGCGGACGCCCGGCCGGACGACGGCAGGCGGGCGGACGGGGAGGGGGCGGGCTGCCCGGGCACGGGGATCACGCGCGCAGGGTGGCACGCGCCCGACCGCCGGCCGGCGCGGGGGACGGATCCGTGGAGGACGTCAGCGCTTGGTCGCCACGAAGGAGACGCCGGTGGCCGTCTGCTGCCAGGTGCTGCCCCGCGGCGTGAGCAGGGCGCCCGCGCTCGTCAGGACCCGCAGTCCGCTCTCGTCGTTGGCGCCGGTGATGGACACGCCGTCGGCCGCCGACCCCATGTCCTTCGACGGACCGCCCACCTGGTGCAGCTCGACCTGGCGCTCGCCGTCGGGCGCGAGCGTCAGGGTGGCCACGTCGAGCTCGTCGACCCATGTCGCGTCCAGCGGCGTGCCGGGCGATGCCAGGAGCTCCAGCGGGGCAGTCGTGAGGGAGGTCGGGACCCCGCCGTCGCGCACGATCGACGCCACGAGCAGCTGCGGACCCGCGCCCGTCTCGAGCTGGACGAGGACGCGGGCGCCGTCGCGCGCGACCTCGAGGGAGACGACGCGTCCGGTGGCGGTCCAGCTCACGGCGACGGGGTGGCCGACGCCGTCGGGGCCCCACGCGACGAGCCCGCGGGGATCCGAGGCGGGCGTGGACCAGACGTAGCCCTGGGAGTCGAGGGACGGCGCGACGAGCCCGGGCCGAGTGTCGAGGAGCACCGCGTCGCGGTCGCCGTCGCCGACCGACCAGACGCCGGACGCGTTCCGCACCGCCGCCTGCTGGCCGTCCGCGCTGAGCGTCGCGGCATCGGCCGAGAGGACCGTGACGCGCGTGCCCAGCGTGCCGAGCGGCGCGACCTCTCCCCCGCCGAGGTAGCCGAACTGGCCCTGCGCGAGGACCAGCGGACGCGACTCGGCCTGCGGGTCCTTGACCGGGCCGCGGCCGCCGAGGTCCGGCACGGTGAGGGGCGTGCCGTCGACGAGCATCTGCACGTCGAGCACGGACGGGATGTTGGACAGGCTCTGCCGCAGCTGCAGCTTCATCCGCTGCTGCGTGGCGGAGTCCGCCGCTCGCGCCTCCGTCGACAGGTCCACCTGCGGCGTGCCGCCCACCGTCGTGACGGACGAGGACGCCAGCCGGGTCCCCTCGGGGAAGGCCGTGACGACCGCGGGCTGGGACAGCCACGGCGACGGTCCCTGGAGGAGCGACTTGACGATGCGCGTGCTCACGCTCTGGGACGCGCGCGTGACGAAGAACCTCAGATCCGGCACGAGGAAGGAGAACGTGGGATCGAAGAAGTAGAGGGCGTGCGCGCTGAAGATCTCGCGGAAGTACGTGGAGCGCAGCGCGATGCCGTCGGGCGCCTTCGCGATGCGCCACTCGCCGCGCTCCTGCACGAGCTGGAAGGACAGGCGGGTCTCCTGGTCGCTGCCGACCTCGCGGTAGTGGCCCTGCCCGTCGACCGTCGCGATGGTCGTGACGGAGTAGCTGTAGGTGCCGTCGACCTCCTCCGACGTGCCGGCCTGGCCCTCCCAGACGACGACGCTCGCGAACGGGTCCCAGCGCGACGCGAAGTCGGAGGAGAGGAACTGGCGCGCGACGCCGTACTGGTCGGCGGAGCTCGTGGCGGCGTCGACGAACCCGGCGATGACGTCATCCGGGCCGTCGCCCGCCTG
Source organism: Clavibacter sp. VKM Ac-2873 (assembly GCF_015351075.1). Classification (GTDB taxonomy): domain Bacteria; phylum Actinomycetota; class Actinomycetes; order Actinomycetales; family Microbacteriaceae; genus Clavibacter. The sequence continues at coordinate 880,410 of NZ_JADKRS010000001.1, forward strand.
CGGGCCGTCGGGCTGGTAGCTGACGCCGGACTCGTCCGTGACGGCGGCGGGATCGCCCGCGGAGACGGGGCCGCCGGACGGGATCGAGACGCAGCCGGAGAGGAGGACGGCGCACGCGGCGACCAGCGCGACGGCGGCCGCGCGGGCGGAGCGGCGCGCGGAGCGGCGCGGACGGGGATCAGGTGCTGGGGACACGGGCGTCCTCCTCGTCGGCGCGGTCGTCCGCGGGGTCGTCGGGCGGCAGCGCGACGGGCGAGCCCTCGAGGGGGACGTCGGGGCGCCGGGGCAGGGTCAGGCGGAAGCAGGATCCCTCGCCGGGCCGCGACCACAGCTGCAGCCAGCCGTGGTGCAGGTTCGTGTCCTCCAGCGAGATGGCGAGGCCGAGGCCCGTGCCGCCCGTGGTGCGCTGGCGCGACGGATCCGCGCGCCAGAACCGGTCGAAGACGTGGCCCATCTCCTCGTGCGTCATGCCGACGCCGTAGTCGCGGACGGCGAGCGCGACGGCGTCCCTGTCGCTGTCGACGGTGATGACGATGGGCCGCCCCTCGCCGTGGTCGACCGCGTTGCCGACGAGGTTCGTGACGATGCGGCGCACCCGGCGCGCGTCCATCTCGGCGTCGAAGTAGCCGCCGGGGGCGACGAGCTTGAGCTCCGAGCCCTTCTGGGCGGCGAGGCCCTCGAACTCCTCGATGGAGTCCTCGACGAGCCGCACGAGGTTGGTCGGCTCGGTCACGAGGTCCACCGCGCCCGCGTCGAACCGGCTGATCTCCAGCAGGTCGGCGAGCAGCGTCTCGAACCGCTCCACCTGCGTGTGCAGCAGCTCGGCGCTGCGGGCGGCAGGCGGGCTGAAGTCCTCGCGGAGGTCGTAGAGCACGCCGCCCGCGAGCCGGATCGTGGTGAGCGGGGTGCGCAGCTCGTGCGAGACGTCGGAGACGAAGCGCTGCTGCAGCTGCGAGAGGTCGGCGAGCTGCGTGATCTGCGACTGCAGCGAGTCGGCCATGCCGTTGAACGACCGGGCGAGGGTCGCGATCACGTCCTCGCCCTTCACCGGCAGGCGCTCCTCGAGCTGCCCCGCCGCGAGCTTCTGGCTGGTGTCGGCGGCGACGCGGATGGGCGCCACCACCAGGCGCACCACGAGCCACGCGATGGCCCCGATGAGCACGATGAGGAAGAGGAACGCGAGGAGGATCGTCCCGGCGACGAAGTCGAGGGTCTGCTGGATGTCGCCCAGGTCGTAGACGAGGTACAGCTCGTAGCGGCCCGCCGACGGGATGTCGATGCTCGAGCCGACGACGATGCCGGGGCTCGTGGCCCCCTGGTCGCCCACCGGGATCGCCACCGACTGCCACTGCTGCGTGCCCGTTCCCGCGCCGACCGCGCGGCGGAGGTCCGCGCTCAGGAGGCTGTCGACGTAGTCGGCGGTGGACGCGTTCTGCAGCACGTTGCGCGCCTCCGTGCCGGGCGTGCGGCGGAAGGCGAAGTCGGAGAGGTTGATGGCGCTCCCGCGCAGCTCGTCGAAGACCTGCGTGCGGAGCTGCTCGAGCTCGGTCTGGTCCGAGGCGTCCGAGGAGGTGAACTGCTCCTGCATCCGGCTGGTGGCGCTGTTCGACTGCTGCAGCACGGTGTCGAGCCGCTGGCGGAAGAGGTCGCTCGAGATGCTCTGGGTCATGAGCACGCCGATGAGCAGGACGGTGATGCCGGAGAGCGCGACCGTGATGAGGACGGTGCGGAACTGGAGGGACACCGACCAGATCCGGGTGAGGCGGCGCGGCCACGACCTCCAGTCGACGAGCCACACGGGCAGCGGGCGCACGGGGCTAGGCCGCTGCCCCCGCGCGGTAGCCGACGCCCCGGACGGTCATGACGATGCGCGGGTTGTCCGGGTCGTCCTCGACCTTCGCGCGCAGGCGCTGCACGTGGACGTTGACGAGGCGCGTGTCGGCCTTGTACTGGTAGCCCCAGACCTGCTCGAGGAGCATCTCGCGCGTGAAGACCTGCTGCGGGCGGCTGGCGAGCGCGTGCAGGAGGTCGAACTCGAGTGGCGTGAGGTTGATCCGCTCCTCGCCGCGGCGCACCTCGTGGCCCTCGACGTCGACCACGAGGTCGCCGACCTGGAGGAGCCCGGGCGACGCGGCGGCCGCGGGGCGCAGGCGCGTGCGGATGCGGGCGACCAGCTCCTTGGGGTTGAAGGGCTTGACGATGTAGTCGTCCGCGCCGGACTCGAGGCCCTTCACGACGTCGGCCGTGTCGGACTTCGCCGTGAGCATGATGATGGGGATGCCCGACTCGGCGCGGATGAGGTCGCACACCTGGATGCCGTCGAGCCCCGGGAGCATGAGGTCGAGGAGCACCAGGTCCGGCTTCGCCTCGTGGAACGCGGCGAGCGCCTGGCCTCCGTCCCCGCAGAAGGAGGGCTCGAAGCCCTCGGTGCGCAGGACGATGCCGATCATCTCGGCGAGCGCGGTGTCGTCGTCGACCACCAGGATCCGTGCTGTCATCTGACCGTGTTCCCTGTCCTCGGAACCCCCAGGGTAGCCGGTGGATCCCGGGCATCGGCGGGCGACCCGGCGCGGGACATCGCGCGCGCCCTGTGGGAGGCTGGCGGACGTGACCGATGACCAGAGCTGGCAGGCCCCCGGCGGCGCACCGTCCGGTCGGGGAGGGTCCCCGGATCCGGATCGCGAGCAGGGCCACGCGGGGCGCGCGGCCCCGCCGGCGGCCGGGACGCCCGGCGCTCTGGCGTACGGTCCCCCGCCCGTCGCGGCCTCCCCGCCGCCGCCCGGCTGGGGCGCCGCGCCCGGCTGGACCCCGCCGCCGAAGCCCGGCCTGCTGCCGCTGCGGCCGATGGGCCTCGGCGCGATCCTCGCGGGCTCGTTCCAGACGCTGCGTCGGAACCCCGGCGCCACGGTCGGCAGCGCCCTCCTGATCCAGGGGCTGGTCGGCGTGATCACCCTCGTGATCGTCGGCGGCGTGACCGGCTTCGTCGTGACACGCGTCCTCTCGGCGCGCGAGGCGGACCAGGGTCCGCTCATCGCCGGCGGCGTGGCGGCGGTCGTGGTCGCCGCCCTCGTCACGATCGTGCTGTCGATCGTCGCGTCCGCGTTCCTCCAGGGCGTCGTCGCGAGCGAGGTCGCGCGCGGCACGCTCGGCGAGCGCCTGCGCATGCGGGCGCTGTGGCGCCTGGCCCGCCCGCGGATCGTGCCGCTCGTGCTCTGGAGCCTCTCCCTCACGGCGGCGTGGACGCTCGTGTTCGGCGCGCTCGTCGGCATCGTGGTGCTGCTGGTGCTCGCCGGGGGCGCCGGCATCGTCGCGGGGATCCTCGTGGGCGTGCTCGGCGTCATGGGCCTCGTGGTCCTCTCCGCCTGGGTCTCGACGCGCCTCGCCCTGGTGCCGAGCGCCATCGTCATCGAGCGGCTCCGGCCGCTGGCGGCGGCCCGGCGGTCGTGGTCGCTCACCCTCGGCTCGTTCTGGCGGGTGCTCGGGATCCTGCTGCTCACCACGGTGATCGTGTCCACGGCCGCCAACGTGGTGACGGTGCCGCTGACGCTGCTCACCTCAATCCTGCAGACGGTGCTCTTCCCGAACGGCGAGCTCGACTTCCAGACGTTCGACGCATCCGTCGTCTTCTACATCGGCGCCCAGCTGGTGACGCTCGTGGTGAGCGTGGTGGTGGGGAGCATCGGCGCGGTCGTGACGTCCGCGAACGCGGCCATCCTCTACATCGACCTCCGGATGCGGCGCGAGGGGCTCGACCTCGAGCTCGCGCGCTTCGCCGAGGAGCGTGCGGCGGGCGCCGCGTCGGCCACGGGGCCGGATGCGCGCGACCCGTACGCGGCCCCCGCGGCGCCCGCGGGCGCCGCGGGCCCGGGACGCGCGTGATCGCCTCCCCCCTCCTCACCGCGGTCGCCCACGTGGTCGCGCGCGCCGCCGACGTGCCGCTCGACCCGGACGCCGACGACGCGCGCCGCCTCCTCGTCGACGAGCTCGCGAAGCCGGAGTACGAGGCGGCCCGGCCGAACGCGCTGGACCTCGCCGCGCAGGCCGTGGGCGACTGGATCGCCCGGCTGCTCGGCGGGGCGGGCGGCGGACTCGCCGACCTCGCGCCCGTGGTGATCGCGGTGCTCGCGCTCGCGGTCGTCGTGGTGGCCTTCCTCGTCTTCGGGGCGCCGCGGCGGGACAGGAGGCGGGCGGCCGCGCGCGGCGACGGGCTCTTCGGCTCCGACGACCGGCGATCGGCCGAGGAGCTGCGCCGGGCGGCCGAGGCGTCACGGCGCGCGGGCGACCTCGCGGCGGCCGCGTCCGACCTCTTCCGGGCCATCGCCAGGGAGCAGGCCGAGCGCACGATCGTGGCCGTGGATCCGGGCACCACCGCCCGCGGGTTCGCCCGGCGCGCGGGATCCGCGCATCCGGCTCACGCCTCCCGCCTCCTCGTGGCCGCCGACGACTTCGACGCCGTCCGCTACCTCGGCCGGCCCGGCACCGAGGGGATGCTCGATCGGCTCTCCGCGCTCGACCGCGACCTCCGCACGGCCGTTCCCGTGCTGCACGAGCCCATGGGCGCGGGCATCCGGTGAGCGCGCCCGCGCAGGCGCCCGCCGCCGGCCTCGCGACGCCCGAGACCCGGACGCCGCGGGAGGCGCTCCGCCGGGCCGGCACGTGGATCGCGCTGGCCGCCCTCGCCGTGATCGTCGCGCTGGCCTCGCTCGCGGTCTCCGGCGCCGCCCGGCAGGGCGACGCGCTCGCGCCCGACAACCCGGCGCCCGGCGGCACGCAGGCGCTCGCCCGGGTCCTCCAAGCGCAGGGCGTCGAGGTCACGCTCGCGACGACGCTCGCCGCGGCCCGGGCCGCCGTCGGGGACGGCGACGACGCGACGCTCGTGCTCGGCGCGACCTCCGACCGCCTCGACGACGAGCGGCTGGCCGAGGTCGGCCGCCTCTCCACCCGGACGGTGCTGCTGGCCCCCGACTTCCGCACCCTGCAGGCCATCGCGCCCGACGTGGCGGCGGGCGGCGCGGCCGAGTCCGCCGACCGGGCGCTCGACGCCGCGTGCGCGCTGCCGGCCGCGCGGGCCGCCGGCTCCGTGCCCGACGACGCTCCCGTCTTCCGCTACCTCGGCGACGACGCGGCGGACGCGGTCACGTGCTTCCCGGACGACACGGGCGACGCGTTCGCGCTCCTCCAGGTGCCGGCGACGCTCGCGGCAGGCGGCACCGTGACCGTGCTCGGCGCGGATCCGATCCTCACCAACGACCGCATCGCCGAGCAGGGATCCGCCGCCCTCGCCCTGGGCGTGCTCGGCGAGCGGCCGCGCCTCGTCTGGTACACGCCGTCGCCCGACGACGCCGCGGCCGACGCGCCGCCCACGCTCGGCGAGCTCACGCCCGGATGGGTGACCCCGGCGATCCTGCTGCTGGGCGCCGCCGCCCTCGCCGCGGCCGTGTGGCGCGGCCGCCGGTTCGGCCCGCTCGTGGTGGAGCGGCTGCCCGTCGTGGTGCGCGCCGACGAGACCGCGGAGGGCCGCGCGCGGCTCTACCAGCGGGCGGATGCGCGCGGCCACGCCCTCGACGCGCTGCGCGTGGGCACGGTCGACCGGATCGCGACGGCGCTCGCGCTCGGCCGCCTCGCGTCCGTCGACGACGTGGTGGCCGCGTCCGCCGCCGTCCTCCGCGAGGACCCCGCCGGGATCCGCGCCCTGCTCCTCGACGACGCCCCCCGCACCGACCGCGACCTCGTCGACCTCGCCGGGCGCCTCGCCGCCCTCGAGCGCCGCGTCGCCCGCGCCGCCGACCCCCGAGACCCCGCAGACCCCGCCGACCGCTCCAGGAGAATGGATCCATGACCGACGACCTCCGCACCAGCCTGCTCGCCGTCCGGACCGAGGTCGGGAAGGCCGTCGTCGGCCAGGACGGCGCCGTGACCGGCATGATCATCGCCCTCCTCGCGCGCGGCCACGTCCTCCTCGAGGGCGTGCCCGGCGTCGCGAAGACGCTGCTGGTCCGCGCGCTCAGCGAGGCCCTCCGCCTCGACACCGCGCGCGTGCAGTTCACGCCCGACCTCATGCCGGGCGACATCACCGGATCCCTCGTCTACGACTCCCGCGAGGGCGCGTTCTCGTTCCGTCGCGGTCCGGTGTTCACGAGCATCCTGCTGGCCGACGAGATCAACCGCACGCCGCCCAAGACGCAGTCGGCGCTGCTCGAGGCGATGGAGGAGCGGCAGGTCACGGTCGACGGCGAGAGCCATGCGCTGCCCGACCCGTTCCTCGTCGCGGCCACGCAGAACCCCGTCGAGTACGAGGGCACGTACACGCTGCCCGAGGCGCAGCTCGACCGCTTCCTGCTGAAGCTCGTGCTCGACCTCCCGGAGCGCGCGGCCGAGGTGGAGGTGCTGCGCCGGCACTCCACGGGCTTCGACCCGCGCGACCTCCACGCGGCGGGCGTGCGTCCCGTGCTCGACGCCGACGGGCTCCGCCGGGCGCAGGCCGCGGTGCGCGAGGTGCGCGTCGGCGCCGACGTGCTCGCGTACATGGTCGACCTGGCCAGGGCGACCCGGCGCTCGCCGTCGGTGCAGCTCGGGGTGTCGCCGCGCGGATCCACGAGCCTCCTGGCCGCGAGCCGCGCGTGGGCGTGGCTGAGCGGCCTCGACGCCGTGACCCCCGACCACGTGCAGGAGATGGTGCTGCCCGTGCTCCGCCACCGCATCGCGCTGCGGCCCGAGGCGGAGCTCGAGGGCGTGTCCGTCGACGCCGTGCTCCGCGGGGTCATGGCGCAGGTGCAGGTGCCGATCTAGTGGCGCGCCGCTAGATGGCCCTCACCGGACGCACGGTCGCGCTCCTCCTCCTGGGGATCGCGCCGCTCGTCGCGCTCGGCGACGGGTCGGACGCGGCCTACGCGCTCCTCGCGGGGTGGATCCTCCTGGTCGCCCTGCTCGTGGGGCTCGACCTGGCTGTCGCCGCGAGCCCGCGCGCGGTGGCGCTCGAGCGGGTCCTGCCCGCGCGGATCCGCCTCGACGAGACCGGCGAGAGCGTGCTGCTCGTGACGAACCGCGGATCCCGGACCCTGCGCGGCGTGGTGCGCGACGCCTGGCAGCCGTCCGCGGGCGCCTCCTCCACGCGCGACCGGGTGCGGATCCCCGCCGGCGAGCGCCGCGCGATCCGCCTGACGCTCACCCCGACGCGCCGCGGCGAGCGCCGCACCGAGCGCGTGACCATCCGCGCGCACGGACCGCTCGGCCTCGCCGCGCGCCAGGCCACGCTCCTCTCCCCGGGCGCCGTCCGGGTCCTGCCGCCGTTCCGGTCGCGTCGCCACCTGCCCTCGCGGCTCGCCCGCCTGCGCGAGCTCGACGGCCGGACCGCGCTCATGGTGCGCGGGCAGGGCACCGAGTTCGACAGCCTGCGCGACTACGTCCGCGGCGACGACGTCCGCTCCATCGACTGGCGCGCGACCGCCCGGCGGCAGGACGTGGTCGTCCGCACCTGGCGGCCCGAGCGCGACCGGCGCGTGGTGCTCGTGCTCGACACCGGGCGCACGGCCGCGGGCCGGATCCGCGACGAGAGCCGGCTCGACACCGCGTTCGAGGCGTCGCTGCTGCTCGCGGCGCTCGCGACGCGCGCGGGCGATCGCGTCGACCTCGTGGCCCACGACCGCCGCGTCCGCGCGCGCGTGCGGGCCGGATCCGGCGGCGACGTCGTCTCCCGCATGGTCGACGCGCTCGCGCCCGTGGACCCGGAGCTCCTCGAGACCGACTGGACGGCCGTGCCCGCGCTCGTGCGCCGCATCGTGTCGCAGCGCTCGCTCGTGGTGCTGCTCACCGCCATCGACTCCCCCGGCAGCGCGCGCGCCCTGCTGCAGGTGCTGCCGCAGCTGACGCGGACGCACCACGTGCTGGTGGCCGCGGTCGTGGATCCCGGCCTCGCCGAGCGCGCCGCCGACCGCTCCGGCCGCGCCGCCGTCTACCGCGCCGCCGCCGCGGAGCGCGCGCTGCTCGACGTCGCGCGCGTGGAGGCCGCGGCGCGCCGGCTCGGTGCGGACGTCGTCACGGGCGCGCCGGCCGACCTGCCGCCCACGTTGGCCGACCGCTACATCCGGCTGAAGGCCACCGGGCGGCTCTGAGGCGGAGGCCGTCGCTCAGGCGGTCGCCGCCGCGGGCTCCGCGGGCGGCAGCGGGAGCGCGCCGCCGCTGAGCGCGCGGATCGCCCGCTCGAGCGCGTCCCGCATGTCGGCCTCGGGCCGGTAGCTCCACTGGAGCTGGAGGCCGTCGCTGACGGCGACCGCGACGCGCGCGAAGGAGTCGGGGTCGAGGCCGGCGGGGAGCTCGACGCCGAGGGCGCGCACCTGGTCGGCCACCGCGCCCACGACGCGCGCGTACCGGCCCGCGATGTACGCGTGCGCCGGGTGCTCGACGCCGGCGGCGTCGACGACGACGCGCGAGTACAGCGCGACGAGGCCGGGCGTGTCGGCGTTCCGCGAGCTCGCGCGGAGGAGCATGCCCACCATGTCCCCGGGATCTCCGTCGGGCAGCGTCTCGAGGTAGTCGGCCGCGGAGTGGGCGTCGCGCTCCTCGAGCACGGCGGCGATGAGCGCCTCGCGCGAGTCGAAGTAGTGCAGGACGCCGGCCTTGCTGATGCCGACGGCGTCGGCGATCTCCTGCAGGGACGACGCCGAGTAGCCGCGCTCGGCGATGAGGGCGAGCGCCGCCTCGAGGATCTCGCGGCGCCGGGCCGCGCCCTTGGCGTAGCGGCGGGGCCCCTCGTCGACTGCCATGGATCGACCCTAGCGATCGATGGGGGCACCCAATACCTACCGCGGGTCGGTTTCGCGTGCTACCGTCGTGCCGTTCCGCCGACGAGGGCGGACGGGAACTTGGAGGCACCGTGGCCGACGCAGTCCGAGACCGGCAGACCGGGGGCGCGTCGCGCGCCCGCGCAGGAGACCCGGACGGCGCCCGTCCCCCCGGGTCGCGCCGCGCCGAGATCGGGATGCCCATCGCCCTCCTCGGCCTCTTCGTCGCCCTGCTGCCGCCGATCATCGTGTCGCTCGCGCTCAAGGTCGCGGAGATCGCGCCCGGGAGCACGGCCGGCACCCTGAGCCTCGTCCTCGGCCTCGGCGCGCTCGTCGCGCTCGTCGTGAACCCGCTCGCCGGCCGCCTCTCCGACCGCACGCCCGGCCGCTTCGGCATGCGCCGCCCGTGGATCATCGGCGGCGTCGTGCTCGGCTACGGCGCGCTCTTCCTGCTCACCCAGGCGACCACCGTGCTCGCGCTCGTGGGCGCCTGGATGCTCGTGCAGGGCTGCTTCAACGCCGCCATCGCCGCCCTCATCGCCGTCATGGCCGACTCCGCCCGCCCGCGCCACCGCGGCCGGGTGGCCGCCGCCATCGGCGTCGCGCAGAACGGGTCGCTCGTGGTCGGCACCTTCATCGTGCAGCTGTTCACGACCACGACGCAGCAGGTGCTCGTGCCGGGCGCGATCGGCGTCGCCGTGGTCGTCGTCTTCGCGCTCGTCTTCCGCGACCGCGTGCTCACCGAGCGCCCCACGTCCCGCCTCGGCGTGAGGGAGGTCCTCGGGTCCTTCGTGTTCGACCCGCGCAGGAACCCCGACTTCGGCTGGGCCTGGCTCATGCGCTTCCTCCTCACGGCCAGCGCCGTGACCGCCACGAACTACCTCGCCTTCTACCTCATCGACGATCTGGGGGTCGCGCAGGCCGACGTCGCGAACGCCGTGTTCGTCTCGACGCTCTTCAACGTGATCGGCGTCGTCGCCACGACCTTCGTGGCCGGCTGGCTGAGCGACCGGCTCGGCCGCCGCAAGGTCTTCGTGGCCGCGGCGGCGCTCGTCGCCGTCGTGGGGCTCGTGATCCTCGCCCTCGCGCCCAGCCTCGCCGTCGTCTACGCCGCGCAGCTCGTCATCGGCGCGGGCATCGGCTCGTTCTACGCGGTCGACCTCGCGCTCATCACCGACGTGCTGCCGAGCGACCAGGACAACGGCAAGGACCTGGGCGTCGTCAACATCGCGCAGGCGCTGCCGCAGTCGCTCGTGCCCACCGCCGCGAGCGGCGTGGTGGCCGTGGCCGGCTACCCCGGCCTCTTCCTCGCCGGCGCCGCGGCCGGCGTCCTCGGCGCGGCGGCGGCCTTCCGCGTGAAGGGCGTCCGGTGACCGCCGGACGCGAGCAGGATCGACCGGACGCCGACGTCACCCGAGGAGCACCCATGGACCCGCACGACACCACCCCGCCCGCCCCCACCGCGCTCGACCCCGACGGCGCCCGCCTCGCGGAGCTGGCCGGCCGCCTCACGCTCGAGCAGAAGGTGCGGCTGATCACCGGCCGCGACTTCTGGACCACCTGGCCCGTCGAGGGCATCGGCCTCCGCCGCATGCTCGTCTCCGACGGCCCCAGCGGCGTGCGCGGCGAGGTCTGGGACGAGCGCTCCCCGTCGCTCAACCTGCCGTCGGCGTCCGCCCTGTCCTCCAGCTGGGACACCGGGATCGCCGCGCGCTACGGCCGCGCCTCCGCGGTGGAGGCGCGCCGCAAGGGCGTCGACGTCGTGCTCGGCCCGACCATCAACCTGCACCGCTCGCCCTACGGCGGCCGGCACTTCGAGGCCTTCAGCGAGGATCCGCTGCTCACCGCCGACCTCGCGGCCGCCTACGTGCGCGGCGTCCAGGAGAACGGCGTAGGCGCGACGCCCAAGCACTACGTCGCCAACGAGTACGAGACCGACCGTTTCACGGCCGACAGCGTCGTGTCCGAGCGGGCGCTGCGCGAGCTGTACCTCGCCGCGTTCGAGAAGGCCGTCGTCGAGTCGCGCGCGTGGCTCGTGATGAGCTCCTACAACTCCATCAACGGCACGACCTCGACGGAGAACGACCTGCTCGAGACCCCGCTCAACTCGGAGTGGGGCTTCGACGGCGTGGTCGTCAGCGACTGGACGGGCGTGCGCAGCGTCGACGCGGCGCGCGCGTCCCAGGACCTCGAGATGCCCGGCCCGGTCGGCGCGTGGGGCGACGCCCTCCTCGACGCCGTGCGCGACGGCCGCGTGCCCGAGGCCGACCTCGACCGCAAGGTGGTCCGCCTGCTGCGCCTCGCCGCCCGCGTCGGCGCCCTCGAGGGCTTCGACGCCGTCGTGCCCGCGCCCGTCGAGGTGGAGGACGGCGTCGCGTTCGCGCGCGCGGCGGAGGCGGCAGGCACGGTGCTCGTCCGCAACGAGGACGCCGCCCTGCCGCTGGACGCGTCCGCGCTCCGCACCGTCGCCGTCATCGGCCACAACGCCGTCGAGGCGCGCACGCAGGGCGGCGGCAGCGCGACCGTCATCCCGGAGCGCGTGGTGACGCCGCTCGACGGGATCCGCGATGCGCTCGGCGACGGCGTCGAGGTGCGGTACGCGCGCGGCGCGGTCGTGCAGAAGGGGATCCAGGAGCTGCCGCTCGCGGAGATCGTCAACCCGCGCACGGGCGAGCCCGGCGCCCTCGTGCGCTTCCTCGACGCCGACGGCCGGGAGATGTTCGCCGAGGACCGCCGCGCGACCACGCTCATGTACTTCGGCGGCGACGCGCCCACGGGCACGGCGGCCGTCATCGAGATCACCACGCGCTGGACCCCGTCGGCCACCGGCGAGGTGCTCGTCGGCTTCAGCGCCACCGGCCGCGGCCGCGTCTACGCCGACGGCTCGCTCCTCCGCGAGGACGGCGCCGCGCCCGTGGGCATGGACCTCGGGGCGAGCCTCATGTCCCCGCCCTCGATCTCCGCGCCGCTCCCGGCGACGGCGGGCACGCCCGTGGACCTCCGGATCGAGTTCGAGCTCACGAGCATGCCGGGCGGCCTCGCGGGCATCCTCGGCATCACGGTGGGCCTCGAGGCCGACGAGTCGGAGCCCGAGCGCCTGCTGGACGAGGCCGTCGAGGCGGCGACCGGCGCGGACGTCGCGATCGTCGTCGTCGGCACCAACGCGCAGGTCGAGTCCGAGGGCTTCGACCGGGAGACGCTCGCGCTGCCCGGCCGCCAGGACGAGCTGGTGCGCCGCGTCGCCGCCGCGAACCCGCGCACGATCGTGGTCGTCAACTCCGGATCCCCGGTGCTCCTCCCCTGGCGCGACGACGTGAGCGCCCTGCTGCTCGCCTGGTTCGGCGGCCAGGAGTTCGGCGGCGCCCTCGCCGACGTGCTGTTCGGCGCTGTCGAGCCGGGCGGCCGCCTCCCCACGACCTGGCCCGCGACCGAGGAGGACGTGCCCGTCCGCTCCGTCACGCCGGTGGACGGGAAGGTGGTCTACGACGAGGGGATCCACGTCGGCTACCGGGCGTGGCTCCGCTCGGGCGCGACCCCCGCCTACCCGTTCGGCCACGGCCTGGGCTACACCACGCACGCGCTCGACGACCTGCGGGTGGCCGAGGACGGCACGGGCGGGATCACCGCGACGGTCACCGTGACGAACACGGGCGACCGCGCCGGCAAGCAGGTCGTGCAGGCCTACCTGTCGCGCGCGGGATCCGCGGTCGACCGCCCCGTGCGCTGGCTCGCGGGCTTCGTGGCCGTCGAGCTCGCGGCCGGCGCGTCCGCCGAGGTCGACGTCCCCGTCGGAGCGCGGGCCTTCGCGCACTGGGACGGCGGCTGGCAGCGCGAGCCCGGCGCGTTCCGGCTGCACGTGGGCACGTCGGTGGCGGCGACGCCGCTGGAGGCCGACGTGGATCCGGCGGCCTGACCCGCGCCGTCCGCACGACGCGGGCGGCGGGCGGCGGGCGGTGCGGCTGATCCGCGGGCTCAGCCCGCGACGATCCGCCGGCCGCCCGCCTCGAACTCGTCGAGGTCGCCCGTCGCGCCCGCGCGCACGGCCCGGCCGCCGACGACCACCATGTAGAAGAGGAACGCGCCGAGCGCGACGGCCCCGATGCCGATCTTGAGCGGCACGGGCCACGGCTGCGGCGTCACGAAGCCCTCGATGATCCCGGAGACGAGCAGCACGAGCACGAGCCCCATCGCCACGGTGATGAGCGCGCGCCCGTCCTCGGCGAGCGCCTGGCCGCGCGTGCGGGCGCCGGGCGCGATCCACGCCCACGAGATGCGCAGGCCCGCGGCGGCGGCCACGAAGATCGCCGTCAGCTCCAGCAGGCCGTGCGGGAGGATGTAGGAGAAGAACGTGCCGCCCTCGCCGTAGGAGAACATCACCGCGGTCGTCGTGCCGATGCCCTGCGCGTTCTGCAGGATCACGTACGGCACCCACAGGCCCGTGATCCCGAAGGCGACGCACTGCGCGGCGATCCACGCGTTGTTCGTCCAGACCTGGCCCGCGAACGAGGCCGCGGGGTTCTCGCTGTAGTAGTCGATGAAGTCGTCGTCCACGTACTTGCGCAGGTCGGCGTCGCTGCCGAGGCTCGCGATCATCGCGGGGTCGCGGAGGATCCAGGTGGCGTAGAGCGCGACGATCGCGACCGTGACGAGGGCGACGGCCAGCGTCAGCCAGCGGATCCGGTACAGCGCCGCCGGCAGGTCGACGGCGAAGAACGCGGGGATGCGCGACGCGACGTTCGTCGTCTGCCCGGTGAAGCGCATGCGGGCCCGCGAGAGCGCCACCGAGAGCCGGTCGCCCTGCGCGGTGGATCCGGCCGACGCCTGGATCGCGGACAGCTCCGCCGCGCCCGCCTGGTACCGGTCGACGAGCTCGTCCGCGTCGGGTCCGCTGAGCCGGCGCCGGCCGGCGAGGCGGGCGAGCCGGTCCCAGTCGTCCCGGTGGGCGGCGGTGTAGGCGTCGAGGTCCATCTGCTTGACTATATGCATGGCGGCAGCCGACGCGCACGACCCGATCCTCTCGGACGGTCCCGACGCGCTCGTGGTCGGCGAGGCCGTCGCCCTCGACGTCCGCCCCGCGGGCTTCGTCCTCCGGGCCGCGGGCGCCGCCATCGACGTGGTCGCCTCCCTGGTCGTCGGCCTCCTGCTGCTGCTCCTCATCGGGCGGCTCGGCGAGGCGGGCCTCCTCGACGGCGCGTCCGGCGCCGCCGCGGCCATCGCCGCCATCGTGCTCGCGATCGTCGTGCTGCCCGTGGTCGTGGAGGTCGCCTCGCGCGGCCGCTCGCTCGGGCGCTGGGCCGTCGGCGCGCGCATCGTGCGGGCGGACGGCGGCGGCATCGGGCTCCGGCACGCGGTCGCCCGCGCGCTCGTCGGGATCCTCGAGCTCTACCTCACGTTCGGCGGGCTGGCCGCGCTCGTGGGCCTCCTGAGCCCACGCGCCCAGCGCCTCGGCGACCTCGTGGCCGGTACGCGCTCGCAGCACGAGCGCGTGCCCGCGTACCCCGCGCCCCTGCCGCCCGTCCCTCCGCACCTCGTCGCCTGGGCATCCGAGGCCGACGTCGGGCGCCTGCCGGACGCGCTCGGCCGCCGCCTCGCCCGCTTCCTCGCCCAGCGCTCCGCCATGACGCCGGCCTCCCGCGCGCGCCTCGCCGCGGAGCTCGCGAACGAGGCCGCCGTGCACGTGTCGCCGCTGCCGGCCACGGATCCCGAGTCGTTCGTCACGGCCGTCGGCGCCGTCCGCCGGGAGCGCGAGCACCGCGCCCTCATGCTCGAGCGCGACCGCATGGCCTCGCTCGAGCCGATCCTCGCGGGGCTGCCGCACGGGTTCCCGGTGCGCGGCGGATCCACGACCGGCTGAGCCGCTCCGCCCCCGCACGCGACGACGCCGCCCGCCCCGAGGTGGGGACGGACGGCGTCGGCGTGACCCGCGCGGATCAGTACCGGTAGTGGTCCACCTTGTACGGCCCCTCGACCGGGACGCCGATGTAGGCGGCCTGCTCCGGGCGCAGCTCGGTCAGCTCCACGCCGAGCGCGTCGAGGTGGAGGCGCGCGACCTTCTCGTCGAGGTGCTTGGGCAGCACGTACACGCCGATCGGGTACTGCTCGTTGCGCACCCACAGCTCGATCTGCGCGAGCACCTGGTTCGTGAACGAGTTGCTCATCACGAACGACGGGTGCCCGGTGGCGTTGCCGAGGTTCATCAGGCGGCCCTCGGAGAGCACGAGCACGCTGCGGCCCGACGGCAGGCGCCACTCGTGCACCTGCGGCTTGATCTCGACCTTCTCCGCGCCGGGGAGGCGCTCGAGCCCGGCCATGTCGATCTCGTTGTCGAAGTGGCCGACGTTGGCGATGATGGCCTGGTGCTTCATGCGCTGGATGTCGTCCACGCGCACGACGTCGACGTTGCCCGTGCCGGTGACGAGGATGTCGACGGTCTCGATGACCGACGAGAGCTTCGCGACCTGGTAGCCGTCCATCGCCGCCTGGAGCGCGCAGATCGGGTCGACCTCGGAGACGATGACGCGCGCGCCCTGGCCGCGCAGCGCCTCCGCCGCGCCCTTGCCCACGTCGCCGTAGCCGACGACGAACGCGACCTTGCCGCCGATGAGCACGTCGGTGGCGCGGTTGAGGCCGTCGGGCAGCGAGTGGCGGATGCCGTACTTGTTGTCGAACTTGCTCTTGGTGACCGAGTCGTTGACGTTGATGGCCGGGAACAGCAGCTCGCCGTCGCGCGCCAGCTCGTACAGGCGGTGGACGCCCGTCGTGGTCTCCTCGGTGACGCCCTGGATGTCGGCGGCGCGTCGGGTCCAGCGGTCGGAGGACGCGGAGAGGCTGCGGCGGAGCGTGTCGAGGATCACGCGGTACTCGTGGCTCGCGTCCTCGGGCGTCTCGGGCACGACGCCCGACAGCTCGTACTCGCGGCCCTTGTGCACCAGGAGCGAGGCGTCGCCGCCGTCGTCGAGGATCATGTTCGGGCCCGTCCAGTCGGCGCCGGCGGCCTGCGCCTCGCCCGACCAGTCGAAGATCTGCTCGGTGCACCACCAGTACTCCTCGAGCGTCTCGCCCTTCCAGGCGAAGACGGGGACGCCCGCGGGCGCCTCCGGGGTCCCCACGCCGACGGCGACGGCCGCGGCCGCCTCGTCCTGCGTGGAGAAGATGTTGCAGCTCGCCCAGCGCACCTGCGCGCCGAGGGCGGTGAGGGTCTCGATGAGCACGGCCGTCTGCACGGTCATGTGGATGGATCCGGCGATGCGCGCGCCCGCGAGCGGCTGCGACGCGCCGAACTCCTCGCGGAGGGCCATGAGGCCGGGCATCTCGTTCTCGGCGAGGCGGATCTGATGGCGGCCGGACTCCGCGAGGGAGAGGTCGGCGACGCGGAAGGGCAGAGCGGTGGAGGTGGCGTCCGGGAGCAGGGTCATGCGTCCAGTCTCGCATCCGACGCGTGACGGCCGCCCGTGGATGACGGGCGGCCGCGAGACGGCTAGCGGAACGACCGCAGGCGCAGGCTGTTCGTGACGACGAAGACCGACGAGAGCGCCATCGCGAGCCCCGCGACGAGCGGGTTGAGCAGGCCCAGCATGGCGACGGGGATCGCGGCGGCGTTGTACGCGAAGGCCCAGAACAGGTTGCCGCGGATCGTGCCGAGCGTGCGCCGCGCCAGCCGCACGGCGTCGGCCACGAGCACGAGGTCGCCCCGGACGATCGTGATGTCGCCCGCCTCGATGGCCGCGTCGGTGCCCGTGCCCATCGCGATGCCGAGGTCGGCCTGCGCGAGGGCCGCGGCGTCGTTCACGCCGTCGCCGACCATCGCGACCACGCGCCCCTCGGCCTGCAGGCGGCGCACCGCGTCGAGCTTGCCCTCGGGAAGGACGCCCGCGACGACCTCGTCGATGCCGACCTCCGCGGCGACGCGGTGCGCGGCGCCCGCCGCGTCGCCCGTGAGGAGGACCGGCCGGAGCCCGAGCGCGCGGATGCGGCGGACGGCCTCGGCGCTCGTGGGCTTCACGGTGTCGGCCACGGCGAGGATCCCGCGGACGGCGCCGTCCCACGCGATGGCCACGACGGTGGATCCTTCCGTCTCGGCGTCCCGCAGCGCGTCGGCGAGCGTCACGTCGGGCTCCGCGGACCAGGCGTCGGCGAGCCACGACGGTCGCCCGACCGCCACCGCCCGGCCGTCGACCACGCCGTGGACGCCGAGGCCCGGGGTGGCGACGAAGCCGTCGACGTCGGGGAGGGATCCGGCGCCGGCGGCCTCGACGACGGCGCGGGCGACCGGGTGCTCCGACCGCGCCTCGAGGGCGGCGGCGACGCGCACGAGCTCGTCGGCGTCGACGCCGGCCGCGGGGATCGCCCGGACGAGCGCCATCACGCCCGTCGTGACCGTCCCGGTCTTGTCGAGGAGCACGGTGTCGATGCGCCGGGTCGACTCGAGCACCTCGGGGCCGGTGATGAGGATCCCGAGCTGCGCGCCGCGGCCCGTGCCCACGAGGAGCGCGGTCGGCGTCGCGAGGCCGAGGGCGCAGGGGCACGCGATGATGAGCGTCGCGACCGCCGCGGTGAACGCGGCCTCCGCGGGGAAGCCGAGCAGCAGCCAGCCGACGAGCGTGCCGACGGCGAGGACGAGCACGACGGGCACGAAGACGGCCGACACGCGGTCGGCGAGGCGCTGGATCCGGGCCTTGCCGGTCTGCGCCTCCTCGACGAGCGCGGCCATGCGGGCGAGCCGGGTCTCCTCCCCGACGCGCGTGGCGCGCACGAGCAGGCGCCCGCCGGCGTTGAGGGTCGCGCCCGTCACCTCGTCCCCGGGGCCCACCTCCACGGGCAGGGACTCGCCCGTGAGGAGTGACCGGTCGACCGCGCTGGAGCCGTCGACGACCACGCCGTCGGTCGCGATCCGCTCGCCCGGCCGCACGACGAACTCCGCGCCCAGGCGCAGGTCGCGGATGGGGATCCGGGTCTCGACGCCGTCGCGCACCACGGCGACGTCCTTGGCGGCGAGGTCGAGGAGCGCGGCCAACGCGGCCCCGGACGCGCGCGCGGCCCGCGCCTCCAGGTAGCGGCCGCCGAGGAGGAACACCGTGATGGCCGCCGCGACCTCGAGGTAGACGTCGCCGGATCCGCCGCCGGGCTCGGAGACGAGGCTCATGGTCATGCGCATGCCCGGCTGGCCCGCGTCGCCGAGGAAGAGCGCGTACAGCGACCACAGGAACGCGGCCGCGACGCCGATGCTGACGAGCGTGTCCATGCCGACTCCGCCGTGGCGCGCGCTGACGGCGGCGGAGCGGTGGAACGGCCAGGCACCCCAGACCGCGACGGGCGCGGCGAGCGCGAGCGACAGCCACTGCCAGTCCCGGAACTGCAGCGCGGGGATCATCGCCATGAGGAACACGGGCACCGTGAGCGCCGCGGACACCAGGAGGCGCTGCCGGAGCGCGAGCTCGTCGGCCTCGGGGCGGCGGGCGGCGACCACGTCGCGGACCGGAGGATCCGCCGGCGCCGGCGCCGGGGCGGGAGCGGGAGCCGACGCGACGGGAGCGGCCGCGACGTCGTCCCCCGCCGCGCTCCCCCACCCGGGGCGCTCGGAGGCGCGGTACCCGGTCCGCTCGATGGTGCGGATCGCGTCCTCGACGCTCGTGCCCGCGGGCAGCTGCACGCGCGCCCGGTGGGTGGCGTAGTTGACGGCCGCCTCCACCCCGGGCATCCGGCCGAGCTTCCGCTCGATCCGCATCGCGCACGACGCGCACGTCATGCCCTGCACGTCGAGGTCGACGCGCGTGAGCACCGCGCCGCCGTCGGGCGCGGGTCCGGACGCGGGGTCGGCCATGTCAGAGCCCCGCGACGTACCCGGCCTCGTCGACCGCGGCGCGCACGGCCTCGGGGTCGAGCGGCGCATCGCTCTCGACGGTGACGGTGGATGCGCCGCCCACGACGAGTTCGACCGCCACGGACGCGACGCCCGGGAGCTCGCCGACCTCCTCGGTGACGCTCGCGACGCAGTGCGCGCAGGTCATGCCGGTGACGGGGAAGATCGTGGTGGTCATGGGGTCTCCTTCGTGTCGTGCGATGTCGATGGGCGTCGGCGGATCAGGACCGGACGAGGCGCGCGATGGCCGCGGAGGCCTCGCGCACCTTGTCGTCCGCGACCTGGCCGCCCGCGCGCGCCGCCTCCGCGAGGCAGTGGGCGAGGTGGTCGTCGAGCAGCTTGAGCGCGACGGTCTCCATGGCGCGCGTGACGGCGGAGACCTGCGTGAGCACGTCGATGCAGTAGGTGTCGGACTCGACCATGCGCTCGATCCCGCGCACCTGGCCCTCCGCGCGCCGCAGCCGCTTGAGGATGTCGTCCTTGCTATCGCCGTACCCGACCATGGCGGCCACCTCCCGTTCCCGTCCACGATACCCCCTGGGGGTACGCGATGGAACCCCCCGGGGGTATGACCGGGACGCCCGCACGCGACGACGCCGCGCCCCTCGCGGAGGGACGCGGCGTCGGATGGCGCGGGTGGCGGGTGCCGGGTGCCGGGCTCAGGCCCCGCGGATCAGCCCCAGGAGCTCGTCGCGGAGCGCGGCCATGCGCTCCTCGGTCGACGCCTCGACGTTCAGGCGCAGCAGCGGCTCGGTGTTCGAGGGCCGGACGCTGAACCACCAGAAGGAGCCGTCGTCGCCCGCGGGGCCGTCGACCGT
This sequence comes from Clavibacter sp. VKM Ac-2873, assembly GCF_015351075.1. GTDB lineage: Bacteria > Actinomycetota > Actinomycetes > Actinomycetales > Microbacteriaceae > Clavibacter. The sequence goes on from NZ_JADKRS010000001.1 coordinate 899,867, forward strand.
GAGGCCGTCGAGCTCGTCGAACTCGCCGCGTCCGCGGAAGGCCTCGACGATGCGCTCGTAGGCGGCGGGCACGTCGTCGACCGTGCTGTTGATCTCGCCCGACAGCGCGTACGGCGTGTAGCGGGCCGAGAGGTCCGACATGAGGCCGTCCGTCTGGCCGAACTCGGCGAGCAGGTGCATCGCGGCGAGCATGCCGTTGTCGGCACCCCAGAAGTCGCGGAAGTAGTAGTGCGCGGAGTGCTCGCCGCCGAAGACGGCGCCGGTCGCGGCCATCTGGTCCTTGATGAGGGAGTGGCCGACGCGCGTGCGGACCGCCGTGGCTCCCGCCGCCTCGATCGTCTCGGGGACGATGCGCGAGGTGATGAGGTTGTGCAGCACCGTCACGTCCTCGTCCGGCGCCTGCGCCTTCACGCGGGAGATCTCGCGGAGCGCCACGATGGCCGCGACGGCGCTGGGCGTGACCGCCTGCCCCTTCTCGTCCACGACGAAGCAGCGGTCGGCGTCGCCGTCGAACGCGAGGCCGAGGTCGGCGCCGTGCTCGACGACCGCCTTCTGCAGGTCGACCAGGTTGGCGGGCTCGAGCGGGTTCGCCTCGTGGTTCGGGAAGGTGCCGTCGAGCTCGAAGTACAGCGGGATGATCTCGATGGGCAGCTCGGGGAGGCCGGCCGCGGTGCCGAGCACGGCGGGGACGGTCATGCCGCCCATGCCGTTGCCCGCGTCGACCACGACGCGCAGCGGGCGGATGCCCGAGAGGTCGACGAGCTGGCGGAGGTACCCGGCGTAGTCGGCGAGCACGTCGCGCTCCCGCACCTCGCCCGCCGGCTCGACGGGCGCGATGCCGTCCGCCAGGAAGCCGATGGCGCGGTCGCGGATGGCGGCGAGGCCCGTGTCGAGGCTGATGCCCTGGGCACCCGCGCGGGAGAACTTGAGGCCGTTGTACGTGGCCGGGTTGTGGCTCGCGGTGAACATGACCGCGGGGGCGGCGAGGGATCCCGATGCGAAGTAGGTCTCGTCCGTCGAGCAGAGCCCGATGAGGAGGACGTTCCCGCCGCGGGCCGTGGCGCCGCGGGCGAACGCCTGGGCGAACGACGGCGAGGAGTCGCGCATGTCGTGGCCCACGACGATCTCGCCGCCGGCGGCTCCGAGCTCGTCGACGAAGCCGGCGCCGAGGGCTGTGACCAGCTCTTCGGTGAGCTGGCTCCCGACGAGACCTCGCACGTCGTAGGTCTTCACGATGGCGGTCAGCGTCTGGGCGGCAGTCGTCGTCATGCTCAGGAACCTACCTCACCGAGCACGCCGTGCCGCACGATCTGCCAGCCCTGCGGGGCCGAGAGGCGGGCCGCGTGGCGGTCGCAGAGGTCGTAGCTGTGCGGCTCGGAGTCGTGGCTGAGCGGACCGAGGACGGCCATGGAATCCGCGTAGACGTAGGTGAGCGTGGTCGTGGCGCCGCCGGTGCAGCCGACGCGGGAGCAGGGCCTGTTCGTCATGTCGGGCCCACACTACCGCCGAGGCCGGCCGGTACGATGGGGCCATGCCACGATCGCGCCGCCGGGGAGGCCACGTCTCCATCCGGGGCTCCTGGCGGGATCGGCACGGCCGCGGCCTCCGCTCCCCCGTCACCGGGCCCGAGCTGCCGGTGCTGCGCACGCGCGCCGACGTCTTCGACCAGACCATCGCGTCCGCCGCCGAGTACCTCCGCGGCCTCTGGCCCGACGAGCTCGACCGCGTCTCGTTCGAGGTCGCCGCCCTGCCCGCCGAGAACAGCGAGCGGGACGGCATCGACCGCTGGAGCGTCCTCGCCGACGAGCGCCGCGTCATCTTCTACCGGCTGCCCATCGAGCGCCTCGCCCACCTCCACGAGGACGACGAGTACCACCAGCGGGCGCTCGTGGAGGGGTGCGTGTACCGGGCGGTCGCCGAGCTCCTCGGCAAGGACCCGTGGGACCTCGCGCCCGACAGGTACGACCCGCACTAGCGGCGGATCCCGAACGGATGCCAGGCATCCGCCCTCCGCGCGCGTCGCGGCCAGGCGGACGCGGCGCCCGGCGTCAGGGGTGGACGCGCAGGGGGTCCGCGGCCGGCAGGACCGGCACGACGGGGAGCGCTGCGGATCGGCCCGGCTCGGCGAGCGTCACGGTCGCGGTGAGGCCGCTGGTCCCCTCGAGCAGGTAGGTGCGCCCGGCCTCGACGGCGGCGGAGACCTCGGATCCCGCGGGCACGTCGATCGACACGGCCGCGGAGCCGTCGGTCGGCCGGGCCGTGACCGCAGCCGCCTGGTCCCCGGCGTTCCGCAGGTGCAGGAGGGGCGCCGGACCCGCGGGAACCGACACGAGCGCGTCCCGCGTGAGCTGCTCGGCCGACGGCAGCCAGGCGAAGTCGGTCGCGCCGCTCTCCGCCGCGCCGGACACGCTGCGCACGGCCGCCGTGACCGGGACCGAGCTCTGCACGGTCACCGAGTAGCGGCCGTCGGGGAGGGCGCTGACCGGGACGTCGATCGTGCGGCCCGCGTCGACCTGCACCGTGAAGGTGGTGCCCGTGCCGTCGGTGCCCTCCTCGGGGGTGACGCTCACGCTGACGTCGGCGTCGTCGGATCCGGGGACGAGGACGCGCACCGCCGTCTCGCGGTCGGGGTCGGTGCCGGGGTCCGAGCCCGCTCCGGACGCGGATCCGCCCTCGTCGGCGGCGGGCGCGTCCTGGCCGTCGACGGGCGCGACGGGCGCGGCCTGCGAGTCGATGCGGAGGCCGGTCATGGTGAGCGCGGTGGACGGGGCGGCGGCCGGCCCGATCCAGTCCACGCCGCCCGCGAGGAGCCCGCGGACCGTGCTCTGCTCGAGCCGGGCGACGACCTGGCCGCCGCGGCTCTGCACGTGCACGGCCGGGGAGGAGAGGTCGGGGGCGAGTCCCGCGAGGCTGAGCACGCGGCGGCCGCCGGCCGGGACCGAGATCCCGCTGGCGCCCGGGGCGCTGACGGCCCCGTCCTCGCCCGTGATGGCCAGGTCGACCGTGGAGGAGACGCCGGACGGGTTGTCGAGCACGACGAACGTGGTGCGGCCGGTGGTCGTCGCGCCGCCCACGAGCCACGCGTCCGCGGTGGCCTCGGAGCACGACGCGGCGGCGAGCCCCGCGAGGTCGGCCTCCGTCGCGATCTCGGACGCCGCGCCCGCGAGGTCGGTGGGCGCGTCGTCGACGGCGCCCGCGGCGGCGAGTACGGACGGCGCGCTCGACGCCGCTCCCTGCACCTCGGGGGCCTGGATGCGCGAGGTGCGGACCGCGGGGGCGGCGCCGGTCGACCCGGTCGTCGCGGATCCGCTCGTCACGGCCGCGCTCCCCACCGCGACCGCGGTCGTCGGAGACGCGGCGTCGGCCGCGGGCGGGCGGAGGAGCGATCCGGGGCAGACGCGCTGCTGGTCGGTCGCCACGGGGGTCACGAGCACCGAGGGGGCGCTCGCGTCGACCGCGGCGGGCGGGAGCAGGAGCGCGCCGGTCACGACGACCCCCAGCACGGCGACGCCGACGATCCCGGTGGTCACGCGCGTCGCGATGCGCACGGCGTCACGCCTGGCCATCTGTCCTCCTACGGTCGTCGTCGGTGGCGGGGTCGCGGTCGGGGTCGCTGTCGGCGGGCGGCGCGGATCCGTCGTCATCGCCCTCCCCGTCGTCGCCGGAGCGGCGCTCCCCCGCCTGCGGGATGTCGCCGAACGGCACCGACTCCGCGGCCTGCCCCGTCGGCTCGTCGAGGTACGCGGGGGTGCCGCGGTCGTCGTGCACGGCCCGCGGCTCCTCGGCGTCCGCCGGGCGCGCGTCCGTGGCCGCGACGGGCTCGCGGTACGCGGGCAGCGGCCGGCTGCGCGCCGCGAGCCCGCCGGTGGGGATTGCGAGGAGCAGGGTCAGCGCGAACACGAGCGCCTGCGCCGCCAGGACGCCCGCGCGTCCCGGGTCGTCGAGGTTGCCGGGACCCGCGACCTGGGCGACGAGGTCGTCGCTGCCCACGAAGCGCCAGAGCAGACCGGCCTCGGTCTGCCCGACGGCGGTGAACACGGGATCGTCGTCGAGCGCGGCCCGGGCGCGGTCGTGCACGGCGGCCTCCGCGTCCCCCGCGGGCGTCGCGAGGAGCACGTAGCTGACGCCGAGCGCCCGGAGGTCGTCGGTCGCGTCGAGGCCGGAGCGGGAGGAGACGTTGCCCGCGAGCTCGGCGACGCGGCTCTGCGTGTCGGACAGCGGTCCGATGGTCGAGTCGACCGTGGACACCTGCTCGAGCGTGCGGCCGGCGCCCCGCTCGACGTCGGCGGAGAGCGAGCCGTCGTCCCCGGCGCGCAGCAGGAGCGTGCCGACCGCGGGATCCGTGGCGGCCTCGGCCACCACGAGCCCGGGCAGGGAGGTGTCCGAGGTGGCGCGCACCACGGTGGATCCGGCGACGGCGGCGGAGACGAGCGGCAGCGCGAGCACGACCAGGGTGACGGCGGCGACGAGCCCGGGCACGACCGAGCGGCGGCCGAGCGTCGCGAAGCCCAGCACGAGCGCCCCGGCGAGGCCGAGCCAGAGGAGGCTGAGGCCGGATCCGGGCCAGACGGCCACGACGTCGGATCCGGTCGACTGCACCACCGTCCGGGCGGCGAGCACGGCGGTCGCGAACCCAAGCACCGTCACGCCGAGCGCGAGGGCGGCGCGGTGCGACCCGCGGAGGAAGAGCGCCGCGACCGCGCCCAGCACCAGCGGCGCGACGAGCACGGCGACGACGACGAGCGGGACCGCGGCGGGCAGCCCCGCGCCCAGCCCCTCGACGAAGGAGGCCCAGCCTCCGAGGCCGGACGTGGGGAAGCCCAGCGCGAGGCCGGGCACGTCGGCGGGCGCGAACCCCGCGGGGACGGCCGGGTCGGCGGCGAGCGCCAGCGGCTGGCCCTGCATCACGCGGTGGACGACGAGGGGCGCGACCAGGGCGACCAGCGGCACGGGGATCGTGATGAGCCGACCCGCGTCGCGTCCCGCGCGCACCGTGGCGACGAGCCAGAGCACGAGGACGGCGGGGACGAGCGACGGGGCGGACGCGCCGACGGCCGCCATCAGGATCCCGGCCACGGCGGACGCGGACCACGAGCGCGGCGCGCGCAGCACCGCGAGCGCGAGCCACGGCAGGAGCAGGTGCGCGAGCACGGCGGGCAGGCGTCCGTCGCCGAGCGCGACGAGCAGGGTGGGCGCGAGGGTCCAGACGAGGGCGGCCAGCGCGCGCAGCCACGCGTTCCGGGTCAGCTGCGCGGCGCACAGCCAGGCGGCGAGGGCCGCGAGCGGCAGGGCGGCCACGAAGAGCCCGAGGACCGCGAGCGACGGCTCCCACGCCGTGACGCTGCCGAGCACGGCGAGCACGTACGCGAACGGGTCGGAGGGGGCGACGGGTCCCGCTCCGGATCCGCGGACGCCGATCCCGACCTGCGCCCACAGCGCCCCGGCGCTCGGACCGAGCGGCAGGAGCTGCCCGCCGACGATGGCCGTGCCGGTCAGCCGCGGCAGCCACATGAGGGCGGAGAGGAGGAGCGCCGCCACCACGGTCCAGCCCCCACCCGTCGCGAGGAACTCCACGCCGTCGGAGACGCCCATGTGCTCGACCCGGTACTGCTCGCGCGCCAGCGACCTCCGTCGGCGGCCGACCGCGAGCGGCTGGCGGAGCGACGCGATGCTCGACCACGGCGCCGTGCGCGCCGCCGCGACCCGACGACGGCTGGCGCGGATCCGCCCGGGCGCCACGGCCACGCGCACCGCGGCGGCGATCTCGCCGGGCGCGGCGGTCGGCCGCTTGCGCAGCATCTGCAGCAGGGCGCGCAGGATGGCGAGCGGCACCAGCGAGAGCCAGTGGAACGGGACGGCGGCCGCGGGCGCGTACGCGAGGCGGCGGTGCAGCTGGGCCTGCCGGCGCAGGCGACGGCGGCGGCGGCGCGGCGTGCGCTTCCCCAGGAACGCCGTGCCGGGGGCGGCGTCGCCCGCGGAGGCGACGCGCGCGGCGGGCACGACCACGACGCGGTGCCCGGCGAGGCGGGCCCGGACGCAGAGGTCGAGCGCGTCGTCGATGACGGGCAGCGCGTCATCGAACCCGCCGAGCTCGTCCCAGAGGCGATGGCGCACGAGCATGCCGCCCGCGGCCACGCCGAGGACGTCGCTCATGTCGTCGTACTGGGCCTGGTCGAGCTCGACGTCGACCACGGGCACCGCCGCGCCGAGCGTGGTGAGCGTGGTCCCGAGCTCGTGGATGTAGCCGGGGTGGTCCCACTCCATGAGCTTCGGGCCGGCGACCGCGACGCTCGGCGAGGCCTCCACGGCGGCGAGGAGGCGTTCGAGCGCGTCGGGCGCCGGCGCGTTGTCGGCGGAGAGCAGCCAGAGCAGCTCGTGGTCGCCCTCCGGCGCGGGGATGACGCGCACGGCCTGCTCCACCGCCTGCCCGAAGGTCATGCGGGCCGGAGCCTGCACCATCCGGGTGGGGTCGGACGCCGCGAGGAGGGCAGCGGATCCGTCGCGGGAGCCGAGGTCGACCGCGACCACCTGGTCGGGGCGCCGGGTCTGCGCCGCGAGGGCCTCGAGGGTCCGGTCGAGGAACGGCGCGCCCTCGTGGGCGACGAGGATCGCGGTTACTCGTGGCTGCATGACAGGGAGACCCTACGTGGTGCGTGATGGGGATCCGCCGCAGCGGGACGGCGCGCCGGAAGCCGGACACCGCGGGCCTCGGGCGGCCGGGTCAGACCGCGCGCTTGCGGAGCTTGCGGCGCTCGCGCTCGGAGAGGCCGCCCCAGATGCCGAAGCGCTCGTCGTTCTCCAGCGCGTACTCGAGGCACTCGCTGCGCACCTCGCACGAGCCGCAGATCTTCTTGGCGTCGCGGGTGGAGCCGCCCTTCTCGGGGAAGAAGGCCTCGGGGTCGGTCTGCGCGCAGAGCGAGTCCGCCTGCCACGCGAGCGGGTTGCCGTCGTCGACGCCGCGGACGCCGGGGACCCCGAGTCGGACGGGGTCGACGAACCAGTCGTCGGGGACTCCGGCGTGGTGCTCAGGTAGTGCCATGTCACGATCTCCCCACGCGGCCGGGGCGCCCGGCCGGCCCCAGCTCATCGTCATAATTACACCGGTGTAACTCGCTCCCGTCAAGCCGCGGAGCGTAAACCCTCAGCCGCTCCTCGAGGGTTGCGACGCGCCGCCGCTCGCCGCCGGCGCTAGGCCGGGGTGCCGGCCTGGCGCGCGTGCCACGCGCTCGTGACCATGTCGTCCAGGGAGTGCCGCATGGCCCAGTCGATGTCGCGCGCGGCGAGCGCGCCGGAGGCCACGATGCGGGCCGGGTCGCCGGGCCGGCGGTCGTGCAGCTCGGGCTCGAACGCGATGCCGGTGGCGCCGGCGATCGCCGTCATGATCTCGCGCACGCTGACCCCCGCGCCGCTGCCGAGGCAGTAGACGGGCTCGACGGGCTCGCCCGCCTCGAGGCGGCGGGCGGCGGCCACGTGCGAGGCCGCGAGGTCGACCACGTGGATGTAGTCGCGCACGCACGTGCCGTCGGGCGTCGGGTAGTCCGCCCCGTAGATGCGCGGGGTCCGCCCGTCGAGCAGGGCGTCGAAGACCAGCGGGAACAGGTTGTGGGGGCTCGTGTCGAAGTAGCCCTCCTCGCCGGATCCGACGACGTTGAAGTACCGCAACGACGCGTGGCGGAGGCCCTTCGCGACACCCTGGTCGCGCAGCAGCCACTCGCCGATGAGCTTGGACTCGCCGTAGGGCGACTCGGGGGCCTTCGGCGTCCGCTCGTCGACGAGGTCGACGTCGGTCGTGCCGTACACCGCGGCGGACGAGGAGAAGACGATGCTGTCGACGCCCGCGCGCTCCATCTCCTCGAGCAGGACGGCCGTGGCCGTCACGTTCTGCTCGTAGGTGTGCAGGGGGCGCTGGACGGAGACCCCGGCGTACTTGAAGCCCGCGACGTGGACGACGCCGCGGATGTCACCGCGGCCGAGGATGCTCGCGACGAGCTCCCGGTCGAGGACGGACCCGCGGTGGAAGGCCACGCCCTCGGGCACGAACGCCTCGTGGCCGCTCGAGAGGTCGTCGAGGACGACCGTCTCGATGCCGGCGCGTGCGAACGCGGAGACGATGTGCGAACCGATGTAGCCGGCGCCGCCGGTGACCAACCATGTCATGCGCCAACCCTATCGACGGCGCTCCGGCCGCCGGTCACGCGCCGGCGCCGCGGTCCGAGTCGTCGGCGGGTGCGGGCGCGGGGGTCGTCGCGAGGAAGGCCTCGCCCTCCCCGGTCACCACGAGGCGACCCTCGTCGGGGGTCACGAACACGGCGTCGCCGCGACCGACGACGACCGTCGACACCTCGCCGCGGACGGTCATCCGGCCCGAGGTGCAGAGGAGGACGGCCGGCCCGTCGACCACCACGACGCTCGCGCCCGCGTCGCCCGCGGCCTGGTCGCGCGTGGCCGGGCAGACGTGCGCCAGGAGGAAGTCGGGCACGTCCGGCCGATACAGGTCGACGCCGGGCGCCGCGTGCTCCGGCGCGAGGTACGGGACGGGCAGCGCCTGGAACTCGAGCACGTCGAGGAGCTCGGGCACGTCCACGTGCTTCGGCGTGAGGCCGCCGCGGAGCACGTTGTCCGAGGCCGCCATCAGCTCGATCCCGAGCCCGTGCAGGTACGCGTGGATGTTGCCGGCCGGCAGGTACAGCGCCTCGCCGCGACGGAGGGTGACGCGGTTGAGGAGGAGCGACGTGACGATGCCGGGGTCCCCCGGGTACGCCTCGGCGAGCTCCCGCACGGTGCGCATCTCGGTCGAGAACTCGCCGCACTGCCGTTCGGAGGCGAGGCTCGCGAGCAGCGTGACGCGGTCGACGAGGCGCCGCACCTCGGGTCCGCCGCCCATGAGGAACGCGAAGGCGTCGCGCAGGACGTCTGCCTCGGCGCCCATGAGGCGCGACAGCACGGAGCGGATCACCGCGGGGTCGGAGTCGGGCCCCGACGCGTCGAGCGTGAGGAGCAGCGTGAAGACCTCCCGCACCTCCGCGAGCGGCCGGAAGCCGCAGAGCGCGTGGAACTCGTCGCTGAGGGCGAAGACCAGCTCGGGCTTGTGCAGCGGGTCCTTGTAGTTGCGGTGCGGCGCGTCGATCGGGATGCCGCGCTCCTCCTCGTCGCGGAACCCGAGGCGCGCGCGATGCAGGTCCGGGTGCGCCTGCAGCGAGAGCGGGCCGTCGGCGGCGAGCACCTTGAGGAGGAACGGGAGGCCGGGCCCGTCGCCCGGGCGCAGGCCCGCCGCGAGCGGGCCGAGGGTGGTCGCGGGGTCGCGGCGGATCCACTCGGCCAGCGTGGTCGCGCCGCCCGCCGACGCCGGGTCGACCACGCGGGTGGGCGAGCCGTCGTGCGCCCCGAGCCACAGCTCGGCCTCGGGGCCGCCGGACGGCTCGCCGCCGAGGAGCCCGGCGATCGCGGTGCGGGACCCCCAGGCGTAGTCGCGGGGGATGTTGGCGATGGCAGTGAACACGGGCGATCCTGTCGGGCTTGGCGGCTACCTACAACGCCCGGGCGGGCGCGTCCTGTCCGGACGCGACCAAAGTACCAACCGATGACGACGCGGCCGGGACGCCGACCTAGGCTCGGCCGCAGGCGCCCGTCCCCGAGGGCGCCGACGAACCGCAATGGAGCATCGTGTCCCTCACCCCCCTCATCGGCGACTTCTACGGCTACGAGTCCCGGCTCGGCGACCGGGAGAAGGAGTCCCTCGCCGACCTGCGCGCCTACCTCGAGGCCGAGGTCCGGCCGCACGTCAACGGGCTCTGGGCCCGCGCCGAGTTCCCCCGGCACGTGATCTCCGGCCTCGCCGCGCGCGGCATGTTCGGCATGCCCTTCCCCGAGACGCGCCCGTTCGAGAACTCGGCGGTGTTCCGCGGCTGGGCGGCGCTCGAGCTCGGCCGCGTCGACGCGAGCATCGCCACCGTCGTCGGCATGCAGAGCGGGCTCGTGATGGGCAGCGTCGCCGTCGCGGGATCCCCCGCGCAGCGCGCCGAGTGGCTGCCGCGCTTCGCGTCCGGCGAGCTCCTCGGGTCCTTCGGGCTCACCGAGCCGCTGTCCGGATCGGACTCCGCGCGCGGCCTCCGCACCGTGGCCACGCGCCGCGGCGACGAGTGGAGCATCACGGGCGCCAAGCGCTGGATCGGCAACGGCACCATCAGCGATGTGACCGTCATCTGGGCCAAGGACGCCGACGACGGCCAGGTGAAGGGCTTCCTCGTCCCGAACGACTCCCCCGGATTCCGCGCGACGCGGATAGAGGACAAGCAGGCGCTGCGCATCGTGCAGAACGCGGACATCGAGCTCGACGGCGTCATCGTGCCGGACGCGAACCGGCTGCAGAACGGCACGTCGTTCGCCGACACGGCCGCGGTGCTGCGGCTCACGCGCGCCGAGGTGGCGTGGGCCGCCATCGGCATCTCGATCGGCGCCTACGAGGCCGCGGTCGCCTACACGGGCGAGCGCGAGCAGTTCGGCAAGCCGCTCGGCGCACACCAGCTCATCCAGGACCTCCTCGTCCGCAGCCTCGGCAACATCACGGCGTCGATCGGCCTGGTGACGCGGGCGTCCGAGATGGTCGACGAGGGCACGCAGTCCGACGAGCACTCCGCCCTGGCCAAGGCGTACGCCACGAGCCGGATGCGCGAGACCGTCGCCTGGTGCCGCGAGGCGTTCGGCGGCAACGGCATCGTGCTCGACTACGACGTCGCCCGCTTCTTCGCCGACGCCGAGGCCATCTACTCCTACGAGGGCACCCGGGAGATGAACACGCTCATCGTCGGCCGGGCGATCACGGGGCACGCGGCCTTCGTCTGATGGACAGCGGGGGGCCGCGAGCGCGGGCGGGCACGGCGCCGTCGACCCCGCGCCACCCAGGCGGCGGGACGCGTGCCTCTGGCCGGATACCCTGATGGGCATGCCCACCGCCAGCCGCCGAGCCCTCCGGAGCTTCGCGACCTTCGTCCTCGTCACCACGTTCGCCGGTGACATGTGGCGCGACAGCCTCAGCTGGTGGGGCTTCGGCGCCATCGCGCTCGCCGTGCTGGTCACCTGCATCACGCTGCTGGTGCGCTCCCGGCCCCTGCCGCGCGTGCGCGTGCTGCCGATCCCGCTCCTGGCGTTCACGGGCATCGCGGTGCTGTCGATCGCGTGGTCGCAGTACCGGCCGGAGTCGGCGCTCGGCGTGCTCATCCAGCTGTCGACGTCCATCGCGGCGCTCACGCTCGTGGTCGCGCTGTCGTGGGCGGAGATCGTCCAGGCGCTCGGCCGGGCGCTCCGCATCATCCTGGGGCTGTCGCTCGCCTTCGAGCTGTTCATCGCGGTCGTGGTGCGCCAGCCGGTGATGCCCTTCTTCACCGACTACGGGCCCCGCGCGCCGGCCGCCTTCGCCTGGACACGCGGAGAGCTCCTCAGCGGGGGCCGGATCCAGGGCGTCGTCGGCAACGCGAACCTGCTCGCCATGGTGGCGCTGCTCGGCCTCATCGTCTTCGCGCTGCAGTACGCGGCACGCACGGTGCGCCGCCGCGACGCCGGGCTCTGGATCCTCGTCGCCCTCCTCACCCTGACGCTCACCGGCAGCTCCACGGTCCTGGTCGCGCTGATGATGACCGGCGTCGTCGCCGCGCTGGCGCTCGCCGCCCGTCGTGTCGGCATCCGGGGTCGGCTCGTGCTGGCGGGCGGCGTCGTCGTGGCCGCCGTGGTCGGCGCGGGCCTCGTCGCGACGCGCACGGCCGAGGTGTTCGAGCTCCTCGGCCGCTCCCCCGACCTCACGGGCCGGTTCCAGATCTGGCAGTCCGTGCTCGGCCTCGCGCAGCAGCACCCCGTCGTGGGCTGGGGCTGGATCGGCTACTGGGCGCCCTGGGTGCACCCGTTCCAGGGACTCGCCGTCCGCAGCGGCGTCACGTACCTCCAGGCCCACGACGCGTACCTCGACGTCCTCCTGCAGGTGGGCGCGATCGGGCTCCTGGCCTTCGCCTCGTTCGTCGTGACCACCTACGTGCGCTCCTGGTGGGCCGCCATCGACCGCCCGCAGCACCGCCGGGATCGCGTCGAGCCCTACTCCACGCTCGCGCTCGCGCCGCTGCTGCTCATGACCGCGCTGGTCGTGCAGAGCCTCGCCGAGAGCCGGCTGCTGTACGAGGGCAACTGGCTGCTGCTCGTCGTCATCGCCATCGCCACGAAGTCCGGCATGGTCGCGCGCGAGGACGTCCCGGGGCCCGACGACGCGCGTCGCCGCCCGGTGCCGCCCGCGACCCCGGCGGCCGCCGGCGTCGCGTCGACTCCCCCGATCGTCGCCCCGGTCCCCGCGGCCGTGCCCTCCGCCTCGGCGCCCTCGCCCGCCGCCGACCCCCGCGTCGCCTGATCCGCGCGGCCGCCCGGTGCCCCGCCGACCGCCCGTGATGGCCGACGCATGACCCGTCCCGCACGCCCGCAGCTCCCGGAGCTCCTGCCCGACCTCCTCGGGTCGGCGCGCTTCTCCGCCGCGCTCACGCACTGCATCCTCGGCACCGCCGTCCTGGCGCACGCCCTCCGGTCCACCGTCGGCTGGGCCGGGCTCGTCGCGATCGTCGCTGCGCTCGCGGCGATGGCCGCGGGATCGCTCGCGGCGAAGCGGGGCGACTGGGAGTGGCGGGGCCTGCTCCCCATCTCCCTGCTCCTGCTGGTGGCCTGGTGCGCGGCGACGCTCCTCTGGACGGCGTACCAGCCGGACGCCGTCGGGGGCGTGCTCTACCTCGCGGCGTCCGCGTTCCTCGCGGTGTACGTCGGCGTCGTCCGCGACCTCATCCAGATCGTGCGCGCAGCCGGCGACGTGCTGCGCCTGGTGCTGGTGTCGTCCCTCGCCCTCGAGGTGCTCGCGGGACTCCTGATCGACGGCCCCATCCCGTTCCTCGGGATCCGCGGCGCCCTCGAGCGCCTCGGCCCGATCCAGGGGCTGCTCGGCGAGCGCAACGCCCTCGGGATCCTGGCCCTCGTCGCCGCCGTGACGTTCGCGGTCGAGCTCGAGACCCGGTCCGTATCGCGCGGCCGTGGCGCCTTCTCCCTGGTCGTCGCGCTCCTCGTGGCGTCGCTCACGCGGTCGTCGGTGATCCTCGGCACGTTCCTCGTGCTCGCCGTGGCGGCCCTCGCGATGCTGGGCCTCCGCCACCTCGCCCGGCAGGCGCGGCCGCTCGCCACCAGCGCGGTCCTGGTGCTCGCCACCGTCGCCGCCGTGCTCGTCGTGGCGTTCCGCTCCCCCGTCCTGCAGGTGCTGCAGGCACGGCCCGACTACCTCCAGCGCGTCGCGCTCTGGCGGGAGATGCTGCGGCTCATCGACCTCCACACCATCGAGGGCTGGGGCTTCGTCGGCTTCTGGCGGCGCGACGCGTACCCGTACACGGCCCTGGACCTCGTCAGCCGGGGCGCGCAGGAGACCGGCCGCAACGCCTACCTCGACCTCTACCTGCAGGCGGGGCTCGTCGGGCTCGCGCTGTTCGCCGCGTTCTGCGCGCTCGCGCTCGGGCGGTCGTGGGCGCTGGCGACCACCAAGCGCGGCGTCGCCGACGTCTGGACGGCGCTCGTGCTCGTCGTCCTCGTGGTCGCCTCGCTCGCGGAGAGCGTCGCCATCGTGGAGTGGGGCTGGGTGCTGCTCGTGATCTGCGCCGTCAAGGCCGCGCAGGGGCGCAGCTGGCGGCACGGGCTGCCCGGTCCGGAGGCCACGAAGCAGCCGACGGCGGCGTGAGCCCGTGCCGTGGCGCGGGCCGCGGGATCAGACGGCGCCGGTGTCCGTGGACGCGGCCAGCAGCCCGGGCGACGGCGCCCAGTAGCCGACCTCGCGGAACCCGTCCGGGGTGGGCTCGAACGAGGTGATGCTCGACAGCGCGCACCGGCGCGCGCGGGGGTCGTGGAAGAGCGGCTTCCCCGTGACGCTGCGGTGCGCCATCCAGATGGGCAGCTGGTGGCCGACGAGGATCGCGTCCGTGCCGTCGGGCGCGTCCGCGGCCGCCGCCGCCAGCTCGGCGCGCATGCGGGCGGCGACCTGCGCGAACGGCTCGCCCCAGCTCGGCCGGAGGGGGTTGACGAGGTAGCGCCAGGCGGCGGGCTTCGCGAGGATCTTCAGGCTCACGTCGAAGCGGCCGCCCTCGAGCCGGCTGGACGCCTCGATCAGGCCAGGACGCTGCTCGGGCTCGAGGCCGAGGGCGGCCTCCAGGGGAGCCGTCGACTCGAGCGCGCGCTGGAGCGGGGACGTGCGGAGGAGGCCGACCTCGCGGTCCTCCGCGACGACGCGCTCCGCGGCGGCCTCGGCCATGCGGCGGCCGAGGGCCGTGAGGCCGAAGCCGGGGAGGCGCCCGTAGAGGATGCCGTCCGGGTTGTCGACCTCGCCGTGTCGCACGAGGTGGATCCTGGCTGCCGTCACAGGAGGATGTTCCGTCGGATCTGCACCCGACGACCCTATCCGACGGCCGGCCGCCGGACCGGCGGGAGCGCGTCCGCCCGCGGCCCGCCGGTTCGGCACCTGACCCGCCGACCGGCTACGGTGACTCTGATCGCCCGACCAGGAGGACCACCATCAGCGAACCAGACCTCGTCCCCCGCACGCCCAGCGGCAGCAGCACGTCGGTCATCGGCGGGGTCATCCGCACCGCGCGCATCCGGCAGTGGATGAAGAACGTGCTGGTGTTCGCGGCCCCCATCGCCGCCGGGGCTCTGTTCGAGCCGTCGCTCGTGCGCGCGGTCCTCGCCTTCGTGGCGTTCTGCCTCGCCGCATCCGGCATCTACTTCCTGAACGACATCCTCGACGTCGAGGCCGACCGCGCCCACCCGCGGAAGCGCTCGCGGCCGATCGCCGCCGGCGTCGTCCCGGTCCCGGTGGCCGTGGCCGTCGCCGCCGTGCTCCTGGTCGGCGGCCTGGGCGTCGCCCTCGCCGGCGGCATCGAGCTGGCCGCGGTGGTGCTCTGCTACGAGCTCGTGCAGATCGCGTACTGCATCTGGCTCAAGCACATCACCATCCTCGACATCGCCGTCGTCTCCTCCGGCTTCCTGCTGCGGGCCATCGCCGGCGGCGCGGCCACGGGCGTCATCCTCAGCCAGTGGTTCCTCCTGGTCGCGGTCTTCGGATCGCTCCTCATGGTGTCGGGCAAGCGCTACGGGGAGCTCGCGAGCAACCCCGACCTCCAGGGCGACGTGCGCGGGTCGCTCAAGGGCTACACGCTCGGCTACCTCGGCTTCATCTGGCACTCCGCCGCGACGATCCTCATCCTCGGCTACAGCCTCTGGGCCTTCGAGCTCTTCACCGACCTGCGGAACCTGTGGCTCTCCGTCTCGGTGGCGCCCTTCGTGCTCGCGGTGCTGCGCTACGGACAGCACATCGACCGCGGCGACGCGCAGGCGCCCGAGGAGATCGCGCTCGGCGACCGCATGCTGCAGGTGCTCGCCGGCCTCTGGCTGCTGATCCTCGTGATCGGCCTCTACGTGCAGCCGGGCGTCATCTGATCCGGCGGCGCCCGGAGCCCGACCGCCGCGCCGCCCGACCTGCGCGCCGCATCGCGGCCCGGCTCAGCGCGCGAGTCAGCGCGCGAGCGAGGCGAACAGCTCCTCGTAGGCGCCCGTGGCGGTCGCCACCCCGTACAGCTCCTTCGCCCGCGCGGCCATCGCGGGCACGTCGTCCGTCCGGTCGGCGATGTCCTGGAGGGCGCGGGTGATAGCGGCGGAGTCCCGCGGCGGCACCACGACGCCGAAGCCCGTCGTCCGCACCGGCTGCCGCACGCCGGGCAGGTCGGACGCGACCGCGGGGACGCCCGCGATCATGCCCTCCACCTGCACGATCCCGAACGCCTCGAAGGCGTTGACGGAGGTGAGGGCGAACGCGTCGACCGAGGCGTACAGGTCCGGGACGTCCTCGTCCGCGACGAAGCCCAGCAGCCGGATCCGGTCGTCGCCCGCGATGCGCTCCTTCACCCGGTCGATGACCGAGCCGCCGGCGACCTTGGAGAAGTCGCCGCCGATGATCAGGCGCGCGTCGGGCATGTCGAGGGCCGAGAAGCCCTCGACGAGGTACTCGATGCCCTTCTCCTCCACGATGCGGCCGAGGAAGCCGACGTGCAGGCCGTCGGTCTCGCGGAAGGCCGGGCGCCCGCCGCTGCGGTCGTGGCAGCCGGGCGCGATGACGGCACGTCCCCGCACGAGCGCGGAGGCGATGCGGGAGTGCTCGGCGTAGTCGTCGCTCGTGACCACGACGCGGGTCGAGCTGCGGGCCGCGAGCACGCTCGAGCGGTCCATGACGGTGCGCTGGACCGCGTTCACCAGGCCGCTCGGCAGGTCGACGTCGCAGTGGTACGTGGTGACGACCCGGGTGATCCTGGCCGCGCGCCACGCGAGGGGTCCCGCCTCCACCATGGGCGCGTGGATGTTGACGACGTCCGCGTGCCGTGCCTCGCGGAGCACCGTGGGGATGAACGCGGGGCTGATGACGCCCTTGCCGAGCTGGAGCAGCACGGGCGTGCGCACCACCCGGACGCCGGCGATCGTCTCCTCGGTCGGCAGCGCGGGGTCGTGGCGCGTGGTGACGACCGTGACGCGGTGGCCGCGCTCGACGAGGCCCTCGGCCACGTCGCGGGCGACGTTCGTGAGCCCGCTCACGTAGGGGGCGTAGTAGGTGAGGGCGATGACGACGTCGGTCATGGGGTCTCCTTGTTCGTGTGCGCCCGCGCGAGGCGGGCCTGCCGGGTCCCGACGGCGCGCAGCCGCAGCAGCGCCGTGATCCAGCCGATGAGCGATCCGGCGCCGAAGCCGCCCGCGATGGCCGTGGCCCAGCCGAGCGGCCCCTGGAGCAGCGCGGTCGCCGCGGCGGCGGCGGCCAGGGCGATGACCCAGGCGAGCGACGAGTCGCGGTGGCGGTCGGTGGCGATGAGGGCCTGCGTGCCGATCACGAGGCCCACGTGCGCGAAGACGCCGAGGACCAGGATCCCGACGTCGAGCGCCGGCAGGGAGCGCCCGCTGCCGAACACCAGCGTGATGACCCAGGGCCCCGCGAGCGCCGCGACGACGCCCGCGACGACGCCGACGCCCGCGATGAGGGCCGCGAGGAGCGACATGCGACGGATGAGGGCCGCGGTCTCCCCGCGCCGGACGTAGGCGACGAGCGGCGGCACGATGAGCCCCTGCAGCGGCACGAGCATGAACAGCGGCACGCGGGCGACGCTGAAGGTGGCCTGGAACGCGCCGGCCGTGCCGACGGTCCGGTCGAGCGCCGCGATGACGACGGGTCCGGCGTTCAGCAGCAGCTGCGCGCAGACCCCGGCGCCGAGCAGGGCGAGGTAGGCCCGGCGGATGCCCGTGCCGTCCGGGGTCGCCGCCGCCTCGTCGACGACGGCCCCCTCGACCGCGACGAGCGCGGGGTCGACGGCGTCGTCGGCCCCCGACGCGGCGGCGACGGGATCCGCCTCGCGCGCATGCGCGCGCAGCAGCACCGGCACGTGCGCGAGCCCGATGGCCGCGAGCAGCGCCGCGGCGAACCAGGACACCGCGTCGGGCAGCTGGGTCAGCGTGAGGAGGAGCAGCACGGCGAGGGCGAGCACCACCCGGAGCCCCGAGTCGGTGAGGAGGACCCGGGAGTACGCGGGCACGTCGCCGCGCGCGACCATGGCGCCGCGCGCCGTGAACTGGAGGGCGGAGACCGGCGCGACGAGCGCGTACGCGACCACGAGCCCGGGCGGCATCCCCGCCCCGAGCAGCAGGGGCGACGCCGCGACGACGACGACGACGCCGGCGAAGGCCACCACGGAGGACAGGCGCAGCGCGGATCGCACGGCGGCCCGGACGTCGCGTCTGTGCGCGCCGAGGCGCGCGAGCTCCTGCTCGACCGGCAGGAACAGGCCGAACCCGACGACCAGGGCGACGGACCAGAAGACGGAGAACATGTCGAAGGCGGCATCGCCGGTCGCCGCGTCGGGCGCGAGGGCGGCGACGCCGCGGGAGACGATGCCGAGGAAGACGTAGGTGACGAGGCCGGTGACGACCGTCGCCCCCATCACCAGCAGCGCCCGACGGGAGGCGCTGGGGAGGGCGGTCATCGCATCAGGCTACCGTCCGGGCTCGGGGCGACCCGATCCTGTACCCTCGGTTCACTGTGCCGTCCTCCACCTCCTCGCCCGCGTCCGACTCCCCCGCTCCCGCCAGGAGGACCACCCGCCGGCCGAGGCCGGCACTGCTCGCCGGGCTCCTCGGGGCGGTCGCCATCGCCTCGGGCGGCCTCCTCGCGCTGGCTCCGGTCGACACCGCTGACGTGCGCGTGGCGTGGCCGCAGGACCCGTCCGACATCCGCTCCACCTCGCTCCTCCTGACCAACCAGACGCCGCACGCGCTCGACGCGTCCTTCACGTCGACGGCGGTGGCCGCGGCCGCCGCCACCGACGACGGCGTCCTCCTCGCCACCATCGACCCGGCCGAGCCCGAGGCGGCGACCGAGGGCCTCGTCCTCACCGCCAGCGGCACGGACCTCACCCTCCAGGTGGACGGCACGACCCGGCAGATCCCGCGGGATGCCGGCGCCGACGTCTCCTACTCGCTGCACTCGGACGTGCACGGGCTCACGCTCGACGCCGACGGATCCCGCGTCGTCGACCTGCCCGGCACCCTCCCTCCGCAGATCGACGCGCTCGTCTCGAGCGTCACGTCCGTCTCCGCGCCCTCCGACCTGGCCGTCGGCGTGCAGGTCGTCGACGACTTCGACAGCACGCCCAGCGGGATCAAGATCGCCGTCATGGTGCTGATGTGGCTGAGCCTCGTCTCCGCCCTCGTCCTGCTCGCGGTGGACGACCGCCGTCGCCGCCGGGACCGCGCCGCCGCCGCCGTGGCGGACCCGTCGGACCCGCAGGGGACGGACGCAGCGGCCGCCGCCGGCACCGACGCCTCCCCCGGCACCGCGGCCCCGCGCCGCGGCCGCGCCTCGCGCGTGCTGCGCGCCCTCCGCCCGGTCGACGCGATCGTCGTCGCGGTGCTGACGCTCTGGATCTTCATCGGCCCCATGACCGACGACGACGGCTACTACGCGGCCATGTCGCTCAACGACGGCGTCGCCGGGTTCGTCGGCAACTACTACCAGATGTTCAACCAGTCCTTCACGCCCTTCACGTGGTTCTGGCAGCTGCTCGGCGCCTGGCAGGAGCTCGGCGGCCGGTCGCCCGTGTGGCTGCGCGTGCCGGCCCTCGCCGCGGGCATCGCCGCCTGGTTCGTCACCCGCCACCTGCTGGAGCGGGCCGCCGTGCGCCTCTCCCGCCGGGCCCGCCTCTGGGCGCGCGGGCTCCTCGCCGCCACCTTCCTCATCTGGTGGCTCTCGTACACGATCGGCAGCCGGCCCGAGATCCTCGGCTCGCTCGCGGGGGTCGTCGTCGTCGCGCTCGTCCTGCGCTCGCGCGACCGCGGGACCCTGCTGCCCGCCGCGATCGCGGCCCTCGTCGCGGGCCTCGCGTTCGCCGCCCACCCCACGGGGATCGTCGCGTTCGCCCCCCTCCTCCTCGGCATCCCCGGCTTCTGGCGGCTCGCGTACCAGGGCGGCTCGCGCCTCGCGGCCGCCGCGCGCACCGTCGCGGTCCTCTCGGTGGGATCCGTGGCCCTCTTCGCCGCCTTCGCCGACGCCACCCTGTCGGACGCCCTCACCGGCCCGAAGCGCTTCGCGGCGGTCGAGACGCCGCTCACCTGGTTGAACGAGTGGTCCCGGTACTCGCTGCTCATGAACGACATCCCGATGGGGTCGTACGCGAAGCGCTCCGTCGTCCTGCTCGCCCTCGTGCTCCTGATCTGGTGGGTCGCCACCTACGCCGCGTCGCGCATGTCGCCCCGCGCGTCCCGCCTCATCCCGGCCCCGCTCGAGCTGGCCGGCTGGGGCCTCGCGCTCTCGCTCGTGCTGCTCTGGATCACCCCCAGCAAGTGGACGCACCACTTCGGCGCGATCTCCTCCGTCGGTCCGCTGTTCGTGACGCTGATCCTCGTGCTCGCGCCGGGGATCGTCACCGGCCTCCTGCACGGCCGCCGCGCGCCGTGGTGGCTGACGCCGCTCGCGGTCGCGAGCCTCGTCCCCGTCATCGTCTTCTCGCTGCACGGCCCGAACGCGTGGGCGTACGCGTGGGGCCAGGGGATGTTCGGCAACGGCCGCGCGCCCGGTGTCGGACCCGTCCACTTCGGCGCGCTGCCCATCTGGGTCCTCGTCGCGGTGGCGGTCGTCGCCGTCGCCGTGGTCGTGCAGCGCCGCGCCGGCCGGACCTGGTCGGAGCCGCGGAGCCTCTGGTCGGTCACCGCGCTCGCGACCGTCTTCGCCCTCGTCACGGGCGGCTACCTGGTGGGCACGTTCTCCCTCGCCGCCGCCCGGGGTCTCGACGGGTACTCCGTCGGCGCCGCCAACCTCGAGGATCCCAGCGGATCGCAGTGCCTGACCGGCGCGGCCATCACCACGTGGGACGCGAGCGCCGGCAGCCCGCTCGCCGTCGCCGAGGGCGCCGAGGCCGACGCGGCAGGCTCCGCGCCGTTCGCGCTGGGCGCCGGGTGGCCCGCGTCCGATCCGCCGCCCGTCCTGGCCGACGGCATCGCCCTCTGGGGCAGCTACGCCGACCGCGGCGACACCGTGGGCCGCATGACCACCCCGTGGTACCGCGTCCCCGAGACGACGGACCGTCAGCGGATCGCCGTCCTCGTCGGGGGCGAGCTGGCGGCGGGCGACTCCGACCGCCTGCGCCTCCAGATCCGCGACGCCGACGACCGCGTCGTCGACCTCGGGGGCGTGTCCGTCGAGGACACCGTCGACCGGCCGGGTTGGCGCACCATCGCGATCGACCCGTCCCGGCTCGCTCCGGGCGACGAGATACGCCTGGACGCGCAGGACGGCACCACGGGCAGCGACGGCTGGTTCGGCTTCACCGCCCCCGTGCTCGTCGACCCGGTGTCGTTCAACGACCTCGCCGCGCCCGGCGCGCCGACCGCCGTCACCTGGACCTCCTCCTTCTGGTTCCCGTGCCAGCGGCCCGTGTCCATCGCGCACGGCATCATCGAGCGCCCGGTGCTCGCCACGACCTTCGGCGAGAGCGGCCCCGACAACATCTGGGTGCAGCGCCGCGGCGGATCCCTCGCCGGCGTCGAGCGCTCCTCCACCGTGGTCACGCTGGCCTCGGACATGGAGGGCGCCGGGAGCTCGTGGGGTCGCGTGCAGCTGTTCGACTACCCCTACGCGGCGGACGCCTACGACCTCACGGTCGACCGGGTGTCGACGTGGGGCTGGCGCACGCCGTTCGACCCGGTGTCGCAGATCGTCGAGTACGACCGGGAGCACGGCGCGTCCGAGTGATCCCGTGGCGCCGCCGGACCCCGGGGCGGCCGCCCGCGGGTGACACGGTCCGACGCTGACCCGGGCCGCCCTCCCGGCGTCCGACACGGTGGCGCGGCGGCGCTGCGGGCGCGGGCGCGGGCGCGTGCGGCCGCCCGTGCCCCGGCGGGCGACCCGACGTCCCGACCGCGGAGGCGGCGCCCGCCGCCCGCGCTCGGACCCGCTCCGCCCGCGCCCGCTCCCCGTCTCCGCACGCGGATGCGCACGCGGAGGCGGAGGCGGATGCCGGCGCGGCCGCGGCACGGCGCCCGGGGCCGAGACGACGAGGACCGTGCGCCCGACGGGCGCACGGTCCTCCTGTCACGCGCGGCTCCTAGCCGTAGACCACCTGGACGCCCGCGGACCCGACCACGATGCGGCCCCCGGTGAACTCCTGCACGACGTCGCCGCCGGAGGTCCGCTCCTCGCCGACGGGCAGGCCCAGGCGGCTGGCGGAGGCGCCGAGCGCCACGTACCGGTCGCCGATCCAGCCGCGCACCATGAACGCGCCCCGCGCCGACGAGTAGATGCCGCCGCCCGCGAAGCGCTGGGCCGCGCCGTTCGGGACCGCGGTCTCGACGCCCGTGGGCGACCCGAGGACGCCGTCCTGCTCGCCGGCCGCGACGTAGCGGCCGCCGATCCACCCGCGGACGCCGAACGCCCCACGGGAGGACGAGTAGAAGCGCCCGTCCTGGAACTGCTGCTGCGCCCCCTGCGAGGTGGGCCGCTCGTCGGCGGTGGACAGCCCGAACGCGCCGGTCGCGGCTCCGCGCGCGCGGTACGCGTCGGCGATCCAGCCGCGCACCGTGCTCGTGCCGCTCGCGGTGGCCGAGACCAGCCCGCCCGTGAAGTCCTGGTACGCGCCGCCCGCGACCTGCTTCTCGTCCGCCCGGGGGAAGCCGAGGAGACCCGCGTCGCGACCGAGGGCGCGGTAGCGGTCGCCGATCCAGCCCCGCACCATGAAGGCGCCGGCCGAGGAGGAGACGACGTCGCCGCCCGCGAAGGCCTGCCGCGCGCCGCCCGAGACCGACACCTCGTCGGAGGACGGGAAGCCGAGCACGCCGCCCGAGCCGCCCGCCGCCGTGAAGCGGTCGCCGATCCAGCCGCGGACGCCGTAGGCGCCGCTCGCGGAGGAGTAGACCGAGCCGCCCGAGAACCGCTGCACGGCCCCCTGCGCGAGCGACTGCTCGTCGGCCAGGGGCGATCCGAGCGGACCGCCGGAGGAGCCGCCGCGGACCCACGCGTCGCGGATCCAGCCGCGCACCACGAAGGCGCCGGCGGACGATGACACGATGCTGCCGTTCTGGAAGTCCTGCGCCGCGCCGCCGGGCACCGCCCGCTCCGGGGAGGTCGGG
This sequence comes from Clavibacter sp. VKM Ac-2873, assembly GCF_015351075.1. Lineage (GTDB taxonomy): Bacteria > Actinomycetota > Actinomycetes > Actinomycetales > Microbacteriaceae > Clavibacter. The sequence continues at coordinate 922,577 of NZ_JADKRS010000001.1, forward strand.
GCGCCGAGGAGGCCGGAGGCACCGCCGATGGCCTGGTACTTGTCGCCGATCCAGCCGCTCACGTCGTAGGAGCTGGAGCCGAACCAGTCGGTGAAGTAGGCGTAGAAGTTGCGGTTGCCGTACGAGGAGCAGCTGCCCCCGGATCCGTACGACGAGGCGAGCGCCCCGCTGTCGGGCTGGTACGGCGTGTAGTAGTAGAGGCTCGAGGTGGCCTGGTTGGAGATGTAGACCGCGCTGCTCCCGCACGACGCGTCGGGGTGGTACAGGACCTGCACCGTCGTGCCCTTGGCGTACCGCGTGTAGCGCGTGCTCCACGGCGTGCCCGGGCCGGTGCCCACGGGGTTGGAGTAGCGCTGGAACGCCCACGCCGCCTTGTAGACCTGGTTGTAGAAGCCGTAGTACTGCTCGTCGCACGCGGCGGTGTCCGGGCAGCCGTAGCCGGTGGCGGAGCGGTAGGCGCGCGCCGAGGGCGCGGTCGACAGGACGAGGCCCTGCTCCTTCTGGAGGAGGACGATGAGGACCTGCGGGTTGATGCCGCACGCCCGGCCGACCTTCGCGATGATGTCGGCGGCGCTCTCGTTGCTCGCACCCTGGTACGGGCCGCACATGGGATCGGCTCCGCGGGAGAACGTGTCCTGGCGGTAGTCCTTGAGGCACGTGTAGCCGGACCGGCACGAGGGGTTCCTCTGGGCGAGGAAGGTCTGCACCTGGGGCGCGCTCATCGTGCCCTCGTCGAAGAACACGGAGTCCGAGATGATCTCGCCGGCGCGGAAGCCGGACATGTCGGCCGCGTCAGCCGTGTCCCGCGTGCCCACGGCACCCGCCATCATGATCCCGCACGCTGTCGCGACGACGGCGATGACCGCCACCATCCGACGCGCGGATCCCCTCATCCGTCGCAATTGCCGCCCCGTTCCCGGAGGCGCCGAACCGCGCCCCGCTGGGACATGCTAACCGCTGGTCACCCGAGGCCCGACCGCGGGGATCCGCGGAACGACCGCGGGGATCCCGCCACGGTGCCGCCGCACGGCCCGGCGCGATCGCGCCGGACCGTGCGCGACGGTCAGCGTCCGTCGCGCGGCGGGGTGAGGCCGAAGCTCTTGGCCCACTCCCGCTCGCTCGTGATGCGCGGCAGCGCGGCCCGGTACGCGGCGCGCAGCTGCGGCCAGCGGGCGAGGATGCGGGCGCGCAGCACGATGCTCGTGAGGAGCATCCGGCGGAACGTCGCCGGGTCCCTGCGGTGCAGCAGCGCAGCGGATCCCTCGGCGTTGGAGACGAGGACGCTGTCGTAGTTCGGCACCACCCACCACCGCGCGTCGGCGAAGGCCAGGTGGGCCTCGGGCGCCGTCTGCGCGGCCGGCTTCACCGGCGTGAAGGCGTGGCGCAGCACGACGCGGGCCAGCCAGATCGGCCGGGTCACGGCGTTCGGCGCGCGGTACTGCCGCGGACGGCGGCGCGACGCGAGCGCCCCCTCGACCGCGGGGAGGTCGTCGCGGTCCTTGATCGCGACGCCGTCGGTGAAGCCCTTCGCGAGCTCGCGGGTGCGGGCGAGGCGCGTCACCATGTCCTGGTGCAGGCCGCGCGGCCCACGGAGGATGTTGCGGTAGGCCTCGTGGCGTGCCGCCAGCGCGAAGTACTGCATCGAGATGAGGTGGCGCACGTCCGTGGCCAGGTTGGCGGTGAGCAGGCGGCCGCCCCGCGGGAACGGCGAGTGCAGGAGCGCGACGATGAGGCGGTTGCGCGCGTGGAAGAACGCCTGCCAGTCCTGCGAGTCGTCCTTGTCCACCCACGACACGTGCCAGACGGCCGCACCGGGGAGGGTCACGGTCGGGACGCCGTGCTCGCGGGCGCGGAGCGCGTACTCGGCGTCGTCCCACTTGATGAACACGGGGAGCGACAGGCCGATCTCGCGGATCGTCTCGACGGGGATGAGGCACATCCACCAGCCGTTGTAGGCGGCGTCCACGCGGCGGTGCATCCAGCGGGTCTGGCGGAGGTTCGACGACGGGAAGTCGTGGCGCGTCGGCGTGACCGGGCCCCACATGAAGTTCCACATGTCGAAGCCCTCGGCGTACGCGTGCAGCTTGCCCTTGTCGTACATGTCGAACATGTGCCCGCCCACGATGGTGGGCTTGACCGCGAAGTCGGCGAACTTGAGCGCGCGGCGGATGCTCTCCGGCTCGATCGTGATGTCGTCGTCGAGGACGAGGACGTAGTCGGACTCGCCGGCCTGGAGCGTCTCGTACATGCCGCGCGAGAATCCGCCGGAGCCGCCGAGGTTGGCCTGGTCGATGACGCGCAGCCGGCCGCCCAGCAGCTCGACGGCGCGCGGGTACTCGGGCTGGTCGACGATCTTCTGCGTGCCCTGGTCGGTCACGAAGATGTTGTCGATGAGGCGCGTGACCTCGGCGTTGGCGCCGATGTCGGTGAGGAGCTTCACGCAGTACTCGGCGCGGTTCAGCGTGGTGACCGCGAGGCTCACGGATCCCGTCTCGCCGGTGCGCGTGCGGGTCCCCTCGGGCGCGAACCACGCCGCCTGCACGAGCGAGAGGTCGGCCTCCTCGCCCACGAGGTCGAACCAGTACCAGCCGCCGTCGGCGAAGTTCGTGAACGGCAGCTCGAAGGTGCTCGTGGTGGGGCCGTCCAGGATGCGGCCCTCGACCTTCTGGATGACGCCGCGCGCGTTGGAGCGGTACACGATGACCTGCCCCTGGCCCTCGGTCATGACCTCCAGGGCCACCGCCTCGAGCGACGTGTGCGCCCGCCAGTAGGCGGCGGGGAACGCGTTGAAGTAGGTGCCGAACGAGACCTTGCGGCGGTGCGGGACCCGGAAGCCGCCGTGGCCGTCCATCGCGCTCAGGATCCCGATGTCGGACAGGCGCACGACGGCGCGGTCGTGGTCGGCCTCGATGACCTGCATGTTCGTGCCGTGCTTGCGCCGGTCGACGACGGGGATGCTCGTCCAGTAGTCGGCGTCCACGTAGAGCGGGACCGTGTCCGGGTCGTGGTCGGTGGGGAAGATGACGCGCTGCAGCAGCAGCGCCTCGTCGCGGCCCGTGGCCTCGATGAGCGCGTCGGCCATGGTCAGGATCCTTCCGTCGCGGCCGGCGCGAGGACCGGCTTGAGGACGTTCTCGTACATCGTGAGCGCCGAGCCGATGGCCATGTGCATGTCGAGGTACTGGTAGGTGCCGAGGCGGCCGCCGAAGAAGACGCCCTCCTCCGCGGCCGCGAGCTCGCGGTAGCGCTTGAGGCCCTGGCGGTCGTCGGGGGTGTTGACCGGGTAGTACGGCTCGTCCTCGCGCTCGGCGAAGCGCGAGTACTCGCGCATGATGACCGTCTTGTCCTGGGGGTAGTCGCGCTCCGGGTGGAAGTGGCGGAACTCGTGGATGCGCGTGAAGGGCACGTCGGCGTCGGCGTAGTTCATGACCGGGGTGCCCTGGTGGTCCTTGACGGGGAGCACCTCGCGCTCGAAGTCGAGGGTGCGCCAGGACAGGGCGCCCTCGGAGTAGTCGAAGTAGCGGTCGATCGCACCGGTGTAGACGACGGGCACCCGGCCGACGGTGGAGGACTTGGTGACCTCCTGCGACTCGTCGAAGAAGTCGGTGCTGAGGCGCACCTCGATGTTCGGGTGGTCGGCCATGCGCTCGATCCACGCCGTGTAGCCGTCGACGGGGAGGCCCTCGTGCGCGTCGTTGAAGTAGCGGTTGTCGTAGTCGTAGCGCACGGGCAGCCGGGAGATGACCTCGGCGGGGAGCTCCGTCGGATCCGTCTGCCACTGCTTCGCGGTGTAGTCGCGGATGAACGCCTCGTAGAGCGGGCGGCCGATCAGGCTGATGCCCTTCTCCTCGAGGTTCCGGGCGTCGCCCGCCTCGAGCTCCGACGCCTGCTCCTGGATGAGCCGACGCGCGTCCTCCGGGCCGTGCGCGGCGCGGAAGAACTGGTTGATGGTGCCGAGGTTGATGGGCAGCGGGAAGACCTCGCCGCGGTGGTTCGTGTACACCTTGTGCACGTAGGGCGTGAACTCCGTGAAGCGGTTGACGTACTCCCACACGCGCTCGTTCGACGTGTGGAAGAGGTGCGCTCCGTAGCGGTGGACCTCGATGCCCGTCTCCGGGTCGGCCTCGCTGTAGGCGTTGCCGCCGATGTGGTCGCGGCGGTCGATGACCAGCACCCGGAGGCCGAGCTCCTCGGCCACCCGCTCCGCGATCGTGAGGCCGAAGAATCCGGATCCGACTACTACGAGGTCATGGGCCATGGAGAACGGGTCCTTTTCGTGTCTTGGGGGGTCGTCGCGGCGCGACGGCTCAAGGGTACCCTCCCGGATCAGGGGGTGCTGCGACCCGCGCCGGAGCCCCCGGCGAACACGCGACCGTAGGACCAGCGACGCAGGCGCTCGGGCACGAGCCGGTAGCCGCCGCGGATCGCGACGTTGCGGAGCGCCTGGTACGGCGTCGTGAACCGGCGCCGCCGGAACTCGCGCTGGAGCCGGAGCTCCGCGCGCAGCTGGGACAGTCCGCCGCGACGCGCGTAGGCGCCGTCGCTCACGCGGTACATCACGAGGGGCTCCGGGATGTTCTCGACGCGCGCCCCGGCCTGCACCATCCGGGCGAAGAGGTAGTAGTCCTCCATCAGCCCGATGTCGATGTAGCCGCCGGCGGCGCGCACGGCGGAGCGCCGGTAGACGACCGTGGGGTGGTTGAAGGGGTCGTGGAAGCGGGCGTACCCCCCGATGCGCGCCGCGCCGGTGGGCGGCGTGCGCGTCCCGACGATGGTGCCGACCTCGTCGGCGAACTCGTACATGCCCGTGCCCACGAGGTCGAGGCCCGTGCCCATGAGCTCCAGCTGGCGGGCGAACCGCTCGGGGAGGGAGATGTCGTCGGCGTCCATGCGCGCGACGACGTCGTGCTCGCACGCGTCGAGGCCGCGCTCGAGCGCGTGGGCGAGGCCGACGTTGCGGGCGAGGCGGACGACGGACGCCGCCACGGGCGAGGATGCGACCGCCTCGTCCACGGCGCGGGCGAGGGCGGCGGAGATCGGGCCGTCCTGCACGACGACGACCTGGTCCGGCCGCAGCGTCTGCTGGTCGACGGAGCTGCGGAAGGCGCGCACGAAGTAGTCCGGCTTGTCGCCCGAGTAGACGGGGAGCAGGAGGGAGAACGGCTCCGTCACGCGCGCGCCCCCGCGTCCGCCTCGACGCGCGCGACGTCGTCGCTCGCGGCGCCGAGCCCCGCGAGGACCTCGACGTTCGGCCGCGGCCGCGTGAGCAGCCCCGTGCGCAGCCCGCGCATCAGTCCGGACAGGAGGAGCCGGCGGTCGCGCGACCGGACGATCGTGCGGGTCCACGACCGCAGGGCGGCCGCCGTGTAGAGGACGCGCTCGAGCGCCGTCAGCGACGGCGACAGGCGCATCAGCCACGCCTTGTTGCGGACCTCGTAGAAGAAGCGGGCGCCGGGATCCACGTCCGCCGCGCCGAACGTGCGCGTGCGGTGCTCGACCGTGCTGGCCGAGCTGACGAAGCCGCGGCCGCGGCGGAGGAGGCGCGTGCTGTACTCGAAGTCGTCGTTCCAGAGGAAGTAGTCCGCCACGGGGAGGCCGTGGCTCCGGACCGCGTCGGCCTCGACCAGGAGCGAGACGAACGAGGCGCTCCGCACCGGGTACGCGCCCTGGGCGGCCGCGCGGCGGATGGAGGAACGCGAGGCGCCGGGCCGCACGCGCGGGGTGTTCATGGGATGCGGGCGGCCGTCGACCCACCGGACGGCGGAGGCGAGGACCACCGTGCCGGCGGGCGCGCGCCGCCGGGTCGCGACGAGGGCGGCGAGGGCGCCCGGATCCGGGACGGTGTCGTCGTCCATGAGCCAGACCGCGTCGGCGTCGTGGACGGCGACGGCCCGGGCGATGCCGACCGTGAAGCCGCCCGCGCCGCCGGTGTTCCGGGGCAGCACGAGGAGGTCGGCGTCGGGGAAGCGCGCGCGGATCACGTCGGCGGTGCCGTCGGACGACGCGTTGTCGACGACCACCACCGCGTGGGGCGCGGTGGTCTGCGCGGCGAGCGCGGCGAGCGTCTCCTGCACGAGCTCGCGGCGGTCGAAGGCCACGACCACGGCGACGATGCGGTCGCTGCGGCTCACGTCGGACGGCATCCGGTCTTCCCCTCGATCGTGGTCCGGGCGCGCAGGCGCCGACCGGACCCGGCGCCCGTCGGGCGGCTCGGTCCGGCCGGGGCACGCCGGGTTCCCCCGATGGTAGCGGGGCGCGCACGGGCGGGCGGTCAGCGCCCCCGGACCTCCGAGGCGGCGAGCTCCGCGAGGTAGCTCCCGTACCCGCTCTTGATGAGCGGCGCCGCGAGGGCCTGCAGGGCGTCGCGGTCGATCCAGTCGGCGCGGTACGCGATCTCCTCGATGCAGCCGATCTTGAAGCCCTGGCGGTCTTCGATGACCTTCACGTACTCGGAGGCCTGCATCATGCTCGCGAACGTGCCGGTGTCGAGCCACGCGGTGCCGCGGTCGAGGACCTGGACGCGGAGGCGGCCGGCCTGGAGGTAGTGGTCGTTGACGGCGGTGATCTCGAGCTCGCCGCGCTCGCTCGGCTGGATGCCCTTGGCGATCCCCACCACGTCGTTGTCGAAGAAGTAGAGGCCGGGCACCGCGTATGCGCTCTTGGGCTGCGCCGGCTTCTCCTCGATGGAGACGGCGGTGAAGTCGTCGTCGAACTCGACCACGCCGTAGGCCGTCGGATCGGCGACGTGGTAGGCGAAGATCAGAGCGCCGTCGATCTCGGTGTTCTTCCGCAGGCTCGTGCCGAGGCCGGCGCCGTGGAAGATGTTGTCACCGAGGACGAGCGCGACCGAGTCGTCGCCGATGAACTCCTCGCCGATCACGAAGGCCTGCGCGAGGCCTTCGGGCGAGGGCTGCACCGCGTACTCGATGCGCATGCCGAGGTGCGAGCCGTCGCCGAGCAGGGCCCGGAACTGGTCGTTGTACTCGGGCGTCGTGATGATGAGCACCTCGCGGATGTCCGCCATCATCAGCGTCGACAGGGGGTAGTAGATCATCGGCTTGTCGTAGATCGGCATCAGCTGCTTGCTGATGCCCTTCGTGATCGGCCAGAGCCGGGTGCCCGACCCGCCGGCCAGGATGATGCCCTTCATGGGTCAGCTCACCTTCTGGGAGTCGTGGAAGGCGCGCATGTCCGACCAGGTGGGGAGGAGCCCGGCGGCCGCCGCCTCGGCGAGGGTCGGGGCCTCGAGGTCCTTCGGGGAGAGCAGCGGCTCACCCGCCTCCTCGGGGAAGACGAGGCCGAGCTCGGGGTCGAGCGGCGTGATGCCGTGCTCGGCCGCGGGGGCGTAGACGTCGCTCACGAGGTACGTGACGGCCGCGTCGTCCGTGAGCGCGACGAAGCAGTGGCCGAGGCCCTCCGATATGTAGACGGCCCGGTGCGTCTCGGTGTCGAGCCGCACGCTGTCCCACCGCCCGAAGGTGGGCGATCCGACGCGGATGTCGACGATGAAGTCGAGCACGGCGCCGGAGACGGCCTTCACGTGCTTGGCTTGGCCGCGCGGCACGTCGGCGAAGTGCACGCCGCGGACGACGCCGCGCTTCGAGACGCTCATGTTGGCCTGGCGGAGGTCGAGCGGGTGGCCGACCGCCTCCTGGATCTCGTCGAACCGGTACCACTCGAGGAACACGCCCCGGTCGTCGGCGCGCTGGACGGGGGTCAGCTCGTACGCGTCGGGTACGGCGAGCTCTCGGATCTGCACGAGGCCGACCCTAGCAACGCGTCACCGCGGCTCCGGGGCCCCGGCGCCCTCCGGATGCGAACCGCCCTCCCCCTCTCCGGGGGACGCGCGCCGGAACGAGAAGCGCCCGTGGCCCACGTAGCTCACGACGGTGATGAGGAGCACGAGCAGCGCCTGCGCCCCGAGGCGGGGCACGCCGAGCGCGACGAGGACGGGCAGGAGCGCCGCGTTCAGGGTGATGGAGACCGCGTACACCGACACGAACCGGGCGAAGTCGCGGAGCACGTGCCCGTGGACGCGGAAGACTAGCCGCCGGTACAGCGCGAAGGCCGCGACGATCGCCGCGGCGTAGCTGACGAGGAGCGGCACGAGGGATCCCGCGACGGGGTGGCCGGCACGATCGAGCGCCCGGCCGGCGGTCGCCTCCGCCGCGGCGAAGAGGAGGAACGCGAATCCGGTGTTGAACGCGCCGACGAGCAGGAACCGCACGCGCCGGTCGCCGAGGAGCTCCCGGAGGCGGGAGGCGGACGGGATCCGGGGCATCCGACCATGATGCCCGTCCCGCCCGCCGGTCCCCTGATGTGGGGGCCGCGCAGCCCCTCGGCGCCCCGCCCGCCCTCGGTAGGATCGAGCGCCGGCGCCCGAACGCCGTCCCCCGACGCCGGTCCACCCCACCGGCGCCTCTACCGAAGGACGTATCCCCATGAGGATCCTCGTGACCGGCGGCGCCGGCTTCATCGGCTCCAACTTCGTGCGCCACGCGCTGCAGGACCACTACGCCGGGCTCGAGGGCGCCGACGTCGTCGTGCTCGACGCGCTCACCTACTCGGGCAACCTCGAGAACCTCGCGCCCGTCAGCGGCTCCCCGCGCTACGCGTTCGTCCACGGCGACATCCGCGACGACGCCGTCCTCGACGAGTGGATCCCGCAGGTCGACGCCGTCGTGCACTTCGCGGCCGAGAGCCACGTCGACCGCTCCGTGCGCGACGCGAGCATCTTCGTCGAGACGAACGTCCTCGGCACGCAGAAGCTCCTCGACGCGGCCCTCCGCCACGACCTCAAGCGCTTCGTGCACGTGTCCACCGACGAGGTCTACGGATCCATCGCCGAGGGTTCGTGGGACGAGGAGCGGCCGCTCGAGCCCAACTCCCCGTACTCCGCGTCGAAGGCCGGAAGCGACCTGCTCGCCCGGTCGTACCACCGCACGCACGGGCTGGACGTCTCGATCACGCGCTGCTCGAACAACTACGGGCCGTACCACTTCCCCGAGAAGGTCATCCCGCTGTTCGTCACGAACCTCATCGACGACGAGCACGTCCCGCTCTACGGCGAGGGCCTCAACGTCCGCGACTGGCTGCACGTCGACGACCACTGCCGTGGCATCGCCCTCGTGCTCGCGCAGGGCGCGCCCGGCGAGGTCTACAACATCGGCGGCGGCACCGAGCTCACGAACCGCGAGCTCACGCAGCTGCTCCTCGACGCCACCGGCCGCGACTGGTCGTACGTGGACCGCGTCGAGGACCGCAAGGGCCACGACCTCCGCTACTCCGTCGACATCTCCAAGATCCAGCGCGAGCTCGGCTACGCGCCGCAGGTGCCGTTCGCCGAGGGCCTCGCCGACGTCGTGCGGTGGTACCGCGAGAACCGCGCGTGGTGGGAGCCGCTGAAGGCGCGCGCCGAGCTGCCCGCGTGAGCAGGATCCTCGTCACCGGCGGGCGCGGCATGCTCGGCCAGGACCTCGTCCCGGCCCTCGCCGCCCACGACGTGACGGCGCCGGCGCGCGCCGAGCTCGACATCACCGACGCGTCCGCCGTCCGCGCCGCCGTGGCCGGGCACGACGTGGTCGTCAACCTCGCCGCGTACACCGCGGTCGACGCGGCGGAGGAGCACGAGGACGAGGCCCGGGCGATCAACGCGACCGCCGCCGGGATCCTCGCCCGCGCCGCGGCGGAGGCCGGGGCGCGCATCGTGCACGTGTCGACCGACTACGTCTTCGACGGATCCGCCACCTCCCCCTACCCCGAGGACGCGCCGCACGCGCCCGTGTCCGCCTACGGCCGCACCAAGGCCGAGGGCGAGCGGCTCGTGCTCGCCGGCCATCCGACCGGCGCCAGCGTCGTGCGCACCGCGTGGCTCTACGGCGCGGGCGGCCCGTCCTTCCCATCCACGATGCTGCGCCTCGCCGCCACGCACGACACCGTGTCCGTGGTGGACGACCAGCGCGGCCAGCCGACCTGGACCGTCGACCTCGCGGCGCGCATCGCGGAGCTCGTGGACGCGGGCGCCCCGGCCGGCGTCTTCCACGGCACGGCATCCGGCGAGACCACCTGGCACGGTCTCGCGCGGGCCGTCTTCGCGGCGACGGGGCTGGATCCCGCGCGCGTGCTGCCCACCGACAGCGCCTCCTTCGTGCGGCCCGCTCCCCGACCCGCGTACTCCGTGCTGGGCCACGACGCCTGGGCCCGGGTCGGCATGACGCCGCTCCGCGACTGGCGCGCGGCGCTGTCCGCCGCCGCCGCCCACGGCGTCCTCCGGGCGCGCTGACGGTTACACTCGTGTCCGGTCCGATCCCGGACGCCGCCAGTCGCCACCGCTCCGCTTGACGCGCGAGCCCCACGCAGTCCGAAGGGCACCACAGAAGTGTCGAGCATGACGATCTCCCCCTCGCGGGAGTTCTCGAGGCCCGGCACGGGCGCGGGGCTCCTGGACGTGTACCGCCGCCGCTACCTCCTCTCCCTCCTCGTGAAGAAGGAGGTGCAGGTCAGGTACCGCGGATCCGTCCTCGGCTGGCTCTGGTCGTACGTGAAGCCGGCCGCCCAGTTCGCCGTGTTCTTCGTGGCGATGGGCGTGTTCCTGCAGCTCAACCGCAACCAGGTGAACTACCCCGTCTACCTGTTCTCCGGGATCATCCTCATCAACTTCTACACGGAGGCGTTCTCCAACTCCACGAAGTCGCTCGTGGACAACGGGGCGCTGATCAAGAAGATCTACCTCCCCCGGGAGCTGTTCCCGGTCTCGAGCACCTTCGTGGCGCTCGTCAACTTCCTGCCGCAGCTCGTGATCCTGCTGGTCGTCTGCCTGCTGGTGGGCTGGGCGCCCACGCCCGTACAGGTGCTCGGCATCCTCCTGGCGATCGCCATCATCGGCACGCTCGCCATCGGCCTCGGGATGCTGTTCGGGGCGGCCAACGTGTCGTTCCGCGACTCGCAGAACTTCGTCGAGCTCATCGTGATGGTCGTCGTGTGGGCGTCGCCCGTGCTCTACCCCTACGCCCAGGTCGCCAAGGTGCTGCCGGACTGGCTGCTCGTCATCTACCAGCTCAACCCCGTGACCGCGGCGGTCGAGCTCTTCCACGCCGCGTTCTGGTACCCCACCACGGGCGGCGCGGGCGAGCTGCCGCCGAACCTCTGGATGTACGGGTTCATCGCCCTCGGCGTCTCGCTCCTGAGCCTCCTGCTCGGGCAGCTCGTATTCAAGAAGCTGGAGGGGCGCTTTGCCCAGGACCTCTGAATCCGACGCGCTCCCGCGCATCATCGTGCGGAACGTGCGCAAGTCGTTCCTCCTCCGCCACACGCACTCCATCAAGGAGACGGTGATCGCGGCCGTCCGGCGCAAGCCGCTCGCGTCCACGTTCGACGCCCTCGCGGACGTGAGCTTCGAGGTGCGGCCCGGCGAGTCCGTCGCCCTCATGGGCTTCAACGGATCCGGCAAGTCGACGCTGCTGAAGCTCATCTCCGGCGTCTACCAGCCCGACAGCGGCGACGTGCTCGCGCGCGGCCGCATCGCCGGCCTCATCGAGGTGGGCGCGGGGTTCCACCCCGACCTCTCCGGCCGCGAGAACATCTACCTCAACGCCGCCATCCTCGGCATGAGCCAGCAGGAGATCGACGCGCGCTTCGACCAGATCGTCGAGTTCAGCGAGATCGAGAAGTTCATCGACACCGAGGTCAAGCACTACTCCTCGGGCATGTTCCTCCGCCTGGCGTTCTCCGTCGCGATCCACACGGAGGTCGACATCCTGCTGGTCGACGAGATCCTCTCCGTCGGCGACGAGCCGTTCCAGCGCAAGTGCCTCGCCAAGATCCGGGAGCTGCACGACGCGGGCAAGACGCTCGTGGTCGTCAGCCACGACCTCGACATGGTCTCCGACCTCTGCGAGCGCGGCATCCTCATCAAGTCGGGCCACGTCGAGTTCGACGGCCCGTCCAAGGAGGCCGTGGAGCGGATGCGCCAGGGCTGAGCCCGCCGGGCGCTCCTCCCCGATCCCCGGCGGCGCGCCGGTACGATGGTCCTCCCGCGGGCCGAACCGACACCCGCGCGATGGAGGAACGTGACCACCACGCTGCGCGTGATCATCGACCAGCTCACCGGACCCGCGCTCGGGGGCATCGGCCGCTACGCCGAGGACCTGACGACCGCGATCGTCGCCGCGACGCCGAGCGGATGCGAGGTCGAGGGCGTCGTCTCCGCGATCACCCCGGAGCAGACCGCGGACCTCGAGGCCCGCCTGCCCGGCCTCGCCCGCGTCACGCGCGTCCCGCTCCCCCGCCGGGAGCTCTCCCGCGCCTGGCAGCTCGGGCTGCCCACCCCGGGGACGACCGGGATGGTGCACGCGCCCGGCCTCCTCGCGCCGCTGCGCCGCCACGACCGCGTGAACACGAACGACCAGATCGTCGCCACCATCCACGACGTCAACGCGTGGACGCACCCCGAGAGCATGACGAGCGCCTCCGTCTCCTGGACGAAGGCCATGGCCAAGCGCGCGCGCAAGCACGCCGACGCCGTCGTGGTGCCCTCGCACGCGCTCGCCGAGGAGCTGGCGCGCTACGTCGACCTGGGCGACCGGGTGCGGGTGATCGGCGGGGCCGTCAGCCCGCGCCTCGCCCTGCCCGCGGATCCAGACGCCCGTGCGGCGGAGCTCGACCTGCCGGCCGACTACCTCCTCACCGTCGGGAGCCTCGAGCCGCGCAAGGGCGTCCAGGCGCTCGTGGAGGCGCTGGCCCGGCCCGAGACCGGGGACCTGCCGCTCCTCATCGTCGGCTCCGCCACGTGGGGCGACGTCGAGCTCGCCCAGGTGGCCGACGAGGCGGGCGTCGACCCGGCTCGCGTGCGGAGCCTGGGATCCCTCGCCGACGCCGACCTCGCCGTCGCGCTCGACCGCGCCACGGTCTTCGTGCACCCGAGCCTCTCCGAGGGCTTCGGGCTGCCGGTCGTGGAGGCGCTGTCCTTCGGCACGCCCGTCGTCCACTCGGACGCGCCTGCCCTCCTCGAGGTCGCGGCGGACGCGGGCGTCGTGGTGCCCCGCGAGGACGCCGCCGGCTACCCGCTGCGCCTCGCCGAGGCGATCGGCGGCCTGCTGTCCGACACGGCCGCGCGCGAGCGCCTCGCGGTCGTCGGCCAGGACCGGGCCCGCGCGTTCAGCTGGCGTGACTCCGCCGAGAAGGTCTGGCAGCTGCACGCCGACCTCTAGGCGCCTGCGCCGCCGGAGGATCAGCCCGCGGAGCCGTTCGCGAACTGGTCCTGGATCGCCTGGCGGATGGCGGGGAAGTCCGGCTTCTGCGAGTCGAACCTCGGCGGCACGATCTCCAGGTCGTCGATGGGCTGGTCCTTCGTCTTCAGCGCGAGCTGCGTGAAGTAGCCGAGCATGCCGCGGGGGATGTCGGTCGTGACCACCTGCTGGCCGGCCTGCGCGATCGCATCGAACTTGGTGAGCACGTTGGCCGGGTCGAACTGCTTCAGCACCGCCTGCTGCACCTCGCGCTGACGCGACATGCGGTCGTAGTCGGTGGCCTGGTAGCGGGAGCGCGCGTACCAGAGCGCGTGGTAGCCGTCGAGCTTCTGCTCGCCGGGCTCGATCCACTCGGGGATCGGCACCGGCCGGAACTTGTCGTCGTGCCCGGATCCCATGCCGATGCGGCGCTTCACGTCGATGTCGATGCCGCCCAGCGCGTCCACCATGTCGGAGAACCCCTGCATGTCGATGAGCGCGTAGTACTGGATCGTGAGTCCCGTGACGCCCTGCACGGCCTCGCGCATCGCCTCGATGCCGGGGAGGCTCCCCTTCGCCTTCGCGTCGGGGTAGAGGTCCTGCTTGTAGACCTCGACCTCGGTGTAGATGGAGTTGAGCATGCAGGCGTCGACGTCGCAGTGCTGGTAGCCCTTCGGGTAGCGCGCCAGCAGGGGCGAGCCGTCGGAGAACGGGACCTTCTCCATGTCGCGCGGCAGGCCCACCATGGTCGCGCGCCCGGTGTCGGCGTCGATGCTGACAACGGTGATGCTGTCGGGACGCAGGCCCGCCCGGTCGCTGCCCGCGTCGCCGCCCAGCAGCATGATGTTGTAGCGCCCGTCGACCGGGGCCTCGGTGGCGTAGTCGCCGAAGATCCCGCCGAGGGCGCCGCGGCCGACGCCCACGATGTAGGCGGCGTAGCCCGCGGATCCGGCCGTGCCGACCAGCAGCAGCACCGAGAGCGCCGCGATGATCGGCCGGGCCCGGGGCGCGACGCGCACGATGCGCGTCAGCCGCAGCGTGTCGAGTGCGAGCACCACCCAGAGCACGGCGTAGGCGGCGAGCATCACCTGCAGGACGACGAGCAGCCACTCCTGGGACACGAGCTGGATGAGCGCGCCCCGCGCGAACAGCGCCAGCCCCCCGACGACCACGGCGAGCGCCCAGACGACGAGCGTGGAGGCGAGGCCGATGCGGCCGAGACGGCGGTTCCCCGCGAGGACCTGGGCGGATCCGGGGATGAGGACGTTCAGCACCACGAGCCACCAGGCCCGGGTGGTCATGATGCGCGGGGACCGGCTGTCCGGGTGCCGGATGGGCTGGGTCAGGCTCACGTGCGGGACGACGCCTTCTGCTGCAGCGCGGCGTTCTTCCGCTCCACGAGCTCCGCGAGCTCGGCGCGGTGGCGCGCGAGGGCGTCCGCGATGCGGTCGTCGGAGGTCGAGAGGATGCGCGCCGCGAGCAGGCCCGCGTTCTCCGCGCCGCCGATGGAGACCGTGGCGACGGGCACGCCCGCGGGCATCTGGACGATCGACAGGAGGGAGTCCATGCCGTCCAGCGTCGCGAGGGGCACGGGCACGCCGATGACGGGCAGGGTGGTGACGGAGGCGAGCATCCCGGGGAGGTGCGCGGCGCCGCCCGCCCCCGCGATGATGACGCGGATCCCCCGCTCGCGCGCCGTCTGCCCGTAGGCGATCATGCGCTCGGGCGTGCGGTGCGCGGACAGCACCTCGACCTCGTGGGCGATGCCGAGGGCCTCGAGCGCGCGGGACGCCTTCTCCATCACGTTCCAGTCGGAGTCGGAGCCCATGACGAGGCCGACGAGTGCAGGGGTGTCGGGATTCACGGGCTCCATGCTAGGTGTCGGATCCTCGACGCCGGCCGCGCCACGCAGCCCGCGCGCGGCCGATCCGCGTCGTGTGCCCGCGCCCCCGCGGGCTCCCGACGCCGCCCCGCACCCGCGCGCCGGAGCGCCGGTCAGCCCCGGAAGAAGGCCGCGGCCGCGCGGGCCCGGTACGCGGTCTCGTCGAGGTCGTCGCCCACCACCGTGACGTGCCCGACCTTGCGACCGGGTCGCGGGTCCTTGCCGTAGAAGTGGAAGCGCGCCTCCGGCTGGTCGGCGAGCGCCCGCGGGTAGCGGTCCGCGATGGTGCCGACCTCGGGCCCGCCGAGGACGTTGATCATGACCGACCACGGCGCGAGCGGCCGGGTGGATCCGAGCGGCAGGTCGAGCACCGCGCGCAGGTGCTGCTCGAACTGGCCGGTGACCGCGCCGTCCATCGACCAGTGGCCGGTGTTGTGCGGCCGCATGGCCAGCTCGTTGACGAGCAGGCGACCGTCGACCGTCTCGAACAGCTCGACCGCGAGGACGCCCGTGACGCCGAGCCCCTCGGCGATCCCGCGTGCCATCTCCTCCGCCGCCTCGCGGAGGCGGGCGCTCGCGCCGTGGGCGGGCGCGATGACCTCCGCGCACACGCCGTCGCGCTGGATCGACTCGACCACGGGCCAGGCCGCGATGTCTCCCGAGGGGCGGCGCGCGACCGACTGCGCGAGCTCGCGGGCGTAGTCGACGAGCTCCTCGGCGAGCAGCGCATCCCCCGCGCCGAGCGCGTCGAACCAGTCGTCGGCGTCCTCGGCGGAGCGGACCACCCGGACGCCCTTGCCGTCGTAGCCGCCGCGCGGCGTCTTCACCACCGCGACGCCGCCGTTGTCGGCGAGGAACGCGGCGAGCGCGGCGCGGTCGGGGACGCGCGCCCAGACGGGGACGGGGACGCCCAGCTGCTCGAGCCGCTCGCGCATGAGCAGCTTGTCCTGGGCGACGAGCAGCGCGTCCGGGCCAGGGTGCACCGCGACGCCCTCGGCGACGAGCGCGCGCAGGACGTGCTGGGGCACGTGCTCGTGGTCGAACGTGATCACGTCCACGTCGCGCGCGAAGGCGCGGACGGCGTCGAGGTCGCGGTAGTCGCCGACGGCCGTGGCGGCCAGTCCGGCGGACATGCCGTCGGCCTCGGCGAGGACGCGGATCCCGATGCCGAGCTCCACGGCGGGCGCGATCATCATCCGGGCGAGCTGGCCGCCTCCGACGACTCCGACGGTGGGCGTCATGGTGTCCTCCTTGTTCAGGTGGGTGGGCCCGGAGGCGCCTGCGGGCGGCCTCGGGAAGGTCGACGGGCGGGGCCGGCCGGTATCATCGTCCGTCACGCCACCCGCCATCCTCCCCCATCCAGGACGGACCCCGCCCATGTCCCCCCGTCGCCCCCTCGCGTCGCTCGGCGTCCAGCTCGCGCAGTTCGGCGTCGTCGGCGGCGCGGGCTTCGTGGTGGACCTCGCGGTCTTCAACCTGCTGCGCGCCACCGTGCTGCACCCCGACGCGGTCGAGGCCGGTCCGCTGCTCGCCAAGGTCGCCTCCACCGTGGTGGCCATCGCCGTCAACTGGGTGGGCAACCGCTACTGGACCTTCGGCACGCAGCGCACCACGCGCCGAGGCCGGGAGGCGCTCGAGTTCCTGGCGGTGAGCGTCGTCGGCATGGCCATCGGGCTCGCGTGCCTCTTCGTCTCCCACTACGTCCTGGGGCTCACGTCGCCGCTCGCGGACAACGTGTCCGCCAACGTCGTCGGCCTGGGGCTCGGATCCGCGGTGCGCTTCGTGCTCTACCGCCAGTGGGTCTACTCCCCCGCCCGTCGCCACGCGGCACCTCCCGCGTCGGCCCGCGCCGACGACGTCGACCGGGTCCCGGTGTCCTAGGGCTCCGACGACGCGGGGCCGCGCGACGACCGGGAGGCGCTCAGCCGCGCTGCCAGGGCTGGGTGTCGTCCGGCCACACGGAGCGGGGCTCGTCCTGCTGCCGCCAGGCCGGGTCGCCGGGCCGCCCGCGGCGCGACTCCTCCTGGCGGCGGCGCTCGGCCACCATGTTCGCGTTCTCCTCCATGAGGTCCTGCAGCGCCTGGACGACGAGCACCGCGGACGGCACGTCCCGGAGCACGACGGGCGACTCGAGGCCGGCGTTGATCGTGACGTGGCCGCTGCGGTGCAGATGCTGCAGGGGGCCGCGGCGGAGGGTCACGTCGTACCCGCGGGAGTGGAGCAGCTCCTGCCGGGTGCGCACGAAGAAGCCGTGCGAGACGATCAGGCGCCTGGTCGTGACCGTGTAGCGGCGGTTGAGCCATACGAGCACGGGCAGCAGGGTGACGAAGACCGCGACGCCGGCGAGCGACACCAGCAGCAGCGCGTTCTCCCACGGCTCCGGGAACCAGCCGCCCAAGTAGCCGCCCGTGAGGCAGATCACGAGCAGCAGCAGCACCGGGAGGGTCAGCGCGCGGCCGTGCGGGCGGAGGCGGACGAGCACGCGCTCGGGATCGGCGGCGACCATCTGCTGCGGCGGCGCGGCGGGCGGTGCCGCCGGGCGGCCGAGGCGCGGATCCACGTCGTGCGACGCGGTCAGGCGGCCGGCCTCGTCCTCGGCGACGCGACGGCGCTCCTCCTTCTCGGCCTTGCGGCGGGCTCGGCGTCCGCCGCGGACGGGGAGCGCCCGCCCACCCTCTCCGGGTGCGTACCGCTGCGTGTCACCCGTGTGCGCCATGCCTCATTGATACCGCAGATGCGTCACGTCCCCGGCGGCGACAGACGTCCCGGCCGGATCCCCGGCGGACTCCACGGTGAGCCGCCCGTCGTCGTCGACCCCGGTCGCGCGCCCGAGGAGCTCGCCGCCGCCCGGCAGCTCGACGCGCACGTCGCGGCCGATGGTGGCGCAGGTGCGGGCCAGCTCGTCGACGAGGCCCGCGGCGCGCGCGTCGCCGTCGGCGCCCACCCAGGCCAGGTAGCGGGCGCGGAAGGCGCCGAGGTAGGCGCCCAGGATCGCGTCCACGTCGGGGTCCGGCACGCCCGCGAGCCGCAGGGACGTGGAGGTGGGCGTCGGCAGCTCCCGCTCCTCGAGCGTGAGGTTGAGGCCCGTGCCCACCAGCATGCGGCCGGGCGCGATGAGCTCCCCGAGGATCCCGGAGACCTTCCGCCCGTCCACGTGCACGTCGTTCGGCCACTTGAGCGTCACCTCCCGGGGCGCGGGCACGACGTCGCGCAGGGTCGCCACGAGCGCGAGCCCGGCCACGAGCGGCAGCCACCCCGGGTCGAGGTCCGCGCGCCCGGGGAGGCAGAGGACGCTCACCGCGAGGGTCCGCCCGGGCGGCGCCACCCAGACGCGGCCGCGGCGGCCCCGTCCCGCCGTCTGGTCGAGGGTGAGCACCGCGGATCCGTCGGGCCACCCGGCCGGATCCGCGGATGCGCGTCGCGACAGCTCGTCGTTGGTGGATCCCGCCTGGTCGAGGGCGAGGAGGCGCGGGGCGGCGAGGCGGCTGAGCGGGAGGTCCATGACGTCACCGTACCGAGCGGATCAGGAGGTGATCGCACCCCGGACGCGCCGTCTTCTGTGCGTGGTCCACAAGAGCGGGGCACGTGCCCGCCGGTACAGTGAGGCGGGTGACTGCACACGAGCCAGACGAGGACGCCGGCGCCCCGGACATGTACACGACCGCAGGCAAGCTCGCCGACCTGAAGAGGCGCTACCACGAGGCCGTCACCGCGAGCGGCGAGGCCGCCATCGAGAAGCAGCACGCGCGCGGCAAGATGACCGCCCGCGAGCGCATCGACCAGCTGCTCGACCACGGGTCGTTCGTCGAGCTCGACGAGTTCGTCCGCCACCGCACGCACGCCTTCGGGATGGACGCGAAGCGGCCCTACGGCGACTCCGTCGTCACGGGCACGGGCACCATCGAGGGCCGCCAGGTCGCCGTCTACTCGCAGGACTTCACGATCTTCGGCGGATCGCTCGGCGAGGTCGCGGGCGAGAAGATCATCAAGGTCATGGAGCTCGCCATCAAGACGGGCGTCCCCATCATCGGCATCCTCGACTCGGGCGGCGCGCGCATCCAGGAGGGCGTGGTCGCGCTCGGCAAGTACGGCGAGATCTTCCGCCTGAACACGCGCGCGTCGGGCGTCATCCCGCAGATCTCGCTCATCATGGGCCCGGCCGCGGGCGGCGCCGTCTACTCCCCCGCGCTCACCGACTTCGTGATCATGGTCGACAAGACCAGCCACATGTTCGTCACCGGACCCGACGTCATCAAGACCGTCACGGGCGAGGAGGTCGGCTTCGAGGAGCTGGGCGGGGCCCTCACCCACAACAAGGTCTCCGGCGTCGCGCACTACCTCGCGAGCGACGAGGACGATGCGCTCGACTACGCGCGCACCCTCCTCGGGTTCCTGCCGGACAACAACCTGGCCGAGCTGCCGGAGTTCCCGCGCACGGCGGACCTCGAGATCACCGCGCAGGACCTCAAGCTCGACACGATCATCCCGGACAGCCCGAACCAGCCGTACGACATGAAGACGATCATCGAGCTCATCGTCGACGACGGCGAGTTCCTCGAGACGCAGCCGCTGTTCGCCCCGAACATCATCGTCGGGTTCGCGCGCGTCGAGGGCCGCTCCGTCGGCATCGTCGCCAACCAGCCGAACGCGATGGCCGGCACGCTCAACATCGAGGCGGGCGAGAAGGCCAGCCGCTTCGTGCGGTTCTGCGACGCCTTCTCCATCCCGATCCTCACGCTCGTCGACGTGCCCGGGTACCTGCCCGGCACCGAGCAGGAGTGGACGGGCGTCATCCGCCGCGGCGCGAAGCTCCTGTACGCGTACGCCGAGGCGACCGTGCCGCTCGTCACGGTCATCACGCGGAAGGCGTACGGCGGCGCGTACATCGTCATGGGGTCCAAGCAGCTGGGCGCCGACATCAACCTCGCCTGGCCGACGGCCGAGATCGCGGTGATGGGCGGGCAGGGTGCCGTGAACATCCTCTACCGCGGCGAGATCAAGGGCGCCGAGCAGGCCGGCGAGGACGTCGCAGCGGTCCGCACCCGGCTCGCGAACGAGTACACCTACAACGTCGCGAGCCCGTTCCTCGCGGCGGAGCGCGGGGAGCTCGACAACGTCATCCAGCCGGCGGCCACCCGCGCGTCGGTCGTCAAGGCCCTGCGGGCGCTGCGCACCAAGCGCGCGAGCCTGCCGCCGAAGAAGCACGGGAACATCCCGCTGTGAGCGACGAGCGCACGCCGGCCGAGGCCGCGATCGGCGGGTTCCGCGTCCTCGGCGGCGCGCCCACCGAGGAGGAGCTCGCCGCGGCCACGGCGGTCATCGCGGCGCTGGCGGCGCAGCCCTCCGCCGAGCACCCCGTGCGCCGCGCCCCGGACGCGTGGCAGCGCTCGCAGCGCAGCGTCCGCGGCACGCTGGTGCCGGGCCCGGGCCGCTGGCGCGGCTTCTCCGGCTGACTGGGCGGGCGACGACCCGCGGGGTGCGTCCGCCCGGGCCGTGTCCTCGCAAATGACGACTTGGCCGGTCCCTCCCGCTGCGTGAGACTCGTCGTGCTGGGGGGCCCGCATCGCGGGTCAGTCAACACGGCGTCGTCCAACTGTGGTGAGCAGACGACGCCGGGGGGCGGATCATCTCGATGCTCGGGTCATCGGGATGACCGGAGAGGCGCGAGGGCGGACGGTGCAGGCACCGGCCCTCGCGCCTCTCAGCATCTCCGGCCGGTCGCGCGGACCGTCGCAGCGCCTCAGCTGCTGCGCGGGCGCGGGATCTCCAGCCACAGGTCGACCTCGTCGTCCAGGTCGTCGCTGCCCAGGAGGCTCGCGCTGCCATCCCCGGCCACGCTGAGGCCCACGACGGTGATCGCCGTGTCGGATCCCTCGGGCACCGTGCGGGCGATGATCTTGTCCGCCCGCGTGTCCCGCACGGCCTCGGCCAGGCGGTCGAGCACGACGTCGCGCGTGGCGTCGTCGAGGTCGTCGATGCCGCCCTCGTCGAGGAGCGTGACGACCGTGCCGCGGCGCCGGGCGAGCATGACCTGCTCGCGGACGGCGTCGTTGAGGAGGGTGCGTCCGCGGATCTCGTCGCGGATCGCGCCCTCGAGGTAGAGGCACTCCTGCCGCTCCTCCGGGGAGAGGTCGCCTCCGGTCTCCACGATGCGGCGGAGCATGGGCACCGCCATGCGGCTCGTCTGGCGGAGCCGGAACTGCCGCTCGTAGAGGTGCGCCTCCTGCGCGGCCTGCCAGTCCGCCGCCTCGCGCTCGGCGCGGTGGAACTGCCGGGCGTCGCGGGCGGCCTTGGCGAGCGCGTGCGCGAGGACGTGCGAGACGGCGACCCACAGCGCGCTGCCCGTGACCCCGTAGTCGACGAGCCCGGCCGGCCCGCCCCAGAGCACGGTCTGGACCGCGAGGATCACGATGCCCGCCCACGCGAAGCCCTGCCGACGGCGGGCGGACGTGATGGTCATCAGCGTGCCGACCGCGGCGACGTGCCACGTGGTGAACGGCGCGAGGGGACCGGGCGTGAGCTGGCTGGTCACGAGGACCGGCACGACCGTCGCCACGGCCAGGTTGAACGAGGCGAGCCAGACGGGCATGACCGTGGGGCTCGTGGGCCACAGGCTCATGAGCGTCGCCACCAGGTAGAGCGCGACCGCGATGAGCGTGACGGCCGGATCCGCGGGGGTGCCGATCGCGACGAGGGCGAGCACCACGTGGTACGCGGAGAACAGGGCGGCGAGGCCGAGCACGATCGAACGCGGGACGACGATCACCGGTCGCCCCTCTCGCGATCCGGACGCCCGGGCGGCGGCGCGTCGAGGTCGTCGGGGAGGAAGGGGATCTCGGGCGCGGCGGCGCCGACCGGCGCGGGCCAGCGGATCCGCACGGCCGTGCCCTCCCCCGGCGCCGAGTCGATGGTGACGAGCCCGCCGGCCTGCGCCACGCGCTCCTTGATGGACACGCGTAGGCCGAGGCGCTCGGTGGGGATGCGCCGCTGGTCGAAGCCGGCGCCGTCGTCGACCACGTCGATCGCGACCCCCTCGTCGCCGTGGCCGGAGATGACGAGCGTCCGGGTGATGGTCTCGGCCGAGGTGCCGGCGTGCTGGAGGCTGTTCATCATCGCCTGCACCGCCGCGGAGTAGATGGCCTCGGCGGTGGACACCGGGACGGTGCGCGCGCCGAGGTCGCGCGTCTCGAGGACGAACGGCGCGGAGAGCGCGGAGGCGGCGTCGACGATGCGCTTCGCGACGGCGCGGAGCGGCACGGAGGCGTCGTCGTCCGTGCCCTGCTCCGCCGCCGCGAGGTGCCCCATCGCGTTGGCGGCCATGGTGGCGGCGAGCGTGCGGGCGGCCGGATCCGCGGTGCGGGCCGCCGAGAGCAGCGTGGTGAGGACGCTGTCGTGCACGATCGCGTCGACCTGCACGCGCTCCACCTCGGTGGCGTGCTGCCGCACCGCGTGCGAGTAGCGGGTGAGCGCCGTGCCCTGCGCCCAGTCGACGCCGAGGGCCGCCTGCCGGAGCACCGTGACGATCATGAGGACCGAGCCGCCGAGGATGATCGAGTAGAGGACCTGCAGGAACGAGTCGAGCGGGGTGATGACGCCGTGGCGGAGCGCCACCTCGAGGAAGCCCAGCCCGAGCGGCACCGCGACCGTGTAGATCACGGCGATCCAGAGGCGGAAGGCCATCGCCGCGCACGTCGTCGCGACCGTGAGCTCCTGGTAGAGGAACGGCTGCGGGACGGTCGTGAGGGTGTCGGGCTGGATCGCGAACGGCCAGGTCGCGAGCGCCAGGACGAAGACGAGGGCGACGGTCGCGTGCGCGGGCACCACCCCGCGTCGGATCACGCCGGCGACGCACGTCCAGACCAGGCTGCCGAAGAACACCACCAGGAAGGCGATGCTCCAGGCGGGGCGCATGGTGTCCAGCTGCCCGTTGATGACCTGCAGCGACTGCAGCGCGAACAGGAGGCCGAAGGCGCCGGCGCCGCGACCGAGGATCGTCTCGATGCGGGCGAGGCTGATGGGGTTGTCGGGGGTGCGCGGCGGGGCGCCGGCGAGGGCGCGCGTCGCGGGAGCCGCGGTGGGCGGCGCGCTGGCCGGAGGCCTAGCGGCCATCGCCGCCGTCCTGGTCCAGTCCCGGGAGGATGCCGTCCTCCACGGCCCGGCGGAGCAGGTCGACCTTGGTGGGAGCGGGGCGCCCGACCTCGACGTACTTCACGCGGATCCGGTCGAGGTACTCGCGCGCCGTGCTGTTCGCGATGCCGAGCTGCTGCGCGACGAGCTTGAGCGGCAGGCCGGAGGCGTACAGGTGCAGCACGTCCCGTTCACGTCGGCCGAGCTGGGCCTTCGCGAAGTCGCGGTCGGCGTCGATCGCGGTCGCCCACTCGAGGTTGTTGAGCACGTCGCCGCGCGCGACGGTGGCGACGGCCGCCATCACGGTCTGCGTGGCCGACGACTTCGGGATCACGCCCGCCGCGCCCGCGGCCAGCGCCTCGCGGACGCTCGCGACGCGGTCGGCGATGCTGTGGACGAGGACCGCGGCTCCCGTGCCCTGCGCGGCCTTGACGTTGTCGGTGACGGAGGAGCCGTCCCCCAGCGAGAGGTCGAGCACGACCACGTCGCACTCCCGGCCCACCAGGCCCTCGACGAGCTCGCGGGCGTTCGCGGCGGCGAGGATGAACTCGTACCCGGCGTCGAGGCACGCGGCCTTGAGGCCCAGCCGCACCGACTCGTGGTCGTCGACGACGGCGACGCGGACGGGCGGGCGGCTCGCGGCCGCGCGATCGGATCCCTGCGTTGTCTCGGTCATCCGGATCCCCCTCGTCGCGTGGCGCCGTCGAGCTCCGATGGCCGCCTCGCCCACTGTATCGCCCGGCCGCCGCGTCCCTCGGCGGCGGATGTCCCGGTCAGGAGGCGGCGGGCACCAGCACGGCCACGCTCTCGACGTGGTGGGTGTGCGGGAAGAGGTCGAACGACCGCACCGAGCGGAGCTCGTAGCCGTGCTCGGCGAAGAGCGCCACGTCGCGGGCGAGCGCGACGGGATCGCACGCCACGTAGACGACCTGCGCCGGGTGCAGCTCCGCGAGCGCGTCGACGACGGGCTTCTTCGCGCCCGCACGCGGCGGGTCGAGCACCACGGTCGCGCCCGCGAGGCGACGGCGCTCGGCGGGGCTCGCCTCCCGCGCCAGCTTCTGCAGGTAGCGGTCGACGCGCGACGTGAGCGACGCGGCGCCCACCCACTCCGCCAGGTTGTCGCCGGCGAACTCGGTGGCGACCTCGTCGCTCTCCACGCTCGTGATCCGCGTCGTGTCGCCGAAGCGGTCGCCCACGGCCGCGGCCAGGAGTCCGACCCCGCCGTAGAGGTCGAGGTTCGCGGCGCGCGGGTCGAAGAGGGCCTCGTCGATCGAGGACTGCACGGCGTCGTAGAGCGTCTCCGCCGCCCGGCGGTGGACCTGCCAGAAGCCGCCGGCCTCCAGCTTGAACTCGCGGTCGCGGACGCGCTCGGTGATGGTGTCCCGGCGCTGCGGCTTGCCGTCGATGAGCAGCATGCGCACGTGCCCGTCGGCGGGGGCGACGAGGTCGATCCCCTCGACGCCGGGGAAGCGCTGGCCGAAGGGCGCGGCGCCGTTGACGCCGGCCGTTGCCAGGGGCAGCGACGCGACGGGGATCACGCGGTGCGAGCGCGACGCGTACGGGCCGACCTCGCCGTCGTCGCCGACGTGCAGGCTCACGCGCGTGCGCCAGCCGAGCCCGTCGGACTCGTCGTCGCCGGGGAGCGCCTGCACCTCGACGTCGGTGTCGACGTGCGCCATGCGGGAGAGCGAGTCGACCACGACCTGCCGCTTGAGCTCGCGCTGATGGGCGAGGTGGATGTGGCCGAGCTCGGCGCCGCCGACGCGGTCCTCGGGGGCGCGGTCCACGGAGGCCTCGGCCCAGACGTGCGGACGGCGGTGCGGCGACGCGTCGAGCACCTCGACCGTGTCGGCCCGCCAGAAGGACTTCTTGGAGTCCTCGGTGATGCGCGCGCGCACCCGCTCGCCGGGGATCGCGTCCGAGACGAAGATCACCCGGCCGTCGTGCCGCGCCACGGAGACCCCTCCGTGCGCCATGTTGGTCACGTCCACCTCGACCTCGCGGCCCACCTGCTCACCCATGCGGCAACCCTGGCACACGCCGGGGGCACCCCGGGACGCGCGCACGTCGCCGGGAGGCGCGGACGCCCCGGGACGCGTGCCACCATGTCGGCGTGACCACGCGCCTCCACCTCGCCTCCACGTCCCCCGCCCGACTGGCCCTGCTGCGCTCCGCCGGCATCGAGCCCATCGTGCTGCCCTCCGACGTCGACGAACCCGCCGCGGTCGCGGCCGCCGAGGCGAGCCGGGGTCCGCTCGGCCCCGAGGACATGGTGCAGCTGCTCGCGCGCGCCAAGGCCGAGGCGGTCGTCGGGCAGCTCGTCGCCGGCGTCCCGCTCACGGGCCTCGTGCTCGGCGGGGACTCGGCCTTCGAGATCGACGGCGTCGTGCACGGCAAGCCGCACACCGTCGAGCGCGCCACGGAGCGCTGGCGGGCCCAGCGCGGCCGACAGGGGCGGCTGCACTCCGGGCACTGGCTGATCGAGGTCGAGGACGGCCGCATCGTGCGCGGGATCGGGCGCGCCGCCGTCGCGGACGTGCGCTTCCGGGCCGACATCACCGACGCCGAGATCGACGCCTACGTCGCGACGGGCGAGCCGCTCCTGGTCGCCGGGTCGTTCACCATCGACAGCCTGGGCGCGGCCTTCATCGAGCGGATCGAGGGCGACCCGAGCACCGTCGTCGGCCTGTCGCTCCCCACGCTCCGCTCGCTCGTCCGGGAGCTCGGCACCGGGTGGACGGACCTCTGGAACCGCCAGGGCGCCGTGGAGGCCCGGCTCGTCTGACGGCAGGCGCCGACGGGCCTCAGCCCATCCCGAGCACCTCGATGCGGTCCGCGAGGTAGGCCGCGAGCGGCCGGGTCTCGTGCGCGGCCGGCCCCCACTGCACGCGGAGCTCGCGGCCGCGCAGGGACAGCGGCCCGGATCCCGCGGCGAGCGAGGCCGCGTCGAGCGCGATCGGCTCCCAGTCGTAGTCGACCGCGTCGCCTTCCGCGAACGCGCGGACGGCCTGGCGCCTCGCCTCCTTGCGCGCCTCGACGCCGGAGTCGAGGCCCTGGGAGCGCGTGGGCTCCACGGCGCGCGTGATGCTGCCGGTGCGGCGGAGGGATCCGTCGGCCGAGAGGAGCAGCACGCCGAGTCGCCAGGCACGGCCGACCGGCACCATGGCGGGCTGCCGCCTGATGGGACCGAACGAGCGCTTGGCGCGCACCTCGGCGAGCGCCTCGTCGGGCGCGCGGCGGGCCCGCAGCTCGGCGACCGTGGCCGCCAGGAGCTCCCGGAGGTCGGCCGCCGCGGCGCGCGCGTCGTCGTCTCCGGTGCCGGGTGCCGTCATGCCTCGATCATGCCAGGGGCGTGCGGGGACGCGCCGGTTGTGGGCGCGCGTACCCGTGGGCCCCGCATGTTTGTGCGGACCCTCCGAAGCCGGGCGCAGCCCGCACCCTAGGCTGGGGTCTCATGACGCGTGTGAACAAGGTCCTCATCGCCAACCGGGGCGAGATCGCCGTCCGCATCATCCGTGCGGCGAGGGATGCGGGGATCGGGTCGGTCGCCGTCTACGCCGACCAGGACCGCGACGCCCTCCACGTCACGCTCGCCGACGAGGCGTACGCCCTCGATGGCCAGACGAGCGCGGACACCTACCTCGTCATCGCCAAGCTCCTCTCCATCGCCCGCCGCTCCGGCGCCGACGCCGTGCACCCGGGCTACGGGTTCCTCGCCGAGAACGCCGACTTCGCCCAGCAGGTCATCGACGCCGGGCTCGTCTGGATCGGCCCCTCCCCGAGCGCCATCCAGCAGCTCGGCGACAAGACCACGGCCCGCCACGTCGCCGAGCGCGTGGGCGCGCCGCTGGCCCCCGGCACGCTGAACCCGGTGTCCGGCGCCGACGAGGTGCTCGACTTCGTCGACGTGCACGGACTGCCCGTCGCCATCAAGGCCGCGTTCGGCGGCGGCGGCCGCGGCCTCAAGGTCGCCCGCACGCGCGAGGAGGTGCCGGAGCTCTTCGAGTCCGCCACGCGCGAGGCCGTCGCGGCGTTCGGCCGCGGCGAGTGCTTCGTCGAGAAGTACCTCGACCGCCCGCGCCACGTCGAGACCCAGTGCCTCGCCGACTCGGCCGGCACCGTGGTCGTGATCTCCACCCGCGACTGCTCGCTCCAGCGCCGGCACCAGAAGCTCGTGGAGGAGGCGCCCGCGCCGTTCCTCACCGACGAGCAGAACGCCCAGCTCTACTCCGCGTCGAAGGCGATCCTCCGCGAGGTCGGCTACGTCGGCGCCGGCACGTGCGAGTTCCTCGTCGCGCAGGACGGCACCATCTCCTTCCTCGAGGTCAACACGCGCCTCCAGGTCGAGCACCCGGTCTCCGAGGAGGTCACGGGCATCGACCTCGTGCGCGAGCAGTTCCGCATCGCCGCGGGCGGCCTCATCGACTACGACGACCCGGCGCCGCGCGGGCACTCGTTCGAGTTCCGCGTCAACGGCGAGGACCCGGGCCGCGGCTTCTTCCCCGCCCCCGGCCCCGTGCACGTGTTCCAGGCGCCCGGCGGCCCCGGCGTCCGCGTCGACTCCGGCGTCCGCGCGGGGGACGTGGTCTCCGGCGCGTTCGACTCGCTGCTCGCGAAGCTCATCGTCACCGGGTCCAGCCGCGAGGACGCCCTCGAGCGCTCGCGTCGCGCGCTCGATGAGTTCGAGGTGCATGGCCTGCCGACCGTGCTCCCCTTCCACCGCGCGATCGTGCGCGACGCGGCCTTCGCGCCGGCGGACGGCGCGCCCTTCTCCGTCTACACCCGCTGGATCGAGACCGAGTTCGACAACACCATCGAGCCGTGGTCGGGGGCGCTGGAGGACGCCGCAGAGGCTCCCGCCCGGCACACGGTCGTGGTCGAGGTCGGCGGCAAGCGCATCGAGGTGAGCCTCCCCGAGGACCTCGCGCCCGCCGCGGGCGCGTCCTCGTCGCGTCGCGCGGCCGCGGCTCCGGCCCGGCGCACGAAGTCCGGGTCCGTCGACACCTCGGGCGGCGGATCCGTCACCTCGCCCATGCAGGCCACCGTCGTCAAGCTCGCGGTCGAGGAGGGCCAGCAGGTCGTCAAGGGCGACCTGCTCATCGTGCTCGAGGCGATGAAGATGGAGCAGCCCCTCACGGCGCACACGTCGGGCACGGTCACCGGGATCTCCGCCGAGGTCGGTCAGACCGTCCCGTCCGGGCACCGCCTGCTCGACATCGTCTGATCCCGCGCAGCACGCGACGACGGCCGGTCCCCATGGGGGCCGGCCGTCGTCGCGTGCGGGCCAGTGCGGCCGGGGGTCAGAGGACGATGTGCATCGCGCGCGCCGCGTCGGAGATGCTGCCCGACAGCGACGGGTAGACCGTGAAGGCGCGGGCGACGTCGTCGACCGTGAGCCGGTGCTCGACCGCGAGCGCGAGCGGGAAGATCAGCTCGCTCGCCTTCGGGGCGACGATGACGCCGCCGATGACCGTGCCGGAGCCGGTGCGCGCGAACAGCTTCACGAAGCCGTCCTTCACGTTCTGCATCTTCGCGCGGGGGTTCGACGCGAGCGGCAGCTTGTAGATGTCGCCCTGCGCGAGCCCCTCCTCGATCTGCTTCTGGGACCAGCCGACCGTGGCGATCTCCGGCTGGGTGAAGATGTTCGAGGTCACGTTGCGGAGCTCGGTGGGGCTCACCGCATCGCCCATCGCGTGGTAGACCGCGGTCCGGCCCTGCATGGACGCGACCGAGGCGAGCGGGAGGAACGTGGTGCAGTCGCCTGCCGCGTACACGCTCGGCACCGACGTGCGGGCGACGCGGTTGACGCGGATGTGGCCACTGTCGCTCATCTGCACCCCCGCCTCCTCGAGGCCGATCCCCGCGGTGTTCGGCACGGATCCGACCGCCATGAGGCAGTGGCTGCCCTCGACGACGCGGCCGTCGCTGAGCGTCGCGACCACGCCGTCGCCCTTCCGGACGACCGACTCGGCGCGGGACTTCGAGAGCACCGTCATGCCGTTGCGGGTGAAGACGTCCTCGATGACGCGGGCGGCGTCGGCGTCCTCGCCCGGGAGCACCTGGTCGCGGGACGAGATGAGCGTGACCTTCGCGCCGAGCGCCGTGTAGGCGGAGGCGAACTCGGCGCCCGTGACGCCGGATCCCACCACGATGAGGTGCTCGGGCACCGAGTCCATCGTGTAGAGCTGCGTCCAGGTGAGGATCCGCTCGCCGTCGGGCCGGGCGGTGTCGAGGATGCGCGGGCTCGCACCCGTGGAGACGACCGTGGTGTCGGCGTCGATCTCGTCGAAGTCGGTGCCGCCGCCCCCGCGCCCGGTGGAGACGATGATGCGGTTCGGCCCGTCGAGCCGCCCCTCGCCCTGCACGATGCGGACGCCCGCGCGGATGAGGCTCGACTTCATGTCCTCGGACTGCTGGCGGGCGAGCCGCAGCAGGCGGTCGTTGACGGCCTGCAGGTTGACGGCGACCTCGGGGCGCACGGGCCGGCGGTTCTGCTCGCCGCGGGAGAAGAACTGCACGCCCAGGTCGGCGGCCTCGCCGAGCGCGTTCGTGGCCTCCGCGGTGGCGATGAGGGTCTTCGAGGGGACGACGTCGGTCATGACGGCCGAGCCGCCGACGCCCACGCGCTCCACCAGCGTCACCTCCGCGCCGAGCTGCGCTCCGGCGATGGCGGCCTCGTAGCCGCCGGGGCCCCCGCCGAGGATCGCGATCCGCTGGTTGGCCTCGAACTCGTATCCCATGCGCACATCATCCCGTAGGCCCGCGGCCCGCGCGAACCCGCCGGTCGTGGCGGCAGGGGCCGCCCGCGCCCGCGCATTTAGGATCGGGGGATGACCTACAGCAACCCCCTCGAGTCGCCCGACGCGGACCCCCAGGAGATCGCGCGGCAGGCGGCCCGGCAGATCGCCGAGGCCACGGGCGTCGAGCGCCACGACATCGCCCTCACGCTCGGCAGCGGATGGGGACGCGCGGCGGACCTCATCGGCGAGACCACCGCGACCATCCCGGCCACCGAGGTCGTCGGCTTCTCGAAGCCCGCGCTCGAGGGGCACGTCGGCTCGCTCCGGAGCGTGCTGCTGCCGTCCGGCCGCCGCGCCCTCGTCATCGGCGCCCGCACCCACTACTACGAGGGGCACGGCGTCCGCCGGGTCGTGCACAGCGTGCGCACCGCCGCCGCGACCGGCGCCACCACGATGATCCTCACCAACGGCGCCGGCGGCATCAAGGAGCACTGGACGCCGGGCACGCCCGTCCTCATCAGCGACCACATCAACCTCACCGCCGACTCGCCGCTCGAGGGCGCGACGTTCATCGACCTCACGGACCTCTACTCGGCCCGTCTCCGGGCGATCGCGCACGAGGTCGAGCCCGACCTCGACGAGGGCGTCTACTGCCAGTTCCGCGGACCGCACTACGAGACGCCCGCCGAGGTGCAGATGGCCAAGGCGATCGGCGGCCACATCGTCGGCATGTCCACCGCGCTCGAGGCCATCGCGGCGCGCGAGGCCGGCATGGAGGTGCTCGGCATGTCGCTCATCACGAACCTCGCCGCCGGGATCCAGAAGACCCCGCTCAGCCACGAGGAGGTCATCGAGGCCGGCCGCGCCGCCGAGGGCCGCATCGGCGGCATGCTCGCGCGCATCGTGGGCGCCCTGTGAGCCGGGAGGAGACCGCGGCGCTCGCGGCGGCCGCCCGCGCCTGGCAGGCGCAGGACCCGGATCCGATCACGCGCGCCGAGGTCGACGAGCTGCTCGCCCTCGTCGACGGCACCGCCCCGGGCGCCTCGGCGGCCGACCGGGAGCAGGCGGCCTCCGGGATCCGCGACCGCTTCCAGACGCGCCTCCAGTTCGGCACCGCCGGGCTCCGCGGGGAGCTGGGCGCGGGCCCCAACCGGATGAACCGCGTGCTCGTCGCGCAGGCCGCCGCCGGCTTCGCCGACTACCTGCGCAGCCGCAGCCCCCGCCCGAGCATCGTCATCGGGTACGACGGGCGCCACAACTCGAAGGTCTTCGCGGAGGACACCGCGCGCATCATGGCGGGCGCCGGCGTCCGCACCGTGCTGCTGCCCCGGGCTCTGCCCACCCCCGTGCTCGCGTACGCGGTCAAGCACCTCGCCGTGAGCGCGGGCGTCATGGTCACGGCGTCGCACAACCCGGCGCGCGACAACGGCTACAAGGTCTACCTCGGCGACGAGGACCACGGCGCGCAGATCGTCAGCCCGGCCGACCGCGACATCGCGGCCTTCATCCACAAGGCGGCGGGCGACCGCACCGTGCAGCAGCTGCCGACGGCGGACGACTACGCGATCGCGCCCGAGACGCTGATCGACTCCTACGTGAGGGAGACGGCCGACCTGTTCGCGGCCCCGCTCGCGCCCCTGACCTGGGTCTACACGCCGCTGCACGGCGTCGGGTGGGAGACCGCGGCGCGCGTCTTCGAGGCGGTGGGCGTCGACGCGCCCGTCGTCGTCGCCGCGCAGGCGGATCCCGACCCCGACTTCCCCACGGTCGACTTCCCGAACCCCGAGGAGCCGGGCGCGCTCGACCTCGCGTTCGAGGCGGCCGTGCGGGCCGACGCGGAGCTCATCATCGCCAACGACCCGGACGCCGACCGCCTCGCGGTCGCCATCGCGGACGAGCACGGCGCGTGGCGGCGTCTGTCGGGCAACGAGGTCGGCATGCTGCTCGGCCTCGGGATCGCCGAGCGCTACGCCGCCGACGGCAACACGGGCACGTTCGCCTCGTCCCTCGTCTCCTCCCCCGCGCTCGAGGTCGTCGCGCGGGAGCTGGGCTTCGGCTACCGCGAGACGCTCACGGGCTTCAAGTGGATCAGCCGGGTCCCCGACCTGATCTACGGCTACGAGGAGGCGCTCGGCTACCTGGTCGCGCCCTGGATCACGAGCGACAAGGACGGCATCTCGGCCGCCGTCGCCGTGCTCCACGGCGTGATGCTGCTGAAGTCGCGCGGGCAGACCATCGACGACTACGACCGCGAGTTCGCCGAGCGCTTCGGCTCCTTCGCGAGCGACCAGATCTCGGTGCGCGTCACCGACCTCGCGGTCATCCCGCGCATCATGGCGAAGCTCCGGCAGTCGCCGCCGGCCTCGATCGGCTCCCGGCGGGTCGAGCGCATGGACGACCTCGCCGAGGGGACGGCCGACCTCCCGCCGAGCGATGTGCTCCGGTTCCACCTGGGCGACGGCGCCCGGCTCATCGTGCGGCCGAGCGGCACGGAGCCGAAGATCAAGGTCTACCTCGACGCGCAGAGCACGGAGGGCACGGTGGCCGAGCGACGCGACGCCGCGCGCGCCATCGTCGCCGACCTCGCGCAGGCCGTGCCGCTGCTGCTCGAGGTCTAGCCGGCGCGATCCGCGGGCCCGCATCGGGGCCGCGTCCGTCACCGGACGTTCACTGGTAGTTGCGCTATCAGTGCGCTAGCCTCGCGTCATGCGCATCACCGAGCTGGCCGCGGCCACGGGCGTGGCTCCCGCCACCGTGAAGTACTACGTGCGCGAGGGCCTCCTCCCCTCGGGCACCCGCGTGAGCGACAACCGCACCGACTACGACGAGGAGCACGCGCGCCGCGTCCGGCTGATCCGCGCCCTCATCGACGTCGGCCAGCTCCCCGTCGCGCGTGCCCGCGAGGTCCTCGCGGTGCTCGACGACGACGTCGAGGCCAGGCAGGTGCGACGCGTCTTCGCCGTGGCGCAGCGCGCGCTGACCCCGGGGGCGCCGAACGCGGATCCGCCGCCCGCCGACGCGCTCGCCCGCGTCGACGCGGCATCGACGGACGCCGGCTGGTGCGTGCTCGAGGGGCACAGCGGGCGCGCGCAGGCGGCGCGCGCCGTCGACGCGTTCGCGCGCTCGGGCCACCCCGTGGGCGACGACTACCTCGCGCGCTACGCGGAGGCCGCGGCGATCCAGGCCGCCGCCGACCTCGCCGCCGTGCAGGGCCGCCCGGACCGCACGACGAAGGCGGAGCTGATGGTGGTCGGCACGGTGCTGGGCGACCAGCTCGCGGCCGGCCTCCGCCGCGTCGCGCAGGCGACGGCCTCCATGCCCGCAGCGGCGACGACGGGCGGCGCGTCGTGATCCGCCGCGCGTTCGCCTGGCACCGCCCGCTCATGACCGTGGCCGCGCTCATGGCCGTGGTCGCCGCGGCCTGCCTCGTCGGCGGGCTGGTCGACCACCGCATCGTGACGGGCGCGCCCGTCTGGGACAAGCCCGCCAAGTTCTCGCTGTCGATCCTCGTGTACGCCGTCTCCTGGGCCTGGCTCATCGCGCACCTCCCCCGCTTCCGGCGCGCCGCGCACCTGCTCGGCACGGTCGTGGCCGTCGCGCTCGTCGTCGAGCAGGCCGTGATCGTGGGCGCCGCGGCGGCGGGCACCACCAGCCACTTCAACGTCGCCACGCCGCTGGCGACGACGCTGTGGGCCGTCATGGCGGCATCGGTCAGCGTGCTCTACCTCTGCGCGTTCGGCACCAGCCTCGCCGTCCTGCGGCTGCGGCTGCCCGACCCGGCGCTCACGCTCGGGATCCGCGCGGGGGCCCTCATCGCGCTCGTCGGCATCGGGCTCGCCTACCTCATGACGTCGCCGACCGCCGCCCAGCTCGCCGACTTCCACGGCATCGCGGGCGCGCACACGGTCGGCGGGGCCGACGGCGGCCCCGGGCTGCCCGTCCTCGGCTGGAGCACGACGGCGGGCGACCTGCGGATCCCGCACTTCGTCGGCATGCACGCGCTGCAGCTGCTGCCGATCGTCGCCCTCCTCCTGGGCGCGGCCGCGCGGCGGATCCCCGCGCTCGCGCCCGACCGGGTGCGCGTGCGCCTGACGGCGATCGCGGCGACGGCCTACCTGTGCGTCATCGCGATCGTCACGGTGCAGGCACTGGGCGGGGAGCCGATCACCGCGCCCTCCCCCGCGATCGCGACGGCGACGGTCGCGGTGGCCATCGCGGCCCTCGTCGGGGCCGTCGCGGTGGTGCTGCGCGGCGGGCCGCGCCCCGCGGTCGGCCGTGCGGACGCGGATCACCCCGACGGGGCCGCGGCACGCGGAGGGGACGCGCGGGAGGGTCAGCCCAGCGCGGCGTCGAGCTTGGCCGAGATCTCCTCGAGGTCGAAGTAGTTCTCGATCACGACGACGTCGGCGTACGTGGGCCCGATGCGGTCGACGAGCTCGGGCGACGTGAGGATCACCTGCGCGTCCGCGCCGAGCGAGGCGACGCTCGCGAGGTCGGCCGCCGTGACGTCCGCCTCGATGCCGAGGCGCGCGAGCGCCCGCTCGGCGTTGACCTTGAGGATGCCGGACGTGCCGATCCCCACGCCGCAGATCGCGACGACCTTCATGCGCTCTCCTCGCCGGCCATGATGCGCCGGACCTCGTCGACGGTGGTGGCGGCGCGCAGCCGCGGGATGGCGGTGGCGTCGTTGAAGATGTTGGCCATGTCGGCGACCGAGGAGACGTGCCGGTCCACCGTCGTGACCGCGAGGCCGACGATGACGTCCACGGGGTCGTTGTGCGCGTGCCCGAACGCGACCGGCTCCGTCAGCGTGACGACGGCGAGGCCGTCCGCGAGCGTCTCCGGGCCCGGCCGCGCGTGCGCGAGCGCGAGCCCCGGGGCGATGACGACGTAGGCGCCGAACTCCTCGACCACGCGGATCATGGCGTCCCCGTACTCCGGCGTGGCCGCGCCCGAGCGGACGAGCGCGTCGCCCGCGAGGCGCACGGCGGCGCGCCAGTCGGCGGCCTCGGCGCCGAGGGTGACGGCGTCGTCCGGGAGCGGTGGGAGCACGGGGTGCGGCCTCTCTGTCGGGGCGGGCTGGCGGGTCGAGCGGGAGGGGAGGCCGTGCGGCCCCGCGCTAGAGGCGGGCGAACCCGTCGGAGATCATGTCGGCGAGCGCCTCGCGCTCCTCGAGCGGCAGGAACGCCGCGGCGGCCGCGTTCAGCTGGAAGGCCTCGTGGTCGTCGAGGTCGTAGGCGAACGCATCAGTGAGGAGCGCGAGCTCCCGGCTGATGCTGGTGCCGCTCATCAGGCGGTTGTCGGTGTTGACCGTGACGGCGAAGCCGAGCTGGTAGAGCAGGTCGAAGGGGTGGTCGACCATCGCGTCGCCCCACGCCTCGATGGCGCCGGTCTGCAGGTTCGACGAGGGGCTGAGCTCGAGCGGGATCCCGCGGTCCTTGATCCACTGCGCGAGCGTGCCGAGGGTGACGAAGACGTCCTCGCCCTCCTCGCTGTCGATCTCGATGTCCTCGGCGATGCGCACGCCGTGGCCGAGCCGGAGGGCGCGGCCGTCGAGGAGCGCGCCGCGGATCGAGTCGAGGCCGTCGGCCTCGCCCGCGTGCACGGTGCGGGGCATCCACTCGCGCGCGAGCAGGTCGAACGCGCCCTGCATCCGGGACGGCGGGAAGCCGGCCTCGGGCCCGGCGATGTCGAAGCCCACGACGCCGCGGTCGCGGTGGCGGATGGCGAGCTCCGCGATCTCGGTGCCCCGGTCGAGGTGGCGCATGGCGCTGACGAGCTGGCCGACGCGGATGGATCCGCCCGCCTCCTCGACGCCGCGCACGGCCTCCTCGATGCCGGACTGCACGGCCTCGACGGCCGCGTCGAGCGACAGCCCGCGCGTGAGGTGCTGCTCGGGCGCCCAGCGGACCTCGCCGTAGACGACGCCGTCCTCGGCGAGGTCCTCGACGAACTCGCGGGCGACCCGGGCGAGGTGCTCCTCGGTCTGCATGACGGCGATGGTGACGTCGAACGTCTTCAGGTACTCGACGAGCGAGCCCGAGTCGGCACTGGTGCGGAACCACTCGCCGAGCGCCTCCGCGCCCTGGGCGGGGAGCTCGAGGCCGATCTCGTCGGCGATCTCGACGATCGTCCCGGGACGGAGGCCGCCATCGAGGTGGTCGTGCAGGGAGACCTTGGGGAGGTCGCGGAACGACCCTCCGCCGGGCAGCGTGGAGTCCTCGGGAGCGATCGTCATGGGACGAATCTACTAGCCTCGACGCGGCCCACGCCGAGGTAGTCGGCACACGAACGATCGGTGCGCGATGCGTCGGAGGGCCGCGACCCGAGCCGGAGGACCCATGCCCACCAAGATCCTGATCGACTGCGACCCCGGGCACGACGACGCCCTCGCCCTCATGCTCGCGCACGGCAGCCCCGAGGTGGAGCTCGTCGGCATCACCACCGTCGCCGGCAACCAGACGCTCGACAAGGTGACGCGGAACGCGCTCGCGGTCGCGACCGTCGCCGGGATCCAGGGCGTGCCCGTCGCCGCGGGCTGCGCGCGCCCGCTCGTGCGGCCCGTGATGACCGCCCCGGAGATCCACGGCGAGACCGGCCTCGACGGGCCCGAGCTGCCGGAGCCGACCGTCGCGCTGGATCCCCGGCACGCGGTGGACCTCATCATCGACACGGTCATGGCAGACGCGCCGGGCGAGATCACGCTGGTGCCGCTCGGGGCGCTCACGAACATCGCGCTGGCCGTGCGCCGGGAGCCGCGCATCGTGGAGCGCGTGAAGGAGGTCGTGCTCATGGGCGGCGGATACCACCACGGCAACCGCACGGCCGTCGCGGAGTTCAACGTCGCGGTCGACCCCGAGGCCGCGCACATCGTGTTCGGCGAGGCGTGGCCGGTGACCATGGTGGGCCTCGACCTGACGTACCAGGCGACCGCGACCCCCGAGGTCATGGCGCGCATCGCGGCCCTCGGGACGCCGGCTGCGCGGTTCGTCGTCGACTCGATGGAGTCGTACGGCCGGGCGTACCACGACCGGCAGGACTTCCCGAGCCCGCCCGTGCACGACCCGTGCGCCGTGGCGCGCGTGATCGACCCGCGCCTCGTCTCGGTGCGGCGCGCGCCGATCTCGGTGGAGCTGACGGGCACGCACACGACCGGCATGACGGTCGCGGATCTCCGCCGCCCGGCACCCGCCGACTGCACGACGCAGGTCGCCGTCGACCTCGACCACGCCGGGTTCTGGGACGTGGTGGTCGACGCGCTCGAGCGCATCGGCTGAGGCGAGGCGCGGCGCGGCGCGGCACGGCCTCGTCCCGACCGGCCCGGCCGGCGTCCCGCGACGCCGGCCGGACGGCCGATCAGCCCTCGGCGGTGATGCGCTCCCGGACGAGCGGGCCGCGCGCGACGTGCTCCTCCGGGTCCCCGACGCGGTACGCGCCCTCGAGCGACTCCAGCGCCCGGGCGAAGCGCTCCGGCTCGTCGGTGGAGAGGGTGAACAGCGGGTCGCCGCGGCGGACGCGGTCGCCGGGCTTCGCGTGCAGGTCGACGCCCGCGGCGTGCTGCACGGCGTCGCCCTGGCGCGCGCGGCCGGCGCCGAGGCGCCAGGCGGCGATGCCGAACGGGAGGGCGTCCTGCTGCACGAGCACGCCGTCGCGCTCGGCGGTCACGACGTGCGTCTCGCGCGCGACGGGCATCGCAGCGTCCGGGTCCCCGCCCTGCGCGCGCACGGTGGCGCGCCACGAGTCCATGGCCCGGCCGTCGCGGAGGGCGACGTCGACGTCGGCGTCCGGGATGCCGACCGCCGCGAGCATCTCCCGCGCGAGCGCCAGCGTGAGCTCGACGACGTCCGCCGGACCGCCGCCCGCGAGCACCTCGACGGACTCGCGCACCTCGTTGGCGTTGCCGATGGCGAGGCCGAGCGGCACGTCCATGTCGGTGAGGAGCGCGGTGGTGCGCACCCCCGCGTCGGTGCCGAGCTCGACCATGGTGCGCGCGAGCTCGCGCGACCGGTCGATGTCGGTCATGAACGCGCCGGATCCGAACTTCACGTCGAGCACGAGCGCGCCCGTGCCCTCCGCGATCTTCTTGCTCATGATGCTCGAGGCGATGAGCGGGATCGCCTCGACCGTGCCCGTGGTGTCGCGGAGCGCGTAGAGGCGCTTGTCGGCGGGGGCGAGGCCGCTGCCGGCCGCGCAGATCACGCCGCCGTGGTCCTTCATCTGCTGCACCATCTCCTCCGTGGAGAGGTCGGCGCGCCAGCCGGGGATCGACTCGAGCTTGTCGAGCGTGCCGCCCGTGTGGCCGAGCCCGCGGCCCGAGAGCTGCGGGACGGCGACGCCGTAGGACGCGACCAGCGGCATCAGCGGGAGGGTGATCTTGTCGCCCACGCCGCCCGTGGAGTGCTTGTCCACCGTGGGCTTGCCGAGGCCCGAGAAGTCGAGCGTCTCGCCGCTCGCGATCATCGCGAGCGTGAGGTCGCGGATCTCGGTGCGGTCCATGCCGCGCAGGAGGATCGCCATCGCGAGCGCGGCCATCTGCTCGTCCGCCACGTAGCGGTCGGTGTAGGCCGCCACGAGCCAGTCGATCTCGGCGGTCGAGAGCCGGCCGCCGTCGCGCTTGGTCCGGATGAGGTCGACGACGTCGAAGGGGGCGCTCACGAGCGGTCCCCGTAGGCGTCCAACGTGCTCGGCCCGAAGGCGTCGGGGAGGACCTCGTCGATGGTCCGGATCCCCGACACGGTCTCCAGCAGCATGCCCGGCACCGCGTGCTCGAACAGCAGCTGCCGGCAGCGCCCGCACGGCATGAGGATGTTGCCGTCGCCGTCCACGCACGTGAAGGCCACGAGCTGGCCGCCGCCCGTGAGGTGCAGGACCGACACGAGCGCGCACTCGGCGCAGAGGGTGAGGCCGTAGCTGGCGTTCTCCACGTTGCAGCCGGTGATGACGCGGCCGTCGGTGGCGATGGCCGCCACGCCCACGGGGAAGCGCGAGTACGGGACGTACGCGCGGCCCATGGCCTCGTGCGCCGCCTCGCGGAGGGATCCCCAGTCGATGCCGCCCGACCCGCCGGGCTCCACGGCGCTCACGACTTCACGTAGGGCTTGCCGGCCGCGGCGGGGCCGCGCACCTGCCCCACGAGGCCCGCGACCGCGGCGATGGTGACGACGTACGGGAGCATCAGCATGAACTCGCTCGGCACGGGCGAGCCGATGACGCCGAGGACGTTCTGCAGGTTGCTCGCGAAGCCGAAGAGGAGCGCGGCGAGGGTGGCGCGCAGCGGATCCCACCGGCCGAAGATCACGGCGGCCAGCGCGATGAACCCCGCGCCCGCGGTCATCTCCTTGTTGAAGGCGCCGACCGAGCCGAGCGTGAAGAACGCGCCGCCGAGGCCCGCGATCGCGCCGGCGAGCGAGACGTTCCAGAAGCGGGTCGCGGAGACCTTGATGCCCACGGTGTCGGCGGCCTGCGGGTGCTCGCCCACCGCACGGAGGCGGAGGCCCCAGCGCGTGTGGAACAGGCAGTACCAGACGAGGAACACGGCCACGTACATGAGGTAGACGATGATCGTCTGCCGGAAGAGCACGGGCCCGATGATCGGGATCTGGCCGAGGATCGGGATGTCGATGCGGTCGAAGCGCGGCGGCGAGTTCAGCGTGCCCGGGTCGGCGGACAGCACCTGCGAGAACAGGAAGCTCGTGAGGCCGGTGACGAGCACGTTGAGGACGACGCCGACGATGACCTGGTCGACCAGGTACTTGATGGCGAACGCTGCGAGCACGAACGACACGAGCATGCCGGCGACCATCGCGGACGCGAGGCCGATGAGCGGCTGTCCCGTGATCGAGGCCACCACGGCGGACACGAACGCGCCCGCGAGCAGCTGGCCCTCGATCGCGACGTTGACGACGCCGACGCGCTCCGAGAGCACGCCGCCGAGCGCGCCGAAGATGAGCGGCACCGACAGGGCGACCGTGCCCACCAGGAGGCCGGGCACGGGGATCGTCTGGCCCGCGGACGCCCAGGTGAGGAAGGCGACGAGGAACAGGATCGCGAACACGGCGGTGACCCACAGCGGGACCTTCGCCGACCGGCGCACCAGCAGGCCGGAGACGACGGTGAGCGCGGCCAGCAGCACGGTGACGACGACGCAGGTGGCGGCCGTCGGCAGCACGACCGGCGCGAGCTGGATCAGGTCCGTGCCGGTGGAGAGGCCGAACGTGCTCGATCCCTCCCGGCGGAACAGCACGAACAGGACGAGCGAGATGACGGTGAAGATCCCGAACGCGACGGGGGCCTTCCAGCTCGTCGCGGCGGCGCGCTCGAGGGCGACGGCCGCGGGGTCGTGCGGCGCCGGCGACGGCGCGGCGGTGGGCGTGGTCGCGGTCATGAGCTGAGCGCCGCCTTCCGGGTGCGGGTGGTGCGGGTGGTGCGACGCGCCTGGCCCGGCGCGGGCAGGCGGAAGACCGCGCGCACGAGCGGCGGTGCCGCGATGAACAGGACGATGAGCGACTGGACGACCACGACGATGTCGATGGGCACGCCCTCGGCGGCCTGCATCGAGAAGCCGCCGGCCTTGAAGGCGCCGAACAGGATCCCCGCGACGAAGACGCCCCACGGTCGGCTGCGGCCGAGCAGCGCCACCGTGATGGCGTCGAAGCCGATGCCCGCGTCGATCCCGGAGCTGAAGCCCGTGGTGACCGTGCCGAGCACCTGGCTCGCCCCCGCGAGGCCCGCGAGCCCGCCGGAGATGAGCATGGCGTAGAGGTACGAGTTCTTGACGTCGATGCCGGCGACCCGCGCCGCGCTCGGGTTCTCGCCCACCGCGCGGAAGCGGAAGCCGAGGCCCGAGCGGTTCAGCAGGTACCAGACGATCACCGTCGCGACGACGACCACGAGGAAGCCCGCGTGCAGCGAGTACCCGTCGCCGAGCAGCGCCGGGAAGATCGCGCTGTCCTTCATCGCCGGGGTCTTCGGGTTGTTCGACCCGGGCGCCTGCAGGAGGCCCGGCGTGCGGAGCAGGTAGGAGAGGAGGTAGAACGCGACGTAGTTGAGCATGATCGTGACGATGACCTCGTGGGCGCCGGTGCGCGCCTTGAGGAGGCCGACGATCCCGCCCCAGAGCGCCCCGCCGAGGATCCCGGCGCCGACCGCGAGCACCAGGTGGATCGCGGGCGGCAGGTCGAAGCTGAAGCCGACCCAGCCCGCGCACGCGGCGGCGATGAGCATCTGGCCGCGGGCGCCGATGTTGAACAGGCCCACGCGGAACGCGAGGGCGACGCCGAGGCCGGCCGCGATCAGCGGGGTGGCGAATGTGAGCGTCTCGGTGAGCGGCTTGATGCCGTTCGCGAAGCCCGGGCGGCGGAAGTTGTAGATCGAGCCCTGGAAGAGCGCGGAGTAGGCGCCGGACGCGGCATCCCACGCGGCCCGCAGGGTGTCCGTGGGCCGTTGGAAGAAGTACCCGGCCGCCTTCTGGGTCGCCTCGTCGGTGACGGCGATGAGCAGCGCGCCGACGATGAGCGACAGCACGACCGCGAGCACGGACAGCAGCGCGCTGCCCGACGCGATCTCGCGGAGGACCTGGCCGGCGCGCGAGCCCTCGGTCTCGCCGGACGCGGCGGGCGCCACGGCCGGCACGCCCGCGGGCGCCTCGGCGCGCGTGGGGTCGCCCACGGATCCGGCCTCGCGACCGGAGGCGGGCAGCTGCCCCGCGGACGGGTCGTCGGGGCCCTGGCCCTCGGGACGAGTGGTGTCGTCGGTCATGCGGTGCGCCCTCCGGCGGTCGTGGGGGTGGAGACGGATGCGGGGACCTCGCCGGCCATCATGAGGCCGAGCACGTCGCGCGGGGTGTCGCCCGGGACGATGCCGACGATGCCGCCGCGGTACATCACGGCGATGCGGTCGGCGAGCGCCGCGACCTCGTCGAGCTCCGTGGAGACGACGATGACGGGGAGCCCGCGGTCGCGCGTCTCGACGACGCGCGTGTGCACGAACTCGATGGATCCGACGTCGAGGCCGCGCGTGGGCTGCGCGGCGACGAACAGGCGGAGGTCCCGGCTGAGCTCGCGCGCGAGCACGACCTTCTGCGCGTTGCCGCCGGAGAGCCGGCCGACGTGCGTGTCGATGCCCTGCGTGCGGATGTCGAACTCGCGCACGCGGTCGCGCGCGAACTCGTCGAGGTAGCCGAGCTTCAGGGATCCGGCGACGACGAACGGCGGGCTGTCGGAGCGGTCGAGCATGAGGTTCTCGGCGATGGTGAACTCGGGGACGAGACCGTCCTCGTTGCGGTCCTCGGGGACGAAGCCCACGCCCGCGTCGAGCACGCGGCGGACGGAGCGGCCCGTGAGCCGCGTCCCGTCGAGGTCGATGGTGCCGGACACGCGCGGCTGCAGCCCGAGGATCGCCTCGGTGAGCTCGGTCTGGCCGTTGCCCTGCACGCCCGCGATGGCGAGGATCTCCCCCGCGTGCACCTCGAAGCTCACGCCGTCGACGACGACCTGGCCGGCCGCGTCGATCACCGTGAGGTCGCGCACCACGAGCGCGGCGTCGCCGGGCGTCGCGGGCTCCTTCTGCACGGTGAGCGACACGCTACGACCGACCATGAGGGACGCGAGCTCCGCGTTGCTCGCCGTGGGCTCGGCCTCGCCGACCACCCTGCCGAGCCGGATCACCGTGATGCGGTCCGCGACCTCGCGGACCTCGCGCAGCTTGTGGGTGATGAAGACGATGCCCGTGCCGGCGTCCCGCAGCTGCTTCATGATGACCATGAGCTCGTCGGTCTCCTGCGGCGTGAGGACGGCCGTCGGCTCGTCGAACACGAGCACCCGGGCGTCGCGCGACAGGGCCTTGATGATCTCGACGCGCTGCTGCACGCCGACGGGCAGGTCGGCGACGAGCGCGTCCGGGTCGACGTCGAAGCCGAACCGGGCGGAGATCTCGCGCACCTTCGCGCGGGCGCCGGCGAGGTCGAGCCGGCCGCCGAGCTTCGTCTCCTCGTGGCCGAGCATGACGTTCTCCGCGACCGTGAAGACGGGGATGAGCATGAAGTGCTGGTGCACCATGCCGATGCCGGCCGCCATCGCGTCGCCTGGCCCGGCGAACCGCGCCACCTCGTCGTCGAGGAGGATCTCGCCCTCCTCCGCCTGGTACAGGCCGTAGAGGACGTTCATCAGCGTGGACTTGCCTGCGCCGTTCTCGCCGAGGAGGCAGTGGATCTCCCCCGGCTGGACCACGAGGTCGATGTGGTCGTTGGCGACCAGGGCGCCGAAGCGCTTGGTGATGCCCCGGAGTTCGAGCTTCATCGGATCAATCCGTTCGGTGGGTCGGGTGGACACGCGGCGGGGGGACCGGCGCCTGCCGATCCCCCCGCGGTGCGTTCGATGCTACTTCGTCAGCGACGAGGGCGACTCGACGGCGATCGAGCCGTCGATGATGCCGGCCTTGATCGTCTCGAGCTCGCCCGAGAGGTCGGACGGGACCGCGGACTCGTAGTCGTGGAACGGGGCGATGTCCACGCCGCCGTTCTTGAGCGTGCCCACGTAGGGCGTCGCGTCGAACTCGCCGTCCGCCGCCGTCTTCACGACGTCCTCGACGCCCGAGTCGATGCCCTTGAGCACCGAGGTGAGGAAGAGGTCCTTGAGGTCGGGCGCGGTCTCGTACGCGTCGGAGTCGACGCCCACCATCACGACCTTCTTGTCGCTCGAGTCCCGGACCGCCTCGCCGGCGCTGAGGAAGATCGGGCCGCCGACGGGCATGATGACGTCCGCGCCCTGGTCGATGAGGGTCTGCGCGGCGGTCTTCGCCGTCTGGTTGGCGACGAACTCGCCCGTGAACGACCCGCTCTGGCTCGCGACGTCCCAGCCGATGGCCTTGACGTCCTTGCCCTTCTGCTCGTTGAAGTAGTTCACGCCGTCCACGAAGCCGTCCATGAAGATCGTGACCGTCGGGATCTGCAGGCCGCCGAAGGTGCCGACGGTGCCGGTCTTCGAGTAGGCCGCTGCCGCGTAGCCCGCGAGGAACGCCGCCTCGCTCGTGTTGAAGGTGATGGGCTTGACGTTGTCCGCGGTGATCTCGGCGTCGTCGATGATGGCGTAGTCGATGTCGGGATTGGCCTTCGCCGCCTCCTCGGTGGCGTCCTTCAGGAGGAACCCGACGGTGATGATGAGGCCGCAGCCGTTGTCGGCGAGGTTGGTGAGGTTCGGCGCGAAGTCGGTCTCGGAGGCCGACTGGACGGCGTTCGGCGTGGTGAGGCCGAGGTCCTTCGCCGCCTTGTTCAGGCCCTCGTAGCCGAGCTGGTTGAACGACTTGTCGTCGAAGCCGCCGGAGTCGGAGACCATGCAGGAGACGAGGTCGCTCTTCGCCTCCCCACCCGCACCTCCCGTCGTCGACTCGGGGGCGGCGCCGCAGCCCGCGAGGATCGCGGTGATGCCGACGGCGGCGAGACCGCCGAGGGCGGCCTTTCGGGTGGTGATGGTCACTGTGGCCTCCAGATGCAGCCCGGGTCCGCCGGGCGATGTGCGTTCATGTTACCCATGCGCGGGAATGCCTCCCGTGCCCGGATCGGGGCTCCTGGCGCAATCGTTGCCGATCCGCGACAGGCCCGAAACACCGCGGCAACACGGGCCCTGCTAGGGCGTCGAGACCGACTTCACCTGCACGTCGCCGGAGACGATCCGGGCCTTGAGGGCGTCGAGCTCGGACTGCAGCTCGGGCGACACCGAAGCGGCGAGGTCGTGGTACTCGGCGAGGCCCACGCCGCCGTTCGCGAGCGTGCCCACGTAGGGCTCCGAGGAGAAGGTGCCCTTCTGGTCGTCGGCCACGATGTCGACGACGGC
Source organism: Clavibacter sp. VKM Ac-2873 (assembly GCF_015351075.1). Taxonomy (GTDB): domain Bacteria; phylum Actinomycetota; class Actinomycetes; order Actinomycetales; family Microbacteriaceae; genus Clavibacter. The sequence continues at coordinate 967,379 of NZ_JADKRS010000001.1, forward strand.
CTGGCCGGTGTCCTTCAGCACGCTCGTCAGCAGGAGCGGCCGGTACTCGGCGGGGAGGGTGTCGTAGCCGTCGTTGTCGACCCAGATCAGCTTGCCGCTGCCGTGCGCGAGGATCGCGGACGCCGCGCCCTCCCCCACCTGCCCGGCCACCGGCATGATGACGTCCGCGCCCTGGTCGAGCAGGTTCTGCGTGGTGGTCTGGCCCTTCGACACGTCCTCGAAGTCGCCGGTGAAGGTGCCGTCCTGCTTCGCCGCGTCCCAGCCGAGGGCCTGGACGCTCGTGCCGTGCGCCTGGTTGTACGCCTGGACGCCGTCGACGAAGCCGTCCATGAAGAGGGTGACGGGCGGCTGGTTCCCGCCGCCGAAGGTCCCGACCTTGCCGGTCTGGCTCACGCCCGCCGCGAGGTAGCCCGCGAGGTAGGACGCCTGCGCGGTGTCGAAGACGAGCGGCTTGACGTTGGGGGCGTCGACGACCTCGTCGACGATGGAGAAGTGCACGTCCGGATTCGCGGCCGCGGCCGCCGAGGTCGCCTCCGCCAGCTCGTAGCCGACGGTGAGGATGAAGCCGCAGCCCGTGCCCACCGCCTGCTCCACGTTCGGGGCGAGGTCGGTCTCCGAGGTGGAGACGAGGACGTCGGCCTGGATCCCCAGCTCCTGCTCCGCGCGCTGGAGGCCCTCCCAGCTCGACTGGTTGAAGGAGCGGTCCTGCAGTCCTCCCGAGTTGGTGACCATGCGGGCGCAGTAGTCGCTCGCGGCGGCCGAGGTGGCGCCGGGCTCGGGGGCGGCACCGCACCCGGCGAGGGCCGCGGAGGTCAGGAGGGCGATGGGCAGGATGGCGGCGCGGACGGCGCGGCGGGTGCGGGGCATCCACGGAATCTAACGGCGGCGCTCCGGACCCCCTCCGGCCGCGGAGAGCGCCCGAGGGGTTCGTTACCCCTTCGTTACAGGACGTCCGTCCCGCCGCTGAGCTTGAGCGCGTCCACCACGCTCTTGACGCGCTGGGCGTTCTCCTTCGTCGTGACGAGGAGCGCGTCGGGGGTGTCCACCACGACGATGTCACGGACGCCGATGAGGCTGATCACGCGCTTGCTGTTCGCCACCACGATGCCGCTCGACGCGTCGGACAGGACGCGCGCGTCCTCGCCGAGGATCACGAGGTCGGACTTGCGGCCGCTCGAGTGCATCTTGGCGACGGAGGCGAAGTCGCCCACGTCGTCCCAGGCGAAGCGGCCGGGGATCACGGCGAGCGCGCCCCGGGCGGCGGCCGGCTCGGCGACCGCGTAGTCGATCGCGATCTTCTTGAGGTTCGGCCACACGCGGTCGACGACGAGTCCGCGGTCGGCGGTGTCCCAGGCCTCGGCGAGCTCGAGCACGCCCTTCAGCAGCTCGGGCTCGGTGCGGCCGAGCTCCTCGAGCAGCCGGTCGGCGCGCGCGATGAACATGCCCGCGTTCCAGAGGTGCGTGCCGCCCTTCACGTAGCCGCGGGCGACGCCGATGCTCGGCTTCTCCACGAACGACGCCACCTCGAGGGCGTGCGGGGCGCCGGGGATGCTGAGCGCCTTGCCGGTGTGGATGTAGCCGAAGCCGGTCGCGGGCTCCGTGGGCGTGATCCCGATGGTGGTGATGTAGCCGGCGTCGGCGGCGATGACGGCCTCGCGCACGGTGTCGCGGAAGCGGTCCGGGTCGGCGATGACGTGGTCGGCCGCGAACGAGCCGATGATGACGCCCGGCTCCCGGCGCTCCAGGATGGCCGCCGCGAGCGCGATGGCCGCCGTGCTGTCGCGCCCCTCGCTCTCGAGGACCACGTTCGGGTCCTCGAGCTCGGGCAGCTGGGCCTCGACGGCGGCACGGTGAGCGCGCCCGGTGACGACCATGATCCGGTCCTCACCGGACAGCGGCGCCAGGCGCTCCCATGTGTCGCGGAGCAGCGTGCGGCCGGATCCGGTGAGGTCGTGGAGGAACTTCGGGGCGTCCGCGCGGGACAGCGGCCAGAGCCGGGAACCCACGCCCCCCGCGGGGATCACGCTGTAGAAACGGGAGATCGCGCTCGTCTGCTCGGTCATGCGCCCACACTATCGGCACCCTGCACGACCACCGGATGCGCCGAGTTCACGCGCCCGCAACGGGCCGTTCACGGCGCCGCGGCGACGGCGACGGCGCCCGTGCCTAGCGTCAGGGGCATGCGCGTAGCCGTCGTCAGCGAGAGCTTCCTCCCCACCGTCAACGGCGTCACCACGAGCGTCTGCCGGGTGCTCGAGCACCTGAGGGACCGGGGGCACCAGGCCATCGTGATCGCGCCGGACGCCGGCGCCCCGTCCGAGTTCGCGGGGTTCCCCGTCCACGGCGTGCCCGCCTTCGCCTACCGGCAGTTCCCGGTCGGGATCCCCAACCCCCAGGTGCTGCGCCTCCTCACCGACTTCGCGCCCGACGTGCTGCACGCCGCCTCCCCGCTCTTCCTCGGCGCGCAGGCCATCGCGGCCGCGACGCGCATCGACACCCCGTCCGTCGCCGTGTTCCAGACCGACGTGGCGGGCTACGCGCGTCGGAACCGCCTCGCCGCGACCGCGCCCTACGTGTGGCGGCTCGTGCGGTGGATCCACCAGGGGGCCGATCTGACCCTCGCGCCCTCGAGCGCCGCCGCGGCGGACCTGGCGGCCGCGGGCGTCGAGCGCGTCGCCCGATGGGGCCGCGGCGTCGACCTCGACCGCTACCACCCGCGCAACCGGGCGATGGAGGACGCTGTCGCGCTCCGGCACCGCGTCGCCCCGGGCGGCGAGACGGTCGTCGGCTACGTCGGCCGCATCGCGCCTGAGAAGCAGCTCGAGCGACTGCAGGCCCTCCGCGGGATCCGCGGCGTGCGCTTCCTCATCGCCGGCGACGGCCCGAGCCAGGCGTCGGCCCGCCGCGCGCTCGCCGGCATGCCCGTGACGTGGCTCGGCCGTGTCGGCGGCCGCGGGCTCGCGGCCGCGTACGCCGCCATGGACGTCTTCGTGCACACCGGCACCGAGGAGACGTTCGGCCAGACCGTGCAGGAGGCGCACGCGTCCGGGCTCCCCGTCGTCGCGCCGCACGCCGGCGGTCCCATCGACCTCGTGGCGCACGGCACCGACGGGTTCCTCTTCGACCCCGCGTCCCCCCGCGACGCGCACATGCGGCGGCTCGTCGACGAGCTCGTCGCGAGCGAGCCCATGCGGCTGCGGATGGGCGAGGCCGGCCGCCGCGCGGTCCTCGGCCGGTCGTGGGCCACCATCGGCGACGAGCTCATCGGCCACTACGGCCGCGCCGTCTCTGCCCGCCGCTCGGCGCTCCCGGCCGCGGATCCGGCCGGCGCCGGCCCCGTCCCCGTCATCGCCTGACGGGGTCGCCGAGGGCGCCCGACGCTTAGGGTGCCCTAACGGGTGATCGCCGGGAGCCGCCCGTAGACTCGACGGCGACGCGCAATGTCGGCGCGAAGGCGCTCCGCCCACGGGGTACCAGCATCAGGGAGGGTCGTTCCGTGTCCATCAAGACGGCAGGAACCAGCGAACCGCACATCGCTCGCGCACCGAAGGTCCCCGCGGGGACGCTGTACCGGGGCCGCGAGGGCATGTGGTCATGGGTGCTGCACCGCATCACCGGCGTGTCCATCTTCTTCTTCCTCCTCGTGCACGTGCTCGACACGAGCCTCATCCGCGTGAGCCCCGAGGCGTACAACGCGGTCATCGGCACCTACAAGAACCCGATCATGGGCATCGGCGAGGTCGCCCTCGTCGGCGCCATCGGGTTCCACGCGCTCAACGGGCTGCGCATCATCCTCATCGACTTCTGGCGCTTCGGCGCCAAGCACCAGCGGCTCATGTTCTACGTGGTCATCGGGCTGTGGGTCGTCCTCATGGCCGGCTTCGTGCCGCGCCACCTCCTCAACGTCTTCAGCGAAGCGGGATGGATCTGATCATGAGCGACATCGCACAGCAGGTGAGCATCGAGCGTCCCCGCCAGCCCCGGCAGCCGCGCAAGCAGGGCGGCGTCAACTGGGAGAAGTGGGGCTGGATGTACATGCGCGCCTCGGGCGTCGTGCTCGTCGTGCTCATCTTCGGCCACCTCTACGTCAACCTCATCCAGGGCGAGGGCATCAAGGCCATCGACTTCGCGTTCGTGGGCGGCAAGCTCTCCGACCCGTTCTGGAAGGTCTGGGACATCGCGCTGCTCTGGCTCGCGGTCATCCACGGCGCCAACGGCATGCGCACCCTCGTGAACGACTACGCGGCCTCGCCCCGCACCCGCACGATCCTCAAGGGCGCGCTCGTCACGTCCACGGTCGTCCTGCTGGTGCTCGGCACGCTCGTCGTCTTCACCTTCGACCCGTGCCCCGCCGGCCAGCCCGCTGACCTGCTCCCCTCCTTCTGCGGCGACCTGTAGTCCGCTTCCCCATCCGCCTCGAGAAAGAAGCCCGTGACCACTGACACCGCGACCCCCGGTTCCGAGCCCTCCGCGAGCACCATCGTGGACGGCGTCCACTACCACCAGTTCGACATCGTGATCGTGGGTGCGGGCGGCGCCGGCATGCGCGCGGCGATCGAGGCGGGACCGCAGGCGAACACGGCCGTCATCTCCAAGCTCTACCCGACGCGGTCCCACACGGGCGCGGCGCAGGGCGGCATGGCCGCGGCGCTGGCGAACGTCGAGGAGGACAGCTGGGAGTGGCACACCTTCGACACCGTCAAGGGCGGCGACTACCTCGTCGACCAGGACGCGGCGGAGATCCTCGCCAAGGAGGCCATCGACGCGGTCATCGACCTCGAGAACATGGGCCTCCCCTTCAACCGCACGCCCGACGGCAAGATCGACCAGCGTCGCTTCGGCGGCCACACGGCCGACCACGGCAAGAGCCCCGTCCGCCGGTCCTGCTACGCGGCCGACCGCACGGGCCACATGATCCTGCAGACGCTGTACCAGAACTGCGTCAAGTTCGGCATCAACTTCTTCAACGAGTTCTACGTGCTCGACCTCGTCATGGCCGAGGTCGACGGCAAGGAGCAGCCCGCGGGCGTCGTGGCGCTCGAGCTCTCCACGGGCGAGATCCACGTCTTCCAGTCGAAGGCCGTGATCTTCGCGACCGGCGGCTTCGGCAAGATCTACAAGACCACGTCCAACGCGCACACCCTCACGGGCGACGGCGTCGGGATCATCTGGCGCAAGGGCCTCCCGCTCGAGGACATGGAGTTCTTCCAGTTCCACCCGACCGGGCTCGCGGGGCTCGGCATCCTCCTGTCGGAGGCGGCGCGCGGCGAGGGCGCGATCCTCCGCAACAGCGAGGGCGAGCGCTTCATGGAGCGGTACGCCCCGACCATCAAGGACCTCGCGCCGCGTGACATCGTCGCCCGGTGCATGGCCACCGAGATCCGCGAGGGCCGGGGAGCGGGACCGAACAAGGACTACGTCTACCTCGACATCACGCACCTCGAGCCCGCCGTCATCGACGCGAAGCTCCCGGACATCACGGAGTTCGCACGCACGTACCTCGGCGTCGAGCCGTACACGGAGCCCGTGCCCGTGCTGCCGACGGCGCACTACGCGATGGGCGGCATCCCCACCAACATCAAGGCCGAGGTCCTCTCCGACAACACGACGGTCGTGCCGGGTCTCTACGCGGCCGGCGAGTGCGCGTGCGTCTCGGTGCACGGATCCAACCGCCTGGGCACCAACTCGCTCCTCGACATCAACGTGTTCGGCAAGCGCGCGGGCAACTACGCGGCCGAGTACGTGAAGACGGTCGACTTCACGCCGCTGCCCGCCGACGCGGCCGACTTCGTGAAGGGCCTCGTTGAGGGCGCCCGCAACTCGAACGGCACCGAGCGGATCTCGACGCTGCGTCGCGAGCTGCAGGAGTCGATGGACCGCAACGCCCAGGTGTTCCGCACCGAGGACACGCTGATCGAGGTCACCAAGGTGATCGCCGACCTGCGCGAGCGGTACACGAACATCCAGGTGCAGGACAAGGGCCAGCGCTTCAACACCGACCTGCTCGAGGCCATCGAGCTCGGGTTCCTGCTCGACCTGGCGGAGGTCGTCGTCTACTCGGCGATGTACCGCAAGGAGAGCCGCGGCGGCCACTTCCGCGAGGACTTCCCCACGCGCGACGACGAGAACTACATGGTGCACACCATGGCGTATCTCACCGGCGACGCCCACAGCACGGACGCCGGCGACCACATCAAGCTGAGCACCAAGCCCGTGGTCATCACGAACTACCAGCCGATGGAGCGGAAGTACTGACCCCCTCAGGTCAGCACCCGCCCGTCACCGCACCACCGATCGGAATAGGACCGCACACGTGAGCACCGCAACCCTGGACGCGCCCCCCGCGGGAGAGGCCTCGGCCATCCCCACCTTCACGGTGACCCTCATCATCCGCCGGTACCTGCCCGGCCAGGACGCCGAGCCGAGGTGGGAGGACTTCGACGTCGAGGTGTACCCGACCGACCGCATCCTCGACGCGCTGCACAAGATCAAGTGGGAGCAGGACGGGTCGCTGACCTTCCGCCGCTCCTGCGCGCACGGCGTGTGCGGATCCGACGCGATGCGCATCAACGGGCGCAACCGCCTGGCCTGCAAGACGCTCATCAAGGACCTCGACATCTCGCAGCCCATCTACGTGGAGGCCATCAAGGGCCTGCCGCTGGAGAAGGACCTCGTCGTCGACATGGAGCCGTTCTTCGAGTCGTTCCGCGACGTGCAGCCGTTCCTCATCTCCAACACGAAGCCGGAGAAGGGCAAGGAGCGGATCCAGTCCGCCGCCGAGCGCGCCCGCTTCGACGACACCACGAAGTGCATCCTCTGCGCCGCGTGCACCTCGTCGTGCCCCGTGTTCTGGACCGACGGCCAGTACTTCGGCCCCGCCGCCATCGTGAACGCGCACCGCTTCATCTTCGACTCGCGCGACGAGTCGAACGTGCGCCTCGACATCCTCAACGACAAGGAGGGCGTGTGGCGCTGCCGCACGACCTTCAACTGCTCCGAGGCGTGCCCGCGCGGCATCCAGGTGACGCAGGCCATCGCCGAGGTCAAGCAGGCGATCATGCGCGGCAAGGCGTAGCACCGACGCTCCCCCGCAGACGCGCGGCCCCGCGGCTCCTCGGAGCTGCGGGGCCGTCGTCGTCTGCGGGTGCGTCCGGCGCGGGGCTCCGGGTCAGCGGTCGGCGAGGCTCCGCTCGGCGGCGGCGCGCGCCTCCGCGGCCGTGCGCGCCCCGAGGACCGCCTCGGCCGCGACCCGCGCGTCGTCGAGGGTGCGGTGCGACAGCTCGAGGCGGACGTCCGCGAGGGCGGCCGGCGTCATCGAGAGGCTCGTGGCGCCCAGGCCGACGAGGACCACCGCGAGCAGCGGATCCGCCGCCGCCTCGCCGCAGATGCCGACGGGCGTGCTGGACGCCCGACCCGCGTCGCCCAGCATGCGGACGAGGCGGAGGACCGCCGGGTGCCACGGGTCCTGGTAGGAGGCGACCGAGCCGAGCAGGCGATCCGCCGCCATCGTGTACTGCGTGAGGTCGTTCGTGCCGACGCTCACGAAGTCGGCGACCTCCACGACCTGGTCGGCGAGGAGCGCGAGGGACGGGACCTCGGCCATGACCCCGACCGTGCGGAGGCCGAGCTCCCGGCCGAGCTCGACGAAGTAGGCCGTCTCCTCGGCGTCGGCGACCATGGGGGCCATCACCCAGAGGTCGGCGTCCGTGGCCGCGTCGGCCGCCGCGAGGGCGGTGAGCTGGTCGCGGAGGATCTGCTCGTTCGCGCGGAGGGCGCGGAGGCCGCGGAGGCCCAGCGCGGGGTTCTCCTCGTCGGCGTCGGTGAGGAACGCGAGCGGCTTGTCCGCGCCGGCGTCGAGCGCGCGGACGACCACCTTGCGGCCGGGGAACGCCTCGAGGAGCGCGGTGTACTGCGCGGTCTGCGCGGGGACGGACGGCGCCTCGGCGGAGTCGAGGAACAGGAACTCGGTGCGGAAGAGGCCGACGCCCTCGGCGCCGAGCTCGACCGCGCGCGCGGCCTCCGCCGGGGATCCGAGGTTGGCGAGGAGCGGCACGGGCGTGCCGTCGGCGAGGGCGCCGTCGGTGATGGGGGCGGCGAGCGCCTCCTCGCGGGCGCGGATCCGGCGGAGGGCGTCCTCGCGCTCGGCGTCGTCGGGGTGCACGATCACGACGCCGGCGGCCGCGTCGACGACGACCTCGTCGCCCTCGGCGAGGTCCCTGGCGCCCGTCGCGCCGACGATGGCGGGGATGGAGCGGCTGCGGGCGAGGATCGCGGTGTGGCTGGTGGGGCCGCCGTCGGTGGTCACCAGGGCGAGCACGCGGTCGAGCTCGAGGAGCGCGGTGTCGGCGGGCGCGAGGTCGCGCGCGACGAGGACGAAGCGCGCGTCGGCGGTGGGGATCCCCGGCGCGGGCACGCCGCGGAGCCGGGCGATGACCCGCTGCGCGACGTCCGCGAGGTCCGCCGCGCGCTCGGCCATGTAGCCGCCCATGCCGGTGAGGAGCTCCTGGAACGTCGCGAACGCCTCGAACACGGCGCGCTCGCCCGAGCGGCCCTGGCCGACGAGCCGGCCGACGGAGTCGAGGAGCGCGGGGTCACGCGCCATGAGCGACTGGGCGTCGAGCACGTCCTTCGCGTCGCCGCCGGCGCGGGCGCCGCGCGCAGCCAGGTCGTCCGCGGTCGCGGCGAGGGCCGCGGCGACGCGCGCGACCTCGGCGTCGGCGTCGCCCGAGAAGGTGTCGGTCGTGGGCTCGGGCAGCGGGTCGGGCATCCGCATGACGGGGCCGGTGGCCACTCCGTGTCCTACTCCGATGCCGGTGATGCGCACGGTGACTCCTCGCTCGGGTGCGGCCGCGCGCACGGACGCCGCGCGCGGGATGGGCTGTCCGGTGGGGCGGCCGGAACGGCCCGTCCACGCTATCAGGGGCCCGACGGCCCGTATCCTCGGGGGATGACCGCCCCCGACGGCCGTGGACGAACCCCGCGTCCCGCACCCGGCTCCCCCGCGACCGGAGCGACGCCGTCCGCCGACGCACCGGCGCCCACCGGCATCCCCGCGCTGGTCGCCCGCGCCATGGCGCTCAAGCCCGTGCGCGTGTTCCTCGCCTACGGGGCCGCGGGCGGACCGATCCTCGCGGCCGGCATGTCGTACCAGGCGGTGTTCGCGGTGTTCGCGGCGCTCGCGGTCGGGTTCTCGGTGGCCGGATCCGTGCTCACGGACAACCCGGCGCTGCTCGACTCGCTGCTGAGCCTGATCCAGGGGGCGGTGCCCGGCCTCTTCGGACCGGAGGGCGTGATCAAGGACCCGCAGGATCTGCTGAAGCCGAGCACCATCTCCATCGCGGGCATCGTCGGCTCCATCGGCCTGCTCGTCACCGCGCTCGGCTGGCTCGCCTCGACGCGCGACTCGGTGCGGCGCATCTTCGAGCTGCCGCCGCCCACCACGTTCTTCCTGCTCCTCAAGGTCAAGGACCTCGGGCTCGCCCTGGTGTTCGCGCTCGCGATGCTGCTCTCGGCCGCGCTCTCGGTCGTGAGCACGGGTCTCCTCGGGTTCGTCTTCGGGGTGCTGCAGGTGGGCGAGGACTCGCTGCTCGCGATCGTCGTCGGCCGCACCGTGGGCCTCGCCCTCGTGCTCGCGCTCGACACCGCCGTGCTGGCGGGGGCGTACCGGATCCTGTCGGGCGTCACGATCCCGCGGCCGCAGCTGCTGCAGGGCGCGCTCCTCGGCGGGGTCGCCATGGGCGTGCTCAAGGTGCTCGGCACCGCGCTCCTCGGCGGCGCGAGCCGGAACCCGCTGCTCGCGTCGTTCGCGGTGATCATCGGGCTCCTGATCTGGTTCAACCTCATCTGCCAGGTCATCCTCATCGGCGCCTCGTGGATCGCCGTGAGCATGTCCGACCGGGGCATCGACGCCCGCGACCTCACCCCCGAGCAGCTCGAGAAGGAGCGGCTCGCGAAGCTCGACGACGCCCGCCGGATCCTCGAGGAGGAGGAGCGCGCGCGGGAGCGGCAGCGGTACGAGGAGTCGCGCGGGATCACCCGGGTCCTGCTCGGGCTGCGGCGTCGGCGCCGCCGTTAGGATCGAGACCATGCCCTCGAACCTCCGCGTCGCGTCCATCAACACGAACGGCATCCGGGCCGCGTTCCGCAAGGGCATGGGCGACTGGCTCGCCACGCGCGACGTCGACATCCTCGCCATCCAGGAGGTCCGCGCCGAGACGAGCGACATCGAGGGCCTCCTCGGTCCCGAGTGGGACGTCCTGCACGACGCCGCGACCGCCAAGGGGCGCGCGGGCGTCGCCATCGCGAGCCGCCGTCGCGCCGAGATCCACCGCGTCGCGATCGGCGAGGACGACTTCGACAGCGCGGGACGCTGGCTCGAGGCCGACTACGACGTGGACGGCACCATCGTCACGGTCGTCAGCGCCTACGTGCACTCCGGTGAGGTCGGCACCGCGAAGCAGGACGAGAAGTGGAAGTTCCTCGACGGGATGGAGCGGCGCCTGCCCGAGATCGCCGAGCACTCCGAGCTCGCCGTCGTCGTGGGCGACCTCAACGTCGGCCACCGCGAGCTCGACATCCGCAACTGGAAGGGCAACGTGAAGCGCGCCGGGTTCCTGCCGCGCGAGCGCGCCTACCTCGACCGGATCCTGGGCGCGCGCGGCGAGGAGATCACCGGCGTCGACGGATCCACCGGGCCCGGCCTCGGCTGGGTCGACGTCGGCCGTCAGCAGTCCGGCGAGGTCGACGGCCCGTACACGTGGTGGAGCTGGCGCGGCAAGGCGTTCGACAACGACACCGGCTGGCGCATCGACTACCAGCTCGCGACCCCCGCGCTCGCCGAGAAGGTCGTCGGCTACGCGGTCGACCGGGCCGAGGCGTACGACCAGCGATGGTCGGACCACACGCCCGTGGTCGTCGACTACGCGATCTGACCCGTCGCCCGCACCGCCTCTCTCCCCTCCCCTCCCCTCCGCGCCGCACCGGCGCCCCGCGAGCGTCCGCGCTCCCCCTCACGAAGGCATCGCCATGACCGCACGACCCGTCCTCTTCTCCGGCATGCAGCCGTCCGCCGACTCGCTGCAGATCGGCAACTACATCGGCGCCCTCCTGCAGTGGAAGGAGCTCCAGGCCAGCCACGACGCCGTGTTCTGCGTCGTCGACCTGCACGCCATCACCGTCCCGCAGGATCCGAAGGCCCTCCGCGACTCCACCCGGCGCACGGCCGCGCAGTACATCGCGGCGGGCATCGACCCGGCCGTCTCCACGCTCTTCGTGCAGTCGCACGTGTCCGCGCACACGGAGCTCGCGTGGATCCTCAACACGCTCACCGGGTTCGGCGAGGCCAGCCGCATGACCCAGTTCAAGGACAAGTCGCAGAAGCAGGGCGCCGACGCGACGACGCTCGGCCTCTTCGCGTACCCGACGCTCATGGCGGCCGACATCCTGCTCTACGGCACCGAGGTCGTGCCCGTGGGCGACGACCAGAAGCAGCACGTGGAGCTCACCCGCGACCTCGCGAAGCGCTTCAACGGAAGGTTCGGCGACGTGTTCCGGATCCCGGAGCCCATGATCCAGAAGGACACGGCGCGGATCTACGACCTGCAGGACCCGACGTCGAAGATGAGCAAGTCCTCCGCCAGCGACGCGGGCGTGGTGTGGCTGCTGGACGAGCCCGCGAAGACCGCGAAGAAGATCCGCTCGGCCGTCACCGACACGGACCGCGAGATCCGCTTCGACCGCGGCGAGAAGCCCGGCGTCTCGAACCTGCTGACGATCCTCTCGGCGTTCGAGGGCACGGCCGTGGAGGCGCTCGAGGAGCGCTACGCGGGCCGCGGCTACGGCGACCTGAAGAAGGACGTGGCCGAGACCGTCACGGGCGTCTTCGAGCCGATCCGCGCGCGGACCCTGGAGCTCCTGGACGACCCGGCCGAGCTCGACCGCGTGCTCGCCGGCAACGCCGCGCGCGCCGAGGAGCGCGCGGACGCGATGCTCGCGCGGGTCTTCGACGCCGTCGGCCTCGTTCGACGCGCCCGATGACCCTGCGGCTGGTCCTGCTCGACCTCGACGACACCCTGGTGGACCACCGCGGCGCCGTGGCCGACGGGATCGCCGCGCACCTCGCCGCGCGGGGGCTCCTCGACACGTCCGACGCCGCGGCGGTCGACGAGGCCGTCGCGCTGTGGGTCGCGCTCGAGGAGGAGCACTACCACCGGTACCTCGCGGGCGAGCTCGACTACCAGGGCCAGCGGCGGGCGCGCGTGCGCGGGTTCCTCGCCGCGCGCGGATCCGCCGACGCTGACGCCCTCGCGGAGGACGACGCCGCGACGGACGCCTGGTTCGGCGGCTACCTCGCCGGCTACGAGGCCTCGTGGCGCGCGCTGCCGGGCGCGCACGAGTCGCTCGACGAGATCGCACGGCGGCACCCGGGTGTGCGCTTCGGCGTCGTGACGAACGGCGAGCGCAGCCAGCAGGAGCCGAAGATCGCCGCGGCCGGGCTCACCGCGCGCCTCTCCCCCGTGATCTGCTCCGGCGAACTCGGCTTCACGAAGCCCGACCTGCGCATCTTCCTGCTCGCGTGCGCGGAGGCGGGCGTGGATCCGGCCGACGCCGTGATGGTGGGCGACCGGCTCCGCACCGACGCGCTCGGGGCCGTCGACGCGGGTCTCGAAGGCGGCGTCTGGTTCGACGCCCTCGGCGACGGGGACGCTCCCCTGCCCGCCGGCGTCGTGCGGATCACGGCGCTCACGGACCTCGCCGACGCCGTGGACCTCGTCGGCGTCCGCTGACGGCGTAGGTCGCGGAGCGTCACAGGCCCCGGCCCCGCAGCCGCGTGGGCTAATCTCATCCCATACACGTGCTCCGGGGTCGGTGGAAATCCGAGCCGGCGGTGACAGTCCGCGAACGGACGATGCGCGACCGGGTCCCCGGGAGCCTCGTCCGCCGATCCGGTGGGATTCCGGGACCGACGGTTAAAGTCCGGATGGGAGGCGCACGCGGCATCGGCGAGCCCGCCGACGTCGAGGTCTCGTCGACCGCGCCCGGAGTCCGTCCACGGACGAGGACACCATGCACGACGACCCGACGGCAGCCTCCGGGCACGCGGCCGGCCACCCCGCGACCGGCGATCCGGCGCTCGAGCGCGCCATGCGCCGTGGCCTCGAGCTCGCCGCCGAGGGGCCCGCGTGGGGCCCGAACCCGCGCGTCGGCTGCGTGATCCTCGACGCCGCCGGCCGCGTCATCGCCGAGGGCCGCCACCGCGGCGCCGGATCCGCCCACGCCGAGGTCGACGCGCTGCGGCAGCTGCCCGCGGGCGGGGCACGCGGATCCACCGCCGTCGTCACGCTCGAACCCTGCAACCACACCGGCCGCACCGGCCCGTGCGCCGCCGCGCTGATCGACGCCGGGGTCGCGCGCGTCGCGTACGCGGTCGCCGACCCGGGCGCCGAGTCCGCGGGCGGCGCGGCCCGCCTGCGCGCCGCGGGCGTCGACGTCGTGCCCGGCGTGCTCGCCGAGGAGGCCGGGGCGTTCCTCCGCGTGTGGCTCGGATCCGCCCGGCTCGGCCGCCCGTTCGTCACGGCGAAGTGGGCCTCCAGCCTCGACGGCCGCATCGCCGCCGCCGACGGCACGAGTCGCTGGATCACGGGACCCGCGGCCCGGGAGGACGTGCACCGCCGCCGTGCCGAGGCCGACGCGATCCTCGTCGGCACCGGCACCGTGCTCGCCGACGACCCCGCGCTCACCGCCCGGCGGCCCGACGGGATCCCGTACCCGCACCAGCCCGCGCCCGTCGTGCTCGGCGACCGCGCGATCCCCGACGACGCGGCCGTGCACCGGCACCCGCGCCGCCTCATCCGCATCGCCGGCCACGACCCCGCGCAGGCCCTCGCGGAGCTCGGACGCCGGGGCATCCGGCACGTGTTCGTGGAGGGCGGCCCCACGATCGTCTCCGCGCTCGTCGCCGCCGGGCTCGTGGACGAGGTGGTCGCCTACCTCGCGCCCGTGCTCCTCGGCGGCCCGCGCACCGCGACCGGCGACCTCGGCGTCGAGAGCATGCCGGGCGCCCACCGACTCACCCTCATCAGCACGACGCGGCTCGGGGACGACCTCCTCGTGACCGCGCGACCCACCACGGAAGGCCAGTGATGTTCACAGGGATCATCGAGGAGCGCGGACGCGTCCTCGCGCTCGACGCCGAGGGCGACTCCGCCCGGATCACGGTGGAGGCGCCGCTCGCGGTGTCCGACGCCCGCCACGGCGACTCCATCAGCGTCGACGGCGTGTGCCTGACGGTCGTCGCGCAGACGCCCGAGGGGTTCACGGCCGACGTCATGCGGCAGACGCTCGTGATGAGCTCGCTCGGCCGGCTCGGCGTGGGCGACCGCGTGAACCTGGAGCGCGCCGCGCGCGTGGGCGACCGCCTCGGCGGCCACATCGTGCAGGGCCACGTCGACGGCACCGGCCGGCTGCTGGCGACCACGCCGGGCGAGGCGTGGCGGATCCTCCGCTTCTCGCTGCCCGCCGAGCTCGCGCCGCTCGTGGTGGACCGCGGATCCCTCACCGTGCAGGGCGTGAGCCTCACCGTGAGCGCCGTCAGCCCCACCGACACCCCGGACGCCGACGCGTGGTTCGAGGTGTCGCTCATCCCCGAGACGCTCACCGCGACGACGCTCGGCGCGCTGGAGATCGGCGACGAGGTCAACCTCGAGACCGACGTGCTCGCACGCCACGTGCAGAGGATGCTCGCGCTCGACGCCCGCGACGCCCGGGCGGAGGCGCGCTCGTGAGCCTCGCCGGGATCCCCGCCGCGCTCCAGGAGCTGCGCGCCGGACGGCCGGTGATCGTCGTCGACGACGAGGGCCGCGAGAACGAGGGCGACGTGCTGCTCGCCGCCGAGTCCGCCTCGCCCGAGTGGGTCGCGTGGCTCGTGAAGCACTCGTCCGGCTTCATCTGCGCGCCCATGACGAACGAGATCGCGGATCGGCTGGAGCTGCCGCTCATGGTGGCGGACAACCGGGATCCGCGCGGCACCGCGTACACGGTCTCCGTCGACGCGGCCGACCGGCTCTCCACCGGCATCAGCGCCTCCGACCGGGCGCACACCCTGCGCGTGCTCGCCGACCTCGGCAGCGTCCCGACGAGCCTGCACCGGCCGGGCCACATCCTGCCGCTGCGCGCGGTCGACGGCGGCGTGCGCGTCCGCGACGGCCACACCGAGGCGTCGGTCGACCTGCTCACGCTCGCGGGCCTCACGCCCGTCGGCGCGATCAGCGAGATCGTGCAGGACGACGGCGAGATGATGCGCCTCCCCGGCCTCCTCGCCCTCGGCGAGCGCGAGGGCGTGCTGGTCATCACGATCGAGGCGCTGAAGGCGCACCTCGAGGAGTTCCACTGCGACCGGCCGCTGGAGCCCGCCGTCGCGATCCCCGAGGCGTCGCGCGTGATCTTCGAGGTCGAGACGACCGTGCCCACCACGCACGGCTCCGTCAAGCTGCGCGCCTACCGGGACCGCACCACGGGCGCCGACCACGTGGCGATCGTCGCCGGGCAGCCGAGCGCGCACGGGACGCTCGTGCGCGTGCACTCGGAGTGCCTGACGGGCGAGGCGCTCGGATCCATGAAGTGCGAGTGCGGGCCGCAGCTCGACGCCGCGCTCGACGAGATCCAGCGGGACGGCGGCGTGGTCGTGTACCTGCGCGGGCACGAGGGGCGCGGGATCGGCCTCATCAACAAGCTGCGCGCCTACCGGCTGCAGGAGGACGGCTTCGACACGCTCGACGCCAACGTCGCCCTCGGTCTCCCGGCGGACGCTCGGGACTACGGCGCGGCGTCGGCGATCCTCCAGGAGATGGGGATCGAGGACGTGCGCCTGCTCACCAACAACCCCGAGAAGGTGCGGCAGCTCGAGGCGCACGGCGTGGAGGTGACCGAGCGCGTGCCGCTCGTCGTCGGCGTCAACGACGTGAACGCCGGCTACCTCGAGACGAAGCGCGACCGCATGGGGCACCGCATGGTGCTCGACACCGACATGCACATCGGACCCGACGCCTACCCGGACGCGCAGGCGCCCGACGGCCTGACCACCACCACGGCCGGCCCGGCCACGACCATCCCCGAGGAGGAGACCGCATGAGCGGACACGGAGCACCCGAGATCGACCCGACCGCGCTCGACGGGAGGGGCCTCCAGGTCACCGTCGTCGCCGGTCGCTGGCACGAGGAGATCAGCGCGGGCCTGCTCGCGGGCGCCCAGCGCGTGCTCGACGCGGCGGGCGTCACCACCACGGTGATCCGCGTGCCCGGCAGCTTCGAGCTCCCCGTCGTGGCGCGGGCCGCCCTCGACGCGGGGGCCGACGCGGTCGTCGCGCTGGGCGTGATCATCCGCGGCGGCACCCCGCACTTCGAGTACGTCTCCGACGCGGCGACGTCCGGTCTCACGCAGGCCTCGCTCCTGACCAGCAAGCCCATCGGCTTCGGGCTGCTCACGCTCGACGACGAGCAGCAGGGCATCGACCGCGCGGGGCTGCCGGGCTCGAAGGAGGACAAGGGCGCGGAGGCGGCCGAGGCCGCGGTGACGACGGCGCTGCTGCTGAAGGGGATCTGCGCGGCGTGATCCACGGGCCCGGGCAGCGGCCGCGGGGCTAGCTCGGCGCGCCGGGGCGCGGATCCACGGCGACGCCGCCGTCCTCGTCCCACGTGAGGGCGTCCGCCTGATCCTCCTCGGTCGGCGCCTCCGCGAGGCGGGCGCGCTCCTCGAGCTCCTGGTGCGTCCACCGGCGCAGCTGCAGGACGCAGAGCACGACGACGGCGACGCACGGGATCGCGAGGTACCAGTACCCGGTCGCGAGGGCGGCGAAGACCCCGACGCCGCACAGCTTCGCGAGCCCGGGCAGGACCTGGCGGCCGGTCTCGTGCTCCATGGGGCTCCTCGTGCGTCGGGCGGCGGCGCGGGGATCCACCGCGCCGCCAGCCTCCGGGCCGCCCGCGCGGTCTCCCCAGGGGCGTAAACTCGGCACGGCCATCACGAGTGGCCCCTCGACTCCGCCGCACCCGGCGCCCGCGCCCGACCGGCGCCCGCGCCGCACCCGGCGCCCGCCCCATCCGCGCGCCCCTGCCGCTCACGCCGCACCAGCCGAAAGCCGTCTCCTCCCATGTCCACGACCCCCGCGGCCCGCACCGCCGCCCCGTCCACCGCCACCCCGCCCGCCGGCAACTCGCGCTCGCGCGTGATCATCGCGAGCCTCATCGGCACGTCGATCGAGTTCTACGACTTCTACGTCTACGCGACCGCGGCCGTCCTCGTCTTCCCCGCGCTCTTCTTCGCCAACGACGACCCGACCGTCGCGCAGCTCGCGTCCTTCGCCGTGTTCGGCGTCGCGTTCATCGCCCGGCCCATCGGATCCATCCTCTTCGGCCACTTCGGCGACCGCGTCGGACGCAAGGGCACGCTCGTCGCGTCGCTGCTCACGATGGGCATCGCGACCGTGCTGATCGGCTGCCTCCCCACCGCGCTCACCCCGGGCTGGGAGGTAGCGGCCCCCGCGCTCCTCGTGATCATGCGCTTCGGCCAGGGCCTCGGCCTCGGCGGCGAGTGGAGCGGCGCCGCCCTCCTCGCGACCGAGAACGCGCCCGCCGGCAAGCGCGCCATCTACGGCACGTTCCCGCAGCTCGGCGCGCCCATCGGCTTCATCGTCGCCAACGGCGTCTTCCTCGCGCTGAGCCTCGGCCTCACCCCCGCGCAGTTCCAGGCGTGGGGCTGGCGCGTGCCGTTCCTCGCGAGCGCCGTGCTCGTGATCGTCGGCCTGTACGTGCGCCTGAAGCTCATCGAGACGCCCGCGTTCCAGAAGGTCGTCGACTCCGGCGAGGTCGCGAAGCTGCCCGTGGCGCGCGTGTTCGTCACGAGCTGGCGCCCGCTGATCCTCGGCACGTTCATCATGCTGGCGACCTACACGCTCTTCTACCTGATGACGACGTTCACGCTCACCTACGGCACCACGGCGCGCGACGCCGCCACCGCCGAGGCCGCCGCGACCGCCGCCGGCAAGCCCTTCAACCCGGACACGTTCGCCGCGGGCCTCGGCTACGCGCGGAACGACTTCCTGCTCATGCTCATCGTGGGCGTCGTGTTCTTCGGCGTCTTCACGCTCGTCTCGGGCCCGCTCGCCGAGAAGCACGGCCGCCGGAGGATGCTCATCGCGACCACCGTCGGGATCCTCGTCTTCGGCCTGCTCTTCGTACCGCTGTTCTCGGGCGGCTTCGTCGGCACGATGGCGCTGCTCATCATCGGCTTCACGCTGATGGGCCTCACCTTCGGGCCCATGGGCGCGGTGCTGCCGGAGCTGTTCCCGACGAACGTGCGCTACACGGGATCCGCGATCAGCTACAACGTCGCGAGCATCCTCGGCGCCGCGGTCGCGCCGTTCATCGCGGTGGCGCTCTGGCGGCTGCTCGACGGGAACGTCCTGCTGGTGGGCGTGTACCTGAGCGCCATGGCCGCGATCACGCTCGTGGCGCTGATCGTCAGCCGCGAGACGCGCGACGCGGACTACGCGGGGAACGTCAGTTGACCCGCGTCATGTGAACGGCCGGCCCCGAGGGGCGGGGAGCGCCGGTACCGTCGGCGCGCCACATCCGTGGCGTCTCCCCGTCCCTGAAGTCGGAAGCCACCGCCATGACCGCTGCCCCTGCCACCGCCCCTCCCCTCGTCGCCCCGGCCAACCCGCGCTCGCGCGTCCTGGTCGCGAGCCTCATCGGCACGTCGATCGAGTTCTTCGACTTCTACGTCTACGCGACCGCCGCCGTGCTGGTGTTCCCGGCGCTCTTCTTCGCGAACGCCGACCCCGCGGTCGCGCAGCTGCAGTCGCTCGCGGTGTTCGGCGTCGCGTTCTTCGCCCGGCCCATCGGATCCGTGCTCTTCGGGCACTTCGGCGACCGGTTCGGCCGCACGCGCACGCTCGTGGCGTCGCTGCTCACCATGGGCATCGCCACGGTGCTCATCGGCTCCCTGCCGAGCGGCACCACGCCGGGCTGGGAGATCGCGGCCCCCGCCGCCCTCGCCCTGCTCCGCTTCATCCAGGGCCTCGGCCTCGGCGGCGAGTGGGGCGGCGCCGCGCTGCTCGCGACCGAGAACGCGCCCGCCGGCAAGCGGGCGATCTACGGCACCTTCCCGCAGCTCGGCGCGCCCATCGGCTTCTTCCTCTCGACCGGCCTGTTCCTGCTGCTCTCGTTCAGCCTCTCCCCCGCCGACCTGCAGGCCTGGGGCTGGCGCGTGCCGTTCCTCGCCAGCGCCGTCCTCGTGCTCGTGGGCCTCTACGTGCGCGTGAAGCTCGTCGAGGCGCCGGAGTTCCAGGCGGTCCTCGACCGCGGCGAGACCTCCCGGCTGCCGCTCGGCCGCACCATCCGCACCGGCTGGCGCGGGCTGGTCCTCGGGGCGCTCGCCCTCCTCGCGATCTTCACGCTCTTCTACCTGATGACCACGTTCGCGGTCACCTACGGCACGTCGCCGCGCACCGCGGAGGCCGCGCAGGCCGCCGCCACCGCCGCGGGGAAGCCGTTCGACGCGTCCTCGTTCCACGCCGGCCTCGGGTACTCCCGCACCGACTTCCTGCTCATGCTCCTCGTCGGCGTCGTGTTCTTCGCGATCACCATCGTGGTCTCGGGCGCGCTCGCGCAACGCCGCGGCGCCCGTCCGATCGTCGCCGTGAGCGCCGCCGGCATGGTCGTCTTCGGACTGGTGATGGACCCCCTGCTGTCGGCGGGCGTGCCCGGCACGCTCCTGTTCGTGATCCTCGGCTTCGCGCTCATCGGCATCGGGTACGGCGCCGTCGGATCCCTGCTGCCCGGCCTGTTCGCCGCCGACGTCCGCTACACGGGCGCGTCCCTCGCGTTCAGCCTCGCGGGGATCATCGGCGGGGCCGTCGCGCCGTTCATCGCCACGTGGCTGTGGGACATCGGCGGCGGTGGCGTGATGCTCGTCGGCGTCTACCTCAGCATCGCGTCCGCGATCTCCCTCGTGGCTCTCCTGGTGCTGCGCGAGCACGGCACCGCTGACCAGACGGCCGACGCCGCGCGCTGATGCGACCGGAGGGCCGGGCCTATCCGTCGGCCCGGCCCTCCGCCGGTCACCACGCGCGGCGGATGCCCTCCGCCCGCGCCCGCATCGCGGCCGACCTCCCGTGCACCATCAGGCCGACGGCGACACCGGCGGACGCCACGAGGATCACGGGCGGCAGCGCGAGCACCAGCAGCAGGAGGAGCGGCAACCACCCGTCACCCGGCAGGAGCGCCGCGAGACCCGTCTGGGGCAGCCAGGACGCCGCTGTCGCCAGCGCGAGGACCAGGAGCGACACGCGGGTCACCGGCTCGAGCAGCCGCCCGCGGGCCACGGCCACGGCGAGCACGACGAGCGCGATCGCGTGGACCGCGGCCGCCACTCCGGACAGGATCACGACCGCCGGCGGCAGCACCGGCTCCCTCGGGTCCGCGAGCGTCAGCCCGATGAGCGCGCTCGTCAGCGCCAGCGCGATCTGCGCGCCCGCGACCACCAGCGCCGCCACCCCCGCCGCGCGGGACGCGCGCATCAACCCCGGCTCACCGCGCACGCCGCGCACGAGCACCACGGCGGCACCCACCGAGAGGATCAGCACGAGGACCGTGACGACGGGCCCCTGCAGCACGATCGTCGACGCGATGTCCGGCGTGGGCTGGATCCGAAAGCCGCCCAGCAGCCCGGGCTGCAGCAGCAGCGCCCCCGCGGAGGCGAGCCCCGCGACCAGCGTCGTCCTCGGTGATCCGCTCATGGCCGTCGCGCGCATCGCATCCCCCATCGCCGTCGATGCCCCGAACCTAGCGGGCCGACCGGGCGATCGGGACCCCGCGCCCCCGTCCCGGCCGGGGGCTGGCCCGGCGCCCGCCGCGCCGCTATCGTCGCTGGCATGCAGCCGCCAGCATCGCCCCGGGTCCTCGCGGTCGCGCGCGACGACGCCCACCGCTTCTCCAAGCCCGTCCGCACGTCGATCACGCTCCTCGCCGGCCTCGGCGTCGAGGGCGACGCGCACCTCGGCACCACCGTCCAGCACCTGTCGCGCAAGCGCCGCGACCCGGACGCGCCGAACCTCCGCCAGGTGCACCTCGTCCACGCCGAGCTGCACGACGAGCTCGCGGAGAAGGGCTTCGCCGTGGGCCCCGGCGACCTCGGCGAGAACGTCACGACCGCGGGCGTCCCGCTCCTCGACCTGCCCGCGGGCACGCGCCTCCACCTCGGCGCGGACGCCGTGGTCGAGCTGACCGGGCTGCGGAACCCCTGCATCCAGATCGACGGGCTCGGCGCGGGCGCCATGAAGGCGGTGCTCGACCGCGACGCCGACGGCAACGTCGTGCGGAAGTCCGGCGTGATGGGCGTCGTGATCACCGGCGGGGAGGTCCGCCCCGACGACGCCGTCCGCGTGGAGCTGCCCGCGGGCGAGCAGCACGCGCTGCAGCCGGTCTGATGGTCGCCGACATGAGGATCCTCGCGGCGTCCCTCGCGGGCATCGGCGCGCTCGTCCTCGCGGTCGCGCTGGGCGCCGTGATGGGCGGCATCGCGGGCGAGGAGCCGGCCGGCATCGAGGTCGCGTGGTCCTTCGCCGCGCTGGGCGCCGTGATCCTGCTGGTGGCGCTCGGCGTCGAGGTCGCGCGCCGCCGGGGCCTCCGCCGCTAGGAGCCCGGCCTCAGCCCCGGCAGCCGCAGCTCTCGCGCACCACGAGCTTCGTGCCGAGCCGCAGCGTCACCGGGTCGGCGGGCTGCTGGCTCGTCGTCGTGTCGATGAGGATGCGGGCCGCCGCGCGGCCCATCGCCTCCATGGGCTGCCGCACTGTCGTGAGGCGCGGCGTCGCGAGGAGGCCCGCGAGGATCCCGTCGAAGCCCGTCACGACGACGTCCCCCGGCACGTCGACCCCCTCGGCGCGCAGCAGGTCGACGAGGGCCAGCGCCAGCTGGTCGCTCGCGCACACGAGCGCCCGCGGCAGCCGCCCGGCGCGGAGGGCCGCGACGACCCCGCCGAAGCCGGATCCCTCGCCCAGCACCGTGTCGTCGAGCACCTCGCCGGACGCCGCCACCCCCAGCTCCGCGAGCGCCTCGCGGTAGCCCTGGAAGCGCTCCCGGTAGTCGCCGACGCTGGTCGCGCCCACGAAGCCCAGGTCGGTGATCCCGTGCTCGAGCACGAGGTGCCGCACCAGCTCGCGCGTCCCCCCGACGTTGTCGGAGGTGACGCGGTGGTGCCCGTCGTCGGCGGGCGGGTAGCTGAACAGCACGATCGGCATGGCGAGCGAGACGCGCTTCAGCGACGCGGCAGCCGACGGTCCCGGGAAGATCGCGAGGCCGTCGACCCGACCGGCCGACTCGGCGACCGCGGTGGTCGTGTCGCTGCCACGGCTGAGCATCACCGGGCGGTCGTGGGCGCGGCACTCGAGCTCGAAGCCGCGGCGCACCTCGTCGACGTAGAGCGGGAACGCGCGCGGGTCCGCCGCGATCTCGCCCGCGTCGTCCCAGGGGATGAAGGTGCGGCCGGGCGCGTAGGGCGCCGTGACGTGCGCGGGCTGGGCGGACGCGGCGGGATCCGCGGGCTCGCGCTGGAGCGGCCGGTCGATGAGGAGGTCGAACGAGTGCAGCCCGAGCGCGCCCGTGCGTCCGCGGGCGAGGCCGCGGGCGGACGCGCTCGGCATGTAGCCGAGCTCCCGCGCGGTCTCGAGCACCCGCTCGCGCGTGGCGACGCTGATCTGGTCGGGGCGGCTGAACGCGAACGACACCGTCGCGATGGAGACCTTCGCGCGTTCGGCGACGTCGTAGACCGTGGGGCGCCGGGGGCTCATGCGACCGTCCTCTCTCCTGGAAGCGTAGCGAGGCGGGCGCGGACGACCGCGACCCGGCGCCGCGCGGACGGATGCGGACGCGGGCGGTGTCAGCGGATCCGGAGCCCGTGGTGCAGCGGGTACACCGGGTCCTCCGTGTCCGACGGCACGTCCGTCCGCGACGCGCGCACGGCGTCCATCGAGCGCGGGATCTCCACGGGCAGCCGTCCCTCGGGAGCGATGCGCCCCGTGAGCGCGGCGAGCACGGCGGCGTCGGAGCTGCCGTAGTCGACGGCGAGCGCGGCGGCGAACGGCACGAGCGGCGTCATGATCGCGGGCCGGTCGAGGTTCACGACCACGACGAGCGGGCAGCGGTCGGCGATCCGCCGCAGCCGGTGCACGAGACCGGGCGGGAACTCGAGCGACCCCTGGTGGAACCACGCCTCGAGGAACAGGTCGGAGCGCGGCTCGAAGGGGGCGCCGAGCCGCACGATCGCGAGGTCGGCGTCGTCGGGCCCGTCGGCCGGATCCGCCCAGCCGTCGAGCGCCTCGGGGCGCATGCCCTCGACGTGCACGCGGAGCCGGGGGCCGTCGACGGGCAGCGGCAGCGTGGGCCGGCCGTCGCGCTCCCGGTTCTCGAGCACGGTGACGGACGCGGCCTGCGCCCGGAAGCCGAGCGCGCGGAGGTCCGCCCGGCCGACGACCCGCTCGGCCTCGGCCTCGTCGACGTACGGGTCGTCGAAGAGGCCGAGCCGGAACTTCACGAGCAGGAGGCGCCGCACCGACTCGTCGATGCGCGCCTCGCTGACGCGCCCCGAGGCCACCAGGTCGAGGAGCACGTCCACGCACTCCTCGCCGCCGAACTGGTCGCAGCCGGCGGCGATGATCCGCTCCATCCGCTCGTCGGGCGTCAGCTCCTCCACGCCCCACGCACGCGCCGGCAGCACCTGGTCTCCCACGTGGTTGTCGTTCACGAGCTCCCAGTCGGTGACCACGACGCCGTCGTAGCCGAGCTCCTCGCGCAGGAGCCCCGTGATCACCTGCCGGTTGAAGCCGAAGCCCACCGGCTCGATCTCCTCGCCGTCGCGCACGAGGCCATCGGGCATCCCGTAGTACGGCATCATCGCGGCGGTCCCCCGCGCGATCGCCTCACGGAACGGCCGCAGGTGGTACTCGAACATGCCGCCCGGGTACACCTGCTCGCGGCCGTACGGGAAGTGCGCGTCCTCGCCGTCCTTCTGCGGGCCGCCGCCCGGGAAGTGCTTGGTGGTGCAGGCGACGCTCGTGGATCCGAGCGCGTCGCCCTGGAACCCCTCGAGGTACGCGGCCGTGAACTCGGCGACGCGCTCGGCGTCGTGCCCGAGCGTCTGCGCCTGGCGGCCCCAGCGCGGCTCCGTGGCGAGGTCGATCTGCGGGTGCAGCGCCGCGCGGATCCCGACGGCCACGTACTCCTGCCGCGCGGCGTCGGCGAACGCGCGGATCGCGTCCACGTCGTCGAGCGCCGCGAGCCCGAGCGCCTCCGGCCACTGCGAGAACGGGCCGGCGGAGAACGCGACGCCCGCGTTCTCGACGAAGGCGTGGCGCGGATCCGTGCTCACGGTCACCGGGATGCCGTGCGGCGTCGACTCCGCCAGCTCCTGCAGCCGGTTGCTCCAGCGCGCCGCCTGCCGCGCCGAGCGGATCTCGTGCACGTTGAAGTGGTTCATGGCCTTGCCGACGACGACCTCGGTGGTGCCGGACTTCGAGATCGCGCCCGGCTCCTCCTTCAGCTCGCCGTCGGCGCCGACCTCGATCACGGTCTGGAACATGAGGCCCGCCTTCTCCTCGATGCTGAGGCGCCCGACGAGGTCGTCCGTGCGCTCCTCGGGGGTCCGGCGCGGATCCTCGTAGGGCGACATCACCCCGTCCCCGTCGAGGTCGCGGAACCGGGTGCCGTCCGGGGCGGTGAGGAGCGTGCGCGGGGCGTGGGGCATGGGGGTCTCCAGGGGTCGGAGGCGGGAAGGGGTCACTTGAGGCCGGCGGTCGCGACGCCCTGGATGAAGTAGCGCTGCAGGAACACGAACAGGGCGAGGATCGGCGCGATCACCAGCACGGATCCCGCGAGCAGCAGGCCGTAGTCGGTCGCGTTCTGCCCGGTCGAGTACAGCGACAGGGCGATCGGCAGCGTGTACATGCCCTCGGTCTGCGCCGCGACGAGCGGCCAGAGGAAGTTGTTCCACGACGCGAGGAACGTGAGGATGCCGAGGGTCGCGAGCGGCGGCCCGCACAGCGGCATCACGATGCGGGAGAAGATGCGGAACTCCCCCGCGCCGTCGAGGCGCGCGGCCTCGATGAGCGCCTCGGGGATCCCCAGCATGAACTGCCGCATGAGGAACACCCCGATGGGCGCCGTGATGAACGGGAGGATGAGCGCCGCGTACGTGTTCACGAGGCCGAGCCCCGAGACCATGACGAACAGCGGCACGAACGTGACGACGCCCGGCACCATGAGCGTCACCATCACGGTGAGGAACAGGACGCGCTTGCCCGGGAACTCCATCTTCGCGAGCGCGTAGCCCACCATCGAGCAGAACACGAGGTTGCCGAGCACGGTGATGAGCGCGACCACGAGGCTGTTGGAGAAGAACGTGCCGAAGTCGAGCGGCCCGAACCACTGCGCGAAGTTGTCCGCGACGGGATCCTGGGGCCACCAGGTCGGCGGCCGCTGCAGGATCTCGCCCTGCGTCTTCACGGACCCGAGCGCCATCCAGACGAACGGCACGAGCCAGACGCAGAGCACGGCGGCGAGGACGAGGTACACGATCGCGCGGGTGCGGCGGCCGCGGTCGGTGCGGCGCCGGCGGCGCGGCGGGGCGCCGGTCGCGGCGACAGCGCCGACCGTGGGGGCGGGGGCGGATGCGGTGGTGGTCATGCGCGTGCCTTTCAGTCCTTCGACCGCAGCAGCCGGAACTGCAGCAGGCTGAGCAGGGCGATGGCGAGGAAGAGGACGTAGCTCGCCGCGGAGGCGAGGCCGTACTCGCCGAAGCCGAACTGCCGGTACGTGTAGTACGCGACGGACAGCGTGGAGTCGAGGGGGCCGCCGCGCGTCATCACGAACGCCTCCTCGAAGAACTGCAGGAAGCCGACCGAGATGAGCACGGATCCGAGCAGCAGCGTCGGGCGCAGAAGCGGCAGCGTGACCGAGACCAGCCGGCGCCAGGGGCTCGCGCCGTCCATCACCGCGGCCTCCTGCACCTCCTCGGGCACGGCCTGCAGGCCCGCCAGGAAGATGATCATGAGCGTGCCGACGTTCCGCCACACCGCCATCGCGACGAGCGAGGGCAGGGCCCACGTGGTGTCGCTCAGCCAGTTGGGGCCGGTGATCCCGACCACCGCGAGCGCGGAGTTGAGCAGGCCGTCCGGCAGCAGGATGTAGCGCCACACGACCGACACCGCGACGATGCTCGTCACGACGGGCGCGTAGAAGCCGACCCGGAAGAACGACACGATCCGGCCGCGGCCCGAGTTGAGCGCGAGGGCCAGCGCGAGAGCGATGACCATCGTGACCGGGATCCCGACGACCACGAAGAAGGCCGTGACGCCGATGGAGCGGAGGAACGTGGCGTCGGTGAAGAGCTTCGCGTACTGGTCGAGGCCGGTGAAGTCCACGGCGAACGGCGAGCGGATGTCGGTCGCGCGGAAGTCCGTGAACGACATGGCGAACGAGCTCACCAGCGGCACGAGCATGAACACCGCGAAGACGGCGACGAACGGGAGGCAGAAGCCCCAGGCGATGAGCGCCTGGCGGCGGCGCTGCCGGGCGACGAGCGGGGACCGGGCGCGGCCGGGACGGGTCCCGGCCGCGCGGGGAGCGGTGATGGCCAACGGCTACTCCGCCGAGCCGATGGCGTCGGCGTCCGACTGCAGCTTCGCGAGCGCGTCGGGCACGGTCGCGGTGCCGCGGCGGATCTGCTCGAGCGCCGAGTCCGCCGCCGAGCCGACCTTCACCCAGTTGGTGCTGACGGGCACGGACTTCGCGGTCTTCAGCTGCTCGCCGAAGGCAGCGAGGGTGGGGTCGGACTGCAGGGCCGGGTCCTGCCACGCCGACTGCTGCGCGGGCAGGTCGCCCGTCGCGGCGTACCAGGCCGCCTGCGTCTCCGGTTGGCCGAGCCAGCGCGCGAGCTTCCATGCGGCGTCCTGGTTCTTGGCCTGGTCGAAGACGACGAGGTTCGCGCCGCCGCTGAACGACGCCGAGGTCTCCTTGGCCGGGAGCACCGCGGTGGTGAACTTCGAGGCGAAGTCCGCTCCGCCGACGGCCTTCAGCTGGCCGATCTCGAAGGGGCCCTCGATGAGCATGGGCGTGGATCCGTCGACGAACGACGCCTCCTGCGCGCCGGACGAGACGTCGACGTCGGGGTCGGCGATGCCGTCGGCGAAGAAGCTGCCGTAGTACTCGTAGGCCTCCTGCATCGCGGGGGTGTCGAGGGTCCACTTCGCGCCGTCGGCGATCTCGGCGCCGTTCGACCACGGCATCCAGAGCGTCCCCTGGAAGGCGTCGTTGCCGGCGGGGAGGCGGATGCCGTGCGCGGCGCCGGCCTTCGTCTTCATGTCGGACGCCATCTGCTTGAGCTCGTCCCAGGTGGTGGGGGCCGTCGTCCAGCCGGCCTTCGCCGCGAGGTCGGTGCGGTAGTAGAGCACGCGGGTGTCGACGTACCAGGGGATGCCGGCCGCGCGGTCCTTCACGGTGTTCGTGGCGAGGGAGCCGGGGAAGGCGCCGCTCGCGTCGACGTCCGTCGGGACGGTGGTGAGGGCGTCGGCGAAGTCGGCCATCCACGTGGTGCCCATCATCGCGATGTCCGGGGTGGTGCCGCCCGCGATCGCGGTCTGGATCTTGTTGTGCGCCGCGTCCCAGGGGATCGCCGTGACGTCGACCTCGACGTCCGGGTTGGCGTCCTCGAAGGTCTTGAGGAACGCGGGCAGGGCCTCGCCCTCCGCGCCCATCGCCCACATGGTGACCTTGCCGGTCGCGGGAGCGGAGCCGAGGGTGGTCGCGGCCGCGGCGCCGGATCCCTCGTCGGCGGACCGGCCGCAGCCGGTCAGCGCGACGGTGGCCGCCAGCACGGTCGCGACCGCGCCGAGACGCATGGATGTCTTCACGTGTTCCTCCTTGAACGAAGCGCCCGCGTCGCGAGCCGATGAGTTACTTATGCGCATAAGAAGCGCAGCGGGACGAGCATCTCATGGACCCCGTGCAGGGGGCAAGCGCGGGATCGCACCTCCCGTCGGCCCCGCGTGCGGGGCGCTGTCGCGTCGCTGTCGCGCTCGTGTCGGGGACCTGTCGGGTCCCCGTCGTGGCGAGGGTCTCGTCCGGCGGCCAAGCTGAGCCCATGAACGAGACACGGGTGGCGGACCTCCGCCGCGAGCGGGGTTGGACGCAGGACAGGCTGGCCGAGGCCAGCGGGATCACGGTGCGCACGGTGCAGCGGCTGGAGGCGGGGAACGACGCGAGCCTCGAGACGCTGTCGCTCGTCGCGAAGGCGCTGGAGGTGCCCGTGCGGGACCTCTTCGGCGCCGTCGGCGGGGACGACTTCGGCCGGACGGTGTCGGCGCTCGACGACCGCGCGGAGCGGCAGCAGGAGAAGCGCGACCGGGCGGTCGACGGCTACCGGTCCCTGTACTCCGGGGTCGGGATCGTCTGGACCCTGCTCGTGGTGGCCGGCATCGCCACGCACGTGCTGCCCGGCGTCGCGGCGCTCCTCATCGGGGCGTACTGGGCGGGCGGCGCGCTGCTGTCGCGGTTCCTGCTCCGGGTGGTGCTGGGCCCGCGCCTCGACCGGGCGTACCCGCTGTCGCGGGACCGGTCGCTCGACGAGGACGCGGTCAGGCGGGGTCGGCGGCGCCCGGTCTGACCTCGCCGGCTCCGGCCCCGCGGATCAGTCGTCCGCCGGCTGCGCGCCCTGGCGCTGCACGACGACCGCGGCCGCGTCGGCCGCGACGACCAGGGCGGCCTCGCGGTCGGCGCCCGCGGCGAGCGCGGAGGCCAGAGCGCCGCAGAACGCGTCGCCCGCGCCCGTGGTGTCGACGACGCGGGCGACCTTCGACGCGGGGACCTCGACGTCGCCCCACACCGCGCCCTCGGCGCCCAGCGTGACGAGCAGCGACGCGGGCGCGGGCGTGCCCGATTGGCGGAGGAGCCCGGCCTCGTGCTCGTTGACGACGACGGGATCCGCGAGCGCGAGCACCTCGGCGGGCAGCGCGGCGAAGGGCGCGAGGTTGAGCACGACGCGGGCGCCGGCGGCGTGCGCGCGACGGATGCCTGCGGCGACCGTGTCGAGGGGCAGCTCGAGCGAGGCGAGGAGCACGTCGCCCGCGGCGAGCGCGTCGAGCGGATCCAGGTGGGCGTCGGTCACGCGGGCGTTGGCGCCGGGCGCGACGATGATCGTGTTCTCGCCGTCGTCGTCCACCGCGATGATCGCGAGGCCCGTCGTGGCGCCATCCACCGTGGCGAGGCCGGACACGTCGATGCCGCGGTCGGCCAGGCGCGCGCGGTAGGCGGAGCCGTCGGCGTCGTCGCCGACCGCCCCGACCATCGCGACCTCGCCGCCGGCGTCGGCCGCGGCGACCGCCTGGTTCGCGCCCTTGCCGCCCCAGAGCCGCTCGGGGTCGGATCCCATCAGGGTCTCCCCCGGCTGCGGATGCCGCGGGACGCGCACCACCTGGTCGACGTTGAGCGATCCGAGCACCACGACGCGGCCCATGGGCACCTGCCTCCCCCGGCGCGCGGCCGGCCGCGCCCGGGTGGCGCTCCCCGCCAGGGTACCGAGCGGATCCGGCGCGACCGCACCGCCCGGGCGCCCGCCCGCCTGCCGCTACCGTGGGGAGGAGACGACCGATCGGAGGCCGCCCGTGCCCGACCCCGACCCGACCGCCGCGCGCGCGACCCGCGACCTCCGCTCCTGATCTCCCGCTCGTTCACGCTCATCTGGCTCGCGCAGGCGCTCTCCGCCTTCGGCGAGTACGTGCTCGCGGCGACCGTCACCGTGTGGCTCGCCACGGGCCTCGCGCCCGGCGACCCGTCCCTGCCGCTCTACATCGGGGCGGTCATCGGCGCGACGAGCCTGCCGCGGCTCCTGCTCGCGCCGCTCGCGGGCGTGCTGGTCGACCGCTGGCCCGCCCGCCGCGTGATGGTCGCGGCCGACCTCGTGCGGGCGGCGCTGCTCCTGCCGCTCCTGGTGATCGCCGTGACCGGGCCCGCGGCCGTCGTGATCGGCGCCGTCATAGCGACGCAGTTCCTCATCGGCTGCGCGTCCCAGCTCTTCGACCCGGCCCGGGCCGCGCTCGTGCAGGTGGTCGTCCCCGCCGATCGCCGCGCGGCCGCCGCGGGACGCACGCTCCTCGCGAGCACGGGCGTCGGGATCCTCTCGGCCATGGCCGGCCCGGCCGTCTACGCCGCGCTCGGGCCGCGGCCCGCGCTCGTGATGGACGCCGTGTCGTTCCTCGTGTCGGCGGCGCTCGTGCTCGCGGTGCGCGAGCGCGGGGCCACGGGGGCGGGCGCCGGCTCGACGGACGCCGGCTCGATGGACGCCAGCGCCCCCGGCACGGTCGCCACCGCGGGCGCCCGGTTCCGCGCGGAGCTCGCCGCCGGGATCCGCATCGTGCGCGCCTCGCCGCGCCTGCGGGTCCTCGTGGCCGGCCTCGCCGCGTACGGCGTGACCCTGGGCGTCAACAACGCGACCCTGGCCCTCGTCGCCCTCACCACGATGGGGCTGACGGCCGGGGAGTACGGCGTGGTCACGGCGATGTTCGCGGTCGGCGGCCTGGTCGGATCCCTCACGGCGCCTGCGCTCGTCGCCCGCGTCCGCCCCGAGCGCGCGCTCCCGGCGGCGCTCGTCGCCCTCGGCGTCACCTACGCCGCCTACTCGACCGTGCGCCTGCTCCTGCCCGCGGCGATCCTCATGGGCGTCGCGGGCCTCGTCTTCGCCGTGTACCTCGTCTCGCAGGGCCCGATCCTCCAGGCGGAGACGCCCGTCGGCACGATGGGCCGGGTCTCGTCGCTCACGTCGACGGTGCTCGCGGGCACGTCGTTGCTGGCGACCGTCGTGACGGCCCAGGCCCTCGCCCTGGTTCCGGCGTCCGCGCAGCCCGCCGCCTACCCGGTCGCGATGGGGACCGCCGCCGTGATCATGGGCGCCGCCGGCCTCGCGCTCGTCGCGGGCGGCCTCAGTCGAGGAAGAGGACCCGCAGCCGCCGCGTCGTGAAGACCAGGCCGATCGCCGTCATCACGGCGAAGTAGAGCACATGGCCGACGACCGCGAACGAGAGCGCGCCCGTCGTGAAGCCGCGCACCAGCTCCACGGCGTGCCAGAGCGGCAGCGCCTGGATGACCGTCTGGATCCACGGCGGGTACACCGACAGCGGGTAGAAGGTCGCCGAGAACAGGAACATGGGCAGCAGGATGAAGTTGATCCAGTCCATCTGCTGGAACGTCTTCATGTAGCTCGTCACCGCCATGCCGAAGCTCGCGAACGCCAGCGCGACCAGCACCACCGACGGCAGCGCGAGGATCGCCCACCACGACAGGTTGAGGCCGAGCACCTGCATCACCACGAGGAAGCCCGACGAGTAGACGACGCCGCGGAGGAGCGCGAGGCCGATCTCGCCGAAGGCCACGTCGAGCGGACCGAGCGAGGTCGCGAGCATGCCCTGGTACAGCTTCGAGTGGTTCATCTTGAAGAAGACGTTCCAGGTGGAGTCGTAGACGGCGCCGTTCATGGCGGAGACCGCGAGGAGCGCGGGTGCGATGTACGCGGCGTACGGCACGGGCTGGCCGGTGCTCGTCGTCACGTCGCCCACGAGCGAGCCGAGGCCGATCCCCATCGCGAGCAGGTAGAAGACGGGCTCGAAGAAGCCGGAGAGGACGACGGTCCAGTTGGTGCTGCGCGTGGCCAGCAGACCGCGCGAGAGCACCGAGCGGGCGTTGCCGGCGTAGAGCGCGCTGGTGCCGCGGCGGCGGACGGGGGCGACGGGGGCGGGAGCGGTGGATCCGGTCACTTGCGCAGCCTCCTCGTCGCGACGCGGCGGGCCAGCGTCCAGCCGACCGCGAGCCAGAGCAGCAGGTACGCCACGTGCACGAGCGTCAGCCAGAGCGGCTCCTGCATCCCGTACGTGGCGACGCGGCCGAGCTCGGTGCCGTGCCAGAGCGGCGAGACCCAGCCGATCCACTGCAGCCAGACCGGGAACTGCGTGAGCGGGAAGAAGGTGCCGGAGAACAGCGAGAGCGGCGTGATGATGAAGCGCAGGACCATGGCGATCTGGCCGCTGTCCTGCTCGAGCGTCGACACGTAGGCCATGATCATCACCCCGATCGCCATGCCCGTCAGCAGGGCGGCGCCGATCGCGAGGACGCCCGTGCCGAGCGGCACGGCGCCGAACAGCAGCATGAAGGCGAAGTAGGCGATGCAGGTCGGCGCCATGCGGATCGCGACGCCGATGACCTGCCCGTCCACGATCTGCGCGGGGGTGAGCGGCGACGCGTTCATCGCCTGGAACACGGGGTTCCACTTGAACGCGCCGAGGATCGGGTAGGTGAACTCCTCGCTCGCGACCGTCATGGCGCTCGTCGCCAGCAGCGCCGGCGCGACGAAGACGAGGAAGCTGATCCCGAGCGCGGTGTTCGCGCCCGTGCCCCGGTCGACGACCGTGGCGAGGCCCACGCCGAGCGCGTACAGGTAGACGTAGGGGCTCGCGATGCCCGTGGCGATCACGGTGCCGGCGTAGGCGCGGATCCCGAGCAGGCGGTGCTCCGCCGCGTACCAGGCGCCGAAGCGGCGCGGGCGGACGCCGCCCCGGACGGCGCGGTCGCGGTCGTCGGCTCCGGTGCCCTCGGCCGCGGATCCCCCGGCGGCGGCGCGGTCGACGACGCTCACTCGACCAGGCTCCGTCCCGTGAGGCGGAGGAAGACGTCCTCGAGGCTCGAGCGGCGCACCAGCGTGGTGATCGGCTTCAGGCCCTGCTCGAGGATCCGGCTGAGCACGGCCTCGCCGTCGGACGCGTAGACGAGCACGCGGTCGGGCAGCACCTCCACGCGGTCGCCGTACCCGGCGATCTCGCGCGACGCGGACTCGTTGCGGTCGGATCCGAAGCGCACCTCGAGCACCTCGCGGCTCGAGTGGTCGCGGATGAGGGACGCCGGCGAGCCCTCCGCCATGATCCGGCCCTCGTCGACCACGATGATCCGGTCGCAGAGCTGCTCGGCCTCGTCCATGTAGTGCGTGGTGAGCACGAGCGTCGTGCCCTGCTCCTTGAGGCGGAACAGGCGGTCCCACAGGATGTGGCGGGCCTGCGGGTCGAGGCCCGTGGTCGGCTCGTCGAGCAGCAGGATCCGCGGGTCGCTGATGAGGGCCCGCGCGATGGTGAGGCGCCGCTTCATGCCGCCGGAGAGGTCGTCGACCTTGGCGCCCGCGCGGTCCGTCAGCTGCGCGAACTCGAGGAGCTCGTCGGCGCGCGCCGCGACCTGCTTCCGGGGCAGTCCGAAGTAGCGGCCGTAGACGATGAGGTTGTCGCGCGCCTTGAGCTCCAGGTCGAGGTTGTCGGCCTGCGGCACGACGCCCAGCTGCGAGCGGATCTCCGGCCCGTGCGTGTCGGGGTCGAGCCCGAGGATGTCGAGCGAGCCGCCCGTGCGGGAGGAGACCGCGCCGATCATGCGCATGGTCGTGGACTTGCCCGCGCCGTTGGGGCCCAGCAGCCCGAAGGACTCGCCGGGCGCGACCTCGAAGGAGAGGCCGTCGACGGCGACGTGGTCGCCGTACTTCTTCACGAGGCGGTCGGCGGTGATGACGGGGGTGGGCACGAGTCCACAGCCTAGAGATGGCCGGGGGTTTTCTCCACGAGCGGAATCACTCCCGGCGGTCGCGCGGTGGCCGGCGCGTAGAGTCGCCACGGCGATGCGGCACGCGCGACGCTCCGCTCGTCGGACACCCGAACCCTCGCCGGCCGTCCACCCGGCTGGCCGCGCGCCGCATCACGATCGCACCCACCACCCGGGAGAACACGCATGAGCACCGCCCGCCCCGAGACCGCCGCCGCGCCGCGCGCACGCTCCCGCAACCCGTTCGCCCGCCGCGACTCGGCCGACGACGGACCCCGGGCCCGCTTCTCGGAGCTCCTGCCCTACATCCTCGAGCAGCGCGGCCTGATGGCGTTCGTGGTGGTGCTCAGCATCCTGGGCGCGGCCGCGAGCCTGGGCCAGCCGCTCCTCGTGCAGCGCGTCGTGGGCGTCGTGCAGGAGGGCGGCCAGCTCGGCGTCCTCGTCTGGGCGCTCGTCGGCCTCGTCGTCGTGTCCGGCGTGCTCTCCGGCTACCAGCACTACCTGCTGCAGCGCATGGGCGAGGGCATCGTGCTCTCGTCGCGCCGCACTCTCGTGCGACGGATCCTGCGCCTCCCGATCTCCGAGTTCGACACGCGCCGCACGGGCGACCTCGTCTCGCGCGTCGGCTCCGACACGACGCTCCTGCGCGCCGTCCTCACGCAGGGCCTCGTCGAGGCGATCGGCGGCGCGGTCACGTTCCTCGGCGCCATCATCGCGATGCTGATCATCGACCCCGTGCTCCTCAGCCTCACCGTGCTCGTCGTCGCCGTCTCGGTCGTCGCCGTCGTGGGCCTGTCCGGGCGGATCCGCGTCGCGAGCCAGCGCGCCCAGCGCAAGGTCGGCGACCTGGCCGCGAGCGTCGAGCGGGCCATCGGCGCGATCCGCACCGTCCGCGCGAGCAACGCCACCGACCGCGAGATCCGCACCATCGAGCGGGACGCCGAGGGCGCCTGGGAGATGGGCATCAAGGTCGCGAAGGCGTCCGCCGTGGTCGTGCCGATCGCCGGGATCGCGCTCCAGGCGTCGTTCCTCGTGGTGGTCGGCGTCGGCGGATACCGCGTCGCGGCCGGGGCCATCACGGTCGGCGACCTCGTGGCCTTCATCCTGTTCCTCTTCCTCATGATCATGCCGCTCGGCCAGGCCTTCGGCGCCGTGACCGCGGTCAACCAGGCGCTCGGCGCGCTCGGCCGCATCCAGGAGATCGTGAAGCTGCCGGTCGAGACCGACGGCGACGCCGCCCTCGCCGGCCGCCTCCGCGGCGGCTCGCCCGCAGCGGAGGAGCGCACCGGGGCGCCCGCCGTCGAGCTCGTGGACGTGCGGTTCGCGTACCCGACGACGGCGGACGCGGACGCGGACTCCGCCGCACCGTCCGACCCGTCGGCCTCCGCGGCGGACGCGGCGGATGCGGCTCCGGGCGCCGACCGCACGGGCGGCGGCGTCCTCCAGGGCATCAGCTTCCGGGCCGAGCGCGGCACCCGGATCGCGCTCGTCGGCCCGTCCGGCGCCGGCAAGAGCACGATCCTCGCCCTCATCGAGCGCTTCTACGACCCGACGTCCGGCGTCGTCCGCGTCGGCGGGCAGGACATCCGCGCGCTCGACCGCGAGGACCTGCGCCGCC
Organism: Clavibacter sp. VKM Ac-2873; assembly: GCF_015351075.1. Lineage (GTDB taxonomy): Bacteria > Actinomycetota > Actinomycetes > Actinomycetales > Microbacteriaceae > Clavibacter. The sequence continues at coordinate 1,002,665 of NZ_JADKRS010000001.1, forward strand.
AGATCGGCTACGTCGAGCAGGACGCTCCCGTCCTCGCCGGCACGCTCCGCGAGAACCTGACGCTCACCGCGTTCGACGCCACCGACGAGGACTGCATCCAGGTCCTCCACGCCGTGAACCTCACGGAGGTGCTCGCGCGCAACGAGCTCGGCCTCGACGCCCCCGTCGGCGAGGACGGCATCATGCTCTCCGGCGGCGAGCGCCAGCGCCTCGCGATCGCGCGCACGCTGCTCTCCGCTCCCCCGATCCTGCTGCTCGACGAGTCGACCTCCAGCCTCGACGGCCTCAACGAGCAGCTGCTCCGCAAGGCGATCGACGCGGTCGCCGAGCACCGCACCCTCATCGTCATCGCCCACCGGCTCTCGACCGTCGTCGACAGCGACCTCATCGTGGTCGTCGAGAAGGGCCGCGTGGTCGGCACCGGCACGCACGCGGAGCTCGTCGTCTCGACGCCGCTCTACCGCGACCTCGCGAAGCACCAGCTGCTGGTCTAGCGGCGCTCAGGCCCGCGGCGTCGGCTCCGCGCGCTCCGGCGCGCTCAGGTGCATCTCCCGCGCCGCGAGGAACACCGGCAGGGCGACCGCGAACGCCAGGAGCGGGGCGAGCAGCACGTAGATCCAGACCCGGCGCATCCGGAGCCTGCGCCCCTCGACGACGATGAAGACGACGCTCGCGACCGCGGCGATCAGCAGATCCCACGAGAGCGACGAGACCGCCGGACCGCCGGCGCCGAGGTCCGCGAGGAAGTCGCGTCCCTCCGTGACCACGCGGACGTTCGCCGCCCACGTGAGCACGAGGGCGGCCGCCGCGAGGACGAGGTAGACGACGGCGAGGCGCGTGGGGCGCCGTCGTGCGGGACGCGTGCTCATGGGGACCCCTTCTCGTCGGTGAGGCCAGGCTAGGCGCTGGCACCCGCGCGTCCGGTCCCTACCCGCGCGTCGCACAGGTCTCAGCCGGGCGAGGCCTCCGTGCGCACGCGCATCTCGCGCACGCCGAGGAACAGCGGGAGGGCGAACGCGAGCGCGACGAGCGGGATGAGCAGCACGAAGATCCACGCGAACCGGATCCCGAGGCGGCGCCCCTCGACGAGGATGAACACGACGGCCGCGATGGCGGCGATGAGCACGTCGGCCGTGAGCGAGGACACCGACGGGCCGCTGCCGAACCAGTCGCCGAGGTAGTCGCGCCCGGACGTGATGGCGGTGATGTTGTAGGCCCACGTCACCACGACGCCGGCCAGCGCCAGCACGAGGTACAGGTAGGCCAGCAGGGTGGGTCGGCGCCAGCGGTAGGTCATGTCGGTCTCCTCGAGTCGGTCGGACACGACGAGGATAGCGATGGTGTCGTGTTGCCGGGTCGGGGATCAGGTCAGCGCGTAGAGCGCCACCGCGCTGGCGGCCGCCACGTTCAGCGAGTCGATGCCGTGCGCCATCGGGATCCGCACCACCGTGTCCGCCGACCGGATCGCCTCCGCCGAGAGGCCTGGCCCCTCCGACCCGAGCACGATGGCGAGCCGCTCGTGCTCCTCGGCCGGGAAGTCGCGGATCGACACGGCGCCCGGGGTCAGCGCCAGCGCCGCGACGTGGAAGCCGGCATCGGCGAGGGCGGTCCGCGTCTCGGGCCACTCCCCCGTGCGCGTCCACGGCACCTGCAGCACCGTGCCCATGCTGACGCGGATGGCCCGGCGGTAGAACGGATCCGTGCAGCGCGGCGTGACGAGCACCGCGTCCGCGCCGATCGCGCCGACCGAGCGGAAGATCGCGCCGACGTTCGTGGGATCCACGACGTCCTCGAGCACGACCACGCGCCGCGCGCCCGCCAGCAGCGACGCCACCGACGGGAGCGCCGGCCGGTCGAGGGACGCGACCACACCGCGGTGCAGCACGTAGCCGGTGAGCTCCGCGAGCAGCTCGCCCGGCCCCGTGAACACCGGCACGTCGCGATCCCCGACGAGCGCCAGCGCCTCGTCGACCGTGCCGCCGAGCGCGAGCACGGACCGCGGCGCGTGCCCGGCCCGGAGCGCCCGCTCGAGCACCAGCGCCGACTCCGCCAGGTAGATCCCGTGGCCGGCGCCCTCGGCCTTCCGGAGCGCGACGTCGGTGCGGTGGCTGTAGTCGGCGAGCCGCGGATCCGCGAGGTCGTCGACCGGGACGACGTGCGCCACTACGACGCGAACGGGTCGGGCGTGAGCGTGTACTTCGTGTTGAGGTACTCGTGGATGCCCTCGAGCCCGCCCTCGCGGCCGAGCCCCGACTGCTTCACGCCGCCGAACGGCGCCGCCGCGTTGGAGATGACGCCCATGTTGAGGCCCGTCATGCCCGTCTCGAGCCGCTCGATCATCCTCTGGCCGCGGGCGAGGTCGCGGGTGAAGACGTAGGAGACGAGGCCGAACTCGGTGTCGTTGGCGAGGCGCACGGCGTCGTCCTCGTCGTCGAAGGGCACGATGGCGACGACCGGCCCGAAGATCTCCTCGCGGAGGATGTCGCTGCCCTCGGCGACGCCCGTGATGAGGGTCGGCGGGTAGAAGTGGCCGGCACCGTCCTGCGGCTCGCCGCCCGCGCGCACGGTGGCGCCGCGCTCGACGGCGTCGCGCACCAGCCGGTCGGCCTTGTCGACCGCGCGGCCGTCGATGAGCGGCCCGACCGTGACGCCCTCCTCGGTGCCGCGCCCGATCCGCATCGCGTCGATGCGCTCCTGCAGCCGGTCGGCGAATTCATCCGCGATGGACGCCTCGACGATGAAGCGGTTCGCCGCCGTGCACGCCTGCCCGACGTTGCGGAACTTCGCCGCCATCGCGCCGTCGACGGCCCTGTCGATGTCGGCGTCCGCGAACACCACGAACGGCGCGTTGCCGCCGAGCTCGAGCGAGACGCGCAGCACGTTCTGCGCGGCCTGGGCGCCCAGCTGCCGGCCGACGGGGGTGGATCCGGTGAAGCTCAGCTTGCGCAGCCGCGGGTCGGCGATGAGCGGCCCGGTGACGTCGCCGGCGGCCGTGGTGGGGATCACGTTGAGGACGCCGGCGGGGAGACCCGCCTCGGCCAGCAGCTCGGCGAAGCGGAGCGTGGTGAGCGGCGTGAGGTCGGCCGGCTTGATGACCACGGTGCAGCCCGCGGCGAGCGCCGGCGCGATCTTGCGGGTGGCCATCGCCAGCGGGAAGTTCCACGGGGTGATGAGGAGCACGGGCCCGACCGGGTGCTGCGACACGATCATGCGGCCGGTGCCCTCGGGGTTCGTCCCGTAGCGGCCCGTGATGCGCACGGCCTCCTCGGAGAACCACCGGAGGAACTCGCCTCCGTAGGTGACCTCGCCGAGCGACTCGGCGAGGGGCTTGCCCATCTCGAGCGTCATGAGGAGCGCGAACTCGTCCTTGCGCTCCTGGAGCAGGTCGAAGGCGCGGCGCAGGATCTCGCCCCGGGCACGTGGCGCGGTCGCCGCCCACGCCGCCTGCGCGTCCACCGCCGCATCGAGGGCGCGCACGCCGTCCGCGGGGCTCGCGTCGGCCACGCGCGCGAGGACGGCGTCGGTGGCCGGGTCCCGGACCTCGAACGTCGCCCCGCCCTCGGCGTCGACCCGCTCGCCGCCGATGAGCAGGCTGGTGGGCGTGCCCGACAGGAGGTCGGTCTCGGTGGATGCGCTCATGGTGTCCTCGCTTCTTCCGTGCGGTGCGGTGCGGTGCGGTGGTGATGCTCGTGCTCGTGCTCGTACGCCGGCCGGCCGGGGGCCCGGCCGGCCGATCGTCAGTCGGCGGGCCCGTCGACGATCTCGGCCCCGGCGTCGCGCAGGCGGTCGAGCGCGGCGGAGCTGGTGGCGGGCGCCACGCCCGCGACGAGGTCGGCGAGGATCCGGACGCGCTTGCCCTGGTGGACCGCGTCGAGGGCCGAGGCGAGCACGCAGTAGTCGGTCGCGAGGCCGACGACGTCGATGTCGGTGATCTCGTGCAGCGCCAGCAGGTCGGCCAGCGGCACGCCGTCCTCCGTGGTGCCCTCGAAGATCGAGTAGGCGGGCGCGCCCTGGCCCTTGCGGAGGTGGAAGTCGACGGCGGTGACGTCGAGGTCGGGGTGGTACTCCGCGCCCGACGTGCCCTGCACGCAGTGCGCGGGCCAGGTGGTCGAGTAGTCCGGGACGGTGCCGGCCGCGGCGAAGTGCCCGCCGTTGTCGCCCGTCGCCTCGTGCCAGTCGCGGGACGCGAGCACGTGGTCGTAGCGGTAGGGCTCCGCGGCGAGGAGCCGGGTGATCCCGCGGGCGACGTCGCCGCCGCCCTCGACGCCGAGCGCGCCGCCCTCCGTGAAGTCGTTCTGCACGTCGATGATGAACAGGGCCCGTCTCATGCGCCGCTCCTTCCCCGGGCCGGGCCCGGTGCCGTGTTTCCGCCGCCCGGGGCCGGGCTGCGCGTCACTCGTCCCCCAGGTCCGCCCCGCAGCGGTACGTGCCCGCCGCCAGCGCGTCGAGGGCGACCTTCGCGTCGCCGGTGACGTTCCCGATGGCGTAGAAGGCGAAGGTCAGCTTCGTGCCGTCGGCCGCGTCGACGATGCCGGCGAGCGTGTAGCCGGTGTCGATCCAGCCGGTCTTGGCCAGGACGTGCCCGCGGGCCACGGCGCTGTCACCGGTGAAGCGGCTCGAGAGCGTGCCGGTGCGGCCCGCGACCGGGAGCCCGTCGTGCAGGTACCCCAGCGACTGCTTCCGCTGGTCGACCTGGATCATCAGCTGCGCGAGCAGCGACGGCGGGACGCGGTCGTCCGGGCTGAGGCCCTGGCCGTCGACGATGGTGAGCGTGGACGTGTCGAGCCCGTACGCCTGCAGGGCCTTCGGGATCCCCGCCGCGAGCGACTGCTGCGTGTTCCCCGCGCCGACCTGGATGCTCACGAGCCGCGCGAGCGACTCCGCGAGCACGTTGTCGGAGTTGATGAGCGCGGTCTGGATGAGCGACGACACGGGTTGCGACTCGACCTTGCCCAGCACCGCGGCACCGGCCGGTGCGGTCCCCTGCGTGACGTCGGCCGAGCCGCCGAGCATGGAGCGGAAGGTGCTGCCGACGCGCGCCAGCGGATCCTCGCTGCGCGCCGAGACGACGGCGGCGGGATCCGCGCGGTCGGCGTCGAGCTGCAGCGGCGTCATGAAGCTGGAGTACCCGGCCTTCCGCTCGGAGGCGGCCCACGACGGGATCCACGTGTCACCCGAGAACAGGGAGGTGTCGAGCACGATGCGGGTGATGGGCGTGCCCGCGGTGGCGGGATCCGCGGCCCAGGCCGTGCGCACCTGCTGGGCGAGGTCGCTGAGGCGCGGCGCACCCGGGTAGACGGAGCTGCCGGAGGTGAGGCGCGACAGGGTCGGGTCCCCGCCGCCGACCAGCACCACGGTGCCGGGCTCGGAGCCGCGGACCACCGTCGTGGCGATGCGCCGGTCGGGGCCGAGGGCGGCGAGGGCGGCGGCCGAGGTGATGACCTTCATGACGCTCGCGGTGCGCTCCGGCGTGCTGCCGTTCCGGTCGAACAGCACGCGGCCCGTCGCGGCGTCGCGCACCTGGCCCTCGAAGGTCGCGAGGCGCGGATCCTGCGCGAGGGACGAGATGGAGCACGTGCGGAGGTCGCGCGCCGCGGCCTGGTCGGCGGGCGCGGGACGCGGCGGCGCCTGCGTGGGCGTCGGGCTCGGGGTGGGCGACGGGTCGGCGGCGACGGCGGCGACGCTCGCGGATGCGCTGCCGGCGCGACCGGTCAGCGCGCCCGCGCCGACCGCGCCGGCGGCGAGCAGGGCGACCACCGCGACGGCGGCCGTCAGGGAGCGGGTGCGACGGCGGTCACGGGCGCGGACGCGGGACCCGGGGGCATCGGGATCGGTGCGGTCGGCGCGCGCGCGGTCGGGGCCGTCGGCAGGGGATCGCATGGGGCCATGTTAGACGCCGCGCCCGCGGGCTCGCCCGGCAGGCGGCGCACGGCGGACGCGACCGACGGTCGCGCCCTGTGGAGGGAGATCCCCGCCGGATGCCGGCTCTCGAGCGGAGAGCGCGACGGCGAGGGGAGGTGGTGGTGGAGCCGCCTGTCAGAATCGAACTGACGACCTTCTCATTACGAGTGAGATGCTCTACCGACTGAGCTAAGGCGGCCCGGCCCGGACTCAGCGAGTACCGGGCACGAGTAGAGAGCATACCGGATGCCGGAGGCTGCTCCCGCACGCGGGCCCCGCTCGGACCGCGACGGATGCCGTCGGTCCGCGCCCGGATCAGCCGCAGGTCGTGCCGGCGGCGGGCGGATCCCCGCGGAGCAGGTAGCCGTCCACCGCGGCCACGATGCACGGATCCCGCTGGACGTAGGCGATGTGCCCCTCGCCCTCGTAGGTGAGGAGCACGCCCGAGGAGAGCTGGCTCGCGAGCGCCTCCGCCCACGAGTACGGCGTCGCGGGATCGCCCGTGGTCCCGACCACGACGATGGGCGCCGCGCCCTCCGCCGACACGGGTGCCGGCGCCTGCCGGGCGGCATAGGGCCAGTTGCCGCAGAGCGGGTCCGGTTCGCCGTCGCGGGAGGTGTCGTCGTCCGCCAGCTCCCCGGCGGCGGCGCGGAGCTCGGCCGCCTCCGTGACGAGCACCGCCGGATCCCGCTCCACCGGGTAGTCGATGCACTGGATGGCGAGGAACGCCTCGTAGAAGTTGCCGTCGTACGTGCCGTCGGGCTTGCGGCCGAAGTAGGAGTCGGCGAGCGCGAACGCCGTGGTGGACTCTCCGCGGAGCGCCTCGGTGAACGCGCTCGAGAGCGCCGGCCACTGCTGCTCGCTGTAGAGCGCCGAGTTGATGGCGCTGCGCAGGACCTCCCCGTCGAGCTCCCGCCCGTCGGAGGCGCGCAGCGGGCTCCGGTCGAGGCGGTCGATGAGGGTGGCGACGGTCTGCTCGCCCTCCTCGACGGATCCGCGGAACGGGCAGCCGTTCCCCGCCAGGCACGCCGCCAGGTAGGACTCGAACGAGGTCCGGAACCCGGTCGTCTGCGCGAGGGAGACGTCGAAGGAGCTCGCGGACGGATCCGTCGCGCCGTCGAGCACCATCCGCCCGACGTGCGCGGGGAAGTCCTGGGCGTACTCCGCGCCGATGCTCGTGCCGTAGGAGTACCCGAGGTAGTTCAGCTGCCTGTCCCCCACCAGCGCCCGCAGCATGTCGAGGTCGTGCACGGTGCTCTGCGTGTCGACGAACTGCAGCAGCGATCCGGATCGGGCGGCGCACGACTGGGCGAAGGACTTCGACGCCTGGTCCAGCTCGGCGTCGTGCGCCGGGGTCCCTGCAGGGGCCTCCGTCTCGCCGTAGAGGAAGGAGTCGAGCTGGGCGTCGTCGACGCAGTCGACGGCGGTCGACGCCCCGACGCCGCGGGGATCCCAGCCGACGATGTCGTACGCGTCCTGCAGGTCGCGCGACACCGCGTAGTCGACGTTGGACTTCACGAGGTCGACGCCGGACGCACCGGGGCCACCCGGGTTGACGAAGAGCGAGCCGCGCGGCGTGCCTCCTCCGCGTGCGGTGTGCCGGGTGAGGGCGAGCTGGATGTCCGTCGCCGGGTCCGGCGCCGACCAGTCGAGCGGCGCCGTCGCGGTCGCGCATTGGGCGCCGTCCTCGCACGGGGACCAGGCGATGGCCTGCTCGTAGTAGCGGGCCAGGTCGGGGGCGACGTCCTCCGTCGTGGGGCTCGAGGTGGAGCTGCGCGGCTCGGGCACGGGGATGAGGCCGCATCCGCTCAGGGCGACGGCCGCGGCGAGGAGGACGGCGCCCAGCGCTCCGGCGCGCCGGACGGACGTCCTCCGCGTGCTCCGGCGCGTCATGCGCGACCCGCCGTGCGCGTGCGGGTGATGGACACGAGCATCGCCTCGAGGGCGAGCGCCGGCGACACGTTGCCGTCGATGCGGCGACGTGCGACCCCGACCGCGTCGAGCACCGCGAGCGACGCCGCCGCGGATCCGGCCTCCGCGGCGTCCGCGATCCGCGGGGCGATCGCCTCGTTCACCCGCGGGAGGTCCGCCCCCAGCTGGTGGAGGAGCACGTCGCGGTGCAGGGACATGAGGTCGACGAGGATCCGGTCGATGCCGTCACGGAGGCTGCGCGTGGCGCGCCGCTTCTGGTCCTCCTCGAGCTGGCGGATCTGCGAGCGCAGCTGCGGCGGGATGGACCCGCCTTCCTGCACGCCGAGCGACCGGAGCGCGCGCTCGCGCTCGTCGGCGTCGCGCTGCACCGTGAAGGCCTTGGCGTCCTGGCCGGCGAGCTCGAGCATCGCGGCCGCTGCGCGGACGGCGTCGCCCACCGTCCGGATGCCGAGCGCCAGCTCCAGGGTGCGGCTCCGGCGCTCGCGCGCCTCGGCGTCCGTGGCCAGCCGGTGCGCCATCCCGATGTGGCTCTGCGCCTCCCGGGCGGCACGCGTCGCCGTGGCGGCGTCGACGCCGTCACGACGCTGGATCAGCGCGGCGACGTCCTCGACCGACGGGATGCGCAGCCGCACGCTGCGCACGCGGGAGCGGATGGTCGGGATCAGGTCGGCCTCGCTGGGCGCGCACAGGATCCAGATGGTGCGCTCCGGCGGCTCCTCGAGCGCCTTCAGCAGCAGGTTCGACGTGCGCTCGGTCATCCGGTCGGCGTCCTCGACGACCATGACGCGGTACCGACCGACCGAGGGCGAGTACTGCGACGACGTGACGAGCGCGCGCACCTCGTCGATGGCGATGATGACCCGCTCCGTGGCGAGCACGCCCAGGTCGGGGTGGCTGCGGGCGGCGACCTGGCGTGCGGTCGCCGCGTCGCCCTCCGGCGTCCCGTCGCTGAGCAGCGCGGTCGCGAAGGCGTAGGCGAGGTTGGAGCGGCCGGATCCGGGAGGACCCGTGATGAGCCACGAGTGCGCGAGCGCGGTGCCGGCGGCGTCGCGCGCGGTGGCCCGCGGGCTGCTGGCCGCGGCGAGCAGGGCGACGGCCTCGGACTGCCCGGTGAGCTCGTCCCAGATCGCCCGGCCGTCGGGGCTCGCGGACGCCGCGGACGCCTGCATCCCGGATGCCTGCACGGCGGTCGTCCGAGGCCCGGCGGTGCGGGTCGCGGTCGGGCCGCCGGCCGCCGCGTCGCTCATGCGGAGGCCCCCGCGGAGATCAGCGCCTGAGCCCTGGTCCGGATCTGCGTGGCGATCTCCTCGCGCGGGCGCGCGGCGTCGACGACCAGGAAGCGCTCCGGCTCCGCGCCGGCCAGCCCGAGGAACGCCTGGCGCACGCGCTCGTGGAAGTCGGCGCGCTCGGCCTCGAGCCGGTCGAAGCGCGTGCGCGCGGCGTCGAGGCGGACCCGGGCGGCGGCCTGGTCGAGGTCGAGCAGCACGGTCAGGTCGGGCAGGAGCCCCTGCGCAGCCCAGAGCGACAGCTCGCGGATCTCGTCGGCGTCCAGCACCCGACCCGCGCCCTGGTAGGCGACGGACGAGTCGAGGTAGCGGTCCTGCAGGACGATCGCGCCCCGCTCGAGGGCCGGTCGGACGACCGTCTCGACGTGGTGCGCGCGGTCGGCCGCGTACAGCAGCGCCTCCGCGCGCGGCGCGATGTGGCCCCTCCGGTGCAGCACGATCTCGCGGATCTCCACCCCGAGGTCGCTGCCGCCCGGCTCACGGGTGACGACGACCTCGTGGCCCGCGTCCTCCAGCCACCCCCGCAGGAGCGCCGACTGCGTGGACTTCCCCACGCCGTCGCCGCCCTCCAGGGTGATGAAGACGCCGGTCACGTCGCGTCGGACGCCGTCGCCGCCGCAGCGGCCGCCTTGTTGGCGGCCCGCGTGGCAGCTGCCTTCGTCGCGGCTGCCGACCTCGCCGCGGTCGTCTTCTCCGTGGTCGCCTTCGCGGTGGTCGTCTTCGCGGTGGTCGTCTTCGCCGCGGTCGTCTTCGCCGCCGTCGTCTTCGCCTTCGCGGGCGCCTTGGCCTTCGCCTTGGCCGGGGCCTTCGCCCTGGACTTCGGCTTGGCCGGCCCCTTGGCGCGCTTGTCCGCCAGCAGCTCGACGGCACGGTCGAAGTCGACGTCCTCGACGGACTCGCTCTTCGGGATGGTCGCGTTGGTCTCGCCGTCCGTGACGTACGGGCCGAAGCGGCCGTCCTTGACCTTGATGCCCTTGCCGCTCACGGGATCCGCGTCGAACTCCTTCAGCGCGCTGGAGGGGCGACGGGCGCCGTACTTGGGCTGCGCGAAGACCTCGAGGGCGCCCGGCAGGTCGATCTCGAAGATCTGCTCCTCGCTCGTGAGCGAGCGCGAGTCCGTGCCCTTCTTCAGGTACGGACCGTACTTCCCGTTCTGCGCCGTGATGGGCGTGGCCGTCTCCGGGTCGTCGCCCACCACGCGCGGGAGGTCGAGGAGACGCAGAGCCGTCTCCAGGTCGACGGTGGCGAGGTCCATCGACTTGAAGATGGAGGCCGTGCGCGGCTTGACGGCCGCCGCCTTCTTCGCGGCGGGCTTCTTGGCGGGCGCCTTCGCGGCCGGAGCCGCCGAGGCGGTGGCGGTCGTGCTCTCGAGCACCTCGCCGGTCGCGGGATCCACGCCGTCGGCGGGAGCGGCGGGCGCTGCCTCCGGCTCGGGATCGAGCTCGGTGACGTAGGGGCCGTAGCGCCCGTCCTTCGCCACGATCTGCTTGCCGTTCTCCGGGTTGATGCCGATGACGCGGTCGGTGACGACGGGGGCGTCGATCAGCTCCCGTGCCTTCGCGGCCGTCAGCTCGTCGGGCGCGAGGTCCTCCGGCAGGTTGACGCGGCGGGGCGTGGCATCGGCGGCTGCGCCCTCCTCGTGGACCTCGAGGTAGGGCCCGTACTTGCCGATGCGCAGGGTGATGTCGTCCGCGATGCGCAGCGAGTTGATCTCCTTGGCGTCGATCTCGCCGAGGTTGTCGATGGTGGGGCGGAGCCCCTTGTGCGCGTCGTTGCCGTAGTAGAAGCCCTTCAGCCAGTCGACGCGCTCGGCGGAGCCCTCCGCGATGCGGTCGAGGTCGTCCTCCATGCCCGCGGTGAAGTCGTACTGCACCAGCTCCGTGAAGAACTCCTCCAGCAGCCGCACCACCGAGAAGGCGATCCAGTTGGGGACGAGCGCCGTGCCGCGCGGCGTGACGTAGCCGCGGTCGACGATCGTCGAGATGATGGCGGCGTAGGTCGACGGACGACCGATGCCCAGCTCCTCGAGCGTCTTGACGAGGCTCGCCTCCGTGTAGCGCGGCGGCGGGCTGGTCTCGTGCCCCTTGGCGTCCACGTCCACCAGGCGCAGGTCCTGGCCCTTCTTGAGATCCGGCAGCTTCGCCTCGCGCGGCTCGGCGGCGCCGTGGCGCTCCTCGTCGCGGCTCTCCTCGTACGCGGCCAGGAAGCCGCGGAACGTGATGACCGTGCCGGAGGCGGCGAACTCGGCGACCTCGCCCGCGGAGGTCGGCCCCGCGGCGATGACGACCGACGCGGTGGATCCCTTCGCGTCGGCCATCTGCGACGCGATGGTGCGCTTCCAGATGAGGTCGTAGAGCTTGTGGTCGTTGCCGCGCAGCGTGGAGGCGAGCTGCTGCGGCGTGCGGAAGGTCTCGCCGGCGGGGCGGACGGCCTCATGGGCCTCCTGCGCGTTCTTGCTCTTGCCCGCGTAGAGGCGCGGCTTGTCGGGCACGGTCTCGGGCCCGTACAGCTCGGCGGCCTGCTTGCGGGCCGCGTTGATCGCCTGCTGCGAGAGCGAGGGCGAGTCGGTGCGCATGTAGGTGATGTAGCCGTTCTCGTAGAGCGACTGCGCGACGCTCATGGTCTGCCGGGCGGAGAATCGCAGCTTGCGCGCGGCCTCCTGCTGGAGCGTCGATGTGGTGAAAGGCGCGGCCGGGCGACGCGTGTAGGGCTTCGACTCGACGCTCTGCACCTTCAGCGGGACGGACGGGTCGCGCAGGGCCTCGGCGAGCGCCTCGGCGCTGCTCGCGTCGAGGGGGCGCGAGTCGTTCTTGAGCGCTCCCTTGTCGTCGAAGTCGCGGCCCGTGGCGATACGGGCACCGTCGATGCGGACGAGGCGCGCGTCGAACGGCAGCTCCTGGTCGAGGGGCGAGAGCGACGCCGTGAGGTCCCAGTACGAGGCCGTCACGAAGGCCAGGCGCTCGCGCTCGCGGTCGACGACCAGGCGGGTGGCGGCGGACTGCACGCGTCCGGCGGACAGGCCCGGACCGACCTTGCGCCAGAGCACGGGCGACACCTCGTAGCCGTAGAGGCGGTCGAGGATGCGCCGCGTCTCCTGCGCGTCCACGAGGGCCGTGTCGATGTCGCGCGTGCTGTCGCGGGCGCGCTCGATGGCCTCCTTGGTGATCTCGTGGAAGACCATGCGCTTGACCGGCACCTTCGGCTTCAGCACCTGCAGGAGGTGCCACGCGATGGCCTCGCCCTCGCGGTCCTCATCCGTCGCGAGGAAGAGCTCGTCGGCGTCCTTGAGCGCCCGCTTGAGGTCGGCGACCGTCTTCTTCTTCTGGTCGCTGACGACGTAGTAGGGCTCGAACCCGTTCTCCACGTCCACGGAGAACTTGCCGAGCGTGCCCTTCTTCAGCTCGGGCGGCAGGTTCTTGGGCTCGATGAGGTCGCGGATGTGGCCGACGGATGCCTGCACCTCGTAGCCGCTGCCCAGGTACTGGGCGATCGTCTTGGCCTTGGCCGGCGACTCGACGATGACCAACTTCTTCGTGCCGGGCACGTGACTCCTTATATATGCGTTCATGGGGGCCGGTGTCCGGCCCGGTGTCCGGGTTGCGTGCCCGCTCGGATCGGATCCGATCCGGGGCGACGTGCGGCGGGGTCCCCGACAAGGCACACCATACACACGCGCACCGACCGGCCACCTAATCGCGACGCCGCCCGGACGCGCCGTGTCCAGGCGATGCCGCGGCGGGTTCCGAGCGCCCCGCGCGGACACGGACGGGGCGGTGACGCCGGCCCGGACGACGGCCAGGAGCCGCTCATCCCGACGCCCGGGTAGGGGGTTGCCCGGCTCGCGCACGCGCCGTGACGGGAAGTCCCCACGGGCCGCCGTGTCGCTCCGCCTCCACGACCGCCGTCGTGCCCGTGACGTCGCATCGCGTGAGCTCCGCCCCGGAAGCGACCACGACCTCCACCGCCGCCGAGCAGGGGGAGCCGGCCGCGAATCCCGCGGCGACGTCGGCCGCGGCGAGCGCCCCGGAGTCCGCGGCCCCCGCGGCAGCGGCCCTCTCCACGAGCACGGAGGAGACCGCGACCGTGGTCAGCGCGAGGGCGGCGACGGCGCCGAGCACGCCGACAGCGACCACGGTGCCCGAGCCGACGTCGCCGTCACGGGGCATCCGGATCCTCCTGCCACGCGCAGCCCCGCGCCGAGACGCGGATCCCGGCGACGCCGGCGGGCCCGAAGCGGCTGGGAGCCGTCAGCCGGACGCAGACCGCGTGACCCGACCGCTCCACCGCCATGGCCGCTCCCGCGGCAGCGCCCTCGATGCGCGCCTCCGCCGTGCCCGCGTCCTCCCCGCGTCCGATGCTCCGCGCCGCCTCCTCCGCCGCGGACGTCAGCATCACCTGCTGGCCGACCGTCTGCACCGCGCCTAGGCAGAGGCCGAGGACCAGCACGACCGCGGGCAGCACGACCGCCAGCTCCGCGGAAGCAGCTCCCCGATCCGCGACGGGGGGCCCGTGCTGATCGTGTCGCGGAGGCCCCTCCGCCGACGTGATCGGGATCACCGGTCGTAGGTCAGGGCACGCCGTACGAGGTCGAGGAGCATGCCGCGGACCTCGTCGCTCTGCAGGATGACCACGAGCAGTCCGGCGAACGCCACCGCAGCCATCGTCGCGATCGCGTACTCGGCGGTGGCCGCTCCCCCGTCGCCCGCCGCGCGGCAGGCGAGCGCACGACGCGCCGCCTGTGCCACCCGCACGGACCGCGAGGGCGTCACCGTGGGCGTCGCCATCACCTCTCCGCGGCAGATCCCCGCACAGCTCGTGACGCGCCCCGTCGACCGCGCGGGAGCCGCTGTCGCCGCGGCCAGGGGCCACACCGCGCGGCCCGGCGTCGCCACCGCGGCTCCGGTCGTCCCGGATGCCGGCACGAGGGCTGCTGTGCCCTCCGCATCATCCACATCGATCGCGTGCGTCCGCTCCTCGATACGTCCCATGTGCTCGTCCCCTCTTCTGGCGGGCGATCCCCGCCGTCCTGTCCCTGCCGACCTTCGGCGAGGGAGCCACCATGCCCCGCCCGCCGGGCTCACCACGTGGCGGGAAGCGCGACGGTGGATGCCGTCACCCGTGGCCGAGTGTTGAGGACACGACGGCCAGCAGCATCGGCACCACGCCCACCGCCAGGAACGCGGGCAGGATGCACACGCCCAGGGGCAGCATGAGCCGTGCCGCCAGGCACGCCGCAGCCCGCTCGGCGCACGTGGCGGCGTCCCTGCGGACCCGTTCCGCCTCGCTGCCGAGGAGGACGGCGACGGGCGCGCCCGTTCGCGCGGCGGCATCCACGACGGACGCGACGGCGGCGAGATCGTCTCCCGCGCCCAGCCCGGCGCGCTCGCAGGCGCGGCGGACGACCGCGACCGCACGAGGCACGGACGCCCCGCCGGACATGGCCATCGCCACCAGGTCCAGGGCGAGCCCCGGTGCAGGATCACGGGAGACGGCCCGGCTCACGAGGCCGCGATTCCACCGCCACCCGATCGCCACGAGCGAGGAACCCACGACGAGGCACGCCAGCCCGGGCACGGTGGTGACGAGGACGCGGAGAGGATCGAAGCCGAGACCCGCGGCCAGGAGCAGGCCGGCGCCGGGCATGAGGAGCACGGTGCGGCTGGTCGCCACCGGCCCCGCGAGCGCCGTCCCCGCATCACGGCGCACCCGCGCGATGTCGACGAGCGAGTCGGCGAGGCGATGGAGGGATCGCGCGAGCGGCGCTCCCGTGCGGTCCGCGACCTCGAGCCCGGCGGCGAGCGCGCACCACGATCGCGCGGTGGCTCCGTCCGCCGGCTCGCCCGCGGTGGCCGCCGCGACGATGCGACCGGCGAGGGAAGCTGGGCCTTCGCCCGCGGCGACGCGGCGGACCAGCGCAGGCACCGCGCTCTCCCCCCTCCTGACCCGTGCGCCTGACGGAGCCAGCTGCGACCAGGCGCGCTCGAGGTGCAACCCCGCACCGAGAAGCACCGCGAGCCGTCGCACGAACGCGGCGATCTCCTCCGTCTCCTCGACGAACACCCCGTCCTCCGCGCCCTGCAGACGCAGACGCAGCCGGACGGCGTGCGTGCGCCGGATCACGCGCCGGTCCCGTCCGTGCCCGAGGCCACCGCCGCCGCCTGCACCCTCGGCCCCTGGTGCGGTTCCCAACGCACCGGCATGACCCGGAGGCGGCCGTCGCCGCCCGTCGCGAGGCGTCCCGCCGCCGTCACGCGACGCCCGAGCGGCGTCCGGGAGAGGTGGATGATGAGGCCGATCGCGCTGACCGCCTGGCGCGCCGTCGTGACCGCGTCCATGCCGGCCAGCGCGCCGAGGGCCTCGAGCCGGGCGGGCACGTCCGCGACGCCGTTGGCGTGCAGGGTGCCCGCGCCTCCGTCGTGACCGGTGTTGAGCGCTCCGAGCAGCTCGCGGATCTCGCCGCCGCGGCACTCCCCCACGACCAGCCGGTCCGGCCGCATCCTCAGCGCCTCCCGCACCAGGCGCGGCAGGGACAGCTCCCCTGCCCCCTCGATGTTCGCCTGCCTGGCCTCGAGCGACACGACGTGCGCGTGCCGTACACGGAGCTCGGCGACGTCCTCGACGAGCACGATGCGCTCCCGCGGATCCGCCCGGGCGAGCAAGGCGCCGAGCAGGGTCGTCTTCCCGCTGCCACCTGCCCCCGTGATCAGGAGGTTCGTGCGCCGGCGCACCGCCTCCTCCAGCAGCGCGCGACAGCCGGGAGGGAAGGCTCCCGCCGCGTCGAGCGCGTCGAGCGTGGGCCTCGTCCGCGAGGGGAGGCGGATGGAGAGCAGCGTGCCGCGCGTCGAGACGGGCGGCAGGACCGCGTGGATGCGCATGCCGTCGCCCAACCTCACGTCCACGCACGGCGCCGCCTCGTCCAGGTGCCGCCCGCCCTCCGCGGCCAGCCGCACGGCGAGCGCGCGCACGGAGGGTTCGCCGCCGAGGTCCACGTCGGGTCGGAGCTCGGGCCCGGATCCGCGGTCGACCCACACCTCGCCGTCGCCGTTGACGAACACGTCGGTCGTCCGGGGATCCCGCGCCAGAGGGGCGAGGGGACCGAGCGCGGACGGGACCCGGCGCGGGGACGGGACCGGAGCGGGCGCGGTTGCGGGACCATCGGACGGGACGCGGACGGCCGCGCGGGTGCCCGCTGCCCCGGCCTCGCGAGGGCCGGATCCCCGCCGGGCCTCGCCCGGGAAGCGGGCACGTGGGACGAACGCCGCGGCGGGCACGACTCGGGGTCCCTCGTCCGCACCCGTCCCCGCGCCTCCCGCGGACCGGTGCCGCGACGCCTCCCCCGGGGGGACGCCCCGACCGCCCACGGATGCCTGCCACTCGATCATGCGCGGAGACTAGGCGCGGCCGTCGGCCACGGTCGCGCCGCGACCCGACGTGGGATGGACGGACCGCAGCGAGAGGCTGGGGAGGAAGAGGGGCGGCGCCCATCGGGGGAACGGGCGCCGCCACGTGGCGAAGGATCGGGGGAATCCTGGACTCGCCACACATCGGGCTTGACCCGACGGCATGAGCATACGCTGCACGCCTCCCGCCACGGGAGGGTTGTGCGCGTTCTGGCCGTTCCCCCACCGGACTCCCGGCCAGCCGGTCTCCACGACCGCCCCCTGTCGCCCCGGTGCCGAGGCGCCCACCCGCTAACGTTGGTGACGGAGAGGATGACGATGACGATGTCCACGAACCCCCTATCGAGCCAGCCCGGAGCCGCGACACCCGAACCGGGGTCCGTCCATCCCCCGTCGGATGCGTTCCGCGCCACGCGCGTCGCCGACGAGTCCCTCGCCGCGTCCGCCGCCGCCGACCGCCTCGGCTTCTGGGCCGACCGGGCCCGCGAGCTCGTGACCTGGGAGACCCCGTTCGACACGGTCCTCGACTGGTCGGACGCCCCCGTCGCCCGCTGGTTCCCCGAGGGCCGTCTCAACGTCGCCTACAACTGCCTCGACCGGCACGTGCTCAGCGGCCACGGCCAGCGCGTCGCGCTGCACTGGGAGGGCGAGCCGGGCGACGCGCGCGACCTCACCTACGCCGAGCTCACCGCGGAGGTCAAGCGCGCCGCGAACGCCCTGCGCGATCTCGGCGTCGTCGCGGGCGACCGGGTCGCCATCTACCTCCCGATGATCCCGGAGGCCGTCATCGCCATGCTGGCGGTCGCGCGCATCGGCGCCGTCCACTCGGTCGTCTTCGGCGGGTTCAGCGCCGAGAGCCTGCGCGCGCGCATCGACGACGCCGAGGCGCGTGTCGTCATCACCGCGGACGGCGGCTGGCGCAAGGGCAAGGTCTTCCCGCTCAAGCCCGCCGTGGACGCCGCGCTCGTGGGATCGGCCGGATCCGTCGAGCACGTCCTCGTCGTCAAGCGCGGCGAGAACGCGGTGGAGTGGGACGAGAGCCGCGACCTCTGGTGGCACGAGCGCGTCGCCGCCGCGGATCCGGAGCACGAGGCCGAGGCCTTCGAGGCCGAGCACCCCCTCTTCATCCTCTACACGAGCGGCACGACCGGGAAGCCGAAGGGCATCCTCCACACTTCTGGCGGCTACCTCACGCAGGTCGCGTACACGCACCGCAACGTCTTCGACCTGCACCCCGAGACGGACGTCTACTGGTGCACGGCGGACGTCGGCTGGATCACCGGCCACAGCTACGTCGTCTACGGCCCGCTCGCCAACGGCGCCACCCAGGTCATCTACGAGGGCACGCCCGACACCCCGGAGCCCGGCCGCTGGTGGGACATCGTGGAGAAGCACGGCGTGACGATCCTCTACGCGGCTCCCACGGCCATCCGCTCCTTCATGAAGACCGGGCGCGAGATCCCGGACGCCCGCGACCTCTCCTCCATCCGCCTGCTCGGCTCGGTCGGCGAGCCCATCAACCCGGAGGCGTGGCGCTGGTATCGCGACGTCATCGGCGGCGGCGACGTCCCCGTGGTCGACACGTGGTGGCAGACGGAGACCGGCGGCATCATGATCTCCGCGCTGCCCGGCGTGACGGCCACCAAGCCTGGATCCGCCCAGACGCCCATCCCCGGCATCCAGGTCGCCGTGGTCGACGACCAGGGCGAGCCCGTGGCCCGCGGCGAGAGCGGCCTCCTGGTCGTGACCGAGCCGTGGCCGGGCATGCTCCGCGGCATCTGGGGCGATCCGGAGCGCTACCGCGAGACGTACTGGGACCGCTTCGGCGACCGCTACTTCGCGGGCGACGGCGCGCGGCTCGACGAGGACGGCGACGTCTGGCTGCTCGGACGCGTGGACGACGTCATGAACGTCTCCGGCCACCGCCTCTCGACCGCGGAGATCGAGTCGTCGCTGGTCGCGCACCCGTACGTCGCCGAGGCGGCGGTCGTCGGCGCCTCCGACGAGGCCACCGGCCAGGCCGTCGTGGCCTTCGTGATCCTCCGGACGGCCGAGGCGAGCGCGCTCGGCGACGAGGACCCGAACGAGGTCCTCCGGAAGCACGTGTCCGACCAGATCGGCGCCATCGCGAAGCCCCGCCGCGTGTTCGTGGTGCAGGAGCTCCCGAAGACGCGCTCGGGGAAGATCATGCGGCGGCTGCTGCGCGACGTGGCCGAGGGGCGGGCCGTCGGCGACACCACCACGCTTGCCGACACGCAGGTGATGCAGGTCATCAGCGAGCGGATGAGCGCCGGCTGAGGCGACCGGTCACGACGAGAGGAGGGCCGGGTGCGATGCGCACCCGGCCCTCCTCTCGTGCCCGCTCGAGCGGGCGGTGGCCGACTACTCGACGAGCGCCACCACGAGCTCGACCTCGACGGGCGCGCCGAGCGGCAGCTCCGCGACGCCCACGGCCGAGCGCGCGTGGACGCCCGCGTCGCCGAGGATCTCCCCCAGCACCTCGCTCGCGCCGTTGATCACGCCCGGCTGTCCGGTGAATCCCTCGGCCGAGGCGACGAAGCCCGTGACCTTGACCACGCGCGCGATGCGGTCGACGCCGCCGGCCGCGTCCGCCGCCGCCGCGAGCCCGTTCAGCGCGCAGGTGCGGGCGTGCGCCTTCGCGTCCTCCGCGGACACCTCGGCGCCGACCTTGCCGGTCGCGGCGAGCGCGCCGTCGACGAAGGGCAGCTGGCCGCTCGTGTACACGAGGCCGCCGTGGACGACCGCGGGGACGTAGGCGGCGACGGGCGCCGCGACCGCGGGCAGCTCGATCCCGAGCTCGGCCAGACGGTCGGAGATCGTGCCCATCAGGCGCCGTGCTCCGCGCCGGCGAGCGGGCGCTTCATGTAGGCGACGAGCCCGCCCTCGGGGCCGGTGACGACCTGCACGAGCTCCCAGCCCTGCGCCCCCCACGTGTTCAGGATGGCGGCGGTGTTGTGGATCATCAGCGGCGTGGTGAGGTACTCCCACTGCGCGGGCGTTGCGGTCATCTCGGCTCCTTGCCGGTCGGGTCGGGGTGCATGACGGGACGGGCGCGGGCGGCCGGCGCACAGGTCCACGGGTTCCCATACACCCTTCCCGTACTCTGGAGTCTATGTCTGCTTCCAAGAACACGCCCGGCCGCGTCGCCGCCGCGCTCACGGGCGTCCTCGGCATGAGCGCCGTGGCCGGCGTGCTGGTCGCGGCGATGGTCACCCCGGCCATCGCCGTGACGAGCCTCGCGGCCAACAACACGATCGGCCTCTTCGAGGATCTACCGGACTACCTGCAGATCGACAACCTCGCCCAGAAGACCGAGCTCTATGCCACGCAGGGCGGCCAGCAGGTGAAGTTCGCCGAGTTCTACGCGCAGAACCGCGAGGAGGTCGGCTGGGACGAGGTCTCCGACAACGCGAAGGCCGCGGCGGTCGACACCGAGGACCCCCGCTTCTACGAGCACGGCGGGGTCGATGTGCAGTCCACGTTCCGCGCGCTCGCCCAGAACGTCATCGGCGGCGGCGTGGAGTCGGGCGCGAGCACGATCACCATGCAGTACGTCAAGAACGTGCTCGTGCAGAAGGCGGAGACGCTCGCCGCGACGGATCCCGACGCGGGCAAGAAGGCCTACGCGGAGGCGACGCAGGAGTCGACCGCCCGCAAGCTCAAGGAGATGCGCCTCGCGATCGGCCTGGAGAAGAAGTTCGCGAAGAACGACATCCTGCTCGGCTACCTCAACATCGCGAACTACGGCGGCAGCGTCTACGGGATCCAGTCGGCAGCGAAGTACTACTACAACGTCGACGCCAAGGACCTGAGCATCGCGCAGGCCGCGAGCCTCGTCGCGACCGTCAACTACCCCACGGCCCTCCGCATCGACGAGCCCGGCAACATCCAGGCGAACCAGGCGCGCCGCGACATCCTCATCGACAACATGCTGAAGCACCACAGCATCACGCAGCAGCAGCACGACGAGGCCATCGCCACCCCGGTCACCCCGGCGATCACGCCCTCGGTGAGCGGCTGCAACGCCGCGCAGCCCGCGAGCGCGGCGTACTTCTGCGACGCGGTCAAGTACACGGTCGAGAACTCGAAGGAGTTCGGCGCCACCCCCGATGAGGCGCGGATCAACCTCAATCGCAACGGCTACAAGATCTACACGACGCTCAACCTCGACCTGCAGGCGAAGGCCACGGACGACATGCGCAAGCAGATCCCCACGACGATGAACAGCATCCCGGAGCTCGGGTCGGCAATGACCAGCGTCGAAGCGAAGACCGGTCGCGTCATCGCCATGGTGCAGAACACCGACTACGGCAACAACGCGGGCGCTGGTGTGCAGAGCGTCAACTTCAACACAGACCAGGACATGGGCGGGTCGCGTGGCTTCCAGGTGGGATCGACGTACAAGCTCGTCACCCTCCTCGAGTGGCTCAAGGAGGGGCACTCGGTCAACGAGGTCGTCAACTCCTCCAAGGGGACGTGGGCTGGAAGCGACTTCCGCGACTCGTGCACGGGCGGGACGTTGAGCTCGAAGCCGCTGACGGTCACGAACGACGGGGCTGCGCCGGGTGCCAACCGGACCGTCATGTCCGGGACCGCGAACTCCACCAACACCGCGTTCATGGCCATGGCCTCCGAGCTCGACATGTGCGGCATCGTGCAGACCGCGAAGGACATCGGGATCCATCAGGCGGACAAGAGCAAGCCGCTCTCCGGTCTCGTGTCCGACATCATCGGTTCCGGTGGCAACAACATCGCGCCGCTCACGATGGCCTCGGCGTACGCCACGGTCGCGAACAACGGCACCACGTGCACGCCGATCCTGATCGACAAGGTCGTGCTGCCCGATGACACCGAGATCACGCCGCCGTCGGCCAACTGCACCGAGTCCGTGAGCCCGGACGTCGCGCACACCGCCGCTTATGCGCTCGCCGGCGTGATGGGCGCGACCGGTGCCGCCGCCAACACGAATGACGGCACACCGCTCATCGGCAAGACGGGCACCACGGACAGGGCCAAAGACACCTGGTTCGTGGGATCCAGCACCGAGGTCACCACCGCCATCTGGGTGGGCAGCTACGGCGGACAGGACATCCGCCAGCGCCAGACCAAGCTCCCGAGCGGCCAGCTCATGTCCACCGCGCGCTTCGCCGTGTGGAAGCCGTTCATGCAGGCCGTGAACGGGATCTACAAGGGATCGGCGTTCCCCGGCCCGGCAGCGGACCTCACCCGCACGCCGACTGTGCAGGTGCCGGACGTGTCCGGCATGTCGCCCGCCGACGCCCAGTCGGCCATCGAGGGCGCCGGCCTGACCTTCGCCCAGGGCGGCGCGCGGTCCTCCGCGAACGTGCCCGCCGGTCAGGTCGCCGGATCCGACCCGGGCGCCGGCGCCAACGCGGCCCGCGGATCCACCGTCACGGTGTTCATCAGCAGCGGACCCGACCAGAGCCAGCAGGGCACGCCGGGCACCGTCCCGGACGTGCGCGGCCAAGACGTGACGAGCGCCCGCCAGACGCTCCGGTCGGCGGGCTTCGACGTGACCATGGCGCAGGAGCAGGTGCAGGACAACTCCCAGATCGGGAAGGTGACCCGCACGGATCCGGCCGCCGGCCAGCAGAGCAGCGGTCCCGTGACGCTGTACTTCGGACGCAGCTGATGAGCGTCGTCGGCACGATCGCGCGCACCGTCGGCGGGGTCGCCGCAGCGGGCGCCGCCGCCTTCGCGTACGCGTCGTTCTACGAGCGGCGCCGCTTCACCCTCCGCGAGGTGACGGTGCCGGTGCTGCCCGTGGGTGCCGACCCCATCCGCGTGCTCCATCTCTCGGACATGCACATGGCGCCGTGGCAGCACAAGAAGCAGCGCTGGGTGCGCGAGCTCGCGGAGCTCAAGCCCGACCTCGTCGTCGACACCGGCGACAACACGGGTCACGAGCAGGGCATCGAGGCGGTCGAGGAGACGCTCGAGGCCTTCCGCGGGATCCCCGGCGTCTTCGTGCACGGCTCGAACGACTACTACGGGCCGATGCTGAAGAACCCGTTCAAGTACTTCACCGCCAACACCCATGCTACGCAGCGCCCGGCCGACCTCGACCTCGCGCGGCTCGAGCGGCTCTACGCGTCGCTCGGCTGGGTCGACCTCAACAACGCCGCCGGCGCGATCGAGGTCAACGGCACCCTGCTCGAGTTCTTCGGCGTCGACGACCCGCACCGCGAGTTCGACCACCTCGAGGCGCTCCCCGGCGCCCTCGAAGCGCTGCGCGAGGACGGGGACGCCTACCAGGGCGCCTCGGACGCGCCGGTCGTGTCGCTCGGCGTCGCGCACGCGCCCTACCGCCGCGTGCTCGACTCGTTCGTCACCAACGGCGCCCGCATGATCTTCGCCGGGCACACGCACGGCGGCCAGGTCTGCGTGCCCGGCTACGGCGCGCTCGTCACCAACTGCGACATCCCGCGCCGCCAGGTCAAGGGCCTCAGCGTCTGGCCGCACGCCGACCGGGCGTCGTTCCTGCACGTGAGCGCGGGACTCGGCACGTCGATCTACGCGCCCGTCCGCTTCGCCTGCTACCCCGAGGCGACGCTGCTCACGCTCACCGCTGTGTGACGGTCCCGCGTACTCCGGAGCCCGGAACATCGGGTAGGGTAGTAGCTGGCCGTTGAGCCATCGGGGTGTGGCGCAGTTTGGTAGCGCGCTTCGTTCGGGACGAAGAGGTCGCAGGTTCAAATCCTGTTACCCCGACAAAATTTGATATTATTCCAGTTTAAAGAAGAAGGCCCAGACACGGACTCGTGTCTGGGCCTTATTCTATCGCCATTTTCTTCACGCCATACAATTGCACATTAAACGTGCACCTTGCATGCGGACTTCTTCAACTTATTACCAAGGCGCGCCGTTCGACACAGAACCTCAGTCCGCCGGCGTCGATTGAGGACCGGACCCATTCTTTAAAATCGTGACCCAGGCCCCTGTAAAACTGGGCTGACCTCCTGCCAAATTTTTGAACGTCAACCTGGCCAGAGATCCTCCAGTGACGTAAGCCGAAACCCACGAATCCTCCTCCATATAGGTGTAGAAGGTGTCGTGACTGGCGACGGTCCGAATCGACCCTGAGGCATCTCTGATTTGCAGCGATACTTCTCCATTACAACATCCGATGGCTCCTGTAGTATTCATTCGAAACCACGTCGTTCCTCCGCAGTTCGGACTATTCCGAAGCTGTACGGATTTCCCGTATACGGTAAACTCGCTACGCGTAACAGCTCCATCAGTGCAGCTAGCTGCTTGAGCAGAAGTGGAACCCGTAAAGCCTCCTGCCGGCAACAGAATGCCAACCATAACCACCATCGCAAGCACGACACCTCGAAACTTACGCAAACCACTTTTTAGCATTTAAACCGAATCCTTCTGTTGTAGAACACAATACGACACTGAACTTACTCGCATAATACTCAATGCTACGTTCGCCGCATTTTTCTTATCGAACCCTTCGTAACGGCATGCTCCTAACATCCAACCACTTCACTAGGTTCCCACACTCGCGGGCGCCAGGCTAAACACATCACCAACAGACCCAACTTGTCCATAAGTGATGTGAAACGGTACTGACTTACGTATGACATTTCACCACCACGTGCCGCATGTGAAGCCCCCATGAGGGGGACAGGCATTTGGTACCTCCCCGCACGCTTCGGCCCTCACCCCGATGGTAAGTCTGACGGCATCGGAAGCGGAGTCTCAGGTAAACTCGGGCGTCCGTTCGCGTCGCATATTTCCAACCCGGCGCAAACATTAACGCGCAGGTACGTGACTGATGACATAACCACGGCGACGAGCGCCCTCGCATTACTGCCGTATAACTGCCGACTCAAGGTCTCGAGCGCAAGGGGAGGCTCTTGTCTGACGTCTGTTCCACCGCCCGTTGCTGAGAACTGATCGTTCTTCTCTTGAAGTCGGCGAGAATCTGCTCGACTGAGGTAAACGAGAACGCGAGTGTTCCCACACGTGTATTTGCCCGCGAGGGGTTCGGTGAGGACGCCTTGCCCCACAGCCAGAGCGCGCTGCTCATCAACACCGCCGCTCACAGGACTCATAACTGAACATCCGCTATCGAGCATGCTCCTCTCGAGGCCCTGTATATCCGATAATGGCGCAAGGCCATCACCTAAGACGTACGCGGACGCTGCCGTTACACTGCATACGTACGGGCGGGGAACTCGCTTCTGACCAAAGGCATTCGATCCTTGCACCCCGCAATTGGCCGTAGTGCGTGTACCCAATTTCCATTGTCCGCTCACCTCGACGGCATTCTCGACGCGTGCAGACGCGATGACCAAATTGGAAGAACCCAATTCCGGCGACGCCGAAACGATAGTCTCGGCGCACCCGGCCACCGCGAACACAGCAAAAGACATGGCGACAACCGCAATAGAACGCCGAGTAGCCGCTTGGGTCCAGCTGGGCCTCGACGCAGACCTCCGCGTGAGGCAATACCACGCGAATTCCAACCTGGTTATCCTCACCTCAACGCCGCGCTCATCGCCTGCGCGTATGCAGCCTGCCCAAGAGCGTTCGGATGAATGCTCTGCGCCGATGTGACTCCGGAGCTGAACACGAAAGGACCAAAAATCGGATCATCACCGGGCGAAAGATCAGTCCGAATATTATTGATGTAACTGCCGACAGCGCCCGTCTTACACAACTCGTGGTCATTGAAGTATGTGAATGGATCTTGGAAGACCACTACTCTTTGTCCCGCCGACGTGTTCAAGTGTTGCGCCGCGAGGGCAAGTGCAGAATTAATTTGAGCGGGGGCTTCACGCAACCAGTACTGCTGATCATTTCGAATCAAGATGCACGCCACCTCTGGCCCGCTGAACAAAGCTGGATAACCCATCAAGAGAATCCTCGCGTTAGGGGCCTTCTTCCTAATTTGATTCAGTACGGTCTCTACCGCGGGACCGACGTCGTCGCGCGCCCTGTTCGCGGTCGCCAGGGGCATCAAATCCGCGTCCCCCTCCAGTTTAGCTTTGTCGCAGGCGGATATCCCGACGCATGCTGAGACAATGTCGGAGAACAGCGCATCGTTCCCACCGATGGATATAGTCACCAGTGTCGTGTTCTCGTCCACAAATCCCGAATCGAGTTGCGACACTTCACGATACTTTCCGAGACGACCCGTCTGATCCGACTTGCGGAATCGCACAGACTCCCGTTCGTTCTCGGAAACCGAATAATACGGAAGGACATGCTGAGTCAGGGCACCAGAGCAGGCGATCAAGTGATAGTCCATTGACGGTGAGTACGTATCAGCTAGGTCACCCACTGACTTCGTCTGGCCAGGCACGACAGCCAGCCGAGACCATGCCTTGTCAGATCGGTGACAAGCGTTGCGTTCTCGATTATTGATCACGTCGGGAGAATATGGCGGGTTTGAGGTAGATGACGAATGTTTTCCAAAAATATCCGTCTCACGATAGAAGCTGCCTCCACCACTTTCGGAACTACCCTCTCCCGAAGAGAATGAGTCCCCCATGGCAACCACGATGTCAGCCGGCTTAGCGGCCAAAGGCTGAAAAGCCACCGCGTCCCATGCCACATCATCGTAGCCGTCCGCGTCGCGGGTGAGGTTCGAGAGCGAAACACTAGGAACACCCATCATCTTGAAGACCCCAAGTGAAACCCACGTATTTGCCCCAGTTCGTTGAGGGATCACGCGAGTCTTTTTTGTACCGTCTCCCAGATCAATGACGTATGCAGCCTGCTGCGTCCAGGCAGCGTGGTCGGGAAGGTGCACAAAGACCCTCGTCCACTTGCTTGCCAGCGTCTTATTGAGCGTCCATTTGCCTGTAACATCCAGAGACCCATACAGATCGCTATTTGAATTGGCGACACGTGTATGTGCGAACCAGAAGTGAGAGTTCCACCCCGCTCCAAGCTGGTGCGTATCGATCTTGCTGGGATAGCCACCTAGCCCGGCACCAAAAGTAAATTGAAAATTGCCGTTGTTGGTTTGTTTCTCGCAGGGTCGGACCGGCCCGACACTCGTGTCATCGACCACGAGTGCATCACTCGGAAGAGTGTCTCGCTTTTGGGGGGAACCAGCTGCTGGAGCACGTACCGCGCAATTCGGTGCGAACGCAGTTCCATCAGCTTGCTCGGCGTATCCTGTCGAGAATCGAAGCAGCTCGTTTCCGCACTGTCCAGGGCAATCGGGCTTCCACTTTAGAGGACCATGCATCCAACATTTCAGGTCGTAGAGTTTGTCGGCGTTAGTGTGCGTGCACGGGCCGGATGGCTCGGCGCTGAGCCCGGGAGCGGTGGGACGTACGCTCTTCGCCGGGTCACAGTCGTTGACGCTCGGTACACAGAAGATGACTGCCGGAGGCTTGACTGCCGTCCGAGACTCAGTGCTCGTCCACCATGCTGGGCGGAAGGCGGGGACTGCGGTCGTCGCATCCTCAAAGAGTTCCAACGACCATGCAGCGAAGCCGAGAACTTTTTCCGGGTAGGGCCACTCCTGGGGCCGTGCCGCGTCTGAGGGCCTCCCCTCCAAGAAGGGAGTGCGGTTCTGCTTGTACTTAGGGTTCGCTGGATTGTTCGCCCACCCAACTCCCCACGCGCCGTTGTTCTTCGCTTTGTCAGTCTCCGGATAGAACCCGGAGTTGTATGCCCAGATGGCGTAAAACCAATTCTCAACGTAGGCAGGGTCTCCGTCATTGACGACGAGCCCCGCCGCCCGCGTCTGATTCCATTTCTGACTGATGATCTGCAGACCCGCAGCGATGTTTGATCCGTAATCCAGCGCGATCGCACGCTGCTTCAATGGCGAAAGAGCTAGCTCTCCGGGCCTCTCGCTACCCGCTTTGCGCATGCCATCGGTGACTTGCGATACCCCATATCCGCAGTCTGCGTGCGCGAAATCTGCTGTCCAACTGAACGTCTCGGAACTCACGTCGTTACCGTAATAGTTTCCGATGAGTGGACTTCCTGTGACTCCTGGAGTGGTGTATCTCGATGCCTGCCACAAGTTGGACTCCTGCGCGAGAATACCTAACATGACCTGGGAAGGTACCCGGCCCCCTCCGCTCAACTGGACTTTGGGGAAGAGCCCCTGAGGGGTCGATCCGTTCAAACCCGCTCTTGCTAGGAAGACTGATGACCGGGGCTTGTTCAGGTCTCCCGTCACCGCTTGGTTGACAGCCCATTCGACCTGTCGGGGCTTCGGCTGTAGTGCCTGATTGGACGGATCGTTGCGCGCAACGGCGCAGGTCGCTTCAGCTTCGGCTGGGTTATTCGGGTCACCCGCTACAGCTTGGGTCGCTGCACGGTTCGACGCGGTCGGTTTGCTCGCAATGGTTGCGTCGCTCTCCTCCTCCGCATCCACTCGAGTTGGCCCGCTCGGCGGAAGCACGAATTCGAGTTGCTCGTTAGTCACCCGTGACGTAGCGCGGACTTCTACTGGCGTAAGCGCTGAAGCGCCGTCGGGGACCGTCTGGCTGCTCGTCGTGGAGTTGAGCGTGTCCTCTACGAGAAGCTGGCCCGCCGACGAAACTTGAGCGGAGATCGATGCCTTCACGAGGCTGGTAGTCGGCGGGAGGGGCGCTGTGGCGACTGCCGTCTCGCCCAGCACGTAAGTGTGACCGCTGGTGTCGCGCTGCACGCCGAGATCATCGGCGGCGCCGGTGGCCAGGGCGTCCGATTCAGTCCCTTCGCCCGACGGTGCCGTCGGGACGCGCAGGACGGAAGCCTTGTCGCCATCGCGCTCGGCATACAAGACATCCGAACCCGCGACCGTGATATCATAAGGGACGCCGGATGCAGAAGCCAGCACTGTCGGCGTCCCCTCTGGGGTGATACGTATCAGACTGCCGCTCACAGCGGCCACGATGTCGCCGTCGACCGGGGTCGCCGAGGCGGCTTCGAATCCCAATTCCGTCGTCGTCTCAATAGTAGGGTCCATCGCGTCAATACGCACAAGCCGTGTTTGGGCGTCCTCTGTAAATGCGGACATGACCACATCGTTTCCCGACCCGCACCCAGGGTTGAAGTACGCCAGTGAGAATCCCCTTCCCACTTGCGTCACCTCTCCCGTCGACATGTCGACGATCGCTCCCCATGCACCCGCATCGAAGAGCGTCGAATCATTGGTCATAGCTCGAGTGCCGTAGACGACACCCATCCGGCTCCCGTCCTCCGTCAAGCAAGTGTTCCCGATCCATCGGTCAGTCTCGACGCCGGGCGCTTGGAGCGTCGCCACCGGCGCCCATTCGTAGCCGGTGGACGAGTCGGCTGCGTAGACAGTGAAACCGTTCTGATCGCCGATCGCCGTAGTCGCGCGGTCTCGCGTGGTGGCCCAGTCTTCACCCAGAAGCCGATCACGCTCCGCTTCCGGTACCACGCTGCGGTCATCGGCGACGTCGCTTGACCGGTCGGCAGGGGCAGGCGGCGATGTCACATCAGGAGCCGCGGAAGCCGTCATGCCGTTGAGAAGGCCGCATGCGACAACTCCTGCCGTCGTCATAGCAAATAATTGGAAAGCTCGCCGAGCGCGCTTTTTCCAGAACGTCACCACAGGGTCCCCGATTTTCCAAGCCCTCATTAGCGCCGCAACAAGCCGTTGCGGCTCATCCCCTGAGACTTTTGCTCAGAATTTCAGGATTTATCCTGGAGCGCTGTCCTCCAAAAATAGGACTTGACAGACGGCTGCATTTATGGTGTCGGCGTTTGCGTCGCGGTGCATGCGAGGCTCCTCGTACCACCTGGTTGGGGCCAGGCCTCAGCGGAACCGCGACTTGAGCCGCAGCGCCGGCCGCTCGATCGCGTAGTACGTCGCCGCGGAGAGCGCCAGCGTCACCGCCCCGACCACGAGGGTGTTGAGGGCGAAGCCCGCGAGCGTGTCCGGTAGCACGAGGCCCGCGCGGCGGAGGAAGCGGATCACCGGCAGGTGCCAGAGGTACACGCTGAACGAGATCGTGCCGAGCCAGGCGATCCACCGGAGCTCGAGGAACCGCGTCACCGGCCCCGGGGATCCCCCGCGTCGCGGCAGCGCCACCAGGAGCAGCAGCGTCGCGCACGAGGCGGCCACGATGCTCTCGTCGAACACCCCCACGGGCGCCTCGGAGGCGACGACGAGAAGCGCGGCGGCGACGATCCCGGCGGGCACTCGCCAGGCCGCCACGCGGTCGCGCAGGCCCTCGTCCGCGGACAGGGTGAGCAGGACGACGGCCGCCGCCATGCCGTAGGCGAAGAGGTCCGCGTGCACGAGGATGCTGCGGTTCGCCACTGCCTCCCACGTGACGCCCCACTCGCTCGCGAGACGCCCGCGATGGCCGAGCGGCGCTTGCGCGATCATCGACCAGACCTTGCCGGCCACGCCGATCAGCAGGAGCACGGCCGCGGGTGCGAGGGCGCGGATCCACGTTGCCCTCCCCCGCAGCAGCCGCGCCGCGAGGAGCGCCAACACGGGCAACACCACGTAGAAGGACACCTCGACGGTGAGCGTCCACGCGACCTCGATGCCGCTGCGGAGCGTCCGTGGCGTGTAGCCCTGCAGGAGCAGCGCGTTGAAGACGGTGTCGAGCGGTCCGAGCGTGCCGACCGAGAAGCCGGCGTCACGCGTCTCGCGCGGCAGGATCGCGATGCGCAGCACGAGGCTCACGAGCAGCAGCACCACGATGTAGCCCGGGAAGACGCGGAGGGCGCGATTGGCGGCATAGCGCGACAGCCGTGGCATCGCGCCGCCGTCGACGAGGCCCCGCGCGAACGGGAGGAACAGCAGGAACCCGCTGAGCACGAAGAACAGCGTCACGCCGTGGCTGAAGAACGCGACCTCGCCGACGAGCGGGACGTCGGTCGTGGGGCGGGCCAGCTGCCGCTGGACGTGGTACAGCAGCACGGCGACGGCGGCGACCCCGCGGAGCCCCTCGATGCCGGGCAGGATCGTGCGCACGCGCGTGGGCGCGGACGTCGGGGTCCCGGTCATGATCGCCTTCCCGGGTCGGTGGTGGAGCGGCCGTCCAGTCTATGAGCGGCCCGATCCGCGGGATCCGGGGCGGCGCCACGCACAGCACGACGGCCGCCGCCCGCAGGCGACGGCCGTCGGCGCGCGCTCCCCATCGAGCGCGGGCTCATCCCTCCGCGGGCGGTGCCGGCTGCGCGGGCGCCGCAGGATCCGCGGGTGCGTCGGGTGCCGTGGGCGCCGCGGACTGGGTGGGCTTCGGTGCCGGCGGCACGTACGGCTTCTTCGTCAGCGTGCTGCTCGGCGCGGGGAAGACCTCCGCCGGGTAGCGGTCGTCGATGAACGTCTGCAGCGGCTTGAAGATCCGGTGACGCGCGCTGTCCGCGGCCGAGCCGTTGAGCACGTTGCGGCGCATCGACGCGAAGCCCTCCACGTTGCCGACCCAGACGGCCGTCGTGACCTCCGTGGAGGATCCGACGAACCAGGTGTCCTTCGAGCGGTCGGTGGTGCCGGTCTTGCCCATGATCTCCGTGCCATCGCGCGGGTTCGAGGCCGCGCCCGTGCCGCCCATGACCGCCTTGAGGGTGAACGCGGCCGTGTTGGCCACATCGGGGCTCATGGCCTGCGCGCACTCGCTCTTCGGCGTCACGAGCTCGGACTGATCAGGGAGGACGACCTTGTCGATCGCGATGGGCGGGCACATGCTGCCCTGGTTCGCGACGGAGGAGAAGGCGGTCGCCATCTGGAGCGGGGCGACGTTGTTGCCGCCGGAGCCCACGACGTCCGAGGGCTGGCTTGAGACGGGCTGATCCGGATTGGAGTTGTAGACGCCCATGTCCTTCGCCGTGCTCGTGATGTCGCAGATGTCCAGCTGGCTGGCCATCGCGATGAACGCGGAGTTGACCGACGCCACCGTTGCCTGGAGGACCGTCTGGTTGGAGGTCGCACCGGTGTTCGTGTCGTTCGTCACGGGATAGGCGGGGCCGCTCAGACGGTTGCCGCACGAGGTGAACTCGCTCTTCTGCCAAGTGGTCTTGGAGGCGTTCACTGTCTGGTAGATCGACTTCCCGCTCTTCAGCCAGTCGACGAGGGTGAAGATCTTGTACGTCGATCCCACCTGGAAGCCGCGCGATCCACCGTGCGCGAAGTCGGCGGAATAGTTCACTTCCGTGATGCCGGATTGGTCGCCCACCCCGTAGTCCGTGTTCTGCGCCATCGCGATGATGCGTCCGGTCTTCACCTCGCGGGAGACCACGGATCCACCGATCTTCGTGAAGCGCGCAGTGGTGGGCACCTGCTTGCGCATCTGCTCCGCCGCGTTGCCCTGGATGTCGAGGTCGAGCGTCGTGTAGACCTGCATGCCGCCGCGCTTGAGCACCGCGTCGCGCTCGGCCGCTGTGTCGCCGAACTCCTTGTTCGTGAGGATCTCGTTCTTCACGTAGTCGCAGAAGTACGCGGCCGAGATCGGGTTCGCCTGGATGCAGCCGCTCGTGGAGGGCGTGATCGTCGGCGTGATGGCCGCGGCCGACGCCGTGTCGAACTGCTCCTGCGTGATCTTCTGCTCCTTGAGCATGTTCCGCAGCAGCAGGTCGCGGCGCTCCTTGTTGCGCCCGAGGTTGTCCGGGTTGTCGATCTTGAAGACCTCCGGCGCGTTGACCGTGGCGATGAGGCTCGCGGCCTGCTCGAGGTTCAGGTCGGCCGCGGAGACGTTGAAGTAGTAGCGCGCCGCGGACTCGATGCCGTAGACCCGGCTGCCGAAGTTCGCGATGTTGAGGTACGCCAGGAGGATCTCGTTCTTGGAGTACTTCTTCTCCACCCCGATCGCCATCCGCATCTCCTTGAGCTTGCGGGGCATGTCGGGCTGGGTGGCCTCGGTGAAGGCCTTGCGGCCCTCGGCCTGCGTGGCCTCGTCGGAGGAGTCGACCATGTTCTGGGCCTTCTGGACCAGGACGTTGCGGACGTACTGCATCGTGATGGTGGAGGCGCCCGACTGGACCTCCTTGTTCAGCACGTTCTGCGCGAGCGCGCGGGCGGCCGACAGGACATCGACGCCGCCGTGCTCGTAGTAGCGGGGGTCCTCGGTCGCGATCGCGGCGTCCTTCGCGTACGACGAGACGGCGTCCCACGGGACCTCCTCGCGATCCTGCGAGAAGAACTCGGCGAAGGGAACCTGCTGGTCCCCCTTCTTGGCGTAGAGGACGGTCTTCTGCGCGAGGTTGTCGATCTGCAGGTTGTCCGGGATGTCCTCGAAGACGCCGATGGTGCTGTTGGCCGCGATGCCCGAGACGGCGATGGCCGGGGTCACCATGGCGGTGACGAGCACGCCGGCGATCGCGCTCATGCCGACGAGTCCGAGGAACGCGCCCAACCGGGTCGAGATGGTCAGGTCAGTTTTCCTCATGCTACGAATCTAACCCGCGCCCGGAGGTGCCACATCCGCCTCAGGGAGGGTCTCAGCTCCCCGTGGCCGAAATGTGATGAGTGCACTCGGGATCAGGCCGCGTCGGCCTCCGCGGCGGCCAGCTCGCGGACGGTGCGGAGCGTCCGGATGCGGTGGTCGAGCGTCGTGGACGCGGGCGCGACGATGAGCTCGTCGGCCCCCGTGCTCGTGAGCAGGCGCTCGAGGCCGATGCGCACGGCCTCCGGCGAGCCGATGGCCTGGCGGCGGTCGCGCGCCCCGATGATCTCGCGCTCGAGGTCGCTGAACCCGTAGGCCGCGGCTTCGTCCGGATCCACGGGCTGGGGCTTCCCGCCCTGGCGCATGCGCAGCCACGTGATGCGACCGGCGCGGGCCTCGCGGTCCACGACGTCCGGGTCCTCATCGGCGATGACGCTCACCGCGATGGCGCTGTGCGGCGCGGCGAGGTCGCCGCTCGGCTGGAAGCGCTCGCGGTACAGCGCGAGCGCCTGCTCGGTGCGGTCGCCGGCGAAGTGGTGCGCGAAGGCGAAGCGGATCCCGAGGGCGGCCGCCACCTGCGCGGAGTAGCCGCTGGATCCGAGCAGCCACACCTGCGGGAGGTCGCCCAGCCCCGGGACGGCCGTGATCCCGCGCAGCGGGTTGTCGTCCGCCATGCCGCCCGTGAAGAAGCCGACCAGGTCGACGAGCTGCTGCGGGAAGTCGTCGACGCCGAGGCCCGCCTCGCTGCGGCGGAGCGCCATCGCGGTCGCGCCGTCGGTGCCGGGAGCCCGGCCGATGCCGAGGTCGATGCGGTCGCCGTAGAGCGCGCGGAGGGTGCCGAACTGCTCGGCCACGACGAGCGGTGTGTGGTTCGGCAGCATCACGCCGCCGCTGCCGACGCGGATGGTGGAGGTGCGGGCGGCGATGCCGGCCAGCAGGACGGCCGGGGCGGAGCTCGCGATCCCCGGCATGCCGTGGTGCTCGGCCACCCAGAACCTCGAGTACCCCGCGGCCTCCGCTTCCTGGGCGAGCCGGATGCTGCCGGCGACCGCATCCGCGTTCGTGCCCCCGAAGGGGCGCGGGGCGAGGTCGAGGACGTTCAGCGGGACGCGTTCGAGGTGGGTCACCCCGGGGAGAACGGGCGGGATCCGCGGTGCATTCCCCGCGGAGATCGCGTTGCTAGGCTGCGGGACCCATGGATCCCGCCACCTCAGCTCCCCCGCAGGGCGCCGCTGTGGAGGGCTCCGGGCCTCGTCGGTCGCCGTGGGGCGCGCGGCGGGACCGCGAGCGCCGACGGGTACGCCGGCGGCAGGCCGCCGTGCTCCTCATCGCGTACGTCGCCCTGATCGGCCTGGTCACGCTCACCCCGGACAGCGTCGACCGCGGCGTGTACCCCTACCTGGTGCGGGGCGTGGTGTTCGTGCAGCACCACGGCTTCCCCGGGTTCCGCTACTCGATGATCGAGGAGGTCGCCAACGTCGCCCTCTTCGCGCCGCTGGGCATGCTCGGCGTCCTGGCGCTCGGAGCGCGGCGCTGGTGGGCCGTCGTGCTCGCCGGCACGGCGCTGTCGGCGTCCGTGGAGCTCGCGCAGGGCGCGTTCCTGCCGGCGCGCGTGGCGTCCGTCACCGACGTGGTGGCCAACGGCACCGGCGCCCTCCTCGGCGCGACGGCGGCTGCGCTCGTCGCGGCCCGGACGCGACGACGCGGGCGGATCCGGTCGTGATCGGATCCGCCCGCGTCGGGGCGGTGGTGGCGCCGGGCGTCAGGAGGCGCGGCGACGGCGAGCCGTCGCGACGCCCGCGGCCGCGGCGCCGGCGAGGAGCAGGCCGCCGCCGGTGATGGCGAGGCCGGTGGGCAGCGTGCCTCCGGTGATGGGGAGCGAGCCGCCGTCCGCCGCCGTGCGGGCGCTGGCCGGGACCACGGACACGATCCCGCACCAGTGGTCGCCGGACGCGGCGGTCTGGTTGGCGCGCCAGGTGCCGGCCGCCGTCGTCGGGACGACGAGCGTGCCGGAGACGGAGCCGTCGGCCGCGGCCGTGACGGAGGCGGCGGGGTCGCCCGCCACGGCGGGTGCGCCGGCCGTCGCGGAGAGGCGGACCGCGACGGACTCCCCCGCGGTGAAGGATCCGGCGACGCCGGCGATCCGCACCGACTCGCCGGGTGCGACCGCGGCGGGGGTGACGGACATGCCGCTGCAGGCGATGGCGGAGTCCTTGGGGACGTAGTTCTCCGCCTGGGCGGCGAGGGGGACGGAAACGGTGATCGCGAGCGCGACGAACGCGCCCGCCAGGGTCTTGGCGAGCATCTCGGGTGTGCCTTCTCTGATGCACCCGGGACGGACGTGCGGGGGCACGACGGGTATCGCCTCGGGGCGGTGGTGTCCGCGGCGCGCGATTTCGGGTCGACGCCTTCAGGCAGACAGCGGGTCGGGTAAACCCACGATCGAGATGCTATCCGTGGCGGCGCTCCGAGCGCAGGAGCGCGGGCGGGTTCGGCCCCGGACTGGGGTCACGCGATGCCCGCAGGGGCGCCCGGAGACGGCGGAAGGCCCCGAGGCAGATGCCTCGGGGCCTTCCGTCACCGAGCTCCGGAGGGGAGTCAGGCGACGCTGTCCGGGATGCGGATCAGGCCGTGGCGCGCTGGCGACGGACCGTGGCGAGCACGACCACGAGAGCGGCACCGAGCAGCAGCAGGCCGCCGCCGGTCCAGATGAGGACGACGGGCAGCTGGCCACCCGTGACAGGCAGACCCGCGGAGCCGTCGGCGTTGTTGGCGCCGCCGGTCGCGGTGCCGGTGCCGGCCGCCGCGACGACCGAGATCGTCGTGGAGACGGTGTTGCCCTGGGCATCGGTGCCGGTGAGGGCGTAGGAGCCCGCTGCCGAACCGGCCGGCAGGGTGACGGTGACCCGGAGGCTGCCGTCGTTCGCCGACGTCTTGGTGATGGAGTTGCTCGTCACGGCCATGGGGGCCGTGCGGAAGGAGGCCAGCGTGGCGTTGGCCGCGTCCTGGCCGGTGATGGTGATGGTGACGGCGGAGACGGGAGCGAACGAGCCGGGCCCGAAGGACAGGACGGTGCTGTCACCGGGCGCGACGGTCGGGTCGCTGACGGTGACGCCACCCTCGGGCGTGTACGGGTCCGCGTTGGCGGCGGTGGCGACGGTGAACGTCGCGGCGAGGGCGATGGCCGCCCCGGCGAGGATCTTCTTGAACATGTGGTTCCCCCAGTGTGAGCTTCAGGTGGTGCATAGGGGCCACTAGCGGACTCGGGTCCGCCGTCGATCATTCCCCCACTGAGGAGACTACTGGGAATCGCTGCACGACAGGGAGCGGAACTCTGTCGCGATCGTGTCAATTACCGGGGTGGTCACGATCGAGAGCGGCGTGTCGGGCTTTTTGTCCCCCAGTGTGTCCACTGAGATGCGGACCTGCTGGCCGGGCGTCAGCGTCACCTCGACCTGCGCGACAGCCCGCCCGCCCACGATCTCCGGCTGGAACTGCGTCTCCTTGTCGTCGATGCGCACGCGCAGCGGCACCGTGCCGGGTGGTCCGTACACGGCCACACGGGTCTTGATGTCGCCGGGCGGCACGCCGTAGACCCCGCCGCCCGTGACCACGAAGGGCAGGGTGGCCGCGTCGGCCGGTGCGGTGGATCCGAGGATCACCTCGGTGCGGTAGTCCGGCCGGCCGTCGTCCCGGCACATGGCCATCGCGAGCGTGGTCTTGAGCGAGAGGTAGTAGTCCATCTTCGCGCCGGTCGCGTCGTTGAGGAACACGCCGAAGGCGGTCGACTCGTCGTTGTCGGCGGGCAGCGAGCCCTGGAACGTGGTGCCCGCGAGGGTCGCCTGCTCGTCGGCGCGCGAGTTCCAGATGAGGATGCGACGCTCCTGGGCGGCGTGCCCGAGCGCGGCGACGAGCGCGGCCGGATCCACGTCCCCGGAGGCCACCTTCGCGAACACCGAGTCGGCGACGCTCGCGAACACCGCGTCCTGGACGTCCGGGTTGGGGTACCGGATGTACACGTCGTGCAGGAGCAGGTCGACGGCGTCGTCGGAGCGGAGCACGTCGCCGGTCGCGAGCGTGATGGGGCCGGTGGCCTCGAGCAGGTACGAGAGAGCGACCGGGTCGATGCTGATCACGCCGTCGACGGCGTCGCCGTGCTTGAGCCGCCACATCTCGGCGGCGAGCGGCGCGGCCTGCGGGAACTCGGGCGTCAGCGTGACGTCCTGCATGTAGCGCCCCGTGATGGTCCCGTAGAGGCCCGCGGTCTGGGGATCCAGGGGCAGGGCCGGCTCCGCGAGGCGCGGGAAGGCGCGCGCCGAGTCCTGGCCGGTGAGCGAGAACGCGCCGCCGCCCGTGCGCACGAGCGCGAGCGCGCCCGGGATGCCGCCCGTGGAGCGGACCTCGGCGTTGTTCTGGAACATGAGCAGGTAGCTGCGGTCGCCATCGGCCCCGAGCATGGCGGGCGCGAGGTCGGTGACGTGGCGCACGACGGCCAGCGTCTCGGCGGCCTTCCCGACCGTCTCCTTCAGGCGCGCGACCGCGTCGGCGACCGGCCGGATCGTGCTGCCGGTGTCGATGTCCGTCACGTCGGTCAGCGCCGCGTCGAGCGCGTCGTCGGCCTGGCGGACGGGGACCTGCGCGGCCACGATGGGATCGAGGTCGAGCTTCCCGTCCTTCGGCGTGAGGCTCGCGACGTCGATCGTGCCGGCGATGCCGACCACGGGCTGCAACGCGTCCCCGCCGATGCGGTCGACGATCCCGGAGATCTCCCGGAACGCGCGCAGGTTCGGACCCACGAACGGCACGTGCTCGGTGACGGCCCAGACCGGATCGCCCGTGAGCGACACCGCGCGCGCGGAGTGGTCGCGCAGCTGCGCGACGTTCGCGGAGGCTCCCGCCGAGTCGCCGGCGAGGAGGTCGCGCTGGACGGAGGACGCGAGCGGCACCGCCTGCTCGAGCTCGCCACGGGCGAGGAGGGCGCGGGCGGCGACCCACGCGATCCAGAGGACGAGGACGACGGCGATCGCGGCGCCGGCGACGACGAGGACGCGACGGCGCGTCCAGGGGCGCCGCGCACGGCGCCGGCGCCTCCGCGGCGGCTGCGCGACGGCGGTCGCGGAGGTCACCAGGTGGTCCCGCCGTCGGTGGAGATGCTGACGGCGTCGCCGGTCAGGAGCCAGACGTCGCGGCCCGCGGCCGAGATGGCGACGGAACCGCTGGTGGGCACCGCGGCCGCGCAGCCGAGGACGCTCACGGCACCCGAGGCGGGGACGATGCGGCCCACGCTCGTGCCCGCGCAGGATCCGGCCGTGCCGGCGGTGAGGATGCCGTCCGCGCCGAGGGCGAGCGCGAGGACGCCCGGGGCGTCGACCCGTCGGAAGTCGCCGCTGCCCGAGCGGACGTGCAGCGCGCCCGAGCCGCAGAGCACCGCGGCGGCCTGACCGCTGTCGACGACCTGGACGGCGTCGTCGCAGGGAGCGTCCCGGGGGCCCTGGACGAGCTGCACGGTGGCGGGCTTCGCCGGATCGACGTACGCCGTCGTCGCCGTGAGCGCCGGCGCATCGCGCCAGAACTCGCCACCCGTGAAGCTCTGGAGCGTCGTGCGGGTGCACGCCGCGGTCACGTCGGCGACGATGCTGCCGACGTCCGGGCTCTCCACCTGGAGCGCGAGGATCCTGCGCGCGTCGAATGAGCCCGTGGAGCGGGTGTCCCAGGTGCGTCCTTCGTCGATGGTGGTCTGGATCCGGGCGGGCTCGCCCGTGCAGGAGCCGCCCGTGGTGCGCCAGGCGACCTCGGCGTTCCCCGCGGCGAGGAAGACCGTCGGGGCCGCCACCGTCGCGGTCGGCGCGGCGCTCGGGGAGGGCGTGGGGGTCGCGGCGGCGTCGGCGCTGGTGCCGGTGCTGGTGCTGGTGGCCGACGGCGCGGGGGCCGCCGTGCCGGCCTCGGTCGATCCGCCGCCGGTGCGGGTGACCGCGGCCGAGACGAGGATCAGGTCGATGACGAGGAAGGCGACCACCCCGGTCACGCCGATGCCGGGGATGAGGCGACCCAGCGACGGACGACGACGCCGTGCGCGTCCCGTGACGGCCATCGGCTTGCGGCCGTCGGGTGCCGGCCTAGCCACGCGAGGCTCCCGCGGGTCGAGGGGCGCGGTGGGCGGACGGGCGTCGTGGCAGGTGGCGCGATGGCGCCTCGGCGTGAGCCGACATGGTGTCTCCCGGTGTGGCTGGCATCGTGCGGCGCGCGGGCCGCCCACCCTCGCGGGCGGCCGGGACCGGCCCACGCCCCGGGACGAGCCGAGACCCGCTCCTCCGGTGGAGCACGGCCCCCGGTCCGCGCAACGGGAGATGCGGGTCGAGCGGTGGTGTCACCCGGATCGTACAGGCCCCGGCCCGGGC
Organism: Clavibacter sp. VKM Ac-2873; assembly: GCF_015351075.1. Taxonomy (GTDB): domain Bacteria; phylum Actinomycetota; class Actinomycetes; order Actinomycetales; family Microbacteriaceae; genus Clavibacter. Next base: position 1,041,952 of record NZ_JADKRS010000001.1, read on the forward strand.
AGCCGCGACGACACGGACCGGCGGCCGGTCAGGGAGCGGCGGGGCTCGTGGTGTCTGCGCTTTCGGGGCGCACGTACGAGTAGCCGTACTGGCCGTACCCGTACGCGTCCGGGCCCTTGGTCGGGAGCATCGTCAGCACCACGCCCAGGACCTCGGCGCCGACGCTGTTCAGCGACTCGATGGCCGCGTGCACCTGGCCCCGGTGGGCGCGTCCGGACGACACCACGAGGATCGCGCCACCCGCGCTCTTCGACAGCACGGCGCTGTCGGTGACGGGGAGCAGCGGCGGCGCGTCGATGAGCACCGTGTCGAACTCCGCCTCCAGCTCCTTGAGGAGCGTGACCATGGTGCGCGATCCGAGCAGCTCGCTCGGGTTCGGCGGGATCTGCCCGGCCGGCAGCACGAACATGTTGCGGTTGCCCCACGGCTGCAGCACGTCCTTGAGCTCCGCGCGGCCGATGAGCACGTCGGTGAGACCGACGGCGCCCTCGAGCCCGAGGTAGGACGCGAGCTTGGGTCGGCGCAGGTCGGCGTCGATGACCGCGACCCGTGCGCCCGCGTCGCTCAGGGCGATGGCGAGGTTGGCGCTGGTGGTCGACTTGCCCTCCGACTCGACCGCGCTCGTGATGACGAAGCTCCGCGCGCGACCGCCGAAGTCGAGGAACTGCAGGTTCGTGCGCAGGCTCCGGAAGGACTCGGCGCGCGGACTGCGCGGATCCGACTGCACGATGAGCGGCCGTTCCTTGGCCTTCGGGTCGAAGGCGATGCCGCCGAGGATGGGCGCGTGGGTGACGAGGCGCAGGTCGCGCTCCCCGCGGATGCGCGTGTCGAGCGTCGCCCGCAGCACGGCGGCGGCGACGCCGAGCGCGAGCCCGATGAGCCCGCCCAGCGCGAGGTTCAGCGGGATCTGCGGGGACACGGGCGACGCCGGGATGCGGGCCTCCTGCAGGGTGGTGATCTTCACCTGCGGCTGCCCGTTCGCGTCGAGCGGCGTCAGCTCGGCGACGACGTCGGTGAAGCTCTTCGCCACCGCGTTGGCGATGGTGGCGGCCGCCTCGGCCTGCTCGTCCTCGACGGAGATCTGGATGATGACGGTGTCGGCCGCCGCGGTCGCGGTGATCTTCGGCGCCAGCGACTCGGCCGTCGCGTCGAGCCCCAGCTGGGCGATGACCGGCTCGAGCACCACGGGCGTCGCCACCACGTCGGCGTAGCTCTTGACCGCCTGCTGCGTGAACGTGCTGCCCTGGCTCAGGTCCTGCACGGTGCCGGCCGACTGCGTCGAGACGAACACCTTGGACGATGCCCGGTACTCGGGCGTCTGCACGAGCGAGTAGCCGGCTGCGGCCCCCACGCCGAGCAGCAGCACCAGCAGGATGAGGACCCACGAACGTCGCAGGATCCGGATGTATTCACGCAGTTCCACAGGCGATCCCCCTCGTCGATGGAGCGCCCCCCAGCGGCGCCCGAGCCCCATGCTCCCACAGCCGCGGACCGGGTCCGGTTCCCCGGTGCGGGGAATGACGCCCCGCGGATGACGCCCCAGCATCTGGGGCGGCCGCTCGGCACGGCGATCGGTCTAGCGTTGATGAGCGGTCAGACCACCCACCTGCCCGACGCGCACCGCCCACCCGGAGACGAGGTCCGCCCGCCCATGCCCGACGTCTGCGTCGCCCTCGTGCCGGTCGCCACCCTGCTGGTCACGGGGGCGCTCACCGCCTACGGCCTCCGCTTCCTGCGCGACTGACGACAGGGGCGACCCCGTGCCCCTCGGCCCGGTCAGGCGAAATCGGCGTCGGGCCCGGCCGGGTAGCCGAACGCCGACGCGGACGCCTCCACGGGCCGCCCGCTCGTCAGCACTCCCCCGCTCTCCGCGAGGTAGCAGGCGCCGCAGAGCGACATGTACGTGACGTCCTCGCCGTCGATGGCGACCTGGTCCCCGGCGAAGATGAAGCGCTCGCCGACCTGGCGCGCGTTGAAGACGGCCTTGCGGCCGCAGCGGCAGATGGTCTTCATCTCCTCCAGGCTGTGCGCGATCTCCAGCAGCCGACGACTGCCCGGGAACGCCACCGTCTGGAAGTCGGTGCGGATCCCGTAGGCGATGACCGGGACGTCCTGCAGGATCGCGATCCGGAGCAGGTCGTCCACCTGCGACTCGCGGAGGAACTGCGCCTCGTCGACGAGGAGGCACGCCGTCGGGCCGCCCTTCTCCTGCAGCACGCGCTCGCGGTGGATCCCGAACTCCTGCCAGACGTCGGCGTCCGGCTCGAGCAGGAAGTCCACCGGACGACGGACACCGAGACGGGACACGATGTCGCGGTCGCCCTTGGTGTCGATCACGGGCTTCGTGAGCAGCACGTGCTGCCCGCGCTCCTCGTAGTTGTAGGCGGCCTGGAGCATCGAGGTGCTCTTGCCGCTGTTCATCGCACCGAAACGGAAGTAGAGCTTGGCCATCTACCGAAGGTAGCCGTCCTCGGTGGCGCGATCGATCAGGTCGGTCCGACGACCCGCGATCCTCCCGACGAGGCGGTACTTCGCCCGGACGCGACGGAGGTAGGTCTTCGCGGTCTCGTACTGCACGTTCATCGCCGTCGCCACGGCCTGCGTCGACCGGCCGGTCACGTAGAGGCGGAGGGCCTGCTCCTCGCCCTGGCTGAGGCGCGGGCTCGCGAAGGCGTGCGCCGCGCGCCCCTCCTCCTCGCGCGTCGTGTCGTCGTCCCGCCTCCGCGCGGATCGCGCGCCGGCCGCGACCGCGCGGACAGCGGCCACGATGTCCGCCGCGGGCACGGGCCCGGCCAGCAGCGCCGCGGCACCGGCCTCGACCACGCGACGGCGAACGCCGTCCGCGCCCGACCGCGACAGCACCACGACGGCCGCTCCGGCCGCACGACAGGAGCGGATGCGGCCCTCGAGGCTGACCGCGTCGGCGAGGTCGTAGTCGACGACCACGACGTCCGTCGGGAAGCGCGGCGAGCGCACCAGCTGGAGCCAGCCGGTCGTGCTGACCACGACGTCGATCTCGGGAGCCAGGCGGCGGAGGATCGCGCAGACCTCGTCCAGCGCGGACTCGTGGCCCATGAGCACGCCGACGCGCGCGGGCTGCGGCGACGACCGTCGGGAGGCGTCGCGCGCGCCCGCCCCGGGGTCGCGCGCGCTGGTCATCTCAGAACCATAGCCAGGGGGCGCGTCGGCGCGTCGCACGGGGGCGTGGGTGGACACGTCCGCGCCCCCGTCGTCAGAACAGGGTGGCCTGCGTCGCGGTCGCCGCCGGCAGGGCGGCCGCGACCAGCGGCCCGGGAGTCGGCGCCTGCGTCCAGCTGCCGCGACCGCGAGCCGTGGTCGCACGGCTGTCCGCGCCCTCCTGGCTCCACCCGGGACGCGGCCGGCCGCCGATCGGCGCGCGGGCTCCGTCGAGGCCGGGCAGGTCGGCGCGCGACAGGACCCCGCCGGTGCGGGGGTCCACCCGACCACCGCCGAGCCCGTGGCGGCGCACCAGCGGGTCCATGCGCGCCTTCAGCCACGACCGGTAGGCCTGCGGGGCGTACGCACCGCGCGCGTAGAGGTCGAGGTAGCGGCCCACGAGATCCGGTCGCTCGCGCTCGAGCCACTGGAGGTACCACTCCTTCACGCCGGGCTTCAGGTAGAGCGCGGAGTAGAGGACGCGCGTACCGCCGGCCTCCCGGATGCGGGTGAGCGCGTGCTCGAGGTGCTCGACGGAGTCCGTGAGCATCGGGAGGATCGGCATCATGAACACGGTGCAGTCCATGCCCGCCTCGCGGATGGCCGTGACCGTCGCGAGGCGCGCCGCGGTCGTGGGCGTGCCGGGCTCCACCGACTGCTGCAGCTCGTCGTCGAGCACGGCGATGCTCATCGCGAGGTCCACCGGGACGCTCGTGGCCGCCTCGGCCAGCAGCGGGAGGTCGCGGCGCAGGAGCGTGCCCTTGGTGAGGATCGACAGGGGCGTGCCCGACGACGCGAGCGCCGCGATGATGCCGGGCATGAGCGCGTACCGACCCTCGGCGCGCTGGTAGGGATCCGTGTTGGTGCCGAGCGCCACCGCGTCGTGCGTCCACGTGGGCTTCGCCAGCTCGCGCGCCAGCACCTCGGCGACGTTGACCTTCACGATGATCTGGTCGTCGAAGTCGCGGCCCCCGTCGAGGTCGAGGTACTCGTGCGTGGGCCGCGCGAAGCAGTAGACGCAGGCGTGCGTGCATCCGCGGTAGGGATTGATGGTCCAGCCGTACGGCATGACCTTCGACTCCCCCGGCACGCGGTTGAGGGCCGACTTGGCGAGCACCTCGTGGAACGTCACGCCCTGGAACTCCGGGGTGCGCACGCTCTGCACGAGGTTGCTCAGGCGGGCGAGCCCGGGCAGCGCGTCCGCGCTCGCGTCGGACAGCCTCTGCGCGCTCCATCTCATGCGCCCATTCGAACACGGTTTCGAATGGAGCGCGACCGGGCGGCCTCGGCCGCCCGTCCGCGTCAGAGCTGGAGCTCGAGGACCTCTGCGGTCTCCTGGATGATCTTCGGGGTCTTCTTGGGGTCGGACGCCACGAGGGTGCCGTAGTTCGGGATCATGCGCCGGAGCGGCTTCTTCCATCCGTCGATGCGGTCGGGGAAGCAGCGCTCGAGGACGTCGAGCATGATCGGGACCGCCGTGGACGCACCGGGCGACGCGCCGAGGAGGCCGGCGATGCTCCCGTCGGACGCCGCGACGACCTCGGTGCCGAACTGCAGGACCCCGCCCTTCTGCGCGTCCTTCTTCATGACCTGGACGCGCTGGCCCGCGGTGACCTGGTACCAGTCCTTCGGGTCGGCCGTGGGCATGAACTCGCGGAGCGCGTCGAACTTCGTCTCCTTCGAGGCGATGAGCTGGCTGACGAGGTACTTGATGAGGCTCAGGTTGTCCTTCGCGACGGCCAGCATCGGGATGATGTTGTGCGGCCGGATCGACGTGAACAGGTCGAGCAGGGAGCCCTTCTTGAGGAAGCGCGGGCTGAAGCCGGCGTAGGGCCCGAAGAGGAGCGAGGTCTCGCCGCCGACGACGCGCGTGTCGAGGTGCGGCACGGACATGGGCGGGGAGCCGATGGCGGCCTTCCCGTAGACCTTCGCCCGGTGCTTGGCGACGATCTCGGGATCGTCGGTGCGGAACCACTCGCCGCTGATGGGGAACCCGCCGAAGCCCTTGATCTCGGGGATGCCGGACTTCTGCAGCAGGTGCAGCGCACCGCCACCCGCGCCGATGAAGACGAACTTGGCGTCCACCTCCACGGTCGAGCGGCCGACGTCGTTGCGGATGCGGAGGTGCCAGGTGCCGTCGGGGTTCTTCGACAGGCCGCGGACCTCGTGGTTGAGGTGGAGGGCCGCGCCGTGCTCCGTCAGGTAGTCGATGAGCTTGTTGGTGAGCGCGCCGAAGTCGACGTCGGTGCCGCCCTCGAAGCGCGTGGCCGCGATGACCTCGTCCTTCTCGCGCTGGAGCACGAGGAGCGGGGCCCAGGAGTGGATGACCGCCGGGTCCTCCGAGTACTCCATCGCCTCGAAGAGCGGGTGGGCGCGCATCGCGTCGAAGCGACGGCGCAGGTACGCGGCGTTCTCCGTGCCGCGCACGAAGGTCATGTGCGGAGTGGGGTTGATGAACTCCTTGGGCTCCGGCACAGCGCCCGCCGTGACGAGGTGGGCCCAGAACTGGCGGGAGAGCTGGAACTGCTCGTTGATGCGGGTGGCGGACCCGATCTCGATCTTCCCGTCCTTCTCCGGCGTGTAGTTGAGCTCGCAGAGGGCGGCGTGGCCCGTGCCCGCGTTGTTCCACGGGTTGCTCGACTCCATGGCGACCTCGCCGAGGCGCTCGAAGATCTGGATGGTCCAGTCGGGCTCGAGCTGCTTGATGAGGCTGCCGAGCGTCGCGCTCATGATGCCCCCGCCGACGAGGACGACGTCTACCGGTTCCGCTGTATCGCTCACCGGATCAGTGTACGCCCGCCCTCCCGCGCCCCTCCGGGACGGCCGTCGGTGGTACGGCCACCCTCACGAACGCCACGGGGGAGGGATCAGCGGCGGGCCGCGACGACCTCGGCGATCTGCACGGCGTTGAGCGCGGCGCCCTTGCGGAGGTTGTCGTTGCTGATGAACAGGGCGAGGCCGCGGCCATCCGGCGCGCCCTCGTCGGCGCGGATCCGGCCGACGTAGCTGGGGTCGGTGCCCGCGGCCTGGAGCGGCGTGGGGATGTCGGACAGCTCGACGCCCGGCGCGGTGGACAGCAGCTCGATGGCGCGCGCGACGCTCAGGGGCGACGCGAACTCGGCGTTGACCGACAGCGAGTGGCCCGTGAACACGGGCACGCGGACGCACGTTCCGCTCACGAGGAGGTCCGGCAGCCCGAGGATCTTGCGGCTCTCGTTGCGGAGCTTCTTCTCCTCGTCGGTCTCGAAGAGGCCGTCGTCGACGATGCTGCCGGCGAGCGGGATCACGTCGAACGCGATGGGGCGCTGGTACACGGCGGGCTCGGGGAGCGCGACGGCGCGACCGTCGTGGACGAGGCGGCGGAGCGCCTCGGGGCCCGCGGCGACGGCGGCCTCGGCCTGGCCCGCGAGCTCCTCCGCGCCGACGAGGCCGGACCCGGAGACGGCCTGGTAGGTGCTGACGACCAGGCGGGTGAGCCCGGCCTCCTCGTGCAGCACCTTGAGCACGGGCATCGCGGCCATGGTGGTGCAGTTCGGGTTCGCGATGATGCCGCGGCGGGCGTCGTCGATGGCCTCCGGGTTGACCTCGGAGACGACGAGCGGCACCTCGGGGTCCATGCGCCAAGCGCTGGAGTTGTCGATCACGAGCACGCCCGCCTCGGCGAAGCGGGGCGCCTGCGCGCGCGAGGTGGTGGCGCCCGCGGAGAAGAGCGCGATGTCGAGGCCCGTGGGATCGGCGGTCGCCGCGTCCTCCACGACGACGTCGCGGCCGGCGAACGGCAGCGTCGTGCCGGCCGAGCGGGCCGAGGCGAAGAAGCGGATCTCGGCGACGGGGAACGCGCGCTCCTCGAGCAGGCGGCGCATGACCGCGCCGACCTGGCCGGTGGCGCCGACGACGCCGACGCGGAGGCCGGGGGTCTCCGGGACGGGGGCGGCGGGTCCGGCGGGTGCGGTGTCGGTCACGGGTGTCTCCTCCTGCGGTGCGCGGGCGTGCGCGGGCGTGCGGGTCGGGCGGGTGCGGGTCAGCGGCCGGTGCCGGCGTGGACGACGGCGACGTCGTCCGCGTCGAGCCCGAAGGCGTGGTGGACGACGCGCACGGCCTCGTCGATGGTGTCGGCGCGCGTGACGACCGAGATGCGGATCTCGCTGGTGGAGATCATCTCGATGTTGATGCCGGCCTCCGACAGCGCGGTGAACAGCTGCGCCGAGACGCCCGCGTTGGTGCGCATGCCGGCGCCGACGAGCGCGAGCTTGCCGATCTGGTCGTCGTGCTGGAGGCCGGTGAACCCGACCTCGTCCTTCTCGGCGGCGAGCACCGTGAGGACCCGCTGCGCGTCCGACTTCGGGAGCGTGAACGAGATGTCGGTGAGGCTCGTGGCGGCGGCCGACACGTTCTGCACGATCATGTCGATGTTCGCGCCGGTCTTGGCGACGATGGTGAAGATCTGCGCGGCCTTGCCCGGCACGTCGGGGACGCCGACCACCGTGACCTTGGCCTCGCTGAGGTCGGCGGCGACGCCGACGATGACGGGCTCTTCCACATTCTCTCCATCCGTGGGGTTGTAGACGATGGTGCCCTCGTTGTGCGTGAACGAGGAGCGGACGTGCAGCAGGACGCCGTGCCGGCGGGCGTACTCGACGGCGCGGATGTAGAGGACCTTCGCGCCGGAGGCCGCGAGCTCGAGCATCTCCTCGCTCGTGATCCGGTCGATCTTGCGGGCGAGCGGCACGACGCGCGGGTCGGCCGTGAAGATGCCGTCGACGTCCGTGTAGATCTCGCAGACGTCGGCGCCGAGGGCCGCGGCGAGCGCGACCGCCGTGGTGTCGGATCCGCCGCGGCCGAGCGTGGTGATGTCGCCCGTGCCGCGGTTGAAGCCCTGGAAGCCGGCGACGATGGCGATGGCGCCCTCGCCGAGTGCGTCGCGGACCCGGCCGGGGGTGACGTCGACGATGCGGGCGGCGCCGTGCTGCGCGTCGGTGATCATGCCGGCCTGGCTGCCCGTGAACGAGCGGGCGTCGTAGCCCATGCTCTTGATGGCCATGGCGAGCAGCGCCATGGAGATGCGCTCGCCCGCGGTGAGGAGCATGTCCAGCTCGCGCGGCGCGGGGATGGGGGTGACCTCGTGCGCGAGATCGAGCAGCTCGTCCGTGGAGTCGCCCATGGCGGAGACGGCGACGACCACGTCGTTGCCGGCCTTGCGCGTGGCGACGATGCGCTTCGCGACGCGCTTGATGCTCTCGGCATCGGCCACCGACGATCCGCCGAACTTCTGCACGATGAGGCTCACGGGCGACTCCTGGGGTTCGGGTGGGCGCGGGCGGCCCGGCTCACGATCATATGGGGGCGGCCTCCGCGGATCCGCCGCATGACGAAGGGGCGTGCGGTCACTCCCCCACGAGTCGCCGGCCCTCGAAGGCGCGGCCGAGGGTGACCTCGTCGGCGTACTCGAGGTCGCCGCCGACCGGGAGGCCGGAGGCGAGGCGCGTGACCCGGATGTCGAAGGTGGAGAGCAGCCGCGAGAGGTAGGTGGCGGTCGCCTCGCCCTCCAGGTTCGGGTCGGTGGCGATGATGACCTCGGTGACCGTGGCGTCGGCGAGGCGCTGCATGAGCTGGCGGATGCGGAGGTCGTCCGGTCCGATGCCGTCGATGGGGCTGATGGCCCCGCCGAGCACATGGTAGAGCCCGCGGAACTCGCGCGTGCGCTCGATGGCGACGACGTCCTTCGCCTCCTCGACCACGCAGATGGTGGCGGGGCTGCGACGGGGATCCCGGCAGATGCCGCAGGTCTCCTCCTCGCTGACGTTGCCGCAGATGGCGCAGAATCGCACCTTGTCGCGGACGACCGTGAGCACCTCGGCCAGCCGGGAGACGTCGAACGTCTCGGTCTGGAGGATGTGGAACGCGATGCGCTGGGCGGACTTCGGGCCGATGCCCGGCAGGCGGCCGAGCTCGTCGATCAGCTCCTGGACGATTCCCTCGTACATGCGGCGCTAGTCCTGACCTGTGGGGCGGATGGTGGGGCGGGCCTTGCGCTCGACGGGCTTCTCCTCGATGAAGCTCGCCTGCAGGATCTCGCGGACGACGGACTCGCCGTAGCGCTGCGGTGAGGCAGCGGGAGGCGCGGCCGGGGCGGCAGCGGCCGGGGCGCCGGCGGCAGCGGCCGACCGCGGCGCGGACGCGGGGGGTCGCTGCGCGGGGACGGATCGGGCGACGGGCGGTGCCGAGTCGGGCGCCGCGCCGCCCGTGGCCCAGCCGGGCTCGGCGGGGCCGAACTCGTCGGGCTCGGGCTCCTCGAAGTCGGGGACGTGCGCGTCGGGCACGACCGACGATCCGCGGGCGGGCGCGCTCGAGGCCGACGCGCGCGGGGCGTCGACCGGTGCCGCCGGGGCGACCGTGGCGGGCGCGGCAGCGGCGGGCGCGGCAGCGGCGGGCGCGGCAGCGGCGGGCGCGGGACGCTCGGGACGGGAGGCGGGCGCGCGCACCGCGGGAGCGTCGGACGCGCCGGGGTCGGACGTGGGGATGGCCACCGTGGCCCATCCGCCACCGGCCGGGGTGGTCTTCGCGGTGGTGGTCGGCTTCCCGGACGGAGCGGACGTCGCGGGCGCAGCCTGCTTCGCGGACGGGACGGGCGTCGTAGGCGCAGCCGACTGCGCGGACGGGGCCGACGCCGGGGCCGCGGGGCCGGGCGACGCGGCGGCTGTCTCGACCGTCGCGCGCGGGGCTGCCGACGTCGCGCGGGGTGCCGGCGAATCCGCGGCGTCGGGCGCCGGCGACGCGGATCCGCCGCCGGTCGGGGCCGCGGTGCCCGCGGGAGCCGCGGAACCGCCGTGCGGCTCGACGCGGGCGATGAACTTCACGCGGATGCCGAGGACGTCGAGGATGGCGGTGCGCAGGATGTCGCTGACGCCCTGTCCCGGAGCGCCGCGCTCCTTGAACCTCTCCGCGTCGTTCGCGCTGACGAAGGACAGCGTGAGCACGTCCTCCACGAGGGCGCGCGGCGTGGCGGTGACGGCGACGAGCCAGGCGCTGCGCTTGGCCTTCTCGACGGCCTCGACGACCGACGGCCAGGAATCACGGAGCTGCTCGAAGGTGACCGGGCCCACGGGCGCGGGCGGCGCGGCCGCCGCGGGCGCCTCAGCGGGGGCGGCGCTCGTCCCCGACGACGAGGGCGGGACGGGAGCGGACGCATCCGGCGCCGAGGCGGGCGCGGCGGTCTCCGTCGGCGGCGCGACAGGGGCCGGATCGGGAGCCGCGGCCGATGCCGGTGCGGCAGCGGGAGCCGCGATGACGGCGGGAGCGGGAGCGGCGACGGTCGCGGGCGGCGCAGGCGCCGGATCCGCTCCCGCATCCGCGACGCCGACCCGGCGCTCGAGGCGCTCGACCCGGGCCAGGGCGCCGCGATGCGTGTCGTCGCTCGCGGGCACGAGCACGCGAGCGACCAGCAGCTCGAGGTGGAGGCGCGGCGAGGTGGCGCCCGTCATCTCGGTGAGGGCGGCGTTGACGACGTCGGCGGCGCGGGACAGCTCGACGGCGCCGAAGGCCACGGCCTGGGCGCGCATGCGCTCGAGCTCGTCCGCCGGGGTGCCGCGGAGGACGGCGGCAGAGCCCTCCGCCGACGTGGCGCCCACGATGATGAGGTCGCGCAGGCGCTCGAGGAGGTCCTCCACGAAGCGACGCGGATCCTGACCGGTCTGGATGACCCGGTCCACGCCCGCGAAGGCGCCTGCCGCGTCGTGCCGGGCGACCGCGTCGATGACCTCGTCGAGCAGCGCCGCGTGCGTGTAGCCGAGCAGCGCCACCGCGCGCTCGTACTCCACGCTCTCGTCCTCCGAGCCGGCGATGAGCTGGTCGAGCAGGGAGAGGGTGTCGCGCACGGATCCGCCGCCGGCGCGCACCACGAGCGGCAGGACGCCGGGCGCCACCTGCACGCTCTCCTCGCGGGACAGGTGCTCCACGTAGTCGAGCATCTGCGCGGGCGGCACGAGCCGGAACGGGTAGTGGTGCGTGCGGGAGCGGATGGTGCCGATGACCTTGTCCGGCTCCGTGGTGGCGAAGATGAACTTCACGTGCTCCGGCGGCTCCTCCACGATCTTGAGCAGCGCGTTGAACCCCTGCGGCGTGACCATGTGCGCCTCGTCGAGGATGAAGATCTTGTAGCGGTCCCGCGCGGGGGCGAACACCGCGCGCTCGCGGATGTCGCGCGCGTCGTCGACGCCGTTGTGGCTCGCGGCATCGATCTCGACCACGTCGAGGGATCCGCTGCCGTCGCGGCTGAGCTCGACGCAGCTGGGGCACACGCCGCACGGGGTGTCGGTGGGGCCCTCGGCGCAGTTGAGGCAGCGCGCCAGGATGCGGGCCGACGTGGTCTTGCCGCAGCCGCGCGGGCCGCTGAACAGGTACGCGTGGTTGACGCGGTTGGTGCGGAGCGCGGTGCGCAGCGGATCCGTCACCTGCGTCTGGCCGATGAGCTCGGCGAAGTTCTCTGGCCGATAACGGCGATACAGGGCGGTGACCACGGTCCTGAGGATACCGGGCACCCCCGACCGTCCGGCCGCCGGCATCAGGTCTCGGCGGGGACCTCGGCGGGCGCGGCTGGGGAGGAGCGGCGCTCCCGCAGCGCGCGGAGCCGCCCCGGCGCCTCGGCGCGGACGCGGCGGGCGAGCGCCAGCCCCTCACGCCAGGTGGCGTCGCGGACGAAGAGGAAGTCGAGCGCGATCATCGCGAGCGAGAACGGCCAGAGGCCCAGCAGGATCCCGATCATCACGTGCATGCCCGTGATGACCAGGAGCGCGACGACGCGGGTCGGCCGCCACAGGATCAGCAGCGGGAACAGGCCCTGGAAGGCGACCGCGACGAAGCTCGCGAGCACCACGCCCACGGTCGCCTGCGCGAGCAGGTCGCTCAGCCACGGCCAGGGCCGGTAGCCGTCGATCACCAGCGAGTAGTAGGTGGCGGATCCGTCGCGCCACTCCGGCCCCTGCAGCTTGAGGATCGCGGAGTTCACGTACACGAGCATGATCTGGTACCCGCAGAGCACCAGCGCGGTGTTGTGCAGGAGCACGCGCACGAGCCGCGGGATCCGGTCAACGAGCGTCCGCGCCGCCTCGACGTGGCGCGCCGGTCGCCGGCGCACGATCCCCGCCTCGGCCGCCTCGAGCGCGCGGCGGCGCCGGACCGCGTCCAGCGACAGGTGGCGGGACAGGTCGGCGAAGAGCACGAAGAAGAGGGTGAGGCGCAGGACGGTGTCGCCGCCGTTGGTGAGCAGCGTGCTGTTGGTGGACAGGCCGATCCAGAACAGGAGGAGGAACGGGGTCACGATGCGCGTGCGCCAGCCGAGCGTGAACAGCGCGGCGAGCACCACGAGCACGAGGTACGCCAGGTCGAAGAGCGTCGCGTCGGTCTTGGAGAAGAGGCCGGTGAAGATCGGGAGCCAGCCGCGGCGGGACGCCTCGGGGTCGATGAAGCGGGATCCGACGCCCCACAGGTAGTGGCGGTCGGCGAAGCAGGTGACGAGCACCAGGAGGATCACGGCGCCGAGGGTGATGCGGAGCGCGGCGAAGCTGAAGGTGGCGTGCTCGCGCTCGGTCATCCAGGTCGCGATGCCGCGGGGCCAGCCGCGCGGCTGGCGCAGCGCCGTCAGGAGCTCGCGGTCCTGCAGCAGACGGCGGACGCGGGCGGCGCGCGCCGAGGGGACGGCCGTCGTGCGGCCGGCCCACGAACCGGCGGCCACCGACCGGGTGGTCGACGTGGGCTCCTTCGTCTTCGCGCTCATCGTCCGTACCTCTCCACGATCCCCTGGTAGACGCTCAGCGCCTGGGGGTCGATCACGTCGTCGGCCTCGCGCCACCCGAAGGTGCGCGTGGTCCTCTCGTACTGCTGCTGGTCGTCGGACCGATGGGCGAAGTCGTTCGGGCGCTCGGTCGCCACCCGCCAGCGCACGCGCTCGACGTCGCGGCCGAACCACGCCGTGGCCCAGTAGGTCGTGAACTCCTTGAGCACGTAGTCCGCGCGGAGCATCGTGATCACGCGCCCGCGGCTGCCCTCGTCGAGCGCGGAGAGCTGGTCGATGAGGGAGACGGCCGTCTTGGCCGCGAACCCCGAGTCGGTGTCGGCGCGGCGGATGAAGGTGTCCTGCACGATCACCTGCTGCTCGGGCGTGAGGCCCCGGAACCGCTCCGTGTAGGCCTTGAGCAGGTTGGCGCTCTGCTTCACGGTGCGCGAGGACTGGATCCGGCCCTCCCCCGCCGCGTACTCGGCGCGGGTGATGTCCACCCAGTCGCTCTTCACGAGGGTGCCCGAGTCGTCGCGCCACTGGGCCTGCATCTCGAGGTAGCGGTTCGTCTTCTGGATCGAGGGGGCGAACACGTTCCACTGCTGGCTGAAGTAGGGGCGCGCGGCGGCCGTGAGGGCGCGGGTGGCGCCGTCCTGCGGGACGACCATGAGGATCGAGGTGGCCACGTAGATCACGACGACGAGGGCCGCGATCGCCGTGCCGATGCGGGCGGCGCGCGTGAGGCCGGGCGGGGCGGGATCCGCGGTCGGCAAGGTCGGCGGCGTGGCGGTGGCGTCCGCGTCGGGGACGGCGTCATCGACCTCGGCGTCGGTGTCGACGTCCGGGTCGTGGTGGGTCGTGTCGGTCATCGTGAGCCGTCCCCCTGGTGCGTCGGGTGGGTCTTCGTGGTGCGGGTCGTGCGTGGCGTGCGGGTCGTGCGGAGGGCCCGGGAGCGGATCCGGCGGGCGGCCCGGCTCTCGCCGGACCGCCCGCCCTCCTCGCATTCAGCTCGAGCGGATCACGCCCGTCGGCTGCGGCCTCGGTGCAGGGCACCGGCGCCGGTCAGCATCATCAGGAGCGCGATGCCGCCGAGCAGCAGCATCCCGTCGCCGTCGCCGCCGGTGACCGGGAGGATCCCGCCGCCGAAGCCGCCGCCGTAGCCGCCGCCGTTGATCGGCGTGCCGGGCTGGCCCGCCGGGACGGTGGATCCCACCACGCGGAACCGCGTGATCATCTCCTCCGCCATGCCCGAGTCGACCCCGACGACCTCGACCCGGTGGTCCCCGAGCTCGAAGTCCGGGCCGATCTCGAACATGAAGGTCGCACGTCCAGCGGCATCCGCGATCATCGGCGCCAGCGGCTTCGGCGTGGAGAACACCGTCGCGTTGAGCGTCTCACCGGCACGGAAGCCGGAGGCGTCGACCATCTGCATCGACCCGCTCCCGCGCACGATCTCCGTGAAGCGGACGACAGCCCGGGTGGGGCCATCGACGCCGTCGGTGGATCCGTCGGTCGCGTCGGCGGCGTCGGTGCCGGCGGCGTCGGTCGCGTCGGCGCCAGCGGCGTCCGTCGCGTCGGCGCCAGCGGCATCGGTCGCATCCGTGCCGGCGGCATCAGCCACGTCCGTACCAGCGGCGTCCGTCGCGTCCGTGCCAGCGGCGTCGGCGACGTCCGTGCCGGCAGCGTCGGTCGCGTCCGTGCCGGCGGCATCAGCCACGTCGGCGCCAGCGGCGTCCGTGGCGTCCGTGCCAGCAGCGTCGGTCGCGTCCGTGCCGGCGGCATCAGCCACGTCGGCGCCAGCGGCGTCCGTGGCGTCCGTGCCAGCAGCGTCGGTCGCATCCGTACCAGCAGCGTCCGTGGCGTCCGTGCCAGCAGCGTCGGTCGCATCCGTACCAGCAGCATCCGTCGCATCCGTGCCAGCAGCATCAGCCACGTCGGCGCCAGCAGCATCCGTCGCATCCGTGCCAGCAGCATCAGCCACGTCGGCACCAGCAGCGTCCGTCGCGTCCGTGCCAGCGGCATCAGTCGCATCCGTACCAGCAGCATCAGTCGCATCCGTGCCGGCGGCATCCGTACCAGCAGCATCGGTCGCATCCGTACCAGCAGCATCGGTCGCATCCGTGCCAGCGGCATCCGTCGCGTCCGTGCCAGCGGCGTCGGTCGCGTCCGTACCAGCGGCATCGGCCACGTCCGTGCCAGCAGCATCCGTCGCGTCCGTACCAGCGGCATCGGCCACGTCCGCACCCGCGGCATCCGTCGCATCCGTGCCAGCGGCATCGGTGCCGTCAGTACCGGCAGCGGCGTCCGTCGCGTCCGTCCCAGCAGCATCCGTGCCCGCGGCGTCGGTCGCGTCCGTGCCCGCGGCATCCGTCACGTCCGTGCCCGCTGCGTCCACGGACCCGTCCGCGTCGACCCCGGCGGCGTCCGTTCCGCCATCCGCGTCCACGCCGCCGTCCAGGTCGGCGCCGTCACCGTCCACGTCGACCGCAGCGGCCTGGTCGGAGTCGGTGCCCTCCTCGCCGTCCACGCCGACGTCGAACTCGACCGTCGCGTCGCCGGCAGGAGCCCCGCCGATGGTCTGCGTCGCGATGGCCTCGTAGGTGCCGCGCTCCAGGCCGAAGAACGTCACCGAGTAGTTCCCGTCCGCGTCCACCTCGGTGGTGATCGGGTCGAGCCCCACGATGGAGACCGTCACCGTCCCCAGGGGGTCGGCCGTGCCCGAGATCGGCACGTCCCGGGTGGTCGCCCCGCCCGTGAGCGGGAAGGTCTGGAAGTCGAACGGCGACTCGATGACCACCGGCACGCCGATCGTGAAGGTCACAGTGTCGGTGCCGACGGCGACGCCGTCGATCGTCTGGGTGACGGTGCCCGTGTAGGTGCCCGAGGGCAGGGCGGGGGTCGCCAGCGTGAAGTCGCCGTCGTCGTCCACGTCCACGGGATCCGTCGTCACGTCGCCGACCGTCAGGGTGACGGTCGCCGCGGGGTCGGCCGTGCCCGTCACCGGGACGGTGACGGTGGTGTCCCCGTCCGGCAGCGGGAAGAAGTCGCCGTCACCCGGCGTCACGATGACGACCTGGTCGACGCCCGCGATGGAGACGGTGAAGTCGGCCGAGTCCGAGCCCGCGGCGACGCCGCCGATGCTCTGCACCACGGTGACGGTGTAGCCCTCGGCCGTGAGACCCGGGAACGTCGCCTCGAAGCGGCCGTCGTCACCGACCACCTGCGTGATCGGGGTCTGCCCCGTCACCGCGATGAGCACGGTGCCGCGCGGGTCCGCGCTGCCGTCCACCGTCACGTCCACCTCGTTGCCGCCGGCCGGGACCAGGAAGTCCTGCCCGTCGGTCGGGGCGTCGATGACCACGGCGACGGCGGGTGCGACGACCGAGAATGTCACCGTGTCCGTCCCCGCGGGGACGCCGCCGATGGTCTGGGTCGCGGTCGCCGTGTAGGTGCCGACCGGGAGGTCGGCGAACGCCACGTCGAAGGTCCCGTCGTCGCCGACGAGCTCGGTCTGCGGGTCCTGGCCGGGGATCGTCACCGTGACGCTCGCCCGCGGGTCGGCCGCACCCGTCACCGGGACGTCCGCCGTCGGCACGGTGCCGGCGCTGAGGATCTGGTCGTCGTCACCCGGCGACGTGATGGTCACCGCGGCGGCGGGGGCGCCGACCGTGAAGGTCACCGTCTCCGTCCCGCGGGCCACGCCGTCGATCGACTGGGTGGCCGTGGCCGTGTAGGTCCCGACCGGGAGGTCGGCGAACGCCACGTCGTAGAGGCCGTCCGCTCCGACCAGCTCGGTCTGCGCGGTCTGGCCGGGGATGGTCACGGTCACCGAGGCACGGACGTCCGCCGCGCCCTCCACGGGCACGTCGACCGTCGGGTCCGTCGCGGTGGTCAGGAAGAGCTGGTTCGCGGTGGGCGTCGTGATCGTGATGTCGGTGGCGGCCGCGGCGATGGTGAAGGTCACCGTCTCGGAGCCCGCGGCCTGGCCGCCGATCGTCTGCGTGACGGTCGCCGTGTAGGTGCCGGCCGGGAGGGCCGGCGGGGTGAGCGTGTACGCGTTGCCGGGGCCGACCTGCTGCGGTCCGACCGTCTGCCCGCCGACGGTCAGGGTGACCTCGGCGTCCGGGTCGGCGGTGCCGCTGACGGGGACGACGACGGTCGTCTCCCCGGCGGGCAGTTCGATCACCTGGTTCGGCGTCGGCGTCGCGATGGTCACGTCGTCGGCGACGGGAGCGGGCACGGCGCGCACGGTCGAGCGGGCCAGGTCGACGGTCGGCCCGTCTCCGAGGAGCGTGATGCGCAGCGCGGTCACCGAGGAGGATCCGGCGTCCACGCCGTCCGCGTCGACGAAGGAGTCGGGCGACTGCTCGTTGACCGTGAGGCCCACCACCTGGTCGACGACCGGGAAGGCGGGAGCCAGCGTGGTGATGACCCCCGTGCTGACGCCGGTCAGCGCGGTGCCGATGGCCGGCAGCAGCGAGGTGGTGGCGTTGGAGCCGAGGAGCGCGGTGACGAGTTCGTCGAACAGCGGCGCGAGCAGCGTGAGATCCACCGTCGCGTTGAGCGGCGGGAGCAGCGCGGTGCGCGCGAGGCTGATGGTGGGCGCCGTGCCCGTCGTGCCGCCGAGCAGGCGGTCGAGCGACAGGTTGACGTCCACGCCGAGCGTTCCCGCGTTCGCGTTGAGGACGCCCGTCGTGAGCGGGGCGGTGACCGCCACGTTCACCGTGGTGGAGGCGCGCAGGGCGCTCGCCAGGCGGTTCGGCAGCACGTCCGAGAAGATGTTCGTGATGGCCGAGTCCACGGCGCCCGCCAGGAGCGCCGAGCTCAGCACCGAGGTGCCGGGCGCGCGGTCGTTGAGGGCCTCGATCCGGTCGAGGTCCACCGTGATGGTGCCGGCGGACACGTCGATCGAGACCGTCCCGTCCGCGTTGGTGAGGGGCTGGGCGAGCGCGGCCTGCACGACGGCGACCGTGTTCACGTTCGCCGTGGCGGTCACGGTGGGGGTCCCGACCCGGAGGGTCGAGGTCAGCACGTTCTCCCCGAGGATGCCCTGGAGGAGCGGGCCCGTGGCGGCCGAGACGTCCACCGAGCCGGCGATGCCGGGCGCGATGCCGTTCACCGCGGTGGCGAGACGCGCGGCGATCTCCGTCACGAGCGGGCTCGTGAGCACGGCCTCGGCCGACGCGATGTCGTAGTCCGAGGTCGGCGTCCCCGTCCCCGTCGACGTGACGGTGGAGGAGATGGCGCCGAAGCGCAGCGAGAGGTCGGAGAGGGCGTCCTGCGCGCCGACCCAGGCGATGGTCGAGCCGAGGTCGATGACCGTCTGCTGTCCGCCGCCCTGGCCCGCCGTGATGGCGCCGCTGTCCGAGACGGCTCCGGCCGCGCCCGTGGCGCCGGCAGGTCCCGCGGACGCGTACTGCTGCAACGCGCCGGCCGCGGCCGCCTGGTCGAGGTCGAGGAGGGATCCGAGCGTGACGCCGGCGGAGAGCTGCGCGTCCGCGAGCCCGTTCAGGACGTCCACGTCCAATGGCGCGTTCTCCACCTGCGCGGCGGTGTCGCCGGGTCCGTAGGAGGTGTACGCGCCATCGAGGGCGACCACCTGCGGGACATTCGTCAGGGTCAGGAAGCGGCCTTCGGCCTCCGCCGTGTCCCCCGCTGCGGCGTTCGCGGGCGCGGTGCCCCCGAACGCGACGATCGCCGCGGCGAGCCCGAAGGCCGTCGCGGTCGCCAGCCGGCTTCTGCGGCTGGGCATGTGTAGAGCCATGTGCGTTCCCCTCGATTGCATGGCCGGCTGCGCTCGTGGGCACAGCCGTGCGTCACCGCGGGGCGGCCCCCACCACTCCCACGGTCGTCTGAGGCTCGCATCCGGTCGCGGGGCCGACAACACTGCGGGGCACTGGTCTGCGCGGTCGGGGCCACGCGCTCAGATCAGTAGGCGTCCCAGTGGCGCTACTGATCCGGGCGGCGGGCAGCACGACGCGAGGCCCGCGATCCGGTCGGATCGCGGGCCTCGGGGGCGTGCGCGGAGGGGGCGGGCGGTCAGCCCGCGGTGGCCGCGAGCGACTGCCGGGCGATCTCGAGCTCCTCGTCGGTGGGGATCACGAGCACGGCCACGGGCGACCCCTCGGGGCTCACGAAGCGCGGCTCGGAGCTGATCAGCTCGTTGCGGTCGTCGTCGATCCCGATCCCCATGAACTCGAGCCCCGCGAGCGACCGCCGGCGCACGAGCGGGTTGTTCTCGCCGACGCCCGCCGTGAACACGACCGCGTCGACCCCGCCGAGCTGGGCCGCGTACGCGCCGACGTAGTGGCGGATCCGATGCCGGTAGACCCCCAGCGCGGTCTGCGCGGCCTCGTCGCCGTCGGCCGCGGCGCGCTGCACGTCGCGCATGTCGCCGAGCCCGGTGAGGCCGAGCAGCCCGCTCCCGCGGTTGAGCAGCGTCTCGAGGTCGTCGAGGCCGAGGTCGGTGTGGCGGGCGAGGTGGAAGAGGATCGCCGGGTCGATGTCGCCGGAGCGCGTCCCCATGACGAGCCCCTCGAGCGGCGTGAGGCCCATGGACGTGTCGATGGAGCGCCCGCCCTGCACCGCCGCGGCGGACGCGCCGTTGCCGAGGTGCAGCACGATGATCCGCGTCTCCTCCAGCGGCTTCCCGAGCAGGCGCGCGGCGGCCTCCGAGACGAACTTGTGGCTCGTGCCGTGGAAGCCGTAGCGGCGGATGCGGTGCGCGGCCGCGAGCTCCCGGTCGATCGCGTACGTGTAGGCCTCGGCCGGCAGCGTCTGGTGGAACGCGGTGTCGAAGACGGCCACGTGCGGCACGTCGGGGAAGGCCGCCTGCGCGGCCTCGATGCCCTGCAGCGCGCCCGGGTTGTGCAGCGGCGCGAGCGCGGAGAGGTCGTCGATGTCGGCCTTCACCCGGTCGGTGACGACGGTGGGCTCGACGAACACGTCCCCGCCGTGCACGACGCGATGGCCGACCGCCACGGGCGGCCCCTCCTCGAGCGACGGGCCGTGCTCCGCGAACGCGTCGAGCATCGCCTGGAAGCCCGCGGTGTGGTCGGCGATGGGCAGCTCGCGCTCCCACGAGTCGCCGCCGGCCCTGTGCCGGGTGGATCCGCTCGCCTCGCCGATGCGCTCCACGAGGCCGGACGCGAGCACGGACTCCGTGCCCATCTCGATGAGCTGGTACTTGAAGGACGACGATCCGGAGTTGACGACGAGGACGACGGGCACGGGCGGGCTCCTGACGGGGGACGCGGATGGGGAAGGACGACGGGACGGACGGGCGGCTAGCCCGCCTCGATCCCCTCGGCCTGGATGGCGGTGATGGCGACGGTGTTGACGATGTCCTGCACGAGCGCGCCGCGCGAGAGGTCGTTGATGGGCTTCCGGAGCCCCTGCAGCACGGGCCCGATGGCGACCGCGCCGGCCGAGCGCTGCACGGCCTTGTAGGTGTTGTTGCCCGTGTTGAGGTCCGGGAAGATGAACACCGTCGCACGGCCGGCGACCTGCGAGTCGGGCATCTTCGTGGCCGCGACCGCCGCGTCCGCCGCCGCGTCGTACTGGATGGGGCCCTCGACCGCGAGGTCGGGGCGCAGCTCCCGCACGCGCGCCGTGGCCTGGCGCACCTTCTCCACGTCGGCGCCGGCGCCGGACTCCCCCGTCGAGTAGGAGAGCATCGCGATGCGCGGCTCGATGCCGAACTGGGCGGCGGTCTCGGCCGACGAGATGGCGATGTCGGCGAGCTGGTCGGCCGTGGGATCCGGGTTCACGGCGCAGTCGCCGTAGACGAGCACGCGGTCGGCGAGCGCCATGAGGAACACGGACGAGACGACGGAGACGCCCTCGGTGGTCTTGATGATCTCGAAGCCCGGCCGGATGGTGTGCGCCGTCGTGTGCGCGGCGCCGGAGACCATGCCGTCGGCGAGCCCGAGCTGCACCATCATCGTGCCGAAGTAGGAGACGTCGGTGACGGTCTCGCGCGCGATGTCGAGCACCATGCCCTTGTGCGCCCGGAGCTTGACGTACTCCTCGGCGAAGCGCTCGCGGAGCACGGCGTCGAAGGGGCTGAGCACGGTGGCGCGGCCGATGTCGATGCCGAGGCCGATGGCGCGCGAGCGCACCTCGATCTCCTCGCCGAGGATCGTGACGTCGGCGATGCCGCGGCTGAGGATCGTGCCGGCGGCGCGGAGCACGCGGTCGTCGGTGCCCTCGGGGAGGACGATGCGCTTGCCCGCCGTGCGCGCCCGCTCGATGAGGCCGTACTCGAACATGAGCGGCGTGACCACGTCGGAGCGGCTGACGTCGAGGAGCTCCAGCAGCCGGGACGTGTCGACGTGCTGCTCGAACGCGGCGAGCGCCGTGTCCATCTTGCGCCCGGACTCGGGCGAGAGCCGGCCGCGGGTCTGCGTGATGCGCTTCGCGGTCTCGTAGGTGCCGAGCTCGGTGGAGATGATCGGCAGGGTCTCGTCGAGCCCGGCGATGAGCGTCTCGATGGTGGGCGACAGCGCGAAGCCGCCGTTGAGCACGATGCCCGCGACCGTGGGGAAGGTCTCGGAGGCGTGGGCCGTGAGCACGGCGAGGAGGACCTCGCTGCGGTCGCCGGGGATCACGACGATGGCGCCCTCGGTGAGGCGGGCGAGCACGTTCTCCATCGACATGGCGGAGACGACCACGCCGAGCGCCTCGCGGCGGAGGAGCGCGGCGTCGCCCTTCATGAGCGTGCCGTCGACCGCGTCGAGGAGCTCCGCGACCGTGGGGGCGACGAGGAACGCGTCCTCCGGGATCGCCCAGACGGGCACGTGCGGCGCCCTGGCCTGGAGGGAGGCGGGGACGGCGGCGGGGATCGCGGCCGTGATGGCGTCCAGCTGGGCGGGATCCGCGCGGTTCACGACCACTCCGAGGAGGCCCGCGTGGGCGGTGACCAGCTCGGGGATGGCGAGGTCGGCGATCTGGCGCATCTCGTCCGGGCTGCGGCCGCCGGTGTCGTCCGTGCGGCGGCCCGTGAGCACGAGGAGCACGGGCGCGCCGAGGTTCGCCGCGATGCGCGCGTTGAAGGACAGCTCGGTGGGGCTGCCCACGTCGGTGTAGTCGCTGCCGACGATGACGACCGCGTCGCACTTCGCCTCGACGGCCTTGTACCGCTCGACGATGCGCGAGAGCGCGGCCTCGGGGTCCGCGTGCACGTCGTCGTAGGTCACGCCCACGCACTCGTCGTAGTCGAGGTCCACGCCGTCGTGCGAGAGCAGCGCCTCGAGCACGTAGTCGCGCTCCACGATGGAGCGCGCGATCGGCCGGAACACGCCCACGCGCTGGATCTGGTGGGTGAGGGTGTCGAGGACTCCCAGCGCGACCGTCGACTTGCCCGAGTGCCCTTCGGCGGACGTGATGTAGATGCTCCGAGCCATGACGGCCAGCCTATGGGCGTCGCCTGCACGGAGACCTGCGGGTGTTAAAAGGAGAAGACCCCTCGCGCACCTGCCAGAGCCCGGCTGCCCTTGCTGCGTCTCCGCCCTGGGGGAGTTCACCTGGATGGCACCACGCGAGGAGCCGACACCGAGTGTACCCGACGCGGGAGGCCGGTCGGGCGGGCGCCGGCGCCCAGGAGCCGGTCACCGCGCCGGGCGTAGCGTGGACGTCATGCGCATCATCATCGCCGGAGGACACGGCCAGATCGCCCGACTGCTCGAACGACGCCTCGCCGATGCGGGCCACCAGCCCGTCGGCATCGTCCGCAACCCGGACCACGCGTCCGACCTCGCCGACGCGGGCGCCGAGGCGCTCGTGCTCGACCTCGAGAAGAGCGACGTCGGCCAGGTCGCCGATGCCCTCCGCGGCGCCGACGCCGTGGTCTTCGCGGCCGGCGGCGGGCCGGACTCCGGTCCCGAGCGCAAGCTCACCATCGACCGCGACGGCGCGATCCTGCTGGCCGACGCCGCCGAGCAGGCGGGCGTCACGCGCTACGTCATGATCTCGGCCATGGCCGTCGACGGCTTCGACCCGGACAGCGACGACACCTACGAGATCTACCAGCGCGCGAAGTCCGAGGCGGACGCCGACCTCCGGGCCCGCGACATCGACTGGACCATCGTCCGCCCCGGCGGCCTCACGGACGACGCCGGAACCGGCCGGATCCAGGTGGGCACGTCCACGGGCCGCGGCACCATCCCGCGCGCCGACGTCGCGGAGATCGTCGCGACCGCGCTCATCGACGGCACGGGCGTCCGCGTCCAGTTCGAGGCGATCTCGGGCGAGGAGCCCGTCGCCGAGGCCATCGCGGGGCTGCGCTACTAGCGGCGCCGCACGACGCGCGACCCACGCGCATCCGGATGACGGCCCCCTCCTCCCCGGAGGGGGCCGTCATCCGCTTCCGGGGCTGCTGGGGCACCCGGGTCGTGCCGCGCGCGACGCCGCGGGTCGACGGCACCCGAAGCCGTCGTCCTCCCGCTGATCGCGCGCATGGTGCGCCGGAGCGCACCGTCCGGAGCATCCCCATGCCCGGACATGGATCACACGCTAGGAGCGTCGGATCGTGTCCCCCACAGTGCCGACTACTTATTTCCATGGCGCATCCGATCAGTAAACGTCGGTTCGCCTGGCTGGGACCCCGCATTCCGCGCAAGATGGGTCCACAAGGACCGCGCAGCCTCGGGGGATGCGGCGCGGACCACCGCTTTGACGCGACGGGGGTCACATGAAGCAGATGACGCACACCTACATCCGGTCGAGCCGCCGCATCGAGAGCCCGCCTCCCGGCCGCGGCGGCCGGGCCCGGGATCTCGAGACGCTCGAGCGCTGGCTCTCCGCGGGCACGAGCGTCGTGGTCACCGGCAGCGTCGGCTCGGGGCGCAGCCACGTGGCCGGCCGCGTGGCGGACGCGCTCACGCGCAGCGGGCTCACCGTGATCCGCGCCCACGCCTCCACCCCGGACCTCGCGGACGTCCTCCGCCGGGTCGTCGACCAGGTCCCCGGGATCCGCGTGGCGCGCCCGCTCCCCGCGGCGCGACCCGTGGTGGTGATCGACGACGGGCACCTCATGGCGCCCGAGCTGCGCGCCGCCCTCGCCGACGCCCGCGCGAGCGAGCGCTGCACGCTGCTCGTGACGGTGGACGACACCGGCGGCGATCCCCGCCAGCTCCGCGCGCGTGACCTCGAGACCGGTGGCGACCAGGCCATGCGCACGGCGCAGGCGGCCCACGAGATCCTCGGCCTCTGGCGGAACGGCTACGCCGAGCGGCTCGACCTCTCCCCGCTCGACCCGGCCGAGGTCGACGCGATGATCGACACGATCGCGGGCCAGGTGGCGCTCGACCAGGCGACGCGGGTGCAGATCCAGCGCCGCAGCGGCGGCCGCCCGTTCCTCGTCCGCGAGCTGACCTTCGAGGCGCTCGAGTCGGACGGCACGGAGCGCACCGTCACGGGCTACGCCTTCCCCAGCCCGCACGCGCCCAGGGCCCGGATCCTCGACCTCGTCTCCTCGCGCGTCTCGATGCTCGACGACGACGAGCGGAGCACGCTCGTGCTCCTCGCCCGCCTCGACGGCGTCCCCTACCAGCGCGCCGCCCGCCTCTTCGGCGAGACCATCCTGCGGGTGCTCGGGGCACGCGGCCTGGCGCGCGTGCAGGGCCTCGGCGACCGGATCCTCCGCGCCGACCTGCTGGAGGCCGAGGCCGCGCTCGCCCGCACCGACCCGGACGCCGTGGAGGCCCTCACCCGACGCGTCGTCGGCATGCTGCTCCAGGAGGCCGCCCACGGCGTGCCGCTCAGCCCGAAGGAGAGCCTGCTGATCGCGCGCACGCTCACCGACGACGGCCGCCGCGACGCCGTCCAGCGCTTCGGCGCCGGCACCCTCGCGGCCGTGCACCTGGTCGCCTCGCGGCTGGCCAACGACGTCGGCATGACCCACGACGCGCTCGCCTTCGCGGAGATCGCCGGGCAGGGCGGCTCGGACGCCTACGCGGCGTGCGAGACCGGTCGCGCGCTGACCGTGCTCGGCAACCCGGCGCGGGCGATGGAGCTGCTCGACGCGCTCGACGCCACGGCCCTCACGCCGTCCGAGCGCGTCGAGGCGCTGCACTGGCGCGTGCTGTCGACGCACGCCGCCATGCCGGGCACCGACCGCGTCCACCGGATGCTCGACCAGGTCGCGCGCGGCGCCGACACCCATCCCGACGAGCGCGCCCAGGCCGCCGTCATCGGCGCGGCGATGTCGCTCGGGCTGATGGAGTGGGAGGCCGCGCTCACCGCGGCACGCGACGCGGCGGCGCTCACGTCGAACACGCTCGTGCGCCTCCGCGCCCAGCGCGCGGTCGTCCTCGCGCTCGGCCACCTGGGTCGCGGCGCCGAGCTGGGCGAGGCCATCGACGAGGGCCTCGGGCTCGTGGCGCGCAGCTCCGACCGCCGCGGCACCTACGACGACATCCTCCTCGAGGAGGCGCGCCTCGAGCTCCTCTCGGCGAGCGCGTTCAGCCGCCGGCTCTGCCGCCTCGACCTCCCCGACCTCGAGCGGGAGCTGGACGCGTGGGTGGAGTCGGCCATCGCGCAGGACGCGCAGTGGTTCATCCCCGTCCTCGGCGCGATCACGGGCGGCGTCGCCCTCGACCTCGGTCGGCTCGACCGCGCGGAGGCCGAGCTGGCCCTCGCCGACGACCGCCTCATCGGCCCGGACATCGGCACCTGGCGGCTCTGGATCGGGATGCAGCGCGCCCGCGTGCTCGCCCTCCGCGGCCGCACCGAGGAGGCCGAGCGCATCGCGACGGAGATCGCGCACCGCGCCGACCCGCGCTACCCGTACCAGCGCATGCTCGCCGAGGGGGTGCGCGTGGAGATCCTCGCCTCCCGCGGGTGGCCGGAGGAGGCCGCCGCGCTCCTTCTCGACGCGGGCGACCTCAGCGGCGAGGCGCACGCGCTCCGCGCGGGCATGCTGTTCCGGGCGTGGACGCTCGGGTCGACGGACGCCCGCCTCGTCGAGGGCGCGCGCCTGGTGCGGGAGCGCACCGACGTCCCGGCGCTGCACGGCCTGGCCGAGGTGGTGGAGGGATCCCGCACGGCGGACCCGGCGCTCGTCGCGCAGGGCGTGCGCACGCTCGAGGAGTCCGGCCTGCACCAGCAGGCCCTCACCGCCTGCGAGGACCTCCTCCGCATGCTGGCGGGCGGCGAGCACGGGCACGCCCTCGCCGAGGCGCGGGCGACCCTCGCGCGCATCCAGGCCCGCATCGACCGCGGCGCCCCCGCGGCGGAGACGTCCACGGTCACGCCCGTCCTCGACGTGAGCATGCTGACCCGACGGGAGCTCGAGATCGGCGTGCTCGCGGCCCAGGGGTTGAGCAACCGCGAGATCGCCGGGCGCCTGTTCCTGTCGGTCCGGACGGTGGAGTCGCACCTCTACCAGGCGCGCGCCAAGCTCGGGGCGCCCTCACGTCGGGCGCTCGCGGGACTGCTCGACACCCCGGGTGCATCGAGCATCCTCCCGGGCAGGTAGTATCGACGGGTGCCGCCGCGCGTTCCAGACGCCAGCGGCACGCGTCATGGAGGATTCGCCTAGTGGCCTATGGCGCACGCTTGGAAAGCGTGTTGGGTGAAAGCCCTCAGGGGTTCGAATCCCCTATCCTCCGCCAGACCGCACGAGAGCCCCGACGGACCCCGGTCCGGCGGGGCTCTCGCCGCATCCGGGTCCCGTCGGCGGCCGCGCAGCTGTACCCCGGCCGGCTCCGCGTGTCCCCCATAGAGCCCCTGCCCACCGGGGCGGCTCCCACCTAGGCTGGACCGGTCGTCCCGCCCGCATCCGCGGGTCCCGCCGCCCGAGACGCGCGGCGCGCGCCGGACGACGGCGGACACGAGGACGGCCTCGGACGACGACCGGAGGCGACGTGCACCACGACGGCGACGTGCGCACCGACGGGACCACCACGCTCCTGCGTCCCCGGGCGGCCCTCCTGCAGCAGCTCGCCCTCGCCACGCTCGCGCTCGTCGTGCCCCTGGGCGCGGCTCTCCTCGTGCTCGCCGTCCCCACCGGGAACGCGGCGGCCGTGCTCCTCGGCGTCGCCGTGGTCGTGCTGCTCGGCGGCCTGCTCGCCGGCCTCTACGTCACCTCGTACGTGCGGATCTCGCACGCCACGGGCGACGTCGAGACCCGCTTCCTCGGGCGCCGCACGCTCGTCCGCGGCAGCACGGTGCACGACCTCCTCGTGGTGCACGTCTACCAGGGCCTCACGCTCGACACGCAGCCGCGCCTGTTCATCATGGACGTCGACGGACGGCTCCTCCTCCGGCTCAGCGGCCACGTGTACGACCTGGTGACCATGCGCTCGATGGCGGCCGACCTCGACCTGCCGCTGACGGAGCAGGCGAAGGTGCTCACGATGGCGGAGCTGCGCGGTGCCCGCCGCGGGATCCTGCCCTGGTACGAGCGGTCGCGGCTCGCGCTGGCCGGGGCGCTCGTCGTCCTCGGCGTGTGCGTGATCGGCGGCGTCGTCGCGATCATGGCGCTCACGGGCGTGCCCGTGTCGCTCCGGCTGTGACGGACACCGCCGCGGACGCGGCGCTCCGGCCGCTCCTCGAACGCTGGCGACTGGATCCGGACGGCCCGAGCGTGCGCACGGCGAGCAGCGCCATCGCCCCCGTCCGTCGGGACGGCGCGCGCCTGATGCTCAAGGTGCCGCTCGTGGAGGAGGAGCGGCGCGGCGGGCGCCTGATGGCCGCGTGGGCCGGCCGCGGCGCCGCGCCCGTGCTCGCGTCGGACGCCGACGGCACCGTGCTCATGGCGCGCGCGGACGACCCGGGGATCCTCGTGCGGGAGGCCTCGGCCGAGGGGCCGGACGCGGACGCGCGCGACGACCGGGCCACGCGGATCCTCGCCCGCGCCGCCGCCCGCCTGCACCGCGTCCCGCTGGACGCGCGGGCGGTCGCCGAGGCGGTGCCGCTCGCCGTCTGGTTCCGCGAGCTGGTCGCTCCCGAGCGACCGCTCCCCCGGTCGTTGGACCGCGGCGCGGGGATCGCCCGCGAGCTGCTCGCCGGCTCCGCGCCGACCGCGGTGCTGCACGGCGACGTCCACCACGGCAACGTCCTGCGCTTCGGCGACGGAGACGGCGACGACGACTGGCGCGCCATCGACCCGAAGGCCCTCGTCGGCGACACCGGCTTCGACACCGCGAACGTCCTCGCGAACCCGACCCCGGAGATCGCGCTCGGCCCGGGACGCCTGGAGCGTCGCGCGCGCGTGGTCGCCGAGGAGACGGGCGCCGACCTCGACCACGTGCTCGCCTGGGCCGAGGCGTGGTGCGCGCTGTCCGCGGCATGGGACGCGCACGACGTCCGGAGCCGGCCCCGGGTGGAGGCGCTCCTCCGGCTCGGGGCGTGCGCGCGCGTCGCCCGGAGCGGATCCGGCCAGCCCCTCTAGCCGGCGCCCTCCCGCACGCGCTCCCCGGATCCGCGCGGCGCGAGGTCCGACGCGCGCCCGGCGACCGCGCCGAGCGCCCGCTCGAACGGCCCGCGCCCGATGGTCCTCGTCCAGAGCAGGCAGAGCGCGACCGTCACGACGACGAACGCCACGTACGCGCCGTCGTCCGCGATGAGCTCCCCCTCCGGCGCGACGAGGTCGATGACCACGATGTGGACCGCGTACACGGTCAGCGCGAGCTGCCCCACCGCCTCGAACGGCACGAGCACGGCTGGGAGGAGCGCGGCGATGCGCAGGCACAGGCCGATCACCGCGATGGCGAACCCGCCGGATCCCACGACCTCGAACGGCGAGCCCTCGTGGGGCGTCGTCGACAGGATGAACTCCCAGCCGGGCGGCGGCGCGGGCAGGGCCGCCTCCACGAGCGCCGACCCGCCGTACGCCAGCACGGCGAGGCCGGCGCCCACCGTCGCGAGCAGCAGCTGCACGCGCGCCGAGCCGAGCGCGAGCCGCCCGATCCCGAGGCCCGCGATCGCGAACACCGCCCACGTGAGCGCCGGGTAGTGGCCGGTGACGACGAGCACGACGAACGGGTCGGGCCGCATGAGCGTGGCGTCGAAGTGGATGGCGAGGGCGGTCGTCGCGACGGGCAGCGCGACGGCGGCGACCGCGGCCAGCGCGAGCAGGCGGGACGCGCGCCAGCGCAGCAGCGGCAGCACGGCGACGAAGAGCACGGCGTAGACCTCGAGGATCACGGCCACGTAGGTCTGGAGCGACGCCAGCAGCCCGCCGAGCAGGAACAGGCACGCGGCGCGCACGAGGATCCGCAGCCGTGCGCGGGCGAGGTCGCTCCCGTCCACCGGCCGGTCGCGTCCCGACATCAGGGCGATGGAGAGCCCCGCGAGCGTCGCGAAGAGGATGGAGGACCGGCCGTCGGCGATCGCGAGCCACGACGCGGGCTCGTCGAGCTCGAGGGTGCGCGGCACCGCGACGTGCGCCGCCATCATCCCGAGGACCGCGAGCCCTCGGGCGGCGTCCACGCCCCGGAGGCGGGCCGGGTCGCGGGTGGGGCTCATGGCCTCACCCTACCCAGCGCCCGCGCGCGGTCGACGGCGTCAGTTCGTGAGCGCCGGCACCGTCCGCGGCTGCACGATGAGCCACATCGAGAGGATGGAGACGACCGCGCACGCGCCCATGACGGCCGCCATCGGCACGCCCGACGTGATGCCGATCACCCCGACGATGGGCGAGATCGCGCCCGCCAGCCCGAAGTTCACGGCGCCCAGCAGCGACGCCGCCGTGCCCGCCTCGTGCCCGTGGTTGACGAGCCCGAGCACCTGCACGCAGGGGAAGCCGAAGCCGCACGCGAGGATGAAGAAGAACAGCGGGATCAGCGTGCCGAGGAGCCCCGCGTCGGTGAAGGTGCCGAGCAGCACGATCGTCGCGGACGCCAGGAACTGCACGGTGACGACGCCCGCGAGGATCCACTGCGGCCCGATGACCTTCGTGAGCCGGGCCGCGACCTGGTTGCCGATCACGACCCCCAGCGAGTTGATCCCGAACAGGATCCCGAACTGCTGCGCGTCGAACCCGTACACGTCCTGGAACAGGAACGACGAGCTGGAGAGGTACGAGAAGAGCCCCGCGAACTGCATGCCGCCGATGAGGGCGACGCCGACGAACACGCGGTCGCCGAGCACCGAGCGGTAGCGGCGGAGCAGCGTGCCCTTCTCCTCGATGCGCACGCGGTCCTTGGGCAGCGTCTCGACGATGAAGAAGGTCACGGCGATCACGACGAGGATCGCGTAGGCGGTGAGCGCGTAGAACACGCCCCGCCAGTCGACGAAGCGCAGCAGCTGCGAGCCGATGACGGGCGCGAGGATCGGCGCGAGCCCGGTCACGAGGGCGAGGCGCGAGAGCATGCGCACCAGCGGACGGCCGCCGAAGAGGTCGCGCACCATGGCCATCGCGACGACCGCGCCGCCGGCCGCGCCGGCACCCTGGAGGATGCGGAAGACGAGCAGCGCCGTGACGTCCGGCGCGAGCGCGGCGCCGAGCGACGCGAGGATGTGCAGGCTCGTCGCGACGATGAGCGGCAGGCGCCGGCCCACCCGGTCGCTCCACGGGCCGACCACGAGCTGGCCGAGCGCGAACCCGACGGTCGTGCCCGTGAGGGTCAGCTGGACGGCCGCGTCCGAGACGCCGAACTGCTCCTTGATCACCGGGAAGGCGGGCAGGTAGAGGTCGATCGTGAAGGGCCCGAGGCCGACGAGGGCACCCAGCACGATGATGTAGACGATGCGCTCCCGGCGGGAGAGCGCGTCGCCGGGATGGAGGACGGCAGACGACACGGAGCGTTCCTTCGGGAGGGGGTGGCGCGGGCGCGGGGCGCCGGAGGACGTGGGGCGTGCCGGATCGACCGCCTCGATGTCCAACGGGTGCCCGCCCGGCTTATTCCCAGCCCACGGAATCGCTGCGGGTCGGGAGCCGCACCTCGTCCGCGCGTCCGCCCACCCGCGCGTCAGGGACGCAGCGCGCGGATCACGCGCTCCACGTCGTCCTCGTCGTTCCAGACGTGGAACGCGATGCGCGCACGGCCCGCGCGGCCCGAGGCGACGATCCCGGCCGCCCCGAGCGCGGAGAGGTCGGCGCCGTCCGCGTCCGGCCACGTGACGATCGCCTGCCCGCGCGGCTCGATGCCGAGGCCCGCGCTCACGAGGTCGCCGAGCTCGACGTTCCTGCGGTGCACGGCGTCGAGGTCGAGGCGCGCGAAGAGCGCGATCGCCGGAGCCGCGCCCACCCACGCGCCGAACGCGGGCGACACGTCGAACGCGCGCGCGTCCTCGGCGAGCGCCATCGCCGGTCCGTAGCAGGACGCCCACACGTCGGCGCCCGCGTACCAGTTCGCCTGGACGGGGACGAGGGTGCGCCGGTAGCGGTCCGACAGCGTGAGGAACGCCGCGCCGCGCGGGGCGCAGAGCCACTTGTACGCGTGGCAGGCGGTGGCGTCGAACAGGCTCGCGTCGATCGGCATGGCGCCGGCCGCCTGCGTGGTGTCGCAGAGCGTGAAGGCGTCGTGGATCCGCGCGGCCTCCCGGATGGCGGCGACGTCGGCGACCCGGCCGTCGGCGGACTGCACGAGCGAGAACGCGACCAGGTGCGTGCGCGGGCCGATCTCGGCCGCGAGCTCCTCGAGCGGCACGTGCCGCACGACGACGCCGCGCGCCTCCGCCACGACGAACGGGTACGTCAGGGAGCTGAAGTCGCCCGTCACGCACAGCACCTCGGCGCCCGCGGGGACGGCGGCGGCCAGCACGCTCACGAAGGAGGCGGTCTGCGAGCCCACGGCGACGGATCCGACCGGCACGCCCACGAGCGACGCGTACGACGCGCGCACGCCCTCGACGACGCCGCCGTAGCCGTGCGCGGTGGATCCCCCGGCCGACCAGGTCGTGAGGTCGGCGCGCAGCCGCTCGACCGTGGCGCGCGTCGGCAAGCCCATGGTGCACGCGGAGAGGTAGCCGGGCCCGGCCTCGAACAGGTCGCGGAGGTCGGCGGCGAGCGGCGGGGTCGACATGCGTCCAGCGTGGCGAGCGCGGATACATCGATCAAGACCCCGCCCGGCATGGATCCCATAAGCCCACGTTATGCTCCGCGCATGACCGACGCTCCCCCGACCGCGCGCGACCTCGACTCGGCCGCGCTCCAGGCGGTGCACGCCCTCGCCCTGCGCGGCTCGATCACCGCGGCCGCCGCGGCGCTCGGCGTCAGCCAGCCGGCCCTGTCGCAGACCCTCCGGCGCCTGGAGGCGCGCATCGGCGTGCCCGTCACCGCGCGCGCCGGCCGCGGGGTCGTCCTCACGGAGGCCGGCCGCGTCCTCGCCCGGCACGCCGAGACCGTGGTGCACGCCATCGACCGGGCCGCCGACGAGCTCGACGACCTGCGCGGCCTCCGCGCGGGCACCGTCCGCGTCGCGGCGTTCCCGTCCGCGTCGTCGACGGTCGTGCCGCGGCTCCTCGGCGGCCTCGCGGCGGCGCACCCGGGGCTCGGGTTCGGCTACCTCGAGGCCGAGCCGCCCGAGGCCGTCGCGGCGGTCCGCGCCCGCGAGGCCGACGTCGCCGTCACCTTCGCCTACCCGGACGACCCCGACGACCCGGCCGCGCGCTCCCTCGACGGCCTCGAGGCCCGGCCGCTCTGGCGCGAGACCCTCTGGGCCGTGCTGCCGGAGGCGCGCGCGCTGCGGCACCGCGGCCCGCTCGCGCTCCGCGACCTCGCCGACGACCGGTGGATCGCCGGCTGCGTCCGGTGCCGTCGCCACCTCGTCAGCGCGTGCGCGCGCAGCGGCTTCGCCCCGGCGACGTCCTTCGAGACGGACAACGCGGCCGCCGCCGTGGGCATGGTGCAGGCGGGGCTCGGGGTCGCGCTCCTGCCCTCGCTGGCCCTCGCGACCGCGCCCCTCCCCCGCGGCGTCGTCCGGCGGCGGATCTCCGGGGTCGGCGAGCGCGTGGTCCACGTCGTCACGGCGCCCGGCGGATCCTCGTCGCCCGCCGTGCACGCCGCCATCCAAGCGCTCGCGCGCCTCCGCGTGGGCGACTGGGAGCTCCGCCGGGCGTGAGCCCCGCGGCTCCCGTCCGCGGCGGATTGTCGGGGGTGCTCCGTAATGTCTGAGGGGTCTGCCTGCGGTGTCCGCCGCCGGCCCGGACGCGGAGGGAGGAGGACGCATGTCGGACGAGCACGCGGATGAGCTGCAGGACGAGGTCCAGGCCTCGGGCGGATCCACCGAGCGGCAGAACCGCCACCTGCAGCGCAGCCACTCCGAGCAGGCCAGGTACCTGTCCGCCTACTTCGGCTGGAGCCTGCACGGCGACCTCATCCGCTCCCACGGCAGGACGGTCGCCATGTTCGTGGAGGACCTGGCCGACACCATGCTCGCGCTGGGCTGGCTCGACGGCTCCGGCATCCTCTGGGAGGCGGTCCCGATCGACGCGGATCGGGCGGTCGCCCGGGTGCGCCGCCACCAGATCGAGCAGGGCTGGATGCCGCCCGGCACGGTGTGACGCCCGCCTCCGCGCGCGCTGTGCGTGCGACCCGCGGTCGCGCCGCCGCTCGATCTCGGGAGTAGCGTCCGAAGGGATCAGGCCGTCGGGGGACGCGTCCCGCAGACGGCCAGGAGGACACATGACGGACCACGCCGGAGCGCTGCTCGACCGCGACATGGGACTGCTGCTCGCCGCCGCGTCCCGAGCGGTGATCTCGCTCTACCGGCCGTTGCTCAAGCCCTACCACCTCACCCACCCGCAGTACCTCGTCATGCTGGCCCTCCACGAGCAGGATCCCCGTCGCGCGGGCGACCTCAGCGACGCCGTGCAGCTCACGCCGGGCACCCTGTCGCCGCTGTTCAAGCGCCTCGAGCTCCTCGGCTACATCTCACGGCAGCGCGACCAGGCCGACGAGCGACGCCTCCTCATCGCCCTGACGGAGCGCGGGCGCGGCATCCTCCCCGACCTCCTGCGGGTCGCCGACAAGGTGCACGACGACGTCGTCCACCGCAGCGGGGCCGACTCCAGCGCGCAGGCGCGCCTGCGGAGCATGACCGAGCTGCTCCTCGAGGCCTGAGGCCCGACCCGGTCCGGTCGGGCGTCGCTCAGCGCGCCCCGTCGACCACCCGCTGCCAGAGCGTGTGGTCGCGCCAGGCGCCGTCGATCCGCAGGTACGCCGGGGCGACCCCGACGGCCGCGAACCCGGCGCGCGTGAGCACCTCCTCGGATCCGCCGTTCCCCACCAGCGTCGACGCCTCCAGCCGGTGCAGCCCGGCCGCGCGCGCGATGCGGACCGCCTCCCGGGCCGCGGCCGTCGCGAGGCCCCTGCCCTGCCGCTCCCGATCGATCCAGTAGCCGAGGCTCGCGCTCTGCGCCGCGCCGCGCTTCACCGCGAACAGGTCGCAGCGGCCGATGACGCGGTCGCCCTCGACGACGAGGTACGGCAGCCCGGATCCCGCCGCCCGCTCGGCGATGCGCCCCGCGAGCTGCGCGCGCTGCCCCGCGGATGTGAAGAACGCGTCCGTGCGCGCGGGCTCGTACGGCCGGAGGTGCTCCCGGTTGGCGCGGTACGCGGCGGCGAGCGCGGCGGCGTCGGTGATCCGCGCGGGTCGCATCACGACGCCGTCCGCGAGCACGGCGCGCTCGTCGGTGCCGGGCGGCGGCCCGCTCACGCCCCGGGGCGCACGCGGCGCTCGGGCCGCGCGTCGGGCGCCGGGATGGCGCGGTCGGCGATGAGCCGCGCGTACCAGAGCGCGCTGTCCTTCGGCGTCCGCTCCTGCGTCGCGTAGTCGACGTGCACGATGCCGAACCGCTTGGAGTACCCGTACGCCCACTCGAAGTTGTCGAGGAGCGACCACACCTGGTAGCCGCGGAGGTCGACGCCGCGCTCGATCGCGCGGTGGGCCGCGGCGAAGTGCCGGGACAGGTAGTCGATCCGCTCCGCGTCGTGCACGGCGCGCACGCCGTCGTCGTCCACGGTCACCTCGTCGTCGAACGCCGCCCCGTTCTCCGTCACCATGAGCGGCAGGTCGGGGAACTCCTCGTGCAGCGACACGAGCAGGTCCTCCAGCCCCTGCGGCTCGATGTTCCAGCCCATCGCCGTGTACGGGCCGGGCTGCTCCAGGAACTCGACGTCGTCGGTGCCGGGGAACGGCGTCGCGGCCACGTCGCCGTGGATGGAGGTGCCGCCGCCCGCGTCGGCGCCGTCCCGCATCCGCACCCGGCTGGTGTTGTAGTAGTTGACGCCCAGCAGGTGCAGCGGCTGGCGGATCAGCTCCGTGTCGCCCGGCAGCACGAACGCCCAGTCGGTGATGCCCGCGGTGTCCGCGAGCACGTCGGCCGGGTACTGGCCGTGCAGCAGCGGGTCGAGGAACACGCGGTTCCCCACGCCGTCCACCCGCCGCACGGCCTCGGGGCCCGTGTCGCCCTCCCCGCGGATCACATGCAGGTTCAGCGTGATGGAGAAGCGGGCGTCCGCGGGCACGACCTCCTGCAGCGCCCGGACCGCGAGGCCGTGGGCGAGGTTCAGGTGGTGCACGGCCCGGAACGCGTCCTCCGCGTCGGTGCGGCCCGGCGCGTGCACCCCGGCCGCGTAGCCGAGGTACGCCGAGCACCACGGCTCGTTCAGCGTGGTCCAGGTGCCGATGCGGTCGCCGAGCGCCTGGCCCATGATCCGCGCGTAGTCGGCGAACGCGTACGCGGTCTCCCGGTTCGCCCAGCCGCCCTCGTCCTCGAGCGCCTGCGGGAGGTCCCAGTGGTAGAGCGTCGCGATCGGCGTGATCCCCCGCGCCACCAGCCCGTCGACGAGCCGCCCGTAGAACGCGAGGCCCTCCGCGTTCGCGGGACCCCGACCGGTCGGTTGGATGCGCGGCCACGCGATCGAGAAGCGGTACGCCTCGAGGCCGAGCGCCTGCATCAGGTCGAGGTCGGACTCGAGCCGGTGGAAGTGGTCGTCGGCGACGTCGCCCGTGTCGCCGCCGAGCACCTTCCCGGGCGTGCGGCTGAACGTGTCCCAGATGGAGGCGCCGCGCCCACCCTCGTCGACCGCGCCCTCGATCTGGTATGCGGCGGTGGCGGACCCGAACAGGAAGCCGGGCGGGAACGCGAGCCCCTCCCTCCGGTCGTCGGCGGGGTCCCGGGGCGAGCCGGCTGCGGCGGGCGATGCGTCGGTCATGGCGTTCGGGGACCTCTCCGTCGGGTGGTGGCGGGCCGACGGATGCGCACGCGCGCGGTCGACGACGACCTCCTGCCATCCTGCCCGGGCCCCCGCGGCGCGTCCAGCCGACCTGCCCGGGCACCGTGTCGGCGTTGTGCCGACGGCCTGCTCCGGTTAGGTTGTAGTCAGCAACAAATCACCGACGACGCTGACAGGAGACACCATGGCGCTCACCCCCACCCGCGAGGACAAGTTCTCGTTCGGACTCTGGACCATCGGATACACCGGGGCCGACCCGTTCGGCGGCCCGACCCGCTCCGACCTCGACGTGGTCGAGGGCGTCGAGCGCATCTCGGAGCTGGGCGCCTACGGCCTCACCTTCCACGACGACGACCTCTTCGCCTTCGGATCCACCGACGCCGAACGCCAGACGCAGATCGACCGCCTGAAGGGCGCGCTCAGCGACACCGGCATCGTCGTCCCGATGGTCACCACCAACCTCTTCTCGGCCCCCGTCTTCAAGGACGGCGGCTTCACCTCCAACGACCGCGCCGTCCGCCGGTTCGCGATCCGCAAGGTCCTCCGCAACATCGACCTCGCCGCCGAGCTCGGCGCGCAGACGTTCGTGATGTGGGGCGGCCGCGAGGGCGCCGAGTACGACTCCGCCAAGGACGTCCGCGGCGCGCTCGAGCGCTACCGCGAGGCCGTGAACCTCCTCGGCGACTACGTCACCGACAAGGGCTACGACATCCGCTTCGCCATCGAGCCGAAGCCCAACGAGCCCCGCGGCGACATCCTCCTGCCGACCCTCGGCCACGCGCTCGCCTTCATCGAGACCCTCGAGCGCCCCGAGCTCGTCGGCGTAAACCCCGAGGTCGGCCACGAGCAGATGGCGGGACTCAACTTCACCGCCGGCATCATGCAGGCGCTGTACCAGGGCAAGCTCTTCCACATCGACCTCAACGGCCAGCGCGGCATCAAGTACGACCAGGACCTCGTCTTCGGCCACGGCGACCTGCAGAACGCGTTCTCGCTCGTCGACCTGCTGGAGAACGGCGGCGTGGGCGGCGGCCGCTCCTACGACGGCCCCCGTCACTTCGACTACAAGCCCAGCCGCACCGAGGACATCACGGGCGTGTGGGACTCCGCCGCCGCGAACATGCGCATGTACCTGCTCCTCAAGGAGCGCGCGCAGGCGTTCCGCGCCGACCCCGAGGTGCAGGAGGCGCTCGCGGCCGCCAAGGTGGGCGAGATCTACACGCCGACGCTCAACGAGGGCGAGTCGTACGACGACATCCTCGCCGACCGCTCCTCCTACGAGGACTTCGACGCCCCGTCGTACTTCGACGCCAAGGGCTTCGGCTTCGTCCGCCTCAACCAGCTGGCGCTCGAGCACCTGATGGGCGCGCGCTCCTAGCGCACCCGCACCCGCACGACGGAGGGCCCGGCATCCACGTGGATGCCGGGCCCTCCGTCGTCGTCGCGGCTGCCGTCTCGGGCAGGCGTCACCCGGGTGGGGCAGGCGCGGGGAAGAGGCGCTCGACCGGCGCGTCCACCTCCCGGGCGAGCGCGACCGCGAGATCGACGCCCGGCCGGTGGCGGCCGCCCTGGATCGCCCGGATCGTGCGCGTGCTGACCCCGACGCGCGCGGCGAGCTCCTCCTCGCCCAGGCGCCGACGGACCCGGTGCTCCGCCAGCCGGCACTCCATGCCTCCGCCGCGCTCGGACGCGCGACGGCCGGACGCACGCCGGACGGCCTCGTCCACGAGCGCCACGACCAGCACGGCGACCACGAGGAGCACGGGGCTCGTGGTCGAGCTGGCGACGAGCACGAGGACGGCCGTGGGCAGGATGACCAGCAGATCCCGGAACACCGTCGCGGCCGCCCGGGCCGCCTCCGCACGTTCGACGCCGTCCGCGGCGTCGCACCGCATCGCGATCTCACGTCGGCGTCGGATCAGCAGCTGCACGGGACCGGCCGAGGAGACGAACAGCGCGCTCGCGAGCAGCGGCC
The DNA here is from genome assembly GCF_015351075.1 of Clavibacter sp. VKM Ac-2873. Lineage (GTDB taxonomy): Bacteria > Actinomycetota > Actinomycetes > Actinomycetales > Microbacteriaceae > Clavibacter. The sequence continues at coordinate 1,080,004 of NZ_JADKRS010000001.1, forward strand.
ACGGCGGCCGGTGCTCCGACGCCGCCACGGAGACGACGACCGCCGTGATCGCCACGGCCGCGGCCGCCCACATCAGGATGATCCGTCTCACGTCATGCGCTCCCTCGGGCTGCCGGCGGTGCCACCGCCCGGCGAGGCAGCGCGGGGCGAGGGTACGCGCGGCGGCCGCCTGCCGCCCCCGGCCCCCCACACCCGCACGGCCGAGGGGCCCGGCATCCTCTCGGATGCCGGGCCCCTCGTGCGCGTCAGCGCGGGTCGTGCGGGTCGCGCAGGTGGATCAGGTCGCGGACTTGGATCCCCGGCTCTTGTTGAACACGTCGAACGCGACGGCCAGCAGGAGCACGAGGCCCTTGATGAGCTGCTGGTACTCCGTGCCGAGGCCGAGCAGCGACATGCCGTTGTTGAGCACGCCCATGATCAGACCACCGACCATCGCACCGGTCACGGTGCCGATGCCGCCCGTGACGGCCGCGCCGCCGATGAACACCGCGGCGATCGCGTCGAGCTCGAAGCCGTTGCCGGCCGCGGGGAGCGCCGAGTTGCTGCGGGCCGTGAAGGCGATGCCCGCGAGGGCGGCCAGGAAGCCCATGTTCACGAAGAGCAGGAAGTCGACGCGCTTCGTGTTGATGCCGGACAGCTGCGCCGCGTTGAGGTTGCCGCCTCGGGCGTAGATGTGGCGCCCGAAGATGCTGCGGTTCATCACCGCGGTGTACACGAGCACGAGCACCGCGAGGATGACCAGCACGATCGGCGTGCCCTGGTAGCTGGCGAGGAGGTACGTGATGCCGAGCACGAGGATCGCGATGGTGGCGAGCTTCGTGATGAACCAGGCGAAGGGCTCGTCCTCCAGGTTGAGCTTCACTCGCGCACGGCGCTCGCGCACCGCGGAGAGCACGAGGAACACCGCGGCCAGCACGCCCAGCGTGACGGTGATCCACTCGAGGTAGGACGTGCCACCGGAGGGGTCGGGCAGGAAGCCGGCGCCGACGGACACGTACTCGTCGGGGAACGGCGTGATCGGGCGGTTCTGCAGGACGATCTGCGCGAGGCCGCGGAACGTCAGCATGCCCGCCAAGGTCACGATGAACGCGGGGATGCCGACGTACGCCACCCAGAAGCCCTGCCACGCGCCGATGAGGCCGCCGATCACGAGGCTCAGGATGATGGAGACGTACCAGGGCAGACCCCAGTTCACGGCGAACACTCCGGACACGGCGCCGATGAGGGCCACGACGGAGCCGACCGACAGGTCGATGTGGCCGGCGATGATGATCATCACCATGCCGATCGCGAGGATCAGGATGTAGGCGTTCTGTACGACGATGCTCGTGACGTTGCGGGGCTCGAGGAGCGTCCCGTTCGTGAGGATCTGGAACAGCACCACGATGGCGATCAGCGCGATGAAGATGCCGATCTGCCTGAGGCGACTGACGAGGAAACCCGCCACACTGCTGAGACTGGACATGGTGACTATTCCTTTTCCTTGGTCATGTAGGTCATGAGGCTCTCGGGGGTCGCCTCGGCGATCGGCAGCTGGCCCGTGATCCGCCCGGCGGAGAGGGCGTAGATCCGGTCGCAGATGCCGAGCAGCTCGGGCAGCTCGCTGGAGATGACGATGACGGCCTTCCCCTGCGCGGCGAGCGCGTTGATGATCGTGTAGATCTCGTACTTGGCGCCGACGTCGATGCCGCGCGTGGGCTCGTCGAGGATGAGCACGTCCGGGTCGGAGAACATCCACTTGGAGAGGACGACCTTCTGCTGGTTGCCGCCGGAGAGCTTCCCGGTGATGGCGCCCACGCTCGGAGCCTTGATGTTCATCGACGTGCGATAGCCGTCGGCCACCACGTACTCCTGGTTCGCGTCGACCCAGCCCGCCTTCGCGAGCTTCTCGAGCGCGGCGCCGGAGACGTTGCGCTTGATGTCGTCGATGAGGTTCAGGCCGTAGTGCTTGCGGTCCTCGGTGGCGTACGCGAGGCCGTTCTTGATGGCCTCGCCCACCGTGCGGGCGGTGATCTCCTTGCCGCGCTTGTAGAGCTTGCCGGAGATGTTGGAGCCGTAGGAGCGGCCGAAGACGCTCATCGCGAGCTCCGTGCGACCCGCGCCCATGAGGCCGGCGATGCCGACGACCTCGCCCGCGCGGACGTTGAGGTTGGCGTGGTCGACGATCACACGGGAGTGCTCCTGCGGGTGATGGACCGTCCAGTCCTCGATGCGGAGGACCTCCTCGCCGATGTCCGGAGTGCGGTCCGGGTAGCGGCTCTGCAGGTCGCGGCCCACCATGCCCTTGATGATGCGCTCCTCGCTGATGGAGTCGCGCTCGAGGTCGAGGGTCTCGATGGTCTTGCCGTCGCGGATGATCGTCACGGCGTCGGCGATCGTCTTGATCTCGTTCAGCTTGTGGCTGATGATGATGCTCGTGATGCCCTGGCCCTTGAGGTGCTTGATCAGGTCGAGCAGGTGGGCCGAGTCCTCGTCGTTGAGCGCCGCGGTGGGCTCGTCGAGGATGAGGAGCTTCACCTCCTTGGAGAGGGCCTTCGCGATCTCCACGAGCTGCTGCTTGCCCACGCCGATGTCGGCGATCTTGGTGGCCGGGTTGTCGCTCAGCCCGACGCGGGCGAGGAGCTTGGCGGCCTCGACGTTGGTGGCGTTCCAGTCGATGAAGCCGCCCTTGGAGATCTCGTTGCCGAGGAAGATGTTCTCCGCGATGGAGAGGTAGGGGCTCAGCGCGAGCTCCTGGTGGATGATCACCACGCCCGACTTCTCGCTGTCGCGGATGTTGGAGAACTTGACGACCTCGTTCTCGAGGACGATATCGCCGTCGTACGAGCCGGCCGGGTACACGCCGGAGAGGACCTTCATCAGGGTCGACTTCCCCGCGCCGTTCTCGCCGCAGATCGCGTGGCACGTGCCGCGCGTGACCTCGAGGGTGACGTCCTGCAGCGCCTTGACGCCGGGGAACGTCTTGGTGATGCCGCGCATCTCGAGAATGTGGTTGGCCATGGCCTGCCTCACTTGTGTGGATGGTGGTGCCGGGTGCCCGGCGGTGATGCGGGGCGGCGCGCGCGGCGCCACCCGGAGGCGGGCCGGCCGTGGTGCACGGCCGGCCCGAACCCGGTGGTGGCCGGTCGACGCGAGCGTCGACCGGCCGGTGCGCCGCCGGAGCGGCGCGGGTGAGGGCTACTCGCCCTTGTCGATCTCGTCCTGCGTGTAGTAGCCGCTGTCCACGATGACCTCGACGAGGTTGTCCTTCGTCACGGTCACGGGGGCGAACTGCTTGGTCGGGACGTCCTTCACCTTGTTGTTGTAGGTGTCGGGCGCGTCCGGGGTGCCGCCGGTGAGCAGGTCGTCGACCATCGTGACGGCCTCCTTGCCGAGCAGGCGCGTGTCCTTGAAGATCGTCGAGTACTGGACGCCGTCGAGGATGAGCTTGTCGGACGCCTTCTCGCCGTCCTGGCCCGTGATGATCGGCATGGGGCTGGTCGAGCCGAGCGCCGTGATGATGCCGCGCGAGAGGCCGTCGTACGGCGACAGGATGCCGTCCGGGACCTTGCCGCCGCTGTAGCTGCCCGAGAGCAGGTTCTCCATGCGGGCCTGGGCGCCCTCCTGCTTCCACTGCTGGATCGCGACCTGGCTGAAGTCCGACTGGCCGGAGCCGATCGTGATCTGCCCGGACTCGAGGAACGGCTTCAGGACGCTCATCGCGCCGTCGTAGAAGAACTGCGCGTTGTTGTCGTCCGGGCTGCCGGCGAAGATCTCGATGGTCTTCTTCTCGGTGCTGCCGGTGGCCTTGCCGTCGGCGTCCACGAGGCCCATGCCCTGCAGGAGCGAGTTGCCCTGGAGCACGCCGACCTGCTGGTTGTCGAACGTCGTGTAGTAGTCGACGTCCGAGGTGCCGTTGATCAGGCGGTCGTATGCGATGACCTTGACGCCGTCGTCGGCCGCGGTCTTGAGGACCTGGGTCAGCGCGGTGCCGTCGATCGACGCGACGATGAGCGCCTTGGCGCCCTTGTTGAGCATGGTCTCGATCTGCGAGATCTGGTCCTGCACCTTGTCGTTCGCGTACTGCAGGTCGACCTTGTAGCCGAGCTTGGTGAGCTGGTCGTTGACGTTGTTGCCGTCGTCGACCCAGCGCTCGCTCGTCTTGGTGGGCATGGCGACGCCGACGAGGGCGCCCTTGTTGTCCTCGGTGCCGCCGGCGCTGCCGCCGCGGCCTCCGCCGCCGCCGCTGGAGCAGGCGGCGAGCGAGACGGCGATGCTCGTGGCGGCGATGCCGACGAGGACCTTCTTCATCTTCACGGTCGTGTCCTTTCGTACTGCTGCTGTGAGGCGCTCGCCCGGCTTCTGCGCCGGACCAGCACCCCTGGTGTGGGTGTTACAGGCCCTGGGCCAGGCGGTGGTACGCCTGGTTCCAGCGGACTTCCTTGGTGAAACCCTTGAGGGTCGTGTCCTCGTCGATGACGAGGAGCTCGGTGCGCGCGATCTCGGCGAAGTCCTCGAAGACCTCGACGCCGACCTGCGTGCTCATGACCGTGTGGTGGGCGGCCCCGGCGGTGAGCCAGGCCGCGGCGCTCGTCGCGAGATCCGGTGCGGGCTTCCACACGGCACGGGCGACGGGCAGGTTGGGGAGCGGCTCGTCGAGCGGGACGACCTCCACGACGTTCGCGACGATGCGGAAGCGGTCGCGCATGTCCGACATGGCGACGACGACCGCGGGGCCGGGGTCGGTGTCGAAGACGAGGCGCACCGGGTCCTCGCGGCCCCCGATGCCGAGCGGGTGGATCTCGAGGCTCGGTCGGCCGGTCGTGAGCGTGGGGCAGATCTCGAGCATGTGAGCGCCCAGGATCTTCTCCTCGCCGGGGACGAGGTGGTACGTGTAGTCCTCCATGAGGCTCGCGCCCCCGGGGAGCCCGGCGCCCATGACCTTGGCCGCGCGGATCAGCACGGCCGTCTTCCAGTCGCCCTCGGCGCCGAAGCCGTAGCCCTCGGCCATGAGCCGCTGGACGGCCAGGCCGGGGAGCTGACGGAGGCCGCCGAGGTCCTCGAAGCTCGTGGTGAAGGCGCCGAAGCCGCCCTCCTCGAGGAAGGAGCGGAGCCCGACCTCGATGGCCGCGCCGTAGCGGAGCGACTCGTGGCGCTCCCCGCCGCGCCGCAGCTCGGGCTGGATGTCGTAGAGGCGCTCGTACTCGTCGACCAGCGCGTCGATCTCGGCGTCGGTCGCCGCGTCCACCCGCTCGACGAGGTCGTTGACGCCCCACGTGTTGACCGAGACGCCGAACTTGAGCTCGGCCTCCGTCTTGTCGCCCTCGGTGACCGCGACGTTGCGCATGTTGTCGCCGAAGCGGGCGACCTTGAGCTCGTGCACGGCGGCCCAGCCGGCGGCGGCGCGCATCCACGTGCCGATGCTCTCGCGGACCGACGCGGTGCTCACGTGGCCGACGACCGTCTTGCGGACGACGCCGAGGCGCGACTGGATGTAGCCGAACTCGCGGTCGCCGTGCGCGGCCTGGTTGAGGTTCATGAAGTCCATGTCGATGCTGCTCCACGGCAGCGCGACGTTGGCCTGCGTGTGCAGGTGGAGGAAGGGCTTCTGCAGGGCGTCGAGGCCCTGGATCCACATCTTCGCGGGGCTGAACGTGTGCATCCACGCGATGAGGCCGATGGTGCGATCGCTCGCGTTGGCCTCGAGGGCCATGCGGCGGATGCTGTCGGAGTCCTTGAGGACGGGCTTCCAGACGACGCGGACGGGGACGTCCGACGCCTCCTCGAGCTGCCGGGCGATCTCCTGCGACTGCTCGGCGACCTGCTGGAGCGTCTCCTCGCCGTACAGGTTCTGGCTGCCGGTGAGGAACCAGACCTCGTAGTGGTCGAGGGAGGTGGTGATGCGGCTCACTTCAGGGCTCCTTGGGGTGCTTGTCCGTAGACGTTCTGGTAGCGGTCGAACAGCGAGTCGACGGCTGCGGCGGGGAGGGGCGCGGGCTCGCCGAGCTGGCGGGAGATGTGCACGGTGCGCGCCACGTCCTCGACCATCACGGCCGCCTTCACGGCGTCCTTCGCGTCCTTGCCGATGGTGAACGGCCCGTGGCCGGCCATCAGGACGGCGCGGGAGCGGTGCCCGGTGAGCGTCTCGACGATCCCGCGGCCGATGGAGTCGTCGCCGATGATCGCGAACGGGCCGACGGGGATCTCCCCGCCGAACTCGTCGGCCATCGCGGTGATGACGCAGGGGATGGGCTCACGCCTCGCCGCCCACGCCACCGCGTAGGTGGAGTGCGTGTGGACCACGCCGCCCACCTCGGGCATGTTGCGGTAGACGTACGCGTGCGCCGCCGTGTCGCTCGAGGGGGCGTTGCGGGAGCCGGGGGTGTCCGGGATCACGTTGCCGTCGAGGTCGCAGAGGATCATGTTCTCGGGGCTGAGGTCGTCGTAGGCGACGCCCGACGGCTTGATGACGAAGAGGTCGGCGCCGGGGACGCGGCCGGAGACGTTGCCGCCGGTCCAGACCACGAGGCCGTAGCGCACGAGCTCGCCGTGCAGGCGGGAGACCTCGGAGCGGACGCGGGCGACCGCGACCTCGATCTCGGGGGCGAAGCCGCTCACGCGCGGGCCTCCCTCTTCAGCGACTTGAGGCGCTTCATGACGTCGTTGGCGCCGCGGCCGAAGTGGTCGTGGAGCGTCGAGTACTCCTCGTAGAGGCGGTCGTAGGCGAGCGCGCGCTCCTCGCTCGGCTGGTACCTGCCGCGCTCGACCTTGCCCATCGCGTCACCCGCGACGCGGACGTCCGGGTAGGCGCCCGCGGCGACCGCCGCGTGGATGGCGGATCCGAGGGCCGGTCCCTGCTCGCTCGTGATGACCGAGATGGGGAGCCGGAGGATGTCGCTGTACGCCTGCATGAGGAACGCGTTCTTCAGCAGGCCTCCCGCGACGATGAACTCCGTGACGGGGACGCCCGACGCGGCGAACGTCTCCACGATCTTGCGGGTGCCGAACGCGGTGGCCTCGAGCAGCGCCCGGTAGACCTCCTCGGTGCGCGTGGTGAGCGTCGTGCCGATGACGAGGCCGGACAGCTCGTGGTCGACGAGCACCGAGCGGTTGCCGGAGTGCCAGTCGAGCGCGACGAGGCCGTGCCCGCCGACGGGCTGGTCGGCCGCGAGGTCCGTGAGGTGCTGGTGCACGCTCGTGCCGGCGGCCGCGGCCTCCTCGGCGTAGCGCGCGGGCACCTGGTTCTTGACGTACCAGGCGAAGATGTCGCCGACGCCGGACTGGCCGGCCTCGTAGCCGTAGAGCCCGGAGACGATGCCGCCGTCGACCACGCCGCACATGCCGGGGACCTCGGTGAGCACGTCGCTGTTCATGACGTGGCACGTGCTCGTACCCATGATCGCGACCATCTGGCCGGGTTCGACGGCGCGGGCGACGGGGGCGGTGACGTGCGCGTCGACGTTGCCGACCGCGACGGCGATGCCCTCGGGCAGGCCCGTCCAGGCGGCGGCCTCGGCGGAGAGCGTGCCGGCGGCGGATCCGAGCTGGCCGATCTCGTGCGCCACCTTCTCCTCCGCGAAGGACGCGAAGTCGGGGTTGAGCGCGCCGAGGAACTCAGCGGTCGGGTACTCGCCGTCCTGCAGGATGCCCTTGTAGCCGGCGGTGCAGGCGTTGCGGACGTAGCGGCCGGTGAGCTGCCAGACGATCCAGTCGGCCGCCTCGACCCAGTGCTCCATGAGGCCGTACAGCTCCGGGTCCTCCTCGAGCAGCTGGAGGCCCTTGGCGAACTCCCACTCGCTGGATATGAGGCCGCCGTAGCGGGCCAGCCACTTCTCGCCGCGCTCCTCGGCCAGCGCGTTGATGCGGTCGGCGTGCGACTGCGCGGCGTGGTGCTTCCAGAGCTTGACGTACGCGTGGGGGCGGTCGGCGTATCCCTCGACCTCGTTGAGCGGGGTGCCGTCGGCGAGGGTGGGGACCATGGTGCACGCGGTGAAGTCGGTGCCGATGCCGATGACGCGCGCGGGGTCGATGCCGGCCTCGCGGATGGCGGCGGGGACGGCCTGCTTGAGCACGTCGACGTAGTCGCTCGGGACCTGGAGGGCCCACTCGGGCGGCAGCTGCGCGCCGGTCTCGGCGAGCGTGTCGTCCATCACCGCGTGCGGGTAGTCCAGGACGCCGGAGCCCAGCTCGACGCCGTCCGAGACGCGCACCACGACCGCGCGGCCGGAGAGGGTGCCGTAGTCGACCCCGATGACGTAGCTCTCGGCCTCCGAGCCGGGCTGTGCCTCGGCTGCGGTGCTCGCGGGGGCGCTGGGCACGGGATCGACTCCTTCGTCTGGTGCAGGGCGATCCGGGAAGACCACCCGCGATGTGAACGGTCACATCAGCGGATGTCACTCTACACACGCGCGGGATCGACCTGTCAACCGGAGAGGTCCCGACCCCTCGAAGTGGGGTGTCGGCGGCTGGGGAGGACCCGTCCCGGGCGGCTGCCCGGGTCAGTACGAGGGCGGTCCGGTGGAGGCGCGGACGACCAGCTCCGGGGTGATCGTCCCGCGGTACCTGTCCCCCGTGCCGCCCATCCCGTCGAGCAGCAGCGCCACGCAGCGTCGGCCCACCTCGGCGAAGTCCTGGCGCACGGTCGTGAGCGGCGGCCAGAAGTGCGCGGCCTCCGGGATGTCGTCGAAGCCGACGATGCTGACGTCGCCCGGGACGTCGAGCCCGGCGTCCCTCACGGCGTGGATGAGGCCGAGGGCCATCTGGTCGTTGCTGGAGAAGATCGCCGTGAAGTCGCGCAGGCGCAGCATCTCGCGACCCGCGTAGAACCCGAACTCGGCCGTCCAGTCACCGAGGATGGGCGCGGTCGTGGGCGCGTCGGCCGCCGACATCGCGTCGAGGAAGCCGCGCATCCGGGCCTCGGCCTCGATCCAGTCCTGCGGGCCGGCAAGATGGTAGATGTCGCGGTGGCCGAGGTCGAGCAGGTGCCGGGTGGCGAGGCGCGCGCCCGCGATCTGGTCGACCGAGAGGTCGTGCGCGTCGCCGCGGCCGTCGCTCTGCATGGTCACGTACGGGACGTCGAGCGACATGCTCGCGAGCACCTCGCGCACGCGCACCTGCGGCGCCACCACCACGAGGCCCTCCACGGCCTGGTCGACGAGGTGGCCGAGCGCGACCTGGATCGCTGCCTCGTCGGAGGAGGGCAGGTTCGTGGTCGTGACCAGGTAGCCGGCCTCGCGGGCGGCCGACTCGATGGCCGCGATGGAGGACGCGGGACCGTACTGGGAGCTCTGCGCCGTGAGCACGCCGATGGTGCGGGACCGGCTGGTGACGAGGGCGCGGGCCGCGCGGTTGGGCCGGTACTGCACCTGCTCCATCACGTCGAGGACGCGCTGGCGCGTCTCCGCGCGGAGCGAGGGCGAGTCGTTGATCACGCGCGAGACCGTCTGGTGCGAGACCCCGGCGAGTCGCGCGACGTCGCGGATGCTGGGCGCCCTGCCCCGCGGCGTCTCCGTCGTCATCATCGACCCCGTCTCCGTCCGGGCGCACACCCGGCCACGCCTCCTGGCGCAGGTGTCACATTGTCACATGTGACTGTCACATGCGGCACGGCACGTGATCGCGCGAGACCGGGAGGCGAGCCGCGGCGGTCGGACGGCTGCGGCAGACTGGTCGTCCACCCCACGAGAGGCATCACCTGTGACGATCACCGCCGCGGCAGACGGATCCGCGCTCGGCAACCCCGGACCCGCCGGCTGGGCCTGGTACGTCGACGACGAGCACTGGGCCGCGGGCGGCTGGGCGCACGCGACCAACAACCAGGGCGAGCTCAAGGCCGTCCTCGAGCTGTTCCGCGCGACCGCGCACCTCGACGACGACCTGCTCGTGCTGTGCGACAGCCAGTACGTCATCAACTCGGTGACCAAGTGGATGCCCGGGTGGAAGCGCAAGGGCTGGCGCAAGGGCGACGGCAAGCCGGTGCTCAACGTGGAGCTGCTCAAGGAGATCGACGCGGAGATCCAGGGCCGCCGCTACCGCTTCGAGTGGGTCAAGGGCCACGCGAACCACCCGCTCAACGAGGCGGCGGACGTGCGGGCGCGCGCGGTCGCCACCGCGTTCCAGGGTCGCAGCGCGATCCCCGCCGGCCCCGGCTGGGCGGGCCACGACGCCGACGGCGCCGCGTCCGCCGACGACGCCGATGCGACGGAGACCGCGGCCGTCGCGGCCGACGCGGATCTCGCCGCCGCTCCCCTGGTCGTCGCGGCGGAGGAGGCGGAGGCCGCGGCCCCCGACCAGCCGGGCCTGTTCGACTTCGACGCGTTCGACGAGGAGATCGCGCCGGACCCCGGCGACACCACGCTCACGATCGCGCTCGACCGCGACACCATGGCGCGGCTGAGCGCCCACGCGCGCGAGCGCGGCGTGAGCGTCGACGAGGCCGTGCGCGAGCTGCTGCCCTGACCGACGATCGGCCCGCCGCGGCGGCGGACCGATCGCGGCTAGTGCTTGCCCTGCTTGAGGGCCTTGCCGAGCGCGCGCTCGAGGTCGACGACGAGGTCCTCGACGGCCTCGATGCCGACGGACAGGCGCACGAGGTCGTCCGGCACCTCGAGAGGCGTGCCCTTGACGGAGGCGTGCGTCATCTCCGACGGGTAGCTGATCAGGGACTCGACGCCGCCGAGGGACTCCGCGAGCTGGAACACGCGCGTGCCCTCGACCACGCGGCGCGCGGCCTTCGCTCCCCCGCGCACCTGGAACGAGATCATGCCGCCGAAGCCCGTCATCTGCGCCTTGGCGATGTCGTGGCCCGGGTGCTCCGGGAGGCCCGGATAGTGCACGGCCGTCACGTCGGGGTGCTGATGGAGGAACGCGGCGATCTCCTCGGCGTTCGCCGAGTGGCGCTCGACGCGCACGGCGAGCGTCTTGATCCCGCGGGTGGTGAGCCAGGCGTCCATGGGGCCGGAGACGGCGCCGATCGCGAACTGGAGGAAGCCGACCTTCTCGGCCAGCGCGTCGTCGTCGAGGATCACGGCGCCGCCCAGAACGTCGGAGTGCCCGCCCAGGTACTTGGTGGTGGAGTGCACGACCACGTCGGCGCCGAGCGTCAGCGGCTGCTGCAGGTAGGGCGACGCGAACGTGTTGTCGACGACCACCACGGCACCCGCCGCGTGGCCGAGGTCGGCGAGCGCGCGGATGTCGCTGATCTTCATCAGCGGGTTGCTCGGCGTCTCGACCCACAGGACCTTCGCGGGGCCGGATCCGAGGACCCGCTCGACCGCGGCGAGGTCGCTCATGTCGACCGTCTCCACCACGATCCCCCAGTCGCCGAGCACGCGCGTGAGGAGGCGGTAGGTGCCGCCGTACACGTCGTCGCTCAGCACGATGCGGTCGCCGGGACGGGTGATCGCGCGCAGCAGCGTGTCCTCGGCCGCGAGTCCCGACGCGAACGAGAAGGCGTGCTTCCCCTTCTCGAGCGACGCGAGCAGCTCCTGCAGGCCGGTGCGCGTGGGGTTGGCGCTCCGCGCGTACTCGTAGCCCTCGCGGAGCCCGCCGATCCCGTCCTGGACGAAGGTGCTCGTGAGGTAGAGCGGCGGGATGACCGCGCCGGTCGTGGGATCCGGGTCCTGGCCGGCGTGGATCGCGCGGGTGTCGAAGTCGTGCTTGTCGCTCACGGTGCTCGTCTCTGTGGGTCGGGAGGGGTGCGGGCGTCGGTGCCGGCGGGTCAGTCGGTGAGGTAGGTGAGGAGGTCGTGCCGCGTCAGCACGCCCACCGGCTTGCCGCCGTCGCTCACCATGAGGGCGTCGGCGGATCCGAGGGCGCTCCACGCGTCGGCCACGGTCTCGTTCACGCCGATGAGGCCGAAGGCCGCGCCCGCGAAGGGGCCGACCTGGTCGGACAGCTGCGCGCGCCCGCTGAACACGAGCTCCAGGAGGCTGCGCTCGTCCACCGCGCCCGCGACCTCGCCCATGACGACGGGCGGCTCGGCCGTGAGGACGGGCAGCTGCGAGACGTCGTACTCGGTCATGATGCGGATCGCGTCGCGGATGGTGTCGTTGGGGTGCGCGTGCACGAGGTCGGGCAGGCTGCCGGTCTTCGCGCTCATGACGTCGGCGACCGTGCGCTGCCCGTTCACCCGGGCGAAGCCGTAGGACTGCATCCACTTCTCGTTGAAGATCTTGCCGAGGTAGCCGCGGCCGCCGTCGGGCAGCAGGATGACCATCACGTCGTCGGGGCCGAGGTGCTTCGCGGCCTTCAGCGCGGAGACGACGGCCATGCCGCTGGATCCGCCGACGAGCAGCCCCTCCTCGCGGGCGAGCCGCAGCGTCATGTCGAACGACTCCTGGTCGCTGGAGGCGATGACCTCGTCGACCACGTCGGGGTCGTACGCCGCCGGCCAGAAGTCCTCGCCCACGCCCTCGACGAGGTAGGGGCGGCCGGTGCCGCCGGAGTAGACGGACCCCTCGGGATCGGCGCCGACGATGCGCACGCGCCCCTCCGACACCTCCTTGAGGTAGCGGCCGACGCCGCTGATGGTGCCGCCGGTGCCGACGCCCGCGACGAAGTGGGTGATCTCCCCCTCGGTGTCGCGCCAGATCTCGGGACCCGTCGTCTCGTAGTGGCTGAGCGGCCCGTTGGGGTTGGAGTACTGGTCGGGCTTGAAGGCGCCGGGGATCTCGCGGGCGAGCCGGTCGCTCACCGAGTAGTAGGAGTCGGGGTGGTCGGGCGCGACCGAGGTGGGCGTGACGACGATCTCGGCGCCGTAAGCCGTGAGCACGTTGCGCTTGTCCTCGCCGACCTTGTCGGGCAGCACGAAGACGCAGCGGTAGCCGCGCTGCTGGGCGACGAGCGCGAGGCCGACGCCGGTGTTGCCCGACGTGGGCTCGACGATGGTGCCGCCGGGCTTCAGCTTCCCGTCCCGCTCGGCCGCGTCGATGATGCGCGTCGCGATGCGGTCCTTGGCGCTGCCGCCGGGGTTCAGGTACTCGACCTTCACCAGCACGGTCGCCGAGATCCCCTCGACCACCTTGTTGAGCTTCACGAGCGGGGTGTTCCCGATCAGGTCGAGGATCGTGTCGGCGTACTTCACGTGAGGTGGCGCTCCCGGCTTCGAGGTGTGCGGTCCGATGAGCCCGCCCGTCCAGTGTAGGCGCGCGCCCTCGCCGTGTTACGGGGCGGTACGGGCCCGCGCGGGCAGGGTGCGCCCAGCCCGACCCGGTACCCTGGCCGCACATTCCCCCAGCAGAGAAGGACCATCCGTGGCGCGACGCGACGACACCACGCCCTCCGGCGACGAGAGCGGACGGCCCGTCCCGCCGACCGCCAAGCAGGCCCAGAAGGACCTCACGGTCAAGCAGCAGCGGGAGGCCCGCCGCGCCGAGAAGGTGGCGGCCCTCAAGAAGCAGCAGGACCGCGCGCGCCGCAACCGCCTCATCGGCATCATCACGGGATCCGTGGCCGCCGTCGCGGTCGTCGCCGTCGTGATCGGCGTGGTCGTCTCGAGCGGCACGCCGAAGCAGGATCCGGATGCCATCAGCATCGAGGGCCTCCGCACCTGGGACTCCCTGCCCAGCACGCACGTCCAGACCCCGGTCGACTACGCCGGGCTGTACGACGGCATGAGCCCGCCCGCCGGCGGCGAGCACAACCCCATGTGGCTCAACTGCGGCATCTACGACCAGCCGCAGCCGAACGAGAACGCGGTGCACGACCTCGAGCACGGCGCCGTGTGGATCACGTACGACGCCGCGAAGATCACGGGCGACGACCTGTCGAAGCTCCAGAAGTACGCCGAGTCGTTCGGCGGCTACGTCACGATGTCGCCGTACGACGGCCTCGACACCCCGATCGCCCTGTCCGCGTGGGGCGCCCAGGTCAAGGTCGACTCGATCGACGACCAGCGCATCAAGGACTTCATGGCCAAGTACTGGAAGAGCCCCAACGCACCCGAGGCCGGCGCCGCGTGCACCGGCGCCCTCGAGGGCCAGGGTCGGGTCAGCTGACCGTGACCGACCGCGGCACCGACGGATCCGACCGTCCCCCGGAGGACGACCTCGTCGTGGACCACGTCCCGGACGACGACATCCGCGAGGAGGAGCTCCAGGGCCTCGTCGCGCACGGCGAGGCCACCCGCGCGCGCGGCCGACGGCTCCGCATCGGCGTGGCGGCGGGCATCGTGGCGGTGGCCCTCGTGGTCGCCGGGCTGCTCGTGGGCCGCGTGACGGCGCCCGTCTCGGCGCTCACGCCCAGCACGAACAGCGCGGAGGCCGGCTTCTCCCGCGACATGCAGGTGCACCACGAGCAGGCCGTGCAGATGTCGCTCATGATCATCGACCGCACCGACGACCCCGAGGTCAAGCTCATCGCGCAGGACATCGCGCAGGCGCAGGCGCAGCAGGCCGGCCAGATGTACGCGTTCCTCACCTCGTGGGGCCTCGACCAGGCCCCGTCGCAGCCGCGCATGACGTGGATGACGCTGCCGACGCTCGACGGGAAGACCGACCACTCGTCCATGGACATGACCCCCGGCGCGACGATGCCGGGCCTCGCGTCGCAGGCCGACCTCGACGAGCTGCAGGGCCTCACGGGCGTCGCGGCCGAGAGGAAGTTCCTCACGCTGATGATCGCCCACCACCGCGGCGGCGTCGAGATGGCGCAGGGCCTCCTCGACCGCTCGCGGGACCCGCTCGTCACGGACCTGGCCGCCGGAATGGTGATGATCCAGGACAAGGAGATCCTCTACATGCAGCAGCTCCTCGACGCCCGGTCCTGAGCCGTCCCGACGCACCGCCCGTCCGCCTCGCGGGCGGGCGGTCGTGCGTCCGGGGTCAGGCGGCCGCGGTGCGCTGGTCGCTGTAGAGCCGCGCGTACTCGCCGCCGCGGGCGAGCAGCTCGACGTGCGTGCCCTGCTCGACGATGCGGCCGGCGACGACCACGAAGATCACGTCGGCGTCCACCACGGTCGAGAGCCGATGGGCGATCGCGATGGTCGTGCGGCCGCGCGACGCCGTGTCGAGCGCCTGCTGCACGACGCGCTCCGAGATGGCGTCGAGCGCGCTCGTGGCCTCGTCGAGGATCAGCACGGCCGGGTCCTTCAGCAGCACGCGCGCGATGGCGATGCGCTGCTTCTCGCCGCCGGAGAGCCGGTAGCCGCGCTCCCCCACGAGGGTCTCGTAGCCGTCGGGGAACGACTCGATGGTCTGGTGGATGTTCGCTGCCCGCGCCGCCCGCTCGATCTGCTCCTGCGTGGCGTCGGGCCGCGCGTAGCGGAGGTTCTCGCCGATGGTGGCGTGGAACAGGTACGTCTCCTGGCTGACGATGCCGATGTTCTCCAGCAGCGACTCCTGCTCGAGGTCCCGCACGTCCTCGCCGGAGAACAGCACGCGACCGCCGGTGACGTCGTGGAAGCGCGGGATCAGGTACGACACCGTCGTCTTGCCCGCGCCCGACGGGCCGACGAACGCCGCGAACCGGCCCGGCTCGATCGCGAAGGACATGCCGTCGAGGGTCGGCCTGTCGCCCGGGCGCGTGTCGGGGTAGGAGAAGCGCACGTCGTCGAATTCGACGCGGCCGAGCACCGGGCCCGCCGTCACCCGGCGCGCGTCGTGCCGGTCGCGGATCGCGGGCTCGAGGTCGAGGTACTCGAAGATGCGGGCGAACAGGGCGCCCGAGGTCTGCAGGTCGAGTGCCACGCGCATCAGGCCGATGAGAGGCCACATGAGGCGCGCCTGCACGGTCGTGAACGCGACGATGGTGCCCGCCGTGACGCTGATGCCGCCCGTGATGAGGAAGCCCGCGACCACGTAGACGATTGCCGGGATGATCGACAGGAAGATCTGCACGAGCGCGAAGAACCACTGCCCGCTCATCTGCTGGCTGACCTGCAGCCGGATCTGCGTGCGGTTCTCGGCCTCGTAGCGCTCGGTCTCCGCGGCCTGCCGGTTGAAGCTCTTCGACAGGAGGATGCCGGAGACGGAGAGCGTCTCCTGCGTGATGGCCGTCATGTCCGACAGCGACTCCTGCGTCTTCGACGCGATGCGCGCCCGCACCTGGCCCACGCGCCGCTGCGCGATCACGAGCACCGGCATCAGCACCACGGCCACGAGCGTGAGCTGCCAGTTGAGGACGAGCATCGCGACGAGGGCCGCGATCACGGTCACGGTGTTACCGAGCACGCTCGACACCGTGTTGGTGAGGACCGCCGCGACCCCGCCCACGTCGTTCTGCAGGCGGGACTGGATCACGCCGGTCTTCGTGCGCGTGAAGAAGCCGAGCTCCATGCTCTGCAGGTGCCGGAACAGGTCGACGCGCATGGATCCCATGACCCGGTTGCCGACCGTGGCGGTGAGGTACGTCTGCCAGACGCCGAGGCCGGCGCCCACGATCCAGATCGCGATCATGATCCCGACGAGCTCGACGAGCACGGGGATGTCGGGGCCGCCCGTCGGCGGGAAGAGCCCGCGATCGAAGGCCTGCTGCGTGAGCAGCGGCGGCACGACGGTGAGGCCCGCGCCGACCAGCACGAGCGCGATCGTGAGGGCCAGCGCCCGCCGGTGGGGCTGGAAGAGCTCCGCGATCCGGCCCAGCAGGTTCTCGACGCGCGGCGCCTCGGCGTTGGCCTTGCGCTGCGCCTCGGCGTCGGCCGCGCTCACCCGCCCGCGGCGTCCGCCGCCTCCGCGCATCCCGCCGCCCGCGGCGATGTCGCCCATCCTCGTCATTCCGGCGATTTTACGCCCGTGGGGGATCTCTCCCGACCACGCGGGCGCAAGTCAGGCCGACGGACCGGCCGCCCGCGCGAGCGGACGACCGGGCCGGGTCGGGCGGGTGCGGATCAGCCCTTCGTGGATCCCGCCAGGAGCCCGCGCACGAAGTAGCGCTGGAGGCTGAAGAACACGATGAGCGGCACCACGAGCGAGACGAACGCCGCGGCCGTGAGCCGCTGCCAGTCCTGCCCCCGCGTGCCCGTCAGCTCCGCGAGGCGCTGGGTGAGCGGCGCGACGTCGGGAGTTCCGCCGGAGAAGATCAGCGCCACCAGCAGGTCGTTCCAGACCCAGAGGAACTGGAAGATCGCGAACGACGCGATGGCGGGGAGCGCCAGCGGCAGCACGATGCGGAAGAACACCTGGCCGTGGCTCGCGCCGTCGACCCGGGCCGCCTCGATGACCTCGCCGGGGATCTCCGAGATGAAGTTGTGCAGCAGGAAGATGGCGAGCGGCAGGGCGAAGATCGTGTGCGCCACCCACACCGGCAGGTAGCCCTGCTCGGGGATGAGCGGGATCACGCCGTGCACGGCCTCCTGCAGCGGGCGCAGGGTGCGCGTGAACATCTGCAGCAGCGGGATGAGCGCCATCTGCAGCGGCACGATCTGCAGCGCGAAGATCAGCACGAACAGGAAGTTCGAGCCCGTGAACTTGATCCACGCGAACGCGTACGCGGCCATCGACGCGATGACGAGCGGGAAGAGCGTCGCCGGGATCGCGATGGCGAGCGAGTTCACGAAGTAGGAGCCCAGCTGCGGCGACGACTGCGAGGTGGAGAGCAGCACGTCCTGGTAGTTGTCGAGCGTGAAGCCGGGGTTCTGGAAGATCGTCCACCAGCCCGTGGTCTGGATGAGACCGGCCGGGCGGAACGACGAGATGAACAGGCCGAAGGTCGGCAGGGTCCAGAGCACCGCGATGATCAGGGCGCCCGCGGTGGCGCGACGCGACGTGAGCCGGTTCTTGACGCGGCGGCTCTTCGCCCCGACGGTGGCGGCCTGCTCGATGGTGCCGCGACGGGTCCCGCGGTCCGCGACGGGCAGGTCGGCGGGTGCGACGCTCATCGGATCTCCCTCTGCTTGCTCATGACGCGGACGTTGTAGATGACGATCGGCAGCACCATGAGGAACAGCACGATCGCGAGCGCCGAGCCGCGGCCCTGCTCGCCGGCGCGGAACGCCTGCGTGTACATCTCGTTGGCGATGACGCTCGTGTCGAAGTTGCCCGCGGTCATGGTGCGGACGATGTCGAACACCTTGAGCGTCGCGATGGAGATGGTCGTGACCACCACCACGAGCGAGCCGCGGATGCCGGGGAGGGTCACGTTGAGGAACCGCTCCCACGCGTTGGTGCCGTCGAGCTGCGCGGCCTCGATCTGCTCGGTCGGCACGCCCTTGATGCTCGCGGAGAGCACGACCATGGCGAAGCCGGTCTGGATCCAGATCATCACGATGATGAGCAGCGCCGTGTTGATGGGCGACGTCTGCAGCCATTGGACCGGCTCCTGGCCCGTCCAGACGAGGATCTGGTTGAGGAGGCCGATCTGCGCGTTGTCGCCCGACTTGTAGTCGTAGACGAAGCGCCAGATGATGCCGGCGCCGACGAACGAGATGGCCATCGGCATGAACACGAGGGCCTTGAAGTACTTCTCGCCGCGCGACTTGTCGATGAAGACCGCGTAGGCGAGGCCGATGGCCGTCGACAGCAGCGGCACGAAGACCACCCAGATCACCGTGTTGAGCAGCGTGCGGAGCGCGGACGGCTGGGTGAACATCCAGACGAAGTTGTCGAACCCGGCCCAGTTCCCCGAGTTGTCGCGGAAGGCGAGCAGCGTGGTGCGGAACGCCGGGTAGATGAGGCCGACGGCCAGCAGGATCAGCGCGGGGAGCACGAAGGCGCCGAGCTGCACCCAGTCCTTGCCGCGCTTCGGCGCCTTGTCGATGAGGAAGAGGATCAGCCCGATCACCACGGCGAAGACGGCGAGCGCCACCACCACCTGGAGGATCTTGCCGATCAGATCAGCGGTCGTCATGGACGTGTCGCCCTTCGGGTCGGGATGGGGGGAGGGAGGCGGGGCCGCCGCGCGTGCGCGACGGCCCCGCCGGATCCCGCGTGCGTGCGGGGGACGGTGCCGGCCCGGTCAGGGCCGGCGGCGGATCAGGACTTGGGCCAGCTCGCCTCGATGGCGTCGACCGTCTTCTGGGTCGAGTCGCCGCTCAGCCAGCCGACGATCCCCTTCCAGAAGGAGTCGGTGCCGACCGCGCCGGGCATGAGGTCCGAGCCGTCGAACCGGAACGTGGAGTTCGGGTCCTGCAGGATCTGGATGCTCTGCTTGAGGATGTCGCTCGACGCGTTCGCGGGGTCGAGCCCCTTGTTCGCGCTGATGACGCCGCCCAGCTTCACGCGGTTGTTCGCCCAGGTGTCGCTCGACAGGTAGGAGAGCACCGCGGTGATCTCGTCGCTCGACTTGAAGGCGCCGACGAGCTCGCCGCCGCCGGTGACCGTCGTCGCGTCGCCCTCGTTCGTGGGCGGCAGGAGGAACGCGTAGACGTCGCCGTCGGGCGAGACCTTCGCGTCGGTGCCGTCGGCCTTCTTCCAGAAGCCCTCGTAGAACGAGGCCTGGTGGTGCAGCGAGCACGTGCCGTCGAGGATCGGGAGGCCGGCGTCGCCGAACTCCGTGGAGATGATCGACGAGACGTCGCCGAGGCCGCCGTTGACGTAGTCGGGGTTCTTGATGATGTCGCCGACGCCGTCGAACGCCTTCACGATGGCCGGGTCGTTGAACGGGATCTGGTGCGTGACCCACTTGTCGTAGGTCTCCGGCCCGGCCTCGCGGATGACGTAGTCCTCGACCCAGTCGGTGACCGGCCAGCCGGTGGCGTCGCCGGAGCCGATGCCGACGCACCAGGGCTTGTGGTCTCCCTCGGCCGCGATCTTCTTGGTGAGGTCCATGAGCTCGGCCGTGGACTTCGGGGTCTCGTACCCCTTCTCCGTGAACTCGGCCGGCGAGTACCAGACGTAGCCCTTGACGCTCGCCATGAGCGGCGCGCCGTAGAAGGTGCCG
Source organism: Clavibacter sp. VKM Ac-2873 (assembly GCF_015351075.1). GTDB lineage: Bacteria > Actinomycetota > Actinomycetes > Actinomycetales > Microbacteriaceae > Clavibacter. Next base: position 1,099,798 of record NZ_JADKRS010000001.1, read on the forward strand.
TCGACGGTGCCGTAGCCCTTCCAGTCGGTGGACCAGCCCTTGTCGACGTTCTCCTCGACGGCGGCGGGCGCCGGCTGCAGGTAGCCCTTCGTGGCGAGCACGTTGAACAGGCCCGGCTGCGGGATGATGCCGATGTCGGGTGCCGACTGGCCCTCCGCGAGGACCGCGATCTGCGCCTCGAACTCCTTGGTGCCCTGGTAGTTCACGGTGATGCCCGTGCAGGACTCGAAGTCCTTCCAGGACTCGACGAGCCGGTCGGCCTCGTCGTCCTGGATCGTGCCGCCGATGCTGACCTCGGGGCTCCCCTCGAACGTGCCGTACGACGAGTACGGCGAGCAGTCGGTGTTCGCGGCGTCCTCGGCCGCGATGTCGCCCGTGCAGCCCGTGAGCGCGAGGCCGGCGATGCCGACCGCTGCGAGGGGTGCCGCGAAGCGACGTCGGAATAGGGCGTGGCCCATGTGCGTCTCCTCTTCATCGAGGGATGCGGGCTGGCCCGCCGTCCCGTGGTGCGCGCGACGGCAGGTGGGGCGCCGTCGCCGAAAACCTTCTCCCGCGTAGGGAACCGGTTCCACAGGTCAATGTAGGGGTACTCGCAGGTCGCGGCAAGCTGGATCAGGTAACGAAACGGTCTACTTCGCGGCTCCGGCGCATGCGGCCCCGCCGCGGATGGTCCATCATCGGACTCGGCCCCCGCGTGACCTGGAACCGCTTCCAGGACGCGCGCGACCGGCGCGACGAGGCGCCGCGGGTCCCGATGGAGGGAGCGCGATGAGCGCCATCGCCGACGTCGCCCGGCTCGCCGGTGTCTCCAAGGCCACCGCATCGCGCGCGCTCAGCGGCCGCGGCTACGTCTCCCCCGCCACGCGCACCCGCGTGTCCGAGGCCGCCGCCGAGATCGGGTACGTCGTCTCCTCCAACGCGGCGAGCCTCGTGACCGGCCAGTCGAAGAACGTGGGCGTCGTCATGCCCTTCGTCAACCGATGGTTCTTCGCCGAGCTGCTCGAGGGGATCGAGGAGGCGCTCATCGAGGCCGACTACGACCTCACGCTCTACCACCTCACCGCGGATCCCGAGCAGCGCCGGAAGGTCTTCGAGTACTTCCTCGTGCGCAAGCGCGTGGACGCGGTCATCGCGGTGAGCGTCGCGCTCACGCCCGCGGAGGTCGTGCGGCTCCGCGCGCTCGACAAGCCGCTCGTCGGGATCGGCGGGCCGGTCGAGGGCATGAGCACGCTGAGCATCGACGACGAGGCCGCCGCGCGCCTGGCCACCGAGCACCTCCTGAGCCTCGGGCATGCGCGCGTCGTGCACCTGGGCGGCGACCTGCACGCGCAGATGGCGTTCTTCGTGCACGCGAAGCGGCTCGCGGGCTACCGGGCCGCGATCGACGCGGATCCGCGCGGGCTCGAGGCGCGGTTCGCCACGGCCGAGTTCACCATCGACGGCGGCTTCCGCTCTGGTCTGGCGCTGCTCGCCGACCCGCGGACCCGGCCGACGGCGATCTTCGCGGCCTCCGACGAGATCGCCATCGGGACGATCCTCGCGGCCCGGCAGCTGGGCATCGCCGTGCCCGCCGACCTCTCGGTCGTCGGGATCGACGGGCACGCGCTCGCGCCGCTGTTCGGGCTGACGACGGTCGAGCAGCATCCGCGGATGCAGGGACGGGCCGCCGTGGGCATGGTGCTCGAGGGGCTCGCCCCTGCGGGTCCGGCGGAGCGCGCCGTGACGTTCCCCGTCGACTTCGCGGCGCGCGCGAGCACGACAGCACCCCCGGCCGCGCCGGCGCCGTGAGCGCGGGCGGGAACGGGGGCGGACCGGATGCGCCGGTCGGGCGTGATGCGCCGGTCGGGCGTCAGGCGTCGCCCGCGGTGACCGCCTGCGCCTCCTCGAAGGCGTCGACCGGCTCGGCGTCGACGCGTCGCAGCCAGCGGTGGCCGGCCACCACGATCACGAGGGCGACGAGCACGGATCCGGCCGCGGCGTAGTAGGGCGTCGCCGCGGAGAAGAGGTCCGCGAGCTCGGTCGCCGCGGGCGGGGCGATGGCGCCGCCGAGGAACCGCACGGACGAGTAGGCGGAGGAGGCGACGCTGCGCGGGTGGTCCGTGGCCTCCATCACGCACTCGGTGAGCACCGTGTTGAGGACGCCGAGCAGGAGCCCGCCGACGATGACGCACACCACGAGCCCGACCGAGGAGCGGACCACGAGCCCGGCTGCCGCCAGATCCACCGCGAGCAGCGGGAGGACCAGCCGGAGCACCGAGGTGCGCGCCATGCGCCGCGTGAGGAGCGGCGCGACGAGCACCGACGTGATCGCGAGGCCCACCCCCCAGCCGAAGAAGGTGAGGCCGAGCCCGATCGCGTCGAAGCCCAGCGGGAACGGCGTGTAGGCGAGCAGCACGAAGAAGCCGATGTTGTAGAACAGCGCGGCGGCGGCGAGCACCGCGAGGGCCGGGGTGCGGAGCGCGCGCAGCGGAGCGGACAGGCGCATGGGCGCGCGGGGCGCGGTGTCCTTCCCGAGGAGGGCGAGGATCGCGACGAAGCCGACGGCCATGAGCGTCGCGGTGCCGAAGAACGGGCCGCGCCAGCTCCAGGTGCCGAGGAGGCCGCCGAGGAGCGGGCCGACCGCGATGCCGAGGCCGAGCGCCGCCTCGTAGAGCATGATCGCGGACGCCGTGCCGCCGGACGCGGATCCGACGATGGTCGCGAGCGCGGTCGAGATGAAGAGCGCGTTGCCGAGGCCCCAGCCGGCGCGGAAGCCGATGACCTGCTCCACGTCCTGGGAGAGGCCGGCGGCTGCGGCGAAGACCACGATGATCGCGAGGCCGATGAGCAGGGTGCGCTTGGCGCCGATGCGGCTGGAGATCCAGCTGGTGATGAGCATGGCGAGCCCGGTGACGAGCAGGTAGCTCGTGAACAGGAGCTCGGTCTCGGTGGCGGTCGCGTCGAGGCTCGAGGCGATGGCGGGGAGGATCGGGTCGACGAGCCCGATGCCCATGAACGCGATGACGCACGCGAAGGCGACGGCGAAGACGGAGCGGGGCTGGCGGAAGATGTCGCGGAACGACGCGTGCTGCTGGGTGGACACGGGTGCGGTGTCGCCTCCTGGGATCGGTGCGGATGGGTGGTGCGGATGGGACGTGCGGTGCCGACGCGCGGTGCCGACGCGCGCCGGTGGTCAGGCGCCCGCGGGCGCCGGCTCGCCGTCGATGCGCGACATGACGAGCGCGACGGCCCGCGCGAGCACGGCCACGTCGTCGGCCGGGAGGTCGGCGAAGCGCGGCACGAGCGCGGTGGCCAGCCGGTCGCGCCAGTCGTCGAGCGCGGAGCGGCCGGCCGGCGTGATCTCGAGCAGGGTGGCGCGCGCGTCGGACGGGTCCGTCACCTGCGCGATCCAGCCCTGGCCGACGAGCGAGCGCACGATCTTGGTGGTCGTGGGCTGCGAGACGCGGCTGCGCTCGGCGAGCGCGCCGAGGCGCATCCCGCCCGGCCATGTGACGAGCACGGAGAGGGTGCGCCAGACGGCGGGCGAGCTCGTGCCGCCGACCTCGTGGGCGGCGAGGCGGGTGAGCCGGTGGCCGGCGGTCACCAGGTCGCCGAGGAGGGCGCGCAGGTCGTGGTCGGTCATGCGTCAATCATATAGCCAAGCTATGCGCATGTCGCCTCCCGCGTCCGGATGTCCCCGGACGGACGGTCGCCGACCCTCGTCTCGACCTCCGTGTCCGCGGGGATCTAGCGTGGGGAGGATGCGGCTGGTCGCCCCGGACCCCGCCCGAAGGACCCCATGAGCGACGCGCCGACCATCGACGGCCTCGAGCACGCGATCGGCGAGGCGCTCGACGGCGGCTCCGAGGAGCGCGCCGCGTCGCTGCTCGCCGCCGGATGGCCGCTGCACGTCGACCTCCACCCCGATCGCGTCCGCGCCCTCTACGACCGGATCGACCCCGCGCTCTGGGAGCACGACGTCCTGCTCGTCACCGGCATGGCCGCCACCTACCGCGGCGCGGTCGCCTCCGACCGGCGGGCCTCGATCGCCTACCGGTCGGCGCTCGACCTCCTCCTCACGGCGGATCCCCCGCCGAGCGCCCCGACCCGCGCCGCGGTGCTCGTGCACCGGGCCACGGGCGACCGCCGCGTGGGCCGGCTGGCCGAGGCGCGCGACTGCCTCGTCGAGGCCCGGGCGATCCTCGACACCGAGCGCGGGATCCCGCTGCAGGAGCGCATCACCCTCCAGGCCCGCGTGGCGCTCCAGCACGGGCTCGTGCTCACGCACCTCGGCGACTTCACGGCGGCGCGCGACGAGCTCCGCGTCGCGGAGGGACTGGGCGAGCGCCATCTCGTGCTGCCCGACCGGGTGGAGTGCCGGGGCGCGCTCGCGTACCTCGCCTACTGCCTGGGCGAGATCGAGGAGGCGCGCGACCTCGTCGTGCGCGCCCGCGGGCTCCTCGCCTCGCCGGGGGCGGATCCGGCGCTGGCCCGGAGCGGCTTCCTCGCGCCGGCGGAGATCGCCGCGACGATGATCGCGGTCGACGAGACGCGGCAGGACGACGCGATCCTCATCGTCGAGGGCCTCCGCCCCGCCAGCGACGGCACCGACTGGGAGCTGCTCGCCCGGTACGCGGAGGCCACCGTGGCGGCGATCCGGGGCCTGCGGCTCGACGCGCTCGAGCACCTGCGTCGACTGCACAACCTGGGCGTGGGCTGGGCGGAGCACGGCCCGGTCCCGACCATGCGCGACACGCTGCGCGCGTCCCTCCTCGCGTACCTGGACCAGCCGGCCGCGGCGTGGGACCTGCTCCGCACCCTCGAGCCGACGGCGCAGCACTCGACGTGCCCGGCGATGATCGCCGGGCGGCTGCGGGTCCAGGCCGACGACCACGCGGGCGCCCTCGCCCAGATGGCGGACTGCCTCGCGCTCGGCGACGCGCACTCGGGACGCACCCTCGACGACGTGCTGCTCGTCGTCGCGGCCGCGCACCACGGCCTCGGCGACCACGCGCGGAGCGACCATGCCTTCGACCGCGCGGCGCTCCACGCCGTGAAGACCGGCGTCCTCCGCCCCTTCGCGGTGTTCCCCGCCGCGGCCTCGCACGCGCTGCTCGACCGCGCCCTCGAGCGAGACCAGCTGCCCGACGTGCGGGAGATGCTCGACGGCGTCCGCGCGGGACGCGTCCGGGTGGAGGCGGCGCCGGTGGATCCCCTGACCGATCGCGAGCGCGTCATCGTCGCGTGCCTGGCGGACGGCCTGACGGTGACGCAGATCGCCAGCCGGCTGTTCATCTCCCCCAACACGGTCAAGTCGCACGTGCGGAGCGCCTACCGGAAGCTCGACGCCACCTCGCGCGCGGAGGCCGTGGAGCGGGCCCGCGCCCTCGGCCACGATCTGCGCCCCGGCCCCACCTGACCCGGCGGGCCCGGGGACGACGCAGGGCGCCGACCCCCGAGGGGATCGGCGCCCTGCGCGCTCACGCGGTGGTACGAGCTACTTGACGGTGACCGTCGCGCCCGCGGCCTCGAGCTGAGCCTTGGCCTTGTCGGCGGCCTCCTTGTTGGCGCCCTCCAGGACGGCCTTGGGGGCTCCGTCGACGAGGGCCTTCGCCTCACCGAGACCGAGGCTCGTGAGGGCGCGCACCTCCTTGATGACCTGGATCTTCTTGTCGCCGGCGGCCTCGAGGATGACGTCGAACGCGGTCTTCTCCTCGACCTCCTCGGCGGGGGCAGCGGCGCCGGGGGCGGCGGCAGCGGCGACGGGGGCCGCGGCGGTGACCTCGAAGACCTCCTCGAACTTCTTGACGAAGTCGCTGAGCTCGATGAGCGTGAGCTCCTTGAAGGCCTCGATGAGCTCGTCGTTAGAGAGCTTTGCCATTGTGTATCTCCTTGGGTTGGTGTGGTGTCTCTTGGGATCAGTGCATCGCGCCCCGGGGATGGGACCCGAGGGGTGCTACTGAGCCGATTCCTGCTTCTCGCGCAGCGCCTCGACGGTGCGTACGGCCTGCGAGAGCGGTGCATTGAACAGGTACGCCGCGCCGAAGAGCGAGGCCTTGAAGGCGCCGGCGAGCTTGCCCAGCAGCACCTCCCGCGACTCGAGGTCGGCGAGCTTGTTCACCTCGTCCGCCGTCAGGGGGTTGCCGTCGAAGTAACCGCCCTTCACGACGAGAAGAGGGTTGGCCTTGGTGAAGGTGCGCAGCGCCTTCGCGACGGCGACGGTGTCGCCGTGCACGAACGCGATCGCGGACGGGCCGACGAGCTCGTCGTCGAACGACGAGATCCCCGCCTGGTTCGCCGCGATCTTGGTCAGCGTGTTCTTCACCACGGCGTAGGTCGCGTCTGCACTGATGCTCTTCCGCAGCTGCTTGAGCTGGGCAACGGTGAGACCGCGGTACTCGGTGAGCAGTACGGCGTTCGAGCTGCGGAACTTCTCCGCGAGCTCGGCGACCGAGGCTTCCTTGTTCGCCATGGCACTCCTTATCACGTGGTTCCCCGACACCGCGGAAGCGGTGCGAGGTGCTGGCAGCCCCCGGCTGCACACATGAGAAACGCTCCGGCACAGGAGGCCGGAGCGGGAGTGTCGCGCAGGCCCTCAGGGCATGCGCTGCATCGTGCTTCGATCACCTGCGCGGGCCTTCACATGAGTGAACCTTCGTTCGGCGCATCCCCTCGCGGAGGCACGCCGACGACCAGCGGTCTGTGGCTCCGCTCAGACTAGGGGACCGGGGACCCCCGCGCAAGTCGCGCGGCGCGGGCGGTCCCCGGTGCGGCTAGTAGCCGACGACGGCGTGCGGCACGTAGTGCTCCTCGAGCAGGGACACCTCGTCGTCCGTGAGCTCGAGATCCAGCGATGCGACGGCGTCCTCGATGTGCGCGACCTTCGTCCCGCCCACGATGGGCGCGGTGACCACGGGGTTCCGCGACACCCACGCGAGCGCGACCTGCGCCCGCGGGACGCCGCGCGCCCCGGCGACCTCGGCCACGGCGGCGGCGACCCGGCGGTCCGAGTCCTCCTGCGCGGCGTAGAGCGTCTTCCCGAACTCGTCCGTGACGCTGCGCTCGGTCGTCGCGTCCCAGTCGCGGGTGAGGCGTCCGCGGGCCAGCGGGCTCCACGGCAGGGATCCGACGCCCGCGTCGGCGCAGAGGGGCAGCATCTCGCGCTCCTCCTCGCGGTTGACGAGGTTGTAGTGGTCCTGCATGGTGACGAACGGCGACCAGCCGTTCGCCCGCTGCAGGTGCAGCGCCTTCGAGAACCGCCACGCGTCCATCGACGAGGCCCCGAGGTAGCGCACCTTGCCGGCCTTCACGAGGTCGTGGAGCGCCTCGAGCGTCTCCTCGAGCGGCGTCGCCGGGTCGAACCGGTGGATCTGGTACAGGTCCACGTAGTCGGTCCCGAGGCGCCGGAGGCTCTCGTCGATCTGCCACATGATGTGCTTCCGCGACAGCCCGCGCGAGTTCGGCCCCTCGCCCATGGCACCGTGCACCTTGGTGGCGATGACCACCTCCTCGCGCGCCGTCATCTCCTTCAGCGCGCGGCCGGTGATCTCCTCGCTCGACCCGTCGGAGTAGACGTTCGCCGTGTCGAAGAACGTGATCCCGAGCTCGACCGCGCGGCGGATGAGCGGGATCGAGTCCTCCTCGGAGAGCGTCCACGCGTGGCCGCCGCGCGTCGGCTCGCCGTAGCTCATGCAGCCGAGCGCGACGGCCGAGACCTCGGTACCCGTGCTGCCCAGCTTCACGTACCTCACGACGGGTGCCCCGCGACCGGGTCGTCGCCCGTGGTGGCCGGCGCGTGGTCGCGCCAGGTGTGCTCGGGCTCGTAGCCGAGGATCCGGCGGGCCTTGTCGATGGAGAGCAGCGTCTCGTGCTCCCCCAGCTCCTTCCGGACCTCGACGCCCGGGAACACCTCGGCGGCGAGCTCCGCGGACGAGCGGCTCATCACCGTGTCGGCGTTCGCGACGATGAAGCGGTCGAAGCCCGGCGCGTCGTGCTCGAGCGCCTTGCGGACCGCCTGCGCGCCGTCACGGCCGTCGATGTAGCCCCACAGGTTCCACTTGCGCGCGAGCGCGTCGTCGTCGAAGCCGGGGAACGCGTCGTAGTCGTCGACGTCCATGACGTTCGAGAAGCGGAGCGCGGTGACCTGCAGCTCGGGATCCCAGCGGCACAGCTCGATCGCCATCTGCTCCTCGAGGTGCTTGACGAGCGAGTAGGTGCTGTTCGGCTGCGCCGGGTACTCCTCGTCGACCGGGATGTACGGCGGCGGGACGTCGAACGGGAGGCCGAGGACGGTCTCGCTGGACGCGTAGACGATCTTCGTGATGCCCGCCCGCCGCGCCGCCTGGAAGACGTTGAAGCTCGTGAGCATGTTGTTGTGGAACGTGGCCACGTCGCTCAGGATCGCGGGCGCCGGGATCGCGGCGAGGTGCACGAGGGCGTCGAACCCGTCGTGCAGGTCCTGGACGCCGAACAGGGCGTCGACCACCTGCCCGTAGTCGGTGGTGTCGACGCGGACGTAGCCGGAGCCGCGCTCCCCCACCTGGTCGATGTTGGTGACTTCGTGTCCGTGGGCGCGCAGGTCGGCCACGACATGGCGGCCGAGCTTCCCCGAGCCTCCGGTGACGGCAATTCTCATCAGCGAGCATCTCCTTCGTGGGCGGTTCCGCCCGCATCCCATCCTGGCCCGCCGCCCGGGGAGGCGACAGCCACATGGAGGACACCCGCAGCCCGCCGGCACGGCGACGGCCCGCCGCCCCCTCTCGGGGACGACGGGCCGTCGTGGCGGTGCCGGCTGCTCGCTACTCGCTGGTGATGGCGAGGTCCGGGGTGCCGGTCCCGGTGCCGATGCCGGCCGCGACCGAGATGCCCTCGCGCTGCGTGGTGACGAACGTGAACTGGCCGTCCACGTAGTCGACGTGCACGTGGTCGCCCGCGTTGAGGTCGCCCTGCAGGATGCGCTCCGACAGACGGTCCTCGATCTCGTGCTGCACCGCGCGGCGAAGGGGCCGGGCGCCGAGCGACGGGTCGAAGCCGACCTCGATGAGGCGCTCCTTGGCGGCGGTCTCGAGCGTGATCGTGAGGTCGCGGTCCATCATGCGGTCCGAGAGGCGCTTCACGAACAGGTCGACGATCTGGAGCAGCTCGGGCTTCGACAGCTGCGGGAACACGATGGTGTCGTCCACGCGGTTGAGGAACTCGGGCTTGAAGTTCTTCTTCAGCTCCTCGCTGACCTTGCCCTTCATGCGCTCGTAGGAGTTCGCGGCGTTGTTCTCGACCTGGAACCCGACCGGGGCACCCGTGATGTCCTTGGTGCCGAGGTTGGTGGTCATGATGATGACCGTGTTCTTGAAGTCGACGACGCGACCCTGGCCATCCGTCAGGCGCCCCTCCTCGAGGATCTGGAGGAGCGAGTTGAAGATGTCCGGGTGGGCCTTCTCGATCTCGTCGAACAGCACGACGGAGAACGGCTTGCGGCGCACCTTCTCGGTGAGCTGGCCGCCCTCCTCGAAGCCGACGAATCCGGGAGGGGCGCCGAAGAGGCGGCTCACGGTGTGCTTCTCGCCGTACTCGCTCATGTCGAGCGAGATGAGGGCGTCCTCGTCGTCGAAGAGGAACTCCGCCAGGGCCTTCGCGAGCTCCGTCTTGCCGACGCCCGTGGGGCCGGCGAAGATGAACGACCCCGAGGGGCGACGCGGGTCCTTGAGCCCGGCGCGGGTGCGGCGGATGGTCTTGGACAGGGCCGAGATGGCCTCCTCCTGGCCGATGACCCGCTGGTGCAGGGCCTTCTCCATGAAGACGAGGCGCGAGGACTCCTCCTCCGTGAGCTTGAACACCGGGATGCCCGTGGCCTGCGCCAGCACCTCGGCGATCAGGCCCTCGTCGACCTCTGCGGTGGTGCGGACGTCGCCCGAGCGCCACTGCTTCTCGAGGCGGAGGCGCTCGCCGAGGAGGTTCTTCTCCTCGTCGCGCAGGCTCGCGGCCTTCTCGAAGTCCTGGTCCTCGATGGCGGTCTCCTTGGCCACGCGGACCGTGGAGATGCGCTCGTCGAACTCGCGCAGCTCCGGCGGCGCCGACAGGATCGAGAGGCGGAGGCGCGCGCCGGCCTCGTCGATCAGGTCGATGGCCTTGTCCGGGAGGAACCGGTCGGCGATGTAGCGGTCGGCCAGGTTCGCCGCGGACACGATGGCGCCGTCGGTGATGGACACCTTGTGGAACGCCTCGTACCGGTCGCGCAGGCCCTTGAGGATGTTGATGGTGTGGGGCAGCGAGGGCTCCTGCACCTGGATGGGCTGGAAGCGGCGCTCGAGGGCCGCGTCCTTCTCGAAGTGCTTGCGGTACTCGTCGAGCGTGGTCGCGCCGATGGTCTGCAGCTCGCCGCGCGCGAGGAGCGGCTTGAGGATGCTGGCCGCGTCGATCGCGCCCTCCGCGGCACCCGCGCCGACGAGGGTGTGGATCTCGTCGATGAAGGTGATGATGTCGCCGCGCGTGCGGATCTCCTTGGTGACCTTCTTGAGGCGCTCCTCGAAGTCGCCGCGGTAGCGAGAGCCGGCGATGAGCGAACCGAGGTCGAGCGTGTAGAGCTGCTTGTCCTTCAGCGTCTCCGGGACGTCGCCCTTGACGATGGCCTGCGCCAGGCCCTCGACGACGGCCGTCTTGCCGACGCCGGGCTCTCCGATGAGGACGGGGTTGTTCTTGGAGCGGCGCGACAGGATCTGCATCACGCGCTCGATCTCCTTCTCGCGCCCGATGACCGGGTCGAGCTTGCCGTCGCGCGCGGCCTGCGTGAGGTTGCGGCCGAACTGGTCGAGGACCGTGGAGCCCGCCTGCTGGCTCTGCTGCGCCTCGCCGCCGACGGCGACCGCCTCCTTGCCCTGGTAGCCGGACAGGAGCTGGATGACCTGCTGGCGCACGCGGTTGAGGTCGGCGCCGAGCTTGACGAGCACCTGCGCGGCGACGCCCTCGCCCTCGCGGATCAGGCCGAGGAGGATGTGCTCGGTGCCGATGTAGTTGTGGCCGAGCTGGAGGGCCTCGCGGAGCGACAGCTCCAGGACCTTCTTGGCGCGCGGCGTGAACGGGATGTGACCCGTGGGCTGCTGCTGACCCTGGCCGATGATGTCCTGGACCTGTTCGCGGACGGCATCGAGGGAGATGCCGAGCGACTCCAGGGCCTTGGCGGCCACGCCTTCGCCCTCGTGGATGAGGCCGAGCAGGATGTGCTCGGTCCCGATGTAGTTGTGGTTGAGCATCTTGGCCTCTTCTTGGGCCAGGACGACGACGCGACGAGCGCGGTCGGTGAATCTCTCGAACATCTGTATCTCCCTGGGCACCGGGGCAGGGGGCCGGCGCCGATATGTAGAGAGTAACGACGGGTCCGAGGAGTGCATGCCCCTGTTCGCCGTGGGCGTGACGCGATGCGGCGGCCGGAGGATCCCGGTCGGGAGAGGCGGGCGCTAGCGGTCGGCGTCGGGCGCGGGGATGCCCATCCGGGCGCGCTCCTTCGCCTCGATGGCGGCGTAGGCCTTGCGCTCCTGCTTGTCCGCCTGGATGACCGCGCGCATGATGAACCAGAAGATCAGCCCCACGCCGAGGGTGGGGAGGATCGACCAGATCGCGCTCGCCCAGAAAGCATCCATGCGAGAAGGATACGCCGCGCTCTAGGTGAGGATGCCGTAGACGCCCTGGCCGATCATGACGACGGCGATGCCGCCCACGATGATCCAGAGGGCGTAGCGCGCGGTGGTGGGCTTCTTCGGGTTCGAGCCGTCGGGGCCTAATGGCATGGTCGCCTACTTCACTAGGGGGAACAGGATGGTCTCGCGGATGCCGAGACCGGTGATGGCCATGAGGAGCCGGTCGACCCCCATGCCCATGCCGCCCGAGGGCGGCATGCCGTGCTCGAGGGCACGGAGGAACTCCTCGTCGAGGGGCATGGCCTCGTCGTCGCCGCGCGCCGACTGGCGCGCCTGGTCGACGAAGCGCTCGCGCTGGACGACGGGATCCACGAGCTCGGAGTAGCCGGTGGCCAGCTCGAAGCCGCGGATGTAGAGGTCCCACTTCTCGACGACGCCCTCGATCGAGCGGTGCGCGCGCGTGAGCGGCGAGGTCTCCACCGGGAAGTCGAGCACGAAGGTGGGGCGCTCGAGGCCGCCCTTCACGAAGTGCTCCCACAGCTCCTCGACGAGCTTGCCGTGGGTGCTCAACGGCACGACGACGCCCTCGCGGTCGGCGATGGCCTGGAGCTCGTCGACGGACGTGGCGGGCGTGATCTCGACGCCGGCGGCCTCGCTCAGCGAGCCGTACATGGAGATGCGGTCCCACTCGCCGCCGAGGTCGTACTCCGTGTCGTCGGCCCACGTGACGACGTGGCTGCCGGCGACCGCCATCGCCGCGTCCTGGACGAGCGTCTGCGTGAGCTCGGCGATGGACGTGTAGTCGCCGTATGCCTCGTAGGCCTCGAGCATCGCGAACTCCGGGCTGTGCGTCGAGTCGGCGCCCTCGTTGCGGAAGTTGCGGTTGATCTCGAAGACGCGGTCGATGCCGCCGACGACCGCGCGCTTGAGGTAGAGCTCGGGCGCGATGCGGAGGAACATCTCCGTGTCGAAGGCGTTGGAGTGCGTGACGAACGGTCGGGCGGACGCCCCGCCGTGCATCACCTGCAGCATGGGCGTCTCGACCTCGACGTAGCCGCGCTGGCGGAACGTCTCGCGCAGGGAGGCGTTGACCTTGGCGCGGTCGTAGACGTTCTTCCTCGCCTGGTCGCGCACGATGAGGTCGAGGTAGCGGCTGCGGACGCGGGTCTCGTCGGAGAGCTCGGAGTGCAGGTTGGGCAGGGGCAGCAGGGCCTTCGAGGCGATGCGCCACTCCGTCGCCATGATCGACAGCTCGCCCTTCCGGCTCGCGATCACGCGGCCCGCGACGAAGACGTGGTCGCCCAGGTCGACGAGCTCCTTCCACGCGGCGAGCGCCTCCTCGCCGACCTCGGCCAGCGAGATCATGGCCTGGATGCGCGTGCCGTCGCCCGCCTGGAGCGTGGCGAAGCAGAGCTTGCCGGTGTTGCGGAAGTGGACGACGCGGCCCGCGATGCCGACCACGTGGTCGGTCTCCTCGCCGGGCTCGAGGTGGCCGAATTCGGCGCGGACCGCCGGGATCGTGGTCGTGACGGGCACGTGCACCGGGTACGCGCCCTCGCCCGGGCCGCCCGCGGCGTTGAGGCGGGCGCGCTTGGCGAGGCGGACGGCCTTCTGCTCGGCGACGTCCTCGGCGGATACCTCCACGGCGGGAGCGGGGGCGGTCTCGGGCGTCGCGGGCGTTCCGGGGCTGGCGGTCATGTGCGGGCGGATCCTCGCGGGTCGAAGGGGCGTGCGGCCGAGCGGCCTCCCGTCGATTCTCGCAGGTGCGGGCGGGGCCCGGGCACGGCCCGGTCAGGCGATGACGACGGTCTCGTTGTCGAGGAGGCGGGTGCTGCCGACGCGGGCCGCGATGACGGCCAGCGCGACGCCCGTGAAGCCGTCGTCCACGGACTCGAAGGTCGCGGGATCCACGACCTGGAAGTAGTCGAGGGCCACGGCGGGCTCGCCCATCACGACGGACTGGGCGGCGGCGATGACGGCGTCGATGCCCCGGTCCCCGGCGCTCTGGGCGGCCTCGAGCGCGGCCGGGATGACGCGCGCCGCGCGGCGCTCGCGGTCGTCGAGGTAGCGGTTGCGGCTGGAGAGCGCGAGGCCGTCGGGCTCGCGCACCGTCGGCAGCTCCTCGACGCGGACGGGCAGGTCGAGGTCGCGCGCCATGCGGCGCACGAGGTGCAGCTGCTGGGCGTCCTTGCGGCCGAACGTGGCGACGTCCGGCGCCACGATGTGCAGGAGCTTCGCCACCACGGTGAGCATGCCGTCGAAGTGGCCGGGGCGGGAGCGGCCCTCGAGCGTGAGGGCGACCGATCCTCCGGTGACGCGGATGCGCGCGGGTCCGTCCGGGTACATCTCGGCCGCGCTGGGCGCGAACACGAGGTCGACGCCGGTCTCCGCGAGGGCGGCGACGTCGGCGTCGAGCGTGCGCGGGTAGGCGTCGAGGTCCTCGCCGGCGCCGAACTGCAGCGGGTTGACGAAGATCGACACGACCACGAGCGAGCCGAGCTCCCGGGCGCGGCGGGCGTGCGCGAGGTGGCCCTCGTGCAGCGCGCCCATGGTGGGCACGAGGACGACGACGGGCGCCTCCCCTGCCGCGATGCGCGCGGCCCGGTGGTCGCGGACGCGGGCGCGCAGCTCGGCGATGCCGGTGACGACGGTGGGCGCGGGGATCGTCATGCCGTGGTGCTCCTCGGGTGCTCGGGACGCGGACGCACAAGGTTAGTGCGCGTCGGGGCCCTCGTCCGTCGGCAGCGGCACGTCGCCCGTCGTGAGGCGCGCGCCGCCCGCCGGGGAGGAGCGGCGGAGCGCGTCGTCGACGGCCGAGCGGATCAGCGGCCCGAGCACGCGGCCGGGCTCCTCCACGCCGATGCCCGCGAGGAGGCCGGCTGCCTGGTCGACGATGGCGGTGGAGAACGTGGTCGCGGTGGCGATGGCCTCGGCGTACGCCGGGCGGTCCCGCTCCTCCACGACGACGGGCTCGCCGCCCATCTCCACGACGAGCACCTGCGCGATGGGGAGCACGGGCGCGGGCGCGGTGACGGCGAACCAGCTGTCCGCCATGCGGCCGAGGTCCATGCTCGTGCCGGTGAACGACATCGCCGGGTGGATGGCGAGCGGGATGATGCCGGACGCGAACGCCGGGGCGAGCACCTGGATCCCGTGCGCCGCGGACGTGTGCACCACGAGCTGGCCTGCCTGCCACGCGCCCGTGGCGGCGAGGCCCGCGACGAGGCCGGGGAGCTCGGCGTCGGGGACGGCGAGGATCACGAGCTCGCTCCGCTCGACGAGGTCGGGGATCTCGAGGACCGGGACGCCCGGCAGCATCGCCTCGGCGCGCTCGCGGCTGGCGGCGGAGACCGCCGAGATGCCGGTGATCGCGTGGCCGGCGCCCGCGAGCGCCGCGCCGAGGACGGGCCCGACGCGGCCCGCGCCGACGATGCCGACGCCGAGGCGGCCGGAGCGTTGGGACGGCGAGGTCACGCGGGGTCCTCGGGGTCGGAGCGGTGGCGCGGAGCGGGAGCGGGCGGAGGCGGCCACGCGGCATCGGCCCGGGCGGCGTCGGCCCGGGCGGCGTCGGCCGGGACGGCGGGCGCGGGCGCCGCACCGGACGCGGACGGCTCGGCCGCGGATCCCGGCGCCGGCCAGCTCGCGGCCTCGGCGCCCCAGCGCGCGGACGTGTCGGAGCGCGCGGACGCCACGGCGGCCGCGACCAGCCGGGTCGACAGCTCCATCCCGGTGGCGCGGTCGATGGCGCCGAGCCGCGTGTCCACGGGTCCCGCGACGGTGGCGGCGCGCACCGACACGAGGTCGAGGCGGCGGTCGATCGGGCCCTGCGTGAGGTCGACGCCCTGCGTCCGGGCGTGCGGCACGATGACGAGACGGCGCCAGATCATGCCGCGGCGGACGAGGAACGCCGACGAGTCGACCGCGAAGCCCGTGCGGCGCCAGGAGAAGGGCTTGAGGATCCACGCCCGGCGCGGCGACGTCGTGAAGCCGTCGTCGGTGCCGCCGCGGCCGGTCATGCCCGCGGCGACGAGCGCGAGCGTCCGGTCGCCCACGAGGTCGGGCAGGACGAGGCCGAGCACGCGGTCGACGTCGCGGCGGTCGCCCACCGGGAGGATCGACGTGTTCTGCTGGCCGGCCGCGCCCGGCGCCGAGGAGTGCGAGGCGCGCGTGATGCGGATCTCCCACCAGCCGGACGCGCGCCAGAGCAGCGGCTGCACGACCTCGACCGCGTGGATCCGGCCGGGCGGGATGGTGTCGTTGCTCGTCGACAGGAGCCCGAAGCCGACGCGGACGCCGTCCGGCGTGCCCGCGACGCTGTAGCGGAGCGAGCGCGTGATGCGGCGCACGAAGAATCCGGCGGATCCCAGCAGCGTCGGGAGCAGCGGCACGAGCAGGTACCACGCCTCGAACCTCACGATGAGCGGGATCCCGACGACCACGAACAGCACCAGCACCACCGTGGGCGCCGAGAGCAGCACGGCCCCGATGAGGCGCGGGATGGGGATGCGCACGACGGACTGCGGCGGCGCGACGTCGGGGTCGAGCTCCGGCGCGAGGAAGTCGTCGACCCGGGAGCCGACGAAGCCGCGCACCGTGCCGCCGGGAGCGGACGCGGCAGCGGATCCGGCCGCCTCGGCCCGGGCGCCCGACGCGAGCCGCAGCACGCGCAGCCGGAACGCGTCGGCGTCGCGTGAGCGGAGGTACTGCAGCGGCAGGTTGGCGTCGTTGCCGGCGACCTGGATCTCGAGCTTCGCCGCGCCGATGAGCCGCGCGATGAGGGGGCGCACGATGTTGACGCCCTGGATCCGGTCGAGCCGTGCCCGCCGGTTCGTGCGGGAGAGGATGCCGCTGCGCACCTCGACCGTCTCCTCGGTGACGCGGAACGTGTGCATCCGCCAGGAGAGGTAGGAGACGCCGACCGCGAGCAGGGTGAACGCCAGGAGCGCGAGGATCACCCAGACGAGGCTGCCGGACTCCACGAGCATCGGGATGAGGTCCTCCTCGCCGTCCCGCCGCTGGCCGGGCACGAACTGCTCGACGAGCTGCTCGCGCAGGGAGGAGACGAGGAAGCCGATCACGACGATGAAGAGGACCCCGCCGCGGAGCACGGGGGTGATCGGGTGGAGGCGGTGCCAGTCGCCGTCGGTGAGCTCCTCCGCGATCCGCGCCTCCGCGGCGGGGACGGTGCCCGCCGCGGACGTCGCGCCGGGCGCGGCGGGCTCGGCGGGCGCGGCGGGCTCGGCGTGGGGCGCGCGGTGCGCCGGGTCGTCGGGCGTCGGGTCGCTCACAGCCCGGCCCGGCGCGTCTCGGCGAGGGCGACGAGCCGGTCGCGCAGCTCCTCGGCGTCCGCGTTCGCGAGTCCGGGGATCTGGATGGCCGCCGCGGCCGCCGCGGTCACGAGCTTGAGGTCGGCGAGGCCGAGCACGCGGCCGACGGGGCCGCGCGTGATGTCCACGAGCTGCATCCGCCCGTAGGGCACGGCGACCACGCGCGTCCACATGATGCCGCGGCGGAAGACGAGGTCGTCCTCGCGCAGCTGGTAGCCCATCGCCCGCACGCGGCGGGGGACGATCACGAGCGTCACGACCAGCTCGATCACCGCGGCGGCGCCCAGCACGATGGGCAGCCAGCGCGGCGCCTCGACCGCGAAGAGGAACGCCGCGATCCCGCCGAGCACGAGGGCGGTGATCACGCCGCCCACCAGCTCGACGCCGACGAGGCGCGGGGAGACGCGGCGCCAGGAGACGCCGTGCGGGTCGACGTTCGGGGTCACGGTGCTCCTCCGGGTGCGGCAGATCCCGGGCGGTGGTGCCGCGGGGTCCTACGAGATCTCGCGCGCCGGATCCCCGGGGCGCGAGTCGTCCCCATCGTCGGGCGGGACCGTGCACCAGTGCTCGGCGACCAGCCCGGCGACGAGGAGGACGACGGCTCCCACCGTACCGGCCACCGCCAGGCCCACGGAGGACGCGCCGGGCAGCACGGGCCGCGCCAGCACGAAGGCCAGCACTCCCCCGGTGATGCCGGTGAGCAGCGCACCCGCGAGCGCCGACGCCTTCGCGAGCAGGACGACCCGCGTGGCGCGGAACGGGTCGACGCGTCCCGGGGTGCGCCCGAGCGTCGAGCGGCGGATGGGCCGGGCGAGGGCGAGGAGCACGATCCCGACGATGAGGAGCGTCGCGCCGAGCGTGAGCGGCGGGATGAGGAGCGCGCGGCCGGTCATCACGAGCGCGTTCTCGGCGAACCAGCCGACGGCCGCGCCCGCGATGAGCAGGGCGATGAGGGTGGTGGAGCGCGTGCGGGTCACGAGGCGGCCTCCGCGGATCCGGGGGCCGCGCGCTCGAGGGCGGCGCGCTCGAGGGCCGCGAGCAGCGCGTCGACGCGGCCCCGGCCGGGCAGGACCGCGTCGGGATCCGCCTCGAGCCAGGGCCCGAGCACGAAGGCGCGCTCGGCGGCGCGCGGGTGCGGGAGCGTGAGCCGGTCGTCGTGGATCCGCGCCTCGCCGTACGCGACGACGTCGAGGTCGATCGTGCGGTCGCCCCAGCGCTCGGCGCGGACGCGGCCGAGGTCGCGCTCGATCGCGGCCAGGGCGTCCAGCAGCGCGTGCGGGCTGAGGCGCGAATCCACCAGCGCGACGCCGTTGAGGTAGCCGGGCTTGGTCGGATCCTCCCCGTCGGCGGTCACGGCCACGGACTCCACCAGATCCGAGGAGCGCACGATGCGAAGGCCGGGCACCTCGTCGATCCGGGCCAGCGCGCGCTCGATGGTCGCGCGCCGGTCGCCGAGGTTGGATCCCACGGCCACGACCGCGCGCGCGACCTCCCCGGGCGCGGGCAGCGTCGACGCGCGCTCGATCACCACGGCCACGTCGTCGAACGGCACCGCGATCGGCGCGTCCGGCTTGTGCACGGCGACGCGCACCCACCGCGCGACCGGATGCGCGAGCACGACGCCCGCCACACGCTCGGCGACCGTCTCGATGAGGTCGACCGGATCGCGCCCGACCGCCGCGGCGACCTCCTCGGCCAGCTCGCCGTAGTGCAGCGTGCGGCCCAGCTCGTCGCTGCCACCGGCGGGGGCGAGGTCGAGCGCGACCTCGAGGTCGACCACGAACGGCTGGCCGTCGCGGCGCTCCTCGTCGAAGACGCCGTGATGGGCGTGCACGCGGAGCCCGGTCAGGAGGATGCGGTCCGTCGGCAGGGGCGTCACCACGAGCGGCCCACCACGATGGACGGGAGGTCGCCCGGGTCGGTCGGGTCGTACCAGAGCGGCAGCTTGCCGCCCACCGCGGGGAGCAGGCGGTCGGCCGTGGTGACGGTGCGCGTGACGTGGTGGTCGCGGCCGTCGCCGTCGGTGAAGGCCACCGT
Source organism: Clavibacter sp. VKM Ac-2873 (assembly GCF_015351075.1). Classification (GTDB taxonomy): domain Bacteria; phylum Actinomycetota; class Actinomycetes; order Actinomycetales; family Microbacteriaceae; genus Clavibacter. The sequence goes on from NZ_JADKRS010000001.1 coordinate 1,118,771, forward strand.
GAGGCGCGCGCGGACGGCGTCCCCGGATCCGTCGAGGCGCTGGACGGCGGTGACGATCGCGGACGTGCGGCGGCCCGTCTCGGTGACCCGGCGGGCCGTGGCGGCGAGGCGCGCGACGCGGCGCTGGACGACGGCGCAGGCGATCGCGGCGGCGATCCCGAGGACCGCGAGCACGGCGGCGACCAGCGCCAGGACGGGGTTCGACGCGTCGCCCTCGGGGGCGACCGGCGCGAAGGCGAGGGCGCACACGATGCCGAGCGGCGTGCCGAGCAGCACCACGGCGGTCGGCCAGAGCAGGGCGCCGACGGTGGTGAGCACGGGAGACAGCAGCACGACGGATGCGTAGGCGCTGCCGAGCGAGCCGATCAGCCCCAGCACGATGGCCACGACCTTCGCCACGACGATCGCGGCGCCCGAGTCGGCGGCGAGGTCGGCCGGGACGGTCAGGCCGACGCCCCAGATCACGGACGCGATGAGCGCGGCGACCGCGGTGCGCACGAGCACCGCCTGCGGGGGGACGACGACACGGTCCTGGCTCACGGCGCTCATGCTCCTACTCTGACAGACCGGTGACGGCGGCCGGCCCGGTGGATGCGGCCTCGAGCGCCTCGGCGCGCCCGCGCGACCAGGCCTCGTCGACCGCGAGCGCGGCGCGCGTGGACGCGACGTCGTGCACGCGCACGGCCCACGCACCGGCGCGCGCGGAGAGGGCGCTGACGACCGCGGTCGGCACGTCCCGGTCCGCGACGGCCGCGCCCTCCGGCAGCAGCCGCCCGAGGAAGCGCTTGCGGGAGGCGCCCACGAGCACGCGATGGCCGAGGCCCGTGAACCGGTCGAGGGATCCGAGCAGCTGCCAGTCGTGCGCGGCCTCCTTCGCGAAGCCGAGGCCGGGGTCGAGGACGATGCGGGCGGGATCCAGCCCCGCCGCCACGAGCGCGGCGATGCGGGCCTCGAGCTCGTCGCGCACCTCGCCGACCGTGTCGGCGTACGTCGCGCGCGCGGCCATGGTGTCGCTGTGCCCCCGCCAGTGCATCGCCACGTAGTCGACGTCGGCCTCCGCGACGACCTCGGCCATGCGCGGATCCGCGAGGCCCCCGGAGACGTCGTTGACGACGCGCGCGCCCGCGGCGACGCACGCCCGGGCGGTCGCGGCGCGCATGGTGTCGACGCTCACGGCGATGCCCTCCGCGACGAGCTCGCGGACCACGGGGAGCACGCGGGCGAGCTCCTCGTCCGGGTCGACGCGCCGTGCGCCCGGGCGCGTGGACTCGCCTCCCACGTCGACGAGGTCGGCGCCCGCGGCGACCATCCGCCGGGCGTGCGCGAGCGCGTCCTCGAGGGCGAGGTGGCGGCCGCCGTCGCTGAAGGAGTCGGGCGTGGCGTTGAGGATCCCCATCACGAGCGTGCGCGCGGGGGACGACGGCATGGTCACGGCCGGTCCCGAGCGCCCGTTGCGGGGAGCAGCGCCAGCACCTCGGCGCGGGCAGCGGGCTCGGCGAGGGATCCGCGCGCCGCGATGGTGATGGTCGTGCTGCCCGCCTGGCGGGTGCCGCGCGCGGTGACGCAGCCGTGCGTGGCGTCGAGGATCACGGCGACGCCGCGCGCCCCGAGGCCCCGCTCGAGCGCCGCGGCGATCTGCTCGCCCAGCCGCTCCTGCATCTGCGGGCGCGATGCGAGGTCGTCGACCACGCGGGGCAGGCGGCCGAGCCCCACGATCCGCTCGCCCGGCACGTAGGCCAGGTGCGCGACGCCGGTGAACGGCAGCAGGTGGTGCTCGCAGATGGAGCGGAAGGCGATGCCCGTCACGATCACGGGCTGCGGCTCCGCGTCCGTCTCGGGGAGCGGGAACGTCTCGCGCAGGTGCCGGAGCGGATCCGTGCCCACGCCCGCGAAGAACTCGCCGTACGCCTCGGCCACCCGCGCCGGGGTGGTCGCGAGGCCCTCCCGGCCCGGGTCCTCGCCGATGGCGACGATCAGCTCGGCCACGGCCGCCTCGATGCGCGCCCGGTCGACGCCCACTCAGGTCACGCCGTCGCGGGACGCGGGAAGGGCGAGCGCTTCGGCTTGCCGGCCGGCGGCTCCGAGTCCACCGCGCCGTCGACGACGCCCTGGTCGATGGGCGCCTTCTGCGGCATGGCCACGGGAGGCAGGTCCGACAGCGGGCGCTTGTCGCTCGACAGCCACTGCGGGCGCGGCGGCAGCTTCTTGACGTCCGCGAAGATCGCCGCGAGCTGGTCGTGGTCGAGCGTCTCCTTCTCGAGGAGCTCGGTCGCCAGGCGGTCCAGCACGTCGCGGTTGTCGTTGATGACCTGCCACGCCTCGTCGTGCGCGCCGTCGAGGAGCGCGCGCACCTCGGCGTCGACCGTGAGGGCCATGTCCTCCGAGTAGTCGCGTCCGCCGCCGAGCTCGCGCCCGAGGAACGGCTCGCCGGAGCTGGAGCCGAGCTTCACGGATCCGACCTTGGCGCTCATGCCGTACTCGGTGACCATGCGGCGGGCCGTGGACGTGGCCTTCTCGATGTCGTTCGACGCGCCCGTGGTGGGGTCGTGGAACACGATCTCCTCGGCGACGCGACCGCCCATGGCGTACGCGAGCTGGTCGAGCAGCTCGTTGCGGGTGACGGAGTACTTGTCCTCGAGCGGCAGCACCATCGTGTAGCCGAGGGCGCGGCCGCGGGGCAGGATCGTGACCTTGGTGACGGGATCCGTGTTGTTCATGGCCGCTGCCGCGAGCGCGTGGCCGCCCTCGTGGTACGCGGTGATGAGCTTCTCGTGGTCGCGCATGATGCGGCTGCGGCGCTGGGGGCCGGCCATGACGCGGTCGACGGCCTCGTCGAGCGCGCGGTCGTCGATGAGCTGGGCGTTGGAGCGCGCCGTGAGGAGGGCTGCCTCGTTGAGGACGTTCGCGAGGTCGGCGCCGGTGAACCCGGGCGTCTTGCGGGCGAGGACCTCGAGGTCGACGCCCGAGGCGAGCGGCTTGCCGCGCCCGTGCACCTCGAGGATCTGCTTGCGGCCCTGCAGGTCGGGGGCGTCGACGCCGATCTGGCGGTCGAAGCGGCCGGGGCGCAGGAGCGCGGGGTCGAGGACGTCGGGCCGGTTGGTGGCCGCGATGAGGATGACGTTGGTCTTGACGTCGAAGCCGTCCATCTCCACGAGGAGCTGGTTGAGGGTCTGCTCGCGCTCGTCGTTGCCACCGCCGACGCCGGCGCCGCGGTGGCGGCCGACCGCGTCGATCTCGTCGACGAAGATGATGGCCGGCGCGTTCTGCTTGGCCTGCTCGAACAGGTCGCGCACCCGGCTCGCGCCGACGCCCACGAACATCTCGACGAAGTCGGATCCGGAGATCGAGTAGAAGGGCACGCCCGCCTCGCCCGCGACGGCGCGCGCGAGCAGGGTCTTGCCGGTGCCGGGAGGGCCGTACAGCAGGACGCCCTTGGGGATGCGGGCACCGACGGCCTGGAACTTCGCGGGCTCCTTGAGGAAGTCCTTGATCTCCTCGAGCTCCTCGATGGCCTCGTCCGACCCGGCGACGTCGGCGAACGTGACCTTCGGGGAGTCCTTGGAGGCGAGCTTCGCCTTCGACTTGCCGAACTGCATGACGCGGTTCCCGCCGCCCTGCATGCCGGAGAACATGATCCAGATGAAGAAGCCGATGAGCAGGAGCGGCAGCAGGATGCTGAACGCCGAGAGGAGCCAGCTCGGCTGCGGCACCTGGTCGTCGAAGCCCTCGGCGGGGTTCGCCGTCGTGATGGCGGAGACGATCTCGGTCCCGCGCTGCGCGACGTAGTTGAACTGCACCATGGTGCCGTTGTCGCCGTCGGCGCTCGCGAGCGTGAGGTCCACGCGCTGCTCGCCGTCGATGATCTTGGCGGAGGCGACCTTGCCGTCCTGGATCAGCTCGAGGCCGTGCTGCGTGGTGATGGTCTTGTAGCCGGATCCGGTGATGAGGCTGAAGCCCACGGACACCACGACGATGGCGAGGACGACGATCAGGATCGGGCTGCGGAGGAGTTTCTTGAAGTTCATGAGCGTAGGGGCGCGGGCCCGACACCTTTCTGCCCGTGCCGCGCCGTACGGCGACGAGATGTCTCGAGGATACAAGCGGCCGTCTGGGCGTGACCGCGGTGTTCGCCGCCAGCCGAACGTGCGCCGGCATGGAGGCGGGTAAGAGGGGCGGGGCGGCTCAGCTGTAGACGTGCGGCGCGAGGATCGCGACGTCGCGGAGGTTGCGGTACCGCTCCGCGTAGTCGAGCCCGTAGCCGACCACGAAGTCGTCGGGGATCTCGAAGCCCACGTACTTCACGTCGACCGCGATCTTCGCGGCCTCGGGCTTGCGGAGCAGCGCGCACACCTCGACGCTCTCGGCGCCGCGCGAGCGCAGGTTCGCCAGCAGCCAGGAGAGCGTGAGACCGGAGTCGATGATGTCCTCGACGATGAGCACGCGCCGCCCGGTGAGGTCGGCGTCGAGGTCCTTGAGGATGCGGACGACGCCGCTCGACTTGGTGCCGGAGCCGTAGGAGCTGACGGCCATCCAGTCCATGTGGATCGGCAGCGCGAGCTCGCGGGCGAGGTCGGCCATGACCATGACCGCGCCCTTGAGGACGCCCACGAGGAGCAGCTCCTCCCCCGGGTGGTCGCGCTCGATCTCGCGGCACATCTCGGCGATGCGGCCGTGGATCTCCTCCTCGGTGTGGAGGACCTCGGTCAGGTCGTCGGCGATGTCGGTGGATCTCATGTCACTCTTCCGTCGTCCTGGCGCTGAGGACGATGAGCTCGTCCTTGCGTACGACCCTAACGCCCGGCAGGTCGACGGGCCCCTGCCCGTGCCAGTCGGTGACGAGCCGCGCGACCTCCAGGACGTGCGTCCGCGAGAGGTGCGATGCGAACTCCTCGCGCGCGGCGAGGCGGATCAGCCGGTGCCGCAGCGCGGGCGGCGCGGCGAGGAGGGACGCGACCTCGAGGGAGATGCCCGCCTCCGCGTGGTCGGCGATCTCCTCGATCATCTCGGCGGCGAAGTGCTCGAGCGCGTCGTCGTCCTCGCGCAGCTGGTCCGCCGTGCGGGCGAGCGCCTCCGCGATGCCGGGGCCGAGCTCGCGCTCGAGGACGGGCAGCACGTCGTGGCGGACGCGCACGCGGGCGTAGGCGGGATCGGCGTTGTGCGGGTCCTGCCACGGGTCGAGGCCCTGGTCGGCGCACGCGGCGCGGGTGACGGCCGCGCGGATCCCGAGCAGCGGCCTGAGGTGCACGGCGTCGGCGGCGCGCGCGGGCGTCGACGCGGCCATGCCGTGCAGGCTTGTCGCGCCGGCCCCCCTCGCCAGCCCGAGCAGCACGGTCTCCGCCTGGTCGTCGAGGGTGTGGGCGAGGAGCAGCGCACGGGATCCGGTCTCCCGGAGCGCGTCGTCGAACGCGGCGTACCGGGCGGCGCGCGCGGCGGCCTCGGGGCCGGATGCGCCCGGCTCCACCCGCACGCGCGTCACGACGACCGGCGCGAGGCCGAGGGCGCGCGCCGCGTCGGCCGCCCGCGCGGCGACCGCGGCGGATCCCTCCTGGAGTCCGTGGTCGACGACGACCGCCCCCACGGCGACGCCCGCGCGGGGGCCCTCGAAGGCGGCCGCCGCGGCCAGCGCGAGCGAGTCGGCGCCCCCGGAGAGGGCGACGAGGGCGGAGCGGGGCGATGACGGGTCGAGCCCCGCGAGCGCCCCGCGGACCGCCCGCCGGAGGTCCGCGACGGCGGGCGTGAGACGGGGGCGCTCGGAGGGCATCCACTAACGTTATGGCAGCATCCCGCCCACGTCAGAACCACGAGGAGCACGCGCATGGCCAGCTACGACGTCGTCGTCGAAATCCCCAAGGGGTCCCGCAACAAGTACGAGGTCGACCACGAGACGGGCCGCGTGTACCTCGACCGCGTGCTCTTCACGTCGTTCGTCTACCCCACCGACTACGGCTACTTCGAGAACACCCTCGGCCTCGACGGCGACCCCGTCGACGTGCTCGTGCTGCTCGAGTACCCCGTCTTCCCCGGCGTCGGCGTCTCCGTCCGCCCCGTGGGCGTGTTCAACATGAGCGACGAGGCCGGCATCGACTCCAAGGTGATCGCCGTCCCCGCGAAGGACCCGCGCTGGGCCCGCATCCAGGACATCGACGACGTGCCGCAGCAGACGCGCAACGAGATCGAGCACTTCTTCGAGCACTACAAGGACCTCGAGCCCGGCAAGTGGGTCAAGACGGAAGGCTGGGGCGACGCCGCGGAGGCCGAGCGCATCGTGCAGGCCGGCTTCGAGAAGCTCCAGGCCGAGGGCCACGGCCACGGCGGCGAGCCGGAGGAGGACGCCTGATCCGCGTCACCCGGTGAGCCCGCGCGGCTGACACGACGACGCCCGCCCCCGCAGCTGCGGTGAGGCGGGCGTCGTCGAGTCCGGGCGTCCGGGCGGGATCAGCCGGGTCGACCGACGTAGGGCATGATGTCGCTGCCGCCCCAGAGGCCCTGGATCTTCACCACGTCGCCGGGCTTCGGCGCCGCGATGATGGTGTTCCCGCCGAGCGAGATGGCGTCGTGGTAGAAGCCGCTGCCGTCGTTCCAGAAGATGATGTCGCCGGCCTGGCGCTGCGAGAACGGCACGAGGCGACCCCTGGCCTGCATCGTGTTGTACTGGCTGCTCACCGAGTGGCTGCCGACGTCGATGCCCGCCGCGCGGTACGCCATCATCACGAGGCCCGAGCAGTCCCACACGTTCGGGCCGGCACCGCCGAGGACGTAGGACTCGCCGAGCTGGGCCTTCGCGAACCCGATGGCGACCTGCGCGGCGTTGCCGGAGGGAGCCGGGGCCGGCGCGGGAGCGGGCGCCGGGCCGGGCGCGGGACGCGACGGCTGCTGCGGGGCCGGCTGCTGGGGTGCGGGGGCGCTCGATCCCCCGCCGGACGAGGACCCGCCCCCGCCGGACGAGGACCCGCCCCCGCCGGACGAGGACCCGCCCCCGCCGGACGAGGACCCGCCCCCGCCCGAGCCACCCGACGAGGCCGCAGGGGCGGCCACGGGCGCGGGGATCGGGGGCTGCGTGATGCCCTGGATGTACTGCGCCTCGATCTCCGAGGTGGAGTCCTTCAGCAGCGCCAGCTGCGCGATGAGCTGGTCGCTGTTGCGCGTCTGCTCGGTGACCGCGGCCTGCGCGGTCGCGGCGGCGGAGTTCGCGTCGTCGAGCGCCTTCTGCGCCTCGTCCGCGAGCCGGGCGAGCTCGTCCTTCGCGACCTGCGCCTGGTCGCTCAGCGACGCGGCGCTGTTGCGGTCCGCGAGCGCCTGCTGGTACACGGACTGCGTGCTCTCGGAGAGCTTCGTCATGGTGCCGAGCGACCGCAGCAGACCCTCGGCGTCGTCGCCGTCGGACGCGAACAGGCTCGCCGTGATGTCCTGGCCGCCGGCCCGCGCGAGGTGGCTCGCGAGGAGCCCGGCCCGCATCCGGCTGGTGAGGGCCGTGGCCTGGGCCTCGTCGGACTTCTTCTGCAGGCGAGACAGCTCGTCGGCCTTCGCGTCGCGCGCGGCCTGCGCCTCGGCGTACTTCTCGCCGGCGATCAGCGCGGCCTTGTTGGACTGGTCGGCGGACTCCTGCAGCCCGGTCACCAGCTCGGTCACGCGGTCGATGGCCGCCTGCGTGTCGGCCTGGTTCGCCTTCGCCGCCTGCACGTCGGCCCACGAGGGGTAGTCGGTCGCGGCGAACGCGGTCTGGGCGGCGACGCCGCTGGACACCGCGATCACCCCCACGGCGAGCGTGGAGATGACGACCGTGGTCGGGCGGAGGTGGTTCATGTCGTTCCTCATGTCAATGCGTGCTGCTGATGGAGACGCCCTGGCCGTGCATGAACGCCACCGGGTCGGTGGGGTTCCCGTTGATGCGGATCTCGAAGTGCTCGTGGCAGCCGGTCGAGCCGCCGGTGGTCCCGGTGAGCGCGACGGGCTGGCCCGCCACGACGTGCTGGCCGACGTGCACGAGCGTGCCGCCGTTGGCGATGTGGCCGTAGGCGGAGGAGATTCCTCCGCCGTAGTCGATCCGGAGGTAGTTGCCGTAGCCGCCGTTCCAGAACACCGCCGCGACCGTCCCCTCGTGCACGGCGTACTGCGGGGCGCCGCAGGTGTTGCCGCCCAGGACGAGGTCCTCGCCGGCGTGGAAGATCATGCGGTGGTAGATGGGGTGGAAGCGGGGGCCGTAGAAGCCGCTCGTGTGCGCCCCCGGGAGAGGAGCCGTCCAGCCGGATGCGCTGATCGCGCCCGATGACACACCGCCCGCGGCGCTGCCCTGGCTGGCGGCGAGCGCGTCGGCGTCGGCCTGGCGCTTGCGCACGCCGGCCTGGTAGTCGTCCTCGGTGGCCTCGCGGTTCTCCGACATGACCTGGAGCTTCGCGTCGGCGTCGGCCTTCTGGGCGCTCTGGTCCTCGAGCGCCTGCTCCAGGTCGGCCTGCGCCTGCGTGGCGTCCTGCAGGAGCTGGTCGGCCTTCGCCTTCAGCGCGTCGAGCTCGGTGAGGGCGACCTGCGCCTGGTCGCTCAGGGACTTCGCCGCGTTGCGGTCCTGCAGCGCGATCGCGTAGATCTGGTCCGACTTCTCGGCGACCTTGCTCATCGTGCCGAGCTTGTCGAGGAGGTCGTCCGTGCCGTCGCCCTCGCTGAGGAGGAGGGTGCCGGAGAGGTTCTGCCCGCCGGAGCGCATGAGCTGCTTGGCGAGGCCGGCCGCCTGCTCCTGCGACTTCGTCGCCTTCGCGTCCGCCGCATCGACCTTCTGCTGCAGCTGGACGGTCTCCTCGTACTTGTCGTCGGCGTCCTGCTGCGCCTTGTCGTGCTCCTCGCCGCGCTTCGTCACGAGGTCCTGCGCGTCGGTGACCTTCTGCTGGAGGGACGCGATCTCGTCGTTGATCCTCTGGACGAGCGCCTGCTGCGCCTGCTCGTCGCCGCGCGCCTTCTGCAACTCGTCCCACGAGGCGAAGGTGTCGGCGTGGGCGGGAGCGGCGATCGACCCGGTGAGGAGCACGGCGGCGACGGCGACGATGGCCTGGAGGCTGCGGCGGCCGCGCGGGCGCGATCGCGCGGCGCCCGTGGTGCGCGTTCTCCGGAGGAGGTCGTGGTGCATGGTGATCCCGATCATCGTGTCGCCCGGCTGGCCGGCTGTGCCTCCCTGCAGGGCCGGCGGGGAGCGCGGATCACATCCGTCACACCTTCACCGGCTCTCACAGTAGCAACGGGGTCGCGCGGCGCACAGCGCGCCGACGCGGGGATCCACGCTGGGGATCCCCTCCCCGAGGAGGGTCGAGCGAAGGCTAACCCGGCGGCAGGGCGCCTCCGGGGCAGCGCGCTGGCCGTGTCGCGAACCTGGCAGGGCGCCCGGAAGGCCCTGCGCGGCGGCTCCCGCGGGCCCCGCGCCCGCCGGCGACACGCCGCCCGATCCGCATGCCGCCGGGGGCCGGGCCGGCGCGGGGACGGCCGATTTGAGTCCTCGCCCGGAGTGCGGTTATGCTGACGTGTCGGTTGCTGCGAGACCTGGTCCGCCAGGGCGAGCGGCCCCATCGTTTAGTGGCCTAGGACGGCGCCCTTTCACGGCGTTAACACGGGTTCGAATCCCGTTGGGGTCACCAGGCAATGTGATCGACATGCAAGGCCCTGTAGCGCAGCTGGTTAGCGTGCCGCCCTGTCACGGCGGAGGTCGCGGGTTCAAGTCCCGTCAGGGTCGCCACGGATATGAGCCCTCTCTCACGAGAGGGCTTCTGTCCGATGTGGGCGTCTTCTCGCAAGCCGCCCGCTCGCCTGGGTAGCTCAGTTGGTAGAGCGTTCGACTGAAAATCGAAAGGTCCGCGGATCGACGCCGCGTCCAGGCACCATCCGCCGGTCCCCGTCCTCGACGGCAGGGCCGGCGTCGTCGTTCCCGCCCCGTCACGGCGGCCCGTCTCCGGCGTCGGACGCGAGCGCCGCCTCGAAGGCCGCGAGCACCGCGTCCGAGAACAGGACGAAGCGCACCAGCTCGAGGCCGTCGCCCGCTCCGTCGTCGAGCGCCGCGCGCACCGCGGCCACCGCCACGCGCGCCGCGTCGTCGACCGGCCAGCCGTAGACGCCGGCGGAGACCGCGGGGAAGGCGACGCTGCGGATCCCCAACGCCTGGGCCACCTCGATCGACCGGCGGTACGCGCTCGCGAGCACCGCGGTGCGGTCGTCGGACGCCGACCAGACGGGTCCGACCGTGTGGATCACGTGGCGCGCGACCAGGCGGAAGCCCGGGGTCGCGATCGCGTCGCCGGCGGGGAGGCCGTCGGGCAGCTCCTCCGCGCGGATGCGGCGGCACGCAGCGAGCAGCTCGGGGCCGGCCGCGCGGTGGATCGCGCCGTCCACTCCCCCGCCGCCGAGGAGCGACGAGTTCGCCGCGTCCACGATCGCGTCGACGTCCTGCCGGGTGATGTCGCCGCGCACGGCCTCGAGCTCGGTCATGGATCCAGCCTGGCCCGGCGGCGACGCGGCGTGCGGACGACCCGGGTCAGCTCCGCGCGGCGTCCGCGGCGGCGGGGGCGCGACCGGCCGTCAGCCAGCGCGGGCCCTCGAGCATCCAGCGCAGCCGGGAGCCCAGGACCGCGGCGCCGATGATCCGGCTCGCGACCACGACGGGGACCAGCAGCGCGATCGGCAGGATCGCGCCCCACAGCTGCGTGTGCTGTTGCAGGGCGGGCACGACGCCCGTCGCCTTGAGGGCGGCGCTCAGCGCGGAGACGATGAAGATGTGGAAGACGTACACCGGCAGCGTCTGGCGCCCGACCCAGCGCAGCGCCCGGGCGAGCGGGTTCGCCATGCCGACGACCGCGAGGACCTGGTTGCTCGCGACCAGGGCGACCGCCGCGATCGCGAAGGTCAGGATCAGGCCGTTCCCCGTGGCGCGCAGGGCGGCGAAGACGCCGACGTACGCGAGGACCGCGACGACCGCCGAGAGGCGCGTCGCGCGGCGCATGAGCGACAGCCATGCATCGCGTCCGACGACGCCCGCGTAGAACCACACGAGGTTCGCCGCGATGGAGCTGAGCTTGACCGCGTCCATCGGCTCGGTGAGGAGGCCCGCCGTCAGCGGCTTGAGGAGCGGTGCGGCGGCCGCCAGCGCGGCGAAGGGGATCAGCGCCCACGCCCGGCGATCGCCGAGCAGGCGCGTGCACGCCCACGCCACGAGGAAGAACACGGGCAGCGCCCAGAGGTACCAGTACGAGGTGGGCAGGACGAGGCTGAGCGCGAGCTCCCCCGGCGTCGGCGCCGCGCCGCCGCCGCGCGCCTGCGGCACGAAGAGGCGCGCGAGGAACAGCAGCGTCCAGATGGCGTAGACGGAGGAGATGCCGAGGGTCCGTCCGCGGGTCTGCCCCAGCGGACGCTCCACGGCGCGCATCGCGAGGAAGCCGGAGATGAAGAAGAACAGCGGCATGCGCAGCGGCGCGAACGCGGAGCTGACGTCCCACCAGAGGGCCGCGGCGCCCTCGTTGACCTCGTTCTCGTACATGAGGGAGAGGTGCAGGAGGACGACGAGGACCATGCACGCGCCTTTGCCGGCGTCGATCCACTCGAAGCGGGGACGATCGGCGGCCGTGGCGGCGGCAGCAGGGGCGGGGCGGATGACGGGGTTCGCGCGCGCGCGGGCGCGCGGTCGCATGGAGGGGAGGGCCATGGCTCTTCTCTGATGCGCCGACGAGGGGTCGGGTAGCCCGTGCGAGCGGCGCGGTGTTCGGGTCCGGTGATCGTATCCCCGGCCCACGCCGGCGCGCGTCCCCCCGAGAGGGGCACGACGCGGGGGACCCGCGCGGACGACGCTGTCCGACGGGCCGCGACCGGAACCGTTCGGGTGGGCTCCGGGCACATCAGGGAGATTCGGAGCCCGAAGGAGTCCGGATGGGACGGCTCGGCGCTCCGGGCGGCGCTCTCGGCGGGCTGCCCTGTCCGCGGCCGGACGACGGCCCGGTCGCCGGGAGGCCACCCGGGGATACTGGAGGGGTCGGTGCCCTCCTGCCGGCATCGACAGGAGTCCCATGTCCCAGCCCGCATCCCGCCCCGCCCCCGAGCGCACCGACGGCTACGTCGCGCTCCGCAGCTACGCCGCCATCGGGGACGGGCGCACCGTCGCGCTCATCGCGGAGGACGGCGACATCGACTGGCTCCCGCTCCCGAACCTGCACACGCCGCCCGCGTTCGCCGCGATCCTCGACGCCCCGCACGGCGGCCGGATCACGCTGCGTCCGGACGAGGACTTCGAGGTGACGCGCGCCTACGTGCCCGGCACCAACGTGCTGACCACCACGTTCACGACCGCGTCCGGCAGCGCGCGCGTCACCGACGCCCTCGTGACGGGCGTCGCCGGGCGGCTGCCGTGGTCCGAGCTCGGGCGCCGGATCGACGGGATCTCGGGCGAGGTGGCCATGAGCTGGCTCGTCGCGCCGGGCACGGCGCTCGGCACGTCCTCCCCCTGGGTGCAGGCGACGCACAACGGCCCCGTGATCCGCGTGGACGGCGTGACCCTCGCGGTCGTCGGCCTCGACCACGGGCCCGCCGAGCCCGGGACCCAGTCGCTGTCCGGCGCGTTCACGACGACGGAGGGATCGCGCCACGTCCTCACGATGGTGGGGACCGAGCGGGAGCCCGTGCGGATCCCGAACCCGGAGATCGTCGACGAGGGCATCGACCGCACCATCCGCAACTGGGAGGGCTGGAGCGCCGAGTTCCGGTACGACGGCGAGTGGGCGGACGCCGTGCAGCGCAGCGCGCTCGCGCTCAAGCTGCTCGTGCACGCGCCGACCGGATCCATCGCCGCGGCCGCGACGACCTCGCTCCCCGAGCGGATGGGCGGCGGCAAGAACTGGGACTACCGCTTCGCCTGGGTGCGCGACCTCGCCTACACGGTGAACGCGCTGGTGAGGTTCGGGCTCCGCGAGGAGACGCACGCGGCGGTGTCGTGGATGCTCCGCACGATCCGCGACAACGGCCCCGAGCTCCACGTCTTCTACTCGCTCGAGGGCGGCGTGCCCGAGGGCAGCGCGAACCCGGAGGTGCCGGGCTGGCGCGGCGTGGGGCCCGTCGTGGACGGCAACGACGCGCAGTCGCAGCTGCAGCTGGGCGTGTTCGGCGACCTGTTCGACGTGGTGCGCACGTACGTCCGCGACGGCAACGTGCTCGACGCCGACACCGGCCGGCTGCTCGCGACCTTCGCCGACCGGACGTGCGACATGTGGCAGAAGCGCGACGCCGGCATGTGGGAGCTCGAGGACGAGCAGCACTACACGACCTCGAAGCTCGGCTGCTGGCAGGCGCTCGACTGCGCCGTCGAGCTCGCGGAGCTCGGGCAGATCCCCGGGGTGCCGGACCGGTGGCGGGCCGAGCGCGACCGGATCCGCACCTGGGTCGAGGAGGAGTGCTGGGACGAGGGTCGCGGCGCGTACGTCATGCACCCGGGCAGCCAGCGGCTCGACGCGAGCATCCTGCTGCACTCGATCTCCGGCTTCGACCGCGGCGAGCGCATGTCCCGCACGCTCGACGCGCTGCGCTCGGAGCTCGGCCGCGGGCCGCTCCTGTACCGCTACTCCGGCATGCCGGAGGAGGAGGGCACCTTCGTCGCGTGCGGGTTCTGGATGGCGGGCGCGCTCGCCTGCGTCGGCCGCATGGACGAGGCGCGGGAGCTCATGGACCAGCTGGTCGCGCTCGGCAACGACGTCGGCCTGTACTCCGAGATGATCGACGCCGACGACGACGCGTTCCTCGGCAACCTGCCGCAGGGGCTCAGCCACCTCGCGCTGGTGAGCGCGGCGCTGACGATCCACGAGCTGTCGGGCGGGCGCAAGCGCTCGACCCGGACGCCGCGCGCGAAGCGGTAGCAGGGGGCGGTAGCGAGCGGCGGTGACGGGCGCAGCGCGGCCTAGGCGCGCGGGTGGAGCGGACCGGCGAACTCCGTGCGGACGCCGCGGGAGAACAGCACGGAGTCGGGCGCGCGGTCGACGACGCCCGGGAGGCCCGCGGCCGCGACCAGCTCGTCGTCGAGGTCCACCAGCTCGGCGCGCTGCAGGGTCCACGCGTCGTGCGTGTTCGGCCAGTAGCGCGTGACCCCGCCACGGGCCACGTGCATGCCCCAGCGGGCGGTGAGGAAGTCGGCGAGCGGATCCCCCTCCACCTCCTCGCCGAGCGGGCGCACGGACAGGCGCGACGCCGGGCGGGAGCCCGTGTGCCGGCGGGACGTGTAGGTGATGACGCCGTCGCGCTCCTCGTGCGTCATCGACGCCCACATGTACGGCAGGCCGAGGCCCACGCGGGCGCCGATCGTGGGCAGGAGCTTCGCGGCCTCGAGCGAGCGGAAGACCACGCCGCGGCGGCCGTCGTCGCCGACGCTGTAGAGCCGCACGTTGAGCTCGGCGAAGGTGCCGGCCCACGGCACGGCGGGCAGCGGCGGGAACGCGCTGCGGGACAGGACGAACGGGATGAGGCCGACCCAGCTGGATCCGTCGTGGACGTCGGGGCGCGTGCCCGGCGGCAGGAGCGGGGCGACGAGCGCCGGATCCACGCGCCAGTGGACGAAGGCGAGGTCGCTCCAGACCTGGCGGATGACCGCGCGGCCGGGGAGGTCGGGGGCGACGGCGGAGACGGGATCCGCGGGGCGGGTCATCGGGCGCGCCCCGGGGATGCGGCGGTCTCGGCGGACGCCGCGGGCGCGCCGGCGGCGGCATGGGCGTCGGCGTCGGCGTCAGGAGCGGCGGGCGCCGGCCGGCCGGCGGCGCGGATCACGTCGATGAGGCCCCGGCGCATCTCCTCCGAGCGGGCGAGCTCGGGGACGACGTCCTGCTCGAGGGCCTGCGCGCGCTCCCAGGCGTCGGCGCCGGCCGCGGTGCGGGCGACGACGTGGCGGCGGCGGTCGGCCGGGTCCGGGGCGCGGGACACGAGCCCCTCCCGCTCCAGCCGCTCGAGCGTGCGCGACATGGTCTGCGTCTCGACGTGCGCGGAGCGGGCGAGCTGGATCTGGCTGAGCGGCCCGTCGCGCAGCAGGTGCAGCGCGATGAGGCCCGCGTGCGTGACGCCGAGGGTCGTGAGCGCCTCCGACCACGCGTGCTCGACCGCGCGCGCGGCCGTGGACAGCAGCCGCCCCGTGGGCCAGCTGGCGAGCTCGTCGTCCTGCATCGCACCTCTCCTGCTACAGTTATCGTCAGCAGGCTTACTATCCGCCTGCTGACATTCCCATCGTAGAGGAGCAGGCCGCATGGGCACCGTGAAGGACATCGTCCGCCAGATCGTCGTCATCTCGAGCATGGCGTTCGCCGTCATCGGCTCCGCGTTCGGCTCGGGCGCGTTCAGCGACCGCAGCATCCAGGACGCGTCGAGCGGCGCCCTCAGCGCGAGCTACACGCCCGTCGCCCCGGACGGCCCCGCGTTCTCGATCTGGAGCGTCATCTACCTCGGGCTCGTCGCGTACACGATCTGGCAGGCGCTCCCGGCGCAGCGCGCCGACGCGCGCCAGCGCCGGGTCGGCTACCCCGTCGCCGTGACCCTCGTGCTCAACGCCGCGTGGATCCTCACGGCCCAGGCCGGGGCCCTCGTGCTCAGCGGCGTGGTCATCGTCGCGCTGCTCGTGACGCTCATCTGGGTCTTCCGCGCGCTGATGGCCACGCGGCCCGGGAACGCGGTGGAGGGGGTCGTGCTCGACGGCACGATGGGCCTCTACCTCGGCTGGGTGAGCGTCGCGACGATCGCGAACATCACCTCGATCCTCACGGCGTCCGGGTTCCGGCCGGGCACGACGGGGCGCGACGCCTGGGCGGTCGCGCTGCTCGCGGTCGCGGGCCTCGTCGGCGTCCTGCTGGCGCTCCGCGACGGCGGGCGGCTCGCGCCCTCCGCGGCGATCGCCTGGGGCCTCGCGTGGGTCGCCGTCGGACGCCTCACGGGCGAGCTGCTGTCGACGCCGGCCGCCGTGGCGGCGCTCGTGGCGGCCGCCGCGGTCGTCGTGGTGACGCTCGTCGCGCGCGTCCGCGCCGGGTGGACCGGACGCGTCGCGGCGCGGCCGGCCGTCGCCGCCCGCTAGCCCGCCGCGGCCGCCCGGTACGCGGCGTCGGCCGCGTGCTTCGCGTCGACGAGCCGCTGGATCCGGCGGTCGGTGTCCGCGTCCGGCCGGGTGAGCTCGGGGTGCGCCGCCCGCCACGCGACGATGCCGCGCACGGCGAGGTGGAACGGGATCCGCGGCTGGAACGCCGGCACGAGCCGGCGGATCCGCGTGGTGTCGAACACCGCGCTGTGCGAGAGGTCGCCCCGCACGAGCTCCGACCATCCCCAGTCCGGCGCCACGACCGGGAACTGCTCCGCGGGCACGTGCACCAGCCGTGCCTCGACGCCGAGCGCGTCGGCGACGAGGTGGTGGATCCGGTCCCACGTGGAGACGTCGTCGCTCGTGATGTGCAGCGCCTCGCCGACCGCGCGCTCGTCGCCGAGGATCCCGACGAGGCCGACCGCGAAGTCGTCCGCATGCGTGAGCGTCCACAGCGACGTGCCGTCGCCCGGGACCACGACCTCGTCGCCGCGCGCGATGCGGTCGACGACGGTCCAGTCGCCCGCGAGCGGCGGGCTCGCCTCGTCGTACGTGTGGGACGGGCGGACGATCACCACGGGGAAGCCGCTCGCGGCGTGGTGGCGGAGGAAGGCATCCTCCATGGCGATCTTGTCGCGTGCATAGGAGAGGAACGGGTTCGCGCGGAGCGTCGACTCGGTGATCGGCGTCTGGAGCGCGGGCTTGCGGTAGATCGACGCCGAGCTGATGGCCACGAACTGGCGGGTGCGGCCGGCGAAGAGCTCCACGCGGCCGTCGGCGCCCGCGGCGTCGAAGGACAGGAAGTCGACGACCGCGTCGAAGGTGCGGTCGCCGATCGCGGCGAGGAGCGCGGCCGGATCCGTGACGTCGGCGATGCGGCTCGTCACCCCGTCGGGCGTGCCGCGGCCCTTCGCGTCGGCGCCGCGGTTGACGACCGTGACCTCCATCCCCGCGGTGACGGAGGCTCGCACGCAGGCGGCGCTGATGGTGCCCGTCCCGCCGAGGTAGAGCACGGACAGGGGTGCGGCGCCTGGGGTCACAAGGGTCCTCGTCATCGAAGCGGAGGGCGCGGGTGGATCCGCGCCCTGCGTGCACGCTACGCCCGCGCCGGCTCCGCGCCTCCCGTGGCGGAGGGGGAAAGGTTGCGGACGCCGCGGCCGATCGGCGGCGCACCGGGCCCGCGCCCGATGCCGCCGGCTAGAGCGCGCGGGGCGACTCGGCGGCGACGACCGCCGGCGCCGGCGCGTCCGCGTCCACGTCCACGGCGGGCGGCAGCGCGGCGTCCGCGACGGGAGCCGTGCGCGGGGCGCGCGCCTGCGGGATCATGCGCGCGAGGCCCACGATGCCCTGCACGTCGCGCCGCACGGAGGGGATCACGGCGACGGCGACGAGGTCGAGGACGACGGTGATGCCGACGGCCATCAGCAGGTCGAGCACCGACGAGCCGGTGGGCGCGAGCTGCAGGACCGTGCCGGTCACGATCCCCGCGACGCCGACGACGCCGAGGATCCGCCCGGCGCCCGCGTACAGGCGGCGCGTGGGGATGGGCGCCCGGCGCGACAGCCACCAGATCGAGATCGGCCAGGAGAGGGCCGGCGCCACGGCGTAGCCGACGGCGATGCCGAGCACCCCGCCCGTCGAGCCGACGAGGATGCAGGCGATCTTGATGGTCGCGCTCACGAGGGAGTATCGGAAGAGGTCGCCCGTGAGGCCGCGGGACACGTAGACCCAGTAGCCGACGAACGCGAGCGTCTGGAAGATCCCGGCGACCGCCAGCAGGCGCAGGATCGGCGCGACGCCCTCCCACCTGTCCCCGAGGAAGACGTCGGTGAGGGGCACGGCGGCGCTCGCGACGAGGCCGAGGCCCGCGACGAGCGTGTAGCCGAGCGCCAGCTGCCCGCGCGCGACGAAGTCGGCGAAGCGCCGCTCGTCGGTCGCGAGGCGGGAGAGGACGGGCAGCGCCACGGTCGTGAGCGGGCTCCGGATCTGGTTCAGCGGGGTCATGAGGAGCTGGAACGCCCGGTTGTAGATGCCGAGGGATCCGGCGCCGAAGCGCACGCCCACGAGGAACGTGTCCACGTTGTTGCTCACGTAGCCGACCATCTGGCTCGCGACCATGTTGCCGCCGAAGCGGAGCAGGTCGCGCATGGGGACGTCACGCCGCGGGAGCCGCGGGAGCCAGCCGGCGAACGACGCGGCCATCACCAGCAGGACGAGCGTCTGCAGGATCTGCTGCGCGACGAGGGCCCAGTAGCCCCAGCCGAGGAGCGCGCCGCCGATGGCGACCACGAGCGCGATCGCCGGGGCGGCCACGTCGGCCGTGGCGAGCGCGACGAAGCGCAGGTCCCGGGTGAGGCTGGCGCGGTACTGGGTGGCGAGGCCGTTGATGACGAAGGTGATGCTGAGGGCGTGGGCGATGGGGATCAGCTCGTCGTGCCCGAACACGGCGGCGAGCGGCCACGCCGCCGCGAAGACGAGGCCGGCGAGCACGACGCCGATGCCGCTGTTGATCCACCAGAGGTTGTCGCGCTGGCCGCGGCTGAGGTCGCGGGCCTGGATGGCCGCGGAGCTGAGCCCGAAGTCGCGGAAGATCTCCCCCACGCCGATGATCGCCAGCACCATCGCGAGCAGGCCGTAGTCGGTCGGCGTGAGCAGCCTCGCGAGCACGACGACGGACACCACCTGGATGAGGATCCGGACGAGCTGCGCGCCGATCGTGACGACGGCGCCCCGCGCCGCCCGGGCGCCGAGGCCGCCGGACGCGGGGGCGGTCACGCGGACCTCCGGGCGCGCACGCGGCGGTAGGTGCCCTTCGCGGTGCGGTACGTCTCCCGCGCGCGCCCGGCGGCGAGCCGCACGAGCCCGAAGCCCGCATAGCGCGGCACGGCGGCGCCCGCGAGGCGCGCCCCGGCGAGGCGCCCGGCGAGCGTCGAGCGGCGCTGGCGCTGCAGCGGCTGGATCGCGGCGACGTCGTCGATGTCGATGGGCACGGCCTCGATGACGCCCGCGGCCACCGCGCGGAGGACGAGGTCCTGGCCGCGGCGGGTGCGGGCGATGAGCGCGCTCACGCTGGCGCCCTCGGCGAAGTCGGGGTAGCCGCGCGCGTCGGTGCGCCAGAAGTCGCCCGCCGTGACGTCGGAGCTCTCGCCGATCCCGTCGGGGCAGATCTTGCAGCGCCACTGGACGGCCGGGCCGAGGTGCGCGCCCCACGAATCGTCGTAGCTGGCGCTGACGGACGAGCCGTCGAGGCGCTCGGCCGTGAAGCGGCCCGGCCAGCCGCGGCCGCGGTACCAGAGGTCGCGCACGGGCTCGTCGTGCGGGATCCCGAGCTCGGCGACGAGGTCGTCGGTGGCCTGCTGGCGGGGCGTGCCCGCGCAGAAGAAGGAGAGGAGGAGCGGACCGTCGGCCCGGCCCTCCGACGACCGCAGGGCACGCAGCGCGGAGGCCTCGCACGGCTTGCCGACGATCGCGGCGGACGCGTCGCGCGCGGCGGGGTCGGCGGCGGCGGAGACCGGCGCGTAGCGGGATCCGGCCGCGGCCAGGGCCTCCTCGCGCGTGGTGATGCGGACGCTCACGGTGCGGCGCGGGGCCGCCGGGTCGGCGGACGCGCCGACGACGCTCGAGGCCTCGCCCGTCTCCGCGAGCCACGCGGCGAGCGCGGTGAGGGTGCCGCCGCTCGACCCGCGCTCGCGGATGGCGGGATCCACCGCCCACGCCTCGAACGCCTGCACGACGGGGCCCATGAGCGGGTGCCGGGTGGCGCCGTCCGGGTCCTGCGCGGCGACGCGGCGCCCGGGGCAGGCGCGGTCGAAGTGGCGCGGGGCGTCGG
The DNA here is from genome assembly GCF_015351075.1 of Clavibacter sp. VKM Ac-2873. Lineage (GTDB taxonomy): Bacteria > Actinomycetota > Actinomycetes > Actinomycetales > Microbacteriaceae > Clavibacter. Next base: position 1,138,654 of record NZ_JADKRS010000001.1, read on the forward strand.
GCACGGCGTCGGCCGGGCCGCGGCGGACCGGACGGGAGAAGCCGTCGACGTCCTCCATGGCGATCCCGGCGTCGAGCAGCGCGCACATGCCGCATCCGGAGCAGTTGCCGCCGTCGACCACCGCGGCGATGCGCCGGTCCAGCGCGGTCGCGGTCGCGGTCACAGGGCCCTCAGCGCGTCCTCGGTGACCCGGAGCCCCCGGTGCGCGCGCGCGACGACGGCGTGCACCTCGTCCGCCAGGCCGGGGATCGCCAGCTCGCGCATGACGTCGGCGGCGGGGTCATCCGCGGTGCGGAGGTCGACCGTGTGCTCCCAGCCGAGGTCCGCGAGCAGCGGCTCGAACTTCCGGCTGTACGCGAGCGGGACGGCGGGCGTGCCGACCGACAGCGCGTTGAGGCACGCGTGCATGCGCGAGCCGATGACGACCTGCGCCGAGGCGACCGTGCGGCGCACGTCCTCGAGCTGCACGGGGATCACGACCTCGGCGTCGGGCGCCACGGTGCGGGCGAACTCGCGCATCGCGGGGACGTCGTCATCGGGGTGGGACGACTCGAGCACGTGGGCGAGCAGCGTCACGGTGCGGCCCTCGGCGATCAGCCGCGCGTGCAGGTCGGCGAGCGACCGGCGGTAGGCCACGTGGTCGACGTGCGGGTTCTCGCTCCAGAGGAGGCCCGACACGTTGAGCACGACGTCGCGCGTCCGGGCGACCTCGGGGACGGGGAGCGCGAAGACGACGTCGGTCGTGACCACGTCGGGCGCGTGCCCGAGCTCGGTCGCGTGCCGGGCGCTGATCGTGTCCCGCGCCATGACGAGGCGCGAGCGGCGGAGCGAGTGCTTCGCGATGGCCCGTCCCCGGCGGGAGTCGAAGGGGCCGATGGTCTGCGGGCCCAGCACGACGGGCACGCCGGCCTGCGTCGCGAACTCGGAGACGGTCGACATGACGGCGAGGCGGTGCATGCCGTAGATGTCGGTGAAGCTGTCGCCGGAGCGGGTGTCGACGACGAGGTCGAATGACCCGAGCCACTCCTGCATGCCCCGCCTGCCGGTGAGGCGCTCCTTCACGAGCGAGCGGACGCGGCCGAAGGGCAGACGCGGGTCCCGGAAGCCGTAGTTCTGGAAGGTGATGTCGGCGTCGGGGTCGATGCGGCGGAGGATCGCCGCCGTCCCGTGGCCGAGGGCGCGGACGCCCAGGTTCGGTGAGGCGTCGTCCGCCCACAGCACGAGTGCATGCATGGAAATGAGAGCTCCGTCGTCGGGTCGCGGAGAAGAACGGGGAGGTGGGTGCGGCCGCGGGTGACGGCCGAGCCCCGCTTTTCGGGAAGGGTGGCGGCCCGCGGGACGGACCGCTCCCGAGCCTATCCAGCGGCCCGCGGCCGGGAAGCCCCCGAACGGGTGGCGCGGCTCAGCCCCGCGCGCCGCCGCGTCGGATCCGGAGCGCACGCCGGTACGCGGACGCGTGCGCCGCGCCCGCCCGGCCCCAGTCGCGCGCGGCGAGGTCGGGCGATGCCGCGCGAGCTCCGGTGCGCACGGCCTCGGTGGCGCGGAGCAGCTCCTCGGGGGTGAGGTCGCCGTCGAAGAGGTGGATCCAGCCCGGGCCGACCTCCTCGGCGAGCGCGCGGTTCACGGCGTTGTCGGGCACGAGCACCGGCCGGTCGAGCGAGAGGGCCGCCAGCGCGCCGCCGGAGTTGTGCATGAACCGGTACGGGAGCACGACGAGCTCGGACGAGGTGACGATGTCGACGAGCTCGGCGTCGGACTGGAAGCGGAGGTCGAGGCGGATCCGGTCGTCGCCCGCGGCGAGCGCGCGGATCGTGTCGGCGAGCTCCCCGGTCGAGGGGTTGCCGCCGATGCGCAGCGACAGGTCGGCGCCCGCGTCGCCCGCGCCGCGGAACGCCGCGACGAGCTGCTCGACGCCCTTGTACCGGCGGACGAGCCCCACGTAGCCGAGGCGGCCGGGCACGACGTCGGCGCGCGGCTCGTCGCGGAACCAGTCGCGGTAGTGGCCGTGCAGGATCGTGGCGACGGGCTGGTCGGCGGGGATCTCCGTCACGGGGTTCACGCGCACCCGCAGCGTCGTCATCCGCTCCATCAGCGCGAGCAGCAGCGACTCGCGGCGGCTGATGCCCGTCGGCCGCTCGAGGTTGTGCACGGTGCGGACGATCGGGATCCGGCGGAGCGCGAGCTTCACGAGGAGCGCGACCGTGAACGCCTGGCGCACCGCCTTCTTCAGCGGGCTGTGCCCGTCGACGAGGATCTCGGGCCAGTGCACGTGGAGCACGTCGTAGCGGCCGAGGAGCGCGGTGCGCCAGCTGAAGTGCAGGGGGCGGACGCCGGGGGTGGCCGCGAGCGCGCGGCCGAGCATCACGATGTACGGGTTCGTCGTGGGGCGCGGCGCCGGCGACGACTGGAGGACGACGAGGTCGCGGCCGGGCGGACGGGAGGGGACGGTCATGACGCTCCAAAGCGGGCTGACCGGGCGGGTCGTCGGGCACGGCCACGGGCTCATCGGTCGAGGAAATAGACTATGCCACCACCCGCCCGCACCCGAGGGCGGGCCAGCCGGCGCTGCCCCGCCGGCCCTCCTGCCGGCGCTCCCGCCGCCCGGCCGACCGATGGGACCCGCATGCCCCGCCCCGCCCTCCTCGCCGTCGTGGTCGTCAACTACGGATCCGCCGACCTCGTGCGCGAGAACGTGCTGCCGCTCCTCGAGGCCCTCGACGACGCGCTGCTCGTGGTCGTCGACAACCGCACGACCGACGCGGAGCGGGAGCGCGTGCGGGAGCTCGCCGCGCACCCGTCGACGCGCGTGCACGGCGCCTACCCGGACGGTAACACGGGCTTCGGCACCGGCATGAACACGGGCGTCGCCGCGGCCCGTGATCTCGGCGCGCGGGAGTTCCTGCTGCTCAACCCCGACGCGACCATCGCGCCCGACCAGCTCGCCGTGCTGCGCGACGCCGTCGCCTCGGACCCCCTCGCGCTCGTCGCCCCGCTGATCCTCCGGCCGGACGGCAGCACCTGGTTCCGCGGCTCCGACCTCTACCTCGCCGACGGCCGGATCCGCTCGGCCGCCCGGCGCGCGCAGCACCCCGGCCAGGCGACCGAGCCGTGGCTCACGGGCGCGTGCCTCCTGGTGACGGACGAGCTGTGGACGCGGGTCGGCGGCTTCTCCGACGACTACTTCCTGTACTGGGAGGACGTCGACCTCTCCCGCAAGGTCGTGGAGGCGGGCGGACGCTTGCGCGTCGTGGAGGAGGCCGTGGCCGTGCACGCGGAGGGCGGCACGCAGAGCGCCGGCCACGCGAGCGCGGGCCAGGCGAAGTCGGGCACGTACTACTACCACAACATCCGCAACCGGCTCCTCTACGGGGCCCGGCACCTCGACGCGGCGACGCTGCGCCGGTGGCGGCGGCTCACGCCGGTGATCGCGTGCGAGGTGCTGCTGCAGGGCGGGCGGCGGCAGTTCGCGCACCCGGGGGCGCCGGTGACGGCGGCCGTGCGCGGGATCCTCGACGGCTACCGGCTCTCCGGCGGCTGGCGCGCGGTGCCCGCCCCTGCGCCGACCGCTCCGGCGCCCGCCCGCCCGGTCGCGCCCGCCTCCTCGCTCGTGGTCGCGATCCTCACCTACCGCCGGCCCGACGACATCCGCGCCGTCCTCCCGCTGGTCGCCGCGCAGGCCGCCGGTCTGCGGGAGGCCGCGGAGGCCGACCCTGCGCTCCCCCGCGCCGTGCGGATCGTCGTGGTCGACAACGACCCGGCGGGCGGCGCGGGCGCGGCGGTGGAGGACGCCGCCGCGGACTCCCCCGTCCCGATCGCCTACGTGCACGAGCCGACGCCCGGCATCTCGGCCGCCCGCAACCGCGCGCTCGACGCCGCGGGCGACGCCGACCTCCTCGTCTTCCTCGACGACGACGAGCGACCGGATCCCGGCTGGCTCGCCGCCCTCGTCCGCGCCCGGCACGCCACGGGCAGCGCGGGCGTCGCGGGCCCGGTGCGCAGCGAGTACGAGGTCGAGCCCGACGCGTGGGTGCGCGCCGGCGGCTTCTTCGCGCGCCGCCGCCCCGCGACCGGCACGCGGCTCGAGGTCGCCGCGACCAACAACCTCCTGCTCGACCTCCGGGCCGTCCGCGCCGCGGACCTGCGCTTCGACGTGGAGCTCGGCACGCAGGGCGGCGAGGACACGCTCTTCACGCGGCAGCTCGTCGCGTCCGGCGGCCTCCTCACCTGGTGCGCCGAGGCGGGCGTCGTCGACGTCGTGCCGCGCGCCCGCACCACGCGCCGCTGGGTCGTGCTGCGCGCCTTCAGCAGCGGGAACTCGTGGAGCCTCACCTCGGTCGCGCTCGCGCCGGCCTCCCCGGTCGCGCGCACGCGGATCCGCGCGGAGGCCACCGCGCGCGGGCTCGTGCGGGCGCTCGGCGGCACCGGGCGGATCGCGGTGGGCGCCGTCACGGGCAGCGTCGCGCACCGCGCGAAGGGCACCCGCACGCTCGCCCGCGGAGCCGGCATGATCGCGGGCGCGTTCGGCTGGTCGTACCAGGAGTACGCCCGGCGCGACTGAGCGGATCCGCGCCGCCCGGCCGCCCGCGGCCTCCCCTGGACGGGGGTCTCGTCGGCGCGCGGTGCCGCACGTACGATGCGAGGGCAGAAGACCCGGAATCCTGCGTCGGTCGACCACCCATCGCCCGCCCGCCCCGCGCCGCCGACCCGCCCTGGTCGTCGGGCCCGTCTTCCGCCGTACCCGACCAGCGAAGAAGGCCATGCCCGCACCCGAGAGCACCCCGTCCGACCGGCGTCCGCGGCGCAGTCCTGAGGAGCGCGGCCGTCGCGCCCGCAGCCGCCGCACCACCGTCGCCGTCGTCGGCGCCGCTTCCGTCCTCGCGGTCGCCGCCGTGGTCGGCACCGTGGTGGTGAACGGATCCGGTTCCGACTCCCCCGCGGCCGCCGCCGACACGCGGGAGTGGTCGGACGTCGCCCCCACCGCGGGCGCCACCGAGGCCCCGGCCCCGCTCCCCGACGGCGACACCCGCGCCCTCGGCCAGGAGGTGGCGACCACCGTGGGCCTCGACGAGACCGCGACCTTCCCCGGCTCGATCCAGGCCCGCATCGTCTCCGTCACGCCGACGAGCACCGACGGCGGCCGCGTCGGCGAGCTGAGCGGCGACGCGGTCGACGTGCGGCTCGAGCTCGTGAACGTCACGGGCGAGGCCGTCGCGGTCGACTCCGTGGCCGTCAACGTCTTCTACGGCGCCGACCGCACGCCCGCGACGCCCGCGGACTCCGACACCGTGATCCGCGGCTCGCTCGAGCCCGGCGCGTCCGCGACCGGCGACTACGTGTTCAGCGTGCCGGCGGCGTCGGCCGACGCGATCAGCGTGGTCGTGGCGCGCGACGCCGGGTCGCCGGTGGTCGTGTTCCAGTAGCGGCGATGCTGCGGCCGGTCGTGGAGGTAGCCGCCCCGCGCTCCCCGACCGTCGCCGCCGTGCCCGCACGTTCGATGACGACCGAGCCGCCTGCGCGCCGCGCCGATCGGCCACCCGGAACGTCCCCGTGGTCGCGGCGGGACCGGGATCGGGACCGCTGTCATCACGCTGTCGGTCGATGCGGCGAATCCGAACACCAGGATGACGCCGAGCAGGATCGCTCCGAGCACGGCGAGCCGACGCGGACTACGGGAGCTGTGGGGGCGCGATCAGTTCGAGGAATCCACCGCGGGCACCTTCGAGGTAGATGATGCGTGTGCCGGCTCGGGCGCCACCGGTCATCAAGTGAGGTGTCCCGACTGGTCTCCAGCCATGTCCGGCGCAGAGCTCGAGCACGCGATCGAGGTCGGAGACCGTGAGCGCGATGTGCACCACGCCGACCTGTGCGGGCGAGCCGGCGGACGCGGGCGGTCGGGGCGGGTCGTACTGCAGCAGCTCCACCCGGTGGGGGCCGAGTGCCACCGTCGCTGCGCGGATCACGGCTCCACGGACGCCGGTGGTCGCCGCCGTGACGTCCACGTCGAGCGTGAAGGTGCGCTCGAGCACGAACCCGAGACCGGAGCACCACAGCGCCAATGCGTCGTCGAGGTCGGCCACGGTGAGACCGGAGTGGGCGATGTCGGAGATGAGCGGTGATGCCACCGCATCAGTATCGAGCTCCGACACGCCTGCCTGAGGGAAGAGGGTCCCGACATCCGATCCGACGCCGCGATCCGCGGCCCGCTCGCCCCCGGCGCGTCCGCGACCGGCGACTAAGAGTTCAGCGTGCCGTCGGCGTCGGCCGATGCGATCAGCGTGGTGGTGGCGCGCGACGCGGGGTCGACGGTGGTCGTGTTCCAGTAGCGGCGATGCCGCGGTGAGTCGAGCGGCCAGCCACCGGCGTTCTGAGCCGGCCACCGCCGTGGACGACCGGACACCGATGATCATCCGCCCGCGCGACGCATCGCCCTTCGGCGAGAGCACATCCGAGCCCGCTTTGTGCGTCGGAGCGGCAGGTGACGTCCACGCCGAGACCCCTCGACGTGCGCGTGCTCCTGATGACCGGATCTGGGATCTCGGCGCTCCTTGTCACCGTGCGGGCTGTGCGCGGATCCGTCGAGGTCGGCGACGTATCGAAGCTCGGTTCCGACGACCGACGCTGAGGCCGTTGGATGCCGGGGAGCCTCGATGCGCGACTGCTCCTCTACCCGATCCTTCCCCACAGCACCACGACGTCAAGCCGCAGCGGTGCATCTCGCATATTCGATCCGGCAATCGTTCCTCGGCGGAGGCCTCAATTGATGCACATGACGCACGGCCCCTCATCAGGAGGTCCCGACTGCGCAGACAATGTGCCTCATGTCACATGAGGGCCGTCGGCACGGAGTTGAGATGTACATGCTGCACCAAGCCACGCTTCGTCTGGCTGCCACAGTGCCCTCTTCTGGCGCACGGCTTCCGCGCTGAAGTGCCCCGCTGGGTCCACGACCGACGGGAACGATCCGGTCCGGCTCTTCCACGAGTTCTCGACCCCGGACGCCGCGTCTGACGGTCGTGCCGAGATCCTGCTCGGCCGGGCCTCTGCCACGGAGTCGTTCCCGCTCTTCGGCTTCGACATCGCCGACTACGAGACGCTCTTCGACGAGAAGCTCGAGTTGTTCCTCCATCTACAGGGCGGTGGCCCGACGACGTGGTCGGGGAAAAGTCGTCCCGCGCTGCACGAGCAGACCCTGCATCCTCGGATGCGCGAGGGCGGCATCCCTACGTGGATCGGCGTCGGCTGCAGCCCCGACTCCGTGATCAGGGCGGCCCGACACGGCCTCCCGCTCACGATGGCGATCATCGGGGGCACCCCCCAACGTTTCGCCGGGAACGTCCGCCTCTACGAGCTTGCGATACATGACTGAGCATGCTAATTTCATCATCAAGCGCATGCTCAGTCATGCATCGGCGACGGGCCCGACAGCGGCAGAGGAAGAGGTGAGGGCGATGCAGATCGGCATCTTCTCGGTTGGCGACATCACGCAGGACCCGACCACAGGTCATACGCCCAGCGAGGCGGAGCGCATCCAGGCGACCATCAAGATCGCCGTGCACGCCGAAGAGGTGGGGTTGGATGTCTTCGCCCTGGGCGAGCACCACAACGCCCCCTTCTACACGTCCTCGCCGACCACCGTCCTCTCCAGCATCGCGTCGCTGACGAAGCGGATCATCCTGTCGACCTCGACGACCCTGATCACCACGAACGACCCGGTCCGCATCGCCGAGGACTACGCGATGCTCCAGCACATCGCGCAGGGTCGGCTCGACCTCACGCTGGGCCGGGGTAACACGGTCCCGGTGTATCCGTGGTTCGGCAAGGACATCCGCCAGGGCCTCCCCCTGGCGCTGGAGAACTACAACCTCCTGCACCGCCTGTGGCGCGAGGACGTCGTGGATTGGGAGGGACAGTTCCGAACCGCCCTCCAGGGCTTCACCTCCACTCCACGCCCGCTCGACGATGTGCCCCCCTTCGTGTGGCACGGCTCGATCCGGACTCCTGAGATCGCCGAGCAGGCGGCCTACTACGGCAACGGGTTCTTCGCCAACAACCTGTTCGCGCGCATGGATCACTTCCTGCCGCTGGTGAAGTTCTATCGGCAGCGCTTCGAGCACTACGGCCACGGCACCGCTGCGCAGGCCATCGTCGGGCTCGGCGGCCAGGCCTTCATCGCCGACCGGTCGCAGGATGCGTTCGACCAGTTCCGTCCCTACTTCGACAGAGCACCGGTCTATGACCACAGCATGTCCCTGGAGACGTGGGCGGAGCGCAGCACCCTCAGCGTGGGCAGCCCCCAGCAGGTCATCGACAAGACGATGCGCTTCCAGGAGATCTACGGGGACTACCAGCGCCAGCTGTTCATCGCCGACCACTCGGGCCTGCCCCTGAAGACCGTGCTCGAGCAGCTCGATCTGCTGGGCGAGGAGGTCGTCCCGGTGCTCCGTCGGGAGATGGCGGCGCGACGTTCCCCCGACGCGGCTGATGCCCCGACGCACGAGAGCCTCGTCCGCGCGAAGTACGGCAACGCCGAGCCGCGCCAGCCCCGACCGAACGCGAACCGCGGCGACAACGTCACCGGCACGTCCCCGTACCAGGACAGCGACCCTTCGACCTCGGTGCGCTACCCGGTGCTCGCATGACGCGCAACGCCCGCCTCGCGAACGATGCGTGGGAAGCGCTATTCCGGGCGCAGGTCGTCCTCATCCGCACCTTCACGGCGGATGACATCTGGACCGATCTGACCCAGACCGAGTACGACGTCCTGTACGCCCTCGCCAAAGCTCCCGATGGGCTCAACATGGTGGAGATCAATCGCAACCTCCTCATCACGCAGGGCGGCGTCTCCCGTCTCGTGACACGTCTCCAGCAACGCGGCCTCATCACCCGATGCGCCGATCCCTCCGATGCACGAGCGACGCGGATCTCCTTGACTCCGGAGGGCGCCCGCCTCCAGCGCTCGATCGGCAAGGCGCACGCAGACGCCGTCACCGCGGCGATGTCGCGTGCGCTTACCGCCGAGCAGATGGAGCAGTTGCGCGATCTCGGTCGGCAGATCGTCGCCGTGATAGATCCCGCACAGGCAGAGCCCCACCACACCTCCCACACACGAAGCAGGGCGAGATGATCACCGAACCGCCTGTCCCGGAACCGGACACCGCGACCAACCGCACCCGTCGCATCATCGTCATCAACGGCGGGACGAGTGACCCGTCGTCCTCGCGCATGCTCGCCGATCGCATCGCGCAGAAGAGCATCGACCAACTCGCGCTCCACGGCATCCCCAGCACGACTCGTGTCCTCGAGCTCGGGCCGCTCGCCGGCGAGATATCCCATGCCATCGTGTCCGGGATACCTGCAGGCGAGCTCGTCGACGCTGTGGAGGTCCTGGCGTCCGCAGATGGGATCATCGTCTCGACCCCCGTGTACAAGGCGGGCATCAGCGGCCTGGTCAAGTCATTCATCGACATCCTCGACAACGACCTGCTCATCGCCACCCCCGTCGTCCTCGCCGCGACGGCCGGCAGCGCACGGCACGCCCTCGTCGCCGACGACCACCTCCGCCCCCTCTTCGCGTACATGCGCGCGCTCATCGCCCCGACGGCGGTGTTCGCCGCCCCCGAGGACTGGGCGGACCCCGCACTGGGCCGACGCATCGACCGCGCGGCCGCCGAGCTCGCCGCCCTCGTCTCCAGCGGTGTCGCCGACGTGATCACCGGACGGATGTGGAACGGATACCAGCACACGTTCGGCAGCAGCGCCCGCCCTGCTGACGCTGTGGACACGAGTGTCGACTTCGACACCGATCTGATGCGCTTGGCGGCGGGCGGATCAGCCATGCGCGACAGCGCCTGAAGACCAATACGGCCGGAGCATCTCGCTCCGCCTTTCCCGCACAAGTACACCTACGAAAGAGGAGAACGAAACATGACCATCACCAACGAGAAGATCCCCGCCGGCACCTGGAACCTGGACCCCACGCACTCCGAGGTGTCCTTCAGCGTCCGTCACCTGGCGATCAGCAAGGTCAAGGGCTCCTTCGAGTCCTTCGACGCCACCCTCGTCACGGACGATGACCACACGGCGAGCCGGGTGACCGCGTCGATCGACATCGCATCCATCAACACCAACCAGAAGGACCGTGACGCGCACCTGCAGAGCAGCGACTTCTTCCTCGCCCAGGAGCACCCGAAGATGACCTTCGTCTCCACCGAGATCGAGGAGAAGGGCACCGACTCCTTCCTCGTGCACGGCGACCTCACGCTCCGCGGCGTGACCAAGCGCGTCACTCTGAAGAGCGAGTTCGGCGGCCTCGTCGTCGACGGCTACGGCCAGACCAAGCTCGGCTTCTCCGCCACGACGAAGATCGACCGCACCGAGTTCGGCGTCAACTGGAACGCCGCCCTCGAAGCGGGTGGCTTCACCCTCGGCAACGACGTGACCGTCACGCTCGAGATCCAGTTCGTCCTCTCGGCCTAGTCCCCCGACACCCGCGTATGCGGGGCCCATCGCAGACAGGCGACGGGCCCCGCAATCGCGGTTGGATGCCCGCAGGAGTCGATCCCGAGTCAGGCAGACGCGGTGACCTTGATGACCCCGATTCACGGGCCACCGAGCGGTAGATCGCCGACGAAAGCACGACGGGATGCCGGCCTTGCACCCGCCCGGAATTCCATGGGCCACGTATCCACGCTCTCCACACGCACAACCGCCCGCGACCTGGTGTTCCCCGCCCTGCAGCTCGTATCGATGGGCTCATGACCGAGGTACCTGAGCAGAAGTGGGCCAGTCAGGACCTGGGAGCTACCGAGCCCTCGTACGTGCTGCAGGCCCGGCGGTCGCGGCCCCGGTCGCGGTGGCGGTCCCCCGCACGCTCGACCGGTCCCCGCCGCCGCTCTCTGCGCCAGCCGGCACCATCACGAGGTGGAAGTCGACCCACCCGGGACCACCCGAAGGCGCTCTTGAACCTTCTGCACGCTTTTCAGGTCGGAGCCTGGGTCAGGAGAGTTCCGAAGCAGCGCCTCGACGATGGCGTGCCCGCTGAAGGCGATGTCGTAGTCGACCGTGGTGATGGTCGGCGTCATCGATTGAGCCAGAGAAGAGTTGTCGACTCCGATGACTCCGAGGTCCGCGGGGATAGAGCGGCCGAGCCGAGCCCCTGCACCGATGATCGCCAGCGCGACTTCGTCGTTGTACGCGGCGATCCCGACCCGTTTCCGTGGGAGGTTCCGCACTGCGTTCTCGGATCCGCCGCGTTCGAGCGCCACCTTCAGCGTCGGGATGATCGGCACACCACGCGATGACGCGAACCGCGTCACGCCTTCCTCGCGCGGCAAGGCGAACTTGCGCTCCCTTCCGGCAGTGGGTGCAGCTACTCCGAGGGTGTCGTAGCCGGCTTCGATGAGGTGCTCCGCCTGCAGGCTCCCGATGGCCCGGTCGATGGCCGCTTGCACAGAGGTCGACTGCACGATCAGATGCACACCCTGACCGAGCAGGCGTCGACGCTGCTCCACGGAGAGCGGTGCCAAGCTGACGACGCCGAAGGGCTTGAGCCCGAGAATCGCATCTTCGAGCAGGGTCTGCGCCCCCACGAACTGCAGGAGGTTCGTCAGCCCGGCCTGGGCGAGACCCGCACTGACGACGTCGACCAGCTCGCGGAGCCTCGGGTTGAAGGTGACATCGGGGATCAGCGTGATGACGACGTCACTCGTCCCCCGGGCCAAGCTCCTACCCGCGAGCGAGGGACGGTAGCCCAGCGCGGCGGCGGAGGCCTTGACCCGGGCGACGGTCCCCGGAGCGAACAGGTGATCGCGCCCATTCAGGATCTGACTCACGGTCGACCGGGACAGACCCGCGTGACTGGCGACCTCAGCACTCGTGGCCATGCGCCCTCCTCTCGGCGGACTCAGCTTCGCACGGTTCACGGGCGCCACGATGTCCGCGCGCGATCAGCGGACGCCGCGGATTCGCCAGGTGGTAATCATGGTACCCGCCGCGAAGACGGCACCGGCGACGAACAGCGCGGAGTAGTTCCCGCCGCCTCCGATCCCGATGATCAGCGGAGCGACGATGGGCGCGACGACGCCCGGGATGTTGGACGAGAGGTAGTAGATGCTCATGTACTTGCCTGCCTTGTCCTTCTCGGGCAGCAGGTCGGTGGCCATGGCGAGGTCGACAGAGGTGAAGGCACCGGTTCCCGCGCTCAAGAGCACGCCGCCCACGATGAAGAGGGTGACGGAGGGAGCGACTGAGACGGTGATCAGGCCGGCGGCGATGAGAACAGCCGCCAGATAGATGAAGGGCTTGCGCCGCTTCAGCTTGTCGGAAAGGAACCCGCCGACCAACGCGAAGGACATCAACGCGAGAAGACTGAGACCACCGGCAGCGGCGAGGCTCTGACCTGCCTGCTCCGGCGTGAAGCCGAGGCGCTCGAGGAGGAAGTAGAACTGGTAGGTGCTGAAGAAGGTGAATCCGAACTGCAGCAGGAACTTGCCCAAGAACACCATCGCGAAGTCGGGGTAGCGCCTGGGACTGAATCCGAAGCCCTTCAGCACCTCGACCGGTGTGGGAACGACCGTCCCGGCCGGCGCGGGCCGGTCCTTGATCACGAGCGCGAACACAATGGCTCCGACAGCGAAGACGGCGGGGGGAAGCAGAAAGAGCACGAGTAGGTTGCCCGTGAGGAAGCTTCCGATCAGGCTCGCGCCGACGCCGGCGATCGAGGCAGCAACGCCTCCGAGAGCACCGACCTTGCCGCGTTGTGCGGAGGGGACGTGCTCAGCGAGGATCGGATTGAAGCCCGCGCTGATGACAGCGACGGCCAGCTGGCAGACCGCCCAGCCCACGATCATGAGCGGGATGTTCGGCGCGACGGCGACGATGAGCGCACCGGCCGCGGAGACGGCGAGCCCGCCGAGGATCCACGGGCGTCGACGTCCCAAGCGGACGCGGGTACCGTCGCTGAGGACACCTGCGATAGGCCCAGCGAGGAGCCCGAGGACACTGCCGAGTCCGAGGACCAGGCCGAGGCTCGTGTCCTTCCCGGCCGGGTCGATCAGCTGGACTTTGTAGGCGAGGCTGAACAGGGCGGGGAGCAGCATCACGAGGTTCAGCCCGAAGTAGCTGAACATGTAAGCGGCGACGAAGACGGCGCCCACTCGGGGAATGTGTTCACCGGACTCGATCGGCGGGTCCGCCTGCTCGCGTGCGTACTCGGCGACCGGCAGCGCCGCGTCGATGGGCATCTGCGAGTGCGTCGATTCGGGGTGGGATGGCGTGTAGGACACGATGGCTCCGTCGGCATCTAGGGGGCCAGGATCTGCTCTGGCGGCATGATGAGGACGCTAGCGAGGCCATTGGCGCGTGTCAATGTGGTCTTCGCGCGAGTTGACGCGCGTCAACGGCTGTGGTTGTCTGCAGACGTCGCGGTCGATGATGTGATCGCGTTCGGAGAGGACGACGATGACCGCCGCAGCGCGCCCGACAACGCATCGGGCACTCGACCTGTGGGAGTTCCAAGCGGAAGGCGCGACTGAATGGCGCTCGATCCGTCTCCCGCATGACGCCATGATCAGCGAGAGCCGGACGCCGGATGCTTCTGGCGGCCCTGACACGGCTTACTTCCCAGGAGGTCGATACGTCTACCGAACGACATGGAACGCCGATGAGACACCGTCTCCCTCCGTCGGCTTGCGCTTCGAAGGCGTCCAGGGCGACGCGGTGGTGTCTGTCAACGGACAGCCCGTCGGGACCGTGCGCAGCGGCTATGTGGAGTTCGAACTCCCCGTCGAGAACACGATCGTGTGGGGCGCGGACAACGAGATCATCGTCGTCGTCGACAACGAGAAGCAGCCGTCCAGCCGCTGGTACCCCGGGTCGGGTCTCTACCGCTCCGTCCACCTTGTGCTTCGCCCGGCCATTCACATCACCCCCGACGGACTGCGGATGCGGACACTCGCGTTCTCGCCCTCGTCAGCGACCGTCGAGGTCGCCTGCCTACTTGAGAACGCCGGCGATCGCGCCCGTGTCGACGTCGAACTACTCGACGGAGACATGGTTGTCGCTTCCAGCTCAGCCAACGGCTCACAGGCGACCTTGACGCTCTCGGTTCCGGATCCGAAGGGCTGGTCGGCCGATACGCCCTTCCTCTACGACCTATCTGTTCGGGTCGAGATCGACGGCGAGACCGTCGATAGCCGTTACGAGCGCGTCGGGCTGCGAACCCTCTCGGTCGACGCCCGGCAGGGCTTGCGCATCAATGGCGAGACGGTGAAGCTTCGCGGTGCATGCATCCATCACGACAACGGCGTCCTCGGCGCCGCGACCCACCGCGCGGCGGAGTACCGTCGCGTACGCAAGCTCAAGGCGGCCGGTTTCAACGCCATTCGCAGCGCCCACAACCCGATGTCCCGCCACCTGCTCGACGCCTGCGACGAGCTCGGCATGTACGTGCTCGACGAGCTCGCGGACTACTGGATCGTCTCCAAGACCAAGCACGACTTCGCCTGGCGCTTCCGCGACACCTGGCGCGAGGACGCCGACCGCCTCGTCGAGAAGGACCGCAACCGGCCGAGCGTCGTGATGTACGCGGCCGGAAACGAGATCCCCGAGACCGCGAAGCCCGAAGGCGTCGCCCTCACGCGCGAGATCACGGCGTACCTGCACCGTCTCGACCCGGACCGGCCGGTCACCGTCGCCACCAACCTCTTCCTCAACCTGATGGTGTCGATGGACAAGTCCCCCTACAAGGAGGATTTGGGCGCTGAGACGTCCATGGCGGGAAGCACAGAGGCGAACGTCATGATCAACCAGATCGGGCGGATGATGGACATCGCCTCACGGCTCCCGAAAGCGGACAAGGCCTCCCGGGAGGCGTTCGCTGAAGTGGACATCGCCGGCTACAACTACGGGATCGGACGGTACCGGCACGACGTCCGGGCCTACCCGGACCGGGTCATCCTCGGATCGGAGACCCTTCCGAGCGATGTGCCTCGAGCGTGGGAGCTCGTCGAGAAGCACCCTGCGATCATCGGCGACTTCGTCTGGGCCGGCTGGGAGTACCTCGGCGAAGCAGGCGTCGCCGTGTGGGTGCCCGGCAAGAAGGCGGGACTGTCCAAGCCCTACCCCTACCTGATCGCAGGACCTGGGATGTTCGACCTCATCGGACAGCCCGACATCACACTGCGTGTCGCACAGGCGGCATGGGGAGTGCTCGACGCCCCCGCCATCGGCGTCCGCCCACTCGATCGGAGCGGGACCCCGATGGTGAGGTCCGCCTGGCGGAACACCGACGCGGTCGAGTCCTGGTCATGGCGCGGCTGCGAAGGACGTAAAGCAGAGATCGAGGTCTACTCGACCGCCGACGAGATCGAACTCCTCCTCAACGGCCGCCGGATCGGCCGCCGCCGCGTCCGGCGCGACCGACACGTCGCAGCCTTCACCACCGAGTACGAGCCTGGAACTCTCATCGCGGTCGCGTACCGGAACAGGACTGAGGTCTCCCGCTCGACGCTGCGGACGGCAGCAGCAGACGTCGGCGTGCGGATCGAGAACGACTCGACCCGCATCGAAGCGGCAGGGGACGACCTCGTCTTCGCCGAGATCACGCTCGCGGATGAGAACGGCGTCGTCGAGATGCTCGTCGACGAACCCGTCGCGGTCACCGTCACCGGTCCCGGCGAACTGATCGGACTCGGAACGGCTGCTCCCGCGACGGCGGAGGACTTCACCGCCTGGCGGCGGACCACCTTCCGCGGACGTGCACTCGCCGTGATCCGCCCGACAGGCGAGCCGGGAACCATCACCATCACCGCTCAGGCGCAGACCCGAGGTCGGGCAGAACTCTCGCTGACCGCACACGACGACACCCGAAGCGCCCGCTCCGCAGCAAGCGTCACCTCCGACTGACCAGATCCGCAACGAGAGAAAGGCGCACCACGTGATCAACGGCGGCTCCACACCCGAACAGGAATCAGCACTCGACGGCACGGCAATCTCCTCGCTCTCCCCGGAGCGGAAGGCCGGCCTACTGTCCGGCCTCGACTTCTGGCAGACAGAACCGATCCCCGAGCTCGGCGTCGGCTCCACTGTTCTCGCCGACGGGACCTACGGCCTCCGCCACCAGCAGGGACAATCCGACCACCTGGCACTCTTCGCGAGCGAACCGGCCACCTGCTTCCCGCCCGGAGTCGCGGTCGGCTCGAGCTGGGATCCGACTGTCGCAGCTCGCCTTGGCACCGCGCTCGGCCGCGAGGCTCTCGCCCAAGGCGTGGACGTCGTCCTCGGACCCGGCGTCAACATCAAGCGCTCGCCGCTCTGCGGACGAAACTTCGAGTACTACTCCGAAGACCCCCTGCTCGCCGGCGTCCTCGGCACCGCCTTCACCCGCGGCCTTCAAGACGAAGGGCCCGGCGTCTCCGTCAAGCACTTCGCCGCCAACAACCAGGAGACCAATCGTCAGACGATCAGCTCTGACGTCGACGAGCGGACGCTGAGGGAGATCTACCTCCCCGCGTTCGAGCGCATCGTGACAGACGCCGCACCCGCGACCGTCATGACCGCATACAACAAGATCAACGGAGTGTTCTGCTCGGAGAACGCTTGGCTCCTGACCGACGTCCTCCGCGAGGAGTGGGGATTCAAGGGCCTCGTCCTCTCGGACTGGAACGCGGTCGTCGATCGCGTCGCAGCCCTCGAGGCAGGCCTCGACCTCGAGATGCCCGGCGGTGATGCGTCCCACGACGAGGACCTGCGCATGGCGATGGCCTCCGGACGGCTCGCCCCGTCCACCCTCGACCCCAGCATCGCGCGCGTCGTCGCCTTAGCCCGCCGCCCGCGCCGGCCACGGCCCGACATCGACCAGGACGCCCATCACGAACTCGCGCGTGACCTCGCCCGGGAGTGCGCCGTCCTGCTCAAGAACGATCGCACCACCCTGCCGCTTCAGCCGAATACCCGCCTTGCCATCATCGGCGAGTTCGCGGAGACCCTCCGCTTCCAGGGCGGCGGAAGCGCACACGTGCACGCCACCCGCGTCGACAGCCCGCTCGAGGCCATCCGCGACCTGGCCATCGAAGAGAGCGTCGCGGTGGAATACTCGCCCGGCTTCCGGACCCGAGGCTTCTCGAGCCCCGAACTCCTCGAACACTCGATCGTCGTCGCCGGTCGCGCCGACGTCACCGTCGTTTTCGCCGGTCTCAGCGAAGCGGCGGAGTCGGAGGGCATCGACAGAGCCGACATCCAACTTCCGATCGATCAGGTCGAGCTCATCCGCGCGGTCGCCGCGGTCTCATCGCGCACCGTCGTCGTGCTCTCCAATGGCGGGATCGTCTCCCTCGAAGGGTGGCACGACGACGTCGACGCCGTCCTGGAAGGCTTCCTCCTCGGCCAGGGAGGCGGACGCGCGCTCGCAGAGATCCTCTTCGGTCGAGTGAACCCCTCCGGGCGCCTCGCCGAGACCATCCCGCTGCGCCTCGAAGACCACCCGAGCAGCATCAACTTCCCCGGCGAGCAGGGCCACGTCCGCTACGGCGAGGGAGTCCTGGTCGGTTACCGGTACTTCACTACGACCGCGACCCCGACCCGGTACTCCTTCGGACACGGGCTCTCCTACTCCACGTTCGATGTCACCTCTCCGACGCTCGAACAAGTCGGCGACGATGCAGCCACCGTGACGGTGACCGTCACCAACACCGGGACCCGTGCGGGAAAGCACGTGGTGCAGGTATACGTCGCGACCGAGGCAGGGCCGGTACGACGACCGACCCGCGAGCTCCGAGCCTTCCAGAAGGTCGAACTCGACGCCGGCGAGAGCACCACCGTCCGCCTCGAACTCCCCCGTCGTTCCTTCGCCTATTGGGACATCCGGCACGGCCGATGGCTGATCGCGCCGGGAGCGCACCTCGTGCAGATCGCCGCCGACGCCGACACCGTCCTCCACGAGCTCCCGCTCGACCTCCCTGGAGACGTCGTCATCACCGCCCTCACCATGGACACCCCGCTCGGGGAATGGTTCGAGCACCCACTCGTCGGCGACCGTGTCCTTCGCACCCTCGGCTTCGACACGGTCGAGATCTCCCCCGAGCACATGGCGATGATGACGTCGATGACGATGACCCAGTTCCTCGCCATCTCCGGAGCGCCCGTTCCGCGGAACGAACTGGACGACATCATCGCCGACAGCCACCCGTCCTGAGCTCACCCTCCTCCTCCTCCTCCTCCTCCTCCTCCTCCGAGCACCGCGGCAGTCGTAGACGACCGTCCGTTCACCGACCAGAGAGACCACGACCCATGACACGATCATTCCCCGGCGCATTCCTCTGGGGCGCATCCACCGCCGCGCACCAGATCGAGGGCAACAACCTCAACAACGACTGGTGGCAGCTCGAGCAGATCGCCGCCGGCTACATCGACGCGAGCGGCGACGCTCTGGACAGCTACCACCGATACGAGGAGGACATGCGCCTGCTCGCCGAGTCCGGGCTGACCACCTACCGCTTCAGCATCGAATGGGCGCGCATCGAACCGCTGCCCGGCGCGTTCTCCCGCGCGGAGCTCGCCCACTACCGGCGGATGATCGACACCGCATTCGGCATGGGCCTGACCCCCATCGTGACACTCCACCACTTCACCCACCCGATCTGGTTCGGGGAGCGCGGCGGCTGGTTGGCCGAGGACGCCACGCAGACCTTCCTCCGCTACGTCGAGCAGGCCTGCACCATCCTCGGCGACGTCCCCTACATCTGCACCATCAACGAGCCCAACGTCGTCGCCATGAACCACGGCGCCGCCCGCATCATGGCCGCAGGCAACCCCTACCCTGCCGTCCCCGATCCCGACCCCGAGATAGGTGATGCCCTCATCGACGCGCATCTGAAGGCCGCGCCCCTCATCCGCTCCCTCACCGGCGCCAAGGTCGGCTGGACCGTCGCGAACCAGGCGTTCACTGCGACACCGGGCGCCGAGCAGGAGTTCGCTGAGGTGCAGCACCGCTGGGAGGACATGTACCTCGAGGCCGGCCGCGGCGACGACTACATCGGCGTGCAGTCCTACACGAGCCAGCCGATCGACCAGAATGGCGTCGTCCCCCACCCCGAGCACCCCGACAACACTCTGATGGGGTGGGCCTACCGTCCGGATGCTCTCGGCGCTGCCCTGCGTCACACCAGAGACGTGGTCGGTGACGTGCCGATCCTCGTCACGGAGAACGGCATCGCCACCTCGGACGACGAGCGTCGCATCGCCTACACGCGGGGCGCTCTCGCCGGCCTACTCGACGCGATCGACGACGGAGTGGACGTCCGCGGATACTGCCACTGGAGTCTGCTGGACAACTTCGAGTGGGGACGCTGGGCACCGACGTTCGGACTCGTCGCCGTCGATCGCGAGACCTTCAAGCGCACTCCCAAGCCGAGCCTGGCGTGGCTCGGCGCCATCGCCCGCGCGAACGCGCTCTAGGACGTCGGTGCTGCGGCTGGCCCGTGCCAGCTGCAGCACTGATCTTGTCGCATCGGTAGACGACTGATTCTCGTCCTTCGTCACCTCGGCGACTTCCGGCTTCGTCACGTTGTACCCGAATACCTGTGCCGGCGTGTCGTCCAGGGCGGAGGCAAGCTGTTGCGAAGCTCCGGCATCCTTGTAAGGGACAAAACGGCCTACTGCTGACTCTCGAGGCGGCCGGTGACCGTCAGCGCGTCGATGGTGGGCGGCTTTGTCGCGTCGTAAGCGAGCACCTCGATTGCTGGGCCTGGTCAACTGAACGCTGTTCTAGCAAGAGCATGCGGATGACCTTTGTGTTGAAGATGCCTGTGTCAAACCCGTGGTCCCCACAGTGAAGCGGCCCGCGTGAGCACCCGAGCGGATACCGCCTCGGAAGCGCTCCTCAGCAGTCCGCTATCCGATCGGCTACCGAGGCAAGCCGGGTGGCGTGACGAAGATGCAGAGGGCGGTCAGCCGAGAAGCTCTACTAGCGATCCGAGGCTCTTCAGCGAGATCTCGAAGTGATCCGCGACCGACGGCGCTTCTGCTCCAGGCCGGGCTGTGTGCGCAGTGCGGAACCCATGCCCGGCCGCGGCTCTGAGGTCCCACGGATGCGCAGCGACGAACAGTGTCCGCCCCGGAACAAGGCTGAGCGTGTCGATCGCGTACCGGTACGCAGCAGGGGCGGGCTGGAATGTGCGTGCTGCTCCGGTGGATAGCGCCATGTCCCAGCTGATCGCGTTGCTGTCGGAAAGTCGCGTAAGTGAATCAAGATCACCGTTGCTCACGCCGACGACAAGTCGGCCCCGACGGAGGGCTGCCGTTGCGTCGGCTACGTCCGGCCAAGCCGGATATTCCCGATCTAGGGTCGCTACTCACGCCAACGTCGCGGGCGTCACTGTCCCACCCTCAGCCGTAATCGCCTCCTCAGCGGAGCCACTGACCAGCTGGCTGTGCGGCTGCCACTGGTCGTCACCGTCAATGACGGCGTCCATATGTCGGTTCACGAGCCGCACCCACCGCGAGTGGAGATCCTCCGGTGAGCTCAGGCCGCTTTCAGCTGCGACCTTTCGAGCTGTGGTCGCCCACGCACCGTCCTCATCTACGAGAGTCCCGATCACATCGAACACGACCGCGTGAATCGCGTCCGGAGTGAATTGCTCGGCCTTCATCGCCCTGGTCAAGCAGGCACACCCCGACGACGGCCTGGCACATCGTCGCACCGCGACTGGTCGAGGCGGGCTTCACCGTCATCTGCCCCGACCTCCGCGGACACGGCCGCTCGACGAGTCCCGCACCCACGCAGGACTGCAGCGCGCACTTGAAGCGCGCGGTCGCCGCCGACATGGCGCAGATGATGACCGCCCTCGGTTACGAGCGATTCCATCTCGTCGGCCACGACCGCGGCAGCTACGTCGCCCTGAGCCTCGCGCTCGACCACGAGCAGCGCATCGACCACCTCGCCCTGCTCGACTGCACCCCCAGCAGGGAGCACCTGGCCCGAGCCGACGCGCGCTTCGCGAACATGTGGTGGCACTGGTTCTTCCTCGCACGACCCGAGAGCCCCGAACGGGTCATCACCGCCGACGTTGACAGCTGCTACTGCGGCGACCCGGAGACGATGGGCGCCGCGAACTACGCCGAATGGCGCGAGGCCATCAACGACCCGCGCGTCGTCCTCGCGACACTCGAGGACTACCGAGCCGGTCTCACCATCGACCGCGGACACGAAGAAGCAGACAAGGCCACAGGCCGCCGCCTCGAGGTGCACCTGTTGCAGCTGTGGTCCCTCCGCGACGACCTCGACGAGCTCTACGGCGACCCGCGAGTCTTCTGGAAGGACTGGGCTGGCGCCGTGTCCGGCAGGGGATCCCCTACCGGACACGCAGCCGAGGCCACCGTGGCCTCTCTGCGAACGTGAGTACGTCGCCTCACGGCCTCATGAGCCAGGGGTTGTCGCTGACCCGGAACGTGGGTTGGTTACGGTGAGCCCATGAGTAACGATGTCCACAACGTACTGGCGGCGTTGTCCACCATCTCGGCTCCATGGCAGCCTCACCGCCTGACGAGCGTCAACGACTACGACGTGAAGGTCGTCAAGCTCCACGGCGAGTTCGTGTGGCATACGCACCCGGACACGGACGAGCTCTTCCTCGTACTCAGCGGTGAGCTGACGATTCAGCTCCGCGACCGCGATGTCGTTCTCGGGCCTCAGGACACCTTCGTCGTCCCCAGGGGCGTCGAGCACTGCCCCAAGGCAGTGAACGAGGTCGAGGCGCTGCTGTTCGAGCCGCAGGGAACGGTCAACACCGGCGACGTCGGAGGGGACATGACCTCGGCTCTTCGCGAACTGAGCGGCGATGGCGACGTCGCACGTGCCCGGGCCTGACGGATGCTGATTCGACACCGCGACGAAGAACCGTCGGTTGACCCGGATGCATACGTGGCACGGTCCGCGGTGCTCGTCGGCGACGTTCGGGTGTCCGCGGGTGCTCGCGTGCTCCACGGCGCGGTCCTCAGTGGTGAGGACGGCTTCGTGTCCATCGGCGAAGACACCGTGATCACGGAGAACGCCGTCGTGCGCGGTAGGGCCGCTCATCCCGCGGTGGTGGGAAGGGCCGTGATGGTTGGACCCCATGCGCACATCAACGGAAGCACCGTCGAGGACGAGGCGTTCATCGCCACTGGCGCATCGCTGTTCCCAGGAAGCTCGATCGGCGCCGGGGCCGAGATTCGCATCAATGGCGTCGTCCAGGTGAACACCACCGTCGGTCCGGGCATGGTCGTTCCGATCGGCTGGGTCGCCGTCGGCTCTCCGGCCCACATCCTGCCGACGGAACGCCATGACGAGGTCCAGGCGATCCAACGGGATCTGGACTTCTGCGGCACCGTGTACGGGGTCGGCGAGGAAGTGTCGATGCGTGACCTCATGCGGGGCCAGTCGCGGTTCTACGGGCACCATCGCGAGGACGTCGAGCTCGAGGAGGGCTGAGGGCCACACTCAGCGACGCGCCCGTCGCCCCCGCGCATCGAGGTCGACCGTCAGACCTCGTGCCAGGTCTTGGCGACGATCCGGAAGGCGCCGTCGACCTTCGCGAGCGTGAGGTGATCCACGAACGTGTGCTCGTGGATTCGCAGGCGGACCTTCGACACCGCCATGTCCGGGGACAGGAAGTCGAGGGAGATCATGCTGTCGTCCCGCGGCTGCCCCACGGATGCAGGCGGCTGACGGGCGCGGATGACCTCGCGGTACTCGCCCACGGGCATCACGGTCAGAGCTGCATCCGTGACATCGAAGAGGCTCGCCGCCGGGTGGAAGACGCGGTCGAACTTGTCGAGGTCGCATTCGTGCAGCGCCTCGAAGTAGAGCTCCACGGAAGCGACCGCGGCCGGAACGGATGCGAGCGACATCGGGCCTCCTCGAGGGACATGGAACGTTCACCCTATCGAGCGGGATGCCCACCCCAGCCACGGAGCAACGACCACGGAGCCGTAGAGCGGAAACAGTCCGGGAGGTGATGCCTCCCCGGACCACCGCGATGCCGGGCACCATCCTCGGATCCATGCATCTCAGGAAGGTGGTCCGGCGACTGTTCCGCTGAGGGGACCTCGACTGAGACACGCCGAGCGCCGTGAAGGGCCACCGATAGCGGTTCGCATGTCCGGTGACGTTCGCCCCTGGGCTGCTGGACGGTGACGTGCGCGTCAGCGACGCCCCGGGAAGCCCTCGACTGCCTCCCCCAGCGACATCGACCATGTGCCCGTCGGGTTCCGAGGCGATGCCTCGCAGACGCTCGTCATCGCCCAGGACCCGGGAACCAGCGGCGCCTGCCCGACCGGCGTCCACCCACGACCTCACGGATCGGGCGCCTCGATGCCTGGCCACCCGGCGCCGTCATGGCTGCGGATCACGATGGGGACGCTCGCCTGCTCCCGTCGGAGCACCGCGTGCCGATCGGAGCCGACCCGACCGCGCCCCTCGTCGTCGTCTCAGCGGGTCACCCCGCGGCGCGCGCCTTCCCCGCCGCCCGCCCCGCCTGCTCGGTCTCCGCGCGGTAGTACGCGCGCTTGTCCTTCGTGGGGCGCACCTTGTTGAGCACGACGCCCAGCACGGATCCGCCCGACTTCTCGACCGCGTCGAGCGCCTCGGTGAGCTGGCCGCGGTGCACGCGCGTCTGGTCGGCGACCACGATCGCGCCGTCGGTCATGCGGGCCACGAACGCGGCATCGGCGACGGCGATGAGCGGGGCCGTGTCGAGGACGATCACGTCGTAGGCGGCCCGCGCCTGCGCGACCAGGTCCTCCATGCGCGCGGACGCCAGCAGCTCGCTGGGGTTCGGCGGGATCTCGCCGCTGGTCAGCACCTCGAGGGTGCCGTCGCCCCAGGGCTGCACGACGTCCTCCATCAGCGCCTGGCCGACGAGCACGGTCGTGAGGCCCGCCTCGCCCTCGAGCCCGAGGTACCGCGCGATCACGGGACGGCGGAGGTCGGCGTCGATGAGCAGCACGCGGCGACCGCCCTCGCTGAGCGAGATCGCGAGGTTCGCGGCGACCGTGGACTTCCCCTCGCCGGGGATGGACGAGGTCACGACGAAGCTCGACGCGCGCTCCCCGAGGAGCACGAAGCGGAGGTTCGCCTTCAGCTGGCGGAAGCCCTCGGCCGCGGTCGACAGCGGCCGGACCGCCATCGCGAGGCCCGTGACGCCGCGCTCGCGCTCCAGCGCCCCGAGCAGCGGCGCCGTCGTGAGGTGCGCCACGGTCTCGGCGGAGCGGACGCGCGTGTCGAGCAGGCGCACCAGCGCGAGGCCGAGGAGCCCCGCGAGGAGCCCGAGGAGGAGGCCCGCGAGCGTGTTGGTGCGGCCGTTCGGCGCGGACGGGAACTCGGGCTCGGGGGCCTCCTGGATCACGCGCACGGAGACGGTGGGCGAGCCCTCCGCGCCCTTCGGCGCATACGCCTCGGCGGTGTCGCGGAGGCTCGTGGCGACGGCGTTGGCGATCGCCGCTGCCTGCGCGGGCGACGGCTCGGTGACGCTGATCTCCATGACCACGGTGTTCTGGGGCGTCGTGACGGTGACCGCGCGCGCGAGCTGCTGCGGCGTGAGGTCGAGGCCGAGGCGCGCGATCACGGGCTCCAGCACCGCGGGCGACTCCGCGAGCTCGCCGAAGGACAGCATCTGGCTCTGCGTGTAGGTGGCGCCCTGGTTGAGGTCGCTCGCGCTGGATCCGCTGCTCAGCGAGAAGTAGAGCCGGGACTGCGCCGTGAACACCGGGGTCGCGAGCTGGGACAGGCCGAACGCGACGACGCCGCCCGCGAGGGTCGCGGCGACCACGACGTACCAGTGGCGGCGGAGCAGGGCGGTGAACTCGTGGAGCGTCATCGTGAGGGGGTTCTCTCGGGTAGAGGCGGGAGGGCGGTGGTGCGGGCGGGGTCGGGACGGTCTTCGGAGTGCGCGACGACCCCGAGGGGATCGGGCGGGGCAGCGGCCTCGCGGCGGAGGATCTGGCTGGTGGCCGCGACGCCCGCCAGGAACCACAGGAACGTCGCGTACTGGGTGATGAGCGCGACGGAGGCGAGCGCGGGGATCTGCGCGACGAGCGCGATGGTGGCCGCGGTGGCGCGACCGCGCAGCACGAGCCAGATCCCGACGGCGAGGGCGACGAGCACGGCGGCCCCGACGAGCAGGCCGAACGTCAGCCCGGTGAGCACGAGCTGGCTGTCGATGGAGCGGAATCCGCCGTAGAAGACGCGGCCGTCGCTGCCGCGGTGGGCGGAGGAGGCCGTGCCGAGGATGCGCATCCCGGGGATGAGGCTGTACAGGTCGCCGCGGTAGTCGGAGCTGTTGGTCGCCTCGGTCCCCGCGTCGTCGAAGACCGTCTGGACGGAGGGCGCGACGGCGCCGACGACCGCCAGCACGGCGACGGTGACGGCCACGCGCACCCGCAGGGAGATGGCGTCCCGGAGGAACACGATCGCGAGCACGAGGCCGAGCACCGCGGTGAGCATGCCGACCCGGCTGAAGGTCACGACCGTGCCGACGAGCAGGAGGGTCGTCATCACGAGGCGCGCGGGCAGCGGGAACCGCGAGGCGAGCGTCAGCGGGATCGCGATCGCGAGGCTGCAGCCGAGCGCGATGGAGTGGCCGAACGCGCCCTCCGCGCGGACGATGCCGCCGCGGATCTGCAGCGGGCCCCAGGTGGCGCGGAGGGAGCCGCTCCCCGGGAGGAGCACGAAGGGGTTCCAGGTGAGGGCGAACTCCACGATCGCCAGCACGGCCACCGCGGTGAAGGCGACGGCGACGGCCGCCTGGAGGGACTCCATCCCGACGCGGTGGGCGATCAGGCGCCCGAGCACGTAGCCGCCGAGGCTGTACGTGAGGAAGCCGATGAGGGTCGGGACCGCGACGCCCGCTCCCCCGCCGAGGACGGTGCCGGCGACGCCGGCGGCCGTCATCAGGATGACGAGCAGGTCGAGGGGCGACAGGCGGAAGGACCGCACCGGGACGACCGCGGCGACCACGAGCAGCGCCGTGAGCGTCGCCGGGGGGAGGTAGGAGCCGGCGACGGAGACGCCGCACCAGATGGGGACGGCGCACAGGGACACGAGCCAGAGCGCCAGCGCGAGGCGCGGGAGGCGACGCAGGACGAGCAGCAGCAGGACGCCGCCGACGAGGCCGACGCCGGCCAGCAGGAGCGTCAGCACCCCGGATCCGGCGAGCACGCCGCTCACCGGGCGCCCTCGGGCGAGGGTGCGTGCGCGCGCGAAGCCGTCATGTCGCGCCTCCCCCTCGTTCCCCGCGGCCGTGTCGCCGACCGCGGCCGCCCTTCGTCATTATCTCCGCACGCGCCGACGCGGGCGGGTCCGGAGGTCGGACCCGCCCGCGTCGGCGTCGTCATGCCGCGGCGGTCATCGCGCCTTCGCGTCGGTGACCAGGAGGTCGTCGATGCGCGTGGTCACGGCGGCGGTCGCGGTCCCCGACAGGTAGGTCTGGATCCCGATGCCGCCGGCCGCCTGCAGCGCGGACGCCGTGCCGGTCGCGGTCGCGGTCCACGCCGTGGGCTCCGGCTGCCCCGCGGGCCAGACCTTCGCCTCGAGCGTGGTGGGCGACGTGCCCGTGGTCCGCACGCGCACCTGGAGCTGCTGCCCCGCCGTGTACGTGAGGCCGGGGACGACCGTCGTCCGGAGCGTCGTGCCGTTCTCGCTCTGCAGGATCGTGACCTGGCCGGTCGACCGCACCCAGACCTGGGTCTGGTACGAGGCCGTGCCGACCTGCCGCGAGATCACCCGCGTGTAGTCGCCGCCGCCCGTCGGGAGCCGGTCGAGGCCGAACGCGAACGCGATGTCCGAGTCGACCGTCGACACGTCGCCGAGCGTCAGGGTGCGGGTCGAGCCGATGCCCGATGCCACCTGGCCCGCGCCGTCCCGGACGGACACGATCGACGCGCTGCCGCTCGTCACGGTCCAGGCGCCGCCGGTCTCGGCGGTGCCCCAGCCGTTCGTCGCGGTGCGCTCGAAGGCGTCCTTCGCGAGGACCCCCGCGGCGGGCGGCGGCGTGACGACCGGCGCGGTCACCGTGACCGTGCCGTCCTTCCTCGCCGAGACGAGGCCCTTGTCGTCCGTCACCGTGAGGGACACCGGGTAGGTGCCCGCCGCGGCGTAGGCGTGGTCCACCGCCTTCCCGCTGCCCGTGGTCCCGTCCCCGAAGGTCCAGGCGTAGGAGGCGACCGTGCCGTCGGCGTCCGTCGACGTGGATCCGTCGAACGAGGCGGTCAGGTCCTTCGCCGTCGACGCGAACGCCGCCGTCGGGGCCTGGTTCGCCGGGGTGACGACCGGCGCGGTCACCGTGACCGTGCCGTCCTTCCTCGCCGAGACGAGGCCCCTGTCGTCCGTCACCGTGAGGGACACCGGGTAGGTGCCCGCCGCGGCGTACGCGTGGTCGACCGTCTTACCGGTGCCCGTGGTCCCGTCCCCGAAGGTCCAGGCGTAGGACGCGACCGTGCCGTCGGCGTCCGTCGACGTGGATCCGTCGAACGAGGCGGTCAGGTCCGTCGCCGTCGACGCGAACGCCGCCGTCGGCGCCTGGTTCGTCGGCGTCGGCGTCGTGGGCGCGTCGCCCGAGGAGACCCGCACGTCGTCGATCGTCGTGGTGACGGGCGCCGTCGCGGAGCTGGACAGGAACGTCTGGATCCCGAAGGAGCCCGCCGCCTGCAGCGCCGAGGCGGTGCCCGAGGCCGTCGCGGTCCACGCGCCCGGCTCGGTCTGGCCGGTCGGCCACACCTTCGCCTGGAGCGTGGTGGGCGACGTGCCCGCGGTCCGCACGCGGACCTGCAGCCCCTGGCCCGCCGTGTAGGCGAGACCCGGGACGACGACGGTCGTGAGCGCCGTGCCGTTCTCCGTGAGGAGGAGCGACACCTGGCCGCTCGACCGGACCCAGACCTGCGCCTGGTAGGACGACGAGCCGACCTGGCGCGAGATGACCCGCGTGTAGTCGCCGCCGCCCGTGGGCACCCGGTCGAGCGCGAAGGTGAGCGTCGCGTCCGAGGTGGTGGACGACACGCCGCCGAGCGACATGGTGCGGGTCGAGCCGATGCCCGACGCCACCCGTCCGACGCCGTCGCCGACCGAGAGGATCGACGCGCTGCCGCTCGTCACGGTCCACGCGCCGCCGATGTCCGCCTGGCCCCACCCGTTCGTGGTCGTGCGGCCGAACGAGTCCTGCGCGAGCACGTCCGACGCGGGCGCCTGGACGGTCACCGGGGAGGTGGCCGTCGTGGCGAGGCCCTGGTCGTCCGTGACCGTGAGCGACACCGCGAAGGTGCCGGCCGCGGCGTAGGCGTGGCTCGTGGTGCGGCCCGTGCCCGTGGTCCCGTCGCCGAAGGCCCAGGCGTAGGACGCCACGGTGCCGTCGGGGTCGCTCGACGTGGAGGCGTCGAGCGCGGCGACGAGGCCGGCCACGGAGCTCGTGAACCGGGCGACGGGCGCCTGGTTGACGGGCGGGGCGGTGACCGTGACGCGCGCGGTCGTGCGACCGGTCGCCCCCTTGTCATCCGTCACCGTCAGCGCGACCTGGTAGGTGCCGGCCTGCGCGTACGGGTGGGCGATGGAGGCCCCGGTGCCGGTCGCGCCGTCGCCGAACTCCCACGCCCAGGACGCGACGGTGCCGTCCGGATCGGAGGAGGCGCGGCCGTCGAGGTTCGCGACCAGGTCGGTCGTGGTCGACGCGATGACCGCGGTGGGCGCCCGGTTGACCGGGGGCGCGACGACCTGGACCCGCGTGGACGCGGAGCCCGTCAGGCCCCTTTCGTCCGTCACCGTCAGCGTCACCGTGTAGGTGCCGCCCGCGGCGTAGGCGTGCGTCGGCGTCGGGCCGGTGCCCGTGCTGCCGTCGCCGAAGTCCCACGCGTAGGAGGCGACGGTGCCGTCGGCGTCCGTGGAGGCGGATCCGTCGAGCTTCGCCGTGAGGTCCGTCGCGGTGGCCGTCACCACGGCGGTCGGCGCGGTGTTCGCGGGCGCCGCCTGCACGGTGACGTCCTGCTGCGTGCGGTTCGTCGTGCCGCGGTCGTCCGTCACCGTGAGCGCCACCGGGTAGGTGCCGGCCTGGGCGTACGTGTGCGACTGCTGCGCGCCGGACGCCTGGACGCCGTCGCCGAAGTCCCAGGCGTAGCCCGTGATGGTGCCGTCGGCGTCGCTCGACCCCGTCGCGTCGAACGACGCGGCCAGGGCCTCCGCCCGCTGCGTGAACGCGGCCGTCGGGGCCTGGTTCGGCACGCGGCCGGTCGTCCCGAGCGAGTAGTGCGTCGCGATGGCGCTGGGCGTCAGCACGGTCGGGTACACGGCTACCTCGTCCATCCGGCCGTCGAAGGTGCCGCTGGAGGAGTTCCAGGTGTTGTCGCCGCCGATGCGCCAGTAGCCGTCGTAGGCCTGCGCCTGCGTCTGGCCGTTCTGGCCGACGAGGGCGCCGTCCACGTAGAGCTTCAGGCCGTCGGATCCCTGCGACGCGACCATGTGGTGCCAGCGGCCGTCGTTGTAGGCGCGGTCGGATCCCGCGAGGTTCGTCTGGCCCGTCCACGTGCCGAACTGCAGGCGTCCGTCGTCCTGCATGTAGACGTGGCGGTCGTAGTTGCCGGAGAAGGCGAACGGATCCGCGTTGTCGCCGAAGCCGATCAGCTTGCCGCCGCGCGTGGTGGTCGTCTGGAACCACATCTCGAGCGAGTAGGAGGTCGGGTTCGAGACCCGCTGCTGGCTCACCGCGATGCTGTCCGCGAACGCCGCCGCCTGGCCGACCGGACCCGTGAGGGCGCCCGCCTGGCCGAAGCGCACGTTGCGTCCGACGTTCGCGCCGACCTCGTTCTGCCCGGCGTCCTTGAGGGTCGACGAGCCGTCGGCGTCGTCGAGGCGCCAGTACGACGACGGGTCGGCCGCGTACACGGCCTTGCCGTAGGCGTCCGCGGGCGCCGGCGGGATGGGCGAGGTGCGGCCGGAGGCGACCAGGTGGTCGACCACGTCGGCGCGCGTGAGGGCGGTCGGGTAGACCGCGACCTGCGCGATGTCGCCGGCGAGGTAGGCGCTCCGGGGCTGGCCGGGCCAGCCGCCGAGGTTGTCGCCGCCGACGCGCCAGTAGCCCGTGTAGTCCTGGCCCTGGGTGGTGTCCGCGCGCTGGCCGGCGAGCTTGCCGTCGACGAACAGCTTCATGCCCGCGGGGCTGAGCGTGGCGACGATCTGGTGCCACTTCCCGTCGTTGAACCCGGGGGCCGAGCTCAGCGTCTGGGTCGCGCCGGTGTAGACGCCGAAGAACACGCGGCCGTCGCCGTCGAGGTAGACCATGCGGTCGTAGTTGCCCGACGTGCCCGTGCTGTTGTTGCCGAAGCCGACGACCTTGCCGCCCGAGGTCGAGGTCGTCTTGACCCACGACTCCACGCTGAAGGTGTTCGGCGCCTGCACGGCCTGCGGCGTGACCGCGAATGACCCGTCCTGGCCGGAGAAGGTGGTGGCGGTGGATCCGTCGATCGGGCCCGCGGCACCGCGCGTGGCGGCGTCGACGCGGAGGTCCTGGAAGCCGACGTGGTCGAGGCCGGCGGTGCCGTCCTCCTCGTCGAGCGGGTAGTACGCGGTGGCGCCGTCGTCCTTCACGCTCGTGGCGTACGCGTCGCTGCCGGACTGGTCCGTGATCGTCACGGGATCGCTCGTGCGGTTCACGCTGTTGCCCGCGGCGTCCGTCACGTACACGCGGTACGTGTGGGCGCTGCCGGGCACCAGACCCGTGTCGATGAAGCCCATCGACGGCCGCTGCCAGAACGTGGAGTCCTGGGTGACCTGGTAGACGGGCGTGGCCGTCTTCCCGTCGCGCACGACCTTGTACGTGAGGCGCGCGTTGTCGCGGTCGAACGTGGCCTGCCAGGAGACGCGGGCCTCGCCCTTCGTATAGGAGATCGCCTTCGGGAGCAGCTGGTCGTTGGAGTTCGGGCCGATCTTGTTCGGGGCGCCCTTCGCCATGGCGTAGCGGACCAGGCCCTGCTGGGCCGTCGTGTTGACGTAGGGGAACTCGCCGCCGACGACGACGTAGTCCTCGTTGCCGTTGACGCTCCAGGCCGCCTGGCCCTGGCCCGTGAAGGAGCCCGTGACGTACTTCGGGAACCAGGTGAGCAGCGACGGGGACGGCGTGCCGGCCCAGTTGTGGTAGCCGTACGGGTCGGCCGTGGCCGTGCCCGTGGCCTGCTTGCTGAAGGCGATGCTGTGCTGGAAGGTCCACGGGTCCGTCTGCGGGAAGCCGCCGATGTTGCCGCAGTAGTGCGGGTGGCCGGCCACGTACGCGACCGTGCTGGTCGCGAAGACCGAGTAGGTGTCACCGTGGCAGTCCTCGACCCAGTTCACGACGCCCGTGTTCGGGTCGGCCGAGAACGCGCCCTCGAGGTTGCCGCCCGCGCCGAACGTGTATCCGGATCCGTAGACCCGGTCGTCCGTCGCGAAGAGGCTCGTGATCGACGACTCCTTGCCGGCGTTCTGGACCTGCTGGTTCGCGGCCCACGGGAGCGAGGCGCCCGAGGCGGGGTCCACCGCACCGAGCCCGTAGGTCGGCGTGCCGGACAGCTGCGTGAAGCGGCCGCCGACGACGAGCTTCGACGCGTCCTTCGTGAGCGTGAGCGCGTCCACGACGGTGTCCGCATCCGCGACGAACGGCAGCGTGCTCCCGTTCGTCGCGGACACCGCGGCGAGGTAGTTCCGAGCGGCGCCGTTGACGCTGCGGAAGGTCCCGCCGAGGTACACGGTGTCGTTCGAGGCGCTCACCGTGCGGGTCTGGCTGCCCATGATGGGGCGGAACGCGGGGATGACCTTCCCGGTCGCCGTGCTGAACGCGGCGGCGCGGTAGTAGCCCTGGCCGTCGATGTCGGTGAAGTCGCCGACCACGTAGATCCGGGAGCCGTCGGGCGACGCGGTGACCGAGAGCGCCTGCGCGTTGAGCTTCGGCGCGAAGGACGTGATGAGCGCGCCCGTGCGGATGTCGTACGCGAGCAGGTTGCTGCGGGGCGTGAGGTTCGTGCCGGGCGCGGCGCCCGCGGGGCGCGCGTTCTGGAACTTGCCGGCCACGTAGACCGTGTCGCCGACGACGACCTGCGACCAGGCGACGCCGTCGATCTGGGTCGTGGGCAGCGGGTCGGCGGTGACCGTGACGGGCGTCTTCGGGTCGGTGGGGTCGACCGGCGCGGAGTCCGCCATGGCGGGCTGCGCGATGACGACCGCGGACAGGATGACCGCGGCGGCCGCGGTCATCGCGGCCAGGCGACGTCCCGCGGAGGAGAGGATGCTCATTTCGTCCTTGCTGGATGGGTGGTGCGGGTGAGGGAGGGTGCCGGTGGTCAGCGGGTGCTGGCCGGTCGGGGGCTGCCGACGCGCCTCGGGGGCGTGAGCATCGTGCCCACCGACCGCGCGATGCGCTGCCGGTAGAGCCCGGGTCCGTGCCGGTGCTCGGCGCGGAAGCGGTCGCGGGCGGCCCGGGCGCGGTACACGTCCCAGTCCGCCGCGATGGACTGGAGGGCATCCGCGAGGGCGGCCGGATCCGAGGGCGGCACGAGCTGCGCCGACTCGTACCCGCCGGCGGCCTCGCGGAGGCCGGACGTGTCGCTGACCACCACGGGCCGCGCGGCCAGCAGCGCCTCGACGGCCGTGTTGCCGAACGGCTCGTCCACCCGGGAGGGGACGACGCACACGTCGGCGGCGGCCACGAAGGGGGTGACGTCGGCGTGGAAGCCGTGCATCGTGATCCGGTCGTCGAGGCCGAGCACGCGGATCGTCGTGCGCAGCTGCTCCTCGTAGGCCTCGTAGCCGGGGAAGACGGCGCCCACGATGCCGAGGGTCGCCTGCATGCCGCGGTCGCGGAGCTCGACGATGGCCTCGACGGCGACGTCCACGCCCTTGCGGTCGGAGAGCCGGCCGACGTAGAGGACCCGGAGGCCCCCGTCGAGCGCCGGGCGCGCCGGCGTGACCTCGGCGGGGCCGGGCACGCCGTTGTGGACGACCTCGGCGCGGCGCGCGACCCGCGGGAGGGCGCGGCCGAGCACGTCGACGCTGTATCGGCTGTTCGCGACCACGCGCGTGGCGAGCGCGAGCGGCAGGGCGAGCGCGGTGCCGACGACGCGAGACGCGGACCCCTCCGCCTCGTGCACGTGCGCGAGGACCGGGCGGCCGGAGAGGCGGCCGACGAGGATCCAGAGCGGGATGGTGACGGTGTTGACGTACACGGCGTCGGGCCGCGTGCGGCGCACGAGGCCGATCCCCGCGGACAGGCCGCGGACGGACTGGCCGACGAGGGCCGCGAAGCCGCGCGGGCGCAGCATCGACTTCCGCAGCACGGGCGTGGGAGCGTGCTGCACGGTCGCGCCGACGCCCGTGAGCGCGGCGACGAGCGGGCCGTCGGACGGCAGGCTCACGACGGCGCGGGCGCCCGCGGACACGAGGCCCGCGACGCTCTCGAGCAGCACGCGGTCGGATCCGTACAGCTCGGCGCTCGGGTGCGCGACGAGGATCGTGCGGCCGCGGAGGTCGGCGCCCTCCTCGACGGCCTCGGCGAGCGCCTGCTCCGTGCCGGCGGACGCGGTCACGCGGTCACCCGGGCGGGGTCGGCGACGGACGACGCGGGCGCGGACGCGGACGCGGACGCCTCCGCACGGCGCGCGTCGAGCGCGCCCATGTCGCGGAACCACTTGACCGACGCCAGGGCGAGGTGCCCGGCGTTGGCGAGCGTCATCAGCGCGTAGACCGCGAGGAAGACGACCGGGGCGCCGAGCAGCGCGAACACGATGCAGAGGAATCCGTAGTCGGTGGGGATCACGAGCAGCGAGCGCAGCAGCGTCGAGCGGCCGGCCTCGGGGGCCGCGGCGCCCGAGACCTGGTGCACGCGCTTGAGCTGGTCGTTGAGGATCATCGCGAAGAAGCTCGCGGCGGCCACGATCGCGTAGACGACGGGCACGAGCAGCCACGCGTCGGAGTCCGTGGCGGGCCAGCGGAACATCGACACGAGCACGGCGAGGTGCAGCGACGAGATCTTGACGCAGTCGACGACGTGGTCGAGCCACTCCCCCGACAGCGATCCGCCGCCGCGGAGGCGCGCGACCTGGCCGTCGGCCGAGTCGAACGCGTAGCCGACGGCGAGCAGCAGCCACACGGCGATGCCCAGCCAGGCGGCGGGCTCGACGAGGGCGACGAGCGCGATGCCGGTGAACGTGAAGGCGGCGCTGATCGCGGTCACCTGGTTCGGGGTCAGCCCCCGGAGGTACGCCCACGCGGCGAGCAGGCGGCCGGCCGGGCGGTTGACGCGGATGGAGTACGCGGGCGCGCCGCGGGCGGCCTTCTTCTGCGCGCTCGCCAGGCGGCGGACGACGTCGGCGTACGACTCGGCGCGCGCGGGCGCCGCGGTGCCGGTGGCGCCGGTCATCGGCTCTCCTCGAGGAGGAAGGACGTGCGGCTCGCGTCGCTGGCGCGCAGCTCGGGCTCCCAGCGGGTGGCCGAGCGGACGCCGCGGCTCATGCCGCGCGTGGAGTAGCCGCGCGTCATGCGGGCCGCGAGCTCCTCGTAGCCGTCGGCGATGGCGTCCCAGTCGTAGGTCTCCTCGGCGCGCTCCTGCAGGCGGCCGCCGATCGCGACCGCCTCCTCCGCGTTCGCCTCGGCGCCCTCGACGAGCGCGGCGACGCCGGCGGCGTCCGACCAGAAGCGGCCGTCCTCGCCGAGCACGTCGCGGTTGAAGACGTTGTCGTTCGCGAGCGTCGCGGTCGCGGCGCCCATGGCGCGCAGCAGCGACGGGTTGGTGCCGCCGACCGAGTGCCCGTGGACGTAGGTGAGCGCGTGGGCGTAGAGCTGGTCGAGCTGCTCCTGGTCCCACACCCCGCCGAGGCGCTGGATGCGCGGGTCGGCCGAGGCGACCCGCTCGATGCGGTCGGTGTACGCGGCGGAGTACGGCGCGGATCCGACGACGACGAGCGGCAGGGTCGCCTTCGACGCGGTGTACCCGTCGACGATGACGTCGACGTGGTTCTCCGGCTCGAAGCGCGCGACGACGAGGTGGTACTGGCCGGGCTCGAGGCCGAGCTCGGCGAGGCGGTCGCTGGCGGGGTCGCGCAGGATGTTGGCGCCGTAGGTGAGCAGCTCCGTGGGGATCCCGAACTCGTGGTCGTAGTAGTCGGCGATGCCCTGCGCGTCGGAGATGAGCGCGTCGGCCTCCTTCACGGCCATCTGCTCGGCCACGCGGTAGTACCTCTTGCCCATGCGGCCCCACTTGCCGCGCTTCCACTCCAGGCCGTCCACGTGCACGGCCGTGGCCGTGCCGCGCGAGCGGATGAGGGGGACGAACGGCGCGTTGGCGGCGTTGAACACGAAGGCCGCGTCCTGCGGCGTGCCGAGGGCCAGGTGGATCGCGGACAGCGCGGTGTGGCTGAGCGTCTCGATCGACTTGGTCGCGAGCGCCGGCAGGTGCACGAGCGTCATGCCGAGGTGGGTGCGGGGGCGCGACCGGTTCGAGGAACGGCCGGTGGAACGGCAGTAGACGGTGACGTCGTGGCCGCGGGCGGCGAGACGCTGCCCGATCTCCTCGATGGCGGTCTCGAATCCGCCGTACGCGGCGGGGACCCCTCGGGTGCCGACCATGGCGATGCGGAGACGACGCGGTTCGATGACAGACATTTCAGTACGCCCCTACGGGTCGGGTGAGCACCCGGAAGGTGCGCCACATGATCATGACGTCGCCGGTCAGGGACCAGTTCTCGACGTAGTACAGGTCGAGCCGGACGCTCTCGTCCCAGCTCAGGTCGCTCCGGCCGTTCACCTGCCACATGCCCGTGAGGCCGGGCTTGATGAACAGACGGCGGTGCACGTGGCTCTCGTAGCCCTGCACCTCACGGCGCAGCGGCGGACGCGGGCCCACGAGGCTCATGTCGCCGACGAGGATGTTCCACAGCTGCGGCAGCTCGTCGAGCGAGTAGCGGCGGAGCACGGCGCCCACGCGGGTCACGCGCGGGTCGCTCCGCATCTTGAAGAGCGGCCCGGATCCCTCGTTGGCGGCGGCGAGCGCCTCGAGCTCCGCCTCGGCGGTCACCCGCATCGACCGGAACTTGAGCATGGCGAACTCCTGGCCGGACTTCCCCACGCGCTCCTGGCGGAAGACGGCGCCGCCGGGGCTGTCCAGGCGGACGATGCACGCGATGAGGAGCATCGCCGGCGCCAGCACCACGAGCGCGAGGCCGGCCACCGCGATGTCGAGGGCCCGCTTCATCACGTGCTTCCCGCCCTCGAACTGCGGGATCTCCACGTGGATGAGCGGGAGGCCCTCGACCGGGCGGAAGTGGATGCGCGGGCCGGCGACGTCCGTGAGGCGCGACGCGAGCACCAGCTCGATGGAGGAGCCCTCGAGCTCCCAGCCGAGCGTGCGGACGGCGTTGCTGCCGGCGCGCGGCTGGCTGGCGACGATGACGGCGTCTGCGGCGGTGCGGGCGGCGGCCGCGGCGACGGATCCGAGGTCGGAGACGACGGGGATCGTGCGGCCCGCGACCTCGAGGCCGTCGAGGTGCTCGTCGATCGCGACGCCCACGACCGTGTAGCCGGAGGCTGGACGCAGCAGGATCTGCGCGGCCACGTCCTCGACGTCGGCCCGGGCGCCCACGACCACCACGCGGGAGAGGTGCGCGCCCTGGATCCGACGGCGGATGAGCCACTGGCGCCAGGTCCACCGGCTCACCAGCAGCGCGACGACGCCCAGCGGGAACGCCAGCACGACGTAGCCGCGGGCGATGTCGACCTTGAGGAGCAGGAAGCCGATCGCGAGCGCGCCGAACGTGATGGCGGACGCGTTGACGACCCGCTTGTACTCGGAGACGCCGACGCCGACGATGCGGGCGTCGCGGGTGCGGAACGCGCCGAGCACGGCGATCCACGCGGCCACGACGATCACCGAGACGACGCCGTAGTCGAGCTGCATCGAGCCGGCGTCGACCGCCGCGTCCCCCGTGCCGAAGCGCGTGAGCTGGGCGACGAGGACGGTGGCGACGATGATCGCGTAGTCGCTCGCGATGAGGCGGGTGCGGTAGTCGCGGGCCCAGCGCCGGCCCGAGGGGACGACGGCGACGACGGGCGCGACGCCGGATCCGATGATCGGGCGGTGCGCCGAGCGGCGCTCGGTGCGCAGGCGGGTGCGCTCGCCCCGCGTCGCGGGACGGTTCCTCGTGGTGCTCATCGCGTGCCGGGCAGCGCGTGGAGCGGTCGGAGGGTGCGGGGGGATCGGGTGGGGGCGGGGAGGCGCGGCCGACGGGCTCGGTCCAGCGCCGATGACGGGTTCATCGGGTGTGTGCCTGCGTTTCGGGTGACAGGTGGGTGGTGCGGGGTGCGACGCGGTCCGGGAAGACCTCGTCGGGTCCACGGCTCCGGGACGGACGGGCTGGGTGGGCCTCGTCCGGGAGCGTCCATCGCG
Organism: Clavibacter sp. VKM Ac-2873; assembly: GCF_015351075.1. Classification (GTDB taxonomy): domain Bacteria; phylum Actinomycetota; class Actinomycetes; order Actinomycetales; family Microbacteriaceae; genus Clavibacter. The sequence continues at coordinate 1,176,075 of NZ_JADKRS010000001.1, forward strand.
GGTACGACGGGTGAACGGCGGGTGGTGACGGTGGCAATGCTAAACGCACCCTGAGCCCCGTCGCCCGTCCCCCTTCGGGGGACGGATGCGCCCCGACCGCGAGCGCTAGCGGGAGGTCGCCCCCAGGGCGCGGGCCCCCGTCCCGAGCCCGAGGAGCGACCCGACGAGCGCGGGGACGCCCACGGCCACCGTCGCCTGCAGCGACGCGATCTCGCTCGTGAGCCGGAAGCCGGAGCCGAGCACCGCGCGCCCGGTCACCTCCACGCTCCCGCGGTCGTTGCCCGTCGCCGCCGCGAAGTCGCGGACGGTGTCGTAGACCGCCGGATCGCCCGGCCCCCGCGCCCAGACGATCGCCCACTTCGGGCTCGTCGCCCGGTCGCGCTGGTAGACGTTGCCGGAGACGCGGATGCCCATCTGCGTCGCGGAGCGCTGGTGGGAGTGGTCCTCGACCGCGAGCAGCGCGTTGCCGGTGCTGCCCTGCAGCACGTTGTTCGAGATGACGACGTCGGTGACGATCCAGGTGACCGTGGGATCCGGCAGCTTCTGCCGGGGGTCGTGCCCCGCGGTCGAGAGGTCCGACGCGCGCCGGTCCCCCTGCGCGATGTTGATGTCGCGCGCGTTGCCCGCCAGCGTGTTGTTCCACACGTCGACGTGCCCGGTGTCGCTGATCAGCAGGCCGTCCATGGCGTTCCGCGCGATGACGTTGTCCGCCACGAGGAACTCCGCCGAGAGCTCGAGGACGATCCCGCGTCCGGTGCCGCCGATGACGTCGTTCCCCACGACGCGCCCGTCGTACACCGACTCGTCGAACCAGAGCCCGTTGCCCACGTTGCGGAGGAACGCGCTGTCCGTGACCTGCACGGTGCGCGACCGGCCGACCTTGAACCCGCCGGAGACCGGCGCGCGGTTGAAGCGCTCGGTGTTGTTGTCGGCCACGAGCAGCCGGGTGGCGACGAGGCGGTCGGCGTAGACGGCGCGCATCCCGAGCATGCCGTTGCGCGCCACGGTCACGGCCGTCACCTTCGCGTCGGTCGCCGCGATGGAGAGGCCGGCCGTCGCGTTGTCCGTGATCGCCACGTCCTCGATCGTGACCTTCGGCGCGTGGACCTGCACCGTGCCCTGGTCCGGGACCGACGGCGCGTAGCGGCGGATGCCGATCCCGCGGACCGTGCTGCCCTCGCCGCGGATGACGAGGCCGGTGACCAGGTCGCTGGACCGGACGCTCGCCGACCGCGGGTCCGAGCCGACGTAGAGGCGGTCCGCCGCGGTGTCGACGAAGAACGTGCCGGGGACGACCGCGCTGCGGCTCGCGACCTGCTTCTGGGCTCCGGCGCCGAACCAGACCTGGTCCGGGTGCGCGGCCAGGGGGTACGCGGGGTCGACGAAGCGCCAGCCCTCGCCCGTGCCGTCGGGGGCGCCGCGCGTGTAGGTCGGGCTCGTGTCGAAGGCGATGTCCCATCCGGGGGCGTACCAGGCGGATCCGGCGGCGACCCAGGAGGTCACCTTCCTGCTGCCGTCGAGCCAGACCGCCTCGCCGGGGTACGGCTGGATGGTGAGCGCCTTGCCCTTCGGGATGGTCACCGACTCGTGGTACGAGCCGGCTCGGACGACGATGGTGCGTCCCGAGGGGGCGACGTCGACGGCGCGCTGGATGCTCGCGAGCGGCGCGGCCTGCGTGCCGGCGGCCCCGTTCGCGCCGGTCGGCGCGACGAAGACGGCGTTCGCGGGGACCGCGTACCGGGTGGACCCGATCGCCGCGGCGCCCGCGCCCGGCCGCGCGTCCCCGAGCGCCACGGCCTGCTCGGCGTCCCCGGCGTCGGTCGCGGGAGCGGGAGCCGGGGTGGGAGCGGGAGCCGGTGCCGTGGGCGCCGGGGTCGGCGTCACGGGCGCGGCGGAGGCGGAGAGGGGGCGGACGGCGAGGTCGTCGAAGGCGAGCGCCTGGGGTCCGCTCGTCTTCGAGAGGTACGACCAGACGCGGACGCCCGTGCCGCTCGCGATGCGCGCGGCGCTGGAGTCGACCGCGGCCGCCTGCCAGGCGGGCACCGCCTGGCCTTCGAGCCAGGCCCGGGCGTCGACGGCGACCGACGCGGTGCCGCTCGTCCGGGTCTGCAGCGACAGCACCCGGCCGGGCACGACGCCGCGGGCCACGACGGTCGCGCCGACGAGGGTCGTCTGCGCGGCGGTCGAGCCGTTGACCCGCACCACCGAGAGGTAGGCGGTCCCCGTCGCGTCGACGCGGACGGTCGACTGGTAGTACGTGCTCCCCGTGGCGCGCTGCTGGAGGCCGGCGGACACGCCGTTGCCTTGGGAGGGGACGCGCGGCACCATCACGCGGACCGTGGCCTCGCTGTCGGACGGGGCGGACACGGGCACGGTGACGGAGGCCGCGCTGCCGGCGCGCGCGAGGTCGACGACCCCCTGCGCCCCGTTGGCGCGGAACGCGGCGCCGTCGTAGGCGTAGGCGGCGGCGCCGGCGGCGGCTCCCCATCCCCCCGTCGCGGTGCGGGTGAAGGAGTCGGAGAAGACGGGGCTGCCCGCGGTGAGGTCCTGACCGGTCGCCGCGCCCGCGGTCTGCGGGGCGACGAGGGCGGCGGGCACCGCGAGGCCGACCGCGACGGCGAGGGCGATCAGGGGGCGGCCGCGTGCGGGGCGGGATGCGGGCGCGACGTGCCGCGCGGGCCGACGGGGCGTGGATCGGGGGGATGGTGTGCGGTGGCGCATGCGGGCGGGTCCTCGCTCGGATCGATCCCTCAGATAGGCTGATGAAAACCCACCAGACGGGTGGGGTTCGTCGAACGTAACCCAGCAACAGCCTGTTGTGTCCCCCGAATGGAGGTCACGGCACCAGTGCGGATGCCAGTACGCCGGGCTCCCGGCGCTGCCCCCCGTTCGGGTATCCTCCTTCCGCGACGAGCCGGGGCCGCCGTAAGATCGCCGCAGGTCCACCCGCTCCCCGCCGTCCCCACCCGGACGGCCGACGTACCCGCGTCACGGAGCGGCGGACCCCGCCCGGCGTACCCGCACCGGGCTGCACCCGATCCCGCCTCCGCGCGTCCCCGCGCCCGGAGCGCGGACGACCCGAGACACGTGCGCCATGACCCGAATCGGCTACGCCGCCGGTGCCTTCGACCTCTTCCACGTCGGGCACCTCAACATCCTCAAGCACGCCAAGAGCCGGTGCGACTTCCTCATCGCGGGCGTCGTCTCCGACGAGATGCTCGAGCGCAACAAGGGCATCACGCCCGTGGTGCCGCTCGCCGAGCGCCTCGAGATCGTGAGCCACATCAGCTACGTCGACCGGGCCCGCGCGGAGACGCTGCCGGACAAGCTCGACACCTGGCGCGAGGTGGGCTTCGACGTCTTCTTCAAGGGCGACGACTGGCGCGGCACCCCGAAGGGCGAGCGCCTGGAGGCCGAGTTCGCGGCCGTCGGCGTGGAGGTCGTGTACTTCCCGTACACGATGCACACCTCCAGCACCCGGCTGCGGCGCGCGCTCGACATCCTCAGCGGCGTCGGCGCGCCCGCGGCGGCTCCCGCCGCGACGCTCGCGCAGCCGGCCGTGCACGGATCCCCCGCGCTGGTCGGCCGCTAGCCCCATCCGGCCGCGAGGCCTCGGCGGCCGCCGGGTCGCCGCGCCCGCTAGGCCGTCAGCCGGTCCGCCGCGCGCTCGGTCGCCGCGATGAGCGCGTCGAGGATGCCCGGCTCGTCGAAGGCGTGCCCGGCGTCGGGCACCATCGTGAAGCGCGCCTCGGGCAGCGCCCGGTGCAGGTCCCACGCGGTGACGGCCGGCGTGCACATGTCGTAGCGGCCCTGCACGATCTCCGTCGGGATCCCGCGGACGAGGTGGGCGTCGCGGATCAGCTGGCCGTCCTCCATCCACCCGCCGTGCGTGAAGTAGTGGTTCTCGATGCGCGCGAACGCGAGCGCGTAGGCCGGCTCCGCGAAGCGCGCCACCACCTCGGGCTTCGGCAGCAGGGTGATGCCCGACGCCTCCCACGTGGACCACGCGACCGCGGCCGGTCCGTGCACCGCGGGGTCGGGATCCGCGAGCAGCCGCGCGTACGCGTCGATGATGCCGCCCCGCGCCACCCCCGGCACGGGCGCCGTGAACGCCTCCCAGCCGTCGGGGTAGACCATGCCGGCGGGGCCCTCGTAGAACCAGTCGAGCTCGGTGGCCCGCAGCGTGAAGATGCCGCGGAGGATCAGGCCGGTGACGCGCTCCGGGTGGGTCTCGGCGTACGCGAGCGCGAGGGTTGAGCCCCAGGATCCGCCGAACACCAGCCAGCGCTCCACGCGCAGGTGCTCGCGCAGCCGCTCGAGGTCGGCGACGAGGTGCCAGGTCGTGTTGACGGACAGGTCAGCCTCGGGGGTGGAGACGTGCGGCGTGCTCCGTCCGCAGCCGCGCTGGTCGACGAGGACGATGCGGTAGCGGGCCGGGTCGAACAGGCGCCGGTGGGTCGGGCTCGTGCCGCCGCCGGGTCCGCCGTGCAGGAAGACGACGGGGATCCCGTCCGGGTTCCCCGAGACCTCCCAGTGGAGGAGCTGCCCGTCCCCCACATCGAGCATGCCGGTGTCGTGCGGGTCGATCTCGGGGAAGAGGCTCTGCATGCGACGAGCCTACGGGCGGGCGCGACGACCCGGCCCCCGGACGGGGGTCGGCGGCACAGCTGGCGCCGCGTACCCTTCCAGGGAGCCGCATGCATCCCCACCCGGAGACGAGGACCCATTGCCCGCCCTGCCCGTGAGGCGCTCGTCGCCGGGGTCCGTCCCCCGCGCGGTGCTGCGGCCGCTGGTGCCCCTGGCCCACGGCGCCGTGGCCGCCATGGCGCGACCCACGCTGCGCCTGCACCTCCTCCTCTACATGCGCGAGATGGAGGTCGGGATCTTCCCGCAGCACGACGACGTCTCCGTCATCCCGGGGCCGGATCCCGAGCGGGTCCTGTTCGTCGGCGACATCGGCGTCGCCGGGTACGGCGTGCTCCTCGCCGGGATGGCGATGCCCGCCCAGATCGCCGCGCGGCGTGCGGCGGCGACGGGTCGCGGCGTCGAGTGGGAGAGCATCGCGGCGTACGACATGACGGCGCGGAAGGCCACCGCCGCGATCGCCGGTCGCCCTGCGGCGCCCCTCGACCTGGCGGTCGTCGCGCTCGGCATCCCCGACGTGCTCGTCGCGACGTCGGTGGAGGAGTGGACCGACCGGCTCACCGGCATCGTCGCGAGCATCCGCGCGCAGGCGGGCGACGGGTGCCGCATCGTCGTCACGGGCATCCCGCAGATGGACCGGTTCCAGCCGATCCCGATGGTCGCCCGCAAGCTCCTGCAGGCCCAGGTCTCCCGGCTGAACGCGGCGACGGCCCTCCTCGACTCCCCGGAGCGCGGCGTGATCCACGCCCCCTACCCCGACATCTCCGGCACGCGCCTGCACGTCCGCGATCGCTTCTCCTACCGCGTCATGCACGCGTACTGGGCGGAGGCGATCATGCCGTTCCTGGGCGAGGCGCGGCCCGTCGTCGGCTGACCTCGCGGCGTCGGACGGGGAGGCGCGGGAGGGTGGACCTCCCGCGGTATGACCGGTTATACTCCGGCTCATGAAGACCGCCATCTCCGTCCCCGACTCCGACTTCGAGAGGTTCGATCGCGTCGCCACGCGCTTCGGGATGACCCGCTCCGAGTTCTACCGCGTCGCAGGACAGAAGCTCGCCGATGAGCTGGAGGGAGCCGGAAAGGCGGAGCTGACGCGCCTCGCGGACGCCGCCATCGCCGAGGTCGGACAGCCCTCCGCGGGCGGGGAGTTCCTGCGCGAGTCGGAGCGCATCGCGCGGACCGGCTCGGAGTGGTGATCTCACGAGGCGACGTCGTGTGGGTCGACTTCGGAGCTCCGCGGGGATCGGAGCCGGCGAAGATCCGACCGTCCCTCGTCATCCAGGACGACTGGATCAACGAGAGCGGCGTCGCCACCATCGTGCTCATCCCGTTCACCTCGCAGGTGCGCCTCCAGGTCTTCCCGGGGAACGTCTTCATCCCGGCGGCCGCGTCAGGTCTGGACAAGGACTCCGTGGCGGTGGTCCCTCAGATCGGGCCGGTCAGTCGCGAGTTCATCGACCCCCACCCCGTGGGTCACCTCCCGGGCTACCTCATGGCGGAGGTGACGGCCGCGGTGCGGCTCCTCCTCGCCGTGTGACGTCCGGCCGCCGCGTCCGGTCGTCGTATGAGCAACTCCGCCGCGTCCCCCCGCCGACGTTCCGTGGACCGACGGCACCTGGACCACCGAGCCGGAGGCCGTGCGGATCCACGACGGTGGCATAGACGTGACCGCGCCCGAGGGCAGCGACGCCTGGCGCACCACTTCCTACGGGTTCGTGCACGACACGGAGCAGGCGCTCCTGGCACCGCTCGCCCCGGGCACCGCGGTTGAGGTGGCGTTCACGCTCGACCTCCGCGCGCAGTTCGACCAGGCCGGCGTCTTCGTGCGCGTCGACGCGAAGACGTGGATCAAAGCGGGCGTCGAGCGCAGCGACGGCGAGGACGGCCTCGGCGCGGTCGTCACGCGAGGCTCTTCCGACTGGTCGCTCGCCCCGGTCCGGGGCCGGTCGGGCCGGCTCGTGACGATCCGCGCGAGCCGCTCCGGCGACGCCCTCACGGTGCGGGCCCGGGTCGACGACGAGCCGTAGTGCCTCGTGTGGGTCGCGCCGCAAGATGCCGACGACGCCGTCACCCCCGACCCCTTCTGCTGCACGCCCACCCGCGCGGGCTTCACGGCCCGCTTCGCGTCGTGGCCCGCGGGGCCCACGGACCCGGCACTGCACAGCTAGGCGCTTAGAACAGGCTTTAGGACTGCTGATTATGCTCTTGCGAGCAACGCATGATCCACGCGCTCGTCAGGCATTGAAGGACTGTGGCTCACAGCCACTCCGGAGGCCCGACGTAACTTTGATCTACAACATCCAGTTCACTTAAATCAATGTCTCGAACGCGCAGCTGCACGGCTAGGCGCTTGAAGGCCTCACGCGAAATTTCGACGGCCGATTTCCCGTGGACCTGAAATTCGGTGACCGGCACACTGCCATTTTCGCTGGCGTAGTGTCGAAGGTCAGCGTCGCTTTGGATCCCGGTGTCGCTTCGATCTACGGCAGAGACGCTGACACAGTGGTCCTCGAGGTCGCCTTTCTCCGCGGCATAGATGTCTACTGCCAGTATCCACCAACGATCAGAATCAAGCCCAACTGCCTTATGGATTCCCGGCAGTCCCGCATCCGCTCGATCAGCGGCCGCGGTTCCGTGAAAATCGCCGTACTGCACTTCTGCATCGCGCTTGCGATTCGACATCATTTGACCTTCGCTCTCGACCATGATTGAGCCATTTTGGAAAGCGCTCATGTCGCGTTTCGCGGAAATGTATCCATTAGCTCACGAGCTCTTCTTCTTCTCGCTCTTCTCCATGCGCGGCGCGGAGCCGTCCGCGATCCGGGCGTCGCGGTACGCGCGCGCCTCGTCCTGGCGGTCCTTCTCCTCGCCCGAGGCGACGGCGGCGCGGACGTGCGCCTGCGTGTACCCGAAGGCGTCGACCAGGTCCTGCGCGTGCGGGCGGAGGCGGGCGACGAGCCGGTCGATGTAGGCCGTCACGGCGCGGGCGCGCGGCGCGCTGAGGCGGCCGTGGATGAGGAACCAGGCCAGGTCCTCCTCGATGAGGCGGAGGCCGAACAGGTCGCGGGTCCAGGTGAGGACCCGACGCGTGCCCTCGTCCATCGCGCGGCCCGTCTCCGACGCGGGGTCGAGCGCCTCGGTGAACGCCTCCCACTGCAGCAGCTGCGCGTGCGCGCGGGCCGCCTCGATGAGCGCGTGCTGGTGCCGGTTGAAGAGCGCGGCGGCCTCGGCGGGCGGCATCGTGCGGGTGGCCCGGAGCGCGGTCGCGATCTCGCCGACCATCGTCTCGACGCGGCCGGTCAGGAGCGCGCGCTGGGTGTCCGGCTCGCGGAGCTGGCTGACGGAGCGGGCGGTGGATCCGCGGTCCGCGAGCGCCTGCCCGAGCCGGCGGAGGCCGGTCGACCGGAGCGTGCGGTCCGCGGCCTGCTCCACGGCGTAGCGCGCGAGCACCCCGAAGTCGGCCTTCGCGAACCGGCGGTTGACGTCGGTCAGCAGGCGCTTCGCGACGAGCTGCAGGAGCACGGTGTTGTCGCCCTCGAAGGTCGCGTAGACGTCGAGGTCGGCGCGCAGCCCGACCAGCCGGTTCTCGGCGAGGAAGCCCTGGCCGCCGCACGCCTCGCGCGCCTCCTGGATCGTGTCGAGCGCGTGCCACGTGCTGAGGGGCTTGAACGCGGCCGCGAGGGTCTCGAGGTCCTGCCGGTCCTCGTCCGTGTCGGACTTCCCGGAGAACACCGAGTCGAACTGCACGAGCAGCTTCTCGTGCGCGAACGAGGCCGCGTAGGTGGTGGCGATGCGCGGGATCAGCCGGCGCTGGTGGCGCTGGTAGTCGAGCAGCACCTCCTCGTCGGTGCCGCCCGCGACGAACTGGCGGCGTTGGTTGCCGTAGGTGATCGCGATCTGCAGTGCGATCTTGGCGGCGCTGGTCGCCGCGCCGTCGAGCGACACGCGGCCCTGCACGAGCGTGCCGAGCATCGTGAAGAAGCGGCGGCCGGGGCTGGATATCTCCGACGTGTACGTGCCGTCCTCGGCCACGTCGCCGTAGCGGTTGAGGAGGTTCGCGCGCGGCACGCGCACGTGGTCGAAGTGGAGCCGGCCGTTGTCGATCCCGTTGAGGCCGCCCTTGAGGCCGTCGTCCTCGCCGCCGATGCCGGGCAGGAACGCGCCGGTCTCATCGCGGAGCGGCACGAAGAAGCAGTGCACGCCGTGGTTCACGCCCTGGGTGACGAGCTGCGCGAACACCGTGGCGGCGCGGCCGTCGACCGCCGCGTTGCCGAGGTAGTCCTTCCACGCAGCGCGGAAGGGGGTGTGCAGGTCGAACTCGCCGGTCTCGGGGTCGTAGGTCGCGGTCGTGCCGATGCTCGCGACGTCGGATCCGTGGCCGGTCTCGGTCATCGCGAACGCGCCGGGCAGCTCGAGCGTCATGATCTTCGGGAGCAGCTCCCGGTGGTGGCGCTCCGTGCCGAGGTGCATCACGGCGGAGCCGAACAGGCCCCACTGCACGCCGGCCTTGATCTGCAGCGACGGATCCGCGGCCACGAGCTCCTCGAAGCCCGCGATGTTGCCGCCGTGGTCCTCGAGCCCGCCGACGGACACCGGGTAGGCGCGGTGCACGCCGCCGTGCTGGACGAGGATCTCCAGCTGCTCGCGCACGCGGGCGCGGTGCTGGTGCATGTCGAGCCCCTCGATGCGGTGCAGCTCGGGGCGGCTGGTCAGCTCGCGCGACGAGCGGCGGACGTCGGCCCAGCGCCCGAGGAGCACCCGGCCGAGGCCCTCCACGTCGAGGCGGGGGCCGGTGGCCGTCCCGGCGTCGCCGTCGGTGCGGTCGAGGTCGCGCGCGACCTCGGCGTCCACGTCCCCTGCGACCGGCACGCCCGCCTCGCGGAGCGCGCCCTCGGGCAGCGCGCCGGCGTCCCCCTGACCCGCGGCGGGGCCTCGTCCCCTCGTGCCGCGTGTGGTGCGTCCTCGTGCCGCCGTGTCGACCATGGATCCTCCGTGCCGTCGCCTGCGCCGGCGTCCCTGCCGGCACCGGCCACGCTATGCACGGATCCTCCACCTGCCGAAAAACACGTCGCGGGCCTCCAACGCGCTCCCGCGGTGAGCGGTCGCGGGTTGTGGGAACCCTCAGCGGCGGGCCGTCCCGGCGACCGGGACGGCCCTGTCGGCCGTGTCCCGCGTCAGGCGCGGGCGCCGCGCGCGCTCACCCGCTGCGGCACGCCCCACGGGTTCCGGGTGCGCAGCGGCTCGGGCAGCAGCGCGTCCGGCACGCCCTGGAACGCGACGCCGCGGAGCAGCCGGTCGAGCGAGGCCGTCCCGACGCTGGTGCCGCGGTCGAGCGTCGTCGCGGGCCAGGGTCCGCCGTGCTGCTGCGCGTCGGTGACGGAGACGCCCGTGGGCCAGGCGTCGACGAGCACGCGGCCGGCGCGGGCGGCGAGCACACGGATCAGGTCGGCCGCTGCCGCATCGGCCTCGCCCTCCCCGAGGTGCACGCTCGCGGTCAGCTCGCCCGGGAAGGTGCGCGCCGCGAGGGCGGCGAGGTCCGTGCCCGCGGGGTACTCGACGAGCAGCGCGAACGGGCCGAAGACCTCGTGGCGGAGCACGTCGCCCGCGGCCTCGAAGTCGGCGAGCGCGACGGCGGCGATGGTGGGGGTCACGGATCCGTCGTCCCCGGCGGGCGCGCGGCCCTCCGCGACGAGGCGAACGCCGTCGACCGCGATGGCCGCGGCCCGGCCGCCCGCGTAGCCCTCGGCGATCTTCCGGTTGAGCATCCCGTGCGGGGCGACGGCGCCCGCCTCCTCCGCGAGCACGGCGTCGAGGCCGTGGCCCGCGGGGATCAGCACGATGCCGGGCGCGGTGCAGAGCTGCCCGGCGGATCCGGCGGCGCTCGCCACGAGCGCCACGGCGATGTCGGTGCCGCGCTCGGCGGCGGCGCGCTCCGTGATGACGACGGGGTTCACGCTGCCGAGCTCACCGAAGAACGGGATCGGGTCGGGACGGGCGGCGGCGACGTCGGCGAGGAAGCGGCCGGCGCGGAGCGATCCCGTGAACGTCGCGGCGCGGATCCGCGGGTCGCGCAGCATCGCGAGCCCCGCCTCCTCGCCCTCGACCAGCTGGAGCGTGCCGTCGGGCAGGCCCGCCTCGACGAGCGCGGCCGACGCGGCGGCCGCGACGAGGCGCGACAGCTCCGGGTGCCCCGGGTGCGCCTTCACGACCACCGGGCAGCCGACCGCGAGCGCCGACGCCGTGTCGCCGCCCGCGACCGAGAACGCGAAGGGGAAGTTCGACGCCGCGAAGTTGAGGACGGGTCCGACGGGCACGAGGTACCGCCGGATGTCGGGGCGCGGGGCGGGCGCCGCGTCCGGGTCCGCGTGGTCGATGCGCGCGTCGAGGTAGCGGCCGTCGCGCACGGCGGCCGCGAGGATCCGCAGCTGCACGGTGGTGCGCGTCAGCTCGCCGGCGAGGCGGCCGGGCGCGAGCGCGGTCTCGCGCTCGGCCACGGGCAGGAGCTCCGGGCGGATCGCCTCGAGCGCGTCGGCGACGGCGTCGAGGGCGCGGGCCCGGGCCGCCGGGGCGAGGGCGGCGAGGGGCGCGGCGGCCTCCGCCGCGCGCGCGGCGACGGCGTCCACGGTCGCCGCGACGGTCGGGTCGATGGTCGGGTCGGTCTCGTGCGGGGTCATGTCTCTCCTCGGTGGGGGCTCGCCGGTCAGAACCGGAAGCCGCTCGGGAACGGGTCGGTGGGGTCCAGCAGGTACTGTCCCATGCCGGTGATCCACGCGCGCCCGGTGATGGCGGGGACGATGGCGGGCCGGCCGGCGACGGTCGTCTCCCGGAGGATCCGGCCGGTGAAGCGGCTGCCGATGAACGACTCGTTGACGAAGTCGTCGCCGACGGCCAGCTCGCCGCGCGCCCACAGCTCGGCCATGCGCGCGGACGTCCCCGTGCCGCACGGCGAGCGGTCGAACCAGCCGGGGTGGATCGCCATCGCGTGCCGCGAGAGCCGCGCGTCCGATCCGGGCGCGAGGAACTCCACGTGGTGGCAGTGGTCGACGCCGGAGATCTCCGGGTGCGACGGCGCGTCCTGGTCGTTGATCGCGCCCATGATCGCGAGCCCGGCCTGGAGGATCTCCTGCTGCCGCTCCCGGTCGAACGGCAGCCCCAGAGCGTCGAGCTCGACGACGGCGTAGAAGTTGCCGCCGAACGCGAGGCTGTACGGCACGGCGCCGTACCCGGGCACCTCGATCGAGGCGTCCAGCCGCTCCACGTACGACGGGACGTTCTCGATCGTCACGGACGCGGCGCGCCCGTCCTCCACGTCGACGCGCGCGATCACGAGGCCCGCCGGGGTGTCGAGCCGGATGGTGGTGACCGGCTCCTGCACCTCGACGAGCCCGGTCTCCACGAGCACGGTGGCGACGCCGATGGTGCCGTGGCCGCACATCGGCAGGCACCCGGACACCTCGATGTAGAGGACGCCCCAGTCGCAGTCGTCGCGCGTGGGCGGCTGCAGGATCGCGCCGCTCATCGCCGCGTGGCCGCGCGGCTCGGTCATGAGCAGGAGCCGCAGGTGGTCGAGGTGCTCGATGAGGTGCAGGCGGCGCTCGTTCATGGTCGCGCCGGGGATCACGCCGAACCCGCTCGTGACGACGCGGGTCGGCATCCCCTCCGTGTGCGAGTCGACGGCGTGGAAGACGCGGGAGGACCTCATCCGTCGATCATCGCCCGGCGAGGTGGTCGAGCGCGCGGCGCGTGTCGCGCGTGACCTCGGCGGCGACCGCGGCGGGCAGCGGCGCGCGCGGCGGACGCGTGGGGCCGCCCGTGCTCTCGCCGGCCACGTCGATCGACAGCTTGATGGCCTGCACGAACTCGGTACGCGAGTCCCAGCGGAACACGGGCACGAGGTGGCGGTACAGCTCCTTCGCCTCCTCGATGCGGCCGCTGGTCGCGAGCCCGTACAGCTCCACGGCCTCGCGCGGGAAGGCGTTCGGGTAGCCCGCGAACCAGCCGACGGCGCCCATGATGAGCGACTCGAGCAGCAGGTCGTCCGCGCCCGCGATGACGTCGAGGCCCGTGAGGTCCTGGATCTCCGTCACGCGGCGGATGTCGCCCGAGAACTCCTTGATCGCCACGACGTTCTCGAGCGCGTCGAGGCGCTGCAGGAGCTGCGGCGTGAGGTCGACCTTGGTGTCGAAGGGGTTGTTGTAGGCCATGATCGGCAGGCCCACCTCGTCGACGCGCGCGTAGTGCTCGACGACCTCGTCGTCGCTCGCCCGGTAGATGGTGGGCGGCAGGAGCAGCACGCCGTCGGCGCCGTCCTCGGCCGCGATCTCGGCCCACTTCTTCGCCTGGTGCCAGCCGACGCCGTGCACGCCGGCCACGACGATCCCGCGGTCGCCGACCGTCTCGACCGCGACCTGCACGACCTTGCGGCGCTCCTCGTCGGTGAGCGAGGAGTACTCGCCGAGCGATCCGTTCGGGCCGACGCCGCGGCAGCCGTTCGCCATGAGCCAGTCGCAGTGGGCGGCGTACGCGTCGTAGTCGACGGCGAGGCCGGCGGGGGCCGACGCGTCCTCGCGGAACGGCAGCGTGGTGGCGACGACGACGCCTCCGAGGTCCAGGGCGGGTGCGGTCATGGCATGTCCTTCCGGTCGGTGGTGCGAGGCGGTGCGGGGGTGGTCGGGGGCGCGTGCTCGGGCGGCGGGTCGTCGGCGGACGGCGGGTCGTCGGCGCCGGGCGCGGCCGCGGCGAGGGACGGGGGTCCGGCGTCGCGCAGGTCGTAGGCGGCGGCGAGCTCGCCGAGGCGCACGGGCGAGGCGATGGGGCGGCGGTCGGATCCGGGGCCGGGCGCCGCGGTGGGGGACGCGGCCGGCGGGGACGCGGCCGGCGCGGATCCGCACGCGGGCGCCTCGGCCGCGAGCAGCTGCTCCACGGTCCGCCCGCAGACGCGGCCCTGGCAGATGCCGAGGCCGGCGCGCGTCGCGAGCTTCATGGAGCGGAGGTCGGTGGAGGAGGCCGCGCGGGCGGTCGCGCGGAGCCGGCCGACGGGCACCTCCTCGCAGCGGCAGGCGAGCGTGTCGTCGCGGAGCCAGCCGGTCCAGCCGGGCCGGATGCCGTGAGCGGCCTCGATGCGGCGCGCCACGTCGTGCGCGACGGCCCGGCGGCGCACGGCGGGGGCGACGGCCGCGTCGGACGGGGATCCGCCCGCGGCGCAGTGCCCCGCGACCTCGCCCTCCGCGAGCGCCTGGTCCACTCCCCCGATGCCCGTGATCTCGCCCGCGGCGAAGACGCCCGCAGGTCCGGAGCCCTGCGCGGCGTCGACCTCGACGAAGCGATCCGGGCCGATGCGGCAGCCCGCGGCGATGGGCAGCTCGAGCCGGGGCGTGAAGCCGTGGCCGACGCACACGGCGTCCACGGCGATCCGCCGCTCGGTGCCCGGGACGGGCGCCCACGACGCGTCGAGGCGCTGCACGGTCACGGCCTCGACCCGGTCGGTGCCGTGAGCGGCGACGACCGCGCTGCCCGTGGCGTAGCCGATCCGCTCGCGCGCCAGCACGGACACGTATCCGGCGAGCTCGGCGGCCTTGTGCGGCGCGCGGGCGAGGCCAGCCGGACGCCGCAGCCAGCCGCGGGCGAGCGACGGGACGCGCGCGGCCTCGTGGATCCCGACCACCCGCGCCCCCGCCTGCACGAGCGACACCGCGACGGGGAGGAGGAACGGGCCGGCGCCCGCGACGACCACGCGGTCGCCGATCGCCACGCGCTCGCCCTTCGCGAGGGCCTGCGCGGCGCCCGCGGTGAAGACGCCGGGCAGGTCCCAGCCGGGGAACGGCAGCGTGCGGTCGTGCGCGCCGGTCGCGAGGACGAGCGCGTCGGGGCGGAGGGTCAGCGGTGCGCGGCGCGATCCGTCGACCTGGCCCACGAGCACGTGGACGACGGCGGCGGGCGGCGCGAGCGCGTCGGCCGCGTGGGCGTCCGGGGTGGGCCGCTCGATCGCCCACACCTGCGCGCCCGTCACGATGTCGCAGCCGTCGTCGGCGGCGAGCCGGGAGCGGAGCGCGGTGAACGCGTCCCAGCCGTGGTGCAGGATCCGCTCGCGCGCCGCCGGCCGGGAATCCGGCAGGTGCCGCCAGTACTGGCCGCCCAGCTCGTCCGATGCGTCGAGCAGCGTGACCCGGGCGCCGCGACCGCGGGCCGCGACCGCGGCGGCGAGCCCGGCCGGGCCGGCGCCGATGACGACGACGTGCCGCCGGTCGTCCGCGCCGCTCACGACGCCTCCCCCGCGCGCGCATCGGGCGCCGTCGCATCGGGCACGGTCGCGTCGGGCACCGTCGCGCCCGGCCCGGTCTCGACCACGTCGCCCTCGACGGCGCGGCGCTGGCAGGCGCGCACGTCCGGCAGCCCGTTCACGGTGACGGTGCAGTCGAAGCACACGCCGATCCCGCAGAAGACGCCGCGCGGCCGCCCGGCGCTCGCGGTCGTCCGCCACGCGAGCGTGCCGGAGGCGAGCAGCGCGCCCGCGATCGTCTGGCCGCTGACGCCCTCGACCGGATCCCCGTCCACCGTGAAGCGCACGGCCGCGGCCTTCCCCGGCCGGATCGGGTCGCGCGCCGGATCCACGCGCCGCGGCGTCATGCGCGCACCCCGGCGGCGTCGGACGACAGCGCGGCCCCGGGCATCCGCAGCCCGAGCGAGGCGCGCGCGACCGAGAAGGGCCGCACGTCGAGCGGGGTCGTGGCGCCCGTCATCTGCGCGACGACGAGGTCCGCCGTCGCGACCGACAGGCCGATCCCGGCGCCCTCGTGCCCGCTCGCGTGCCAGAGGCCGGGCAGCCGCGGATCCGGGCCGACGACCGGCAGGTGGTCGGGCAGGTACGGGCGGAAGCCGCCGTAGGAGCGCATCGCGTTCGCCTCGACGAGGAAGGGGAAGAGCCGCACGGCCTTCGCGGCGAGCTCCTCGAGCACGGCCACGCGCAGCGACGCGTCGAAGCCCACGCGCTCGCGGCTGGATCCGATGAGCACCGTCCCCGACGGCGTCGACTCCACGACGCCCGAGGTCTGCAGCGCGCCGTCGCCGGACCCGACCGCGCCCACGTAGTCGCCGTCGTAGACCTTGTGCCGGATGCGGTGCGGCATGCGCGTCGTGACGAGCACGACGCCACGGCGCGGCAGCACGGGCAGCTCGACGCCCAGGGTGCGCGCCACCTCGCCCGACCAGGGGCCGGCCGCGACGAGCACGTCGTCGGCGGCGATGTCGCCCGCGCTCGTCCGCACGCCGCGGAGCGCGCCGTCCGCGTCGAGCAGCGGCCCGATGACCTCGACGCCCGTGCGCACGACCGCGCCCGCGCGCCGGGCCGACGCGGCGAGCGCCTCGGTCGCGATGGCGGGCTGCACCTGCGCGTCCTCGGGGTAGTGCACGGCAGCGGTGATCGCCGGGTTCAGCCACGGCTCGAGCTCGAGCGCCCGGCGGACGTCCACGGGGATCGCGTCGACGCCCGCGGAGCGCTGGGTGGCGGCGAAGGCGAGGAGCGGATCCGCGCCCTCGTCGATGGTCGTGACGACGAGCCCGCCCTTGGGCTCGTACTCGATGGAGGGGAGCGCGTCGCCCAGCTCGTCCGCGAGCTCGGCGGCGACCTCGGGCCAGCGGCGGGCGGCCAGCTGCGCGAGCTCGAGCTCCGCGCCGGGTCCCTTGTCGGACACGAGGATGTTGCCCTCGCCCTGCGCGCTCGTGCCGGAGGCGACCGCGGCGCGCTCGACGACCGTGACGCGCATCCCGGCCCGGGCCAGCGAGCGGGCGCACGCGGCGCCGACGATGCCCCCGCCGACGACGACCACGTGACGCGTCATGGTGTCCCTGCTCTCACGGGTGGATGCGCCTCGGGGAGGCGGGTGGCGGTCGGCGGTGACAGTAATATGTCACACATCGTCTGCGAGGGGAAGCCCGGCCGGCAGCGAGGGGATCAGGCGACGGGTTCCGCGTGCTCCGGCTCCGCGACGGCGGCGGCCTCGTCCTCGCCGCGCCCCGCCCACCAGCCGGTGGCGTGCCGGATGTGCCGCACCATGAGCTCGTGCGCCCCGGGGCCGTCGCCGGCGACCAGCGCCCGCAGCAGCTCATGGTGCTCGGCCGCCGAGGCGTCGAGCATGGCGCTCTCCTTCATCGACGCGAGGCCGACGAGGCGCGTGCGCGAGCGGAGGTCCGCGATGGCCTCCGTGAGCACGGGGTTGCCGAGGATGCGCGTGAGCGAGAGGTGGAACTCCTGGTCGGCCTCCAGGTACGCGCGGAGGTCCCCCTCGCGCGCGCCCTGCTCGATGCGGTCGGCGAGCGCCTCGAGGCCCGGGAGCGCGCCGTCGGGCAGGCGCCCGGCGAGCCGCTCCATGGCGGGGGCCTCGAGGAGCTGGCGCACCTGCACCAGGTGGCCGAGCTCCTCGTCGCTCACGGCCGTGACGCGGAAGCCCTTGTTGCGGACCGTCTCCACGAAGCCGCGCTTCTCGAGCTCGAGGACCGCCTCGCGGACGGGCGTGGCCGAGACGTCGAAGCGCACGGCGAGCGTGGGCACGGTGATGAGCGTGCCGGGCTCCAGCTCGCCGGACACGATCGCCGCCGACAGGGCCTGGTGGACGTGCTCGCGCAGGCTCTCGCGCGGGGGTGCGGGTCGCAGTGCGGAGAGGCTCATGCGGGTCCTCCTCCTCGGGTCAGGACGGGGATCGCTGCTCCCGCATCCAGGACTCCAGGCCCCGTGCGTCGATCGGCAGCGCATCCGACAGCACGTCGGACCCCGTCTGCGTCACCACGATATCGTCTTCGATCCGCACGCCGATGCCCCGGAGCTCCGGCGGCACCATCCCGTCGTCCGGCGGGAAGTACAGGCCCGGCTCGACCGTGAGCACCATGCCCGCCTCGACCGCGCGGTCGTAGCCGGCGAGACCGGCGCCCGAGCAGTCGTGCACGTCGAGCCCGAGGTGGTGCCCGATCCCGCACACGAGCCAGCGGCGGTGGTGCTGGCCCGCGGGCGAGAGCGCCTCGTCGACCGACACGGGCAGGATCCCCATGTCGTGGAGGCCCTGCGCCACCACCTCCATGGACGCGTGGTGGAAGTCGACGAGCGGACGGCCGGGCGCCACGGCGTCGAGCCCCGCGCGGTGGGCGCGCTCCACGACGTCGTGCACGAGGCGCTGCTCCGCCGAGAACGTGCCGTCGACGGGGAACGTGCGGGTGACGTCCGCCGTGTAGAGGCTCCTGGCCTCCACGCCCATGTCGAGCAGCACGAGCTCGCCGTCGCGGAGCGGACCGTCGCAGCGCACCCAGTGCAGCGTCGTCGCGTGCCCGCCGCCGCCGACGATGGTGGCGTAGCCCGGGCCGTTGCCGACCGTGCGCGCGTGCCGGTCGAACGTGCCCTGCAGCCAGCGCTCGCCGCCGTGGGCCTGCGCCCGCGGGATCGCCCGCACGACCTCCGCGAAGCCCTCGACCGTGTCGTCGACGGCGCGGCGCAGCTCCTCGATCTCCCACGCGTCCTTGATCACGCGCAGCTCGCCGAGCGTCGCCACGAGGGACGGGTCGCGCGGCACGTCGGCGAGCGCCGCGGGCACTCCGGTGACGGCCCCCGCCCGGCGCACGTCGCGGACGCCGGCGAGGTCGCGCGCGATGCGGTCGGGGTCGCGCACGGGGATCCCGAGCACGGCCTGCCAGTCGGCGTGCGCCGGCGCGGGGCCGACCCAGAGCTCGCCGTGGTCGGCGTCCGAGTAGAAGCGCGGGTCGCCGGGGTGGGCGGGAGCGGGCACGTGCAGGACGGCGTCGTGGCCGCCCGGCACCGCGTGCATCACGAGCACGGCGCCCTCGACCTGCACGCCGGTCAGCCACACGAAGTCGCTGTCGGCGCGGAACGCGTAGCGGCAGTCGTCGTTGCGCGTGGGCGCGTACCCGCCCGCCACCGCGAGGGTGACGCCGGGCAGCGCAGCGCTCAGCCGGGCACGGTGCGCGGCGGCCGCGTCGACCGCGCCCGGCACGGTGGCCGGCGTGCGGTCGGGCGTGATCCAGCCGCGCGCCATGAGGTCCTGGAAGGCGGGCACCTCCGCGAGGCGCGGCGGGCGCCGGTCCTCGGGGGTGACGGACGCGGGCGTCGTGACGGGCGTCGTGTCGTGGGTCGTGTCGGTCATCGGGGCAGGCCTCCTCCATCGCGGGCGATCGTGTCCATCAGCCGCCCGAGCACGCCAGGCGCTCCGAGGCCGTCGTGCTCGTGCTCGTTCGTGATCCACGCGCGGGTGTTCCCCACGCGCGCGACCGTGTCCTGCTGCAGGCCCGCGTCCACGTACATGTCGTCGTGGTAGATCGCGGCGGCCACGGGGACGTCGTTGGCGGCGAGCCGGGCCGGGTCGTAGAGCTCCGGCCAGTCGTCCCGGTGGGCCATCGCCTCGACCGCGCCGCGGAACGGGCGCAGCAGCCGGATCTCGTCGAACATCCAGGGGTACATCATCTCGCCGGTGAGCAGCAGCGGCCGGGCGGTCGGCGCGAACGCCGGGTGCCGGCCGCGCTCCCGCTCGGCGGCCCACGCGGTCGCGGGTCGGGTGCCGGACGCGTAGATGCTCTCCTGCATCGCCGCGAACAGCGGGTTCCCCGCGTACGAGGTGAGGCGCAGCGCCTCGGCGAGGAGCACGTCGGTGGGCTCGCCGCGGTCGTCGAGCGCCTCGTCGAGGAGCGCGTGGATCCGCTCGCGGCCCGGCGCCATGCCGAGGTCGATGCCCATGGTCTGCAGGCGCTTCACCGTGAGCACGTCCCCGTCGGGCAGCGTCACGTCGCCGACCGCGAGCCGGTCGGCGAGGCGGGACAGGATCCCCACGTCGCCCGGGTAGCGCGCGTGGTACCCGGCGTTCTTCCGGACCGTCCGGGGGTAGGTCCGGCGGTAGACCTCCTCGGCGTCGGGGTCGAGCGAGGCGAGGCCGCCCGTCACGTAGCAGGCCGACAGCGCCTCGGGCGCGAGCGACAGGTACGTGAGCGTGAGGAACCCGCCGTAGCTCTGGCCGAGCGTCGACCAGCGGCGCCCGCCCTCGAGGTGCTGCCGGAGCGCCTCGGCGTCCTGCACGATCGAGTCGGCCCGGAACAGGGCGAGGTAGCGGGCGGCGGACTCGTGGTCGTCGCCGAACCGGGTCATGGTGCGCGCGGTGACGGGCGTGCTCCGCCCGGTGCCGCGCTGGTCGAGGAGCACGACGCGGTGCGTGCGGAGGGCGTGGCCGATCCAGCCGCCGTCGTCCATGACGCGCGGCGACTTGCCGCCCGGGCCGCCCTGGAGGTAGAGGAGCGCGGGCAGGTCGTCGCCGCGGCGGGCGGGCGCGACGAGCTCGCGGGCGAACACCGTGATCGTCGCGGTCGGCTCGCCGTCGCGGGCCGCCGCCCAGTCGAGCGGGACCTCGATCTCGTGCTCGGTGACGTGGACGCCGGGGACGGTCGCGGATCCGACGATCACGCGGCCGACCCGTCCGTCGTGTCGATGGCGGTGGTGTCGAGGCCGGCCGCGGCGCGTGCGAGCTGGCGCTTGCGGTCCCACTCCGGGTCGATCCGCGGCACGGCGTCCAGCAGCGACCGCGTGTACGGGTGCTGGGGCCGTTCGAACACGTCGTCGCGCGTCCCCTCCTCCACGACCTTGCCCGCGCTCATCACGGCGACGCGGTCGGAGAGCTGGCGCACCACGGCGAGGTCGTGCGCGATGAAGACGTAGCTGAGCCCGCGCTCGCGCTGCAGGTCGCGCAGCAGCGCGATCACGCGCGCCTGCACCGTCACGTCGAGCGCGGAGACCGCCTCGTCGCACACGATGAGGCCCGGGCTCACGGCGAGCGCCCGCGCGATCCCGATGCGCTGGCACTGCCCGCCCGAGAACTGCGCGGGGTAGCGCTGCGCGTGGTCCGGGTCGAGGCCCACGCGGTCGAGCAGGTCGCGCACGAGCTTGCCGTGCCCGCCCGGCGTCGTGATGCCCTGGTACCGCAGCGGCGCGCTGATGATCTGCTCCACCGTGTGCCGCGGGTTGAGCGACGACGCCGGATCCTGGAACACCACCTGCACCTGCCGCCGGAACTCGCGGAGGGCGGCGCCCTTCGCGTGCGTCATGTCCTCGCCCCTCAGCGCGAACGTGCCGGAGGTCGGGTCGAGCAGGTGCGCGATGATGCGGGCGGTCGTCGACTTGCCGGATCCGGACTCCCCCACGATCGAGAGCGTCTGCCCGGTCGGCACGTCGAGGCTCACGCCGTCGACCGCGAGGAAGCGGCGCACGGGCGGCCGCAGCCCGCGGCCGCCGCGCGTCACGTACTCCTTCGTCAGGTCGCGGGCGGAGAGGAACGGCTCCGGCGTCGCCGCGGCGGGCGCGGGCGCGGTCGGGCCGGGCGCGGAGGCGTCGTGGCGGCTCATGAGGCGGGTCCCGTCGTCAGGCGGTCGTAGGCGGCGTCGATGCGGGGGATCGCCTCGAGCAGGGCGTGCGTGTACGGATCCTCCGGTGCGGTGAACACGCGCTCGGTGGTGCCGCTCTCGACGCGGTGCCCGCCCTGCATGACGAGCACCTCGTCCGCGAGGGAGGACACGACGGCGAGGTCGTGCGTGATGACGAGCATGCCCATCCCCGTCTCCGCGCGGATGGAGCGCATGAGGTCGAGGATCTGCGCCTGCACCGTCACGTCGAGCGCGGTGGTCGGCTCGTCGGCGATGAGCAGCTCGGGCTCGAGGCACAGCGCCATCGCGATCATGATGCGCTGCCGCATGCCGCCCGAGAACTGGTGCGGGTAGTGGTCGACGCGCGTCGAGGCCTCCTTGATCCCGACCCGGTCGAGCGCCGCGACCACGGTCGACCGCACGGACTTCCGCGAGCCGGAGCGATGCGACCGGTAGGCCTCCTCGATCTGCAGCCCCACCGTGTAGTAGGGGTTGAGCGAGGACAGCGGATCCTGGAACACCATCGCCATGCGGTCGCCGCGCATGGCCCGCAGCTCCCTGTCGCTGCGCCCGACGAGCTCCTCCCCCGCGAGCTTGATGCTGCCGGTGACCTTCCCGCCGCGGGGCACGAGCCCCATCACGGCGAGCGAGGTCATCGACTTGCCGGATCCGGACTCCCCCACGATGCCGAGGGTGCTGTCCGGCTCCACGCGGAAGGAGAGGTCCTTCACGACCTCGACGGGCCCGCGCGAGGTGGGGAACGCGATCGTCAGGTTCGCGACCTCGAGGAGCGGCGTCCCCGCGACGGCGCGGGCGGGCGGCTGGTGCGGTGCGGTGGCGGTCACGAGGTGATCCTCACTCGGGGGTCGAGCACGGTGTACAGCACGTCGACGACCACGTTCCCGACGACCACGAAGGTGGCGGCGAGGAGCGTGACGCCCATGATGACGGGCTGGTCGTTCTTGGCGATGGAGTCGGCGGCGAGCTTGCCGACGCCGTTGAGGCCGAAGATCTTCTCGGCGATCACGGCCCCGCCGAGCAGCCCGGCGAAGTCCATGCCGAACAGCGTCACGACGGGCGTGAGCGACGGCCGGAGGGCGTGGCGGCGTATCACGAGCGACGCCGACAGCCCCTTGGCGCGCGCGGTCCGCAGGTAGTCCTCCTGCAGGGTGTCGATCACGTTGGCCCGGACGATGCGCGCGTAGATGGCCGCGTAGCCGAGCGCGAGCACGATCCAGGGCATCAGGTACGACTCGAACCACAGGACGGGGTCGTCGCCGAACGCCACGGCCTGCGGGAACGGCAGCACCTGCAGCTGCACGACGAGCACGTACTGCAGGAGCAGCGCCGCGAAGGTGATCGGCACGCTGATCCCGGTGAGCGCCGCCGCCATCGCGGTCCGGTCCCACACGCTGCCCTGCTTGATCGCGCTGACGAGTCCGCCGGCGACGCCGAAGACGACCCAGAGGACCGCCGCGCCGACCGCGATCGTGATGCTCACGGGGAGGCGGGACAGCATCAGGTCGAGCACGGACTGCTGCGTCTGGAAGCTGAAGCCCAGGCAGGGCGCGGAGCACTGGATCGCGGTCGGGCCGTCCCCGTAGGTGCGGCCCGTGAAGATGCCCGTGACGAAGTCGCCGTACTGCGCCCAGAACGGCCGGTCGAGGCCGAGGAGCTGGCGGATGGAGTCGATCTTGTCCGGCGTGCAGGTCTTGCCGCAGATGGTGACGGCGGGGTCCGGCTGGAGCAGGAAGAAGATCATGTAGGTGAACAGGCTGATGAGCGCGAGCACCACGAGGGCCGCCCCCAGCCGGCGGACGAGGTAGCCGATCATGCCGCCTCCCCCTGCTCGAGCGCGGTGCGGAGGTGGTCGCCGAAGACCGTGAACGCCAGCACCGTGAGGAAGAGGAACGAGCCGGGCACGACGAAGTACGCCGGGTCGACCGTGTACCAGTTCACCGAGTCGGAGATCATCTGGCCCCATGACGGCGTCGGCGGCAGCACGCCCACCCCGAGGAAGGACAGGCCCGCCTCGGTGCCGATGTAGCCCGGCACCGAGAGCGTGGCCAGCACGATGATGGTGCCGCGCAGGTTCGGCATCACCTCCCGGAAGATGACGCGCATGGAGGAGGCGCCGGATGCCCGGGCCGCCTCCACGAAGTCGCGCGTGCGGATCGTCATGGTCTGGCCGCGCACGAGGCGCGCCGTGTACGGCCAGCCGAAGACGCTGAGCGTGAGGACGAGCAGCGCCGGTCGGTTGCCCGCGGGCAGCGCCGAGAGGATCGCGATCATGAAGATCAGCGCCGGGAAGGCCATGAGGAGGTCCATGACCCGCGACACGACCTGGTCGACGATCCCGCCGAAGTAGCCGGCGACCAGGCCCGCGACCACGCCGATCGTCGTGGTGACGACCGTGGCGGAGACCGCGATGAGGAGGGACACCCGGGCGCCGTAGGCGATGCGGGCGAAGATGTCGCGCCCGTTCTGCGGCTCCACGCCGAACCAGTGCGAGGCGCTGACGCCGCCGAACGGGCCGATGGGGAGGCCGCCGAGGGCCGGGTCCACGGCGTCGGCGTCGAAGGTCGTCGGGCCCCAGCCGGTGATCCCGGACAGGAGCGGCGCGAACACCGCGAGGACCAGGACCAGCACCACGAACACGACGCTGGCGATGACGGACGGCTTCGACCGGAGGGCCGCGACCACGCGCTTGGCCGGCGTGACGGCGGGCGGCCGTCCCGTCGGGTAGGCGGGGGCCGAGGCGGACGCCGAGGCGCCCTGGAGGGTGGTGGTCACCGCCTACTTCCCCGTGTGGAGGCCGATGGTGGCGAAGTCCGGGGCTCCGTCGTAGAGGGGGCTCGAGTACGCGTTCCGGACGTTCTGTCCCAGCACCAGGACGGCCTGGCCGTAGAGGAGCGGCACGACGGGCGCGAGCTGCTGGATCTGCTCGTCGAGGTCGCCCCAGGCGGTGTCCGCGGCCTTCAGGTCGGTCATGGCCGAGACCTCGTCGATCTTCGCGTTGATCGCGGGGTCGTCGATCTGCGAGAGGTTGCTGTTGCCCTTCTCGGGGATCTGCCGTCCGTCGAACAGGATGGGGAGCACCGTGCTGGCGGAGTTCCAGTCGGGGCACCAGCCGGCCTCGGCCGCGTCGTGCTGCTGCGAGGTGGTGGCGATGGTCTCGTTGTAGGTCGCCACGTCGAGGAGGTTGATGGCGACGGTGATGCCGACGCGGGCGAGGGACTGCTGGAGCGCCTCCGCCGCCTTCTGCGAGGTGGGGATGCTGGCCACGTCGAGCGTGATCGTGAAGCCGTCCGGGACGCCCGCCTCGGCGAGGAGCGCCTTGGCCTTGTCGACGTCGCCGGAGCTGTCGGTGCTGGGGTAGAGGTCGAAGTCCTTGTGGCCGGGGACGCTGCGGGTGAGGATCGTCGACGCGGGCTCCGCGATCATGGGGCCGCCCGCCACGTCGGCGAGGGACTTCTTGTCCACGGCGTAGGCGATCGCCTGCCGCACGCGCACGTCGCCGAGGTGCGGCTTGGTCGTGTTGAGCGCGAGGTACGTCGTGCAACCGGTGTCGCCCGAGACGGTGCGCGCCTTGATCTGCGGCGTCTGGACGCGGGACACCGACGCCGCCGTGATCCCGTAGGCGATGGCGTTCGCGTCGTCGCCCTGTCCGTCGATCATGCGCTCGTCGATGGTGGCCTGGTCGAGCCCCATCGTGAACTGCCACTCGTCCGGCTTGGCGGTGCGGACCTCGTCGGTGGAGGCGTCCCACTCGGGGTTGCGCACGAGCGTGAGCGACTGGCCCTGCGTCCGGGCGCTCACCTTGTACGGCCCGGAGGAGATGGGCTGCTGGTCCATGCTCGTGACCGTGACGCGGTCCTTGTCCACGGGGAACGGCACGAACGTGCTCTGCGCGGTGACGCTCGCGAACTCGGGCACGGAGCGGTTGAGGTGGAAGACGATGGTCTTCTCGTCGGGGGTCTCGATGGAGGCCAGGTCGCCCGACTGGTACGGGCCCTTGTACGCGTCGCCGCCCTCGAGGTACATGCGGGCGTAGGGCGAGCCGATGGCGAGCGCGGGGTCGAAGGACCGCTCCACGCCGAACTTCATCGACTGGCTCGTGATCGGGGAGCCGTCCTCGAACTTCAGCCCGTCCTTGAGGGTGAAGGTCCACTCGGTCGCGTCGGCGTTCGGCGTCCCCGTGTCGGTGGCGAGGTCGGGCGCGATCGTGGCGCCGTCCTTGCCGGTGGTCGTGGTGAGCGTGCGGTAGATGAGCCGGTAGACGTCCGCGAGGTCGGTCTCGTAGCCCATCGCGGGATCCAGGTGCGGGAAGTCCGACACCTGCAGGACGTTCATGGTCCCGCCGGTGTCGGCCGGACCGGTGATGTCGGCGGCGGCCTTGCCGCCGGCACCGGCGCAGGACGTGAGGGCGAGGCTGGCGGCGAGGGCCAGCCCGACTGCGGTGATTCGTCTGTTCATCGGACTCTCGTTTCGTGGATGGCGGCCGAGGCGCACCGGGTGGGGAGTGACGGACGGGGTCGTGCGATGGAAGGGGAGGGGAGGCGGAGGTGCGCGCGACCGCCCGGACCGGGTGGATCCGGGTGGCGTGCGCGCGGAGGGCGGCTCAGCCGGTGTCGGCGGCGCGGATCCAGACCCGCATCGCACCCGGCGCCCGGTTGCCCCAGAGGGCGTACGGCACGAGCACGGCGTCGACGGGGTCGGCCGACGCGGCGGAGGTGGTGCCGGGGACGACCTCGGGGTAGAGCTCGTCCGGCGCGGGGAGCCCGCGGCGGAGGCGCACGGCGAGCGCGACGCCCGACGCGGGGTCTGCCGCATCCGACGCCGGACCCCACGGCGCGGGGACCGGGAGCGGCACGGTCCGCGCCGAAGCCAGGTCGCGCGGGTCGAGGAGCAGGTCGTCGACGGGGGCGCCGGCGTCCTCCTGCTCGACGGCGAACACGATCGGGCCGCGCGCCACGGCGAGGCTGCCGCGCGTGGCGTCGAGGTGCGGGTGGGATCCGAGGGCCCGCACGGGCATGTCCAGCTCGACCACGAGCGCGTCGCCGGCGGCCCAGGCGCGGGTGGCGCGGATCCACCGGTCGCCGGCTGCCGCGTCGACCTCGGACGCGGACCCGTCGGCGCCCGACACGACCGCGGTCGCGGACCGGCACCAACCCGGGCGCCGCAGCACGATGCCCGTCGGGGCGCCGGATGCGCGCAGCACCTCGACGCGCACGGTGCCGTCCCACGGGTAGGCGGTCGTGACGCGCACGTCGATCGCCTCGGTGCGGATCACGCACGCGGCCGGGTGCGCGATCACCAGGTCGTCGCCGTCCTGCACCGCGACGTGGTCCTGCAGCTCGCTCATCCAGCGCACGATGTTCGGCGGGCAGCACGGGCAGGTGAACCACGGGCGGCGCATCAGCTCGCCCTCGGTCTCGGCGCCGGACTGCGCGTGGTGGTCCGGGCGGCGCTGGAGCGGGTTGTCGTAGAAGAAGCCGGTGCCGTCGGCGGAGAGGCCCACCGCGTAGGCGTTCAGCAGCACGGTCTCGTGCGTGTCGAGGAAGCGTGACTCGCCGGTGGCGAGGAAGAGGCGCCACGCCCACTGCATCACGGCGATGGCCGCGCAGGTCTCGCTGTAGGAGCGCTCGCTCGGCAGCTCGTAGGCATCGCCGATCGCCTCGTCGGAGTGGCGGCTGCCGAGCCCGCCGGTCACGTAGAGGCGGGTGCGCACGGCGTCGTCGAACAGGCGGACCGAGGCGGCGAGCAGCTCGGCGTCGCCCGTCTCCGTCGCCACGTCCGTCGCGCCCGCGGCGAGGTACGCCATGCGCACGGCGTGGCCCGTGACGGCCGGCATCTCCCGGAACGGATGCGCGTCCTGGAAGTACTCGGCGGGGAAGATGCGCGTCGCCACCGAGCCGTGCCCGCGACGGTCGACGAACGCGGAGGCGAGGTCGAGGTAGGACCGCTCCCCCGTCTCGCGGTGCAGCTCGACGAGCGCCATCTCGACCTCGGGGTGGCCGCAGACCTCGACGCGGCCGCCCGGGCCGAACGCGCGGACGGCGGCGTCGGCGAAGCGGCGGGCCACGGCCAGGAGGCGCCCGTCGCCGCCCTGGCGGGAGTCGGCGACCGCCGCCTGGATCAGGTGCCCGAGGTTGTAGAGCTCGTGACCCCAGGCGAGGTCGGACCAGGGCTCGCGCTCGGATCCGGGCCGCTGCACGTACGAGCCGATGTAGCCGTCCTCCGCCTGCACGCGCTCGAGCACGTCCGTCGCCTCGTCGAGGAACGCGCGCATCCCCGCGCTCGCCGTGCCGCGGCCGACCTCGTACGCCACGCCCTCGAGGGTCTTGTAGACGTCGGTGTCGAGGAACGGGTACCGCGGGACGGGTCGCTCGCCCGGACCGTCGACGGCCGCGCGGAGGTCGTCGAGGTTGCCGGCGGCGGCCATGGACGCGATGGCGTGGGGGATCGTGCTGTCCCGGTTGCGCTCCTGCCAGGCCCCGAGCAGGCCGCCCTCGAGGGTGACCGCCTCGGTGCCCAGCGGGCGCCGCGATCCGGCGCTGGGGAGGACGGCGGCGCGACGCTCCGCCGTGCGGATAGCATCCGCTTCTGCTCCGGTCACTGCCATGGTGCTCCCTCGTCCGGCCTCGGGTTGCCGGTGGTAGGTGACATATTACAAATACGCCATACGGTGTTGGCAATCCCGATGAAGCGTCTGCGGCCTCCCGTTACACGCTGTTTACATGCGGGCCCCGACGGAAGGCGCTCTGCCGACCGCCCCGTTACCACGTGATGCCCGCTCCCCACAGCCAGCGTGGAGCCCGCAGCCGGACCAGTACGATCGTGGGCAACGGCGACAGCTCTTCGGGTGAGCTGTCCCGCCAGCGCCGGGCCGGTCTTCGGGTAAAAGTCGGCCGTGTGCGCGGCTCGGTCCCGCAGCCCTCGAGGCTCGGGACCGGGTCTCCTCCCCCGTCGCCGCGCGGATCCGCCGGCCTCCCGGTCGGTCGGCCCGCCGGTCGACCGGCTTCCTAGCCGGCGTCCGCCGATGCCGCGGCGACGACCGCGAGCAGCCCCTCGCCGTACGTGTCGAGCTTCTTCTGGCCGACGCCCGTGATCCCGGAGAGCCGGGCGAGGTCCTGCGGGCGCTCCGTCGCGACCTCCCGGAGGGTGACGTCCGCGAACACGACGTAGGCGGGCACGCCCTGCTCCTTCGCCTGCTCCGAGCGCCACGCGCGGAGCGCCTCGAACAGGCCCTGCGCCTCCTCGGGGAGGTCGACCAACTGGCCGCCCTTCGCCCGGGTGGTGCGGGTGCCGCGGCCGCGCACGATGCGCTCGGGCTCCTGGCGCATGGGGACCTGGCGGGATCCGGTGAGCACGTCGCCGCTGCCCGGCGTGATGACGAGCGTGCCGTAGCCGTCGTCGCTCACGCCGAGGAGGCCCTGCGCGAGCAGCTGGCGGACGACGCCGCGCCACTGCACGTCGGTGAGCTCGCCGCCGATGCCGAAGGTGGCGAGCTGGTCGTGCCCCTGCTGGCGGACGCGATCGGTCTCGTTGCCGAGCAGGATGTCGATGAGGTGCGCCGCCCCGAAGCGCTGGTTCCGCTCGCGCTGCAGTCGGACGATGGTGGATAGCAGCTTCTGGGACGGCACCGTGGCGTCCCACGTCTCGACGGGCTCGAGGCAGGTGTCGCAGTTGCCGCACGGACCGGTCTCCTCGCCGAAGTAGCGGAGGAGCTGCACGCGGCGGCAGCCGACCGTCTCGCAGAGCGCGAGCATCGCGTCGAGGTGCTGGGACAGGCGCCTGCGGTGCTGCGCGTCGCCCTCGGACTGGTCGATCATGCGCCGCTGCTGCACCACGTCCTGCAGGCCGTAGGCGAGCCATGCGGTGGACGGCAGGCCGTCGCGGCCCGCGCGGCCCGTCTCCTGGTAGTAGCCCTCGATGGACTTCGGCAGGTCGATGTGGGCGACGAAGCGCACGTCGGGCTTGTCGATGCCCATGCCGAACGCGATGGTGGCGCACATGACGATGCCGTCCTCGCGGAGGAAGCGCGCCTGGTTGCGCTGGCGCACCGCCGCGTCGAGGCCCGCGTGGTACGGGAGCGCCGTGATGCCCTGCTTGTTCAGCGCCTCCGCCGTCTGCTCGACGGTCTTGCGCGACAGGCAGTACACGATGCCCGCGTCGCCCGCGTGCTCGTTCCGGATGAGGTCGACCAGCTGCTTGCGCGGCTCGGCCTTGGGCACGATGCGGTAGCGGATGTTCGGGCGGTCGAACGAGGAGACGAAGTGGCGCGCGTCCTGGAGGCCGAGGCGCGCGGTGATGTCGGCGTGCGTGGCCTCGTTGGCCGTGGCGGTGAGCGCGATGCGCGGCACATCGGGCCAGCGCTCCTGGAGCATCGACAGCGCGAGGTAGTCCTTGCGGAAGTCGTGGCCCCACTGCGAGACGCAGTGCGCCTCGTCGATGGCGAAGAGGGCGATGCGGGCCTCGTCCAGCAGCCGCCCCATCCGGTCGAGGATGAGGCGCTCGGGCGCGAGGTAGAGCAGATCGAGGTCGCCGTCGAGCAGGGCGCGCTCGACCTCGCGGCTGGTCTCGAGGTCCTGCGTGGAGTTGAGGAACGCGGCCCGGACGCCGACGGCGCGCAGCGCGTCGACCTGGTCCTGCATGAGCGCGATGAGCGGCGAGATGACGACGCCCGTGCCCTCCCGCACCAGGCTCGGGATCTGGTAGCAGAGCGACTTGCCGCCGCCCGTGGGCATGAGCACCAGGGCGTCGCCGCCGCCGATGACGTGCTCGACGATCTCCTGCTGGTCGCCCCGGAAGGCGTCGTACCCGAAGACCGTGCCGAGGCGCTCGAGGGCGGGGGCCAGGGCGGTGCCGGAGGCGGCGGATCCGGCGGGCGCGGAAGGGGTGGAGGTCATCGGGGCAATCGTATCCGGGGCGTGCTCGGCGGGCGGCGGCGGCAGATGCCGTGGGGACGCAGACGGCCCCTCCCGGATGGGGAGGGGCCGTCGGCGCGGATCAGGCGCGGGTCAGATCGCGGTGGGGTCGGCGCTCGCGCCGGGCGTGGCCTGCGCGGCCTCGGCGGCGGCCTGCTCCTTGAGGGCGGCCACGTCGACGGCGCGCACCTCCTCGATGAGCGACTCGAGAGCCGGGGCGGGCAGCGCGCCGGCCTGGCTGAAGATGAGCGTCTGGTCCTTGAAGATCATGAGCGTCGGGATCGCCGAGATGTTCGCCTGCTGCGCGAGGAACTGCTGCGCCTCGGTGTCGACCTTGCCGTGGACGATGTCGGCGTGCTTCTCGCTCGACTTGTCGAAGACGGGCGCGAACTGCTTGCAGGGACCGCACCAGTCGGCCCAGAAGTCGACGACGACGATGCCGTTCGAGTCGACGATGCTCTCGAAGTTCTCGGCGGTCAGCTCGGTGGTGGCCATGGTGCGTCCTCTTCTCGTGCTCGATTCGTGCGGTCCCGGGGTGCAACCGGACGCGGCGCCCGCGCATTCCGCGTTCGGCCAGCGGCTACCAGACGAGGACGATCGACGGCCACACGGTGCGGGACCCCTTCGCCCGGTCGTCGCCCGCGTAGCTCGCGGTGATCAGGTGGATCCCGCGGGACAGCTTCGGCAGCGTCACCGTCGCGCGCCCGGCGTCGTCCGCCGTGACGTCGACGGACGCGATCGCGCGGCCCCGGTCGAGGATCTGCACGCGGCCCGTCGGGGCCGTGGCGCCGGCGGCGAGCCGCACGGAGTACGTCACCGGCTGCCCGCTGCGGACGAGCAGGCGGTCGGCGTACCCGACGAGGGTCGACGCCTCGCGGATCGTGTCGAGGCCGACCTTCACGGGATCGTGGTCGCTCGAGCGGAAGGCGCTGGATCCGTCGGTGGCGGCCCCGCCGTACTCGCGCGCCGCCCACTCGGGCGCGTTGATGTCCCAGACCCCGACGCCCGTGACCGCCGCGGCGCCCGCGCGGGTCGCGAGCACGTGGTCGAGCGATCCGACCTCGCCGTCGAACGAGTACGTGCGCTCGCCGGGGGCCTTCGCGGCCACGAGGTCGACGAAGCCGGCGTCGCGGAGGGCCTGGATCGGGTCCTCCTCCGAGTACGCGTTGAAGTCGCCGAGCAGGTAGAGGAGGTCGGATCCGCTCGACGCCTGCAGCTCGGACGCGAAGCGCGCCACGGCCTTCGCCTGCGCCACCCGGTCGGCGTTGAAGAAGCCCTGGCCGTCCGCGGGCTGCGTGCCGGACCCGGACTTCGACTTGAGGTGGTTCGCGACGACCGTGAACGTCCGGTCGCCGCCGCGGAAGGACTGCGCGATCGGCTCGCGGGCGTTGCCCCACACGGTCTCGTCGATCTGCGTGGCCGCGGCCCCGACGGGCGTCACGGCGTCGTTCCGGTAGATGATCGCGTTCTGGATCTCGTCGGTGGGCGTCGACTGCAGCGCGGCGGGCGTGCGCACGTAGTCCCAGACCGGCTTGCCCGCGGCGTCGTTCAGCCCGCGCACGAGGTCGGCCGTCGCGGTGTCCGCTGGCTCGCCGAACCGGGTCGAGTTCTCGATCTCCATCAGCGTGACGACCTGCGCGTCGAGGCCCGTGATCGCCGTGACGATCTTCGCGCGCTGACGCTGGAACTCCTCGGAGGTGGCGGCGCCGCGCTCGCCGAGCGTCGTGAAGTAGTTGAGGACGTTGAAGCCGGCGATGCGGACGTCGCCGCCCACCTCGGGCGAGGACGCGGGCCGCGGGTTCGCGCTCTGGAAGGTCGGCACGCGGCCGGCCGCGTCGAGCGAGGTCAGCGGCGTCGTCGGCTGGAGGCGCCAGTCGTCGAAGCCGTACGCGAGCACGTACGGGGTCGCCGGGAAGACCGGCACGTCGCCGTTGCGGACCACGCGGTCGGCCGAGTAGTAGGGCTGCGTCGCGCCCGCGGGGTACGCGGCGTTCGTGAGCTGGATGTTGTAGCCGTCGTCCAGGAGGAGCCGGCGCGCGCGGTTGTCGGCGGCGATGCGGTCGGCCTCGGCGCCCGGGCGCACGACGTCGGTGGCCTTGACGGGCAGGTCGGCGCCCGCGCTCAGCCAGAGCGTGCCGAAGGTGTCGAGCTGGTGCGCGGATCCGACGCGGTAGTCGCCCGTCGGCGTCACGAGCATGCTCTCGAGCGACTCGCGGTCGGCGCCGCGGAGCGTGTCGGGCAGCCGGGTGGCGGCGGGGACGCCGACGCCGGCCTCGACGAGGTCGGTCGCCGTCGCCGAGATCTGGGTCTGGCCCTGGCGCTCGGACGCGGTGCCCGTGACGCGCACGAGGTCGTCGATCGCGACGGCCGGGTCGGCGTTCGCGAGGTAGACGAAGATCCCGTCGGAGGCGCCCGGCGTCGCATCGGTCGCGCCCCCGGAGCCCCGGGTCTGGATCACGATGCCGGCGTACCCGCTCGCCCCGCGGTAGTCGGCGGTGACGACGCCCTCGACCGTGACGACGCGACCCGCGAACGGGGTCGCGCTGCCGGTGCCCTGCACGTCGGCGATGGCGACGGTGTCGGCCTCGGCGGGCGACGCGACGAGCGCGGAGAGGCCGAGGGCCAGCGCGGTCGCGACGGCGAGCGGGCGGGCGACGCGGCGGACCCGCGTCGCGCGGCGCCCCGGCGTCACGGCGGCGGATCCCGATCCGGATCCGGGTGCGGTCTGGGTGTCGTGCATGGCGTCGTCCCCCTCGGCGTCGCGGGTTCCCCCGCGCGGGGGATCTCCCGTCGAGCGTAGGCCGGGCGGGGCCTCGGGCGGCGGGCCGCAACCGGATCGTCACCGGCTCGTCACGCGCTCGTCGCGGCGCGCCGGCGACACCGGCCGGACCGTGGCGAAGGACCGCACCCACGTACTATCGTCAGGACAAACATCCCGCTCGACGGCCCGAGGAGCAGTGCGACGCCGCATGGTCCAGACCCGCACCACCCCCGCATCCCGCGCCGCCGCGACGGCCCGCCCCACCCGACCCGCTGCGGCCGCCGCGTGAGGGCGACCGTCGCCGGCGCGCCCGTGAGCTTCGGCGTGTTCGAGCTGACGCCCGAGGGCGCCGAGGTCGTCGCCCCCGACGACATGGTCGAGGCGCTCGCCGAGACCGGCTACTCCGGCATCGACCTCGGCCCCGTCGGCTACCTCGGCCGCGGCCGCGAGCTGCGCGCCCGGCTCGCGGGCGCCGGCCTCGAGCTCGCCGGCGGCTGGATCCAGCTCCCCCTCTCCGACGACGACGCGTTCGAGGCCGCTCTCCCCGAGCTCCACGCATCGCTGCGCGTCTTCCAGGAGGCCGCCGAGGCCGGGCCCGCGCGCCTGCCGCTGCCGACGCTCGCCGACGCCGGATCCGCGACCCGCGCCGCCGCCCCCGGCCGCGGCGCCGAGGCCGACCCGCTCGACGACGCCGCGTGGTCGCGGCTCGTCCGCAACACCGCGCGGGCCGCGGAGATCACGCGCGCCGCGGGCTTCGAGCCGACCTTCCACCACCACGCCGGCACCTTCGTGGAGTCGCCCGCGGAGATCGACCGGTTCCTCGATCAGGTCGACGTGGGGCTCACGCTCGACACCGGCCACCTCGTCATCGCGGGCGGCGACCCGCTCGCGGCGATCGCCCGCTGGGGCGCGCGGATCACGCACCTGCACCTCAAGGACGTCGACGGCGCCGAGCTCCGCCGCGTGCTCGCCGCGGGCGGGGGCATGCGCGAGGTCTGGTCCTCGGGCGCCTTCGTGGCGTTCGGCCGGGGCGACGTCGACCTCGCGCGCGTGATGGCCGCGATCGAGGCGCAGGGCTACGACGGCTGGGTGGTGGTGGAGCAGGACGTCCTCAACGCGCCCGACGCCGACATCCGCCGCTTCCGGGCCGAGCGCACGGAGGACCAGCGCGTCAACCGCGAGGCGCTCCGCACCTGGGCCTGATCCGGCGCGCGACCGTCCGCGCACCGGCACCACCACCACGACACACGAGGATCCACGACATGACCACGACCCCCCTGCGCTTCGGCCTGATCGGCACCGGCCGCATCGGCCAGGTCCACGCCGCGAACATCGCCGCGGATCCCGACGCGGAGCTCGCGTGGATCTGCGACCCCTTCGTCGACGGCGCCCGCGCGCTCTCCGCGCGCCTCGGCGGCACGGTCACGGAGGACGCCGCCGCGATGATGGCGTCCGGCGGCATCGACGCGGTCCTCATCGCGTCGCCCACGCCCACGCACGTCGACCTCATCGCGCAGGCGATCGACGCGGGCCTGCCCGTGCTCTGCGAGAAGCCCATCGACCTCGACATCGCCCGGGTCGACGCGCTCCTCCCGCGCGTGCTCTCCTCCGGCGTGCCCGTGGCGCTCGGCTTCAACCGCCGCTTCGACCCGGCATTCGCGGAGGCGCGCGCCCGCGTGTCCGCCGGCGAGATCGGGGAGCTGGAGCAGCTGTCGATCACGAGCCGCGACCCGGCCGCGCCGCCGGCCGCGTACGTGGCGGTCTCCGGCGGGATCTTCCGCGACATGACCATCCACGACCTCGACATGGCGAGGTACTTCCTGCCCGACATCGTGGAGGTGCAGGCGACCGGATCCACGACCTTCGACCCCGGGGCACGCGAGCACGGCGACTTCGACACGGCGGTCGTGACGCTCCGCGCGTCCACCGGCGCGCTCGTCGTCATCACCAACTCGCGGCACAGCGCCGTGGGGTACGACCAGCGGATCGAGGCGTTCGGGTCGCGCGGATCCCTCCAGGTGTCGAACGCGCTCACGAGCCTCGTCAGCGTCTCGACCGCCGCGAGCGTGGAGGGCAAGCCGCCGTACCAGGACTTCTTCCTGGAGCGCTATGCCGCCGCGTACGTCGCGGAGCTGCGCGCCTTCATCCGCCTGGCGCGCGGCGAGGCCTCCGACAGCCCGACGTTCGCCGACGGCCGCGCGGCGCTCGTGCTCGCGGACGCGGCCCAGCGCTCGGCCGAGGAGCGCGTGGCGGTGCCCGTCTCGCTCTGAGCCCGAGGGGCCCCACGCACGACCACGCCGGACCGCGCACGCAGCGGTCGGGCGCCGTCGTGCGCGCAGGATGGCCCGAGGAGGCGGCACACTGGAGGGTCGGACCGGGCGGGGAGCCCGCCGGACGACGACGGGTCACGACTGGGATCCGTCTTGTCAGCATGTGTTGACAAAGCAGGTCGGGCGGGTCGATGATCGCCCCGACGACGACGTCCAGGACCCCGCGCGCGGGCGTCCGCCCGACAAGGAGCATTCGATGAAGAACAGATTCCTCGCCCCCCTCGGCCTCGCGGTCGCGGCCGGGTTCCTCCTCACCTCGTGCGCGGGCACCGGCCAGGAGGCCGCGCCCACCGCGGGCGGCGCGAACGGCGGCGGCGGCGACCTCACGTTCGCGGTGGTCACGCACTCCGGCCCGGGCGACGCCTTCTGGGACCGCGTGAAGTCGGGCGCCGAGACCGCGGGCGGCCAGTACGGTGCCACCGTCACGTACAACGCGGACCCGGATCCCGCCAAGCAGTCCCAGCTCATCGACAACGCGGTGGCGCAGAAGGTGGACGGGATCGTGGTCTCGATGGCGAACCCGGACGGCGTGAAGGACAGCGTCGAGAAGGCCGTGGCCGCGGGCATCCCCGTGGTCACCATCAACTCCGGGATCGAGCGCTCGGCCGAGTTCGGCGCCCTCACCCACATCGGCCAGAGCGAGACGGTCGCGGGCCAGGCCGTCGGCAAGCGCCTCGGTGACGCGGGCCTGAAGAACGCGCTCTGCGTGATCCAGGAGGCCGGCAACGTCGGCCTCGAGGAGCGCTGCTCGTCCGCGGCGGGCGCCTTCTCCGGCCAGATGGCGAACCTCCAGGTCGACGGCACCAACGACGCCGACGTGAAGGCGACCATCAAGTCGAAGCTGCAGGCGGATCCGTCCATCGACGGCGTGCTCACGCTCGGCGGCCAGTACGCGATCGACGCGGTCGGCGCGGTCGAGGAGTCGGGCAGCTCGGCGAAGATCGGCACGTTCGACCTCTCGGAGGACGTCGTCAGCGCGGTCGAGGCCGACAAGATCCTGTTCGCGGTCGACCAGCAGCCCTACGTGCAGGGCTTCCTCGGGATCACCGCGCTCGACCTCTACGCCACGAACGGCAACGTCATCGGCGGCGGCCAGCCCGTCTACTCCGGTCCCGCGTTCGTGACGAAGGACAACGCGGCGCAGGTGGCCGAGTTCGCGAAGAACGGCACCCGCTAGCAGGTCGAGCCGGGCGCGCCCGAAGCGCCCGGCCCGCCGCCCGCTCCCCTCCATCCGCACCGCACCGCACCGCACCGCACCGCACTCCCCGACGCTCACCGAAGGAGCCCCGCGTTGACCACGACGGACATCGTGACGATCGCCACGAGGCCGCGCCTCGAGAACAGGCCGATCCGCAAGATCCTCGCCCGACCGGAGATCGGCGCCCTCGTGGCCGCCCTCGCCGTGCTGGTGTTCTTCTCCCTCTACACGCCGCAGTTCCTCACCCTCGCCGGCGCGGGCGTGTGGCTCGAGTCGGCATCGACCTTCGGGATCATGGCGGTCGCCGTGGCGATGCTCATGATCGGCGGCGAGTTCGACCTCTCCGCCGGCGTGATGACGGGCTTCTCGGCCCTCGTGGTCGGCATCCTCACGTCGCACTACGGACTCAGCATCTGGGTCGCGGTGCTCGTCTCCCTCGCGGCGGCCCTCGCGGTCGGCGCGCTGAACGGCTTCCTCGTGATGAAGACCGGCCTGCCGAGCTTCATCGTGACGCTCGGCACGTTCTTCGCGCTCGCGGGCGTCGACCTCGCCGTCACGAAGCTCATCACCGGCCAGGTCGCGATCCAGGGCATGACGAAGGTGCCGTCCTACGACGCCATCCAGCCGATCTTCGGGTCGTCGCTCCCGATCGGCGGCGGGAACTTCTACGTCTCGGTCCTGTGGTGGTTCGCGGTCGCGGCCGTCGCCACGTGGATCCTCCTGCGCACCCGCGCCGGCAACTGGATATTCGCGGTCGGCGGCGCCAAGGAGTCCGCCCGCCAGGTGGGCGTCCCGGTCTTCCGCACCAAGGTCGGGCTCTTCATGGGCACCGCGGGCGCGGCCTGGCTCGTCGGCATGATCTCGCTGTTCCGCACCTCCACGGTGCAGGCGAACACGGGCGTCGGCCAGGAGTTCATCTACATCATCTGCGCGGTCGTCGGCGGGTGCCTGCTCACGGGCGGCTTCGGCTCGGCCATCGGAGCCGCGCTCGGCGCGCTGATCTACGGAATGGTCTTCCAGGGCATCACCT
This sequence comes from Clavibacter sp. VKM Ac-2873, assembly GCF_015351075.1. GTDB lineage: Bacteria > Actinomycetota > Actinomycetes > Actinomycetales > Microbacteriaceae > Clavibacter. Next base: position 1,213,369 of record NZ_JADKRS010000001.1, read on the forward strand.
TCGCCCAGTGGGACACGAACTGGCTCCGCACGATCCTCGGCGTCATGCTCCTCGCGGCGGTGCTCCTCAACAACCTGGTGCGCACGCGGGCGGGAGGCGGACGATGAGCGCGGAGACGAGCGCGAGCGCCGCGTCCGAGCCCCTCGCGGGCGAGCCCCTCGCGTCCGAGCCCCTCGCGGGCGCCGTCCCGGGAGCGGCCGAGGAGGCCGGCGGGCGCCCCACTCCCCCGCTGCCGCCCGCCGGCACGACGATCCTCGAGGTCCGCGACCTCGGCAAGAGCTACGGCGCGGTCAACGCGCTCACGGGCGTCTCGACCGTGGTCGCCGCGGGCCAGGTCACGTGCGTGCTGGGCGACAACGGCGCCGGCAAGTCGACCTTCATCAAGATGCTCGCGGGCGTGCACGCGCCGAGCGAGGGGACGATGCTCCTCGACGGAGAGCCCGTGACGCTCGGATCCCCGCGCGCCGCGCTCCAGGCCGGCATCGCGACCGTGTACCAGGACCTCGCGGTCGTGCCGCTCATGCCCGTGTGGCGGAACTTCTTCCTCGGCTCCGAGATCACGAAGGGGAAGGGGCCGTTCCGCCGGCTCGACGTGGCGGCCATGAAGGCCATCACGCACGAGCAGCTCGCGCAGATGGGCATCGACCTGCGCGACGTGGACCAGCCGATCGGCACGCTGTCCGGCGGCGAGCGCCAGTGCGTGGCCATCGCCCGGGCCGTGCACTTCGGCGCGCGGGTGCTGATCCTCGACGAGCCCACCGCGGCCCTCGGCGTCAAGCAGTCGGGCGTGGTGCTGCGCTACATCGCGCGGTCACGCGACCGGGGGCTGGGCGTGGTCTTCATCACGCACAACCCGCACCACGCGTTCCCGGTGGGCGACCGGTTCCTGCTGCTCAACCGCGGATCCAGCCTCGGCACGTTCGAGAAGGACGAGATCACGCTCGGCGAGCTCACGAGCCTCATGGCGGGCGGCGCCGAGCTCGACTCGCTGGCGCACGAGCTCGCGCGCGACCCGGGAACGGGTCAGGAGGGAGCGTCGCCGGCGGCGGGCCGCTGAACGACCGCATGCCAGGATGAGGCGTTGACCTGACCTACGAGGGAGCGATCGACGTGACGCAACCGGAGCAGATCCTGCCCCCCGACCTGTTCCTCGCGCTCGACCGCTCGGGTCCGGTCCCCCTCTACTACCAGGTGGCCAACCTGCTGGAGACGGCGATCCACGACGGCACCCTCCCCGCGGGCGCGCGGCTCGAGAACGAGATCGCGCTCGGCACCCGGCTCGGGCTCTCGCGCCCGACCATCCGCCGGGCGATCCAGGACCTCGTCGACAAGGGCCTGCTCGTGCGCCGCCGCGGCATCGGCACGCAGGTCGTGCACGGCCGGGTCACCCGCAACGTCGAGCTCACGAGCCTCTACGAGGACCTGGAGCGGCAGGGCCAGACGCCGCGTACCGAGATGCTGTCGTCGTCCCGGGGCGAGGCCGACGAGAGGGTCGCCGAGGCGCTCGGCGTCGAGGTCGGCAGCCCCGTGCTGCACCTCACCCGGCTGCGCACGGCCGACGGCGTGCCGCTCGCGATCCTCGACAACGTGCTGCCCGCGCCGTTCGTCGACCTGGATCCCGACGACCTCGCCACCCACGGGCTGTACCAGCTGCTGCGCGGCCGCGGCGTGATCATGCGGGTCGCCAAGCAGCGCATCGGCGCCCGCGCGGCCACCGCGTCCGAGGCCCGCCTGCTCGACCTGCCGCGCGGCGGCGCCGTGCTCACCATGTCGCGCACGGCGTTCGACAGCTCGGGCCGCGCCGTGGAGTACGGCCAGCACTGCTACCGGCCCGACCTGTACTCGTTCGAGATCACGCTCGTCGACCGGTAGGCGCCCGCGGCCCTGCCGACTGGATCCAATATCCTATAGGATCTCCTCACGTGCTCGATGAGGAGGACACCACGGATGACCCGGCTCTGGAACGACCCCGCTGACTTCGCCGACGACATGACGGACGGCTTCGTCCGCGCCAACGGCCGGTGGGTGAGGCGCGTGCACGGCGGGGTCTCCCGCGCGACGCGGGCGGTCGAGCCCGAGGTGGCGGTCGTCATCGGCGGCGGCGCCGGCCACTACCCCGCGTTCGGCGGGCTGGTCGGTCCCGGCCTCGCGCACGGCGCCGCGATGGGCAACCTCTTCGCCTCGCCCTCCGCGCACCAGGTCGAGTCGGTGATCCGATCCAGCGAGCAGGGCCGGGGCGCGCTCCTCCTCTACGGCAACTACGCGGGCGACGTGCTGCACTTCGACGACGCGCAGGAGCGCGTGCGCGGCGACGGCATCGACTGCCGCACGGTCGTCGTGACGGACGACATCTTCAGCGCCTCCCCCGAGGACGAGGCGAAGCGCCGCGGCATCGCGGGCGACCTCACCGTCTTCAAGGCGGCGGGCGCCGCATCCGCCGCGGGCTACGACCTCGACGACACGGAGCGCGTCGCCCGCCTCGCGAACGCGCGCACGCGCTCGATGGGCGTCGCGTTCACCGGCTGCACGCTGCCGGGCGCGGACGAGCCGCTGTTCTCGGTGCCGGAGGGGCGCATGGCGGTCGGGCTCGGGATCCACGGCGAGCCCGGCATCGACGAGACCGACATCCCCTCCGCGGACGGCCTGGCCGAGCTGTTCGTGCAGCAGCTGCTGGCGGACGCCGAGATCCCCGACGGGGTGTCCGTGCGCGGCGCCCGCGTCGTGCCCGTGCTCAACGGCCTCGGATCCGTGAAGACCGAGGAGCTGTTCGTCGTGTTCACGCGCGTGGCCGACCTGCTCGAGGAGGCGGGGATCACGCTCGTGGATCCGCAGGTCGGCGAGTTCTGCACCAGCTTCGACATGGCGGGCGCCTCCCTCACGCTGTTCTGGCTCGACGAGGAGCTGGAGCGGCTGTGGTCGGCGCCGGCGGACACCCCCGCCTTCCGCAGCGGGGCGTTCGACGGATCCGCGCTGCAGCCGGTGGACGCGCGCGAAGCCGACGAGGTCGACGCCGCGATCCCGGACGCCACCGACGCGTCGCGGCAGGCGGCCGCCCGGATCGCGGCCGCGCTCGACGCCGTGCACGCGGTCGTCGCGGAGCACGCCGACGAGCTCGGCCGCCTCGATGCGGTCGCGGGCGACGGCGACCACGGCATCGGGATGCTGCGCGGATCCCGCGCGGCCTCGGAGCGCGCGACCTCGGCGGTCGCGCAGGGCGCCGGCGCGCGCACCGCGCTCCGGCTCGCGGGCGACGCGTGGTCGGACAAGGGCGGCGGCACCTCGGGGGCGTTCTGGGGGCTGATCCTCCAGGCCGTCGGCGACGCGCTCGACGACGCGGACGCGGATCCCGTCAGCGCCGACCGGGTGGCCCGCGGGGTGGGCGCCGCGCGCGACGCCGTCATCAGCCACGGCAAGGCCGCGCTCGGCGACAAGACCATGGTCGACGCGCTCGTGCCGTTCGCCGACGTGCTGGCCGAGCGGGTCGGTTCGGGCGCATCGCTCGCCGACGCGTGGGCCGCCGCGAGCGACGCCGCGCAGGAGGCCGCCGACGCGACCGCGGCCATGAAGCCCGGCATCGGGCGCGCCCGGTCGCACGGCGAGCGCTCCGTCGGCACCGCCGACCCGGGCGCGATCTCGCTCGCGCTCATCGCCGCGGCCGTCGGGCGCGCGCTCGCCGACCGGTGAGATCCATCGACACCATCAGCAGCACCACCATGAGGAGGACCGGATGACCAGGACCTGGCGCATCGTCGTCGGCGCGGACGACGCGGGCTACGACCACAAGGAGGCGATCAAGGCCGACCTCGAGGCGAGCGGCCTCGTCGCCTCGGTGGTGGACGTGGGCGTCGACGCCGACGGCCACACCGCCTACCCGACCGTCGCGACCACCGCGGCCGAGATGGTCGCGCGCGGCGAGGCCGACCGGGCCGTGCTGATCTGCGGCACGGGCCTCGGCATGGCGATCGCGGCGAACAAGGTGGCGGGGATCCGCGCCGTCACCGCGCACGACGGCTTCTCGGTGGAGCGGAGCGTGCTCTCCAACGACGCGCAGGTGCTCTGCATGGGGCAGCGGGTCGTGGGGCTGGAGCTCGCCCGACGCAACGTGCGCGAGTGGCTGACGTACGAGTTCGACACGTCGAGCGCGTCGGCCGACAAGGTCGACGAGATCCGCGCGTACGAGGCGAAGTAGGCGCGTGGCCGCGCCCCCTGTCGTGATCGGCGTGAGCCTGAAGATGTACCTCGGCCACGCGGAGACGGTCGCGTGGTGCGCGGCCGTCGCGGCGATCGCGCGCGCGCATCCGGCGACGGCGGGCGGCGAGGCGGAGCTCGTGGTGCTGCCGTCGTACCTGTCGGTGCCGGCCGCCGTCGGGATCCTCGACGGGCTCGCCGCCGTGGGCGCGCAGGATCTCGCGAGCGAGGACGCCGGCGCATTCACGGGCGAGGTGTCGGGCGGGCAGATCCGGGAGCTCGGCGGCGCCTTCGTCGAGGTCGGGCATGCCGAGCGACGGCGCCTGTTCGGCGAGACGGACGAGGTCGTGCGGCGGAAGGCGGACGCGGCGCTGCGGGCCGGGCTGGTGCCGATCCTCTGCGTCGGCGAGGAGGCCAGGCAGGATCCGGCCTCCGCGGCCCGGGAGTGCGTCCGCCAGCTCGACGACGCGCTCGCCCTCGCGGCCGAGCGCGGGCACGCCGGGCGCATCGTCGTCGCGTACGAGCCGCGGTGGGCGATCGGCGCGGCCGAGCCGGCGCCCGACGCGCACATCCGCGGGGTGTGCCGGGAGCTGCGGGCGCACGTGCGGGCGCTCGCCGCGCACCCGGGATCGGCCGTGATCTACGGCGGCAGCGCCGGCCCGGGCCTCCTCACGCGGATCGGCCACGACGTCGAGGGCCTGTTCCTCGGCCGGTTCGCCCACGAACCGCGGGCGGTGAGGGCCATCCTCGACGAGGTGCACGCGCGCGCAGCGGCCCGGCCGGCGCCCGACGCCGCCCGCTGACGGCAGACTGTCCTGGTGACCACCGGCCTCCCGCTCGACCCGACCGCGATGCCCGCCCGGCAGGGGCTGCGCGACCGCGTCTACGACCTCGTGCTCGACATGCTGATGGGATCCGCGATGGAGCCCGGCTCCCGCCTCGCCATCGACCAGATCGCGCGCGACCTCCACGTCTCCCCCACGCCCGTGCGCGAGGCGCTCGTGCAACTGGAGCGCACCGGTCTCGTGGCGCGCGAGGCGCACAAGGGCTACCGGGTGGCGCCGCCCATCGCGGGAGAGCAGCTGGAGGCGCTGTTCGACGCGCGGCTCGTGCTCGAGGGCGGCGCGACGGCGCTGGCCGCCGCGGACCCGGGCCGGCTCGTGCCCGCGCTCGAGGACGCCCTCGCGGCGCACGAGGAGACGACCCGGCGGATCCGCGCGGCCGGCGACGGCGCGGAGATGCCGGTCGCGCTCATCCGCGAGTACTTCGTCGTCGACTGGGACTTCCACCACCGGATCTTCGAGGCCACGGCCAACCCGTTCCTCCTCGACATGTCGGAGGCGATCTCCACCCGCGTCCACCGCATGCGGCAGACGATGCGCACGGGCGTCCACGACGCCGACGACGCCGTGCACGAGCACCGCGCGATCATCGCCGCGGTCGCCGAGGGCCCGGAGGCGGCGGCCGCCGCGATGCGGGAGCACATCGAACGCGTGCGGGAGCGGTCGCGGCGGGACGCGGACGCCGCGACGGACGCGTGAGGCGCCGTCATCGAGCGCGGGCCGCCTCCTCGCCGTCGCGCGCGGACGAGGATCCGCCGCGGAGCTCGTGCTCCTCGCCCGCGATCGAGAACGTGACCACCACGTCGCCGCCGGCACGCCGCACGCGGTAGCCGCCGTCGCTCGACGGCGGCGGCCCGCCGTCCACGCTCATCAAGGAGGGTGACCGGTCCGGAGCGGAGGGCGGCGCGGGGACGAAGAACCAGCCTTCCCGACGGCCCACGGAGACCGACACCCCGGCGAGCGACGACCCCTCGGCCACCGCCACCATCTGGCCGTCGACGGTGCCGACATCGAGGTACCGGACGGTGCCGAGCAACGAGAACAGGACGTAGAGGCACAGCAGGAGCGACACCCCGACGGACGTCACCACTGCGATCGACATCGCGCCGATGCGGATCACCCGGTGCGCACGCGCGGTGATCGTCCACGTCCCGATGAGGAGGGCGACGACGAAGGCGAGGCCGCCGCCGATCCACGTGACCTCCCATAGGGTCCCCGGCCCGAGCTCTCCCACGACGAGCACCCGCTCCGGATCAGTGTGCGCGGCGAGGACGGCAGCAGCCAGGGCGGCCAGCGCGAGCACCGATCCCGACGCGGCGAGGAGGACGGCGGTGACACGACGGGGCATGCGTCCGAGCGTGACACCGCGCGCGCGCCGCGTCGTCGGTGCGGAGCAGCACGTCCCTCATCCGAGGAGAGGACTTCCCGCTTGAGCGGGCGGGCGGGCGGGCGGACCGGCGCCGGCGCCGACCCGTCCCCCGGACTCACCCGATCGGCGCCGGCCCCAGCTCGTCCATCAGCTTCTTGATCGCCACGTACGCCCTGTTGCGATAGGCGACGAGCGCCTCGGTGCGCTCGGCGGGCACGTCGAGGTAGCCGGATCCGGTCTTGGTGCCGTACTCCCCCGCATCGACGTGCGCCTGGAGCGACGCCGGCGTCGCGAAGCGCTCGGGCCAGCGGGTCTGCAGCGACGCGTAGCAGAACGCGTAGACGTCGAGGCCGGCCATGTCGGCGATCGCGAACGGCCCGAACACCGGGAGGCGGAACCCGAACGTGGTGCGGACGATCGTGTCGATGTCCTCGGGGCTCGCGATGCCCTCCTCGACGATCTGGGTCGCCTCGTGGAAGAGCGCGTACTGCAGGCGGTTGAGCACGAAGCCGATGGAGTCGGTGACGCGCGCGGTCTCCTTGCCCGTCGAGGCGACCAGCGCCTCCGCGGCCTGGATCGCGGACTCGTACGTGCCCGCGTGCGGGATCAGCTCGACGCCCGGGATGAACGGCGCCGGGTTCGAGAAGTGCACGCCGAGGAACCGCTCCGGGTTCGTGACGGCCTCGGCGAGCGAGCCGATGAGGATGGTCGAGGTGTTGGATCCGATGACCGCGTCGGGCCGGGCCGCCGCCGAGATCCGCCGCAGCGTCTGGTGCTTGATCTCGAGCTTCTCCGGCACGGCCTCCTCGATGAAGTCGGCGTCGGCGACGGCCTCCTCGATGGACGCGGCGGGGGTCACGGCGGCGCGGATCCGCTCCACGGCGTCGGCGGGGAACAGCCCGTCCGCGACGAACCTCGCCGCCTCCTCCAGCAGGCGCGCGTGGTTCGCGACGGCGATCTCCTCCGAGATGTCGGCGATGCGCACCCGGGCGCCCGCGAGCGCGAGCACCTGCGCGATGCCGCCGCCCATGTACCCGGATCCGACGATGGCGATGCGGCGTGCGTTCATGATGCCCCTCCCTGTGCGTCGCGCGTCTGCGGCAGCAGCGTGCGGATGTAGTCGCGGTTCTCCGCGCAGACGCCGAGGCTGTCGCCGCCGTACTGCTCGGTGAGGATGATCCCGTCGAAGCCGAGCTCGACCGCGTCGCGGATCACCTGCCGGTAGTCGATGAGGCCGGCCTTCATGGTGGTGGGCACGCTGGTCGCCCAGCTGCCGTCTCCCGCCTCGTCGCGCATGTAGTTCTTCACGTGCCAGTAGTTCGCGTACGGCAGCGTCTTCGCGTACAGCTCGCGCCAGCTCTCGACCGGACGGTGCAGGCGGATGAGGTTCGCGACGTCGGGGTTCAGCCCCACGTTGTCGAGGCCGATCTCCTCCACGAGCCGCACGGCGCTGTCGGCGGTGCCGAGGTAGGTGTCCTCGTACATCTCGAGCGCCATGCGGAGCCCGAGGTCGGCGGCGTGCCGGCCGAGCTCGCGGAGGCGTGTGACGGCGGCGTCCCACACCTCGGGATCGTCGGGGTCCTTCGGGCCCTCGGCGGTCCAGAACCACAGCGCCTTCCGCTGCGCATCGCTGAACGGCTGGTGCAGGCCGGTCGAGAAGACCTCCATGCCCATGTCGGCGATCGCGTCGATGGTGCGGTGCGCGTAGGCGAGGTTCTGCTCCTCGCGGCCCGGCATGATCACGCTCTGCCGTTGGAGGTGCACCGAGGGGATGCCGATGCCGTGGTCCTGCGCGATGGAGACGAGCTCGTCGCGGCGGGACGGCTCGAGGTCGGCGGGCCGGACGTGGCTGTCGGCGAGCTCGGCGAGGGTGAAGCCCTCGCGCGCGATGTCGGCGAACATGCGGTCCCAGACCGCGGCGTCGGCGTCGTGCAGGGCGGTGCCGTCGCGGCCGACCGTCGCGAAGCCGTGCAGGCAGGTGGCGATGGGCCAGTCCGCGGCGGTGAACGGCGGGGCGCTCGGGGATCCCGGGGTGGTCACGGTCGTCGCGGTCGTCTCCGTCATGCTGCTCCATCGCGGTCGTCGGGTCCCGGATGCCCGGGATCCAGATCCTATAGGAAATAGCATCTGCGCGGCCAGAGGTGCCGGAGCCCCGGTCCTCCCGCTCTCCGCGGAAAGCGTCGACGACTCCCTGCGCAGACGCGCATCGGTGGGATCGACGACCCGGGGACCTCACGCACGTTGCGCGCGGCGCCGATCGTGGCTATCGTCCTTCGATAGATCGACTTTCGATAGACAGGGGCGCATCATGGATCGACTTCTCCGGTACGGCGTCAAGACCTCTCTCGCGGTCCTCGTGCTCTTCGGCGTGCTGCTCGAGACCTTCCTCATCCCGGTCACGGCAGCCGACCTGGAGCAGATCGAGCCCGCCATGCGTGGAACCGCAGTCCCCCTGACGCTCTGGGCGACGGCGATCGTGCTCTGCGGTCAGGCGATCCTGCTGATCGCCTGGCGCCTGACGACCCTCACCGCCGACGACGCGATCTTCGATCGCCGCGCGTTCGGCCTCGTGCGGGGGATGATCGCCCTCGCCGGCGTCGGCACCGCACTGCTCGTGGCCGCGTTCATCGGCCTGAACGTCATGCGCATCACCCCCGCCCTCGCGATGGTCACGCTCATCGGCGGCATCGCCGTCGGCGTCGCCGTCTGCCTCGTCTTGACGACGCTCCTCGGGCTCCTCCGGCGGGCCGCGACTTTCGCGACCGAGATGGCGCAGGTCGTCTGATGCCCATCGCGGTGAACATCGACCGATATCTGACCGAGCGCGGCATGACGGTGGCCGACTTGTCCGCAGCCATCGGGATCACGCCCGCGAACGTCGCGGTGCTCAAGAACGGCCGCGCGAAGGCGGTGCGCTTCTCGACGCTGGAGGCGCTCTGCCATGTGCTGGACTGTCAGCCCGGAGACCTGCTCGCCTACACGGAAGAGGGGCCGGACGGCGCTTAGCGCGATCCGGCCCCACCCCGCATCCGGACTAGTTGACGCCAGGGGCGATGCGACTGGTCCGGATGTGGAAGAGCGTGTGGGGCGCGTCGGGCACGAGGCTGTCAGCGGCCAGCAATGCCACCTCGCCCCCCGCCTTCCAGGATCCGTTGTTGACGGCATCCGAGCACTTCGTCCCCGTGACCGCCTTCTTGTCCCGGGTGTACCACATGCACACCTGCACGATGCGCTTGCCGGCGTACACGTTCCCGGCAGCCTTGGCGGTCCCCCGGTACGAGACGTAGGCGATCTCCTTCGAGATCGCGTAGCTCGCGCCCCATGCGGCGTCGAGGTGCACGCCCTTGACGGCGGTCGCCCACGTCGCTCCGACCTGCTCGCCGGTGCTGACGTCGAAGGACTCCTCTGTCGTGGTGAGCCCGTCCTCCACGCCGTACTCCTGGCCGTCGACGACGATCGACGACGGAGCCGAGGCCGCCGTCTCGTCCGCCATGGCCGCGGGAGCCCCCACGACCAGCGTGCTGGCCATGACGGAGAGCGCCGCGAGACCGGTGAGTGCCTTGTTTCTCATGCAATGTCCTCTCGAGGTCGACCCCGACGGGGCTCGGGGCCGATCGCCCACGAGCATGACCCCGGACGGAGGGAAAGCCACGTCGGGATAAGTGCCGACTTGCCACGGGCGCTCCCGACGACCATGCTGTTCAGCCGACAGCGCCGGCCCCCGCGTCAGCCCAGCAGAGGCCGCTGCGCCCTCTTCTGCTCCACGTACTCCGCGTGCGCCGCCTGCGTGGACGGCATCTCGGAGACGCCGGGGACGGGCACGTCCCACCAGCCCTCGCCGTCGGGGCCGTAGACGAGCGGGTCGCTCTCGACGTGGATCACGGTGGTGCGGTCGGACGCCTTCGCGCGCCGCACCGCGTCGCCGAGCGCGCTCGTGGCGTCGGGGCCGGGCGCGATCTCGATCACGTCGACGCCGTAGCTGCGCGCGTTCGCCGCGAGGTCGACGGGCAGCGGCTCGCGGCCCTCGAAGTTCCGCGTCGCCGGGTCGAGCTGCCGGTAGCGGGTGCCGAAGCGCTCGGTGCCAACGGTCTCGGAGAGGTGCCCGATGGACGCGTAGCCGTGGTTCTGGATCACGACGACGATGATCTTGATCCCCTCGGCCACCGCGGTCACGAGCTCCGTGTGCAGCATGAGGTACGAGCCGTCGCCGACCATGACGATGACGTCGCGGTCGTCGCCATACGCCTCCGCGCCGCGCTTGACGCCGAGCCCGCCGGGGATCTCGTAGCCCATGCACGAGAACGCGTACTCGACGTGGTACCCGAGCGCGTCGCGCACGCGCCAGAGCTTGTGGAGGTCGCCCGGAAGGGATCCGGCCGCCTGCACGACGACGTCGCGCGGGTCGGTCGCGGCCTGCACGGCGCCGATGATCTCGGGCTGCCCGGGCAGCGCGCCGCCCGTGGGGGCGAGCGCGCGGTCGACGGCGGCGTCCCACTCGCGCTTCTCGCGGGCGATGCGGTCGGCGTACGCGGCGTCGACGCGCGTGCCGGCGAGCGCCTCGATCAGCGCCTCCAGCGTCTCGCGCGCGTCGGCGACGACGGGCAGCTGCGTGCCGTGCTTGTACGCGTCGAAGGCGGCGATGTTGACGTTCACGAAGGTCACGTCGGGGCGCTGGAACGCCGTGCGGCTCGCGGTCGTGAAGTCGGAGTAGCGCGTGCCGATGCCGATGACCACGTCGGCCTCGGCGGCGAGGCGGTTCGCGGCGGTGGATCCGGTGGCGCCGATGCCGCCGACGTGCTGCGGGTGGTCCCAGGCCAGGGATCCGCCGCCGGCCTGCGTCGTGCCGACCGGGATGCCCGTGGCCTCGGCGAAGCGCAGCAGCGCCAGCTCGGCCGCCGAGTAGATGACGCCGCCGCCCGCGATGATGAACGGCGTGCGCGCGTCGCGGATCGCCTGCACGGCGCGCGCCAGCGGCCCGCGCTCCGGCAGCGGCCGGCGCAGATGCCACTCGCGCGGCGCGAGGAACGCGAGCGGCACGTCGAGCGCCTCCGCCTGCACGTCCTCGGGCAGCGCGATCGTGACGGCGCCCGTCTCGGCCGGGTCCGTGAGCACGCGCATGGCCGCGAGCGCGATCGAGTACAGCTGCTCGGGCCGCTGCACGCGGTCGAAGAAGCGCGAGAGCGGACGGAACGCGTCGTTGACGGAGATCCCGGTGTCGTGCGGGTGCTCGAGCTGCTGCAGCACCGGATCCGCCACCCGCGTCGCGAACGTGTCGCTCGGCAGCAGCAGCGCCGGCAGCCGGTTGGCCGTCGCGAGGGCCGCACCCGTGAGCATGTTGGCGGCGCCGGGACCGACCGACGCGGCGCTCGCGTAGGTCGCGAGCCGGCGGTGCATGCGCGCGAAGCCGACGGACTGGTGCACCATCGCCTGCTCGTTGCGGGCCTGGTGGTACGGCATGAGGTCGGGATCCTGCGCGTTGGCCTGCATGAGCGCCTGGCCGATGCCGGCCACGTTGCCGTGGCCGAAGATCCCGAAGACGCCGGGGACGGTGCGCTCGCGGTGGTCGCCGTCGACCGTCCACTGGTTCGCGAGGAACGCGACCAGCGCCTGGCTGACGGTCATGCGGGTGGTGGGCTCGGTCATCGGGACGCGGCTTCCTGGTCGGGGTCGGGGTCGGGGGTGGCGGCTGCGTCGTCAGCGGCCGCGGCGTCAGCGGCCGCGGCGTCAGCGGCCGCGCCGTCCGGGGCGAACGGCAGGCGCGGGTCGATCTCCTGCCCGGCCCACGTGCCGCGGATCCAGCCGTGCGCCGGGTGGTCGCTGATGAGCCAGGCGCGGTCGGCGCTCGGCCCCGCCATCACGTTGAGGTAGTAGAGGTCGTAGCCGGGCGCCGCGACGGCCGGCCCGTGGTAGCCGTGCGGCACGAGGGCGACGTCGCCCGTGCGCACGACGGCGTCGATCGCGATCTCCCCCGCGGGCGACGACGAGGTGTGGAACAGGCCGAAGGGATCGGCGTCCGCGGGAGCGTCCAGCCCGCGGCCGACGGCGGTCTCGAAGTAGTAGATCTCCTCCAGCTCCGACTCCTCCCCCGGCCTGTCCTCGTCGTGCTTGTGCGCGGGGTAGCTCGACCAGTTCTCGGCGGGCGTCAGCACCTCGCAGACGATGAGGCGCTCGGCGTCGAGGGATCCGGGCGTGCCGGGGGTCCCGAAGTTGTGCACCTGGCGGCTCGACCGGCCGGCGCCGCGCAGCTCGACGGGCACGTCCTCGCGGGCGATCCAGCGGCTGGGCACGCGCCGGGTGGCGGGCGACTCGGCGACGGCGACGCGGCCGGATCCGGTGAGCACCGCGCTCTGGTCGCACGACAGGTACAGGACGTCGGTGGGCCCGGCGAACACCGACGCGCGGCCCTCGAGGTCGGTGATCCGCTCCTCGCCGTCGCCCGCGCGGTGCCGCACCGCGAAGGATCCCGCGAGCGGCACGACCATGCGCTCCACTCCCGCGGCCGGCAGCGCCAGCTCCTCGCCGTCGGCGAGCACCGCGACGCGGAGGCCCGTGTGCTCCCAGCCGGGCAGGGATCCGTCGACCACGGTCTCCCAGCCGTCCCGGCCGATGCTGCCGCGGGGGTGCAGCCACTCGTTCGTCGTCATGCGCGTCTCCGTCGTCGTCGTCGGTGCCCGGCCGGGCGGGCGGTGGTGCGGGTCAGTTCTGCGGGAAGCCGAGGTCGACGCCGCCGTGCGACGGGTCGAGCCAGCGGCTGGTGATCGCCTTCTGCTGGGTGAAGAACCTGACCCCCTCGGCGCCGTGCGCCTTGGTGTCGCCGAAGAGGCTGGAGCGCCAGCCGCCGAACGAGAACGTGGCGACGGGCACGGGGATGGGCACGTTGATCCCGATCATGCCGACCTGCACCTCGTTCTGGAAGCGGCGCGCGGCCCCGCCGTCGTTGGTGAAGATCGCGGTGCCGTTGCCGAACGCGCCCGCGTTGATGAGCGCCACGCCCTCCTCGTAGGAGCGCACGCGCACGACGCCGAGCACCGGTCCGAAGATCTCCTCCGTGTAGGCGCGCGAGCTCGTGGGCAGCTCGTCGATGAGGGTCGGGCCGAGCCAGAAGCCGTCGGCCTCGCCGTCGACCTCGATGCCGCGGCCGTCGACGACGACGCGCGCGCCGTCCTCCTCGGCGATGGCGATGTAGGAGGCGACCTTGTCGCGGTGCGCCTCGGTCACCAGCGGGCCCATGTCGCAACCGCGACGGCCGTCGCCGATCCGCAGCGACGACATGCGCGAGGTGATCCGCTCGATGAGCGCGTCGGCGACGGGCTCGACCGCGACGACCACGGAGATCGCCATGCAGCGCTCGCCCGCCGAGCCGAAGCCCGCGTTGACGGCGGAGTCGGCGACGAGGTCGAGGTCGGCGTCGGGCAGCACGAGCATGTGGTTCTTGGCGCCGCCGAGGGCCTGCACGCGCTTCCCGTGCTTCGTGCCCGTCTCGTAGACGTACTGGGCGATGGGCGTGGATCCGACGAACGAGATCGCGCGCACGTCCGGGTGCGTGAGCAGCCCGTCCACCGCCTCCTTGTCGCCGTTCAGCACCGTGAAGACGCCGTCGGGCAGGCCCGCGCGCTTCCACAGCTCGGCGATCCAGATCGCGGCGCTCGGGTCCTTCTCGCTGGGCTTCAGGATCACGGTGTTGCCGGCCGCGATCGCGATGGGGAAGAACCACATCGGCACCATGGCGGGGAAGTTGAACGGCGAGATGATCCCGACCACGCCGAGCGGCTGCTTCGTCGAGTACACGTCGACGCCCGTGGACACCTGCTCCGAGTACTCGCCCTTGAGGTGGTGCGCGAGCCCGGTCGCGAACTCGACGACCTCCTGGCCGCGGGTGATCTCGCCGAGCGCGTCGCTCACGACCTTGCCGTGCTCGGAGGTGATGATCTCCGCCAGCTCGCCCTTCTCGGCCTCCAGCAGCTCGCGGAAGCGGAACAGGATCGCCTGCCGCTTGGCGAGCGACAGGTCGCGCCAGGCCGGGAACGCGGCGTGCGCCGACGCGACGGCGCGCTCGATCTCCGCGGCGTCCGCGAGCGCGACCTCCTTCGTGACGACGCCACGCGCGGGGTCGTAGACGGGCGCCGTGCGGCCGGAGGTCGAGGGCGAGCGGGCGCCGTCGATCCAGTGCGGGACGACGGGGAGCGGGGCGGTGTAGGTCATGGTGTCCTCAGGCGGTCGGGATCGGATGTCAGGAGCGGGTGCGGCCGTGCACGAGGTCGACGGCCTGGTCGACCGCGCGGGCGACGTCGCCGTCGGCCGGGTGGATGAGCGTGCGGCCGACGACGAGGCCGCGGACGCCGGGCAGGCCGAGCGCGTGCTCCCAGCCGGCCCAGGTGTCCTCGCTCGCGCCCTGCGGATCCCCGCCGAGCAGCAGCGTGGGCAGGGTCGTGGCGGCCATGACGCGGGCCATGTCGTCGACGACGGGCAGCTTCATCCACGTGCGCGCGGACGACGAGCCGAGGCCCGACGCGACGGCGATGGAGGTGATGACGGCGTCGGGCGAGAGGTCGTTGACGATGCGGCCGTCCTGCCACGCGCTCAGGAACGGCTCCAGCATGATCGGCAAGCCGGCGCGCACGGCGGCGTCGACCGCGCGGGCGTTGGCCTCGAGGGTCGCGGCCGTGCCGGCGTCGCCGAGGTTGATCCGCACGAGCGTCTTCGCGAAGTCGAGGCCGTCGCGCACGATGCCGTCCACGTCGTAGGCGGTGAATCGGTCGTCCATCTCGAAGACGGCGCCGCGGAGGCCGCCGCGGTTCATGGATCCGACCACGACCTTGTCGTCGAGGAGGCCGAGGAGGGCGAGGTCGTCGACGATGTCCGGCGTGCCGAGCATCCCGTCCACGCCGTCGCGCGTGAGGGCGGTCGCGAGGCCCGCGAGCAGCTCGTCGCGGTCGGCGAGCGCCATCGGGTCGTCGCCGACGCCGAGCGCGCCGCGGGCGGGGTGGTCGGCGGCGACGATGAGCAGGCGGCCGTCGTCGCGGATCAGGGGGCGGCGCACGCGGGCGGCGAGCGCACGGGCGACGGCGTCGGGATCCGTGGCGCGCAGGTCGCGGAGGGCGGCGAACGCACCCGGGAGGTCGCCTGCCCGGACGAGCTCGGCGGGCGCCCGGGACGCGTCGGCCGCGGTCATCGGATCCGCTCCAGGACGGCGTCGACCTCGGCGGTCGTCGGCATCGCGGTCGAGCACTCGCGGCGGGAGGCGACGAGGGCGCCCGCGACGTTGGCGAAGCGCAGGATCCGCTCGAGGTCCCACCCGGCGAGCAGCCCGTGCACGAGCGCCCCGCCGAAGCCGTCGCCCGCGCCGAGCCCGTTGACGACCTCGACCGGGTACGGCGGCACCTCGACGGTCTCGTCCCGCGTCTTGGCGAGCACGCCCTTCGGCCCCTGCTTGACGATGGCGAGCTCGACGCCGCGGTCGAGCAGCGCGTCGGCGGCCCGCAGCGGATCCGTCTCCCCCACCGCGATCTCGCACTCCTCGCGGTTGCCGACGGCGACGGTCACGTGCTCGAGCGCGCGGCCGACCTCGCGGGTCGCGTCCGCGGGCGACGACCAGAACATGGGCCGGTAGTCGAGGTCGAGCACCGTGAGCGGGCGGCGCGCGCGGGCGGCCCAGGCGGCGTGGTGGGCGGTGCGGCTCGGATCCTCGCTGAGGCCCGTGACGGTGGACCAGAAGACGCGTGCGTCCTGGATCGCGCCGAGGTCGAGCCCGTCGGCCTCGATGCAGAGGTCGGGCGCCTTCGGCCGGCGGTAGAAGTAGAGCGGGAAGTCGTCCGGCGGGAAGATCTCGCAGAAGGTGACGGGCGTCGGCAGGTCGTCGACGGGCGTCACGAACCCCGCGGAGACGCCGAGGCGCGCCAGCTCCCGCGTGACGTAGCGGCCGAACGGGTCGTCGCCCACGCGCGAGACGAGGGCGGCGGATCTGCCGTGCCGGGCGGCCGCGACGGCCACGTTGGCCGCGCTCCCGCCGAGGTACTTGCCGAACGTCTCCACGTCCTCGAGGCCCACGCCGTCCTGGAGCGGGTAGAGGTCGACGCCGACGCGGCCGATGGTGATCACGTCGAGGATCGGGGTCGTGGCAGGGGCTGCGTTCTCGGCAGAGCTCATGTCGGCGCTGCTTTCTCTTCGGCGGGAGGGGCGGTGCTGATGCCTCTTCAACGTAGCCTATGTTCTGACATGTGCACATGGTCCCGCATGCCGGATCCGGTCGGCTCCGTCGAGCGGCAGGTGCATCACGTGCAGGCCGACCAGGCCGTGCTCCGCGTGATCGAAGGCCTCGGGGACGGTGCCGACGATCCGGAAGCCGAGCGACCGCCACAGGTGGACGGCCGCGTGGTTGGTCTCCACGACGGCGGTGAACTGGATCGCCCGGTACCCCTCGGCGCGCGCCCACGCGATGACGTGCTCGCCGAGCGCCCGACCGACGCCGCAGCCTCCGTGCGCGGGATCCACGAGGAACGATCCCGTCGCCACGTGCGCGCCGCGGCCGGGCCGGTTCGGGCCGGCCTTCGCGGATCCGAGGACGGTGCCGTCGTCGTCCACGGCCACGAACGTGCGGCCCGGGACCTCCGCCATCCAGTTTGGCCGCGCGTCCTCGAGCGACTGTCCGGCCGGGAGCGCGTAGGTGCGCCCGGCGTCGACGATCGCGCGGTAGAAGGGGAAGATGCGCGGCCAGTCCGCGTCGGTGGCGGGGCGGATCTGCATGCGGTCGAGGCTATCCGGCGGGGCCGGCCACGACCCCGACGCCGAGCGCCGGCAGCAGCACCTCGTCGATCACCTCGACGAAGAACGCGCGCCGCACCGGACCGCGGCCGGCGGCGAGCCGCTGCGTGCTCATCGCCGGGACGACCTCGGCCAGCACGGCGATGGCCGCATCCGACCGCGTGGGCGCCTCGCCCCGCGCGACGGCGCGGCGGAGCAGGCGGCCGTAGACCTCGACGTACGGATCCGTGACCTCGGTGCGGATCGCCCGCGCCAGGCGCTCCGAGCCGCGCATCGCGGGCGCGAGTCCGGCGAACACGGCTGCGCGCCGGTCGGGGCCGCCGAGCCAGCCCGAGTCGACGACGGCCAGGAGGTCGTCGCGCAGGGATCCGGTGTCGGGCAGGTCCTCGGCCTCGGCCTCGGGCGGGCGGCCGGCGCTGCGGATCGCGGCGAGCACGAGGTCCTCCTTGGTCGCCCAGCGCCGGTAGATCGTGGTCTTCGCGCGTCCGGTGCGGGCGGCGACCTCGTCGAGGGCCATGCCGTCGTAGTCCCGCTCGGCGACGAGGTCGAGGGCGGCGGCGAGGATCGCGGCGTCGCCCGAGCGGTCGACCGGGCGGCCGACGCGGGGTCGGGGTGCGGCGGCCGGCGTGTCCATCCCGACCAGGATAGGCCCGGTCCGGAGTTCCGCTACTCAGGAGTATCGTTACTGCTCGCAGACCGCGTCGCGGTCGCAGGAGGAGGAGCCATGCGGATCCAGGACGCGGTCGTCGTCATCACGGGAGCGTCGTCGGGCATCGGCGCGGCCACGGCGCGCGCGGCCGCCCGGGCCGGAGCACGGGTGGTGCTCGCGGCCCGGAGGGAGGAGCGGATCCGGGACCTCGCGGCGGCGATCGGCGGCGGCGCGATCGCGGTGCGCTGCGATGTGACGGACGCGGCGGACGTCGCCGCGCTGGCCCGGGCCGCGCTCGACGCCTTCGGCCGCATCGACGTGCTCGTCAACAACGCGGGCCAGGGCCTCCAGTCGACGATCGAGGACCTCGCCCTCGACGACCTCCGCGCCGTCCTCGAGCTGAACCTCGTCGCGCCCCTCGCGGCGATGCAGGAGGTGCTCCCGCCGATGCGCGCGCAGGGCGTCGGCGCGATCGTGAACGTCAGCTCGGGCACCACCTTCGCCGACGTGCCGGGCACGGGCGGCTACGTCGCGTCGAAGATCGCGCTGGAGCGACTGTCGGCGATCGCCCGGGCGGAGCTCGACGGCACGGGCATCGTCGTCTCGACCCTGATCCCCTTCGCGACGAGCACGGAGTTCATGACCTCGATCCGCGCGGGCCGCACCGAGGCCGAGGCGATGACCGCCGGCGCGACCTTCGACGCCCCGGAGACGGTCGCCGAGGCGGTGCTCGCCCTCATCGCGACGGGCGAGGCGCGGATGGACCTGGTGCCGGCGGCGTACGGCGGGTCGCGCTGAGCGCGGATCAGACGGCCGGGTCGTCCGCCAGCCGCTGGAACAGGACGTGGTCCTGCCACTCCCCCGCGATGCGGAGGTAGCGCGGCGCCAGCCCGTACCGCGTGAAGCCCGCGCGCGCGAGCACCGCCTGCGACGCGCGGTTGCCGAGGAGCGTGCCGGCCTCGACCCGGTGCAGCCCGAGGTCGCCGAACGCGAGGGCGACCGCCGCGCGCACGGCCTCGGTCGCGAGCCCGCGGCCGGTGCGGTCGGCGGCCAGCCAGTAGCCCGCGCTGCACGACTCGAACGCGCCACGCACGATGCCGTTGAGGTTGAGACGGCCGGCCACCGATCCCTCGTCGTCCAGGATCGCGAGCGGCAGGCCCTGCCCGAGCGCGTGCTGCGCGAGCGCCGCCTCGACGTCGGCGCGCTGGCCGGCGGGTGTGTCGTGGTCGGGCTGCCGGATCGGCTCCCACGGCGCGAGGTGCGCGCGGCTCCGGAGGCGCAGCGCGGAGAGGGCGGGGGCGTCGTCGGGCGTCAGCAGGCGGATCCGGTCGGGCACGGGATCGAGGATGCCAGACCGCGCAACCGCCGGGCGCACGACGACGGCCGCCCCACCCGCTGAGGGGTAGGACGGCCGTCGGGTCGTGCGTGGGCGCTAGGCGCGCGCGAGGTCCGCGATGATGCGGTCCCCGGCGGCGGCCATGACCGTCGTGGCCTTGATCTCGGCGCGACCCAGGAGGTCGTCCATGCGACGGCGGCGGGCCTTCGTGATCAGCGTCACGACGGTGCCCTGCTTGCCCGCGCGGCCCGTGCGGCCGGCGCGGTGGAGGTAGCTCTTGTACTCATCGGGCGCGTCGGCCTGGATGACCAGCCCGATGTCGTCGACGTGGATGCCGCGGGCGGCCACGTCGGTCGCCACGAGCACGCGGACCTTGCCGCTCGTGAGGAGCTGCAGGTTGCGCGTGCGGCGCGCCTGGTTGAGGTCGCCGTGCAGCGACGTGGCCGGGATGCCGGCGTCCTCGAGCTGGTCGGCGAGCTGCTCGGCGAACGCGCGGGTGCGGGCGAAGATCAGGGTCTTGCCCTCGCCGCTGGAGAGCTGCTCGATGATCGCGGCCTTGTCGCGCTGCTCGATGAGGAGCACGCGGTGGTCGATGGTCGACGACGCCTGGTCCTCGCCCGCGACCTCGTGGACGCTGGGATTCGGCAGGAACTCGTTGACGAGCGTCGCGACGCCCTTGTCGAGCGTGGCGGAGAAGAGCAGGCGCTGGCCATCCTTCTTCACCTGGCGGAGGATCCGCTGCACGGGCTCGAGGAAGCCGAGGTCGCACATGTGGTCGGCCTCGTCGAGGACCGTGACGACGATCTCCGACAGGTCGAGGCGGCCCTGGTCGATGAGGTCCTCGAGGCGGCCGGGGGTCGCGATGAGGATGTCGACGCCGCGCTGCAGCGCACCGACCTGCTTGAACTGCGGCACGCCGCCGAAGATCGTGGTGGTGAACAGGCCCACCGAGCGGGCGATGGGCTGCACCGTGCGGTCGATCTGCATGGCGAGCTCGCGCGTCGGGGCGAGGATCAGCGCGCGAGGCTTGCGGCCCATCTTGCGGTTCTTCGCGCCGTCGTTCTCGAGCAGGCGCTCCACGAGGGGCGCGCCGAACGCGATCGTCTTGCCGGATCCGGTGCGGCCGCGGCCGAGCACGTCGCGACCCGCGAGCACGTCGGGGATCGTGGCGGCCTGGATCGGGAACGGGCTCGCCGCGCCCAGCTCCTCGAGCACGCGGACGATGTTCTGGCCGAGGCCGAGCGCGGCGAAGGTCACGCCGTCGACGTCCTTGGCCGTGGTGGCCTGGGCCTCGAGGCGCTCGAGCACGACGTCCTCGGCGGGAGCGTGGCGCGGGGCGCCCTCCTTGCTCGGGTAGAAGTCGCTGTCGCGCTTGGGGCGGGCGTCGTCGTAGGACGGGCGCTCGTTGCGCTGGGGGCGGTCGCCGTACGACGGACGCTCGGACCGCTGCGGGCGGTCGCCGTACGACGGGCGCTCCGTGCGAGCCGGACGGTCGTTGTACGCGGGACGCTCAGAGCGCTCGGCGCGGTCGCCGTACGACGGACGCTCCGTGCGGGCCGGACGGGAGTCGTTGTACGACGGACGCTCGGTGCGAGCCGGACGGGAGTCGTTGTACGACGGGCGCTCCGTGCGAGCCGGGCGGTCGTTGTACGCGGGGCGCTCGGAGCGCTGGGCGCGGTCACCGTACGACGGACGCTCGGCGCGGTCGTTGTACGCGGGACGCTCCGTGCGCGCCGGGCGGTCGTTGTAGGACGGGCGCTCGGGACGCTGGGCACGATCGCCGTACGAGGGGCGCTCGTTCCGGTCGTTGTAGGCCGGACGCTCCGACCGCTGCGGCCGGTCGTTCCCGTACGACGGACGGTCGTTCCGCGGCGCGCGGTCGTTGTAGGAGGGGCGCTCGGAGCGCTCCCCGCCACGGTCGGGACGCGAGTTGCCGTACGACGGACGCTCGGAGCGCTGTCCGCGCTCGGCTCCGTACGAGGGGCGCTCGCTGCGCTGGCCGCGGTCGTTCCCGCCGCCGTAGGAGGGACGCTCGCCGCGCTGCGGGCGGGCGTCGCCGCCGCGCTCGGGTCGCGCGTTGGCGCGGTTGGGGCGGTCGCCGTACGCGGGACGCTCGCCGCGGCCGGCGGGACGCTCGGCGCGGGGCTCCCAGTTGGGGCGGTCGCCGCCGCGCGCGGGACGGGCGGCGCCGCCGCGCTGGGGGCGGTCGTCCTGGCCGGAGCGCTGCGCGCGCTCGTCGGCGTTCCAGCGCTGCTTCTTGGGCGCGGGATCGGAGTTGTAGCCGCGGTGGTTCGGGCTGCGGGATCCCGCCGGGGCGCGCTTGGCGCCGCGCGGGGAGTCGTTGTTGTAGGGCATGAGGGATTCCTCGTTCTGCTCGGATGCATGACAATGCGCATGTGCGAAGCAGCGCGCTACAGGATCAGGGTGCGCAGAGCTGCTCTCAACCCGGGCAGTCGTCGACCGGGGGCCGTGTCATCGCGTGACGTACCCCTCTGCGGAACGAGAGGGGGAAACCGGCCCACCTGACTGACAAATCCATCCGCCCGGATGGATGGTCCGGTAGCGGTGTCAAGAGCCGACTGGAGAACACTACCGGACGAGACCCCCGGGCACCAGGGCAGCGGTCCGCCCGGGCGCGCCCCGCGGCGCCCCCGGGCGGGGTCGGGAGCGGGATCAGCTCGCCGCGCCGCCCTCGCTCGTGACCGCGGATCGCTCCGTCGGCAGACCGCGCCCGGCGCGCCTGCGCTCGCCCCGCGCCCGGATCCGGAGACCCGCCCGCTCGACGAGCGAGTACAGCGACGGCAGCACCAGCAGGGTCAGCACGGTGGACGAGAGCAGGCCGCCGATCACGACGATCGCGAGCGGCTGCGAGATGAACCCGCCGTGCCCGGTGAGGCCGATGGCGAGCGGCAGCAGCGCGAAGATCGTCGCCAGCGCCGTCATCAGGATGGGGCGGAGCCGTCGCCCGGCACCCTGCAGGATCGCCTCGCGGAGCGCCATGCCCCGTGCCCGGTACTGGTTCACGAGGTCGATGAGCACGATCGCGTTGGTCACCACGATGCCCACGAGCATCAGCAGGCCGATGATCGACGCGACGCCCAGCGGGATCCCCGTCACGACCTGCAGCAGCACCGCGCCGGTCGCCGCGAACGGCACCGAGACGAGGAGCACGAGCGGCTGGATGAGGCTCCGGAACGTCGCCACCATGATGATGTAGACGATCAGGATCGCCGCCAGCACGGCGAGCCCGAGCTGCCCGAACGCGTCGGACTGCTGCGACGCGACGCCGCCGAGCGAGGCCTGCGCGCCGGCCGGCAGCTGCACTCCCGCGACGGCCTGCGACACCTCCGACGACGCGAAGCCCACGTCGTCGCTGCCGGGCGTCGCGCTCACGGTCGCGCTGCGGAACCCGCCCGTGGTCGTGACGGTCGCGGGCCCGTCCGCGACCTCGACGGTCGCGAGGTCGCTGAGCGGCACGGATCCGCGCGCGGTGGGGATCCGGAAGTCGCGCAGCCCCTGCAGGCTCTGGGCCGCGTCCGGGTCCTGGATGTAGATCGACAGCGTCTTCTCGTCGATGACGACCTGCCCGACCGCGGCCGGCAGGCGGCTCGCCGTCACGATGCCGCCCACCGCCTGCTCGCTGAGCCCGGCCGCCGCGGCCTTGGCGCGGTCGACCGTGACGGCGATGTACGGCTGCGTCTCCGAGAGGTTGCTCGTGGCCTGCTCGATGGACGGGATGTCCGTGACGGCCGCGAGGACCGCGTCGGCCGAGGTCTTCAGGTCGTCGGAGTCGTTGGCGGTGATCTCCACGGTGATGTCGCTCGAGGAGAACCCGCCCGACGCCGCCGCCAGCGACACGTCGCCCACGTCGGTGAGGCCGTCGACCGCGGTGCGCACGCGCTCGCGGATGGCGTCCTGGTCGGCGTCCGCGTCGGTCGTGAGCGCGAACGTGATCCCGCCGCCGCCCCCGAACGCCGAGGTGAGCGAGGTGCTGTCCGACCCGATCGAGGTCTGCACCGTGTCGACGCCGGAGACGCCGATGAGCGCCTGCTCGACCTTCGTGGCCGCGGTGTCCTGCGCCTCGAGGCTCGTGTCGCTCGGCAGCTCCTGCGAGACGGTGAGCGTGTTCTGCCCGCTGTCGCCGAGGAAGTTGGTCTTCATGCTCGGGATGAGCGCGACCGTGCCGCCGAGCACGAGGATCGCGAGGACCAGCGTCACCGCCGAGTGCTTCAGCGTCCACGCGAGGATCGGCCGGTAGCCGCGCTGGAGGCGCGTCGGGGCGCCGATGCCCTCGACCCCGCTCTCGCCGTCCGCGGCATGCGATCCGCGCGCCCGCCGGCCCGATCGCCCGCGGTCGTCGACGGATCCCCGGACGGCGGCGTGCGCGCCCGTGCGCGTGCTCTCGGCGGCCGCCGCGGCGGCCGCCTTCCGGCGCGACCGACGCGACTCCCCCTCCGGCCGCAGGAACCAGTACGCGAGCACCGGCACGATCGTCAGCGCGACGAACAGCGACGCGGCGAGCGCGATGGTCACGGTCAGCGCGAAGGGCCGGAAGAGCTCCCCCGTGATGTCGCCGACGAGCGCGATGGGCAGGAACACGGCGACGGTCGTGGCGGTCGACGCGGTGACCGCGCCCGCGACCTCCCGCACGGCCGCGCGGATCGCGTCGAGCCGGTCGGGCGTGAAGGACAGGTGCCGCTTGATGTTCTCGATCACCACGATCGAGTCGTCCACCACGCGCCCGACCGCGATCGTCAGCGCGCCGAGCGTGATGATGTTGAGCGTGTAGCCCGAGGCGAGCATCCCGATGAAGGTGATGAGCACGGACGCCGGGATGGAGATCGCCGTGACGATCGTCGACCGGATCGACATCAGGAACACGAGGATCACGAGCACCGCGAACACGAGGCCGAGCAGGCCCTCGGTGGTGAGGCTCGAGATCGACTGCTCGATGAAGGGCGCCTGGTCGAACACGACCGTGAACTTCGTGCCGCTGCCCAGGTCGTCGGAGAGCTGCGGCAGCAGCTGGGTGACGAGGTGCGACACGTCGACCGTGTTGCCCGCGGGCGTCTTGGTCACGGCGATGGTGAGCGACGGCTGGCCGTCGACGCGCGAGATGCCGGTGGTCGGATCCTGGCCGAGCTCCACGGTCGCGACGTCGCCGATCGTGAGCTGACGCCCGCCGGCCGCGCCCAGCAGCGGGAGCGCGGCGAGGTCCTGGGTGGATCCGAGGCGCGTGCCCGACTGCACCGAGAGCGTGGTGCCGTCCTCCGTCACCGAGCCGGCGGGGAGGAGCTTCCCGTTGGCGTCGAGCGCGTCCCGGATGGCCTGGTTCGTCAGGCCGTCCGCCTGCACCTTCGCGGGATCCGGCGTGATGACCACGCGCTGCCCGACCGTGCCGAGCAGGCTCGCGTCGCGCACGCCCGCGAGCTTGCGGATGTCCCCGAGCGTCGAGCGCTCGAGCGCGGCCGTGAGGTCCTGCGGGCTGAGGTCGCTCGTGACGGCGATCTGGATCACGGGCAGGTCGTCGATGCTGCCCGCGATCACGACCGGGTCGATCCCGTCGGGCAGGGTCGTGCGGATCCGGTTGATGGCCTGGTCGATCTTCTGCTCGGCCGTCGCGAGGTCGGTGCCGTAGGTGAACGACGCCGAGATGACGGACGAGTCGGTGCGCGACGTCGCGGTGGAGGACTCGAGGCCCGGCACCGCCTGGATCGCGCGCTCGATGGGCGTCGACACGTCGGTGTCCACGACCGCGGGCGACGCGCCCGGGTACGCCGTGACGACCGCGAGCTGAGGGAACGTCACCGACGGGATGAGCTCCTGCTTGAGCGTCGTGAGCGCGATGCCGCCGAACACGCCGATGACGATCGTGATGAGCGCGATGAGGGCCCGGTTGCGGAGGCTGAAGACGGAGAGGAGATGCAGGGGGTGCTCCTTGTGCGATGCGGGCCGCGGGTGCGGCGGTCGCTCGGACCGCTGATCGCCCGCACCGGGAACCCGCCCCGTGGGGGAAGTATCGCATCCGGCGTCGGGAAATCCCCGCTCGCGCCGGGTTTTCAGTATGGCATCACCGCATCCCGCCGTCGCCCCTCCGCACGGAGCATGCTGGAGGGATGGCACACCGGGCATCGAGCACGAAGGAGCGCGTCCCCGAGCCCAAGACCTGCGCCTCGTGCGGCCGCACCATCGAGTGGCGCAAGAAGTGGGAGCGCGACTGGGACGAGGTGCGCTACTGCAGCGACGCGTGCCGTCGCCGCGGGGTCACCGACGTCGACGCGCGGCTCGAGCGTCGGATCCTCGACCTCCTCGCGCACCGCGCCGGCGGCGCCACGATCTGCCCGTCGGAGGTCGCCCGCGCGGAGTCGCCCGACGACTGGCGCGACCTCATGGAGCCGGCCCGACGCGCGGCCCGACGGCTGGTCGAGGCGGGCGAGGTGGAGATCACCCAGAAGGGGTCGGTCGTCGATCCCTCCACCGCCAAGGGCCCCATCCGGATCCGCCGCCGCCGCTGACGAGGCACACTAGGGGGATGCATCGACCGACCCTCACCGTCCTGGCCGCCGTCGCGAGCGCGGCGCTCCTGTCCGGATGCGGGGCCAGCGCGCAGTTCACCTCGCCCACCACCGAGATCTACGCGACCACGGCGGACGCCCAGACCGCGCTCGGCACGGGCATGCCGACGTGGATCCCGTCGGACGGCACCCTCATCCGCACCAAGTCCGAGGCGAAGGCCGGCAGCATCGTCGCCGTGCAGACGGGCCAGGCCGCGCCCGCCCCCGGCGGCTGCACCGACCTCCAGATGCCGACCATCGAGGACACGTGGTGGCCGCCGGAGATCGACCCCGCCACGGTCACCTGCGCCGGCGGCTGGAACGTCTTCGGCGCGAACGGCCGCCTGTACGGCTGGAGCACCACGGTCCTCCCCTAGGCCCGTCGCGCCATGGCCGCCGCATCCACCCGCCCGGGTCGCTCCCGCGACCGGCTGCTGGTCGCGGGCGCCGTCCTCTGCGTCGCGATCCTCGTGTCCGCCGCACTTCTGGCCGCCGTGGCGCTCGTCCAGAGCGCCGTCCTCGTCGACGAGCTGCCCTCGCCCGACTTCGGCACCGCGACCTCTCCCGAGTACGAGGCGCTCGGTCGGCGGGCCCTCCTTGCCGGCGCGGTCGCGGCGCTCGCGCTGACCGGCGGCATCCTCTGCCTCGTCCGCCGCTACGCCGTCCCCGCCGCCGGGCGCTGACGCCGCGCCGCCAGCGCGCGCAGCACGAGGATCACGACCACGCCCACCGCCGCGCCCACGACCGTGTCGACCACCCGGTCGGCCACGAGCGGCAGCACCGGCAGCGTCCGGCCGAGGCCGCCCATCACGAGCGCGAGCGGCGTGATGAAGACGAGCGCCAGCCCGTAGCTCCGCCCCACGGCGAGCTCGGCGGCGAACTGGCAGGTCACCGCCACGGCGATCACGCCGCCGGCGGGCAGGTGCAGCGCGAGGATCCCCGCGGCCACGACCGACCCGGCGAGCGTCCCGAGCACCCGGTGCGCCACGCGCGTGAACGACAGCGGCCCGCGCACCACGGGCAGCACCGCGACGAGCGTGACGACGGCCCAGTAGTGGTGCCCGAGCCCGAGCGCCACCGCGACCGCGCCCGCCACCAGCGCCCCGACGACGTTCGCGACCACCGCGGTCCACGTGGCCGGATCGCGGTGCACGTCGGCGTCGCGCACGGGGATGCGCGGCAGCGCCCGGAAGCGATGCGCGTGGGCGTCCGGCGCCCAACGGCGCAGCAGCCAGCCGGACATGCAGACGCCGGCGGAGAACAGGATCGCGGCCACGGCGGTGAGCAGCGCGTCGCGCGCCTGCGCCGCGTCCACCGGCACGGCCGCGCACACCACGAGCCCGAAGACGGGGAAGAGCGGATGCGGCGGCACCAGGCTCATGGCCGTCGACACGAGCGACGCCCCGCCCAGCACGATCGCGAGGCCCACGGCCTCGAGCCCGAGCGGCGCGTCGAGGAGCGAGAGCAGCACGCCCGTCGAGATCGCGACCAGCATCATCGCGGCCCCGGCGCTGACGCTCGCGAGCCGCAGCCGGTAGCGCTCGTTCCGCCCGTACAGGCCGGTGAAGGCGCCGAACGACGCGTAGAGCGCGAGGTCGAGCCGGTCGATCGCGAGCAGCACGACCAGCGGCACGAGGAGTCCCACGCTCGCGCGCATCGCGGCCTCGAGGTCGAGCGTCCGGGTCGACGGCGGCCGGGAGTCGGGCGATGACGTCACACGGGGTCCGATCTCCCCGGGAGCGGAAACGGGGCATCCCCACGGTACGCCCGCGCGGCGCCCGGCCCGGACGCGGCGACGCGCCCCCGGTCTCCCGAGGGCGCGTCGGCGGGTCGTGCGGGTGCGGCTAGGAGCGCGCGGCCCGCAACACGGTGAACGAGCGGTCGCGCACGAGGATGCTCGTCGCGTCCTCCTCGGTGTTCTGCTCCGCGTCCGACGAGATGGCGAGGTGCCACGAGACGCCGATCCCCTCGGGCAGCTGGAACTCGACCGGCCCCTCGGCCGCGTTGAACGCCACGAAGAACGCGTCGCTGTCCTTGCCCTTCATGATCACGCCGATGCTGAAGGCGTTCGGGTCCGTCCAGTCCTCCGGGTTCAGCGTCTGGCCGTCGGCGCGGATGAAGCGCACGGCCTCCTCGGCGCCCTCGACGTCGTCGCCGCGGAACCAGATGGGACGCAGCGCCCGGTTGCCGCGACGCAGGCGGATCAGCTTGCGCGTGAAGTCCTGCAGGTCGCGGTCCGCGTTGGCCCAGTCGAACCACGAGATCTCGTCGTCCTGGCAGTACGCGTTGTTGTTGCCGCCCTGCGTGCGCGCGATCTCGTCGCCGCCGAGGACCATGGGCACGCCCGACGAGAGCAGCAGCGTGCCGAGCATGTTGCGGCGCTGGCGGTCGCGGATCGCGGTGATCTCGGGATCGTCCGTCGGCCCCTCCACGCCGGCGTTGGACGAGCGGTTGTCGCTCTCGCCGTCGTTGTTGTCCTCGCCGTTGGCCTCGTTGTGCTTCTCGTCGTAGGACGTGAGGTCGGCGAGCGTGAAGCCGTCGTGCGCCGTGATGAAGTTCACGCTGCACAGTGGCGAGCGGCGGCCGGACTCGTACACGTCCGGGCTGCCGGTGATCCGCTGGGCGAGCGCGCCGAGCACGTTCTGCCCGCTGTGCCAGAAGTCGCGCACGTCGTCGCGGAACTTCCCGTTCCACTCCGACCAGTCGGCGGGGAAGCCGCCGACCTGGTACCCGGCGGTGTCCCACGGCTCGGCGATCATCTTCACGGGCGCGAGCACCGGGTCCTGGTGGATCAGCGTGAGGAACGCGCTGTGCAGCTCGGCGTCGCCGTCCTGGCGCGTGAGCGTCGTGGCGAGGTCGAAGCGGAAGCCGTCGACGTGCATCTCCTCGACCCAGTAGCGCAGCGAGTCCATGATGAGCGCGAGCGCCGCCGGGTGGCCGACGTTGAGGCTGTTGCCGGTGCCCGTGGTGTCGAAGTACGACGCCTCGTCGCCCTCCACGAGCCGGTAGTAGGAGGCGTTGTCGATGCCCTTGAGCGACAGCGACGGGCCCATGTGGTTGCCCTCGGCAGTGTGGTTGTAGACCACGTCGAGGATCACCTCCAGGCCGGCGGCGTGCAGCGCCTTCACCATCTCCTTGAACTCGGCGACCTGCGCTCCGCCGTCGCCCGCGGAGCTGTAGTCGGAGTACGGGGCGAGGAAGCCGATGGAGTTGTAGCCCCAGTAGTTGCGGAGGCCCTTCTCCTCGAGGTGCGAGTCCTGCATGAAGTGGTGCACGGGCAGGAGCTCGACGCTCGTGACGCCGAGGTCGGTGAGGTACTCGATGGCGCTGGGGTGCCCGAGGCCCGCGTACGTGCCGCGGATCTCCTCGGGCACCGACTCGAGCTGCTGCGTGAAGCCCTTCACGTGCACCTCGTAGACGACGGTCTCGTCGAGCGGCGTGCGCGGGGCCTCGTCGTCCTCCCAGTCGAAGCGGCGGTCGGCCACGACGGAGCGGGGCATCGAGGCGGCCGAGTCGGCGTCGTTGATGGCGGAGGGATCCGCGAAGGTGTGCGCGAAGACGTCCTCGCCCCAGGTGGGGTGGCCCTCGATCGCGATGGCGTACGGGTCGAGCAGGAGCTTGGCCGGGTTGTGGCGGAGCCCGCGGGACGGATCCCACTCGCCGTGGACGCGGAGGCCGTAGCGCGTGCCGATGCCGGCGCCCTCGACGAGGCCGTGGAACACGTGGCCGGTGCGCTCGGAGAGGCGCGTGCGGGATTCGGCACCGGACTCGTCGAAGACGCAGACCTCGACGGCCTCCGCGGTCTCGGAGTACACGGCGACGTTGAGGCCGCTGGGCAGCCCGCCGTCGCGGGCGACGACGGTCGCGCCGAGCGGGTACGGGCGGCTGATGTAGGAGCGGCTGATGGGAGGCAGGTCGATGGTCACCGGTTCAGTATGCTCGCGCCCGCCCAACTCCTTCGTGCACGAAGGGCGATCCCCAGGCGGCGGTCCGGTGTCCGGCGCTCGCCGGACACCGGACCGCCGCCCGAGGGGTCGGCTACCGCCCCTGGAGCGAGGCGAAGGCGCGCTGCGCCTCGGCGCCCCACGCGGCGAGGAGCACGCCGTGCCCCGCGGAGGTACGCGAGACGACCGCGTGCTGCTCGCCGGTGAACGTCAGCACCGGGGCCCCGGCCGCGCCCTTCCCGAGCGCGCACGGCAGGGAGGTCTCACCGCCGGCGGCGTGCTGCGGACGGCCTTCGCAGGCCTCGAGCGCGGCCGTGGCGGATCCGGCGGTCGGGTAGCCGAGGATCGCCAGGCTCGGCGCCTGGCCGGTCGCCGGCACGAGGGGCGTTCCGAAGACGGGCTCGGCCGCGCCCACCGACGCCGCGAGCACCTCGCCCGCGGGACCGCTCACGCGCGCGAACCCGGCGTCGTCCGAGGCGCGGCCGCTCGCCGTCCAGGCGGAGGAGACGGCCGCGACGCGCACCGGCCAGATGCCGTGCGGCGCGGTGGCGCCCTGGGCACCGGGGATGAAGGTGGCCAGGGTGGTCGCGGCGCCGGTGCGCCGGTCGGCCAGGCAGTGGGCGGCGGTCGCGATCGTGTCGCCGGTGGGGGTGTCCACGACGCTCGCGGTGCACGCGTGGTCGCGCCCGCCCGCGACGTAGAAGAGCACGCCGACGAACGGCTGGTCGGGGTGGGGGACCGGTGCGCCGGCCGTGGCCGTCGCGTCCGCCGACGTGGACAGGATCGCGGACCGCGAGGCCGAGGCCGGGCCGGCGGCGGTCGAGGCGTCGGCGGCGAGGGCCTCGGCGCGGGCGGCGGGCGTCCAGTGCGCGGCGGCGGCGGCCTGGTCGACGGACGCGGGGACGACGACGGACGCGCCGGTCGAGGCGTCGGCGGCCGACGCGGCGGACGGCACCGCGAGACCGGCGGCGGCGAGGCCTCCCACGAGCGCCAGCGCGGCGTACGCGTGACGGGAGCGGCCGGCGGCGGACGGCGAGGGCGAGGCGGGGATGGATCGCGGACGGATGCGCATGGTGTTCTTCCTCCAGGATCGGGCGATTCGCGACGCTCCGCGGGAGCGGTACCCGTCGACCCGGGATGAGAGGGACGCATGCCGCTCGCGAGAGGTCGCGCGGACGCCTGGACGCTACCGCCCGGGGCGCCATCGCCGTCGGCGGCGTCCCCAACCACGGCGCCTCACACGAGGATCGAGCGGTCCTCCACGTCGTGCTCATGCCCCGCCACCGGCGCCAGGCCGCCCCACGCGTCCTCGAGGATGTCGAGCGCGCGGTCGGTGGCGGCGGGCGGCGACGTGATGGGGATCCGGAGGAACCGCTCGAAGGCGCCGTCGTGCCCGAACCGGCTCCCGCCCGTGATGGCCAGCCCCCGCGACCGCGCGGCCAGCGCGAGCTCCGTGCTCACGGGGGCCCCGATCCCGACCCACACCGCGAGCCCGCCGTCGACGTGCGGGACCTCCCACCCGGGGAAGCGCCGGGCGAGCTCCGCCTCGACGTGGTCGCGCGTCTCGCGGAGCCGCGCCCCGCGCTCGGCGAGGATCCCGTCCATCCCGCCCAGCACGTCGGCCACGACCAGCTGCTCGAGCACGGGCGTGCCGAGGTCCCGGGCCGAGCGGGCCCGCGCCAGCTCGCGGAGGAGCGGTCGGCCGGCGCGGATCCAGCCGACGCGGAGCCCGCCCCACACCGTCTTCCCCACCGACCCGACGAGCACGACCGCGCCGGGCGACCCGTGCACGGCGAGCGGCGGATGCGCGGTCGGCCGGTCGATGTCGAGCTCGGCCGTCGTCTCGTCCGCGATCACGGTCACGCCGTGCGCCTCGGCGAGCGCCACGACCCGCGCCCGCTGGTCCTCGGGCATGGTCCGTCCGGTCGGGTTGTGGAAGTCCGGCATGAGGTAGGCGAGCGCGGGCCGCGTGCGGCGGATCGTCTGCTCGAGCACGTCCTCGTCCCAGCCTCCGGCGCCGACTCCCGCCCCGACGAGCCGGGCTCCGGCGTCGCGCAGCGCCTGGATCGCGTGCGGATAGCTCGGCTGCTCGACGAGGGCGCGGTCGCCGCGGTGCACGAGGACGGAGGCGAGGAGGCCGATCGCGTGCTGGGCGCCGACCGTCACCACCACGTCCTCGGCCTCGGTCGGCAGGCCCCGCGCGCGGTAGCGGGCCGCGATCGCCTCGCGGAGCTCCGGCAGCCCGTCGACGTCGTAGCCGTGCCCGTCGAGGTGCGCGGGCAGCCGGGCCGCGGCGCGCAGCGCGGCGTCGGCGAGCGCGGGAGCGGCGGGCACGGCGGCGCGGCTCATGTCCGCGACCTCGCGCCCGTCGGCCTCCGCCCGGGGCGCGCTCCGCGGGATCCGCGTCACGCTGCCCGAACCGCGTCGGCTCACGAGGTGGCCGGTCGCGCGCAGCGCCGCGTAGGCCGCCGCGACGGTGGTGCGGCTGAGGCCGAGCGCGGCCGCGAGCTCGCGTTCGGCGGGGAGGCGCGCGCCCACGGGCACGCGCCCGTCGAGCACGAGGCGGCGGATGCCGTCGGCGAGCGCCTGGTACGCCGGGCTCCCGGGTCGCGCCCACTCCCCCAGCAGCGCGGTGAGGGCGGCCGGGCCGAGCACGATGGAGGGAGCGGATCCGGCGAGCGTCATGAGGCCACAGCCTGTCGATTGGCCTCTTGTCCCGCAACCCCCGGACGCGATTGGATCTCCCACATGCTCCGACGCTCAGTCCAGTTCGCCATCGGCATCTTCCTCTACGGCTTCGCCATCGGGATGATGCTCCAGGCCGCCATCGGCGTCTCGCCGTGGGACGTGCTGGCCCAGGGCCTCGCGATCCAGACCGACCTGCCGTTCGGCGTCGTCACCAACATCGTCGGCGCGCTCGTGCTGCTGCTCTGGATCCCCATCCGGCAGCGTCCCGGCTGGGGCACCGTCCTCAACGTCGTCTTCGTCGGCTACAGCGCGCAGGTCGCGCTCGCCGTGGTGCCGGCCGTCGACAGCCTCGGGATCCGCATCCCGCTCTTCGCCGCCGGCCTCGTGCTCCTCGGCCTCGCGACGGGCCTCTACATCGGCGCGCACTTCGGGCCCGGCCCGCGCGACGGCCTCATGACCGGGATCCACCGCCGGACGGGCTGGCCGGTCTGGCGCGTGCGCGTCGGCATCGAGCTGGTCGTGCTCGCGGTCGGCTGGGCGCTCGGCGGGGACGTCGGGGTCGGCACGCTCGCGTTCGCCCTGCTGATCGGGCCCATCGTGCAGCGGACCCTCCCCCTGTTCGACCTGCCCGTGCCCGCCCGGGCACCCCGCCGCCGCACGCGCGGCGCCGCCCCGGACGACCCCGCGGGCCCCGTCCCCACCGGCCCGGTCGCGACGGTCGGGTAGTCCGCGGGGCGACGGGGATCCAGCGGGGTCACGGGGCGCGCCCAGCCCCGTCGCGGCCCGGGCGCGTCGCCATGTATCGTGGCCGCTCGTGACTCCGGACCCCCAGGCTCCCGAGAGCAGTCCCGCCAAGCGGCTGCTCATCGGCGAGAAGCTCGCCAGCGACAAGCTCGAGGGCCAGCTGCTCCCCAAGCACCTCGCGCTCCCCATCTTCGCGAGCGACCCGCTCAGCTCGGTCGCCTACGCGCCCCAGGAGCTGCTCCTCATCCTCACGCTCGGCGGCCTCGCGTTCCTGAGCTTCGCGCCCTGGGTCGCGGCCTGCGTCGTGATCCTGCTGGTCGTCGTGGTGCTCAGCTACCGGCAGCTCATCAAGGCCTACCCGTCGGGCGGCGGCGACTACGAGGTGGCGCACAAGAACCTCGGCGAGAAGGCCGGCCTCGTCGTCGCGTCCGCGCTCCTCGTCGACTACATCCTCACGGTGGCGGTGTCGGTGGCATCGGGCGTCGACAACATCATCAGCGCGGTCCCGGAGATCGCCCCGTTCCGCGTCGAGATCGCGGTCTTCTTCGTGGCGGTCCTCGCGGCCGTGAACCTCCGCGGCGTGCGCGAGTCGAGCAAGGCCTTCGCGGTGCCCACCTACCTCTTCATCGCGAGCGTGGGCCTCATGATCGTGGTGGGCCTCGTCCGCACGGCGCTCGGCGACCCGCCCGTCGCGGAGTCCGCCTCCTACACGGTCGCGACGCCGAGCCTGTCGCAGGTCGCCTTCATCCTCCTGCTGCTGCGCGCGTTCTCGAGCGGCTGCTCCGCGCTCACGGGCGTCGAGGCGATCTCGAACGGCGTGCCCGCGTTCCGGACGCCCAAGGTCAAGAACGCGCAGGCCACCCTCGTGATCATGGGCGGCACGGCCATCGTGCTGTTCGTCGGCCTCACGACGCTCGCGCTCATCGCGCGCGTGCACTACGGCGAGCACCCCTGCGACCTCATCGGCTGGACCGGCTGCGCCACGGAGCCGCAGAAGAGCCTCATGGCGCAGGTCGCGGGCGCCACCTTCGGGAACGGCAGCGTGATGTTCTACCTGCTGCAGGCGACCACCGCCGCGGTGCTCCTCCTCGCGGCCAACACCGCGTTCAACGGGTTCCCGCTGCTCGGCTCCGTGCTCGCCAAGGACGCCTACGCGCCCAAGTCGCTCCTCACGCGCGGCGACCGCCTCGTCTACAGCAACGGCATGCTGCTGCTGGCGCTCGGCGCGACGCTGATCCTCGTCGTCTACCAGGCGAACCTCACGCAGCTCATCCAGCTCTACATCATCGGCGTCTTCGTGTCGTTCACGCTCGGGCAGACCGGCATGGTCGTGCACTGGACCCGCATGCTCCGCGAGGGCTGCGCGAACCGCGGGGAGGTGATCCGCGGCCTCGCCATCAACGCGTTCGGCGCGCTGCTCACCGCGCTCGTGCTCATCGTCGTCACCATCACCAAGTTCACGCACGGCGCGTGGCTCGTCTTCGCGATCATGCCGGTGCTGTTCCTCCTCATGCTCGGCGTGAACCGCTACTACCGCGACGTCGAGAAGGAGATCGAGGTCGACCCGATCACCGTCTTCGGATCCACGGGCGACCACGCGGTCGTGCTCGTCGGCCGCATGCAGAAGCCCGTCCTCAAGGCGCTCGACTACGCGATCGCCGCCGACCACGACAGCATCGAGGCGGTGCACGTCTCCATCGACGACGAGGCGACGAAGCTGCTCGAGCGCCAGTGGATCGAGATGGAGATCGACATGCCGCTGCGCATCGTCGCCTCGCCGTACCGCGACATCAGCTTCCCGCTCATCAAGTACCTGAAGGCACGTCGTGCGGAGCACGGCAGCGAGATCATCACGGTCTACACGCCCGTCTACATCGTCGGGCACTGGTGGGAGACGCTGCTGCACAACCACAAGGCCCGGCGGATCCGCCAGAAGCTGCTGCTCGTGCACGGCGTCACGCTGGCGCTCGTGCCGTGGCTGCTCGACTCGTCGGAGCTCATCTACGGGCGGCGGTCGCGCCCGGTGCCCGGACAGGACCGCCGGGGCGAGCCCGTGCGCCCGGTCTCGCGACGCCCCGGCCCGCCGCCGACCACGCCCGTCAAGCACACGAGCGGACGCCGGACGCCGTAGATCCCATGTCCTCGAAAAGGAGGACACGGCGGTAGAGTCGTTGGTGCACGAACTCTTCCCCCGAGAGGTCGTGCGGGTCGACCGGATGGCCGGGTGCGTCGATGACGCCGCACCCTGCCCCGGTCGGATCACGTCCGGGCCGACCCGTGAGGTCCGGATGGACGTGGGGGTCGCGCCGCGAGTTCCCGCGGACGGCGCCGGCCCCCACGCCCCTCATCCGCGGTGGCCGTCGGGGCGATGCGCCGCCTCAGCCGAGGGCGGCGACGACCTGGCGGGCGACGCGCCGGCCGGCGCGGTTCGCGCCGATCGTCGACGCCTGCGGCCCGTAGCCCGCGAGGAACACCCGCGGATCCCGGGCCGACACCCCGGACTCGACGCGCACGCCGCCCTCCTTCTCCCGGAGGCCGAGCGGCGCGAGGTGCCGGATCTCCGGCCGGAACCCGGTGGCCCAGATCACCGCGTCGACCTGGTCGCGCCCGCCGTCCGCCCAGACGACGCCGTCCTCCTCGAAGCGCGCGATGGGGCCCCGGCTGGCGAGCACCCCGCGCTGGATCCCCGCGACGATGCGCCGCGTGCGCGGCACGCCCGTGCCGCTGACGATGCTCGGGAGCGCCTCCCCCGCGCGCGCCGCCCGGTCCTGCAGATCAACCGCGCGCACGGCCGCCTCGACGTCGAGCTGGCCCGCCTCGAGGAAGTCGACGGGACGCCGCGTGGACCACATGGCGCGCGCGGCCACCCCCTCCAGCTCGAGGAGGAAGCCGATGGCGGAGGTGCCGCCGCCCACGACGAGCACGCGGAGCCCGCGGAGATCCGCCGCCGCGCGGTAGCCGGACGTGTGCAGCTGGCGGCCGCGGAACGTCGCGAGACCGGGGTACGAGGGGATGAAGGGCGCGCCCCACGTGCCGGTGGCGTTGACGACGAGCCGGGCGACCCGGTCGCCGTCGGTGGCGCGCACGAGGAGCGGACGCGCGGAGTCCGACGGATGCGCCGCGCGACGGCGCCCCGCGACGGGCGGCGGCACGTCCGCGTCGACCACGGCACGCACCTCCGCCGGGCGGGCGACCCGCAGGTCGAAGTGCTGCTCGTAGCGGGCGTAGTGGTCACGGACGACGTCGCGGGCCGGCAGGCGACGGTCGGCCGTCGCGAACGAGATGCCGAGCTCGGACATGCCGGGGAGGTCGGCCACGCGATGCGCGGATCCCAAGCGGAGCGCCGCCCACCGGTGCTGCCATGCGCCGCCCGTCGTCGGACCGCGGTCGAGCACGACGGCGTCGGCGCCCATGCGGAGGCCGAGCCGCTGCAGGTGGTACGCGACGGAGAGACCCGCTTGTCCGGCACCGATGACCACGACCTGGGTCTCTGCCGGTTCGGAGCTCATGGGACGACCAGGCTAGCGCCCGCTCCCCGGTGCATGGCCGCCCAGCGACGAGGTCGTACGATGCGCCTGCGCGCTCCCGCACGGGGAGGACACGCCCGGGACGACGAGGGCCACATGTTAGGGTAGCCCCTAGGTTTTCTCCAATCCCTGTCCGCTGCATCCAGCGTTGTCACCGCCCGTCGGGGCCTGAGTCGTGAGGGGGTCTCGCATGGGGCGCGGCCGTCAAAAAGCTAAGCACACCAAGATCGCGCGAGAGCTGAAGTCGTTCAGTCCCAATGTGGACTACACGCAGCTGGAGCGCGAGCTGACCACCCACGGGGCGGTCGACGAGCAGTACGCGGCCGAGGCCGCCAAGTGGGACGAGTACGCCGACGAGCCGGACGCCTACGTCCCGGGCGACGAGCAGAAGCGCGCGTGATCCCCCATCCGGCCCCGGCCGGATGAGCATCGGACCCGCCTCCTCGCGAGGCGGGTCCGCTCATGTGCGCCCGCATCCGCGTGCGTCGGACGCGCCCGACGCCGACTCGCGAGGGCCGGACGCACGAAGGCCGTCGCGCGGCGCGACGCGGATCAGTCGCGGTAGCGCCCGGTGAGGCGCACGGCCCCGCCGTCGACGCCCTTGGCGCCCTGCTCGAACCCGGCGCCCGCCGGGGCGTCGCCGATCGTCACGCGGCCGGCCTCCCAGGTGGAGATCCCCGCGGCGGTGAGGGCGCGCGCGATGCCGTCGGCCGCGGCCGCGTCCACCACGACGATCATGCCGATGCCGAGGTTCCAGGTGCCCTCCGCGCTCTCGAGCGTCGAGCCCGCGATGCCGGCGAGCGCGCGGAAGACCGCGGGCGGCGACCACGTGGAGCGCTCGAGCTCGCTGAAGGACCCGCGGGGCAGCACGCGCGCGAGGTTCGCGGCGATGCCGCCGCCCGTGACGTGGCTGATGGCGTGCACGCCGGCGCCGAGCGCCGGCTGCGCGAGCACGTCGAGCAGCGGCGTCGTGTAGAGGCGCGTCGGCTCGAGGAGGACCTCGCCGACCAGACCGCCGAGCTCGGCCGACGTGTCGCCGAAGCCGATCCCGGCGACGCTGAGGATGTGGCGCACGAGCGAGAAGCCGTTGCTGTGCAGGCCGCTCGAGGCGAGCGCCAGCACCACGTCGCCGTCGCGCACGCGCTCGGATCCGAGCACGGCATCGGCCTCGACCGCGCCCACCGCGGCGCCGGCGACGTCGTAGTCGTCCGGCCCGAGGAGCCCCGGGTGCTCCGCGGTCTCCCCGCCGACGAGGGCGGTGCCGGTGTCGGAGCAGGCCCGGGCGATGCCGGCGACGATGTCGGCGATGCGCGCGGGCACGACCTTGCCGCACGCGATGTAGTCGGTCATGAAGAGGGGGCGCGCGCCGACCACGACGATGTCGTCGACGACCATGCCGACGAGGTCCTGGCCGATGGTGTCGTGCTTGTCGATCGCCTGCGCGATGGCGACCTTGGTGCCGACGCCGTCCGTGGAGGTCGCGAGGAGCGGGTGGCGGAAGCGGGTGAGCGCGCTCGCGTCGAACAGCCCCGCGAATCCGCCGAAGCCGCCGATGACCTCGGGGCCGTGCGTGCGGGACACGGCCTCCTTCATCAGCTGGACCGCGAGATCGCCGGCCTCCGTGTCGACGCCGGCCTCTGCATACGAGCTCTTGGTGGTCACGCGTACAGGGTAGCGGCCGGGCGCGTCGCTCCCGTGTGGGACACTGGCCTCTCCCCCACCTCTTCTACTCTTCAGGAGTCAGCCGAAGCATGTGCGGCATCGTCGGCGTCGTATCGTCCGAACCCGTCAACCAACTCGTCTACGACAGCCTCCTGCTCCTGCAGCACCGCGGTCAGGACTCCACCGGCATCGCCACCGCCGAGGGCAACACCTTCCACGTGAAGAAGCTCAGCGGCCAGGTCCGCGAGGCCTTCCGCACCCGCGACATGCGATCGCTCCTCGGCACCATGGGCCTCGGCCACGTGCGCTACGCGACCCGCGGCAGCGCGGCCGACGAGGACGAGGCGCAGCCGTTCTACGTGAACGCGCCCTACGGCATCGTGCTGGTGCACAACGGCAACCTCACGAACACGCGGGAGCTGGCGCAGGAGCTCTTCCACGTGGATCGCCGCCACACCAACACCAGCTCGGACACCGAGCTGCTCGTCAACGTGCTGGCGCACGAGCTGCAGTCGCAGGTCTCGGGCCTCGCGCTCGACCCCGACCAGGTGTTCACCGCGGTCGAGCGGGTGCACGAGCGCGTGCAGGGCTCCTACGCGTCCATCGCGATGATCGCCGGCCACGGCATGCTCGCGTTCCGCGACCCGTTCGGCATCCGCCCGCTCACCCTCGGCCGCCGCGAGCTCCAGGGCGGCCGGATGGAGTGGGTCGTCGCGAGCGAGTCGCTCGTCATGGAGTCGCTCGGCTACGAGATCGTGCGCGACGTCGCGCCCGGCGAGGCCGTCTTCAT
Source organism: Clavibacter sp. VKM Ac-2873 (assembly GCF_015351075.1). GTDB lineage: Bacteria > Actinomycetota > Actinomycetes > Actinomycetales > Microbacteriaceae > Clavibacter. Next base: position 1,252,423 of record NZ_JADKRS010000001.1, read on the forward strand.
CACGATGGACGGCGAGATGCACGCGCGCCAGTGCCACCCGGCGCCGCGCCTCATCCCGTGCGCGTTCGAGTTCGTCTACCTCGCGCGGCCCGACTCCGTCATGTCCGGCATCGGCGTCTACGACGCGCGCCTGCGCATGGGCAACCGGCTCGCGGCGACCATCGCGGAGCACAGCCCCGCGGGCGACATCGACGTGGTCATGCCCATCCCCGACTCGTCCCGGCCGTCGGCCATGCAGGTCGCGCAGACGCTCGGCATCGAGTACCGCGAGGGCTTCTACAAGAACCGCTACGTCGGCCGGACCTTCATCATGCCGGGCCAGGCGCAGCGCAAGAAGTCGGTGCGGCAGAAGCTCAACGCCATGAGCTCGGAGTTCCAGGGCAAGAACATCCTCATCGTCGACGACTCCATCGTGCGCGGCACGACGAGCCGCGAGATCGTGACCATGGCCCGCCAGGCCGGCGCGAACAAGGTGACGTTCACCTCCGCCGCCCCGCCCGTGCGCTACCCGCACGTGTACGGGATCAACATGCCGTCGCGGCAGGAGCTCATCGCGCACGGGCGGAAGATCCCGGAGATCGCCCAGGAGCTCGGGGCCGACCACCTCATCTACCAGGAGGTCGCCGACATGCGCGACGCCATCATGGAGGGGTCGACGGGCGTCGAGGACCTCGAGATGAGCTGCTTCACGGGCGAGTACATCACCGGCAACGTGACGCCGGAGTACCTGTCCTGGCTGGAGCGCACGCAGCTCAGCTGATCGGCGCGTCGGGGCGGCCGGCGGGCGGGCGCGGGATCAGGCGCCCGGCTCGCCCCGCTCGCGCTCGGCCGTGAGGACGCGGGATCGGCGGGATGCCGCGCGGTCGAGCACCAGCGCGAGCAACGCGGCGAGCCCCCCGAAGAGGACGACCGCGAACAGCGCGAGGAACGCGAGCACCTGAGCCTCGGAGAACTCCGGGTTCGGCGGGAACGTCAGCGTGAGGACCATGGCCACGATGATCCCGAGGACGGCGCCGACGCCCATGAATCGGAAGTAGCGGGGGGACCGCCGCACGAGGACCTCGGTGCGGCGCGCGTCGTCGGGCTGGGGTCGGGCGTCGGTCATGGGTCCATCATCCCCCGCGCCGCGGACGCGGGACGAACCGCGGCGGCGCTCAGCGGTCGGCCGGCAGCTCCCACGGCACCGGGAGGAGACCCCGCAGGTCGGCCCGGAGCCCGGACGCGCGGACGGCGCCCGCCTCGACGCCCGCGTCCCAGGTGGTGCCGCCCGTGGCGAGCGCGATCCACGTGGCGGGGTCGGTCTCGATGACGTTGGGGGGCGTGCCGCGCGTGTGGCCGGGGCCCTCGATGCACTGGACGGCGCCGAAAGGCGGGACGCGCACCTCGACGGTGCCGCCGGGCGCGAGATCCGCCAGCGACTGCAGCAGGAAGCGCACGGCCGTGGCCCGCGTCTCCCGGTCGGCGTCGGCGCCCCGGGCGAGCGCCGCCCGCACGGCGGGCTGTCCGACGGTGGGGTGGATGCGCGCCTTGGCCATCGTCCCAGGATGCCAGAGGCGTGGTGGGGCAACCCGTCGGGGGCGCCGCGTCCCTCCTACTGGGGCGTCGCGACGGGTCCGTGCTTTGGGGGACATCCATTACCGTGTATGGAAGTGCCCCGCGGTGAGACGACCCGCTCGGCACGGCTGGACGCCCTCCCTCCCGTCGCCTCCCCCGGCGCCGGGAGGGCAGGGACGATGCGCCCGCCGGCGGACCCGAAGAACGCCGGAGAGGGCAGGGAGCCGACCCGTGCCGTACCCGCGGCGGGTCGGCCTCCCACCCTCCGCTCACCGCCCGGAGCGCGGCATCGGCGCACCCGCCGTCGCCCCCAGGGGCCCGGTCCGGCGGGGTCGGCGTCGATAGGGTGGGGGCGTGAAGATCCTGGTACTCGGTTCCGGTGCGCGCGAGCACGCCATCGTCACGGCCCTGCTCCGGGAGGACGCGGATCACGAGATCGTGGCGGCGCCCGGCAACGCCGGCATCGCGCGCGTCGTGCCCGTCGTGAAGATGGACATCGACGACCCCGCCGTCGTCGCGGAGCACGCGCTCGCGGAGGGCGTCGAGCTGGTCGTGGTGGGGCCGGAGGCGCCGCTGGTCGCCGGGGTCGCCGACGCGCTGCGCACGCGCGGCATCCCGGTCTTCGGGCCGGGCCGCGCGGCCGCCGCGCTCGAGGGATCCAAGACCTTCGCCAAGCGCATCATGGAGGAGGCGGGCGTGCCCACGGGCCGCGCCGCCCAGGCCGGCACCCTCGACGAGGTCGAGGCCGCGCTCGACGAGTACGGAGCCCCCTACGTCATCAAGGCCGACGGCCTCGCGGCGGGCAAGGGCGTGCTGGTCACGGCCGACCGCACGCTGGCCCTCGAGCACGCCCGGCACTACCTCGGCCAGGGCACCGTCCTCGTCGAGGAGTTCCTCGCCGGGCAGGAGGTGTCCCTCTTCCTCCTCTCCGACGGGCACGACGTCCTCCCCCTCTCCCCCGCGCAGGACTACAAGCGGCTGGGCGACGGCGACGCGGGGCCGAACACGGGCGGCATGGGCGCGTACTCGCCGCTGCCGTGGCTGCCGGCCGGCTTCGTCGACGAGGTCATCGACACGATCGCGCTGCCCACCGTGCGGAAGCTCGCGGAGGAGCAGACGCCCTTCATCGGGCTGCTCTACTGCGGGCTCATCCTCACCGCGGACGGCATCCGGGTCATCGAGTTCAACGCGCGCTTCGGGGATCCGGAGACGCAGGTCGTGCTGCCCCGCCTCGTCACCCCGCTCTCGCGGCTGCTGCTCGCGGCGGCGTCCGGCGAGCTGGCCGGCGTCGCGCGCCCGGAGTTCTCCGACGACGTCGCGGTCACCGTGGTCGTCGCGAGCGAGGGCTACCCGGAGGCGCCGCGCACCGGTCGCGTCATCCAGGGCGTCGAGGAGGCGGAGGGCGTCCCGGGCGTGAGCATCGCGCACGCCGCCACCGCCGAGTCCGAGGACGGGCTCGTCGCCACCGGCGGGCGCGTGCTCAGCGTCGTCGCGACGGGGCCCTCGTTCGAGGAGGCGCGGTCGCGCGTCTACGAGGCCGTCGGGCGGTTGTCGCTCGACGGGTCGCAGCACCGCACCGACATCGCCGCGCAGGTGATCCGATGAGCGCCGGGACGCCCGCGGGCCACGCCGCCGACTGGGACCTGCCGGGCTGGGAGCACGCGTACTCGGGCAAAGTCCGCGAGCTGTTCAGCCCCGCCGTCGACGACACGGAGGAGCGCGCGCTCGAGGGCGAGCCGCACGTGCTCGTCGTCGCGACCGACCGCGTGAGCGCCTACGACTTCGCGCTCGAGCCGGGGATCCCCGGCAAGGGCGAGCTCCTCACGCAGCTCAGCCTCTGGTGGTTCGACCGGCTCGACGTGCCGAACCACCTCGTCGACGGCGACACCCTCGACCGCATCGGCATCCCCGCGCAGGTGCGGGGCCGCTCCATGCTCTGCCGCGTGCTCGAGATGCTGCCCATCGAGTGCGTCGTGCGCGGCTACCTCGCGGGATCCGGCTGGGAGGAGTACCGGCGGCACGGGACCGTGTGCGGCATCCCGCTGCCGGCCGGCCTCGCGCAGGGCGATCGCCTCCCCGAGCCCATCTACACGCCCGCCTGGAAGGCCCCGCAGGGCGAGCACGACGAGAACATCACCTTCGCACGCACCGAGGAGCTCGTCGGGCACGAGGAGGCGGCGCGCCTCCGCGACCTGTCCCTGGACGTGTACCGCCGCGCGTCGGCCATCGCCGAGGAGCGCGGCGTGATCCTCGCGGACACCAAGTTCGAGTTCGGCATCGACCCGCGCACGGGCATCACGACGCTGGCGGACGAGGTGCTCACGAGCGACTCGTCGCGCTACTGGGACGCCGAGGCGTACGCGACCGGCAACCGGACGGACAGCTTCGACAAGCAGATCGTGCGCGACTGGCTGGCGGCGAACTGGGATCGCACCGGGACCCCGCCCGTGCTGCCGCAGGAGATCGTGGAGCGGACGGCGGAGCGCTACCGGGAGCTCATCGCGCGGCTCACCGGGCGGTAGGCGGGTGGGCGCTCGACGCCCCGGCCGATCCGCCTAGAGGTGGTCGTAGCCGCGGACGACGCGGTCGATGGCCACCTCGGCCACCTCGCGGGCGTCCGCGTCGGGCAGCTCGTCGAGGGCCCCCTCGATGTCCTGGCCGCCCATGCGCAGGACGGCGAGGCGCTCGAACTCCTCGACCGCCTCGGGCGTGGGCTGCTCGGCCGGGCCCTCGGTCGCGGGCTCGTGGGCGTGCGGGTCGGCGTGCTGGTCCATGGTGGTCCCCTCTGTCGTGCGCGGGCGGTGCGGATCACGCTCCAGCCCTGACGCCAGGGTCCCACACCCGCGTGGCCGGGGGATCCGAGGCGGCCAGCCTGCCACATCCGCCCGGGGCGTCGCCGACCCGACAGCCGGCCGCCGGCGCTTGTAGGTTCGAAGGACGACCGGGCCCCGCCCGGCCGGTCCCTCGACGATTTGGCGCCCCACCCCGTGACATCCGGTCCCCTGCCCGCATCCGCATCCGCCCCCGACGCGCACGAACCGCCGCGCGTCCGCTTCGCGTCCGGCGCGGTGCCGCCGGGCGACGACGCCCCCGGGCCCGCCGTCGTGCTCGTGCGCCGGGCGCTCGCGGCGACGCCCCCGGGATCGGGCTGGACGACGGAGCGGGCGCTGGAGCTCGCCGTCGCGCTCGGAGAGCAGGGGGCCCGGCCGGGCGCGGGCGGCACGGCGGACCTCTGGGAGGCGCTCGCGACCCTCGCCGCGGCCGACCTGGGCATCGCCCGGACGGTCGAGCCGCACCTCGACGCGCTCGCGATCCTCGACCAGGAGCGCGACGCCGCGGGCGACGGCTCCGGCTCCGGCTCCGGCGACGCGCGGACGGACGACTCCGCCGAGGGCTCCGCGCGGAGGACGTGGGGCGTGTTCGCGGCCGAGGGCGGCGGGGATCCGCTGACGGCCGCGGCGGACGCCGGCGGATCCGACGCCGTGCTGCTGTCCGGCACGAAGCCCTGGTGCTCGCTCGCCGGGTCGCTGACGCATGCGCTCATCACCGCCGCCATCGACGACGGCTCGCGCGGCCTCTTCGCGGTGGACCTCCGGCACCCGGGCGTCGAGGTGGTGCCCGGCGCCTGGGTCGCCCGCGGGCTGGTGGAGGTCCCGAGCGGGCCGCTCCGCATGCGCGACGTGCCGGCCCGACGCGTGGGCGCGCCCGGCTGGTACCTCGAGCGGCCCGGGTTCCACTGGGGCGGGATCCAGGTCGCCGCCTGCTGGTACGGCGGCGCGGTCGGGCTGGCGCGCACGCTGCTGCGGGCGGCGTCCCGCGAGGGCGCCGATCGCCTGCTGCTCATGCACCTCGGCGCGGTCGACGCGGCGCTCGACGGGGCGCGCGCGTCCCTCGCGGAGGCGGCCTCGCTGGTCGACGGCGGGCGAGCCTCGGGGGATGCGGGGCGCCTGCTCGCGAAGCGCGTGCGCGCCGTCGTCGCCCGGGCGGTGGACGAGACGCTGACGCACGTCGCGCACGCGCTCGGGCCGGCCCCGCTCGCGCAGGACGCGGATCACGCCAAGCGCGTGGCCGACCTCGGGCTGTACGTGCGGCAGCACCACGCCGAGCGCGACGACGCCTCGCTGGGTGGGGCGCTCGCGGAGACGGCGCGGCGGCAGGCGGAGGACGCGGACGCCCCGGCGCCGACCGCCCCGGCGTCCGCTGCCTCGACGGAGCCCGCTGCGGTGACCTCGACGGGCGTCGCGTTCGACGCCCGCCAGCCCGGCACGGACGCGGACGCGTGGGACGCGGATCCGCGCTGGGACGCGCTCCCCGCGCCCGACCTCACCGGGATCAGCGCGCTCCTCGTCGTCTCCGCCCACGCCGACGACGAGTCGATCGGCGCCGCGGGCCTCATGTCCACCGCGGCCGCCCGCGGTGTGCCGGTGACGCTCGCGATCGTGACGGACGGCGCCGCATCGCACCCCGGATCCCCCACGCGCACGCCCGACGAGCTCGTCGCCGTCCGCCGGGTCGAGGCCCGCGCGGCCCTCGACGCGGTCGCGCCCGACGCCCGGCTCGTGCTCCTCGGCCACCCCGACGGCGGCATCCGCGAGCGCCGCGACGCGGTGCGCGACGACCTCGCCGCGCTCCTCGCCGACGTCGCGCCGGGCACGTGGGTCGCGGCTCCCTGGCGCGGCGACGGGCACCGCGACCACCGCGTCACGGGCGAGGTCGTCGCCGAGCTGGTCGGCGCGCTGCCGGCCGAGCGCGGGATCCGGCTCGTCGAGTACCCGGTCTGGATGTGGCACTGGGCGACCCCCGACGACGCGCGCGTGCCGTGGGCCGCGATGCGCTCCCTGCCGCTCGACGCGGGGGCGCGGGAGGCCAAGCGCGCCGCGATCCGGGCGCACGCCAGCCAGGTGGATCCGCTCTCCGACGCCCCCGAGGACCGCGCGGTGCTGCAGCCCGGCTTCCTCCAGCACGTCGACCGCGACCGGGAGGTGCTGATCGTCGGCGACGATGCGCCCGCGTCGCCCACCGCCGCCGCGCGCTTCGACGCCGCCTACGCCCGCGCGGAGGATCCGTGGCGCGTCCAGACCCGCTGGTACGAGCGCCGCAAGCGCCTCGCCACCCTCGCGGCCCTGCCCGACGAGCGCTACGGGCGCGCGCTCGAGATCGGCTGCTCCATCGGCGTGACGACGGCGGGCCTCGCCGAGCGCGCGGACGAGCTGTTGGCCGTGGACGTCGCGCCGACCGCGGTGGAGCGGGCCCGTGCGCGCCTCGCCGACGCGCCGCACGTGCGCCTCGAGGTGCGCGACGTCGGTGCCGACTGGCCGGCCGGCGCCTTCGACCTCGTCGTGATGAGCGAGGTCGGCTACTACCTGGACGACGCCGCGTTCGACCGCGTGCTCGCCGCCCTGCCCGACGCCCTCGGCGCCGCGGGCACCCTGGTCGCGTGCCACTGGCGGCACCCGGAGGGCGACTTCCAGCGCACGGGCGACGAGGTGCACGCGCGGCTCGCCGCCGTCCCCGGGCTGCACGTGCTGATGCGGCACGAGGAGGACGACTTCCTCCTCGAGGTGCTGTCGGCGGATCCGCGGTCGGTCGCGACCCGGACGGGTCTGCGGTGACGGGCGGTTCGGCCGCGGCGGTCGGGGTCGAGCCGACGCTGCGGATCCGCGCCGTCACGGTCGTCATCCCGGCGCGCGACGAGGAGGAGCTGGTCGGCCGCTGCCTCGCGTCCGTGGAGGTCGCCGCGTCCCGGGCGCGCGCGGCCGGGGTGCGCGTGCGCGTGATCCTCGTGGCCGACGACTGCCGGGACCGCACCGCGGAGGTGGCGCGCGCCGCGGGCGTCGAGGTCATCGAGAGCGCGGCCGGGCGCGTGGGCGCCGCGCGCGCCCAGGGGGTCGACGCGGCGCGCGCCGGCTGGGAGGGCGACGACGCCGAGCACTGGATCGCGTGCACCGACGCCGACTCCGCGGTGCCGCCCGCGTGGATCACGAGCCAGCTCGAGCTCGCGGACGCGGGGGCCGACGTGGTCGTCGGCACGGTCCGCCCCGAGCTCGACGCCTTGAGCCCCGCGCAGGTCGCGGCCTGGCGCGCCACGCGGGTGCCCGGCCACGCCAACGGGCACGTGCACGGCGCGAACCTCGGCGTGCGCGCGGACGCCTACGTCGCGGCCGGCGGCTTCCCGGCCGTCGCGGAGCACGAGGACGTCGACCTGGTGGGCCGGCTCCGGGCGCTCGACGCGCGGATCACGGCATCGGCGGACGGCGAGGTGCTCACGTCGAGCCGCCGCGAGGGGCGCACGCCCGGCGGGTACGCGGGGTACCTGCACGTGTCGCTGCTGGAGCGGGCGCGCGAGCGGGAGCAGGCGCGCGGACAGGAGCAGGCGCGCGGACAGGATCGCCGGAGCGGGCTCCCGCGCGAGCGCGCGGCGGGCTGCGACAGCCCCTGCGTCTCGGCGGGCTGACCCGGCGCCCGTCCTGCTCAGGCCGGCGTCGCGCCGTCGCCCGCCATCCCGCGGGTGCCCGCCTCGGTCCCCTCCGCGACCGCACGCACCACGGCGGCCGCCGTGCGGAGCTGCGCGGAGGTGAACCCGTCGAGCGCCCGGTCGACGTCGGCCTGCGCGCCCTGCAGCACGGCCATCACGCGCGCCCGGGACGCGGCGGTCGCCCGCAGCGTGACCACCCGCCGGTCGGCGCTCTCGCGGCTCCGCTCGAGGTGTCCGCCGCCCTCGAGCCGGTTGATGAGCGCGGTCGTGGCCCCCGAGGTCAAGTGCAGCTTCTCCGACAGGCGGGCCGGGGACAGCGCCCGGCCCGCGGTCTCCGCCCAGATCACCTCGGCCAGCGCCGTCGTATCCGTCGTCGGCAGCCTGACCGCCGCGGCGAGCTGCCGCACCGACTCGTCGAACGCGGTCGTGTAGTCCCGCAGCCGCTCGAGCACGTCGGACCGGTCGCCCGGTATCGCGATGGTGTGGGACATGTCGTGATCCTCCGAGTCTCCGGGATTACTTCACTGTGAAGCATCTACGCCATAGAGTCTACTCGAGCCCGGGATCACGGGCCAGCTCGACGACACGAGGAGATCATCCATGTCCGACACCGCCCACCACCGCCCGAGGGTCCTCGTGACGGGAGCCAGCATCGCCGGACCGGCCCTCGCCTGGGGCCTGCACCGAGAGGGCTTCGACGTGACCCTGCTCGAGCGCTCGACCGAGCAGCGCCAGGCCGGGCAGAACATCGACGTGCGGGGCCTCGGCCGCGACGTCCTCCGGCGCATGGGCATCGAGGACGTCGTCATGGCGAACCTCACCGGGGAGGACGGGACGCGCTTCGTCGACGAGGACGGACGCGTCGTCGCCACGTTCCCCCGCGCCGTCGGGACGGACGGGCCGACGGCGGAGGTGGAGATCCTGCGCGGCCGCTTCGCGGGGATCCTCGTGGACCTCGTGCGGGACGACGTCGAGCTCCGCTACGGCGACTTCGTGACGGGCGTGCGCCAGGACGCGACGGGCGTCGACGTGGAGCTGGCCAGCGGATCCCACGAGCGCTACGACCTGCTGCTCGTCGCCGAGGGCCGCAGCTCCCGCACGCGCCGGCTGGCGTTCGCCGAGGAGACCACCCTCCGCGACCACGGCGTGAGCATCGCCTACGGGACGATCGACCGCATCGCGGGCGACACGGACCACTGGGACTTCCTCACGGGACGCGGCGCGCGGAACGCGACCATCCGCCCCGACGACGAGGGCACGATCCGCGCGAGCCTGTCGTTCGAATCGGAGCCGTCCGGGTTCGAGCAGCTGCCGTTCGACGCGCAGATGACGGTGCTCCGCGCGCGCTTCCGCGACACGGGCTGGCAGGTCGAGCGGATCCTCGACGGCTTCCAGGCGCGCCCGGACGAGTTCTACACGCAGCGCATGGAGCAGGTGATCGTCTCGACGTGGTCGAAGGGGCGCATCGCGCTCCTCGGCGACGCGGCCTGGGGATCCGGCCCCACGGGTATGGGCACGACCCTCTCGCTCGTCGCCGCGCACGTGCTCGCGGGCGAGCTGGGACGCGCGCTCGCGGATCCGGGCGACACCTTCGCGGCCGCGTTCGCGCGCTACGAGGGACAGCTGCGGCGCTACGCGGACAGCGCGCAGGGGCTGCCGTCGGGAGGCGCGCGGCTCACGCACCCGTCCTCGGCGTTCGGACAGAAGGCGCTGCGCGGCGCCATGCGCGTGGCCGCGTCCCGGCCGGTGCGCGGGGTGGCCGACCGCTTCCTCCTCACGAGCGCGCGTCACGTGCCGACGCTCGCCGCCTACCCGCGTCTGCGCGGCTGACGGGCGGGGCCCGGGCGCGGCTCTGGGCCGGCTCATCGGATCGCCATGGCCGGCCCATCGGAGCGCCCGGCACGGTGGTCCCGTCCCGACCGCCGGGGCGCCCGACCAGGAGGTACGCACCCGTGACCCGCATCCCCGAACCCGACCGCACGCCCGACGGCCCCGCCTATGAGGGCCGGCTGCTCGCCCGCGCCGACGAGGAGGTGGTCGACCAGGGCGCGGGCTTCGACCTGCGCACGCTGCTCAGCCGCCGGGCCGTGATCGCCTATCTCGGGGCAGGCATCGGGTCCGTCGCGCTCGCGGCCTGCACGACCGGGGCGACGGGGGCCGGCGACACGGCGGGCGCTGCCGCGACCACGGGCGAGATCCCCGACGAGACGGCGGGGCCGTACCCGGGCGACGGATCCAACGGGCCGGACGTCCTGGAGCGCTCCGGCATCGTCCGCAGCGACATCCGCTCGAGCCTCGACGGCGGCACCACCGCGGCGGGGGTCCCGATGGCGCTCACGCTCACGATCCTCGACACGGCGGGCGGCGACGTGCCCTTCGCGGGCGCCGCCGTCTACGTCTGGCACTGCGACGCCGCGGGCGGCTACTCGATGTACTCCGACGGGATCACCGAGGAGACCTACCTGCGCGGCGTGCAGGTCGCGGGCTCGGACGGCACGGTGTCCTTCACGTCCGTGTTCCCCGCCTGCTACACGGGCCGCTGGCCGCACGTCCACTTCGAGGTCTACCCGACCGTGGACGACATCACCGACGCCGCGAAGGCGGTCGCCACGTCGCAGGTCGCGCTGCCCGAGGACGCGTGCGCGACCGTCTACGCGCTCCCCGCCTACGCCGGATCGACGGCGGCCCTCGCGCAGGTCTCCCTCGACTCGGACGGCGTGTTCGGCGACGACGGCGGCGGGCTGCAGCTCGGGACGACCACGGGCGACGCGACGGCCGGCTACCGCGTCGCGCTCACGGCGCGCGTCGACACCGCGACGACCCCGACAGCGGGATCCGCGCCCGGCGGCGGCGCTGGCGCCGGCGGCTCCGGCGGCCCCGGCGGCACCCCGCCGGGCGGCGACCGCTAGAGGCGAGCCAGCACCGCCCGGTCCCCCCGTCCCCGCGGTCCCGCAGCATGCACCGCGTAGGCTCGACGGCGATGGAGCGCGGGACCGAGGTGATGGGCACGCGCGGCGTGCGCGTCGCGCGGGGCGTCGTGACGTCCGGCGTCGCGATCCTCGTCGCCGCGGTCTCGCACATGGCCGGCGGCGGTGAGGCTCCCGGCGTCGTCGGCGTCGTCATCGCCGCGGCCTTCGCCCTCCCGGTCAGCACGTTCCTCGCCGGACGCACCCTCTCCGTCCTGCGGCTCGCGATCGCCGTCGCGTTCAGCCAGGGGGCGTTCCACCTCCTCTTCTCCGTCGGCGCCGCGACGACCGCGAGCACCCGGATGGTCGGCGGGCACCACGGCATGGGCGGCCACGTCCTCACGACGGCCGCGGGATCCGCGGGATCCACCGGGACCGCCGCGGACACCGCCGCGGGAGGCGCGGCCGACGCCGCCGCGATGGCCGGGATGCACCACGGCCCCGGCATGTGGGCGGCCCACGTCCTCGCCGTCGCCGTGACCTGCGTCGCCCTCCGCTTCGGCGAGCGCGCCTTCTGGGACCTCGTCGCCCTCGCGCGCACCGCCCTCGTCGTAATGCTGCACGCGGTGGCGCTCCTCGCCTCCCCGGCCGTCGAGCTCCGCCACCGCGTGCCCGCCGCCTGGCACCCCGGCCTGCCGGACACGGGCGTCGCCCTGTCGTCGATGCCCCGCCGCGGCCCGCCCGCCGCCGCCTGATCCGAGCCCGTCCGGGCGCGAGCAGCTCGCGCCCGGCCCCCGCGCGTCCGCCCGAGGCGGCCGCGCGGCGTCCCGCGTCGTCCGACGCGCCTCCGCCGTGCCGCGATCACGCGACCGGCCCCGCCCGCGCCCTACCGGCGCGCCTCACGGACGGATCCCCGTGCCCCCGAACTCCCCCCTGCCCACCACCGCCGACGCTCGCCGCGCCCCCGCGCCCGACGACCTCGACGACATCGCGTTCGAGACGCGCACCGCCCAGCTGCGGTTGCCGCGCGTCTCGGGTCGATCGGCGCTCCTCTGGCTGTGCCTGCCGCTCGCCGTCGCGGTGATGCTCCTCAGCGCCCTGTTCACGGGCGCCACGACGACGACCCTGCTGGTCGACCCCGGTGACGTCGTCCGGTACGGCCTGCCCGTCGCGCGCGTGATCCACGACGCCGCCGCCGCGGTCACCATCGGCCTCCTCGTGGTCGCGGCCTTCGCCCTCCCCGGGCAGACGAAGCGGGCCGGCATGGCGAGCTTCGCGCAGTGGAAGGCCACCCGCTGGGCGTCGCGCGCCGCGGCCGTGTGGTTGGCCGCCGGCCTCGCCGTGCTCGCCCTCTCGGGCGCGAACGTGATCGGCGTGCCCCTCACGTCGCCCACCTTCCGCGGCCAGTTCGCCTACTTCACGACCCGGCTGGAGCTCGGGCAGACGCTCGTCGCGTCCCTGGCGTGCATCGCGGTGGTGCTCGGCGTCACGATGTGGACCCAGCGCGTCACGGGGATCGGCATCGCCGCGGCAGCGGCCCTCCTCGCGCTCCTGCCGCTCTCGCTCTCCGGCCACGCGGCGGGCACCTACGAGCACGCGAACGCGGTGAACAGCCTCGGGATCCACCTCATCGGCGTCACGGTCTGGGCCGGCGGTCTCGTGGCCGTGATCCTCCTCCAGCGGCACGTGCGGGGCGCGCTGCCCGCGGTCGTCCGCCGCTACTCGACGCTCGCCGGGTGGGCGTTCGTCGCCGTCGCGCTCTCCGGGATCATCAACGCGTCACTGCGACTGGGCGGCCCGCTCGACCTGGTGACCACCGCGTACGGCGTCCTGCTGCTCCTCAAGACGGCGCTCCTCGTGGGGCTCGGCCTCGCGGGGTGGGCGCACCGCCGCATCATGATCCCGGGCCTCGTCCGCGACGCGACCCGCCGCACCGCGTTCCTCCGGCTCGCGGTCGGCGAGGTCGTGGCCATGTCCGTGGCGCTGGGCGTGTCCGTGGCGCTCAGCCGGAGCGCGCCGCCGGTCCCGCAGACCTCCGTCGCCGACGTGGATCCGCGCGCCTCGCTCATCGGCTTCACGTTCCCCGACCCGGTGACGACCGAGCGGATGCTGGCCTCGTTCCATCCCGACTACCTCTTCCTCGCGGGGGCCGTCGTGCTGGCCGGCCTGTACCTGGTGGCCGTGCGCCGGCTGCGGGTCCGCGGCGACGCGTGGTCGCCCGCCCGCACCGTGCCGTGGCTCGCCGGCTGCGCGCTCCTCGTCTACGCGACCAGCGGCGGGCCCGGCGTCTACGGCGCCGTGCACTTCAGCACGCACATGATCCAGCACATGCTGCTGATGATGTACGTGCCGCCGCTGCTCGTGCTCGGCGCCCCCGTGCTGCTCCTGCTCCGCACCGTCCCCGCCCGGCGGGACGGCAGCCGCGGCGTCCGCGAGTGGGTGCTCGCGGCCACGCACTCCCGCTACTCGGCGCTCGTGACGCACCCCGTCGTCGCGGCCGTCGTCTTCGCCGGCAGCCTGGTCGCGTTCTACTGGACCGGCTGGTTCGAGTGGTCGCTGAACACCCACCAGGGGCACCTGCTGATGTGCGTGCACTTCCTCATCAGCGGCTACCTCTTCTTCTTCGTGCTGATCGGGGTGGATCCGGGGCCGCGCCGCCCGCCGTACCCGATCCGGCTGATCCTCCTGCTCGCGACGATGGCGTTCCACGCGTTCTTCGGGCTGTCGATCATGTCGGGCACGTCGATCCTCGCGATCGACTTCTGGCACCAGCTCGGCATCCAGACGGACGCGCAGCTGCTCGCCGACCAGGCCGCGGGCGGCGGGATCGCGTGGGGCGCGGGCGAGCTGCCCGTCGTGCTCGTGGCGCTCATGGTGGTGCGGCAGTGGTCGACGTCCGAGACGCGCGCCGCCCGCCGCTACGACCGCGCCGCCCTCCGCGACGACGACGCGGAGCTGCGCGCCTACAACGCGAACCTGCAGGCCATCGACCGGCACGATCGTGGCGCGGAGCCGACCGCATGACGCCCGCCCCGCATCCCGCGCCCTCCCCGGGCGCCCCGCCCCCGGAGCGCACGACCCGACCCCGCACGACCCCACCCCGCACCACCCCGACCCGCACACGAGAGAAGGACCGATGAGCAAGAAGACCGCAGCCGACCGCGACCGCACCCGGGAGATCCGCGAGAAGGCCAACGCGCAGAGGCGCATCGAGGAGGCCAAGCGCAAGCGCCGGCGCCTGCTGACCCAGCTCGGCGTCGCGGGGGTCGTCGTGATCCTCATCGCGGCGATCGCGGGCGGCTCGATCCTCCTCCGCGACCAGGCGAGCGCCGGAGCCCAGCCGCCCACGGCCGACGCGAGCGTCGCCCTCGGCTCGGGCGACCAGGCGCAGGTGACGACGGGACCCGACAGCGTGCGCGTGGGCGCCGCCGATGCCCCCGTCACCCTCGACGTCTACGAGGACTACTCGTGCCCGCACTGCCAGGAGTACGAGGCCGAGAACGGCCCGCTGCTCTACCGCCTCGCGGGCAGCGGCCAGGTGGCCGTGGTGTACCACCCCATCCAGATCGTGACGAACTACGGCCGGGTCGCCGGCAGCGCGGCCGCCTGCGTGCTCGCGCACGATCCGTCGGCGTGGCCCGGCGTGCACTCGGCGCTCTTCGCGAACCACTCCGCCGCGACCGACTCGTGGACGGGGAAGGACTTCTCCACGTGGCTCGAGGGCCAGGGCGTCACGGATCCGGACGCGCTCTCCTGCACGCAGAAGGGCGCCTACGTCGACTGGATCAAGGCCAACACCGACACCGCGCAGCAGTCGGGCGTGACCGGCACGCCCACCCTCCGCATCGGCGGGGAGACGATCACGACGGTCGGCGGCCAGGACCTCGTCGACGCCGTGACGAAGGCGGGCGCGCAGCTGCCGAGCGGCTTCTCGGCGAGCTGAGCCGACGCGGGATCGTGGGCGGCGGTCAGTCCTCCGGGACGGCCGCCGCCCGCGACCGCGCCGCAGCCTGCGCCGCCGCCCAGCGCCGGTGCGCGAGGACGTGCAGGACGAGGGAGACCGCGGCGACGACCGCGAGCGCGGCCGCGAGCAGCCACATCCCGGTGTCCCCGCCGATCCCCGCCACCACCGCGCTCACGACGGCCAGGGCCGCGAGCCCGATCCCCACGGCGAGGAGCCCGTTCGTCGGGCCCTCCCCCGGTGTCGCCACGGGCCGCGCGGGCGCGCGCTCCCACGTCACGATGAAGAACGTCGCGATCGGGCCGAGGACGATCGAGACGAGGAACCAGTTCCACCGGGATCGACCCTTCTGCTCCGCGAGCCCCGCGTTGACGAGCGCCAGCACGAGCCAGCCCGATGATCCGATCCACTGCTGGTCCATGCGCTCGACGCTAGGGCACGGGCACGCGGCCCGGCTATTTCCCCACCTGCTCCACTACCCTCGATCCATGCAGAGAACCGCCCGGGAGCCCGCTCCCGACAGCCACAGTCCCGGCGCCCGGACGACCCCGGGCACGCCCCGCACCCTCCGCGCCGCCCACCCGACGAGCACCCGCTCGACCGGCACCCGCCCGACCGGCACGCGCTCGACCGGCACCCGCTCGTGAACGGCGACCTCCTCCTCAACATCGTCCTGGTCGTGGTGTTCGTCCTCGTCGGCGGCGTGTTCGCCGCCACCGAGATGGCGCTCGTCACCCTCCGCGAGGGCCAGCTCAACGCCCTCGCCGCCCGCGGCCGCCGCGGTGAGAAGGTCGCCGCGCTCGCCCGGAACCCCAACACCTTCCTCGCGGCGGTGCAGATCGGCGTGACCGTCGCCGGGTTCGCGTCCGCCGCGTACGGTGCCTCGTCGATCGCGCCCTCCGTCGTCCCGCTGCTCGAGTCGTGGGGGCTCGAGGCCGGCCTCGCGTCCACGATCGCGACGCTCCTGCTCACGCTGATGATCGCCTACCTCTCGCTCGTGCTCGGCGAGCTCGCGCCCAAGCGCCTCGCGATCCAGCGCAACGCCGGCTTCGCGTACGGCGTCGCGCCCGTGCTCAACGGCTTCGCGATCCTCATGCGGCCGGTGATCTGGCTGCTCTCCGTCTCGACCGACCTCGTCGTGCGCCTCCTCGGCGGCGACCCGCACAAGACCGGCGAGGAGATGAGCGAGGAGGAGCTCCGCGACATCGTCTCCAGCCACGAGGGCCTCCCGGACGACGAGCGCCGGATCCTCGACGACGTGCTCTCGCTCCGCCACCGCCAGCTCAGCGAGGTGATGAAGCCGCGGCCCGAGATCGCGGCCCTCGACGGCAGCGGCACGGTCCGCGACGCGGGAATCGACGTGCAGGACCGGCCGTACTCGCGCTACCCGGTGGTCGACAAGACCATCGACGACGTCATCGGCTTCGTGCACGTGCGCGACCTCTACCAGGCGATCGCGGCGGACCCCGAGCGGCCCGTCTCCGAGATCCTCCGCCCGATCCCGTACCTCCCGGCGACCGCGCGCGTGCTGCCGACGCTCACGATGATGCGCGCCGAGGGCCACCAGATCGCCGTGATCGTCGACGAGTACGGCGGCACCGACGGCATCGTCACCCTCGAGGACCTCGTGGAGGAGGTCGTCGGCGAGATCTTCGACGAGTACGACACCGACTCGGCCGCGCGCGACCTCGCGGAGGACGGCGGCACCATCGACGGCCGCCTCAACTTCCAGGACTTCGAGGAGGCGACGGGCGTGAAGCTCCCCGACTCCGCGTCGGACACGGTCGCGGGCTTCGTCATCGAGAACCTCGGCCGGCTCGCGCAGGTCGGCGACACGGTCGAGGTCGACGGCGTGACCCTCCAGGTCACGGCGCTCGACCGGCGCCGGATCTCCGAGATCCTCGTCATCCCGCGCGAGGAGCCGGCCCCGGAGGACGGGGAGACCGCGACCGCCTAGCGGCCTGCTCCTCCGCGGGCGGCCGCGCGGTCAGGGCAGCGGGATCACGCGGTCCGGCACCGTGCGGCCGCCGACCTCGGCCCGGCCGTCGGCGAGCAGCCGCGTGACCAGCTGGCTGCCGCGGCCCTGCGTGATGCGGAGGTCGCGGCCGAGGTGGGCCGTGAGCCGGAGGGCCGCGGATCCGGTCGCCTCGTCCTCGACGACGCCGAGCGCGGGCGCGAACATGCGGGCGCGCAGCTCTCCCCGGGCCTCGTCCGTCCAGGCCCAGGCGTAGAGGTGGTCGACGGCGGCGTCCACGGCGCGGGCGTCGAGGGCGCGGAGCGCGTCGGCGGACGGATGCTCCTCCCACGCGAACTCCGGCCCCCAGGCGGGATCGGCGGTGACCCGCACCTCGTCGCCGGCCCGGTCCACGTGCACGGTGCCGGCCGGCACCCGCAGGTGGTGGACGGGGACGCCGCGCGACGCCAGCCACCAGGCGGCGCCGACGGTCGGGTGCCCGGCGAAGCGCAGCTCGCGCGCGGGCGTGAGGATGCGGATCCGGGCGCCGCGCGGATCCGTGCCCGGGGCGTCCACCGCGTCGACGAACACCGTCTCGCTGAAGCCGAGCGCCCGCGCGATCGCCTGTTCCCGGCCGTCGGTGCGCGCGGAGGCGAGCACGATCCCGAGCTCGTTGCCGTGGGCGCCGTCCGCGTCGGCGAACACCCGCACCACGTGCACCTCGTCGGGCCGCACGCCGTCGAGGGCGACGACCGGACGCTGCGTCACAGCTTCGCGTAGCGCGCGCGAGCGCCGCAGTACAGGCCGTAGGCGATGAGGCCGAGCCCCGTGATCGCGAGCACGGCGACGCCCGCGGGCAGCCCGGCGAGCGACTGGAGCGCGCCGTCGAGGCCCGTCGCACGGCTCGGGTCGGCCGTCACGGCGCCCACGACGAACAGCACGCCGACCGCCACGAGCGCGACGCCCTTGGCGACGTACCCGGCGACCCCGAGCGCCGTGATCCCGCGCCCGAGCGATCCCGACGGCACGGAGATGTCGTCGCGGAACCGCTTCGTCGCCCCCGTGAACCCGAAGTAGGCGCCGACCGCCACGACGGCGAGGCCCACGATCACCAGCAGCACGACGCCGCCGGGCGCCGCGAGGAGCCGGGCGCTGAGCGACTGCGTCTGCTCGGAGGAGTCGCTGGATCCACCGGTCGCGAACCGCAGGGCCGTGGCCGCGATCGCGAGGTAGGCGACGGCCTTGCCGAGCTCCTTCGCGCGCGCCGCCCAGGTGCGCTTCGCGTCCTCGCCGCGCGCGAGCACGGTCTCGACGAGCTGCCAGAGGCCGAGGCCGAGGAGCCCGACCACGACGACCCACAGCAGCGCGCGGCCGCCGGGCGATCCCGCGATGGAGCCGAGCGCGCCGGACTGGTCCGCCTCGCCCTCGCCGCCGCCGCCGGTCGCGAGACGGAACGCGATCACGCCGATGAGGAGGTGCAGCAGGCCGTTGACCGCGTGCCCGAGGCGTGCGGCGACGGCGAAGCCGGGCGAGCGCTGGAGGCGGGAGGCGGCGCCGGTGGCGCTCACCGGGACGACGCCGAGGAGGTGCGGCCCGTGAGCTTCGCGGTGAGCCCGCGCGCCGCCCTCTTCACCGGTTCGACCGGCGACGACGACGCCGGCGGCGCCGGCTCCTCCTCGTCCGGCTCCATGATGATCTTCCACGCGGTCCAGGCGACGGCGGTGAGCGGGACCGAGAGGATCGCGCCGACGATGCCGCCGAGGATCGTGCCGGCGGTCAGCGCCAGCAGCACCACGAGGCCGTGCAGCTTGAGCGCGTTGCCGAGCACGACCGGCTGCAGCAGGTTGCCCTCGAGCTGGTTCACGAGGATCACGATGCCGACGACGATGAGCGCGGTCGTGAGGTCGTTGGTGACGAGCGCGACGAGCGCCGCGAGGATGCCGGCCACGGTCGCGCCGACGATCGGCACGAACGCGCCGATGAAGACGACGAGCGCGAGCGGCAGCGCCAGCGGCACTCCGAGGATCAGCAGGCCGGCGCCGATGAACACGGTGTCGACGAGCGCGACGGTCGCCGTGCCGCGGATGTAGCCGCCGAGCACCTTGGCGCCCTCGTGGCCGACGCGCACGGCGCGCTTCCGGCCGCGACCGCGGAAGGGGCGGATGAGGAAGGCCCAGATGCGCGGCCCGTCCTTGACGAAGTAGAAGAAGACGACGAGCCCGAGCACGGCGCCCGTGACGACCTCGGCCGCGGCGGAGACGCCCGCGATGGCGCCGGATCCGAACTGGCTGCTGGTGAGGAAGTCGACCGCCTGCCCGCGGATCGCGTCGATCTGCGCGGTGTCGATGGGCAGCCCGCCCTGCTCGACGAAGGACTGCAGCTGGTCGACGCCCTCGCTGGTGGCCTTCACGAGCGTCGGCCACTGGCTCTGAACGCCGAAGACGACGGCCGTGATGGCGCCGCCGAAGATCACGAGCCCGGTGACGAGCGCGATGACGGCGGCGAGGGCGTCGGGCACGCCGCGGCGCTCCATCCACAGCACCATCGGGCGCACGGCGCAGGCGAGGATCAGCGCGATGATCACCGGGATCACGACGAGCTTGAGCGAGATGGCGGCGTACACGATCGCGATGGCGACCACGAGGACCGCCAGGATCTGCACGCAGCGGATGGAGAGGCGGCCGAGCTTGTCCTGCCAGACGGACTGCGGGGTGGTCATGCGCTCCACCCTACGGGCGGGCGGGCCGCGCGACCGGGCCGCGGGCGGGCCCGGACACCCGCGTGACCGGCCGATACCCTCGACCCATGGGACCCCGCCTCTCCGTCGTCCGCGAGGGCGCGCTCGACGTCGCCGACCACGAGCGGATCGCGGCGCTCCTGGCCCGCGCCTTCCCCGACTTCGCCGCGGGCTACCGCGGCGCGCAGAGCTGGGCGGGCGCGCGGCCCGAGCTGCGGATCCTCGTGCACGACGGCGACGAGCTGGTGGCGCACGCCGGGATCCGGCGAATGCACGTCGAGGTGGGCGATGGCGCGGGCGACCCGGCGGACGACCTGCGCGTGGGATCCACCGGCATGGTCGCCGTGCACCCGGACCGGCAGGGCGCGGGCCTCGGCACGCTGCTCGCCGATGGGATCCGCGACGCGCTCGCCCGCCTCGCCGTCCCCTTCGGCCTCCTCGAGACGGGCACGGAAACCACCGGCTACTACGCGCGCCACGGCTGGATCCCGCTGGCCGGCCGCACCGGCCACTACAGCGGCTTCACCCTGCTCGGCGCCGCCGAGGTGGTGCACCAGGACCACGGCTGGATGGTGCTGCCCGTCACCGCGCCCGCCGACGCGTTCCCCGCCGGCGACCTGCACGTGAACGGGCAGCTGGTCTGAGCGCGATGGACGCCGTGATCCACCGCCTCCGCGCCGAGGACTGGCGCGAGTACCGCGCGCTCCGCCTCGAGATGCTCGAGGACACCCCGCTCGCCTACCTCGAGACGCTCGAGCACGCTCTCGCCCAGCCGGAGTCGGACTGGCGTGCCCGCACCGCGCGCGCGGAGAAGCCGGGGAGCACGGCCTACGTCGCCGTCGAGCGCACGACCGGCCGCTGGCTCGGCGCGATGAACGCGTTCGTGGCGGCCGACCCCACCCGCGTGATGCTCGTGAGCGTCTACATCACCCCCGACGCCCGGGGCCGCGCCGCGGGCGTCACCGACCTGCTCCTCGACGCGATCATCGCCTGGGCCCGCGACCGCCCGAGAGCGCGGGCCCTCCGCCTCGAGGTCCACGAGGACAACCCGCGCGCCCGCGCCTACTACGAGCGCCGCGGCTTCGTCCTCACGGGCCGCAGCGTGCCGTACGCGCTCGACCGCACGCAGAAGGACCTGGAGATGGAGCTGCCGCTCGCCTGACGCACGCCGTGCAGACGTGATCGACCACGTGCCCCTCGGTCTGGGTACGCCTCCGATTTCGAAATGACTTCCACCTGCCATTCGCGTCCCTACCCTCGGATGATGGCTGACACGAAGCAGACGAAGACGATCGGCGAACATTATGTCGCGGCAGAAATCGCGAGACGAGGTTGGGCGCCCGCTTTCACGCGAGACGGCTTGGCACGCACGGACATCCTCGCAGTGAAGACCGACGGCACGGAGAGACGGATGATCGAGGTGCAGGTCAAGGCAGCTCGAGGGCCGCGTTTCGACCACATCACCTGGCCGTTGGGGTTGAAATCGCAGCAGCCAGCGCTGCAGGAGGGCGAGTACTTCGTGCTCGTCGCGATCCCCACCAACGTCGGAGAGAGCCCCCGCTTCTTCATAGTGCCTCGTGATCACGTGGCGGCCGCCGCCTACATCGGGCATCAGGCCTGGCTTCACGACCCGAGCGCCGAGCCGGGAACGCGTCGAGCCACCTTGGACCAATCGCGCGTCTCCATCCCGGCGTTCGCTCGATACGAAGATCGTTGGGACCTTCTCGATGTCGACCAGTCTTCGGCCCCCGTCCTCCTTCCAGTCGACTATCACGCGCTCGCCACCCGCGACGAGATAGGTCTCCCTCCCGGACATCCGTGGACCGACGAACTCCCTTCTTGGAGCTGAGAGGAAGGATCCGACACGACGACGCCCGCCCCCTCACCGAGGGGACGGGCGTCGTGTCACGCGATCAGCGGATCACCGCCGCGGCTCAGTGAGCAGCGACACCGACCTCCTCGGCGTCGCGCGTCGGGCCGGGGGTGGCCTCGGCGACGGGCGCGTCACCGGCGAGCGGCGGCAGGCCCGCGGCGACGGCCGCACCGAGCCAGCCGTCCACGTTCGTCCAGTACTGGATGACGCGGGCGCGCAGCTCGGCCGTGGTGACCTTGCTCACGTGGCCGACGATGTTGCCGACGAGGCGCTCGCGCTGGGCGTCGTCCATCGACTCGTTGACGAGCATCCGGGCCTGGACGAAGTCGTCGTCCTCCGCGTGCAGCGTGGCGGCCGCGCGGACGAGCTCGCCGTCCTGCTCCCAGCCGGCGCTCTCCGCGGCGCGAGCCGGGTCGGCGTGCGCGCCGCCGTGCGAGTTGGGGGCGTAGACGGGCGTGCTCGCCGACTCGAACGTGTAGCGGCCCTGGCCGTCCTTCGCGTAGCTGTGCACGGGCGACTTGGGCACGTTGACCGGCAGCTGCGCGTAGTTGGTGCCCACGCGGTAGCGGTGGGCGTCGGCGTAGCTGAAGATGCGCGCGAGGAGCATCTTGTCGGGGCTGGTCTGGATCCCGGGCACGAAGTTCGACGGTGCGAACGCGGCCTGCTCGATCTGCGCGAAGTAGTTCTCCGGGTTGCGGTTCAGGGTCATGGTGCCGACCTCGATGCGCGGGTAGTCCTTCTGCGACCA
This sequence comes from Clavibacter sp. VKM Ac-2873, assembly GCF_015351075.1. Classification (GTDB taxonomy): domain Bacteria; phylum Actinomycetota; class Actinomycetes; order Actinomycetales; family Microbacteriaceae; genus Clavibacter. The sequence continues at coordinate 1,274,631 of NZ_JADKRS010000001.1, forward strand.
GACCTTGGTGAGGTCGAACGGGTTGAACCGGTACGACTTGGCGTCCTCGTAGGGCATGATCTGCACCTCGAGCTTCCACTCCGGGTAGTCCCCGGCGTCGATGGCCTCGGTGAGGTCGCGGATGTGGAAGTCGGCGTCCTCGCCGGCGATCTGGTCGGCCTGCTCCTGCTTCAGGATCTCGATGCCCTGCTGCGTCTTGAAGTGGTACTTGACCCAGAAGCGCTCGCCGGCCGCGTTGATCCACTGGTAGGTGTGCGAGCCGAAGCCGTCCATGTGGCGCCACGAGCTCGGGAGGCCGCGGTCGCCCATGAGCCAGGTGACCTGGTGGGCCGTCTCGGGCGAGAGCGTCCAGAAGTCCCACTGCATGTCGTGGTCGCGGAGGTGCGAGCCCGGCAGGCGCTTCTGCGAGCGGATGAAGTCGGGGAACTTGATGCCGTCGCGGATGAAGAAGACGGGCGTGTTGTTCCCGACGAGGTCGTAGTTGCCCTCGTCCGTGTAGAACTTCAGCGCGAAGCCGCGGGGGTCGCGCCACGTGTCGGGGCTGCCCTGCTCGCCGGCGACGGTGGAGAAGCGCGCGAGCATCTCGACCTCGGCGCCGGGCTGGAAGAGGGAGGCGCGGGTGTACGCGCTCACGTCGTTGGTGACGCGGAAGGTGCCGAACGCCCCGCCGCCCTTGGCGTGGACGACGCGCTCCGGGATGCGCTCGCGGTTGAACTGCGCGAGCTTCTCGACGAGGTAGTGGTCGTGCAGCGGAATGGCGCCGTCGGGGCCGACGGAGAGCGAGTGCTCGTCGCTGGCGACCGGAGCGCCGGAGTCGGTGGTCGTGTACTTCTGGTCGGTCATGGTGTTTCTCCTGTCAGCGGTGGAACGGGGAGGTGCTGGCTCGGGTAGTCGGCCGAGGGGCGGGCCGGTGGCGACCGCTAGGTCGCGACGGTGGAACCGGGATCCGCGGATGCGGTCCGGCAGGCGGGGCACAGGCCCCAGTACGTCACCTCGGCGCTGGCCACGAGGAACCCCGCCGAGTCGGACGGCGCGAGGCAGGGGGACGCCCCGATCGCGCAGTCCACGTCGACGATCGTCCTGCAACCTGTGCAGACGAGGTGATGGTGATTGTCGCCCGTCCGGCGCTCGTAGCGCACGGATGATCCCGCGGGCTCGATCCGGCGCACGAGCCCCGCGGCCGCGAGCGCGCCGAGCACGCCGTAGACCGCCTGGATGCTCGTGCCGGGCAGCTCGCCCTTCACCGCACGGAGCACCTCGTCGGCGTCGGAGTGCGGCTGGGCGTCGATCGCCGTCAGGACGGCTACGCGCGGCCGGGTCACGCGGAGGCCCGCCTCGCGCAGCGCGACGCGCAGGGCGTCGGCGTCGAGGGGCGGCGCGTGGTGGTGCGCGTGTGCGGTGGGCATGCGTCGAGTCAAGCACAGTTCCCTTGAACCGTTCAAAACAATGGATGAACGCGGCGCGTCGCGGTCGGCAGCGTGCCTAGGCTCGAGAGGCGGCCCATCCGGCCGCAGGAGAACGGAGCACCGCATGAAGCACATCCACACCGGCACGGGCCTCGACGTCGGCCGCATCGGCCTCGGCTGCATGGGCATGAGCGCCTTCTACGACGGCGCGGGCCAGGACGAGGCGGAGTCGATCCGCACCCTCCACCGCGCGGTCGACCAGGGCGTCACCCTCTTCGACACGGCCGAGGCGTACGGGCCGTTCACGAACGAGCGCCTGGTCGGATCCGCGCTCGCGGGCCGCCGCGACGACGTCGTCATCGCCACCAAGTTCGGCCTCCTGAAGCACGCGCCGGGCAAGGACGCCGAGGACTACGAGCGCGGCATGGACAGCTCGCCCGCGGGCATCCGCATCGCCGTCGAGGCCTCGCTGCAGCGCCTCGGCACCGACCGCATCGACGTGCTCTACCAGCACCGCGTCGACCCGGCCGTGCCGATCGAGGAGACCGTCGGCGCGATGAAGGAGCTCGTCGACGAGGGCAAGGTCCTGCACCTCGGGCTCTCCGAGGCCGGGCCCGACACGATCCGCCGCGCGCACGCCGTGCATCCCATTTCGGTGCTGCAGAGCGAGTACTCCATCTGGACGCGCGACCCCGAGGGCGCCGTGCTCGAGGTCCTCCGCGAGCTCGGCATCGGGCTCGTCGCGTACTCGCCGCTCGGCCGCGGCTTCCTCACCGGCGCGATCTCGAGCGTCGCCGACCTGTCCGAGGCCGACTACCGCTCCTCGTCGCCGCGCTTCGCGGAGGAGGCGTTCGCGCAGAACATGCGCATCGTCGACGCCGTGAAGGACGTCGCGGGCGAGCTGGACGCGACGCCCGCCCAGGTGGCGCTCGCGTGGATCCTCGCGCAGGGCGACGACATCGCCGTGATCCCCGGCACCAAGCGCGTCAGCCGCCTCGACGAGAACGTGGCGGCCGACGCCGTGACGCTCTCCGCCGACCAGCTCGCGCGCCTCTCCTCGCTGCCCACGCCGGTCGGCGACCGCTACGCGGACATGGGCCCCGTCGGGCGCTGACCCGCCGGACGCCCGCGGGCCCGGCCGCCTCGGCGACCGGGCCCGCGGCGCGTCTTACGCGGCGCCTGCGTCAGACCTGCTGCTCGAGCCCCCGGCGCCGGTTCGCGAGCACGGGCAGCGTGCCGCGGGCGGACTCGACGGCCGACGGGTCGATGTCGACGACGAGCAGCTCCTCCTCGCCGCCGAGGCGATGCAGCACCTCGCCGAGCGGGGAGATGACGGCGCTCCGGCCGATGCCCGTGGGCGCGCCGCTCGCGGGGTCGTGGCCGCGGGATCCGGCCGGGAGCGTCGCCGGGTCGCCCTGGCCGACCGCGACCACGAACGTGGTGGAGTCGAGTGCGCGGGCGCGGAGGAGGAGGTCCCACTGGTCGGCCTTGCCGGGGCCGGCGCCCCAGCTCGCGCAGACGATGCTGACGACCGCGCCCCGGTCAGCGCCCGCGAGGAAGAGCGCGGGGAAGCGCACGTCGTAGCAGGTGGCGAGCGAGGCCCGCGTGCCGCCGACCTCGATCACGGCGACGTCCTCGCCCGGGTCGACGGCGTCCGACTCGCGGAACCCGAACGCGTCGAACAGGTGGATCTTGTCGTACGAGGTCGCGCCCGCCGCCTCAGCTCCCGCGGGCCGCGCGACCAGGAGCGTGTTGCGCACCCGGCCGTCGGCGCCGGGCGTGAACATGCCCGCGACGATCGTGACGCCGAGCCGTTCCGCGACAGCCCGCACGCCCGACGCCCACGGCCCGTCGAGCGGCTCGGCGATCTCCGGCAGCGGGTTCCCGAACGCGCGCTGCGCCGCCTCCGGGAACACCACGAGCTCGGCGCCCTGCCGCGCGGCGTCCTCCGCGGTCGTGGTGATCCGTGCCAGGTTGTCCGCGGGATCCGGGGAGCTGATGATCTGGGCTAGCGCGACTCGCATGGTCCTCCTCGTGATGTATACATAGCGTATGCGAGAACGGGCGGGCGATCCAGGGTCCCCGGCGAGCCCCCTCTCCGGCCGCGAGCGGGCCTACGAGTTCCTGCACGCGCACGTCCTCACCGACCCGGACCAGCAGGGCGCGTTCCTCAACGAGCAGGAGCTCGCGGAGCGCATCGGCGTCTCCCGCACCCCAGTCCGCGAGGCCCTGCTGCTGCTCGCCGCCGACGGCCTCGTGGAGATGATCCCCAAGCGCGGCGCCCGCATCCCGGTCATCACGGGCCGCGAGATCGCCGAGCTGATGGAGCTGCGCGGCGTGCTCGAGCGGCACGCCGCCACCAGCGCCGTGGAGCACGACCGCACGCCGCTCGACGCGATGCGCGCGGTGCTCGAGCAGCAGCGCGCGATGGTGGCGAGCCCGCCGCGCGAGAGCGGCCGGGAGTTCATCGAGCACGACCGCCGCTTCCACCAGCTGCTCGTCGACGCGGCGGGCAGCGAGCTCATGAGCCGCACCTACGCGAAGCTGCGCGCCCGGCAGATCCTCGTCGGGGTCGAGGCGCTCTACCGCGCCACCGACCGGCAGGACCGGGTGTGCGAGGAGCACGCCGGCATCGTCGACGCGCTGGCCGCGGGCGACGCGGAGGCCGCGCGCGACGCGATCGACCGGCACCTCGCCGTCACGCTCGACGTGCTGCTGCGCGCCTGACCCGGATCCGCGCGCATCACCGCGCGGCGCCTCAGTGCCACGCGGCGAAGTCGGCCTTCCGGATCATGCAGTGCACGCCCTTCACCTGGTCGACGACCTGGGACACCTCGAAGTCGCCCGCCGCCGAGAGGTAGGCGAGCGCCACGGAGCGCGCGAGGTCGAAGCGCGTCGCGAGGAAGTCGACCGCGTTGCGCACGGCGTTCCGCATCGCGACGTCGAGGTCCACGTCCATGCCCGTCGGGATCCAGTGGGTCGGCGTCTCGAGCACCGGCTCCGCGAGCCCGCCCGTCGCGCGCCGCGCCTCCGCCCCGGACAGGGTCGTGAGCCGGAGGGTCGCCCGCAGCGGCGCCTCGAACGCGGTGAGCGCGACCTCGCCGTTGCCCTGCGCGAAGTGCGGGTCGCCCGTCGAGAAGAGGGCCTCGTCCGCGAGCACCGGCAGGTAGAGGGTCGACCCGGCGACGGCGTGCTTCACGTCGATGTTGCCGCCGAAGCGCCCCGGCGGCACCGAGTGGTGGGCGCGGGCCCCGGGCGTCGCCACGGCCATGAGGCCGAGGAACGGCGCGAGCGGGAAGGCGAGCGTGCGGTCGCCGCCCGCGTGGATCACGCCGACGCGGGTCCCCGCGCGCTCCTCCACCCAGGCGAAGTGGCTGACGGATCCGCCCGTGATGATCGTGTCGACGTCGCGCGTGGCGAGCGAGTGCGGGTCGGCCGGCATCTCCCCGGCGAGCGCGCCGAAGCCGTGCCGGTTGCTGATGAAGCCGTACGGCACGCGCGGCGCGAGCTCGAGCACGTCGATGCGCAGCACGTCGCCCGGCCTGGCCCCGCGGACGCCCACGGGACCCGTGACCACGTGCGGGCCGTCGTCCTCGGTGTTCGGGATCCCGCTCGCCGCGATGTCGACGGCGTCGTCGAGCACGCGGTCGCGCCCGACGCCGAACTGGGCGAGGTACGCGACGGGATCCCGGCCCTGGTCGTCGAGGATCCCCTCGTGGCTGACGGTGTCGATCGTCACGGTCTCCCCCGACGTGACGGTCAGCACGGCGCGGCTCTCCGCGGTCGGCAGCCAGCCCCAGCGGATCTCGTCGGCCCGCGACGGCAGGTGGTGCCGCCCGGGCACGGGCCCCGTGCCGGACTGCAGGACGACGTCGCTCATCGCGTCCCCCCGCCCGGGATCCCGACGACGAGGTCGATCTCCACGGTCGCGCCGACCGCGAGCCCCGTGACGCCGACGCAGGTGCGGCTCGGGAGGGGCCCGTGGAACCAGGATCGGTACTCCGCGTTGAAGCGGTCGAAGTCCCCGAAGTCGGTGAGGTACACGCGCACCATGAGGGCGTCGTCGAGCGTGGCGCCGAAGTGCGCGAGCACGGCCGTGAGGTTCGCCAGCACCTGCCGGGTCTCGGCCACGGGGCCGCCGCCGACGAGCGCGCCGGTCGCGGGATCCGTGGGCATCTGCCCGGTCACGTACAGCGTGTCGCCCCAGCGGGTGGCGTGCGCGAAGGGACCGACCTGCGGCGGCACGCCGGTGGATGCGTCGAAGGAGTGGACGGTGCGGACGGGGGCGTCGTCGGAGAGCGGACGGGTCACGGAGATCCTCTCGGGAGCGCGCGGCAGCGGACGCGATGCCGCCGGGGAGGCGACCGGACGAGCGCCCGGCCCGGGTGACAGAGAACGTATGCCGCACCCGACGACGGCACGAGCTCCGGTCGCGATCGGCAACAGACTCTTCACGCGGCCGAAACACCCCTCACGGACGACGGCGCCGACGGTCCGGAGACCGTCGACGCCGCCGGATGAGCCGGATCCCCCGGGTCAGCGCCCGACGACCGGCGCGGCCACGCCCTCGGCGCCCGTGCGCACATACTCCTCGTCCTCGGACACGTCGGAATCGCGGCCCAGCGCGAGGCCCACGAGCGTGAGCACGACGGCCGCCGTGAGGTACAGCGCGATGCCGACCCAGCTGCCCGTCTCCTCGTAGATGATCGTGAACATCAGCGGCGCGATGGCCCCGCCGATCACGCCGGCGATCGTGTACGCGAGCGAGGCGCCCGTGTACCGGAGGCGCGGGGAGAACTGCTCGATGATGTACGCCGCCTGCGGCCCGTACATGAAGGAGTGGAAGAAGAGGCCGAGCACGATGCCGACGCCGAGAACGAAGGTCGACGAGCCGTCGGTGATCGCGAAGAACACGTACGCCCAGACGGCCGCGCCCACCGCGGCGGCCGCGTAGAGCGCCCGGCGGTTCACGCGGTCGCTCACGGCGCCCGCGAACGGGATCGTGAACAGCTGCACGGCGGATCCCACGAGCACCGCCACGAGCACCTGGCTGCGCTCGAAGCCGAGCGAGTTGACGCCGTAGGTGAGCGTGAAGACCGTGAACAGCGCGTAGAGGACGTCGGGTCCGACGCGGGAGAGGATCGCCGCGACCAGCGGCCGCGCCTGCGTGCGGAAGACCTCCGACACGGGCGCGCTCGGCCGGTCGCCGCGCTCCTGCAGCGCCTTGAACACGGGGGTGTCCTCGAGCTTCAGGCGGATCCAGAGGCCGAACGCCACGAGCAGCGCCGAGAGGAGGAACGCGACGCGCCAGCCCCAGTCGAGGAAGTCCTCCTCGGTGAGCAGCACCGTGAGCAGCGCGAGCGCGCCGTTGGCGAGCAGGTTGCCCGCGGGCGGGCCGACCTGCGCGGCCGACGACCAGAAGCCCCTCTTCCTCGGATCCCCGAACTCGCTCGAGAGCAGCACCGCGCCGCCCCACTCGCCGCCGACTCCCACGCCCTGCGCGAAGCGGAGGAGCACGAGGATGATCGGCGCCGCGAGCCCGATGGTCGCGTAGCCCGGCAGCACGCCGATGAGGAACGTCGCGATGCCGATGAGCAGCAGCGTGAGGACGAGCACCGGCTTCCGACCGATCTTGTCGCCGAGCCGCCCGAACACGAACCCGCCGACGGGACGCGAGACGTAGCCGACCGCGTAGGTCGAGAACGCGAGGATCGTCGCCGTGTAGGGATCCGACGACGGGAAGAAGACGACGGGGAACACGACGGCGCTGGCCGCCGAGTACACGGCGAAGTCGTACCACTCGAGCGAGGTGCCGGTGAGGCTCGCGGTGAACGCCTTCGCGAGCTCGCGGCGGGTGGGCTTCGCGGCCGCGGCGGGAGCCGCGAGGGCGCCGTCCGCCGGCGCGGTCGTCGTCGTCGGGGAGGCGGTGGGATCGTCGGCCATGGGGCTCCTCGGGTGAGGGAGCCGGGCGGCGGATCCGGCGATCGGATCCCGCCCGGCGTCCGGTCGGTGTGCTGTATACAGTAGGCATACCGGAGCCCCTGCACCATGGTCGAGGCGTCCGGATCCGCATTTCTTCACACGCTCGAAACACCACAGGAGGACCGATGACCACCCTGCGATTCCAGCTGCCCGACGGATCCACCCCGAGCGTCGAGGTCGTGTCGCTCCTCAACGCCGGCTACGCGGGCCGCGACCAGGCCGAGGTGCAGGCGCACATCGACGAGCTGGCCGCGCTCGGCGTGCCCGGGCCCCGGACCACGCCCGCCCTCTACCCCGTCGCGCCGTACCTCGCGTCGCAGGCGGACACGGTGCCCGCGCAGCACGGCCGCACCTCGGGCGAGGCGGAGTGGGCCCTCGTGATCACCGACGACGACGTGCTCCTCACCGTCGCGTGCGACCACACCGACCGTGCCCTCGAGGTGCACGGCGTCGCGTGGAGCAAGAACGCCGGGCCCGACGTGCTCGGCAGGAAGGCCTGGCGCCTCGCCGACGTGCGCGACCGGCTCGACGCGATCCACCTGCGCGGCTGGGTCGGCGAGGAGGGCGCCGAGCAGCTCATCCAGGACTCCATGCTCGCCGCGCTCCTCACCCCCGACCACTGGCTGGGGGTGCTCGAGCAGCGCGGCCTCCGCATCCCCGGCACGGTGCTCATCTCGGGCACCGTCGCGATGGTCCCGGGCGTCGACCAGTTCGCGTCGCGCTGGCGCGTGCAGCTCGAGGATCCCGCCACGGGCGAGACCATCGACGCCGCGTACCGCGTGGAGCCGCTGCCCGAGGCGATCGGCTGACCCCGGCCCGCGACCGGCGCGCGACCGGCCCGCTCCCGCCGCGCACCCGCCCCGCCGGACCCGCCCGGCGGGGCGCGGCCGTCCGGTACGCTGAGCGCATCCACCCGCCTCCAGGAATCCGGAGTCCCATCGTGCCCACGATCGTCGTCGAAGTGATGCCCAAGGCCGAGCTGCTCGACCCCCAGGGGAAGGCCGTCGCCGGCGCCCTGGCCCGCCTCGGCGATGACCGCTTCACCGGCGTCCGCATCGGGAAGCGCTTCGAGCTCACCGTCGAGGGCGAGGTGGACGACGCGCTGCTCGCCGACGTCCAGTCCCTCGCCGCCGACATGCTCTCCAACTCCGTCATCGAGGACGTCATCAGCGTCCACGTCGCCGGGCTCGACGGCTTCGGCATCAGCGCCGAGGCCGACATGTCCACCGGCAACGTCACCGACGACCACACGGTCGCCGACGGCGGCACCGCCGACACCGACGTCGCCGCGCACCCGCTCCCCCACGGTTCCGCCGCGGCGGAGCAGCGCTGATGCGCGTCGGGGTCATCACCTTCCCGGGATCCCTCGACGACCGCGACGCGCAGCGCGCCGTCCGCCTCGCGGGCGCCACGCCGGTCGCGCTCTGGCACGGCGACCACGACCTCCAGGGCGTGGACGCGATCGTGCTCCCCGGCGGCTTCAGCTACGGCGACTACCTGCGCGCCGGCGCCATCGCGGCCTTCGCGCCGATCATGCGCGAGGTCGTGGACGCGGCGGGCCGCGGCGTCCCCGTGCTCGGCATCTGCAACGGCTTCCAGATGCTCACCGAGGCGCACCTGCTGCCCGGCGGGCTGATCCGCAACGAGGCCGGCGCCTTCGTGTGCCGCGACCAGCGCCTCCGCGTCGAGGCCACCGGCACCGCGTGGACGAGCGCCTTCACCCCGGGCGAGGAGATCACCATCCCGCTGAAGAACGGCGAGGGCGGCTTCATCGCCGACGCCGACACGCTCGACCGCCTCGAGGGCGACGGCCGCGTGGCCTTCCGCTACCTCGGCGGCAACCCGAACGGATCCCTGCGCGACATCGCGGGGATCACCAACGCCCGCGGCAACGTCGTCGGCCTCATGCCCCACCCCGAGCACGCCGTCGAGGAGGGCTTCGGACCGGACACCCCGGCCGCCATGCGCTCCGGTGTCGACGGCCTCCGTCTCTTCACGTCCGTCCTCGAAGGAGTCCTCGCGCAGTGAGCGTCCACGCCGATCCCGCATCCGTCCCCACCGACCCCGCGGGAGAGGGACCGAGCGCCCGCCGCCACGTCGCCGACACCGTCGAGATGGCCGAGCGCACCCCGGAGAAGGAGCAGCCGTACGCGGCGCTCGGGCTCACGGAGGGCGAGTACCTGAAGATCCGCGAGATCCTCGGCCGCCGGCCCACGAGCGGCGAGCTCGCCATGTACTCGGTCATGTGGAGCGAGCACTGCTCCTACAAGTCCTCGAAGAAGTACCTGCGCCAGTTCGGGCAGAAGGTGTCCGAGTCCATGAAGAAGGACCTCATGGTCGGCATGGGCGAGAACGCGGGCGTCGTCGACGTGGGCGAGGGCTGGGCCGTCACCTTCAAGATCGAGAGCCACAACCACCCCTCCTACATCGAGCCGTTCCAGGGCGCGGCCACGGGCGTCGGCGGCATCGTCCGCGACATCATCTCGATGGGCGCTCGTCCCGTCGCCGTGATGGACGCGCTGCGCTTCGGCGACATCGACGACCCCGACACCGCGCGCGTCGTGCACGGCGTGGTCGCGGGCATCAGCTTCTACGGCAACTGCCTGGGGCTCCCGAACATCGGCGGCGAGACCTACTTCGACCGCGTGTACCAGGGCAACCCGCTCGTCAACGCGCTCGCGGTGGGCGTCCTCCGCCACGAGGACCTCCACCTCGCCAACGCGCGCGGCGTGGGCAACAAGGTCGTGCTGTTCGGGGCCCGCACGGGCGGCGACGGCATCGGCGGCGCGTCCATCCTGGCGAGCGACACGTTCGCCGACGGCGGCCCGACCAAGCGCCCCGCGGTGCAGGTGGGCGACCCGTTCGCGGAGAAGGTGCTCATCGAGTGCTGCCTGGAGCTGTTCGCGAAGGACCTCGTCGAGGGGATCCAGGACCTCGGCGCCGCGGGCATCTCCTGCGCCACGAGCGAGCTCGCCTCGAACGGCGACGGCGGCATGCACATCCGGCTCGAGGAGGTGCTGCTGCGCGACCCGTCGCTCACGGCCGAGGAGATCCTCATGTCGGAGAGCCAGGAGCGCATGATGGCGGTCGTGCAGCCGGAGAAGCTCGAGGGCTTCCTCGCGGTCGTCGCCAAGTGGGACGTCGAGACGAGCGTGCTCGGCGAGGTCACGGACACCGGCCGCCTCGTCATCGACCACCACGGCGAGCGCATCGTCGACGTCGAGCCGCGCACGGTCGCGGTCGACGGACCCGTCTACGACCGTCCCGTCTCCTACCCCACGTGGATCGACGCCCTCCAGGCCGACTCCGCGTCGCGCCTCGCCCGCCCCACCGCGCCGGACGACATCAAGGCGCAGTTCCTGCAGCTGCTCGGCAGCCCGAACCTCGCCGACGCGTCGTGGATCACCGACCAGTACGACCGCTACGTCATGGGCAACACGGCCCTCTCGTTCCCCGACGACGCCGGCATGGTGCGCGTCGACGAGGAGAGCGGCCTCGGCTTCTCGGTCGCCACAGACGCGAACGGCCGCTTCTGCCAGCTCGACCCGTACCAGGGCGCGCAGCTCGCCCTCGCGGAGGCGTACCGCAACGTCGCCGCGTCCGGCGCGACGCCCGTCGCCGTGAGCGACTGCCTCAACTTCGGCAGCCCCGAGGACCCCGAGGTGATGTGGCAGTTCAGCCGCACGGTCGAGGGCCTCGCGGACGGCTGCCTCGCGCTCGAGATCCCCGTCACGGGCGGCAACGTCTCCCTCTACAACCAGACGGGCACGCAGGCCATTCACCCGACGCCCGTCGTGGGCGTGCTCGGCGTGATCGACGACGTCGCGCGCCGCATCCCCTCCGGCTGGCAGGACGAGGGCGACAACATCTACCTCCTCGGCGTCACGCGCGAGGAGCTCGACGGATCCGCCTGGGCCGGCACCGTGCACGAGCACCTCGGCGGCGTCCCGCCCGTGGTCGACCTCGCCGCCGAGAAGGACCTCGCCTCGCTCGTCGCGGCCGGGGCCACGCAGTCGCTCATCGCGAGCGCGCACGACCTCTCGGACGGCGGCCTCGGCCAGGCGCTCGCGGAGGCCGTCATGCGCTTCGGCGTCGGCGCCCGCGTGTGGCTCGACGGCATCGTCCAGCGCGACGGCGTCGATGCGGCCACCGCGCTCTTCTCGGAGTCCACCGGCCGCATGCTCGTCACGGTGCCCCGCGAGGACGACGTGAAGTTCCAGGGCCTCTGCGAGGGCCGCGGCTACCCGGTGCTCCGCATCGGCGTGACGGACGCGCAGGCGCCCGGGCTCGAGCTGCAGGGTCTCTTCACCCTGTCCGTGGACGAGCTGCGCGGGATCCACCGCGCCACGCTCCCCGCCCGCTTCGGAACCGCCCTGGAGGCATGAGCATGACCGATCCCGCATCGACCCCCGTCTGGTCGCCGTCCCTCGCCGAGCTCACCGAGCGCGTGCCCCTGCCCGCGGGCGCCGACATCCAGATGGGCCCCGTGCTCTACGACCACGAGGGCACCGAGCTCGAGGGGCTCCTCGCCCGCGACGCCGCGCAGAGCGGCCGTCGCCCGGCCGTGCTGGTGATCCACGACTGGTTCGGCGTGGGCGGGCACGTGGCGGCGCGCATCCAGATGCTCGCCCGCCTCGGCTACGTCGCGTTCGCCGCCGACGTCTACGGCCGCGACGTGCGCCCCGGCCCCGAGGAGGCCGGCCAGGTCGCCGGATCCTTCTACGCCGACCTGCCGCTCATGCGCGCCCGCGTGCAGGCCGGCATCGACCGGCTCGCCGCGGAGCCGGACGTCGACCCGTCGCGCATCGCCGTCATGGGCTACTGCTTCGGCGGCAGCGCCTCGCTCGAGGTCGCCCGCGCGGGCGCCGACATCAAGGCCGCCATCTCGCTGCACGGCAGCCTCGTCGTGCACGACCCCGCCGACGTCGCCGACGTGAAGGCCGCGATCCTCGTGCTCACGGGCGCGGACGACCCGATGGTCCCCGACGAGAAGGTCGCCGCATTCCAGGACGAGATGCGCACGCGTCCCGCCATCGACTGGCAGGTCGTCACCTACAGCGGCGCCATGCACGCGTTCTCCGTGCCGGGCGTCGACTCCCCCGAGGGCGGCGCGCAGTACCAGGACCGCGCCGAGCGCCGCTCCTGGCGGGCGCTCACGGACTTCCTCGCGGAGCACCTGGGCTGACGCTCCTCCACCTCGATCCGCGCGCCGCCGGCACCCGCCGGCGGCGCGCGCGTCTGCCAGCGGGCCATGCGCCGGCTGGCGGATCCCTCCGGGCCGGGCCGACACGCCGCCATCGGGTTGCCTTCCCCGCACCCCTCGCGTAGACCTGTGCGTGCAGTTCACGCATCCGCCATGCGGCGTTCGCGCCCCGCAGGGGCCTGAGCCCGCAGGCTGATCATGCGAGACACGTGCGACCCGAGGAGATCTCCATGATGGCCAGCGGCGGATTCAGCCGACGCGACCTGTTCGACGGTGCCGGATCCTCCGATCCCGGCGTCGGGCGGCCCACCCGAGGTTCCGGCACGGCGCTCCTCGAGCGCCCGCGCGCGGACGAGACGACCACCACGACGGACGGCCCGGACGGCACCGCGGAGGCCGACCCCCCTCCGTCTCGGCCGGCGGCAGCGACCCAGGTCGCTCCCGCCCCGCCCCAGCAGGCCACCATCGGCTCGGCCGAGGGCGACCTCGTGCACGTCATGACCTGCAACATCCGCCTGGCCCGCCCCTCCACCGAGCCCGGCGATCCCGACCACTGGGCCGACCGCGAGCCCGTCCTCGCCCGCTTCCTCCAGCTCGAGCAGCCCACCGTGCTCGGCGTGCAGGAGGCCCTCTCGGCGCAGCTCCCCGCCATCGCCCGGGCGCTCCCCCACCACCGCATGCTCGGCTACGGCCGCGACGGCGGCTCCGGCGGCGAGTACAGCGCGATCTTCTACGACGAGCGCCGCCTCGACGTCGTGGCGTGGGACCAGTTCTGGCTGTCGGACCTGCCCGAGCTCATCGGATCCCGCTCGTGGGGCTGCAGCACGACGCGCATCGCCACGTGGGCGCGCTTCCGCGACCGTCGCAGCGGCGCCGAGTTCGTGCACCTCAACACGCACCTCGACCACGAGTCCGAGCTCGCGCGCGTGAAGAGCGCCGACCTCATCACCGAGCGGCTGCAGGAGGTCGCCTCCGGCGCGCCCGTCGTGGTCACGGGCGACTTCAACGCGCCGGCCGAGGAGTCGGCCGCGTACGACATCCTCACCCGCGACGCGGGCCTCTCCGACACCTGGACCACGGCCGCGCACCACGCGACCCCGGGCATCGGCACGTTCACGGCCTACGGCGACCCGGTTCCCGAGGGCGAGCGCATCGACTGGATCCTCGCGGGTCGCGGCGTCGAGGTGGTCGACTCGGCCATCAACCCGTACACGTTCGAGGGCCGCTCGCCCTCGGATCACGCCGCCGTGCAGGCGCTCGTGCGCCTCGCGCGCACCGCCTGAGCCGCGCCGCACCGAGGCCCCGCCGCCCGCCGGCCGGGCACCCGATCACGCCCTCCGCGGATCGGCGGCGCGCCACGCCGCCACCGGGACCATGGAAACCGCATGCCACAATGGTTTCCGAGCGGCCCCGTGATCGCAGCGGCTGACGGGGTCACCGGCTCGCCGCTGCCGCGGCCCCCTCCACGATCGGATGAACACCTATGCCCGCACGTCGCATGGCCCGGGGCGCCGTCAGCGCCCTCGCCGCCGTCCTCCTGCTCGCCGGGTGCACGAGCGGGCCGCAGCCCGCCCCCACCTCGACCGACGGCGAACCCGCCCCCGATGCGTCCGCCACGACGGCGCCCGAGGACATGACCCGCATCGTCGTCATGGGCGACTCGAACACGAACGGCTTCGTCGGCACGCTGCCCCAGGGCATCGACCAGGGCATGGCCTACGTCGACTACGTCGTCGGCGACCCGCTGACCTTCGCCGGCGGCTGGGGCACCGACGGCGCGACGAGCACCGTCATGGCCGACAACACGCCCACGGTCGACGACGTCGACGTGGCGCTGATCATGATCGGCACGAACAACCGCATCGCCGGCGTCCCCGAGACGCAGCTCGACGCCGACATCCTCCGCACGGTCGAGAAGCTCGCGCCGAAGGAGACCGTGATCCTCGGCATCCCGCCGCAGAACGCCGAGCCCGAGACGCCGCCCGAGGTCAACGCGCACCTGGAGCAGTTCGCCGACGCGCAGGGCTACCACTTCTTCAACCCGTGGAAGAACCTCACGAACAAGGACATGAAGTGGCGGACCGAGTTCTTCCGCGACGGGATCCACACCAACATGACGGGCTACAAGCTCATGGGAGCCGAGGTGCGCAAGTTCGTGCGCACCGAGGTCCTCGACGACAGCGCCCAGAAGTAGGGGCATCCCCCCGCCCTCCCGCCGACGACCCGGCGGTTAGGGTCGAATCGGTGCCTCCGCAGCGTCGCGCCCGCACCAGAGGAGAGCCCGCGTGACCAGCACCGTGACAGTGAAGAGCGAGACCGGTCGGAAGATCGAGTTCCTCGAGGCCGTCCGCGGCGTCGCGTCGTTCATCGTGGTGCTGCAGCACCTCTTCGCCGCGGAGTACCCCGCGTTCGAGGACTTCAGCCGGCAGTGGGTCGACGCCGGGCGCGTGGGCGTCGTCGCGTTCTTCCTCGTCAGCGGCTACGTCATCCCGCTGAGCCTCCAGCGGCAGGACACCCGCACCTTCCTGGTGCGCCGCCTCTTCCGCCTCTTCCCGCTCTACTGGCTCGTGCTCGGCCTGATGATGCTGTGGATCGCGACCACGGGCGACGGCGAGCTCGGCGGCCCCCTCGTGATCATGGCGAACGTGCTCATGGTGCAGGGCGCCGTGGGGATCTACACGATCGTGCCGACGGCCTGGACCCTCGGCATCGAGCTGATCTTCTACGGCCAGTCCCTCATCGCCAAGCTCATCGGCCGCCTCGACCGGAGCGTCGTCATGGGCTACGTCTGGCTCGCGGGCTTCGTCGCCGCGGCGATCGCCGGCCGGGTGCTCGAGCGCGAGCTGCCCTGGACCCTGCCGCTGCTGCTGTACACGGCGTCCCTCGGGCACGCGATCCACCTGCGCGACCGTGACGGATCCACCGCCTGGCGCGGCCTCCTCGTCGCCGGCGTCGTGGGGGTGCCGCTCTTCACCTTCCTCAACGGCGGGCAGGACGCGGTGTGGCCGCCGTTCGACTACGCCGTGTCGTTCCTCCTGGGCCTCGGCCTCTTCTTCGGGTTCTACGTCACGCGACAGGCGGCGCACTCGCGCGTGCTCATCTGGCTCGGCGCGATCTCCTACGCCGCGTACCTCCTGCATCCGCTCGCGTACCGCGTGGTGGGCGCCGTGGACGTGCCGGAGGGCGTCGTCCGGGTGATCGTGGCGATCGCCCTCACGCTCGTCGCCTCGTGGCTCGTGCACCGGTTCGTGGAGGTGCCGTTCATCGGCGTCGCCCGACGGCTCACCAGCCGCACCGCCGCCGCGAAGGCGCCGCGGGGCTGATCCCGCCGTCCCCGGCGCGCGGGAGGGCGCGTCGCGGGGCCGTGCGGTCCGTCGACGCGCAGGTGCGACCGTGGCGCGGCGCCGACGTGACGGCTCCGGGCACCGGCGCGTGCCGCGGATCGCCCGACGGGCGCCGATCGCCCGAGAGGCGCCGGGCGCACGGCGTCCGGGCCCACGGCGACGGGTGCCGCTGGCACGACGACGGGCGCCCCTCCGGTGAGGAGGAGCGCCCGTCGTGGCGTGCGGTCGTGCGGCCGGATCAGCCTGCGGCCGGAGCCGCCCCGATGCCGAGCGGCGCGAGGATGTCCGACATGATCGGCGCGAGGTCCTGCGACTGGCGGGCCGTGAGGTGCGAGGTGTCGCCGCGCACGGGGATCCCGTCCACGAACGCCGGGCACGTGCCCTGGCTGCAGAACCAGCCCTGCGTGTTGATGAACTGCACCGGCGCGCCGACCTCCGTCGCCGCGGCCTCCATGGTGCGGGCGTGGCTGATGAACGACGGCGACACCGTGGACTGGCAGTCGTTCGGCGAGCTCGTCGGCGTCTTGCACTCCACGAGCGCCGTGGCTGCCGGCGGGCGGGACAGGACGATCACGTTCGACGCGGCGGTCTTCAGCGAGTTCATCGTGGTGAGCGCCCCGGCCTGCCACTCGCGGTCGGCGGCGCCGCCCGTGGCCTTGCTCGACAGGTAGGAGTTGTCGACGGCCTCGCTCATCAGGATGAGCGCGGGCTTCGTCGCGTTCATCTCGTTGAGCGCCCAGGTGCGGAAGTCCGTGCACTCCGTGTACTCGGATCCGTCGGTGTCCGTGCTCGTGACGGTCGACGCGGGGCAGCGCGCCATCGTGAGGATGCGCACCTTCCAGTCGTCGCCGAGGCTGGCGCGCAGCATGGGGGCGTAGCTGATGGCGAGCGAGTCGCCGAAGATCACGGCGGTCTTCTCGGGGCCCGCCGAGGCGTTCCCGTACACGCAGTGCTCCGTGTTCTTGATCGCGTCCTTCTCCTTGGCGAGGTCGGCGCCGAGGCAGCCCTCCTTCGCCCACTCGGGCGCGATGACGTCGCGGCCGAAGTCGCCGAACGACTCGACCGCGGGATCCAGGGCCGGCCACTGGTCCGATGCGAGGGCGGCGGTGATCTGGTCCGTGCGGGTCGCGAGCGCGGTGCCGGTGGCCTCGACGGGCGCGTTCGTGCCGCCCGTGCTCGGCGTCCCGTTCCCGATGGAGCTGACGCCGTCCTCCGGCTCGTCGCGCACAACGGCCACGGCGACGACGCCCACCACGGCGACCGCGACGACGGCGAGCGCCGCGACGGTCATCTTCAGCTGCGCGCCGGAGGACCGGCGACCGGCCTTCTTGGGGTCGAGCCAGCTCGAGCGGCGGATCGGGTCCTCGACGAGGTGGAACGACGCGATGGCGAGCACGAGCGTCCCGCCGATGGCCGCGCCGTAGAACGCGGGGGTGCCGGTGCCGAGCAGCGACCCCAGCAGGATGATCACCGGGAAGTGCCAGAGGTACAGCGAGAACGACAGGCGGCCGATGTAGGTGGAGACCGGGTTCGTGATCGGCGCCATGGCCGTCGACAACCCGCCGATGCCCGACGCGATGACGAGCGCCGTCGCGACGACCGGCAGGAGCCCGAAGGGCACCGGGAACGCGTCGTCGCCGGAGACGAGGAAGAAGGAGGCGACGATGCCGGCGAGGCCGACGTAGCCGAGCACCGGGCGGATCGCGGCGGGCAGCGTGGAGATGCGCGCCGCGAAGATCGCGAGGAGCGCGCCGATGCCGAGCTCCCACGCACGGGAGAAGGTGGAGAAGTACGCGACGGTCGGGCGGGCCGAGGTCTCGTAGAAGCCCCACGCGAGCGACGCGACGATGAGGACGCCGACCGTGATGCCGATGGTCCGCGTGAAGAGGCGGGCGCGCTTGACGCGGTTCTTGGGCGTGCGGCGACGGGCGAACGTGATCACGAGGAAGATCAGCACGGGCCAGACGAGGTAGAACTGCTCCTCGACCGAGAGCGACCAGTAGTGGCGGAACGGCGAGATGGGGCCGTCGGACGCGAAGTAGTCGGTGCCGGCGCTGGCGAAGTGCCAGTTGGAGACGAAGAGCGCCGACCAGACGGCGTCCCACAGGCTGGCCTGCGCGCGGACGACGTTGAAGACGAGGAACGACGCCGCGGTGGTGACCACGAGCACGAGGAGCGCGGCCGGCATGATGCGGCGGACGCGGCGCTTGTAGAAGTCGAGGAAGGAGATCGTCTTGGTGCGCTCGTACTCCTTGAGCAGCAGGCCCGTGATGAGGAACCCGCTGATGACGAAGAAGACGTCGACGCCCACGAAGCCGCCGGTCGGCCAGTCGAAGAGGTGGTTGACGATGACGGCGACCACCGCGAGGGCGCGCAGGCCCTCGACGTCCGGGCGGAAGCCGCGGTTCACCGTCGGCGAATCCCCCTCGGATGGTGGGTTCTTGTCGTCCGGAGCGGAGCGGAGCTCCGACGGGTCCGGGAGCGCGGGCGTACCCCGGCGAAATGTCTGCGAGCTCATGGCCCAGGTCCCTACTCACTCGTGTACCGCCGTGCAGCACTGCTGTCTGAGCGACCCTAACAGGGCGTCACAGGGCCTACCATGCCCCGGACGGGGGCGTTCCGGGCTGCTAGCACCACTCGTGAGCTGTGTGATGATAGACAGCCGAGGCTGTGGATATCCCACGTATGCGGACACTCCGCGCCTGTGTGCTTTTGGGGAAGGGTTCTAAGTTATGGCGCTCCGTGACTTCATTCGGATGCTGCGTAGGGGCGCGGTGCTCATCATCCTGACGCTCCTGGTCGGGGTGGGCGCCGCGGCGGCCTTCTCGCTCCTCCAGACCCCCGAGTACGAGGCGTCGACCAAGATGTACGTCGCCCAGAGCAGCTCCTCCAACGTGCAGGACCTGCAGCAGGGCAACAACTTCATCACGCAGGCGGTGAAGAGCTACGCGGACGTCGTCACGACCCGCGCCGTGCTCCAGCCCGTCATCGACCAGTACGGGCTCGACATGACCTCGCGCGAGCTGGCCGAGTCGGTCCGCGCCTCCGCGCCGCTCGACACCACGATCATCGACATCACCGTCAAGGACAAGAGCCGCCAGGACGCCGCGACGCTCGCGGACGCCATCGGCGAGAGCCTGAAGACGGTCGTCGGCTCGCTCGTCCCCGAGACCATCGAGGGCACGCCGCAGGTGCAGATCACGCAGCTCGAGCAGGCGGAGATCCCCGAGTCGCCGTCGTCGCCGAACCTGCCCGTCAACATCATCGTGGGCGCGCTCATCGGCCTCCTCATCGGCGTGGGCGTCAGCCTCCTCCGCGAGACGCTCGACAACCGCATCCGCGGGGAGCGCGACGTCGAGCTGGTCACGACCAAGCCGATCCTCGGCGGCATCGCGTACGACCCGAAGGCGACCGAGCGTCCGCTCATCGTCCAGGACGACCCGCGCAGCCCCCGCGCCGAGTCCTTCCGCAGCCTCCGCACGAACCTCCAGTTCCTGGAGTTCGGCGGCCGGTCGCGCAGCTTCGTCATCACCTCGTCCATCCAGGGCGAGGGCAAGTCGACCACCAGCTCGAACCTCGCGCTGGCGCTGGCCGACTCCGGCATCAAGGTCGTCCTCATCGACGCCGACCTCCGCCGCCCGCGCCTCGCGTCCTACATGGGACTCGAGGGCGCCGTGGGCCTCACCGACATCCTCATCGGCCGCGCCGAGATCGAGGACGTCATCCAGCCCTGGGGCTCGGGCATGCTCTCGATCCTCCCCGCCGGCCAGATCCCGCCGAACCCGTCGGAGCTCCTCGGCTCGCAGGGAATGGCCCGCCTGCTGCAGGACCTCGAGGCGCGCTACGACGTGGTGCTCATCGACGCCCCGCCGCTGCTGCCCGTCACCGACGCGGCGATCCTGTCCAAGAACGCCGGCGGCGCGATCGTCGTCGTCGCGGCCGGCCGCACGCACCGCACGCAGCTGAAGAGCGCCATCGCGAACCTCACCAACGTGGGCGCGGACGTGCTCGGCCTCGTGATCACCATGCTGCCGACCAAGGGCCCGGACGCGTACGGCTACGGCCACTACGGATACGGGTACGGCTACACGGAGGACGAGGACGGCCAGAAGTCCAAGGCGCCCATCGAGAAGATCAAGGCGTAGCTCCCCTCCATGTCGGAACTCCCCCCCACGAGCCGCAGGGCCGCACGCGCGGCCCTCGGCGACGCATCCTCCGATGGCGTCGACGACGGCTCGTTCCGCGTCCTGTTCGTCTGCTCGGGCAACATCTGCCGATCCCCGCTCGCCGAGCAGGTCCTCCGGGCCCGCGTGCGGGCGATCTTCGGCGGCGACGCCTCCGAGGCCGACTCGGTCGTGCGCTTCGCCAGCGCCGGCACGATCGCGGCCGACGGGCAGCGCATGCCGGAGCAGGCGGCCGAGCTGTCCGTCCGCTACGGAGGCGACCCGAGCGAGCACCAGGCGAGGTTCCTCACGCCCGGCATCGTCCAGGGCACGGACCTCGTCCTCACCATGGCGCGCGAGCACCGCAGCGCCGTCGTGCGCCAGGTGCCGCGGGCGAACCGCTTCACGTTCACGCTCCGCGAGTTCGCGGCGCTGTTCGCGCACCTCGTCGAGGTGTCCGGGGAGGAGAAGCACATCGCGTGCGACGGCGACGTGCCGGCGCAGCTGCGCGCGCTGATCCCGCTCATCGCGGCCCAGCGCGGCGTCACGCTGCCGCCGGCGCAGGAGGACGACTACGACGTGGTCGACCCGTACCGCCGCTCGCAGGCCACGTACGACACCTCGGGCGAGCAGGCCGGACGCGCCATCGAGTCCGTCCTCGAATCGGTGCGGGCCGTGACCCGCACGGACGCACCACGGCTCCGAGGCTGACCCGACCAGCCCGCCACCGCACACGCGAGCGCACGCCGCTCCATCACAGACACCACCGGCTCCCGATCGGAGCCGCCTGCCCCGGGGGACCAGTGGACACGCAACAGACACGACGCACGGACGAGGCCCAGGAGGGCTCGCGCTGGCGGGTCGTCTACGCCCGGCGCCTGGCGCTGAGCGACGCGATCGTCATCATCCTCACGACCTTCGGGGTGCAGTTCCTCTGGTTCGGCACGACGGCGGGCACGGTCGACCTCGGCGGCAACGCGCGCGGCGTGGCCGTGACCTACACGATGGTCTCGATCGTGCTGATCCTCGCCTGGCTGTTCGTGCTCACGGTCTACAGCACGCGCGACTACCGCATCGTCGGCACCGGGACGGCGGAGTACAAGCAGGTCGCCGACGCGACGCTGCGGCTCTTCGGGATCATCGCGATCGTCGCGTTCCTCGTGAAGATCGACCTGGCGCGCGGCTACATCATCACGGGCCTGCCGCTCGGCCTCGTGCTCCTGCTGCTCTCGCGGACGCTCTGGCGCGTGTGGCTGTCGGCCCAGCGCCGCCGGGGCGAGTTCTCCTCGCTGATCCTGCTGGTCGGATCCCTCGAGAGCACGACCCACACCGCCACGACCCTCGCCCGCGCCCCCAAGGCCGGCTACCGCGTCGTGGGCGCGTGCCTCACGGGCGACGCGCGGCCCTCCCGCCTCCCCGGCCTCGACGTGCCCGTGGTGGGGAACGCGGACGACGCGCTCGCGCAGCTGGACCGCCTGGGTGCCGACACGCTGGTGCTCACGTCGAGCGACGAGCTGCCGCCCGAGCGGATCCGCGAGCTGAGCTGGTCGCTCGAGCCCGGCCGCCACCACCTCGTCATGGCGCCCGGCCTCACCGACATCGGCGGCCCGCGCATCCACACGCGCCCGGTCGCCGGCCTGCCCCTCATCCACGTGGAGACGCCGCGCTTCGAGGGACGGAAGCTGCTCTCCAAGCGCCTGTTCGACATCGTCGTCTCCGGCATCACGCTCATCGTGCTGAGCCCCGTGTTCCTGATCCTCGCGATCCTCATCAAGGCCACGAGCTCGGGCGACGTCTTCTACAAGCAGGAGCGCATCGGGCTGAACGGCGAGCCGTTCCACATGCTCAAGTTCCGCTCCATGCGGATGAACGCCGACGCCGAGCTGTTCGCTCTGCTGGAGCAGCAGGGCACGGCAGACACCCCGCTGTTCAAGGTGACGGACGACCCGCGCATCACGAAGGTCGGCGGCGTGCTCCGCCGCTACTCGCTCGACGAGCTGCCGCAGTTCCTCAACGTGCTGCTCGGATCCATGAGCCTCATCGGCCCGCGCCCGCAGCGCGAGGGCGAGGTGGCGCTCTACGACAGCGCCGCCCGCCGCCGCCTGCTCATCAAGCCCGGCATGTCGGGGCTCTGGCAGGTCTCCGGCCGCTCCTCCCTGTCGTGGGAGGACGCCATCCGGCTCGACCTCTACTACGTGGAGAACTGGTCGCTCACGGGCGACATCATCATCCTGGCGCGCACGTTCAAGGCCGTCTTCGGCGCGGACGGGGCCGTCTGATGGGCGGGCTGCTGGTCCAGGAGTGGATCGAGAGGTCCGGCGGGTCCGAGAAGGTGTTCGACGCGTTCGCGCACGCCTTCCCCGACGCCGACCTCTTCACGCTGTGGAACGACGACCCGGGCCGCTTCGGCGACCGGCCGGTGCGGGAGAGCTGGATCGCGCGCACGCCGCTGCGGAAGCGCAAGCCGCTCGCCCTGCCATTCATGCCGCTCACGTGGAGCTCGCTCGACCTCGACGCGTACGAGTGGACGCTCTCGAGCTCGCACCTGTTCGCGCACCACCTCGGCCACGGCGATCGCGCGACCCGGCAGCACGTCTACGTGCACAGCCCGGCGCGCTACCTCTGGACCCCCGACCTCGACCAGCGCGGCGCCAACCCGCTCGTGAAGGCCGCCGCTCCCCCGCTCCGGGCGCTCGACCGGCGGCGCGCGCAAGCGTCGCACGCCGACTTCGCCGCGAACAGCGCGTTCGTGCAGGCGCGCATCCGGAACGCGTGGGACGTGGACTCCCGCGTGATCCACCCGCCCGTCGACGCCACCGCGATCCGCGCCACCGCGTCGTGGGAGGGCGAGCTCACCGGATCCGACGCCGCCGTCGCCGCGTCGCTGCCGGAGTCCTTCCTCCTGGGCGCCAGCCGGTTCGTGCCGTACAAGCGGCTCGACCTCGTCATCCGCGCGGGCGAGGCCGCCGGCGTGCCGGTCGTGCTCGCCGGATCCGGCCCGCTCGCCGAGGAGCTGCAGGCGCAGGCCGACGCCGCCCGCGTGCCCGTCGTGATCGTGCCGCGCCCCTCGGACGCCCTGCTCTACACGCTCTACCAGCGCGCGCTCGCCTACGTGTTCCCCGCCGTCGAGGACTTCGGGATCATGCCGGTCGAGGCGATGGCCGCCGGCGCCCGCGTGCTCGTCACCGACGTGGGCGGCGCGACCGAGAGCGTCGTCGACGGCGTCACCGGCGTGCACGTGCACGACTGGGAGGGCGCCGCCGGCCTCGCGGACGCCGTCGCGCGCGCCGCGGCCCTGGATCCGGCCGCGAGCGTCCGCCGCTCCGCCGACTTCGACGCGGCCGTGTTCGAGCGCCGCGTCGCCTCCTGGGTCCGGCACGACGGCGCCCGCCTCGACGGGGTCGTCGCGTGATGCGCCGGCTCGTCGTCAACGAGGCCTACGCGGGGCAGCGGGTGACCGGCCAGCAGCGCTACGCGACGGAGATCGCCCGCGCGCTCGCGGGCAAGCAGGGCGTCACGCGCGCCACGCCGTCCGGCGGCATCGCGTCGTCCGGCGCCCGCAGCTGGCTCTGGGTGCAGACGACGCTGCCGTGGATCACCCGCCAGGACGTGCTGCTGTCGCTCACCAGCCGGGCGCCGCTCGTGCACCGCCGGCACATCGTGGTCGTGCACGACCTCTTCGTGCTCACGAACCCCGAGTGGTACAGCCGCGAGTACGTCGTGACCCACGTGCCGCTGCTGCGCGCGAACCTGCGCGACGCGCGCGTGATCGTCACCGTGAGCGAGCCCGTCGCCGAGCAGGTGCGCGAGCTCGGCCTGTCCAGCGCGCCCGTCGTGGTCGCGCCCAACGCGCCGAGCCCCGTGTTCGGCGAGCCGCGCGGTGCCGAGGAGCGCGCCCGCGTGCTCGCGCGGTTCGGCGTGACCGACGGCGGGTACCTGCTGGCGGTCGGCAGCATGGATCCGCGCAAGAACCTGAAGCGCCTCACCGAGGCGTACCTCGAGCTGCCCGCGGAGACCCGCGCCCAGGCGCCGCTCGTGCTCGTGGGCGCGAAGAGCGCCGTCTTCGGCGACGTCGACATGGCCGAGTCGGACGACATCAAGCTGGCCGGCTACGTCACCGACGACGAGCTCGCCGTGCTCTACGCGGCGTCGCGCGGCGTGGTCTTCCCGAGCCTCGCGGAGGGCTTCGGCCTGCCGCTCGTCGAGGCGATGGTCGCGGGCGCGCGCCTCGCCGTCTCCGACATCGACGTCTTCCACTGGATCTGCGGCGACGACGCCACCTACTTCTCCCCCGCCGACACGTCCGCCATCACCGCGGCGCTCGCCCGGCTGGCCGCCGCCGCGCCGCTCGACGAGGAGGAGGCCGCCCGGATCCGCCGCGCCGTCACCTGCCGCTTCGACTGGCGCACCTCCGCCCAGACCGTCCACGACGCCTACCAGAGCATCGGGACGCGATGATCCGGCGGATCGGGCTGCTGCTCCCCACGGGAGCCGCAGGGCTCACGCGCGTGCTCCAGCTGGTGCTGCTCGTGGTGCTCACGTACCTGTCGGACGGAGCGGCCCGGAACGCGATCGTCACGGGCTTCGCGCTGCTCAGCTCCTTCGCGATCATCACCGACTCGGGGGCCGCGAACTTCCTGCTCTCGCTGCCGCGCACGCGCCTCACCCGCCGCGTGCACGCCCGCGCCGTGGCCTTCCACGCGGGGCTCGGGTCGCTCGGCGCCGCCGTGGCGGTCCTCATCGCCGTCGCGGCCGCGTCCTCGATCCCGGGCGAGGCCGTGCTGCTGCTCGTCGCGCTCGGCGTCAGCCAGGTGCTCGACTCGCTCACCCGCACGATCCGCGCGCCCCTGCTCGTCGGCCGCCGCGACGCCTCCTACGCCTTCCCCGACCTCGCGCTGGTGGTGCTGAAGGCCGTGCCGCTCGTCATCGCGACCCTCGTGCCCGAGCTCCTCGTGCTGCTGGCGTTCCCCCTGGTGTCGCTCGTCGTCACCGCGGGCACGTGGGTCGCCGTCCGCCGCGGCCTCCCGACCACGAGCGACGAGCCGGTGCGCGTGTTCCCGCAGATCCTCGAGTTCGGCCTCTCCGGATCCTTGAGCGCGCTCTACTCGCAGGCGCCGCTCGTGCTCGGCACGGCGATCCTCGGGGCCGACGCCGTCGTGCCGCTCGCGCTCGCCTACCGCATCGTGCAGCCGCTCGAGGTGCTGCCGGCCACGCTCTCGCAGCAGCTGATCCCCCGGATCCGCGCCGCCGCCCGCCCCGCCCGCGCCTACTGGTGGCGGTTCGCGCTCGGCGGCCTCGTGCTCGCCGGGATCCTGGCCCTGGTCCGCGAGCCCATCGCGCAGGTGTTCGGCGGCGACGCGTTCGACCAGGTCGTGTTCCTCGTGATCCTGCTCTCGGTCGCCCCCAAGTTCGGCAACTACGCGCTCATGGCCTACGCGATGGGCTCCGGCCTCGTGCGCGTGCGGCTCACCGCGACCATCGTCACGGGCGTCGTCGCCGTGGTCCTCACGCTCGTCGCCGCGCTCACGGCCGGCGCCGCCCTCCTCGGCGGCGTCACGCTCGTCGCCGAGCTCGTCCTGAGCGCCGCCATCGCGGTGCTCCTCGTCCGCCACCGCACCGCCAGGAAGGAGGACGCATGAGGACCCTCATCGTCTCCGCCGATCGCACCCTCGCGTCCGGCCACCCGCAGAACCTCGGGGACGCCTTCCTCACCGACGCGCTCTCGGAGCGCCTGCGCCGGGCCGGCCACGAGACCGTGGTCGCCGACTTCGGGCAGACCGCGCGGCTCGACTCCACGGAGGAGCGCGTGCGCGTCTCCGGCGTGCGGGCGCTCGCCGACGTCGTGCGCCAGGTCGACGCGGTCGTCGTCGGCGGCGGCACGCTCCTCGCCGACGACCAGCCGGACCGCCCCTTCGCGGGCCTCCCCCGCCTCATGGCCGTCACCGGCCTCATCGCGCGCACCAGCCGGACGCCGCTCGCCGTGTTCGGCGTGGGCGCGGATCCCGTCACCCGCCGCCGCGCGCGCCTCGCCCTCCGCGCGGGCCTCGACGACGCCCGCGTCTGGACCCGCGACCCCGACTCCGCCCGCCGCGCCGCCGGGTACGCGAAGCTCCCGGTCGAGGTCGCCGCCGACGTCAGCCTCTTCGCCGCCCCCGAGCTCGCCGCCCTGGCCGCGCCGGCCGACCGCCGCCGGGGCGCCGTGGTCGCGCTCAACGCGAAGCACTCGCCCGAGGTCACCGTCGCCGAGGTCGCGGCGCTCGAGGAGCGCTTCGGCGAGGTCGTCTTCGTGTCGATGGACCAGGGCGACGACTCCGACGCCGGCGCGCTGCGCCCCGAGGTGCGCGCCCGCTTCACGACCGAGCCCGGCGACCACGGCTGGCGCCGCGCGGCCGAGCTCATGGCGGACCGCGAGGTCGTCATCGCCTCTCGCATGCACGCCATGTACCTCGGTACGATGCTGACGACGCCCGTGGTCGCCGTCGGCGGCGCCACCAAGGTCGGGGCGTTCACGACCGAGTTCGGCACGCGCACGGAGCCCGCATTCGACCGGGCGGTCCGCACGGCCATCGGAGGCGCGGCCGACGCCGGCGCCCCATCCACCACCCCGGCGGCGCTCGTCGCCGCCACCGCCCGCCTGGACGCGGCTTTCGAGGAGATGACTTCATGGGTCCGACGTACCGCCTAGCGACCCCGGCGGTCTTCGCGGCCGCCGTGGCGCTCACCGTCCTCGCCGCGCTCGGCGGCGTGGCCCTGCTCGGCAACGAGCTCTCCTACCCGTTCATGATCGCGGTGCTCGCGATCCTGCTCGTCGGCGTGCTCGTGAAGGAGACGGTCTCCAACGGGGATCCGATCACCCCCGGCGGCATCGTCGCGTTCACGGGCCTGCTCCTGTTCGTGCTGCGCCCGCTCACGGTCGCCAACAGCATGGAGACGAGCCCCGGCGCCATCGCCGACACCCGCTTCTTCTCCCCCACGCTGCAGCTCGCCGCGAGCTCGGCCCTCATCGAGGCGCTGATCTTCTTCTCGGCGTTCTTCGTCATCTACTACTACTCGGTGGCCCGCGAGGCCCGGCGCATCGCCCGCGGCGGCGAGGACGCCAAGGCCCTCGAGGAGAGCGCCCTCGCGGGCGGCCCCGCCTTCGTCGACCCCGACACGCAGGTGCGCTGGCAGCGCGTGTTCAACACGTCGGTGTCGCAGGCGCTCGTGGTCATCTCCTCCGTGGTGGCGCTCGGCCTCCTCGTGTACCTGGTCTTCTCCTCCGGCGGCATCCAGGCGTACACGACGGGCCTCGCCAACCGGAGCGACTTCCTCTCCGGCAAGTCGTTCATCGGCCTCTCCTACATCCCCGTGCAGATCGCGATCGTCTACAACGTGCTCGCGCGCCGCCAGAAGGGCATCGAGGGCTGGAACTGGGTCAACCTGGTCGCGGTGCTGGTGCTCGTGGTCTGCGCCGGGTCCGCCGGCGGCCGCGGGCCGCTCATCATCGGCGTGTTCCTGCCGTTCCTGATCCTCAAGCAGATCGGTCCGAAGCCCTTCCGCTTCCGCACCATCGCCCTCATCGGCGGCGTCACGGCCGTGGTCGCGATGGTCTACTCGATCGTCATCCGCGAGTCCACGTTCGACAACGGCCGCTCGCTCGACCGCCTCACGCAGGATCCGCTGGGCGTCCTCCTCGACCGCCTCACCAGCGGCATCGAGACCCGGCCGTTCGACGTGCTCATCCGCCTCAACGAGGTCGCGTCGCTGCCCGACTTCGTCTACCAGTGGGGGGCGACCTACGCGGCGGTGCCCGCCTGGTTCGTCCCCCGCGGGCTCTGGGAGGACAAGCCGTTCGGCGGCGGCAACACGTGGTTCACGTCCACGTACGTGCCCCGGTTCTACGGCGTCAACCGCGTCGAGACGAGCCTCTCGGCGATCGGCGAGGCGTTCTCCAACTTCGGCATCCCCGGCGTCGTCGCCGTCGGCGCGCTCCTCGGGCTCGTGGCCGGCCTCTTCATCCGCGCCCGCATGCGCCGCCGCGGGCTCCTCGGCGCCTCCATCGCGGTCGTCGTCACGCCGTACCTCTTCTCCCTCATCCGCGGCGACGCGTACCAGGGCATGTCGACGAGCATCGCGTCGCTCGTGATCCTGCTGCTGTTCTTCTGGATCTCCTCCACCCGCAAGCAGGTCACCGGGCCGGTCAGCGCGCCCGTGCCGCTGCCGGACGAGACCGCGTCCGCGGCCGTCCGCGAGCAGGCGCTCATCGGGGCCGGTGCCGCCGGGCTCGGCGCCGTCGGCGGATCCGCGCCCGCCGACGCCCGCCCGGCGGTCGGCAACGGCCGCGCCTTCCCGGCCGGACGTCCGGCCGTGACAGGGACGCCCGACCGGTGAGCGGCATCGACGACATCCTGCCCCCGGCGGACGGCTCCGACGGCACGGCCGGACCCCGCAGCCGCCGCGCCGACCGCGCGGCACGCGACGCCTCCCGCACCCGACGCCCCCTGTGGAAGCGCAAGCGCCTCTGGATCCCCGTCGTGGTCGTCGGCGTCGCGGTGATCGGCACGGCGGTCTCGGCCGCGCTGATCCTCCCCCGCGTCGACACGGTGCAGAGCGAGCTGCGCGACGCGCTCCCGCTCTCCGACCAGGTGCAGACGGCGCTCCTCGCGGGCGACATCGACACCGCGAAGTCCGGCGCCGCCGAGCTCCGCGACCACACGGCGAAGGCCGCAGAGGCCGCGGACGACGGCGTCCTCGGGGCCTACGAGTGGCTCCCGTTCGTCGGCCCGAACATCCACGCCGCCCGGGTGCTGGCCGCGGCGAGCGACAGCCTCGCCACCGACGTCGTCACGCCCGCCACGGAGGTCTCCCTGTCGGCGTTCACGCCCGTGCTGGGCCGCATCGACCTCGACGGGATCCGCTCCCTCGGCCAGACCGTCGACACCGCGTCCGACGGGCTCGCCCGCGCCCGCGCCCAGCTCGACACCATCGACCGCGGCAGCCTCTGGGCGCAGGTCGCGGACGACGTCGACCTCATGGACGACACCCTCACGAGCACCGAGGCGACGGCGAGCACCTTCCGCGAGGTCACCGGGATCCTGCCCGACCTCCTCGGGGCGGACGGCGCCCGCAACTACCTGCTGATGTTCCAGAACAACGCGGAGGTGCGCTCCACCGGCGGCAACCCGGCCGCACTCGTGCTGCTGACCGTGGAGGACGGCAGCGTGCGGATCGCGAAGCAGGCGTCGAGCAACGACTTCCCGCGGAACGTGCGCCAGGGCGACATTCCCGACGAGACCGTGCGCCTCATCGAGCCGCGCTCGGACCGGTTCGAGCAGAACATCACGATGTTCCCCGACTTCCCCACGTCGGGCGCCCTCGCCAAGTCGTACTGGGAGGCCAACATCGGCGACCGGGTCGACGGCGTGCTGTCGTTCGACCCCATCGCGCTCAGCTACCTGCTGGAGGCGACCGGGCCGATCACGCTGGCCACGGGCGACGAGCTGAACGCGGAGAACGCGGTGCCCACGCTCCTCGGCGCCGTCTACAGCCAGTACCCCGACTACCTCGCGCAGGACCGCTACTTCGCGAGCGC
This sequence comes from Clavibacter sp. VKM Ac-2873, assembly GCF_015351075.1. Lineage (GTDB taxonomy): Bacteria > Actinomycetota > Actinomycetes > Actinomycetales > Microbacteriaceae > Clavibacter. The sequence goes on from NZ_JADKRS010000001.1 coordinate 1,304,300, forward strand.
GGCCAGCACGATCTTCGCGAAGCTCGTCACCGACACCCCGCCCGTCGTCCCGCTGGTCACCGCGATCGACCGGGCCATCGACGAGCGCCGCCTCCTGCTGTGGAGCACGGTGCCGGAGGAGCAGGCGCTCATCGAGGGCGGGCCGCTGAGCGGCGCGCTGCCGGACGACAACTCGGACGCGACCGCCATCGGGCTGTTCTTCAACGACATCGGCTCCGGATCCAAGATGAGCTACTACCTGCGCTCCGCGTCCCGGATCCAGGCGGAGACGTGCGACGACACCACCACGTACACGGTGTCCGTCGACATGACGAGCATCGCGCCGCTCGACGCCGCGACGAGCCTGCCCCGCTACGTCACGGGCCTCGACGGCACGGCCAAGGGCCGCCAGTTCGACGACCTCCTCGTCTACGGCCCCGTCGGGTCGACCCTCACGGGCTGGAAGACGGACGCCGACCTCACCACGGAGGAGGCGCGCGGCACCGACATGGGGCGCGGCATGATCCGCATCCGCACCGAGCTCGCGCCGCAGGACACGAAGACCGTCGACGTCACCTTCACGATGCCGGCGTCCGACGCCCCGGGCCCGCTCGAGGTGCGGCACACGCCGCTCGTGCGTCCGCTCGAGTCCGAGATCACGCAGGTCCCCTGCTCCACGGGCGGCTGATCCGCCGCCCGCCCTCCACGACGTCGCGTCTCCCGCCCCGGATGGGGGCTTCGCGGCCGTCACGCGCTCCGCATAGGCTCGATGAGCCGCCGCGGGACGCCCCCGTCCCCGCACGCCCGCACGCCGCCCCCGCGGATCCTCCAGGCCGAGAGCACACGTTGACACCCAGCACCACCACCACCCCGCCCCGCCGGGCGCACCGCGTCCGTCGCTGGATCGTGCGCTCCCTCCTGGCGATCCTCGTGCTCCTGCTCGCCTGGCTCCTGGCCGGCATCCCGCTCTTCGTCTTCCCGCCGGCGAGCCAGCCCGACAAGGCCGACGTCATCTACGTCATCGGCCCGCCCAACCCCACCCGCCGCGACCTCGCGGCGAAGCTGGTGGACGAGGGGTACTCCGACACGGTCGTCTTCTCGGTGCCGCCCACCGGGCCGCAGTCGGCCGCCGAGCTCGCGGCCTGCAACGGCGAGTTCCCCTACGCCGTCACGTGCGACACCCCGTCGCCGTTCACGACGCAGGGCGAGGCGCGCTACCTGCGCGAGAAGTCCGAGGAGAACGGCTGGACGAGCGCCATCGTCATCACCTGGACCCCGCACGTCACCCGCACGCAGCTGATCTTCTCGCGCTGCTTCACGGGCGACCTCATGGTGGTCGAGGACCCGGTGGACTTCAGCCTCCGCCAGTGGGTCTCGCAGTACACGTACCAGACCGGCGCGTTCGTCAAGGCGCTCGTCACGCCCGGCTGCTGAGGCGCGGAGCGGCCCCGTTCGTCGCTGCGCGGCCAGGCGGTCAGCCGCACGGGGTTGAATGGTCGTCATGACCCCCGCGATCGGCCCGACGACCGGCGACGACATCCACCTGATCTCGCTCAACGTGCGCATGCCCTGGCACGGCACCCGCGAGGGCGAGGCCGACCACTGGCCCGAGCGCCAGGAGGTGCTGACGCGCTTCCTGCAGCAGGAGCGCCCCACGGTGCTCGGCGTGCAGGAGGCGGTGTGGCCGCAGATCCAGGTGATCGACAAGGCGCTGCCGCCGTCGTACCGCATGGTCGGACAGGGCCGCGACGGCGGCAGCCACGGCGAGCACGGCGCGATCTTCTACCAGGCCTCCCGCCTCACGCTCCTCGAGCACGACGTGATGTGGCTCTCCGACACGCCCGACGTGATCGGCAGCATGACGTGGGGCAACCCCATGCCGCGGATCCTCACCTGGGCCCGCTTCCAGGACGAGGCCACGGGCCACCCGCTCGTCGTCCTCGACACGCACCTCGACCACGACGTCGCCGAGGCGCGCGACCGCGCCGCGGAGGCCATCGCCGAGCTCGTGCGCACGCGCTTCGCGGGGCTCCCGCTCGTGCTCATGGGCGACTTCAACGCGCCCGTCGACTCGTTCCCCTACGACGCGCTCACCCGCCGCGCCGGCCTCCGCGACTCCTGGCTCGACACCGCGCGCCAGGCGACGCCCGCCTTCGGCACGTTCCCCGACTACCGTCCGCCCGTCGTCGACGGTCCCCGCATCGACTGGATCCTCGTGGGCGACCGCGTGGACGTCCGCGCCGCCGCGATCAACGACTTCGCCTGGCGCGGCCGCATGATGAGCGACCACCTGCCGGTGCAGGCGCTCGTGCGCCTGAGCTGACGCCGGCGCCTGAGCTGACGCCGACGCCGGCCGTCACGCGTCCGCCGTCGCCCCCGGCGCCTCGTAGCCTGGGGGGATGACCACCGCACCGAAGGTATTCGCCATCCACGAGAACCCCGAGTGGTTCGGGCCGTTCGCCGCCGCCCTCGACGCCCGCGGCGTGCCGTACGAGGAGTGGCTCCTCACCGACGGCGTGCTCGAGATCGACGAGGCGCCGCCCGAGGGGATCTTCTGGTCGAGGATCAGCGCCTCGGCCCACACGCGCGACCACGCGCTCTCGAAGGACTACACGCGCGGCCTCATGTCGTGGCTGGAGGCGCACGGCCGCCGCACGGTCAACGGCCGCCGCACGATCGAGCTCGAGGTGAGCAAGGTCGACCAGCTCACGGCCCTGCGCGCCGCCGGGATCGAGGTGCCGCGGACGCGCGCCGTGATCGGCAGCCACCGCATCGTCGAGGCGGCGCGCGGTCTCCCGACGCCGTTCATCACCAAGCACAACCAGGGCGGCAAGGGCCTCGGCGTCCGGAAGTTCGACAGCGTCGAGGAGCTGGCCGCCTACGTGGAGGGGCCGGACTTCGAGGAGCCGCAGGACGGGATCACGCTGCTGCAGGAGTTCCTCGAGGCGGCGACGCCGCGCGTCACCCGCGTCGAGATCGTGGGCGGGCGCTTCGTCTACGCGATCCAGGCCGACACCGCGCGCGGCGGGTACCAGCTGTGCCCGGCGGACGCATGCGCGATCGACCCGACGACCGGCGCCCTCGTGATGCCGCCCGGCGCGACCATCGCGCAGCAGCCGGGCGACACGATCTTCTCGCTGCGGGAGGACATCACCGCCCAGCACCCGCTCGTGGAGCGCTACGTGGCGTTCCTCGCGGGGCTCGGGATCGAGGTGGCCGGCATCGAGTTCATCGAGACCGCCGACGGCCGGCTCGTGACCTACGACGTGAACACGAACACCAACTACAACGCGGGCGTCGAGGCGGTCGCGGAGGCATCGGGCCCGGGCGCGGTCGCGGAGCTGCTGGAGCGCGTGCTGCGGGAGGCCTACCCGGAGGGCTGAGCCCCGGGAGCCTGATCCGGACGGCCCGGCCCGCGCGGGCCGGGCCGTCCGGATCAGGCCGCCGAGATCAGGCCGTCCGGATCAGCGCGCCCGGATCAGGCCGCCGGGCCGCCGTCCTCCGGCGCGACCGCGGAGGTGGCGGCGCCCTGGTCCTCGGCGATCTGCGTGTGGTGGTGGATGACCTCCGCGACGATGAAGTTCAGGAACTTCTCCGCGAAGGCCGGGTCGAGCTTCGACTCCTCGGCGAGCGCGCGGAGGCGGAGGATCTGGCGGCGCTCGCGCTCGGGATCCGCCGCGGGCAGGCCGTGCGCGGCCTTCAGCCGGCCGACCGACTGCGTGAACTTGAAGCGCTCGGCGAGCAGGTGCACGAGGGCGGCGTCGATGTTGTCGATGCTCCCGCGGATCTCCCCCAGCTCCTCGAGGGCGGCACGGGCGTCGTCGTCGAGGGGCGCCCCAGCGGGGCCGGTGTTCTCAGGCATGCGATGACCCTACCCATCCGCGCCTGGACGACGGAGGCGGGCGTCCCCGATGGGGACGCCCGCCTCGAAGCCGATCCGGTGGATCAGTCGACGATGGTGACCTTCACGTCGATGTTGCCGCGCGTGGCGTTGGAGTACGGGCAGACCTGGTGGGCCGCGTCCGCGATCTCCTGGCGGCGCTCGGCCGGCACGTTCGGGAGGTAGACGTCGAGCTCGACCGCGAGGCCGAAGCCGCCCTGGCCGTTGTCGCCGATGGAGACGCTGGCGGAGACGCCCGCGTCCTTGGTGTCGACGCCGGCGTTCTTGCCGACGAGGTGGGTGGCACCCAGGAAGCAGGCGCTGTACCCGGCGGCGAAGAGCTGCTCCGGGTTCGTGCCCTCGCCCGAGCCGCCCATCTCCTTGGGGGGACGGGTGTCGAAGTCGATGCGGTCGTCCTCGCTGCGGACATGTCCGTCGCGTCCTCCGCCGGAGGCGTGCGCGATAGCGGTGTAGATGGGTTCCATGGATCCATCAGACCACGACGGGCCTGGGAGCGCGCGCCGGGCACGGTGGACGTTCGCGGCACGGACGGTGGATCGCGGGCGAACGCGGCGGGACGCGCGCCGGAGGGCGACGTGACGCCCGGGCGCGTCGCGGCGGCCGGCGCGACGGACAGCGCGACGGCCGGCCGCGGGTCAGGGCAGGAGGCCGGAGCGGTAGCCCCACACGACGGTCTGCAGGCGGTCGCGGGTGCCGAGCTTGGTCATGATCCGCGTGAGGTGCGACTTGACGGTGCTCGTCTCGATGACGAGCCGGCCGCCGATCTCGTCGTTGGAGAGGCCGTCGCCGAGGAGCCGCACGATGTCCTGCTCGCGCGGCGTGAGCACCTCGGAGCCGGGGTGCACGGCGGACGCGGTCCGGCGACGCGTGAACTCCGCCATCACGCGGCGGGTGGTCACGCCGTCGAGGGCGGCGCGGCCCTCGGCGAGCGCCCGCACGGCCTGGATGAACTCCTCGGGCTCCGCGTCCTTGAGCACGAAGCCGCGGGCGCCCGCCTCGAGCGCGCCGAAGACGTACTCGTCGAGGTCGAAGGTGGTGGCGACGAGGACGGCGGGTCCCTGGCGGTCGGCGCCGGTCTGGTGGTCGGAGGCGTCCGCGTCCGCTCCCGTGATCGCGCGGGTCGCCTCGATGCCGTCGCCGCCGGGCATGCGCACGTCCATCACGACGACGTCGGGCGCGAGGCGACGCACCAGCTCCACCGCCTCGCGGCCGCCCGCGGCCTCGCCGACCACCTCGATCCCGCCCGCCGTCTCCAGCACGACGCGGAAGCCGGCGCGGACGATGGACTGGTCGTCGACCAGGACCACGCGGATCACGCGTCGGCCCCCGGCGCCCGCCCGGCCCCCGCCCGCCCGGCCCCCGCCGGCACGCCCTCCACCGGCAGCTCGAGGCGCACGCGCCAGGTGCCGGATCCGGTGGGTCCCGCCTCCAGCCGGCCGCCGACGAGCGCGGCCCGCTCGCGCATCCCGACCAGCCCGTAGCCGGGCGCCGTCGCGGGGGCGGCGGCAGGCCGCGCGTTCTCGACGGTGAGGGCGATGCGCGCAGGACCGGCCTCGGTCGTGAGGGTGACCGCGGATCCGGGCGCGTGCCGCCGGGCGTTGGCGAGCGACTCCTGCACGGTGCGGTACGCGGTGACGTCGGCGAGCGGGGCGAGCGCGGGCGCGGTGCCGGACACGTGCTCCTCGACCTCGGTGCCCGCCGTGCGGGCCGCCGCCACGAGCCCCGGCAGGTCGGCGAGGCCGGGAACGGGGGCGGTGCCCGCCTCGCCGCCCTCGCCGTCGGAGCCCTGCCGGAGGATCCCGACGATGGAGCGCAGCGCGTCGAGGGTCTCGCGGCCCTGGCGGCGGATCCCGCGGAGGGAGTCCTTGGCGCGCTCCGGGTCGAGGTCCACCAGGCGCTCGGCGGCGCCCGCCTGCACGACGAGCGCCGTGAGGTGGTGCGCGGCCACGTCGTGCAGCTCGCGGGCCATGCGGGTGCGCTCGGCGGCGACCGCGGCCAGGCGCTGCGCGGCCTGGTGCTCGAGGCTCTCGGCCGCGCGCGCCAGCACGTCGCGGTCGTGGCGGCGGCGGAGCGCCACCCAGGAGCCGACGGCGGCGCTCGCGGCGGCGATGAGCAGACCGCTGACGAGGATCGACACGGCCGCGATGACCGTGTCGACGCTGACCGTCACGTCCACGGCCGTGGGCACGAGCATCCCGCGGACCTGGCCGGTGGCGGCCAGGTACGCGCCGACGGCCTCGAGCCCGATGGCCGCGGCGACGACGCGCACCGCGGATGCCGGCGCGAGCCGCGACCCGACCGTGTAGGCCGCGACGACGGGGGCGGCGGCCCAGAACCCGAAGTGCGGCGGGATCACCGCGACGAGCGCGCCCTGCAGGAGCGACACCGCGAGGAGCGTCGACCGCGGGTGGCGGCGGCGGAAGGCGAGGGGGACGCACTGCGCGACCGCGAGGATCCCGATGAGCGCACCCTGCGTCGGCGACATGCTGCGCGAGGTGCCGTCCGCCCAGACGAGCGCGGCGAGCACCCCGAGGAGCAGCGCCGTGAGGACCGCCCAGGCCGCGGCGGCGGCCGCGTCGCGCCCGGCCGCCGTGCGGATCCCGACGCGGGCGAGGCCGGCGCGCACCCGGTCGGCGAGCACGCCCCGCGGGCGGACGGCGACGAGGGCGTCGGCGGGCGTCGGGTCGGTCACGCTCCGAGCATGGCAGGCCGGCCGGGCATCGCCGGCGCCGTCGTCGTCACGCATCAGTAGCTCACGCTCGGCGCGAGCAGGCGGAAGCCGACCGCGAACGCGGCGACGGCGACCAGCGCGAGGAGCACGAGGATCCGCCCGGCGACGATCCATGCCCCGCGCCGCGTCCGCACGGCCTGCCACGCGGCGACCGCGGCCGGGATCACCGCGAGGGTGCCGAGGAGCTGCAGCCCCTGCAGCGTGCGGAGCGCGCCGGCGGGGACGTCGACGAACGACAGGGCCTGGACGGCGGCGGCGGTCCAGCCGAGGAGCGCCACGAGCGTCACGGCCTGGCCGATGCGGGAGAGCAGGTGGGCCCGGCTGCGGCGGGGACGCGGGGTGACGGGGGCGGCGGCGGCGCGCGCGGCCCGGCGGCGGCCGGCCCCGGCGATCGCGGTGGCCGGCCACGCCACGACCGACACGAGCAGCACGGCGACGGACGCGAGCAGCAGCGGCAGCGCCACGGATGCGACCTGCCACGGTTCCGCCCGCAGCATCGTGAAGGACGCGCCCCAGGAGATCGCGTCGACCGGTCCGCCGTCGGCGGAGGCGCGCGTCGCGAGCACGGCGTCGCCGCCCACCTCGCGCCACAGGTCGTCGCCCGCCTTCTCGTAGACGCCCGTCGTGACGCCGAGCGGCTTCGGGGTGACGGCGATGGTGCCGTCCGCGCGCGGCACGATCTCCGTCTGGCCGCTGAGGCCCAGCAGCGCGCCCGGGTTCGAGAACGGGGAGCGGGAGGAGAGCCAGGTGTCGGCGAGCGCGGCGGCGGCCGCGGGGTCGCCGGTCGGCGCGGCGGATCCGACGGCGGAGGAGGCAGCGCGCAGGTACCGGTCGGCGAAGCCCTGCAGCACGGTCGTGCGGAGCTCCAGCGTGTCGACGGCGTCGCGGCCGTTGCCGTTGAACGTGACGAAGATGCCGGCGTCGCTGTCCGGGAACATGCGCATGGCCGTGTGGAAGACGTTCGTGTCACCGTCGTGGCCGAACGCCGGGACGCCGGGCGTGCTGTCGTCGAAGAAGGCGAGGTCCATGCGCTGGCCGGCGGCGAGGGTGCCGAGCTGGTCGGCGCCGAGGGCCGGGCGGTGCATCTCGTCGAGGGTCGCGGGATCCAGCAGCGCCTCGTCGTCGGGCAGGTCGCCGAGGTGGCCGAGCATGAAGCGCGCCATGTCGGTCGCGGTGGCCGAGAGCGCGCCGGCCGGCGCCGCGTTGACGACCTCCGTCGGGTACGAGGGCTGGGAGTCGTCGGGGTAGCCCTTCGCGAGGCGCGCGTCGAGGTCGGCGGGGAGCGGCTGCGCGAAGGACGACGAGGTCATCCCGGCGCGGTCGAGCACCTCCTGCTGCACGAGCTCGACGAACGGCTTCCCGGCGACGCGCGCGGCGACGTAGCCGGCGAGGCTCGCGCCGTAGTTGGAGTACGCGGGGGTGGTGCCGGGCGCGAAGACCTGCTCCGGCGGATCCGTCCTCATCACGTCGCCGAGGTCGCGCTCGCTGCCGGCGACGCCGATGAGGCCCGTGATGACCTCCTCGAACCCGGCCGTGTGGGTGAGGAGGTTCCGCAGCGTGACGGCGCCCTTCGGGGTGTCGAGGTCGAAGTCGAGGTACTGCTGCACGTCGGCGTCGAGGTCGAGGCGGCCCTCCTCCACGAGCTGCATGACGGCCGTGGCGGAGACCACCTTCGAGACGGAGCCGACGCGGAAGAGCGTGTCGTCGGGATCCACCGGGCGGGCGGGGCCGCCCTCGGTGCCGGTGTCGGCGAGGCCGTAGCCGCGGGAGGTGAGCACCTGGCCGTCGGCGACGACCGCGACGGCGGCACCGGGGATCCCGGTCGTCGGCAGCGCCGCGCCGACGACGCCGTCGAGCCAGGCGTCGAGGTCGGCCTTCGTGAGGTCGTGGCCGCCGGGCTGGTGCTGCGGCGGGGCCGGGGGCGGCGGATCCGCGGGGCTCGCGGCCGTGGCGGCTCCCGCGGCGATCGGGATCGCGAGGGCCAGGGCGAGCGCGCCGACGGTCGCGGCGAGGCGCCGGGGTCGGCGACCGCGGGGCGGGGCGGCGGGGGTGGAGCGGGGTGTCGTGTGCATGGATCCCACGCTCCCCGCCCGGCCGCTCGCGCACAGGGCGCGGGAGTCGGCACCCGCGTTGCGACTCGAGTCGCAGGAGGGAGCCGCCGCGCGTCGGCCCTCAGGCGTCGGGCGCCTGCTCCCCGGGGGCGATGACGGGGTCCGGGGCGGCGTCGGCGACGAGCTCGACTTTGAACCGCTCGCCGTCCTCGAGGAACGCGGCGCGGTGGTCGGGCCCGCCCGCGAACGGGTGCCGGTCGACGTAGAGGCGCGCCCAGCCGTGGTCGGGCGCCTCGGCCCAGAGCCGGTCGACGTCGGCGGCGGATCCCGCGTGGAACGCGAGGTGGCTGAGGCCCGCGCCGCGACGGTCGTGCGGGGCGTCGCGCGGAGCACGGGCGATCACGAGGTAGGCGTCGCCGAGGCGGAGGCTCCGGCCGTCCGCCCAGCGCGCGTCCTCCGCGTACCCGAGCTCGCCGAGGATCCAGCCCCAGGAGGCCAGCGCGGCGTCGAGGTCGCGCACCTGCAGCTCCACGTGGTGGAGGGATCCGCGGTCCGTCACGCGGCGCGGCGACGGGCGACGGCGTGCTCGGCGAGGAACGCGGCGGACCGCAGCGTGAGCCGCGGCTCGGCCCGGCGCAGCAGCCGGGTCGCCGCGACGGCCTCGGCAGCGCGCGCGGGATCGGCCTCCGCGAGCGTGCGCTCCGCCCACTCCAGCGCGGCGGCGGGCGGCTGCCCGCTCGTGGCGGCGGGCCCGCCGAAGACCGCGTGCAGCCGGGCACGCGGATCCTCCCGGTCGCCGAGGATCATGGCCGCCCACCTGCTCTGCATCGTGCGTCTCCCGTCGTCGCGTCGTCCCTCCACGGTAGGGAGGCGGATGCCCGGCCGCGTCCGCCGTGCGGGGGACGCGGCCGCGCGGAGCGGGCGGATGGAGCGGCCGTGCAGGGCGGTGCGCGGGACGGGGGCGCGACCGGCGCGTCGGATCCCCGGACGCCGTATGGTGAGCCCGTCGCCCTGCATCGCCGGGGCCGAACGACGCGCCGCCCGACATCCGAACGTCACGAGCACGAGCTGGTCCCCTCGATGCGCCGCCGCCGGAACCGGCCCGACGCGCCGATCCGCAGGACCGGGCACGGTTTCCCGACCGGTCCCGACGCTGCGTCCCGTCACACCGATGTGCACCTCCCGGAGGCACTCCATCCCCCACGCCCGCAGCTACCCCGCCGCCGAGGCCTCGCGCGTCCACTCGAGCGCACCGCCCCCGCCCCCGGACGCCGATCCCGGCAGCCGCAGCTACCTCGACTTCGCCGTGGTCGCCGAGGACGACGGCTGCCACTCCGTCGTCGTGACCTACGACCACAGCGCGTCCATCCCGCTCGCCCTCGGCTTCGCGTTCGATCGCGCGCAGACCCGCACCGTGCTCTACCCGCCGCTCGTCGAGGGCGCGACCCGCCGGACGCTGGCCATCGACGTCCAGATGCGCCGCGGACCCGGCGTGATCCGCGTGGCCGAGGGGCAGGACGACGCCCGGCTGCACGTGCACTCGCTGCGCGTCACGCGCGTCCGTCCCGGCGAGGACGCGGGCGCGGGGGTCGCCGTCCCGCCCGTGACGGACCCGCTCCCGCGCGAGCCCGACGCGGCCTAGAGCCTCGTCACCACGCACGGGCATGCACGCGGTCGATGCGCGCGGGTGCACGCGCCCCCGTATCTCCCCGCCCCTGGCGTTCCCTCACCCGAGGAGCTAGGTTCGCACCAGTCCCGAGCGGTTACCCGTCGCGGGGGACATCATGTGGCACCGCCGGAACGCGACTGCCCGGCGATGCGACAGCGATCACACCAGGTGCTCGCCCGAACCGGGCGCCGGGGAGCAGGGCCCGGCGCGCGGTCGCGCGTTCGTCGGGCTCGGGCTCGGTGACGCCCCTCTCGTCTCCTCTCCTCAGCGGCTCGCGCCGCCGGCACGACGGAGCACCGGATCAGCTCGCGCACGTGCCCATCCCGCAGCCGGACGACGAACGAGGAGATGCCCGTGACCGCGGAAGCCCCCATCCCGCTCGGCCGCCGCTCGATGGACCGCGGGGACATCGACCTCATGGTCGCGATCGCCTGGAACGCCGAGGGACATCAGCGCGGCCTCCGCCCGCTGGCGTGGGCGGTCGGCGACGCGGACTTCGTGCACTTCATCGGGAGCGCCGACGCCTACTCGCGGGCGGCGCGCCGCGAGATCATCGAGGACTGGATCGCCGAGCTCGGCCTGGCCGACGTCATCGACTCCACCGCTCCCCCGCTGCGCCGCGTCGGCGGCGACATGGTGTGGACCGGCGCCATCGACACCATCGGCATGCAGTTCCACTACCCCGCCGAGGCCTGCGACGCGGATCCGGACCCCGGCTGATCCGTCTCCCGTCCCGTCCTGCCGGGCGCGCCCGCTCAGGCCGCGGGCGTGCGGAACAGGACCGGTCGCCCCTCCTGGGCGGCGATGCGCGCGTCGAGGCCGGCGCGGACGGCAGGCCACTCCTCGGCGAGGATCGAGTGGATCGCGGCGTCGCGCCAGGTGCCGTCTGCGCGGAGCTGATCTCGGCGGCAGACGCCCTCGAAGGTCGCGCCGAGCTTGAGGATGGCGGCGCGGGAGTGCGCGTTGCGCGCGTCGGCCTGGAGCTTCACCCGCCCGAATCCCGCGTCGAAGGCGCGGCCGAGCAGGAGGCGCTTGGCCTCGGCGTTCACGACGGTGCCCCAGACGCGCGGGTCGTAGGCGGTCCAGCCGAGGTGCGCGCGCTCGCGGCGCACGTCGAGCTCGGTGAGGCTCGTGGTGCCGACGAGGGTGCCGTCGTGCGGGCCGCCGACGAGGATCACGGCGCACGGGAGGTCGTCCCAGCGGAAGTAGCCGCGGGCCCACGCCTCGAACTCCGCCGGGTCGGTGCGGAGGCCGGCCGGGCCGCCACCGAAGCCGCCCGCGAAGACGGCGGGGTGGGCTATGGCGGCGCGGAGGGCGGGGAGGTGATCCGGCGTGAGCGGGTCGAGCCGGACGTGGGTGCCGACGAGCGGGGCGGGCGCGGGGACGGTGGCGGTCACCCGGCCATGGTGGCAGACGCGCGGCCGGGACCCGCGGTGGTCGCGGGCCCCGGCCGGGTGATCCGTCCTAGCTGCCGGACGTCGCCGCGGGCGCGGGCGTCGTGGCGGGCGTGCCGCCCGACGTCGAGCCCTCGGAGGATCCGGGCGTCGTGGCGGGAGCCGCGGGACCGGCGGGCGGGGTCGGCGCCTTGCCGTCCGCGCCGACGGGCGGGGCGGGCGGCGCGCAGCCGTCCGCGGGCGGCGCGGGCGGGGTCGCGGGCGTGCCGTCCGCGTTCGTGGGCGGCGCGGGGACCGTCGCCGCGGATCCGTCCGCGTTCGTCGGCGGGGTCGGAGGCGTCGGCGGGGTCGCGGGCGTGCCGTCCGCGTTCGTGGGCGGCGCGGGGACCGTCGCCGCGGATCCGTCCGCGTTCGTCGGCGGGGTCGGAGGCGTCGCCGGGGTCCCGTCCGCGTTCGTCGGCGGGGCCGGGGGCGTGGATCCGTCGGGCCGCGTCACGGGCGCGGGCGGCGTCGAGCCGTCGGGCAGCGCGGGCGGGGCGGGGCAGGTCGCGGTCGTGCTGCTCCCGGATCCGGCCTGGCCGCTGGTGTCGCCGCCGTTCCCGTCGGCGAAGGCCGCCGAGGAGAAGAGCGCGACGAGCCCGAGGGAGGCGCCCGCGATGCCGACGGCGATGCCCGCGCGGCGCTTCCGCGGGGACGGGGTCGACGCGCCGGGCTTCCGATCCCCGGGCCGCTTCTCGAAGACGGTGATGGTGTCGTCCATGGTGGTCCTTCCGTGTCGCCGCGACGCGGGGTGCGCCGGCGGTCGGTGATCTCAGGCTCGGCGGCGGATCTGAAGTCCTCCTTAAGTTCCGCGCCCCGAACGGACATGCGGCCGGGAGCCCCCATCCGCGGCTCCTACAGTCGGGGCATGCTCCCTCCCGCACGCGTCCTCGTGGTCGAGGACGACGCCGCCATCCGCGCCGCCGTCGTCTCCACGCTCACCGCCGAGCGCTTCGTCGTCCGCGGCCTCGCATCCGGCGTGGAGCTCGAGGAGGAGGTCAAGGGGTTCCTGCCCGACCTCGTGGTGCTCGACTGGATGCTCCCCGGGCCGAGCGGGATCCAGCTGGCCGAGCGGATCCGCCGCTGGTGCGACGCGAGCGTCATCATGCTCACCGCCCGCGATGCCGTCGAGGACCGCCTGCGCGGCTTCGGACAGGGCGTCGACGACTACATCGTCAAGCCGTTCGCGCTCGCCGAGCTCGTGGCCCGCGTCGGCGCGGTGCTCCGGCGGCGCGGACGGCTCGCGTCCGTGGTGGAGATCGGCGACCTGCTGGTGGATCCCGACGCGGGCCTCGCCCGGCGTGGCGGCGAGCAGCTCGAGCTCACCTCGATCGAGTTCCAGCTCCTCGCCTACCTCGCCGCGCACCGCGGCCGCACGCTCTCGAAGACGCAGCTGCTCACGCAGGTGTGGGGCTACGACCAGGCCGACCCGAACCTCGTGGAGGTCCACATCAGCGCGCTGCGCAAGAAGATGGAGGCGCGCGGGCCGCGGCTCCTGCACACCGTCCGCGGGCTCGGCTACCGGGTGGAGGCGTGAGCGCGCGCGATCGCGGTCGTACCCGCGCTCGCGCCGTCGCCCTCGCGCCGGGCGCGCAGCTGCGCACCGGATCCCTCCGCGCCCGCACCGTCCTCGCGGTGCTCGCGCTCCTCGCCGTGCTGCTCGTGGCGCTGTCGCTCACGGTGCAGGCGATCCTCGGCGCGCAGCTGCGGCAGCAGATCCAGGACCGGCTCGCCGACCGCGCGTCGGCCGCCGCCGCGCTCGTGGGCGTGCTCGACGACGACGCGCTCGCCGAGCGGCTCAGCGCCCAGGGCGTGGCCGTGCAGATCACGAGCCCGGACGGCGGCGCCGTCTCGGTGCGGCCGGGCCGGGATCCGCTCGGCGCAACGCTGCCCGGGCCGGATCCGCTGGGCGAGGCGCCCGGCCCCGCCACGACCGCGGCCCCCACGACACGCGACGACGCGGTGACGGTGAGCGCCAGCTCGGTCAGCTCGTCGGCCGACGGCATCACCCTCCGCTCCGACCTCAGCGACGGCACGGTGCTCGAGCTGTCGGCGGGCACCGGATCCGTGGACGGCACGCTCGCCTCCCTCCGCGGGATCCTCGCGGTCGCCTCCCTGGTGTTCCTCGCGCTCGCGGCGGTCGCCCTCGTCGTCGTGGTGCGCCGGACCCTGCAGCCGCTCGAGGACATGACCGGCGTCGCCCGGTCCATCGGCCGGGGCGACCGGGGCCGCCGCCTCCGCCCCACCCGGCCGGGCACCGAGCTCGGCCGCACCGCGACCGCGTTCGACGAGATGCTCGACGACCTCGAGCACGCCGAGCGCCAGGCTCTCGCGGCCGAGGCCCGCATGCGCGCGTTCGTGGCGGACGCCGCGCACGAGCTGCGGACGCCGGTCGCCGGGATCCGCGCCTCCGCCGACGCGCTCGTGCGCACCGACCCGAGCGCCGAGGAGCGCGAGCGCCTGTCCGTGCACGTCGTGCGCGAGGCGATCCGCGCGGGCCGCCTGGTCGACGACATGCTCATGATGGCGCGCCTCGACGAGGGCCTCTCCGTCGAGGGCCGACCCGTGCGCGTGCCGCAGGTGGTCGAGCAGGCCGTCGCCCAGCAGGCGGCGCGCACGCCGGGGACGCGCGTCGTCGCCGACGTCCGCGGCGCTCCCCCTGCGGTGCGCGCGGATCCCGACCGGCTCGCGCAGATCCTCGACAACCTCCTCCAGAACGCCGCTCGCTACGCCGCCACCGAGGTGCGCGTCGAGGCGGAGGCGGCGGACGCGGCGACCGTCCGCATCACGGTCGTCGACGACGGCCCCGGCGTCCCCGACGCCGACCGCGAGCGGATCTTCGACCGCCTCGTGCGCCTCGACGACGGCCGCGACCGCCAGCACGGCGGCGCGGGCCTCGGCCTCTCCATCGCCCGCGCGCTCGCCCGCGCCCAGGGCGGCGACCTCGTCTGCCTGCCTGCCGTCACGGGCGCCGGCGCGCGCTTCCGGCTGACGCTGCCGGTGGTGGATGCGGGCTGAGGGCTTGCGCTCGGCACCCCGAGTGTTATCGAATGTCGATCACATCGAATATCGACAAGGGGACGTCATGGCGAGCACGGGGATCATCGAGAGCCGGCCGGTCCGGGAGCGGCCGCGCGTGCTGCGGGTCACGCGCTTCGTGCTGCTGCTCGTGATGACGGCGACGGTGATCGCGGATTCCGGCAGAGTCATCGGCACGCTGACGGGCAGGACCATCGCGCTCTCCGGGAGCGCACCTTCCGATCACCCGCTGACCTTCCTGCCCCAGATCACGCGAGCCGTGCCCGCCGATGGTGGGACGGGATCCCTCGGCGACGCGGACCTCCTGCTGCGCATCCTCGCGACAGCGCCGCCCCTCATCCACGCCGTGACCGTGGTCCTCGCCGTGGCGTGGCTGCTGCGAGCCATCCGCGGCGTGGCGCAAGGCCAGCCGTTCCACGGGTTCGTGATCGTCAATTGGCGCCGCCTCTCGGTGACCCTCCTCGCAGGAGGGCTCGCGCAAGGGTGCATGGACACGGTCGCCTACGCCTACCTCACGTCGCACCTCGGCTTCATCGCCCGCAGCGGCACGGGAACGGGAGCCGATCCCACGCAGTCGTTCCTGGGTTCGCGCTACGACGAGATCACCACGCAGCTTCCCACCTGGCCCGTCGACCTCCTCCTCGCCGGACTCGTCGCCCTGTCGCTCACGGCCGCGTTCCGCGCGGGCGCGCGCCTCACCGAGGACGCCGATGGCGTCGTCTGACCCGCACCGCATCGTCTGCCACCTCGACGCGGTGCTCCGGGCGCGCGGAATGACCCTCACCGAGCTGTCGACGCGCACCGGCATCACGATGGCGAACCTCTCCATCCTCAAGAACGACCGCGCCAAGGCCATCCGCTTCACGACCCTCACCCTCATCTGCGACGCGACGGGCGCGACCCCCGAGGAGCTGTTCTCGATCCGGCCGGCACGCTGATCCGCCCGGCCGCGTCACCACCACCGGCCTACGCTGACGACATGAGCACCGACGCCCACACCCCGCGCACCCTGTCCGACCACCGGCCCGAGGATGCGGAGGACTTCACCATCGAGGTCCCGGCGGCCCGGCTCTCGGCCGTGCGCGTGCCCGCCCGCACCGGGGATCCGGCGACGGCGCCCGTGGCGCTGCTCGTGCCCGGCTTCACGGGATCCAAGGAGGACTTCCTCCCCCTGCTCGGCCCGCTCGCCGAACGCGGCTTCACGGTGGTGGCGTTCTCGCAGCGCGGGCAGTGGGGATCCACCGGCCCCGGGCAGGCCGAACCGCCCGTGGACGCGTCCGGCTACGAGCTGGAGACCCTCGGTCAGGACGTGCACCACGTGGTCGACGCGCTGGCGGGCGTCGGCGGATCCGGCGGCCGTCACGTCGCGGCCGACGCGCAGCCGTCCGCGCCCCTCGGCCCCGTGCACCTGCTCGGCCACAGCTTCGGCGGCGTCGTCGGGCTCCAGGCGGTGATCCGCGATCCGGGCCGTTTCGCCAGCTACACGCACTGGAACTCGGGCCCCCGCAGCCGCGGCGACCGCTCGGAGGGCATCGCCGCGATCCGGGCGCACGGCAGCGCCGGCCTCTGGCCGCTCTGGTTCCTGCCCGAGCAGCTCGAGGGCGGCGACCCCGAGGTGGAGTGGTTCCGCACGCGCCTGTTCGGCACGGCGTCGGCGCAGCTGTTGGGCGCGCTGGAGATCATGCAGGCGCAGACCGACCGCGTCGACGAGCTCCGCGCGACGGGGATCCCGGTGCTCGTCTCCCACGGCGACGCCGACGACGCGTGGCCGAAGGACTGGCAGCGCGACATGGCCGAGCGCGCGGGCGCCCGCTACGAGGTGGTCGCCGACGCGGGCCACTCCGCCCAGGTCGACCAGCCGGAGGCGAGCGCGGACCTGCTCGCGGACTTCTGGCGGAGCGCGACGCCGTCGGCCTGAGCGGGGAGCGGGACCGGCGGGACCGCGCCCGTCAGGACAGCCGGCCGGTGTCCTCCTGGAACCAGCGGATCAGCTCGAGGAGCGCGGGCCGGATGGCATCGTCCGGACGCTCGCCCTGCAGGTCGTCGAACGTGGCGCGATAGCCGGGGATCCGCTCAGCCACGCGGGCGTCGTACTTCGCCATGCCCATCGTCCAGTCGGGGAACTGCCGCTCGGTGATGTGCTCCTCCATCAGCGTGGAGATGCGGCCGTGGCGGTCGTCGGCGAGGATCGCGTCCATGCGCTCCCGGACGTCCGCGTCCTCGCCCTCGATCAGCTGGAGGAAGCGCCCCTGCCGGTGCACGAGCAGGCCGGTGAGCCCGTGGGCCTCGTTGGTCGCGCGGCTCTGCGCGAGGAGCTGGGCGAGGTCGATGTCGTCGAAGGACCGCTCGGCGGTGCTGGAGTAGACGATGCAGAGCATGGAGGTCCTCACGGGTGCGCGGTGCCGCGCGTCGCGGGGCGGGACCGGATCCCGCCGCTCCCCCAGCCTGGTCCTCCGACCCGGCGGCGACCAGGGCGGGAGCGGATGCATCGCTCGGCGGATGCCGCCGGCGCACGGCCCGCGATAGCGTCCGGCCATGATCATCTGGCTCAACGGGACGCACGGGGTGGGCAAGACGACGACGGCGCGGCTCGTGCAGGAGCGGATCCCCGACAGCCGCGTGCTCGACGCCGAGAAGGTCGGCGAGGTGCTCATGGACATCCGGCCGCCGCTCCCGCAGCTGGACGACTTCCAGCACTGGACGCCGTGGCGGCCGCTCGTCGTCGAGACGGCCCGCCGCGTGCTCGACTACACGGGCGGCACGCTCGTGATGCCCATGACGGTGCTCGTCGAGGCGTACTGGCGCGAGATCAGCGACGGCCTCGCCGCGCACGGCATCCCGATCCGCCACTTCGTGCTGCACGCGGAAACCGCGACGCTCCGGGACCGGATCCAGCACGACCCGGACCTCGGCCCGTCCGCCTTCCGCTTCTCCCGTGTCGAGCCCTACGAGGAGGCCGCGCGCACCTGGCTGCATGCCGAGGCGGAGGTCGTGGACACGACGCGCATCACACCGGAGCGGGCCGCCGATCGGATCGCGGAGGCGGTGCTCGGGAGCTGACGACGCAGGAAGCCGCCGACAGCGCCGTGCGACACTCGACGCCGTGGATGAGGTCCGGGTGCTGGTCGCCCACAGTGAGCGGGCCACGATCCGCGTCGGAGACACGTTCCTGAAGATCGACGCCGACGGCCGACGGCTCGACCGCGAGGTCGCCGCCATGGGCCTGGCGCCCCTGCCGACCCCGCCGGTCCTCTGGCATCGGCCGCCGGTCCTCGCCCTAGCCTGCGTGCCCGGCCATGCGCTCGGACGACTCGGCGTGGAGGCCACGGCACCGGCCGCGGCATGGAGCGCCGCCGGCGCCGAGATCCGTCGACTGCACGACGCACCGCTCCCGCCGTGGCCGGCGAAGGCGCCCGCCGACCCGGCGGTGCGCGCGCGGCTCGACCGAGAATGCGCGTGGCTCGTCGAGAGCGGCACCCTCCCGGCCGCCGTCGTCGAGCGCAACCGCCGGATCTGCGAAGCGTCCTTCCGCCCGTGGCAGCCCGTCTTCGCGCACGGGGACCTCCAGATCGCCCACGTCTTCGTCGAGGAGACGACGGTGACCGGCGTCATCGACTGGAGCGAGGCCGGCCCGGGAGATCCGCTGGCCGACCTGGCCACGCTCACGCTGGGACACGAGGGCCGCCTCGCTGACGTGCTCGTCGGCTACGGGGCGGACGTCGATCCGGACGTGATCCGGGCACTCTGGTCTCGACGCTGCCTCACCGCGATCCGCTGGCTCGTCCAGCACGGCTTCGACCCGGCGCTGCCGGGATGCGAGGTGGACGTGCTGCTCTCCCGGATGTGAGTCTCAGCTCGCACGGCGCAGATCTTCGCGGGATCCTGGCCGCACAGCGCACGGGTCACGCCCTGTCGTGCAGCGTCACGTGGTAGCCGTCGGGGTCGGCGAAGGTGAAGGTGCGGCCGAACGGGCCGTCGATCGGCGCGGCGACGATGGTGCGGCCGTCGGCGACGAGCGCGTCGTGGATCGCCTGGACGTCGGTGGCGTGCAGCCAGAGGGCCGCGCCGATCCCGGGCTGCGGGGTACCCGCGATGTCGGTGCCGGGCACGACGTCGCGGAGCGCGAACGCGACGGGCGTCGTGGTGAAGACGACGGCGTGCGGGGGTCCGGCGGGCGAGCGGACGAGGCCGAGGAACCGCTCGTAGAAGACGCGCGAGGCGTCGAGGTCGGTGACCTGGAGCGAGATGAAGTCGGGGCCGGTGACGGGCATGGTGCCTCCTGTGTTCGATGTCAGATGCCTGACATGGAGGAGCGTATGTCAGACTGCTGACATGAGTCAAGGCGCCGACGGCATCGACCTCCCGACCTCGCTCGGCTACCTGCTCAAGGAGGCGGCGAGCGCACTGCGTGCCGCCATGGAGGAGGCGCTCCGCCCCCTCGGCATGACGATCACGCACTACTCGTGCCTGGAGCTCCTCGCCCAGCGCCCCGGATCCTCGAACTCCGACCTCGCCCGCGGCGCCTTCGTCACGCGCCAGTCGATGAACGTGCTGCTGAAGACCCTCGAGCGCGACGGGATCGTCACGCGACCGGCCGAAGAGGCGGTCGGTCGCGTGCAGCCGACGCGGCTCACCGCGACGGGCCGTCGACAGCTGGCGAAGGCGAGCGCGGCCGTGCGCGCGGTGGAGCTGCGGATGCTCGGCGACCTCAGCGACGCCGACCGCGAGGCGGCCACGCGGATCCTGCGCGGCATGGTGCACTCCTTGCGCGCTCACTAGAGAAGGGGATGCGTACAGCGTCGAGCCCTACTCCGACCGGGTACGCGCGGGCCAGCTGGGCGCGGGCGCGGCTAGCCTCGCAGCATGGGACCCGACTGGATCGAGCACCGGAGATCCGACGACCGCGAGCTCGTGGGGTGGATGGAGCCGGCCGGCGAGGGGTTCGTCGCCATCGACCTCCTCGGACGGCACCGGACGGGCGTCGTGGACTGGCTGGTCGCCGAGGAGGTCCTCGACGCGCTCGGGCTGGGGTACCTCGCCGACCCGCACGAGGTGAGGCTCGAGGACGGTTCGTGGCTGCGCGTGCGGATCGCCGAGGTGTCGCCCGAGGAGATCAGGGTGATGAAGGACGAGTGGGGCGAGACGACCGCGACGCGGCTGTCGTACACCGTGCCCTTCCCGGTGGACGAGGACCGGCTCCGCCCCGCGGATCCACTCGAGCGGTAGCGAGCCGCCCGCCGGGCCGGCCTACCGCTCGACGACGAGCCGCCTGAGCTCCGCCGACGACACGTACCCGAAGCGGTGCAGCTCGCGCCAAGCCGCGACGTACTGCTCTTGGCCCATGTCGAGATCCGCCTGCAGGCGCTCGCGGTTCATCGTGCGGGCGTCGGCGCGGCTGAGGAAGCGCGCGAGGTCCGACGCGTCCGTGCTGAGGCGGGCGTCGTCGGCCCAGCCGTCGTAGATCAGGGTCAGGCCTCGAGGAGGTCGTGCAGCACGACGACCTGCTCGCGCTCCGGGCCCACGCCGATGGCGGAGATGCGCGCGCCGCTCATGCGCTCGATGGCCGTCACGTAGTCCTGCGCGGCCTTCGGCAGGTCCTCGAAGCGGCGGCAGGCCGTGATGTCCTCCTGCCAGCCCGGGAACTCCTCGTAGATCGGGGTCGCGTGGTGGAAGTCGGACTGCGAGACGGGCACCTCGTCATGGCGCACGCCGTCGACGTCGTAGGCGACGCAGACCGGGATGGTCGCGAGGCCCGAGAGCACGTCGAGCTTGGTGAGCACGAAGTCGGTGACGCCGTTGATGCGCGCCGTGTAGCGCGCGATGGGCGCGTCGTACCAGCCGCAGCGGCGCGGGCGGCCGGTGGTGGTGCCGAACTCGAAGCCCTTGGCGCGCAGGTACTCGCCCGACTCGTCGTTCAGCTCCGTGGGGAAGGGGCCGGCACCGACGCGGGTCGTGTACGCCTTGACGACCGCGATGATCCGCTCGAGCCGGTTGGGCGCGACGCCGGAGCCCGTGGCCGCGCCGCCGGACGTGGCGCTGGAGGACGTGACGAACGGGTACGTGCCGTGGTCGATGTCGAGCATGGTGGCCTGGCCGGCCTCGAACAGCACGGTCTTGCCCGCATCGAGCGCGGCGTTCAGCTCGAGCGACGCGTCGCCGACCATGGGGCGCAGGCGCTCCACGTAGGAGAGGAGGCTCTCGACGATCTCCTCGGCCGAGATGGCGCGGCGGTTGTAGATCTTGACGAGCATGTGGTTCTTGGCGTCGAGGGCCGCCTCCACCTTCTGGCGCAGGATGTTCTCGTCGAAGAGGTCCTGGATCCGGATTCCGACGCGGTTGATCTTGTCGGCGTACGTGGGCCCGATGCCGCGGCCGGTGGTGCCGATCTGGCGCTTGCCGAGGAAGCGCTCCGTGACCTTGTCGATGGTGCGGTGGTAGTGCGTGATGACGTGCGCGTTGGCGCTCACGCGGAGCTTGGAGACGTCGACGCCGCGGGCGGCGAGCGCGTCCAGCTCGTGGAACAGCACCTCGATGTCGACGACGACGCCGTTGCCGATGACGGGCACGACGCCCGGCGTGAGGATGCCCGACGGCAGCAGGTGCAGCGCGTACTTCTCGTCGCCGACGACGACCGTGTGGCCGGCGTTGTTGCCGCCGTTGAACTTCACGACGTAGTCGACGCGGCTGCCGAGGAGGTCGGTCGCCCGTCCCTTGCCCTCGTCACCCCACTGGGCTCCGATGATCACTACTGCGGGCATGGCTCACTCCTCGTCGGGGCGGGTCGGTCGGGGTGGATCGGGTGGCGTGCGGTGGTGCGGTGGTGCGGTGGATCAGTCCTCGCCGCGGATGACGATGGCCTCCGTGGGCGGGAGCGCCCCCGCGGTCATCGCCTCGATGTGGCCGGCGGCCGTGGGATCCGCGTCGCGGAGGAAGGCGCTGAGGCGCGAGACCTCGTCCTCCTCGCCGATGGCGGCGGCCGCGCGACGCAGCGCGTAGAGGGAGCGGAGCACGCCGCGGTTCGGCTCGTGGCTCCACGGCACGGGCCCCTGGCCCTTCCAGCCGGACTTGCGCAGGGAGTCGAGGCCGCGGTGGTAGCCGACCCGGGCGAAGGCGTAGGACGCGATGCGGTTGCCCTGCACGTACGCGGAGTCCGCGAGCAGCGCCCAGACGAGCGACGACTGCGGGTGGTCGGCGGCGATGGCGCCGAGGGTGTCGTGATCGCCGTCGGCATTCTGGATGCGGGCGGCGACCTCGGGCTCGTCGGCCAGGCGGGTCTCGGGCACGCCGAGCAGGTTCTCTCCAGTCACACTCGATCCTACCAAGGCGGTCCCGGGGGTCCCTCGGGCGAGCGGATCCGGTCGCGGCTGTCCGTCGGACGACGCCTGCGGAGGCTTCGGTGCGATCGGGGCATGCGGTCCCCGCCGCGGGCGTTGGCTGGGGAGACCGACGAGAGGACATCCCCATGACGACCTGGTTCATCACCGGCGCATCCAAGGGCTTCGGCCGCGAGTGGGCGGAGGCGGCGCTCGAGCGCGGCGACCGCGTCGCCGCGACCGCCCGCGACACCTCCACGCTCGACGCGCTCGTCGAGCGGCACGGCGACGCCGTGCTCCCCATCCAGCTCGACGTCACCGACCGCGACGCCGGCATCGCCGCCGTGCAGCACGCGGCGGAGCGCTTCGGCACGCTCGACGTGGTCGTCAACAACGCGGGCTTCGGCCAGTTCGGCGCGATCGAGGAGATCAGCGAGGACGAGGCGCGCGGTCAGTTCGAGACCAACGTGTTCGGCGCGCTGTGGATCACGCAGGCCGCCGTCGGGATCATGCGGGCGCAGGGATCCGGGCACATCGTGCAGGTCTCGAGCATCGGCGGGATCAGCGCGTTCACCAACACCGGGATCTACCACGCGTCGAAGTGGGCGCTCGAGGGCCTCAGCCAGTCGCTCGCGCTCGAGGTGGCGGAGTTCGGGATCCACGTGACGCTCGTCGAGCCCGCCGGGTACAGCACCGACTGGTCGGGTGCGTCAGCCAAGCGGAGCGAGCCGATCGCGGCCTACGACGGCATGCGCGAGCGCCGGGCCGAGGGCTACAAGTCGACGACGCCGGGCGACCCGACGGCGACGCGCGACGCGATCCTCGCGATCGTCGACGCGGAGGAGCCGCCGCTGCGGATCTTCCTCGGCGACGGCCCGCTGGCGATCGCGGAGAAGGACTACGCGCAGCGCCTCGCGACGTGGCGGAAGTGGGAGGACGTGTCGGTCGCGGCGCACGGGAAGAAGGAGCCGGCGGGCAGCTAGCACGCCGCCGGGGCGCCGGCCGGCCCGGCCGTGTCGGCGCCCTCCGGTAGCGTGACGGGCACCGCCGGCAGCCCCACGGAAGGACCCGCGTGCGCATCCTCCACACGAGCGACTGGCACCTCGGGCGCACCCTCCACGGGGAGGACCTGCACGCGCATCACGCGGCGTTCCTCGACCACCTCGTCGATGTCGTGCGCGAGCGGGAGGTCGACGTCGTGCTCGTCGCGGGTGACGTCTACGACCGCGCCGTACCTGGTGTGCCGAGCGTGCGGCTGCTCGGGGATGCGCTGGCGCGGCTGATCTCGCTCGCGACCGTCATCGTCACGCCCGGCAACCACGACTCGGCAGCCCGGCTCGGCTTCGCGTCGGCGCTGCTGCGCGACGGGCTGCGGATCCGCGCGTCGGTCGAGTCGCTCGACGAGCCCGTCGTGATCGACGACCCCGACGGGCCGGTCGCGTTCTACGGGGTGCCGTACCTGGATCCGGATGCCGTGCGCGCATCCCTCGCCGCGCCCGCCGCCCCTCCCCTGCCGCGCTCGCACGAGGCCGTGCTGGGTGCGGCGATGGACCGGGTGCGCGCGGACGCCGCCGACCGGCCGGACGCCCGCGTCGTCGTCGTCGCGCACGCGTTCGTCACGGGAGCTGCGCCGAGCGAGAGCGAGCGCGACATCCGCGTGGGCGGGTTCGACCAGGTGCCGGCGTCGGTGTTCCGGGGCGCGGACTACGTCGCGCTCGGGCACCTCCACGGGGCGCAGGAGGTGCGGGCGGCAGGATCCTCGCGGCCGGTCATCCGATACAGCGGCTCGCCGCTCGCCTACTCGTTCGGGGAGCGACTTCAGCGGAAGTCGAGCGCGCTCGTGGAGCTGGCGGCCGACGGATCCACGACGGTCGAGCTGATCCCGGCGCCGGTGCCGCGACGGCTGGCGGAGGTGACGGGGACGCTCGCGGAGATCGTCGACGGGCGGCACGCCGACCTCGCCGACGCGTGGCTGCGCGTGCACGTGACCGATCCGGTGCACCCGCCGCACCTCGTGGCGCGCGTGCGGGAGGCGCTGCCCCACGCGCTCGTCGTGTTGCACGAGCCCGAGGGGCGCGTCGAGGGCGTGCGGTCGCGCGTGGTCGACGCGACGACGGATCCGCTCGAGGTCGCCGCCGACTTCGTGTCGTACGCGACGGGCGCGGCCCCCACCGAGGCCGAGGCGCTCGTGCTGCGCCAGGCCTACGAGCAAGCGCTGGCCGCGGACCGGAGCGCCTGATGGACCTGCACCGGCTCACCCTCCAGGCCATCGGGCCGTTCGCCGGCGAGCACGTCATCGACTTCGCCGAGCTGGGCCGGTCGGGGCTGTTCCTGCTCGAGGGGCCCACCGGATCCGGCAAGTCGACGCTCATCGACGCCGTGGTGTTCGCGCTCTACGGGTCGCTCGCGAGCGACGGGTCGAGCCGCGACCGCCTGCACAGCCACCACGCGGCGCCCGGCGTCGAGCCGTACGTGGAGCTCGTCTTCGAGACGGCCGCGGGGATCCACCGGGTGCGCCGGAGCCCGCAGCACCAGCGCCCGAAGGCGCGCGGCACGGGCACCACGGCCCAGAACGCGACCGCCACGCTCGTGCGGCTCTCGTCGCCCGACGCCGACGCGGGCGAGGTGATCGGCACGAGCACGCAGGAGGTGGGCACGGAGATCGCGCGCATCGTGGGCCTCACGCGCGCGCAGTTCGTGCAGACCGTGGTGCTGCCGCAGGGCGAGTTCGCGGAGTTCCTGCGCTCGACGGGCGAGCAGCGGCGGCTCGTGCTGCAGTCGCTGTTCGGCACGGCCGTGTACGACGCCACCGCGCGGCAGCTCGCCGAGATGCGCACGGCCGCGAAGGCGCGCACGGACGCCGCCGACGCGCAGGTCGCGGAGGCGCTCACCGGGCTGCGGGAGGCGACGCGGGTGGATGGGCTGGAGATCGCCGACGCCCCCGACACCGTGCGGCTGCTGGCCGAGCTCGCCGACGCCGCGGAGGCGGCGCGCGCGGAGGACGAGGGAGCGCGACAGGATGCGGCGACCGCGCTCGCCGACGCGGAGCGGGTGACGCGCGCGCTCGACCGGCGGCGGGCGCTGATCGCGCGCGAGGAGGCCGTGCGCGCGGAGGCCGACGAGGTCGCCGGGCTGGCGCGACGCGCGGAGGAGGCCGGGCGGGCGGCGGCGGTCACGGGCCAGCTGGCCGGGCGCGACCGGACCGAGGCGGCGCGAGCGGCGGCCGAGGCCGCCGACGATGCGGCGCGCGCGGCCTGCCGGGCCGAGCGGCCCGCGATCGCCGACGCCACCACGTCGTCGTTGGCCGAGCGGCGCGACGCGCTCGTGGCTGACCTGGCGACGCTGGCCGACGCGGAGGCGCGCGAGCGCGGGCTGCCCCGCCGTCGCGCGGACGTGCGGGCCGCCGAGGACGCGGTCGCGGCACGCGAGGCATCCGCCGCCGAGGCCGAGGCGACGCTCGCGCTGCGTCCGGCCGGGCGGATCCCGCTGGTCGAGGCTCGGGACGCCGCGGCTGCCGCGGCGGGCGGCGTCGACCCGGCACGCGCGGCGGTCGCCGAGGCGGAGGCGACCCGGCGTCGCGTGGCCGAGCTCGAGGGGCTGGAGGCGCGGATCCGCGCGGCCCGGGATGCCCTCGACGCGCGCTCGGCCGACGCGGTGACCGCCGTGCGCCACGAGTCCGAGCTGCGGCAGCGGAAGATCCGCGGGCTCGCCGGCGAGCTGGCGCGGGAGCTCGCGGACGGCGCGCCCTGCCCGGTGTGCGGCGCGGTCGACCACCCGCATCCGGCCCCGAGCGCGCCCGGGCACCCGGACGACGACGAGATCGAGCGGGCCTCGGACGCGCGCGCCCGGGCGGAGCGCGCGCAGGGAGACGCGGCGGCGGAGCTCTCGGCGGAGACCGCGCGGCACGAGGTCGCCCGGGCGGCGCTCGACGGGATCACCGCCGAGACCGCCGACGCCGAGGTCGCCGCCCGCACCGCGCGCCTCGCGGAGGCCGAGGCGGCCGGCGGGGCGCTCCGGGCGGCGGAGGCGGCGGTCGTCGCACACGACGCCGAGACCGAGCGGATCCGCGCCCGCCGCGATGACGCCCGGGCCGCCCTCTCCGGGCTGCGCGAGCGCGTGATCCGCGCGGGCGAGCTCCTCGCGGAGGACGAGGCGGCCGTGCGCGCGGTGCTCGCGGAACGGGACGCGCCGCAGGACGCCGAGCGGGACCCGGACGGATCCGGCCCCGCCGGCGGCTCCGGCGCCACCGCCGACACCGCACGCGTCGCCGCCCTGGTCGCCGAGCGCGCCGCCGAGCGCGCCCTCGTCGACCGCCTCATCGCCCTCGGCACGGCCCGCGAGCGCACGGCCGCCGACGCCGCCGCGCGCGCCGCCGAGCTCGCGCAGGCGCTGGCCGACCGGTCCTTCGCGACCGAGGAGGAGGCGCGGGCCGCTGCCCTCCCGCCGGCCGAGCTCGAGGCCGTCGCGCGGCGGGTCGCGGCGCACGAGCGGGAGCAGGCCGTCGTCGCGGAGGGGCTCGTGGATCCCGAGGTCGCGTCGCTCACGGGCGCCGAGCACCCGGATCCGGACGCGGCCCGCGCCGCCCTGGACGCCGCCCAGGCCGCCGCGCGCACCAGCGCCGAGCGGGCCGCCCGGGCACGCGACCGCGCCGACCGCGGCGCGCGGGCCCTCGCCCGCCACGACGACGCCCGCCGCGCGAGCGCCCGCGCGGGCGACCAGGCGCGCGCCGCGATCCGCATGGCCGAGGTCGCGAACGCCCTCACCCCCGAGAACACACGCGGCACGACCCTCGGCACCTACGTGCTGCTCCGCCGCTTCGAGGATGTCGTCCGGGCCGCCAACGCGCGCCTGCGGATCATGTCCAGCGGCCGCTACGAGCTGGAGGTGAGCGAGGAGCGGGAGGCGACGAGCCGGTCACGCAAGACGGGGCTCGCGCTGCAGATCCGCGACCACGTCGTCGACCGCGTGCGCGAGCCCGCGAGCTTCTCCGGCGGCGAGACGTTCTACGCGTCGCTCGCCCTCGCGCTCGGCCTCGCCGACGTCGTGCAGGCGGAGGCGGGCGGGCTCCAGCTCGGCACGCTCTTCGTCGACGAGGGGTTCGGCACGCTGGATCCGGAGACGCTCGACGCCGTCATGTCGGAGCTCGGGCGGCTGTCCTCCGACGGCCGCACGGTCGGCATCGTCAGCCACGTCGAGGAGCTCAAGCAGCGGGTGGCCGACCGCATCGAGGTCCGGCGCCTGTCGGACGGGTCGTCGACCCTCACGTCGACGGTCAGCTGAAGGGGTCGCGCCGCTTCGACGCGAGGTGCCGCCGCCAGTAGAAGGTCGCGCCGCCGCCGAGGCCGGCCGCGAGGACGAACGCCACGACGCCCACGACGCCGAGGCCGCCCCCGGTCTGCACGGTGACGACGCCGAGCGCCACCATCACGAGGCACGAGCGCAGCAGGATGAAGGCCAGGGACCGGTCGCTCGTCATGCGGCGCCTCTCGGGGGTGCGGGAGCGGTGGGGAAGACGACCGCGAGCCCCGAGCCTAGGCGGCGCGGCCGTGCGGATCCGGTGCGTGCGCGGGGCGCGGCCGGTGCGTCGCCGGGGCGCGCGCGGGGAGGCGACGTCCGGTGCCGTCGCAACCGATCGGGGGACGCGCATTCGCTCAGCGGATATCCGCGGAGCGTCGACCCGCTCCCTGGCGGGGCCGCGCCGAATGACCATCACCGTCCGGGACCCCGGAGGGGCCCGACCGCGAGTGCACGATGCATGATGTGCGGGAGGGCGGAGACGACCGACGCCCAGAGACCGCAGGAACCATGACCACCACGATGCCCCCCATCGGAACGAGGGATCCCTCGCACCGCCCGCGCACGACCCACGCCGACGCCGCGGGCGTCGAGGCCGCACTCGTCGCGCCCCCGTCCGACACGGCGCCCGACACCGCGTCGCTCGGCACCGGATCCCTCTCGCTCGTCGCCTCGGCCGGCGCGGCCGTCATGGGCATGGCCGCCGACGCCCAGGCCTCCGCAACCGCGGCTGCGGCTGCGGCTGCGGAGCCCACCGGGCCCGCCGCACCGGCGGTGCCCGCCGCGACCGACGCCCTCGCCGCGCCCGCCGACACCGCCGCCACCCCCGCGTCCGCTCCCGCCGCCGCCTCGACCGAGCCGTTCCTCCGCGCCGTCATGGCCGGCGCCGACATCGACGAGGCCACCACGAGCTTCGGCGCGATCCTCGAGGGGATCCGCTTCGCCCCCGACCGCCGCACGAAGGCCTTCTCCTACCGCTACGCGATCCTCGGCAGCGAGCGCGTCACCCTCCGCACCTCGCGCATCGCCGGCACGCAGTGGGCCGAGAGCGGCCAGCTGCCTGAGCACGTGGTCACCTGGTTCCTCGAGGGGCAGATCACGGTCGACCGCGGATCCCGCGCCGTCTCCTCCCGCGGCCAGCTCCCGTTCCTCCTCCCCACCGGCCGTCCGTTCCAGTACCAGGCGAGCTCGACCCGGCAGAACTGCGTCCACCTCGACGCGGGCTTCCTCGAGCAGACGGCGACCGAGTTCCACCACGGCCCCGCGCGTCCGCTGCTGTTCGAGCACCGCAGCGTGCCGACGGCCGAGACGGCCGCGATCTGGCGCCAGGCGGTCGCCGCCGCGGCCCCGATCATCACGGACCCCGAGGCCTCCCCCCTGATGCGCCTCGAGGCCGACCTGTCGCTCGCCCGCGCCACGCTCCGCCTGTTCCCCTGGGACGACGTGGAGCTGCCCGCCGAGCTGCGCGCGCCGCGCATGGCCCACATCCGCGTGGCCGTCGAGTACCTGCACCACAACGCGCACCTGCCGATCACGCCCGCCGAGGCCGCCGCCGCCGCGGGGATCTCGACGCGCGTGCTCCAGCTCGCCCTCCGCCGCCACCACGGCCAGACGCCCACCGAGTACCTGCGCGGGATCCGCCTGCGCCGGGTGCGCGCGCAGCTCCTGGACGCGACGCCCACCACCACGACCGTCCGCAGCGTCGCCGAGGAGTGGGGCTTCGCGCACCTCGGCCGGTTCGCGGCGTCGTACGCGGGCGTCTTCGGCGAGCTGCCGAGCGAGACCCTGCGGAGCTGATCCGGGCGGGCGCGCACTCGCCGGCTGGGAGCTCGCCGGGCTAAGTTGCACACACGTGTGCAGGATAGCTAGCCTGGTCGCATGACCTCCCTCGCCTCCGCGCGCGCGCCCCGCAAGGACGCCGCGACGAACCGCCAGGCCCTCGTCGACGCGGCCGTGGTCGCGCTCGACCGCGACCCGGACGCCTCCCTCGAGACCATCGCCGCGGCCGCCGGCCTCAGCCGACGCGCCGTCTACGGGCACTTCGCCACGCGCGACGACCTCGTGCGCGAGGTGCTGGAGCGCGGTGCCCGCCGCGTGGTCGACGCGCTCGCGGGCATCACGCACGACGACAGCCGGATCCACGTCGCCCTCATCGGCGCACGGCTCTGGGCCGAGGTCGAGCAGGTGCGCGTGATGGCCCGGGTGGCCGTCCGCGGACCGCTCGCGCGCGAGATCGGCGCCGAGCTCGCGCCGCTCCGGGCCGAGCTGCTGCGCGTCGTCGAGCGCGGCATCGCGGCCGGCGAGCTGCGCGGCGACATCCCGGCCGCGACGCTCGCGCGCCTGATCGAGGGCGGCGCGCTCGCGGTGCTCGACGAGGCGACCCGCAGCGACATCGGCCGCGCCGAGGGCCACTCCCTCGTGATCCTCACCTCGCTCGCCCTCTGCGGCCTCGACTGGCGCGCGTCGGGCGAGCTCATGGCCGCCACCCCCGAGCTCCGCGAGTGCACGCCGCACGTCGCCGCCGCGCCCGCCGTGGCACCGGCCGCCGCTGCCCGGACGGAGGCCGCCTCGTGATCGTCACGCTCACCGACGCGCGCGTCGGCGACGGCCCCGCGCCCGCCCTGCCCGCCATCTCGATCTCCTACGGCGGCCCGGATCCCGTGGTCGCGATCGCCGAGACCGAGCTGCGCCCCACCGTCCTCTCCCTCGTCGCCTCCGGCCGCATGCGCATCGACGGCGGGTCCATCGCCCTCGACGGCGACGACTCCGCGGGCGTCGCCCTGCGCATCGCCGAGCGGGTCGCGCTCGTCGACACCCCGCGGATCAACGAGCCCGCCGACGACGTCACGCTCCGCGCGGTCGTCGCCGAGGAGCTCGCGCTCGCCGGGCACCGCTCCGGCCGCCACGAGGTCGGCGTGATCCTCGACGATCACGGCCTCGCCGACCTGTCCCGCGCCCCCTTCTCGGCGGTGCCCGCGGTCGCCCGGATCCGCCTGCTCACCGCGCTCGCCGCCTCCCGCGACGGCGTGGAGGCCGTGATCGTCACCTCGCCCGAGCGGCACGGCGGCGCGGTCGCCGAGTGGATGCGCGTCCTCCGCGACCTCGCCCGCTCCGGCACCGGCGTGCTCGTCGTCACGAGCGAGGCCGCCGCCGAGGCCATCGCCGCGCTCCCCGCCGACGACGCGACGCCCGCGCCCGGCGCCACCCCCGAACCCACCCCCTCGATCGACGGAACGCAGACCCGATGAGACTGATCCCCCTGGTGCGCGCCGAGCTGACGCGCCTCACCGCCACCACCATGTCCAAGATCGCGCTCGTCGCGCTCGTGCTGGTGCCCGTGCTCTACGGCGGCCTCTACCTCTGGGCGAACCAGGATCCGTACAGCGCCCTCGACAAGGTCCCCGCCGCGCTCGTCGTGGCCGACCAGGGCGCCACCGTCGACGGGAAGCCGGTCGACTACGGCACCGACGTCGCGAAGGACGTGCTCGACGACGCCTCCTTCGACTGGCACGAGGTCTCCTCCGCCGAGGCGCGCACGGGCCTCGAGGACGGCACGTACGACTTCACGCTCACCATCCCCTCCGGCTTCTCGGCGGCGCTCTCGTCGGCGTCGGGCACGGATCCGCAGCAGGCCCGCGTGGTCATGGCCACCGACGACGCCAACAGCTACCTCGCCACCACGATCGCGCAGCAGGCGGGCGCGCGGATCACGAAGTCGGTCGCCTCGCGCGTCGGCACCGAGGCCGCGGGCAAGCTCCTGCTCGGCCTCGCGGACGTGCGCTCGAGCCTCGGCGACGCGGCCTCCGGCGCGCAGCAGCTCGTCGACGGGACCGCGTCCGCCCGCTCCGGCGCCGATGACCTGGCGGACGGGAACGGGAAGCTCGCCGCCGGCGCGGACACGCTCTCCTCCGGGCTCGGCCAGCTCCGCACGGGCACCGCGCAGCTCCCTGCGCAGACCGAGAAGCTGGCATCGGGCGCCGACCAGGTCGCGTCGGGCGCGGCGACGCTCTCCTCCGGCGCGGACGAGCTCTCGACGGGCGCCGCCGCGCTCGCCCCGGGCGCGCAGCAGACGGCGGTGGGCGCGCGGAAGGTGGCCGACGGGAACGCGCAGATCGCGGCCCTCGGATCCACCGCCACCGCGGGCGTCGACCAGCTCGCCGGACGGGTCCCGACCATCCGCGCCACGATCCAGAAGCGCATGCAGGACGCCGGGATCCCGAAGGCCGACATCGACGCCGCCCTCGCGAAGCTCGACGTGCTCGGCACCGACATCACGGGCGCCGCCGCCGGGGCCGACGGCCTCGACTCCCAGCTGACGCAGCTCGCCGCCGGCAGCGAGCAGGTCGCCCAGGGCAGCGCGCAGGTGGCCGCCGGCGCCGCGAAGCTGCAGACCGGATCCGCCGCCCTCGCCCAGGGCGCCGGCACGCTCGCGTCCGGCAGCTCCCAGGTCGCGACGGGCGCGGACGCGCTCGCGAAGGCGTCCCCCGCCCTGGCCGACGGCATCGCCCAGGCCGCCGACGGCAGCGCGACCCTCGCGACCGGCGCGCACTCCGCGTCCGACGGCGCGACCTCGCTCGCGTCCGGCCTCGGCACGCTGCAGGACGGGACGACGAAGCTGCGCGACGGCCTCGACTCGGGGCTCGACCAGATCCCCGCATCCACGGACGCGCAGCGGAACGCGCAGGCCGACACCATCGGCGACCCGGTCGCGCTCCGCCAGGACGCCGTGACGCAGGCCGGCGAGTACGGCGCCGGGCTCGCGCCGTTCTTCATCAGCCTGGCCGCGTGGATCGGGATCTACGCCCTGTTCCTCATCGTGAAGCCGCTGTCGCGTCGCGCGATCACGGCCCGCAAGGCGCCGCTGAGGATCACGCTCGCCGGCTGGCTCACGCCCGCGCTCCTCGGCGTCGTGCAGATGGCCGGGCTCTACGCGATCGTCGCCGGGGCGCTCGGCTTCCACATCGCCCACCCGCTCGCCATGTACGGGACGATGGTGCTCGCCTCCATCACGTTCGCGGCGATCATCCTCGCGCTCAACGTGCTGCTCGGCAGCGTCGGCCAGTTCCTCGGCCTCGTGCTCATGGTCGTGCAGCTCGTGACCGCGGGCGGCACGTTCCCCTGGCAGACCCTGCCCGGGCCGCTCGCGGCGCTGCACCACGTGCTGCCGATGAGCTTCGCGGTGGACGCGCTCCGCCAGCTCATGTACGGCGGCGACCTCGGCCAGGCCGCGCAGGATGCGGGCGTGCTCGCGCTGTGGCTGGTCGCGGGGCTCGCGGTGGCGCTGGCCGGGGCGATCCGCATCACGTCGCACCGCACGCTGCGCGACCTGCGGCCGTCGCTGATCGGCTGATCGGGCACCGGGGACCGGGGACCGGGCGGCGCACCTTACGCGCCGCCGGGCTCCGCGGCACGGAGCCGCCGCATCGCCGGACCGGTGATTGGATCGAGGGGCGCCGACCTGGCGCCCTCGATCCGCCGGAGAGGACGCCGATGCCCTCCCCCGACGCGCTCCCCCGGCCGGCCGGGTCGGCCGCGCCGGCCGCGCCGGCCGCGCCCGGCCTCCCGCCCGGCGCCCTCCGCCCGGACGTCGTCGACGTCGCGATCGCCGGCGGCGGTTGCGCCGGGCTGGCCCTCGCCGAGGCTCTCGCGGTCGTGGCACCGCACCTCCGGGTCGGCGTCGTGGACGGCCGCCGCGCGGGTCGGGATCCGCGCACCTGGAGCTCCTGGGACGACGGCTCCGACCCCGTGCCCGAGGCGGTCGGAGCGTCGTGGGCGAGCTGGGAGATCCGCCGGCCGGGCGACGTCGTGACGGCGAGCGACCCCGACCACCCGTACCGCATGGTGCGCGCCGCCGACTACCGCGCGGCCATGTCGGCCCGGGCGGATGCGCGGCCGGCCACCACGACGCTCCACGCGGGCGCGCACATCCGCGGGGTCACGGCGACGGGGATCGACACGACGCGCGGGGAGCTGCGCGCGTCCACCGTGGTCGATGCGCGCGGTCCGCTGCCGCTCGGCCCGCCGCAGCCCGGCCGCGTGCGCCTGCACCAGCGGTTCCTCGGGCAGCGGATCCGCACCACGATCCCCGTCTTCGACCCCA
Source organism: Clavibacter sp. VKM Ac-2873 (assembly GCF_015351075.1). Lineage (GTDB taxonomy): Bacteria > Actinomycetota > Actinomycetes > Actinomycetales > Microbacteriaceae > Clavibacter. The sequence continues at coordinate 1,337,811 of NZ_JADKRS010000001.1, forward strand.
CGACCGCGACCCTCATGGACTTCGACGTGGGCCGGCCGGCCGGGGACACGGCCGTGCGCTTCGTCTACGTGCTCCCCGTCAGCTCCACCGAGGCGCTCATGGAGGCCACCGCCTTCCTGCCGGACGCGGAGGATCCGGAGCCGTTCCGGGAGGACATCGCCCGCTACGTCGTGCGGCGCTGGGGGCTGGCACCGGACGAGTGGACCGTCGTCGGGGAGGAGGCGGGCTCCATCCCGATGACCGACGAGCCCGTGCCCGCGGGGCCGGTGGCGTCCGTGGGCGTGCGGGCGGGGATCACGCGGTCGAGCAGCGGCTACGCGTACGCGCGCATCCAGCGGCAGGCCCGGCAGGTCGCCCGCGCCCTGGCGACGGGGTCGGCGGTCCCCGCGTTCCGGGACCCGTGGCGCACCCGCGCGCTGGACGCGGTGTTCCTCCGGTTCCTGCGCGACCAGCCGGAGCGCGCGCCCGAGGTGTTCGCGCGCATGTTCCGCGACCTCCCGGGCCCCCTCGCCGTCCGCTTCCTCACGGAGCGCGCGACGCTCGGGGACGAGCTGCGGCTGGTGCTCGCGCTGCCGAAGGTCCCGTTCCTCCGGGCGGCCGCGGCCACGGGCGTCGACCTCGCTACGCGGATCCGCGTGCGGGCGCGGCGGTGAGCGAGGCGGCGGGCGTCGTCGAGGCGCCGACGCCGGTGCCGGCCGCGCTCCGCACGGTCGTCCGCCGACGCATCCTCACGCCGGTCACCGTGGCGTTCGCCGCCGTGGCGCTGCTCATGGGGCTCCTGCGCCTGGCTGGCGTGACCATCCCGGACGCCGTGCAGGTGATCCCCTTCGCGGTGAGCGTCCTCGTCTTCGGCCTCCCGCACGGCGCCATGGACCACCTGGTCCCGGCCGCGCTCCGACCCCGCACCGGGGTGACCGCCTCGATCCTCGTGGTCGTCGCGCTCTACGTCGTCGTCGGGCTCGCGACCGTCGCGCTCTGGCGGGCGAGCCCGATCGCGGGGTTCGTCGCGTTCGTCCTGCTCACCTGGTTCCACTGGGGCCAGGGCGACCTCTTCGTCGACCACCTCCTCGGCGAGGGGCCGGCCTCCCGGGCCGACGCCGTCGTGACGGTCGTCCTCCGCGGCGCGTTCCCGATGCTGCTCCCGCTCGTCGCGGCGCCCGGCGACTACGCGGCGGTGCTCGCGTCGACGGTCCGCGCGGTGGATCCGGGCGCCGTGATCCCGGATGCGCTGGCCGCGGGCGACCTCGTGCGTCCCGCGATCGCCGTCGTGGTGCTCGGGCTCGCGGTCGTGCAGCCGCTGCTCCGCCCGCGCGGTGCCCGCGCCCGCCCGGCGACGGAGTCCGCCGTGCTCATCGCGCTGTTCCTCACGACGCCGCCCGTGCTCGCGGTCGGGCTGTACTTCACGCTGTGGCACGCGGTCCGGCACATCATCCGGCTCGAGCTGCTGCGGCCGGAGAGCGCCGCGGCGCTCGCCCGCGGGGATCTCCGCGCCCCGTTCGCGCGCTTCCTCCGGGACGCCTGGCCGATCACCCTCGCGGCCGTCGTGCTGCTCGTCGCGTTCGCGCTCACCCTGCGCACGGCGACCCTCGGCACGTACCTCGTCTTCATCGCCGCGCTCACCACGCCGCATGCCGTGATCGTGACCTGGATGGACCGGGTCCAGCGCTCCTGGCGCCCGGCGCGGTCCCCCTCGGGCCGGACGGCGCGGCAGGTCCCGCCGGCGTGACGACCGGTCGGCCGCGTCGGCTAGGCGCGGCCCGGCCCACGCGGGTCGTGGTCGGGTCCGGCATCCGGCCCGACGCCGGCCCGCGGTCCCACGCCGACGCGGATCCCGAGCGCGAGCGCCAGGCCCGCGAGGCCGACGGCCAGCAGCGCGGCCCCGACGATCGCCGTGGTCGTGAGGAAGTGCACCCCGGATCCGCGGAACGGGTTCCCGGGGCCGACCGCCGCGAACGAGCCGATGACGACCGGCTGCGCCAGCGCGACGACGAGCGCGACCGTCCCGCCCGCGGTCGCCAGCACCGCCACGGCCAGCAGCACGCGCATCGCGGCGCGGCTCACCGGAGCCCCTCGAGCGGGTTCGCCGCGAGCTTCGCGATGATGCCGCCGTCGACGAGGCGCCGCGCGGCCGTCGTCGGCTTCCGCTCCGCCTGGTCGACGACGCACGCGCCGAACTCGGCGGCGAGGTCGCCGCGGGGATGCGCCGCCAGCACCTCGCGGAGGTACCCCTCGGGCAGGACGTCGGCCCGCGCGCCGGAGATGTCGAGGCCGGTCGCGACCTCCAGGAGGTGACCCTCGACGTCGAGCGCCGGATCCACCGACGGCCAGTTGTGCCGCACGATCGCGTCGAGCACCCGCTGCCGACGCGCGGCCGGCCAGCCGGCCCCGGCCGTGAGCGCCACGCCGACGTGCCCGCCCGCGTGCTCGTACGAGACCGTGTGGGCGTCGAACTCCGCGACCGTGCCGATGTCGTGCAGCACCGCCGAGACGTAGAGGATCTCGTGGTCGACGTCCGCCAGGCCCTCGACCACCGCGAACGCCTCCGCCCACAGCCAGGAGCGGAGCGCGTGGGCCGTGATCGCGGCGGACTGGTAGGCGGTGGCGAGCTCGAGGGCCCCGCGGGCGGCGGCCGTGTCGGGCACGGGGAAGTCGGCGATGCGCATGGACAACTGTGACACGCGCCGATCCCCGGTCAGGCGTCGTCGCGGCGGCGGCCGATCCGGATCCCCCACCAGAGCCCCAGGGCGACGACGCCCACGGCGAGCACGCCGGCGGACACGAGAGCCGCCGTGAAGACGAGGTGCACGCCCGTCGGCACGAACGACTCGCCCGACAGCGGCGCGTACGCGAACCAGCCGCTGGCGGCGGGCTGCATCAGACCGACGCCCAGCGTCACGGCGCCGGCCACCACGGCGAGCGTCGCGACGACGAGCAGGAGGCGCAGGCGGGACGGTCGGGTCACGGTCCCACCGTAGGGGCGGCCGATACGGTGCGGGGATGATCCGGCTGCAGAACGTCACCTACCTCGTCCGCCACCACCACGAGGCGCTCGCGTTCTTCGTCGACGCGCTGGGCTTCGTCGTGCGGCAGGACGACACCATGCCGAGCGGCTGGCGCCGCGTGGTCGTGGGTCCCGACGGCCCCGGGGCCGGGTTCGTCCTCGCGCTCGCCGGCGACGCCGCGCCGGTCGGGCGCCAGGCCGGGGACGACGTCGCGTTCTTCCTCGAGACCGACGACGTCGCCGCGCAGCACGCGCGGATGCTCGCGCACGGCGTCGTGTTCCGCGAGGAACCGCGCCACGAGCCGTACGGCACCGTCGCGGTCTTCGAGGACCCGTACGGCGCGCCCTGGGACCTCATCCAGCCGCCGGTCGGCTGACCCGCCGCCACCCGTCCACCGCGGTGCCGCGTCCCGTTCACCCGTCGCGCCTACCGTCGTCCCCCGTGACCCAGGACCCGACGACGTCTCCCTCTTCCGCGCTCTCCCGCCGCGGCTTCCTCATCACGAGCGGCGCGGCCGGCGCGCTCGGCGTGGCCGGCCTGGGCGGCGCCCTCCCCGCCGCGGCGGAGACCGCGTCCGACGACGCGCTCGGCGCCAGCGCCGTGCGGACGCCCGCCGCCCAGCAGGGATCCGGCGCCCGCTGGAAGCCCGACACCACGTCGCCCCGCTTCACGATCGCCGTGCTGCCCGACACGCAGTACCTCTTCGACGGCGCGTCGATCCACCCGGAGCCGCTCGAGGCGTCGCTCCGCTACGTGCTCGCCGAGCGCGACCGGCACAACATCGTGTTCCTCGCGCACCTCGGCGACGTGACGCAGAACGGCGCGGAGAAGGAGATCCAGGCGGCGAGCGCGCAGTTCACGCTCCTCGACAAGGCGGGCGCGGCGTGGAGCGTCCTCGCCGGCAACCACGACGTCGACGGCAGCACCGACGACCAGCGCGGCCGCACGCCCTACCTCGACGCGTTCGGGCCGAAGCGGTTCCGGAAGTCCCCGAGCTACCGCGGATCCAGCCCCGACGGCTACAACTCGTTCCACACCTTCACAGCGGGCGGCCGCGACTGGCTCGTCCTCGCCCTCGACTGGCGCACGAGCGCCCGCGGCGTCGAGTGGGCGCGCGGCGTGCTGGCGGCGCACCCGACGCTGCCGGTGATCCTCACGGCGCACGACATCGTCGACTCGACGCCCGACGGATCCGCCGTGCTCGACGACTACGGCCAGGGCCTCTGGGACTCCTTCATCAGCCAGCACGACCAGATCTTCCTCACGCTGAACGGCCACTACTGGAAGCCGGGTCGCACGACGAAGAAGAACCGCGCGGGCCACGAGGTGGACCTGCACCTCGTGAACTACCAGGACCGCTACTACGGCGGCGCCGCGATGATCCGGCTGTACCACGTGGACCTCGAGCGGAACGCGATCGACGTCGAGACCCTGTCGCCCTTCATCCTGGGCGGCGGGCTCGGCACCGGCAACGAGCTCGCGGACGAGGAGGCGCAGCTCTCCGGCGACGTCGACCGGTTCACCGTGTCGGTGGACTTCGCGCAGCGCTTCGCCGGGTTCGCGCCCGCCCCCGTGCGCGCCGCCCGGCCGGCCGCGCAGATGCTCGTCCCCGGCACGGTCGCGTACTGGCGGTTCGACGGGCACGCCGACGGATCCGCCCTCGGCACCACCACGCGCATCGCGGACGCCTCCGGCCGCGGCAACGACCTCGTGGTGGCGAACCGCGCGGGCGCGACCCCCGGATCCCTGCGCTTCGCCTCCGCGCACCACGACGACCAGCCCGGCTTCGGCAGCCTCACCCTCACGGGCGGCAAGACGAGCGGCGACTACCTGCGCACCGTCGACGGCGCCCCGCTCGACGCCGCGACCTTCCGCCAGGGCTACACGGTCGAGGCGTTCGTGCGCGTCCCCGCGGACTTCGACGGCGACGCGGACGGCTTCAGCGCGATCCTCTCCCGCGCCGCCTCCGCGAAGGACGCGGGCAAGACGCCCGGCGACGCGGGCGACCCGGACGAGCCCGCCGCGACCCTCAGCGTCTCCGGCAGCCGCGAGATCCAGTGGTGCGTCTACCCGACGACCCAGCAGGGATCCCTCACGAACTGGTCGCACGAGCTGCCGGCCGCGACGTGGTGGCACGTGGCGGTCGTCAACGACAGCCAGCACACGACCATGTACGTCGACGGCTGCCCGGTGGTGCGGAACCCGTCCACGTCCAACCGCGGGCTGGCGGCGGCGTCGCCCGCGACCTCGTGGCTCCTCGGCGCGAACCTCTTCGGCGGGAAGCTCGACCACGTGCTCCCGGCGTCGATCGGCGACGTCCGCATCGTGGAGCGCGCGCTGAAGCCGTCGGAGTTCATGATCGCGTGACGGATCTCGTCGGGTACGGCGGTGATCGACGATCCGGATTTTCGAATCACAGAGCTTGATCCGAAAAAGCGGATGAGCTAGATTGATCGGGATTTGCGGATCGCATCGGTCCGTGACATCGCGATGGGAGACAGCATGCGCACCGCGGCCATCACGGATCCGACCGCCCTCGGTCTCGTCCTGCGCGAGGCGCGCCTGCAGAGCGGCATGACCCAGCGCGAGCTGGCCGCCGTCCTCGACGTCCGGCAGAGCTACATCGCGGAGATGGAGCTCGGCAAGTCGATCAAGGCCCTCGAGCGACTGTTCGAATTCGCTCGCGAGACCGGCCTGACACTGAGCGCCGACCTCGGCGACGGTCCGGACGCCCACTGATGCGGCTCGCGGTGGAGCTCTACGGCGAGCGACTCGGTGAGCTGATCGAGAGGCGTGGCAGCTTCGACTTCGTCGCCGACCCGGAGGCGGTCGCCGCCCACGGCATCGGCAGTCGGATCCTCTCCGTCGCCGTCCCCCTCACCACGCGTGCCCGACCGGGAGACGCCGCTCTCCGTCGGAACTTCTTCGACGAGCTGCTGCCCGAGGGGCGCGCGCGGACCAGCCTGGCGGGACGCGCAGGAGTCACCGCCGACTACACGATCGGCATGCTGGCGCGATACGGACGCGACGTCGCCGGGGCCCTCCGCATCTGGGATCCGGAAGGCCCCGACGAACCGCGGACGCCCGCAGCCGTCCCCATCGACGATCTCCGCGTGGAGGAGTCGATGAAGGCCGTCAGGGCCGCACCGCTCGGCAACAGCACAGCCCGTCGGATGTCCTCGCTCGCCGGAGTGCAGGACAAGATCGTGCTGGCCCGGACGGCCTCCGGCTGGGCGGAACCCCTCGACGGCTTCCCGTCCACCCACATCATCAAGCCCATCCTCATGACCATGCCGACCCTCATCTTCGACGAGGAGTACGGGGCGCGCATCGCCCGGCATCTGGGGCTGCTCGACTACGCGACGGAGATCAGGATGTTCGGCCGCACGTCGGCGCTCGTGATCGAACGCTACGACCGCGATCCGGACTCTCCCGACGGACGCATCCACCAGGAGGACTTCAACCAGGCGCTCGGCATGGGCGGCGACGGGAAGTACGAGGACGACGGTCACCCCGGCCTCGCCGCGATCGCGCGCGTCGTGCGACAGGCGGACGCGGGATCGCTCGCGCGATTGGCACAGATGATGACCCTCTCGGCTGCCGTCGGGAACCTCGACATGCACGCCAAGAACCTGTCCTTGCTCCACCGCCCGGACGGTTCCATGACCCTGGCACCGGCCTACGACATCGTCCCCCAGCTGCACCAGGACGTCGACCCGGTCGTCGCCCTCCACATCGACGGTGTGCGACAGCATCGCGACATCCGAGCCGTGCACCTCATCGCCGAGGCGCGGTCGTGGGGACTGCGCGGCGCCGACGAGCTGGTCAGGTCGACGATCGCGGAGATCTCGGGATTCGTGGCGGCGGAGAAGCCGGACGCCGGGGCCGCACCCGACCTCGCGCGCTCCATCTCCGCCATATGCGCACAGCTGCTCGACGACGCCCCCAGCCCGAGGCCACGGGAGGGGACGGACGAGGCAGACGCGCCCCTCCGCTACCTGCCGGAGAGCCCGGGCGGGTGGGGCGGCCCCGTCCGCCGGTGAATCGCGGCGAAGGCGGCCGCCCGGCGTCAGAGCTCCGGGTGGTCGTCCTCGAGCAGGTGGAAGCGGCGGTCGCGGTAGACGAGCGGCGGGGCCGGCTCCCCGAGGATCACGTCGAGCACCTCGGCGACGACCAGCACGGATCCGCCGACCGGCACCGTCTGGATGGTGCGGCAGCGGAGGGCGGCGCGCGCGTCGGCGAGCAGCGGCTCGCCCGTCGGGAGCTCCTGGAAGCCCTGCTCCTCGGTGAAGCGCGGCGACCCGGACACGGCGAACGCGCGGGCCAGCGCGGCGTGCTGCCCGGCGAGCAGGTGCACGACGTAGCTGTCGGCCGAGAGGATCGCGCCGGCGGATCCCGTGGCGCGCGTCACCGAGAACGAGAGGGCGGGCGGATCCACCGAGAGCGACGCGACGCTCGACGCGGTGAGGCCGGACGGCCCGTCCGCGGTGCGCGCGGTGATGAGCGCGACGCCGGCCGGGTGACCGCGGAAGGCTGCCTTGAAGAGGTCGGTGTCGGCGCTCACGCGGTCGCGTCCGGGCGCGGGACGGCGGCCACCACCGGGTGGTCGTACGCGACGGTGCCGACCTTCACGGCGCCGCCGGGGGATCCCATCTCGGCGAAGAACTCGACGTTGGCCGTGTAGTAGTCGGACCACTTCTCGGGCAGGTCGTCCTCGTAGTAGATGGCCTCGACCGGGCACACCGGCTCGCAGGCGCCGCAGTCCACGCATTCGTCCGGATGGATGTAGAGGGAGCGCTCGCCCTCGTAGATGCAGTCGACCGGGCACTCGTCGATGCAGGCGCGGTCCTTGACGTCGACGCACGGGAGGGCGATCACGTAGGTCACAGGGCGTCTCCACGGGTGGGGGCCGTCGTGACGGCGGGGCGGGTGATGCGCATGGTGTCCACGTTAGAACCTCACGTACCCTTGAGGTCAATCGAGGGGAGACGTCGTGGCGGATGCGCAGGCAGGGCCCCGGCACGCGCCCGACGAGCTGCTCACGGTCGGCGAGATGACCCGCCGCACGGGCGTCGCCGCGTCCGCCCTCCGCTTCTACGAGGACCTCGGCCTCATCGCCGCCGAGCGCACCGCCGGCAACCAGCGCCGGTACGCGCGGCACATGCTGCGCCGGGTGTCGCTGATCACGGTGGCCAAGCGCCTCGGGATCCCGCTCGCCGACGTGCAGTCGACCTTCGACGACGTGCCCCTCGACCGCCCGCCGAGCCACGCCGACTGGCAGCGCGCGTCGCGCAGGTGGAAGCGCCTGCTCGAGGAGCGGCGCCAGGGCATCGAGCGGCTGGAGCGGGAGCTCACCGGCTGCATCGGCTGCGGCTGCCTGTCGATGAAGGCGTGCGGGCTGCTCAACCCGGACGACGCGCTGGGCGACCGCGGGGCGGGGCCGGTGCGGGTGCAGATCGACTGACGCGCCTCGGCGGCGGGCGGCGGGCGGCGGGATCACCCCCGGTCGAACCGCATCCCGCACGCGCGCGCGTCCGCCTCGGCCGCGACCTCGCCCGTGCGCGCGAAGTCGGCCCACACCTGCCGCACCGCCTGCCCGCGCGCGGCGACCTCGGACCATGCCTCCGGCGGCACCAGCCGCATGCGGGTCCAGGCCTCGCGGGTGCCGAGGATCAGCGGCACGTCAGCCGTGTGGCCCGCGCCGATGGGGCTCGACTCCGGCGCCGCGCGGAGGACGTAGCGCACGGCACGGCCGCCCGCGGCGCGATGCCGGGCGGCGAACACGCGGACGGGTCGCGTGTAGACGGCGCGGGTGGTGGGTTGGACGACCGTCCGCATCAGCACGCGGCGGAGCGCTCGACCCACGACCGGCACGCGCAGCAGCGGCGCGATCACCGGCAGCGCGGGCAGGTACATCGCCGTCTCGTCGCGCGTGGTGCCGATGAGGAGGTCGACCTCGGGGGCGGCGGCACGCCAAGCGGCGTCGCGGTCGGCCTCGGCGGGCAGCGGCGCGTGGCCGTAGCGCGGACCCCACGGCAGGCCCGCGCGGATCCCCGACGCCCACGACGCGCGCTCGGCCCGGGCCTGTCGGCGCAGGACGGCGTCGAGCGGCGCGTCGGCCGGGAGCGACCTCGTCACGCGCGCCATCGCCCGGAACATGCCCTCGCGCCCGCCGGTGATCCCCACCGGCGGGCTCTGCACGATCGCCCGCCGGAAGAGGCCGCGCGCGCCGTCGCTGATCATGAGGTGCAGGATCGCGTCGCCGCCGGCCGACTGCCCCATCGCCGTGACGGACGCGGGGTCGCCCCCGAACGCGCCGATCGAGTCGCGGATCCAGCGCAGCGCCTCGAGCTGGTCGAGGAGGCCGAGGTTCGCCGGCGGCCCATCAGGGCCGCCGCCGCCGAACCCGAGGTACCCGAGCCGCGCGGTCACCGCGACCACGATCACGCGCTGCTCCACCACGAGCGCGCGTGGGTCGTGGATCGCGAGGTCGCCCGCGCCGGTCGTGTAGCCGCCGCCGTGGAACCACACGATCACGGGCAGCGTCTCGCCGGGCGCGCGGTCGGCGGGCAGCGTGATCGACAGCGCCTGGCAGTCCTCCGAGCGCGCGACGCCGTCGAGGGCGCCCTGCATGAGCGTGTCGAGGATCCGCGACGACGGCTGCGGGCATGCGGGCGCGGGATGCACGGCCGCCAGCACGACGGGCCCGCCGTCGGATCCGGTCCGCGGCACCGCGGGCACGGGCGGCGCGCCCCGGCCGGCCGTCGCGTAGGGGATCCCCAGGTAGCGGATCACGTCGCCGTCGCGGAGGCCTGCGACCGGCCCGGATCGCGTGCGCGTCGGGGTGGTGAGGTCGGGTGCGGGCATCCTGCCACGCTATCCGGCGGCGGCGCGAGCACCTCCGCCGTTTCGGCGAACCGCCTCCGCAGGCGTACCGTCGAGGGGTACCGCATCCGAAGAGGGCGCGGCCGGATCGACCCGATCCCTCCCCTCCCCCACCGGACAGCACAAGGAGAACCCATGCGCACCGTCAACGCCTACGCGGCCCCGTCCGCCACCGATCCCATCATCAAGACCACCATCGAGCGCCGTGACGTCGGCCCGAAGGACGTCTCCATCGACATCGCCTACTCGGGCGTCTGCCACTCCGACATCCACACCGTCCGCGGCGAGTGGGGCCCCATCGCCTACCCGCAGGTCGTCGGCCACGAGATCGTCGGCCGCGTCACCGAGGTCGGCTCCGACGTCTCCAAGCACAAGGTCGGCGACCTCGTCGGCGTCGGCTGCATGGTCAACTCCTGCAAGGAGTGCGAGCAGTGCACGGCCGGCCAGGAGCAGTACTGCCTGAAGGGCAACATCCAGACCTACGGCGGCACCGACCCGGCCGACGGCACCATCACGCAGGGCGGCTACTCCGAGGCCGTCGTCGTCGACGAGGACTTCGTGCTCCGCGTCCCCGAGTCCCTCGACATCGAGAAGGTCGCGCCGCTGCTCTGCGCCGGCATCACCACCTACTCGCCGCTGCGCCACTGGAACGCGGGCCCCGGCACGCGCGTCGCGGTGGTCGGCATGGGCGGCCTCGGCCACATGGCCGTGAAGATCGCGCACGCGATGGGCGCCGAGGTCACCGTGCTCTCGCAGACGCTCTCCAAGAAGGAGGACGGCCTGCGCCTCGGCGCCGACCGCTACTTCGCGACCAGCGACGACAGCACCTTCACCGAGCTCGCCAGCTCGTTCGACCTGATCATCAACACGGTCTCCGCGAAGCTCGACATGAGCAAGTACATCGGCCTGCTCGCGATCGACGGCACGCTCGTCAACGTCGGCGCCCCGTCCGAGCCGCTCGAGATCCCCGCGTTCGCGCTCATCCCCGCGCGCCGCAGCTGGGCCGGATCCATGATCGGCGGCATCGCCGAGACGCAGGAGATGCTGGACTTCTGCGCCGAGCACGGCATCGTGCCCGAGACCGAGCTCATCTCGGCCGACCAGATCAACGAGGCCTACGAGCGCGTCCTCAAGTCGGACGTGCGCTACCGCTTCGTGATCGACGCGAAGACGTTCGCGTAAGCAGCGACACCACGTCGACGGGCCCCGCGGATCCTCGGATCCGCGGGGCCCGTCCGCGTCTCGGCGGCCGCTCGCGTCGGCGTCAGTCCCCGCGCACCAGTGCGTGCAGCGACCGCGTCATGCTGGCCACGAACGCGTCCCGCGTGGCCGCGTCGACGCGGTCGAGCGAGAGGTACGGGTTGAGGTCCTCCAGCTCGACGAGCAGCAGCTCGCCCGCACGGGTGCGGCACGCGTCCACCCGCTGGATGCCGTGCTCGACGTCGTTCCAGTCGACGAAGCGCTGCGCGAAGTCCCAGTCGGCCGGGGTGGCCGCGTACGGCTCGAGCTGCCACCTGGCGGCCGGATCCGGGGCGTACAGCGCGTACTGCGGGGTCCGGTCGACGAAGCAGAACGAGATCTCGTGCGCGAAGTCGATGCGGGGCTGCAGGAGCCGGCCCCCGAGGTCGACGGTCGCGAGGTCGTCGCGCGTGACGAACTCGAGGCCCAGGGAGTCGGCGCCGAACCGCGGCTTGACCACGAAGGCGTCCCCCGCCGGGAGCAGGTCGAGGTGCACGAGGTCGTCGACGGTGGGGATCACCGGGTAGCCGGCGGCGAACAGGTCGAGCAGGTACTGCTTGCCGACCTGGTCGGCCTTGCCGCGGAGGTCGGTGAACACCGGCACGCCGCTCTCCCGCGCCGCCGCGCGGAACGCCTCGTATCCGGCCATGTCGTGGATCACCGGCCCGCTGTTGCGGACCACGACGACGTCGAAGCGGTCCATGAGGCCCACCGCCGCCGACGGGTGGCAGATCGCGATGTCGAAGTCCGCGCCGAGGCGCGCGGACAGGTCGATGTCCTCGTCGCAGTAGCGGCGGCCCTTCGCCGGGTATCCCAGGTCGCTGACGAAGAGGAGGCGGGGGCGGATGGCGTTCGCGGGCATCCCGGCACCGTAACGGACCGGCGCACGGTGCCGGCCGACCGCCTCCCAGCGCGCCGGTGCACGATGCTCCCGTGAGGTCCTCCTCACCCGAGGCGACTCGCCGGAGCGCCACGGCCGTCGACTCCCCGATGGGCAGGACCCCGTGGACCACACCACCGCCGTGCGCCTCTCCGACCCGACGCGCTCCTTCGTCGAGCACTACCCGGACCTCGTGTACGCGCAGTACCAGGACGGGCACCTCCTCCCCGGCGGGCGCCAGCTGCGCTTCGACCTCCTCAAGCCGGTGTCCGCATCCCCCACGCCGCTGGTGGTGTTCATCAAGGGCGGCGGATTCCGCAACGTCCACCGCGTCCGCTACCTCCCGGCCCTGGTGCGGCTCGCGGAGCGCGGCGTCGCGGTCGCCAGCGTCGACTACCGGACGAGCAACGAGGCGCGCTTCCCCGCACCGCTCGACGACGTGCGCGAGGCCCTCCAGTACCTGCGCGCGCACGCGTCCGAGCTGAACCTGGATCCATCAGCCGTGGCGCTGTGGGGGAACTCGGCGGGCGCGACGATCGCCACCATCGTCGGCGCTGCCGAGTCCGAGGGGATCTGCGCCGTGGCCAGCTGGTACGGCATGCACGATCCGCTGATCTCCGCCGGTCTCCGCGCCTCGGGCTCACCGCTCCGGGCCGCGATCGGGGCACCCGACGAGGACGGCGGGCGGTGGTTCCGGCCGGCCGACCACATCACCCCCGCCTCGCCGCCGATGTTCCTCCTGCACGGCACCGACGACCGGGTCGTGCCGGTGGAGCAGAGCCTCTCCCTCGCCGCGACCCTGGCGGAGCAGGGCGTGCCGCACGAGCTCGTGCTCGTCGAGGGAGGCCGCCACGACTTCGCCGAGATGAGCACCCGCACCGACGCCCTCGAGCGCACCGCGGACTTCCTGCACGGGCACCTCCTGCGGGCGGCGGGGGTGTCGAGCGGCTCGTCGGCGGGCGGTCCACCCGGCGTATGAGCGCGGCGTCGCGCGTCGCGATCGGGGTCGGGGGTCCGCCACGGGTCCGTCCGCCGTGCGACGGATGCGCCGGCGCGCGCGGCGTCGGTAGCGTCGAGCGCATGGACATCCCCTCGATGATCATGGGCGCCGCGATCGCGTCCATCGCCTGGATCGCCTTCTGGCCGTCGGCGGAGCTGAAGGGGCTCCGGGCGAGGGAGGCCGCCGCGGAGGCGCCCGAGGCTCCGGGGACGCCCGCGGGTCGCCGGCGACGAGGACGGCGCCCTGAACCTGGGCCTCCTCGTGGGATCGCTGGGGGCCCGCGACGCCGTGGTCCGCCTGCATCGGGGTGAGCCCCTCGACGACCACGACCTCGCGCTGTTCGGCATCGTGAACTACCAGGCCTTCCTCATGACCTACGAGCCGGTCGTCGCGCTGCTCCCCCAGCCGAGGCGGCCGCGGCTGCACCCCGCGGTGGTCGAGCTCCTGCCGGAGCTGGGCGGGGATCCCGCGTCGCCCTAGGGTTCGGGGCCAGCTCGATCCGCCCGCCCCCTCCCGCGCTACCGTCGGAGCATGCGCCTGATCCTCATCCGCCACGGCCAGACCAGCTCCAACGTGGCGGGAGTCCTCGACACCCGCATCCCCGGCCCCGGGCTCACGGAGCTCGGGCGCGCGCAGGCGGCGCGGCTGCCGGAGACGCTGCGCGGCGAGGCGATCGGCGCCCTCTACGTGTCGAGCATGCGGCGCACCCACGAGACGGCCGCGCCGCTCGCGGGGGCGCTCGGCCTCGCGCCCGTCGAGCGCGCGGGGCTCCGGGAGATCGGCGCGGGCGGGCTGGAGATGCGCGGCGACAGGGACGCGGTCGTGGAGTACCTGGAGACGATGATCAGCTGGGTCGCCGGCGAGGACGACCTGACCCTGGCAGGCGGGGAGACGGGACGCGGGTTCGCGGAGCGCTTCGACGCCGTCGTCCAGGAGGCCGAGGAGTCGGGTCACGGCACGGTGGCCTTCGTCAGCCACGGCGCGGCCATCCGCTGCTGGGCGGGGATCCGGGCCCGCGGCCTCGATGCGGCCTTCGTCGCCGACCACGCCCTGGAGAACACCGGCGTCGTGGTGCTCGAGGGCTCGGGACGCGACTGGACCCTGGAGTCCTGGGAGGGCGAGCCCGCGCGCGGCGTGGGCGACGACGCCCCGTCCGGTCCGGCGGGCGAGCCGACGGCCTAGGCGGGCTCCGCCGAGGCCGGCCGCCGCCCGACGGACGACTGGAAGCGCACCAGGTACCCGTCGGGATCCTGCACGAGGAACTGGCGCACCCCCGCCTCCTCGCCGCCGATCCGGTACCAGGTCGTCTCCGGCTCGAGGAAGAGCGCGACGCCCGCCGCGGAGAGCGTCTCCGCCACGACGTCGGCGTCCTCGACGGCGATCTGGAAGTTGATCCCCCGCCCGAACGGCCGCTCCAGCGGCCCCGTCACCCAGTTCCGGACGATGCCGGTCTGCTCGAGCATGAGGCGAGGTCGGTGACCAGCAGCTCGGGGACGAGGTCGGGCTCGGCGTCGGGATCCATGCGGCCATGCTCGCAGACGGGTCGTGGCCCTCGGCCGCCCCTCGACCTCAGCCCTCGCCCCGGAAGCGGGCCGGGACGAAGCCCGGGAAGTCCTCGCCGATGCTGCCCGGCTCGGAGAAGCCCTCCACGAACGCGGTCGCCTCCGCGATCAGCTGCTCGGGGGTGCGCCGCGCTCCCCCGACGGCGAACCCGTACGTCCCGCCAGCCGGACCGCTCAGCCAGTCGAGGTCGTAGGTCGGGGTCACGCCCCGCGGCTCCCGCTCGGCGATCCGCCACCGCTCCCCGAGCACCGTGACCTCGAACGCCTCCATCCCCCGAGCCTACGAGCGGCCGCCCGCCCAGCGGCCGACCCGGCGGGAACCCGCGCCCGCCCGTTACCGTGGACGGATGATCTCCACGCTCCCGCCCACCGCCGAGCTGCACCTGCACGTCGAGGGGACGCTCGAACCGGAGCTGGTGTTCGAGCTGGCCGAGCGCAACGGCGTCGAGCTGCCGTACGCCGACATCGAGGACCTCCGCTCGCGCTACGCGTTCACCGACCTGCAGTCGTTCCTCGACCTCTACTACGCGTGCACCGCCGTCCTCCGCACGCGCCGCGACTTCCACGACCTCGCCGCCGCGTACCTCGAGCGGGCCGCGGCCGACGGGATCCGGCACGTGGAGATGTCCTTCGACCCGCAGGCGCACACGACCCGCGGCGTCGCCGTCGACGACGTGCTCGACGGCCTGCTCGACGCCCTCCGCGACGCGCACGTGCGGCACGGCATCTCCGGCGGCCTGATCCTCAGCTTCCTCCGCGACCGGCCGGTGGAGGAGGCGATGGCGACCCTCGATTCGGTCGCCGACCGCGCGCACGAGCTGCTCGCCGTGGGCCTCGACTCGGCCGAGGTCGGCTACCCGCCTTCCCTGTTCGTCCACGTCTTCGCGCGGGCCCGCGAGCTCGGCCTGCACGCCGTCGCGCACGCCGGCGAGGAGGGGCCGCCGGCCTACATCCACGAGGCGCTCGACCTGCTGCACGTGGAGCGGGTGGATCACGGGGTGCGCTGCCTCGAGGATCCCGCGCTCGTCGACCGGCTCGTCGCCGAGCGGATCCCGCTCACCGTCTGCCCGCTCTCGAACGTGCGCCTCGGCGTGAACGAGACGCTCGACGAGCACGCGCTGCCCGAGCTCCTCGCCCGCGGCGTGCTCGCGACCGTGAACAGCGACGACCCCGCCTACTTCGGCGGCTACCTCGGCGAGAACCTGCGCCAGCTGCGCGTGGCGCACGCGTTCGACGACGACGCCGTCGCGCTCCTCGCCCGCAACTCGGTGGACGCCTCGTTCGCCTCGCCCGCGCGCAAGGCGGAGCTCGCGGACGAGATCGCGGCCTGGCGCGCCGCCGCCCTCTGAGCCGCGCTCCGAGAGCTCGCGCCCCCGTTCCCGTCCGACGCTTGTCGGCGACTCCGGCGGGCGGCACCCTGGATGCGGGCGGCGATGCTCGACCGCTCAGGGAGGTCGGACATGAACCGCGTCGCGCTCTGGTGGATCGCCGCCGCCGCATTCCTCGTCGCCGCCGTCGCGACCGCGCTGTCGGACCAGTGGGCGCTCGCCGCCGCGTCCGTCGCGCTCGCCGCCGCCATGGGCGTGCTCGCCATGCGGGAGGCGCGCCCACGACGGTGACGGGTCGTCGGGCGCGCACCCGGGTGACGTCCGGTGATCCGCGGGCCGCTCAGTCGACGACGGCCGCGACGGCCTCGACCTCCACGAGCTGGTCGTCGTAGCCGAGCACGGTGACGCCGAGCAGCGTGCTCGGCGGATCGTGCGGGGCGAGGGCGTCGCGCACGACCTCCCACGCGGCCACGAGGTCGGCCTGCCTGCCGGAGGCGACGAGCACGCGCGTGCTCACGAGGTCGGCGAGCGTCGCGCCCGCGGCGTCGAGCGCGAGGCGCAGGTTCTCGACGCAGCGCGCGGCCTGCGCGGCGGGGTCGCCGATCCCCACGGTCCGGCCGTCCGCGTCGAGCGGGCACGATCCCGCGAGGAAGACGAGCCGCGCGTCGGCGGGGGCGGTCGCCGCGTAGGCGTACTCGGCGACCCCGGAGAGGGCGGCGGAGCGGATCAGGGTCACGGCGGTCATGCATCTCCCGTCTGGCGCGCGGGCGGATCCCCGCGGCCTCACCAGCCTCCCATCCCCGGGTCGGTCGCCGGATGTCCGCCGAGGACCGTCCGGATGTCCGCTCCGCGCGTCCGGATGTCCGCTCCGCCCCCGCCCGGTCGGATCCGCAGCCCGTCTCCCTAGCATCGCCGCATGCCCGACTACGTCCGCTTCCAGAGCGCCGTGCCCAACCGCCGCGGCACGTTCCCCGGCGTCTTCGCGCTGGCGAACGGCCTGCGGCTGAGCGGCCGGCTCACGGCGGAGGAGAACGAGTGGATGGACGCCGCGAACGCGCGCGGCGCGGCCTCCTACGCGGATCCGCGGAGCGTCGACCCCGACTGCTACGACCGCGTCCGGAACCCCGGTGCCCGGGCCTGGTTCCTGGCGAGCGCGACGGATCTCCTCGCGTTCTCGGCCGACTACCTCGCCCTCCTCGACCGGCATGACGTCCCCTGGCAGGAGCTGCGCACCCGCACGCCCGGCCGGATCGTCTACGCCGACGCCGTGCAGGTGATCGCGACCCCGCACACGATCGACGACTGGCCGTTCCACTAGACGACGGCGGTGCAGCGCTTTCCCTAGTCGTTCGTCTGGTCTTCACCCGCGCGACTGGGGACTACCCGCACAGCCGACTCCCCGCTCCTACCTTCTGAGTGCGGTGACCGACACCGCACACAAGGAGGCACATCACCATGTCCACCCGTTCGAGGGCCACCCGGTCCCTCACCCCGCGCAAGATGCTCGTGACCACCGCGCTCACCGTCGTCGCGGCCCTCGGCCTCGTCGTCGCGGCCCCCGGCAGCGGAGCGTTCGCCGCCGGCCCCACGTCCCCCCAGGAGCGCGTCGCCGCGTCCCTCGAGCACGGCCACTTCCTCGACGACGTCAACGCCGGCAAGATCTCCGACGCCGACATGACGGCGGTCGGCAAGACCGGCCTGACCGTCGCGGGTCACCACCTCGACAAGTGGCTGGACCTGACGCCCGCGGAGGAGGCCGCCCAGGCGAAGGCCGGCGCGGAGCTCCGCGCGTCCGCCGAGGCCGACCCGCAGATGGCGGCGACCGTCCAGGCGTTCAAGACCGCGTCCTCGGACGACCAGGTCGCCGCCGCGCTCGACAGCACCACCTCCTACCACCCGACCCCGCTGGCCGCCGGCGCGCCGGTGACGGAGAGCAAGCACTGGTGGACCAAGTTCGTCCCCCACATCCACGTCACCATCGACCACCGGGAGCTCTTCATCAACAACGCGTGGCTCCGCGGGCTCCTCACCGCCGGTGCCGCGGCTGCCGTCGGCGCCGTCTGCGCCGCCTTCCCTGACCTCTCGAAGATCAGCTGCGTCCTGATGGCGGCGGCGATGGGCGGGGTCATGGAGATCGTCAAGACCAACGGCATCTGCCACGGCCGGGGCTTCTACATCAGGATCCCCGAGTTCTGGCAGTCGCACTGCGGTTGATGCGTCCGACTGCGCGTCCCTGACGCGCGCGGCACCGGCCGAGGGCCGGGCGGGAGGATCCTCTCCCGCCCGGCCCTCGGTCGTCCGAGGTCGGTGATCCAGCCAGACAGGACCGGCCGCCACCCGTCGACGGCCGGCGCCCTGGGCTACCCTCGCCGGATGCCCGAGTTCATGCGCTTCCAGAGCGCCGCCCCCAACCGCCACGGCACCTTCCCCGGCGTCTTCGCCCTCGCGAACGGCCTGCGTGACGAGGGCCGCCTGTCCGAGCAGGAGATGGCCTGGATCGCGGCCTCCAACGCGCACATGAACGCGGCGTACGCGGATCCCTCCACGGTGATCCCCGGCTGCTACGACCGCACGCTCAACCCGCGGGCGCGCGCCTGGTTCCGCGTCGACGCCGTCGACCTCCTCGCCGTCACGCGCGAGTACCTCGACCTCCTCGACCGGCACGACGTGCCGTGGCACGAGCTGCGCACCCGCACGCCCGGCCGCATCGTCTACGAGGACGACATGCAGGTGGTCGCGGTGCCGCACGCCCACGCGGAATGGCCGTTCGCCTAGCGGGCCGCCGCCCGCGCGCGAGACAGGATCCCCTGGATCACCGCGGTCTTCGCCTCCGCGTAGGCGTCCATGCTCTCCCACCGCCGGGTCATCAGCTCCCGCTTGGTGCGCGCGTACAGGTCGCGGTCCGCCGGGACGGCGCGCAGCCGGTCGCGCAGCAGGAGGTACGCCTCGACCGCGGGGTCGCCCTCCTCGTAGACGTGCACGTGCACGTCCCGCGCGGGCGTGCGCACGAGGCGGTGGCCGGGCTCGCGGACCCGCAGCTCGTAGCCGGCGGCGACGAGCGGCTCGACGTGGTCCTCCTCGGCGGTGATGTCCGCGACCACGAGCACGACGTCGACGATGGGCTTCGCGGCGAGACCCGGCACGGACGTGGAGCCGATGTGCTCGACGGCGAGCGCCGCGTCGCCCACGGCCTCGAGGATCCGCCGCCGGTGCACGAGGTACGCCTCGGCCCAGCCGGGGTCGTGCTCCTGCAGCCCGACGGTGAGCGGCGGCTGCCCGCCCACGACCTCCACGGTCGTCACGTCGGGTCGGCGGCGGTCGCGGTCGTCCATCACCGGGACATCCTGCCAGGCGGGCACGGCGGCCCGTCGCGCCTCAGCCGAACGACACGTGCTGGGTGATCCACGCGTGCATCACGACCGCGGCCGCCGCCGACGCGTTGATGGAGCGGGTGGATCCGAACTGCGAGATCGCGACGGTCATGTCGGCCGCCGCCACCGCCTCGTCGCTGAGGCCCGGGCCCTCCTGGCCGAAGACGAGCACGCAGCGCTCGGGGAGGCGGGTGGTCTCGAGCAGCACGGATCCGTCGACGTTGTCGATCGCGACGATCGGCAGACCCTCGCCGCGCGCCCACCCCACGAGGTCGGCGATGGTCGCGTGGTGCACGACGTGCTGGTACCGGTCGGTGACCATCGCCCCGCGCTTGTTCCAGCGCCGCCGGCCGACGATGTGCACCGTGTCGGCGGCGAACGCGTTGGCGCTCCGCACGATCGAGCCGATGTTCATGTCGTGCTGCCAGTTCTCGATGGCCACGTGGAACGGGTGCCGGCGCTCGTCGAGGTCGGCGACGATCGCCTCCATGCGCCAGTAGCGGTAGCGGTCGATCACGTTGCGGGTGTCGCCGCGCTCCAGCAGCTCGGGATCCAGGTGCGGCTCGTCGGGCCACGCCTCGGGGCCGCCCGGCCAGGGCCCGACGCCGTGCGTGCTGAGCTCGTGGGTGGGCGCCGCCTCGGGGGTGGGCACCGCCTCGCCGGTGGGCGCCGCCTCCGGGCCGTCGGGATCGGTCATCAGATGTAGATCCCGGGATCGACGAAGAACGCGGGATCGACGTGCGCGTCCGGCTCTCGCCCTGCCCGCTTCCCGGTCTCGACCGCGGGGATGCCGGTGAGCACGGATCCCGCGGGTGCGTCCTTCACGACCACCGCGTTCGCGCCGATGACGCTGCCCGCGCCGACCGAGATGGGCCCGAGCAGCTTCGCGCCGGCGCCGATGGTGACGCCCTCGCCCACGGTCGGGTGCCGCTTGCCGTGCACGAGGCTCTTCCCGCCGAGCGTGACGCCGTGGTACATCAGCACGTCGTCGCCGACCTCCGCCGTCGCGCCGATGACGACGCCCATGCCGTGGTCGATGAACAGCCGTCGGCCGATGCGCGCGCCCGGGTGGATCTCCACGCCCGTGAGCGCCCGTCCCGCCTGCGCGAGCAGCCGCGCGACCAGCCGCAGACGCCGTCGCCACAGCGCGTGCGACACACGGTGCAGCCACACGGCATGCAGGCCCGGGTAGCCGAGCACCATCTCCAGGTAGCCGCGCGCGGCCGGATCGTGGGCGCGCGCGGAGCGGAGGTCCTCGACGACCCGGGCGACGATCCCCACGCCTAGTCGCGCAGGTCGTCGAACAGCACGGTCGAGAGGTAGCGCTCGCCGTAGTCGCACACGATCGCGACGATGGTCTTCCCCTTGCTCTCCGGCCGCTTCGCGATCTCGAGCGCGGCCCACACGATGGATCCGGACGAGATGCCGCAGAGGATGCCCTCGTCGGTCGCGAGCGCGCGCGAGACGCGGATGGAGTCCTCCAGCGACACGTCGACGACCTCGTCGTAGATCTCCGTGTCGAGGATCTCGGGCACGAAGTTCGCGCCGATGCCCTGGATCTTGTGCGGCCCGGGCTTGCCGCCGTTGAGGATGGGCGAGTCGAGCGGCTCGACCGCGACGATCTGCACGCCGGGCTTCCGCTCCTTGAGCACCTGGCCGACGCCCGTGATGGTGCCGCCCGTGCCGACGCCCGCGATGAACACGTCGACGCCGCCGCCGGTGTCGGCCCAGACCTCCTCGGCCGTGGTCTCGCGGTGCTTCTGGGGGTTCGCCGCGTTCGCGAACTGCTTCGCCCAGATGGCGTTCGGCGTCTCCTCCACGATCTGCTGGGCGCGCTCGACCGCGCCGCGCATGCCCTCGGGGCCGGGGGTCAGCACGATCTCGGCGCCGTACGCGCGGAGCACCAGCCGGCGCTCGACGCTCATCGTCTCGGGCATCGTGAGGATGACCTTGTAGCCGCGCGCCGCGCCGACCATGGCGAGCGCGATGCCCGTGTTGCCGCTCGTGCCCTCGACGATCGTGCCGCCGGGCTCGAGCGCGCCGGCCGCCTCGGCCGCGTCGATGATGGCGACGCCGATGCGGTCCTTCACGCTGGACGCGGGGTTGTGCGACTCGAGCTTCACGAGCACGGTCGCGTCGAGCCCCTCCGTGAGCCGGTTCAGCCGCACGAGCGGCGTGCCGCCGACCAGCTGGGTGATGTCGTCGTAGACGCGACCTGCCATGGGTTCCACCTTCGTCGTGATCCGGATCGGTGCGGGGCCGGGCCGCGCGCACCTGCTCGTCATCGAGCCTATGGGAGGCCAACCGCGTGTGACGCGGGGGAATTCCGGCAGGCTGGACCCATGAGCGCGCGCATCGAGGTGGAGGGGCCAGGCGGCCCCGAGGTCATGGCACTGACGGACGGCCCCGTGCCGGATCCCGGGCCCGGCGAGGTGCGGATCCGCGTGCACGCCGCGGGCATCAACTTCATCGACACCTACCGGCGCAGCGGCGTCTACCCGATGGCGCACCCGTACGTGCCGGGATCCGAGGCCGCCGGCGTGATCGAGGCGCTCGGCGACGGGGTGGCCGGCGTGCACGTGGGCGACCGCGTCGCGACCGCCGAGGCGTCCGGGACGTACGCGCAGCACGCGCTCGTCCGCGCGGAGACGCTGCTGCCCGTGCCGGACGGCGTGGAGATGGAGGTCGCCGCCGCGCTCCCCCTCCAGGGCCTCACCGCGCACTACCTCGCGACCAGCTCGTACCCGGCCGGCCCCGGGGATCGCGCGCTCGTGCACGCGGGCGCGGGCGGCGTGGGGCTCCTCCTCACGCAACTGCTCGCGGATCGCGGGGTCGAGGTGATCACCACGGTGTCGACCGCGGAGAAGGCCGCCCTCTCGCGCGCGGCCGGCGCGACGCACGTGCTCGGCTACGACGACGTGCCGGTGCGCGTCCGCGAGCTGACGGACGGCCGCGGCGTCGACGTGGTCTACGACGGGGTCGGTCGCGACACGTTCGACGGCTCGCTCGCGTCCCTGCGCATCCGCGGCACGCTCGTGCTCTTCGGCGGCGCGAGCGGCCAGGTGCCGCCGTTCGACCTGCAGCGCCTCAACTCGGGCGGATCCCTGTCCGTCACCCGGCCCACGCTCGCCCACTTCCTGCTCGACGCGGAGGAGCGCCGCTGGCGCGCGGGCGAGCTGTTCGCGGCGGTGCTCGACGGATCCCTCGACGTGCGCGTCGGCGCGACCTACCCGCTCGCGGAGGCGGCTCGCGCCCACGAGGACCTCGAGGCCAGGCGCACGACGGGGTCGATCGTGCTCATCCCCTGAGCCGGCCCGCATCCGCACCGCCTACCCTCGTCGCATGCCCGCACCCGGATCCGCGCTGACGCGCCTCGGCTTCCTCACCACCGGCCCGTTCGACCCGGCCGACCCCGCGACCGGCCTCGAGGACGCGCTCCGGCTCGTCGAGCTCGGCGACGCGCTCGGCCTCGACACCGCGTGGCTCCGGCCCGACCACCTCCGGAACGCCGTCTCCTCCCCCGTCGCCATGCTCGCCGCGGCGTCGCAGCGCGCGCGGCGCATCGGGCTCGGCACCGCCTCGATCCCCGTGCGCGCCGAGAACCCGCTCCGCCTCGCGGAGGACCTCGCGACCATCGACCTCCTCTCCGGCGGGCGCCTGCGTCCCGGACTCTCGGTCGGCAGCCCGCGGCGGGTCGCCGCGGTCGACCGGGCCGTGCACCCCACTACCGCCGAGCACGAGGAGCCGGGTCGCGAGCGGCTCCTGCGCTTCCGCGACCTGCTGCGCGGCGGCCGGGTGCCGGGGGCGGACGAGCGGCACGACGGCTCCGATGACGACGATGCCCTCACGCCCACGGTCCAGCCGGCGTCCCCCGGGCTCGCCGACCGGATCGGCTACGGCGCGGCGACGCTCCGCACCGCGGCCTGGGCCGGATCGCACGGCTTCCGCCTGCTCGCGTCCGACGTGACCGAGCGCGGATCCCGCGGCGGCGGCTTCGCGGCCGACCAGCGCGGCCTCATCGACGCCTACCTGGCCGCGCATCCGGATCCGGCCGCCGCGCACGTGACGCTCGCGCTCGTCGTCGTGCCCACCGACGGCGCCACGTCCGAGCAGCGCGCCCGGTACGCGGCCGACGCCGCGGCGCGCGCCGAGCGGGCCGCGCGGGCCGACCAGTCGGAGGATCCGCGGGCCGCGTCGAGCATGGTCCGCGCGCCCGACCTCGTGGGCCCGTCCGACGAGATCGCCGCCGTCCTGCTCGCCGATCCCGCCGTCCAGGCCGCCGACGAGCTCGCGATCGCGCTCCCGTCCGGACTGCCCGCCGGCGACCTCGCGCGGATCCTCACCGACGTCGCCGAGCGCCTCGGCCCGGCGCTCGGCTGGGCACCCGCGACCGCCTGAACCGGCGCGCCGCCGCCGCGGCGCCGCCTACCATCGGTCCATGCCCGCATCCGGTACCCCGCTCTCCCGCCTCGGCTTCCTCACCATCGGCACCTTCGACCCGGCGGATCCCGCCGCCGGCCACGAGACCACGCTCCGCGTCATCGAGCGGGGCGAGGAGCTCGGCTTCGACAGCGCGTGGCTGCGGCACCGCCACCTCCAGCACGGGATCTCCTCCCCCGTCGCCGTCATGGCGGCGGCCTCGCAGCGCACCCGCCGCATCCACCTCGGCACGGCCGTCACGCCCATCGGCGCCGAGAACCCGTTCCGCCTCGCCGAGGACCTCGCCACGGTGGACCTGCTGACGGGCGGACGCGTGCAGCCCGGCTTCTCGGTGGGCACGCCCATGCGCTTCGAGACCTACCGCGACGCGATCTACCCGGCGACCGCCGACCTCGAGGACCTCGGCTACGAGCGGCTCCTGCGCTTCCGCGACCTCGTGCGCGGCCAGGCGGTCAGCGACGCCCCCGCCCGCGAGGGCCAGGAGGAGTTCGCCTCCACCGTGCAGCCGCACGCCGCGGGGCTCGCCGAGCGGATCTGGTACGGCGCCGCGAGCACGCGCTCCGCGGTCTGGGCCGGCGAGAACGGCTTCCACCTGCTCACCTCCAGCGTGATCCAGGGCGAGCTCGGCAACGACTTCGCGACGAACCAGCGCGCGCAGATCGACGCCTACCGCGCCGCCCACCCGAGCGGGCCCGATGCGCGCGTCTCGCAGGGCCTCGTCGTGATCCCCACCGACCGCGCGACGCCCGAGCAGGTCGCCCGCTACGAGGCGTACGCCGCCTCCCGGGCGCACCGCGTCGGCGTGCCGATGGGTCCGCGGAAGATGCTCTTCGCGGCGGACCTCGTGGGCACGTCCGAGGAGATCGCCGCGACCCTGCACGCGGATCCCGCGTTCCAGGCGGTCGACGAGGTCGCGTTCGCCCTGCCGTTCACGTTCGGCGAGGCCGACCTCGAGCAGATCCTCACCGACATCGCCGAGCGCCTGGGCCCGGCGCTCGGCTGGTCGCCCGCCGCCTGACCCGGCGGGAACGCGACGACGCCCCTGCCGCGCGCTGCGGGAGGGGCGTCGTCGTCGGATCCGGCGAGGGATCAGTGCATGCTGACGGCCTCGGCCGATGCGCCCTCGCGGAAGCGCTCGAGCGGGACGCGCACCATCGACCAGGCGATGATCGATGCGCAGGCGACGCCGATCGACGCGGCCAGGAACACCACGTGGTAGCCGTCGACCTGCTGCTGCAGCGGGTTCTGGACGCCGTCGGTGACGGACGCGGTGACCGCCGACGCGAACAGGGCGGTGAACACGGCCGTGCCGATGGATCCGCCGATCTGCTGCGTGCCCGTGAGCGCCGCGCCCGCGACGCCCGCGTCCCGCGGCTCGATGCCCGAGAGGGCGACGTTCTGCATGGGCACGAACACGCAGGCGAGCCCGATGCCCAGCAGGATCTGGCCGGGCAGCACCTGCACCACGTACGCGCCGTCGACGGTGATCCGGCTGAACCACAGGAGCCCGGCGGCCGCGACGAGGGGGCCGACCGTCATGAGGATGCGCGGGCCGACCTTCGGCAGGAGCCGCGCGACCTGCGGTGCCGTGAGCATGATGGTCGCGGCCATCGGCAGCGATGCGAGCCCGGAGATCAGGGGCGGCATGCCGAGCACGATCTGGAAGTGCAGCGTGAGGTACAGCAGCCCGCCGAGGAGCGCCGCGCCCACCATCACGGAGGTGAGGTACGCGCCGCCGCGGGTGCGGTCGGCGACCACGCGGAGCGGCAGCAGCGGGTTGCGCGCCTTCGACTCCCACCAGACGAAGGCGACCATGATGCCCACGCCGAGCGCGAGGAAGCCGATGGTGTCGGGCTCGCCCCAGCCGTTCTCCGCGCGGGAGAAGCCGTAGACGATCGACGCGAGGCCGAGGGTGACGAGCAGGGCGCCGGGCACGTCGTAGCTGCGGTCGCCGTCGGCGCGGCTCTCCTTCACCAGCGGGATGCCGGCGACGATCGCGACGACCGCGATGGGCACGTTGACGAGCAGGCACCAGTGCCAGCTGAGGTACTCGGTGAGCACGCCGCCGAGCAGCAGGCCGACGGCCGCGCCGGATCCGGCGATGGTGCCGTAGACCGCGAACGCCTTGACGCGGTCGGGGCCGGACGGGAAGGTCACCGAGAGCAGCGCGAGCGCGGCGGGGGCGAGGAGCGCGGCGAACACGCCCTGCAGGCCTCGGGCGATGAGGAGCATCTCGCTCGAGACGGCGAATCCGCCGAGCGCGGAGGCGGCCGCGAAGCCGACCATGCCGACGAGGAAGGAGCGCTTGCGTCCCCAGTAGTCGGCGATGCGGCCGCCGAGCAGGAGGAGCGAGCCGAACGCCAGCGCGTAGACGGTGACGACCCAGGTGCGGTCGGCGTCGGTCATGCCGAGGTCGCGCTGCGCGGCGGGCAGGGCGATGTTCACGATGGTGCCGTCGAGCACGACCATCAGCTGGGCGAGGGCGACGACGGCGAGGAGGATCCACTTGCTGCGGGCGGACGGCGCGGCGGGTGCCGCCGGGGAGGCGGACGCGGTGTGGCCGACGGACGCGGCGGAGGACGTGGACGGCGGTGCGTTCTCAGGGGTGCGTGCGTGCGAGATCTGGTGCTCCTGGAGGATCGTGCGGCGCCCGGGCGGGCGAGGACGGTCCAATCTAGGGCCGCGCCGTGCACAGAGTCAAACGAACCGGTTCGTTTGACATACGCTGTTCACATGGCAGCGACGACGGGGTCCGCCCGATCCACCACCGACGAGAAGCAGGACGACGTCCGGCACCGCATCCTCCTGGCCGCGCGCGAGGAGTTCGCCGCGCACGGGCTGGCCGGCGCGCGGGTCGACCGCATCGCCCGCTCGGGCCGCGCGAGCAAGGAGCGGCTCTACGCGCACTTCACCGACAAGGAGTCGCTGTTCCACGCGGTGCTGAAGCTCAACGGCATCGAGTTCTTCTCCGCCGTGACGCTGGATCCCGCCGACCTCCCCGGCTTCGTCGGCCAGCTCTTCGACCACGCCTACGAGCACCCGCAGCACCGCCGGATGCTCGCGTGGGCCCGGCTCGACGGCCTGGAGCTCGACGTGCCGCACAGCGAGACGTCGCCGTCGGCCAAGGTGCAGGCGATCCGCCGCGGGCAGGAGGAGGGCCACATCGACCCGTCGTGGGATCCGCAGCGCCTCCTCACGATGCTGTTCGCGCTCGCGCAGGCGTGGGTGCAGTCGCCCTACCCGGCGATGCACCAGGACTCGCCGCGGGCGCGCGCCGCGGACCGCGCGGCCGTGGTGGAGGCGGCCCGCCGGATCACGGCGCCGGCCGCGCGCTGACGCCCGTCTGGCCGTCGCGTGCCGGCATCCTGCGGATTCCCCGGGTGAGGGAGACGATTCCCCGGGCTCGCCCGTACCGTGGATCCATGTCCGACACCCTGACCCGCGAGTACGAGGCGGGCTCCAGCCACGCGCATCCGCTGCGGCGGTTCCTGCGCCGCTGCCGGGCCTGGATCGAGCTGCACCCGAAGGCCCGCTGGCTGTACCGGATCCTCGTGGGGCTCCTCGGCGTCGCCATCGTCCTCGTCGGCATCGTGCTCATCCCGCTGCCCGGGCCCGGCTGGCTCATCGTCTTCCTCGGGATCGCCGTGCTCGGCACCGAGTTCCCCGCCGCGCACCGCGTGAACGTGTTCCTCAAGCGCCAGCTGCACCGCTTCTGGGACGCCTGGCGCCGCTGGCGCGCCTCCCGCGCCGAGCGCCGCGCGGCCCGCGCCGGCCGCTGACCTCCGCGCCTCCCGACGCGGGGACCCGCTCCGAGGGCACCATCTCCCCCTTCCGGTCGATCCGGCGGGCTCGCGCCGCTCCGTAGGGTCGGGGCATGCCCTCCTCCGCGCACGTCCCCCGCATCGGGTCCGCCCGCCGTGCCCGCGCCATCGGCCGGGAGGCGGCGCTCGTGATGCTGTCGCTCGCGATCGGCACGGTGGCGTTCGGCGCCATGCTCACGCTCGTCGACGAGGCCGGCGCCGGCGGCACGCGCGTCGGGCTCCTCCTCCTGCTCGACGCGGCAGCCGGCCTCGTGGGCATCGCGCTCCTGCCGCTGCGCCGGTTCGCGCCCCTCGCGGTCGCGTCGGTGCTGGCCGCCATCGCGGCGGTGTCGAGCCTCGGGCTCGTCGCCTCGGCCATCGCCCTCGTGTCGCTCGCCGTGCGCCGTCGGCCGCGGGAGATCGCGATCGCCGCCGCCGTCTGGATCGCCGCCGTCGGCGTGTGGGAGGGCGCCGGCCTCTCCGCCCTGCCGGTGACCCCGGCGGAGCTGCCGCTCACGGCGGCCCTCCTCCTCGTGGCGCTCGGCCTGCTGATCGTCGTGGGGCTCTACGTGGGCGGCCGCCGGGAGCTCCTGGCGTCGCTCCGCGAGCGGGCGCGGCTCACGGAGGAGGAGCAGGCGCTCCGATCCGCGCAGGCCGCCGACCACGAGCGCACCCGGATCGCCCGGGAGATGCACGACGTGCTCGCGCACCGGCTCTCCCTGGTCGCCCTGCACGCGGGGGCGCTGGAGTACCGCGACGACCTGGACGCCGCCGAGGTCCGCGCCACCGCGGGCGTGGTGCGCGACAACGCCCGCACCGCGCTCACCGAGCTGCGCGGCGTCCTCGGCGTGCTGCGCGATCCGTCGGGCGCGCCGGCCGTGGCGCCTCCGCAGCCGACGCTCGCCGAGCTGCCGGCGCTCCTCGACGAGGCCCGCAGCCTCGGTGTCGAGGTGCGCGCCGACGTCCACCCCGACACCAGGGACGACCTCCCGCGGCTCTCCGCGACGACCTCCCGGCATGCCTACCGCGCGATCCAGGAGTGCCTCACCAACGCGCGACGGCACGCGCCGGGCGCGCCGATCGACGTGTCGCTGGACGGCAGGGCGGGCGGACGACTGCGCATCGTCGTGGGGAACCCCGTGCCGCCGCCGGCCGCCGCCGGGTCGCCGGAGCCGACGATCGGCCACGGCCTCGCGGGGATCGCCGAGCGGGCCCGCTCCGTGGACGGCACGCTCGACGTCGCCCGGCGCGACGGGCAGCACGTGGTCGAGGTGGTGCTCCCGTGGACGGCATGAGCGCGGGCGGTCCGCCGATCCGGGTCGTGATCGTCGACGACGACGCGCTCGTCCGCGCGGGCCTCGCGATGCTGCTGGGCGGCGGGCACGGGCTGGAGGTCGTGGGCGAGGCGGCCGACGGGCTCGCGGCCGGCGCCGTGATCAGCCGCAGCGCGCCCGACGTCGTGCTCATGGACATCCGCATGCCGGTGTGCGACGGGATCACCGCCACCGCCCGCGAGGTCGCCCGCCGGCCCGACCTGCCGGTCATCGTCCTCACGACCTTCGACGCCGACGAGCTCGTGCTCGGGGCGCTCCGGGCGGGCGCGCGCGGCTTCCTGCTCAAGGACACTCCCCCGGTGGACCTCGTCCACGCGGTGCGGCAGGTTGCGGCGGGCCGGTCGATCCTCTCGCCGTCGGTGCTCGACACCGTGATCGGCGTGGCCGCGCAGCGCGACCGCGCCGACCGCACGGCCGAGCGGGAGCGCTACGCGACGCTGACGGAGCGGGAGCAGGAGGTGGCGCTCGCCATCGCGCGCGGCTGGTCGAACGCCCGCATCGCGGCCGACCTGTTCCTCGGCGTCGCGACCGTGAAGACCCACGTCGGGCACGTGCTCGACAAGCTCGGCGTCGACGGCCGCGTGCAGGTCGCCGTGCTCGTGCACGAGGCCGGGCTCGCTCCCTCGGAGTGAGCCCGGCCTCGTGCGGTGCCGGCCTGCGCCGGTCAGGCGGCGCGGATCAGCGCACGAGCGCCGGGTAGTCCGTGTAGCCCTCGGCGCTGGGGCCGTAGAACGTCGCGGGGTTCGGCTCGTTGGTCTCGAGGCCCTGCTCCCAGCGCTCGACGAGGTCGGGGTTGGCGATGACCATGCGGCCGACGGCCACGACGTCGGCCGTGCCCTCCTCGACGAGCTGGATCGCCTCATCGCGCTCGGTCTGCACGCCGAAGCCGCTGTTGATCATGAGCGGACCGCCGAACGTCGTCCGCAGGCCCTGCACGAGCTCGCCCGCGGGCTCCGCGTGCAGGATGCTGACGTAGGCGAGGCCGAGCGGCGCGATGCCGGAGAGCAGCGCCTCGTAGGTGGCGCGGGTCTCGTCGGCGTCCTCCTCGAGCACGTCCTGGATGTTGTGCGACGGCGAGATGCGGATGCCGACGCGCTCGGCGCCGATCTCCCGCGCGACCGCGTGCGCCACGTCGATGCCGAGCTTCGCGCGGTTGGCGGGCGATCCGCCGTAGGCGTCGGTGCGCACGTTCGAGACGGGCGAGAGGAACTCGTGCAGCAGGTAGCCGTTGGCGGAGTGGATCTCCACGCCGTCGAACCCGGCGTCGACCGCGTTGCGCGCGGCGACCGCGAGCTCGTCGACGATGAGCGGGACCTCGTCGGTCTCGGGCTCGCTCGGCACGGGGTACGGCGCCTTGCCCGAGGGCGTGTGCACCTCGCCCTGGATCGCGATGGCGCTCGGCGCGAGCAGCGGAAGGCCGCCCGTGATCTCCTCGTGCGAGACGCGGCCGCCGTGCATGAGCTGCATGACGATGCGTCCGCCGGCCTCGTGCACGGCGTCGGTGACGCGGCGCCAGCCGGCGATCTGCTCGTCCGTCACGATGCCGGGCTGGCCCGGGTACGCCTTGCTGCGCTCGCTGGTGAACACGCCCTCGGAGACGATGAGGCCGGTGGAGGCGCGCTGGCGGTAGTACTCGACGACGAGGTCGCCGGGCACGCCGTGCTCGTCGGAGCGCATGCGCGTGAGGGGCGCCATGGCGACGCGGTTGGGGAGCTCGAGGGCGCCGAGGGCGACGGGGGAGAACAGCTTCACGTGGGGATCCTTCGTCTCGCGGGTGGCCGGGGCGCGCACCGCGACGGATCGCGTCGGGGAGGGCGGCGGGCCAGCGGCCCCAGCGGACCGCCCTCGGGCAACCCGGCGACCCCGCGACGGCATTCCTCGGCGACGCCTTCTCCCAGGCCCTCGTCAGGCTCGCCGCGACCCGGGCGCGTCCGCGGACGCCTCCGTCAGTACGCGGGGAACGGCTCCGCGCGGCGC
The DNA here is from genome assembly GCF_015351075.1 of Clavibacter sp. VKM Ac-2873. Lineage (GTDB taxonomy): Bacteria > Actinomycetota > Actinomycetes > Actinomycetales > Microbacteriaceae > Clavibacter. The sequence goes on from NZ_JADKRS010000001.1 coordinate 1,368,629, forward strand.
GCCAGCACGACGTCGTCCGCGGCGAGGTCGTGCCATCCGCGGAGGAGGTGCCGCGGGTCCCAGCCGACGGACGCGTACGGCAGCCAGACCGTGAACAGCCAGCCGAGGACGAACCCGTTCTGCACGACGCCGCGGAGGAGGGCCCGTCCGAAGCCGAGCGCGCCGGGCTCCGAGAAGCGCTGGACGCGGATGCCGACCATGGCCTTCCCGGGCGTCGTGCCCTTCCATCCCAGCCACCACGTGGCGATGAGGAGGTAGGCGATGAGGCTGATGAAGATGGCGAGCACGGCGCCGCCGAACGAGGCGTCCATCACGTCGTCCGCGGCCTCCCCGAACAGCTGCAGGTCGGTGATCCGCTGACGCGCCATGCCCTGGATCGGGATGATGGACGCGGCCGCCGACAGCCCGCCGACGAATCCGAGGACGACCTGGTCGAGGATCCGGCCGGCCGCACGCCGGCCGACGCCCGCGAGGCGCCAGGCGGGGTCGATGTGCGCCGGCAGCGGACGCAGCGCGTGCGGCAGGAGGACCATCCCGTGGTAGCCGGGCGGCGGCACGGAGCCGGGGCCATAAGCCGATCCCTCCGCCACAGACGCCTGACCCTGTCCCGCGTCCGGCCGTCCGTCGTCGTGCGTGTCGCCCATCGCGTCTCCCGTGCTCGCTGCGCCCCGTGGCGCGGATCCAGCGTATCCAGCAGCTGAGGGAATCAGGACGCACGAAGGGCCCGGCACCCTCGTGGATGCCGGGCCCTCCCGGTGGTGCGGTGTCGCCGTCGTCAGCCCGTGATCTCCCCGCGGGAGACGGCCTCGGCGTACTTGCGCAGGTCCGGCCCCGGCTCGAAGTCGATGAACCGGCCCTTGAGCTGCTCGAAGAGGCGCTGGTACACGGTCTCCCAGTCCTCGCCCTGCAGCTCCTTCGCCGCGGTGAGCACGGCCTCCTGGAGCACGCGGTCGCTGTCGGTGAGGATCTTGTCGCGCGCCTCCTGGTTCCAGACGATCTCGGAGGTGTCCACGATCAGGCCTGGACGTCCCCGCGCCAGGCGCCGTCCTCGGTGCCGCGCTTCTCGATGAACTCCTTGAAGTTCTCGAGGTCCTTCTTGATGACGTGGTCGTCGACGCCGATCGCGGCCCCGACCTTCTCGACGAGGCCCTTCGCCTCCCAGTCCAGCTGGACGGTGACGCGGGTCTCGGCGTCGCTGAGCTTGTGGAACGTGACGACGCCGGCGTGGTCCTCGTCGCCGCCCGTGGAGTTCCAGGCGACGCGCTCGTCGGGGTGCTGCTCGGTGATGTTCGCCTCGAACGTGCGCTCGATGCCGCCGATCTTGACCTTCCACTCGGTGAGCGTGTCGGTGACCTGCGTGATCGACTCCACGTAGCTGAGGAAGTTCGGGAACGACTCGAACTGGGTCCACTGGTTGTAGGCGGTGCTGACGGGGACGTTGACGTCGACGGTCTCGATTACTCGGGGCATTGCTTCTCCTCGTTCGGATTCGGTGCGTGGGTCGGATCCTCGTGCGATCCAGGAGCCCGAGCGCCGATGTGGGCACCGGCGCGGGCACGCCTTCGACGCTACGCCGGGGCCCGGCCGGGCATCCGGCACCCGAGGAATGCACAGGGAACGGTCAACCGCAGGTCACGCCTCGCCGGAGCGGGAGGACCCGAGGAGCTGCTGGACGCAGGCGCGCGACCACGAGGCGTAGACGCGGGAGGCCTGTGCGGCATCCGGATCGCCGAGGTCCACGACCCGGTCGCCGGGGAACGGGACGGCGACGACCTGCGGGCGGGACGCGACGATCTCGGCCGTCACGCGGTTGAGCAGCCGGGCGTGCCGGGCGGCGACCGCACGCCAGGCCACGGGGATCCCGACGCTGCCGTTCAGCGGCGGGACCTCGGGGATGAGCACGCGCGCATCCTCCGGCAGCCCCCGCGTCAGGTCGTCGACGGCCGCGCCGAGCAGCCGACGCCAGGTGCGCTGGGGCGTGAGCCGGATGCTGTCGCCCACGCCCACCATGAGGAGCACCACGTCGACCCCGTCGAGGAGCGCCCGGTCGCGGACGGTGCTCGAGGCGCTGTGGATCGTGAGGTCGGAGAAGGGGCGCGTCGCCCACTCGACGCCGCGACCCGTGCGGCGGGCCAGCTGGCGGGAGAAGTGACCGGCCATGCCGAGCTCGTGCGAGAGCACGCCCATGCCGACGGCCGTCGCCTCGCCGATGACCAGCACGCGTTGCGGGAAGTCGCCCGGCACGACGCCGGACGCGGCATCCCGGGGGAAGACCGCGCCCTCGAGGCCCGTGCGGAGGGCGACGAACTGCGCGAAGATCGCCGGGCGGGCCACGGCCTCCGCGAACCGCCTGATGCGTCCCGTCATGCGTCGCACCCTCCGGTCGTCGACGCGCTCAGCGTACTCGGAGGGTCAGACGCCGCGGGCGCGGAGGAACGGCATGGGCGAGGTGGCGACGCCGCCCTGCCGGATCTCGAAGTGGAGGTGGCAGCCGGTGCTGTAGCCCGCGTTGCCGACCGCGCCGATCTGCTGCCCCGCCTGCACGGTCTGGCCCGTGCGCACCATCACGCCGTACGAGTACATGTGGCCGTACACGCTCGTGACGCCGCCGCCGTGGTTGAGCGTGATCGCGTTGCCGAACCCGCTGGATCCGCCCGCGAACTGCACCGTGCCGGCCGCGGCCGCGTAGATGGGCGTGCCGCAACCCGTGCCGAAGTCGTCCCCGGCGTGGAGCCGCCACACCTTCGCGATGGGGTGCAGGCGCATCCCGTAGGACTGGTAGAAGCCGTAGCTCCGGATGGGCATCGTCCAGCCGGACGCGGAGGGCTGGCCGCCCGACGACGGCGGGCGCGGGGCGTTGGCGGGCGGTCGCGCGGCGGCGTTGGCGGCAGCGGCGGCCGCGGCGGCCTCCGCCCGGCGACGCGCCTCGGCGGCCGCCGCCTCCTGGCGCTTCCGCTCGCCGATCGCGAAGCCCTCCTCGACGGAGATGCGGGAGTCCCGGAGCGTGGTCAGCTGCGCCTGGAGCTCCGAGCTGCGGGTCTCCTGCTCGGCGAGCGCCTGATCCGCACGGGCCTGCGCCGCGGACGCCTCCTGCAGCTTGGCCTCGGCATCGGCGGCGAGGGCGGCGAGCGCCTCCTTCGCGACGGAGGCCTGCTTGCCGAGGGACGCGGCCGTGCGAGCCGAGGTGACGGCGGCGGTGAACGCGGTGTCCTGGCGGTCGGCGAGCTTGGTCGCGGTGCCCATGCGGGAGAGGAGGGCGTCGGCGTCCTCGCCTCCGCTCGTGAAGAGGCGGAGGGAGACGTCGCCGCCGCCGCCGCTGCGCGCGAGCTGGGCTACGAGCTGGCCGACCTGGCGCTTCGCCTGGTCGGCGTCGGCCTGCGCCCGCTCGGCCTTGGACTCGAGGGCCTGGAGCTCGCCGGTCGCCTCGTCGAGCGCATCCACCGCGGCGGCGTGCTCGTCGGCGCGCTGGAGAGCGAGCGCGGCGGCCGCATCGACCTCGGCGGCCAGGCCGGAGATGAGCGAGGTGATGCGCGTGACCTGGTCGGCGGTGGCCTGCTCGCTCGAGCGCGCGGCCTGCACCTCGGACCAGGTCGGGTACTCCTCGGCGGCCTGCGCCGACGGGACGCCGAGGCCGAGCAGGAGGCCGGACGCGGCGAGCGCGGCGGCCAGCCGGAGGCGCGGCGCGGCCGCGTTCCGCGGGCGCCGGACGGCGGGGCGGGAGGTGCGTGCGGTGCGGGAGATGGCGGGCCTCGTCGAGGTCGGTGGAGCGCGGACGTTTCGACGCTAACCGAAATCAGTGCGAACATCACCATCCACTTCTATTTCCATACCCGATGAGATCCGCTGGACGATGCCGGAGCGGCGCGGCGCCGACCCTAGGATCGGGCGACAGGACCACCGGCGTCCGGTCGGGAGCGCGCATGACGGTCATCGAGGCGCCCGGCGGTCGGGGGCAGGCGCGCGGGGCGGGCATCGTGACCGCGGTCGTCGGCTTCGCCGGCACGTCGGCGGTCGTGCTCACGGGCCTCACCGCGGTGGGGGCGTCGCCATCCCAGGCCGCATCCGGGCTGCTCGCGCTGTGCGTCACGCAGGGGCTCGGCACCGTGCTCCTCGCGCACCGCTTCCGCCGCCCGATCACGCTCTCCTGGTCGACCCCGGGGGCGGCGCTGCTCATCGGATCCGGCGCGGTCGAGGGCGGCTGGGCCGCGGCGGTCGGCGCGTTCCTCGTCTGCGGGATCCTCGTGCTCGCGACCGCGCTCTGGCCCCTGCTCGGCCGGCTCGTGCGCCTGATCCCCGCGAGCGTGGCCGCCGCGATGCTCGCGGGCGTGCTCCTCCCCCTCTGCGTCGCGACCGTGACGGCGGCCGTCGCGACCCCGCTCGTCGTGCTGCCCGTGATCCTCGCCTGGCTCGTCGCCGCCCGCCTCGCCCCGCGCTGGGCGGCCCCGACCGCGCTGGCCGCCGCGCTCGCGGTGGTCGGGATCTCGCTCGCGGTCGCGGGGCCCGCCCCTGGCACGTCGCTCGACCTCGCGCACCTCGTGCCGCGCATCGAGCTGACGGCGCCCGTCTTCACGGCCGCGGCCGCGGTCGCGCTCGGGATCCCGCTGTTCGTCGTGACCATGGCGTCGCAGAACCTGCCGGGCGTCGCGGTGCTCGCGAGCTTCGGCTACGAGACGCCGTGGCGGGCCGCGATGACGACGACCGCCGCGGCCACCCTCGTGAGCGCGCCCTTCGGCGGGCACGCCGTGAACCTCGCCGCCCTGTCGGCCGCGCTCTCGGCGGCGCCCTCCGCGCACCCGGACACGCGTGAGCGGTGGCGCGCCGCGAGCACCGCCGGGTGGACCAACCTCGTGCTCGGGCTGGCCTCGGCCGCGCTCGCCGCCGTGATCGTCGCGGGGCCGGCCGGCGTCGTCGCGGCGGCCGCCGGGCTCGCGCTCGCGCCGTCGCTCGCGTCGAGCCTCGCGTCCGCGGTGCGGGAACCGGGGGCGCACCTGCCCGCGGTCGCGACCTTCGTGGTGGCCGCGTCCGGGATCACGGTCGGCGGGCTCGGCGCCGCCTTCTGCGCGCTCGTCGCCGGCGTCCTGGTGCACCTCGCGCTCCGGACGCGCGCGACACCGCGTGGCAGACTCGATCGACACGAGGAGCGCGACGCCGCATGAGCCACGACACCACCCCCGCCACGCCCGGAACCGACGCCGCCGCCGCGCCCCGGGATCCCGAGCTGCAGAGCACGACCTGGACGCTGGTGCTCGCCCTCAGCGCCGAGCAGGTCTCGGGCGACGGCACGAGGTCCGCCCGCCTGGCCGAGGCGCAGGCCGCCTTCGAGCGCCTGCTGCCCGCCGACCACGTCGTCGTCCGCTGGACGCGCGAGGTCGGCCGCATGATGACGGAGGAGGCGCGCCTCTGGACCCGGTGGGAGCTGTTCACGCCCACCGTCGCGACGCCGCTGAAGCTGTGGTCGGAGGGCTACGTCGACGAGACGTGGTTCGCCGAGCGGCTCGAGGACGACCCGTTCGTGCCCGTCGTGATGACGGCGCCCGACGGCCAGGCGGGGGTCGGCGCATGAAGGTCCTCGTCACCGGATCCCGCGGGAAGGTCGGCCGCGCCGCCGTCGAGGCGCTCGTCGCCGCGGGCCACGACGTCACGGGCGTCGACCTGGTCCGCCCCGTCTTCGACGCCGGCGTCGTCGTGCCCGGCCGCTACGTCATGGCGGACCTCACCGACCAGGGCGCCGCGTTCGCGGTCGTCGCCGGCATGGACGCGGTCGTCCACGTCGCCGCGATCCCGCAGCCCACCGGCAACCCGGCGCACGTCGTGCTGCAGACGAACCTCATGTCGACGTTCCACCTGATCGAGGCCGCCGTGCGCTTCGGGGTGCCGCGCTTCGTGAACATCTCGAGCGAGAGCATCGTCGGCAACTTCTTCCCGGAGCGGCCGTTCCTGCCCGACTACGCGCCCGTCGACGAGGAGCACCCGCTCCGCCCCCAGGATCCGTACGCGCTCTCGAAGGCCTTCGGCGAGCAGCTGATGGACGCGGCCGTGCGCCGCTCCGACATCCGCGTGATCTCGCTCCGCCCGAGCACCGTGCACAACGAGGACAACTACGCGTCGAACCTCGGCAAGCAGGTGCGCGACGCCTCCGTGCTCACGGCGAACCTCTGGAGCTACATCGACGCGGACGACCTGGCCGACGCGATCGTGCTCGCGGTCGCCTCCGACCTGCCGGGCCACGAGGTCTTCTACATCGCCGCCGCCGACAACGCGGGCGGCCACGACTTCGCCGCGGAGCTGAAGCGGCACTACGGCGACGCCATCGAGCTGCGCGCGATCGAGCGCGTGGACTCGTCGGGCATCTCGACCGCCAAGGCCCGCCGCCTCCTCGGCTGGGAGCCGACGCGCAGCTGGCGCGACCACCTCGACGCCGACGGGAACGCGCTGCCGCGCTAGGCGGACGCGCCTGCCCGTGCCCACCTTCGTCCGCCCCGCCATCGACGCCCCGCCGGGGCTCGACGACGCCGGCGTCCCGTACGGATCCCGATGGGACGACGCCGACGGCCCGCCCGAGGACGCGTACTCGCACACCTCGCACCTCGAGCGGTTCGCGCCGCTGCACGCGGTGGCCGATGCGCTCGTCGCGCACCTCGCGGCGACGCACGAGGTGAGCGTCGTGGAGGGCCCGGATCCGGCCCTCGCGGATCCTCACCCCGACGCCGTCCGCTCCGTCCGTCTCACGCCGCGCGACGGGAGCGGCGGGACGCTCGCGCTCGAGTGGACGTCGTTCCCCGGGGTGATGCTGCACGCGGGCCGCCGGTTCCCCGAGGCGTTCCCCGCGTGCGGCTGCGACGCGTGCGACGACCGCTGGGAGGACGTGGCGGACGAGCTCGAGCAGGCGGTGCTGCTCGCGGCGGGCCAGGTGCCTCCGCCGCCCGAGCCGTTCGGCGACCTCGTCCGCTGATCCGCCGCGCGACGCCGCCGATCGCCGCCCGGTCGTCCGTCCCCCGCGTCGGTACGCTCGCGAGGTGACCAGCCCCGGGGACCCCGCCGACCCCGCGGGCGCGCACCCGGGATCCGCCCCCGGCACCACCCCGGCCGGCGTCGAGGGCGCGGTCGTCGGCGCGACGGACGCCCACGGGACCCGCAGCACCGCCGCGGGCGCCGCGCTGCAGGTCGGCACCATCGTGAGCGTCAGCTACGGGTCGTCTCTCGCCGGGCTCGTGATCCCCGTCGTCTGCCCCGTCCTGGTGGTCGCCGCGCGGCAGGTGATGATGGCGGCGCTCGTGCTGCCGGTCGCGCGGCCGCGGATCCACCGCATGACGCGCGCCCAGCTCGTCCCCGCCGTGATGCTCGGCCTCGCGCTCTCGCTGATGAACCTCTCGTACTACGCGGCCGTCGACCGGCTGGGACTCGGCATCGCCGCGACGATCGAGTTCCTCGGGCCGCTGTCCATCGCGCTGCTCGCGTCGCGCCGCCTGCTCGACGCCGCGTGCGCGCTCGTCGCGGCCGCGGGCGTCGTGGTGCTCACCGGGCTCGAGGGCCGGATCGACCCGTTCGGCCTCGTCTGCGGCGCGACCGCGGCGATCACCTGGGCGGGCTACATCGTCTTCACGCGCCGGGTCGCCGAGCGGCTGCCGGGCTTCCAGGGGATCGCGGTCGCCAGCATCGTGAGCCTCGTCGTGCTGGTGCCGTGGGCGCTCCTCACGCTCGACCTCGCCGCGATCGACGGGCGGATCCTCGGCCTCCTCGTGGCGATCGGCCTACTGTCGTCCGCTGTGCCGTACTCGCTCGACACCGTGATCCTCCGCCGCATAACCCCGCGCCTGTTCGCCGTGCTCACGAGCCTCAGCCCGGTGGTCGCGGCGATCCTCGGCGTGATCGTGCTGCGGGAGTCGCTGTCGCCGATCCAGCTCGGGGCGATCGTGGTCGTGTGCGTCGCCGCCGGCGTGGCCATCGCGACGCGCGCGCCCGCGGGACCCGCAGCGCCCCGCCGACCGCGCGGCCCCCGGACGCGGACGCGCCCGGCCGCGTCGTGAGGCGGCCGGGCGCGGATCGATCGGACGCGGGTCAGCGCGCCCCGAGCTCCGTCAGCACCTCGGCGAGCTGCTCGACGGCCCAGACGAGGTCCGCCTCCTCCACCACGATGGGCGGCGCGAGCCGGATCGTCGAGCCGTGCGTGTCCTTGGCGAGCACGCCGCGCGCGGCGAGCCGTTCGCAGACCACGCGGCCCGTGGCGAGCGCCGGGTCGATGTCGATGCCGGCCCACAGCCCGCGGCCGCGGACCTCGAGGACACCGTGGCCGACGAGATCCGCCAGCCGGGCGTGCAGCACGGCGCCGAGGCGACGCGCGCGCTCCTGCGGCTCGCCCGTCGCGAGCATGTCGACCACCGCGTGGCCCACGGCCGCGGCCAGCGGGTTGCCGCCGAAGGTGGATCCGTGCTGCCCCGGCTGGATGACGCCCAGCACGTCCGCGTCGCCGACCACAGCCGAGACGGGCACGATGCCGCCGCCGAGCGCCTTGCCGAGCAGGTACAGGTCGGGCACGACGTCGGAGTTGTCGCACTCGAAGGTCGCGCCCGTGCGGCCGAGGCCCGACTGGATCTCGTCCGCGATCATCAGCACCCGCTCGCGCGTGCAGATCCGCCGCACGTCGGCGAGGTAGCCGGCGGGCGGCACGACGATGCCGGCCTCGCCCTGGATCGGCTCGACGAGCACGGCGACCGTGTCCTCGTCGATCGCCGCCTCGAGCGCCACGGCGTCGCCGTACGGCACCGTGACGAACCCGGGCGTGAACGGCCCGAAGTCGGCGCGCGCCTCCTCGTCGTCGCTGAAGCTCACGATGGTGGTGGTGCGGCCGTGGAAGTTGCCGGCCATCACGATGATCTTCGCCCGGCCCGCGGCCACGCCCTTCACCCGGTAGCCCCAGGCGCGCGCGACCTTGATCCCGGACTCCACGGCCTCGGCGCCCGTGTTCATCGGCAGCACCATGTCCTTGCCGGCGAGCGCGGCGAGCGCCGTGACGAACGGGCCCAGCTTGTCGTTGTGGAAGGCGCGGCTCGTGAGCGTGATCCGCCCGAGCTGCTCGGTCGCGACCCGCACGAGGTCCGGGTGCGAGTGGCCGAAGTTCACGGCCGAGTACGCGGCCAGGCAGTCGAGCAGGCGCCGGCCGTCGAGGTCGGTGACCCAGGCGCCCTGGCCGGACGCGACAACGACGGGCAGCGGGTGGTAGTTGTGCGCGGCGTGCGCCTCCTCGGCGTGGATCGCGCGGGCGCCCGCGTCGGACGCGGCGGGGCGGTCGATGGTGTCGGTCATGGTCGTGCCTACTTCCGCAGCTCGAGCGTGCAGCACTTCACGCCGCCGCCGCCGAGCAGCAGCTCGGACAGGTCGACGCCGATGGGGTTGTAGCCGCGCTCGCGCAGCGACGCCTCGAAGCCGACGGCCTTCTCCGCGATGACCACGTTGTAGCCGTCGCTGTAGGAGTTGAGGCCGAGGATCGACGCGTCCTGCTCGCTGACCTCGACCGCGTCGGGGAAGCGGCGCTCGATCTCGTCGAGGCTGTCGGCGTCGAACGCGCTCGGCAGGTAGGCGATGTTGGTGTCGTCGAGCACGGCGATCGCGGTGTCCAGGTGGTAGAACGACGGGTTCACGAGGCGGAGGGTCACGACCTCGCGATCGAAGATCCGGGCCACCTCGGCGTGGCTGGTGCTGTCGCTGCGGAAGCCGGTGCCCGCGAGGATCGTGTCGCCGACCAGGAGGATGTCGCCCTCGCCCTCGTTGACCTGCTCGGGCACGCGCACGTCGAAGCCCGCCTCGCGGAACCAGTCCATGTACGCGGGGCCCTCGGGCTGGCGCTCGGGGTACTGGAACGCGGCGCCGTACGCGATGCCGTCGAGCGTGAAGCCGCCGTTGGCCGCGTAGACCATGTCCGGCAGGCCGGCGATCCCGTCGATCAGCTCGACCTGGAAGCCGAGGCCGACGTACGTGTCGTGGAGGGTCTGCCACTGGCGCACCGCGAGCGAGGTGTCGGTCGGGACGGCCGGGTCCATCCAGGGGTTGATCTTGTAGACCACGTCGAAGTGGTCGGGCCGGCACATGAGCACGCGCTTCGCGACGGGCGTGCGGCCGGTCGGGGCTTCCGTGGGCCGAGGGAGGGTGGAGGGCATGGTGCTCCTGCTTCGTGCGGCGCGCCGGGTGGCGCGGTCGTGGAGGCGGACGATGTCCCAGAGCCCCGAGGGGACGCCTTCCGCACAGCCTGGCACGCGGATCACGCCCGTTCACCCGGTCGCCACGCGGATCCCGCGCGTGAGACCCCCTTCTCGCGCAGGATCCCGCCATAGGCTCGGAGCATGGACAACCTCGACCACCGGATCATCGACCTCCTCCGCCAGAACGGACGCGCCGGCTACGGCGACATCGGCGGCACCGTCGGCCTCTCGGCCAGCGCGGTGAAGCGGCGGGTCGACCGGCTGGTGGCCGACGGCGTGATCCGCGGCTTCACCATCCAGGTCGACCCCGCGGTCGACGGCCTCAGCACCGAGGCCTACGTGGAGCTGTTCTGCCGCGGGACGGTCGCGCCCGACGAGCTGCGCCGGATCCTGCAGGGCGTCCCCGAGGTCGTCGACGCGGGCACCGTCACGGGCGACGCGGACGCCATCGTGCGGATCCGCTCCCGCGACATCCCGAGCCTCGAGGACGCCCTGGAGAAGGTGCGCCTCGCCCCGAACGTCGACCACACGCGCAGCGCGATCGTGCTGTCGCGGCTGGTGAACCGGACGCTGGAGTAGCGGCGGGGCACCGCCGGCTCAGGAGAAGAGCGCGACCAGGATCACGACGTAGATGACCACGAAGAGGGCCGGCAGCGCGTAGCGGACGAGGTTCGTGAGGCCCTCGGACGCGATGACCGTGCGGGCCGCGTGCGACGTGGCGCCCTGGTCGCGGAGGTCGCGGGCGATGGCGATGCCCTGCGACGTGATCGAGAACTGGGCGGCGGCGCCCATGGCGCCCGTGGCCAGGAGGATGAGCGCGGCCGCGAGGCGCGTGCCGAGGTCGGCGTCGGCGAGGCCCGTGCGGAGCAGCACCACCGTGGAGGTCAGCAGGAACACCGGGGCCAGCTGGCTCGTGATCATCTGCGTGCGGGCGCGCGACCACATCGTGATCAGCTCGAGCTCGGACATGCGGTTCCTCCCGTCGGCGGCCGTGCGCCGCCCTCCCATCCTGCCTCGCCGCGGGCGTCCCGGCGTGCGCCGACGTGCATGTCGCGCCCGCCGACCGTCTCCCGATCGCTAGCCTCAGCGCATGGATCCCGCGCCCGGCTACCGCATCGAGCCGGGCTCCGCGACCCCGCCCTACGCGCAGCTGCGCGCGGAGATCGCGCGCCGGGCCGCCGACGGCGAGCTGCCGGTCGGGGCGCGGCTGCCGACCGTGCGGGCGCTCGCGGAGCAGACCGGCGTCGCCGTGAACACGGTCGCGCGGGCCTACAGGGAGCTCGAGGCCGACGGGGTGATCGAGACGCGCGGCCGTGCCGGTTCGTTCATCGCGGCGCAGGACGACGTGCCGCAGGCGCTGCGGGCGGCGGCGATCGCGTACGCGCGGCTCGCCGGCCGCCTGGGAGTGGCCGACGGGGAGGCGCGGCGCCTGGTGGACGAGGCGCTCGCGGCCGGATGACCGATCCGCAGGGTGCGGCGGGCGCGGCGGCGACGCCGGGTCGCGGCGAATCCACCTCCCGTTCACCCGGAGGCCCGACAGTGCACACGCCGCACGATCCGAACGGAGACCACATGCCCGAGTCCTCCCCGGAGGCGGCGACGCCGCACGACGACGCCCCGCGCGCGAGCGCTCCCGTCGAGCCCACCGGCACCGCCGAGGCCCCCGCCGCCGACGCCCAGCACGTGCTCGACCGGGCCGACGCCGTCACGCCGCCGCGCACGCTCGTCGACGTGCTCCGGGCCACGGTCGCCGCGCACCCCGACGCGTCCGCGATCCAGGACGGCGACGGCGCGCTCAGCTACCGCGAGCTCATGGCGCGCGTGGTGCAGGTCGCCGCGTCGCTGCGGGACGCGGGCGTCGGCAAGGGCGACCGGGTGGGGATCCGCATGCCGTCGGGATCCCGCGACCTCTACGTCACCGTGCTCGGCGTGCTCGCCGCCGGTGCCGCGTACGTGCCGGTGGACGCGGACGACCCCGACGAGCGCGCCCGGCTCGTGTTCGGCGAGGCGCGCGTCGCCGGCGTCGTGACCGGCACGGGCGAGTTCACGCCGCGGGCCGCGGACGCCGCCGAGACCGCCGCCGGCACCGCCGACGTCACCGCCGCGGCCGCCGCGCTCCGGATCCTCCCCGCCGCCACCGCGCACGCCTCCACCTCCGCGCTCCCTCTCGTCGCGCCGCCCGCGCCCGAGGACGACGCGTGGATCATCTTCACCTCCGGGTCCACCGGCACCCCCAAGGGCGTCGCCGTCTCGCATCGCTCGGCCGCGGCGTTCGTCGACGCCGAGGCGCGCCTCTTCCTGCAGGAGGAGCCCATCGGCCCCGGCGACCGCGTGCTCGCGGGCCTCTCGGTCGCCTTCGACGCGTCCTGCGAGGAGATGTGGCTGGCCTGGCGCCACGGCGCGTGCCTCGTGCCGGCGCCGCGCAGCCTCGTCCGCAGCGGCATGGACCTCGGTCCCTGGCTCACCACGCACGGCGTGACGATCGTGTCCACCGTGCCGACGCTCGCGGCCCTGTGGCCCGCGGAGTCGCTCGAGAACGTGCGCCTGCTCATCTTCGGCGGCGAGGCCTGCCCGCCCGAGCTCGGCCAGCGCCTCGCCACCGACGGGCGCGAGGTCTGGAACACGTACGGCCCCACCGAGGCGACCGTCGTCGCGTGCGCGGCCCCGCTCGGCGGTCCCGGCCCCGTGCGCATCGGCCTGCCGCTCGACGGCTGGGACCTCGCGGTCGTCGATGCCGAGGGCGCGCGCGTCCCCGAGGGCGGCGTGGGCGAGCTGATCATCGGCGGCGTCGGGCTCGCCCGCTACCTGGATCCCGCCAAGGACGCCGAGAAGTACGCCCCGTTCCCCGCGCTCGGCTGGGACCGCGCCTACCGCTCGGGCGACCTCGTGCGCTTCGAGGCGGAGGGCCTCGTCTTCCAGGGCCGCGCCGACGACCAGGTGAAGGTCGGCGGCCGGCGCATCGAGCTCGGCGAGATCGAGGCGGCGCTGCAGGGCCTCGACGACGTGCAGGGCGCGGCCGTCGCGGTGCAGACCACGGGCGCGGGCAACCCGGTGCTCGTCGGCTACCTCGTGCCCCGGGATCCCGCCACCTTCTCCCGCGAGGACGCCGTGCAGCGCCTCCGCGTCGCGCTGCCGGCCGCGCTCGTGCCGCTCATCGGCGTGGTCGAGTCGCTGCCGACGCGCACGTCCGGCAAGGTCGACAAGGCCGCGCTGCCCTGGCCGCTCCCGGGCGCCGCGGGCGACGACGGCGCCGACCTCGACGCCGAGCTGCGCCCGCTCGCCGAGATGTGGTCGGCCGCGCTCGGCACGCCCGTGGCGAGCGCCGACGCCAACTTCTTCGACCTGGGCGGCGGATCCCTGTCGGCCGCCCAGCTCGTGGCCCGGATCCGCACCATCGATCCCGAGTTCACGGTCGCCGACGTCTACGCGCACCCGCGCCTCGGCGCGATGCACGCGGCGATCGCGGGACGCGCCCCGCGGGCGGAGCGCAGCGGGCCACGCGTCGACGTGACGCCCACGCCCCGCCGCACGCAGTGGATCCAGACCCTCCTCGGCGCGCCCCTCCTCGCCCTGCAGAGCCTCCGCTGGCTCGCGCTGCTGCTCACGGCGAGCGCGCTGCTGCGCCCGCTCGGCGGCTTCGACGCGCTCCCCGACGTGTCGTGGTGGCTGCTGATCCCGGGCCTCCTCCTCTTCGCGACGCCGTTCGGCCGCATGGCGATCTCCGCGGCGGCCGCGCGGCTGCTGCTCCGCGGCCTCACGCCGGGCGACCACCCGCGCGGCGGGACGTGGCACCTGCGGCTCTGGCTGGCCGAGCAGATCGCGCAGCAGATCGGCGCGGTCGGGCTCGCGGGCGCGCCCTGGATCACCTACTACGCGCGGGCGCTGGGCGCGCGCATCGCCGACGACGTGGACCTGCACACGCTGCCGCCCGTCACGGGCATGCTCCGCATCGGCCGCGGCGCGTCCGTCGAGCCCGAGGTCGACCTCTCCGGCTACTGGATCGACGGCGACACGGTGCGCGTCGGCGCGGTCCGCATCGGCGCGGGATCGACGGTCGGCACGCGCTCGACGCTGCTGCCGGGCACGCGCATCGGCAAGGGCGCCGAGATCGCGCCGGGCTCGGCCGTCTTCGGACGCGTGCCGTCGGGCCAGCGCTGGGCCGGATCCCCCGCCGCACGCGAGGGCAAGGCCCGCGTCTGGTGGCCCGACCACCGGCCGCCGCGCAACACGCGCTGGGTCACGGCGTACGGCGCCGCCTCGGTCGCGACCGCGCTCGTGCCGGTGGTGGGCTTCGTCGCGGGCGGCGGGATCCTCGCGGCGGCCATCCACGGGGCCGCCGACCTCGGCGACGTGTGGTGGCGCGGCCTCGGCGCGCTCGTGCCCGCCGTGCTCGTCACCGGCCTCGTGCTGGCGCTGCTCGTGGTCGGATCCGTGCGCCTCCTCGGTCTCGGCGTGACCGAGGGGATCCACGCCGTGCGCAGCCGCGTCGGCTGGCAGCTGTGGACCACCGAGCGCCTCCTCGACCTCGCGCGCACCGTGCTCTTCCCGCTCTACGCCGGCCTCTTCACGCCCGTCTGGCTGCGCCTCCTCGGCGCGCGCGTCGGCAAGGACGTCGAGGCGTCGACGGTGCTCCTCATCCCCGCGATGACCACGATCCGCGACGGCGCCTTCCTCGCCGACGACACGCTCGTCGCCGGCTACGAGCTCGGCGGCGGGTGGATGCGCGTCGCCCGCGCCGAGATCGGCCAGCGCGCGTTCCTCGGCAACTCGGGCATGGCGGGTCCCGGCCACAAGGTGCCGAAGGACGGCCTCGTCGCCGTGCTCTCGGCCGCGCCGACCAAGTCGAAGTCCGGATCATCCTGGCTCGGCTCCCCGCCCGTCCGGCTCCGGCGCACGGTCGCCGCGGCCGACGACTCGCGCACGTTCCGGCCGGCGACCCGGCTCCGCGTGGCCCGCATCCTCTGGGAGCTGCTGCGCGTGGTGCCCGTGTTCGTGACCTGCGCGATCGGCCTCGCCGTGCTCGTGGCCCTCGCCGCGCTCACCGAGGCGTGGGGCCCGCTCGTCGCGTTCCTGCTCGGCGGGGTGGTGCTGCTCGTGGCCGGCGCGGTGGCGGCGGGCGTCTCGACGGCGGCCAAGTGGATCCTGATCGGCCGCATCCGCGCCGAGGAGCACCCGCTGTGGTCGTCGTTCGTGTGGCGCAGCGAGGTGTCGGACGTGTTCACCGAGATGGTCGCGGCGCCCTGGTTCGCGTCGTCCGCCGCGGGCACGCCCGCGCTCGTCTGGTGGCTGCGGAGCCTCGGCGCGCGCATCGGATCCGGCGTCTGGTGCGACTCGCACTGGCTGCCCGAGGCCGACCTCGTGACCCTCGGGGACGCGTCCACGGTCAACCGCGGCTGTGTCGTGCAGACGCATCTGTTCCATGATCGGATCATGAGCATGGACACCGTCACCCTCGACGCGGGTGCGACCCTCGGGCCGCACAGCGTCATCCTCCCCGCGGCGCGCATCGGCCCGCAGGCCACCGTGGGCCCCGCCAGCCTCGTGATGCGCGGGGAGCTCGTGCCCGAGGCGAGCCGCTGGAGCGGCAACCCGATCGGCCCGTGGCGCGAGGTGACGCTCGGCCGCTACCTCCCCGCGACGGGCTCCCCGGCGTCCGCGAACGCCACCACCGCTCCGACCGACGCCGCCGCGCGCGCGACCGCCGGTCACCGGTGAGGGCCGCCGCAGGTCCGTCGTCCGGCGACGCGTACACCCCCGAGGTCGGATCCACGGCCTTCGCGGTCGAGCGCTACGACCTCGACCTCGACTACCGCGTCGCCCGCAACCGCCTGAAGGCGCGCGCCGTCATCACCGCGGTCGCGCGCGAGCCGCTCCCCCGCTTCGAGCTCGACCTCACGGGCCTCCGCGCGGGCGACGTGCGCGTCGACGGGCGCCGCGAGACCCGGCACGTGCAGCGCGGCGGACGCCTCGTCGTCACGCCCGCCGCCCCCATCGCCGCGGGCGCCACCTTCACGGTCGACGTCGCCTACTCCGGTGAGCCCGGCCCGCGCCGCACGGTCTGGGGCGATCTGGGCTGGGAGGAGCTCGGCGACGGCGTGCTCGTCGCGTCGCAGCCGAGCGGCGCGTCCACCTGGTTCCCCTGCAACGACCGGCCGGACGACCGGGCCGCCTTCCGGATCCGCGTCGCGTGCGAGGTCGACTACTCCGTGATCGCGAGCGGCCGGCTCGTCTCGCGGATCGAGCGCTCGGGACGCGCCACCTGGACGTACGAGCAGGACGCCCCCACGGCGCCCTACCTCGCGACCGTGCAGATCGGCCGGTACGTCGAGAAGCGCGTGCCCGCTGGATCCACCCAGGCCGTCTTCGCGTACCCGAAGCCCCGCGAGGCCCGCGTGCTGCAGGACCTCGCGCTCGTGCCGCGCATGATGGCGTTCTTCGAGACGCTGTTCGGGCCGTACCCGTTCGACGAGTACCGGGTCGTGGTGACGGACGATGACCTGGAGATCCCGCTCGAGGCGCAGGCCATGGCGGTGCTCGGCGCGAACCACGCGGACGGCACGGGCGGATCCGAGCGGCTCGTCGCCCACGAGCTCGCGCACCAGTGGTTCGGCAACTCGGTGGGCCTCGCGTCGTGGCAGCACATCTGGCTCAACGAGGGCTTCGCCTGCTACGCCGAGTGGTTGTGGTCGGAGGAGTCCGGCGGGCCCACCGCGGACCAGCTCGCGCGCCAGCACCACGCGCGCCTCGACCGCTACGGCACGCAGATGGGCATCGGCGATCCCGGACCCGAGGCGATGTTCGACGACGTCGTCTACAAGCGCGGCGCCCTCGCGGTCCACGCACTGCGGCTGACGCTCGGCGACGCGGCGTGGCGGCAGCTGCTGCTGCGCTGGACGGATCCGGCGTGGACGGCCCCGCGCACCACGGCGGACCTCGTCGGCGCGGCCGGCGACGCGGGCGCGCTGCTGCGCGCGTGGCTCGCGGACGCGCCCCTGCCGGCGCTCCCGCGGGTGCGGCGGCGCTGAGGGCTCCGGCGTCGGATCCGGCCGGGCGGCCGGCGCGGGCCGCTCGTCACACCACGGACTGCTCGCGCCGGGCGGACGCCGCGACCAGGTCGGGGGAGAGCTCGACGTCCGCGACGCGGTAGCGCGCGGGCTCGCCGTCGATCCACGCGACGGTCCCGTGCGCGTCGTCCGCGAACCGCACGCGCGCCGGATCCACCGCCAGCCCGCGACCGTCGGCCTTCAGCACCGCCTCGATCCGCACCCAGTCGGCGAGCGTCATGCCGGGCGGCCCCTCGCGGTCCCGCGGCTCGGCGTCGATGCCGATCGGGCCGTCGGCGCTGACCGCGACCACCACCGCGTCGCCCGCGTGCGCGACGCACGCGTGCAGGCCATCGAGCGCGCGGGATCCGCCGAGCACCGGCCGGCCGTGCGCGCCGCCGCACGTGGCGCAGCGGGCGCGGACCGTCACGTCAGCGGGATCCGCCCCCACGATCCCCGCCGCGAGCGTCCGCAGCGCGTCGCGGCCTGCGGCGGTGCGGGCGCGGCGATCGGCGGACGCATCCACCGCGACGTGCGCGACGAACACGACGTCGCGCGTCATGATCCGCCGGGGGCGCCGGGGCCGGGCGGATCCGCGGGGAGCACGCCCTCGTCCAGGTCCTCCGCGGTCGGCCTGGCCGGTGTCCGCAGCGCGTTCACCCAGGCCAGCACGACCGCGGCGACCGCGAGCACGAGCACGGCCGCCGTGATCCAGCGGGTGAAGCCGCTCGTCGACGCGCCGAGGAGCGCCCCGACGAACGTCACCGCGATGTCGACGAGGAGGAGCACGACGGCGATGATCCCGACGACCGGGGCGTAGCCGTCCAACGGGCCGGGAGGTCCGGGCAGCGGGCCCGGCGTCGGGGGATCCGCCCGGCGGGACAGCAGCTCCCGCTGCACCGGGATCCGCGCCGCCAGCAGCCGCGCGTCCTCCGGGATCGGCCCGGCGGGGAGGTGCAGGAACGCGAGCACGTCGCCGCCGACAGGGTACGAGGCCGCGAACAGCCGTGCGGTGCGGTCGCGCTCGTACGTCGTGGTCCACCCCGGGAGGACGATGCCCCACCGACCGGCCTGGTCGTGCGTGCCGTCGTCGCGGTACCACTCCGCGAGGAGACGCCGGGCGGCCAGCTCGGTCGGATGCGCCTCCACGCGCGAGCGCAGCGACTGGATCCCCTTCGCGCGCTCACCCGCATCCCGCATCGCCTCGGCGCGCGCGATCGCCTCGGCCTGGTCCATCCGCTCATCGTGGCAGGCGGGCCGCTCGACCGCACCCGGCCGATCCGCGGCGGCGGTCAGACGGCCATGCGCGCGAGCGCCACGGCGGCCGCCATCAGGGCGACGGCGAGCAGCACCGCCGACGGGCCGATCCACCACCAGCCCCGGCGGGCTCGCGTGCCCTCCACGACCGCGGCCACGGCGAGCAGGACGAGTCCCACCGCGACGCCGCCGCGCGCGGGGGACGTGGCATCGTCGCCGGTCAGCGCCACGAGCCCGGACGTCAGGAGGGCGCCGGCGAGCAGCAGCCAGCCGAGCACGTGGACGGCGTGCGCGATCCGGCTCCGCAGGTCGCACGGTCGCAGCGGCTTCGCGCCGCGCCAGCCGTCGGGGGCGCGCAGCCCGTCCACGATCGCCATGACCTCATCCAGCTCCGCGGGCCGCTCGCCCGCGGGCAGCGCGAGGAAGCGTCCGAGGCGGTCGTCGGGCACGCCGGACGACGCGACCAACCGCGCCAGCAGCTCGCGCTCGCGCGGGGTGGTCCAGCCCGGGAGCGCGATCCCCCAGCGTCCGGCCTGGTCGGGCGCGCGGACCTCGCGGTACCAGGACGCGAGCAGCAGGCGCGCGACCGCGTCGCCCGGTTCCGCCCGCACGCGGGTCCGCAGCTCGACGATCGCGTCCCGCCGCCGGCCGCCGTCCCACAGCGCGCGGGCGCGGTCGACGGTCTCGGAGCGCTGCATCCGCCCAGGGTCGCGGATCTCGGCGGGCCGCGCGCGGATCATCCCCGGCGCCGCACCAGCGTCTCGTCCGTGTCCGTCTCCGTCGCCTGCGCCGCCCGCACGGGGCGCGCGAATCCGCGGCCGGGCGACTCCTCCTGCTCGAGCCGCCCGACCTCCGAGGCCGCGAGCGCGCTGACCTCGATCACGGTCACCTAGATGACCGCCTCGCTCCAGTCGTCCGGGTTGCCGAAGCGGTGGGCAGTGATGCTGATCGCCTGCTCGCGCAGGAACGTGAGCATCTCGACGCGGCCGGCCGCGGTGATCTCGTCGGCGAAGACGGCGACGTCGGGCGTGCCGCGGAGCGCGTCGGACAGGGCCCGCGCCTCGACGAGCCGCGAGTCGCGCGCGGCGACGAGGCGCACGCGCTCCGTCGGGATCCCGTCAGCGGCGACGCGGGCGAGCCACGCCTCGTCGGTCTCGATGGTCACGTGCACGCTCGGCAGGTCCTCGAGCACCTGGCCGAGGCCGGCCGGGAGGATCCCCGGCACCGACACGTGCATCTCCGCGCGCGCCAGGCGCCCGGCCGCGAGCACGCGCAGCAGGTCGGCGAGCGCGCCGGACTCGGTGAGCCGCACCGTGACGGGCAGCGGGCGGTAGCGGAACAGGTTCCGCTCGACGCCGAGGCCGCTCGGGTCCTTCACCTGGCCGAACTCGTCGTGCCACGCGACCGCGTCGCTGAGGG
Organism: Clavibacter sp. VKM Ac-2873; assembly: GCF_015351075.1. Taxonomy (GTDB): domain Bacteria; phylum Actinomycetota; class Actinomycetes; order Actinomycetales; family Microbacteriaceae; genus Clavibacter. The sequence goes on from NZ_JADKRS010000001.1 coordinate 1,388,544, forward strand.
CGGAGCGGCGCACGAGGTCGAAGTCCTCGTAGCGGATGGCCGGCTGCGCCGACTCGATGAGCTCCGTGACCCGCGGCGACAGCCCGCGCAGGTGCAGCGAGCTCGAGTGCCGGCCCTCGTCGGAGACCCAGGAGCCGAGGCCCATGAGGTAGTTCGGGCCGCCGGCCTTGGTGCCGGATCCGACCGAGGAGCGCTTCCAGCCGCCGAACGGCTGGCGCTGCACGATCGCGCCCGTGATCCCGCGGTTGACGTAGAGGTTGCCCGCCTCGACCGTCTCCAGCCACTGCTCGAGCTCGCGCGCGTCGAGGCTGTGCAGGCCCGCGGTGAGGCCGTACGGGATCGCGTTCTGGAAGCGGATGGCCTCCTCGAGCGTGCGGGCGCGCATCACGCCGAGCACGGGGCCGAAGAACTCGGTGAGGTGGAAGTACGACCCCGGCTTCACGCCGTCGCGGACGCCCGGCGACCAGAGGCGGCCGGTCTCGTCCTTGACCTCGGGCTCCACGAGCCACTTCTCGCCGACGCCGAGCTGCGTGAGCGCGTGCTTGAGCTTGCCGGCCGCGGGCTCGATGATCGGGCCCATCTGCGTGGTCGGATCCGACGGGTACCCCACGCGCAGCGACGACACCGCGTCGGTGAGCTGCGTGAGGAAGCGACGGGACTTGCCGACCGAGCCCACGAGGATCACGAGGCTCGCCGCCGAGCACTTCTGGCCGGCGTGACCGAACGCGCTCTTCACGACGTCGGCGGCGGCCAGGTCGAGGTCGGCGCTCGGGGTGACGATGATGGCGTTCTTGCCGCTGGTCTCCGCGAGGAGCGGGAGGTCGCTCTTCCAGGAGCGGAAGACCTCGGCGGTCTCGTAGCCGCCCGTGAGGATCACGCGGTCGACCGCCGGATGGGAGATGAGGTGCTCGCCGAACTCGGCCTCGCCGGCGTCGACGAGCGCGAGCAGCTCGCGCGGCACGCCGGCCTCGCGGAGCGCTTCCACCAGCACGGCGCCGGAGCGGCGGGCCTGGCCGGCGGGCTTCACGACCACGCCGCTGCCGGCGGCCAAGGCTGCGAGCATGCTGCCCGCGGGGATCGCGACGGGGAAGTTCCACGGCGGCGCCACGACGGTGACGCGCGACGGCACGAACCGGGCCCCCTGCACGCGGTCGAGGTCGCGGGCGCGCTCGGCGTAGTAGTGCGCGAAGTCCACGGCCTCGCTGACCTCGGGGTCGGCCTCGGCGATGGTCTTGCCGGTCTCGGACGCCATCACCTCGATGAGGCGCGCGCGATTGCGCTCGATCGCGACGCCCACCCGGTGCAGGAGGGCGGCGCGCTGGTCGCCGGGACGGGCGCCCCAGGACGCGGCGGCCGTGCGGACCCCGTCGATCAGGTCGTCGAGCTGCGCGGTGGAGTCGATGCGCGCGGCCTCGATCGTCGCGACGCCGAGCCGCGACGCCTCGACGCGCGACAGGATCTCGCGGCCCCAGGCGCGGTTCGTCGGCAGCGCCGGATCCGTGTCGGCCGCGTTGTGGAACGGCGTCGCGGAGGCGTCCGGGTCCACCAGCGCGTCGGGCGTGAGCAGCGAGCCGCGCGTGAAGCCCTGGACCACGCTCGTGAGCTGCGGGTCGACCTCTTCCTCCGGCTCCTCCGGCGTCGCAGGCGCGGCGAGCGGATCCACGTCGTCGAGCTCCGGCGGGAAGCGGCGGTCCTGCGTGCGGTTCGGCGCCGGGATGGCGTCGTCCACGCCGGCGAGCGACGAGCGGAACCGCTGCTCCTCCCGCGCGAACAGGGCGCTCGACGTGCTCAGCTCGAACACCGCCGACATGAAGTTCTCCTGGCTCGCGTTCTCCTCCAGGCGGCGGATGAGGTACGAGATGGCCACGTCGAACTCGGTCGGGTGCACCACGGGCGTGTAGAGCAGCAGCCCGCCGACCGTGCGCTTCACGGCCTCGGCCTGGCCGGTCGCCATGCCGAGGAGCATCTCGAACTCGATCCGGTCGGTCACGCCGCGCTCCTCCGCGAGCAGCCACGCGTAGGCCACGTCGAAGAGGTTGTGCCCGGCGACGCCGATCTTCACGGCGTCGGCCGCGGCGGGCTGGAGCGCGTGCTCGAGCATGCGCTTGTAGTGCGTGTCGGTCTGCTCCTTGGTGGCCCAGGTGGCCACGGGCCAGTCGTGCATCCGGCCGTCGACCTGCTCCATGGCGAGGTTCGCGCCCTTCACGACGCGGACCTTGATGGGCGCGCCACCCGCGGCGCGCCGCTCCTGCGCCCACGCGGTGAGCCGCTGGAGGCCCGCGAGCGCGTCGGGCAGGTACGCCTGCAGCACGATGCCGGCCTCGAGGTCCTTCAGCTGCGGCTGGTCGAGCACGCGCGTGAACACCTCGATGGTGAGGTCGAGGTCCTTGTACTCCTCCATGTCGAGGTTGATGAACTTGGGGGTCTCCGCCTCCGACGCCAGCTCGTACAGCGGGGTGAGCCGCTCGACGACCTTGTCGACGGCCTCGTCGAACGCCCACATCGACAGCTGCGAGACGACGCTCGACACCTTGATGGAGACGTAGTCCACGTCGTCCCGGGCGAGCAGCTCGCGCGTGCCCGCCAGGCGGCGCGCGGCCTCCTTCTCGCCGAGCACGGCCTCGCCGAGCAGGTTGAGGTTGAGGCGGGATCCGCCCTCGCGCAGCTTGGCGATCGCCGGGCCGAGCTTCTCGCTCGTCGCGTCGACGATGAGGTGCCCGACCATCTCGCGCAGCACGCGCCGCGCGACCGGGACGACCACCTGAGGGAGGACGGGGCCGAGGATGCCGCCCGCGCGGATCGCGCCCTGCATGTACCAGGGCAGGAAGCCGGGGGTCTTGGCGGTCAGCGCGGCGAGGCTGTTGCCCGCGACCGGCAGGTCCTCGGGACGCACCACGCGGTCGACGAAGCCGATGGTGAAGTCGAGGCCGTTCTCGTCCTTGAGGACGCCGGCGAGGCGCTCGGCGGACGGATCGGCGGGGTGCTGCGCCGCCTCCGCGAGCCACGTGCGCACGAGCGCGACGGACCGGTCGGCGAGCGCCGCGCGATCCGGGGCGGCGGAAGCGCCGTCGACCGTCGGGATCTGCGCGGTCTCGGGGGCGGATGCGGTCTCGGCGGTCATGCGGGAACCTCTTCGTCTCGGGTGGGCCTCGGCCCCGTCGTCGGCCGCGCTGCGGGCGCGTCCTCCCAGTGTGCGACCATGCTCTCATCGGATGCGCTGAACGTTTCCGATGATCATCGTGCGGCCCTGCCGATGATTCCACGCTCGCCTGAGATCCCGGGGAGGCGCACGTGCTCGAGATGCGTCGGCTGCGGCTCCTGCGCGAGCTCAAGCTCCGCGGCACGATCGGCGCGGTCGCCGACGCGCTCTCGTTCAGCCCGTCGTCGGTGTCGGAGCAGCTGTCGCAGCTGGAGCGCGAGGCGGGCGTGACGCTGCTGCGGCGGGTCGGCCGGAGGGTCGTGCTCACGCCGCAGGCGGAGATCCTCGTGGAGCACACGACCGCGCTGCTCGAGCGGCTGGAGCGCGCCGAGACCGAGGTGAACGCGTCGCTCGCGAACGTTTCCGGCACCATCCGCGTGGCCGCGTTCCAGTCGGCGCTGCTCGCGCTCGTGCCGCCCGCGCTCACGATCCTCCGCGACGACTACCCGGACCTGCGGGTCGAGATCACGATGCGCGAGCCCGAGTCGGGACTCCACGACGTGTGGGCGCGCGACCACGACCTCGTCATCGCCGAGCAGTACCCGGCGCACGCGGCGCCGCGGCCCGCCGATCTCGACCGCGAGGAGCTGTGCGTGGATCCGCTCCGCCTCGGCCTCCCGCCCGGCCGCGACGACGTGCGCTCGATCTCCGACGCGCGCCGCCTGCCGTGGGTCATGGAGCCCGCGGGCACGGCGTCCCGCCACTTCGCCGAGCAGGTGTGCCGCGTCGCGGGCTTCGAGCCGGACGTCCGGTACGTGACGGCCGACCTGCAGGCGCACATCGACCTCGTGCGCGGCGGGCACGCCGCATCCGTGCTGCCCGACCTCGTGTGGGCCGGGCGCGAGCCCGACGTGCGCCTGATCGGCCTCCCCGGCTCGCCGCGGCGCACGGTGTTCACGTCGTCGCGCGTGGGGAGCCTCGACCGGCCGGGGATCCGCGCCTGCCGCGACGCCCTGGCCCGCGCGGTCGAGGTGATGGGGCCGGGCTCCCGCTGATCCGCCTGCGCGGGCGGACGACGACGGGCCCGGATCCGCAGGGATCCGGGCCCGTGCTGCTCAATCCCCCGCGAGCCCAGGGCGAGCAGCGGACGAGAAGAGCAACGCCCCCGCCTCACCCGAGGCCGTGTCGTCCTCGAGTGTCACCACCGAGGACGAGTAGTACGAGATGTCCATGGTCTCCGTGTAGTCGAACGACGTCGGCTTCTTCGCGGCCTCGAGGACGGAGTTGATGTCGAGAGCCCAGAAGTGGTGCCCCTGGTATGTGTCGCCGTAGTTGATGGCGGTCATGCCGGTCAGATAGGCCCGGTAGCCGATGCTGACGGAGAGCGCACCGAGCGTGGCGCTCAGAACAGCCTTCTTGTGCTGCCCCGGCTGGAGCAGGACCGACACCGAAGTCGACGAGCCCAATGTCACCGCCAGCGACTCGGTGTCCTGCTTTCCCCAATCGTGGGTGTACGACAGCGAGGTCTCGCCTCCGACGTCCGTGCCGAGGAAGCCGATCTTGTAGGTGATCTTCTGCCCCACCGTGACCGAATCGGTCGACGAGACCGCCGATGACGCCGTGTCGGTCTTGGAGTCCTGGATCACTGCGGAGAACGTCGCGGGCTCGGAGCTCGGGTTGTTGAACTCGACGTTCTTGACGAGAGAATCCGTGATCTTGAGGCCTAGGACCGTTGCGCTGACCGGGACGAGCGTGACCTGCACCTGCGGCCACCCGTACGTGCGATAGAGGTCGTTCCACGGCGTCGGGCTGCAGAGGTAGGCGTCGTCCGGCGCCTTGCCGAAGTACGCCGCGACAGCGGACTTCAGGTCGCCATCTGTGAGGCCGAACTGCGCCGCCTGAGCGGGCGTGATGACGGCCTGCACCGATCCGGTCGCCTGGACGGTCGACTGCGCCTCGGTGACCCCAGCGGTGACGAGCACTTGGATGGACATTGATTCCCCCTGATCCTCGTCGAGCCGTGGGACGGCGGCCCGGAAGCGACCCGACGTGGACCAGTAGATCCGCGAATGCCGTGACGGACAACGACCCCCGTGCGGTACCTACCGGCCTCAGCACTGGGTTCTCCGCGTAGCGCGGCCCGATGGGCCGCGTACCGTCACGCGGGGATGACCCCGTCGCGGGGGCTCGCCGCCGCGGGGACGAGGTGGGCACGAGGACGAGAGCCCGCGTGCCCACCTCGATGGCCCAGCCGCGATCAGACCCCCGAGGCGCCCGGCCCTCCATCGCTGTCGAGATCGGAGGAGGGGTGCCCCGTCGCAGCCGCCCCGGCCGGCTTCCGCCGCCCGGTCACCACGATGAGCACCACGGCTGCTGCCGCGAGCACGACGATCCCGATGCCCACGCCGACGATGACGCCGAGGTAGGGTGCGAGGCCCTGCTCCTGCCCGGCCGCGGTGCCCGGGTCGGCGGCGGACGGGTTCGACCCGCCGGACGAGGCGGCGCCGGATCCGGCGGCCCCCTCCTCGGCGGCCGCGCAGCCCGGGCCGGCGGGCGTGCCCGCGGAGGGCGTCGCGCCGTCGGGGGCCTGGTACGTGAACGCGATCGAGTCGGAGACGGGGTGCCCGTCCGCCGAGACGACGCGCCACGTGACCGTGTACTGCCCGGATCCGCCGAGCGCGACCGGCACCGAGACGGTGCGCCCGGAGTTCACGGCGCAGCCGGTCTCGAAGTGCGTGCCCTGCGCGTCCGGTCCCGTCACCTGCACGATGGACGACCCGCCCGCGCCGGATGCGCCGCCGGTCGCGGCGTCGCCGCCGGCGCCGGCCGCCGTGCCGAGGTCGAGGATGACGTCGTTGAAGGTCAGCGCGACCTCCGACGGCGGCGCGTCGACGGTGGATCCGGCCGCCGGCGAGCTCGACACGAGGTAGTCGTGCGCGGACGCCGACAGCGCGCCGTCGGGCCCGCTCCCCTGCGCCAGTCCGGCGAGCGCGAACGCGCCCGTCGCGAGCGCGGCGCCGGCGACCGCCGCGGCGAGCCGCCGACGTCGCGAGGCCGACGGGCGCCCGACGCGGGCCGTGATGCGCTCGCCGGGCGTCACGCCTGGCCGCCGCCCTCGCGGCGCACGCGGGTGAGGGCGAAGACCGCGACCACGAGGGCCACCGCGCCGAGGGCGAGGCCGCCCACGCCGAGGCCGACCGCGACCGCGCTGCTCGTGGAGCCGGCGTCGGAGGACGCCGTCGTGACGGTCGCGTCGGGCGCCGCGGTGGTGGTCATCGCGCTCATGGAGTCGGCGGGCGGGGCGTCGTCCACGTAGAGCGTCGGCGCGGGGTGCTCCGGCTCCTCGCCGGAGGCCGGGGTGGCCTGGTCCCAGTCGACGATGGATCCGTCGGAGTAGCCCTGGTGCGCGGGCAGCATGATGCTGCCGGTGTCGGGCACGGGACCGACGGAGACCGTGAAGCGCTGGAACTCGCCGGCCGTCAGGCCCACGCCGTCGTCGGCGGTCCAGGTGACCTCGATGGGCGCGTCCGTGATGGTCGCGTCGTCCGTCTTCACCGGGGTGTCGAGCTTCTCGGTCGTGACCTTCGCGGTCCAGCCGGGCACGGGCTCGGTGGAGAGGCTCGAGAACGGGGTGTCCTTGGGCAGGTCGACGGTGACGCTCGTGGTCGTCGCGGTCGCGGACTCGGTGGGGACCTTGAAGGTCAGCGTGCTGTAGCTGCCGGCGGCCGCCTGATCGGGCGAGACGCGCACGTGGGCGGAGGCCGCGAGCGGCACGGCGACGGCGAGCGCGACGCCGCCGACGAGCGCGGTGGCCGAGCGGAGGATCCGGCGACGGGGGGCGGAGGGGGATGAGGTGGTCATTGCTGGTGTCCTGTTCCGGGCCGCGCAGGGGCGGCCCCGGGAGCGGACGCGGCGGGGCCGGCGTCCGGTGCGGGAGAGAGGGGGCGGGCGATGCGGGGCATCGCGTCCGCGGCGCGAGCGGGCTCGCGCGATGGGCCGGGATCCGCGGTCCGCGGGATCCGGCCGGCGCGTCAGGCGGCGGCGAGCGCGCGCGCGCGCGGCGGGCCGCGGTGCCGGAGGCGGCCGAGGCGCGCGCAGCGGTCGCGCAGCGCGAGCGGCGCGCGGGCGACCCGGGCGAGCGCCGTGGTGCGGCGCCCCTCGGGCCGGAGGAAGGGGATCGCGAGCGCGCGCACCACGCCGAGCGCGGAGGCAGCGACGAGCGCGCGGATGGCAGCCTCGCCATGCCGCAGCGCGAGGACGGTGACGATCAGCGCGCCGCCGTGCGAGAGCAGCATGACGGGGTCGAGCGCGCCCGACGCGCCCATGGCGCCCGCGCCGGCCGGGTCCAGGCCGGGGAGCGCGAGGGGCGTCGTGCCGTGCCCCATGCCCGCGTGCGGATCCGCCGCGACGACCTGCCCGGTCGCGCCGCCCGCCGCCGTGAACAGGCCGTGGAAGAGGAGCTGGCTGACGCCCACCGCGGCGACGAGGCGCCACAGTGCCGTGCGCCGGCCGGCGAGCGCGATGGCCGCGAGCGACGCGAGCGCCAGCCCGAACGCCACGACGCCCCACGACGGAGCGGCCCCGCCGCCGGCCTCGTGGAAGAGGGCGGCCACGAACGTGGCGGTGGTGGATGCGGCGAGCCCCCGGATCACGCGCAGGACGCGCGGAGGGATCGGGGACGGGACAGGCATCGAGGGAAGTGTAGAGGAGCGGCCCGGGAGGGCGCGGCGACGGCGGGAGGCCGCCGCCGCCGCGCCCGGCCCTACTGCGGCGGGTGCGCCGGGTCGTAGACCCGGGTGGTCGGGATGTCGGCGTACCCGCCGAGCCCCCCGTCCCCGTAGCCCCGGTCGAGCTCCGAGGTGTCGCCGTCGAAGTCGAGCTTCACGGTCGGCCCGAGCGTCCCGCCGCGGCGGAAGGACTCCTTCGTGCCGACGGCGTCGATGAACGACTCCACCAGCCCGCCCGGCAGGATGTAGCTCGAGTACGCCTGGAACGCGCCCGGCGTCTGGTTGTAGTCGGGGGCGTACGCGGTGCCGCCCGCGTAGTTGAGGTTCGTCGGGTTGACGAGCACCATTCCGGATCCGCCGTTCATGGGCTTGTAGTCGCTCCGCAGGCCGTTCCCCACGAAGCCGTAGACGCCCTCGGGCCCGTCGAGGCCCGTCGCGAAGGTCGACCGGTGGCTGATCGTGAACAGGTAGTGCTTGCCGTTCTCGATCACCACCTCGGGCCGCTCGGTCTGGTCGGTCACGCAGGCGGACTCGAGCAGCGGATCCAGGTAGTGCCACTTCGTGAGGTCCGCGTCGTCCGCGACCGCCAAGCCGATGGACGCCATCTGGTAGTTCGCGCCGCTCGCCGTCACCTCCTTCGGGTCCTCGGCCGCCGGATCCCCCTTCCGGTAGCCGAGGTCGGTGGCGTCGCACTCCTGCTCGCCGCGCTTCCCCGCGACGTTGGCCTCGAACACCATGTACGTCTTGCCGGGATGCTCCGGATCCGTGAACGTGAACGGGTCGCGGAAGTTGGTGGACCAGTTCTGCTCGTTGGTCTGGTACCTCTGCCCGTCGGGGCGCAGGAGCGGCGTCACCGTCTCGAAGCCGGCGGTCTTGACCGCGCCGTCGACCTTCTCGATGCGCCCCTGGCTGAGCGAGATCACCGGGTCGGCGGGCTTCACGTCCTGCCCCTTGTCGTCGCGGTAGAACGCCACGTCGGTGAAGAAGAGCTTGACCGTGCCGTCGGCCATGATCCGCGCGGAGCCCGACCACTCGGCCTGCTGCGAGAACGACTGGTCGGGGAAGATCCCGTCCGTGACCCCGTCCTCGAACACGTTCCCCTGGTAGGTCCAGCCGCCGTTCTCGGGCCGCTGCTCCGTCGGGATCCCGGTGGGCCGCGTGAAGTAGCCGATCTTGGCGTACGTGTGCCGGTCGTCGAACGACAGGGTGCGCGGGGCGGTGAGCGCGAAGATCACGTCATAGCCGTCGACGCTGTAGGTCTGGCCCGACGCGTCCGTGAGCGGCCAGGTGTCCCAGACGTACACCTGGTCGGTCATCGTCGGGAAGTCCTGCGGCACCTGGGGCATCGTGAGCGCCTCGGGCATGGAGTTCTGCCGGGGCGGCGCGGTCGGGTCGGACAGCTTCGCGATCTGCTTGGCGTCCGCCCGGGTCCAGTGGGCCGTGAAGTCGTCCTCCGGCGCGTACGCCTCCTGGGTGTGGACGGCGGGCCGAGGCGGCGTCGTGCCCGCGGCCTGGGCGGATCCGCCGGCGAGCAGCGCGGACGCCACCACCAGGGTCGCCGCAGCGGACGCGGACAGCCCGCGTCTGATTCTCTTGGTCACCTGTTCTCACTCTCGTTCTCGTATCGACAAGACCGATCGCGACGCGCGGTGCACGCTCCCCCGGACGGCGAGCCTAGGGGCGGAGGCGCCCCCGGACGGGGTCGGCGACCGATCCCGGGCGTGTCTCCCGGGAGGGGTGGACGCGACCCCGTCGAGCCGGTACCGTCGCTGGTCGGTCGTGCGGCGGTGCATGCTCTCCCGCTCCGCTCCGCCACCCGTCTGCCCCGATCGCCCACCGCGAGGAGACCGACGAGATGACCGCTCCCCCGTCGCGCCCGCCTGCCGCCGGCGTCGCGTCACGACGGCGCGACCGCATCCGCTCGCTGGCCCGCCGGCACCGCCGCGCCCTCCTCGCCGGCGTCGCGATCCTCCTGGTCGCCGCCCTCGTCGTCGCCGTGCGCGGCATCACGGGCGCCGACCGCGGGCCGGTCGCGCCCCCGCCGCCCGCGCCCCGGGCCGCCGCCGACGGCATCCACATCCGCCCGTCGGGCGAGTTCATGAACGACCCGCAGCGCCCCTTCCTGCTCGACGGCGTCTGGCACGCCTACGCGCTCGTCAACGTCGACCACCCGGGCGGCAACGGATCCGCGTGGCGCCACTACACGTCCGCCGACCTGGTCACGTGGCACGACGAGGGCATCGCCGTCGACAAGTACGACACCCCGCTCGGCGACGCGGAGACCGGCAGCGTCGTGGTCGACACCACGGACACGTCCGGCCTCGGCGCGGGCACGGTGATCGCGATCCTCACGCAGCAGTCCGACGGCGTGCAGCGGCAGTCCCTCTACTACTCCACCGACGGCGGCTACCGGTTCCAGCCCTACGCGGGCAATCCCGTCCTGGACAACCCGGGCGGCCCCGACTTCCGCGACCCGAAGGTGGTGTGGGACGGCGAGCACGGCAGGTGGAGCATGGCGCTCGCGGAGGGCCGCCGCGTCGGCTTCTACACGTCGCCCGACCTCATCCACTGGACCTACCGCTCCGACTTCGCGCGCGACGACCTCGGCACGCTCGAGACCCCGGATGTCTTCCCCATCGCCAGCGCGGACGCTCCGGGCCGCGTCCGCTGGGTCCTCGGCGTCGGCGCGAACGGCGCGGGCCAGGGCCGCGGCACGGGGTACGCGTACTGGGTCGGCGACTTCGACGGCGAGCGCTTCACGACCGAGGACGACGCGCCCCGCTGGCTCGACCAGGGCGCCGACCTCTACGCGGGTGTCACCTGGGCGGATCCGACCGACGGCGCCACGCCCACCCGCCGCTACGCGATGGGCTGGACGAGCAGCTGGGACTACGCGGACCGCCTGCCGCTGCGGGACGGCGGCGCGGGCGGCGGCCAGTCGCTGGTGCGCGAGCTGCGGCTGGTGGCCGACGGCGCGGGGTGGGCGCTGCGCTCGGCACCCCTCGACGCCCTCGCCGCCCGCGAGGGCGATGCCCGGGACATCCCGGACGCGCGCGTCGACGCCGCGACCCGGCTCGGGGACGCGCCGCGCGGCCCCTCGCGCCTCCGCCTGACGCTCACGCCCGACCCCGCGGATCCCGCGCGCGAGGCCCGCGTGCGCCTCGCCTCGCCCGAGGGCGGCACCGTCACGGTCGGCTACGACGCGGCCAGGCGCCAGGCGTTCGTCGTGCGCGACGACGACCCGGACGGGATCATGCCCGACGCCTACGACCGGCCCGCGACCGCGCCGCTGCCCGACGCGGCGCCGGCGGATCCGGTGACCCTGGACCTCGTCCTCGACGACCGCACGCTGGAGGCCTTCGTCGACGGCGACGCGGCCGTCCTGACGACCGCGACGGTCGGCACGCTCGACGGCGCGGGCCTCTCCGTGGAGGGCGTGGACGGCACGACGCGCGTGACCGACGCGAGCTGGGCGCCGTTCGACGTCGGGCGCTGATCACGGGCGGAGCCGATGCGGGCGCGCTCGCGGTGGCGATGCGGCCGCAGCCGGATCAGGCCGCGGCCTCGTCCTCCGCGAGCGCGCCCGTGAGCCGCCCCACCACGTCGTCGAGCGCGTCGCGGAGCGCCTCGAGCTCGGCGACGGTCATGCCGGTGCGCGCCGCGGCCCGCGCGGGCACGTCCAGCGCACGCCCGCGGAGCTCACGGCCGGCGTCCGTGAGGGAGACCACGACGACGCGCTCGTCCACGGTGCTCCTGGCCCGGTCGACGAACCCGGCGCCCTGGAGCCGCTTGAGCAGCGGGGTGATCGTCGCCGGCTCGAGCTGCAGGGTGGATCCGAGGTCCGAGACCGAGCGGTCGTCCCGCTCCCAGAGCGCCAGCATCACGAGGTACTGCGTGTGCGTGAGGCCGAGCGGCTCGAGGATCGGCCGGTAGACGGCCACCACGGTGCGGGCGGCGACCACCGCCTGGAAGCAGACCTGGCTCTCGAGCGCCAGCGGATCCGTCGTCGTCATCGCGTCCTCCTCGGCCGGTGCGGTGCGCGGTTCGGCACTAGGGGAAATTGTAGGCGCGCGCGCGGATCAGCCCGCGGCGACGAGCTCCACGTTGATGTCGTCGGGGTCCTGCACGGAGAGGATCGACATGCCCGTGGGGAAGTCCATGACCTCGCCGTGGGCGATGCCGCGCTCCTCGAACAGCGCGGCCGCGCGCACGAGGTCGTCGCGCGACCCCACCTGGAGGCTCACGTGGTCGAGCCCGCGGGACGCGGGGTCGATCGCGGCGCCGTCGCCTGCGGCCCCGCCGTCGGAGATGGGGCGGAGGCCGAACAGCTGCGAGCCGACGCCGTAGATGACGCCGCCGAAGTACTGCGCGGGATCCTCGCGCACGGCCGCGTCGCCCGGGTCGCCCTCGCTCACGATGGCGGGGGTGAGGCCCAGCACGCCCTCGTAGAAGGCGCGCGAGCGGCCCAGGTCGGTCACGGAGATGCGCACGTGGTGCACGCCCGTGATGCTGTCCAGGGGAGCGGTGGTCGTGGTGTCGTCGGTCATGCTCCGACGCTAGGACGGTCGGCGCCCGGCGTCCGGGGCCGCTTCGGTTTCCGACCACGGGCTCCCGCTGGAGCCCCGACGGGGCGGCCTCCCGCGGGTCAGTCGTGCAGGTCGATGCCCCAGGTGCCGGACCACTCGGATCCGGGGGCGAGCGTGATCAGCCCGTCGCCCGAGTTGAACGCGTCGGCCGGCGCCGTCATCGGCTCGACCGCGACGGCCCACACGTGGCCGTCGGCGACGGGGTACCACGGCGTGACGAAGACCTGCCAGTAGGTGAACTCGCCGTCGGCCCAGATCTCGGTGCGCCGGCCGTCGGGCGCCTGCACGCCGTGGCGGGTGACGCCGTCGACCACGCGGGCGTCGGCCCACGCGTCGTCGAGCTGGGCGTCGCGGACGCGCACGCCCTGGCGCAGGTCGAACCGCGTGCCGTCGACCGGCGCCTGGACGCCCGTGGGGTTCAGGCGCACGGGATCCACCTCGATGTGGGTGGGCGCGTCGACGACGACCTCGAGGTCCTCGGTGGGCACGTCCCCCACGCGGAGGAAGGGGTGCGTTCCGACGGCGACGGGGGCGTCAGCCGACCCGACGTTGCGGATCACGTGCGTGACGCGGACTCCCTGGCCGGTGAGCTCGTAGCGCACGCTCGTCTCGAGGGCGAAGGGGTAGCCGCGCTGGGGGTGGACGTCGGCGGCGAGCGTCACGGAGACGTCGTCGCGCTCCACGAGGCGGTACGGCGCGTGCTGGAGCAGCCCGTGGATCGCGTTCTCGCGGTCGACCTCGGTGATGTCGAGCTGGTGGGTGACGCCGTCCTGCTCCCAGATGCCGTCGCGGATCCGGTTGGGCCAGGGCGCGAGCACGACGCCGCTGCAGAAGGGGGGCCGCGCCTGGTCCGGGTAGGACTGGACGAGGTCGGTGCCGTCGACCTGGAGCACGCGGAGCGCGGCGCCGACCTCGGCGACGACGATCCGCTGGGTGCGGCCGTCCACCTCCGCGAGGAGCTCGTGCTGCTGGCCGGTGGGGAGGCGGGGTACGTACGTCACGTCGTCGGGCACGCGCCGAGCCTATCCATACGCGCCACTGTGGCGCCTCCCAGGGCCCGGGTCACGCGGATCCCTAGGATCATCGGCATGGCCCGGCATGAGAACGAGAAGGTACGCGCGATCCGCGAGAAGGCACGCATCGAGAGGGCCCTCGACGACCGGCGCCGCAAGCGCCGCCGCCTCATCGCCCAGTTCTCCGTCGCGGGCGGCCTCGTCATCGTCATCGCCGCCATCGCCGGCGGCGTCTACCTCCTCGGGCAGTCCCAGTCGGCGAGCGCCGCGGGACCCTCGCAGGACACGACCGCGGCGCTGTCCACGGGCGACCAGGTGCGCATCGCGACCGAGCCCACCGGCGTGAGCGTCGGCGCGGCGGACGCCCCCGTGACCATGGACGTGTTCGAGGACTACTCGTGCCCCCACTGCGCGCAGTACGAGGCCGAGACCGGCCCGCTGCTCGACAGGATCGCCGCCACGGGCCAGGTGCGCATCGTCTACCACCCCATCCAGATCGTCACGAAGTACGGGGTGGTCGCGGGCAGCGCCGCCGCGTGCGTGCTCGCGGAGGAGCCCGACAAGTGGCCGGCCGTGCACTCGGCCCTGTTCGACAACCACTCGACGATCACGGACTCGTGGACCCACGCCGACTTCGTCACCTGGCTCACCTCGCAGGGCGTCACGGCGGACGCGGCGCGCACGTGCGTGGCCGAGGGGAAGTACTCGTCGTGGATCACGAGCAACACCTCCGACGCGACCTCGGCGGGCGTCACGGGCACCCCGACCCTGAGGGTCCAGGGCGACATCATCACCACCGTCGCCGGCCAGGACCTCGTGGACGCGCTCACGAAGGCCGGCGCGGACCTGCCCCAGGGCATCGCCGCCGACAGCTGATCCGGCGGCCAGTGGCCGGCGGCCGGCGGCCGGCGTCCCGGCGGCGCGAGACCGCGGCCCGGCGCTCAGTGGGCGCGGTGGTCCTGCACCGTCATGCGCGGGCCGAAGCGCGGCTTCCGGAACCCGCTCGACTCGATGAGCCGCATCACCCGCTGACGGTGGCCGCGCCACGGCTCCAGCAGGTCGAGCATCCCGTCGTCGTCGACCGCGTGGCCCGCGAGCGCCCACCCGACCATGTCGTGCACGTGGTAGTCGCCCACGCTCACCGAGTCCGGATCCCCGTGGGCGCGCTGCGTGGTCTCCGCCGCCGTCCAGATCCCGACCCCCGGGATCGACCGCAGCCGCCGGGTGATCTCGTCGCTCCCCCGCCCGAGCGCGAGCGTGCGCTCGAGGTCCGCCGCCGAGGTCGCGACGGCGATGAGCGTGCGCGACCGCTTCGGATCCACGCCCGCGCGGTGCCACTCCCACGACGGGATGAGGCGCCACCGCTCGGGCGACGGCAGCACGCGCATGCCCGGCGGCACGGGTCCGGGCGCGGGCTCGCCGTGCGCGAGGACCAGCTGCCGCCACGCCCGCCTGGCCTCGAGCCCGGTGACCTTCTGCTCGAGCACCGCGGACGCCATCGCCTCGAACACGTGGTTCGTGCGCATCAGCCGGAGCGCGGGCAGGCGGCGGCGCGCGTCGCGGAGGAGCGGGTGGGCGGAGACGTCGAGGTCGGACCAGTCGTCGCCCTCGCCGAGGAGCTCCGGCACGCCGGCGATCGCCCACTCGGCGCCGGGTCCCCAGGCGCGCGCCTCGACGCCTCCGTCGGCGCGCGGATCCAGGCGGAGCGACGCGTTCCCGAGCGGCGTCCTGGCGGTGCGCCAGACGCCGACGCGGCGGGAGCCGGGCGGGGCGGCATCCCAGCGGCAGGTGGGATCCACGACGCCGCGGAACAGCGGACGCAGGAGCAGCCGGAGGTCGACCTCGCGATCGGGGAGGTAGGCGGTGCGCGCGTCGGGGGCCGTCGCCTCCACGCCGCCCTGGTCCATCCCCTCAGGGTACGCACGGCCGCCGACCCTCTCCGGCCGGGCCCGGCGCGCGTAGCGTCGGCCGCATGACCGACACCACGAACGACCACCAGGACGACCGCGAGCGCGTCGCCGAGCTCGTGAAGAGCGCCCGCATCGCGCTGCTCACCACCGTCAACGCGCACGGCCAGCTCGTGAGCCGCCCGCTCGCCAGCCAGGAGCGCGACTTCGACGGCGACCTCTGGTTCTTCACGCAGGACCCGAGCGACAAGACCGCCGAGATCCGCGCGAACGACCAGGTGAACGTGTCGCTGCAGTCCGGCGACGGGTTCCTCTCCATCGCGGGCACGGCCGAGGTCACCCGCGACCGCGCGCGCATCGACGAGCTGTGGTCGACGGGCGCCGAGGCGTGGTTCGAGGACGGCAAGGACGACCCGACGGTCGCGCTGATCCGCGTGCACGCCGACGCCGCCGAGTACTGGTACCAGGACACCCCGAAGCCGATCGCGCTCATCAAGTACGCCAAGGCCGCGATCACGGGCGAGCGCCCGAAGGACGTCGGCGAGCACGGGACCGTCGAGCTCTGACCCGTCCCCGCTAGCCGGCGGACGCCTCCGGTACGCCCGGGGCCGTGCCCGCCACGACGAGGTCGGCGCGGCCGCGGGTCCCCTCGATGAGCGCCGCGTTCGCGCCGTCCACCTCGCGGGCCCAGGCCTCCGCCGCGTCGGGCGCCCGGCCGCCCGTCGTGTGCCGGTCCACCAGGCGCGCGAACCGCTCGTCGCCCGGCGTCGCGCAGAACCACGCCTCGTCGACCTCCGCGCGGAGCTGGGCCCACGGGTCCTCGTCGACGAGCAGGTAGTTGCCCTCGATCACGACGAGGCGCGCGTCCGCCTCGACCGCGACCGCGCCGGTGACGCCCTCGTCGACGGCGCGGTCGAAGGACGGCGCGTACACGGCGTGGCCGGTCTCCGTGCGGAGGCGCCGCACCAGGGCGAGCACGCCCCAGCCGTCGAACGTGTCGATCGCGCCCTTGCGGTCGTGGCGGCCCAGCCGGTCGAGCGTCGCGTTGGCGAGGTGGAAGCCGTCCATGGGCACGTACGCGGCCGTGCCGTCGCCGGCCAGCGCGTCCACCCGCGCGACGAGGGCCCGCGCGAGGGTCGTCTTGCCGGCGCCGGGGCTGCCCGCGAGGGCGAGGATCGCGCGGCCGTCGTCGCGCACGAGCCCGAGGGCGCGGCGCGCGAGCGCGTCGAGGTCGTCGACGGGGCGAGGGGAGGGGTGCGGGCGCGCGGCCGGCTCGATGTCCATCCGCCCAGTCTCGCGGGACCGTGCCCCATGATGGACGTGTGCGCATCGGAATCCTCACCTCAGGCGGAGACTGCCCCGGACTCAACGCGGTCATCCGCGGGGCCGTGCTCAAGGGAACGACCATCCACAAGCAGGAGTTCGTGGGCTTCCGCGACGGCTGGCGGGGGGTCGTCGACGGCGACGTCATGCCGCTCGCGCGCCGCGACATCCAGGGCATCGGCAAGCAGGGCGGCACGATCCTCGGCACCAGCCGCACGAACCCGTTCGAGGGCGACGGCGGGCTGGAGCGGATCCAGGAGAACCTCGACCGCCTCGGCATCGACGCGATCCTCGCCATCGGCGGCGAGGGCACGCTCGCGGCCGCGAAGCGCCTCACCGACGCGGGCCTGAAGATCGTCGGCGTCCCCAAGACCGTCGACAACGACCTCGACGCCACCGACTACACGTTCGGCTTCGACACCGCGGTGCAGATCGCGACCGACGCCATGGACCGCCTCCGCACCACGGGCGACTCGCACAGCCGCTGCATGGTGGCCGAGGTCATGGGCCGGCACGTCGGCTGGATCGCGCTGCACTCCGGCATGGCCGCGGGCGCGCACGCGATCCTCATCCCCGAGCAGAAGACGAGCATGGACGAGATCATCGCCTGGGTCCGCTCGGCCTACGACCGCGGGCGCGCGCCGCTCGTCGTCGTCGCGGAGGGCTTCGTGCCCGAGCACGCGTCGGATGCGCACGGCGAGCGCGGGCTGGACGCGTTCGGCCGCCCGCGCCTCGGCGGCATCGGCGAGCAGCTCGCGCCGATCATCGAGGAGCGCACCGGCATCGAGACCCGCGCGACGACCCTCGGCCACATCCAGCGCGGCGGCACGCCGTCGTCGTACGACCGCGTGCTCGCGACGCGCCTCGGCCTCGCCGCGGTCGACAGCGTGCGCGACGGCCACTGGGGCCGCATGGTCGCGCTCCGCGGCACCGACATCGTGCACGTCGGCTTCGAGGAGGCGCTCGGCCGCCTCAAGACCGTGCCGCAGCACCGCTACGACGAGGCCGCGATCCTCTTCGGCTGATCCCGGCGGGCGGCGGCCGTGCGTCGCGCCGGGCCGGGCCCCGGGCGTAGCGTGACGGCATGACGTACCGCGCGCTCGTGGCCGAGCAGACCGTCGCCGACGACGGCACGACAGGCATCGGGGTCGCGCTGCGCGACCTCCCCGACGATCGGGCGACGGGCGGTGCGGCCGGCCCCGGCGTCGGCGAGGTCGCGCTCGACGTCCTCTTCTCGAGCGTCAACTACAAGGACGGCATGCTGCTCGGCGGCCGCCCGGGCATCGCGCGCACGAGTCCGCTGGTGGCCGGCATCGACGCGGTCGGCACCGTCGCGGCGAGCGGATCCGACGCCGTCGCCCCCGGCGACCTCGTCGTGATGAACGGCGCCGGCCTCGGCGAGAGCCGCGACGGCGGGCTGGCCGAGCGCGTGCGCGTCCCGGCCGCATCCCTCGTGCGCGTCCCCGACGGCATCTCCGCGGTACGCGCCGCCGCCATCGGCACCGCCGGCTTCACGGCGATGCTCTCGGTGCTCGCGCTCGAGCGCGGTGGCGTGGAGCCCGGATCCGGCGACGTGCTCGTCACCGGCGCGGGCGGCGGGGTCGGATCCATCGCCGTCGCCCTCCTCGCGCGCCTCGGCCACCGCGTGGTCGCCTCGACCGGCCGCGTCGACGAGCTCGGCGACCGGCTGCGCGCGCTCGGCGCCGCCGACGTCATCGACCGCGCCGAGCTGGGCGAGCCCGGCAAGCCGCTGCAGCGCATCCGCTGGGCGGGGGCCGTCGACAGCGTCGGCAGCGCCACCCTGGCCAACGTCCTGGCGCAGACCCGATGGGGCGGCGTCGTCACGGCCGCCGGCCTCGCGCAGGGGCCGGACCTGCCGGGCACGGTCCTCCCCTTCATCCTCCGCGCCGTCACGCTCGCGGGCATCAACTCGGTCGAGGCGCCGGCCGCGCTCCGGCAAGAGGCGTGGGCGCGGCTCGCCGCCGACCTCGACCCGGCGCTCCTCGACTCCCTCACGACGACGGTGCCGCTGGACGGCGCGATCGCCGCCGGCGAGCGGATCCTCGCGGGCACGTCGAGCGGACGCGTCGTGGTGGACGTCCGCGCCTGACCGCTCGGCGCGTACCTACCACGGCACCGGCGCGACCCCCGCCCGCGCTAGCCTGGGCCCGACGCGGCACGGTGCCGCCGGAGTGAGGGATCATGACCGCTGTCGCCACCACCGGCACCATCTTCGTCGGACTCGCGGCGCTGCTGCACGCGTTCTTCTTCCTCCTCGAGAGCGTCTGGTTCGAGAAGCCGTTCGCCTGGAAGCGCTTCGGCGTCGCCGACCAGGAGAAGGCGCTCATCATCAAGCCGTGGGCGTACAACCAGGGCTTCTACAACCTCTTCCTCGCGCTCGGCGCCGGCCTCGGGCTGATCCTCTACTTCGTCGGCAACGTGCCCGCCGGCCTCACGCTCGTGCTGTTCACGACCGCGTGCATGGTGCTGGCCTCGATCATCATCGCGAGCACGGGCAAGAAGTACCTCATCCCGGCGCTCGTCCAGGGCGTGCCGCCGCTGCTCGGCCTCGTCTTCTTCGCCGCCGCCTCCTGAGGCGCGGCCGGCCGGCCCCGATCGTGACCGCCGCCCCCTTCCGCGCGAGCGGCAGATGAGGTTAGGCTCACCTACATCATGACCGTCGTCTCCCTCACCGAGGCCCTCCGCGACCGGGCACGACCGCGCGCCGAGACGCCGGACGCCGACGACTTCATGACCGCCCTCGTCACCGGACGCGGCTGCCGCGACGACTACGTCGCCCTCGTCGCCCAGCACTACTTCATCTACCGCGCCATCGAGGCCGCGACCGAGCGCATGGCGGCGGATCCCGTGGCCGCGCGCTTCATCAGCCCCCGCCTCACGCGCCTGCCCGCCATCGAGGCTGACCTCGACTTCCTCGTCGGGCCCGACTGGCGCGACGTCGTGCGGCCGCTCGCGAGCACCGCCGCGTACGTCGAGCGGATCGAGCGGGTCGCCTCGGTCTGGGTCGGCGGCTTCGTCGCGCACCACTACACGCGCTACCTCGGCGACCTGTCGGGCGGTCGGCTCCTGCGCTCGCTCCTGCAGCGCCAGTTCGGCTTCGACACCAACGGCGTCGGCCTGTACCTCTTCGCGGAGATCGCGGAGCCGCGGCGCTTCTGCGGCACCTACCGGGAGGCGCTGGACCAGGCGCCGTGGGACGACGACGAACGGGCCCGCGTCGTCGCCGAGGTCGAGCACGCGTACCGGCTCACCACGGACGTGTTCGCGGAGCTCGCCCGCGGCCGCACCGCCTCCCCCCTCCGCCGGGCTTGATCCTCCCTCCCGTCGCCCGCCGGCCCCCGAGCGTCCACCCGGCCGGCCGGTCGGGCGTCCGAGGCCGGGCATAGGCTCCGGGCATGGACGGCTACGACCTCGACTTCCTGCCCATCGCCCTCCCGCTGCCGGAGGCCCCGGCCGACGCGCGGCCCGTGCGGCTCGACTACCTGCACTTCACCGTGCTCATGGACACCGACCGGCGCCTCGCGGCCCTCACCGCCGTGAACATCGACGGCGCCCGCCTCGTCGACGTGGAGCGCTCCGACGACTGGCACCTGGATCCGCGCCTGCACGAGGAGCAGCAGTGCGGCCCCGAGCTGTACGCGCGCAACGACATCGACCGCGGGCACCTGGTGCGGCGGCGGGATCCGGTATGGGGCGACATCGCGGAGGCCGCCCGCGCGAGCGCCGACACCTTCGTCTACACGAACGCGGCCCCGCAGGCCGCGGAGTTCAACCAGTCCAAGGAGCTGTGGCTCGGCCTCGAGGACTACGTGCTCGACAACGCCGACCTCGGCGACCGGCGCATGACGGTGCTCACCGGCCCCGTCTTCTCGGATGACGACCCCGTGTACCGCGGCGTGCGGATCCCGCTCATGTTCTGGAAGATCGCGGCCTGGGTCTCGGGCGACCGGCTCGCGGCCACGGCCTACCTGCTCGACCAGGCGCCGGAGCTCGGCGACCTCGACCGCGCGACCGCGACGGCGGAGGCGCCCGAGCTCGGGCCGTACCGCACCTACCAGGTCGCCGTCGCGGAGATCGGCGCGCTCACGGGCTACGACGTGGCGCAGCTCGCCGCGGCCGACCGGCTCGGCGTGCCGGCGACGGCACGCCAGGGCACTCCGGCGGACGGCCGCGACGGCTGGGTCGAGCTGGAGCGGTTCGCGGCGATCACGCTCTGACCGTGCACGCGGGCGGCGCCTACGCGGGCGGGGTCGCCGCGGCGGCCGCGCGGGCGGCGGCCGGGAGGGCGCGGATCACGCGGTCGAGCGACGCCTCGTCCATGGCGGCCGAGACGAACCAGGCCTCGAAGACCGACGGCGGCAGGCTGACGCCCTGGTCGAGCATGGAGTGGAAGAAGGCGGGGTAGCGCCAGGTCTCCTGCGCCTGCACGGTCGCGTAGTCGGTGATCCCGTGCTCGGGCGGCGTGCCGAACGTGAAGCTGAAGAGGCTCCCGGCCCGCTGCACCGAGTAGGCGAGGCCCGCGCGGTCGAAGGCGAGCTGCACCGCGTAGATGAGGATGTCGGCGGCGATGTCGAGCGCGCGGTACACGTCGTCGTCCGCGAGGCGGAGGGTCGTGAGGCCCGCGGCGACCGCGACCGGGTTCCCGGACAGCGTGCCCGCCTGGTAGACGGGGCCGAGGGGCGCGAGGTGGTCCATCACGTCGGCCCGGCCGCCGAGCGCGGCGACGGGGAGGCCGCCGCCGATGACCTTGCCGTACGTGACGAGGTCGGGGGTCCAGGCGTCGGGGTGGTCGGCCGCGAGCCCGGCGTTGTCGAGGCCCCAGTAGCCGGCGGGGTGCACGCGGAAGCCCGTGAGCACCTCGTCGGAGATGAGGAGGGATCCGTTGTCGTGGGCGATGCGCGCGAGCTCGGCGGTGAAGCCGGGCAGCGGCGGCACGACGCCCATGTTCGCGGCGGCGGCCTCGGTGATCACGGCGGCGATGCGCGGCCCGTGCTCCGCGAAGACGGCGCGCACGGCATCGAGGTCGTTGTAGGGCACGACGACGGTCTGCGCGGCGATGGCCTCGGGGATCCCCGCGGAACCGGGCAGCGCGAGCGTGGCGACGCCGGAGCCCGCCTCGGCGAGGAGGCTGTCGGAGTGGCCGTGGTAGTGGCCGGCGAACTTCACGAGGAGGTCGCGGCCCGTGAAGCCGCGCGCGAGGCGGATCGCGGTCATGGTGGCCTCGGTGCCGGTGGACACGAGGCGGAGCTTCTCGATGGGGCGACGGTCCGGGGATCCGTCGACGCCCGCGACGCGCACGCGCTCCGTGACGAGCTCGGCGAGCTCCGTCTCCGCGGGCGTCGTCGCGCCGAAGCCGAGGCCGAGGGCGGCGGCGTCCTGCACCGCCTTCACGACCTCGGGGCGGGCGTGGCCGAGGATCGCGGGGCCCCACGAGTTGACGAGGTCGACGTACTCGACGCCGTCGGCGTCGGTCACGTAGGGGCCTGCGGCCTTCACCATCATGCGGGGCGTGCCGCCGACGGAGCCGAAGGCCCGGACGGGCGAGTTCACGCCGCCCGGGATGACGTCGCGTGCGCGGTCGAAGAGGTCCTGGGAGTGGGTCACGGTGATGTCCTTCGGTGCCGGGCGGGGAACCGCTCGGAATGCGGGCCGGATGCGGGTCCGGCGATGAGGTGGGGCGGCGGCGCGGCTCAGCGCCGGGCGAGGCGCTGGGCGAGCTCGACGGCCCAGTAGGTGAGGACCGCGTCGGCGCCGGCGCGCGTGATGCCGAGGACGCTCTCCTCGATGGCGCGCTCGCGGTCGATCCACCCGTTCTGCGCGGCGGCCTCGATCATCGCGTACTCGCCGGAGATCTGGTACGCCCACACGGGCACGCTGCTGGTCGCGGCGACGTCGGCGAGGATGTCGAGGTAGCTCATCGCGGGCTTGACCATGACGACGTCGGCGCCCTCCTCGATGTCGAGCTCCACCTCGCGCAGCGCCTCGCGGCGGTTGCCGTTGTCCATCTGGTAGGTGCGGCGGTCGCCGACCAGCTGCGAGTCGACGGCCTCGCGGAACGGCCCGTAGAAGGCGCTGGCGTACTTGGCGGCGTAGGCGAGGATCGCGACGTCGTGGTGCCCGGCGTCGTCGAGGGCCTCGCGCACGGCGGCGACCTGGCCGTCCATCATGCCGCTGAGGCCGAGCAGGTGGGATCCCGCCTCCGCCTGGGCGAGGCCCATCGCGCGGTAGCGGTCGAGGGTGCGGTCGTTGTCGACCACGCCGTGGGCGTCGAGCACGCCGCAGTGGCCGTGGTCGGTGAACTCGTCGAGGCACAGGTCGGTCTGGACGACGAGCGCGTCGCCCACCTCCTCGATCGCCACGCGCGTGGCGACGTTGAGGATCCCGTCGGGGTCGCTCGCGCCGGAGCCCTCGGCGTCGCGCACGGAGGGGACGCCGAACAGCATCACGCCGCCGATGCCCGCCTCGGCGGCCTCGACGAGCGCGCGGCGCAGGCTGTCGAGCGAGTGCTGGGAGACGCCGGGCATCGACGTGATGGGCGACGCCTCCGTGAGGCCCTCGCGCACGAACATCGGCAGCACGAGGTCGGCCGCGTGCAGGCGCGTCTCCGCCGTGAGCCGGCGCATCGCCGGGGAGGTGCGGAGGCGGCGCGGGCGGTAGTACGGGGAGGTCATTCGGTGGTGCTCCGATCGAGGAGGTCGGCGAGGCCGGTGAGCCCCGCCGTGTCGGCGCGCGGCTCCTCGTGGCGGGCGATCTCGACCAGCGACTGGATGAGCGACGCGGCCGAGCGCTCGGAGGCGACCACGTCGACGCGCACGCCGGAGCGGCGCGCGTCCTTCGCGGTGCGCGGGCCGATGCAGGCGATGAGCACGCCGTCGGGCACGTCGCCCAGCTGCTCGTGCACCTGCTCGGCGACGCTGCCCGACGTGACGAGGATGGCGCGGACGCGGCCCGAGGTCACGTCCTCGCGGATCCGGTCGCTGACGGGCACGCCGACGGTGCGGTACGCGACGACCGAGCGGACGTCGTGCCCGCGCGCGATGAGCCCGTCGGTGAGCGTCGGCTTCGCGATCTCGGAGCGGAGCGTGAGCACGCGGCGGAGCGGGGATCCGGCGGCCATCTCCGTCCACTCCTCGAGGAGCGCGGTGGCCGAGGAGTCGATGGACGGCACGAAGTCGACCGTGTAGCCCGCCGCCACGAGCGCGGCGGCCGTGGTCTCGCCGACGGCCGCGATGCGCGTGCCCTCGGGCACGACCGCGCGATGCGAGGACAGCACGTCGACCGTGGTGGCGCTCGTGACGGTGAGCCAGTCGAAGGATCCCGCGGCGAGGTCGGCGAGCGCCGACTCGAGCGCCTGCGCGTCCTGCGTCGCGGCGAAGTTGATCATGGGCGCGACGACGGGCGTGGCGCCCTGCGCGCGGAGGTCGTACGCGACCCCGTCGCCCCACGGTCCGCCGCGGGGCACGAGCACGCGCCAGCCCTTCAGGGGCTTCTGGTCTGTCGAGGTCATCGGGTCCCTCCCAGCGGCGCGAGATCGGCCGCTCCGGCGTCGAGGAGCTCGCGGGACACGGGCCCCGAGAGCGCGGAGGCGGATGCGCCCAGCTGGGCGAGGTCGAGCCCCGCGGTGTCGAGCTCGTGGCTCGCGGCCATGCGCTGCGTGCCGTCGGGTCGGTAGACCACGGCGGTGAGGGCGAGGCGGGCGCTCGTGACGGTGGCCCAGGCGCCGATGGGCGCCGCGCACCCGGCCTCGAGCGCGGCGAGCACGCCGCGCTCCGCGAGGACGGCGGCGTGGGTGAACGGGTCATCGACGGCCTCCACGGCGCGGCCGACGACCGAGTGCGTCTCGGCGTCCTCCGTGCGGATCTCGAGGGCCAGCGCGCCCTGTCCGGGGGCGGTGGGCCAGCGGTCGAGCTCGAGGTGCTCGGTGGCGGCGTCGATGCGGTCGATGCGCTCGAGGCCCGCGGCGGCGAGCACCACGGCGTCGAGGTCGCCCGCCGTCACGCGGGAGAGCCGCGTGTCGATGTTGCCGCGGATGTCGACCACGTCGAGGTCCGGGCGCTCGGCGAGGATCTGCGCGCGACGGCGCGGGGATCCGGTGCCGACGCGGGCACCGCGCGGCAGGGTCGCGAGCGTGAGGCCGTCGCGCGCGCAGAGCACGTCGCGCGGATCCTCCCGCGCCGGCACCGACGCGACGGTCAGTCCCGCGTAGGGCGCGGTCGGCAGGTCCTTGAGCGAGTGGACCACGAGGTCGCACTCGCCGCGGAGGAGCGACTCCCGGAGCGCGCTGGCGAACACGCCCGTGCCGCCGAGGCTCGACAGGGACTCGCGCGACGTGTCGCCGTGCGTGGTCACGGGCACGAGCTCGACCTCGAGTCCCGACGCGTCGGTGATCTCCGCGGCGATCGCCCGCGTCTGGGCCAGGGCGAGCGCGCTCCCCCGGGTCCCGATGCGGAGCGTCGTCGCCGGAGCCGACGTCGTGGGACCGTCCGTCACGGTGCCAGCCCGGAGACGGCGGGCTTGAAGCCCAGCCGCACGTTCTCGCAGCAGCCCGGGCGGCACACGTCGTACCAGGGTCCGAGGTCGGTCATGTGGGGGCGGTCGGCCGCCTTCACGCCGTCGCGGCGCTCCAGCACGAGGTCGATGAGGCCGTCCACGTACGCGGCGTGCACGCCCGGCGTGGGCACGCGCACCGAGTAGAGGCCGTTCTCGGCGGCGGACTCGGTGGCCTCGTTGTCGAGGTCCCACTTGACCTCCATGTGGTCGCTCACGAAGCCGAGCGGCACGATCACGACGGCGCGGCGGCCCTGGGCGGGCAGCTCGCCGATGGCGTCGTTCACGTCGGGCTCGAGCCACGGCATGGACGGCGGGCCGGAGCGCGACTGGTAGACGAGCTGCCACGGCACGTCCTGGTCGATGCCGAGCTCCTTCCGCACCTCGTGCATGACGACCTCGGCGACGGCGAGGTGCTGCGCCGCGTACGCGCCGTCCTCGTCGAAGCCGCGCTCGGCGGGGCCGGACTTGGAGGCGTCCGACGACGGGATGGAGTGCGTGGAGAACAGGATCTCGACGTCCGTCGCGAGGTCGACGGGCGCGCCCTCGGCCTCGAAGTGGGCGACGACGTCGCGGATCCCGTCGCGCGTGCCCTCGATGAACGGCGTGACGAAGCCCGGGTGGTCGAAGAATTGGCGCACCTTGTCGATGCGCACGACGCCCTGCAGCTGCGTGTCCTCCAGCGCGTCCGCGAAGTCCTCGCGGTACTGGCGGCACGAGGAGTACGAGCTGTACGCGCTCGTGGCGACGGCGATGAGCTGGCGGTAGCCCTTCTCCTCGGCCTCGCGGAGCGCGTCGTTGAGGTACGGACCCCAGTTGCGGTTGCCCCACAGCACGGGCAGGTCGATGCCGCGCTCGGCGAGGCGCGCCTGGAGGGCGGCCTTCAGCTCGCGGTTCTGCTCGTTGATGGGGCTGATGCCGCCGAAGGCCCGGTAGTGGTGGGCGACCTCCTCGAGGCGCTCCTCGGGGATCCCGCGACCCGCGGTGACGTTGCGGAGGAACGGGATGACGTCGTCCTGGCCCTCGGGCCCGCCGAAGGAGGCGAGCAGGATGGCGTCGTAGGCGACGGGCTCCTCGACGTGCGCGGGGCCCATCTTCGCGGCCTCGCTCGCGGCGGAGACGAGGGCTCCGGGGGCGCGCGGGGCGTCGGTGGCGGGGGCGGGCTTGCGACCCAGGTTCACTGCGGCCATTACTGGAGGACCTCCACGAGCTCGGCGGTGGTGATGCGGCGGCCCGTGTAGAACGGGACCTCCTCGCGCACATGACGGCGCGCGTCCGTGTTGCGCAGGTCGCGCATCATGTCGACCAGGTCGACGAGCTCGTTCGACTCGAGCGGGAGGATCCACTCGTAGTCGCCGAGGCCGAACGACGAGACCGTGTTGGCGACGACGCTGCGGAAGGCCGCGCCCTGGCGGCCGTGCTGGGCGAGCATGCGCCCGCGCTCCTCGGGCGGCAGCAGGTACCACTCGTAGGAGCGCACGAAGGGGTAGACGCAGAGCCAGTCGCGCGGCTCCTCGCCCCGGAGGAAGCCGGGCACGTGGCTGCGGTTGAACTCGGCATCGCGGTGGACGCCCGCGGCGCTCCACGAGGGGATGAGCGCGCGGATGAGGCGCGCGCGGCGGATCTCGCGGAAGGCCCACTGGAGGGTCTCCATCTGGGGGCCGTGGATCCAGACCATGAGGTCGGCGTCCGCGCGCATGCCCGAGACGTCGTAGAACCCGCGGACGGTGACGCCCTCGGCCTCGACGATGTGGACGATGCCGTCGAGCTCGTCGACGGCGCCCGGGACCTCGCGGCCGTCGAGGTCGTCGGGGCGGGCGGGATCGCGGCGGAGGACCGCCCAGAGGGCGTAGCCGCTGGGGGATGCCTCGGGGGTGGACCCGTCGTCAGGACGGGCCTCTCCGGGGGACTCGATCGGGGGGACCTGAGATGCCGCCGACTCGGCAGCCGGGATGCTCATGATCTCCATGGTACGTCGCGCGGGGACCCCGCCCATGCATCGGGCGGACGGCCGTCAGATCATTCGCGGCCTACCGGGCGTCGCGGCCCGTCAGCGCGAGCAGCCGGACCTGCAGGGGCGCGTCCTCGGCGACCGGCACGGGCGACGCGAAGAGGCCACTGGCCTCCAGCGTGTCCTTCTGCGGGGCGAAGACCGTCCACGTGGCGCGCACCAGCTCGTCGTCGATGCGCTCGTCGACGCCGACCGCGCGCGCGAGGTCCCAGCCGTGGATCACCACGTCGGACAGCTGCTCGCGGAGGTACTCCCGGGCGGGGACGCGGTCGGTCGACAGCAGCACGGGCCGCTCCGGGTCGACGCCCTCCCACGCCGCGAGCGCCTCGCGGGAGTAGCGGCCCCACTCGGCCACGAGGTCGTCGTCGAGGTCGCGGATGAGCGGCTGGCCGGTCTCCGTCGTGTGGCCGGCGAGGAGGAGCGGCACCCACTGCTGCTCCTCGATGACGTGCGCCACGAGCTCGCGCACGTCCCACTCCACGTCGGGCGTCGGCGCCGTCCAGTCGGTGACGGCGGCGAGGCGGTCGGCGAAGCCGCCGTGGGCCCGGCGGATCAGGTCGTGCCAGTCGAGGTCGGTGTCCATGGTCGAGCTCCCGTCGGTGGTGTCACCGGGGAACGTCCGCGGCGTCCGCGCGCATTCCCGCGGGGTGCTCCCGTCGACGCGCCGGGCGTCAGGCCGGGGGCTGCCGGGCGGCGGAGAACTGGTGGCGGGGCGCCCGGAGCGCCCGGAACGGATCGGTCCCCGCGAGCCCCTGCAACCCCGGCGCGAGCACGCCGAGGATCCCGACGACCGCCACGACGACGACCAGCACCCGCGGCCAGCCGGAGGCGACGGAGTGCACGACGGCCATGGGCTCCAGCAGGTTGACGCCGACGAGGAACACGGTCGCCGAGACCGCGAGCGACATGGCGGCGCCGTCGGCGATGCCGACCACGGCGAGGATCACGAGCACCCACAGGCCGTACCAGGGGTACACGACGGGCGACATGGCGACGATGCAGACGAACGCCAGCGCGAGGCGGGCCTCGCCGGAGAGCGTGCGGGTCGTGAGGATGCACCAGGCGGCGCCCGCGAAGCCGAGCAGGATGCCCGCGGTCTTGATCCCGCCCTCGACCGCGCCGCCCGGCCCGCCGAGCGCCTCGACCAGCGGCCCGAATGCGCCCGCGGCCACGCCGAACGGCATGAACCAGGAGACGACGGAGACGGGGCTCGACAGCGCGGAGATCCAGCCGAGGCCGACGCCGAGCAGCTGGCCGCCGAGCGCGAGGAGGCCCATGGCGGCGATGCCGGACGCGGTCCACGCCGCCCAGACCCGCGGGTCGCGCGTGGGCGGTCGGAGGCCGACGACGCCGCCCGCCGACCCGTCGACGGCGACGCCCTCCGGCGCCCGGTCGTCGACGCGACGGGCGCGCATCTCGGCGTGCACGATGGCGACGATGGGCAGGGCGAGGAGCGCGATGGGCTTGACCGCCACCGCGCACGTCACGAGCAGCACGCCGAGCACGGGCCGGGAGTCGATGGCGGCGAGGAGGCCCGCCACCAGGAGCCCCATCATCAGCGCGTCGTTGTGCGCGGCCACCACGAAGTTGAAGGTCACGAGCGGGCTGGCGGCGAGGAACCACGCCGTGCGCACGGGGTCGATGCGGCGACGGCGCGCGATGCGCAGGCCGCACACGACCATCAGGACCACGCCCGCGACGGCCACGCCGCGGGCTGCCAGGACCGCGACCTCGACGCCGAGGGCGTCGTCGATCGCGCCGACGACGCGCTCGATCGCGAGGAACAGCGGGCCGTAGGGGGCGGGGTTGTGCGCCCACAGCGGGTCGACGCCCGTGCTCCGCCAGTCGGGCAGCACCGCGGGCCCGTGCTCGTACGGCGAGAGGCCGGCGCCGAGCACGCGCCCCTGCGCGATGTACGAGTAGATGTCACGGCTGAACAGCGGCGCGCTGAACAGGAGCGGGGCCGTCCAGATCGCGGCGAGCCGGAGCGTGGCACGGAGGCCCGCCTGGCCGAGCCGCGGGAGCA
Source organism: Clavibacter sp. VKM Ac-2873 (assembly GCF_015351075.1). Lineage (GTDB taxonomy): Bacteria > Actinomycetota > Actinomycetes > Actinomycetales > Microbacteriaceae > Clavibacter. Next base: position 1,417,844 of record NZ_JADKRS010000001.1, read on the forward strand.
GAGCACCGAGGAGGAGCCACGCGGAGACGAGCATCACGCCGCCCACCACGACCCCGATGGACGCGATGCTCGTCGCGAGGGGCGAGACGCGGAGGGCGCCGATCACGGGCGTCCGCGACAGCTCCGACTCGGCCGGCGCATGGCCGACCACGAACGAGGCCAGGAGGACGAGCAGCGAGCCGCCGAGCCCGACGAGCCCCGGCAGCAGCAGCGGGTGCGCGCCCAGGGACCCCGGCTCACGCGCCTCGCGGCGGCGCAGGCGGGCGGATCCCCCCTCGGCCATCACGGACCCCCGACCGGCGGGTCAGCGGCGCGCGGCGCGGGCCACGGCCCAGACCACTCCGCCGACGACGACCACCGCGCCGACCCCGACGGCGACGAGGAGCAGCGGGTCCTCGTCGGCCGTGCGGCGGATGCGCCGGCGCAGGTCGGCGATGCCCTCCTTCGCCCGGCGGCGGACGTTGAGCTTGGCCTCGAGGGCGTCGAGCGTCGCGGAGATCTCCTCGCGCGTGTGCTGGATGTCGAGCTTCAGCTCGGTGCGGGAGCGGGGTCCCGTGGGGCGGGGGCGATCAGTGGTCATACTTGCCGGTCCCCTTCACCGCGTCGACGTCCTCCTTGAGGCTGTCCACCGTCTCCTCGGGCGTCGGCGGGACGCCCTTCTTGATCCAGCGGATGCCGAGCAGCGCGAGCACCACCGTGACGAGGAGGAAGAAGCCGGCGACGATGAGCGCCGACAGCCACGGCGAGAACGCCTCGGACAGGCCGAGGATCGCGGCGGCGACGAGCACCAGGAACGCGATGAGCGCGAAGAACAGGGCCACGACGAGGAAGGCGGCGCCGATCCCCGCGTGCTTGAGCTTGGAGACGAGCTCGTTCTTGAACGACTCGATCTCGTCCTTGATCAGCTGGACGATGAGCGTCGGCAGGTCGGCGACGAGCCGGACGAGCGAGCGCTTGCTCTTCGGATTGAGATCCTGATCCGTCATGCGGGTTTCCCTCCTGGGGATGGGCGTGCGGGTCAGCGGGAGGTGCCGGAGCCGTTCGGCTCGGGCGAGGCGGGGTCCATGGTCGGGTGGTGGGTGGCGGACGCGCTCGAGGGGGTGGAGCCGCTCGCGGAGTCCTTCTTGCCGCCGGTGACGGTGCCGACGACCTTCTTGGCGCCGCCGACGACCGCGTGCGCGACGTCGGGGGTGTGGTCCTTCACGAAGCCGGCCGCGTTGTCGACCTGGCGCTGGACCTTCGGGTCGTCCCAGACCTTCTTGGCGTTCGTGCGGATCTGCTCGTAGCGCTTGCGTCCGGCGCGGGCGCCGAGGACGTAGCCGACACCGGCTCCGGCGACGAAGAGAAGCTTGCCTTTCATGGGAGATCTCCGATCGTTGAGGGGGCACGTGCAGCACACGTCGGTCCAGCGTATCCCTCCGGCGCAGCCGCGTGGTCGGGGGCGACGGGGCGGTCGGTGCCCGGCCACGCGGGGCGACGAGCGCCCATCAGCCGGCCAGGAGGCGCGCCGCGGCGGCCTCCGCGTCGGCCACCACGGAGGCGAGCCCGGTGCCCGCGACGGCGGACCCGGTGATCTCGAGCCCCGGGTGCTCGGCCGCCTCGTCGCGCACGGCCTGCACGCGCTCGCGGTGGCCGGACGCGGCGAACGGGAGGGCGTTGGTCCAGCGCACGCGGGCGGATCCGGTGACGCGGCCCGCGAGGTCCACCCCGAGCAGCGCGGACGCGTCGCGCACGGCGATCGCGGTGAGCTCCTCGTCGGGGACGGCCGCGGTGTCGTCGTCGCCGCCCGCGCGCCCGTAGGAGAGGCGGAGGACGTGGCGGTCGCCCGCCAGCTCCTTCAGCCACGGCCACTTCGCGGTGGCGTGCGTGAGGGCCTTGGCGCGGATCCCCGGGGCGTCGGCCGCGACGAGCACGCCGGTGCCGCGGGGAGCGGCGTCGAGCTCGGGCGCGCGGACGACGAGCGTGACCAGCTCGACGGAGGACGGCGCGGGCCAGCCCTCCGTGACGGCGCGCGGCGCGAGACCCGAGAAGAGGTGGATGAGCCCCGCCGCGGGGATCGCGAGGACCACGCCGGCCGCGTCGATGCCGCGGCCGTCGGCGAGCTCGACGTGCCAGTCGTCGTTCGCGGCCGCGCCCTCGTGCGAGCGGTGCCGGTGCACGGACCGGGCGGCGAGCGAGGTGCGCACGTCGACGCCGAGGCGCGCGAGGTCGGCGACCAGCGCGTCCACGAGCAGGTGCACGCCGCCGACGATGCCGCTGACGGCGGATCCCGCGGGCGACGCGGCGCGCATGGACGCGACCGCGCGCCCCAGCGACCCCTGCTCGGCGAGGCCGGCGCGGAGGCCGGGCGCGACGGCGTCGGCGTCGACCTCGTCGGGGTGCGCGCTGTGCACGCCGGAGACGATGGGGGCGACCAGCCGGTCGACCACGCGGTCGCCCATCCGGGCGCGGACGAGGCCGCCGAGCGTGCGCTCCTTCGCGCCGACGGCGGCGGGGAGGAGGAGGTCGGCCTTGGCGCGGGCGACGCCGGCGCGGCCGATCGCGGTGGCGATGGTGGAGTCGAACGGGTGCGCGGGGATCCCGAGCAGGCCCGTGCGCGGCAGCTGGATGGCGCGCTCGGCGAGCTGCACCCACGCGCCGTCCGGGTTGGGCTGGACGATCAGGTCGGCGAGGCCGAGCTCGCCCAGGAAGGCCGCGACGGTGCCGCGGCGCGTGGCGAAGCTCTCGGCGCCGCTGTCGAGTCGGAGGCCGTCGACCACGTGGGATCCGACGGTGCCGCCGAGCGCCGGGGACGCCTCCACGAGGATCACCCGCTTGCCGGCGAGGGCGCACGCGCGGGCGGCGATGAGGCCGCCCACGCCGCCGCCGATCACGACGACGTCGGTCGGGTCGACCTCGCCGGCGGCCTGCCGCGGGTCGCTAGCCACGGACGAGGTCCACGATGCGCGTGAGGACGGTCGGGTCGGTCTCGGGCGGCACGCCGTGGCCGAGGTTGAGCACGTGGGCCGGCGCCGCCTTCCCGCGCTCGAGCACGTCGCGGACGTGGGCCTCGAGGATCGGCCACGGGGCCGCGAGGAGCGCCGGGTCGATGTTGCCCTGGACCGGCACCGATCCGCCGAGCCGGCGCGACGCCTCGTCGAGCGGGATGCGCCAGTCGACGCCCACCGCGTCGACGCCCACGTCGTGCATGGCGCCGAGCAGCTCGCCCGTGCCGACGCCGAAGTGGACGAGCGGCACCGTGCGGCCGTCCGCCGCGGTGATCGTGCGCACGTGGTCGAGCGCGAGCGCGGACGCGGGGGCGACGCGCTGGGTGTAGTCGGCGAGCGAGAGGCCGCCGGCCCACGAGTCGAAGAGCTGGGCGGCGGAGGCGCCGGCCATGACCTGCGCGTGCAGGAAGACGCCCGTGATCTCGGCGCACCAGCGCATGAGGGCGTCCCACGCGTCGGGATCCGCGTGCATGAGGCCGCGCGCCGCGATGTGGTCCTTGCTCGGCCCGCCCTCGACGAGGTAGGCGGCGAGCGTGAACGGCGCGCCCGCGAAGCCGATGAGCGGGGTGTCGCCGAGCTCGGCGACCGTGCGCGCGACCGCCTGGCGGATGGGCTCGAGCGCGGCCGGATCCAGCGACGGCAGCGCGGCCACGTCGGCCGCGGTCCGCACGGGCTTCTCGAGCACCGGGCCTCGGCCCGCGACGATGTCGACGCCGACGCCCGCGAGCTTCAGCGGGATGACGATGTCGCTGAAGAAGATGCCCGCGTCCACGTGGTGGCGGCGGACGGGCTGCAGCGTGATCTCGCTGGCCATCTCCGGGTCGAGGCACGCGTCGAGCATGCGCGTGCCCACGCGCAGCTCGCGGTACTCGGGCAGCGAGCGGCCGGCCTGGCGCATGAACCAGACGGGGGCCCGTCCTCCGCGATGGCCGCGGTACGCCTCGACGAGCAGCGACGACGCGGTGCGCGTGTTGAGCGGGTGCTCCGCGGGGAGCGGGACGACGGCGGACGAGGGCGCGGAGGAAGACGAGGAGCTGGGCGTGATCACGGAGGAGATCATCGCATCCCCCGCCTGCGCGGTCGCCGGGCTGGGGACGCCCGCCCGACCTAGCCAGGGTGCCCTCACCGACCCGGAGCACCCGGCCGGGAGGTTTACCATGGAGCGTGCTCATATGTCTGACGGCGAGTCATCACAACGCCAGCTTCGAGGTCCTCGAGAAGCTGTCCGTGGCCGCACCCTCCGTCGCCGGCACCCTCATGGCGCAGAACGACTTCATCGCGGGGGCCGTCGTCCTCGCCACCTGCAACCGCTTCGAGGCCTACCTCGACGTCGAGGAGCCCCTCACCGCGGCCCGCGCGCTCGCCGTCGAGGCCACGGTCGACGTGGTCAGCGGCGCCAGCGGCATCGCCCGGGACGACGTCCGCTGCAGCGTCGACGTCATGTGCGGCGATGCGGTCGCCGAGCACCTGTTCGCCGTTTCCTCCGGGCTCGAGTCCGTCGTCGTCGGCGAGGGCGAGATCGCGGGCCAGGTGCGCCGCGCGCTCGAGGGCGCGCGCACCGGCGGCACCACGAGCACCGGCCTCGAGCGCCTCTTCCAGACCGCCTCCAACACGTCGCGCGGCGTCAAGACCCGCACGGGCCTGCAGAGCGCCGGTCGGTCCATGGTCCGGCTCGCGCTCGACCTCGCCGAGAGCCGCATCGCCGACTGGTCGGCCACCCGGGTCCTCCTCGTCGGCACGGGCGCGTACGCGGGGGCGAGCCTCGCCGCCCTCCGCGACCGCGGCGTCGTCGACGTGCACGTCTACTCCCCCTCGGGCCGCGCGCGGAAGTTCGCGGGCCCGCACGGGATCCCCGCCGTCGAGGGCCCCGACCTCTTGAAGGCGCTCGCCGCGTCCGACATGGTCGTCACCTGCAGCACCGCACCCACCGCCGTGCTCGCCGCGCACCACATGCAAGGCGCGGCCGCGGTGTCGGGCGACGGCCGCCGCCGCCTCGTCATCGACCTCGGGCTCCCCCGCAACGTGGATCCGGACGTCGTCACCGTCGAGGGCGTCGAGCTGCTCGACCTCGAGACCATCAGCCTGCACGCGCCGCTGCGCGACCTCACCGCCACGGACGACGCCCGCGAGATCGTCAGCACGGCCGCCGCCGAGTTCCGCGCCGCGAGCGCCGAGGACGAGGTGGCCCCCGCCGTCGTCGCCCTCCGCACCCACATCTTCGACGTGCTCGAGGGCGAGCTGGAGCGGGTCCGCAAGCGCGGCGACTCCTCCGAGGCCACCGAGAAGGCGCTCCGGCACCTCGTCAGCGTCCTCGTCCACCAGCCCTCCGTCCGCGCCCGCGAGCTCGCGCGCCAGGGCGAGGGCGCTCGCGTGGTCGACGCCGTGCAGGCGCTGTTCGGCCTCGACGTGGAGCTGCCCGCCGCGGTGTCCTCCCCGGTCGCCGTCGCGCTGCCCCGCTCGGCCGAGGCGGGCCAGGCGTCGTGAGGCCCCGCATCCTCCGCGGCCCGCGCCTCGACGCGCCGCTCAGGATGACGGAGCCCGTGCGCACCGAGCGCCTGGTGATCCGGCCGTACACGGCAGACGACCTCGACGACTACGCCGACATCCAGCGCCGGCCCGACGTGGTCGAGTACATGTTCTGGCCCCTCCGCGACCGCGAGGCGTCGAAGCGCCACCTCGCGGCCCGGCGCCGGAAGACGCGGCTCGAGCAGTCGAACGACTTCCTCGGCCTCGCGGTCGAGCTGCCGGGCGAGCCGAGCCTGAACCCGCGCGCGGGATCCGGCCGCGTCGTCGGCGACGTGTCCCTCCTCCTCCGCAACGCGGCCTCGCGCCAGCTCGAGATCGGCTGGGTCATGAACCCGGACTTCGCCGGCCGCGGCTACGCCACCGAGGCCAGCCGCGCGATGCTCGACATCGCGTTCCAGCGCGCGGGCGCCCACCGCGTCCTCGCGCAGCTCGACGCCCGCAACACCTCGTCCGCGCGCATGGCCGAGCGCCTCGGCATGCGCCGCGAGGGGCGCTTCCGCGAGGAGCACCTCGTGAAGGGCGAGTGGGTCGACAGCCTCTACTACGCCGTGCTGGCCGACGAGTGGGCGGCGACCCCGCCCGCGACGACCTGACCCGCGGATCCCGATGGACGGCGACCTGCCCGCGCTCGACCCGGTCGAGGTGCGTGGTCCCGTCCGCACCGCACGGCTCGCCCTGCGGCCGTTCGCACCCGACGACGTGGTCGCGATCGAGGCGTACGCGGCGTCCCCCGGAGCACGGCCGCACCTCGCCGGATCCGCGGCCGACCCCGCCCGCATGCTCGCCGATCGCCTCGCCTGGACCCGGCTGGCCGACGTCGGCGACCGCCTCGCCCTCGCGATCGAGCTGCCCGCGCAGGGCCAGCGGTGGTCGCGCGTGGTCGGCGAGGTGCACCTGCTGCTGCGCGATCCGGGCGCACGGCAGGCCGAGCTCGGCGTGGTCCTGCACGAGGACGCGCGGGGCGCCGGCCTCGCGGCGGAGGCGGCCGACCGGATCCTCGAGCTCGCGTTCGCCGAGGCGGGCGTGCACCGCGTCGCGTGCCGGGTGGATGCCGCGGACACGGCGGCGCTCGGGCTGGCCGAGCGCCTCGGCATGCGGCGGGAGGCCCTCCTGGTGCACGATCGATGGGCCCGCGGGGCGTGGGCCGATACCGTGGTCGTCGCGCTGCTCGACGTGGAGTGGGCGGCTCGGAAGAGCCTCGACGGACTGTAGGAGGACCGCGTGACCTCGACCCCCGACCCCGCGGCGCCACCCGCCGTCCCGGTCCTCGACGACGATGACGACGACCTCGACGAGCTGGACGAGCTCGACGCCGATGGCCCCGGGGACGCCGCCCGTCGCCGCGGCCCCGACGAGCGCCCGCTCCGCGTCGCCGCGCTCGCCCTCATCCGCGACCGCCGCGTGCTGATGGTCCGCGTCGAGGGGCACGACGTGCTCTACCTCCCGGGCGGCAAGATCGAGCCCGGCGAGGGCACGCGGCAGGCGCTCGTGCGGGAGGCCGCCGAGGAGGTCGGGCTCGACATCGACCCCGCCACGATCGAGGACCTCTTCACCGTGCTGGCCGACGCGCACGGCGTGCACGCGGGCCGCCTCGTGAGCATGACCGTCTACCGCGCGGAACCCCGCGAGGGGACGCGGCAGGAGCCCGTCGCGTCGGGCGAGGTGGCCGAGGTGGAGCTCGTCGGATCCGCGGACGCCGACCGCTGCCCGCCGGCGGGCCAGGCGGCGCTGGAGCGCCTCGTGGCGCTCCGGCTCATCGACTGACGGCGTCGTCCCCGGGCATCGCGGCGTCGGCGTCCCCGCGGGATGCCGCCGCGAGCTCCGCCGTCCGCGTCGCGCGCACCTTGCGGCGCTGGTCGACGAACGCGAGCGCGGCCACCAGGGTGGCGACGCCGCCCGCCACGAGCGTCCACGTGACCTCGCCCACGCCGTCCGCCTCGACGGCGGCCACGAGGATCGCGACGGTGAAGGCGGCGATGACGACCCCGACGGCGAGGATCAGCCAGGAGAGGAGCCCCTTCGCGCGGGCGTCGGGGGTGCGGGTGGCCATGCGCCCATCCTCCCACGGGCGGCGCGGGATCCTCCGGGCGGCGACGGGCCGTCCGTCCGGCGGGAGGGGTGACGGGGGCGGCGGGCGGGCGTAGCGTCGGAGACGTCCCATCCACCGAACGAAGGAGCCCATATGAGTGCGGATGACAAGGCCCAGAACACCGGCGAGAAGCTCGCGGGGAAGGCCGAGGAGGCCTTCGGGAAGCTGACCGGCGACGACAGCAAGGTCGCCGAGGGCGAAGCGAAGCAGGCCGGGGCGAGCGCCAAGCAGGCCGGCGAGAACGTGAAGGACGTCTTCAGGAAGTAGGACTTCCTCGAGGGACGTCCGTCCCGAGAGGCGAGGGGCCGGGTGCCGGGCATCCGGCCCCTCGTCATGCCCGGGGCGGGAGGCGCGGCGGCTCAGGCGGCCGGATCCGCATCGGCCAGCGCCCGCAGCGCCCGGCGGTCGGGCTTGCCGGACGCCAGCGTCGGCAGGGCGTCGATGCCGCGGACGACGGCGGATCCCGCGACCCGGCCGAGGCGCGCGGCGAGCTCGCGCCGCACGCGCTCGGCGAGCTCGGGATCCACGCGGCCGGGCGCGAACACCACCGGCCGCTGCCCCCAGCCCGCGTGCTCGCCCGGCACCGCGACGGCCTCGCCGAGGCGCGGCTCCCACGCGGCGAGCGCGCGCACGGCCTCCTCCACCGCGGCCAGCCGCAGCTTCTCGCCCCCGGAGATCACGACGTCGTCGAGCCGCCCGGTGATGCGCAGTACGCCGTCCACGAGCTCGCCGCCGTCGCCCGTGCGGTACCAGCGGCGGCCGTCGTGCGCGCCGAACGCCGCGTCGGTCGCGCCCGGGTCGCCGAGGTAGCCCTCCGCGAGCATCGGCCCGGCGAGCTCGACCTGCCCGTCGACGATCGCGACGTCGGCGGTCGCGACGGGCACGCCGTCGTAGACGCAGCCGCCCGCGGTCTCGCTGGATCCGTAGGTGCGGACCACGCGCCACCCCAGCTCGGCCGCGCGGTCGACCAGGTGCGGCGGCGTCGCCTGGCCGCCCACGAGGATCGCGTCGAGACGGCGGACGGCGTCGCGGACGCGGCGCCCGTCGCCGCCTGCGTCACCGCCCTCCGCGCCCTCCGCGGCCTCCACCAGCCGGTGCAGCTGCGTCGGCACGAGCGACGTGTAGCGGGCCACGCGAGCGTCCATCGACGCCGCGAGCTCCGCGAACGCACGCGGGTCGAAGCTGCCGGCCGCGAGCACCGCCGGCGCCGTGCCCGCCGCGATCGAGCGCACGAGCACCTGGAGGCCGGCGATGTAGTGGGTGGGGAGCGCGAGGATCCACTGCCCCGGTGCCCCGAGGGCGGCCTGCGACGCGGCGGCGCTCGCCAGCAGCGCGTCCGACGAGAGCGCCACGCGCTTGGGCCGGGATGTGGTGCCGGACGTCTCGACGACGAGCGCGACGCGGCGCTCGACCTCGTCGGGCGCGGGCGGATCCCCGGCGGCCACGGGCGCGTCCACCGGCCGCGCGAGCAGCGCCGGGCCGTCGCCCGCGAGCGCCGCGCGGAGGAGCGGCAGCGCCTCGGCGCCGGACGCGGTCAGCCGCGCGAGCCGCCTCACGGCGCCAGGCCCGCCCGGATCAGAACTGCCACGGGAACGGCGACCAGTCGGGCGCGCGCTTCTCGAGGAAGGAGTCGCGGCCCTCGACGGCCTCGTCGGTGCCGTAGGCGAGGCGCGTGGCCTCCCCCGCGAACACCTGCTGGCCGACCATGCCGTCGTCGACCGCGTTGAACGCGAACTTGAGCATGCGGATCGCGGTGGGCGACTTCCCGAGGATCGTCTCGGCCCACCCGAGCGCGGTGGCCTCGAGCTCGGCGTGGGGCACGACGCGGTTCACGGCGCCCATCTCGTACATGCGCTGGGCGCTGTGCTCCTCGGCGAGGAAGAACACCTCGCGCGCGGACTTCTGGCCGACCTGGCGGGCGAAGTACGCGGATCCGTACCCGCCGTCGAACGAGCCGACGTCGGCGTCGGTCTGCTTGAAGCGCCCGTGCTCGGCCGAGGCGATCGTGAGGTCGCACACGACGTGCAGCGAGTGCCCGCCGCCGGCCGCCCAGCCGGGGACGACCGCGATGACGACCTTCGGCATGAAGCGGATGAGGCGCTGCACCTCGAGGATGTGCAGGCGTCCGGCGCGGGCCGGGTCGACGCCCTCGGCCGTCTCGCCCTCGCCGTACTTGTAGCCGTCACGGCCGCGGATCCGCTGGTCGCCGCCGCTGCAGAACGCCCAGCCGCCGTCCTTCGGGCTCGGGCCGTTGCCGGTGAGGAGCACGACGCCGATGCGCGGATCCTGGCGCGCGTCGTCGAGCGCCTGGTACAGCTCGTCGACCGTGCGCGGCCGGAAGGCGTTGCGCACCTCCGGCCGGTCGAACGCGATGCGCGCGATGCGGCCCGTGAGGTCGTGGTGGTAGGTGATGTCGCTGAAGGCCTCCGCGAGGGGGACGTCGCGCCAGCGGGTGGGATCGTGGATGTCGGAGACCTGCTTCACCATGCGTCCAGCCTAGGCGGCGCACCCGCGGGCGCCCGCGGGTGCGAGGCTGGATCCATGCTCCCCGCCCTGGACGACCTCCTCGCCACCGCCCGCGTCGTCGCCCTCCCGCTCCGCACGCGCTTCCGCGGCCTCGACGTGCGCGAGGCGGTGCTGATCGAGGGCCCGCTCGGCTGGACGGAGTTCTCGCCGTTCGTCGAGTACGACGACGCCGAGTCCGCCGCCTGGCTCGCGGCCGCGATCGACTTCGGCTGGACGGAGCCACCCGCTCCCCTGCGCGACCACGTGCTCGTGAACGCGACGATCCCGGCCGTCGAGGCCGCCCGCGTCGCCGAGGTGCTGGCCCGGTTCCCCGGGTGCCGCACCGCGAAGGTCAAGGTCGCCGAGCGCGGCACGACGCTCGCGGACGACGTGGCGCGCGTCGCCGAGGTGCGCCGCCTCCTCGGGCCGGAAGGGCGGGTGCGCGTCGACGCCAACGCCGCGTGGAACGTCGACGAGGCCGAGCACGCGATCCACGCCCTCGCCGAGCACGACCTGGAGTACGTGGAGCAGCCGTGCGCGTCGGTGGAGGAGCTCGCCGAGCTGCGCGGGCGGATCCGCCACCTGGGCGTGCCCGTCGCCGCCGACGAGAGCGTGCGCAAGGCCGAGGACCCGCTGCGGGTCGCTCGTGCCGGCGCCGCGGACCTGCTGGTGGTCAAGGCGCAGCCGCTCGGCGGGATCCACCGCGCGCTGCGGATCACGGAGGAGGCGGGCCTCCCCGTGGTGGTCTCCAGCGCGCTCGACACGAGCGTCGGGATCGCCATGGCCGCGCACCTCGCCGCGGCGATCCCCGACCTGCCGCATGACTGCGGCCTCGGCACGGTCTCGCTCTTCGTCGAGGACGTCGTGGCGGAGCCGCTCGTGCCGGTGGACGGCAGGATCCCCGTGCGCCGCGTGTCGCCCGACACCCGGCTGCTCGAGGATCACGTCGCCGGGGCGGAGCGCCGCGACTGGTGGCTCGACCGGATCCGCCGCACGCACGCCGTGCTCGCCCGCGGCTGACGCGGGCGCCGGCCGGGCCGAGCCCGGAGGCCTACAGACCGCTGTAGGTGTGCAGCCCCTTGAAGAACACGTTCACGATGCCGAAGTTGAACATGACGGCGGAGAACCCGATGACGGCCAGCCACGCGGAGCGCGACCCGCGCCAGCCGCGCGTGGCCCGCGCGTGGATGTACCCGGCGTAGAGCACCCAGATGATGAAGGTCCAGACCTCCTTGGTGTCCCACCCCCAGTACCGGCCCCACGCCCGCTCCGCCCAGACGGCGCCGGCCATGAGCGTGAAGGTCCAGAAGATGAAGCCCACGATGTTGAGGCGGTAGGCCATCGACTCGAGCGTGACCGAGTCGGGCAGGGTCGCGAGGAAGCGCATCTTGGCGGCCTGCGCGTCCGCGGCGAGGGACTCCCGCCGGAACTGCAGCAGCTGCACGCCCGAGAGCGCGAAGGCCAGGGCGAAGAAGCCCGTGCCGAGCGCCGCGACGAAGACGTGGATCACGAGCCAGTACGACTGCAGCGACGGCGGCAGCGGCGCCACCTCTACGCGGTACTGCACCACGGCGATGCCCAGCAGGATGAGGATGAGCCCGGTGACGAAGGTGCCCAGGAAGCGCAGGTCGCGGCGCGTGAGCACGATGAGGTACACGCTGAGGATGAGGAGCGTGCCCGTCATCGCGAACTCGTACATGTTCGCCCACGGGACCCGCGAGGCCGCGATGCCGCGGAGCACGGTGGCGACGGCGTGCGCGACGAAGCCGACGCTGAGCAGGACCATGGCGACGTTGAGGCTCAGGGAGCGGCCGGCGGCCACGGGCGCGTCCGGCCCGGTGGCGTTGCGATCGCCGTCTCCGCTCGACGCGGCCGGCTCGCGCTCCAGCGTGGCCGTGCCGCCCCGACGCGCGGAGGTGGCCCCGACGGCGGAGGGCTGGCGGGCCGCGGCGGTGGCAGCGTCCGCCACGAGCGCGGAGCGCCGCGCGAGGTCGAGGGCGAACGCGATGAACGCGGCCGCGTAGAGCCCCATCGCGACGAGGAGCGCGATGAGGGAGACGTCGTCGAGCATGGCCGTGTTCACGAGTGGAGCCTAACTTCTGCATCTGACACCGCGGGAGGCCGGAGGCCGGCCGCGTGCGTGGAGGCCAGGGCCGCGACGGCGGCCTCCAGCGTGGGGTCCTCGCCGCGGGCCAGGCCCGCGTACTCGAGGGTGGTGGATCCGTCGGCCTGCGGCACCGCCTTGACCCACACGCGCCGGCGCGGCACGAAGAGGGACGTGAGCAGGCCGCCGAGCACGAGGACCGCGAACAGCAGCACCCAGCGCTGCGTCGGGTCGTGGTGCACGTCGAACGAGACGAAGCGCGGCACGGCGTCGAGGCTCACGGTGCCGAGCCCGTCGGGCAGGTCGGCGGTCTGGCCCGGGGAGAGGCGGACGCCCTGGACCCCGGTCTGCCCGCCCGTGAGCTGCGTGAGGTCGTTGACGTCGAGCGTGTAGACCGATGTCGGCACGCCCTGGTCGATGCCGAGGTCGCCGGTGTAGACGTTCAGGGTCAGGACCGGGTTGTCGAGGTCGGGATACGACGACGTGAACGGGGTCCGGGAGTCGTCGAGCGTGGGATAGAAGAAGCCGATCATGCCCACCTGCTCGCTCAGGCCGTCCGGCACCTTTACGACGCCGAGCGACTTGAGCTTCGCGTCCTGCGGGAGGAACGGCACGTCGGCGCTGTAGACGCTGTTGCCCTGGGGATCCCGCACCGTCACGTGCGGCGCGTAGCCGTTGCCGAGGAGGTACATGTCGGTGCCGCCGATCGCGAGGGGGTCGTTGACCTTCACCTCGCGGTCCTGCGGCTGGCCGCCCGGCACGTCCGCCGTCACGTCGGCCGTGAAGTCGAGCGGCTGGCCGATGGCGTTCGGGTTCTGCTGCTCGTACTGCACGTGCAGCGCGTTCAGCTTGACGCGGTACGGGGTGAGCGACGAGTCGTCGAAGAACCGGCCCGGGTTGAACGAGTCGAACGTCGACAGCGTGTTGACGAACGACTGGCCCTCCACGAGCACCTTCTGCCCGGAGTAGCCGAAGCCGCCGCCGATGCCGACCGTGATGAGGATCCCGACGAGCGCGGAGTGGAAGACGAGGTTGCCGGTCTCGCGCAGGTAGCCGCGCTCCGCCGAGACGGAGAGCACGCCGCCCGCGGCCGACGCGTCGTCGACGAGCACCGTGCGGTACCGCTGGCGCTTGAGCAGCGCGCGGGCCTGGCGGATCGCGTCGACCGGATCCGCCGTGGTGGTGCGCGTCGTGTACCCGGCGAGGCGCGAGAGCCGCGCGGGCGTCTTGGGCGGCGCCTGGCGGAGCGCGTCGAAGTGGTGCTTGGCGCGCGGCACGACGCAGCCGATGAGGCTGATGAACAGCAGCAGGTAGATGGAGGAGAACCAGACCGAGCTGTAGGTGTCGAACACCTGGAGCTTGTCGAGGATCGGGTACAGGTCGGGGTTGTCCGTGCGGAACTGCGTGACGCCGTTCGGGTCGGAGGTGCGCTGCGGCACGAGGGATCCGGGGATCGCCGCGAACGCGAGCAGCAGCAGCAGGAACAGCGCCGTGCGCATGCTCGTGAGCTGCCGCCAGAACCAGCGCAGCGTGCCGACGAAGCCGAGCTTGGGCTGGACGATGGCGCCGTCGGCGGACGACGGGCGCGGCGCCTGCCGCGGGGAGTCGACGTGATCAGATGGCCGGGACATACGTGGCGATCACCCCCTGGAGCTGGAGCATCCACGCCGACCAGAGGCCCGAGACCATGAGCACGCCGGTGATGACCAGCAGCGCTCCCCCGACGAGGTTGACGGTGCGGATGTGGCGGCGGAGGAACCCGACGGTGCGCGTCATCCAGCCGAGGCCGAGGGCCACGAGGAGGAACGGCACGCCGAGCCCGACGCAGTAGGCGACCCCGAGCAGCACGCCGCGGCCCGCGTCGGCCGAGGTGAGGCTCATGGAGATGACGACGGCGAGGGTCGGGCCGATGCAGGGCGCCCAGCCGATGCCGAAGACGACGCCGAGCAGCGGCGCCCCCGCGAGCCCGGTCGCCGGGCGCCAGGAGCTCTTCACCTGCCGCTGGAGGAAGCCGAGCCGGCCGGTGAAGACGAGCCCCATCACGATGAGGACGACGCCGAGGATCCGCGTGATGACGTCCTGCCAGCGCAGGAGCCAGAACCCGGCCGTGGCGGAGACGAGCGTCGTGACGATGAAGACGGCGGAGAAGCCGAGCACGAAGAGCGCCGTGCCGATGAGCAGGCGGCGACGCGTCGCGGATCCGCCCCTCGCCTCGGCCATGCCGCCGATGTACCCGAGGTAGCCGGGCACGAGCGGCAGCACGCAGGGCGACGCGAACGAGACCAGGCCCGCGAGCAGCGCGAGCGGCACCGCGACGAGGAGCTGGCCGGAGAGGACGCTCTGGATCTGGTCCACCTACCCCGCCGCCTCGGCGACGGTGTCCTTCACCAGCGTGCGGAGCACCCCGGGGTCGATCTGCCCGAGCACGCGCGAGGCCACCCGACCCTGGCGGTCGAGCACGAGCGTCGCGGGCACGGCGTTCGGCGCGATGGTGCCGGCGAACGCGAGCTGCATGGAGGTGTCCTCGACGTCGAGGACGGACGGGTAGGTGATGCCGTACGTCTTGTCGAACGAGTCGACGTTCGGCCGCTGGTCGCGGGTGTTCACGCCGAGGAACTTGACGCCGTCGGCCGCGTGCTCCTCGCTCGCGGCCTGCAGGTCCTTCGCCTCGAGGCGGCAGGGCGGGCACTCGGCGTACCAGAAGTTGAGGACCGTGACGGATCCGCGGTAGTCGGCCGCGGTGATCTCCGTGCCGTCCGACAGGGTGCCGGAGAAGTCGACGGGAGCCGCGCGGTCGGCGAGCGCGATCTCGGTGAACGTGCCGTCGCCGGCGATGTACCGCTTGTTGTCGCCGGCCTTGAACTCGGCGGCGAGCGGATCCTCGGCGCAGCCCGAGAGGGCGATGACGGCCAGCACGCCGGATGCGGCGGCGGCGAGGACGCTGCGACGGGGGACGCCCGGCATCACACCGCCCCCTGGTCGACGGCGTCGGCGGCGAGCCCGGCCGCCGCGTCGATGTAGCCCGTCTCGACGAACCGGTCGCCGACGCGCTCCACCGTCGTGATGCTCGACAGGGCGCAGCGCCGCTGGCGGGGATCGTGGAAGAGGCGCTCGCCCGCGAGGGAGAGGTGGACCATCCAGATGGGCAGCTGGTGGCTGACGATGACGACGTCGCCGTCGGGCACGGAGCGGTACGCCGCCTTGACGGCCTCCGCCATGCGCGCGGCGATGGAGCGGTACGACTCGCCCCAGCTGGGCTTCACCGGGTCGACGACCAGCGGCCAGAGGCGCGGCGAGCGCGCGATGCGCGCGGGCGAGGGGAAGCGGGATCCCTCGAAGCGGTTGGTGGGCTCGATGACGCGCTCGTCGGTGGCGACCTCGAGGGCGAAGCGCTCGGCCCAGGGGGCGGCGGACTCCTGCGCGCGCTGCAGGGGCGAGGCGATGACGCGGTTGACGGGAGCGCCCGACTCCTCGAGCGTGCGCGCCGCGGCGTCCGCCATGCGATGGCCGAGCTCGGAGAGGCCGTACCCCGGGATCCGTCCGTAGAGGATCCCGTGCGGGTTGTGCACCTCGCCATGACGGACGAGATGGATTCGTGAGGCGACCACCCGTCAAGTGTAGGTGTCGTGCGGATGTACAACCGCCGAGGATCCGGCGCAACCCCCTGCGCTAATCGTTCGTCCGCAATACGATCGGGTGCACCGGTGGGGGCCGGCCTCTCGGGACCGGTGCCGACCGGATGTTACGTGCGTATACGAACGTTTGGGCCCCAAAGGAATCGCGCGCTAAGTTAGGTGCTCGAGGTCGTGACCCGGCCTCCCGGCGAGAGCCCCGTAGATCACGGGACCTCGCAGAGACCCCCGTCGAACGGACGCGGGCCCGCATGACGATGCCGTCCGCGACGGCACGGAAGGAACGGGCACCATGACGATGACACCGACCCGGCCCACGGCCGCAGACACCACCTCCGACGCCGCCCTCGACCAGGTCGAGTCCGTCGGTCCGGTCGATCCGTACGCGGACTCCGACCTCCCCGAGCCCTCGCTCGTCACGCCGGGCGCGAGCACGGACGCCGTCAAGGACTACCTCCGCCAGATCGGCCGCGTGCCCCTGCTCACCGCCGAGCAGGAGGTCACCGTCGCCCGCCGCATCGAGGTGGGCGTGCTGTCGAAGGAGGTGCTCGACACCCGCACCGACCTCACCCCGTCCGAGCGCCGCGAGTACCAGACCCTCGCCCAGGACGGGATGCGCGCCAAGCAGCACCTCGTCAACGCGAACCTGCGCCTCGTCGTCAGCATCGCCAAGCGCTACACGGGCCGCGGCCTGCCGTTCCTGGACCTCATCCAGGAGGGCAACATGGGCCTCGTGCGGGCCGTCGAGAAGTTCGACTACCAGGCGGGCTTCAAGTTCTCGACCTACGCGTCGTGGTGGATCAAGCAGTCGATCACCCGCGGCATGGCCGACACGAGCCGCACCATCCGGATCCCCGTGCACACGGTCGAGCACATCAACCGGATCAACGCCGTGCAGCGCGAGCTGGCGGTGGAGCTCGGCCGGGACCCCTCCATGGAGGAGATCGCGCGCGAGTCGGACACGCCCGTCACCAAGGTGCGCTACCTGCTCGACCGCGCGCAGGAGCCCATGTCGCTCCAGGTCCTCGTGGGCGGCAGCGGCGGCGACGGCGACACCGAGATGGCCGACCTCATCGAGGACGCCGACGTCACGCAGCCCATCGACGTGGTGACGCAGCAGCTCATGGCGGCGCACGTCACGCGCCTCATCGACGGGCTCGCGGACCGCGACGCCGAGGTCGTGCGGATGCGCTTCGGCCTCGCGGGCCTCGAGCCGCGCTCGCTCGCCTTCGTCAGCCAGCAGCTCGGGGTGACGCGCGAGCGCGTGCGCCAGATCGAGAAGAAGGTGCTCGCGAAGCTCCGCATCCCGGAGCTCGAGACGTACATCCGCGGCTGATCCGCCGCAGCACGACCGAGGGCCGTCCGCATCGCGCGGGCGGCCCTCCGTCGTGGACGCCCGGCCGGATGCCCGGCGGCGACCGCGAAGCTCCGGATCCGCCCGGAAGAACGCCCACTAGTCGTTAGTGCGCATACATTCGGAGTCCACCCACCAGGGCATCGCGGCGCGCATCCCCGTCGCCGATGACACAGCGCAGGCTCGACGACGAGCCGCGGAGAAGGAGGACAGATGGCTCTCACGCAGACGTCACCCGGTCAGACCGACATGCCCGGCATCAGCTGGTCCCCCGTCGCGGCGGGCCTCTGGGTCGCCCGGCGCGGCGACGAGTTCGCCGGCATGAGCGAGGAGCGGTGGGGCGAGGGCTTCCACGTCACCGACCGGCTCGGCCGCGACGTCGGCGACTTCCCGACGCTCCCGGAGGCGCGCGGCGCGCTCGGCTGATCCGTCCGGCCGGGGCGGAGGGTCGAGCCCGCCCGCCCCGGCACCCGCTAGCACCTCCGAGCGGCGACCGCACCGACCCGACGGCCGCGTGCGAGCGGGCCTAGGGTCGAGCAGGTGCCTTCCTCCTCGATCCACCCGCCCGCATCCGCACCCGACGACCGCGCCGACGGCTTCGTCCGGGTGCGCGGGGCGTCCGAGAACACGCTCCGTGACGTGGACGTCGACATCCCCCGGGACCGGATCGTCGCCTTCACGGGCGTCTCGGGATCCGGCAAGTCGTCGCTCGCGTTCGGGACCGTCTACGCGGAGGCGCAACGCCGGTTCTTCGAGTCGGTCGCGCCGTACGCGCGCCGGCTGATCCGCCAGGAGCAGACCCCGCACGTCGAGAGCATCACCGGCCTCCCGCCCGCGGTGGCCCTCCAGCAGCGCCGCGGAGCGCCGAGCACGCGCTCGACCGTCGGCACCGTGACCACGCTCTCCAACTCGCTGCGGATGCTGATGTCGCGCGCCGGGACGTATCCCGCGGGCCAGGGGCGGCTCGACTCCGACGCCTTCTCCCCCAACACCGCAGCGGGCGCGTGCCCGGTGTGCCACGGCCTCGGGGTCGCGCACACCGTGACCGAGGACTCCCTCGTGCCGGATCCGTCGCTCTCGATCCGCGACGGCGCCGTCGCCGCGTGGCCGGGCGCCTGGCAGGGCAAGAACCTGCGCGACATCGTCATCGCGCTCGGGTACGACGTGGACGTGCCGTGGCGGGAGCTGCCGCGGGAGGCGAGGGACTGGATCCTCTTCACCGAGGAGCAGCCGGTGGTGCAGATCACGCCGCAGCGCGACCGGGTGGCGAAGCCCTACAACGGGCGGTTCTGGAGCGCGCGCTCCTACGTGCTGCACACGCTCGCCGACTCCGCGAGCCCGCGCCTGCGCGAGGCGGCGCTCGCGCACATGGTCTCGGGGACGTGCGAGCGGTGCGGCGGCAGCGGGCTCACGCCCGAGGCGCTGGCCGTGACCTTCGCGGGCCGCAGCATCCAGGCGCTCAACGCGCTGACGCTCGCCGACCTCGCGACGGCCATCGCGCCGACGGACGGCATGGGCGACGTGGCCGTGACCATCACGACCGACCTCGTCGCGCGCCTCGCCGTGCTGGTGGACCTCGGGCTCGGCTACCTCAGCCTCGGTCGCGTCACCACCACGCTCTCCCCCGGCGAGATGCAGCGGCTGCGGCTCGCGACGCAGCTGCGGTCCGGTCTCTTCGGCGTCGTGTACGTGCTCGACGAGCCGTCGGCGGGGCTGCACCCGGCCGACGCCGAGCCGCTGCTCGAGGTGCTCGAGCAGCTGCGCGACTCCGGGAACTCGGTGTTCGTGGTCGAGCACGACATGGACGTCGTGCGGCGGGCCGACTGGATCGTGGACGTGGGGCCCGGCGCGGGGCAGGCGGGCGGATCCGTGGTCTACAGCGGTCCCGTCGATGGGCTCCGCGAGGTGGAGGCGTCGGCGACCCGGCCCCACCTCTTCCCCGACCTCGCCCCGCCGCGGGCGGACCGCACGCCGCGCACGCCGTCCGGGAGCATCCGGGCGACGGGCGTGACGCTGCACAACCTCGTGGACCTCGACGTGGAGATCCCGCTCGGCGTGATGGTGGCGGTGACGGGCGTCTCGGGATCCGGCAAGTCGACGCTCGTGAGCCGCGTGCTGCCCGACCTGCTGCGGGCCTCGCTCGCGCCCGACCGCGTGGTCGTCGAGGAGGCGGACGCGGCGGACGGCGACGACGACGCGTCGGGACCCGCGCGGATCGCCCGGGTCGAGGGGGCCGACGCCGTCGACCGGCTCGTGTCGGTGGACCAGCGCCCGATCGGCCGCACGCCGCGCTCGACGCTCGCCACCTACACGGGGCTGTTCGACGCGGTCCGGCGCACCTACGCCGCCACGGACGAGGCGCGCGCCCGCGGCTACGGCGCCGGGCGGTTCTCCTTCAACGTCGCCGGCGGGCGCTGCGAGACGTGCCAGGGCGAGGGATCCGTGACCGTCGAGCTCCTCTTCCTCCCGGGCTCCTACGGGCCCTGCCCCACATGCCACGGCGCCCGCTACGAACCCGGGACGCTCGAGATCGAGTACCGCGGCCGGTCCATCGCGGACGTGCTCGCGATGACGGTCGACGAGGCGCACGGCTTCCTCGCCGACGTGCCCCTCGCCGCGCGCGCCCTCGCGACCCTGCGCGACGTCGGGCTCGGGTACCTGCGGCTCGGCCAGCCCGCGACCGAGCTCTCGGGAGGCGAGGCGCAGCGGATCAAGCTGGCCACCGAGCTGCAGCGGGCGCCGCGCGGCCACACCCTCTACCTGCTCGACGAGCCGACGACGGGCCTGCACCCGGCCGACGTCGTGCTCCTCCTCCGCCAGCTGCAGGGGCTCGTGGACGCGGGCAACACGGTGGTCGTGGTGGAGCACGAGATGGACGTCGTGGCGGACGCCGACCGCGTCATCGACCTCGGGCCCTCCGGCGGCGACCAGGGCGGGCGGATCGTCGCGCAGGGCACCCCGCGGGAGGTCGCCGACACGGCCGGGAGCCGCACGGCGCCGTACCTGGCCCGGCGGCTCGACGCCTCATGAGAGCGGTCGCGCGGGACGGCCCGGGCCCAGCGCGACGTGGGTAGTCTGACGTCTTGACGTCCGCGCCCCGGCGCGTCCGACGCGTCCGCCTCACTCCCGCACCACCCCTAGGAGCACCTCGTGACTGACTCGACCGGAACACCCTCCACGCCCGCGGGCTGGTACGCGGATCCCGCGGGATCCGACCGCCTCCGCTGGTGGGACGGCACGCGCTGGACCGACCACCTGGCGGACGCGCCGGCGGCGGCCGCAGCCTCGGCCGGTCCGGCCTCGGCGGAGCTCGCCGCCGCTCCCGCGTCCGGCCACGTCGCCCCGGAGGCGCCGGCAGCACCCGCCGCCGCGCCGCCCGCGTACGGGCAGCAGGCTCCCGGCCAGGCGCACCCGCAGCAGCCCTCCGCCCAGCAGCCCTACGCCCAGCAGCCGTACGCGCAGGCCGGGTACACGCCGCAGCAGTACGCCGCGCCCACCCCTCCCCCGCAGGTGCCGGCGGCGACGCCGCCGTTCACCTGGGCGATCTGGGTGCTCGCCGCGCTGCCGGTCATCTCGCTCATCTCGATCCTGGGCCTCGACCTCCGGCAGACCATGACCCCCATGCAGTACGGCCGTGGCGCCGTGTCGCCCGACCTCGGTCTCAGCGTCGGCTACGTCGTGGCGCAGCTCGTGAGCTTCCTCGTGTGGGGCGGATCCGTCGCGCTCGCGTACGTCGACTGGCGCGACCTCACGCGTCGCGGCATCGCGCGCCCCTTCCACTGGGCGTGGGCGTTCATCCCCGTCGTCGGCGGCGTCTACCTGATCGGGCGTTCCATCATCGTCCGCCGGCGCATCGAGGGTGCGCCCGCGAACGCGCTGTCACCGATCTGGCTCTGGGTCGGGCTCAACGTGATCGTCGCCTTCATCTCCATCGTCAAGTTCGTGGAGGCCTTCACCTCGACGATGCAGATGTACGGCACCGGCCGCTACTGATCCCCGAGGCGCCCCTGCGCCGCACCTCCCGCGCCCCGGTCGGGGCGTCCGCTCACACGAAGCGGACGCGCTGGCCGGGGCGCAGCTGCGCGGCGAGGCGCACGTCGTCGCGGGCGACCACGCCGATCACCGGGTAGCCGCCCGTCATCGGGTGGTCGGCGAGGAACAGGATCGGGCGGCCGGAGGGCGGCACCTGGAGCGCCCCCGTGACGACGCCCTCGCTGGGCAGCTCGCCGGGGATCCGCCGCGCGAGCGGCTCGCCGTCGAGGCGCACTCCCACGCGGTCGGCCTCGGCGGTCACCTCCCACGCGCGGTCGAGGAGCGCGGCCCAGGATCCATCGACGAACCAGTCGAGGCGCGGTCCGGGCGACGCGCGGAGGACCACATCGCCGTCGGCGGGCGCGGACACGGCGAGCGCGTCGATCGGGGGCACCGGGCGGGCGGGCGCGGATCCGACGGGCAGCACGTCGCCGACCGCGACGGGCGCAGGGCCGACACCCGACAGCAGGTCTGTGGCGCGCGAGCCGAGGACGGGCGCGACGTCGACGCCGCCGCGCACCGCCACGTACCACCGGACGCCCGCGACGGCCGTGCCGATCTCGAGGGCGTCGCCGGCGTCGAGCAGCACGGCCGCCGCGTACGGCGCCGGACGCGACGCCCGACCCGTCGTGCGCACGAGCGGCCCGACCGCGCCGGTCACCGCGACCCACACCGCGGAGGTCGCCCGCAGCACCGCGCCCCCGAGCACGATCTCGAGGCCCGCCGCGCCGGGGTCGTTGCCGACGAGGAGGTTGGCGTCGGCGAGGGCGCGCGGATCCAGGGCGCCGGACGGCGAGACGCCGATGCCGCCGTGGCCGGGCCGGCCGGCGTCCTGCACGAGCATGAGCGGGCCGGTCCGCTCGACCACGAGGCCGGCCGCGGCGGCGGGCGTCGCGCGTCGGCCGCGTCGTCCGGCCACGGCGTCGCTCACGCCGTCACCTCGCGGAAGCGCACGGCGGATCCGGGCTGCAGGAGCGCCGCCGGCTCGCGCCCCGGATCCCACAGCACGGCCCGCGTGGTGCCGATGAGCTGCCAGCCGCCCGGCGAGGCGCGCGGGTAGATCCCGCTGAACTCGCCCGCGAGCGCGACGGCGCCCGCCGGGACGCGCGGCCGGGGCGACGCACGTCGCGGCACCTCGAGGCCGGGCACGCCGGCGAGGTAGCCGAAGCCGGGCGCGAAGCCGCCGAACGCGACCGTCCAGACGCCGGACGTGTGGCGCTCCACCACCTCGCGGACCCCGATGCCGAGGAGCGCGGCCACGTCCGCGAGGTCCTCGCCGTCGTAGACCACGTCGATCTCGACGGGCGCGCCGCCGCGCGCGCCGGCCTCCTCGGCGGGCGTCGCGGCGAGCGCCCAGGAGCGGGCGGCGGCGAGCGGCAGCACGTGCGGATCCACCGTGACGAGGATGCTGCGCGCGCCCGGCACGATGTCGACGACGCCGCGCGGCCGCGTCGCGTCGAGCACCGGCTGCAGGCGCAGGACCTCGTCCAGGGAGTCGAGGTCGAGCATCACGGCGGCGTCGCCGCACGGCAGGAGCCGGAGGGTCACAGGGCGCGCCGGTCGCGGGCGGGGAGGACGCGGTGGTCCGACGAGGGAGCCGCATCCGGCACCGGCCGGATCTCCACGCCCGCCGCCTCGAGCGCGTCGCGCACCACGCGGGCCAGGACCACGGCGCCGGGGGTGTCGCTGTGCAGGCACAGGGAGTCGGGGTCGAGCCGCACGACGGATCCGTCGATCGCGACGACCGTCCCCTCCGTCGCCATGCGCACCGAGCGGGCCGCGACCTCGGCCGGGTCGTGGATCACCGCGCCGTCCTGCCGGCGCGACACCAGCGCGCCCTCGGGCGTGTACGCGCGGTCGGTGAACGCCTCGACGCGCGTCGGCAGCCCGGCGGCGGCGGCCAGCCGGAGGATCTCGGAGCCGGGCAGCCCCAGCACCGGCAGCGTCGGATCCAGCGCCACGACCGCGTCCACCACGGCCTGCGCCTGCACCGGATCGTGCGCGATGCGGTTGTAGAGGGCGCCGTGCGGCTTGATGTAGGAGACGCGGGCGCCGACCGTGCGGGCCATGCCGCTGATCGCCGCGAGCTGGTAGAGCACGTCGCCCGTGAGCTCGGCGGGCGATGCGTCGAGGTCGCGGCGGCCGAAGCCCTGCAGGTCGCGGTAGGCCACGTGCGCGCCGACGGCCACGCCGTTGACGGCCGCGCGCTCGAGCGCGTGCAGCATCACGAGCGGATCCCCCGCGTGGAACCCGCACGCGACGTTGGCGCTCGAGACGACGTCGAGCATCGCGTCGTCGTCGCCGAGGGTCCAGCGGCCGAAGGACTCGGCCAGGTCGCTGTTGAGGTCGATCTGCATGGCGTCTCCCTGCGGTGGTCGCGCCGCGACGGGCGCCGGCGACCGCCCGTCGCGGGGCCGTGCCACCAGGCTAGGCGGCCCGCGGGGCGACCGGCTCGACGGCGGCGCGGATAGACTCGACGACCGTGACTACCCGCACCCTCATCAAGAACCTGGCCGCCCTCGACGACGGGGACGTGGCCGTCTCCGGCTGGGTCGAGACCGTCCGGGATCAGAAGAAGATCCAGTTCGTGATCCTCCGCGACGAGTCCGGCGCGGTGCAGCTCACCTACAAGCGCCAGGGCGACGAGGACGCGACCGCCGACACCATCTCCGGGCTCGCCGCGGGTACCTTCCTCACCGCCACGGGTACGCTCAAGCACGACGAGCGCGTGAAGCTCGGCGGGCTGGAGATCGGCCTGTCCGGCATCGAGGTCGCGGCCGCCGCCATCCCCGAGACGCCCATCGCGGCCGACTCCTCCATCGACAAGCGCCTCGACTGGCGCTTCATCGACCTGCGCGCCCCCCGCAACGCGCTGATCTTCCGCGTGCAGACCACGCTGGTCCACGCGCTGCGCACCTACTGGGTCGAGCACGACTTCATCGAGGTCTTCTCCCCCAAGCTCATGGCGACGCCCTCCGAGTCGAACGCCGAGCTGTTCAAGGTCGACTACTTCGACGGCGTCGCGTACCTCGCGCAGAGCCCGCAGTTCTTCAAGCAGATGGCGCAGTCCGCGGGCTTCGGCAAGATGTTCGAGGTCGGCCCGGCGTTCCGCGCCGACCCCTCGTTCACCTCGCGCCACGCGACCGAGTTCACCTCGGTGGACGCCGAGATCAGCTGGATCGAGAGCCACGAGGACGTCGCCCGCCTCCAGGAGGAGCTCATCGTCGCCGCGCTCACCGCGGTGAAGGAGAAGCACGGCGACGAGATCCGCGAGCTGTTCGACGTGGAGGTGACCGTGCCGAGCATCCCGTTCCCGCGGATCCCGCTGCTCGAGGCCAAGGACATCGTCGCGGAGCGCGGCCACGTGATCGACCGCGCCGACGACGACCTCGACCCCGAGGGCGAGCGCCAGATCGCGGCGCACGTGATGGAGGAGTTCGGCCACGAGTTCGTGTTCCTCACCGACTACCCGTCGACGATCCGGCCGTTCTACCACATGCGCAACGCCGAGGACCCGACGATCACGAACAGCTACGACCTCATCTGGAACGGCGTCGAGATCACCACGGGCGCGCAGCGCGAGCACCGCGTCGAGGTGCTCGAGGCGCAGGCCCGCGAGAAGGGCCTCGACCCCGAGGAGCTCGGCTCGTACCTCGACTTCTTCCGCTACGGCGTGCCCCCGCACGGCGGCTTCGGCATGGGCCTCAACCGCGTGCTGATGCTGCTGCTGCACCAGTCGAACCTGCGCGAGGTCACCTACCTCTTCCGCGGACCGAACCGGCTCGCGCCGTAGGTCCCGCTCCATCCGTACGGCCCGATCCCCGCGCAGGGGGTCGGGCCGTCGTGCGTCCACGAGGCCGAGGTCGCGACCGCCGGCCGCGCCCCGCGCGAGGTGGCGCGCGCCGTGCTCGCGGTGCTCGACGCGGCCGCCCGCCCGTGATCCGCGGGGCGACCGGATCGCCTCCCGCCCGGCCAACTATTCCTCTGTTGCCGTAATATCTGACGCACCACTCGATGCCCTCACCCGCGGGTCGCCGAGCCGTCGACGCTGCGGGATCCACAGGATCCGTGCGCTCGACGGGGACCTGAGGACGGGACATGGAGGAGGGCAGGGCATGGGCCAGCTGATCTTCGACAGCACCACCCGCACCACCATCGACGACCGCGCGCTCGCGCACCTGCAGATCGTGATGCTCAACAAGCTGCGCCGCCGGGAGAGCTTCGCGTTCTCGTGGAAGTACCCGGCTTCCGAGGGCGACGGGCGGAGCACCGTGTGGGTCGCCCCCGAGCTGCCGCTGCACTTCCGGTTCTCGGGCAGCAGACCGCCCGCCATCAACCCCGCCTGGATCGATCTGCTCATGGACAGCGCGAACACCGGATCCGGCCTGCACCTGGTCCCGGAGCCGCCCGCCGGCACCGCCGCGCACGCCGAGCAGCCCGCCGACTGACGCGCCTCGTCGGGACGCCGCGCGCGCCCGGCTCCTCCGGACCGCACCCGCACCCGCACACCCAAGGACTCACATGGCCCTCACCAACCTCCCCTACGACGACGACGCGATCCTCGCCGCCACCGAGTCCGCCACCGTCCTCGCGCGGGAGGTGCGCGACGTGCAGGTCGACTTCGCGAGCACGAGCGTCTCCGACGGCGGCGTCGCGCGCGTGACGGCGACGATCACGTGGACCGTGCCGGCGGACGAGGCCGTGCGGATCCTCGACGGGGCCCGCCCGCACGGCTGACGCGATCTGCATCCGCGCGCGTAGGCGGATGCGCCGCGCGGAGGACGACCCGACGCCCGGCCGCGGGAGAGGGTGAGGCCATGACCCGACCCGACGCGTCTCCCGACCGCACCGCCGCCACCCGCCCGGCCCGCGACGTCCGACAGCCCGCGCCGCGGTCCGCGCGTGCGGACCTGCTGGCCGGCCTCCGCGCCACCGCGGTCGTCCTCGTGTTCAGCCTCCTCGTGGGCGGCCTCACCAGCCCGGCGCAGGGCGTCCTCCCGTCGTGGATGGGCTCGCTCGCCAACTCGGCGGGCGGCTGGAGCATGCTCGCCTTCGTCGCGGTGTGGCTCTCCCGCGCGCGCCCGCTCCTCGGCGCCGTGCTCGGCGCGGTCTCCTTCGTCGCGATGGTGGAGGCGTACGGCGTCGTGAGCCTCTGGCGCGGGATCTTCTTCTCGGACCCCCTCTCCTCCATGTGGATCCCGATCGGGCTGGTCGCCGGCCCCGTCCTGGGCGTCGCGGCGGCGCTCGTCCGGCACGCGTCGCGCCGGTGGGCGATCGCGGGCGTCGCGGTGCTCAGCGCCGTCCTCCTCGCGGAGGGGGTCTACGGGCTCACGGTGATCGCGGAGAGCACCAGCCCGGTCTACTGGACCCTCGAGATCGTCCTCGCGGTCGGCTTCCTCGCCGCGGTGACGCTGCGCGGACGGCACCGGGTCTCCGCCGCGCCGGGCTCGACGGTCGGCCGCTAGCCGCGCGTCGCGGCGATCCGCCCGCGCGCCCGCCACGCCACCGCGACACCCAGCGGCACGACGAGCGCGGCCCCGAGCGGCCCGACCGCTCCGACCGCGGACACGACGGCGAGCGCGGATCCGCCGGCCAGCAGCAGCGCGTCGGCCTGCCACGCGGCGATCACGAGCGCGGACGCGTCGCCCGCCGGCGTCACCACGGGCGCCATGACGGAGAGCGGCAGCGGGCCCCTCGCCGCGTCGAACGCGCGGATCGCGACGAGCAGCAGCGCGACGGCCGGCGCGACGACGAGCGCCACGACGCCCGCGCCGCCGGCCACGGCGATCCCCGCCCCCGCGACCGCGCACACGACCCCGGCCGCCGCGGGCAGCACGGCATGGAGGAGCAGCAGCCGCCCGGTCGGGATCCCGTACAGCGGCGGCGCCGAGGAGACGTCGACGACGTGCCGGAAGCCGTCGGCCCCGACGCCGAGCGCGAGGAACCCGACGACGGCCGCGGCGAGCGCGGGGATCACCCGGCCCGCGCCGGCGCCGTCGAGCGCCACCGCGATGAGCGCGCCCGACGCCGCGACCCCGAGGCACCCCGACGCCGCGCGGACGGGCGTCCGGAGCGCGCCGACGACGTCGCGCCGCGCGATGAGGGCCGCCGTCGACCGGCCGCGCACGGCTCCCCAGCCGCGCCCGATCCGCGGCACGGGTCGGAACCCGCCCGCCGCCATCGCAAGGTCGCCCGTGGTCGCCAGGGTCGTGGCCGTCTGCCAGCGCCGCGCCTGCGCGAGCAGGTCGGATCCGCGGAGCCCGCCGAGGAGCGCGGGCGCCGCCACGAGCGCGGCGAGGGCCAGCGCGGCGAGCGCGCCGAGCGCCGTCGCGACGCCGGAGGAGGGCGGCCACGCGCCGGTGCCGGGGAAGAGCGCGCGGACGGCGCTCCCGGGCACGACCGACGTCGGCACGAGCACCGCGAGCACGGTGGATCCGAGCAGCACGGCTCCCCCGACGGCACGGCCGCCCGGGCCCAGCCGCTGGCCCGCGAGCCAGCAGCCCGCGAGGATCACGCCGAGCAGCGCGCCGCCCGCGGTCCACGCGGCGACCGGTCCCGGATCCGCGTCGCCCGCGACGAGCAGCGCGAGCCCGGGCAGCAACGCCACGAGCCCGGAGAGCGCGGCGAGCCCGAGCGCGGATCGGACGGCCGGGCGCGCGAGGACGGCCGCGCGCGGCAGGCCGCTGCCCGCGAGCGTCGCGGTGAGGAACGGGGACAGGAGCGCCGGGCCGCGCGCGCCGCCGGCCACGAGGAGCGCCGGGGCGGCGAGGCCCGCGACCGCCGCCGCCCAGGCGGGCCCGTGCGCGCGGAGCGCCGCCGCCGCGGCCGGCTCCGCGAGCTCCAGCACGATGGCCCGCAGCACGGGGATCCCGACGATCAGCACCGTGAGCACGCCCGCGTACACGGTGTACGCGAGGTCCATCGGCGTGGCCCCGCCGCGCTCGAGCCGGAGCGAGCGGACCGTGCGGAGGGCGCGCCTCGTGCTCACGCGGCGTCGCCGACGAGCGCGATCGACCGCTGCGCCACGGCGTCGCGGAGCGTCGGGCTGTGCGTCGCGAGCACGACCGTGCGGCCGGCGTCGAGCTCGGCGCGGAGGATCCCGATCACCAGCTGCAGCCGGTCGGGGTCGAGCCGCTGCTCGGGCTCGTCGAGGAGCAGCACGTCGTAGGGCCGCACGGTGGCCATCGCGAGCGCCGCCAGCTGCGACTGGCCGCTGGACAGCTCGTGCGGGAAGCGCCGGGCGAGGGGCGCGAGCCGCCACCGCTCGAGGTGCGCGGCCGCCCGGTCGCGGGCCTCCGGCGCGTCCATGCCCCAGGTCGCGGCGATCACGGCGAGGTGCTCGCCGAGGGTGAGGTCGCGCGCCACGGGCGGGTGCCCGATCGATCCGGACACCGCGCGCCGGAACGCCGGGTCGCGTTCGTCGACCGGTCGGCCGCCGACCCGCGCGGATCCCGTGCTCGGCCGGGTGAGCCCGGCGACCACCCGCAGCAGGGTCGTCTTCCCGGCGCCGTTGGGCCCGGTGACCGCGACGGCCTCGCCCACCGCGACCGAGAGGTCCGTCGGCAGGAGGAGCGGGATCCCGTCGACGACCACCGACACCCGCTCGACCTCGACCGCTCCGCCCATCCCGCCATCCTGTCGCATGGGCGGTGCGCGGGGCGGCCTGCGGCTCAGCGCGCGACGGCGCCCAGCCCCGCCCGCGGCACCAGCCCGCCGTCCGCGAAGACGCGCGCCACCCAGCGCCGACCCATCTCCGCGTAGAGCTCCGCATCCGGATGCAGCCCGTCCGGCAGCGCGTGCCGCGCCACGTCGTCGGGCCCGTAGAGCTCGAGGCCGTCGAGGTGCGCGATCCGCTCGCCCGCGTCCTGCCGCACCCGCGCGACGTGCGCCACGTGCCGGCGCGACTCCGCCAGCGTCAGCGCTCCGCGCGGCACGTCAGCGGGGTCGCCCGCCGCGAAGCAGCGCACGGATCCGTCGTCGCGGAACTCGACGCCGGGCGGCCCCGGCACGTCCTCGCTGCCCGGCCAGAGGATCGACGACGCGAGCACGATCGGCGTGTCCGGGTGGCCGCGCCGCACCCGGTCGAGGAAGCCGTGCAGCGCGGGCACGAAGGTGCGCTGGTCCATCGACCGGGCGCCCACGATGTTGATGCCGACGCTCAGCGAGATCACGTCGGCCGGCTCCGCCGCGATGGCGTCCGCGACGAAGGGGTCGAGCATGCACTGGCCGCCGAAGCCCAGGCCCACGAGGTCGAGGCCCGCCTGCCGGGCGGCGACCACGGGCCACGCGCCCGTGGGGTCGGGCGCCTCCACGCAGTGGCTGATGGAGCTGCCGTGGTGGATCCAGCGCGGCAGCCCGAGCGGATCCGCGGCCCGGACGGGCGCGTCGGCGGCGATGCCGACGAGGTCCACGAGCATCCCCTGCGGCAACCACACGGTCACGGTCGACGGGCCGCGCCCGAGCCCGCCGAGCACGACCACGGACCCGTCCCCGCCGCCCACCGCCGTCTCCTCGACGGCGTCGCCCGACGACGAGACCCGGCGCACGACGTCCACGGGCGAGGCGACCGCCGACAGGTCCGCGCCGTCGACCTCCGCGACGAACGTGTTGCGCGGCCCCGGGAGCTCGTCGAAGTGGATCCGCGTGCAGCGCACCCGCAGCCGCACCTCGTCGGCCTCGGTCGTGAACCGGATCCGCACCCCCGCCGCCGTCGACACCTGCGCCCGCAGCAGCTCGCCCGCCGGTGGGAACTCGCGCCATGCGGACTCGGGCAGCCGGATCGGCCGCACGCCGCCCGGCACCTGCGCGAGCCCGAGGTGGCCGTGGACGCGGACGGATCCCCCGTCCAGCTCGACGACCGTGCCGCCCGCGCTCACACCTGCCCGCCCGCCGCGTGCGCGCGCACGAAGGCGACGGTCCGCTCGATGACCTCGTCGCGCTGCGGGAGCTGCGCCCAGCCGTGGTCCGCGCCGTCGACCACCACGAGCTCCGCCCGGTCGCCGAGCGCCTCGGGCTCCAGGTACCGCCTGGCGTACTCGACGGGCACGAAGTCCTCCGTCCCGTGCAGGAGCAGCGCGGGGCCGCGGTAGCCGGACGCCCGCGCGTACGGGTCGAAGCCGAGCGCGTCGTCGCGCATGGCGGCTCCCATGCGCATCCCGGCGAAGTCGAACCAGCCGTCCGCGTCGAGGGAGGCGAGCGAGCGGCCCTGGATCGTGCCCGCCCGGATGTCGTCGACGAAGACGGCGGCCGTCGACCACATCGCGAGCGACCGGATCCGCGCCCCCGCCGCGGTCTCTTCCGCCGCGACGACCGACGACACGACCGCGCCGAGGCTCATGCCCACGAGGTGCACGTCGTCCGGATCCGCCTCCGGCAGCGCCCGCACGGCCTCGAGCACGCGCCGCGCGTCGGCCACGTCGCCCGTCACCGTGGTGTCGAGGAACTCGCCGTCGCTCTCGCCGTGCCCCGCGCGGTCGTAGGCGACCACGCCGATCCCCGAGGCCGCGAGCCGCCGCGCGAGGGCGACGAACACGCCGGTCGTCTCCACGCGCGAGCCGCCGAAGCCGTGCATCAGCACCGCGGTGGGCCGCGGCCCCGCGCCCTCCGGCAGGTGCTGCGAGCCCCGGAACGTCAGCCCGCGCACGCGGGTCTCGAACGGGCGGATCCGCATGACGCCCGCGCCGCTCACGCCGCCGCCGCTCACGCCACCGCCTCGACGGTCCGCACCGACGCGGTCGCGGGCACCTGCTCGTCCTCCACGTCGAACGCCGTGCCGCGAGCGCGGCGGAACCCGATCCAGCCGACCAGGAAGCCCGCCGCCGCGAGCACGGACACCCCGACGTAGACGCCCTGCGGGTTCAGCGCGAGGAGCGCCGGCGTCACGGCGTTGAGCCCGGCCGTCGCGAAGCGCGCCACCCCGTACACGGTGCCCTGCGCGGTCGACCGGAGCAGGGTCGGGAACGACTCCTGCGTCCAGACCTTCATGATCGTCTCGAAGCAGAACGCGCCCGCGAAGGTCGACAGCACCACCGACACCACGAGCGTCGGCAGGCTGAACCCCAGGACGACCGGGATGAGGTTCGACGCCACCACGACCACGGATCCGACCACGAAGTACGGCATGCGGAACCGCGTGTCCGCGACCGACATGAACCACAGCGCCCCGAGGACGGCGGCCGGCATCGCGAGGATCGTCCACGACTGGTACTCGTCGACCGGGATGCCGGCGACGCTCACGGCGACGTACGTGCCGAAGCTCCCCGCCACGCTGATGGCGAGCGAGGCGAGCGTGTAGTACACGAGCAGGGTCACGAAGGGGCGGCGGTAGGCGGGGCGGCCGAGGTCGCGGATCCGCCCGCGCTGCGCCCGCACCGTGCGCGCGCCGTCCGCCCGCTCCGCCCGGGCGACGAGCCACGACGCCGACTCCGGGATGGTCGCGCGCATCAGCAGCACGAGGAGCCCGACGACGCCGAACGCGCCGAACATCACGTGGCCGCCGGTGGGACCCGCCTGGCCGAAGGCGATCCCGATGACGACGGCGAGGAGGATGCCGAAGCCGCCGAGCAGGTTCGAGAACACGAGGATCTTGCCGCGGTTCCGGTCCGTGGCCGCCTCCGAGATGGTGGCGAGCGCCACCGGCAGGTCCGCGCCGACGCCGAGGCCGATGAGCGCGATCCCGGGCAGCAGCGCCGCGGACGAGACGCCGAGGAACGGCGTGGCGGATCCGATGACGATCAGCGTCATCGTGACGAGGAAGACGCGGCGCCGGCCGAACCGGTCGCCCGCCCACCCGCCGAGGAGCGAGCCGGCCGCGACTCCCGCGGTGAGCACGGCGGTGAGGTAGCCGACCTCGGGACCCGACAGACCGGGCCCTCCCGAGGGCGGCGCGAGGAAGAGCACGAGCGCGATGCCCACGCCCGTCGTGGCGGCGGCGTCGACGAACGTCGCCATGCCGCACACGAAGCCCACCCACCAGGCGTTCGGGGCCGTGCGGGCCCCATCGACAGCAGTCATCCCATACTCCTTCGTATGCGTGAGAGATCGCGACCCGGTCGGGTACCGGACGCGCGGACAGGATGCTACAACGATCTAGCGCTTCGTGTCCGTGCGTCTCCCGAGAAGCCTCAACGCACCGGGCCGATCGACCCGCCCGCGATCAGCGCCATCGGCACGCGGTGCACAGCCGGCTCCGCGGCGCGGTCGAAGAGCAGCTCGACGGCGAGGCGTCCGAGCTCGAGCTGGGGCAGCGCGACGGAGGCGAGCGGCGGATCCAGCGCGCGGCTGATCGCGCTGCCGTCGAACGCGACCACGGACACGTCCTCCGGCACCCGGAGCCCCGCGCGGTGCAGCGCCTGGTAGGCCCCCGCGGCGATGGGGTCGTTCGCGCAGACCAGGGCGCTCGGGCGCGCTCCCGTCGACAGCAGCCGGGCGACGGCGTCGCGCCCGTCGTCGATGTCCCAGTCGTGCGCCACCTCCTGCACGCCGGCGAGCACCGCCCCCGCGTCGGCGAGCGCGCGTCGGACGCCCGCCAGCCGCTCCGCGAGCGCGACCGGCGCCCATCCGCGCCAGGGCGATCCGCCGGTCACGCCGGCGGGGAAGCTGCCGACGAACCAGATCCGGTCGAGGTGCCCGTGGTCGAGGAGCGCCCGGGCGGCGTCGGATCCCGCGGCCTCCTCGTCCGGCACCACGGCCTGGGCGACGCCGGTGTCCGGCACGCAGTTGAGCAGCACGTGCGGCACCTGGTCGAGCAGCGCGGGCGTCCGCACGACGCGCGTGAACATCGACGCGTAGAGCACGCCGTCGATGGTCCGGCCGAGCAGGCTCTCGAGCAGCTGCTCCTCCTGCCGGTCGTCGCCCTGCGTGTCCACGGTGAAGAGGATCGTGTCGCGCTCCCGCAGCGCGTCGAGCGCGCCGCGCACCATCGAGTTCGCGTGCGACGTGCTGCTGACGAAGTCCGAGACGAGCGCCACGGTGCCCGAGCGGCCGGTGCGCAGCGTCCGGGCGGTCATGTTCGGGCGGTAGCCGAGCTCCGCGGCCGCGTGCTGGATCCGCGCGATCGTCTCCGTCGAGAGCCGCTGGTCGGTCCGCCCGGTGAGCGCGAAGGACACCGCGGAGCGCGAGACGCCGGCGCGCTCCGCGACCTGCGCGAGCGTCACGCGCCGTCGGGGAGCGGGCCCGGGCGCCGGTGCCGTGCGGCCGCCCGCGCCCTCGTCGCCGCTGACGTCAGACCTCGAAGTCGACCGATGCCGCGGAGGCCACCAGGCTGCGCACGAGGGCGGCGACGCGCTGGTGCTCGGGGTGCGCGTCGTACGCGTCGAGCCCGGCCCGGTCGTCGAAGTCGGCGATGAGCACGACGTCGTGGCTGCGCGCGGATCCGACGACGTCGCGCCCCAGCTGGAACGAGCGGATGCCGGGCACGAGGCCGGGCAGCGTCCCGAGCGCCTCCGTGACGCGGGCGGCGTCGCGCTCGAGGGCGGCGGGATCGCGGTCGGCGAGCTTCCAGGAGACGACGTGGCGGAGGGTCATGCTCCGACCCTATCCGCGGGCGGGGTGCCGGGTCGGCGCGCGTCGGGTCAGCGCGCGTCGAGCGCCCGCCGCAGCCGGTCGGCGTCGATGCGCCAGTAGTTGTGCACGCGCCCGTCGATGAGGAGCACGGGGATCTCCTCCGAGTACCGGTCGGCGAGCGCCCGGTCGTCGAGGATGCTGCGCTCCTCGAGCGTCACCTCCGCGGCACGCGTCGCGTCGAGGCCCCCGAGCACCTGCGTCACCACCTCGCGCGCGTCGTCGCAGAGATGGCAGCCGGGCTTGCCGACGAGGGTGAGGACCGTTGCGCTCATCCGCCCAGCGTAGGCGAGCGCATCCGGCCCCATGCCCGGCGCCCCGGCCCAGGAGCGTCGCCTACGCTGACCCGATCATGGTCGAGCAGGCGGGCACCCCGATCCTCGCGTTCTTCGACGTGGACAACACCCTGATCCACGGCGCGAGCGTGTTCCACCTCGTGCGCGGGCTCCGCGCGGCCGGCCTCCTCACGGTGCGCGACATGGTGGGCGCGGGCTGGAAGCACGCGCGCTTCAAGGCGCGCGGCGAGAACGACCGGCACCTCGCGTCGGCCCGCGCCCGCGGCCTCGAGGTCGTCACCGGCGTCACGGTCGCCGACATGGCCGCGCTCGCGGACGACATCTACGAGCGGCACACCGCGCCGATGGTCTGGCCGGAGACGCTCGGCCTCGCGCAGGAGCACCTCGCGAAGGGCCACCAGGTCTGGCTGGTCACGGCGTCCCCGTCGTTCCTCGCCGACGTGATCGCCCGACGCCTCGGCCTCACGGGCGCGCTGGGCAGCGCGCTCGAGGTGCGCGACGGCGCGTACACGGGCCGCCTCGAGGGCGAGTTCCTGCACGGCGCGCACAAGGCCGCCGCCGCCAGGGGGCTCCTCGCGCGGACGGGCGCCGACGCCGCCGAGTGCTGGGCGTACTCCGACTCGCGCCACGACATCCCGCTGCTCTCGCTCGTCGGGCACCCGGTGGCCGTCAACCCGGACCAGGCCCTCGCGGCCCACGCGCGCGGGTCCGGCTGGCCGTCCATGCGGCTCCGACGCCAGAGCATCCGCGACGCGCGTCGGCGCGTGCGCCGCGAGGCCGCGCAGGCGGACGGATCCGCCGGGCGCTGAACCGCCAGGCGCTGACCCGCCGGGCTGCCGATCGCCGCCCGCTGGGCGACCCCGCACGCACGAAGAGGACGCCGCCCCGTCACCGGGTCGGCGTCCTCTCCTTCACGTGCTGCGTCCTCGTGGACGCGTCCGCGCTACTTCTTGTTGCGACGCTGGTGGCGCGTCTTGCGAAGCAGCTTGCGGTGCTTCTTCTTCGCCATGCGCTTGCGACGCTTCTTGATCACTGAACCCATAGGGGCACCTCATCTGTTGCCGGACGGAACACGCGGGCTCTGGTGACCCGCGGAAAATAGCCTCAGAGGAGTCTAGCCGACATCCGACATGCCGGAGTGACGCGCGGCCTCCCCGGGCTGGCCGGGCAGGGCGTTCGACGGGTCGATCGCGGCGAGCACGGCGGACTCGGGCACGCGGAACGAACGGCCGAAGCGGATGGCGGGCAGGTCGCCCGAGTGCACGAGGCGGTAGACGGTCATCTTGGAGACGCGCATCATCTCGGCCACCTCGGCCACCGTGAGGAATCGGACGTCGGACAGGTCACGCGACATGGGCGGATCGACTCCTCGTTCTGCGTGACCGGCTCACGGACCTCATGGCCCCCGCGATGCGGGCGCTGGTGCGCGATTCTAGGGGTCCGGATGGACGCGTGTCCATCGTGTCACATCCTGCCTCACGCGTCCCGCCCGTTCCCCGCCTTCCGTGCGCGCAGCCGGCCGAGCCCCGCCTGCCCCGCGGAGCCCGCGACGCGCGTCGCGTCGTGCACGGCGGCGGCCGCCTGGTACCGGGTGTCGGCCCAGATTCGGCCGAGGGACGCGGCGAACGGGTAGCCGGCCGGATCGCCGTCGTCCTCGCCGTCGGGATCCGCGGACAGCCCGCCGCCGAGCAGCCCCGTGTCCGGATCCGCGTGCGCGTCGTCGAGGCCGGGGTCGCGGCCCTCGCCGACGAAGGGCGCCACCCACGCGTCCAGCGCCTCCAGCGGCGCGGGCTCCAGCCGGTAGTAGCGGTGCTGCCCCTCCTCGCGCACGGAGACGAGCCCGATGTCGCGCAGCACGCGCAGGTGCTTGGAGACGGTCGGCTGGCTGATCGCGAGTGTCTGCACGAGCTCCGAGACGCTGATCTCCCCCGTCGGAGCCTCGGGCACCGCGCGTCGGTCGAGCAGCACGCGGAGGAGGTCGCGGCGGGTGGGATCCCCCACGACGTCGAAGATGTCAGCCATCCCCGAAGGCTATTCCGTCGCGCGCTCGCAGTACCATGACGAACCGGGCCGACAGGCCTCCGAGCGGACAGGGGACCATGCGCGGCAGGCCGGATCACGGGCGTCCCCTCCTCGGGCGCATCCGGGACTTCCTCGACTACTTCGCGCACTCCACGCCGGCCCGCTTCGCGATCCTCATCTTCGCGGCGCTCGTCCTCACGCTCACGACGATCCTCATGCTCCCCGGCATGACGTCCGCCGGCGGCACCGCGCCCTTCGCCGACGCGCTCTTCACGGCCGTGTCCGCCATCTGCGTCACGGGCCTCGCCACCGTCGACATGGCGACGTACTGGACCCCGCTCGGGCACGCCTTCATCGCGCTCGGCGTGCAGATCGGCGGCATCGGCGTGCTCACGCTCGCGTCGATCATGGGGCTCATCGTGTCCCGCCGGCTCGGGCTCAAGGCCAGGCTCATGGCGGCGAGCGACAGCAACCCGCTGAGGATCCACCACGGACCCGTCGCCGAGGGCCAGGCCGTGAAGCTCGGCGAGATCGGCACGCTGCTGCTCACGGTCGCGATCAGCGCGCTCGTGATCGAGCTGTCCATCGCGGTGCTGCTGTTCCCGCGCATCCTGCTGGAGGGGATCCCCGTCGGCCAGGCCGCGCTCGACTCCTTCTACTACTCGCTCATGGCCTTCACCAACACGGGCTTCATCTTCAGCGAGGCCGGGTTCGAGCTGTACCACCAGGACTACTGGTTCCTCAGCCTGCTCATGGTCGGCGTCTTCCTCGGCAGCATCGGCTTCCCCGTCATCTACGCCGTCTACCGCGGCTGGCGGAAGCCGCGGCGCTTCTCCGTGCACGTGAAGCTCACGCTGTGGACGTCGCTCATCCTCATCGTGCTGGGCACGCTGGCCTACGTCGTGCTCGAGTGGGACAACGAGAAGACGTTCGCGCGCATGGATCCCGTCCAGCACGGCTTCCAGGCGCTGTTCCTCTCGGTCATGACGCGCTCCGGCGGCTTCTCGACGCTCGACATGGGCGACTTCGGGAACGCGAGCCTGCTGGTCACGGACATGCTCATGTTCATCGGCGGCGGATCCGCGTCCACGGCCGGCGGCATCAAGGTCACCACCCTCGCGATCCTGTTCCTCGCGGCGTTCGCCGAGGCCCGCGGCAGCGAGTCCATGGAGGTGTTCGAGCGCCGCATCCCGAGCGACGTGCTCCGCCTCGCGGTGAGCATCGTGCTGTGGGGCGCGACGACGGTGGCCCTCAGCAGCATCGTGCTGCTCCAGATCTCCGGCGAGCGCCTCGACTACGTGCTCTTCGACGCCATCAGCGCGTTCGCCACCTCGGGACTCAGCACGGGCTTCACGGCCGAGGCCACGGATCCCGCGAAGTACGTGCTCGCGGCCACCATGTTCCTGGGGCGCGTCGGCACCGTGACCCTCGCGGCGGCGCTCGCCGCGAGCACCCGCCGGCAGCTCTTCCAGCGCTCCGAGGAGCGGCCCATCGTCGGCTGAGCCGGCGACGCGCACCGACCCACCCGTCCCATCCCGCACCGACCGGATCAGAGAGGCCCCCATGGGCGAACGCATCCCCCACAACGCCCCCGTGCTCGTCATCGGGCTCGGCCGCTTCGGCGCCGCGACCGCCGGGCAGCTCGCGCGGCTCGACCGCGAGGTGCTCGCGATCGACGCGAGCGAGGGCCTCGTGCAGAAGTGGTCCGACCGGGTCACGCACGCCGTGCAGGCCGACGCGCGCAACATCGAGGCGCTGCAGCAGCTGGGCGCCAAGGACTTCTCGATCGCGGTCGTCGCGGTCGGCTCGTCCATCGAGGCGAGCGTGCTCATCACCGCGAACCTGGTGGACCTCAAGATCCCGCAGATCTGGGCCAAGGCGATCAGCCAGTCGCACGGCAAGATCCTCGAGCGCATCGGCGCCAACCACGTCATCTACCCGGAGGCGGAGGCGGGCGAGCGCGTTGCCCACCTGGTGTCCGGCCGGATGCTCGACTTCATCGAGTTCGACGACGACTTCGTGCTCGCGAAGATGTACCCGCCGAAGCCGATCCGCGGCATGGCGCTCGCGGAGTCGTCGGTGCGCCGGCGCTACCGGATCACGGTGGTCGGCGTGAAGACGCCCGGGAAGCCGTTCACCTACGCGACCGCGGAGACCGTCGTCTCCAACCACGACCTCATCATCGTGTCGGGCACCTCGGCCGACATCGAGCGGTTCGCCTCGCTGTCCTGAT
Organism: Clavibacter sp. VKM Ac-2873; assembly: GCF_015351075.1. Lineage (GTDB taxonomy): Bacteria > Actinomycetota > Actinomycetes > Actinomycetales > Microbacteriaceae > Clavibacter. The sequence continues at coordinate 1,456,185 of NZ_JADKRS010000001.1, forward strand.
CGGGTGGGGCGCGGCGGGCGCTGCGCGTCAGCCGGCCGCGAGCTCGCGGGCCCGGGCGAGCGCGGCGTCGGTCGCCCGGTCGAACAGGCCGGACAGGTCCGCTGCCTGCAGCACCTCGACGGCTCGCTCGGTCGTGCCCTTCGGGCTCGTGACCCGACGGCGGAGCTCGGCGGGCTCGTCGTCCGACGCCGCGAGCAGCTCGACGGCGCCGCGGAAGGTCCCCTGCACGAGCACGCGCGCCTCGTCCGGGCTGAAGCCCTTCGCCTCGGCCGTGCGGGTCAGCTCCTCGATGAGCAGGAAGACGTAGGCGGGGCCGGATCCGGAGATCGTGCTGAGCGCGTCGATGCGCTCCTCGGGCACCTCCACCACGTCGCCGACCGTCGCGAACACCGCATGGGCGAGCGCCAGGTCGTCGAGGCTCGAGCGCGTGCCCGCGGCGAGCCCCGTGACGCCGCGGCCGACGAGCGACGGCGTGTTCGGCATCGAGCGCAGCACGGCAACGTGCTCCGGCAGCAGGGACTCGAAGGTGGCGATCGTCACGCCGGCCGCGACGCTGACCACGAGCGCGCCGGGATCCAGGTCGCCCGCGATCTCGCGCAGCAGGTCGGGGACCATGTGCGGCTTCACGCCCACGACCACGACGCGCGCCCCGCGCACCGCGCGCCGGTTCGCGTCGGGGTCGTCCTCGACGCTCGACGCGGCGACGCCGTCCCGCTCGTCGAGCGCCGCGGCGCTGGCGGCCGAACGGGTGGTCACGCGCACGTCGCCGTCGACCTCGACGCCCGGCTGCAGCAGCCCGCCGAGGATGGCGCCGTTCATGGATCCCGTGCCGAGCATGGCGAGCGACGGGAGGCGCACGACCTCGGCGGGAGCGGCGGGAGCGGACGGGTCGGGGCGGGAGGCGTCGGGCATGCCCCGATCCTAGGGACCGGGCGTCGCCCGATCGGGGCGGTCGGCGACGCCGGGCGCGTGGCTAGGCTGAACCGACCGGGGCACGCGCGCCCGGGCGGCCCGAGCCGCCTCGCCGGTCGAGGAGGTCCCGCCTTGAGCGAATCCCACGGCAGCAAGGCGATCTTCGCCGCCCTCGCCGCCAACGTCGGCATCGCGATCACGAAGTTCGTCGCCGCCTTCTTCTCGGGCTCGTCCTCGATGCTCGCGGAGGGCGTGCACTCGCTCGCCGACTCGGGCAACCAGATCCTGCTGCTCATCGGCGGCAAGCGCGCCAAGCGCATCGCGGACGAGGAGCACCCCTTCGGCTACGGCCGCGTGCGCTACGTCTACGCGTTCATCGTCTCGATCATCCTGTTCTCGGTCGGCGGCGTGTACTCGCTGTACGAGGGCATCCACAAGATCGAGCACCCGGAACCGCTCGACGTGCCGTGGCTGCCGATCGTCGTGCTGCTCATCGCCATCGGCCTGGAGTCGTTCTCGCTGCGCACGGCCGTCAAGGAGTCGAACCCGCTGCGCGGCACGCAGACGTGGGTGCAGTTCGTGCGTCGCGCCAAGAGCCCCGAGCTCCCCGTGCTGCTGCTCGAGGACACGGCCGCGCTGTCCGGCCTGGTGTTCGCGCTCCTCGGCGTGACGGCGTCGATCCTCACCGGCGACGGGATCTACGACGGCATCGGCACCCTGCTCATCGGCGTGCTGCTGGTGGCCGTCGCCGTGGTCCTCGGGGTCGAGATGAGCAGCCTGCTCGTCGGCGAGGGCGCCTCGAAGCCCGACCTCGCGGCCATCCGCGCCGCCATCACCGCGGGCCACGAGGCCGAGTCGATCATCCACATGAAGACGCTCTACCTCGGCCCGGACGAGCTGCTCGTCGCCGCGAAGATCGCGATGCCCGCCACGACGTCGCTGGGTGACGTCGCGGCCGGGATCGACGCGATCGAGCGCCGGGTGCGCGAGGCCGTCCCCGTGGCCCGCGTGATCTACCTCGAGCCCGACGTGCGGGTCGCGACGCGCTGAGCCGCGCCCGCTCCCCCGCCACGCGGCGCCGGGCGGTCAGTCCCCCGCGCGCCGCGCCGCGAAGAACGCGTCGAGCACGGCGGCGCACTCGGACGCCCGCACGCCCGCGAACACCTCCGCGCGGTGCGGCAGCCGCCGGTCGCGCAGCACGTCGTAGAGGGATCCGGCGGCGCCGGCCTTCTCGTCCCACGCGCCGAACACCACGCGCGGCACCCGGGCCGCGAGGATCGCGCCGGCGCACATGACGCACGGCTCGAGCGTGACCACGAGGGTCGTCCCGACGAGGTGCCGGTCGCCGGTGGTCGCCGCGGCCTCCCGCAGCGCCTCCACCTCGGCGTGCGCCGTCGGGTCCTGACGCGCCTCGCGGAGGTTGCGCCCGCGCCCGATGACGACGCCCGCCGCGTCCACGACGACCGCGCCCACGGGGACGTCGCCGGTGGCCGCGCAGGCCCGGGCCTCGTCGAGCGCCACGGCCATCCAGCGATCGACGTCGCCGGGCACGTGGAGGTCCAATCGCGTTCCCCCTTGCTGATTGAATGGAGCCTATGCGAGTCCACGTAGCCGACCACCCGCTCATCACGCACAAGCTGACGGCGCTGCGGGACCGCACCACCCCCTCCCCCGTGTTCCGCAGCCTGGCCGACGAGCTCGTCACCCTGCTCGCCTACGAGGCCACGCGCGACGTCCGCGTCGAGACCATCACGGTGCAGACCCCGGTCGCGCCCGCCGAGGGCCTCACGCTGAGCGACCCGAAGCCGCTCGTGGTCCCCATCCTCCGCGCGGGCCTCGGCATGCTCGACGGCCTCATGCGCCTCATGCCCAGCGCCGAGGTCGGCTTCCTCGGCATGGTGCGCAACGAGGAGACGCTGCAGCCGGACATCTACGCCGAGCGCCTGCCCACCGACCTCTCCAACCGGCAGTGCTTCGTCGTCGACCCGATGCTCGCGACGGGCGGATCCCTCATCGCCGCCATCGAGTACCTCTTCGACCGCGGGGCCGTCGACGTCACGTGCATCTGCCTCATCGCCGCGCCCGAGGGGCTCAAGGCGGTCGAGGAGGCCACCGCCGGCCGCGAGGTCACCATCGTGCTGGGCGCCCTCGACGAGAAGCTCGACGAGGTGGGCTACATCATCCCGGGCCTCGGCGACGCGGGCGACCGCCTGTACGGCACCGCCGCCCACTGACCCGCGTCCCCGCTCCGCCCGGCGCCCGCTCCCCTCGGGGACGGGCGCCGCTGTGCGTGCACGCACGATTCCTGCGCGTCCCGCACGATTCCAGCCCCTCCTGTTGACACGGGCGCACGGATCCGTGCAAGCTCTCCCCATGACTCTGAACGCGCACGTCCTGACCTCCTCCGAGGCCTCGGGAGTCGCCGGCATGATGATGCCCGGCCGTGTCGCGATGTCCTGTCGAATGTCGGCCTGACCCGCCGCCTTCGCCTGAGCGGTCCCGCGACGCGTCCGTCGCCGACCCTCCCCGCCGCATCCGGCGCATCCGCCCCCTGAGGCGTCTCGCACTCCCCTGAGGTCCCGCGCACTCCAGCTGCGCCGCACCCGCATCATCACAAGGACTCCCGCCATGTCTCTCGCGACCATCGACCCCGCCCGCACCCCCCTCCGATCCGCCCCCACCGCGCCCGTGCTCCGAGCGGCGGCGCCGCTCCGCCGCCCCCAGCCCGTCCCCGCACATCCGACGCCCTCCGCCGCGACCGCTCCGGCGTCCGCTCCCACCCGCCCCGCCCGCCTCCGCGCGGTGCCCGAGGGCACCGAGGCGCGGGGCTTCGCCATCTACGTCGGACTCGACGAGCTCAAGGCGGCCACGGCCGGCACCGACCTCGGCACCGTCGTCGCCGCGCTCAAGCGCCTGGCCGCGGAGCTCGCCCCCGGCGTCGAGACCCACGCCGCCGTCGCCCTCGCGCCGGAGGGCGCGGGCGGCCGCGACATCGACGTGGTCCGCCTCGCCCTGCAGGATCCGGCCGCCGTCGCCCAGCACCGCGAGCAGCCCGAGGACGAGGACCGCGTCGCCGGCGGCGTGACGGTCGACCTCTCGCGGAAGCGCGTCGTCCTCGATGGCGAGACCGCCCCGCTCACCTACAAGGAGTTCGAGCTCCTGCAGTACCTGGTGCTCCGCGAGGGACGCACCATCGAGCGATCCGAGATCATCGCCTCCCTGTGGTCCGCCGCCGACGGGGATGACGTGCCGAACGAGCGCACCATCGACGTCCACGTCCGCCGCCTGCGCTCCAAGCTCGGCCGCTACGAGGAGATCGTCCGCACGGTGCGCGGCGCGGGCTACCGTTTCGACCGCCACGCGGACGTCGCCGTCCACCACGCCAGCACGCAGTCGCCCGACCTGTTCTGAGGCGCCCGCGGGCCCTCAGCCGGCCCTTGCGGAGCTGTAGGCGATCTCCCAGCTCGTCGGGGCGCTTCCGGGTAGCGGGGCGTTACGGGATCGTTATACAGTCTTCTCGTCCCCATCGTTTGCTGTGGCGGTGGAGACGGAATGTGATTGCAGGACACTCCTGGTGCAAGGGAGAGGGCCGGCCCCATGCCTCTGGGGTCGGCCCTCAGTCATGTCCGGCCCGGATCCGACGCGGCGGCCTCCCGCGTCGCGCTCAGTAGACTCGGCCCCACGACGTGCGCCCGATCCCCATCGCGATGCGCACCGGACGAGGAGGCCTGGTGGGCGAGACAGCGGACGCCGTACGGGCCTGGGAGTCGCTCTTCCGCGCGCAGGTCAGCGTCATGCGCCGCCTCACCGCCGAGTTCCCCAGCCGCGAGCTCTCGTTCAACGAGTACGACGTGCTGTTCAACATCTCGCGGCAGCCCGAGGGGCGCCTGCGCCTGCGCGACCTGAACCAGCACGTGCTGCTCACCCAGCCCAGCGTGAGCCGCCTCATCGACCGCCTCGTGGCGCGGGGCCTGGTCGTCAAGTGCGGCGACGAGAGCGACGGGAGGGCCACCATCGTGCGTCTCACCGACGCCGGCGACGCGGCCTTCCGCGCGGTCGCGCGCGTGCACATGGAATCCATCGCCTCGACCGTGGGCGGCGCCCTCACGCAGGACGAGCTGAACACGCTGCGCGAGCTCACCGACAAGCTGCGCGGGAGCGTCGCCGAGGCCTAGGCCGCGGATCCGCCCGAGGCACCCGGACGGGCGAACGGTCCGCCGTGGGCGACGAGCAGGCGCAGCAGCGCCATGACGAGGTCCGCGGCGGTCACGACGCATGCCGCCCAGCCGACCGTCGCCGTGAGCATGGCCGACGCGGGACCACCGACCTCGGCCGCGGCGAGGACGACGCCGACGACCAGGGCCACGACGGCGACGGCGACCGCATCCACCAGGGAGAAGGGCGGCACCGCCTCGGCCGGGGCCGGCCCGCGGCGGCGACCGCGGTGCGCCAGCCTGTGCAGGCCGTCGCGGATCCGGGAGACGCCGTAGGCCGCCTCGGCGGCCTCCAGGGGGAGGAACGTCGCGCCGAAGACGACGTCGGCGGCGCTGCGCTCGCGGATCCGCCGGAGGGTGCGGATGTGCAGCGGCAGCCGCGCCACGACGGGGACGGCCCACCACCACGCGGGCTCCAGCATCCCCTGGATCCCGGCGGCAGCCAGGTAGAGCGCCACGAGCGCGTAGGCCGCGAACCGGAGGACGGGCCCGACGCCGATCCGCAGGGACGCCAGCCGCGCGCGACGCCGGTCACCGACGTCGGCGGACGACCCGCCGCGCGCCAGCCGGGCGACATGGGCGCCCCACCGGTCGCGTCGCTCGCGCATCGTCCCCCAGGTGACGGAGGTGTCGACACGGGCGCGCGCGCCGGGGACGAGGACGGAGCGGTCGTCCCCGGCGAGGAGGTCCGTGAGGATCCCCTCCGACGTCCCGGCCGACGACGAACCGGGGTCGTGCTCGGGGAGCCGGAGGAGCGACGCAGGCGCGAGCGGCACCGGCCCGGTGAGGCCGAGGTCGGTGCCGGTCTCGACGGCGCCCATGGCCCAGTGGCGCTGCAGGAGCCGGAGCGCGCCCGCGAGGGGGCCGTGGGATCCGCTCGGCCGCGGGTCGAGGGAGGCGGACACCGAACCGGCGCCGGGATCGCGGTCGAGGGCGGCGGTGAGGAGCTCGAGCACGTCGGGCTGCAGCTCGGCGTCCGGCGAGACGAGCAGCACGCGTCCCGCATCGCCGACCAGCCGGAGGGCGAAGCCGTAGGCGGATCGGAGGGAGCCCTCCCGCGGCCCTCGGTCGATGACCGTGACCGTCGTGCGGGCGGGATCCGCGCCGGGCAGGGCGCGCTCATGGCGTCCGTTGAAGGTCCGCGCCACGGCGAAGGTGTCATCGCGGCTGCCGGCGACCACGACGACCACGCGCTGCGGCGGGAGGGTCTGCCCGAGGATGGACGTGAGGGTGGCCGCGATCGTGGATCCGGCGTCGCCCGCCACGACGACCGCCGACACGGCGTCGCGTGCGGGGGTCCCGGGGCGCTCAGGCGGGGGCAGGGGCGTGCTTCGGTTGTCCATGGGCCTCTCGACGACGGCGGGTCTCGGGTGGGCGGTCGGACCCGGACGGACGCGCACTGCCATGTGCGATATTACGTGCCGCCGAGCCCCACGCGCGAAGCGGACCCGGGCCGGTCGGCCGCGAGGCCCCGTCCTAGGCTCGATGCATGAGCGACGACGACGCCCCCGACCGCGGATCCGCCGATCGGGACGGCGCCGACGCGGCGCACGGCCCGAGCATCGTGTGGCTCCGCGACGACCTCCGCGTGGCCGACAACCCCGCGCTGCACGCGGCCGTCGAGCGCGGCGAGCCGATCGTGGTGCTGTACGTGCTCGACGAGGAGAGCGAGGGGATCCGTCCGCTCGGCGGCGCCGCCCGCTGGTGGCTGCACATGAGCCTGTCGCGCCTCGCGGAGTCGCTCCGGGACCTCGGCTCCCCGCTCGTGCTGCGACGCGGGGCGGCCTCGGAGGTCCTCGACGACGTCGTCGAGGAGGTCGGCGCCGGCGCGGTGCTGTGGAACCGGCGCTACGGCGGCGCGGAGATCGCGGTCGACACCGCCATCAAGAAGGACCTCGGCGATCGCGGCCTCGATGTCCGCAGCTTCCAGGGTTCGCTGCTCGTCGAGCCATGGACGGTGACGAACAAGCAGGGCGAGCCGTTCCGCGTCTACACGCCCTTCTGGAAGACCGCGCAGGAGCGCGAGGAGCCGCGGAAGCCCCTGCCCGCGCCGCACGAGCTGGACGCGCCGCGGACGGCGCCCCGCTCGGACGACCTCGACGGCTGGGAGCTGCTGCCCACGAAGCCGGACTGGGCCGCCGGCCTCCGCGCGGCCTGCGATCCGGGCGAGGCAGCTGGGCTCCAGCGCCTCGAGGACTTCGTGCACCACGAGCTCGAGGACTACGCCGCCCAGCGGGACGAGCCGGCGGCGATGACGACCTCGCGGCTCTCGGCGCACCTGCGCTGGGGCGAGGTGAGCCCGTTCCAGGTGTGGCACCGGATCCAGCGCACGCGCGGCAAGAAGCTCGGCGGCGACGAGGTCAACGCCACCAAGTTCCTCTCGGAGCTCGGCTGGCGGGAGTTCAGCTACCACCTGCTGTACCACCAGCCGGATCTCGCGACCCGGAACTTCGTGCCGCGCTTCGACGCGTTCCCGTGGGAGGAGCCGACCGACGAGACGCTCGGCGCGTGGCAGCGGGGCGAGACGGGCGTGCCGCTGGTCGACGCCGGCATGCGCGCGCTCTGGAAGGACGGCCACCTGCACAACCGCGTGCGGATGGTGGTGGCGTCGTTCCTCATCAAGAACCTGCTGATCGACTGGCGCCATGGCGAGCAGTGGTTCTGGGACACGCTCGTCGACGCGGACGCGGCGAACAACGCCGCCAGCTGGCAGTGGGTCGCGGGATCCGGCGCCGACGCCGCCCCGTACTTCCGCGTGTTCAACCCGGTGCTGCAGGGGCAGAAGTTCGACCCGTCCGGCGAGTACATCCGCTCCTACGTGCCCGAGCTCGCGCACGCGCCCCGGGACGTCGTGCACGAGCCGTGGAAGGCGATGGGCGACCTCGTCGCGAGCGCGGAGGACCACGCGGACGCCGAGGCCGACGGCGGGCTCGCGGCCTACCCCACGCCGATCGTCGACCTGAAGGAGTCCCGGCAGCGGGCACTCGCGGCGTACGACGAGATCAAGGACCGGTGACGCGCGGGCCCGCGGGACGGATCAGTCGTCGTCTCCCGCGGCGCCCCGGCCGAGACGCCCGGCGCGGTCGTGCCGCTCGCGGATCGCCCGGCCGCGCTTCACGTCCTCGCGCTCGGCGGCGGCCTTCTTGTCGCTGACGACGGTCGAGCGCGGCGGCAGCTGCAGCGTCTCCTCGGCGGCGATGCCGGCCTGGAGCTGGCGCCCGCGCTCGAGCTCCGCGTCGAACTCCGCCCCGAACAGGAGCGCGAGGTTCGCGATCCAGAGCCACAGCAGGAACACGACGACGCCCGCGAGCGCGCCGTAGTTCTTCGCGTAGCTCGCGAACTGCGTGACGTAGAACGCGAATCCGACGCTCGCGACGACGAGGACGACGAGCGCGATGGCGGCGCCCACGCTGAGCCAGCGGAACCTCGGCTGCTTCGCGTTGGGGGTCGCGTAGTAGAGGATCGCGATGAGCAGCACGATCGCGAGGGCGAGCACCGGCCACTTGGCGATGGACCACACGATCTGCACGGTCGGGCCGACGCCGAGCGCGGCGCCGATCGCCTCGGTGACCGGGCCGGAGATGGCGACGATGAGCGCGCACACGAGCAGGATCACGATCCCGATGACGGTCACGGCGAGCTGCGTGGGCTTGAGCGTGAGGAACGGGCGCCCCTCGGGGACCTCGTAGATGCGGTTCATCGCCCGGCTGAAGGCGCCGACGTAGCCGGAGGCCGACCAGATGGCGAGCACGATGCCGGAGACGAGGGCGAAGCCGGCGGCGGGCGACTCGACGAAGCCCTGGATGACGGGGGCGAGCAGCGTGACCGCATCCGGGGCGATGGGCGCGAGGACCTCCGTCACCGCGTCCACCGTCTCCTGCCCCTGCCCGAACACGCCGAGCAGCGAGATGATCGCGATGAGCGCGGGGAACAGCGACAGCACCGCGTAGTAGGTGAGCGACGCCGCGATGTCGGTGCACTGGTCGGATGCGAACTCGCGCAGGGTCTTCCGGAGGACGTACTGCCAGGAGGGCTTCTCGATGTCCGTCGGGGAGTCGGGCTTGCGCGCGTCGTCCTCGTCCGGCCGGCCATCGATGGTGCCGGCCGTGTCGCGTCGTGCCACTGGTGCCTCCGTGGGTGTGGTCGGGTCGGGTCCCCTCCCCAGCGTGGCCTCCGGTCGGCGGCGCGCCTAGCCCGGGCGGCACGGCCACGGCCCTGTCCGCCGTCCTCGCGCCCGTCTCGTACACTCGCCGAGGGCCCCGCGCGGCCGCGGATCCGGCGCCCGCCGGAACATCCGCCCGTCCGCGCGCGTTGCCCACGTGATCGCCTCGTCGATCACCGTGCTCCGCCCAGGCAGGCAGGCACGCCGCCCGAGCAGAGGAGCACGCATGCTGCGCACCATGATGACCGCGAAGATCCACCGCGCCACGGTGACGCACGCCGACCTGCACTACGTGGGCTCCGTGACGGTCGACCGCGACCTGCTCGACGCCGCCGACATCCTCGTGGGCGAGCGCGTCAGCATCGTCGACGTGACCAACGGCGCCCGTCTCGACACGTACACGATCGCGGGCGAGCGCGGCAGCGGCGTGCTCGGGATCAACGGCGCGGCAGCGCACCTCGTGGACGTCGGCGACGTGGTGATCCTCATCGCGTACGGCCAGATGACCACGGAGGAGGCGCGGGCGTTCGAGCCCCGCGTGGTGCACGTGGACGCGGGCAACCGGATCCGCGCCGTGGACGCCGATCCCACCGCTCCCCCGGCGCCCGGCCTCGAGCGCTCGCCGCTGGCCGAACCGGTCCGATCCGCCTGACCGGTCCGACCGGGCGGCTCCGCGGGACCCGTCGAGAGGGTCCGCAACTGTACTGGGTCCCCCAAACGACGGACACAGGCGCTCTCCCCCAAAACGGGGTACATTACGGCCTGCGCCGGGGGATCACCAGGATGCGCGGCTACCGTTGAGGCATCCGGTACGGCTCTTCGGGTGAGCGGTACCGCACCAGCCGGTGCGTCTGCGGGTAACAGACGTTCACGTGCGCAGTCCGGCCCGGGCCTCGAAGGCCCGGGCCGGTCTCATTCCCCCCGCGGGTCCCCTCGGGTCGGCGCCTCACGACTCAGCGCCCCTGCGCGCGACGGCGCTCGTCGCGTTCCGCGTCGGCCGCCGCGGCCTCCTCGGGCGTCGGCGCGGTGCCGCCCCGGTGCCGCGGTTGCCACCACGCGCCGCGGCCGTCCACCGGGTACGCGGACTGGAGGTCGTCGACCAGTCGCTGCAGCCCGTCGCGCAGGGCGTCGGTCACCTCGCGCGGATCCGCGTCGGGAGCCACGGGGATCCGCTCCCCCGCGCGCAGGTGCACGGGCACGCCGACGCGGTCGCGCATCCGGATGCGGCGGTTCTTGGTGAGCAGCCGATGCCCGCCCCACACGGCGACGGGCACGATCGGCACGCCGGCGTCGGAAGCCAGGCGCGCGGCGCCGGTCTTGAGCTCCCGCACGCGGAAGGACGCGCTCACGCCCGCCTCCGGGAAGACGCCCACGAGCTCGCCCGCCCGGAGGGCCGCGACGGCGTCCGCGTAGGCGGCGGCACCCGCGGTCATGTCGACCTCGATGTGGCGCATGCGGCGCAGCACCCATCCCACGCCGGGCGTGTCGAACGCGCCCTTCTTCGCCATGAAGCGGATCCGGCGGCGATCGTGCAGCCAAGTCGCCCACTCGACGAGCGCGAACTCGAGGTAGCCGAAGTGGGTCATCGCGATGACCGCGCCGCCGGTGGCCGGGATGCGGTCCAGCCCGTCGGCGACCAGCCGGAGACGGAGCGACCCGAAGAGCGCGCGGCCCAGGACGACGGCGGCCCCGTACACGGGCTCGCGGGTGCGGCGGCTCATGGGACGACCCTACGGGCCGGGCCTCCACGCGCACGGGGAGCCGACCGCGGGCGGACTGCCCGGAGCCGGCTCCCGAGTCGGATCAGCGGCGGCGCTTCGCGGGATCCAGCCAGTAGTTCGCGAAGCCCGTGTCGGCCGGGTTCACGTTGAGGCCGGGCGGCACGATCTCGTCGATGCGGTCGAGCGTCGCGGCGTCAAGCTCCAGGGTGGCCGCGTCGAGCTGGGACTCGAGCTGCTCCATGGTGCGCGGGCCGATGATCGCGCTGGTCACCGCCGGGTGGCGGAGCACGAAGGCCAGCGCGAGGTGCACGAGCGGCACGCCCAGCTCGTCGGCGAGGGCGCCCAGCTGGTCGGCGGCCGCGAACTTCGGGTCGGACGGGTCGTAGCGCGACGGGTCGCGGTCGTTGCGGTGCGTCTTCGGGATCTCCTGGCCCGCGCGGTACTTGCCGGAGAGCCAGCCGCCCGCGAGCGGGCTCCAGACGAGCGTGCCCATGCCGTGGCGCTGGGTGGTGGGGAGGAGGTCGGCCTCGATGCCGCGGGTGAGCAGCGAGTACGGCGGCTGCTCGGTGACGAACCGCGCGGTGCCGCGCTCCCGCGCGACCCACTGCGCCTCGACGACCTGGCTCGGCTGGAACGTGGAGGAGCCGATGTAGCGGACCTTGCCCTGCGTGACCAGGTCGGTCAGGGCGCCGAGGGTCTCCTCGATGTCCGTGTGCTCGTCCGGCCGGTGCATCTGGTACAGGTCGATGTAGTCGGTGCCGAGGCGGCGCAGCGAGTCCTCGACGGCCCGCATGATCCAGCGGCGCGAGCCGCCGCGGTGGTTGGCCTCGGGCTTCATGCCGTTGAAGAACTTGGTGGCGAGGACGAGGTCGTCGCGGCGGCCGGACTGCGCGATCGCCTTCCCGACGATCTCCTCCGACTCGCCGTACGCGTAGATGTCGGCGGTGTCGATGAAGGTGATCCCGGCGTCGATGGCGCGGTGGATCACGCGGATGGACTTCTCGTGGTCGGTCTCGCCCCAGGCGCCGAACATCATGGTGCCGAGGCAGAGGCGCGAGACCTCCACGCCGGTGCGGCCGAGGTACGTGGTGGGCTGGTCGGTGGACTGCTCTGTCATGAGCGCCACGCTACGCGCTAGGCGGAGGGGCGGCCGTCCGCGGCATCGGCGGTCGCGACGTCGGACTCGGCGGATGCGGCGGGCTCGACCGGGGCCGGCGCCTCGTCGTCCATGCTCTCGAGCGTGATCTCGGCCTCCGGGGCCTCCTGGCCGTCGGCGTCGAGCGGCACGATGTAGTCGCCGAGGCGACGGCGGGCCGCCTCCTCGCGCTGCACGCGGATCCGCTCGAGCTTCTCCTCGCGCAGGCGCAGGCGCTCGGTGTCGACCTCGACGCGACGCACGGTGACGCCGCGCGTGGGGCCGGCCGCCTTGGCCGGGGTGGTCTTGCGGCTCGGCTCGCGCTTCGCGGCCTCGCTCGCCGGCTTCCGCGACGGGGCGGTGCCCGACTTCGCGGCCGCCGAGGCGGGCTTGGTCGAGACGGCCGGCGGCTTGCCGGATCCCGGGCAGCGCTCGTGGTTGCGGCCGTGGTCGAGGATGTTGCCCGTGGCCATGCCGACGGGGTTCGCCTTGCCGCAGACCGAGCACTTCGTCGCGGGGGTTGCTGCCACGTTCGATACCACTTTCCATCGCCGCGCCGTCGCCGGACCGAGGATGCCGGTCGGCCGGACGGCGCCTGACCACGCTACCCGACGCGGGAGGTGCGGGGATACCGGAGTCCCCCGACCGGGTGGCTCAGGCGGCGACGCAGGTGGTGCGCATCCGCACCACCACGGCGCCGTCGACCTCCTCCGCCTCGAGGTCGACGGAGACGGACGCGAGCTCGTCGAGGCCCGCGAGGTGGGTGCCGCCGCAGGGGATCCGCGCGGTGCCGCCCGGAAGCTCGCACACCCAGGAGCGGCGCGAGGTGAGCAGGTCGCCCTCGCGCTCGATGCGCGCGGCGGCGCCCGAGGTGACCCACCCGGCGAGCGTGGCGTCGACGTGCTCGCGCACCTCGTCGAGTCGATCGACGAGCATCGCGGGGACGAAGCCCTTCTTCCGCAGCGACTTCCCGAGGCGGTAGGTGTCGACGGACGACCACGGTGCGATGCGCGACGTGTCGATGGCGAGCGCGTCGAAGCCGGGGGCGCCGAGCGCATCCGTCGGCACGTCCTTGGTCCACGCGTCGGCGAGCGCGCGGTCGAGGGCGAGGGAGGCCAGGTGGCAGCCCGTGTGGCCGGCGCTCAGCGCGCGGCGGTGCTCGGGATCCACCGCGACCTCGGCGGCGTCGCCCACGCGGACGTCGGCACCGCCCGGCACGACGTGCACGGCGACGAACGACCAGCCCTCCGCGCCCTTCTTCACCGGGACGCCGGAGCCGACGTGCAGCACGGCGCCCTCCGCGGGATCCGTCGACGCCGCGCCGACGACGCAGTCGAGCACCTGGATCCCGGCGCCGCGCACCCGGAGCACCGCGCGGTCGGCGGGCTGGTCGGGCCAGGCCGCGTCGACGGGGTGGCACGCGGTGGCGTCGAGGACGACGGCGCGCGTGCCGTCGGCCAGGTCGTCGACGCGGAGGACGGTGCCCTCGGAGGCGACGGATCCCGCCGGGTAGGTCACGCGCGTGGGCGGCAGGGCGACGGCGCCCGCGGGGGTGGAGGTCATGGCGGCTCCCGACTCGGTGTGCCTCGATCCTCGCACCGCCGACGGCACCGACGCGCCGCCCTGTACGGCACTCCGAGGTACCGCGCACTGCGTGATACTGTGCGACGCATGAGAGAGATCGACTGATGGACACCACGCAGCTACTCAAGGGCGCGCTCGACACCGCGGTGCTCGCCGTGGTGCAGCACGACGACGGGTACGGCTACGACATCGTCCGGCGCCTCCGCGACGCCGGCCTCGGCGACGTGGGCGACGCCTCCGTCTACGGGACGCTCCGCCGTCTCTACGCGGCCGGCGCGCTCTCGAGCTACGTGGTGCCGTCCGAGGGCGGACCGCACCGCAAGTACTACGCGATCAACCCCGAGGGCCGCGAGCTGCTCGCCGGGCAGCGCGCGACCTGGGCCGCGTTCGCCACGGCCATGAGCGGGCTCCTCGGAGAGCCGGCCCCCACGCCGACCCACCGCACCCGGAAGGCCGGCGGCGCCGGCGAGGGCCCCGTGCCCGCACCCGCGAACGTCCGCACGATCGGAGAGAAGCCGTGAACACCGCAGATCCCACCCTCGACACCCGCATCCGGGCCTTCGCCGCCGCCGTGCGCGCCCGGCTCGCGGACCTGGATCCCGAGGACGTCGACGACCTCACGGGCGGCCTCGAGGCCGACCTGCAGGAGGAGGCCGCGGATCACGACGGGACCCTCGAGCTCGGCGATCCCGTGCACTACGCCGACGAGCTGCGCAGCTCCGCGGGGCTGCCGGAGCGGGCGGCAGCGGCGTCGCCCGCGTCGCCGCTGGACCAGCTGCGGGGCGGCGTGCGCGCACGGGCCGATGCGCTGCTCGCGCGGATCCGGGCGAATCGCGAGCTCTCCGCGATCCTCGATCTCCTCATCGCCTGCCGCCCGGTGTGGTGGCTGCTGCGGGCGTGGGCGGGCTACCAGGTGACGCTCGGCGTGCTCGCTGCCTTCCTCGGCATCTTCAGCTGGTTCCTGGTGCTCCCGTACGGAACGGTGCGCTGGCTGCTCCTTCTCGCGCTCCTCGCGGTCAGCGTCCAGTGGGGCCGGGACCGGTGGGTGCCGACGCGCCCGCTGCGGACCCTCCGCACGGCGGTGAGCGTCGTCACCGCGCTGTCGCTGGTCGTGCTGATACCGCTCGCCATCGACCGCTCCGGACAGAGCGCCCGTGTCGAGTACGCGCCCTCGTCGAGCAGTTCCTCCGTGCCACAGGAGCTCACCCTCGACGGCAAGCGCATCAGCAACGTGTTCGCGTACGACGCCGAGGGCAACCTCCTCGACCGCGTGCAGCTCTTCGACCAGGACGGCGAGCCGCTGAGCGTGGTGCCGCCCGCGCTCGCGGAGGCGGACCCCACCACGGGCGAGCCGCTCGAGCCCAGCACCGGAGCGTGGAACGCCTTCCCGCTCTCGCTCCGCGATGCCGGCCGGATGGGGCATCTCAGCGTCGAGGACATGGGATCCGGACGCCCGCCGTTCGCGAAGGCGCTCCCCCTGCCCGCCGTGAAGGGCGGGTCGACCACCTCGACGCCGTCGCCGACCGCGACCCCGGGCGGATCGTCCACGCCGGAGGCGAGCCCCACCCCCGAGCCCACGCCCACCCCGGGGCCGACCCCGTGAGCGCGCTCGTCGACCACGGCCACGCCGCCCCCGGCACCGGCGTCGGCACGGACCCGGGGCTCGCGCGCCTGACCGCCCGCGAGCGGGAGATCCTCGTGCTCGTCGCGCGCGGGCTGTCGAACGCGGAGATCGCCGGCCGGCTGTTCCTCGCGCCGACCACGGTGAAGACCCACGTGAGCCGCACGCTCGACAAGCTCGGCGTGCGCGACCGACTGCACGCGACGATATGGGCTTACGAGAACGGCGTGGTGGAGCCGCTCGCGACTACGCGCTGAGGGGCCGGATCCGCTCCCTGCCCCGGATACGCGAACGGCCCGCCAGTGGCGGGCCGTTCGGCATCCTGTCTCAACCAGAGATGCGCATCCGAGGGATGCTGTGCGCCCGGAGGGATTCGAACCCCCAACCTTCTGATCCGTAGTCAGATGCTCTATCCGTTGAGCTACGGGCGCAGTCGTGCGGCGACGATCCCCGCGAGCGGCGATCAGGCCGGGAGACAGACTACATGCTGCGGGGCCGCCCCGCGAATCCGCGCTGGCGACGGCACGCCGCGGTCCTCCCGCTGTCCGACGGAGCCCGGCCGCCGGTCGCCCCGACCCCCGCTGATTAGGCTGGATCGACCCGAACCGCGAGGAGCGACCCTTGGCATCCTGGACCGACCATGTCGTCTGGTGGCACGTCTACCCGCTCGGCTTCACGGGCGCGCCGCAGACCCGCGACGACCTCGCCGGGCCCGACGGCTCCTCCCCCGCGCACCGCCTCGACCGCATCCGCGCGTGGCTCCCCGACCTCGTCGACCTCGGCGCCAACGGCCTGCTGCTCGGCCCGGTCTTCGACTCGGAGACCCACGGCTACGACACGCGCGACCACCTGCGCCTCGATCCGCGGCTCGGCGACGACGCCGACCTCGACGCCCTCCTCGCCGACGCCTCCGCCCGCGGCATCCGCGTGCTCCTCGACGGCGTCTTCAACCACGTGGGCCGCAGCCACCCGCGCTTCGTGCAGGCGCTGGCCGACGGACCCGGATCCGACGCCGCCTCCTGGTTCCGCTGGGACGACGCCGGCGAGCCCGTCGGATTCGAGGGCCACGGCGCCCTCGTGACGCTCGACCACGACTCCGAGGCAGTGCGCGCGCACATCGCCGACGTGATGATCCACTGGCTCGACCGCGGGATCTCCGGCTGGCGGCTCGACGCCGCCTACGCCGTGCCCGCGTCGTTCTGGGCCGCGGTGCTGCCGCGCGTCCGCGAACGCCACCCCGACGCGTGGTTCGTCGGCGAGATGATCCACGGCGACTACGCGGGCTACGCCTCCGAGTCGACCATCGACTCCATCACCGCGTACGAGCTGTGGAAGTCGATCCGCAACTCCATCGCCGAGGCCAACCTCTTCGAGCTCGACTGGACCCTCACCCGCCACGGCGAGCTGCTGCCGTCGTTCACGCCGCAGACCTTCATCGGCAACCACGACGTGACGCGCATCGCGTCCGCGGTGGATCCGCGTCACCTCGGCCACGCGATCGCCCTCCTGCTCCTCCTGCCCGGGATCCCGTCGATCTACGCGGGCGACGAGCGGGGACTCACCGGCGTGAAGGAGGACCGCGCCGGCGGCGACGACGCCGTGCGCCCCGCCTACCCGGCGTCGCCCGACGAGCTCCCGGACGATGCGCACGCCGCCCGGATCCGCCGCCTGCACCAGGAGCTCGTCGGCCTCCGTCGCCGACACGCCTGGCTGGTCGACGCGCGGATGGAGACGTCCGGCCTCACCAACACCGCGCTCACGATCACGCTGCGGCCGTCGGGGTCGGGGGCCGCCGGGGGCGTCGCACCCGGCTCACCGGACGCGCTGCGCCTCGTGCTCAACCTGGGCGACGAGCCGGTGGAGGTCGTCGGCTCGCGCGGTGCCCGCGAGGCGGGCGAGGTCGCCGACGACGGACGCGTGCCCGGGCACTCCTGGGCGGTGCTGGCCGGCGCGTGATCGCCGCGGCCGGGCCTGCGAGGCGGCGGGCGATGCGTCGCCCGGCTCAGATGGCGCGGTGCGGCCAGCCGTAGACCTCGGCGAGGAGCGCAGCCCGGGCGGCGTGCGCGGCGGCCTCCTCCTGCGCCTCCGCGTCCGGGTCCTCATCCGCCGGTGCGAAGTGCCCGTCCGCGATCTCCGGCTCATCGTCGTCGTCGAACGGCCGGTGCGTGAGCGGCCACTCGACGACGGTGAGCGGAGGCCACACGGAGGGGTCGGTGACGTCCGCCTCCTGCCCCCGCGGTCCGCCGTCCGACTCGCGCGCCTCGGCGCCGAGGAGCTGCTCGTCGGACGCGTCCGACTCCACGGCGCGCAGCCCCTCCCCGTCGCCGTACGGCGCGAAGAGGAACTGCGAGAAGTGGCGGGTCACGGCGTCAGGCTAGTCCGCCGGGGCTCCCAGGAACGGGCGTCGAGCGGGGTTGTGGAAGGCTGCCCACTACCTGTTCGCGGACGACATCCGCTCAGTCCCCGGAGCGCCCCGGTTGCCCCAGCGGCACGGCCTCCGGACGCCCCACGGTGCTGCGGATCTCGCCCGTCGACGCGGGGTCGAGGATCGCGTCCATGACCTCGAGGATGTGGAACGCGAGCTCCCCGGACGCACGGTGCGGGACGCCACGACGTATGGCATCGGCCATCTCGGCGAGGCCGCAGCCGCGGCCCGCGTCGACGAAGCCGGCGCTCGGCGCGACGTCCGCCCACTCGCGGTCGTCGGACGTGGCGACCTGCACGAGACCGGAGAAGTGGTTCGGGTCCGGCACCGAGAGCGTGCCCGCCGTGCCGTACACCTCGATGTTCGGGATCCGCGTCGCCCAGACGTCGAAGCTCATCGTGACCGTGGAGACCGCGCCCGACGCGTGCGTGAGCACGGCGCTCACGTGGGTGTCGACGGTGACGGGGATCTCGTGGGCGTCGGGGTCGGAGGCGGCCGAGCGCACGCGGTCCGAGCGCAGCGAGGCGCCCTGCACGCGGGTGATCGGGCCGAGCAGCGTGACCAGCGCCGTGAGGTAGTACGGCCCCATGTCGAACAGCGGGCCGGCGCCCGGCTGGTAGTAGAAGGCCGGGGCGGGGTGCCACAGCTCGTGGCCGGGAGCGCCCCAGAAGGCGTTGGCGGCGACGGGCTCCCCGATCGTGCCCGCGTCGAGCACGGCGCGCGCGGTCTGGATCCCGGTGCCGAGCACGGTGTCCGGCGCGGATCCGACGCGGAGGCCCTTCTCCTCGGCGAGCCGCAGGATCGGCTCGGCCTCGGCAGGACTCAGCGCGAGCGGCTTCTCGCCGTAGACGTGCTTGCCTGCCTCGAGCACGCGGAGGTCGACCTCGGCGTGCGCGGCGGGGATCGTGAGGTTCAGCACGGTGTCGATCCGCGGGTCGGCGATGAGGTCGTCGACGCTCAGCGCGTCAACGCCCTGCGCCGCGGCGACCGTGCGCGCGCGGTCGAGGTCGAGGTCGGCGACCGCGACGAGCCGGACGCCCGGCAGGGTCTCGAAGGCGGCGAAGTACTGCTCGCTGATCTTCCCGACGCCGATGATCCCGAGGGTCATCGCGTCGTCGTCGTGGTTCAGCGTGCCGCCCACAGGAGGCCCCTCTCGATGATGGTGCGGACGTTCGGGTCCTCGACGACCTCGATGCGGTGGCCGGGGGCCGAGACGAAGATGCGGCCCTCGCCCCACTGGCGGGTCCAGATCGCGGGCGCGGTCACCGGCCGGTGCCACGGGTCCCACGGGCGCACGGTCTGCGTGGTGGTCGCGAGCACGTCGTTGTACTCGTCGCTCAGCACCCAGTACTGCTCGGTCACGAGGTCGAAGTCGGCGATCCCCTGCGTGATCTCGTGGGTGCGCCCGAGCTCGGTCATCTCGACCGTGTACGGGATGTAGTTGTCGGACTGCTCGCCCGTGCGCTCAGCCGGGTCCTTGCCCGCGTGGTGGGCGAACTGGCCGCCGATCATGTGGAGGTAGTCGGCCGTGTTCCGGTACGAGTCGGCGATGCCGCCGTGCCAGCCGGCCATGCCGGTGCCCGCGACGACGGCGGCGTACAGGCCGGCCATCTCCTCGGGCTCGATCGTGGTCATGGTGTTGGCCTGCACGATCAGGTCGGTCGCGGCCATGACGTCGGCGTCGGCGTAGACGGCCGAGCCCTCCTCGACGCGCACCTCGAAGCCGTTCTCCTCGAGGAACGGGATGAACAGGCCCGTGGTCTCCACGGGCATGTGGCCATCCCAGCCGCCGCGGACGACGAGCGCCTTCCTCGCGGCGGTCACGCGAGCTCCGTCCGGGTCGGGCGACCGCGGTGCGGACGGGCGGGCGTGCGGGGGATCTGCGACACGGGCGACTCCTTCGTCGGACGCGGCCGGGCGACTGCCGGGCGCCCCTCGAACGCTACGCACCGGCGGTCGGGCGGGGCAAGGAGGCCGCGGTCGATCCGAAACGTTTCACTCGGACGACGACAGCGCGTCCGCCCGAGCGGGCGCCGCCGTGCTCGCGCGCACCACGAGCGCGGTGGCGAGGTCGAGCCGCGTCGGCTCGTCGCTCCGCCCCTCGCGGATCCGGAGCACCATGCGCGCCGCGGCCTCCGCCATCTCCCGCACCGGCTGCCGCACCGTGCTGAGGGCGGGCGAGACGATGCGCGCGAACGGGAGGTCGTCGTAGCCGAGCACGGAGAGGTCGTGGGGGATGCGGATCCCGCGCTCGCGCGCCGCCTCGTAGAGCCCGAGCGCCTGCTCGTCGTTGCCCGCGAAGATCGCGGTCGGTCGCTCGGCACGGTCGAGCAGCTCGCCGCCCGCTCGGTGCCCGGCTGTCCGCCCGAAGTCGCCCTCGACCTCGACGAGCGACACCGCGGATCCGGCCGCCTCGAGCGCGCTGCGGAAGCCCGACATGCGCGCCCGGGAGTAGAGCCGGTGCGGCGGTCCGCTGATCGCGCCGATCCGCCGGTGCCCGAGCCCCAGCAGGTGCTCCCCCGCGGCGTGGCCGCCCTCCCAGTTGGTGGATCCGACGGCCGGCACGTCCGCGGCCGGCGACCCCGCGGGATCCACCACCACGAACGGGATGCCGCGGCTGCGCAGCTGCCGCTTCTGCGCGGGCGCGAGGTCGGAGAACACGAGCACGAGGCCCATCGGCCGCCGCTGCATGACGCCCGCCATCCAGTCGCCGTCGAGGGCTGTGTCGCGCCCGTGCTCGGTGACGATGACGCTCAGGCCGTTCTCGCGCGCGACCGCGGATACGCCCCGCAGCAGGTCGACCGAGAAGCCCGTGTCGACCACCTCCAGCACGATCTCGATCAGCGCGCCGTGCGGCCGCTCGGCCCCGCGGCGGCTGTAGCCGTGGCGCTCCATCAGCTCCTCGACGCGCGCGCGGGTCGCGGGCGAGATGCCCTTCCGCCCGTTGAGGACCTTGCTGACCGTGCCGATGGACACGTTCGCCTCGCGCGCGATGAGGCCGAGCGTGGTGCCGGCGCCGTGCTCGGGGTCCGACGACCGCGTCGGATCGGGAAACGTGTCGCTCATGGGGGTGATGCTAGGCCGGGAGCTCGCCGGCGACCGGATCCCGAAGGGCCGCGTTCTCGCTCGCCCTAGGCGGTGAGCCCCGGCACCGGCACGGCCGGATCGTCGGCCGACGGGCGCTTCGGCGGGACGTTCGCCGGATGCACCTCGACGTCAGCGACCTCGACCCCGACGACCCGCGGGGCGAAGCGCTCGCCGTCCACCACGATCCAGTTGCCGACGAGCAGGAACGCGTCGTCTCCCGCGGAGAGCGGACCCGTGACGTGGAAGGCGCCGTAGGCGGGCTCGTCGAACGTCACGCGGACCGGGGTGCCGTGGGCGAGGCCCGCCACCGACGCGGGCAGCTCCGGCTCGCCGGCGCCGTCGTCCTCGACCCTCGGGGAGAGAGCCTGGATCTCCCCCGCTGCGCCGAGCGCGGTGTCCGCCACGGAGAGCTGGCCGTTCGCGCCGGTGCGCACCGTGCCGTCGACGGCGTGGAGCCCATACCGGGGGGAGCGGATGACGACGCGGACGGGGTCTCCGGGGGACAGCTCGGAGAGCGCATCGCGGATGGCCTGGACGTCGCGCCGTGACCGGCCCGTCGTCAGCTGGTCGAGCATCTGGCGGTCCATCCGAGGAGCGTATCGGTTCCCGAGGCGCTCGAGAGCCGCGGCGTCGGGCCGCGTGAGGCGGACACGAGCGAGGCGGCGATGGCGGAGACGGTGGGATTTGAACCCACGGTACCCATGCGGGTACTCCACCTTAGCAGGGTGGTGCACTAGGCCGAACTATGCGACGTCTCCAGACGTACCCGTCCACTGTACCGGACGCGGCGGCCCGGTCACATCCCCGCCCACCGGGACGCGGGCCCGAACGGGGGGTGCGGTGCTGTTGTCCCCCATTCGACGGACACGTAGTGTCTGTGTCGACGCGTGTGCCGGACCCGACCGGCTCACCCCGCGCGTGTCGATGTGTCAGCCCAGAGATGTCCCGCTCGCCCACGTGGCCGCGGTCCCGGATCCCCCGAACCGGCACCGCTCACCCTCACGCACGCGACGACGTCGCGAGCCCCCCGTGGGCGAGAACACGAGATTCTCGTCCGGCGGAGGATTCGGGTCGAAAGCTGAACGAGATAGACGGGTCCTCGCTGCATAGGGTGTGCGGCGGGGTCCCGTCGCCCTCATCGCTCGCGGACCGCGCGCGTCACTTGAACGCCTTGGTGCACGTGACCGTGCCGGCGTCGGTGCCCGTGATCGCCTCGGGCAGGACCGTGGGCCCGGAGGTCGCCGGAGCCGACCCCGCAGCGGACGCGCTCGGGGACGGGGTCGGGCTGGATGCGGCAGGCTGCTCGTCGACCGCCCCGAGGCCCGTGTTGCCCGCCTTGACCTGGAACGGCGTGTCGGCCTTGAGGAGCTCCATGAGCTGGTCGCCGTCCGTCTTGAGCGGCTGGACCTTGCCCGCGTAGACGCCGGTGCCTGCGGTCGTGCCCGGGTACTGCACGAAGTGCACCTGGTCGAGCGGGATGTCCTTGAGCGCCAGCGCCATGGAGGCCATGGTCTGGTAGTCGAGCGACGTGGAGCGCTGCATGTTGTCCACCGCAGCCTTTGCGATGCCGTAGACGCGCGTGGGATCCGAGAGCGTGCTCGACTGCTTCATGGTGCGCACGAGCGACGAGAGGAAGGACTGCTGGTTGCTGATGCGGGCCAGATCGCTGCCGTCGCCGAGCACGTGGCGCGTGCGGAGGAACTGGAGCGCCTCCTTGCCCTGCAGGACGTTCTCCCCCGCCGGGAGGTCGAGGTCGGTGCGCTTGTCCTTGAGCGGGCTCGTGAGGCAGACGGGGACGCCGCCGACGGCGTTGGACATCCCGATGACGCCGTTGAACTCGATGAGCGCCGCGTAGGGGATGTCGAGGCCGGTGAACTGCGCGACGGTCTTCGCGACGCACGGCAGGCCGCCGTCGGAGAGCGCCGTGTTGAGCGGCGCGGCCGACTGGGCGGGCGCGGTGCCGGATCCGTCGCTGCGCGCGCAGGAGGGGATGGGCACGACCATGTCGCGCGGCAGGCTGACGACCGTCGCCTGGGTGTGGTCGGCGGAGACGTGCAGCACCATGTTCACGTCGTTGAGGGCGCCGTCGGTCTTGCCGTAGCCGTCGCCCTGGCCCTGCCGGGTGTCGGATCCCGCGACGAGCACGTTGAAGCCGCCGTCGAGCGCGCCCACGCCGACCGTGGTCTGCTCGGTGCCGTCGCTGATGTCGACGGTGTTCGCCTGGACGGACCTGTTCAGGTCCCAGGCCGCGATGGTGACGACGGAGAGCCCGCTGACGAGCAGGACCGCGACGCCCATGGCGATGCCCTTGACGATCGTGCGCGCCGCGCTCGGTCGGCCGAGCCGGCCGTGACGGGCGATGACGGGTGTCGTGGCGGTTCGCCGGGGGCGCAGGGGCGCGTCGCTCATGCGGATCCTCTCCGGGCGGAGGGCGTGGGATTCGAACCCACGAGACATCTCTGCCCACCAGTTTTCAAGACTGGCTCCATCGGCCGCTCGGACAGCCCTCCCGATGCGCGCCCTCCCGCGGGGCGGGCGAGGCGATCGTCAAGGATCCTACCGGTGGCCGGTCGGCCCGCGGTGGTGCGGCCGGGTGACCGCGCGGGATGGGCCACTCTCGCACGCCGAGGATCCGAGGCGGCTGAACTCTCCCCAGCTGGGGAATCGGCCGCCGCCGGGCGTCAGAGCCGGGCGAGGACCGTGGCGGCGCCGTTCTCCGTGATGGGACCGGTGACCTCGGTGGCGACGGCGATGACCTCGGCGGGCGCCTGGCCCATCGCGATCCCGCGGCCGTGCGCGCCGGCCCACTCCAGCATCTCGATGTCGTTGCGCCCGTCGCCCATGGCGATCACGTGCGTGCGGGCGATCCCGTGCAGCTCGCGCACGCGCTCCATGGCCGTGGCCTTGTTGACGCCGTCGGGCGCGATGTCGAGCCACGCGGTCCAGCCGATGGAGTAGCTCACCCGGTGCAGGCCCATGCGCTCGACGACGTCCTGGAAGTCCTCCAGGTCGTGGCCGGGCGAGATGACGACCACGCGCGTCGCGGGCACGTGCAGCAGCTCCTCGAACTCGACCTGTCGGCCGTTGGCCTCGAGGGCACCGTCCGGGAAGTCGCCGCCGGAGTAGAGGTAGACGCCCTCCTCGTCCTCGACGGCGTAGCGGCCGCTCGCGAGGTGCGGGCGGATCCGCTGCAGAACGTCGGCGGGGTCGAAGGTCTCGACGAAGCGGCGGCTGTAGCCCGTGGGGGCGTCGGCGTCGCGCTCGAGCACGATCGCGCCGTTCGAGCACACCATGTAGCGGGGGTGGATGCCCAGGCGGTCGACGATCGGCAGGGTGTCGGCGACGGATCGGCCGGTGGACGGCATGACAGCGTGGCCGACCTCCTCCATCCGCCGCACCTCGCGGATGACGGACTCGTCGAGCGAGCCGTCCTCGCCGAGGAGGGTCCCGTCGATGTCGAGGGCGATCAGGAGGCGGTCAGCGTCGGCCACCCGCGGGGTCATCGGGCCGCCTTCGCCGGGGCGGGCTCGAGCACCTCGAGGCCGCCGAGGTACGGGCGGAGCGCCTCGGGCACGCGCACGGATCCGTCGGCCTGCTGGTGGGTCTCGAGGATCGCGACGATCCAGCGCGTGGTCGCCAGCGTGCCGTTGAGCGTCGCGACGGGCGAGGTGCGGCCGTCCTCGCCGCGGAAGCGCGTGCCGAGGCGACGCGCCTGGAAGGTGGTGCAGTTCGAGGTGGAGGTGAGCTCACGGTAGGCGCCCTGGGTGGGGATCCACGCCTCGACGTCGTACTTGCGGGCGGCGCTGGATCCCAGGTCGCCCGCCGCCGTGTCGATGACGCGGTAGGAGAGGCCGAGGTCCTGCATCATGCGCTCCTGCATGGCGAGGAGGCGCTCGTGCTCCGCCTCGGCGTCGGCGGGATCGACGTAGGAGAACATCTCGAGCTTCTGGAACTGGTGCACGCGGATGATGCCGCGGGTGTCCTTGCCGTATGAGCCCGCCTCCTTTCGGTAGCAGGTCGACCAGCCGGCGTAGCGGATGGGGCCTGCGGCCAGGTCGAGGATCTCGTCGGCGTGGTACCCGGCGAGCGCCACCTCGCTCGTGCCCGTGAGGTAGAGGTCGTCGTCGTCGAGGTGGTAGACCTCGTCCGCGTGGGCGCCCAGGTAGCCGGTGCCGGCCATGATCTCGGGCTTCACGAGCGTGGGCGTGATGAGCGGCACGAGGCCGGCCTCGAGCGCTCGGGCGAGGCCGAAGTTCATCAGCGCGATCTCGAGACGCGCGCCGATCCCCTTCAGGAAGTGGAAGCGGGCGCCGGACACCTTGGCGCCGCGGCCCATGTCGATGGCGTCGAGGATCTCGCCGATCTCCAGGTGGTCGCGGGGCTCGAAGTCGAACGCCGGCTCCTCGCCGACCTCGCGGACGAGCGCCCAGTCGTCCTCGCCGCCGGCGGGGACGCCGTCGATGACGATGTTCGGGATCCGCCGCATGGCCTCGTCCAGCGCGGCCTCGGCCGCCTGCGCGCGCTCCTGCGCGGCGGTGACGCGGGCCTTCAGCTCCTGCACCTCGGCGATGAGGCGCGGCTTGTCGGCCTTGTCGGCCTTCGCGACGAGCTTGCCGTGCGCGTTCTGCTCGGCGCGCAGGCCCTCGAACTCGGTGACCGCCCGGCGGCGCTCGGAGTCGGCGGCGACCGCCTGGTCGACCACCTCCACGGAGGCTCCGCGCCGCTCCTGCGAGGCGATGACGAGGTCGGGATGGTCGCGGAGGGTCTGCGGATCGATCACCCCGTCACTCTAACGAAGCGGGTCGCGCGCGTCCGGGCGCGCGGCCCGCGTCGACGACGCGTCAGGCGCCGGCGCCCGGCTCGGCCGACACGATGCCGCGCAGCCAGTCGCGCGCCTCCAGGAAGACGTCGTCCTCGTAGCGGGCGCGGTAGGTGCTGGGCGTGCCGTCGGCGCGCGGGTAGGAGCCGAGGAAGGTGACGCGCGGGCTGAAGCGGCGGATCCCGAGCAGGGCGTCGGCCACGCGCTCGTCGTGCACGTGCCCCTCCGCGTCGATGACGAAGCGGTAGCGCCCGAGCTCGTCGCCGATGGGCCGCGACTGGATGAGCGCGAGGTTCACCCCGCGGGTCGCGAACTGCTCGAGGAGGTCGAGCAGGGATCCGGCGCGGTCGTCCGGGAGCTCGACGATGAGGCTCGTCTTGTCGGCGCCCGTGCGGGCGGGGAGGGTGGTGGCGCGCCCGACGAGCACGAAGCGCGTGACGGCGTTCGGGTTGTCGCCGATGCCGCGGGCGACCGCCTCGAGCGGCTGGCTCTCCGTGATCTGCGGGGGCGCGATGGCGGCGTCCGCGATCCCGTCGTCCAGCAGCGAGAGGGCGGCGGCCACGTTCGAGGACGCGGGCACGTGGCCGTGCGTCGGCAGCTCGCGCTCCAGGAAGCGGCGGCACTGGCCGTAGGCGACCGGGTGCGCGGCGACCGTGCGCACGTCGGCGAGCGCCGTGCCCGGCCGCACCACGAGGTCGAAGGCCACCGGCACGAGGTGCTCGCTGAGGATCCGCAGGCCCGGGATGTTCGCGAGCGCGTCCTGCGTGGCCGTCACGCCGCCCTCGACGGAGTTCTCGATGGCGATCATGGCGGCGACCGACGTGCCGGAGACGACGTCGGCGAGCGCCTCGGACGCGTTGTTGACCGCGCGCCAGGTGCGGCCACGGGCCGCATCCACCTGCTTCAGCGCGGCCTCGGTGAAGGTGCCCGACGGCCCGAGGTAGCTGTACGTCTCATCGGGTCGCGGGGTCTCGGCCATGCCTGCACCCTAGATGGGAATCGTCCGGGCCCGGTGCCAGGATGGATCCATGCATGACCGCGCAGGCACCGCCGCCCTCCCGTCCGACCTCATCGACATCGACGAGCTGATCCGGGCGTACCACGACCTCCACCCCGACGTGGAGGATCCCGAGCAGAAGGTGGCGTTCGGCACCAGCGGCCACCGCGGCAGCTCCCTGAATACGGCGTTCAACGAGGACCACATCCTCGCCATCACGCAGGCGATCGTGGAGTACCGGGCCGAGCAGGGCATCACGGGCCCCCTCTTCATCGGCCGCGACACCCACGGGCTCTCGAAGCCCGCAGAGGACACCGCGCTCGAGGTGCTCGTCGCCAACGGCGTCCGCGTGCTCGCCGACTCCCGCGACTCCTGGTGCCCCACCCCCGCGCTCTCGCACGCGATCCTCCGCTGGAACCGCGACGACGCCCACGGCGACGACGACGTGGCCGACGGCATCGTCGTGACCCCCAGCCACAACCCGCCGGCGGACGGCGGCTTCAAGTACAACCCGCCGCACGGCGGCCCCGCCGACTCCGACTCCACCGGCTGGATCGCCGCGCGGGCCAACGCGATCATCGCGGGCGGCCTCGTCGACGTGAAGCGCGTGGGCCTCGAGGAGGCGCGTGGGCGTGTCGAGGGCTACGACTTCCTCGGCCACTACGTGGACGACCTCGGCTCGATCATCGACATGGAGGCCATCCGGACGGCGGGTGTGCGCATCGGCGCGGACCCCCTCGGCGGCGCGTCGGTCGAGTACTGGGCCGCCATCGGCGAGCGCTACGGCCTCGACCTCGAGGTCGTGAACCCCGAGGTGGATCCCGCCTGGTCGTTCATGACGCTCGACTGGGACGGCAAGATCCGCATGGACCCGTCCTCGTCCTCCGCCATGGCGAGCGTGCTCGCGCGCAAGGACGACTTCGACATCCTCACGGGCAACGACGCGGACGCCGACCGCCACGGCATCGTCACGCCCGACGCCGGGCTCATGAACCCGAACCACTACCTCGCCGTCACCATCGACTACCTCTACGCGCACCGCCCCGCGTGGCGCTCGGACGCCGCGATCGGCAAGACGCTCGTCTCCTCCAGCGTGATCGACCGGGTCGCGGAGTCGCTCGGCCGGCGGCTCTGGGAGGTGCCGGTCGGCTTCAAGTGGTTCGTCCCCGGCCTCATCGACGGATCCGTGGGCTTCGGCGGCGAGGAGTCCGCCGGCGCGAGCTTCCTCCGCATGGACGGCACCGTCTGGACCACCGACAAGGACGGGATCCTGCTGGCGCTGCTCGCGTCGGAGATCCTCGCCGTCACGGGCAAGACGCCGAGCGTCCTCTACCGCGAGCTCACCGAGCGCTTCGGCGACCCGGTGTACGAGCGCGTGGACGCGGCCGCGACCAAGGCGCAGAAGGCCACGCTCGGCAAGCTCGACGGCGACGCCATCGCGGCCACCGAGGTCGCGGGCGACCCGATCACCGCCAAGCTCAGCACCGCGCCCGGCAACGGCGCGGCCGTCGGCGGCGTCAAGGTGGTCACCGCGAACGCGTGGTTCGCCGCGCGCCCGAGCGGCACCGAGGACGTCTACAAGATCTACGCGGAGTCCTTCGTGGGCCTCGACCACCTGCACGCCGTGCAGGCGGAGGCCAAGCGGATCGTCGACCAGGCGCTCGACGCGTAACCGGGGGTCGCGGAGGCGACGCCGCCCTGGGCGGGTTCGCATCCGAGGTGCTTACGCTGGGGGCATGCGCCATTCCGGGGATGTGGACGCGTTCGTCTGGGACGAGCCGTCGATGCACCCCGCCGACGGTCCCGCGGGCGCCGCGCCGGTCGTCGACCGGCAGGTGCGCCTCCCCGACGGCCTCGCCCGGCGCCGGATCGTGTCGCTCACCGCGCTGCTCGCCGTCGTCATCGCCGGCATGGTCGTCACGCACTCCGACGGCCGCGGCCTGTGGCCGGACGTGCTCTACGCCGCGGCCATCCACCTCGCGCTCATCGCGCTGATGCCGCGCGTCGACCCGGTGGTGCACGGGGCGGCCGTGCTCGTGTGGTGCACGGGGGTCGAGCTGCTGCAGATCACCGGCTGGCCCGCCATCTGGGCCCTGCACGTGCCGCTGTGCCGCCTGCTGATCGGCACCGGGTTCGATCCCGTCGACCTCGCGGCCTACGCGGTCGGCGTGCTGCTCGTGCTCCTCGCCGACCGGCTCCTCCGGGGCGGCCGGGGCGCCGGCGACGTGCGCTAGGCCACGCTCCAGAAGTGGACCTCGGCGCCCGGGTGCTCCGTCGTGATGGTCGCGTCGAGGTCGCGGTAGTCGTTGTCGAGGTTGTGGCCGACCATCTTCACGACGTTGCCGCCGTCCTTCGGCTCGATGGCCGAGACGATCTGCGTGTGGTCGGGAGAGGAGTTGCGGTTCCAGTCGAAGATGACGATGTCGCCGACCTTCAGCTGGTCGCGGTCGGCGAGCTCGAGGCGCTTCACGCCGAGCGTCGACGCGTTGGCGGCGAGCCACTTGTCGAACGTGGGCACGTGGATCCACGCGTAGGTCCAGTCGGAGCCGCCGCCGCGGTTGTGCCACGCGTCCGTCATCTGCCACCCGCGCTGGATGAGGGACTGGCTCACGAAGTTGACGCAGTCGCCGCCGGACGAGTTGAAGTTCCCGTACTCCTGGAGGTTGTAGGCGTCCCAGTGCGCGAGCGCGTACTGCAGCTGCTTGTCGACCGGGGTCTGGGCGGCGTACGCGGCGGTCGCGGCGGTGAGCGGGGCGTCGCCGGCCATGACCTGGATGTCGGCGGAGCGGTCCTCGTAGTCGGTCGAGCGGGGCGCCACGACCGTGACGGACCCATCGCCCGCGACCTTCAGGTCGGTGCCCGCGGTGCCCGCGAACATGACGGCGGTGGCGCCGGCGAGGCCGGCGCCCGTGAGCGTGACGGTCTCGCCGCCCGACACCGAGAGGGTCGCGGGCTCCACGGAGGAGACGGCGGGCGAGGATGCGGATGCCGCGGGCTGTCCGTCGGCTCCCGCGCCGAGGGTCGCGCGGGGCGCGGGCTCCTGGCGGGTGCATGCGGCGAGCGCGGCGGTCACGGGGAGCGCGAGCGCGGCGGCGAGGATGCTGCGGCGGCGGATGTCGGCGATCACGTGCTGCCTTCGGGTCGGGGGCGCGCCCGGGATGCCGGACCCCACCAGGGTAACCCCGGGCCCTGCGGATCGACTCCGCGCGACACCGCGCCTAGTGTGGCGGGATGAGCGTCGACGTGACCCACGACCCCGACGGCTCGCGCTACACGCTGTGGCTCGACGGCGAGCGCGCGGGCTTCGCGGACTACCTGATCCAGGGCGATCGCATCGTCTTCACCCACACGGAGGTCGACCCCGCGAAGCGGCGCGGCGGCCTCGGCGGCGAGCTGGTGCGGGCGGCGCTCGACGACGTGCGCGGCGGATCCCGCACGGTCGTGGCCGCGTGCCCGTTCGTCGCGGAGTGGATCGACGAGCACCCCGACTACCGGGAGCTGCTCGAGCGGGGCTGAGCGGGTTCGCTCGCGAGGCGCACGCATGCGCCTCGCGAGTCCGCTCCCCCCGACGGGTCTCCCCGTCGCCCGCGGTCGCGAGCGGAGCCTCCGGGGAGGTTCGATCGGACCGCAGCCGCCGCTCGGCCCCGCGGGGCCGGAAGGACGACGAGGTGACTCTAGGCGCGCGGATCCGGGTGGGAGCTGGGCCCGTCGCCGGGCGGACAGGTCCGACATGGAGCGGACAACCGGGCTTCGCCAGGCGGACAGTCCCCCGTTCAGGGGACGCGGGTGAGCCACTCCGGGGTCGAGAACTTGTCCTGCACCAGCTGGCGCGTCTTCGCCCATTCCTCCGGCGTCACGCGTCCCGGCTTCCCGCCGTAGAGGCCCGTGAACGTGTCCTTCATCCGGTCGATGATGTCGGCACGGCTCATGCCCGTCTGGCTGCGGAGCGGATCGACGCGCTTGGCGGCGCTCGTGATGCCCTTGTCGCTGATCTTCTCGCGGCCGATGCGGAGCACCTGCACCATCTTCTCGCCGTCCATGTCGTAGCTCATGGTGACGTGGTGCAGCACGGCTCCCGCACCCAGGCGCTTCTGCGCCGCCCCGCCGATCTTGCCGGTGGGGCTCGTGATGTCGTTGAGCGGCTGGTACGACGCGTCGATGCCGAGCGAGCGGAGCGCGGTGATGACCCACTCGTCGAGGTAGGCGTAGGAGTCCGCGAACGTCATGCCCTGCACGAGGTCGACGGGGGCGTAGATCGAGTACGTGATGACGGCGCCCGCCTCCATGTACATGGCGCCGCCGCCGGAGACGCGGCGCACGACGTCGAAGCCGTGGGCAGCGGCCTGCTCGGCGTCGACCTCGTTGCGCAGCGACTGGAAGCTGCCGATGACGACGGCCGGCTGCTCCCACTCCCAGATGCGGAGGGTGGGGTTCCGGCGACCGGCGCCGACCTCCTCGGCGAGCACCTGATCCAGGGCCATCTGCTCGACCGGGCGGTAGGCGCGGTCGTGGATGACCTCCCACTCGTAGTCGCCCCAGTTCGTGGCGCGGGCGAGCGAGCGGCGGATCGCGACGGCGACGGCCTCGGGCGAGAACCCGAGGAGCGTGGCCTCCGGGGGGAGCGCGCGGCGGATGGCGGCGGTGATCGCGGCGGCGTCGCTGTCCTCCGGGAGCCCGTTGACGGCGCCGTCGATGGCCTCGAGCGCGTCGTCCGGCTCGAGGAAGAAGTCACCCGCGAGGCGGAAGTCGGAGATGCGGCCGTCGGTCACGTCCAGGTCGACCACGACGAGCTTGCCGCCGGGGACCTTGTACTCACCATGCATCTGGCCAGCCTAGGCCGCGGCGCCGGCCGCGAGCGGTACCCGCATCGTCGCGGCGCCGCGGATGTGGGACGGTGGGTCGTGCGCATCACCTGGGCTGTCGTCCGCCTCCTCACCGCCCTGGCCGCGCTGGTCGCCGTCACGAGCCAGTACGTCGTGAGCTCCTCGTACTGGCGGAGCATCGGGGTGGAGGGCATCTGGGGCAAGACGGTCGACTTCCTCATGTACTTCACGATCGAGTCGAACCTGCTGGCGGCGGTGGTCATGGGCGCGGGGGCCGTGCGGCTGCTGCGTCGGGCGCCCGCCCCCGGCCGCGGCGGGACGACGCTCCGGCTGGCGGCCACCACGTACATGGTCACGACGGGGATCGTCTACAACGTCCTGCTGCGCGGCCTGCCGACGGCCCCCGGCGGCAACCTCCCGTGGGCGAACGAGGTGCTGCACGTGGCCGTGCCGCTGCTCGTGCTGCTCGACTGGCTGCTCGCGCCCGACCGTCGGGCGCTCGGGTACGGCGCGGTCGGCCGGGTCGTGGTCTTCCCCCTGATCTGGGTCGCGGTGACGCTCGCCCGCGGGCCGTTCACGGGCAACGAGATCACGGGAGCGGCGACCTACTACCCGTACCCCTTCCTGGATCCCGCGACGGGCGGCGGCGGGTACGGGACGGTGGCGATCTGGGTCGCCGTCATCGCCGCGCTGATCTGCGGGCTGACGCTGCTGCTGACGTGGGCCGGGCGCCGGGCGTCCCGCGATCGGGCGGTCTGACCGCCTCCTCCACCACCCGATGGCGTTCGAACATGCGTTCGAACATCCGGGCTATGCTCGCGCCATGAGCATCGCATTCCAGGCCTCCCTCTTCGACGACCTCCAGGCGGAGCCGGGCCTCGGCGCGCTCGGCGCGGAGGTCGAGCGGCTCGAGCTGGGGCAGGGTGCGTGGCTCGACATCCGGCCCGGCTGGGTCAGCGACTCGGACGCGCTGTTCGAGCGCCTCGTGGAGGACGTCGAGTGGACGGCCGACACGCGGCTGATGCACGGCCGCGTCGTCGAGGTGCCGCGCCTGCTCTCCTGGTTCGGGCCGCGCGCGACCCTGCCCGCACCCGTGCTCGTCGAGGCACGCGACGCGCTCAACGAGCACTACGGCCGCCCGACCGGGCAGGTGCTCGAGACCGCGGGGCTGTGCTTCTACCGCACCGGCGACGACAGCGTCGCGTGGCACGGCGACCGCGTGGGGCGCGCCATCGACCGCGACACCATGGTCGCCATCGTCTCGGTGGGCGCGGCGCGCACGCTCTCGCTGCGGCCGAAGGGCGGCGGCGAGGTGCGGCGGTTCCCGCTCGGCCACGGCGACCTCGTCGTCATGGGCGGCAGCGCGCAGCGCACGCACGAGCACGCCATCCTCAAGACCCAGAAGGCCGTGGGACCGCGCATCAGCATCCAGTTCCGTCCGGTCTGGCCCGCCTGAGGCGAGGGCCACCGCGGCGACCCACCCCCCGTTCAGGGGGTGTTCCGCGCGTGATCACCGGAGGTGACGCGGCGTTCCCCCTCGGCGCCCATACTCGCTGACGACAGCGACGTCTCGCTGACGACAGCGACGTCTCGTCGTCGACCGCGACGTCTCGTCGTCGACCGCGACGTCGAGCCGCTGTCGGCGTCGTCGACGACCCGGGCGCGATCCGCATCGGGCCGTGCTCTCGGCCCGCGTCCCCGCACCGCCCTCTCCGCAGCATCCCTCCCCGTCACCTGCCCGCGACGCGTCGCCCCCGACGCGTCGCGCGCACCGTGATCCCGTTCGCGCGCCCGCTGGCGCGCGCCCGCGCCTGGAAGAAGGACATCACCCCGTGAACACCTCCCCCCTCGACCCGCATCCCGACGACCGCACCGGCGACGCCGCCCCTCCCCTGGATCCCTCGCACCCCTACCGCGGCGGGATCCGTCCGGGCGTCAGCCGCCGCACCCTCCTGATGAGCGGAGCCGCCGCGATCATGGCCGGCGTCGCCGCCGGATCCGCGACGGGCACCGCGAGCGCCACCGCCGCGACCGCCTCCGCACGCCGGAACCTCACCCGCTCGATCAAGGACGTCGAGCACGTCGTGATCCTCATGCAGGAGAACCGCTCCTTCGACCACTACTACGGCACCTTCCCCGGCGTCCGCGGCTTCAGCGACAAGCAGGCCGTCGAGTACCCCGGCGGCGGCACGGTGTTCGCCCAGCCCGACGCCACCCGCACGGACGGCGGCCACCTGCTCCCGTTCCCCCTCGACTCCGCGAACCACAACGCGCAGGGCGCCGGCAGCCTCAACCACTCGTGGAAGGGCGGGCACGCGGCCTGGAACAAGGGCGCGTGGGACAACTGGGTGGTCGCGAAGACGCAGCAGACGATGGGGTACTTCACGAAGGACGACGTGCCCTTCCACCACGCCCTCGCGTCCGCTTTCACCATCGCCGACCACTACCACTGCTCCCTCATCGGCCCGACGACACCGAACCGGCTCTACCAGTGGACCGGCACGATCGACCCGGAGGGGAAGGCGGGAGGCCCGATCATCAGCAACCCGGAGCCGTACGAGCCGGTCTTCCGCTGGACCACCTACCAGGAGCGCCTCAGCCAGGCGGGCATCACCTGGAGGACCTACGCGAACGACGAGGTGGGCGACCCGGACGAGGCGCCCTACGTCGGCGACTACGGCTGCAACCCGCTCTGGCAGTTCCAGCAGTACCACGACGCGTTCGCCTCCTCGGATCCCGCGGTACGCCAGCTCGCCATCGACGGCGGCCTGCACGACGGGTGGAAGCCGGACTCGGGCCGGGGCCTCGACGTGTCGTACCTCCTGCAGCAGTTCGGCGCCGACGCGGCCGCGAACACGCTGCCCCAGGTCTCGTACGTGGTGTCGCCCTACGGCTGGAGCGAGCACCCCGAGGCGAGCCCCGACTACGGCGCGCACTACACGAACGCCGTGATCCAGGCGCTCATGAGCAACCCCGACACGTGGGCGAGCACCGTGCTGCTGCTGAACTACGACGAGAACGACGGCTACTTCGACCACCTGCTCCCGCCGCTCGCCGAGCCGGGGACGCGGGACGAGTACGTCGGCGGGCTCCCGATCGGCTACGGCACGCGCGTGCCGCTCACGGTCGTCTCGCCGTGGAGCCGCGGCGGCTGGGTCGACTCCGAGGTGTTCGACCACACCTCGATCATCCGGTTCCTCGAGACCTGGACGGGCGTGCACGAGCCGAACATCTCCGACTGGCGCCGCACGATCTCCGGCGACCTCACCTCGTGCTTCGACTTCGCGCACCCCGACTTCTCGATCCCCACGGCCGACCAGGTCCTGCCGCTCAGCGAGACCCGCATGCTCCTCGCGGCGGCGGACGCGGATCTCGCGAAGCCGCCCGTGCAGGAGCCGGCCGCCGGCGCGCAGGTGATGCCGTCCCAGGATCCGGGCACCATGCGCCGGCGCCCGCTGGCCTCCCGCCAGGACGCCGACGTGACGGTGGACCGCGGCACCGGGGCGATCACCCTGACGATGCGGAACGCCGGCCGGCAGGGCGTCTCGCACCAGGTGTTCCCGAACATCGCCCTGCCCTTCGCCAGCACCC
The DNA here is from genome assembly GCF_015351075.1 of Clavibacter sp. VKM Ac-2873. Lineage (GTDB taxonomy): Bacteria > Actinomycetota > Actinomycetes > Actinomycetales > Microbacteriaceae > Clavibacter. Next base: position 1,491,276 of record NZ_JADKRS010000001.1, read on the forward strand.
CGTTCACGCTCGCGCCGGGCGGCTCGGCGACGTACGCGTGGGACAGCGCGGCGCACGCGGGCGCGTACGACTTCAGCGTCTACGGGCCCGATCGGTTCCTCCGCCGCTTCGCCGGCACCGTGATCCCGGCGGGAACCGACGACGTGCCCGTGCCCGTGGTCACGGCCGAGGCCCTTGCGGACGGGAAGCCGCACCTGCGGCTGACGCTCGGCAACGAGGGCTCGCCCTCGGTGGACTACACGATGACGTCGAACGACTTCATCGAGCGCGTGCGGCACGAGACCGTGAAGCCCGGCCGCAGCACGACCGTGAGGTGGCCGCTCGACCGGTGGGGCTACTACGACGTGATCGTCGAGGCGCCGGGCGGGTTCCGCCACCGCTTCGCCGGCCGCGTCGAGTAGCCGCGTCGCCCGCGCTCCGGGAGCGCGGGCGACGCCACCTGCCTGTTCAGGGATCGTTCCCACCCGCGTCACGCCAGGTGACGCGCTGTTCCGACGGCGGCCGCATACTCGCGCCTGGCACGGCGTCGTCCCCGCGCGATCCGCACCCGGACGTCATCCCCGGTCGTGCCGGCGCCCGGGCGGCACCCCGCCCCCGGCGCCCGGGATCCGCACCGCCCCGCTCCATCGCACCCGCATCCCCCGCCGCGCCCGGACCCTCCCGGAGCGCCGGGCCCCCGCCTGCGCGCGACGCCAGGCACGACAGGAAGAAGGACAGCCACCGTGAGCACCTCCAAGCCCGAAGAGCACGCCCCGGACGTCGACCTCGCGGCCGGCGTCGACGCCGCACCCCCGCTCGACCCCTCGCGCCAGTACCGCGGCGCCGTCCGTCCCGGCGTCAGCCGCCGCACGGTCCTGGTGGGCGGAGCCGCCGCGATCATGGCCGGCGTGGCCGCGGGATCCGTCGCCGGCACGGGCACCGCGAGCGCCACCGCCGCGACCGCCACCGCCGCGACCGCCGCCGCCCGCCGGAACCTCACCCGCTCGATCAAGGACGTCGAGCACGTCGTGATCCTCATGCAGGAGAACCGCTCCTTCGACCACTACTACGGCACCTTCCCCGGCGTCCGCGGCTTCAGCGACAAGCAGGCCGTCGAGTACCCCGGCGGCGGCACGGTGTTCGCCCAGCCCGACGCGAGCCGCCCCGACGGCGGCCGGATGCTCCCCTTCCCGCTGGACTCGTCCCGCTTCAACGCGCAGGGCGCCGGCGGCCTCGACCACTCCTGGAAGGGCGGGCACCAGGCCTGGAACAAGGGCGCCTGGGACAACTGGGTCGTCGCCAAGAGCGAGCAGACCATGGGCTACTTCACCCAGGACGACCTCCCGTTCCACCACGCGCTCGCCTCGGCTTTCACGATCGCGGACCACTACCACTGCTCCCTCATCGGCCCGACGACCCCGAACCGGCTCTTCCAGTGGACCGGCACGATCGACGCCCGCGGCAAGGCCGGCGGCCCCGCCATCGACAACCCCGACGACTACGCGCCCGTCTTCGCCTGGAAGACGTACCCCGAGCGCCTCCGGGAGGCCGGGGTCACGTGGAAGACCTACGCGAACGACGAGGTCGGCGACGACGGCACGCACCCCTACGTCGGCGACTACGGCGACAACCCGCTGTGGCTCTTCCACCAGTACCACGAGGCGCTCGCGTCCTCGGATCCCGCCACGCGTCAGCTCGCGCTCGACGGCGGCCTGCACGACGGCTGGAAGCCGGACTCGGGCAAGGGCCTCGACGTGACGCACCTGCTCGAGGAGTTCGGGAAGGACGCCGCGGCGAACACCCTGCCGGCCGTGTCGTACGTCGTGGCGCCGTACGGGTGGAGCGAGCACCCGAAGGCGAGCCCGGACTACGGCGCGCACTACACGAACGCCGTGATCCAGGCGCTCATGAGCAACCCCGACACCTGGGCGAGCACCGTGCTGCTGCTGAACTACGACGAGAACGACGGCTACTTCGACCACCAGCTGCCGCCGCTCGCCGAGCCCGGCACGGCCGACGAGTACGTCGACGGCCTGCCCGTCGGCTACGGCACGCGCGTGCCGATGACGGTGGTGTCCCCGTGGAGCCGCGGCGGCTGGGTGGACTCGCAGGTGTTCGACCACACCTCGGTGATCCGGTTCCTGGAGACCTGGACGGGCGTGCACGAGCCGAACATCTCCGACTGGCGCCGCACGATCTCCGGCGACCTCACCTCGTGCTTCGACTTCGCGCACCCGGACTTCTCGATCCCGTCGGCCGCGGAGGTGCTGCCGATGAGCGCGACCCAGGCGCTCGTCGCGGCCGCCGACGCCGACATGGCGAAGCCGCCCGTGCGGGAGCCCGCGGTGGGCGCCCAGCGGATGCCCGCGCAGGAGGACGGCACCATGCGCCACCGCCCGCTCCCCTACCGGCAGGACGCGGACGTGGCGGTCGACCGGGCGACCGGCCGGGTCACGCTGACGATGCGGAACGCCGGCCGGCAGGGCGTCTCGCACCAGGTGTTCCCCAACATCGCGCTGCCGTTCGCGTCGACGCCCTTCACCGTGGCGCCGCGCGGGAAGGCCGCCTACACGTGGGAGAGCTCGGCGCACGCGGGGGCGTACGACTTCAGCCTCTACGGGCCCGACCGGTTCCTGCGTCGCTTCGCGGGAACGGTGATCGCGGCGGGGACGAGCGACGTGCCCGTGCCCCGGGTCTCGGCCGAGACGATCCCCGGCGGCAAGGGCGTGCTGCGGCTCACGCTCGCGAACGACGGCACCCCCTCGGTGCACTACACGCTCACGGCCAACGACTTCATCACGCGCGAGCGCCACGAGACGGTGAAGCCCGGACGCAGCACGACGGTGAACTGGCCGGTGGACGAGTGGGGCTACTACGACGTGGTGGTCACCGACGGCGCCGGCTTCCGCTACCGGTACGCGGGTCGCGTGGAGTAGCGCGGCACGTGGCACGACGACGCCGGCCGGATCCGCGAGGGTCCGGCCGGCGTCGTCGTGCGCGGGGCGCGTCAGGCGCGGGGCGCGTCAGGCGCGGGCGCGGTCCTCGTCCTCATCCGCGACGGCGGCCTTCGCTCGGCGTGCGGAGCCGACGTGCGCCTCGGCGGCGTCCGGGCGCCCGGCCTCCACGAGCTCCAGGTCGAGCGGCCGGGCGGCGCGCACGACGGCGTCCGCGTCGTCGATCCCGATGCCGACGAGGATGGGGATCCAGAGGCTGCGCAGGCGCTCCGCACCGTCCCACTCGACCAGCCGCGGAGATCGGTAGGAGAGCACGCCGAAGGTGGCGCTGAGCAGGACGTCGACGACGGCGTCGAGGTCGGCGGCGCGGATGCCCCGCACCGCGAGCTCCGCCTCCAGGTGCTGCCGGGTGAACCCCCACACGTCGAAGCGGCGCTCGACCGCGAGGCCGAGTCGGGGCATGTCCTGCAGGAGCCGGATGGCGCCCGCGGCGACGGGGCAGACCTCGACGGTGCTGGCGCCCGTGAGGAGGAAGACGATGAGCTCGTGCAGCGCCCCGGGCCGGTCGAGCGCCGCCTCGATGCGGAGCCAGCGCTCCTCCTGGTCCTCGACGACCGCGCCCGCGAGGCTCTCCTTGGAGGCGAAGAGGTGGTACCCGATGGCGGACTTGGGCTTGCCCATCGCCTCGGCCACGCGCGAGAACGACGTGCCCTCGTACCCGTGGGCCGCGAACTGGGCTCCCGCCGCCTCGACGATCTCGCGCCGTGCCCGGGACACCGCCGCCTGCCGCTGGTTCATGTCGCTCCTGTCCGCTCCCGCACGGGAGTCGAGGAAGAGTACCCGCCCTGATCGACGGGACGGTGGCTCCCTGCCGAACGGACGGCGCGGCGTCCCGGATCCGCGGGCGCCGCGCCCGCGGATCAGCACACTCCACAGGTGCTGAGAATGCTTCTCGATACGGGATAGCCTCCGCACGCGCCATCGCGCACTCCCCCTGAACCGAATACGGATCCCGCATGCCCTCACGCCCCTCGTCCCTCCCACCCGTCGAGGCCTCCGGGCCCGGCGAGCGCCCGCCGACGGAGGGGCGGATCCGCACCCTCGTCCGCCGCGCTCCCCGGCCCGCGCGCGTCCGGTCCCTCGCGCTCGGCACGGGCGTCGTCGCCCTCGCGGCGGTCGCGGCGGTCGTCGCGAGCGCCCTCGCGGGCACCGGATCCGCCTCCGCCCTGGCCGACCCCTCCGCCGCGCGCGCCGCGTCCGGCCCCACCGCGTCCGGCCTCCGCGCGCTCGACGGGTCGGCGCCCTCGTGGCCCGCCGCCGACGCCGCCGTCCGGCTGGGCGACGCGCCCGCGGACGCGACCGTCGCCTTCACGGTGCTGCTGGATCCGGCCCGGTCCGACGCCGCACCGGCCGTCGCCGCGTGGCTGCGCGACCGCGGCCTCGACGTGGGCGACGCGCGCGGCGAGGTCGCCGCGCTGCCCGTCTCCAGCACGCTGGCGGTCGCGTCCCGGGCCTTCGACACCGGGTTCGCCCGGTTCCGCGTGGGCGGCCGCGAGGTCGTCGCCCCGGAGCGGACCCTCGCCGTGCCCGCCGCCCTCGACGCCGTGCGCGGCGTCGCCGGCACCGTGCAGGGCGACGTGCTGATGCCGTCGGACGCCGAGTCCGACGCCGCGCGGGCCGCCGACGCCGCCGACGTGCCCGCGGCCGCGGACCCCGTTCCCGCGCCGATCCCCGGGCAGGCGACCGGCGGATCCCCCGCCTCCTCCGCCGACGACGGCACGTGCGCCGCCTGGTGGGGCCAGCGCCTCACCGACGCGTGGCCCGCGTCCGTCGACGTCGCCCACCGCTCGAACTCGCTGTGCGGCTACGGCCCGGCACAGCTGCGGCGCGTCGACGACGTGCCGGCCGAGGACCGCGGAGCGGGCGCCACCGTCGCGATCGTCGCGGCCTACGACGACCCGGACACCCGGGCCGACACCGACACCTACTCCCGCGCCGTCGGCGAGCCCGCGTTCGCGGCCGGCCAGTACCGCGACCACCCGTCCGCCGCGCCGCGCACCGGCATCTGCGGTGGCCCGACCGCGTGGACGGACGAGCAGCACCTCGACGTGCAGGCGGTCCACGCCATGGCGCCGGACGCGGCGATCTCCTACTGGAGCGCCGACGACTGCACGAGCACGAGCCTCTACACGCGGATCCTCGACGCGGCGGAGGACGGACCGGACGTCATCAGCCTGTCCTTCGGCGCGATGGAGGGCCTCGACACCGCCGACGACCGCGAGCTGCTCAACCGGGTGCTCGTGGAGGCGGCGTCGCGCGACGTCTCCGTGTTCGCCTCCACCGGCAACGACGGCGACTACAGCGGCGTCGGCGACCACGGCGGGAACGCCACGGTGGCGTCGCCCGCGTCGAGCCCGTACGTCACGGCCGTCGGCGCGACGAGCACCGGGCTCGCCGAGGACGGATCCATCGCCGTCGAGGCGGGCTGGGAGACCGAGACCCGCTTCGCCCGCAACGGCGCCCTCATCCCGCCGGGCTTCGCGTTCGGCGCGGGCGGCGGCCAGTCCGCCGAGTACGCGCGGCCGACCTGGCAGGCCGACCGGCTCGCCGTCCCGGGCACCGGGCGGCTGCTGCCGGACGTGGCCTCGCTGGGGGATCCGGACACGGGCTTCATCACCTACGGCCCGCACAAGGGCAGCACCCGGTACGCGGCGCACGGCGGCACGAGCCTCGCGACGCCGATGGTCGCCTCCATGGTCGCGATCTCCAAGGCCGTCACCGGCCGGCGCTTCGGGCTCGCGAGCCCCGCGCTCTACGCGCTGATGGGCACGAGCGCGCTGCGCGACGTGCAGCCCGCCTCCGCGGCCACGTGGTCCCCGACGGGCCCGTCGGCGGGAGCGCTGTGGCCCGAGACGCTCTTCCTCTGGGACACCGGGAGGCAGACGCTGCGCTCCGGCCCCGGCTGGGACGACGTGACCGGGGCCGGCGTGCCCGCGGGCCGCGCGTTCATCGAGGGCCTCGGCGCGGGAGCCGGACGATGAGCCGGGTGACGCGCGGATCCTCCCCGCGCCTCTCCCTCGGGATCGTCGGCGCGACCGGCGCCGCCGGAGCCGCCGCCCTCGCGGCGCTCTTAGCCCTCGGCGGCCTCGCGCCCCTGGCGGCGCACGCGACCGACGCCGTGCTCGCCCGCGCCTCGGGCGTGGAGATCGTCGACATCGACGGCGACACGCTCCTGGCGCCGACGCCGCTGGCCGAGTGGTCGGCGGGTGCCGCGGTCACGCGCACCGCCGCGTCCACCGGCGACGTGCTGAAGGAGAACACGACCCGGACGACGGGTCTCTCCGCGACGGCCGGCCCGACGGGCGCGTCCAGCGCCGTCGCGAGCGGCCAGCTCCAGCTCCGCGACCGGCCCGCGATCGTCTTCTCCGGCCTCACCGTGTCGTGCACGCCCGGCGGCACGCCCGCCGTGCACCTCGACCGGCTGACCATCGGCGGGGCGGACGTGACCGCCGACGCGGACGCGACGCCGGGCTGGACGCGCGACCTCCCCGAGTCGGTCTACGGCGCGACCCGCGTCATCGTCGGCGCGACCAGCGCGGGCGACGGCGGATCCGCCACCACCGTCGGCATCGACGTGGAGGCGGAGGCGGGCGCGTCGGAGATCTGGCGCGTGCGCACCGGATCCGTGACGTGCGCCGCGGCCGCGGTCTCCCCGATCCCGACGCCGTCGGCCTCGCCGACGCCGGCGCCCACCCCCGTGCCCGACCCGGATCCGACGCCCGCGCCCGATCCGACCCCGGCGCCCGATCCCGCGCCCGCGCCCATCCCGGCATCCGGCCGCGTCGCCACCGGCGTCACCGTCACGGCCCCCGACGGCACGCGCGTGATCGACGGGCAGCCGCGCGTCGAGGGCCGGGGCCGCCGCGCCACGGCCGACGCGCTGCAGGCGACGGACGGATCCGCCGAGCACGCGGACTCCGTGCGCGTCGAGACCGGCGCGGACGGCACCACGACGGTCGGCGTCGGCTCGTTCGAGCAGCTGCCGGGCGCCCCCGCCGACCCGCTGGCCGAGTACCGCTGGACGGCGTTCCGCGTCTACGGGCTCACCGCCACGGTCACGCCCACGGGCGTCGTCTCGACCGAGTTCGCGGATCCCGGCAGCGCCGTCTTCGTGGACGGCCGCTGGATCGACACCACCACCGACCTCTACACGGGCGTCGACGAGCAGGGCGCACCCCGGCTCACCGTCGCGTTCGGCGAGCACGAGACGGCTGCCGACGGCACGGTGACGGTCACCGCGGTGCACTACCGCGACCTCACGGGCGCGCACCCGGACGTGCGCCTCGGCACGGTCGTCGTGCCGCCCGCGGCCGGGCAGGTCGTGGGCGCGTACGGCGTCGGCGTCACGGGACCGGACGGCACGGTGCTCGTCGCGCCGCAGCCGACCGCGACCGTCGCCGCGCCGCACGCGGCGGCCGACGCCGTGACGGGCACGGGCACGGATCCCGACACCGCGTCGGCCGTCGCCGTCGACCTCGGCACGGGCGACGCCGCGGGCACCGCGACGGTCGACGTGGGCGCGTTCCGGCAGGTGCCCGGCGCCTCCACGGATCCGCTCGCCGACTACCGCTGGCCGGCCCTCCGGGTCGCCGGCCTGCACGCGGCCGTCTCCGCCGCGGGCGCCATGACCGTGTCGTTCGCCGACGCGGGCAACGCGGTCTTCGTGGACGGCGTGTGGATCGACACGACCACGGACCTCTACACGGGCGTCGACGAGCAGGGCACCCCGCGCGTCGAGGTGCGGTTCGGCGAGCGGACGGTCGCATCCGACGGCACGGTGACGCTCACGGCGCTGCACTACCGCGACCTCACCGGCCGCCACCCGGAGGTGCGGCTGGGCGTCGTGACCGTGGCCGCGGGCAGCGCGGCGACGCCCGTGCCGGATCCGGGACCCGCGCCCACCCCGATCGTCCCGGACACGGCACCCGCCGGCTGGTCGGCGTACGGGATCCGGGCGACCGGGCCCAGCGCCGTCGCGGCGGCGCCCGTGGCGCGGCCGGACGATGCGGCCCCGGCAGCGGCCGACGCGCCGTCCGCGCTCGGGCTCGCGCCGGACGCGGTCAGCGCCGCCGACGCGACGACCGCCGCCGACGCGACCGCCGCCGACCCCGCCGCCGACGCAGGGGACGGCGCCGCCGGCCAGATCCGCGCCTCCGGCATCCGCCTCGCCTCGAGCGCGGGATCCGGCAGCGCGGCCCTCGACGACATGTCGCTCTACCCGGGCAGCCGCCTGGCCGTCCGGATCCGGGGTCTCCGGGTCGAGGTCGCGGACGGCACGGCGCGCGTGACCAGCGACGGCGGCAGCGTCGCGGGCTCCCCGCTCGCGGCGGGCGACATCGCCCCGGGCACGCGGTTCGCGCTGCCCGACGGCGGATCCGCGGTGCTCGCCGAGGACGTGACCGCGGGCGCGTCCCGCACGGTCACGGGCCTGCACCTGGTCGACGCCTCCGGGCTCGACGCGGACGTGTCCGCGGCCGTGGTCACGACGGCCGCGGTGGCGGCGGACCCGGGCGGCTCCGGCACGACGCCCGGCGGGTCCGCGTCCGGCGGGTCCGCATCCGGCGGATCCTCGTCGGCTCCGGCCGGCACCGGCGGGGCGGCCTCCCCCGGCGCCCTGTCCGCCGACGGATCGAGCCCGACCGGCACCTCGGGCGGGAGCGCGAGCGCGAGCCTCCGCGGCTCGCTGCCGCGCACGGGGTCCTCGCCCGCGTCGGCGCTCGCCCTGGCCGCCCTCCTGCTGACCGTCGGATCCGCGAGCGCGTTCGAGGCCCGACGCCGCCGACGCGCGCGGACGGGCCGCCCGGCGCGCGCCTGACCGGCCGCACCGCACCGCCGCCGCCCTCCGTCCCGCATCCCGCGGGCCGGAGGGCGGCGCGCGTCAGCCGCGGAGCAGCAGCACGTCGGATCCGCCCTCGCGCCCCACGGCCACGAAGCCGAGCGACTCGTAGAGCGCGCGGGCGCGGTCGTTCCCGTCCTCCACGCTGAGGCTCACGGCCGGGGCGCCGGATGCGCGCACCGCGTCCACGAGCGCCACGAGCATCCGCCGCCCGAGGCCCCGGCCGCGCGCCGACGGCACGAGCGCCATGCCGAGCTCGGGGATGTCGGAGGCGACGAAGCCGTAGCCGCGGTCGTCGTCCGCGAACAGGCGGGCCCACGCCGCGCCGACCGGATCCCCCGCGACCTCCGCGACCACGCCCACGTCGCCCGCGCGCGGCCAGCCGGCCACGTAGTGCGCGAGCTCCGGCGTCGCGAGCATGCGCTCGCGCGTCATCGACCCGTCGTCGCGCCAGTCCATCGACGCCAGCAGCATGTCCTCGAGGAACGCGAGGTCGTCGGCGCGCGCCGGGCGGAGCGTCGCCTCGGGCAGCGCGCCCGTCATCGCGCGTCCTCGCCGTCGGCCGCGACCACGCGCGTCTCCAGCCAGCTCCGCAGATCCGCGACCACCTCGTCGCGGTTGGTCTCGTTGTAGATCTCGTGCCGCGCGCCCGGGTACACGATGAGCAGCACGTCGCTGAGCCGCGAGCGCCTGCTGTAGTCGCGGGCGAGCAGCTGCATCCCGCGGCGTCCGCCGAGCGAGTCCTCCTCGCCGCCCTGGATCAGCACGGGCAGGTCGGTCGCGAGCTTCCGCGGCGGCCGGCCCATGATCTGCACGGAGTCGCGCATCCGGTACGGCTTCAGCACGTTGACGTCGAAGTTCCGGTCGTCGGCGCCGAACGCCCGCTGCGCCTCCGGATCCCGCGACAGCCACTCGAATCCGGACGCCGCCGGGTGCCGCCAGCGCTTGTTGAGGTCGCCCGTGTTGATCACGCCGGGCATCGCGAGCGACGCGCCGCTCAGCACGAGCCCCGCGTACAGGTGCGACGCCCGCGCGACGATGCGCTGCGCGAGGAGCGCGCCCCAGCTGTGGCCGAGGAGCACGAGCGGGAGGTCGGGGTGCTCGCGCCGCAGCTGCTCGCTCACCAGCTGGATCCCGTCGAGCGCCGCGAGGTGCCGCCTCGGCCCCAGCACGCCGATGCCCAGGTGGCCGAGGCCGGTGGCGCCGTGCCCGCGGTGGTCGTCGGCCGCGACCGTGAACCCCGCGGCGTTCAGCTCCCGCGCGAGCCGGATGTAGCGCAGCGCGTGCTCGCCGACCCCGTGCGCGATGTGCACGACGGCCTTCGGGCGCTCGGCCTCCCACACGTAGTAGTGGAGGGTCACGCCCTCCGCGTCCACGAGGGTGCGGTGGTCGGCTCCGCCGGTGGAGCGCTCGTCGTCGGGCATGGATCCAGACTAGGCGGCAGCGCCCCGCCCGCCGAGGGTCAGGACTCGCGCGTGATCTCCACCCGCACGAACAGCTTCGACCGGAACGGCCCCGCGTAGATGCCGCGCAGCGGCGCGACGTCGCGGTAGTCCCGGCCGCGGCCGACGAGCACGTGCCGGTCGCCGATGTCGATGAGGTTCGTGGGATCCCAGCCGCGCCACTCGCCGCAGAACCACTCCACCCACGCGTGCGACTCGCCCGTGACCGTCTCGCCGACGGCCGCGTTCGGCTTCGGGTGCAGGTAGCCGCTGACGTAGCGCGCGGGGATCCCGACGTGCCGGAGCGCGCCGATGACGATGTGCGTGATGTCCTGGCAGACGCCGCGCCCCTGCTCCCACGCCTCGCGCGCGGTCGACTGCACGCTCGTGACGCCGGCCATGTACTCGACCTTCTCGCCGATGGCGCGCGCGATGTCCGCCGCGGCCTCGCACGGGGTGCCGGCCCCGCCCGCGATCTCCTCCGCGAGCGCGCGGACCTCCTCGTGCGGCTCGGTGCGCATGGTCTGCGCGACCTGCTCCACGCGGTCCGTCGCGCGCTGCACGTCGACCGCGAGGTCGTCCCAGCCGAGCTGGTGCGGCTCGTGCGTGCGCGGGCGCACCTCGACGAGGCTCGTCGCCGTGAGCTCGAGCGAGCGGTGCGGGCTGAGGATCTCGAACGAGGAGACGCGCGTGCCGAAGTAGTCGACGTAGGTGTGGTGCCCCGGCTTCGGCTGGATGTCGAGGTTCGAGTACAGGACGAACTGGTTCTCGCTCGACACGGGCAGCATGCGCGCCTCGTTGTACGACGCGGTCACCTCGCCCTCGTAGTGGAAGCCGGTCCGGTGGGTGATGCGCAGGCGGTTCACGAGTTCTCTCCGACCCAGCTGGGTGCCGCGTTGGTGGGGAAGTAGCGCTGGCGGACGGCCTCGCTGGTGGCGGATGTCGCCTCCTGCACGGCGTCCATGAAGCGCGGGAGGTCGTCGAGGATCTCCGCGATCGGCCGGTACTCCAGCTCGCTCCGGATCTGCCCGAGCAGCCGCTGCGCCTGGTCGGACACCCCGAGCCGGTCGGTGCGCGGCTCGATGTCGTGCAGGCACTGCTCGGCGCGGCGGATCGAGTGCGTGATCGACCGCGGGAACAGCCGGTCGAGCAGCAGGAACTCCGCCGCGTTGCGCGCGCTCGGCACGCCGCGGTAGGTGCGGAGGTAGGCCTCGTAGGCGCCGCAGGAACGGAGGATCGTGGTCCACGACGGGCCGCTCGCCTCGGTGAGGGCGCGCGTGGCGAGGAGGCGGGCCGTCATGTCGGCGCGCTCGATGGAGCGCCCGAGCGTGAAGAACTGCCACGCCTCGTCGCGGCTCGTGCCCGACTCGACCAGCCCGACCGCGAGGGCCGAGCGCTCGCGCACCCAGCCGAAGAACTCGTGCACGCGGTCGTTGGCGATCTTGCGGGGCATGCGGGCGCGCGTCGTGTTGAGGCACTCCCACAGCTCGCTGGAGACGATCTCGCGGGCACGGCGGGCGTTCTCCCGCGCGGCGCCGAGCGAGTAGGCGATGGAGGCGGGCTGCGTGCGGTCCACGGCGAGGAGCGCGAGCACGTCGTCGCGGCCGAGCACGTCCTCGCTCGGCACGTCGCTGCCCATGACGCTCAGGAGCGAGCGGCAGGCGGTGTCCTCGTCGATCCACGGATCCTCCAGCAGGAGCTGCAGGTGCACGTCGAGGATGCGGGCGGTGCCGTCCGACCGCTCGATGTAGCGGCCGATCCAGAACAGCGACTCGGCGATGCGCGACAGCATGGGCATCAGCGGTCCCCCTCGGTGGTGTCGGCGGCCGCGGCGGAGTCGGCGGCCGCGGCGCCCGGAGCGGCCGCCTGCTGCTGCTGCTCGTGCTGGTCGCGGTTGCGCGGGGCGTCGTGCGGCGACTGGTCGGGCGCCTTCTCGCCGGGCGCGATGATCGGGATCGACGTGGTCACCGCGGCCTGGTCGGCCACGAGCGCCTGCACGCTGCGCTCGCGCGTCGCCGCCGGGAAGCCGGAGTCGCCGACCACCCAGGTGTCCTTGGATCCGCCGCCCTGGCTGCTGTTGACCACGAGCTGGCCCTCGGGGAGCGCGACGCGCGTGAGCCCGCCCGGCAGCACCCAGATGTCGCGGCCGTCGTTGACGGCGAACGGGCGGAGGTCGGCGTGCCGCGGGCGCATGCCGTCCTCCACGAGCGTGGGGATGGTGCTCAGCTGCACGACCGGCTGGGCGATCCAGCCGCGCGGGTCCTTCAGCAGCCGCGCGCGCAGCTCCGCGAGCTCGCCCGCGCTGGCGGCGGGGCCGACCACGAGGCCCTTGCCGCCGGATCCGTCGACGGGCTTCACCACGAGCTCGGGCAGCCGGTCGAGCACCTCCTCGAGCGAGTCGGGCTCCTCGAGGCGCCAGGTGTCGACGTTCGGGATGATGGCGTCCTCGGCCAGGTAGTAGCGGATGAGGTCGGGCAGGTACGTGTAGACGAGCTTGTCGTCGGCGACGCCGTTGCCCACCGCGTTCGCGATGGTCACGTTGCCGAGGCGCGCCGCGAGCATGAGGCCGGGCGAACCGAGCATGGAGTCGGCGCGGAACTGCAGCGGATCCAGGAACTCGTCGTCGACGCGGCGGTAGATGACGTCGACGCGCATGGGACCGCCCGTGGTGCGCATCCAGACGCGGCCGCCGGAGCAGAACAGGTCGCGGCCCTCGACGAGCTCGACGCCCATGAGGCGCGCGAGCAGCGTGTGCTCGAAGTAGGCGCTGTTGTAGACGCCGGGCGTGAGGACGACGACGTTCGGGTCCTCGACGCCGTCGGGCGCGCTCGCGCGGAGCGCCTGCAGGAGCTTGTTCGGGTAGTCGCCGACGGGACGCACCCGCATCGAGACGAACAGCTCGGGGAGGGTCTGCGCCATGACGCGGCGGTTCGAGATGACGTAGCTGACGCCCGACGGCACGCGCACGTTGTCCTCGAGGACGCGCATCTCGCCGGCCTCGTCGCGCACCAGGTCGATGCCCGAGACCTGGATGCGGACGCCGTTGGCCGGGTCGATCCCCGCGGCCTGGCGGTGGAAGTGGCTGGACGAGCTGATGAGGCGGGCGGGGATCACGCCGTCGCGGATCGCGCGCTGGGGCCCGTACACGTCGGCGAGGAACGCCTCCAGCGCCCGGACCCGCTGCGCGACGCCCTTCTCGAGGCGGCTCCACTCGGCCTGCTCGATGACGCGCGGCACGGCGTCGAGCGGGAACGGCCGCTCCTCGCCCGCGAAGTCGAAGGTGACGCCCTGCGCGAGGTAGCTGGTGGCGAGCGCGTCGGTGCGGTCCTTCAGCTCCTCCTTGGTCATGCGGGAGAGGGCCGCGTGGATCTCGCGGTAGGCCGCCCGCGCGACGGCAGGCTCCCCGGCGACCGGCGGATCCCGGAACATCTCGTCGAACGGCATCGCGCCGCCGGTGGCGCGGCGTGCGGCCGCGAGCGTGCCGTATCCCTCGAAAAGATCACCCATGCCGGGAGCGTAGCCGGGCCGTGTGTCCGGTTTGTTACCGCGGCGGCCGTGCCTGCGGGACGCGGATCAGGCGTCGGTGCGCTTGAGGACGTGCGCCGGGATCGCGATGGACGCCGCGACGCAGAGGATGCCGGCGAAGAAGGCCAGCAGCTCGAAGCCGTCGATGTAGAACGCGAACGCGAACAGCGCCATGCCGCCCAGGAAGAGGGCGAACGCGATGATGAAAGCGACGATGTTCACGAGGGCACCTGGATCCGTTGACGAGACTGGGGGCGACCGCCGCGCCGGGGCGCGTGACGCGGTCATCCCCGAGTCTACGAGATCGCGGCGCGTGCGTCGCCCGGTGGGGAGACCCGGTCAGCGCGCGGCCTGCTCCGGCCGGATCCCGCCGGCCAGCGCCTGGTGCGCGCGCTGCGGACCGGGCGACCGGGTGAGCGCGGCCGCGATGGCGTCGAGCCCGGCGCGCTGCGTGCCCGTCGGGTTGAGCAGCGCCTTGGCCGCCTGGCGCAGCTCGGTGACGGTGGCGACGTTCGGGGCCAGCGCGATCCCGAGCCCGGCGTCCTCGAGGGCCGCGGCTCCCGCGAACTGGTCGGTCGAGAGCGGCAGCACGAGCATCGGGACGCCCGCCGTCGCCGCCTCGGTGACGGAGTTGTTGCCGCCGTGCGTGACGGCCAGGTCGGCGTGGCCGAGCAGCGTCACCTGCGGGAGGAAGGGGCGGACGAGCCAGTCCGACGGGATGTCGCCGAGGGCGTTCCGGTCGGTGGATCCGGTCGCGAGCGCCACGCGCACGTCGAGGTCGCGCAGGGCCGCGGCGATCCGGGCGAGCACGTCGTCGCGCACGGAGAGGAAGCTGCCGAGCGACACGTAGACGATGGGGTCGCCGCCGGCGTCGATCCAGTCCTGCACCTCCGCCTCGGGCGCCTCGCGGCGGACGGCCGAGCCGATGAACGCGTGCGGCGGCAGGAGCTCGGAGCGGTCGGGGTCGTGCAGCTCCTCGGGGTAGTTGAGCAGGAGCACGTCGCCGGCCTCCGCGAACGCGTCGCGGCTGGGCGGCATGTGCGGCGCGAGGATCGCCAGGGCGTCGTTCCACTGCGCCGTGAAGCGGTCCCGCACGCGCTCGCACAGGGCGCGCAGCTCGTCGAGGTCCTCCTCCTCGGGCTCGAAGGCGGCGGGCCACGCGGGCGGGAAGCCGTAGACCTCGCCGCCGACCGGCAGCGCGCTCGGGTGGCCGAGCACGACGTCGGCGTGCCGGGTGCCCGAGGCGAGGAGGGCGAGGCGCGCGCTGAAGGCGAGGTGGTCGACGATCACCTGGTCGGGGCGCACCTCGTCGAGGATCCGCTGCACGGCGCGCGCGGTCTCCACCGGCTCCCACAGCAGGTCGTCGCTGCGCGCCTCCGCCTGGAAGCGCAGGGTCTCGACCATGCCGCGGCGCGTGGCGGCGAAGAAGCCGCGGAGGGCGTCGTCCTCGCCGGTCGGCTGGTCCTCGGCCTTGATGGTGCCGGGGTTGGATCCGCGGCCGAGGCGGAGGTCCACCCGCTCGAAGCCGGAGGCCTCGACGATGCCGGCGGTCGCGGATCCGGTCGCCACGACCACGCGCTCGCCGGCCTGCTGCCAGGCCGACGCGAGCGTGATGAGGGGGAAGAGGTGGGACGCGTAGTCCGGGCTGATGACGAGCAGGGTCATGAGGCGCTGAGCTCCCAGAGGGTTCGGTCGTCGGCTGCGGCGACGTCGCGGTAGACGCGGGACAGGGTGCCCGCCATGGCCTGGATGGTGAAGGTGCGGGCGACCATGTCGCGCGCGCGGTCGGCGGCGGCCGCCGCTCCGGGGCCGGCCGCGATGTCGAGCGCGCGGGCGATCCCGGTGGCGAGCTCCGCGGGATCCGCCGTGTCGACGAGGAGGCCGGTCACGCCGTCCTCCACGTAGGTCGCGGGTCCGCCCGACGCGGGCGCGACGACGGGCAGGCCCATCGACATCGCCTCGAGGAGCGCGACGCCGAACTCCTCCTTGATGCTCGCGCACGCGTAGGCGCCGCCGGGGGCGCTCAGGCCGGGGCGGCCGTAGCGGACGGCGGCCAGCCAGCGCGTGACCGTGTCGTTGCCGCGGTGGCCGGCGAGCAGGAGGCCGTGGCGGGCCGCGTCCGCGGGGCCGTCGGCGTCGGGCACGGCCTCGAGGATCCGCGTGAGCTGCTCGCGCTCCTCGGGGCTCGGGGCGTCGAGGTCGCCGCCCACGATGAGGAGGTTGGCACGGGAGCGGAGCGCGGGATCCGCCGCCCAGACGTGCGCGAGCGAGGCCATGCCCTTGACCCGCGCGAGGCGCCCGACCGAGATGACGAGCGGCAGTCCGCGGCGCTCCTCGGGGAGGCCGGCGAGCAGGCGGTCGAGCTCGACGAAGGCGCGGGCGGGGGCGCCGTCCGCGTCGGCGCCGAGCAGGGCGTCGTCGCGCGAGCGCTCGATGGCGGAGACGTCGATGCCCTCGGCGACGACGCTGTGGCGCTCGGGGTGCGCGTCCACGTCGATGCCGACGAGGCGGCGCATGTCGCGCTTCAGCTCGGGGCGCGGGAAGAGCACGGTGTGGGCGGCGTCGGCGGCCAGGCGCTGCACGAGCCGCACGCGGAACCAGTAGTGCTCGCGCGCGTCGACCGCGCCGAAGCCGTCGCGGGTGAGCGCGCCGGACCGGTCGAGCGCGTCGACCACGCCGTGCGGATCCGGCGCGACCGTGAAGACGACCGGGATGCCGAGCTCGCGCGCGACCGTGGACGCGGCGAGCGTGCCGACGTCGGCCATGCGGAGGTGGACGGCGTCGACGCGGCCGGCGGCGCGCAGCACGCGGCGGATCCCCCGCTCGGCCTCGACGCGGTGCGGCCACGCCTCGGGCAGCGAGCGCGGGCCGCCGAGCATGGGGATGTGCGCGAAGACGTGGCCGTCGTCGCCGGCCGTGACGCGGGCGAGGGAGCCGAGGGCCTGGTCGGGGGTGCCGCGGGAGAGCGTGATGACGCGGTCGACGGGGCGGTCGGCGACGGCCGCCTCCGCCCCGAGCGGCGCGGCGGGCGGAGCGGCGACGACGGCGCGGCCGGGCGCGGGCGCGGGCGCCCCGTCGGCGGCCGCGGGCGCGACGAGCGCGTCGCCCAGCCGCACGAGGAGCGTCGCGATGCCGCCGTTGTCGCCCGCGCCGACGTGCGTGAGGCCGGCGTCGATGTCGGCGTGCAGGAAGAGCTGGACGACGGTGAGGCCGGGGCGCGCGGGCCGCGCGGCGAGGGATCCGTGGTCGCCGTCGCGGCGGGCGATGTCGAGCACGGCCAGGCGCGCGACCGCGGCCACCTCGTCGTCGCCGCGCGCGATGTCGGCGACGAGGGCCGCGATCGCCTCGCCCGCGGGCCGGTCGCCCAGCGCGGCGACCGCGGCGGACCGGGTGAGCGGACCCTCCGCGGCGGCGGGGGCGATGCGGAGGAGCACGCGCTCGGGGATCCGCCCGGGCACGAGGCCGATCGTCTCCACGAGGCGCGACCGGGCGTCGTCGCCCTGCACGCCGAGCAGCGCGTTCTCGAGCGCCAGCGCGACGTGCTCGGGCGTCGACCCGGCCCACTGCTGCAGGGTGCGCTGCGCGAGCATGCCGGGGAAGCCGCCCTCGACCACCATCGCGACGAGGCCGGACACCGCGTCGAAGCGCGGCAGGCGGGTGCCGAACGCCCAGGCGGCGTGCTCGCGGATCCACCGGACGTCGTGGTCGAGGAGCGCGACGAGCGCGAGGTCGGCGGCCTCGTCGAAGACCTGGGCGAGCGCGTGGATGGCGGCGACGGCCGTGAGCTGGTCGGCGGGATCGGCGGCGGCGCGGGCGAGCAGGCGCACCGCGCGGCCGCCGCCGTCGCGGCTCGCGGCGACCGTGAGCTCGTCGGCCTCCTGCATCACGTCGAGGATGCGCGCGGCCTGCGCGACCTGGTCGAGGCTCGTCTGGATCCCCATGCTCGTGCCCCTTCTCGGGTCGGTGCTCCTCGGTCGGAGCCGGGATGCGCCTCGCGCGGGAGCGTCCGCTCCCGGGACAGCCACCCGGCCCTCGCGAGTATTCCCCAGTCTGCTGCGAGAACCCAACGGCGCCTCCCGGATGATCCGCCCGCCGGGGTCCCGCACGACCCCGCGCGTACGCTGGCGACCATGCCCCGCCCCGCCCCGACCGCCCCGCAGATCCGCTTCGGCATCGTCGGGAGCGGCTGGCGCAGCGCCTTCTTCCTGCGCATCGCGCGCGCCCTCCCGGAGCGCTTCGCCGTCACCGGGCTCGTGACCCGGAGCGCCGAGACGGGCCGCGCGCTCGAGGAGGAGTGGGGGATCCGCACCTTCCGCACGGCGGCCGAGCTGCTCGCCGCGGAGACGCCGTCGTTCGCGGTCGTGTCGGTGCCGCGAACGGCCGCGCCCGACGTGATCGCCGAGCTCGTCGACCGCGGCGTGGCCGTCCTCACCGAGACGCCGCCCGGCGAGACCGTCGCGGACCTCGAGCGGCTGGACGCGCTCGTGCGGCAGGGCGCGCGGATCGAGGTCGCCGAGCAGTACCCGCTCTCGCCGCTGCTGGCCGCGCAGCTCGCGATCGCGGCCGGAGGCCGGCTCGGCCGGATCAGCCAGGCCCAGGTGGCGCAGTGCCACGACTACCACGGCATCCGCGTGATGCGGCGGGCCCTCGGCATCGGCTTCGAGGACGCGACCGTCACCGCGCAGCGCTTCTCGTCGCCGCTCGTCGCCGGGCCCGACCGCGACGGGGATCCCGTGCGCGAGGAGGTCGTGACGGCCGTGCAGACCACCGCGCGCTTCGACTTCGGCGACCGCCTCGGCGTCTACGACTTCACCGACCGGCAGTACTTCTCCTGGATCCGCCGCAATCGGCTCCTCGTCCGCGGCGAGCGCGGCGAGATCGCCGACGAGCACGTGAGCTGGCTGCTCGACGCGACGACGCCCACGTGGGCCGACATCACGCGCGTCGAGACCGGGCAGGGCGGCAACCTCGAGGGCCACCACCTCCGCGGCCTGCTGCTCGGATCCGAGTGGGTCTACGAGAACCCGTTCGCGCCCGGCCGGCTCGCGGACGACGAGATCGCGATCGCGCAGTGCCTCGTCGAGATGCACGCGCACGCGGCCGGCGGACCGTCCACGAACCCGCTCGCCGAGGCGTCGCAGGACCACCACCTCGCGCTCCTCATGCACGAGGCCGCGGCCACGGGGAAGCCCGTCCGCAGCACGCGGCGGGCGTGGGCGGACTGAGCCGACCGGGGAGCCGGCCGGCCGGCGCGGGTCAGCCCGCCAGGTGCCGCCGGATCGCCTCGACGCCGACCTCGACCTCGCGGAACGACGTGGTCAACGGGCTGAGCCCCAGGCGGAGGCCCGACGGCGCGCGGAAGTCGGGGATGACGCCCTCCTCCCACAGCGCGCCCACGATCTCGCGGAAGCGCGGGTGGTCGACGCTCACGTGGCTGCCGCGCCGCTCCTCCTCCCGCGGGCTCGCGACGCGGGCACCGAGCGGCACGAGGTCGCGGTCGACGAGGTCGAGCGCGAAGCCCGTGAGCGCGAGCGACTTGGCGCGGATGGCCGCCATGCCCGCCTCCTCGATGAGCTGGATCATGTCCTGCATCGCGAGCATGCCGACGATGGGCGGCGTGCCGCTGAGGAAGCGGCGGATCCCGTCGGCCGGCACGTACTCCGGCCCCATGGCGAACACGTCCTGCGCCCCCATCCAGCCCTGGATCGGCTGGCGCAGCTCGGCCTGCAGGCCGCTGCGCACGTAGCCGTGCGCGGGCGCGCCGGGCCCGCCGTCGAGGTACTTGTAGCTGCACCCGACCGCGAGGTCGACGCCCCACGCGTCGAGCTCGGTGGGGATCACGCCGACCGAGTGGCAGGTGTCCCAGAGCACGAGCGCGCCGGCGTCGTGCACGATGCGCGTGATCCCCGGCACGTCCGCGAGGAAGCCCGACCGGTACGCGACCTGGCTGAGGACCACGAGCGCGGTCCGCTCCCCCACCGCCTCGGCGACGAGACCCGGCGTGACGCCGGCGTCGGGCGCGACCTCGATCCACCTGATGGTCATGCCGCACTCCTCCGCGACGCCCTCGAGCACGAAGCGGTCGGTCGGGAAGTTGTCGGTGTCGATCACGAGCTCGTCGCGGCCGGGCCGGGCGCGGACGGCGGCGCGGACGAGCTTGTAGAGGATCACCGTGGTCGAGTCGCCGACGAACGTCTGGCCCGCCGCGGCCCCGTACGCGACGCGGCCGAGGTCGTCGCCGATGCGCGTGGGCATCACCAGCCAGTCCTCGTCCCAGCCGCGGATGAGGCGGCCGCCCCACCGCTCCCGCACGAACGACGCCATGCGGTCGACGCTCGCGAGGGTCGGGCGGCCGAGCGAGTTGCCGTCGAGGTAGGCGACCACGTCGTCGGCCTGCACGAACAGCGCGCGGAACCGGGCGAGCGGGTCGCGCGCGTCGAGGTCGGCGGCGGTCGGGATGGGGCGGGCGGGCGTCGCGTCGGGTGTCACCTCCGCAGCCTACGTTCCGCGCGGCGGGCTGCCCCGGTCGCCGGCGCGGGCGCCATGCCGGTCAGCCGGCCCGGAAGTAGTACGCGTCCGCGATCATCCCCGGCGCGGTCGCCCAGAGGCCGTCCGCGGCGCCCTCGATCGGGATCTCGATGACGACGTTGCCCGTCGCGGTGCCCTGCGGCTCGAGCAGCTTGTCGGCGTCCGTGAACGCGGGCGCCGGCGCCTGCACGAAGCTGTCGGCCGCCGAGTACTGCGAGCCATCCGAGGCGAGGAAGCCCACCGCGAGCTCGGAGAGCGGATCGCCCGTGCTCGACCCGAGGTACGTCGCGGTGACCGGGACGACCGCGTACTGCATGCCGTCGGCGGGGGGCCCGTTGGTCGGATCCGCCGCGAGGACCGCCGCCGTGGCGTCGAGGATCGGCGTGCCCAGCGTGATCTGCCACTCCGGGCCGTCGATGCCCTCGCCGGTGACGGGGGTGCCGATCGGCAGCGGGTCGTCGGGGCTCGTGCCGGGCAGCGCCGTGGCGCCGTCCCCGGAGGTGTCCGTGGGCTCGGGGGTCGCGAAGCCGGAGTCGGCGCCCGCGGACTCCACGGCGTCGGTCACCGAGCTGACGAACGCGAACGTGTAGACGAACGCCAGCACGATGCTGAGGACGAAGCCGACGGCGCCGAGGATGAGGCCCGTGAGCGCCAGGGGCTTGCCGTCCATCCGCCGGGCGAGCGAGATGATGCCGAGCACCACCGCGACCAGCGCGGGCACGGCCGTGACGTAGTTCAGGAACGGGATCAACGCGCCCAGGACCCCGGCGATGCCGACGACGAGCGCCGCGATGGCGAGGCCCTTTCCGCCGCGTGGACGCGGCGGCTCGCCGGAGACGTAGGGCGGGGCGGCGGCGTAGGGCGGGGCGGCGCCGTACGGCGGGGCGGCGGCGGCCGGCGCGGCGTACGGCGGCGCGAAGGCGGGGCCGGATGCGCCCGCGGTCGTGGGATCCGACGGGACCGAGCCGGCGGCGGCACCCGTCGCCCCCGCGGCTGCCGCGTCCGCGCCGGCCTCGTCGGCGGCAGGTTCCTCGGCGGCCGGTTCCTCGGCAGCCGGATCCTCGGCGGCCGGTTCCTCGGCAGCCGGATCCTCGGCGGCCGGTCCGGCGGTGTCCGCCGGGCCATAGGGGCTGACGGGCTCCGACGACGCGGCGTCCGACCCCGTCGCCCCGTCGTGCGCGTCCTCGTGCGCCGGGTCCTGGCCGCGCGGCTCGTCGGGGTGGGATCCGTCGGTCCGGTCGGGGTCGCGCTCATCGCTCATGTGACGTTCCTAGCGGAGCGCACGACCCGAGCGGCAGGGTCACGGGCGAACCGCCCCGAAATGGGGGCGCATCCGACCGCCGGTGCGCCGCTCCGGTGCGCGTCGCGCGCCCGCGGGGGTCCGTTAACCTCAGGGCGTGCCCCTGCCCGCGTGGACCCCCGACGGCCCCGACCTCGTGATCCACGCCGAGAACCTCGAGGCCGTGCGCGCGCTGCCCGACGGCGCCTTCCAGCTCATCTACCTCGATCCGCCCTTCAACACCGGCCGCACGCAGGAGCGGCAGAACCTCACGGTCACCCGGACGCCGGATCCAGGACCCGTGGCCGAGGCCGGTCCCTCGGCGGACGCCGGTCCCGACACCCTCTCCCCTGCGGCGCCCCCCGCACGCACGGCCGCCGCACCCGCCGCGGATCCGTCCGCCGGCGCCGCGACCGGTCCTGCTGCGGAGATCGCGTCCCCGGCCTCCCTCGCCCCCGCGAGCACCGCCACGCCCGAGCCGGTCCGTCCGCCGGGCGCGCGCCTCGGCTTCCACGGCCGCAGCTACGACTCCGTCAAGGGCATGCTCTACGGCTTCGACGACTCGTTCGCCGACTACTGGGACTTCCTCGAGCCGCGGCTGATCGAGGCCTGGCGGCTCCTGGATCCCACCGGCACCCTCTACCTGCACCTCGACTACCGCGAGGTGCACTACGCGAAGGTCGTGCTCGACGCGCTCTTCGGCCGCCGGTCGTTCCTCAACGAGATCGTGTGGGCCTACGACTACGGCGCGAAGTCCCGCCGCCGCTGGCCGGCGAAGCACGACACGATCCTCGTCTACGTGAAGGACCCCGTCCGCTACCGCTTCGACTCCGAGGGCGTGGACCGCGAGCCGTACATGGCGCCCGGCCTCGTGACCCCCGAGAAGCGGGAGCGGGGCAAGCTGCCGACGGACGTCTGGTGGCACACGATCGTCTCCCCCACCGGCCGCGAGAAGACGGGCTACGCGACCCAGAAGCCGCTGGGCGTGCTCCGCCGCATCGTGCAGGCGTCGAGCCGGCCCGGCGACTGGGTGCTCGACTTCTTCGCGGGATCCGGCACCACGGGGGCCGCGGCCCGCGAGCTCGGTCGCCGCTTCGTGCTCGTGGACGAGAACCCGCAGGCCATCGACGTCATGCGCGCGCGGCTCGCGGGCGACGGCATCGCCTTCGTGTCGT
Organism: Clavibacter sp. VKM Ac-2873; assembly: GCF_015351075.1. Lineage (GTDB taxonomy): Bacteria > Actinomycetota > Actinomycetes > Actinomycetales > Microbacteriaceae > Clavibacter. The sequence continues at coordinate 1,514,054 of NZ_JADKRS010000001.1, forward strand.
CGGGCACCGCCGCGAGCGCACCCGTCGACGCCCCCGGATCGCCGCCGGCCACGCCGACAGCGAAGCCGAGCCCGAGGCCGCCGAAGCCGGGGCCCCCGCCCGCGCCTCCGACCGCGCCTCCGACCGCGCTTCCGACCGCGCCTGCGACCGCGCTTCCGACCGCGCCTCCGACCGCCGGCGGCTGACCGCCGGTCGTCCAGCCCTACCCCTGCTGCGCGAGCGCGAAGGGCAGCACGCGCGTGGCGCCGGCCTTCCGCAGCAGGCGGCCGGCGACGGTGAGGGTCCAGCGGGTGTCGACGAGGTCGTCCACGAGGAGCACCGGGCGCGGATCCGCCGCGAGGTCGTCCGCGAGGTGCGCCGGCACCTGGAACCGCGGGTGCACGCGCCCCAGCCGGTAGACGCTGTTGCCGCGCGCCGCGCCGGGCGCCCCCGGATCCACGAGGTCGAGCGACCCGAGGAACGGCAGCCGCCCCACCTCGGCGATGCGCTGGGCGAGGCTGCCGACGAGCTGCGGCCGCCCGGCGGACGGCACGTGCACGACCGCGCGCGGCCGCTCCGCCCACCCCCACTCGGCGAGCACCCGCACGCAGGCCGCGACGAGCGCGTCGTCGACCGGCGCGTCCGCGGCACCGGCCGCGAAGACCGTGCGGAGGCGCCCTCCCCAGCCGAGGTCGGTGAGGCGCGCCAGCGCCCTGCCCTCATCCACCTGCTCGCCCGCCGCGATGGCGCCGCTCAGCGGCACGCCGACGCTCGACGCGCCCGCCGGCCAGCGCAGCCGCGGCTCGATCGGGAGCCCGACCCTGTCGAGCGCCTGCGACGCGGTGGCGGACGCCTGCTGATCGAGCGACGCCGGGTACCACGCGCCCGCGCACCGGTCGCAGCGCCCGCAGGGCGCCGCGGTGTCGTCGTCGAGCTGGCGCTGGAGGAACTCCATCCGGCAGCCGAGCGTGGTCTCGTAGTCGAGCATCGCCTGCTGCTCACGCACGCGCGCTGCCGCGACCTGCTCGTAGCGCGCGCGGTCGTAGACCCACGGGACGCCCGTGGCCGACCAACCCGAGGTGTCGCGCCGGACGGCACCGTCGACGTCGAGCACCTTGAGCAGGAGGTCGAGCCGGCTGCGCGAGAGCGACACCCGCGACTCCAGCGCGGGCACGGACAGGGGCCGGTCGCTCTCGCCGAGCGCCTGGATGACCGAGGCCGCCTGCTGCTCGTCCGGCATGGACGCCGTGGCGAAGTACTGCCAGATGTCCGGGTCCTCGCGGCCGGGCAGGAGCAGCACGTCCGCGTCGGCGGACCCGCGGCCCGCGCGCCCGACCTGCTGGTAGTAGGAGACGGGCGACGACGGCGCCCCGAGGTGCACCACGAACCCGAGGTCGGGCTTGTCGAAGCCCATGCCGAGCGCGCTCGTGGCGACGAGCGCCTTGACCTCGTTGCGCTGCAGCTCGCCCTCCGCCTGCTCGCGGTCGGCCGGGTCGTCGCGGCCCGTGTACGCCTTCACGGCGTGGCCCGCGTCGCGCAGCAGCCGCGCGGTGTCCTGGGCGGCGGAGACGGTGAGCGCGTAGATGATGCCGCTGCCCGGCAGCTCGTCGAGGTGGCTGAGCAGCCAGCCGAGCCGATCGCGGCTGTTCTCGAGTCGGAGCACGCCCAGCCGGAGCGACCGCCGGGCGAGCGGCCCGCGGATGGTGACCACGGGCACGCGGTCGGTCTCGACGACGCCCGCGCCCGCGGATCCGACGCTCAGCTGCTCCTCCACGTCGGCCACCACGCGCGAGTTCGCGGTGGCGGTGGTGGCGAGCACGGGCACGCGCTCGTCGACGGAGGAGATGAGGTCGCGCAGGCGCCGGTAGTCGGGCCGGAAGTCGTGGCCCCAGTCGGAGATGCAGTGCGCCTCGTCGACCACGAGGAGGCCGAGCCGGGCGCGGAGCGCGGGCAGCTGCTCGTCGCGGAAGCGCGGGTTGTTGAGGCGCTCGGGCGACACGAGCAGGAGGTCGACCTCGTCGGCGTCGAGCGCGCGCAGCAGGTCGTCCCACTCGTGGGCGTTGCTCGAGTTCATGGCGACCGCGCGGACCCCGGCGCGGCGCGCGGCGGCGACCTGGTCGCGCATGAGGGCGAGGAGCGGCGAGACGAGGAGCGTGGGGCCGAGCCCCTGCTGGCGGAGGAGCAGGGTGGCGACGAAGTAGACGGCCGACTTGCCCCATCCGGTGCGCTGCACGACGAGGGCGCGCGAGCGATCCTGCACGAGCGCCTCGATGGCCTCGAACTGCCCGTCGTGGAAGTCGGCGCCGGCGACGCCGACCAGCCGCGAGAGGTGCTCGCGGGCAGCGGACCTGAGGTCGGAGCTCGTGGCGGCGGAGAGCGCAGCGGAGGAGGGGGGCGTCGCGGTGTCGGGCATGCGGCCATGCTCCCATCCGCCCCCGACCGCGGCGTCCGGCGGCGGCTCGCGGAGGGAGGGATCCGCGGCGCGCGACCTGGGGAGGACTACCTCTCGGGGGAGGAGCCCGGCTCGATGGCCCGGGGCGAGCGCGCCGGTCCCGCGGCACGCGCGGCCTGCACAGCCTGCTCGGCCTGGAGCTGCCGCATCCGCGCGATCCGGGCGTAGTGCCGCTCCTCCTCCTCGAGGTCGGCGAGCTGCTGCTCGGTGCTGCGGACCCGCTGGTCGACCGCGACGGCCGCGCGCTCGTAGGCGGCGCTGCGGTCGGGCGGGCCGACGGGCTCGCGCCGCGCATCCCAGTCGTGGCCGACGCAGAACCACACGATGCTGCCGATGAGCGGCAGGAAGACGATGAGCAGGATCCAGACGAGCTTCGGCAGGTGCTTGACCTGGTCGTCCGGACGCGTGATGAGGTCGACGAGCGCGCACACGGCGACGAGGAGGGGGAGCAGCCCGAAGAGGATCACGGTCAGGGAGCCTAGGGGCGGTGCGGGGCCCGGCGGAAGGCCCTTGCCCGAACCGGGCCGGACGGCCATGCCCCCTCGCGTTTCGCTCAGTGGACACGCATCCGCCGTCTGTCAGGCGCCCAGGAGCCGTCCGTCCTACAGTCCACATCGTGGGCCGCACCCGGTGGCCTCAGTGAGGAGGAGATCATGGGTCTCGACGACAAGATCAAGAACGCTGCTCAGGACATCGCGGGCAAGGCCAAGGAGGCGCTCGGCGAGCACAAGGGCGACGACAGCCTCAAGGCCGAGGGCCAGAAGGACCAGGCCGCCGCGTCCGCCAAGAAGGCCGGCGAGGACGTCAAGGACGTCTTCAAGTAGAGCCAGACCAGCAGCGCCAGGAGAGGCGGCAACCCACGGGTCGCCGCCTCTCCTCATGCCCGGCGGTCACGGGATGGCGGGAGCGCCCGACTCCGCCGCGATCCGCCGCACCAGGTCCGCGTCGAGCAGCGCGACCTCGTCGCCGTCGTCCTCCGCGTGCGCCCGCACCACGACCGAGGTGACGCCGCCGTCCGGCCGCACGTCGACCACGAGGAACCCGGATCCGCGCACGATGCGCTCCGTGCCGGGTTCCGCCGCCACGTCCGTCTCGTTCGCGACGCCCGGCGCGACCAGCACGGGCACGCCCGCGAGCGACCCGACGATGTGGTGGTGGTAGTGCCCCGAGAGGATCACCCGCACGTCGCTGCCGCGCACGATCTCCGCCAGCCGCTCCGGCCCCTGCAGCGCGAGGGACTCGTGCAGCGTCGTGGGCGCGGGCACCGGCGGGTGGTGCAGCACGAGCACCGTGCCGCGCTCGGCCGGGGTCGCGAGCAGCTCGCGGAGTCCGTCGAGCTGCTGCTCGCGGAGCGCGCCGTAGCCCTTGCCGGGCACGGAGCTGTCGAGGGTGACGACGCGCCAGCCGTCCACGTGGGTCACGCCGTCGATGGGCGGCACGGCCGCAGGATCCCGGCCGTCGTCCACCCCCGGGCCGCCGTGCCCGTCGCCGAGCACGAGCCGGAAGGCCGAGCGCACGTCGTGGTTGCCGGGCGTGAGCACCAGCGCGGCGCCGCGCGACGACGTCCACGGCACGAGCCGCTCCCGCAGGAGCGCGTACGACTCGGGGGTGCCGTCCTCCGACAGGTCGCCCGAGCCGACGAGGAGCCGCACCTCGGGGACGCGGTCGGCCTCGACGAGGACGCGGTCGAGGGCGGCGCCCGTGTCGACGACCCCCTGGTGCAGTCCGCCGTCGCGGAGGAGGTGGGTGTCGCTGAGGTGGAGGAGGCGCAGGGATCCGGGAGGCAGTGCGTGCATGGCCCGACCCTACGGGGGCCGGCCGACACCGCGGCTGCCGCCCGGCGGACATCGGGTGACGCCGCTCCCCGGGCCCGGCCGCCGCGCATCCCCCGGCGGTAGCCTCGTGCCACGACGAGAGGGAACCCCATGGCGACGCGCGACGAGATGGACTGCTGGCTCACCGACATGGACGGCGTGCTCGTGCACGAGAACCAGGCCCTGCCCGGTGCGGCGGCCCTCATCCAGCAGTGGCAGGACCAGGGCAAGCCCTTCCTCGTGCTCACCAACAACAGCATCTTCACGCCGCGCGACCTCTCCGCCCGGCTCCGCGCGTCCGGCCTGCACGTGCCCGAGGAGTCGATCTGGACCTCCGCGCTCGCGACCGCCGCGTTCCTCGAGCAGCAGATGCCCGGCGGATCCGCGTTCGTCATCGGCGAGGCCGGCCTCACGACCGCTTTGCACGAGGCGGGCTTCATCATGACCGACACGAAGCCCGACTTCGTGGTCATCGGCGAGACCCGCAACTACTCGTTCGAGGCGATCACGCGGGCGATCCGCCTCATCAACGGCGGCGCGCGCTACATCGCGACGAACCCCGACGCGACCGGCCCGAGCGCGGAGGGCGTGCTGCCCGCGACGGGCGCGGTGCTCGCGCTCATCTCGAAGGCCACGGGCAAGGAGCCGTACATCGTCGGCAAGCCCAACCCGATGATGTTCCGCTCGGCGCTCAACAAGATCGGCGCGCACTCCGAGAGCACCGGCATGATCGGCGACCGCATGGACACCGACATCATCGCGGGCATCGAGGCGGGCCTGCACACGGTGCTCGTGCTCACGGGCATCAGCGACCGCGCCGAGATCGAGCGCTACCCGTTCCGGCCGGACGAGGTGCTCTCGGGCGTCACCGAGCTGCTGGATCCGGAGCCGGTCGAGTCCGAGCTCTGATCACGCCGGCGGCCCAGCCCGTGAGCGGGGCCAGGTAGATGGAGGCGACGGTGGACACCACCGTGAGCGCCGACAGCGCCAGCGCGTTGCCCGTCTCGCCGAAGACCTGCAGCGTGAGCGCGAACGACGCGGCGCTCGCGCCGAGGGAGGAGACGGCCTGCGCGCCCCACAGGAGGAGGAACGCGCGGTCGTCGGGCTGGACGCGTGAGGTCACCGGTCCTCCGCCCCCTGGATCCGCGCGCGGGTGGCGCGCACGGGGTGTCGAGGATAGGACGGGAGCGGGGCGCGGCTGGTCGGCGGTCCCCAGGCGCCCGGCGCCGCGGACTAGGGGACGACGGGAGGCTGCGGCTTGCCGATGCTGTTCGTGAAGGTGCCGCCGCCGGCGCGCGAGACGAAGCAGTAGACATCGCGGTCGCCCGCGGTCCACTCGTCCTGCGTGATGGGGTACGCCGACTGGTACTGCACGTCGGAGTAGGCGCGGGCCGCCGCGTAGTCGATCACGGTGTCGGCGATGCAGAGCTCGTCGGCGGAGTCGCGCACGGCCTCCTCGCCGGGGAACGCATCACCCGTCTGCGGCAGCGCGACCCGGGCGACCATCTGCGCGTGGTGCTCGGAGGCGCAGTCGACGACCGTGAACTCCTCCTCCCACGGCGTCGTGTACGGGTCGATGCACTCGCCGCCGAGCAGCGCGTCCCAGGCCTGCGTGCCCGCGGCGGCCGGACCCTGCACCGGATCCGTGGGGGTGGGCGACGGGGTCGGCGTGGCCTCGGGCGTCGCCGTGGCGAGGGGGGTGGCGTCGGGCGCGGCGCCCGCCCCGAGCCGCTGGCCCAGGTAGAAGAGGCCGACGAGGAGCAGCACCAGGAGGATGGCGCCGCCGACCCAGAGGCCGGTGCGACGCGGGCCGCGGGGTGCGCGCGGCGGTGCGGCGGCGGGCGGAGCGGGGATCCGGGCGGTGTCGAGGACGGGGGCGCGGGGCGCGGGCGGGCGGGGCGGGGGCGGGGCCGTGTACGGCGGCGGGACCGGCAGGGGACGCGGGGAGGCGGCCGGGACGGCTGCCGTGGGGGCGTCGCGGTCGGGGTGCGCGGCGGTGGCACCGGCGGCGGCCGCCGCGGCCGCCACCGGGAGGACGCGCGTGGGGTCGTCGGCGCGCGCGGGGGCGTCGGGCCGGGCATCGGCGTCGGGATCCGCGGCGTCGCTGTCGTGGACGGGCCCGTCCGCCGGATCCGGCGCGACGTCGCCGAAGAGGAGGGCGATGGCGTCCGTGGGCTCGGCGGTGGGGGCGTCCGACGGCGCGGGGGCGACCGGATCGGCGACGGGCTCGGCTCCCGCGTCGGCCGGCGCGACCTCGTCGCGCGGCTCGGCGTCGTGCTGGGGTGCGTCGTCGGGATCCGACGGCGACGCGGACACGGCTGCCTCCGGCTCCGGCGCGGTCTCGGGGCGATCCGCGGGCGGCGCAGCATCAGGCGGCGCAGCGGGCGCAGCGGGCGCAGCGGGCGCAGCGGCAGCGGGCACGGCGGCAGCCGCGGGGGCTCCCGATGCCCACGCCATCGCGGCCGCGCGTGCCGCGGCAGCCGCGGGGGCGAGCGGCGCAGGTGGCGCATCCTCGTCGTCATGCTCGGCATCGGGCGACGCATCCGCCCCGAGCGGCGCGGGCTCCGCCTCGGGATCGGGCGGGCCGGCGGGGTCGTCCACGACCCCCGCGTCCTCGTCCATCCGCTCGTCGCGGAGCGGCGTGAGCTGCACGGATCCGTCCACGTCGTCGGGCTCCACCACCTCGTCGGCGGGGGCCTCGACGAGCTCGGCGTCGACCACCGGCGCGTCCGAGGCCACGACCGGCACGGCCACGTCGTCCCCGGCGTCGTCTTCGTCGTCGACCGGTTCGAGCACGAGCTCGGCGGGCGCGTCGTCGACCGGCGCGGGATCCGCCTCGACCTCGCCGGCGAGCACCTCGCCGGCCAGCACGTCGCCCATCAGCACCTCGCCCGGCGCGTCGTCCGCGCGCGCGGGCACGTACCCGGGGTCGGGCTCGCCGGGGAGCTCCACGTCGCCCGCGTCGACCGGGGCCGCCGCGATGCCGGGCTCGGGGGCCGGGGCGTTGACGTCGGCCTCGGGGTCGTGCGCGTCCGTGCCGGGATCCACCTGGTCGAGCGGGGCGACGCGCGCGTCGTCCGTGGTCGGGTCGAGCGGCACGATCCCCGCGAGGATGTCGCCGTCGGCGGATGGCGCCGGGTCGACGGGCGCGGGATCCACGCCGTCGTCCGCGGCGTCGGCGTCGGTCGCGTCTTCCTCCGCGGGCGCGGGCGCGGCCTCACGGGAGGCAGGCCGACCCCAGCCGATCGGCGCGAGGGGCTGCGCGGGGCGCTCGCGGTCGGCGTCGGTCGCGGGACGGACCGCGAACGGGTCGTCGTCGTCGCGACCGGATCCGGTGCCGCCGCCGGGCGCCCCGCTCACTAGGCGAGCCCCAGGTCCTCGAGGCCGATCGCGTAGAGATAGCGGTGGCCGGCGGCCTCGATCACCTCGCGGGCGTCGGTCGAGCGGTCGACGACCACGGCGACCGCGGCGATCTCCGCGCCCACCTTCTCGAGCGCCTCGATGGCCTTCAGCGGGGATCCGCCGGTGGTGGAGGTGTCCTCGACGACGATGACGCGCTTGCCCTGCAGGTCCGGTCCCTCGACCTGGCGGCCGCGGCCGTGGTCCTTGGGCTCCTTGCGGACGACGAACGCGTCGTAGCCGCGACCAACCGCGGCGCCCTGGTGCAGGATCGCGGCGGCGATGGGATCCGCGCCCATCGTCAGCCCGCCGACCGCGGCGACGTCGGGCACGTCGGCGATGAGGTCGAGCATGACCTGGCCGATGAGCGGTGCGACGCGGTGGTCGAGGCTGACACGGCGGAGGTCGACGTAGTAGCTGGCCTTCTTGCCGCTCGTCAGCGTGAAGTCGCCGTGGAAGACGGCGTCCCGCTTGATGTGGTCGATGAGCTGCTGGCGCGCGTCGGAGGTCGTCACGCAGCCGATCCTACGGGCGGGGAACCGCGCCGCCCGGTGCGACGGGCGGGCGGGGCCCGGACCCGGTCAGGCGTCGGACGAGGTCGGCAGGCCGAAGACCGTGCCGACCGCGGCCACGTCGTCGCCGCCGTGGCCGGCCGCGGACGCCTCCGCGTACGTCTCGCGGAGCGCCTCGAGCATCGCCGTGTCGAAGTCGTGCGCGTCGGCCCCGTCGAGCGCCGCGAGCATGAGCGTCACGTCCTTGAGCAGTCCGTCGAGCGCGAACGACGGCGCGAGGGCGCCGGTCAGCATCGCGCCGCCCTTGAGGTGCGCGTACGGGGTGTCGGCGGCGCCGCCCGCGATCGCGTCGAGGAAGAGGCGCGGCTCGACGCCGAGCAGCCGCGCGAGGCCGAGCGACTGGCCGGTGGCCGCGGTGATGGAGGCGATCCACGCGTTGCAGGCGAGCTTGAGGGCGGATCCCGGTCCCGCGTCGCGTCCGGCGACCACGGTGCGCGAGCCGGTCGCCTCGAGGACGGGGCGGGCGACGGCGAGGTCGGCCTCGGATCCGGAGACGAGGTGCACGAGGAGGCCCTGCTCGGCGGGGCCGCGCGTGCCGAGGACGGGCGCGTCCACGAAGCGGATGCCGTGCTCGGCGGCGAGCGCGGCGATCCGGCGGGTGCCCTCGACGCCGACGGTGGAGGACTGGAGCAGCACGGCGTCGGGGCGGAGCGCGGGCGCGACCTCGGCGAGGACCTCGAGCACCGCGTCCTGGTCGAACAGCATCACGACGACGACGTCGGCGTCGCGCACGGCCTCCGCGGCGCCGACGGCGACGGTCGCGCCCACGTCGGCGAGGGGCGCCGCCTTCTCGGCGCTGCGGTTCCAGACGGTGAGCGGCAGGCCCGCGCGGAGGATCGAGCGGCTCATGCCGGCCCCCATCACGCCGGTGCCGAGGAGCGCCACGCGGGGCGGCCCGTCGGACGCGGGAGCGGAGGCGGGCACGGCAGCGGTGGCGTCGGTCATCCCCCGACGGTACGCCCGCGATCTGCGAGGACGGCGGCGGCGGCGCGACATGGACGGCGTGCGGCCTGCGGACGTCACCACGGGCCGCCCGTCGCGAGGGCGGGCGGGCGGCCCGTCGGGTGGCGCGGTGGCGCGGTGGCGCGGTGGCGCGGAGGCGGGTCAGGCGGCGGGCGCCTCGGCGTCGGCGTCTGATCCCTCGCCGGGCAGCACGATGTCGGCGATCGTGACGTCGACGCGCGTCACCGGGCGGCCCACGAGCTGGGTCACGGCCTCGGAGATCGCGGCGCGCACGTCGGCCGAGATGTCGTGGAGCGGCACGCCGTACTCGGCGACGAGGGTCACCTCGAACGCGACGCCCGCCTCCTGGACGTCGACGGCGATGCCCTGCGTGAGGTCGGTCTGGCCGATGCGGTCGCGGAGCTGGCCGATGACGCGGGCCGCGCCGCCGCCCAGCGCGTGGACGCCCGGGACATCGCGGACCGCGAGGCCGGCGACCTTGGCGATGACGCCGTCCGTCACCGTGGTGTCCCCCTCGGCGAGGACGCTCCCCGTGACGGCGCCGCTCGTGGGCGTCACGCGGGTGATGTCGGCGGGGGTGCTGGTGTCCTGGTCGCTCATGGGATCCCTCCTCGTGGTCGCCCGGTCGTCCGGGCGGTGCTGTGGTAATCATGGGGGAGACGCGCGGACGGCGCGATCCGTCACGGATCGCTCCCGGATCCGCCTCGTCCCCGGCGCACACGGAGGTACGGCATGGCCCTCTCCTCCTCGCTGCAGGACGCGGGCGACGGCATCCTCGCCGCGCGCGCCGCCGACGGCGACGCCCGGGCCTTCGAGGTGCTCGTCCGGCGGCACGCCCCCTACATGCGCGCGTTCGCGATCCGCCTCACCGGGTCCCGCGCCGACGCTGACGACGCCGTGCAGGAGGCGCTCATCACCGCGTGGGACCGGCTGCCGACGCTCGAGAAGCCCGACCGCGTGAAGAGCTGGCTGCTGCAGATCGTCAGCCGCAAGTCCATCGACCGGATCCGCGCCCGCCGCCCTGCCGACGACATCGACGACCACGAGATCGCCGACCGGCTCACCTCCCCCGAGCGCGACGCCGAGACGTCGTCGCAGATGCGCGCCCTGGCGGAGGTGCTCGATGCCCTGCCCCGCGAGCAGCGCGAGGTGTGGATGCTGCGCGAGGTGGGAGGCTTCTCGTACGAGGAGATCGCCGAGAAGCTGGGCGCGACGCCCTCGACCGTGCGCGGCCGCCTGTCCCGGGCGCGCACCACCGTGATGACGAGCATGGAGGCGTGGCGATGAGCGGCACCGGACCGGGCGATCCCGCCCCCGCGGTCGACGCCGACGGCGAGCCCCTCGACATGGCCGCCCTCGCCGACTACCTCGACCACGGGCGCACCCCGCGCATCGCGGCCTACGAGGACGACCCCGAGACCCGCAACGCGCTGCGCGCCCTCGAGCGCGTGCGCGACCTCGGCCGCGAGCTCGTGGAGGTCGAGGCGGAGGAGCAGGACGCGCCCGGCGACGACTTCTTCCGCGGCGTGCTCGCGCACATCAGCCGCGAGTCGCGCGCCGGCCGCGACATCCCGCTGTCCCACCCGGATCCGGCGGTGAGCCTCGCGCTGACCGAGGGCGCCGTGCGGACCCTCGTCCGCCAGGCCGGCGACGAGGTGCCGGGCGTCCTCGTCGGCCGGTGCACGCTCGACGGCGACGTCACGCGCGCCGGCGAGCCCGTGCGGGTGGCGCTCACGCTCAGCGTCGTGTGGGGGGAGCCGCTGCCCGACATCGCGCAGCGCGTGCGCGAGCGGGTGCACGCGGCCCTGCTCCGGCACACCGAGCTGCGCGTCGAGGGCATCGACGTGACCGTGGTGGACGTGCAGCCGCGTCCCGTGCAGGAGGAGGCCGGAGATGACCCGCGACGATGACGCCCCGGCCGCCGTGCCCGCACCCGTCCCCGTGCCGCTCCCCGCGCCCGCCGACCTGTCGCGCGACCTGACCGCGGTCCTCCGCGACGTCGCGGGCGTGGCCGACGTCTACGCTCCCCGCTCGCCGATCCTGCTCGCCGCCCAGCAGGTAGTGGAGGGCGTCGTCGCGGGATCCTCCACGGCGACCGAGCAGCTGGTCACCGTCGAGACCGGCGAGGGCACCGTGCTCGTGCAGGCGTCCATCGCGGTGGATGCGTCGAGCCGCGCGAGCGACACGGCGCGCGCCGCGGTCGACGCCATCCGCGCGCGCCTCGCCGAGGCGATGGGCGCCGCGGCCGCCGCGCGCGCGGCCGTGACGGTGCGCATCGGCAGCATCGGCTGAGCCGGCTGAGCCGGCATGTGCGGTGCCGCGACCACCGGCTGGAGAGGCGCGCTCCATGCGCTCCATCCGACTGCGATCTCCACCTCCCCGGGCGGACCGCCGCGCCCGTGAAAGCCAATCGGAATCACGGCACCGACCAGGGCGCCTAGCGGAGCGATCTCGCGATTCGCGCCACCCCGGACTCGATGTTCGCTCGCGACGTCGCGAAGTTGAGGCGCACGAAATCGGCGCCGCTTCCGTCGAATTCACGGCCTTCCACAACGTCCACGCCCACGCGCTCGCGGAAGTGCCTGGCCGGGAGAGAAGGCACGCCGTCGACATTCCCGAACCCCAGCCACGCGAAGTACGTCGCGTCCGACGGGTGGTATTCCACGCCGGGGAGATGCTGCACCAATAGTTCCTCGAGACGCGTGCGGTTCCCGCGGAGCAATCGCTTGACGTCGTCGAGCCACTCGCCCCCCTCGCAGTAGGCCGCCGTGGCGGCGATCATCCCGAGCGTGGAGGCCCCGTCGGTCCAAAGACGGTTGAGCGACTTCCAGGTATCACGGTCCGGGCCGTTCGACACGATGACCTGGGCGCACTTCAACCCGGCGATGTTCCACGCCTTGGATGCGGACACCGCAGTGAGACAGTGACTCGCGGCAGCTGCCGAAACGCTCGCGTACGGGGTGTGACTGCCGTACAGAACGAGCGGGGCATGGATCTCGTCGGAGAACACCCGCGCGCCGTACTGTTCCACCAGCTCGGAGATGGCGAGCAGCTCCTCGCGGGTGAACACGGTTCCCGTCGGGTTCCCGGGATTGCACAGCACGAGCAGGCGATCGCCGCCCTTCAAGGCCTGCTCGAGACTGCTCATGTCCATTGCGTATCGGTTCCCGTCGAGGTCCAACCGTGTCGTGATGACGCGCCTACCCAGCATCCTCGGGACGGACAGGAACGCGGGGTAGGCAGGAACCGGCACGATGACATCTGCGCCCGCGGCGCAGAATCGCTCGATAGCGACGTGATATGCCCGCACGACGTCGGGCACTAGCTGCACGTCCTGAGCGGAGACATGCCACCCGTAGTTTTCCGCCAGCCATAACGCAGTCGCCGTCTTGAGCCCGGCCTCGATGGTCTCGGATGGATAGCCGAGCTGGCCGCCCGTCACCGCCGAGAGGATGGCCTGGGACACCGTAGGCGACGTCATGAAATCCATCTCGGCGACCGATAGACCGATCTCGGTCGCGGGATGCGTCCATTTGAGATGCCCCAGGCGTCTCATCACCGAGATCTCCTGCACGGCCACTTGAGGAACCCCCGGGCGGGGCTGCCTCATCGCAGCGCTGTCGGCACCGGGCCCGTCGGCGCGGACTCCCACTTGGCCTCCCGTGGCAGGGAGGGCTCAGTCAGATCGACCGGGATCTGGAGCGACAGGGGTTCCTCGTCGTGCTCGCGCGTCGAATCGAAGGGCTTCGACACGTGACCGGCGACCACGGGCTTGCGGGTGAAGAAGATCAGCATGTCGCGCTTCGCGACCGCATCCGGGTCTTCCGCGTAGACGGATGAGACGCTGTGCTTCCGTTCGTGATCCACGAGGACCAGCGTGTCCAGGAATTCCTGGTGCCGCACGCTCCCGCGGACGCGCTGGGGATCAGCCTGCTCCCAGGGGATCCCCGTGGTCTCGGTCATGTCGTGCATGTAAGTCACTCCACTGGCCGTCGTGATGTTCTCGCTGCCCAAGAACGTGGTCATCGTGTGATCCACTCCATCGCTGTGCACCCCTTCGAGGGAGGGCTCCCCCCTGAGTCGCGGAACGGTGACCGTGCGGATGTTGAACAAGGTGCATATCCACAGGTCGTGGTCGTAGTCGAAGTGAGGCCGGGGCTCCACGCGCGTGTCCCTCACGATGAGGCACTTGAACCTGAGGAGCGCCTGCATGACCGTGTTGTCCTGCAGCTCGAGGCCTATCGGATCGAAGACGCGGGGCTTGCCGGAGTCATGCCTGATGAAATCCTCTGCCGCCGAGAGGACGAAAGGCTGCGGCTCCAGGCGCTTGATCCTGGAATTGGCGAGATCGAAGGCGAACCGCCCATTCCTTGTCCGCCTGAACGGCAGCGTGGGGTCCCCGACGAGGCCTTCGCTGGTCTGCCGGAGCGCGGCGAAGTCGGATTCCTGGGCACCCAGTGCCCTCAAGATCGGGATGAGCCGGCCACCAGGGACGAAGATGGCCCGATCACGCAGATACTCGCCCCTGAGGGCGACGAGCTCGTCAATGGCGTTCTGACGATCCATGGCTTTGACTCTCTATCTGGGCCGCCTGAGCGGCACCTCGTTGCACGCGATGGGAAGCATCCTCGTGGACGGACTGTGGATTGCCCAATCGGCATCCCGCGGGCGCGACATACGCTACTGCAAGTAGCACCACCCTCGAGGTCGGAACGCCATTCGGCACACAACGACATCACCGACAAACTATTCGACGCATGCAGAAACAGGTGCAGCGCGGGAAGGCTCACATGGCTTCGGAGGAACTCCAGCCCCCTCGCCTCGTATGGCGCGACGGCAACTGTCACTGCGGCGCCGTTCAGTTCTCCGTGGCGCTGACCCGGAGCCTGAAGGTCACCCTCTGCAACTGCGGAATCTGCTTCAAGTCCGGGCACCAGGAGCTCATGTTGCCCGAGGACCGCTTCATGCTCCGGTCCGGAGACTCGCACCTGAAGCCGTACAGATTCGGCAACAAGATCGCCGATCACACATTCTGCGCTGTCTGCGGCATCATGCCGTTCTACCGCCCGCGATCCCATCCGGTCGGCTTCTTCAGCGTTAACGCCCGATGCGTGCAGCTCCCCGAGGACGCGGAGGTGGAATACGTCGAATTCGATGGAAAAAACTGGGAGGACAGCATGAGGCAAGGGCTCCACCGGGTGACCGAGTAGGTGCCCGGCCGCACTGTCGTGGAGATCAGCGGAGACACCCCGGTCCGAGGAGAGTCTTGAGCTCTCCGAACAAGTCGGCTCCCAAGGCCACCTTCATCGGCAACCCAAAGATGCGGGCCGTTTCGCCCTTGATGAGCTGCAGTCGCACCTCGTCGTCACCAGAGTGACGTCTCAGGATTTCTTTAAGGGACTGGACGGTGACCGTCGTGGCGCTATGCTCCGCGATGCTGACAACCAAGGGCCCTGAGCCCCTGGCCTGCCCCACCTCGGGCGTCATCACGCTGAAGGCGTGGATGTTCATGCCGTCGTCGCGCATGGACACGCGGCCGCGGATGACCACGATCCCGTCGCTGATGAGGGCCGGCGCGAACTCCTGGTACGCCTTGCCCATGAACATGCAGGTGATCTCGCCGCCGAAGTCCTCGAGCTGCAC
>NZ_JADKRS010000010.1 GCF_015351075.1 Clavibacter sp. VKM Ac-2873
GGTGTGTCTGGTTTCTTGTCGGACCCTTTCTGTCGTCCCTGAGTGGATGGTGGTGGGGTACCGCCCGTATATTGAGAACTACACAGTGGACGCGAGCATCTTAGATTCACCGGTTTTCCGGTGGATCACAAGATCTATTTATAGATCATTGGTCAATTCTGTCTCCTCTAGGGGAGGCGAAACGATTCAATCTCATGTGATTTCAAGATTCTAAGAGCAAACGGTGGATGCCTTGGCATCTGGAGCCGAAGAAGGACGTATAAATCTGCGATAAGCCTCGGGGAGCTGATAATAGAGCTTTGATCCGAGGATCTCCGAATGGGGAAACCCCGCCAGGCCCTTTGGGTGACCTGGTGACTCCCGCCTGAATATATAGGGCGGGTAGAGGGAACGTGGGGAAGTGAAACATCTCAGTACCCACAGGAAGAGAAAGCAAAAGCGATTCCGTTAGTAGTGGCGAGCGAAACCGGAAGAGGCCAAACCGATCATGTGTGATATCCGGTAGGAGTTGCATGGTCGGGGTTGCGGGACTTTCCGTACAGTTCTACCGAGCTGTGAGGGCAATGAGCGCGA
>NZ_JADKRS010000011.1 GCF_015351075.1 Clavibacter sp. VKM Ac-2873
GGCTCCACCGGCACCCTCGCGTTCCCCATCACCGGCGGCAACGTGAAGTACTTCGACCCCAAGGCCTCCTACCGCCCCTACGTCCAGGGCGAGATCGACCACTCGGGCTCCGGCATCAGCCTCACCGCCGGCTCCACGACCGTGAAGCTCACCGACTTCGTCATCGACCCCGGCACCAGCCGCCTCACGGGCTCGGTCCAGGTCGGCGACGGCGCCGTCATGAAGGACGTCTACATCTTCAACCTCGACGGCACGACCCTGAAGCCCCTCGCCATGGACGGCGACAACGCCGTCCTCGAGGGCACCACGGTCAAGGTCAGCCCCGACGCCGCATCGCTGCTGAACAGCACCTTCGGCACGACCGCCGTCACCGACCAGCTCGTCGTCGGCATCGCCAAGATCACCGTCAACACCAAGTAGCACCCCACCCGG
>NZ_JADKRS010000012.1 GCF_015351075.1 Clavibacter sp. VKM Ac-2873
CCACCCGGAGGCGTCCCCGCACCCGTCGCCGCGTTATCGACCCTGCCCGCATCCACATCCGCCTGCGTGACCACATACGACGCCGTCGCCGTCGTCGACGCACCCGGCGCCAGAGTGCGCGTCGGATACGAGATCTCCGACAACTCACCCGTCCCCGTGAACGAGGTCTCATTCACCGTGATATCCGTCAACGTCGTGTTCCCGGTATTCGTGAACAGGAACGAATACGTCACCGTGTCACCCGCCTTCCCGACCTCGGTCGGATTCGCCGACTTCACCATCGTCAGACCCGGAGCCGCACCAGCGGTCACCACCGCGGACGAAGGATCCGACGTCACCGGATCACCCGACGGCGGAGTACCCGTCGCCGTCGCCGTGTTCGTGATCGACCCCGCATCCACATCCGCCTGCGTCGCCACATACGACGCCGT
>NZ_JADKRS010000013.1 GCF_015351075.1 Clavibacter sp. VKM Ac-2873
GCCACCGCGACCTACACCCTGACGCAGGCCGACATCGACGCGGGGAAGGTCACCAACTCGGCGACCGCCACGGGCACACCGCCCGGCGACACGCCGCCGCCGACCTCACCGCCGTCGGACTCCACGGTCCCCGGCACTCAGACGCCCAGCCTGTCGGTGGTGAAGTCCGCGGACCCGGGCTCGATCACGAGCGCGGGGGAGACGGTCTCGTACTCCTTCGTGGTCACGAACACCGGCAACGTCACGCTGACGGATGTCACGGTCGACGAGACGCAGTTCTCTGGGACCGGGACGCTGTCGGAGATCTCCTACCCGACGCGCACGCTGGCGCCGGGTGCGTCGACCACCGCGACGGCGTCGTATGTGGCGACGCAGGCGGATGTGGATGCGGGGTCGATCACGAACACGGCGACGGCGACGGGTACTCC
>NZ_JADKRS010000014.1 GCF_015351075.1 Clavibacter sp. VKM Ac-2873
GCCTGCGTCAGGGTGTAGGTCGCGGTGGCCGTGGTCTGCTCGCCGGGCGCCAGCGTGCGCGTCGGGTAGGAGATCTCCGACAGCGTCCCGGTCCCCGAGAACGCCGCCTCGTCGACGGTGACGTCGGTGAGGGTGGTGTTGCCGGTGTTCGTGATGACGAAGGAGTACGTCACGGTCTGCCCGGCGGCGAAGGTGCCCTCGAGCTGGTTGGACTTCGCGACGGTGATGCCCGGAGCCGGATCGATCGTGACCGTCGTATCCGACGGCGGGGTTTCCACCGCAGGCGTGCCACCCGGAGGCGTCCCCGCACCCGTCGCCGCATTGTCGACCCTGCCCGCATCCACATCCGCCTGCGTGACCACATACGACGCCGTCGCCGTCGTCGACGCACCCGGCGCCAG
>NZ_JADKRS010000002.1 GCF_015351075.1 Clavibacter sp. VKM Ac-2873
GCACGACCGCCGTCACCGACCAGCTCGTCGTCGGCATCGCCAAGATCACCGTCAACACCAAGTAGCACCCCACCCGGCACGCCCGGGACGCACGACAACGAACGGCCCGGCCCTCGACGCCGGGCCGTTCGTCGTGCGCCGGGGAGGCGGCGACGGAGGCCGCACGTGCGGAGGGTCGCGGCCCCGCGCGCAGGGAAGCCCCCTCGCATGCGCAGCGAGGGGGCCCCTGCCGGGTGACTCGGACCCGGCGCTTGGGCTTCGGAACGGAGGGGCGATCGGGCGGGCGGCCCGGCCCGCGCGATCGGGAACGGACGACGCGCCTCGCCGCTCGCGGTAGCAGGGACTCCCGATGGGCGCCGCATCCATGCACATCGGAGACTTCCAGCCGCGGGCCGCACCCTACGTGCATGAGCGTTCAACGAATCCCCGTCTCCCTGCTCGCCCGCGGCACCGCCGCCCTCGCCGGCGTGGTCGTCCTCGCCGGCTGCTCGGCGCCGGGCGCGGCCTCGGCCGCCTCCGACACCACCCCCGACGCGACCACCGCCGTCGCCACCTCCGCCTCCGCCCCGGCGGGCGACGGCGGCACGACGGCCGACCGCACCGACTCCGACACGGAGGACCGGAACGCGACCGTCATCTCGACGCTGTTCACCGACGCGTTCCCGGATCCCGCCTCCGCCGGAGCGCAGGCCGCCGTGCTGGCGGCCGTCGCCCCGGACTCCACCGCGAACGGCGTCGGGGCGAAGGCCGGCCCGAGCGGAGTCCTCGACGAGTTCGCCACCGCGCACCAGCGCGTCCCCGGTGCGCACGCCGTGATCAAGCACATCGCCGCCGACGGCGACCTCGTGGCCGTGCACTGGCAGGTCGCCTCGAACCCGGACGACGAGCGCACCGGCGAGGCCGCGGTCGACCTCTTCCGCCTCGCGGACGGCAAGGTCACCGCGCGCTGGACGTTCGACCAGCCCATCCCCCAGGGCAAGCCCGCCAGCGGCAACACGAACACGATGTTCAGCGACCTCTACGAAGGCAAGGCCGACGCGCCCGAGCTGACCGAGCAGCAGGAGGAGGCGAACCGGCAGCTGGCCGTGGGCGCCTACGACACGCTCTTCCGGGATCACGACGCGAGCGTGCTCGACCGCTCGTTCGACCCGGCGTACCTGCAGCACAACACGGTCGCCGCGAACGGCACCGCGGCGCTCAAGGCGTTCTTCTCCGGGGGCGCGCAGTTCCCGGCGCAGCAGTCCGTGATCTCGCTCTCCGACGGCGACCTCGTCTGGACCTTCTCGCAGCCGGTCGGCGCGAAGGCGGACGACCCGTTCCTCGCGGCCGACATCTTCCGGGTGGACGGCGGCCTCATCCGCGAGCACTGGGACGTGGTGCCCGCGAGCTGATCCGACGCACGCACGCACACGACGGGACGGCCATGCGGCCGTCCCGTCGTCGCGTCAGCGGCCCGCGGTGTAGTGGTTCTGGACCTGCGTCGCCGTGAGCGCCGCGGAGTACACGGCGGCGAAGCGCATGCTGCCCGAGAAGTAGCGGCTCCCGGCGCCCGGCCAGGTGTCGAGGTTGTCGTAGCCGATGCGCCACCAGCCCGTCGTGCTCTCCGCCGTGCGATACGACGGGTTCGCCGCGACGGCCACCCCGTCGAGCCACAGGGTCATGCCCGCGGTGGGCGACATCGTCGAGACGACGTGGTGCCAGGCGCCATCCGTCACGGTGCCGGGGCTCGTGAGGGTCATGATCCCGGCGGCCTGCGTGAAGTCGCCGAACACGAGCTGGCCCGCGGTGTTGATGTAGGTGTGGCGGTCGTACGAGCCCGACAGGCCGGTCTGGCTGTCGCCGAAGCCGATGAGCTTCCCGCCCTTGACCGTGGTCTTGAACCACAGCTCGGTCGAGAACGCGCGCGGCGAGGTCTGCTGCAGGCCGTTGGTCACCTGGCTCGACGAGCCGTCGAGCAGGTAGGACGAGCCCGAGTCGCGCGCGCACGCCTGCGGGGAGGTGGCCGTGGTGCGCATGCTGCCGCGGTAGGTGCCGGGGTACGCACCCGAGTCGCTGTCCGTGGCGCGCGTGGAGCCAGCCGCCTCCGTGAACGCGTAGGCGAAGAGCGCGTCGGATCGGTCGGCCGCGAACGCGCTCGAGCACGTGAAGTACGCGGCGGAGGCGGCGGTGTCGTTCGAGTTGGTGATGGCCGCGGTGTACGCCCCGCTCGTGCCCGGCGCGAGGAGGAGCACGGCGCCGAGGGCGACCGCGGAGACGGACGCGGCGATCCCGGCGAGGCGGGCGGAGACGCTCACGCGCGACGCCGCTCGCGCTCGGCGGGCAGGCCCACGATCAGCGTGATGAGGAGGGGGAGCGCGCAGAGGACGGCGAAGAGGATCCAGCCCCAGAGCGGCAGGTCGAGCGTGGAGGACACGTCGTGGAAGCGACCCGCCTCGCCCGCGGGCGCGGTGATGGTGCCGACCTGGCCGGCGGCGAGGGTGGCGTGGGTGCCGCCCTCCGCGGCGATGCGGATGGGGAGCATGCCGGTGGAGACGACCGTCGCCTCCACGTCGCCGCCGCGGGTCGCGGCGTCGAGCACGACGAGTCCGACGAAGGGCTTGAGCAGGAAGACGGTGACGGCCGCGACGAGCGCGCTGCCGAGCATGCGCATCGAGGCGCGGTGGGTCGGCGAGCCGATGGGGCGGGTCAGCACCATGACGATGACGATGCCGGCGACGAGCAGCGGCACGCCCTTCGCGAGCCAGCCGAAGCCGGGGAGGATCGTGGTGGCCTGGCCGACGAGGTGCGCCTGGTCGGTCTTCCAGGGATCCACCGCGCCGTTGATGTCGCCGCGCGTGGTGAGCCCGTCGGCGTCGACCGCGATGACGCGGTGCGTGTAGGTCTCGTCCGGGGTCGTGGAGGGGTGGAAGCTGACGACGTCGCCGACCTGCACGTCCGGGAGGAGGACGGGGGTCGTGAGGAGCAGCGTGCCGACGGGGGCCGTGGTGCCCATCGACGGGGTCTGGACGACGAACCACCGCCCGCCGGACGCCTGGAAGAGGAGCGTCGTCGCGACGAGCGCGGTGAGGAGGACGGTGGCCGCCCACATGAGCACGGTGCGGCGGCGGATCGTGCGGGATGCGCGCGCGGTGCGGCGGGTCGCGGCACGCAGGGGGAGCTCGGGCGCGGGGCCGGTCGGCGCGAGGTGCGGGTCGTCCGCGAGGAGATCGAGCTCGTGGCCCAGCTCGAGGTCGAGGTCGAGGTCGAGCTCCAGCGCGAGGTCGAGCTCCAGGGCGTCGATCGCCGCGGTGTCGGTCGTCGGGACGGCGACCGCGGGGGCGGTCGGGCGGTCCTGGATGTCGGTCATGGGGCGCCTCCCGGGTCAGGGGCTCGTGGGGGACGGGGTGCGGGGCCGCCTCTCGGCGGCCCCGCGGGGGGATCCGGCGGGGAACCGGCGCAGGGGACTAGCTGGCGAAGGTCCAGGTGAGGGGCAGCGAGGCGCCGAGGCCCTGGTACGTGTTGCCGGCGGAGGAGTCGAGCGTGACGGCGAACGTGAAGTCGGTGCTGCCGTTCGCGGCGAGCGCGGTCAGCGTCTTGGCCGAGGAGCCGGCGAGCGCGGCGGCGGTGCCGGAGTAGACGGGCGCGCTGGTGCCGGCGGCGGTGATGACGACGTTGAGCTTGGCGCAGAAGTCGGTGGCCGAGCCGTTGACGGTGCCGTTCTTGGACTGCGAGCAGGCGGCGCCCGGGGTCAGCGTGAAGGTGGAGGCCTTCGACGAGCCGACGTTCTTGATGGTGACGACGCTCGTGACCGTCTGGCCGGGGATCATCGTGGTCGAGCCGCCGAACTTGTTGATGGTGGAGCAGGTGGCGGCGTTGGAGTCGACCCCGCCGGTGGCGCTCGTGCTGAGGCAGGTGACGGTCGGGGCGCCGTTGGCGCCGGCCTGCGACTCCTGCATGACGAGCGAGCCGGAGGCCGCCGTGTTGGTGTCGTTGGTGATCGAGGCGACGAAGCCCGACAGCGTGCCGGACATGGAGACGGAGAGGAGGACGGCGGCGGCGACGCCGGTGGCGATCGCGAGGGGCGCGAAGCGGACGCGGGCGGTCTTGGCGGTGGGGGCGATGTGGTGCGACATGGTCTGACTCCGGGAGGTAGGGGGAGGACGGGGCGGGTGAGCCCCTGGGGAGGGAGCTCGGTGACTCGCTGGGCAAGTACCTCGAATATACAGATACTCAGATTCCGTGCAATCACCCCACTGCGGGGGGCAGGCGTTCGCCGAGGGGATCGCGGCCGCGCGGGGCGCGTTACAGTCGCTGGACCGCCCCGGATCCGCCGGATCCCCCGACGCAGGGACACCCGACATGAGCCCGGAGAGATCCGCTCCCCGTCGCCGCGACGACGCCGCGGCCCTGGACGCGCTCGCCAACGCGCTGCACATGGTCGAGACCGCGCAGCGCCACCTGCGCACGCGCATCGCCCAGGACATCGGGGTGAACGTGACCGACCTGACCGTGATCAGCGTGGTCGGCGAGCTCCACCGGATGACCCCCAAGCACCTGGCCGCCGAGATCTCGATGGGCACCGGCGCCGTGACCGCCGTGATCGACCGGCTGGTCGGCGCCGGCCACCTCGACCGCGTGCCGAACCCGCGGGACCGCCGCAGCGTCTTCCTCGAGCTCACCGCCACCGGCCGGAAGACCCTCGCGCGCATGGAGGCCGACTACCGCACGGCGGCCGCCGTCGCGCTGCGGGCCTCCCCCGCGCTCGGCACCGAGGAGACGGCCGAGGACATCGCGCGCGCCGCGATCGCGATGACGGCGCACACCATCGACGGGCCGGACGCGGGCGCATCCGCGTGAGGGACGGCCGCGTGAGGGACGGCCGTGCCGGATCTCGCCGACCAGGTCGCGGCGCGGATCGCGCGCGGCGGAGGTCTCAGGCCGGGCCGGGGTGCGCGCGCTCGGCGTCGAGTATCCCGCGGAGGAACCCGGCGTCGGCCGAGTAGGAGGCGGCCTCGTCCCGGAGGTGCGGCTTCCCGAGCTCGTCGGCCTTCGCGAGCGAGATCTCCGCGAGGTCGTGGAGGCGCAGCATGGCGATGCGGATCACGTCGGTCCAGGTCGCGTCGGATCCGTACGCGTCGAGGAGCAGGGCCACCCGGCGGCGCGCGTCGTCCCTGCCGGGCGCGCCCTCCGGGGTGGATCCGGTGAGCGGCACCGCGCGCGTGGCGAGGTACGCGATGTCCCAGATGCGCGGGCCGGGCGAGCACATGTCGACGTCGATCACGCCGATCAGGCGGCCGTCGGCGAAGACCAGGTTGTGCGGCGCGAAGTCGTTGTGGCAGATCACCTCGGCGGGCACCTTGACCTCCGACTGCCAGACGGCGCCGCCCAGCATGAAGCCGATGCTCGCGTCGTGCAGCTCGCGCAGGCGGCGGCCGGCCTGCACGAGCACGTCGTCGGCCCAGATCCAGTCGGGCAGCGGGTAGACGGGCACGTCGCCGTGCATGAACGTGAGCCGCTCGCGGCCGCCCTCGATGCCGAGCGGCTGCGGGATCCTGTCGACGCCCGCGAGCGCCAGGTGCCGCAGGTACCGGTGCACGGTCGGGGTCCAGGGGCCGGCGTCGCGCGTGACGGTGTCGCCCTCGCGCTCGACGCGGTTCATGTTGCCGCCGGCGAGGGGTCCGTCCATCGGGCCAGCGTAGGGGCGGGCCCGTCCGCCCCGCGACCCTGCCGCGACACGTCCACCGACTAGGTTGCGACCATGAGCACCACCGCGCCCGGACGCATCGACGAGCCCGCCGCCCCTCCCCGCCGACGGGTCGCCGCGTGGGCGCTCTGGGACTGGGGATCCGCCGCCTTCAACGCGGTCGTCACCACCTTCGTCTTCAGCACGTACCTCGCCAGCAGCCTGTTCGTGGATCCCGCCATCGTCGCGGCCGCCGGGGACGACGCCCGGAACCCGGCGCTCGTGGCCGCCAAGGCCGACACCTCCGGCGTCATCTCGCTCGCGCTCACCATCGCGGGCCTGTTCATCGCCCTGCTCGCGCCCGTGCTCGGGCAGCGCTCCGACGGATCCGGGCGCCGTCGCCTCTGGCTCGGGATCAACACCGGGATCGTGGTGCTCGCGATGCTCGGCATGGTGTTCGTGGAACCCGTGCCCTCGTACCTGTGGCTCGGCGCCGTGCTGCTCGCCACCGGCAACGTGTTCTTCGAGTTCGCGAGCGTGAACTACAACGCGATGCTCGTGCAGGTGAGCACGCCGCGCACCGTCGGCCGCGTGTCCGGCCTCGGCTGGGGCATGGGCTACGTGGGCGGGATCGTGCTGCTCGCGCTGCTGCTCGGCCTGTTCCTCTTCGACTTCGGGACGCCCGGCGCGTCCGGGCTCCTCGGCCTGCCCTCGGGGGCCGCGGGCGGCGCGCTCGACGTGCGCATCGCGATCCTCGTGGCCGCGATCTGGTGCGCGGTGTTCTCCATCCCCGTGCTCGTGGGCGTGCCCGAGATCCCGGCGATGCCGGGTCGCGCGCGGCAGGGCATCGTGGCGTCGTACCGCACGCTGTTCCGCCGGATCGCCGAGCTGTACCGGGAGTCGCCGCGCGTGCTCGTGTTCCTGCTCGCGAGCGCCGTGTTCCGCGACGGGCTCGCGGCGGTGTTCACCTTCGGGGCGATCATCGCCGCGCAGGTCTTCGGGTTCACGACCACCGAGGTGCTGCTGTTCGGCGTCGCGGCGAACGTGGTGGCCGGCATCGGCACGTTCGCGGCCGGCTGGTTCGACGACCGGTTCGGCGCGAAGCCGGTGATCCTCGTGTCGCTCGCGTGCCTCATCGTCGGCGGGTCCGCGGTGCTCGCCGTCGGCGACGCCAAGGCCGGCTTCTGGGCGACGGGCCTGTTCCTCTGCCTGTTCGTGGGGCCCGTGCAGTCGTCGAGCCGCACCTTCCTGGCGCGCATCTCCCCCGCCGGCCGCGAGGGCGAGATGTTCGGCCTCTACACGACCACGGGACGCGCGGTCTCCTTCCTCGCGCCCGGCCTGTTCGGCATCGCGGTGGCGATCACGGGGGACACGCGCTTCGGGATCATCGGCATCGTGATCGTGCTGCTGGCAGGGCTGCTGCTCATGCTGCGGGTGCGCGGGGCGGACGCGCGGGTGGCGTGACGCGCCCGCGCCGTCAGGCCAGCTCGAAGTCGTAGAGCTCGGATCCCGCCCCGGCACGGCCTCGCGCGGCCCGGCGGTCGGCGAGCGGCATGATGACCCGGTCGCGCACCGCGGCGCCCGCCGGCCCGAGGAGCTTGATCCGATCGAGCCACTGCCCCTGCTGGATCACGTACGCGACCCTCTCCTGGCGGCGGCGGACGAGCTGCGCCACGACGCCGGCCGGGTCCGAGCCCGCGGCGAGGAGGCGACCGAGCACGGCCGCGTCCTCGAGCGCGAGGGACGCGCCCTGGCCCGATGACGGGGAGATGGGGTGCGCGGCGTCGCCGACCAGGACGACCCGGTGCGAGCCCCACGCGGGAGGGGCCTCCCGGCGCGGGAGGCGGGCGTCGAGGTCCGGCGTGGCGGGGATCAGCTGCGCGAGCGGCAGCCCGTCCCGGGCGCCGAGCCGCAGCAGCGGATCCGCCCAGTCCTCCGACGCGACGGGCGCGGCCGGGGCGGACCCGCGGCGGGTGACGGGGACGCGGGGGTTCGCGAACCAGCCGGTGGTGCCGTCCTCGAGGATCGCGTACGCGAGGAAGCAGTCGCGCCCGAAGCGGAACTGCAGGGTGCCCGGCAAGGAGGCGGAGGCGGGCAGCGCGCCCGCCCGGGCCGTGCCGCCGACGTAGACGAGGCCGGTGACGCGCTCCGCGGTGCGGGCCGCGTGCGCACCCAGACCCGCCCGGACCGCCGAGCCCACCCCGTCCGCGCCGATGACGAGGTCGCCCGCGTGCCGTTCCCCGTACTCCGTCACGAGGGTCGCTCCCCGCCCGTCCTGCTCGACGGAGGTCACGCGGGCCGCGTGCACCGTGCGCGCGCCGACGCGCGCCGCCTCCTCGCGCAGCAGCGCGTGGAGGTCCGCTCGCCGCAGCGAGCGGGTCATGAGGCCCTCACCCGGCTGGGGGCCGAGCGGCAGGTCCGCCGTGCGGCGCCCGTCGGCCGCGCAGATGCGGACCCGCGGGGTGGCCTCGCCGAGGGAGCCCGCCGCGTCGCCGAGCCCGATGGCGTCGAGCGCGACCATGCCGTTGCTCGCGATCTGGAGCCAGGAGCCCGTCGCCTCCGCGGCGCCCCGGCGTTCGAGGACGGTCGCCGCGTGCCCCGCGCGGCGGACGGCGATGGCCGTCGCGAGGCCGGCGATGCCGCCGCCCGCGATCACGACGTGCATGCGGGTGTCCCGAGGTCGAGCATGGTGAGCCTCTCAGGCGTCCCGGATCCGTGGCCGGCGTGACGCGCGGACAGAGGACGACGCCCGCGAGGGTAGGCGGCGCGACCCGGGAGCCGCTGGGCGGATCCCCAGGCCCGGGCGCGACGGAGGAGGTCCGCCGCGCCCGCGGCCCGCCGCTCAGTCGAGCGAGCCGCCGCCCACCTTCACGTCGGTCGCGGTCGCGAGCGTCGCGCGGACGACGGCCGTGAGGGCCGTCGCGATCCGGTCCATGCGCATGTAGGGGCGATCGGTGCCGATCGCCTCCTCCGTCGAGTAGGGGATGTGGACGAAGCCGCCGCGGGTGCCGGGGCGCGCGCGCAGCTCGTGCATCAGCAGGTAGAAGACGTGGTTGCAGGTGTAGGTGCCGGCGGTCTGCGAGACGACCGCGGGGATCCCCTTCGTGCGGACCGCGGCGACCGCCGCCTTGATCGGCAGGGTGCTGAAGTACGCCGCCGGGCCGCCGTCGACCACCGGCTCGTCGATGGGCTGGAAGCCCGTGTTGTCCGGGATGCGGGCGTCGTCGACGTTGATCGCGATGCGCTCCACCTCGAGCGTCTCGATGCCGCCGGCGAGGCCCACGGAGATCACGACGTCCGGATCCACCTCGGCGAGCGCCGCCCGCAGCGCGTCGTCCACCTTCGCGAAGTCGACGGGCAGCTGCCGCACCTGGATCTCCGCGTCGCCGTCCCAGCGGTCGCGCACCTCCTGCACGGCCGTCCACGACGGGTTGCTGGTGTCGCCGTCGAAGGGCTCGAATCCGGTGAGGAGGACGGTGGGCATGCGGGGGCTCCTGGGCGTTCGGGTCGGTGGGGAGACGGCCGCGCGAGACGCCTCGCGACAACGCTACGCCCCGGGCGAGGGCCGCCAGGACTGGGGTGGTGCGCCGCCCCATGGTCCGGAGAAGGATGCGCCGTGAGGGTCATCGGGGCCCGGGACGGAGCGCACCACCATGATCCGCACGACACGGAGACGACGTCTCCCCCTCACGGCGCTGGCCCTCGCGCTCGTCGCCGGCACGGCCCTCGCGGGGGCGGTGCCCGCGCAGGCGGCCGATGCTGCCGCGAGCAGCAGGACGCCCGGCGCATCCACCCCGGCGGCGGCCGCCATCCCCGCTCCGATCTTCTCCAGCGGGGAGAACCTCGGGAAGGGTCCGGAGCCGACCATCCGCGGGATCATCCGCCTGGGGCCGGGCACCCCGGACACCACGGGGCTGGACTACGAGTACCA
This sequence comes from Clavibacter sp. VKM Ac-2873, assembly GCF_015351075.1. Taxonomy (GTDB): domain Bacteria; phylum Actinomycetota; class Actinomycetes; order Actinomycetales; family Microbacteriaceae; genus Clavibacter. The sequence goes on from NZ_JADKRS010000002.1 coordinate 9,594, forward strand.
GCTCGATGGCGCACCGTGGAAGGAGCTGACCTCCGCCGTCGACTTCGACATCGAGTACGACGTCCCCGCGCCGGCCGGGGATCACACCCTCGCCTTCCGGGTCGCGGGTGTCTGGGACGGCGTCCCGGTGGTCGGCGCGGCCTCCTCGACGCGGACCGTGCGCTCCTTCGGCGTCGCGCTGGCCTACACGCCGGAGGTCGTGGTGGACGGCCCGCGCATCACCGTCAGCTGGGACCTGCGGGCCGCGCTCAACGGGACACCGGATCCTGCCGTGTACTACATCGTGGGCGGCGAATTCGTCGACGTGGACGCGGTGGACTCGGTGACCTTCGAGCCCGGGTACGACGCCAGCGTCGACTTCACGCTGACCTACGGCCCGAACAGCGACGCCGCCCGCTCCTTCACCCGGGTGTACTACACGGGCAGCGCGCCGGGCGGCGCGGCGCTCACCTCGGTGCCCACCCCGGCCATCGTCGGCCGGCCGATCGTCGGCACGACGCTCTCCGTGCGCACCGGCCTCTGGCAGCCCGCGCCCGTGACGCTCTCCTACCAGTGGTACAGCGACGGCACGCAGATCCCCGGTGCGTCGGGGCCGACCCACACGGTCAGCGGCTACGACGCCCGCACGCGGATCACCGTCGAGGTGCGCGGGACCCGCGACGGCTACCGGGCCCAGACGCGCATGTCCGCGCCCACGCCGCGCGTACCCGTGCCCGTCGTCACCGCCGGGCGGCCGACGATCCGCGGGAAGGCCGTCGTGGGCGGCACGCTGATCGCGAACCCCGGATCGTGGAAGCCGGCGTTCCTGGAGCTCACGTACGAGTGGTTCCGCGACGGGGAGAGGATCGACGGAGCGACCGGCACCACCTACCAGCCGACCGCGGCCGATCGCGGCCACGACATCACCGTGCTGGTCTACTCGGATGACGCCTACTACAGCGGCACGACGGCGATCAGCGCGGCACGACGCGTCTCCTGACCCAGCGCCCCCGTCCGGCGAGCACGGCCCGGACGGGGGGATGCGCGGCGGCCACCTCGGCGAGAACCATGGACACGGGCGACCCGGCCCGCACGGAAGGAAGACCATGACCCGCACCTCACCGAGGCGACGCCTCCCCCTCACCGCCCTGACCGTCGTCGTCGCGGCCGGCACCGCGTTCGCGGGCGTCGCGCCCGCGCAGGCGGCCGACGCACCCGCACCCGCCGCCGGCTCCTTGACCGCCGCAGCGGTCCGCATCCCCGCCCCCACGGTGCGCGGCTACGGCTTCGACTACAGCGCCCAGGCGAACTTCCACGGCGTGATCTCGGTGGACCTCGCCGGCATCACCGACAACTCCGGCCTCCGCTACGAGTACCAGCTCGACGGCTCCGGACCCTGGCTCTCGGACGGGACCGGCAGCGTCTCCGGCGACGAGGACGAGGTCTACATCCCGGCCTCCCCCGGCGAGCACCTCATCAGCGTGCGCGTCGCCGGGACCGTGGACGGCGTCGCCGTCACCGGCACGGCATCCGCGCCCACGACGGTCCGGTCGGTCGGCGGCCCGGACGAGTACACGCCCGAGGTGATCGTGGACGGCCCGTCCGTCACGTTCCGCTGGGACGTGCGCGCGGCCCTCAACGGCTTCACGCCCGAGGAGAGCGACATCTTCTACCAGATCGACGGCGGCGCGCTCGTGGACGCCGGCGGCACCGGATCCGTCACCGTCACCCCGGGCTACGGCAAGCGCGTGGCCTTCGACCTGACCTTCGGCCCGATCCCGGACGCCTGGCGCTACGTGCACGTCGAGGCCGACACGGCGAGCGCGCCGGGCGCGCAGGCCCTCACGTCCGCCCCGCAGCCCCAGATCCTGGGCACGGTCGAGTACGGATCCACCCTCTCCGTGCGCACCGGCCTCTGGCAGCCCGCGCCCGTGACGCTCGAGTACCAGTGGTTCCGCGACGGCGAGCGGATCCCCGGAGCGACCGGCGCCACCCGCACGGTCGACGCATACGACGCCGGGCACCGCCTCACGGTGTCCGTGCGCGGATCCCGCGACGGCTACGTCCCCGTGACCCGCACGTCGGGGCAGACGAAGAAGGTCGCCGCGCCCGTCATCACGGCCGGCACGCCGCGGATCACGGGCAACCCGGTCGTCGGCCGCACGCTGAGCGCGCAGCCCGGCGTCTGGAAGCCGTCGTCGCTCGAGCTCGGCTACCAGTGGAAGCGCGACGGGAAGGTCATCACCGGAGCGACCGCGAAGACCTACACGCTCACCGAGGCGGACCGCGGGCACAGCGTGACCGTCGTGGTCAGCGCCGTCATCTACCTGTACGACAACCAGGCGCGCGCGAGCGCGGGCGTGAAGGTGCGCTGACCCGCGCATCCGACCCGCGACGGGCCCGGCTCCTCCACGGGGCCGGGCCCGTCGGCGTCCGCGCCCGTCCGGGTGATCGCTCGGGCGGGAGCGCTCCCGGCCGCTAGCTTCGGGGGATGATCCCCTCCGCCGCCGCCAGCATCGGCATCGCCCTCTACATCCTCGTGATCCTCGCGCTCGTGGCCCTCTCGGTCGTCGCGACCGTGGTGCTCATCCGGCTCGCGCTCACCGCCCGGCGCACGCTGCTCGTCACGACCGAGCTGCAGGAGGCCCGGCTCGAGCTGATCCGCGAGCAGACCGCCCGGCTGCAGGCGGACGACGGCGACGGCGACGCGGTCGGCGGCCCGTACGCGCCGGGCGCGGGCCCCGTCGGGCCGGGCGCCTGACCGTGGGCGGCACGTCCGACAGCATCCTGCTGCCGACCGCCTACGACATCGGCTGGTCGCTCGCGCTGCTCGCGGCCGTCGCGCTGGTGGCGCTCGGGGCGGTGCTGCTCGTCGTGCTGGTGCGGGTCGCGCTCGACGGACGCCGCACGCTCGCCGCGACGTCGGCGCTCGACGAGGCACGGATCGAGCTGGTGCGCGAGCGCACGGCCCGGCTGCGCGCGGGCCTGCCGGACGCGGCGGGCCCCGGGGCGGAGGATCCGGCCGCCTGACTCCCGGCCGAGGTCACGCCTGCGAGGGCTGCCCGTCGCTCGGCGTCGTACCGCCGTCGACCGGTCGCCGGCCCGCCCTCCGCCACCGGGGCCGCGGAGTGTAGTACCCCGTCCGGCACCCGGGAACCTCGGAGGAAGCGGGCGTCTAGTTGTGTCAGTGCAACTACTTTCGTCGATCACCTGGGAGGGCCTCCTCCCCGATTCCGTGGTCGTGACGACCGCGGAGCACGACGTGGAGGGGATCCTCGGGGACGACGAGAGCGACGCCGTCGCGACGGCTCTCCCGGGCCGGCGCGCGGAGTTCGTGACCGGTCGCGTGCTCGCCCGGCAGGCGCTCGCCGCGCTGGGCGTCCGATGCGGATCGATCCCGGTCGCGCGGAGCGGAGCGCCCGTGTGGCCGGCCGGGATCGTCGGCAGCATCACGCACTGCGCCGGGCTCCGCGCGTGCGCCGTCGGACGCCGCGACGAGCACGCCGGGATCGGCATCGACGCGACGCCCGCCCTCCCCCTCCCGGGAGGCGTGCTGGCGCGCGTGGCCGATCTCGGCAGCGCACCCGTCGCCGCGGGCCTCGACGCGCTCCGCGCCGCGGGGGTCGCGAGTGCGGACAGCGTGCTCTTCGCGGCCGCCGAGGCCGTCGCGAAGGCGCGGACGTCGGCGCATGGCGGGTGGTACGGCATCGACGGCGCGCACGTCGCGCTCCATGCGGACGGCTCCTTCGCCGTCCGCGCCCGTCGGGGACCGGCGTTCGCCGGGAACGGGAGATGGGCCGTGGCCGAGGGGATCGCAGTGGCGGGCATCGCGCTCGACGAGCACTGAAGCCGGCGCGCAGGAGCGCGCCGGGACGAACGAGGAGAGGACGAACACATTGGGGACCGAGCACATGGGGACCGAGCAGATGGGGACCGAGCACATGGGGAGCGAGCACGACGACACGTCGATCGAGGCGATCTTCGAGCGGCACGCCGACCGCACGGCGCTGCGGGAGCGGTCCGGGCCGGACATCGCGGACACGAGCTTCCGGGAGCTGTGGGACCGGGCGAGCGCGCTGGCCGCGGCGCTCGGGGAGACGGTGGCCGCCGGCGACCGCATCGCCGTGCTCGGCACCGCGACCGCGGACGCCGTCACGCTCGACCTCGCCACGTGGATCCTCGGCGCCGTGAGCGTGCCCCTGCAGGCGAGCGCGCCCGTGGCGGCCCTGCAGGCGATCGTGGGGGAGACGACGCCGGTCTGGATCGCCGCCACCGTCGAGCAGGCCGCGACGGCCCGGGCGGTCGCCGACGCATCGGGCGACGACATCCGGACGATGCTGCTCGACAGCGGACGCGACAGCGGCAGCGATACCGACCTGACGCTCGACGCGCTCGTCGCCCGCGGGGCCGGCCTCCCGCGCCGGAGCCCGTGGCACCCCGCACCCGGCGAGGATCCGCTCGCGCTCCTGCTGTACACGTCCGGCAGCACCGGCACGCCGAAGGGCGCGATGTACACGCGCTCCATGGTCGAGCGGATGTGGCACGTCCTCCGGCCCGACCCCGCCCGGGCCGCGGACGCCGCGGACGGCATCGTCGGGTACGCGTACCTCCCGATGAGCCACCTCACCGGCCGCTCCTCCCTGCTCGCCACGCTCGGCCGCGGCGGCACGGTCGCGCTCGCGACCTCGAGCGACCTGTCGACGCTCTTCGAGGACCTCCGGGCCTTCACCCCGACCGAGTTCGTCTTCGTGCCCCGCGTCGCGGAGATGCTGCGGCAGGAGGGCGACCGCGAGGAGCAACGGCGGCTGGCCGCCGACGGCGAGGACCCGGACGCGGTCCGCGCGGCGGTCCAGGCCGACCTGCGCGTGCGGGCGTTCGGCGGACGGATCCGCCAGGCGATCTGCACCAGCGCCCCGCTCACGCCCGGGCTCCGCACCTACGTGGAGGAGTGCCTCGGGCTGACCCTGCACGACCTGTACGGGTCGACCGAGGCCGGCGGGATCCTGCACGACGGGGTCGTCCAGCAGCCTCCCGTCACCGCGCACAAGCTCGTCGACGTGCCCGAGCTCGGGTACCGCACCACCGACCTGCCGCACCCGCGGGGCGAGCTGCTCATCAAGAGCACCGCCGTGATCGCCGGGTACTTCCGCCGGCCGGACGTCACCGCCGCGGTGTTCGACGAGGACGGCTTCTACCGGACCGGCGACGTCATGGCGCAGACGGCCCCCGACACCTACGAGTACCTCGACCGTCGGAACAACGTGATCAAGCTGTCGCAGGGCGAGTTCGTCGCGGTGGCGTCCCTCGAGGCGACCTACGGCGGGACGCCCGAGGTGCACCAGATCGCGCTGCACGGCGACAGCCGGCACGCGTTCCTCGTCGCGGTCGTCGTGCCGGCGACCGCCGGGGCGTCGGAGCGCGACATCCTCGCCGCCCTCCAGCGCACGGCCCGCGAGCACGGGCTCGCCCCCTACGAGGTGCCCCGCGGCGTGATCGTCGAACCGCAGCCGTTCACGGTCGACGACGGCATGCTCTCCGACGCCGGCAAGCTCCTGCGCCTGCGCCTCACGCAGCGGTACGGCGAGCGCTTCGCCGCCCTCTACGACGCGCTCGCGGAGCAGCAGACCGGCACGCTGGTGGCCGCCCTCCGCGAGCGCGTGGGCGACGAGCCGACGGTCGACACCGTGGTGCGCGCGGCCCTCCAGCTCCTCGGGGCCGAGGTGCCCCCCGCCACCGCCGCAGCCGCCCGGTTCCAGGACCTCGGCGGGGACTCGCTGTCCGCGCTGACGTTCTCCGGGATCCTCGAGGACGTGTTCGACGCCGAGGTGCCCGTCGGAGTCATCACCGACCCGACCAACGACCTTGCCGCCGTCGCCGCGTTCGTGGAGCGCTCCGCCTCCGACGACCGGCCGACCGTCACCCGCGTGCACGGCGCCGGCGCCTCCACCCTCCGCGCGAGCGACCTCCGTCTCGACCGGGTGCTCGGCGGCGTCCCGGCCCCGGTCCGCCGCGCCCCGGCCGGCCGGCCGGGATCCCGGACCGTCCTGCTCACCGGCGCGAACGGCTACCTCGGTCGGTTCCTGGCCATCGACTGGCTCGAGCGCCTCGCCCCGGAGGGCGGGTCGCTCGTGTGCATCGTGCGCGGCGCCGACGACGCCGACGCCCGGCGCCGCCTCGACACCGCGTTCGCGGCCGACCCCGCGTTCGCCCGGCGCTTCGCCGAGCTGGCGGGCTCGCTCGAGGTGCGGGCCGGCGACGTCAGCGAGCACCACCTCGGCCTCGACGACGCGCGGTGGGAGGATCTGGCCGCCCGGGTCGACCTCGTCGCGCACGCCGCGGCGCTCGTGAACCACGTCCTCCCCTACTCGGCGCTGTTCGGTCCGAACGTCGTCGGCACGGCCGAGGTGATCCGTCTGGCGATCGCCGCCGGCAGCGTGCCCGTCACCTTCGTCTCGAGCGTCGCCGTCGCGGGCGGCGCACGACCGAGCGCTGCCGCCGACGCCGCCCCGTCCGCGCCCGCCGCGCTCGACGAGCACGCCGACATCCGCGCCCGGATCCCCGAGTGGTCCGTCGGCGACGAGTACGCCAACGGGTACGGCGCGAGCAAGTGGGCGAGCGAGGTCCTGCTCCGCGAGGCGCACGACCAGCACGGCGTCCCCGTGGCCGTGTTCCGCTCCGACATGATCCTGGGGCACCCGCGCTGGCGCGGCCAGCTGAACCTCCCCGACGTCTTCAGCCGGCTGATGTGGAGCGTGCTCACCACCGGGCTCGCCCCGGCGTCGTTCGTCCGGCGCGGCCCCGACGGCGAGCGGCAGCGGTCCCACTACGACGGCCTGCCTGCCGACTTCACGGCGGCGGCGATCGACGGGATCGGCGCGGCGCTCACCGAGGGGCACCGCACCTTCAACGTCGTGAACCCCCACGACGACGGCGTCTCGCTGGACACCTTCGTCGGCTGGCTCCGGGAGGACGGCCACGACATCGAGCTCGTCCCCGACCACGCGGAGTGGGTCGCCCGGTTCCGCCAGGCGCTGGGGTCGCTCCCGGACGCGGATCGCGCCCGGTCGGTCCTGCCGCTGATGCACGCGTTCGCCGCACCGGAGGAACCGCACGCCGGATCGGCGATCCCCGCCGACGCGTTCGCCGAGGCCGTCCGCGCGGTCCGGCCGCTCGGATCGCCGGAGATCCCGACGCTCGACCACGCGCTCATCACCAAGGTGGCCGACGACCTCGCGTTCCTGGGGCTGCTCGCGCCGATGCCGGTGCCGGTGGCGGCCGCTTGACGCCCACGCACGGGGACTGAGTTCGAGGGGCCGGCAGCCACGCGCTGCCGGCCCCTCCTGTCGTGTCGGCGGCCGGCGACGACGACCGGATCCGTCGCCGGAGGAGAAGATACACGCCGGTAACACGAGGGAAACCGCGGTGATACGGGGCAGAACCACACTGGACGGAAATACCTATCAAACGATAGATACTCCGACCGGGCAACCGGATCCGCGGCGCATCCCCACCCCGCGCCCTCCGTGAGAGGCCAGCAGATTGAGCACCCCGCACACCCCATCGCCGGCGGCGACACCCGCCGCGGCCCCGACTCCGCTGATCCCGCCCGGCTACGCCCAGGAGCTGCACCGCGGTGTCGGCCCCTTCTCCTCGTTCGCGGCCGGGTTCTCCTTCGTCTCGATCCTCACGACGGTGTTCCAGCTCTTCGGCCTCGGCTTCGGGCTGGGCGGCGCCGCCTTCTTCTGGGCGTGGCCGATCGTGTTCGTCGGCCAGCTGCTCGTGGCGCTGAACTTCGCGCAGCTCGCCGCGTCGTGGCCCATCTCGGGCGCGATCTTCCAGTGGTCGAGCCGGCTCGCGGGCACGACGTTCGGCTGGTTCACCGGCTGGACCATGATCGTCGGCCAGATCCTCACGGTCGCCGTCGCGGCCATCGCGGTGCAGGCCGTGCTGCCGTCCATCTGGGCCGGGTTCCAGATCGTGGGCGGGCCGGACGCGGATCCGTCGGTCGCCTCCCCCACGGGATCCGCCAACGCCGTGCTGCTCGGGATCATCATGCTGGCGGTCACGACGGTCGTGAACATCCTCAGCGTGCGGCTCATGGCGCGGGTGACGACGGCGGGCGTCGCCATCGAGATGGTCGGCGTCGTCGCGCTCGTCGCCGTGCTGTTCCTGCTGCCGAAGCGCGGGCCCGAGGTCGTCTTCTCGACCGCGGGATCCGCGAGCGAGGAGCCGTACGTGTGGGCGTTCCTCGCCTCCTCGCTCATGGCCGCGTACGTGATGGTCGGCTTCGACTCCGCGGGCGAGCTCGCCGAGGAGACCCACAGCCCGCGGAAGACCACGCCCAAGACGATCATCCGCGCGCTCACGGTCTCCGGGCTCGGCGGGGCGCTGCTCATCGTGGGCGCGCTCGTCGCGGCGCCGAGCCTCACCGACGGCCAGCTCGCCACGCAGGGGCTCGCGTGGGTGATCACCTCGGTCGCCGGCGAGGTGGGCGGCCGCCTGCTGCTCTGCGCGGTCGCGGTCGCGGTGTTCGCGTGCACGCTCGCCGTGCAGACCTCGGGCACCCGCATGATCTACTCGATGGCCCGCGAGAGGGCCCTCCCCTTCCACCGCCAGCTCGCGCGGGTGTCGCCGCGCACGGGCACGCCGGTGCTCACCTCCGTCGTGGTCGGGGTCGGCGCGGTCCTCGCGCTCGTGGTCAACGCCGGGCAGTCCGCCATCTTCACGGCGCTCTCGAGCCTCTGCATCGCGATGCTGTACCTCGCCTACCTCGGGGTCACCGGGCCGCTGCTCGTGGCCCGGATCCGCGGGCGCTTCCCGGCGGGCGGCGTCGACGAGGACGGCAAGCCGCTGTTCACGCTCGGCCGCTGGGGGATCCCGGTCAACGCCGTCGCCGTGCTCTTCCAGGCGGCCATGGCCGTGAACCTCATCTGGCCGCGCCCCGAGATCTACGACCTCACGGGCGAATCCTGGTGGCTGCAGTACAGCGCCCTGCTCTTCATCGGCGCGACCCTCGCCGTGGGCTGGGGCTACCACGCGTGGCGGCACCGCTCCGACGGCCCCATCCGGCTCACCGAGGTGCCGACGACCGCGACCATCCCCGTGGTCGAGCCGGCGGCAGCGGGCATCCGATGAGGGACCTGCGCACCACCGACAGCGTCACCGCGTCCCGCGCCGACGCCCGCGCGCAGGCCGACCGCCGGAGCGAGTGGATGCCGTACGTGCCCGCGTCCTCGTCGCCGCACCGGCCGGACGGCGTGGCCGCGGACGCGCTCACCTGGGCCGAGACCGTGGCGCCCGGCGGGTACGCGCACCGGGTGCTGGCGCGCGGATCCCGCCTCCGCCTCGACGACCCCACTGGCGACGCGTGCGCGCACGTCGTGCTCTACGACGCGCTCGCGCCGTGGGAACGGCTGAACGTCGCCGACACCGTGAAGATCCCGTGGCAGGCGTACCTCGGCGAGGGCTCCCCGCTGCTGAGCGGCGACGGCCGGATCCTCGCGAGCGTCGTGGAGGACACGTCCGGCCACCACGACGCGCTCTGCGGCACCTCCACCGACGCGCTCAACGACCGGCGCTACGGCGGATCCGCGCCCGAGGGCCCCACGCCGAGCGGCCGGTCGCTGCTCGTGAAGGCCGCCGCCAAGCACGGCCTCACCCGGCGCGACCTGCCTCCGAGCGTCTCCTTCTTCCAGGGCGTGCGCGTGGAGGAGGACGGCGCGCTGCGGCCCACCGGGTCCGCGGGCGCCGGCACGCACGTGACGCTCGTGGCCGAGATGCCGCTCCTGGTGCTGATCGCGAACGTGCCGCACCCGCTCGACCCGCGGCCGGCCTACACGACGGGCCCGCTGCGGATCCATGCCTGGCGCGGATCCCCCACCGGGCCCGACGACGCGCGCTTCCACGCCACCCCCGAGCTCACGCGCGCCTACCTGAACGCGATCGACCACTGCGAAGCGAGAGGAACCCGATGACCCGCACCGTGGCATCCCCCGTCCCGACCGGCGCCGTCCACGCGCCCGACGCCGTGCTCGACTGGGGCTCGTCGCTCGTGGCGGGCCGGGTCGTGCGCGACGACCGCGTGGCGCCGCTCGCGCCCTGGTCCGCCGTCGTGCGCGCGGGCGAGGTGCTCACGATCGTGGACGTGGGCGGCAACCAGTCCGCCGACTGCCTGGTCTACGACGCCCAGGACACGCACGAGCGCTACAGCGTCCCCGACACCCTCGTGGCGCAGGGCAACGCGTACATCCGCACCGGCACCGTGCTCATGTCGAGCGAGGGCCGGCCGCTGATGACCGTGGTGGGCAACGAGATCGACCGCCAGGACACCCTCGGCGGCGCCTGCTCGAAGGAGTCGAACACGCTCCGCTACGGGCACCACACCGCGTACCAGCACGGCTGCCGCGAGAACTTCCTGACCGAGGCGGCGCGGCACGGGCTGGGCGCGCGCGACATCGTGTCGAACATCAACTGGTTCATGAACGTGCCCGTGGAGGCCGACGGATCCCTCGGCATCGTCGACGGCATGAGCGCGCCCGGCAAGCGGGTGGCCCTCCGCGCGGAGCGGGACGTGCTGGTGATCGTCTCCAACTGCCCGCAGATGAACAACCCGTGCAACGACTTCAGCTGCACGCCGCTGCGGATGATCGTGGTCGCGCCGTGAGCGCCCTCGTGAGCGGCGCCGGCGGCGAGCCCCGCGCGCTCGACCTCGACACCGTCCTCGTCGCGAACCGCGGTGAGATCGCGTGCCGCGTGATCCGCACCGCGAAGGCCATGGGGATGCGCACGGTCGCGGTCTTCTCCGACGCCGACCGCGCAGCCCCGCACGTGCGCGAGGCCGACGAGGCCGTGCGTCTGGGCCCGGCCGCGCCGCGCGAGTCGTACCTGCGCATCGACGCGATCATCGAGGCGGCGCGCGCGACGGGCGCCGGCCTCATCCACCCCGGCTACGGGTTCCTCAGCGAGAACCTGGAGTTCGCGTCGGCCTGCGAGGAGGCGGGGATCCGCTTCGTCGGGCCGACCGCCGACCAGATCCTCGCGTTCGGCGCGAAGCACACCGCGCGCGAGCTGGCCGAGGCCGCCGGGGTGCCCCTGCTCGCCGGGACCGGCCTCCTCGCGGACGCCGACGAGGCCGTGGGCGAGGCCGAGCGCATCGGCCTGCCCGTGATGCTCAAGGCCACGGGTGGCGGGGGCGGCATCGGCATGCAGGCGTGCGCGACGGCCGCCGAGGTCCGGGAGGCGTTCGGGCGGGTGACGCGGCTCGCGGAGTCGGCGTTCGGATCCACCGGCATCTTCCTCGAGCGGCTCGTGCGCCCGGCCCGGCACGTGGAGGTGCAGCTCGTGGGCGACGGCGCGGGCCGTGTCGCGGTCATCGGCGACCGCGACTGCTCGCTCCAGCGCCGCAACCAGAAGGTCATCGAGGAGGCGCCGGCGCCGGCGCTGCCCGACCGCGTGCGCGCGCAGCTGCACGCCTCGGCCCGCGCGCTCGCGGAGTCGGTCTCCTACCGCAGCGCCGGCACGGTCGAGTTCGTCTACGACCCGGTGCGCGAGGAGGCCGCGTTCCTCGAGGTGAACACGCGCCTGCAGGTCGAGCACCCCGTCACCGAGGAGGTGCACGGCGTCGACCTCGTGGAGCTCATGCTGCGGCTCGCGCGCGACGGCGCCGCGGGGCTGCCCGACGACCTCTTCACGCGGGAGTGGATCCCTGCGGGCCACGCCGTCGAGGCGCGCGTCTACGCGGAGGACCCGGCGAAGGGATCCCGGCCGTCGAGCGGCCTCGTGACGCAGGCCGTGCTGCCGTCAGGGCCCGGGATCCGCGTCGACGGCTGGATCGAGACCGGCCTCGAGGTCTCGGCCTCCTACGACCCGCTGCTGGCGAAGGTCATCGCCACGGGCGAGACCCGCGACGACGCGCTCGACCTCCTCGGCGAGGCGCTGGACGGCTCCCGGATCGACGGCATCGTCACCAACATCGGCCTGCTGCGGGCGCTCACCGACGACCTCGAGCTGCGCACGGCCACGCACTCCACGTCGACGCTCGACGTGACCGACGACCCGGCGCCGCGCATCGACGTGGTCTCCCCCGGCACCATGACCACGGTGCAGGACCTGCCCGGTCGGCTCGGGTACTGGCAGGTCGGCGTGCCGCCGAGCGGGCCGTTCGATCCCGTGTCGCTCGCGGAGGCGAACCTCGCGGTCGGCAACCCGGAGGGCGCGCCCGGGCTGGAGATCACGGCGGACGGGCCGACCCTCCGCTTCTCGACCGCGTCCGTGGTCGCGGTCACGGGCGCTCCCGCGCCCGTCACGATCGACGGGGAGCCCGCCCGGATGTGGGAGCCGCTCGAGGTCGCCGCCGGGCAGGCGCTCGCGATCGGCCGCGCTGACGGGCCCGGGCTCCGCCTGTTCCTGGCCGTCCGCGGCGGGATCGACGTGCCCGCGTACCTCGGATCCGCGTCCACCTTCACGCTCGGCCGCTTCGGCGGGCACGCGGGCCGGGCGCTCCTCGCGGGCGACGTGCTGCGGCCCGGATCCCCCGACTCCGACGCCGACCACCCCGCGTTCCCCGCGGGCGCGCGCCTCGGGATCATCGGCGGCCCGACCCCGGCGCACCGCCGGCCCGCGCTCACCTCCGCGTGGGAGATCGGCGTCACGGAGGGCCCGCACGCGGCGCCCGACTTCTTCACGCGCGCCGACATCGACGTGCTCTACGCCACCGACTACGGCGTGCACCACAACTCGGCGCGCACCGGGATCCGGCTCATCGGCCCGCGGCCCGGCTGGGCGCGCGAGGACGGCGGCGAGGCGGGCCTGCACCCGTCGAACATCCACGACACCCCGTACGCGGTCGGCGCGATCGACTTCACGGGCGACACCCCGATCATCCTCGGTCCCGACGGGCCGTCGCTCGGCGGGTTCGTGTGCCCGGCGGTCGTGGCGAGCGGCGAGCTGTGGAAGCTCGGCCAGCTGCGGCCCGGCGACACCGTGCGGTTCGTGCCCGTGACGGAGGCGGCCGCCGCGTCGCTCGTGGACGCGCGCTCCTCGCTCCAGGTGATCCGCGCGGGCGGCGACGGCGACGACGGCGTGATCGGACGGCTCGAGCCCACCGATGCGCGCCCGGGCGTCGCCTACCGCCGCGACGGCGACGACAACGTGCTCGTCGAGTACGGCGACATGACCCTCGACATCGCGCTCCGCATGCGCGTGCACGCGCTCATGACGCGCCTGCAGGAGCACACGCCGCCGGGCGTGCTCGAGGTGACGCCGGGGATCCGCTCGCTCCAGGTCCGCACCGACGCGCGCGTGCTGAAGGCGACAGCCGTCACGCGGCTGCTGCAGGAGCTGGAGGACGAGATCCCGCCCACCGGGCAGCTCGTCGTGCCGTCGCGGAAGGTCCGGCTGCCGCTCTCCTGGGACGACCCGGCGACGCGCCTCGCGATCGAGCGCTACATGGCGGGCGTCCGCGACGACGCGCCCTGGACCCCGTGGAACATCGAGTTCATCCGCCGCATCAACGGCCTCGACTCGGTCGACGACGTCTTCCGCACGGTCTTCGACGCGAGCTACCTCGTGCTCGGCCTCGGCGACGTGTACCTCGGCGCGCCCGTGGCCACGCCGTTGGATCCGCGCCACCGCCTGGTGACCACGAAGTACAACCCGGCGCGCACCTGGACCGCCGAGAACTCGGTCGGCATCGGCGGCGCGTACCTCTGCATCTACGGGATGGAGGGGCCGGGCGGGTACCAGTTCGTCGGCCGCACGGTGCAGATCTGGAACCGCTTCCGCCGCGGCGGGCTCTTCCAGGACGACCCGTGGGCGCTGCGCTTCTTCGACCGGATCGAGTGGTACCCGGTCGGCGCGGAGGAGCTGCTCGAACTGCGCGCCGAGACGGACGCCGGACGCGGTCACTACGAGACCGAGGACGGCGAGTTCTCCCTCGCCGACCACCACGCGTTCCTGGCGGCGAACGACGCGTCGATCCGCTCCTTCCGCCAGACCCAGACGCGCGCGTTCGAGGAGGAGAAGGCGCGCTGGCGCCTGTCGGGCGAGTTCGACGTGCGCGACGAGCCGCCCGTCGTCGAGGCCGCGACCGTGGCGATCCCGCCGGGCGCGACGGCCGTCACCGCGCCGTTCACGTCCACCGTCTGGCGGGTGGACGTGCGCCCGGGCGATCCCCTCGGCGTCGGCGACGCCGTGCTCGCGGTCGAGGCGATGAAGATGGAGTCCGTCGTGGGCGCGCCGGTCGCGGGCCACGTGCTCGACGTGCTCGTCCGCCCCGGCGAGCAGGTCGCGCCCGGGCAGGTGCTCGCCGTGATCGGAACAGCGTGATCCCCACCTGCGAGGATGGCCGGATGGCCAAGGACGACAAGCCGGCCCGCGTCGGCCGCCCCCGCGCGGTGCCCGACGCCGGGTCCCCGCTGAGCCCGCGCGAGCAGATCCTCGACGCCGCCGCCGCGCTCTTCGCGGAGCACGGGCTGAGCGGCACGTCCACGCGCGCGATCGCGGAGCGGGTCGGGATCCGGCAGGCATCCCTCTACTACCACTTCGCCGGCAAGGACGACCTGCTCGTCGAGCTGCTCACGCGCTCCGTGCGGCCCAGCCTCGACGTGGTCCGCGGCATCGAGGACCTCGTCCCCGACCGCGCCTCCGCGGCCGCCGCCCTGCACGCGCTCGTGATGGCCGACTTCCGCACGCTCGCCGACACCCCGCACAACATCGGCACGCTCTACCTGCTGCCCGAGGTGCAGGGCGAGCGCTACGACGGCTTCCGCCAGCAGCGCCGGGAGCTGCAGGACGCCTATGGCCGCATCGGCACGGCGGCGGCGAGCGCCGACGTCCGGTCGACCATCGGGCCGGAGGCGCTGGGGGCCGTGCTGATCCAGCTGGCCGAGCTCGTGATCCAGCTCCGCCGCCGCGGCGAGCCGGGCGACGCCGACCGCGACGCCATCGCCGCCACGTGCCTGCGGGCCTGCGGGCTGGGCACCGCCGAGATCTTCGAGGCGCGACGCGACGCGGAGCAGCTGCTGGCTGTCACGACATGAAGACCGACTCGTGCTTACGTGGGCGCGCTAATCGTGACACCCCTCCCGAACATCACCTGTCGTTGACTCAGTACCCGCAGGACCACCACAGAATATACTCGGTCGAGATTTTACTAGCGCTATGTCTTTGTGGGCGTTAGTACAAAGACGTGAATCGGCATTTATGCCGCAAGCCCGAGAGCCCGATGACAGTCATCGGCGAATTGCTTTAGTTCCACCTGCCCACCCTCGGTCGAGAGCCGAATGCGCCAGCAGTTTATAACGAGCTCATCTTCGGCCTGCCCGAGCCCTTGCGCTAGAATTGCTAGTCGATCGTGAGGATCCGTACCTATTGTTGCTTCTAATATATCACGCACGCGGTCGGGCGGGTAGCCATGTTCGATATTAACGTCGGCAAGAATGTCGATGGCCCCCTCCTCAGGAGACACTGAACCAGGAAGCGCGATCAGCATTGTCTTCGAGCTCTTGAGCTGCTCCCTCGCATCTCCATCGAGAACACCGACAAAACGTGACGTTGCGCCATTTACCTTTTGGGCCAAATCGCTGGCAGATATGACGCCTGCCGAATCCTTTGCCATCCAAACTTCCACAGCATCGTAGTCCGGAAAAGCAATATCAACCAGCAAGCGTCGAAGAAGCGCACGGGCGATCCGATCTTCGACAACAAAAACATATTTAATAGGTGCCGAGACACGCAGGGTTGTCCACAACTTGGCTTCCGATGCAGACTCAATACGACTATTGCCGTCGACGCCAAGGCGCACCATCACTTGCACCTCGACTGGAGTTCGAGATACTCCAAGGTAGCTATGCGAGGAAATTATTGTTGGCGTTTTGCGTTCGTTCGACCAGTTAGCCAGCATTGCAATAATTTTTGCGGACGAGTTCGGACTTAAAAACGCATCCGGTTCGTCCCAAAAGTACACGTCGCTAGCGCTTGCCTGTTTCATCAGCCAAAGAATGGTCAAGATGGATATTTCACCCCGACTTAGTTGATCAGAATCAACGGTTCTAGCGTACGATTCGACTCTGAAAACCGGAACGATCTCCGGACGGAAGGCGTGAGGATCGGCGCGGTAGGTGTCTACTTCAGTGTTATCAACTTCGGCGACAAAAATGGATTTATACTCACGACCCAGTACGAATGCGGCGTCCCGAACCTCACTGGCCTTAAACGCATAAAAACCGGCTTGATCTAGAAGATCCACGTAAGTCTCCTGTCGAAACAGTTTGACTTGCCTTTCAATAAGGTCAAAGAGGTCGATGAAATGACTATCTGCAGGCCGCGGGCCGACCCATTCCACACTTGCGCAAGCATCTTCAACGCCCGTAGTTTCACGATACAGTTCCCGCAGAAGACGAGACTTTCCGGAAGAATTGATTCCGGCGACCAGAGCAGCCCCACCCACTAGAGGCACGAATCCAGGCGAAAAACCAAGGCGGGTGTCTGTGATGCGTATCCCACCAATAGCCGTTTCACCAGACCAAGACTTGGAGACACGATTCCAGCTGTGTGCAAGTTGCACTTCCTTCATCGGAGCTTACTCCATTCAGGATGATCGACCAGGGCCTCCAGAACTGCGTCCGCGAAGCCTTCACGACCCCTGTGCACTTTCTGTCCCAAATATTGGACAAGGGGTTTTACGGTGCTTGGAAGGTGAACTCCTGAGTTGAAGTCTGCAATGGCCATCCATGCCACAGCATCGCGGGCCTGCACCGATAGGACATCCGTCACTCGAAGGCTAGCGCGATTTGCGTAGAGGGCTATCAAGGGCGCCGTTGTTGCGTCCGGCGCCAGGGAGGCATAGGCCTCGTCGACGTCGCGGCGCCCCAGGACAGCTCGACCGGCTTCCAGCAGATAGAGAGGCTGTCCGAGATTTATTCCTGATGCCGGCGTGCGCACCACCCTACTTGCGACCAATAGCCAGGTAAGTAGGGTGGCTTTATTCAGGCGCATTCGCTGCGGCATCCGCTTAAGAGCGTGTGTGATGGCTTCCATTGCACTTCCGACGACAGCTATGACATCGTCGTCAAACCCTTTGGAATCGCGGTAGAAGTCTTCCATGTTTCGCGGACTCAAGTCCGTTCGAAGAGTGTTCTGGTGCACATAGACGCAGGTTCGAGCGATGACGTCGTCGTATGCCATACGACCGTCACCGAAACCGAATAGTTCTCTACTCCAGCCGTATCCTTCGCCAAACACTACGAGGTGGCGAACCTGATCGCGCGTGCGCCCAGCCAGTGCATTTCGCTTTTCAGCCTGGGTCAAACCTGTAGGTAGATTTAGCCGAAAAAATAGCTCGTATGGCTCGTCGGGTGAGTAATCCGAGAGTCGGTAGCCGGATATTCTAGAGTCAAGTAGGCGGCGTTGTTGCTGAGACGATAGTTGTCCGAAGCTTTTGCCAGCCAGCGCTTGAGTTGCCTCATCCGTCGGAGGGAAGGCTTTCAACGGCCAATCTCCGTCAAGAAAATCAAAAATCGACTGCAGCCTTTGTTGCCCGTCGAGGATAGCTAGAGATTCGTCTTCGCCAACGAGAAAGTGGACAGGTGGAATGCGCCAACCGCGAATGAGGGTGTCAAGCAGACGTGCCTTTTTTTCTCTGTTCCACACTAGACCCCGCTGAAATGATGGCTGCAAGTCTAGACTGCCTTCGCGGTACCGGGCGTAGAGCGAGCGCAAGTCCGGATCCCAGCTCTCGACTTTCATGGTGTCTCCAATTGGTAAGTCTTCGCATGTAGCTTAAATCAAAAAACGGCTTGGACCCGGATGGCGAGCATGCAGGGAACCGCCGTGCTTAACGCGGGGCTGGTGGGATATTTATCGACGGATTATAGCGTGTCGCCGGAAGAGCCATCGACCATGTCGATAACCATAGTTGATACTCAGGCCCCGCTCAACCTTGCAATCGACTCGTAGGCAAGGTAAAAGACTTAGTCTTCAAGAAGATGTGCTGCACCATCTCTACTGCAACTCGACGCGGAGCGGCGCAACAATGGGCGATCAACCGGATCGATTTGCTTCCGCTCGATCTTCCGCAACCGCGTGAGCAAGGGCTTTAATGGCAGTGATGACTCTAGTACGCGATACCGGGTCACATTTCAGCTTAGGAGTAACGGGGGCACCAGCGACCGCTCGAGCATCAGGGCCGAGGCGACGGGATGCGACCGAAGCAGCGACTCGTCCGTAAGCAGGTGGGCGTCACCGTCGTAGAAGAGAACTTCCGGGCGACCTCAGTGACCAGTTCGCGCGCTCCGCTCGAGGTTGCTCTCGCCGGTGACTAACGGATCCCGCGACGTGCCGTGCACCGGCAACGGCAGGCGATGCCGGTCACTACGGCGTCGTTCGCGACGACCGGGTCACGACGCCGGCGGCAGCCCCGCCTGCTGGCGCACCCCGGCGAGCAGCAGGTCGAGCCCGGAGCGGAACACGTCGAGGTCGTCGTGGGTCGCCATCTCGGCCGCGGCGTCGTGGGCGAACGGGAACTCCTCGGGGTCGAGGTCCCGCCAGCGGTCGGCGAGCGTCCCCAGGTACCCCTCCCGGTCCAGCCCGCTCTCCAGGAACTCCTTCGGCGGCGGCTCGGCGAGGTCGGCCGCGACCCCGACCACGTAGCTGACGATGGACGACACCGCGTGGAAGCGCTGCCGCGGCGTGAGGTCGAGCCCCAGCAGCTGCTGGCCGATGCGGTCGTACATCCGCAGGGAGTTCGGCTGCAGCCCGTTGTTCCGGAGCATGTGCTGCCCGAACCAGAGCCGGCGCACGAGCTCGTCGAAGAGCGCCAGGGCGACGGCGCGCACGTTGTCGACCGGGTCGGATCCGCGGGTCAGCGGCTCCGTCTCCGCGAGGACCCGGCCCATCACCTCCTCGGTGCACCGCTCGAGCAGCTCGTCGCGGCTCGCGACGTACCAGTAGATGCTCGCGACGCCCCCGCCAAGCCGTGCCGCCAGGGCCCGGAAGGTGAGCGCCCGCTCCCCCGACTCGTCGAGGATCGCGATGGCCTCCGCCAGCACCGTGTCGAGCGAGTGCGACGCGCGCTGGCGTCCCCGTGCGCGGGCGGGCGCGGCGGTGCCGCCGCCCGTCTCCGTGGATCCGTCTGCCGCCATGGCTTGCATCCTACCGAACGCCGTTCCATACTATCGAACGTCGTACGGTTCTCGTACGGCGTTCGAGAGGAAGAGGATCCCGATGAGCACCCCCACGATCGCCTCCGCGCCACCCCGCGGCTACCCGTCCCTGCGTGCAGCAGCCATCCCGCTCGCCGCGCTCTGCCTCGCGTTCTTCGTCGAGATGGTCGACAACACGCTGCTCTCGATCGCCCTGCCGACGATCGGGCGGGCGCTCGACAGCGGCACGACGGGGCTCCAGTGGGTGACGGGCGCCTACTCGCTCGCGTTCGGCGGGCTGCTGCTCACCGCCGGATCGGCCGCCGACCGTTTCGGACGGCGCCGCGTCCTGCTGATCGGCCTCGCGGCCTTCGGCCTCATCAGCCTCGCCGTCGTGCTCGTCACCGACATCGGCCAGCTCATCGCCCTGCGCGCGGCGCTCGGTGCCGCCGCCGCGGCCATGGCGCCCGTCACGATGTCGCTGATCTTCCGCCTCTTCGACGACGAGAGGCTGCGCATGCGCGCCATCACCATCGTCATGGTCGTCGGCATGTCCGGGTTCGTCCTCGGCCCGCTCCTCGGCGGGTCGATCCTCGGCGCCCTGAGCTGGCAGTGGCTGCTCGCCGTGAACGCGCCCCTGGCGCTGCTGGTGTGGATCGGCGTCCGCACCGGCATCCCCGCCGACCGCCGCGAGGACCTCACCTCGGATCGCCTCGACCTGCCGGGCACGGCCCTCACGATCGCGGCGATCGGGCTCGGCTGCTACACGCTCACGAGCGGCGTGGAACGCGGCTGGCTCGCGCCCGTGACGGTCGCCTGCGCGCTGGGCTCGGTCGCCGCCGTCGCGGGCTTCATCGTCCGGGAGCGCCACGCCACCGCGCCCATGATCGACCTCGCGATCTTCCGCGCGGGGCCCGTCCGCGGCGCCGCGCTCACGCAGCTCGGGGCGTCGGTCGCGTTCGCCAGCATCATGTTCGGGCTGATCCTGCACTTCCAGTACGCGTACGGCTGGAGCCCGATGCGCGCGGGCTTCGCGAACCTGCCCATCATCGTCACGATGCTGGCCGCGAGCCCGATCGCCGAGCGCCTCGCCACGCGCCTCGGCCACCGCGTGGCCTGCCTCGTCGGCACCGGGCTCCTGGTGGGCGGGCTGGTCGGCATGGCGTGGGCCGTCGAGAACGGCTACCTCGCCATCCTGGTGATGATGGTCCTGTTCACCGTGGGCCTCCGGACCATCACGACCATCTGCGCGGTCGCCCTCGTCGCGTCGATGCCCGCGAACCGGACGTCCATCGGCGCCGCCCTCAACGACACCGCGCAGGAGCTCGGCACCAGCCTCGGCACGGCGGTCGTCGGCACCCTGATCGCGGCCCTGGTGACGACCGCGCTCCCGGCCGGCGCGTGGAGCGCCGACCTCATCCACTCGTTCTTCGCGGGCGAGCGCACCGCCTACCTCGTCGTCGCCGTCGTGGCCGGCGCGATCGCGACCGTGGGCTCGCTGTCCCTCACCGACTCCCGCGCGACCGAGGAGCCCGTGGCCGCGGCCGACGGGGCCGAGCCCGAGCCGTCCGATGCGCCCGGTGCGCCCGAGCCGTCGACCGCCGACCGCGTCGCGGACCGGACGGTCAGCGCAGCCGCGCCCCGGCCCGAGTGAGCGCCGCCTCGACGTCCGCGTCGAGGGGCGCGTCGGGATCGAGCACGAGACCCGTCACCTCGGCGAGGTCGAGCACGGGGAACGCGGAGGCGGCGCCGACCTTCTCGGCGCTCGCCAGCACGAAGGTCTCGGCGGACCGCTCGGCCATCGCCCGCTTCGTCGCGGCGTCGTCGAGCGAGCCCGTCGTGAGGCCGGCCTCCGGGTGCACCCCCGTCACGCCGAGGAAGCAGACGTCGGCCCGCACGCGACGGAGCGCCTCCGCAGCCAGCGATCCGCTCGCGACCAGGGAGTGCCGGGACAGGGTGCCGCCGACGAGCACGATCTCGACGAGCGGGTGCTCGGCGAGCGCGACCGCGACGAGCGGGCCGGGCGTCACCACCGTGAGCCGCAGGTCGGCGGGGAGGGCGCGGGCGACCTCGAGGGCCGTCGTGCCCGCGTCGAGGAGGAGCGTGGATCCGGGCCGCAGCAGCCGCACCGCCGCCCGGGCGACCCGCCGCTTGCTGTCCACCGCGATCGCCGCCCGCTCGCCGTGATCCCGGATCGCCGGCGACACGGGGAGCGCGCCGCCGTACACGCGCTGCAGCAGGCCCGCGTCGGCGAGCGTCCGCAGGTCGCGCCGGACGCTGTCCTCCGTCACGCCGAGCCGCGCGGCCGCGTCCTTCGCGACGAGCCGGCCGTCGCGGGCCAGCTCGCTGAGCATCCACTCGTGCCGCTCCGCAGCGAGCATTCGCATTCCTCCTGTGTTTTGCGCGTTCATGCGCGTTTCGTCTAGCGTACTCGGGTGACCGACCCGCAGCTGATCCTCATCGCCGGCCCCTATCGCTCCGGCACGGGAGGCGATCCCGAGCTCATCGCCCAGAACCTCGCCCGGCTCGAGCAGGCGGCCTGGCCCGTCTTCCAGCTCGGGCACGTGCCGATGATCGGCGAGTGGGCGGCGCTGCCGATCCTGCGGGTCGCGGCCGAGGCCGGGGCGGACACGGACAGCGGGCCCGACGTCATGTACGAGACCGCATCGCGCCTCCTCGCGCACTGCGACGGGGTGCTCCGTCTCCCCGGGGAGTCGTCCGGCGCCGACGCGGACGTCGCGATCGCCCGCCGCATCGGCCTCCCGGTCTACTCCGACGTGTCCAAGATCCCCGCCCGTGGCTGAGGCCGCGACCGCACCCCGGCCGCGCAAGCGCATGCGACGACCGCTGCGGATCACCCTCCGGATCGTCGCCGTGCTGGTGGCGCTGCCCGTCCTGACGCTGGCGACCACCGCGATCGTGAACGCCGTCGCCACGCCGCGCGACCTCGCCGCCATCGCGCCGTACGGCGAGCGCGTGCCCGTCGACGGCAAGGAGATGAACGTCGTCGACAGCGGCACGGGCGACCCCGGCGCGGAGACGATCGTCCTCCTGCCCGGCCTCGGCACCGCCGCACCCGCCCTGGACTTCCAGCCGCTCATCTCCGCGCTCGACGACACGCACCGGGTGGTCGCCGTCGAGCCGTTCGGCACCGGGCTGAGCGACCAGACCGACACCCCGCGCACGGCGGCGGCCATCGTCGACGAGGTCCACGCGGCGCTGCAGCACCTGGGGGTCGACCGCTACGTGCTGATGGGCCACTCGATCTCCGGCGTCTACGCCCTCGAGTACGCCGAGCGCTATGGCGACGAGCTCACGGCCTTCGTGGGCATCGACAGCAGCGTGCCCGACCAGCCCGGGTGGGACGCCCCGGCGGCGACGGACGGGCTCACGGCGCTCCGCGACCTCGGGATCCTCCGCGTGCTGAACGCGGTCGGCGGCGACGCGTACGCGGGACTCCCCTACGACGACGCCACGAAGGAGCAGATGCGCCTCCTCGCGACCCGGAACGCGACCGCCCCGACCCTCCTCGACGAGATGGACCGCGTGCCCGAGGCCTTCGCGTCGGTCAGCGGCGAGACGTTCCCGGCGGATCTGCCCGTCCTGCTCTTCGTCGTGCCGGACGCCGCGGGCGGCGAGGGCTGGGTCGCGCTGCACGAGGCCCAGGCGGCGAGCGTGGAGCACGGCGAGGTGATCCCGCTCGACGGCGACCACTACCTGCATCGCACGAGGTCGCCGGAGATCGCCGCCGCCACGGAGGAGTTCCTCGCGTCCCTCCCGGCCCGCTGACGGGGGACGCTGGCGGGAGGCGGCGTCACCCGATCCGGGCCAGCAGCTCCCGCGACCGCTCCAGCACGCGGGCCGTGGCGACGGGATCCGACGACGGAAGCGACGCGTCCGTGAACAGGTGCGCGTCGCCGTCGTAGACGAAGACCTCGGCGAGCTCGGGGCCGACCTCGGCGGCCAGCTCGCGCGCTCCGTCGAGGTCGCCCTCGCCCGCGAAGAACGGATCCCGCGCCATGCCGTGCACCTGCACGGGCACGCCGGCCGGCCACGGCCCGAAGGACCACTCGGCGGAGAGCGACACGAACGACTCGTAGAGGAGCGCGCAGCGGGCGCCCGGCCGGGTCTGCGCGAGGCGCTGGGCGATGGATCCGCCCCAGGAGAACCCGGCGTAGACCAGCTCGGCGGGCAGCCCGTCGAGGGCGCGCGCGGTGCGCTCGGCGACGACGTGGTCGGCGAGGCCCGCCATCAGCGCGAGGCCCGCCTCGATCGACTCGGGCAGCGCGCCCTCGAAGAGGTCCGGCACGTGCACCGTGTGGCCGCCGTCCCGCAGCGCGTCGGCGAACGCGTGGACGCCGGGGGTCGCGCCCTGCACGTGGTGGAACAGCACGATCTCGGCCATGGCGCGCCTCTCGTCGTCCGCGCACGGGCACGGATCCGGGCGCTCCCGTCGCGGGGCGCCGTGCCGCGAACCTACTCCGCGGCTCCGCTGCTCGATCGGCGCGGATGCGCGGATCCGGGACGGCGACGCCCGGTCACGATGCGGGCGGCCCCCACACGACGGAGTCCGTGGCCAGCTCCATGCACCGGAGGCGCGCCGGGGAGAAGTCGTAGGGCATCTTCGCGAACGCGTCCATCGCGCTCAGGGACCGGGCCGGCCGGCCGGACCGGCCGGTGCCGCCGCGGGCGTCGTCCTCGTCCTCGTCCACCCCGTCGGGGTGCAGCTCGTCCCACTCGTCGATGAGCTCCTCGTCGAGCCGCGGGAGGTCGGACGCCTCGATCGCCGCGTGCAGCGCCTCCTCGAACGCGCGCCGCTCGGCCGCGACCTCCGCCACGCGCGGATCGTCCACGGCGACCGTGTCGTCGAGCGCCTCCTCGGCGGCGTCGACCCGGTCGGACGCCTGGCGCAGGCCCGGCAGCGTGGCGACGGCGATGTACCGGGTGGCGTTGAGCGCCGCGACGAGCGGGCCGAGGCTCCGCTCCATGACCAGCAGGGCGTCGAGGTCGGCCTGGCGCAGGGATCCCTCCGGCAGCCCCTCGAGGCGGCGGGCGACGAGGTCGGAGAGGAGGCCCACCCGGCTGCCCCGGGCGCGCAGCCGCCGCACGGCCTCCCGCTGCCGCCGGAGCTCGACCTCCTGCGCCGCGAGGGTCGCCTCGAGCCGGCCGAGGACGTCGGCGACGTCGGCGACGTCGGCGTCCGGAGCCGCGGCCCCCGCGGCGTCCCCCGCCTCCGGGTCGGCGAAGGCGGCGCGGATGTCGTCGAGGGCGATCCCCGCGTCGGCCATCCGCCGGATCCACATCAGCCGGACCATGTCGGCGTACCCGTACCGGCGGCGGTCGTCGGCGCCCCGCTCGGGCTCGGGGATCAGGCCGATCTGGTGGTAGTGGCGGATGGTCCGCGGCGTCACGCCGACGAACGCGGCGGCGTCGCCGATCCGGACCCGGCGGGGTGGGGTGGGCATGGGGATCGGGGAGGCGCTCGCGACGGGGTCGCCCTCGGTCGGGTGGGTCTCGGCGGGGTGGGTCATGGGACCACCCGATCACATGACGCTACGGGAGGTGCAAGCCCGGCCGCCGGGCGAGGTGCGCGCCGAAGGAGGTGCGCCGGGCCTCGTCCATCGCGTCGTCGAAGCGGAGCTCCGGGTCGGCGAGCTGCGCGAGCACGGCGAGCGCGTGGATCCGCACGCGGGCGTCCGCCGCGCGCCGCGACCGCTCGAGCACCGGCAGCGCCGCCCGGCCGACGCCCGCGAAGGCCCGCGCGAGGCTCGCCTGCGTGTCGCGTCCGCCGCGGCCGAGCTGCGATGCGAGCTGCTGGGAGAGCCACCGAGCGCCGGCGGGATCGCGGTCGCCGTCGACGAGGCCCGACGACGTGCGCCACGCGGTGCGCGCCACGTGGTCGTCGGGATCCCGCAGCAGCGCCGGCGTGATCGCGGGCAGCGCGCGCCGGTCGCCGATCTTGGAGAGCGTGTGCAGCGCCTGGCTGCGCGCCTGCGGGATGGGCGAGGCGAGCTCGGCGATCAGCGGCGGGATCGTGATCTCCGGGTCGTGCCGGATCAGCGCCCACGTGAGCATCTCGCGCACGTTGAGGTCGGGCTCGACGCGGCAGCGGTGGATCAGGCCCTCGACGAGCGCGGGATCCGGCCGGGTGCCCGCGGTGAGCGCGGCCTGCAGCCGGGCGGACGCGTCGGGTGCGCGGAGGGCGGCGGCCAGTCGAGCGGCGATCTGGGCGTCGTCGGCGCGGCCCCGGCGCTGCGGGCGCTCGGCGTCGTCGTCGCGCGCGTCCGTCACCGCACGTCCTCGGTCGCCTGGAGCACCCGGTCGGGGTCCTCGAGCTGCCTGTCGTGGTGGATCCCCGGCAGCCGGCGGACGCCCCACCCGGCGTCCTCGAGACCGGCCGCGCGCGCGTCCGGCAGCACGGCGGGCGCCCCGGGCGCGCCGTCCGCGCCCAGCCCGTGGGAGAGACCGATGTGGCGCGCGCCGGCTCCGGCGGTGGCGCGGTGCAGCTGCATGGGTCCAGTCTCCTCCGACGGCACCCGTCGCCGGCACGGCGGGACGCGGGCGCACCGTGCCCGATCCGGGCCCCGTGCGACGGCGTGTACCCCGATCCCGCACGCGCACGCGCGTCCCGCGCCGAACGGCCCGCGGCCGCGGATCCCCACGGCGCCGGAGCTGTTCGGAGGGCGATCCGGGGGCGCCGGGGGTCGGCGCCCGGCCCGCCGGGGATCGGCGCCCGGCACCCGGGTGCCCGCGCGCACGGTGTTCGGCCCGGCCGAAGCACCTCGCCACGTCGTCACCTCCGAATGGCCGGTCGTGCCGGGATTCGGGAGCGCGTATCGGAGCGTCCGCAGTCCTCATTTGCGCCGACTACTGCGCCTCTCGGCACCCCGTCACGCTGGGCCCGCGCCGAACAGAAGGAGGACGCCATCCACGATGCAGAGACAGCGCGGACCATCACACGACGGAGCGTGGTGATCGGGTTCAGCACCGCCATAGCGGGCCTGGCGGTGACGCCGCAGTTCGCGACACCCGAGGCCGCCGCAGCCGCCACGCTCATCCCCTACCGATGGCCGTTCGACACGGTCATCCTCCCCCAGACCATCTACGGACAGCAATGGGACGCACCCCGTCCCAACGGCCGGCATCACGCCGGCGCGGACTTCAACGTCGGCAGCGTCAACGCCGGCACCCCCATCCACTCCATCGCCGCGGGCGTCGTCGTGCGGGGCGAGTACTCGCCGCAGCCCTCCGGGGTGCAGACGTACAAGTTCGGCAACTGGGTGACGATCCGGAACGACGACGGCATGTACACGACGTACGCGCACATGCAGGGCGCCCCGCTCGTGCAGCCCGGGGAGCGGGTCGCACTCGGTCAGCAGATCGGGAAGCTCGGCTCCACGGGGACGAACGTCTTCCACCTCCACCTGGAGATGCGGACGGGCGACGACGCCGGCTCCTTCACCATCCAGGACGACTTCGATCCCGTCCCCTACATCAATCAACGGCTCAGCATCCCCAAGCCCATCCCCACGATCGCCGTCTCAGCAGAGGCAGAGGAAGAGGAAGACATGTACATCACGCGAGCAGCCAACGGGACCGTGGCCGTCTTCGGCGGAGGATTCCGCTCCGACGGCGGCAACGCCGGACGGCACCAGTTCGGCAGCCAGACCGAGTACCAGCAGTGGCGCACGGTGCTGCTGGCCTACAACGACAACCTCGACAAGACCGGCCAGGATGCCCGCGGCAAGCGCATCGTCCCGCCCGCCGACCTCCGCGACGTCCTGGGCGTCGACGAGACGAACTGGGGCGTCATCTGCGGCATGTGGGGCGTCTGACCCACGCGCACGAACGAGGCCCGGCGCTCCTGAGCGCCGGGCCTCGTGTCGTCCTGCGGGTCGGTCGCTACAGCGTCGCCGCCGCCGGGTCCCAGTCCTCCGCGAGGGGCGTCGGCTTCCCGACGCTCGACGCGACCTGCACGACCTCGCGGCTCTCGGCCGCGTCGCGGATCGCGAGCAGCACGTCGAGCACGTGCGCCGCGACCTCGCCGGATGCGCGGATCGGGTCGCCGCCGCGGATGCTGCGCGCGAGGTCCAGCACGCCGGATCCGCGGCCGTACGTGGATCCAGCCGCCGTCAGCGTCTCCGGCTCCTGCTGCCCGAAGCGCCACAGCTGGCTGTCGCCCTCGAACGTGTTCGGGTCGGGGAGCACGATGGTGCCCTCGCTGCCCGAGATCTCGACGAAGCCCATGCGCGGCAGCGCGTTCTGGAAGCTGAACGTCGACTGCGCCGACTGCCCGCCCGCGAACGAGATGAGCGCCGCGTGGTGCGTCGGCACCTCCACCGGGAAGTCGGTGCCCGCGCGGGGCCCGCTGCCGATGGTGCGCGTGGTGCGCGAGGTCGAGGAGACCGCGCTCACCGTCTCCGCCGCGCCGAACGCGTGCACGAGCGTGGTGACGTAGTACGGGCCCATGTCGAACAGGGGTCCGGCGCCGCGCGCGAACAGGAACTCAGGGTTCGGGTGCCAGGCGTCGGGGCCGGGCACGTGGAACAGCGTCGTCGCGGTGAGCGGCTCGCCGATGTCGCCGCGGGCGATGGCGCGCATGGCCGACTGGATCCCCGCGCCGAGCACGGTGTCGGGCGCGCACGCGACCTGGACGCCGGCGGCCCGCGCCGCCTCGAGCAGGTCCTGGCCGGACTCGTGGTCGAGCGCCAGCGGCTTCTCGCTCCACACGTGCTTGCCGGCGGCGACGATGCGCCGGCCGACCTCGGCGTGCGTGGCGGGCAGCGTGAGGTTCACGACGATCTCGATCTCGTCCATGCGCAAGAGCTCGTCGACCGTGCCGTGGTGCGGCACGCCGTGCTCCTCGGCGCGCGAGCGGGCGCGGTCGAGGTCGATGTCGGCGACGAACAGGACCTCGAGGTCCGGCATCGCCGTCATGTTCTCCAGGTAGGTGCCCGAGATGACGCCCGCGCCGATGACGCCGACGCCGACGCGGCCGGTGCCGCCGGTCACTTGTCGTTCTCCTGCAGCCACGCGAGCGACGCCTGGATGCCGTCGAACACGTCGCCCGCGTAGTCGTCGAACTCGACGACGCGCAGCGCGTGGGGGGCGGCGGCGAGCACGGCGGCGACGTCGACGTCGCCCTGGCCCGCGGGCTCCTGCATCTTGAAGGCCTGCGCGAGCTCCGGCGGCACGACGAGCGCGGACTCCGCGCTCGGCAGGACCTTGGCGATCGCGTCGGAGATCTTGCCGTCCTTCACATGCAGGAACTGCACGCGGTCGCCGAGCTGGCGGAGGAGGGCGGGCGTGTCCATGCCGCCGACGGTCGACCAGAACGCGTCGAGCTCGAGCACGACGTCGGCGTCCAGACGCTCCACGAAGAGCTCGTAGATCGGCCGGCCGTCGACCTTGTTCGCGAACTCCCACTGGTGGTTGTGGTACCCGAAGGCGAGCCCGCGCGCGGCGGCCTGCACCTGCAGCTCGTTGACGCGGTCGGCGATCCGGTGCGCGTCGTCGGCGGTCTGCCAGCGCTCGGACGGGATGAAGGGGTCGATGACCGTCTGGATCCCGAGCTTCGCGGCGGCGTCGAAGGTGCGGGAGGCCTGGTCGTCGTCGCCGTCGATGACGGGCGCGTGGCCGGAGGGCGCGGTGACGCCGGACGCGGCGAACGCAGCGGCGAACTCGTCGGCGCGCTCGACGAACGCGTACGGCTCGACCTGCGTGTAGCCGATCTCGGCGACGCGGGCGACGGCGCCCTGCAGGTCCGCGGAGACAGCGTCGCGGACCGTGTAGAGCTGGACGGAGGGGGCGGTCATGGTCGCTCCTTTCAGGAGGTGACTGGTGGCCCTGTGTCCACCGCACGCTCCCGCCGTCGCGTACGACGGCTGAGCCACGATGCCCGCAGGGTTCGACCGGCGCGAGACGCGCCGTACGGTCAAACCTACCGGTGGTCGGGGTCGGGATCCCAGGGGCGCGGGCGGCGGATCCTGGTCAGGTCGCACCGCCAGCCGAGCCTGAGCTCCAGCGCGATCGACCCATTTAAATGGATACCGAGGCCCCGAAACAGCTCATCCCGCATCACTCACAACTTCAAAAATCTCACTCGCGATCTCATCAACGGTATTGATGGCCGTATTACGCGCGATTTTGTCGACTAATGATGGTGACTGTCTCGCGATGTCATCTCTTGAAATCTCGTGCCAGATCGGCAGCATTCGCTGGCCTCCATCTACACTTAGACCGATAATGCCATCAAGCTCATACTGCGGCCAGCCCTTGACGAAAAATGATTTGGAAAGCACGACCACGCCGAATGAGCTGTGAGCGAGTCCGTAGTCAATCTTCCTCCGCAAGCTGTCGCCTATCCGCAGCTCGGTCTTGTCGAGCCAGACTCGAAGACCAAGGATCCGAAGAGCTTCGGCTAACGGCTCCGCGACCGATGCCTTGTCCTCGCTGGCGTGAGAGATGAAGACATCCCAGGTCTCTCCCTCCTCGTCCGGGATGATCGGAGGTACTTCGTGTCGGATTGCACTCAGTGACGGCGCAGCAGCCGTCCTCGCCTGCGGAAGCGCAGGGGGCTCAATTGCGACAGTTGATCGGACCGACGTCGCCTTCAGACCCATGAGATCCACTGTGAGGTACCAGCTTCCCGTTCGGGGAACGACAATGCGAAAAGGCGACGCCTTGACCAACCCGCCGTGGAACTTGTGGGCCCGTCCGTTCTTGTAGGAGTTGAAGTTTGAGCTATCCATCAAGCGGACGTTCGCGGCTCTTGTTAACGTTACTACTACTGTCGCGCCTTTATCGAGCCGATTCCAGTGGTACTGAGTGAAGGGCAAGCCTGCCATCGCATTCCTCGCTTCATGCGACCCCCGCTTCGGGACCGCTTCTTCCATCTATGCAACCACAGGGGTCCGACACAGGCAGAAAACGCCTTGTTGCAAATTCACATGGCCGTCGAAGTTGAGGCGACAGTGCCGCAATAGCCGACCCCTGGAGCGGGGCGCGGAGGACGGATCCTGGTCGCGGCCCCCGCCGATGCCAGGCTCGCAGCACCCGCTCGACGACGAGAGAAGGAACGCGCATGAGGATCCGGCAGACGATCGTGGTGCTCGACGCACCGGACCTGGCCGCGGAGAGCGCCTTCTGGGCGGGGCTCCTCGACGGCGAGGTGCACGTGGGCGGTGACTGGCACTACGTGTCGTTCGACGCCGGATGGCAGATCGGGATCCAGCCCGCGCCCGACTTCGTGCCGCCCGTGTGGCCGGGCGAGGGCCCTCGGCAGCAGCAGCAGATCCACCTCGACTTCTACGTCGACGACCTCGACGAGGGCCGCGAGCGCGTGCTCGCCCTCGGCGGCCGCCTGCTCCAGCCGGCGGCGGACCCGACGGCACCCGACCGCTTCGACGTGTACGCGGATCCGGCGGGGCACCCGTTCTGCCTGTGCGTGTCGGGCGGGGACGCGCCGGCCTGACCGCACGTCGGGTCGGCGGACCCGCAGGCGCCGTGCCCTAGCGTGGACGCCTCGCGGATCGCACCCGACGACCCGCCCGCCGCAGGGGGCCCCGCATGACCGAGCACGGCAGCCCCGCGACGACCGTCCGCGTCACGCGCGTCGTGCACCGCGGCCTCACCGTGCGCATCAGCACCCTCGGCAGCCCCGACGGCCGCGCGTTCGTGCTCGTGCCCGGCATCGGCGTGA
This sequence comes from Clavibacter sp. VKM Ac-2873, assembly GCF_015351075.1. Taxonomy (GTDB): domain Bacteria; phylum Actinomycetota; class Actinomycetes; order Actinomycetales; family Microbacteriaceae; genus Clavibacter. The sequence goes on from NZ_JADKRS010000002.1 coordinate 40,413, forward strand.
GCTCCGACTACTTCGAGCGCCTCGCACCGCGCCTCGACGCGCACGGCACCGTGCACGCGCTCGACCTGCCGGGCTTCGCGGGCGTGCGCCACCCCCGGCGGTCGCTCGCGATCCGCGAGTACGCCGATCTCGTGGACGCCGCGATCCAGGCGCTCGACCTCGACGACCCGGTGCTCGTCGGCCACTCGATGGGCACGCAGGTGGTGGCGGATCTCGCGGCCAGGCGCCCCGGGATCAGCACGCTCGTGCTGATCAGCCCGGTGGTGGATCCGGCCGCGCGCTCCGTGCCGGTCGCCGCGGCGCGGTTCCTGCGGTCGTCGTGGCACGAACCCCGCCGGATCCAGGTGCTCGCCGTCCGCGCCTACCTCGTCTGCGGGGTGCGCTGGTTCCTCCGGGTGCTGCCGCGCATGATGCGGTTCCCGATCGAGGACCGGCTGCCGGGGATCCGCGCGAGCGCCCTCGTGATCCGCGGCGAGCACGACGCCGTGGTCCCGCGTGCGTGGGTGGAGGAGATGGGCCGGCTGCTGCCGCGGGCGCGGGTGTGGGAGATCCCCGGCGCCGCGCACTCGGTGATGCACGACCACGCCGACGAGGTCGCCCGCCTCTGCGTCGCCCACCTCGAGCGCCCGCCGACCGAGGGCTCGACCACCGAGGACGCGTCGGCGGAGCTCCGCCGGTACCCCGCGGGCGAGGAGGAGCGCGACGAGGAGCACGCGGACTTCGCGCCGACGCTCGGCGACTCGCTCCGGGCGTTCCGCGCGCAGGTGGCCGAGGGCGTCGCCATCCGCCGCGACGACGACGCGGCGCTCGGCCGGGCCAAGACCGCCCACGCGGAGGCGATGGCGGACGCGGCGGAGCGGGCCCGGCGGCGCAGCGCGCGTCGGCGCGCGCGCACCCGCGGCTGGCGGGGCCAGCGCAGCCCCCGCGGCTAGCGGGGGGATCGCGTCCGGGCGACGCTCCCCGCGGACGTAACCGGGCCAGCCACGGGACGACGGTCGGAGCTCGAGCGCGGCTCGTCGCTACCGCGGGAATCGCACGCGCGATCTCCTGCCGCGACCGACGATGAGCGCTCCCGGACGCGGTGCTCCGCGGCCGCGCTCCGACAGCCAGCGGGACGTCCCACGACCCATGGCGTGCGAATCGGGTCGCCGCCCTCGAGCGTCATGCCCGACCGTCTCCACCGCCGGTGGCAGCTCTCCGACGCCCTCGGTCATCTCGGCGTGCTGCGATCCCCGTCGAGTTCGTACACGCGTGCGGAGACACCCGGAGACGAGGGGCGCATCTCGAGCCGGCCGTCCTCCGTCCCGGCGATCGTCCAGGCCGCCGCGGATGCCGGATAGATCTGCCGGAGCGAGGCCGGCGTCGCATCGGCGCCGAGGTCGAGGGCGAGGGTCTCGACGGTGGATTCGCTGCGGTGCCAGACGTAGAGGAGTGACCGGCCCGGGCAGCGAAGCCGCAGGGACAGCACCGGCGCGTCCCAGCCGGGGTAGCCGCTCGGCCACTCGGGGACGGCATCCGCGATGTCGGGACGCATCGCCTTGTGCATCCGGACCGCCTCGTCGACGAGGGCGAACTGCTCCTCCTCCATCCGATCCAGGAAACCGGACAGGTACAGGCGTCCGGACAAGCCCGTCACCATGGTGAACGCGATCTCCTCCTGGCTCATGCTTGCCTGCGGATAGGCCCAGCTGGCCGCCTGTTCCGGGAGCATCTGCATCGGCGCGGCGGCGGCGATGGGCGGGTACGACCGGAGATCCTGCTGGTCCGATGTCGACTGCAGGTCGAAGACCTCCATCATCCCGAAGTCGGAACGCATGGCGCCCGAGCTGCAGTTCTCGAACGCCACGTCCGGATGCCTGGCTCGGAGAGCGGCGAACCAGCTCAGGTGCGCACGGTTGTGCGCGAGCAGCCCCGCCCCGACCGAGAAGGCGTCGAGGTCCGTTCCCGCACCGGGAGTGACGTTGTAGTCGAGCTTGAAGAAGCGCACGCCGAAGTCGGCGATGAGTCGGTCGAAGGTCCGATCGAGGTGCGCTCGGGCTGCCTCGTTGCGCAGATCGAGGAAGTAGCGGTCGTGTTCGCGGACACGGATCCCGTGCCGCTGCATGAACGCGGCGGCGGGGAGCGTCTCGGCGAGGGGGCTATGGACGCCGATGACCTCGGGCTCGAGCCAGATGCCCACCTTCATCCCATGGGAGCGGATCGATTCCGTGAGTCGTGCCAGTCCGCCGGGGAAGCGCCGCGTCGACGGGAGCCACTCGCCGACGCTCGACCACCAGTCCCCCTCCTCGCTGTCGTCGTACCAGCCTGCGTCGATGCAGAAGCACTCCGCTCCGACTGCGGCGGCGGCAGCGATGAGCGGGAGCAGGCGCTCGGTCGTGGGATCCCCGAGGATCGTGTTCATGAAGTCGTTGAAGACCAGGAGCGAGGACGTGTCTCCTCGCTGCGCTCGTCGGAGCCAGCGACGGTGCCGTGTCAGCTCGGCGACCGCGCTTGCCGCGCCGGCGCTGCCGACGGTGAAGGACGCGGGGACGGACTCGAAGCTCGCTCCGGGCACGAGTTCCTCGGCCCAGTGATGATGGAGATCCGTCGGGCCGAGCAGGACGAGAGCCAGCGCGTCCTCGCCTTCGCGCTGGTTGTCGAGTTCCCAGCGCCAGCCGCCGTTGTGCTCCAGCTGCCAGGCGATCGCTCGACCGGAGACAGGGTGTTCGAGCACCCCTGTGGGCAGCGCGCGCGCGGTCGTCCAGGTCGATGTCCCTGTCGCGGCCGTGTACCCGCGCCCCGGCTGGTGGTTGATCCCGGAATGGAAGTCACCCAGCCCGGCCTGCGACCAGGCCTTGGTCACCACCCACCGATTCTCCGCGAGCTGCTCGCCGGAGCCCGAGTGCAGGAGCGCGTCGTGCGGATCATCGCCATGACTGACGAGCGCACCGACGGCTACCGTGGACAGCGCTTCCAGCACGACCGGCATCTGGCCCTCATTGCGGACCGACGTCCTCACGCGGGCACCCGCGATGTCGGGAGATGCCGTGAAGGTCACCGTCACGAGGAGACCCGTCCGAGCATCGCGCTGATCGATCTCGAGGCGCGCGACGCCGTCGACCGTCGCTTCTCGGACGTCGATCAGACGAAGGCGCGCGCCCACCCCGGTATGGGTGAACCGGGTCGTGTTCCGAGCGCGGCCGTCACCCGTGACGATGGCCTCGACGAGCGGCTGCGTCGCCTCGGTGACCACCTGCTCCGGCCCGGCGTCCATCCCCACGATCCGGACCGGGTGCTCCCCAGCACCGAAGGACACCGTCAGGGCGCCGGCTCGCCAGACGAAGATCTCCTCGGTCGGCGTCACGACATCGGCTACTGACGATGGCTCGCGAACGGCATCCGCGCCCGTACGTGCCCCCTCCGCGCGGATCACGCGCTCCTCACGCTCTCGCGACCGGAGAGGCGCTCCACTCCGAGCAGCAGAGCGGAGTGATCCAGCCCGCCGTCGCCCTGGGCGACCATCGACGCCATGAGCTGGCCGAGCAGTGCTCCGACCGGGACGACCACGCCCGCTTCCCGGGCGGCCGCCAGCACTATGCCGAGGTCCTTGTGGTGCAGTTCGATGCGGAAACCCGGCGCGAACGAGTGGGCGATCATCCCGGCCGCCTTGCGATCGAGGATGCGGTTGCCGGCGAGACCCCCGGCGAGCACGCTCACGGCGGCCTCGAGATCGGCGTCGTGGGCATCGAGGAAGGTGAGGGCCTCAGCGACGAGCTGGAGGGTGCCGGCGACGATGAGCTGGTTCGCGGCTTTCACCGTCTGGCCCGATCCGCTGGGTCCGACATGCACGATCGTGCTGCCGATCGCAGCGAAGACGTCGCGCGCGGCCTCGAAGTCCTCAGCCGCACCTCCGACCATGATGGACAGCGTGCCGTCGATGGCGCCCTGTTCGCCTCCGCTGACCGGGGCGTCCAACGCCCGCACGCCGACGTCTCCAGCCGCCTCCGCCACCCGGCGGGCCGTCACGGGCGCGATCGAGCTCGCATCGATGAGCAGCGCACCGCGCTTCGCCGAGTCGAGCACTCCACCCTCTTTGAGCACGACCTTCTCGACGTCGGGGGAATCGGGCAGCATGGTGACGACGACGTCGGCGTCTTCCACGGCATCGGAGACGCTGTCGGCCCGCTGCCCGCCGTACTCGACGAGAGCGTCGAGAGTGCCCCGGGAGCGGTTGAAGCCCGCGACGTCGAAGCCGGCGTCGACGAGGTTCTTCGCCATGGGCAGTCCCATGATCCCGAGTCCGATGAAGGCGATCTTCTGCATGAGGTTCCTGAATCTGTGTGTGGGTGTGACGGGATGGGAGAGGCGGTCAGGCCGGCTGTGCGGTCCGGCGTGCCGCGACGGACTCGACCACGAAGCGCGCGCGTCCACGCAGCTCATCGAGGCTGCCGTCGTCGAGGGCGTCGCGAAGGAGATCCCTGCTCAGACCGACGATCGACGCGCCAGCGTCGAGGTAGTCCGCGGCCTGACCGATCAGCACGCCGCCGGTGGGGAACAGGGAGACCTCGGGCAGGGGGCCGATGAGCTCTGAGAGGTAGTCGAGGCCGCCGACCGGCCCGATCGGTGACACCTTGACCGCTTCGACCCCGAGCTGCCAGGCATGGACGATCTCCGTCGGGGTGAGGGCGCCGGGAAGGAAGGGCACACCGCGCGCGGCGGCAGCCGAGACGAGTTCGGGAGAGGTGATCTGACTGACCAGGAACTGCGCCCCGGCGTCGATCGCCCCGTCGACCTGGGCGAGGGTTCGCACCGTGCCCGCGCCGACCACCGCGCCGGAGGGCATCCGCCTGCGGATGTCGGCGATGACCTGCAGGGCTCCCGGCGTCGTCATCGTGATCTCGACAGCCGGGAAGCCTTCGTCGAACAGCACGTCGCAGACAGGGAGGAAAGCGGTCGATCCGGACGCGCGCAGCACTGCCACGATCGGTCGGTCGCCGAGTCGACGGGTCAGCTCAGTCATGGGAGGGCTCCTTCGCGAGGGGTGACAGGGCAGTGCGGGTCCGGGAGGAGTCGGGGCAGGTCGGGCGCGACCGGTGACGAGTGACCACCGGCTGCGATCCCATCGGCGTGCGTCAGTGCGAGCCGGGACCGGCCGGTGATCATCGCGTGGCCCAGTGCATCGCGGGCCCCGGCGGACGAGTCGTGCTCGGCCCGTGCCGCACCGTCGCGGGGCGCGAGGCGTCGGCCTGCCCATGCGCGCTCCCGCACGGGGACGTCGAGGGGGGCGGCGGCGCCCTCGACGACGCGTCGCCGGGGATGTCGCGGCGTCGCCGCCCGGACGGAGTGGGAGGCGGCCGCCAGAGTGACGCTCGAGACACCCAGTCGTGCGATGCGCCGAGCGGCAGCGGGGGCGCCCACGACGTCCCACGGGTAGAGGTACGCCGTCGGGTCGACGCGCGAGCCTGTCTGGATCGCCGCCATCAGAATCGGGGAAGCGTCGGGTCGTAGTCGGGGTCGATCGAGCGCATGTAGACCGTGTCCGCGCGGGTGGTGCGGCCCGACTCCACGTACACGCGGTGCTGGCGCTCGAGGGCCTCGAGATCGAGCTCCACTCCGAGGCCCGGGCCGGTGGGCACGGCGACCGAGCCGTCTCGGATGGCCAGGACCCCGGGCTTCACGATCTCGTCCGCATGGTTCCACGGGTAGTGCGTGTCGCAGGCGTAGGTGAGGGTCGGTGATGCCGCAGCGACGTGCGTCATCGCGGCCAGCGAGATGCCGAGGTGCGAGTTCGAGTGCATCGACAGACCGATGCCGAGCGTGTCGCAGATGGCGCCGAGCTCTCGGGTGTGCCGGAGACCGCCCCAGTAGTGGTGGTCGCTCAGGATGATCTGCACGGCGTCCTTCTCGAGCGCCTCCCTGATCTGCTCGAACGCGACCACGCACATGTTCGTGGCGAGCGGGATGCCGGCGGACTCCGCCACGGCCGACATGCCGTCGAGGGTGAGCGTCGGGTCCTCGAGGTACTGCAGGACGTCCCGGAGCTCGTCCGCGACCATGAGGGAGGTCTCGACGGTCCAGGCGCCGTTCGGGTCGATGCGCAGCGGGTGATGGGGGAACGCCTCCGCGAGCGCGCGGATGGCCGCGATCTCCTGCTCGGGCGGGAAGACGCCGGCCTTGAGCTTGATCGATCCGAATCCGTACTCGTCGATCAGCTGCCGGGCCTGCTCCACGATCCCTGCGGGGTCGAGCGCTGCGCCCCATTCGTCGTCGGTCGTGCTGCCGTCGGCTGCCGGATGTCCGGCCCACTTGTAGAAGAGGTACGCGCTGTACGGCACCTCCGTGCGGACGGCGCCGCCGAGCAGTTCGCTGACCGGGACTCCGATGATCCTGCCTTGGGCGTCGTGGCAGGCGACGTCGACGATCGAGTAGACGACTCGGCGCTGGATGCGTGTCAGGTCGCCGGTGTCGCCGCCCAGTGCCGTGTTGATCGCCGCTTCGATGCCGTTGAGGTCGAAGACGCTGAGCCCGAGGACGGCTGGCCTGATGGCCTCGAGCCGGTCGAGGACCTCACGCTCTCCCGAGCCCTCTCCCAGGCCGATGACGCCACCGTCGCCGACGACCAGCTGGATGATCGTGCGGAGAGCGAGCGGTTCGTGGACGCCGTTGGAGTTCAGCAGCGCGGGGTCTCGGAAGGCGATCGGCGTGATGATGAGGTCCGTGATGCGGTGGTCCGACCTGCCGGTGGAGTCGAACTCGATCGGCTGCCCGTCGGGAGTCGAGGGGGTGGGCGTGAGGATGGTCATGGTCGTCAGCCTTTCGTTGCGCCGGACGTGATGCCGCGGATGAGCGACTTCTGCATGAGCAGGTACACGATGAGGCTGGGGATGAGAGCGAGCAGAGCGCCGAAGAGCAGCACGCCCGGGCCTGTCTGGGCGTCGGTGCGCAGAATGCTCAGGGCGACGGTGAGGGTGTAATCGCTCGGATCGTTCGCGGCGATCAGAGGGAGCAGGTACTGGTCCCAGATCATCATGAATCCGAAGATGGTCACGACGCCGAGCACGGGCTTGCACAGGGGCAGGATGATCGACCAGAGCATCCGCAGCTCGCCGACGCCGTCGAGGCGGGCCGCCTCCTCGATCTCCTTCGGGATGTCCTTCATGAACTCGGTCATGAGGAGGATCGAGAACCCCCAGACCGCGACCGGCAGGATCACGCCGAACACGGTGCCCCTGAGGCTGATGCCGAGCACGGGGATGTTTCCGATGACCTGCGAGAGCGGGATGGCGATGACCTCTTCGGGCAGCATCATCGTCAGCAGGAAGAGCAGCAGGACGATCGACTGCCCGCGGAAGCGGTGTCGGGCCAGCGCATAGGAGGTCAGGATCGAGATGGTGATCTGCAGCAGGAGTCCGCCGCCGACGATGACCAGCGAGTTCGCGAAGTACCCCCAGATCCCCTTGTCGGTGGCGACTTGAGCGGGCAGGAGGGACGGGTTGTTGGGCAGGAGGCTGACCCTCGTCGAGTCGGTGCTGGCGTCGAACGCTCCCGAGATGATGGTGACGAAGGGAGCGGCGAAGACGAACAGCACCACGGCGCAGATCAGGATGCGCACGGCGGTGGCGAAGCCGAGCCCGGGACGCCAGCCCAGAGCCGTGTCGAACTGCGTGTTCGCGCGGGTGGCCTTGTCCTTCGCCGGCCGCAAGGCGGTGATCGCCTTGTCGGGTGCGGCCTGAGGAGCGGGGATCATGCGGCGGCCTTCCTGGAGGTGATGATGCGGACCCCGAGGGTGAGGACCAGCGTGGCGACCAGCAGCAGCACGGACGCGGCCGACGCCACCCCGAGGTTGTTGTTCTGGAAGCCGAGCGAGTAGACCCGGGTCATCCACACCTCGGTCGAGCCGGCGGGACCACCACCGGTCAGCACGTACACCTCGGTGAACGTCCGGAGGCTGCGGATCGCCGCGAGGGTCAACACGACGGAGACCGCGGAGCGCAGTCCCGGCAGGACGATGTAGCGCATGCGCTGCCACACGGAGACTCCGTCGACGGCTGCGGCTTCGTAGAGCGTGCGATCGATCCCGGCGAGCCCGGCGAGGATGATGACCATGTTGTAGGGGGCGCCCGTCCAGATGCCGACGACCATGACGGAGAGGAGCGCCGAACTCGGGTCGCTCAGGAACTGCTGGGCGGGCAGGCCGAAGAAACCGAGGATCGAGTTGATGAACCCCGTCTCGGTGGGGAAGTAGAGGATGCGCCAGATCTCGCCGACCACCGCGAGAGCCGTGACCACGGGGAGGAAGACCGCCGTGCGCACCAGGAACAGGCTCCGCGACTGGCCTTCGAGCAGCAATGCGAGGAGGAAGCCCAGGAGGAGGGCTCCGATGGTCTGCCCCACGCCCAGCACGACCGTGTGCCCTAGCGAATCCAGGAAGCGCTGGTCGGAGAGCACCGCGCTGTAGTTCTTGAAGCCCACGAAGACGTCACCGAGGAAGGGCTGCACTTTGAATGCGCTCAAGCGGAAGCCCTCGACCATCGGGATGAACTTGAACACCAGCGCGAAGACCAGGCCGGGTACGAGGAACATCCAGGGGATCAGCGAGCGGAGCGTGAAGCGGGGCCGCCGGGTGCGATCTGCGTCAGCGCTCCGAACCGTGGGGGGCATCGACCGTCGGCTCTCGAGGCCGACACCCCCCGAGATGATCGGCCGTTCGGCGGGCGTCGAGGTCACTTCAGCAGATCCTGGTTCTTCAGTTCACTGGTGATGGTGCTGTCGATCGACGCCAGGCCGGCCCCGATGTCGCTGTTGCAGTCCGACATCATCGCGTTCATGCCGTCGGCGAGGGCCTGGCGGATGGGGTTGTAGTTGATCGACCACGTGAACGTCTTGGCGTCGTCGTCGTAGGAGTCCGCGACCACCTTCCACCTCGGGTCTCCGAGCACCTCGGCGACATCGACGTCCTTGTTCACCGGGAGACGCACGACGGGCTGGCTCACCGTCGTCGAATCGGCAGGCTGGACGTCCATGGCGAGCTTCTGAGCCTCCGGGGAGATCAGGTACTCGGCTAGGGCCTTCTGCTGCTCGGCCTTCGTCGAGCTCGCGCCGAAGTAGATGTTCTCGCCCTCGGCGAATGTCGTCGTGCTGGCAGGACCGGAGGGCATGGGGACGACCTCGACGTTGTCCTTCCCCACTGCGCGGTCGAAGTTCGGGATGTTGTAGGGCCCGGTCAGGTACATGCCCGCGGTGCCCTCCGCGAAGAAGGGCGAGTCGCCAGTGGTCAGGTTCAGCGACCCCGGCACGACGTTGCCCGGCGTGCAGAACTGCGTCCGGATGAACGACATCGCCTCGGCGGTCTCGGGAGAATCGATGACCGACTTGTAGGTGCCCTCGCCGTCGCTCTCGATGATGTCGCCACCGGCCTGCCAGATGTAAGGCGCACCCCAGCGGGCGATGTAGGCGCTCTTCGCGGTGCCGGGAACGACCATCCCGTAGGTGTCTGCCTTGCCGTCGCCGTCGGGATCCTGGTTCGCGAAGGCCGTGGCCATCGCCGTGAGATCGTCCCAGGTCCTCGGCTGGTCCAGGCCGAGCTTCTCGCGCCAGTCCTTGCGGACGATCAGCACGTTGGTCTGCCGCGAGAACGGCACACCGTAGATCGAGCCGTCGAGGCCCTTGTTCTGGTCCCAGGTGGACTGATCGATGTCGTCCTGGCCGTCGATGCTCGATTGGTCGATCGGCAGGAGCAAGCCCTGGGAGGTGTAGTTGCCGAGTGATGCGGCGTCATTGATCATGACGTCGGGAAGGTCCTTCTCCGACGCTCGCGCAGCGAGCTGCGTGTCGAACTCCTCCACTGCCTGGTAGTTGACCTCGATGCCGGTCTTCGCGGTGAAGTCGGCGAACACCTTCTCGTAGGTCTTGGCCGCATCGGCAGTGGACCGGGTCCATACCTCGAGGGGCTGACCGTCGTCGCTGCTGGACGAGCTGCCGCCGCCCGTCGAGCAGGCACTCACCGAGCCCGCCAACGCGAACGCTGAGACCACGGCGAGCGTCCTGCCAGCCAGAGAGAACTTCTTCATTGACGCTTCTCCATTCACGTACGTAAACACGTTCCATCTTTGTGAACGTGTGCGCTAAGGTACATATCAGATTCGGTGCCGTCAACAAGGGAGCGTGTGCGATGGGGCGACGCGTGCTCATGACCGGTGGTTCAGGAGAGGTCGCTTCGCTCATCCGGCCGATCCTGGCCGATGCCGGATGGTCCGTCGTGCTCCTCGACCTCGTGGAACCGCGCGAAGCACTGCGCTCGTCCGAGACCTTCGTCAGCGGCTCGATCACCGATTCGGAAGTGGTGACGACCGCCTCGAGGAGCGCTGATGTCGTGGTCCATCTGGGAGGCTTCCCGCAGGAGAGACCGTGGCCGGACATCCTCTCGACGAACGTCGACGGCACGCGAACGGTGCTCGAAGCGGCACGATCAGCCGGTGTCATGAAGATCCTGCTGGCGAGCTCGATCCACGTGGTCGGTCACGCCTCGGCGGCCGAGACGCGGTCGGCTGTCGAGCTCTCCCCGCGCCCCGACTCCTACTACGGCGTCAGCAAAGCGGCGATGGAGGCACTCGGCTGCTTGTACGCCGACCGCTTCGGCATGACCGTCGTCTCGGCGCGCTTCGGTACCACCGAAGCGCTGCCCTCGAATCGGCGTTCTCTCTCGGTGTGGCTGTCGCCTGGCGACCTCTGCCGGCTCATCGAGGCGACGGCGACCACCGCGCAACAGGGTGGCCACGTCATCTGGGGCACCTCGGCCAACACACGGGGATGGCTGAACCGCGAGGCCGGCGAGCGAATCGGATATCGTCCACAGGACGATGCTGAACAGTGGGCGGCCTCCCTGGGGAGCCCCGACCCGCTCCCGTCGACCGACCGGGTCGGCGGCGGCGTCATCGATGGTGCGCTCGGGGAGGCGTGGTGAAGAGGACGATCGAGGTCGATGCGGGGCCACGCGAACCCGAGGTCGCGGCCGACCTCGGTGCGGGTCCGGTGCGTACGGTGAAATCGGCCGAGCGCACCCTGACGATCCTCGAGACGCTCGGGAAGGCCCGCTCACCGATCTCCGTCACCGAATTGCACCGGCAGATGGGATACCCCCGGTCGAGCCTGCACCAGCTGCTGCACACGATGGCCGATGCGGGCTGGATCCAGTTCACCGATGACGGATCGGGCGTCGAGATCGGTCATCGGGCGCTTGTCGTCGGTACCTCGTACCTGGACCGCGACGGGGCGGTGCAGCGAGCGACTCGGTCGCTCGAGCTGATCCGGGACGCCTCGGGGTACACCGCCCACTACGCGCGGTTGCAGGGTCCCAACGTCATCTACCTCGCCACGCGCGAGGCGAGCGAGTCGCACCGGCTGACCTCACGCGTGGGCCGCCAGTTGCCCGCACACGCCACGGCGCTGGGAAAGGCGCTGCTCGCCGAGCTCAGCCCCGACGAGGTCTCGGACGTGCTGCCACCCGGCCGGCTGCCCGGCCTGACCGCCAATACGGTGATCACTGCCGTCCATCTGGCGGAGCAGCTGGAGGAGACGCGGGCGCGCGGCTACTCGATCGAGCGTGAGGAGAACACCCTCGGAGTGTCGTGCGTCAGTGCCGTGGTTCCGTACCGCATCCCCGCGACGGACGCGATCAGCTGCTCGATCCCGGTGGCAGAGGCGACAGCGACAGAGCTCGACCGGGTCGCGGTGATCGTGCGCCACCACTCCAGGGGCCTGGCTGAGGACCTGCGCAGGGCGGGGATCCGCTGAATGCCGCCTCGCTTCCGTCGCACGGACTCGGTTCGCGCGTCGTCCGAGGGATCCGCGGCGGTGCAGCGGACGTCGCACCCGTTCCCGATGATCGACGACGCACTCGGACGCGCCCGGCGCGAAGCCTGATGCCGCTCAGCGCCTCCGCGTCGAGATCGCGATCCGCTCGTGCCCCCAACCCACCTTCAGGCTCGCCCCCCCAGATGCCTCCGCGCCCGGACACGAAGGACAGCCCCGTCATGAAGCCCGGCCCGCGATGAAGATCGTCCTCGCACCCGACTCGTTCAAGGAGTCCATGACCGCAGCAGAAGCAGCCGCGGCCATGACCAGGGGCGTGCGCGCGGTGCTTCCCGGCGCGATCTGCGTCGAGGTCCCGATGGCGGACGGCGGCGAGGGAACCACCCGGGCGCTCGTCGCCGCGCTCGGAGGCCGGTACGAGGACGTCGCCACCCTCGACGCCCTCGGCCGGCCATGCGACGCGGTCATCGGGAACCTCGGCGACGGACGCGCCGTCATCGAAGTCGCCGCCGCTGTCGGCATCGAACGCATCCCACCGGAACAGCGCGACCCCCTCCGCAGCGACTCCCGCGGCGTCGCCGACCTGATCCGGCACGCCCTCGACTTCGGCGCCGACCACCTCATCGTCGGCCTCGGGGGATCTGCGACCAACGACGCCGGAGCAGGACTGCTCGTCGGGCTCGGAGCACGTCTGCTCGACCGTCATGGGGCTCCACTGGCGCCCCGTCCCGTCGACCTGCACCGCGTCGTCGACGTCGACCTCAGCGGTCTCGATCCCCGCCTGGCACGCACGCGCATCGAGCTCGCCTGCGACGTCAGCGCACCACTGCTCGGTCCCACCGGAGCCACGGCCGTGTTCGGCACGCAGAAGGGAGCAGGGCCCACCGACCTCGCCACCCTCGAGCAGGGCCTGACCGCATGGGCAGACGCGCTCGAATCGCGCCGAGGACGCCGCTACCGGGACGTCCCCGGCGCGGGTGCCGCTGGTGGGCTCGGGTACGCGCTCCTCGCTCTCGGAGCCATCCCACGCTCCGGCGTCGACGTCGTCATGGAGGCGGTCGGCCTCGACCGACAGCTGCAGGACGCCGACCTCGTGCTCACCGGCGAAGGCGCCCTCGACGCTCAGACCCTCACCGGCAAGACCCCCGCCGGCGTCGCCGCATGCGCGCGACGCCACGGCGTCCCCGTCCTCGCCTTCGCCGGTCGCGTGTCACTCGACGCGGACGTCCTGCTCCAGCACGGCTTCACCGCGATCGTGCCGATCCTCCACGAGCTGTCCGATCTCCCCTCGGCACTCGCCGGGGGCGCGCGTAACCTCGAGACGGCCACAGCCACCGCTCTTCGGATCCTCGGGCTCGGGCGAGCCCTGAACGCCGGACAGGCGCGCAGCACGAAGCTCTGACGAGACGGCACAGCGGGCTGTCCCGAATGGCACGAACGCGCCGAAGAGCCGTGACGACATCTACGACCGAGCTCGGCCCGAACGCACTCGGTGAGGATGCCCCGATGCCCGGCAGCGCCCCGCTTCGCGTCGTCGACCAGCCCTGCATCCTCGCCGGGCGGCGCCGCCCCGGCACCACTCGCGCGCCGCTGAGCGCAGGAGGACGTCGTCGCGCATCCATCCATCGGCCGCCCAGATCACGATCACCGTCCCGTCGCCCCCGGTGAGCTCCACCGCCGGGCGCGACGCCCGATCCGCCGGGTGACGATCTACCCATCCCCGCCCGGTGCCTGCGGTCGTCGTGGCATGAGCCGCGCCGGATCCAGGGGCTCGCCGTCCGGTCGCGCGCCCGTCTCCGCGGGGCCGGCCGGCGACGGGGTGGCTGCGTCGCGCGACGCCCGCTCCAGCGCCTCCAGCCGCTTCTCGATGCGCTCGGTCGCGCGCCGCGTCCGCACGACGGAGACCGCGATGACGATGCCGAGCGCCACGTAGGCGAGCGGGATCAGCGTCGACAGCAGCGCGCCGAAGAGAAGGGGACCTCCCGCCCCGCCGGGCACGGTCGGGGCCACGAAGGCCGGGACGGCGACGAGGTCGAGTGCGGTGATGGGGTCCTCCAGCTGTCGGCGGGCGCGTCCGGGCGACGCTACCCGCGGACCGGCGCAGGTGGAAGGGGTGTGGCCCGGCCTCCGTGCACGGAGGGCCGGGCGGTCGGACGCTCTCCCCCGAGAGGCCGACGCTGCGCGAGGACCGCCCACCCGAAGGGCTCGTCCCGCTGATCGACAACGTAGGCCGACCGAGAACTGCATGCATCTGCATCGACGTTCCGCGGCTAGTCCACCCGGTCAGCCGACGGTGTCGCGCGGATCCGTGCCCGCCTCCCGTGCCCGCCGCACGTCCCGGGAGACGAGCCGCTGGAAGAGCACGGCGAGCACGGCGATCCCGACCGGGATCCACCCCCGCGGGTTCCCGACCACCAGCCCGGCGACGCCCGCGAGCCCGACGGCGATCGCGGTGCCGTACGTGATCCAGCGGCTGCGGTGCAGGAAGGAGAGGTGCATGGGACCACCCGCGCAGATGCGTCGACGGCCCCGGGCGGGCTCCGGGGACGCAGCGGAGCGGGGCACCCGAGCGGGCGCCCACGGCCTCAGCCTCCCCGCGGAGCCGCGCCGTCGTCGAGCCGCGCCACGATGGCCCGCAGCGCGTCCGCCTCGATGCGCAGGGCGTCGGCGCCGCGCGGGGTGAGGGCGACCCACGACTTGCTCCGTCGGCCGTCGTAGCCGCGGCGCGTGGTGACGTGGCCGGCGCCGGAGAGCACCTCGAGGTGTCGTCCGAGGTTGCCGTCGGTGAGGTCGAGGGTCTGCTTGAGGAAGCGGAAGTCGGCCTCGCCGGCCTCGAGCAGCACGGTGAGGATCGCGAGCCGGGTCCGCTGGTGGACGGCGTCGTCGAGGGACCGGAAGTCGGCCGAGCGGTCGGGGCCCTCCGCGGCCCCGTCAGCCACGGGAGCCCCGCGTGATGCGGTCCTCCTCGCGCCAGGCGATGACGCCCAGGCCGACCACCGCGAGCCCCATGAGCATCAGGACGATGTCGTCGGCGGACGGCCGGATGAGCGGATCCCCGGTGATGAACCGCCCGTAGGGGGCGACCGCGTTCTCCAGCAGGAAGAAGCTGAGCGGGATGGAGACGACGGCGACGACGGCGCCCGTGATCCACTGCCGCCGGTCCTCCAGCCGCCAGCCGACCGCGAACAGCAGCGCCCCGAGGAGGAACGCGGGCCCGAGCAGGAGCGGGATCAGCAGGAAGGTCGCGACGACGCAGGCGACGAGCACCACGAGCCCGATCCGCTCGCGCCCCATCCCCATGCCCTTGCGCGCCGAGACGATGCGGAGGGAGAGCCAGAGCCCGACCGCCGCCAGGATCGTCGCGATGGATCCGGAGACGCGGCCCCCGATCGGCAGCTGGCTGCTCGTGAGGATCGCGACGAGGACGACGGCGAGGCCGACCGCGATGAGCGGGATCGAGGACACGCGCCGGAGGGCGTGCACGCGAAGGTGGAGGTGCGTCGTGGTGTCGGTCATCGTGCTCCCTCGTCGTGCGCTCTGTGATGCAGAGCTCCGCGCTCTGTAGGGCAGAGCTTGCCACTCTGCGATGCAGAGCGCAATGGATGCCCGCGCGGCGGCGGGCTGCCGGGGAGCTCCGACCGGCCTACCCTGGAGCGACCTCCGGAGGGGACGGGACGGCATGGTGGATCGAGCGGCGCCGCGGGACGACAGGTGGGCCAAGGTCGCGATCGTCACGGGAGCCGTGGCGCTCGGGGCGTACGCCGTGCTCTGGTCGCTCATGTGGATCCCGGCGTGGATCGACGGCACCGGGCTGCTGCTCCTCTACCCGCTGTTCCTCGTCGCGTGGGTGCCCATCGAGCTGCTGTCGCTGGTGAGCGCCGCGTTCGCGATCGTCGCCCTCGCGCTGCGGCAGGGCAGGACGGCCGGAACCGTCGCGATCCTGGTCGCCGACGTCATGTTCGTCGTGATCTCGCTCCCGACTCTCTGGTACGGCGAGGTCCCGCTCTACCTCCTCGCGCCGGGCTCCGCCTGACGGGACGGCGTCACCGCGTGGACGCGCGCACCGCGGCGACCGCCGCCGCGACGAGCGCTCCGTCGGCCACGTCGTGCGCGGCCTCGCCGCCGCCCGGGCCCACGCGCGACGCGGCCACGCGCCGCCGGGCCGAGAGGTGGATCGCGTCGACGCCCGCGCGCACGAGCCCCGGGATCGCGTCGACCGTCACTCCCCCGCCGGCCTGGATCTCGAGCCGCGCCTCCGCGCGCGCCACCAGCTCGGCGAGCGCCGAGACCCCGTCACCGGCCCGCGCGGCGCCGCCGGACGTGAGCACGCGGCCGACCCCCGCGTCGAGCAGCGCGTCGAGCGCCGCGAGCCGGTCGTCGACGGCGTCGATCGCGCGGTGGAACGTGAGGACGGCGTCGCCGGTCGCGTCGACGAGCCGCGCGAGGAGGTCCTGATCCACCCGCCCGTCCTCCGTGAGTCCGCCGGAGACGACGCCCGCGGCCCCCGCGGCGAGCGCCGCCCGCACGTCGCGCAGCATGACGGCGCGCTCGTCCGCGTCGTGCACGAACCCGCCGGGACGCGGCCGGATCAGCACGTGCACGGGCAGTCCGACGGCGACCACGGCCTCCACCAGCCCGATGCTCGGGGTCACCCCGCCCGTCGCGGCGAGCGCGGAGCACAGCTCGACGCGGTCGGCGCCGGCATCCCGGGCGGTGCGCGCGGAGGCTGCGTCCTGCACGGCGATCTCCACCGCCACGCGTCGATCGCGGGACGGGTCGGCGGGGCGCGGCATGGGCCCATGGAAGCACGGGCGCGCGGATCCGCCGGCCCCGCAGATGAAGAACATGTTTATGCAGGCGCGATTTAACACACCGCGTGCCTGCGCGGCCTCTCGCGCTCGCACGATGGGGTCCACCCGACCCCGCACCGCGACCCCCAGGAGACACCGTCATGGCCGACATCACCCGCCGCACCGCCATCGGCCTCGGAGGGGCCTTCGGCCTCACCGCGCTCCTCGCCGCCTGCGCCTCCGGATCCAGCGGCGGCGGCGGCCCCGCCACCGCCGACCTCCGCGTCTGGATGATGACCGACTCGGTCTCCCAGGAGGCGCGCGACTGGCTGAAGAAGACGTTCGAGGAGCAGCACCCCGGATCCACGCTCACCATCGAGCTGCAGGTGTGGGACGGCATCGTCTCGAAGCTGCAGACCTCGCTCGCGAGCGCCGACTCCACCCCCGACATCATCGAGCTCGGCAACACCCAGGCGCCCACCTTCTGCGCGGTCGGGGCGCTCACCAGCCTCGAGGACATGAAGGAGGAGCTGGGCGGATCCAGCCTCACGCAGTCGCTCGTGGAGCTCGGCTCCCACGACGGGCAGATGTACGCGGCGCCGTTCTACGCGGGCAGCCGCCTGTTCTTCTACCGGAAGGACATGTTCGCCCAGGCCGGCGTCGCGATCCCCACGACCGTCGACGAGCTCACCGCGGCCGCCGCGAAGCTGCAGGCCGCGCACGCGAGCGACGCGGCGTTCTCGGGCCTGTACCTCCCCGGCATCTCGTGGCAGTCGGCGCTCGCGTGGCAGTTCACCGAGGGCGGCCGGCTCGCCGAGCAGGACGGCGACACCTGGAAGGGCTCGCTCTCGAGCCCCGAGAGCCAGAAGGCGTTCCAGACCCTGCAGGAGCTCTGGAAGACGGGATCCACCTCGGGCACCGTGACCGACAGCGAGGTCTCCGAGAAGCCGTGGGTGCCGTTCAACGCGGGCGAGACGGCGATGTTCTTCGGCTTCAACTGGCAGCTGGCCAACATCGACACGGCCCTCGTGGATGCGGGGAACGTGGGCTACTTCGGCTTCCCGGCCGCCGCGGGCGGCGACGCCGGGCACCCGTTCGCCGGCGGGTCCAACGTCGCCATCTCGGGCCGCTCGAAGAACCAGGACCTCGCCAAGGAGGCCATGCGGCTGATCTTCTCGCAGCCCTTCCAGGAGTACTTCGCCACCCAGGGCGGCTGGGTCCCCGGCAACCTCGACTACGCCCCCGCGCTCGGCAGCGACGAGCTCGCGACCCTCACCACGGAGGCCGTGCGGAACTCGGTCGGCACGCCCGCCGCCCAGAACTGGGCGCTCGTGGAGGGCGCGCGCGTGATCGACGACTTCTACGTCGCGGTCGCGGCCGGCGGCGACACCGTGGCGCTGGCCTCCGCCGCCGACGCCAAGCTCACCAGCCTCCTCGGCCAGGCGTGATCCGCCCGTGAGCGCCGTCCTCAGCACGTCCACCTCGACGCCGTCGCCCGCGCCGGCCCTCGAGGCGCCGCGGAGCCCGCGTGCCGAGCGCCGGCTCGCGTGGGCGCTCGTCCTTCCCGCGGTCGCGATCGTCGCGGTCGGCCTCGCCTACCCGCTGGCACGGCAGATCGTCATGTCGTTCCAGCGCTTCGGCCTCGCGCAGCAGTTCGGGCAGGCGCCGGACCTGGTGTGGTTCGACAACTACGCGCAGGTGCTCGGCGACCCGGCGTTCTGGGCGTCGCTCGGCCGGTCGGTGGGCTTCTGCCTGGCGTGCGCGGCGGCGACCGTGGTGGTCGGCACGGCGGGCGCGATGCTGCTGACGCAGGTGCGGCGGTCGATCGCCGTGGGCGTGCAGATCGTGATGCTCGTGGCATGGGCGATGCCCGTGCTCAGCTCGCTGCAGGTGTTCCAGCTGCTGTTCGACCCGCGCAGCGGCGTGGTCGGCTGGACGCTCGGCCAGCTCGGCGCCGAGGGGATGGTCGGCTACAACTGGCTGTCGGATCCGCTGACGTTCTTCGCGGTGGCCGGCCTCCTCATCACGTGGATGAGCGTGCCGCTCGTGGTCTTCATGGTCTACGCCTCGGTGACGCAGCTCGACGAGTCGATGATGGAGGCCGCCCAGCTCGACGGGGCCGACGCCCGGCAGCGCTTCGTGCACATCGTGGCACCCTCGGTCGCCCCGGTGCTCCTGCTCGTGAGCCTGCTGCAGGTGATCTGGGACCTGCGGGTGTTCACGCAGATCCACATCCTGCAGCAGAGCAGCGGCATCACCGACCAGACCAACGTGCTCGGCACGTTCGTCTACCAGATCGGGCTCTCCGGCGGGAACTACGGCGTCGCCTCGGCGGCCGCCATGGTGATGCTCGCGGTCAGCCTGCTGCTCACCTGGCGCTACATCCGGGCGCTCCTGACCGAGGGGGACGGCCGATGACCGCGACCATCGCACGCTCCGCGACGACGCCCACGACCGCGGCGTCCACCCCCTCCGCCTCCGCCTCCGCCGGGGCCCCTCCCGCCGCCCGCGCGCCCCGCGCCCGCCGCCGCCGCTCGCCCGGCCGCGTCGCGCTCGACCTGGTGGCGATCGCGTTCGGCCTCGTCTGGCTCTTCCCCGTCTACTGGATGGTCGACGCGGCGTTCCTCACGCCCGAGCAGCTGTCGTCGCGCACGCCCACCTGGCTGCCGATCGGCGGCACCGTCGAGCACTTCGCGCGCGTGCTGGGCGACGGCCGGTTCTGGTCGGCGCTGCGCATGAGCACGCTCATCGCGCTCGTCGTGGTGGCCGGGTCGCTCGCGTTCGGCGTGGTGGCGGCGTTCGCGCTCAGCCGGTTCCGCTTCCGCGGGCGCACCTCGATGATCGTCGCCGTGCTCGTGATCCAGATGATCCCCGCGGAGGCGCTCTTCATCTCGCAGTACCGGATGCTCGACGGCTGGGGGCTGCTCAACTCCGTGCTCGGCCTCAGCGTGCTGTACCTCGCCGCCAACGTGCCGTTCACGATCTGGGTGCTGAAGGGCTTCGTCGACGGGATCCCCGTGGAGCTCGAGGAGGCCGCCATGCTCGACGGCTGCAGCCGCGTCGGCGCGTTCCGCCGGGTGACCCTGCCGCTGCTCGGATCCGGCCTCGTCGCGTCCAGCATCTTCAGCTTCCTGGCCGCGTGGAACGAGTACACGCTCGCGCTCGTGACCCTCTCCGCGGACGACAGCCGCACGCTCCCGCTGTGGCTGGAGGGCTTCCGCGGCCAGATGCAGGAGACCGACTGGGGCGGCATCATGGCAGGATCGACGCTCATGGCGCTCCCCGTGGTGATCCTCTTCCTCATCGTGCAGAAGCGCATGGCGACGGGCCTCACCGCGGGCGCGGTCAAGTGACGGACCTCCCGCGGCTCGAGCTGCGGGTCCCCCGGCCGGTCATCGCGTTCGACATCGGCGGCACGGACGTCAAGATCGCGGTCGTGGACGCGCGCGGCGAGGTCGTCGAGGCCCGCTCGATGCCGACGCCCACGCACGACGCCGCCGCGCTGGTCGCCGCGCTCGCCTCCGCCGTCGCGGACGCCGCGCGCGACCACCCGCACGCCGCGCCCGAGGCCGTCGGCGTGCACGTGGCCGGCGTCGTCGACGACGAGCGCGGCGTGGTCGTGCTCGCCGAGCACGTGGGCCTCCGCGACGTGCCCATGCGCGACCTGCTGGCCGACGCCACCGGGCTGCCCGTCGCGTTCGGCAACGACGCGCGCGGCGCGGGCGTCGCCGAGTTCGAGATGGGCGCCGCGCGCGGGTGCCGGGACGCCGTCGTCGTCACCATCGGCACCGGGATCGGCGCGGCCGTCTTCGTGGACGGGCGGCTGTACACGGCGGGCGGGCGCGGCGCCGAGCTCGGGCACCTCCGCACGACGCCCGTGGGATCCGACGCCGGCGTGCGCTGCGCGTGCGGCGGATCCGGCTGCCTCGAGACCGTCGCGTCGGCCCAGGGCGTGGCGGACGCCTACGCCCGGGCGACCGGGAGCGCGACGACCGAGGGCGGGTCCGCGCGCGTGTTCCGGGCCGCGGCCGACGGGGATCCCGTGGCGCAGCGGGTCGTCGACGCGTGCATCGACGCGCTGGCGCTCGCCTTCGCGCAGCTGACGGCGATCCTCTCCCCCGAGGTCGTGGTCGTGGCCGGCGGCCTGTCGCGCGCCGGCGAGCAGCTGCTCGGGCCGCTGCGCGAGCGGCTCGACTCGCTGCTCACCTTCCAGCGCCGCCCGGTCGTGGTGGCGGCGCGCTTCGGCGGGCAGGCCGGGGTCATCGCGTCGGCGCTCATCGCCGGGCGCCTGCCGGAGGCGGGCGGCGGCGCGGGTGCCGTGGGTCCCGCCCGCGCGACCGCCGGGGTCGTGGGCGCGTGATCGTCCCGGCGCCGGCGGGTCCCTCGGGCCCGCCCGCCGCGCGCCCGCCGGAGCGCCTGCTCGGCGGAGGCCGCCTGCCCCCGCCGCCGCGGATCCGTCGCCAGGTCCCCGACAGCGAGATCGCCGGGGAGACCGCGTCGGCGCTGCTCTACATGATCGCGACGGGCTCGGCCACGAACCGCGCGGACCTCGCCCGCACGCTCGGCCTGCCGCCGTCGACGATCACCGGCAAGATCACGCAGCTGCTGCGCGCCGGCCTCGTCGAGGAGCGCGGATCCGGCGACCCGACGGGCGGCCGCCGCCCGCGCGTGCTGCACCTGCGCGACGACGCGGGCGTCATGCTCGCGGCCGACCTCGGGCGCAGCCACGCGCGGCTCGCGCTGCTCAGCATGTCGGGCACCATCGTCGACGCGCGCACCATCCCCATCGACATCGGCGCCGGACCGCTCGGCGTGCTCGCGCTGGTCGCCACGGCGCTGCGCGCGCTCGTCGCGGAGAGCGGTGATCCCGTCGTCCGCGGCGTGGGCATGTGCCTGCCCGGCCCCGTCGACACCGCGCGCGGCATGGTCGAGTCGCCCGCGTCGATGCCCGGCTGGCACCGCTTCGACGTCGTCGGCTGGCTCGCCGACGAGTTCGACGCCGTCGCCGTGGTCGACAACGACGCCAACATGATGGGCCTCGGCGAGCACGCGACCCTCGACCGTCGGGCCGCCGGATCCCGCGTGCGGGTGGGCAGCATGCTCTTCCTCAAGGCGGGCGCGTCCGTCGGCTGCGGCATCGTGATCAACGGGCACGTGTACCGCGGCGCCACCGCGCTGGCGGGCGACATCGCGCACGTGCGGGTCGCGGCGGCCGCGGGGATCCCGTGCAACTGCGGCAACAGCGGGTGCCTGGAGACGGTCATCGGCGCGA
The DNA here is from genome assembly GCF_015351075.1 of Clavibacter sp. VKM Ac-2873. GTDB lineage: Bacteria > Actinomycetota > Actinomycetes > Actinomycetales > Microbacteriaceae > Clavibacter. Next base: position 62,265 of record NZ_JADKRS010000002.1, read on the forward strand.
GCGGGATCGTCGCGGGCCTGCGCGCCGCGGGCGCCCCCGTGCGCGACCTGCCGGACGCCGTGCGGCTCGCGCACGACGGCGACGCGCGCGCCACCACGCAGCTGCGCCAGGCGGGGCGCACGGTCGGCGACACCCTCGCGGCCGTCGTCAACTTCTTCAACCCCGAGGTGGTGGTCATCGGCGGGATGCTGTCGACGGTCGAGCCGTTCGTCGCCGCCATCCGCTCGCAGCTCTACGAGAGCTGCCACCCGCTCGCGACGACGACCCTCCGGATCCAGCAGAGCGAGGCGGGCGTGGACGCGGGCGTGCTCGGCATCGGGCAGCTGTGCCTGCGGCGGGCGCTGGCGCGGCTGTACTGAGCGCCGCCGGCGCCGGCGACGGGCGCCGCCCTCAGATCGCGCGCGTCATCATCCGGGCCGAGAGGTCCGGCGTCTCCGTCACCTCGTCGAAGGGCACCATGGGCCGGACGATCCGGTGGTGCGGCAGCCGCGCGAGGTCCTGGTCGACGCCGCCCGGCGTGAGCGCCATCATCCAGTCGGCCGCCATCGCGTGCAGCTCGGGCTCGAGGTAGCCGATCTTCACCACCACGAGGTCGGCCGCGCGCGCGTCGATGCCGTTCCGCTGGAAGTCCCGCTCCAGGTGGTACGGCTTCCGGCGGCCCGTGAGGATCACGCGGAGCCCGCCCACGCGCACGACGACCTCGACGTCGGCGGCCGGATCCCCGTGCGCGATGTGCTCGACCGTGCCGCGGATCTCCGCGGGCGGCGCCACCGTGTCGTCCACGAGCGCGCCGGCCCGCAGGTCGACCCGGCCGCCGACGCCGGCCTGGACGCACGCGGCGACGGCGCCCGGATCCGGGATGGACGCGTACACGGCCTCGACGGCGCCCGACGCGATCTCGGGCCGCGCGAGCAGGGCACGCAGGGTCCCCGTCGCGTCGCCCGCGCCGCCGGCCGTCGGGTTGTCGCCCGAGTCGCTGAGGAAGAAGGGGCGGGCGTCGCTCGCGACCGCGCGGTCGAGGCACGCGTCGAGCGTCCCGACGGGCGCCACGAAGGCGAAGTCGTCGCGCACGCGCCAGAGCTCGGCGGCCAGCTCCTCGGCCGACGCCGCGACGACCTCCGCGTCGTCGCCCGTGACCACGACGGCCGCGTGGTTCCGCGGCTCGTCGGCCCACGCGTAGCCGATCCAGATCCCGGCGTCGATCACGCCGTCGCGCGCCGTGATCCCCGGGATGCGCCCGTACAGGCCCTTCGCCGGCTCGTCGCGCGTGCTCGTCTTCTCGCCCGGCAGCAGGATCGGCACGGGCACCCACGCGGTCGCCACCGGATCCCGACGCCTCGGCCCCGTGAGCCGGTCGACGAGGTTCCGCACCGCGCGCTCCACGGTCTCGAGCGCGTCCTCGTGCGGGGCGAGGCGGTAGCAGGTGATGAGGTCCACCGACGTCGCGAGCAGCGGCGTCACGTTGCCGTGCAGGTCCATGGTCGCGGAGACGATCGCGTCGGGGCCGACGAGCGCGCGGATGCGGGCGGCGAGCACGCCCTCGGGGTCGTCCGTGCCGATCACGCTCATGGCGCCGTGGACGTCGTAGAGCACGCCGTCGACCGGGCCGTCCTCCCGGAGCGTGCGCTCGAGCGCGCCCAGCATGTCGTCGACGATCGCGCGGTGGTCCTCGGCCGGGACGGGGCCGCCGGGGATCGCGCGGAAGTGCGGCAGCGCCGTCCACGCCGTGCGCTCCCGGAGCGGGGTGCCGGGCGCGAGGAACGGGCGGCCGGCGAGGTACGCGTCGCCCTCGGTGCGGACGAACTGGTCGATGCGCGTCACGGCGGGCGAGTACACGCTCGCCTCGAGCGACATGCCGAGCGAGACGATCCGGGGGCGGTGCGGCATGGGATCCCTTCCGTGCGGCGCGGGCCGGCGAGCGCCGCCCTCCTGCCGGGTGCTCCCACCATATGGACGCCGCTCCCGCGTCCCGTCGGCGGGCGGTTACGTCTCCGTTAAACCGGTCGCGTCCGAACCGCGGCCTTGGGACGCCGCCGCGCCCCACGCCTACCGTGGGAGCACGGCCGACCCGCGGCCGCCGGATGACGGAAAGGCCGCCCATGCGCTTAGGCGTCAGCTCCTACACGTTCGCCCCGGCCCTGGAGGCCGGCACCATGACCGTCCCCGACGTGGTCGACCTCGTCGCCGACTCCGACGCCAGCCACCTGGAGATCTCGATCGCCGGCCTCGGCAGCGAGCTCGTCGACGACCCCGCGCTGGTCGCGGCCATCCGCGCCCGCGCCGACGCGCGCGGCGTCGAGCTCGCCAACTACGCGGTCGGCGCCGACCTCCTCGACCCCGATCTCGACGGCCAGGTCGCCCGGCTGCACGAGCACCTCCGGGTCGCGCACGAGCTCGGGATCCCGCTGCTGCGCCACGACGTCTTCGCGTGGCCCTGGCGCGAGGCCGACGACGCCGAGTTCGAGCGCGCCTTCGCGACGATCGTCCCCGTCTGCCGCGCCCTCGCCGACCACGCCGCGACGCTCGGCATCGCCACCACGGTGGAGAACCACGGCATGAGCATGAACGCGAGCGACCGGATCCTGCGCCTCGTCGAGGCCGTCGAACGGCCCGCCTTCCGGGTCACGCTCGACGTGGGCAACTCCCTGTGCGTCGACGAGGATCCGCTCGCCGCCGTGCCCCGCCTCCTCCCCCACGCCGCGGTCGTGCACCTCAAGGACTTCGACGTGGGCGAGGTGCCGCCGGACGACACGTGGATGACGACGCTCGGCGGCCGGGGCATCCGCGGCTCGGTCGTCGGCGCGGGTGACCTGCCCATCGGCCGCCTGCTCGCGCTCGTGGCGGAGTCGGGCTTCGACGGCCCGGTGTCCCTCGAGTTCGAGGGGCTCGAGGATCCGATCACGGGCTTCACGCAGGGCCTCGCCGCCGCCCGGCGCCTCGCCGCGGAGGTCGCGCGATGAGCGGGCCCGCCGCCGCCGCGCCCGTCCGCATCGGGGTCGTCGGCGCCGGCACCATCGCGGGCCTCCACCTCGCCGCGTATGCCCGGAACCCCGACGTGGTCGTCGCCGGCATCTGCGACATCGACGGCGACCGGGCCGCGGCCCGCGCCGCCGAGCACGGCGCGACCCTCGTGTCCACCGACTTCCGGGCGTTCGTCGCGGACCCCGGCATCGACGCCGTGAGCGTCTGCACCCGCAACGACACGCACGCCGAGGTGGCGATCGCCGCGCTCGAGGCCGGGAAGAGCGTCCTGCTGGAGAAGCCCATGGCCGTGACGGTCGCGCAGGCCGGGGCCATCGTCGCGGCCGAGGCGGCGAGCGCCGGATCCGTGCAGGTCGGCTACGTGCGCCGCCACTCCTCGAACGCCGTCACCCTCAAGCGCTTCGTGGACGCGGGCGACCTCGGCCCCCTGTACTACGCGAAGGCCGTGTTCCTCCGCCAGGCGGGGGATCCGGGCGGCTGGTTCTCGAACCGCTCCGTCTCCGGCGGCGGCCCGCTCATCGACCTCGGCGTGCACTTCCTCGACATGGCGCTGTGGCTCATGGACTTCCCCGAGCCCGTCGCGGTGACGGGCTACACGTTCTCCCGCCTCGGCAGCCGCACGAACCTCCGCGGCCTCACGCGCTACCTCAGCGCCGACCAGACGCCGTCGGACGACCCGGTCGAGGACCTCGCGGGCGCGGTCGTGCGCCTCGCGTCCGGCGCCGTGCTCGCGATCGAGACCTCGTACTCGCTGCACGGCCGCGACAGCCAGTCGTTCGAGGTGTTCGGCGAGAAGGGCGGCGCGACGCTGGAGCCCGAGCTGCGGATCACGACGGAGCTGCACGACACGGCGGTGGAGATCACACCGAACATCGACGCGCTCTCCTTCGACCTCGACGAGGCCTTCCAGGTCGAGATCGACACGTTCGTGCGCACGGTGCGGGGGGACATCGCGCCCGTCGCGCCCGCGGCGCACGGCCTGCACCTCGCGCGGATCCTCGAGGCCGTCTACGCGTCGGCCGCGAGCGGGCGCGAGGTGCGGCTGGACTGAGGCGCGCGGCGGCGGGCGTCATCCCGCCTGCAGCAGCCGCCCCTCCTCCACCAGCTTCCGGGACAGCACGCGGTAGCCCTCCCTCTCGAAGAAGACCGTGATCCGGTCGTCCTCCGCGCTCATGACGGTGCCGGGGCCCCACTCGACGTGGGTGACCTGGGACTGCACGGCGAACGGCTCGTCGGGCGAGACGGCGGCACCGGCGGCGACGACGACGTCGCCGGCGTCCGCCGCGCCCATCGCCTCCTCGTGCGCGTCCTCCGCCTCGAGCCGGTCGCACGCGTCGCAGTTGCCGCATCTCTCCGGCGACTCCTCGCCGAAGTAGCCCAGCAGGAACTGGCGGCGGCACTGCGGCGCCTCCGCGTAGCCGCGCATCATCTCCAGCCGCGACACCTCGATGCGCTCGCGCTCCTGCGCGACGTGCTTCGCGCGGGCGGCGGCCTCGCGCGGATCCAGCTCCTCGCGCACGAAGGCGCCGTCCCGGTCGGATCCGAGCACGCCCGCGTCCACGAGCAGGTTGAGCACGCCGCCGACCGTGCGCGCCGACATCCCCGCCCGCTCGGCGACCGCCGCAGGCGGCACCGGGCCGTCGACGCCCGCCACCGCGACCGCCGCGTACACGTCGCGGAGGCTCGCCGGCCGGGGCGTGCGCGCCGCGAAGAAGCGGCGGAGGCCGAGGTCCTCGGATCGGTAGTGCAGGATCCCGACGGCCGGCTCCCCGTCCCGGCCCGCCCGTCCGACCTCCTGGTAGTACGCGTCCACCGACTCGGGCGGCGCCGCGTGGATCACGTAGCGCACGGTCGGCTTGTCGATCCCCATGCCGAACGCGCTGGTCGCGACCACCACGTCCACATCGTCCTCGTGGAACGCGGTCTGCACGCGTTCGCGCTCGGCCGCCGGGAGGCCCGCGTGGTACGCGTCGACGCGGAGGCCGGCCGCGCGGATCTCGTCGGCGTAGTCCTCGGCGTCCTGGCGCGTCGCGACGTAGACGAGGCCCGGCTGCGTCTGCTCCACGACGTGCGCGACGATCGCGCGCCGCTTCTCCGCCTCCTCGGTGTGCCGCCGCACCTCGAGCCGGATGTTCGGCCGGTCGAAGCCGCTGGAGAGCACGAACGGGTCGCGCAGCCCCAGCCGCTCCTCGATCTCGGTCCGGATGGGCGTGGACCCGGTCGCCGTCATCGCGACGGTCGGCGGGTGCCCGAGCGCGTCGATCACGCCGCCGAGCCCCAGGTAGTCGGGCCGGAAGTCGTGGCCCCACGACGCGACGCAGTGCGCCTCGTCGATCACCACGAGCGACACCCCGCGTGCCACGAGCCGTTCGACGACCGCGTCGCGCGCCAGCTGCTCGGGCGTGAGGAACACGATCCGGGCGCCCGGCTCCTCCACGGTCGCCCACGCCTCCTCGAGCGCCTTCCCGCGGATCGTGCTGTTGATCACGCGCGCGGGCGGGGCGGCCGGCGCGTCCTCGAGGTTCTGCACCTGGTCGGCCTGCAGCGCGATGAGCGGCGAGACGACGACGGTCAGGCCGTCCATCAGCACGGTGGCGACCTGGTAGATCGCCGACTTGCCGTAGCCCGTGGGCATCACGACGAGGGCGTCCCGGCCCCGCACGAGCGGGCCGATCGTGCGCACCTGGCCGTCGTGCAGCGCGTCCCAGCCGAAGGACTCGCGGGCGACGCGCAGGGCGTCCTCCGGCTCGGGGCCGGGCGCGGGCTCCGGGACGATGGCCGGATCCTCGGCGACGGGCCCGACGTCCGCGGGCCGGTCGGCGGCGGTGCGGTCGTCCGACGGACGGTCATGCGCGGTGCGGGTGGTCGTGCGGGGGGTGCGGGTCGTGCCCGCCGCGGTGCGGTTCTGCTTCACCTCCCCACTGAACGCCGGGCGTCGAGCAGTGACCAGGCGCGCGGATCCGCTCTCGGCGGGCCGTCACGCTCGCCGGCCGCCGGGCGCGCCGCGCACGGGACGTCCGCGCCGGGAGCCCGCGCCGGCCTCAGCCCGCGTCCACCCGGGGGAACGGATCCGCGTACCCGGCCCACGCCGCCGGCCCCGCCGCGAGCTCCTCCCCCGTGAGCACGGCCCGCCCGATCGCCCGCCGCAGCACGGCCGGCCGCAGCCCCACGCCGAAGAACGCGATCTCCGTTCCGTGCGGCGCGCCCTCCTGCCACGGGTCGATCCCGGTCGGCTGCAGCGTCAGCATGGATCCCACGCTCGACCACCCGCCCAGCTCCCCCGGCCGCGACGCGAGCGACACGAAGCCCTTCGAGCGCAGCACGAGGCCCGCGCGGTCGGGCCGCAGCTCCTCCTCCACGGCCCGCGCGAGCCGCTCGGGATGCAGCGGCCGCGGGTCGCCCACGACGACGGATCCCACGGGCCCGTCTCGCCGATCGGCCTCCCCCGGCCGCGTCGCGGCGCCCGCCGCGGTGAGCTCGCGCATCCACCCGGCCGACGCCGTGAGCCCGGACACGTCGCCCCAGCGCGGCAGCCGGTCGAGCGCGAGCGGCCGGCGGGCGTCGAGCACGGCGGCGCGCGGCGCGAGCCGGCGCACGAGCGCGAGCAGCGTGCTGCGCGACTCCGGCGGCACGCGCGCCATGCCCGTCAGCACCACGACGGTGGCGTACTCGACGAGGTCGGCGAGCGTCTCGGCCTCGTCGAACGCGTCCTCGATCCGGCCGAAGGCGATCGCCTGCAGCCGGTCGGCGGGCACGACCGACACGACGTGGCGCAGCCCGAACCCGGATCCCGTCCCGCCGACCGAGCGCTGCAGCTCGTGCTCGCGGCGCAGCAGCAGGTCGAGCTGCATGCCGGTCGTGCGCGCGTCGGCCGTCGCGGGGATCCCGACCACGGCCTCCGTGCCCGGCCCGTGCGCGGCGAGGTCGTCGAGGAACCGCGCGATGGGCTCGACCGGATCCGCCTCCTCGGGCGGCAGCACGAGCACGGTCGCCGCGACGTCGTCGACCGCGTCGCGCAGGACCGCGCGGAGCCCCGGCCCCTCGCCCACCACGAGGACGACGCCCGACGGGGGCTGCGGATACACGGGGAGAGGGAGGTCGCGAGCGGGCATGGCGCTAGTCTATTGAGAACCGTTCTCGTGAAAGGACCATCCCCATGAAGGTGCGCAACTCGATCAAGGCCCTGAAGAAGCTCCCCGGCGCGCAGGTCGTGCGCCGCCGCGGCCGCGTCTTCGTCATCAACAAGCAGAACCCGCGGAACAAGGCGCGGCAGGGCTGACGCGCCGTCCGGCCGGCGCCCCGCCTCAGAGCGGGAACCGCAGCCGCAGCAGGTGGGATCCGTCGGGCCGCGTCTCGGCCGTGAGGCTCCCGCCGAGCAGCTGCGCGCGCTCGCGCAGCCCGGTGAGCCCGTGGCGCCCGCTCGGCAGGTCGAGGAGCGGGAGCGTCGCCCGGCCCGCCTCGACCTCGAGCAGCACCTGGCCCGCGTCGAGCCGCCCGGTGATCCGCACGGCCGCGCCCGTCGCGTGCTTCCGCGCGTTCGTCAGCCCCTCCTGCACCGTGCGGTAGACGGCGCGCTGGGCGGCCGCGGGCAGGTCGGCGGGGAGGTCGACGTAGGTCGTCGCGCGGATCCCGCTGGCCGCCACGAGCGCCGGCACGTCCGCCAGCGTCGGCTGCGGCGCGAGCTCCCGCCGCTCGCCGCCCGCCGCGCGGAGCACCTCCACCATGCCGCGCAGCTCCTCGAGCGTCACCGTGCTGAGCCCGCGGATCGTGCGCGCGGCCTCCCGCGACCTCTCGTCGGTCGCGCCGACCTGCATCGCCCCGGCCTGCACGGCTATGAGGCTGACCTGGTGCGAGACCACGTCGTGCATCTCGCGCGCCAGCACCGCGCGCTCACGGGCGAGCGCGACCTCCGCGGCCTGCCGCTGCCCGAGCGTCTGCGCCTCCCGCAGCTCGCGCAGCTGCGCCGCCGCCGTCCTCCGCTCGCGGAGGAACGCGCCGAGGAGCGCCGGTCCGACGGTGTAGATGGTCGCGTCCACGATCGGCCCGACGAGCGACTGCAGGTCGTCGGGCGGCGTGATGGGCAGCAGGTACGCGAGGACGGACACGCCGCTCGCGACGCCCACCCGCCAGCGCGCGGCGCGCGAGAGGCCGAGGTCGAAGAGGGCGACCACCAGCGGCACGTACGCGATGCCGATGTAGAAGGCCGGCATCGCCGCCAGGAAGGCGAGCCACGGCCAGCGCCGCCGCAGCAGCAGGCCGAGGCAGGCGACGACGCCGGCGACCGCGTCCCACGGCGACTCCGCGTTCGCGAGGAACGTGTAGGAGGCCGCCGCCGCGACACCGGCCACGAGCAGGTCGACGAGCGCCGCCCGGGCCCGGTCGCCGCGGGTCGCGTCGCCGGTCGCGCCGCCGGTCGCACCGCGGGCCACCCCGCCGCTCGCGGTCACCGCGTCGTCCGCCTCCACGCGCATCGCCCGCTCACCGCCGCGGGACGAGCCCGGCGCGGTCGGCGACGACGGCCGCCTCCACGCGCGAGCCGACGCCCAGCGCCTGGACGATCGAGCTGACCGTCTCCTTCACCGTGCCGAGCGTGAGCCCGCACTCCGCGACGATCTCCGCGTTCGACAGGCCGCGCGCGAGCGCCGTGAGCACGAGGGTCTCGCGGTCGCCGAGCCGGGCGACGCGCGCCCGCTCCGCGTCGTCCGCGAGGGAGCGGAAGAGCCGGCCGGGCCGCAGCCCGGGCGCGAGCACGATGCCGCCGGACGCGAGCGTGAGCACGTGCCGGGCGAGCTGCTCCGGATCCGTGTCCTTGAGCAGGAAGCCCGACGCCCCGCGGTGCAGGGCCTCGAGCACCTGGTCGTCGGTGTCGAACGTGGTGAGCATGGCGACCGCGGGCGGCCGGGGCTCGGCCATGAGCTCGGCGAGGATCGCGAGGCCGTCGGGCGCGGGCATCCGGATGTCGAGGAGCACCACGTCGGGCGCGTGCTCCCGCACGGTGGCGACGGCCGTGTCGCTCGAGACGGCCGCGCGCACGGCGATGCGCGGGCTGGCGCCGAGCACCATGGCGATGCCGGAGCGCACGAGCGACTCGTCGTCGACCACCACGACGCTCACGACGGGTGCGGCCTCGGAGGCGCCATCGCCCGCGTCAGGTAGCTCGCTCACGCGTCCCGCCTCCCGCCGGTGGATCCGCCGCCGGCCCCGGTCGCGGCGCCGCGGTCCCCCGCGTGGCCGAGGCTAGCGTCCCGTGCCGCGCGCCGGGCCGCCCGGGCCGCCCCGCGCCGGGCCCGGGCCTCGCCGCGCGCCGCCCGCAGCGCGCCCACCAGCTGCCGGATCCGCAGGGTGGGGACGTACGCGGCCGTCAGCGCGCGCCCGATCGGCGCGAGATCCGTCGCCGTGGGGCAGGCGAGCCAGAGCGTCTCGTAGCGCGGGTCGAACTTGGCCTTGAAGCGCAGCAGGGAGGTGAACCCGTAGGACGGCTCGAGCACGCGGCCGGTCGCCGCGAGCAGGCGGGCGACGACCCGGTCGACCAGGCCGGCCGGCCGCATGGCCCCGACGCCCGCGAGCGGCGTGCCGGAGAGGCTGAGCGTCTCGAGCCCCTCCTCCTGGAAGGCGCGCGCGGCGGTCGCGATGAGGAACTCCATCACGCCGGGCATCGGGTCGGCGCCGCGGCGCATCACGTCGAGCGTGCGGCCGACGAGGCGGCCGTCGCGGAAGACGGGCAGCCAGCTGGTGACGCCGTGCACTCGACCGGCCGCGTCGACCGCGAGCAGCATCCGCACCTCGGGGTCGTCGAGCTCGCGCAGGCCGCCGAGCGTGAAGCCCATCTCCGGCAGCGCCTTCGCGTCGGCCCAGTCTCCGCTCAGCGCGTCGACCGCGCGGCGGAGCGGCTCGGGCAGGCCGCGGTAGGTGCCCCACAGCGCGTCGACGCCGTCGCGGGCCGCGCGGTTGGCAGCCGTGCGCAGGTCCTGTCGGCGCTTGCCGGAGGTGGAGAAGCCGGGGAGGTCGATCACGGCCTCCTCCGCGACCGGCGTGATGCTCCAGCCGAGCTCCGCGAAGACCGGCAGGTGCCGGGAGTGGATGCTGTAGAAGGCGGGAACGAGGCCGCGGGCCGAGCAGTGCCGGGCGAAGGCGCGGATCGCCGCGGGCGCGTCGACCGCCGAGGCGAGCGGATCCGAGACCGTCAGCGCCACCCCGTGCGCGGCGCGGTAGGCGACGGCGCCGCGGAGGGCGGGGTCGCCGTCGTCGCCGGCGAACCAGTGGCTGCTGCCGGCCCACGTGCCCATGAAGCCGAGGGATCCGGCGTCCGCGCGCATCAGCTGCGCGAGGACGCGGTCACGCCCGGCCGAGCGCCCGTCGGCGACCGCGCGGGCGGCGAACGAGCGCCGCCGCAGCACGAGCACGACGAGCGCCGCCGCCGGCAGGAGCCACGTGGTCAGCACCAGCAGGGGCAGCTCGAGGTCGATCCAGGAGTCGAGGGGGAACGCGAACCAGTCCTCGGCGAGCGGGATGACCGTGTCGTACCAGGCGAGGAGCCCGGTGACGAGCAGCAGCGCGGCGGTCCCGAGCACGAGCCCGAGACGACGCCCGCGGAGGAGCAGCACGACGGCGACGATGAGCACGCACAGCACCGCGACCGTGGGGCCGGGATCCAGCAGCGACCCCATCGCCCCGAGGACGCCGATCGCGTCGCCCGAGACGGCGGCGATCCACCAGCTGAGCGTGACCGTGCCGAGCACGGTCGCGGCGACGACGCGGGCGCGGGACGCGGCCTCGTCCTGCCAGGCGGGACGGGCGGACAGCGGCACGAGGACGCGCCCGAGGCCGAGCCCGATGAGGAGCGCCACGCCGCGCGTGAGGTCGACGCCGTGACCGCCGGCGAGGAGCCCCGCGAGGACCGCCGCGAGCAGGGCCGCGCGCATGCCGTCGCGGTGCGCCGGGGCGAGCCCGCGGCTGGCGGCGGCGGCCACCGCCACGAGCACGACGGACGGCGCCCACAGCCGGTCGGCCGCGTCGATCTGCGAGTACAGGTCGCCGATCGCGACGCCCGCGGCGAGGAGGAGGGAGGCGACGGCGACCGGCGCCAGGGAGCCGAGGGCCGCGACGAGCGCCGTGCGGAGGATCCCGATGCGGCTCTCGGACCAGGCCAGCACCATCACGGTGACGGCGACGCCGATCGCGGTGGCGGCCGGGTGGGCGAGCTCGCCGAGGCCGGCCATGAGCCCGATCCACGCGCTGCCCCCGAGGACGGCGAGGATCGCGAGCGGGTGGCGGGCGACGCCGCGGCCCACGGCCCGGAGCGCGCCGGGCGCGGCATCGGCCGAGCCGGACGCGGCGCTCGTCGGCGGGGCGTCCGCGGGGTCGACGGGCAGCGGTCGGGCGGCGGGGGCGAGCGTCGGGTGCGTCACGTCCCCAGTGTGCGGAGCGCGGGGGCGCCCGGACATCGGCCGGGGGATCCGATCGGCCCGACCATCGGCTGATCCCGTCCGCCGATCGGCTGGGTGCCCGGGGCCCGCGCCCGTCGTCGTCGCGGCGCAGAAAGGAAAGAGGCCCCCGGGTGATCCCGGGGGCCTCTCGTGCTGCTGCTTCCCTGCTGGTGCGCGAGGGGGGACTTGAACCCCCACGTCCTCACGGACACACGGACCTGAACCGTGCGCGTCTACCAATTCCGCCACTCGCGCCAACCGGACGACATTATCACGCCCGCGAGCCGATCCCGCGCCTCCCGATCCCGCGCCGTCCGGCCCCGCATCCGCCCCTCTCCGAGGGCGATCCGCACGCGCCGCGGGGCCGGTGTCCAGGGCCCCGCCTCGCGAGTTGGCTACGATCTCCCTATTCATCCGCGGAAGGACCGCGCGAGGACGGATCACACGTGGGAATCCTGGACAACTTCGAGAAGGGCCTCGAGCGCGCCGTCAACGGCGCCTTCGTGAAGACCTTCAAGTCCGGCCTGCAGCCCGTGGAGATCGCCGCGCAGCTGCGTCGCGAGCTCGACACCCACGCCGCCGTGGTCGACCGCGACCTCATCCTCGTGCCCAACTCCTTCACCCTCCGGGTCTCCCGGGCCGACGCCGAGCGCATGGCGAGCATCGGCACCGCGCTCACCGACCAGCTGCGCCAGGCGGTCGAGAAGCACGCGTCATCGCAGGGCTACCAGTTCGCCGGCGTGGTGCAGGTCGGCTTCCGCGAGGACGACGCCATCTCCGAGGGCGTGCTCGAGATCGACAGCCGCACGGCCGAGGGCAGCGTCACGTGGATGCCCGTGGTCGACGTCGCGGGCACCCGCCACCCGCTCCCGGTCGGCCGCACGGTCATCGGCCGCGGCAGCGACGCCGACATCACGGTCGACGACCCGGGCACCTCGCGCCGGCACGTCGAGATCGCGTGGGACGGATCCCGCGCCCAGGTCCGCGACCTCGGCTCCACGAACGGCTCCGAGCTGAACGGCGCACCCGTCACGAAGGCGCCGCTGCCGCCCGAGTCGGTCATCCGCATCGGCCGCACCGCCATCACCTTCCGCGTCGTGCCGCAGGCCACCGAGGAGCGCGGCGGGCGGGGCCAGCGCCACGACGACGGGTTCTGGGGAGCGTCGTGACCGAGCTGACCCTCCTCGTCCTCCGCCTCGCGTTCCTCGCGGTGCTGTGGCTGTTCATCTTCGGCATCGTCTACGCCCTGCGCTCCGACCTCTTCGGCCAGCGGGTGCGGAAGCTCCGCGAGGAGACGGGCTCGGCCGGCGGATCCCCGTTCCCGCAGTCCCCGTACGCCGCGGCGGCCGCCGCCCCGCCGAGGTCCCCGCAGCCCGGCGTGCAGCCGCCGCCCATCTCCACGATGCCGTCCGGCGCCAACTCCGGCGCCGTCCCGTCGCGCGCGAAGGCCACCACGTCCACCGCCCGCCACCTCGTCATCACCTCGGGCGCGAAGGCCGGCACGGAGATCCCGCTCGGCACCGAGCCGCTCACCATCGGCCGCTCGAGCGAGTCGGGCCTGGTCATCCGCGACGACTACACGTCCACCCACCACGCGCGCCTGCTGCTCTGGAACGACGAGTGGATGATCCAGGACCTCGACTCGACCAACGGCACCTTCCTCGACGGCAAGCGCGTGAGCGTGCCGACGCAGGTGCCGCTCGACACGCCGATCCGCATCGGCGCGACCAGCTTCGAGCTCAGGCGGTAGCGGCGTGGCGACAGTGACGCAGGCCGCTGCCGTCTCCCACGTGGGCAAGGTCCGGTCGAACAACCAGGACTCGGGCTACGCGGGGCGGGACCTCTTCGTCGTCGCCGACGGCATGGGCGGGCACGCCGGTGGCGACGTCGCCTCCGCGGTCGCCCTCACGCGGATCATCGAGGCCGACAAGCCCTACGCCTCCGCGCACGACGCCGAGTTCGCGCTGCAGGCCGGCCTCGTCGCCGCCAACCAGCTCCTCGCCGAGACCGTGTTCGAGCACTCCGAGCTCACCGGGATGGGCACCACCGTCAGCGCGCTCGCCCGCGTCGGCCGTCACGTCGCCATCGCCCACATCGGCGACTCGCGCATCTACCTCTTCCGTCGCGGGGAGCTCAGCCAGATCTCCGCGGACCACACCTTCGTGCAGCGCCTCGTCGACAGCGGCCGGATCACGCCGGAGGAGGCGCTCGTCCACCCGCGCCGCTCCGTGCTCATGCGCGTGCTGGGCGACGTGGACGCGGCGCCCGAGGTCGACACGCAGGTGCTCGACACGCACACGGGCGACCGCTGGCTGATCTGCTCGGACGGCCTCAGCAGCTACGTCAGCGAGGAGCGGATCACCGAGATCCTCGCGACCGCGGGCACGCCCGACACCGTCGCCGACGCGCTCGTGAAGGAGTCGCTCGACCACGGCGCCCCCGACAACGTCACGGTCGTGGTGGTCGACGTGCTCGAGGAGGACGACGAGACCGCGGCCTCCCGTCCGGCGCCCGAGCCGGTGCTCGTCGGATCCGCGGCGCAGCCCCTCGCGTTCGGCGACGAGCCCGCGAAGCGCGCCGTCCGCATCCCCTCGCTCCTGCTGCACCCGCTGCGCGCCACCACGGCCGCCCGGGACGCCCAGTTCGAGCCGGAGTCGGACCAGTACCTCGAGGCCCTCATCGCGGAGGACCGGCGGCGGGCGCTCCGCCGCCGCGTCACCTGGCTGGTGGGCGTCGCGCTGATCCTCGCGGGCCTCGTGCTCGCCTGCGTCCTCGGCTACCGCTGGACCCAGTCGCGCTACTACGTGGGCGAGGCCGACGGCACCGTCGCGGTCTACAACGGCGTGCAGCAGACCATCGGCCCGATCGAGCTCTCGCACGTCTACGCCCGCACCGAGGTGCGGGTCGACGACCTCCAGCCGTTCTACCGGCAGCAGGTGGAGCAGACCATCAACGCGGACTCGCTCGCGGGCGCCGAGGAGATCGTCAACCGGCTGCAGGAGGCCGCGCGTGGCTAGCGCCGGCCTGGCGGACGCCCCGGCGCGCCCCCGCGAGCGCGCGCCCCGGATCCCGCGGATCCGCGTGCCGCGACGCCTCAGGGACCTCGAGCTGGCGCTGGTCGTGCTCGCGTCCGTCATCAACGGCGGCGCCCTGTACCTCGTGCAGCTCGGCGCCCTGGGCGCCTTCGACCAGAGCTTCTTCATCCCCGCCACCGGCCTCGCCGTCCTCGTGCTCGGCATGCACGTGGCGCTGCGCTGGCTCGCGCCCGACGCGGATCCGTTCATCCTCCCCATCGCGACCGTGCTCAACGGCCTCGGCATCGCCGCGATCTACCGGCTCGACCTCGCCGCGGGCCTCTCGGGCTGGGACAGCGTGGCCGTGCGGCAGATCGTCTGGTCGGGCCTCGCCATCGTGTGCGGTCTCGCGGTCATCGTGCTGCTGAAGAACCACCGCGTGCTGCAGCGCTACCGCTACATCGCCATGTTCGTGGGCCTCATCCTGCTGCTCCTGCCGATGCTCCCCGTGCTCGGCCAGAACATCAACGGCGCCCGCGTCTGGATCCACATCGGCGGCTTCTCGTTCCAGCCCGGCGAGATCGCGAAGATCTGCCTGGCGATCTTCTTCGCCGGCTACCTCGTCACGGCGCGCGACAGCCTGTCGATGGTGGGCGTCAAGGTTCTCGGCATGCGCTTCCCGCGCGTCCGCGACCTCGGCCCGATCCTCCTCGTCTGGGCCGTGTCGATGAGCGTCCTCGTGTTCCAGCGCGACCTCGGCACCTCGCTCCTGTACTTCGGCCTGTTCATCGTCATGACCTACGTGAGCACGGGGCGCATCGGCTGGGTCGTCCTCGGCCTCGTCCTGTTCCTCGGCGGCGCGTTCGGCGCGAGCACCCTGGGCTACGTCGGCGGCCGGGTCGACGCGTGGCTGAAGCCGTTCGACCCCGCCGTGTACGACGCGCAGGGCGGCAGCTACCAGCTCGTCACCGGCCTGTTCGGCATGGCCGACGGCGGGCTGTTCGGGCGCGGCCTCGGCAGCGGCATGCCCAACCTCACGCCGCTCGCCAACAGCGACTTCATCTTCGCGAGCCTCGGCGAGGAGCTCGGCCTCACGGGCGTCTTCGCGATCCTCGCCCTCTACCTGCTGCTCGTCTCCCGCGGCTTCCGCATCGGCTTCGCGGGCCAGGACGACTTCGGCAAGCTGCTCGGCATCGGGCTCTCGTTCGTCATCGCACTGCAGGTGTTCATCGTCATCGGCGGCGTCACGCGCGTCATCCCGCTCACGGGCCTGACGACGCCGTTCATGGCGGCGGGCGGCTCGTCGCTCCTGGCCAACTGGATCATCGCGGCCCTGCTCCTCCGCCTCTCCGACACCGTCCGCAACCAGCCCCGATTGGTGGTCGAGTCGTGAACCGCGAGCTGAAGCGCGTCTCCGTGTTCGTCCTGGCCATGTTCGTGGCCCTGTTCGTCGCGGCGTCGGTCATCCAGGTCATCCAGGCGCCCACCCTCCAGGCGGATGCGCGCAACAGCCGCACCATCATCGCGAGCTACTCGGCCGAGCGCGGCTCGATCCTCGTCGACGGCACGCCCATCGCCACCTCCGTCCCGGTCGACGACCGCTACAAGTTCCTCCGCACCTACGCGCAGCCCGACCTCTACAGCGCGGTCACCGGGTACTACACGCTCGGCCAGGGATCCACCGGCCTCGAGGACTCGATGAACGACGTCCTCAGCGGCACGAGCGGCACGCAGTTCTTCGACAGCCTCACGCGCACCTTCACCGGGCAGGATCCGAAGGGCGCGTCGGTCGAGCTCACGATCGACCCGAAGGTGCAGCAGGCGGCGTACGACGCGCTCGGGTCGCTGCAGGGCTCGGTCGTCGCGATCGAGCCGAAGACCGGCCGCATCCTCGCGATGGTCTCGAAGCCCGGCTACGACCCGAACGCGCTGGCCTCGCACGACCGCGCGGCCGTGAAGCAGAGCTACGCGTCGCTCCTGGCGGACCCGTCGAACCCGCTCATCGACCGGGCCGTGAACAGCCTCAACCCGCCCGGATCCACGTTCAAGCTCATCACCGCGGCCGCCGCCATCGAGTCCGGCCAGTACACGCCCGACTCGCTGCTCCCCAACCCGCCGACGTTCACGCTCCCCGGCACCGGCACGGTCATCACCAACGCCGGCGAGGGCGCGTGCGGCCCCGAGGCCGAGGTCAGCATCGCGACCGCGCTGCGCCTCAGCTGCAACATCCCGTTCGCGCAGCTCGGCATCGCGCTCGGCTCCGAGCGGATCGCGAAGATGGCCGACGCGTTCGGCTACGGCAAGTCGATCGACGTGCCCATGGCCAGCGCCAAGAGCGTCTTCTCCCCCGACCTCGACGACGCCCAGACCGCGCAGTCCGCGTTCGGGCAGCTCGACGTGCGCGCCACCCCGCTGCAGACCGCCATGGTCACGGCCGGCATCGCGAACGGCGGGGAGGTCATGAAGCCGAGCGTCGTCGACAGCGTCCTCAACCCCGACCTGAGCGAGCTCTCCGGCTTCTCCCCCAGCCGCTTCGCCGACCCGATCTCGAAGGAGACCGCCGCCACCATGACCCGGATGATGATCGACGACGTCCAGAGCGGCGTCGCGTCGAATGCGAGAATCAGTGGCGTCGACGTGGCCGGCAAGACGGGCACCGCCCAGAACGGCACCGACGACCCGTACACCCTGTGGTTCACCGGCTTCGCGCCGGCGGATTCGCCGAAGGTGGCGGTGGCGGTCCTGGTCGAGGACGGCGGCGGACGAGGACGATCGGGCTCGGGGAACACCCTCGCCGCCCCCGTGGCGAAGAAAGTGATTGAGGCGGTGCTGGACAGATGAGACCCACGAGCGGACTGACCTTCGGAGGGCGTTACCAGCTGGGCGATCGCATCGCCATCGGCGGCATGGGCGAGGTGTGGGAGGCCACCGACCTCGTCATCGGCCGCAAGGTCGCGATCAAGATCCTCAAGGACGAGTACCTCGGCGACCCCGGTTTCCTCGAGCGCTTCCGCGCCGAGGCCCGCCACGCCGCGCTCGTCAACCACGAGGGCATCGCCAACGTCTTCGACTACGGCGAGGAGGACGGCAGCGCGTTCCTCGTGATGGAGCTGGTGCCCGGCGAGGCGCTCTCCACCATCCTCGAGCGCGAGCGCGTGCTGTCCACCGACAAGGTGCTCGACATCATCAGCCAGACCGCGCTGGCGCTCCACGCCGCGCACCAGGCCGGGCTCGTCCACCGCGACATCAAGCCGGGCAACCTGCTCATCACGCCCGACGGCCGCGTGAAGATCACCGACTTCGGCATCGCGCGCATCGCCGACCAGGTGCCCCTCACCGCCACGGGCCAGGTCATGGGCACGGTCCAGTACCTCTCGCCCGAGCAGGCGAGCGGGCACCCGGCGTCGCCGTCCACCGACGTCTACTCGATGGGCATCGTCGCGTACGAGTGCCTGGCCGGCCGCCGGCCCTTCACGGGCGAGTCGCAGGTCGCCATCGCCATGGCGCAGATCAACGAGCTGCCGCCCGAGCTGCCGGTCACCGTCGCCGAGCCCGTGCGCAACCTCGTGATGTCGTGCATCGCCAAGAAGCCGGCCGACCGGCCACAGAGCGCCGCGCACCTCGCGCGCGCCGCGCAGGCGCTCCGCCGGGGCGACGTCGCCACCGCGACCATCGCCGTCGCGGCGGTCGCCGGCGCGGCCGCGGCGGCGGACCCGGGCACGCCCACGCAGGCGACGCAGCTCATGCCGTCCGGCCGCCGCGCCGCCGACACGGGTGCGACCACGGTCCTGGCCTCGTCCGCGCCGCGTGCCGGCGCGGCGGATCCCTTCCTCCTCGACGAGGCCGACGACGACGAGCCCGAGGAGCCGCGCGCCCGCAAGCGCGCCATCTGGATCTTCGTCGTGGTCGCGATCCTCGTCATCGGCGCCATCGTGGCCGGGGCGATCGCCCTCACCGCGGCCCAGCGCCGCGACGGCGCGGCCCCGGCGCCGGTCGAGACCACCGCCACGCCGAGCGCGAGCCCCTCGCCGAGCCCGTCCCCCACCCCCTCACCCACGGCGAGCACGGTGGACGTGAACCGCGACGACTACATCGGCCGCGACCAGAAGACGGTCACGGGAGAGCTCACCGCCCTCGGCCTGAAGGTCACCGTCGTCACGGGCAGCGCCGCGCCGTCGGGCGAGGAGGAGGGCCGCGTCACGGCGATCACCCCCACCGGCACCGTGGCGAAGGGCGCCACCATCCAGATCACGGCCTACGGACCGCCCACCCTGCCCACCGCGGCGCCGGGCACGCCCACCGTCAACCCGACCACCGTCCGCGCCGGCCAGGCGGCGGACATCTCCTGGCCCGCGTACTCCTGCCCCGCCGGCCAGACGCTCAACGGGTACCAGATCCAGGCCGACTCCCTCTCCGGGGGCGCCACGGGCACCTGGGGCGGCAGCACGAACCCGACGAACGCGCAGACCACCTCGGGCGAGATCAAGGTGGGCACGAGCCCGGGCACGTTCACCGTCAAGTACCTCGCCATCTGCGGCACCAACGAGTCGCCGTACAGCAGCACCGTGACGGTCACCGTCGACGCCGCCCCGGGCGGCACCGGCACGGGCGGCACCGGCACGGGCGGCGGCACCGGCGGGGGCACGGGCGGCGGCACGACGGGCATGGCCCCTACCCCCGCTCCGGGTCGCACGGACGAGCGGTCGCTCGTCTCCAGCACCCATCGGAACCCCTGACCGGCGCTCCTCCCGGGGGCGGACGGCGACTGCTCGTCCGCCCCCGTCCGCCTGTCCCGGGCCCGCCCGCATCCCCAGCGGACCCCCGGTAAGCTCATCCCCGTCCTGAACCCGATCCCGACGAGAGGCAGTCCGTGACCGACACCCGTGTGCTGGGCGGCCGCTACGAGGTCGGGGCGCTGCTGGGTCGCGGGGGCATGGCCGACGTCTTCGAGGGCGTCGACTCCCGTCTCGGTCGCCGGGTCGCCGTCAAGGTTCTCCGCCGCGGCCTCGCCGAGGATCCCGCCTTCCGCAGCCGCTTCCGCCAGGAGGCCCAGGCGGCCGCGCGCATGTCGCACCCCACCATCGTGCGGGTCTTCGACGCGGGCGAGGACGTCGTCACGGACCAGGACGGCGCATCGCACACGGTCCCCTTCATCGTCATGGAGCGCGTCGAGGGCCGCCTGCTGAAGGACGTGATCACGGACGGCCCGATCGACCCGGACGAGGCCGTCCGCATCATGGGCCAGGTGCTCACCGCCCTCGAGTACTCGCACCGGGCGGGAGTCGTCCACCGCGACATCAAGCCCGGCAACATCATGGTCACGCCCACCGGCCAGGTGAAGGTCATGGACTTCGGGATCGCGCGCGCCGTGTCCGACACGTCCGCCACCATCGCCCAGACCACCGCCATCCTCGGCACGGCCCGCTACTTCTCCCCCGAGCAGGCCAAGGGCGAGTCGGTGGACGCGCGCACCGACCTCTACTCCGCCGGCGTCGTCCTCTTCGAGATGCTCACCGGCCAGGCGCCCTTCCGCGCCGACACGGCCGTCGCGGTCGCCTACCAGCACGTCAGCGAGACGCCCGTCGCCCCGAGCACCGTCCAGGCCGCCGTCTCCCCGCAGCTCGACCAGGTCGTCCTGCAGGCCATGGCGAAGGACCGCTACGCGCGCTTCCAGACGGCGGGCGACTTCCGCACCGACCTCGATCGGGCCGCCGCGGGCACCCTCGCGCCCCGCGAGGCGCCGACCAACGACGTGGGTGCCACGCTCTTCGGCGCCCCTGCCGGCCCCTCCTCCTCCCAGCAGGCGCTCCGCCAGCTCGGCGTCGACGACGACCGCACCGTGCGCACGCAGAGCCGACCGCCGGTCCCCTGGATCTGGGCCGGCGTCACCGTGGTCGTCGTGATCCTCATCGCCGTCGTGATCTGGGTCACCAGCCTCAGCTCCATCGCGCCGCCCGACATCAGCCCCAGCGTCCCGGACGTCGCGGGCTCCACCTACGCGAGCGCGGCGGCAGCCCTCGAAGAGGTGGACCTCGTCCCCCTCGAACGCGAGGAGGCCAGCACCTCGGTGGCCGAGGGCATCGTGCTGCGCACCAACCCGGACCCGGGCGAGAACGTCGCCGCCAAGACCGAGGTCGACGTCTTCGTCTCCTCCGGCCCGCCGAAGGTCCAGGTGCCGAACGTGATGAACATGGACGAGGGAACCGCCACCTCCAGCCTCGAGGCGGCCGGGCTCAAGGTGGGCGAGGTGGTCCGCCAGTCGTCGCCGACCGTCCCCGACGGCGTGGTCATGCAGACGGACCCGGCGTCCTCGCAGCAGGTCGACCAGGGATCCGCGATCAAGCTCATCCTCTCCAACGGCAAGGTGACCCTGCCTGACGTGCTCGGCCAGCCGCTCGCCGATGCGCAGAAGCTCCTCGAGGCGTCGGATCTGGTCGTGACCACCCGGCGCGATCCGTCCTGCGGTCGAGCCGACGGATCGCCGGTGAGCCAGCAGTCCGTGCAGCCGGGAGATGTCGCCCAGCGCTCCACGGTCGCCCTCACGTACTGCACGGGCACGGTGCGCGGCACGCCGGCTCCCACCACGGGCACGCCGACCCCGGATCCCTCACGCGGCTGACCCGCTCCCGGCGCCCCAGCTGACGACGGCCGGCGGATCGTCAGGTCCGATCCGACCGATCCCCCGCGGGGTCTCGCGGAAGGACGTGTCAGGCCACGCGGACGAGCGGCGACAGCCGCGAGGCGGTGTCCCGCGCACCGGCCAGCCCGGCGCCCTCCAACCAGTTGCCGAGCATGCGGTAGCCGCCCTCCGTGAGGACCGACTCCGGGTGGAACTGCACGCCCACGATGGGCGCCGCCTCGTGACGCAGGCCCATGATCACGCCGCCCTCGGTGCGGGAGGTGACGACCAGGTCCGACGGCACGGTCCCGTCGACGACCGCCAGCGAGTGATAGCGCGTGGCCGTGAACGGCTGCGGCACGCCGAGGTAGAACTCCCCCTCGTCGTGCGTGACCAGCGAGGTCTTGCCGTGCATGAGCTCCTCGGCGTTGGTGACCGTGGCGCCGAAGGCCTCCGCGATCGCCTGGTGCCCGAGGCACACCCCGAGCAGCGGCGTCCCGGCCGCGAGCGCAGCGGTCACCGTGGGGATCGAGACGCCGGCCTCTGAGGGCTTGCCCGGCCCCGGCGACACGAGCACCGCGTCGTACTCGGAGATGACCCCGGCCATGTCGGCGTCGGCGTGGTCGTCGTTGCGCATCACCACGGTCTCGGCACCGAGCTGCTGCAGGTACCCGTTGAGCGTGTAGACGAAGCTGTCGTAGTTGTCGATGACGAGGACGCGTGTCACTGATGCACCGTGACTTCCTGGGTGTTGACGATGGAGTCGACCCAGGGGAAGACCCAGGTGACGAGGGAGAAGAGGACGACCGCGACGAGCACGAGCACGATCAGCAGCCGGATCCACACCGGTCCGGGCAGGAGACGCCAGAACGCCGCGTACACGCTCAGCCCGCCTTCGCGAACGACGTGCCGGCCAGCGCCGCGGGCGTCGACGCGTCCGACCGCGGCTGGTAGGAGTCGAAGACGCTGTACGCGATGACGCGCTCGGCGGCGGAGAAGAGCGGGTTGCAGCTCGTCATCGTGAGGATGCGATCACCGGGTTGCGCGTCCGGGGCCTGGGGCACCTCGTCGAGCACGTCGACTCCGGTGGGCTTCACGTACTCGAGTGTACGGAAGCGGTAGGTGTACCAGCCGTCCTGCGTCTCGACCACGATGGCGTCCCCCACCCGCAGGTCGGTGATCTGGTTGAACGGCTTGCCGTAGGTGGTGCGGTGCGCCGCGACGGCGAAGTTCCCGACCTCCCCGGGCATCTGCGTCTCGCGGTAGTGCCCGATCTTGCCGTGGTTGAGCACGCTGGCGAGCCCCACCCCCGTCGCGACCGGCACGACGTAGTCGGACCCGAAGCGCGGGATGTAGATGTTGCCGAAGTCGGTGGCATCGGTGGAGGGCGCCTGCGTGATGACCGGGTCCCCTGGTGCCGCGGGCGAGGCGGACGGGTCGGGGGTGGCCGCCGCGTCGGGCGCTGCGGTGGCCCAGCTCCTGCTGTTCTCCAGCGCCTGGTCGCGCTGGCCGTTGCTCACCACGATGTCGTTGAACCACAGCTGCCATCCGAGGAACAGCATGATGAGCACGCCGGCCGTGAGGAGCAGCTCGCCGAGCACGCCGACCGTGCCGAGCAGGGCATCCCCCCGCCTGCCGCGGCGCCGCGTCGCGCGGCGGGAGGGGGCGGGATCCTGAGCGCTCATGTGCCGATTGTAGGCGGCGTACCTGCGGGGGACGCCCTCGCCGGGCGGACCGTGGAGCCGGGCATCCTCCCGGCCCCGGGGAGGAGGGTACGGCTAGAATCACCGCATGGCCCGCGACAAGACGACGAGACCCTCCCGCCAGGAACGCGTGCGCGATGAGGACGCCCCGAACCCCGTGTGGTTCAAGCCCATCATGTTCGGGTTCATGCTCGTCGGACTGGCCTGGCTCATCGTGTACTACGTCAGCCTCAACGCGTTCCCCATCCCCGACCTCGGCGTCGGCAACATCCTCATCGGCTTCGGCCTCATCCTGGTCGGGTTCCTCATGACCACCAGGTGGCGCTGACAGCAGCACGAACACGAGAGCCCGTCGCCATCCGCTGGTGACGGGCTCTTCGTCGTCTCCCCGAGGGACGGCCGTCGTCCCGCCGCTGTCCACACCCCCGCTGTGCACACCGCTCCACACATGTGGAGAACTCCGCGGCTGTCCCGACGGGGATCGCCCGCCTGCACGGGTTACGTGCGGAAGCCCATTCCCGTGGCGATCGACCTCCCGGCCTCGAACCCACGTCACCCGCGGACCCGCGTCCGGCCGGCCGCTAATCACACGCGTGTAACTATCCCCACTGTGGACTGGCCTGTGGATAACTCGGCTTGGTGCCGCGGGCATGCGGATCGGTCGTCGGAGGGCATGACGACGCGCGCCGCCCCATCCGGGCGGCGCGCTCGTCGAGGGCGATCAGAGGGTGACGGGGAAGACGGCAGCCGCGACGAGGATCGCCGCCGCGAGGCCCGCGAGGGAGCCGATCTGCGCACCACGCTGCCGGGCGTCCCGGGTCCGCAGGAGCACCAGCGCCACGAGCGCGCCCGTCACCAGGCCGCCCACGTGGGCCTGCCACGAGACGCCCTGCACGACGAAGCCGAGCAGCAGGTTCAGCACGATGATCCCGAGCAGCGGACCGACGTTGCCGCCGAGCTTGCGGGCGAGCACGAAGTACCCGCCCATGAGCCCGAAGATCGCCCCGGAGGCGCCGACGACGGCCTGCAGCGGCTCGCCCATGGCGGCGCCGATCACCTCGACGCCGAGGGATCCGCCGAGCGCCGAGATGAGGAAGAGGGCCAGGAAGCGGGCGCGTCCGAGCATGGGCTCGAGGACGCGTCCGAAGACGTAGACGGACACCATGTTGAGCACGATGTGCAGGATGCTCGACGGCGAGTGCGTGAAGGCGCTCGTGAGCATCCGCCACGGCTCGTAGTCACCCGAGGCGAGGCTGCCGTAGACGGGGGCGAACCACAGCGACGTCGTGACGTAGTCGCCGACGACGGGCAGCACCTGCAGGATCCAGACCACGGCGCAGACCGCCATGATCGCGAACGTCACGACGGGCGCGGAGCTCCGCGTCATCCGCGTGACGAACGACGCCCGGGAGCGGGGAGCGCTGCGACGCTGCTCCTTCATGTCCTCCGGGCAGATCACCCCGACGGCGGCCGGCGTCTGGCACTCGGGGCAGATGGTCCGCCCGCATCGCTGGCACAGCACGAAGCTCTGCCGGTCGGGGTGCCGGTAGCAGCGGTCGGCCGCCGTACGGGGTGAGTCGGTCATCAGACCTTCTCGACGGTGACGCTCTCGATCACGACGTCCTCGCGGGGACGGTCACGACCGTCGGTCGGGACCGCGTTGAGCGCGTCGACGACCTTCTTGGACGCGTCGTCGGCGACCTCGCCGAAGATCGTGTGCTTGCCCTGGAGCCACGTGGTGGGCGCCGTGGTGATGAAGAACTGCGAGCCGTTCGTGCCGCGGCCACCCTGGGTGCCGGCGTTCGCCATCGCCAGGATGTACGGCTTCGAGAAGTCGAGGTCGCGGCTGATCTCGTCGTCGAACTGGTAGCCGGGGCCGCCGGTGCCCTGGCCGAGCGGGTCGCCGCCCTGGAGCATGAAGTCCTTGATGATCCGGTGGAAGACGACGCCGTCGTAGAGCGGGGCGGTCGACTTCGTGCCGGTCTGGGGGTGGGTCCACTCCTTCTCGCCGGTGGCGAGGCCGACGAAGTTCTCGACGGTCTGGGGCGCGTGGGACCCGAAGAGGTTGAGGACGATGGTGCCGTGGTTGGTCGTCATGGTGGCGACGTGAGTGTGCGCAGACATGGAGCAATGGTCTCATGGCGGAGCTGGGACTCGGCGGACGCACAGGCTCCGTCGTGTTTGCCCGCAGAGGCACCCGTGCCAGACTGGGGATTCCTGGCGATATCACACCGATGGAGGTCCCCTTGGGTCTGTCACGCAAGAACAAGAAGGAGTTGGCGAAGCTCCGCACCCACGCGGCCGCCGTCCTCAAGGAGCAGCGCGAGGTCCTCGATCGGGCCAATGTCGTCGTGGCCGAGGCCGCGCACACCGCCCGCAAGCTCTCCGACCAGCACGTCGTCCCCGCTGTCAAGCGCGGTGTCGACGACCACATCCGACCGGGCTACGAGGCCGGCGCCGAGCGCGTCCGCAGCGCGGCCGACTCCGCGTACAAGGGCTTCACCCACACGGTCCTCCCGGCCGTCGCCGGTGCTGCGGGATCCGCGGTCGCCGCGACCGAGGGCATCCGCAACAGCAAGCAGGTCAAGGACGCGGTCAAGAAGGCCGGCAAGGTGTCCTCCAAGGCGCAGGAGTTCGGCAAGCACTACGTCGACAACGGCCGCTCGTACGTGGGCCGCTACGTCCCCCAGGTCGCGCCCGCGAAGAAGGGCCTCGGCTTCGGTGGAGTCGCCCTCATCGCGCTCGGCGTCGTCGTGGTCGGCGGCGTCGGCTACGCGCTGTACCAGACGTTCCGCGCGGATGACGACCTGTGGATCGCCGACGACGAGCCCGAGGCCGTCGACGCGACCTCCAAGGGCCAGCCCACCAGCTGATCCTCGCTCCTCGATCGCCCCGCGATCCCCCGAAGGCCCGGACACCGAGAGGTGGCCGGGCCTTCCTCGTGCGGACGTCGTCGCGGTGTCGGATGCCGATGACGACGCATCACGGAGACGCGATGCCGACGACGGCCGGCGACCAGGGAGGCGCCCGATGACGGGCGGTATGTGGAGTCACGGGGAATCGAACCCCGGACCTCCTGCTTGCAAAGCAGGCGCTCTACCAATTGAGCTATGACCCCGATCGGCGAGCCTCGGACCGCCGTGCGGCCTGCCGACTCGATTCCCGCCACGCCCCCGGATCGAGCGGATCCGGGGTGTTGGTGGGGATACCAGGATTTGAACCTGGGACCTCTTCATTATCAGTGAAGCGCTCTAACCAACTGAGCTATATCCCCATCGGGCAGGTACACGTTACCGTACGCCTGCCCGTTTCTCCCAATCGGCTACGCGTTGGTGAAGCCGACGAGGACGCCGCCCGTGATGCGCACGCTCAGGTTGTAGAGCAGCGCGGCCACGGCGCCGAGCACGGTGCCGACGACGATGTTGAGCACGGCCACGACGATCGCGAAGCCGAGCACCTGGCCCAGGCCGAAGACGTCCTGGAGGGAGAAGTCCGCGGATCCGGATACCTCCTGGAACAGCTGGTCGACCGTGCCGAAGACGTTCGTGGTCTGGAGCACGACGTAGATGAGGAACGTCGCGACCACGGTGATGATGCCGAGCACCACGGAGAAGAGGAACGCGAGCTTCAGCGCCGACCAGAAGTCGACGTACACGAGCTTGAGACGCACCTGCTTGGTGGTGGTGGCCCGCGACGACTTCTTCGCGAGCTTCTCGGCGACACTACTCATCAGGTGTTCCCTTTCCAGCAGCGGTACCGTCGGACGCGTCGGGCGCAGCTTCGGGGACCACCAGGTTGCGTTCGGAGTTCTTGGCCAGTGAGATGATCCTGTCGTCGTCCGCGAACCGGGCGAACACGACACCCATGGTGTCGCGGCCCTTAGCCGGGACCTCGGCCACGACAGACCGTACCACCTTGCCGCTGGCGAGCACGACAAGGATCTCGTCCTCCTCGCCCACGATGAGCGCGCCGGCCAGATCGCCTCGCGCGTCCTGCAGCTTGGCCACCTTGATGCCCATGCCGCCGCGGTTCTGCACTCGGTACTGGTCCGCGGCGGTGCGCTTCGCGAAGCCGCCCTCGGTGACGACGAACACGTAGCCCTGCTCGCCGACCACGGATGCGCTGAGCAGCGTGTCGTCCCCGCGGAACGTCATGCCCTTCACGCCGGACGTCGACCGGCCCATCGGACGGAGCGCCTGGTTGTCGGCGGAGAACCGCAGCGACATGCCCTTGCGCGACACGAGGAGCAGATCGTCGTCCTCGTCCACGAGGAGCGCCGAGACGAGCGCGTCGCCGTCGCGGAGGTTGATCGCGATGATGCCGCCGGTGCGGTTCGTGTCGTACTCCGTGAGGGCCGTCTTCTTCATCAGGCCGTCGCGGGTGGCGAGCACGAGGTACTGCGCCACCTGGTAGTCGCGGATGTCGAGGACCTGCTGGATCTCCTCGTCCGGCTGCATGGCGAGCAGGTTTGCCACGTGCTGGCCCTTGGCGTCGCGGCCGGCCTCCTGCAGCTCGTACGCCTTGGCGCGGTAGACGCGGCCCTTGTCCGTGAGGAAGAGGAGCCAGTGGTGCGTGGTCGTGACGAAGAAGTGCTCGACCACGTCGTCCGCACGGAGCTGCGCGCCGCGGACGCCCTTGCCGCCACGGTGCTGGCTCCGGTAGTTGTCGATGCGCGTGCGCTTGATGTACCCGCCGCGGGTGACGGTGACCACCATCTCCTCCTCGGGGATGAGGTCCTCCATGCTCATGTCGCCGTCGAAGCCGAGCATGATCTCCGTGCGCCGGTCGTCGCCGTACTTGTCGGTGATCTCCTGCAGCTCGGTGCTGATGATCTCCCGCTGCACGGTGGGCGTGGCCAGGATGTGCTTGTACTCGGCGATGCGCTCCTCGAGCTCGGCCGCCTGGTCCTGGATCTTCTGGCGCTCGAGCGCGGCGAGGCGGCGGAGCTGCATCTCGAGGATCGCGTTGGCCTGGAGCTCGTCGATGTCGAGCAGCTTCATCAGGCCGCTGCGGGCGACCTCGACGGTCTCGGACCGGCGGATCAGGGCGATGACGTCGTCCAGGGCGTCGAGCGCCTTGAGGTAGCCGCGCAGGATGTGGGCACGCGCCTCCGCCTCGTTGAGCCGGTACTGCGTGCGGCGGACGATGACGTCGATCTGGTGGTCGACCCACGCGGAGATGAAGCCGTCGAGCGCGAGCGTGCGGGGGATCCCGTCGACGATCGCGAGCATGTTCGCGCCGAAGTTCTCCTGCAGCTGCGTGTGCTTGTAGAGGTTGTTCAGCACGACCTTCGCGACGGCGTCGCGCTTGAGCACGATCACGAGGCGCTGGCCGGTGCGGCCGGAGGTCTCGTCGCGGATGTCGGCGACGCCGCCGAGCTTGCCGTCCTTCACGAGCTCGGCGATCTTGATCGCGAGGTTGTCGGGGTTCACCTGGTACGGGAGCTCGGTGACCACGAGGCACACACGGCCCTGGATCTCCTCGACCGCGACGACCGCGCGCATCGTGATGGAGCCGCGGCCCGTCCGGTACGCGTCGATGATGCCCTTGGTGCCGAGCACCTGGGCGCCGGTCGGGAAGTCGGGTCCCTTGATCCGCTCGAGCAGCGCCTCGAGGAGCTCCTCCCGGTTCGCGTCCGGGTGCGCGAGCAGCCACTGCGCGCCGGCCGCGACCTCACGGAGGTTGTGCGGCGGGATGTTGGTGGCCATGCCGACCGCGATGCCGACGGATCCGTTCACCAGCAGGTTCGGGAAGCGCGACGGCAGGATCTTCGGCTCGAGCGTGCGGCCGTCGTAGTTGTCCTGGAAGTCGACCGTGTCCTCGGTGATGTCCCGGACCATCTCCATGGCGAGCGGGGCCATCTTGGTCTCGGTGTAGCGAGGGGCCGCGGCGCCGTCGTTGCCGGCGGACCCGAAGTTGCCCTGGCCGAGCGCGAGCGGGTAGCGCAGGCTCCACGGCTGGACGAGGCGCACCAGCGCGTCGTAGATGGACGAGTCGCCGTGCGGGTGGAACTGCCCCATGACCTCGCCGACCACGCGGGCCGACTTGAAGAAGGAGCGGTCCGGGCGGTAGCCGCCGTCGTACATGGCGTAGATCACGCGACGGTGCACGGGCTTCAGGCCGTCGCGCACCTCGGGGAGCGCGCGCTGCACGATGACGCTCATCGCGTAGTCGAGGAAGGAGCGCTGCATCTCGAGCTGGAGGTCGACCTGCTCGATGCGGTCGTGCGTGACGACGACCGTGGCGTCGGGGTCGATGATGGCGCCCGGCAGGGAGTCGGACGCCGCGGAGGCGGAGGACGCCGGCGTCACGCCTTCCTGCGGGAGAGCGTCGTCGATCGACGATGCCTGCTCGTCGTCCGGGGTCGCCCCCGTGCCCTGCTCGTCGTCCGGAGTGTTGTCGTCGGCCATGGAGGTCCCGTTCAGAGGTCGGTGGATCGTGGGGTCGGCATGGGGCGGCGGTCGGCATGGGGCCGTACCGCCGCCCGGTCGATCAGATGTCGAGGAACCTGACGTCCTTGGCGTTGCGCTGGATGAAGCTGCGACGGGACTCGACGTCCTCGCCCATCAGCGTCGAGAAGACCTCGTCGGCACCCGCGGCGTCGTCGAGCGTCACCTGCATGAGCGTGCGGGTGGCCGGATCCATGGTGGTCTCCCACAGCTCCTTGTAGTCCATCTCGCCGAGGCCCTTGTAGCGCTGGATGCCGTTGTCCTTCGGGATCCGCTTGCCGTTGGCCTGCCCGTGCGCGAGGAGCGCGTCGCGCTCGGCGTCCGTGTAGACGTACTGGTGGTCGGCGTTCGACCACTTGAGCCGGTACAGCGGCGGCTGCGCGAGGTACACGTAGCCCAGCTCGATGAGCGGCCGCATGTAGCGGAAGAGCAGCGTGAGCAGCAGCGTCGTGATGTGCTGGCCGTCGACGTCCGCGTCGGCCATCAGCACGATCTTGTGGTACCTGACCTTCTCGGCGTTGAAGTCCTCGCCGATGCCCGCACCGAAGGCGGTGATCATCGACTGGACCTCGTTGTTCTGCAGCGCACGGTCGAGCCGGGCCTTCTCGACGTTGAGGATCTTGCCTCGAAGCGGCAGGATCGCCTGGGTCGTGGGGTTGCGGCCCTGCACCGCGGATCCGCCGGCCGAGTCGCCCTCGACCAGGAACACCTCGCTGAGCGCCGGGTCCTTGCTCTGGCAGTCCTTGAGCTTGCCGGGCATGCCGCCGGACTCGAGCAGGCCCTTGCGTCGGGTCTGCTCGCGCGCCTTGCGCGCAGCCAGCCGTGCCTGCGACGCCTGCATCCCCTTGCGGATGATGTCCTTCGCCTGCGACGGGTTCTTCTCGAGCCAGTCGCCGAGCTGCTGGCCGACGATGCGCTGCACGTAGGCCTTCGCCTCGGTGTTGCCGAGCTTCGTCTTGGTCTGGCCCTCGAACTGCGGCTCGCCGAGCTTCACGGAGATGACGGCCGTGAGACCCTCGCGCACGTCGTCGCCCGTGAGGTTCTCGTCCTTCTCGCGGAGCAGCTTGTTCTCGCGCGCGTAGCGGTTCACCAGCGTGGTGAGCGCCGCGCGGAAGCCCTCCTCGTGCGTGCCGCCCTCGTGCGTGTTGATGGTGTTCGCGTAGGTGTGGACGCTCTCCGTGTAGGAGGTGGTCCACTGCATCGCGACCTCGAGGCTGATCTTCTTGACCGTGTCCTCGGACTCGAAGGCGATGACGTCGGCGTTGACGACCTCGGTCTTCTTGGCCTTCACCAGGTGCTCGACGTAGTCGACGAGACCGCGCTCGTAGAGGAACTTCTCGGTGCGGTGCTCGGCGCCGTCCTCCTCGCGCTCGTCGTGCAGCGTGAGGGCGAGGCCCTTGTTGAGGAAGGCCATCTGCTGGAAGCGCGCGCGGAGCGTGTCGTAGTCGAACTCGACGGTCTCGAAGATCTCGCGGCTCGGCCAGAAGGTGATCGTGGTGCCGGTCTCCGTGGAGCCCTCGCCCTTCTGGAGGGGCGCATCCGGCACGCCGATGGTGAAGCTCTGGCGCCAGACGGCACCCTGGCGGCGGACCTCGACGTCGAGGCGCTCCGACAGCGCGTTCACGACGGAGCTGCCGACGCCGTGCAGGCCGCCGGACACCGCGTATCCGCCGCCGCCGAACTTGCCGCCGGCGTGCAGCTTGGTGAGGACGAGCTCGACCGTCGAGATGCCCTCGACCGGGTGGATGTCCACCGGGATCCCGCGGCCGTCGTCGACGACGCGGATGCCGCCGTCCTTCCGCATGGTGATCTGGATGTCGCTGGCGAACCCGGCGAGGGCCTCGTCGACGGAGTTGTCGACGATCTCGCTCACCAGGTGGTGCAGGCCGCGCGGTCCGGTGGACCCGATGTACATGCCGGGTCGCTTGCGGACGGCCTCGAGGCCCTCGAGCACCTGGATCTCGTTGGCGCCGTAGTCGTTGCTCACCTGCTGGCGGGTGATGTGGTCGGAGTCGTTGTGCGTCTCCTCGACCTCCACCTCGTCGGGGGTGGAGTCGTCGGGGAGGTCCTGTGAGGCATCCGATGTCATGAAGTGGTGGCTCCTGCCGCGTCGACGCGCCCCTGCCCGACGGCGGACGCGCGCGGATCACGTGGTGATCCGGGGACCGTCGTCCCTGGACTGCGGGCGACCCCTCATTCTATCGCAGGAGTACGCTTCGCACCGCCTATCCGGCCGTCTGACGCGTTTTCGTGGCGGGGGTGACCTGATTCGCCTCCCTAGCCGTAGGTATCGCGCGGGCCCCGCCCTGGGATCGACCTGGGACCCTTTTTCCAGGACGGGGCGTTGGGCCCCTGGAAGCGGATCGACCGGATGCCGGCGTCCGGGAAGCGCTCGGCGATGCGCGTGGTGATCTCCACGCGCATCAGCCGCAGCTGCGTCGCCCACGCCGTCGACTCGCACTCGACCGTGAGGAGGCCGTCCTCGATGCCGACGGGGGACGAGTGCACGGCGGTCTCCTCGCCGGCGATCGTCGTCCACGCCGCCATGAGCTCGGCCTGCGACAGCGAGGAGGTCCACCCCATCCGCGAGGTCAGGGAGTCCATGACGTTCCCGAGGGAATCGGGATCCCGTCCGGGCTGGAACGGCGAGCTGCCCGCCTTCTGCTCCCGTCGCTTGCGTGCGGACGGCGACCGCACGGACGCGTCGCCGAACACACGACGGAAGCGACGGTAGACGGCGACCGCCTCGGACTCGGGGAGCGGTCCGCCGTCGGCCGCGCGGGGGATCACGCGTCTCCCCCGTCGTCGTCGCCCGGCCGCGGCGCCGCCACGATCTCGCCCGCCCGGATGTGCACGGCGTTCGCGGCCAGGTGCTCCGGCACGTCCTCGAACACCGCGGCCGTGATGAGCACCTGCTCGAACCCGGTGACCGCGTCCGCGAGGCGCCCGCGTCTGGCCTGGTCGAGCTCGGCGAAGACGTCATCGAGGATCAGCACCGGATCCCCCGTCTGCGAGTCACGGCGCAGCAGCTCGGCCGACGCGAGCTTGAGCGCCAGCGCGAACGACCACGACTCCCCGTGGCTGGCGTAGCCCTTCGCCGGTAACCTGTTGAGCCGGAACAGGAGGTCGTCGCGGTGCGGTCCGACCAGGGTCAGCCCCCGCTCGAGCTCGCGGGGCCGCATCCGGGCGATGGCGGACGCGAACACGGGGACGACGTCCTCCGTCCGGGTGAAGCTCCCGCCGTCGCGTGCTCCCGACTCGTCCACGACGTCGTCCTCGCCCGGGTCGTCCGCCAGGATGCTCAGCTCCGGGCGCGCCGACGGGCCGTGGTCGGATCCCGCCACCGCCAGGTACGCGCGCGCGAGCTCCGGCTGGAGCGCCTCGACCAGGGCGCCGCGCGCCGCGATGATCTGCGAGCCGATCGTGACGAGCCGCTCGTCCCAGATGTCGAGGGTGCCGAGCTGGTCGGCCTTCATCCCCCGCGCCCGAGCGGACTTGAGCAGGGTGTTCCGCTGCTTCAACGCCCGGTCGTAGTCCGACAGCACGCCGGAGAGCCGTGGTGCGCGCAGCACGAGCAGCTGGTCGAGCAACCGTCGCCGTCCCGACGGATCCCCGCGCACGAGAGCCAGGTCCTCCGGCGCGAAGAGCACGCTCGAGAAGTACCGCGGGAGCTCCCGCGGCTTGGTCGGGGTGCTGTTCACCTGCGCCCGGTTCGCCGACGAGCGGTTGATCTGCACCTCCACCCGGAGCTCCCGGCCCGCGTGCTGCAGCAGCGCCCGGATGACGGCCGAGTCCGCGCCCTGCCGGATGAGCGCCTGGTCGGTGGAGACGCGGTGCGACCCGAGCGTGCTCAGGAAGCCCAGCGCCTCCACCAGGTTCGTCTTACCCTGCCCGTTGCTCCCCACGAAGAGGGTGGCGCCGGGCAGGAGCGCGACGTCCGCGCGGGTGTAGTTGCGGAAGTCACCCAGGGAGAGGTGACGGACGATCATCCGGTGGTCAGGACTTCTTCTGCACCGAGTGGCCGCCGAACTGGTTGCGCAGCGCCGCGACGGCCTTCATGGCCGGGGAGTCCTCCTGGCGGGAGGAGAAGCGCGCGAAGATCGACGCGCTGATGGCGGGCATCGGGACGGCGTTGTCGAGCGCCTCCTCGATCGTCCACCGGCCCTCGCCGGAGTCCTGCACGAAGCCCTCGATGTCCTCGAAGCCCGGGTCCTCCTTGAGCGCCTTGACCAGGAGCTCGAGCAGCCATGAGCGGACGACCGTGCCGCGCTGCCACGCCTCGAACGTGCCCGTGACGTCCTTGATGATGTCCGTGCGCGCCGCGAGGAGCTCGTAGCCCTCGGCGAAGGACTGCATCATGGCGTACTCGATGCCGTTGTGGACCATCTTCGCGTAGTGACCCGCGCCGGAGTCGCCCACGTGCACGAAGCCCTCCTCGCGGGGACCCTCCGGACGCAGCGCGTCGAAGACGGGCATCGCGCGCTGGACCTGCTCGACGGGGCCGCCGACCATGAGGCCATAGCCGTTCTCGAGGCCCCACACACCGCCGGAGACGCCGGCGTCGACGAAGTCGATGCCCTTCTCCTTCAGCAGGCCCGCGTGGGCGAAGTCGTCCGTGAACTTGGAGTTGCCGCCATCGATCACGAGATCGCCCGGCTGCAGGATGCGGGCGAGGTCGCCGACGACGTTCTGCGTGACCTTGCCGGCCGGGACCATGACCCAGACGAGGCGCGGGGCGGGCAGAGCGGCGGCGAGGTCGTCGAGGGTGGCCACGTCGGAGACGTCGGGATTGGTGTCGTATCCGGTCACCTCGATGCCGTTCGCCTCGAGGCGCGCGCGCATGCGGGCGCCCATCTTGCCGAGTCCGACGAGTCCGATGTGCATGTTCTCTCCTTGATCGCGGTCTAGCGCAGCAACAGGTTGGGCTGCAGCAGGTACCGGTAGTTGTCAGCACCGGCCTGGTCCTTGGAGGACTGGCTCGTGATGAGCACGGGGCCGGGCTTGTTGGGGTTGTCCGTCTTCGTGAACGAGAGGCGGACGAACTCGGAGTGGACGGCGCCGAGGCCGTCCAGCAGGAACTGGGGCTTCAGCGACACCACGGTGTCGACGCCGGTGAGGAGGGCGTCGATGTTCTCCGATGCCTGCGCGTGCTCGGAGCCGATCGCCTCGAGCGTCAGCCCGTCGATCGTGAAGGTGAAGCGCAGGGCCGCCTCGCGCTCCAGCACCAGCTGGACGCGGCGCGTCGCCTCGATGAGGTCGGCGGTGTTGATGACCGCGTAGTTGTCGACCGTCTCGGGGAACAGGCGCTTGACCGGGGGGAAGTTGCCGCGGATCAGCAGGGACGTGACGGTCTTCCTGTCCGCGCTGAAGGCGATGAGCTGGCGGTCGTCGGTGTCCGTGATGGCGACCGAGATGGTGCCGCTGTGGCCGAAGGTCTTCCCGATCTCCTGCAGCGTGCGGGCGGGGACGAGCGCGGTGCGGCTCGTGCCGTCGGTCGCGGAGTCTCCCCCGTCCCAGTCGATCTCGCGCACGGCGACCCGGTAGCGGTCGGTGGCGATGAGGCCGAGGCTGGTCTCCCCCACCTCGAGCTGCACGCCGGTGATCACGGGCGTCACGTCGTCGCGCGAGGCGGCGACGGCGACCTGCGAGACGGCTGCCGCGAACTGCTCTGCCGGCAGGAGGCCGGACTGCTCCGAGATCTGCGGCAGCGTCGGGTACTCCTCGACCGGCATGCTCAGCAGCGTGAAGTGCGCGGAGCCGCACGAGACGGTGATCTTCGACTCCTCGGTCGTGAAGCGGACCGGGGCGTTGGGGAGCCGGTTGGCGATGTCGGCGAGGAGACGGCCGGAGACCAGGACGCGCCCGGGCTCCTCGATGTCAGCCTGGATCTGCGTGCGCGCCGAGACCTCGTAGTCGAACGACGACAGCGTCAGTCCGTCCTCGGTCGCCTCGATGAGCACTCCGCTCAGGATCGGGAGGGTCGTGCGCTGCGGCAGGAGCTTGACGGCGAAGGACACCGCCTCGCTGAAGACGTCCCTGTTGACTTGGAACTTCACGTTGTGGACCCCTCGATGAGCGGAAGATTTGTCGGTCAATGCTAGCCGTGCCGACGGGGGACCCCACGACCGTCGATCCCTCCACACCCTGAGGTTCTTGGGCGACATCCAATGAAGGGTTTAAGGATCAATAGTCTTAACCGCTGTGGAATCTGTGGACAACTCCCGGAGTCCCGGTGATCGAGAGGGAACTACACGTCTGCAAGATGTGGGGCGGGTGTGGAGCTGCCTGGGGACTCGGCGGACTGCCGATGCAGCGAGGATCCCGGTTCCACAGGCCGGGTCCGCGAACCCACATCGGCTCCGGCGGTTCTCCACAGTTATCCACACTCTGTGCACACTGTGGGGAACGGCGGATCCTGCCCCTGTCGGCCCTCTCTCGGCGCCGGTGGGGGCACGGTCGGACGCCGCCGACGCCCTCAGCGGTGCGATGGGCTCTCGGCCGTCCCTCCGTGGACGCACAGAAGGGGTCGGACCACGTGGTCCGACCCCTTCGCTGCTCCATCCCTGCACGTGCTCCTGCCGCCCGTGCAGAGGGCGTCACATCTTGCCGTAGCGGTGGTTCTGCTTGATCCGGCTGGTCAGCTCCGTCACCTGGTTGTAGATGGAGCGGCGCTCCTTCATGAGCTCGGTGATCTTCTTGTTGGCGTACATCACCGTCGTGTGGTCGCGGTTGCCGAACAGCTGGCCGATCTTCGGCAGGGAGAGGTTCGTCAGCTCGCGGCAGAGGTACATGGCGATCTGGCGGGCGGTGGCGACGGCCTGCGAGCGGGAGGAGCCGTAGAGGTCGTCGACCGTGAGCTTGAAGTAGGCCGCGGTGTGGTTGATGATGTCGACCGGCGCGATGACGTTGTCCTCGTCGAGCGTGATGAGGTCCTTCAGCACGGTCTGAACGAGGGCCAGGTCGACGGGCGTCTTGTTCAAGCTCGCGAACGCCGTGACGCGGATGAGGGTGCCCTCGAGCTCGCGGATGTTCGACGTGACCTTGGTGGCCATGTACTCGAGGATGTCGTCCGGCACCTGGAGCTTCTCGCTCTGCGCCTTCTTGCGGAGGATCGCGATGCGCGTCTCGAGGTCGGGCGCCTGGACGTCCGTGATGAGGCCCCACTCGAAGCGCGAGCGCATGCGGTCCTCGAACCCCGTCAGGTGCTTCGGCGGCAGGTCGCTCGTGATGACCACCTGCTTGTTGTGGTCGTGGAGCGTGTTGAAGGTGTGGAAGAAGGCCTCCTGCGTGGAGTCCTTGCCCTGGAGGAACTGGATGTCGTCGATCAGGAGGATGTCGTTGTCGCGGTACCGCGACTGGAACAGCGACGACCGGTTGTTCGCGATCGAGTTGATGAAGTCGTTGGTGAACTCCTCGGAGCTCACGTACCTCACCCGGATCCCCGGGTACAGGCTGATGGCGTAGTGACCGATGGCGTGCAGCAGGTGCGTCTTGCCGAGGCCGGAGTCGCCGTAGATGAAGAGCGGGTTGTAGGCCTTGGCCGGGGCCTCGGCCACGGCGACGGCTGCGGCGTGCGCGAAGCGGTTGGACCCGCCGATCACGAAGGTGTCGAAGCCGTACTTCGGGTTGAGGCGCGAATCGCCGCGGGAGGGCGACGCCGGCAGACCCGGGTTGTCGGCGGGCGCGGTGATGGTGGGCGTCTCGATATAGGGCTGCTCCGCGGGCTCGGGGTGCTGGGCGAAGGCGTCCTGCGCGATCTCGGGGTTGACGACGATGGCGAAGTTGCTCACGCCGGCCGCCTCGTCGAGCGACCCGATGGCATTGAGGAGGGGCACCCGGATGCGCTGCTCGAGCATGCCCCGGGTGAGGTCGTTCGGCACCTCGAGGTAGAGCGTGCCGGTCATGACGCCCTTCGGCTCCACCAGGCTGATGAAGCCGTGCAGCTGCGGGGTGATCCGGTCGTCCGCGGTGAGGGCGGCGAGCACCTTCTGCCAGATCGCGTGCGTCGGGTCGGAGCGGTCGGACATGTTTCCCCATCTGCCGTCACCAGGCTCGGTCCCGCGGCTGGTGCCGGGGCCGCCACGCGGTGCGCGGACTGCTGTCGACGCTGGAAGGGCGTCGCGGTCGTGCGTGCGGCGTCCGTCCCCGGAGGCTCCGAGGGTGCGGACCATCCCGGTACCGCGACCGCGGACAGCATAGTTACTCACAGGGTTATGCACCCTGTGTGCGAACGGGCCGTCAGCACCGCGCGGGCGATCCCCGACGCGTCGCGGCCACGCCACACGGTAGCCACTGTCGGAGATCCGGACAAATCGACCCTATCGACGGCGGCATGTCGATACCGGCCGATGGCCGATCTGTGTGGATAATCACGATCCGCCCCGCGGGTTTGACCGGAGGCCCCCCGCCCCGTAGATTTAGGCAGTTGACCCAGCCCTTCGAGGCTGCCCCATCTTCCCAGCCGCACTCGTCGGCCCCGTGGACCAACCTGAGTGGAGACTCACCGTGAGCAAGCGCACCTTCCAGCCGAACAACCGCAAGAAGGCCAAGAAGCACGGCTTCCGCCTTCGCATGCGCACCCGCGCCGGTCGTGCCATCCTCGCCGCCCGCCGTGGCAAGGGGCGCACCGAGCTCTCCGCGTAGCACGTGCTCGCTCGGCGGAACCGCGTGACGAGCGGTGCGGACTACCGCACCATCGTCAGACGGGGTCGCCGGACGACCACGGGGACCGCGGTCGTGTCCGCGCTCGCCGGCCCAGCGGATGCGCCGACCCGATTCGGGTTCATCGTGTCGAAGAAGGTCGGCAACGCCGTCACCCGGAACCTGGTCCGCAGGCGGCTGAAGGCCGTGTCGGCCGGTCTCCTTCCCCGCGTCCCTCCGGGCACGTCCATCGTGATCCGCGTACTGCCAGGCATGGAGCGGACACCGTGGGATACCCTGCAGGAGGAGATGGCGTCAGCCGTGACGCGGGCCGTGAGGACGATATGAAGAGGGTACTGACCTCCGTCGTCCTAGCGCCCCGGAACGCCGCCATCGCTGTGATCGCGCTCTATCGACGCGTGGTCTCCCCGCTCTACGGGGACGTCTGCAGGTACTACCCGTCCTGTTCCGCCTACGGCCTCGAGGCCGTCCAGGAGCACGGGCTCCTCCACGGTGGTCTCCTGGCCGCATGGCGCGTGTGCAGGTGCAATCCCTGGGCGGAGGGCGGCATCGACGACGTCCCTGCTCGTGGGGTCCAGCAGTATCGGCGCACGAGGCTCGGATTCGTCGTCGCACCCAGCCACGGAAAGGGCTAACGACCACCTCATGGACTTCCTCGGAACCATCCTGTGGCCGATCAAGTGGGTCATCGAACTCATCCTGGTCGGCTTCCACACGCTCTGGACCAGCATCGGCCTGGATCCCAACAACGGCGCCACGTGGGTGCTCTCGATCGTCGGCCTCGTCCTCGTGGTCCGCGCGGCGCTCATCCCGATCTTCGTGCGCCAGATCAAGAACCAGCGCCGAATGATGGAGGTCGCTCCGCAGCTGAAGAAGATCCAGGACAAGTACAAGGGCAAGCGCGACCAGTTCTCGCGTGAGGCGATGTCCCGCGAGACCATGGCGCTGTACAAGGACACGGGCACCAACCCGCTCAGCAGCTGTCTCCCGCTGCTCCTGCAGATGCCGATCTTCTTCTCGCTCTACTCCGTGCTGCATCGTGCGGCCGTCGAAGAGCTCCCGGGCATCGGACTGCTCAACGCGGACCTGTCCCGTTCCTTCGGGGAGTCGTCGTTCCTCGGCGCTCCCCTGCAGTCGGCGATCTCCACGGCTGACGGCAACGCGAGGGTCATCGTCATCGCGACCACGATGGTCATCCTCATGACCGCGTCGCAGTTCATCACGCAGCTGCAGATCATGGCCAAGAACATGTCCGAGGAGACCAAGGCCAGCCCGATGTTCAAGCAGCAGCGCATCCTGCTGTACATCCTTCCCCTGGTGTTCGCCGTGTCCGGCATCGCCTTCCCGCTCGGCGTGATGTTCTACTGGCTCGTCTCGAACTTCTGGACGATGGGCCAGCAGTTCCTCGTCATCCGCAACATGCCCACGCCCGGCAGCGAAGCTGCACGCGCTCGCGAGGCGCGATTGGCGCGCAAGGGCAAGTTCGTCGCTCCTGAGACATCGACGGAGTCGTCGACCATCCTCGTCGAGGAGCGCAAGCCGGCGCAGCGTCAGCAGCCGGTCGGCAAGAACCGCTCGAAGAAGCAGTCGGGATCGAAGAGCCGATGACCGATGTGACCAACGACACCGAGCAGGTTGACGCTGCGGCGACCGGGGACGAGATCGAGGTCACGGCCGTCGGCGGAGACGAAGGCGACATCGCCGCGGACTACATCGAGGAGCTCCTCGACATCTGCGACCTGGACGGTGACATCGACATCGACCAGCGTGGGGGCCGCGCGTACGTCTCGGTGGATGCCGCTGACTCGGAGGACCTGCGCCTGCTGTCGAACCCGGAGACGGTCACGGCGCTCCAGGAGCTCACGCGTCTCGCGGTGCAGAACAAGACGGGGGTGTTCAGCCGTCTGATCCTCGACGTCGGGGGATCACGGGATGCGCGTCAGGTGGAGCTCGCGCAGCTGGTCGACCGGGCCATCGAGCGCATCTCCGCCGGGTCCTCGAGCGCGTCCCTGCCGCCGATGTCCTCCTACGAGCGGAAGCTCGTGCATGACATCGTGGCTGAGCGTGGTTACACCTCCGAGTCCGAGGGTGAGGGACGGGATCGTCACACGGTGATCACGAAGGCGTGAGAGCTGGAACGCGAGAGATGAGGCCCGGTCGTCCGACCGGGCCTCATCTGCGTCCTCCGTCCTGTCTTCAACTTCTTGGTTGCACGTGTGTGTTAGCAAAATACCGCTTGACAGCGGGATGACCGATGGTGTCCTCTCTGCCGGAGTGCCCGGTGGTGAGCCTGACGCCGGGAATCTGAAGCAGTCACCGGAGTCTCGTCTCCGGAACCCGGAAGGACCGGCTCGAACACCCTCGACCTCCGGAGCGTCTTAGCGGGGATGTTTCACGTGAAACGGACGCGCTGCGCACGCGTGTCGAGTCGTGAGATCAGGGCGGGCGGGACCTGCCGGAGTCGCTCTGATCCGCCAGGGGTTTCACGTGAAACATAGCCGGCGCTGATCCCGGTCGCGGAGTCGGGGCATCGGAAGGCACGTGACGGGACCCCTGCGGATCGACGCTAAACTCTCCGTGCGGCACGTGCGCGCCTCAGCCCTCAGGGGTGATCGTTCGGCTTCATGCCCGGCGCGTTGCCGCAGCGCCTCACGACCAGGATGGACACACGATGCCCGAGCACACGAGTGTGGAGCAAGAGCCTCTGGTAGCCGCGCCTCTATTTGGAGATCGTGTCCTCATCGCCCGAGAATTCGCATCTCAACTAGGGAGCAGGGGAGAGGAACTCGGTCTCATCGGACCACTCGAACCGCCTCGGCTGTGGACGAGGCACATCATCAACTCCGCGCTGGTCGCGCCGCTCCTGAGGCCGGGACTGGTAGGGGACATCGGCACGGGGGCAGGGCTTCCCGGACTGGTACTGGCGATAGTCCGCCCGGATGTGGATTTCGTCCTCATCGAACCCATGGAGAGGCGCGTCGCCTGGCTTGACGAACAGGTGGTCCACTTGGGGCTGGGCAACGTCCAGGTACGACGTGCACGCGCTGAGGATGTCGCATCGGAATTCAGCCTGGACCAGGTCACCGCCCGCGCGGTCAGCGCATTCTCGAAACTGATCCCGCTCACGGTTCCGCTGGTGAAGACCGGGGGTGAACTCGTGCTCATGAAGGGCGCCAACGCCGAACGAGAGGTCGAGGCGGCGAGCAAGGCCATTCGCAAGCATCACCTCGAGGACGTCGAGGTCATCACGCTCGGTACAGGACAGGTCGATGAGGTGACACGGGTGATCCGTGCTCGCGTCGCGTGAATCCGCGTGCCTCCGGCATGAGGAGGTGCTGATCATGCCTGTATTCAGTCCGAGATTGCCGCGCACAGGACCGACATGTTCCACGTGAAACATCCGCACC
This sequence comes from Clavibacter sp. VKM Ac-2873, assembly GCF_015351075.1. Classification (GTDB taxonomy): domain Bacteria; phylum Actinomycetota; class Actinomycetes; order Actinomycetales; family Microbacteriaceae; genus Clavibacter. Next base: position 103,526 of record NZ_JADKRS010000002.1, read on the forward strand.
ATCGAAACGCATTGCCGACAGCGATCCCCCGACGGAGTGACACGCATGGATGACGACCTCAGCCCCATCGCACGAGAGCTTTCCGAGACCAGTCGCCGGCGCAAGGCTCTTGTCGGGCTCGTCCTGCCCCGACCGACACGCACGCGCGTCTTCACGATCGCCAACCAGAAGGGCGGCGTGGGGAAGACGACCTCCACGGTCAATCTGGCCGCCGCCCTCGCGAAGTCCGGGTCGCGCACTCTCGTCATCGACCTGGATCCGCAGGGGAACGCGTCGACGGCGCTGGGCGCAGACCGCTCCAGTGAATTGATGAGCGTCTACGACGTGCTCGTGAACGACGTGCCGATGGAGGATGCGCTGCAGCGAAGCCCTGAATTCGACACGCTCTTCTGCGTCCCGGCCACGATCCACCTCGCTGGCGCGGAGATCGAACTCGTCACACTGCAACAGAGGGAACGGCGACTGCGAATGGCGTTGGACGCCTTCCTGTCGTCGGACACCGGTCGCGTCCTCGACTACGTGCTGATCGACTGCCCCCCTTCGCTCGGGCTGCTCACCATCAATGCGTTCGGTGCCGCTAGGGAGGTGCTGATCCCGATCCAGTGCGAGTACTACGCACTGGAGGGGCTCAGTCAGCTGCTCGCCAACATCGAGCTCATCTCACAGCACCTGAACCCGGATCTCGCCATGTCCACGATCCTCCTGACCATGTACGACGGACGGACGAACCTCGCGCAGCAAGTCGCCGCGGAGGTACGAGAGCACTTCCCGCGGGAGACGCTCACGACGCTCATCCCGAGATCCGTACGCATCAGCGAGGCGCCCAGCTACGGCCAGAGCGTCATCAGCTACGACCCCAACTCACCTGGCGCGCTGTCCTACCTGGAGGCGGCAGCCGAGATCGCACACCGAGGAGCCCCGAAGTAATGGCAACCAAGAGAACCGGACTGGGTCGCGGCATCGGCGCCCTCATTCCCACGTCCGACGAGCGAAGCCGTCCCGTGGATGTCTTCTTCCCCGACAGCATCGGCGCAGGAGCGCCGTCCGGAGTGCAGGGCGGTACGTCCGCCAGTGCCGACGACCAGGGCGGACCAGAGCTCGTCGCCGTTCCCGGGGCACGACTGGCCAACCTCAATCCGGCGGACATCACGCCCAACGCCCAGCAGCCGCGTACGGACTTCCGCCAGGAGGAGCTCCAGGAGCTGATCGTCTCCATCCGCGAGTACGGTGTGCTGCAGCCGATCGTCGTCCGCCCCCTGGGCACCGACGGGGACGGCCGAGCCAAGTACGAGCTGGTGATGGGGGAGCGCCGCCTGCGCGCGACCAAGGAGCTGGGGTTGGACACCATCCCGGCTGTCATCAAGGACACCGCGGATGAGTCGATGCTGCGGGACGCGTTGCTCGAGAACCTGCACCGCTCCGAGCTGAATCCGCTCGAGGAGGCGAGCGCGTACCAGCAGCTCCTCGCCGACTTCGCCATCACCCAGGACGAGCTGGCCCAGCGACTCGGGCGGTCACGGCCGCAGATCACCAACACGATCCGGCTGCTGCGCCTCCCCGAGGACGTCCAGCACCGCGTCGCCGCGGGGGTGCTGTCCGCGGGGCATGCACGCGCGATCCTGTCATCCGGGGATGAGGACGCCATGCGCCACCTCGCGGACAAGATCGTCAACGAGGATCTCTCCGTGCGTGCGGCGGAAGCGGCCGCGCAGCGGGGGCAGCGCACCACCACGCCGCGCAAGAGCGCGACATCGGCGCGCAACGCCCATCTGGACGAGACCGCGCAGCGCATCGGCGATCATCTCAACACGCGCGTGCGGGTGACGATGTCGGCGCAGAAGGGCCAGATCGTCATCGACTTCGCGACGCTGGGGGACTTGACGCGGATCGCCCAGGAGATGGGTGCCCCGGATTCCGACGCGAGTTGACGCCGGGGGAGGCGGCCGTGCGGTGACCGTCTCCCGTGACGCGGTGAACGGGCGTCAGGCGCCGGGAGACGTCCTGCGCGCCGCCTCGGCGAGGCGACGGTAGAGGTCGCCCACCTCGACGCCCGCGGCAGCCAGGCCCTGCGGGAGCAACGACGTCTCCGTCAGGCCGGGGATCACGTTCACCTCGATGAACCAGGGCTCGCCCGCCACATCGATGATGACGTCCACGCGCGACATCTGGCCGATGCCCAGCGCGCGGTGGATGCCGACCGCCGCCGCGGACGCCGCATCCGCAGCCTCGGGGGAGATGCGCGCGGGGGTGTAGAACCGTGTGAGACCCGCGTTGTAGCGGGCCTCGTAGCCGTACACGCCTGATGTGGGGACGATCTCGGTCGCCGGCAGGGCCGCGGGTCCGTCGCCCGTGTCGAGGACGCCGATCGCGACCTCGGTCCCGGAGACGAGCTCCTCGATCAGGGCGACGTCGCCGTAGGTGTACGCATCCACCATGGCCCGCGGGAGGGCGCGCGCATCATCCACGATCGTGACGCCCTGAGCCGACCCACCACGGGCCGGCTTCACGGCGTAGGGAGCGGGCACGGTCTCGGCGACGAGGCGCAAGACGGCCGCGGCGCCGAGCTCACGGAAGGTGTCCTTCGGGAGGGTCACGGAACGCGGCGTGCGGATGCCGGCGGACTCCGCGATGGCCTTCGCGGTCGGCTTGTCCCACGCGAGCCGCGCCGCCTTCGCGGAGGAGCCGACGTAGGGCACGCCGGCGAGCTCGAGGAGCCCCAGGAGCGCACCGTCCTCACCGCTCGCGCCGTGGAGGACCGGCCAGACGACGGCGGGAGGGGTGTCGCGGAGGAAGTCGAGGAGGGTGGCGTCGGGATCGCGGAGGGAGACCGGGACACCGGCTCCCCGCAGGGCGTCCGCGACGCGGCGACCGCTGCGGAGCGAGACGTCGCGTTCGTGGGAGATGCCACCGGCCAGGACGAGGACGGACAGGGGCTCGTGTGCGGTCATGATGCTCGATCCGGTTGCGGTCGGTGGTCGTGGACGCGGAGGGTCAGTCGAGGTCCGGCGGCGGGGTGACGACGGACGTCGTGGGCCGCGACGTGAGGGCGCCTGTGCCGGAGAACGTGGTCAGGAGGTCCATCTCGTCGTCGATCACGCCAGCCATGCGCCGGATGCCCTCGCGGATGCGCTCGGGCGTCGGATAGCAGAACGAGAGGCGGATGGCGTCGCGTCCGCGCCCGTCGGCGTAGAACGCGGTCCCGGGCGTGTACGCGACGAGCGCGGTGACGGCCCGGGGCAGCATCTGCTTGGAGTCGAGTTGCTCGGGGAGCTTCAGCCACACGTAGAAGCCGCCGTTCGGCACGGTCCACGAGAGGCTCGGCAGGTGCTCGTGCAGCGCGGAGAGCGTCGCGTCCCGCCGCTCGCGGTACACCCCGCGGAAGGTGTCGATCTGGCCCTTCCAATCCGAGGCGTGCAGGTACTCGGAGATGATCAGCTGGCTGAAGGAGCTGGGGGAGAGCACCGCCGACTCCTGGGCGAGGATCAGCTTCTCGCGGATGGCATGCGGCGCGAGCGCCCAGCCGACGCGGAAGCCGGGGGCGAGCGTCTTGGAGAACGAGCCGAGGTAGATGACGCCCTCGTCGTCGAGACTGCGCATGGCATCCGGGGCCGGACGGTCGAACCAGAGCAGACCGTAGGGGTTGTCCTCGAGCACGAGGATGTCGTTCGAGCGGCAGATCTCGAGGATCTCCGGGCGGCGCGCGGCCGACATGGTGACGCCGGCCGGGTTGTGGAAGTTGGGGACCGTGTAGAGGAACTTGATGGTGCGCCCCTCGCCGCGGATCCGGGCGATGGCCTCGCGGAGCGCCTCGGGGACGAGCCCGTCGTCGTCCATGACGACGTGCTCGACGACGGCCTGGTAGCTGCGGAAGACGCCGATCGCGCCGACGTAGCTGGGCGCCTCGGCGAGGATCACGTCGCCCGGGTCGATGAAGAGCTTCGTGACGAGGTCGAGCGCCTGTTGCGAGCCCGTGGTGGTGACGATGTCGTCGACACTGCCCCGGATGCCCTCGAGGGCCATGATCTCGAGGATGTCCTCGCGGAGCTCCGGCGTGCCCTGGCCGCCGCCGTACTGCAGCGCGACGGGGCCGCGCTCGCGCATGACCTTCTCCATCGCGGTGACGATGAGCTCCTGCGGGAGGGCCGAGACGAACGGCATGCCGCCGGCGAGCGACACGACCTCGGGGCGGGAGGCCACGGCGAAGAGGGCGCGCACCTCGGAGGCGCTGAGCCCGGACGTCCTCTCCGCGTAGTGGGGGAACCAGGGGTCGAGGTTGGTGCCCGCGGATTCACGGGGGCTGCCTGCAGGTGTCACGTCACGTCTCTCACTGTCCGATTGCCGTCCAGCCTAACGGGCGGCGGTCCGCGATCCCGGTGTCCAGCGGCCCCGGCGGCGGAGCGGGCCGAGAGGACGACGGAGGGCCCGGCACCTCGCGGTGCCGGGCCCTCCGGTGACGCTCGTCGCCGGTGCGGCGGGAGCGGCGGCTACTTGAGGAAGTCCGCGAACTCCTGCTCGAGGGCCGGCTTCGGCTTCGCGCCGATGACGGTCTTGACGACCTCGCCCTTCTGGAAGACCTTCATGGCCGGGATCGACGTGATCTTGTACTTCATGGCGACCTCGGGGTTGTCGTCCACGTCGATCTTGACGAGCTCGATGCCGGGGTTCTCGGCGGCGATCTGGTCGAGCACGGGGGAGACGGCCTTGCACGGGCCGCACCAGGGCGCCCAGAAGTCGACGATGACGGTCTTCTCGGCGTCGAGGACGTCGGCCTGGAAGCTGGCGTCGGTGACGTCGCGGGAGTGGGACATGAGTGCTCCTTCGTGTGGTTCTGCGGGTCCGGGCGGTTCCCGGATCCTCCGGTGAGGGTGGGCGCGGCGTCGCGCCGGGGACTACGGGAGGTCGGCGCCGACGAGCTCGCCGTCGGGATCCACCGCGCTGCCGGCGGCCGGCGCACCGTGGCCCGCGGGGCCGTCCGGTCCGTCGGATGCCGCGTCGAGCAGCGCATCGGGAAGGGACGCGAGGAAGTGCTCCGCGTCGAGCGCCGCGACGGTGCCCGAAGCGGCCGCGGTGACGGCCTGGCGATAGGTGGGGTCGATGACGTCGCCGGCGGCGAAGACGCCCGGCAGGTTCGTGCGCGACGACCGGCCGTCGACGGCGATGGTGCCCTCGGAGGTCAGCTCCAGCTGCTGGTGGAAGAGGTGCGTGCGCGGGTCGTTGCCGATGGCGATGAAGAGGCCTTCGAGCGCGAGCGGTCGCTGCTCGCCCGTGACGGTGTCCTCGAGGACGACGCCCTCGACCTTCTCGCCACCCGTGATGTCGACCACCTGCGCGTTCCAGACGAACTCGATCTTGGGGTTCTCGAACGCGCGCTCCTGCATGATCTTGGAGGCGCGCAGCGAGTCCTTGCGGTGGATCACGTAGACCTTCTCCGCGAAGCGCGTGAGGAAGGTGGCCTCCTCCATGGCGCTGTCGCCGCCGCCGACGACCGCGATGGTCTTCTGGCGGAAGAAGAAGCCGTCGCACGTCGCGCACCAGGAGACGCCGTGTCCGCTGAAGCGATCCTCCGCGGGGAGGCCGAGCTTGCGGTACGCGGATCCGGTGGCGGCGATGACCGAGAGCGCCTCGTGCACGTCGCCGTTGCCGAGGGTGACGCGCTTGACGTCGCCCGTGAGCTCGACGGAGGTGACGTCGTCGAGGACGACCTCGGTGCCGAAGCGCTCGGCCTGCGCCTGCATCGCCATCATGAGGTCGGGGCCCTGGATGCCGTCGGTGAAGCCGGGGTAGTTCTCGACCTCGGTGGTGTTCATGAGCTCGCCGCCGGCCTCGACCGAGCTCGCGATGAGGAGGGGCGTGAGGTTCGCGCGCGCGGCGTAGATGGCGGCCGTGTATCCGGCCGGACCCGAACCGATGATGATGATCTGACGCACGACGGCTTCTCCTCCACTGCTCGGCGGGGCGCCTCGCCGGCGCCCGCTCACCTCTGCAACAGACCCACGCTAGCGGCTATTCCTCCGCCTCCACCGGGCGGGGGCGCGGGGACATGCAGGCATCCGCGCCCGCCCGGCCGGCGGCGGCGCGAGGGGTCAGCGGCGGCGGATGCGGCGCAGCACGGGCCCGGCGAGCTGCTGCAGCTCCGAGGAGCGCATGGCGGCCAGGGCGGCCAGGTAGACGGCCGTCATGACGGCGGCCAGGGGGATCCCGACGAGGAGCGCCTGCCCCTTCGACGCGACGCCCACGCCCTCGAACGCGCCGCCCGAGATGAGGGCGAGCAGAGCGATGCCCACGAGCGCGGCCGGCACGGCGGCGACGACGAAGCGGACGGCGCTGCGGAGGATGCGGCGCCCGTCGATGCGCCCGATGCGCCGGCGGAGGAGCACAGCGGCCAGCACGGCCTGCCCGGTGACCGTGACGGTCTGCAGCACCGCGAGGCCGACGCCGATCCGCTCGACGGGCTGCTGCGAGATGACGAGCGCGCCGGCGATGAACAGCACGACCTGCGCGCTCTGGATGAGGAACGGCGTGCGCGTGTCCGAGAGGGCGTAGAAGGCGCGCTGCAGCACGAACAGGGTGCTGAACGCTGGCAGGCCGAGGATGAACGCGATGAGGACGTCGCCGTAGCCGCGGACCTCGCCGATGTCGCCCGAGACCATCACGCGCGCCACCGGTCCGGCCAGCACGGCGATGAGCGCGGTGGAGAGCACGGTCATGAGGCCGACGAGCCGGACGGCCGAGGAGAGATCGGCGCGCATGCTGTCGTGATCCCCTTCGCCCGCGTGCGTGCTCATCCGCGTGAAGTAGGCGGTGGCGATGGAGACCGCGAAGATCGAGTGCGGCAGCATGAAGAAGAGCCACGCGTTGAGCAGGATCGTGCTCGACGGGCTGTCCGAGGTGGCCGCGATGTTCGCCACGTTCGACTGCGCGATGCCGGCCAGCTGCGTGACGACGAGCATGCCGAAGGTCCACCCGGCGAGGCGACCCGCGGTGCCGAGGCCGACACCGCGCCACGCGAAGTCGAAGCGGAACCGCAGGCCCACGCGCCGCCAGAAGACGAAGAGGATGAGCGCCTGGGCCACGACGCCGAGGGTCGCGGATCCGGCCAGCACGACGATCTTGTCGATGCTCCAGTCGTCGACCGGACGGCTGCCGGAGCCGAACATGGCCTGGAACACCAGGAGGCCGGCGATGGCGACCACGTTGTTGAGGACCGGCGCCCACGTGAACGGCCCGAAGGACCCCCGGGCGTTCAGCACCTCGCCGAGCACCGCGTAGAGCCCGTAGAAGAGGATCTGCGGCAGGCACCAGTAGGCGAACGCGACGACGAGCGCGAACACGTCCGGCGGCAGGGTGGCGGCGTAGAGGCGCGAGACGACCGGGGCGCCGACGGTCGCGAGGATCGTGACGCCGCCGAGCACGACGATCGCGATGGTGACGAGCTTGTTGATGTAGCCGGCGCCGCCGTCGGCGTGCTTCGCGGCCCGCACGACCTGCGGCACCAGCACGGCGTTGAGGACGCCGCCGGCGATGATCACGTAGATGTTGTTGGGCAGCTGGTTCGCGTTGGAGAACGCGTTGGAGCTGCCGAGGGTGGCGCCGATGGTCTGCAGCAGCACGATGGCCTTGACGAAGCCGAGGATGCGCGACACGAACGTGCCCGACGCGAGCAGGGCGGACGCGCGGCCGATGCCGCCTCCGCGCGGGGCCGGCGTGCCGGTCATGAGGCGCCCGCTCCGGGGGTGCGGGGCGCGATCCGGTCAGTCATCGATCTCCTCGGGCAGGCCGGCGAGCTGCCGGGCGCGGGCGCGACGGCGCTTGCGGATGCTGCGGAACAGGCCGAAGCCGAACAGGAGGGCGACGGCGGTGACGAACAGCGTGGTCACGACGGCCTCGAACCCGGCGCGGATGAAGAGCTCGACGGGCGCGCTGTCGCCGATCTGGACGGAGCCGTCCTCGGTCGTGAGCCGCGCGGTGACGACGATGTCGCCGTTCGAGATGGAGGTGATGGGCGGGCGGGCCGACGCGCTGCCGTGCGCGGGGACCGTGACGAGCGCGGAGTCGTCGACGCGGATCCGGCCGCTGCCCGCGATGATCGACAGGCGCACGGTGACGGGCTGGTCCAGCTCGTTGCTCACGTTGATCAGGAGGCTCGTGGTGTCGCTGATGACGGTGTTCTGGCGGGTGGTGATGGCGACCGAACCCAGCAGCGCGTCGGCCTGGGCGCTGTAACCGTCTTGGACGGTCAGCAGCCCATCCGGATCCTCGCGCCAGCGGTTCGCGAGCGTGGCGAGGAGGAGCATCCGCTGCTGGCCGGTGATGAGCTCGGGACGCTCGACCGCCTTCGTGAAGGCGTCCACCTGGGCCTCGAGCGACATCGCGTCGGCGACGCGCTGGACGCGGGTGGGATCCTCCGGGTGGTCGACGACCTGGAGGGGCACGGGCGTGGTCGCGAACGCCGCACCCAGCGCCGCCGTGTCGGTGAAGGGCAGGGCCTGGATCGCGTCGAGCAGCTGCCCCAGTCGGCCGCCGGATGCCGCCCAGCCGCGCTCCAGTCCCGCGACCACGACGTGGCCGTCGGCCGCACGCGCGTCCGCCGCCAGGGTCGCCGAGAGCTGCGCCAGCGCGATCCCGAACTCCTCGTCCGTCACCGCGGAGAGGGCGCGGTCGACGAGCGCGGAGACCCGGGCGTCCGTCACGAGCACGGAGGTGCCGCCGATCGTCCCGGTGGCGGCCACCGCCGTGGAGCCCGTGGACCGCACGTCGCCGCTCCCGAGGATGGCGGTCGTGGTGCCGCTCGCGGCCAGGACGCCCAGGTCACCCGACGTCACGGTTCCCGCGGCGGGCCAGGAGACGCCGGAGATCGTGTAGTCCCAGGCGGTGAGGTCGGCGAGGCTCGGCACGGGAGCGAGCGCCGGTGCCGTGGGCGTGGGGCTCGGCGCGGGACCGGAGGAGGCGGTGGGCGTCTCGGTGGGGGTCGCGGTCGCGGAACCGGCGACGGACGATCCGCCGTCCGTGTCGCCCGCCGCGGGCGACTGCGTGGCCGAGGGCGTCTGGTTGGGCGTCGAGCTCGGCGCGGGGGTCGACCCCGGGGTGGCGAACCGGCTCGCCCGCACGGCGTAGGTGGCGTCCGTGGGTGCGAGGAGGGTCGCGGCGCCGGCCTGCGCCTGCACGGCGACGTCGGCGTCCGCCCAGGCCAGCGCGAACGTCTCGTTCGGCATCTCGTCGAGCCGTTGCAGCCACTCGACGGCGGATGCGGGCGCCTCGGCGCCGAGGATCCGGATGGACGCGATGATCCTCGGGTCGATGCCCACCGCGACGGGTCGGCCGTAGACGGCGTCGAGCTGGCGCGTGAGCGTCCCCTGCGGGGACGTGTAGGTCGCGAGGGCCTGGGCGTCGACGAAGTCCGAGGCGCTCGGCGGGACGGTGAGCGGCATCACCGCCGTGACGGGCGTGGGCGCCGGATCCGCTCCCGGGCTCCAGACGACCGCCCCGCGGCCGGTCGCGACGTCCGAGCCCCCGGCCTCGAGCTGGGCGGTGAGCCCGCGCGGGCCGAACCCGCCCCGGCTGCCCTGCAGCGCCACGGTCGCCGACGGCACCGTGATGCCCACGTCGACCGTGCCGCCCGCGGGCACCTCCGGGGTGTCGGTGCGGCCGATGCGCGGACCGGTCCGCGTGTTCGCGTCGGTGGCCGCGGTGTCGAGCCAGCCGTCGATCTTGGCGCGGGTGTCGAGGACGGTGCGGTTGAGGTCGAGGTCGATGCGCCCGGCGGGAACGGCGGCCTCCGTCGCGTTGACCACGGAGACGGTGACGGCGAGGTCCTCGCCGGGGGTGAGGATCCCCTCGGCCGCGGGCGTGACGGTGAGCGTCACGCCGTCGGTCGCCGCGTGCGCCGGGGTCGACGGACCCGCGACCGTCCCGGCGGCGAGCGTCCCGGCGGCGACCGTGACGCACACGAGGGTGGAGATCGTGCGCCGAGCGGATCGCCGGATCAGCCGGAGGGCTCTGTCCGTGCGGGTGGGGCCGGCGTCGTGTCGAGGCGCGGCGTGCATCTGGCGATTCTAAATGGCTGGCCCCGCCCGCCCCGTGTGCGCTCGCCGTGGACGCGGATGCCGGTCCCCGCCCGCCGTAGACTGTCCGACCATGCACAGCGTCGCACAGGCCCTCGAGCGTCTCCGCGAGCTGGCCGCATCGCCCCCGGTCGCCGTGCTCGCCCGCGCCTTCCACGAGGCGGGTCACGAGCTCGCCCTCGTCGGCGGACCCGTCCGCGACGCCTTCCTCGGCCGTGCCGCCACCGACCTCGACCTCACCACCGACGCCCGCCCGGACCGCATCCTCGAGATCGTGAAGCCCGTCGCCGACGCCCACTGGGACATCGGCCGCGCGTTCGGCACCATCGGCGCGCGCGTGGAGGGGGAGCAGGTCGAGATCACGACGTACCGCACCGACCAGTACGACGGCGTCTCCCGGAAGCCCGAGGTCGAGTTCGGCTCCTCGCTCGAGGAGGACCTCGTGCGCCGCGACTTCACGGTCAACGCGCTCGCCGTGCGCCTGCCGCAGGTGGTGCTCGTGGACCCGTCCGGCGGCATCGACGACCTCCTCGCGCAGGTGCTCCGCACGCCCGTGGCCCCGGAGGTGTCCTTCGGCGACGACCCGCTCCGCATGATGCGCGCCGTCCGCTTCGCCTCCCAGCTCGGCTTCCGCCTCGACGACGCGGCGCTCGCCGCCATCCGCGACATGGCCCCGCGGATCCTCGACATCTCGGTCGAGCGCGTGAGCGACGAGCTCTCCAAGCTCCTGCGCACCGCCGAGCCGCGCGCCGGGCTCGACCTCCTCGTGGAGGGCGGCCTCGCGGACCACGTGCTGCCGGAGCTCCCCGCGATGAAGCTCGAGGCCGACGAGCACCACCGGCACAAGGACGTCTACCAGCACTCCCTCCAGGTGCTCGACCAGGCCATCGACCACGAGCGCTCCCGCCACCCCGACGCGCCGCCGGACCTCGTCCTCCGCCTCGCCGCGCTCCTCCACGACATCGGCAAGCCGTCCACGCGCCGCCTCGAGCCCGGCGGCGTGGTGACCTTCCACCACCACGACGTGGTCGGATCCAAGATGGCCAAGCGCCGCCTGCGCGCCCTCCGCTTCGACAACGACACGATCGCGTCGGTGTCCCGCCTCGTCGAGCTGCACCTCCGCTTCTTCGGCTACACCGAGGGCGGCTGGACCGACTCCGCCGTCCGCCGCTACGTGCGCGACGCCGGCCCGGAGCTCGAGCGCCTGCACATGCTCACGCGCGCCGACGTCACCACGCAGAACCGCCGCAAGGCCGACCGGCTCGGCTTCGCCTACGACGACCTCGAGGCGCGCATCGCCGAGCTCGCCGAGCAGGAGGAGATGGCGGCCGTGCGCCCGGACCTCGACGGCGAGGCGATCATGCGGATCCTCGACGTGCCGCCCGGCCCCGTCGTCGGCCGCGCCTACCGCTTCCTGCTCGAGCTGCGCCTCGACGAGGGTCCTCTCCCCGAGGAGGAGGCCGAGCGGCGCCTCGTCGCGTGGTGGGCCGCCGAGCGGGCCTGATCCGCGGCGCCGCGTCCCGCGGCCTGGTGCGACCCCTCCCCATCCGGTAGTCTTGCGAGGTTGTCCGCCCGGCAACGGGATTCCCCTGCCCCGCGCGGACAGATGCACATACCCTCCTGTCGCAGATCGTCTGCGACCGTTCAAGTCCGAAGGAGGTGGGTTAGTGACGCATCAGTACGAACTCATGGTGATCCTGGATCCCGAGATCGATGAGCGCACCGTCGCTCCCAGTCTCGACAAGTTCCTCAACGTCATCCGCACCAGCGGGGGCACCGTCGACAACGTCGACGTCTGGGGCCGTCGTCGACTGGCGTACGAGATCAACAAGAAGAACGAGGGCATCTACGCCGTCGTCCAGCTCACCGCCACGAGCGAGGCCACGCAGGAGCTCGACCGCCAGCTCGGTCTGTCCGAGGCCGTCATGCGCACCAAGGTGCTGCGTGCCGAGGAGGCCATGGCCATGGTCGCCTCCGCCCGCAAGCTCGCCGACGAGAAGGCCGCCCGCAAGGCAGCCGCCACGTCCAAGGCCGCAGACGCCGCGCCCCAGGCGCCCGCCACGGATGCCGCTCCCGCGACGCCCGGCAAGCCGGCAGCCCAGGCTGCTTCCAGCGAGAAGACCGGGGAGTAGTCGATGGCCGGCGAAACCATCATCACGGTCGTGGGCAACCTCACCAGTGATCCGGAGCTGCGGTACACGCAGAACGGGCTGGCGGTAGCCAACTTCACCATCGCCTCCACGCCGAGGTCCTTCGACCGCGCGAGCAACGACTGGAAGGACGGCGACGCCCTCTTCCTCCGTGCGAGCGTGTGGCGCGAGTTCGCCGAGCACGTGGCGTCCTCGCTCACGAAGGGCTCGCGTGTCGTCGCGACCGGCCGCCTCAAGCAGCGGTCGTACGAGACGAAGGAGGGCGAGAAGCGCACCTCCATCGAGCTCGAGGTCGACGAGATCGGCCCCTCGCTCCGCTACGCGACCGCTCAGGTCACGCGCGCGGCCGGCGGCGGCGGCAACGGCGGCGGGGGCAACTCCGGCGGCGGTGGCCGTGGCCAGTTCGGCGGCGGACAGCCCCAGCAGCAGCAGGTGGCCGAGGAGCCGTGGGGCACTCCCGCGAGCTCCGGCGGCAACTCCGGCGGCGGCGACGGCGGCTGGTCCAACCCCGGCAACTTCAACGACGAGACGCCCTTCTAGGGCTCGTCGCACTACGTACGAAAGACAGGAAGAATCATGGCTGGAAAGAGCAGCGGCGACCGCCGCAAGCCTCTCCGCGGAGCCAAGGGCGGCAAGAACGCCGCCCCGGCGAAGTCCATCCGCGTCGGCGTCATCGACTACAAGGATGTCGCCACCCTCCGCAAGTTCATCTCCGAGCGGGGAAAGATCCGCGCTCGTCGCATCACCGGTGTCTCGGTGCAGGAGCAGCGCCTCATCGCGCGCGCAGTCAAGAACGCGCGTGAGATGGCACTTCTCCCCTACGCCGGCTCTGGCCGTTAAGGGGTAATGGAATGTCGAAAGTGATCCTCACGACCGAGGTCTCCGGCCTCGGTTCCCCCGGCGACGTCGTCGAGGTCAAGAACGGGTTCTCCCGCAACTACCTCGTCCCCCAGGGCTTCGCGGTCATCTGGAGCCGTGGCGGCGAGAAGCAGATCGAGCAGATCAAGGCAGCGCGTGCCGCTCGCGAGCACGCGACCATCGAGGAGGCGCAGGACCTCAAGAGCCGCCTCGAGGCCAAGATCGTCAAGCTGACCGTCAAGGCCGGCCAGGGCGGGCGCCTCTTCGGCTCCGTCAAGACGTCCGACATCGCCAAGGCGGTCGAGGAGTCCGGCATCGGCCAGGTCGACAAGCGCAAGATCGAGATCCCCAACGCCATCAAGGCCACGGGGAACCACGAGGCCACGATCCGGCTCCGTGACGACATCGTCGCCACGATCAGCCTGCAGGTCGTCGCCGCGAAGTAACGCAGCACGAGGACGATGGCGGTGGGCTCTCCGAGCCCGCCGCCATCGGCGGTTAACCAGCCGGTCAGAGGGCACTGGATCCCCACCCCCATCCACAGGCGATCCTCTAGCAGAAGAACTCTCAAGCCCTGGTGCAGACTAGTTTTCCCACATCGAGTGTGGAACTCAGGATCCCTGGTCAGAGCAGGATTACTCGACGAAATACGTGAGTAGTGCACAGGCTTGTCCCCAGGTAGTCCACACGAACCGCGGCGTTTCGCCCACTTTGTCCACACCTCCGTCCACAGGGGCATTTGGTGCCGCAGGGGGTCCGTCCATATCGTGGGGCAGCGCCCGGCGAACGGGCCGCGACGGGCCATCCAGGAGCCCGGCCGACGCCCTCTCGAGCCGTGTCGGTGGTCCGAGCTAGAACGGTCGTGCGGGCGCATCCGCCCAGCCGACCGAGGGGAGTCGCACGTGTCCATCGCCCATCTGGGTCTCGCCGGCGAACGGGACGAGCGCGACAAGCGCGCGGGTCACGAGCGCACGCCGCCGCACGACCTCCTCGCCGAGCAGAGCGCCATCGGCGGCATGCTCCTCAGCAAGGACGCCGTGGCCGACGCGGTCGAGCAGGTGCGGGCGATCGACTTCTACATCCCCAAGCACGAGATCATCTTCGACGCGATCCTGTCGCTGTACTCGCACGGCGAGCCGACGGACGTCATCGCGGTCACGGACGAGCTCACGAAGCTCGGCGAGCTGAGCCGCGCCGGCGGGGCCGACTACCTGCACACGCTCACGAGCGTCGTGCCCACGGCCGCCAACGCCGGCTTCTACGCGTCCATCGTCGCCGAGAAGGCCGTGCTGCGCCGCCTGGTCGAGGCCGGCACCCGCATCGTGCAGATGGGATACGCCAGCGAGGGAGAGGTCGTCGACCTCGTCAACAACGCGCAGGCGGAGATCTACGGCGTCACGGGCGGCGTGGAGGCCGAGGACTACGTGCCGCTCACCGACGCGGTCACGGTCGCGATCGACGAGATCGAGGCCGCGAAGGGCAAGGACGGGCAGATGACCGGCGTGCCCACGGGCTTCGCCGACCTCGACGCGCTCACCAACGGACTGCACCCCGGGCAGCTCATCATCGTCGCGGCCCGCCCCGCGCTCGGCAAGTCCACGCTCGCGCTCGACTTCGCGCGGGCCGCGAGCATCAAGTACGACATGCCGTCCATCTTCTTCAGCCTCGAGATGGGGCGCAGCGAGATCGCCATGCGCCTCCTGTCCGCCGAGGCGTCCGTGCCGCTGCAGAGCATGCGCAAGGGCACCGTGGACGCGCGGGACTGGACGACCATCGCGCAGACCCGCGGCCGCATCAACGACGCTCCGCTCTACATCGACGACAGCCCGAACATGACGCTCGTGGAGATCCGGGCGAAGTGCCGTCGCCTCAAGCAGAAGGTCGGCCTCAAGCTCGTGGTCATCGACTACCTGCAGCTCATGACGAGCGGCAAGAAGGTCGAGTCGCGCCAGCAGGAGGTCTCGGAGTTCTCGCGCGCGCTCAAGCTCATGGCGAAGGAGCTGCAGGTGCCGGTCATCGCGCTGTCGCAGCTGAACCGCGGCCCCGAGCAGCGCGCCGACAAGATGCCGGCCATCTCCGACCTCCGCGAGTCCGGCTCGCTCGAGCAGGACGCCGACATGGTCATCCTGCTGCACCGCGAGAGCGCCTACGAGAAGGACAACCCGCGCGCGGGCGAGGCCGACTTCATCGTCGCCAAGCACCGCAACGGTCCGACGGGCACCATCACCGTCGGCTTCCACGGGCACTTCTCGCGCTTCGCGGACATGCCCGCGGGCGGGTAGCGGGCGCGAGGATCGCACGCGGCCCACGGCGCTCCGCGCGGCGCCGGGCTGGCCGCGCGGCGCCGGGCGGGCCGCCCGGCATGACCACGGCGGCGCGCCCGCCGAGAGCCCGGGGGGGGACCGTCGTCAGGGCGCGAAGTAGAGGTGCGCGTGCGCCGCGCACCCGGGGTTGAAGGGGGCGCCGCACGTCGGGCAGGCATCCGTGGCCAGGTACTCGGGAACGCTCATGGTGGTGCGGCAGACACCGCAGAGCGCGGCCGGGAGGTGGTGTTCTGCGCGCGGGATCACCTGGAGCGGGTGGTCGGCGACGGCCGCGTGGCAGAGGTGGCAGGGGTACCACGCGTCGCAGCAGGGGGCGCGGAGGGCGACCACGTCGAGCGCCGAGCCGTAGTGCACGCATCGGGTCTCCGCGTCGATCGCGGGTCCGCGGACGGGGAGCGTGGACGCATCCGGGAAAGGGGCGTCCGGCTTCGCCACCGGGCTCGCCGCATCCGCGGCATGAGGCGACGCGGCCTCGTGACCTGCTGAGGGGGTCACGCGCAGATCCGCGTGATCACGCGTCCGGCAGGGCCGTCGCGGCGTCGACGAGGGTGAGCTCGGGGCTGTCGCGCTGGATCGCCTTGAGGCGCCACGGCGTGGTGATCAGCGCGATGTGCGTGCCGTCGGACCGGACCAGCACCTCGACGCCGATGGTCTTCGCGAGGGCGGGCGCGGAGGCCGCGTCGGTGATCCGGGCCACCTGGTACTCGAGCGGCTCCATGCGCAGCGGCGCGCGGAACTCGTTCGTCATGCGCTCGACGACGACCTCGAACTGCATGGGGCCGACGGCGCCGAGGACGGGGGCCTGGTCGCCGCGCAGGTCGGAACGCATCACCTGGATCACGCCCTCGTGGTCGAGCTGCTCGATGCCCTTGCGGAACTGCTTGTGCGTGCTCGTGTCCTTCGAGCGGACCACGCGGAAGAGCTCGGGCGCGAACTGCGGCAGGCGCGGGAAGGTGACGGGCGCGCCGTCGAAGAGCGTGTCGCCGACGCGGATGTTGGACGCGTTGACGAGGCCGACGACATCGCCGGGGTAGGCGTCGTCGACGGTGGAGCGCTCGCGGCCGAACAGCTGCTGGGCGTACTTGGTGACGAAAGGCCGGCCGGTCTGGGCGTGGGTCACCGTCATGCCGCGGTGGAAGACGCCCGAGCAGATCCGCATGAACGCGAGGCGGTCGCGGTGCGCGGTGTTCATGCCCGACTGCACCTTGAAGACGAAGCCGGAGAAGTCCTCCTCGACGGGACGCGTGCGGTCCTGCTCGTCCGGCCGGGGCTGGGCCGCGGGCGCGATGGCGTCGAGCGCGTCGAGGATGTGGGTCACGCCGAAGTTGAGCACCGCCGCCGCGAAGAGCACGGGCGTGGTGCGACGGGCGAGGAACGACTCCTCGTCGTGGTCCTGGCCCTCCTCGT
The DNA here is from genome assembly GCF_015351075.1 of Clavibacter sp. VKM Ac-2873. GTDB lineage: Bacteria > Actinomycetota > Actinomycetes > Actinomycetales > Microbacteriaceae > Clavibacter. The sequence continues at coordinate 120,326 of NZ_JADKRS010000002.1, forward strand.
GGAGGAGCTCGCTCTCCTCGACGGCGTTCGTCCACGCCGATCCGGCCGCGGCCAGCGCCTCGTCCGGCGACATGCGCGTCTCGGGGGCGATGCTCGCGCCGCCGGCCGTGCGGGTGAAGTGCACGCACTCGCCCGTGGAGCGGTCCACGACGCCGAAGAACGCGCCCGATTCGCCGACGGGCCACGTGAGCGGCGTGGGGAGGAGGCCCGTGCGCTCCTTGATCTCATCCATGAGGTCGAGGGGCTCGCGGCCCGGGCGGTCCCACTTGTTGATGACCGTGATGATCGGGATGCGGCGCTGGCGGCACACCTCGAACAGCTTCATGGTCTGGGTCTCGAGGCCGCGGGAGGCGTCGACGAGCATGATGGCGGCGTCCACCGCGGAGAGCACGCGGTAGGTGTCCTCGGAGAAGTCGGCGTGACCGGGGGTGTCGACGACGTTCATGACGGTGTCGCGGTGGGTGAACTGGATCGCGGCGGAGCTGACCGAGATGCCGCGCTCCTTCTCCATGTCCATCCAGTCGGAGACCGTGGACTTGCGGCCCTGCTTGCCGTGCACGGCGCCCGCGGACCCGATGGCGTGCGCGTGCAGCAGCAGCGCCTCGGTGAGCGTGGACTTGCCCGCATCGGGGTGGGAGATGACGGCGAAGGTGCGACGGCGGGACGCCTCGCGCAGCACGGGGGAGGCGGAGGCCGAGGCGGGCGCGCGGGGAGGGGTGATGGTCGACACCTCCCCATGGTACGAGGCCGTCCCGTGAGGGTCCGCGTCGGGCCGGGCGCGCGGGCCCCGGGTCAGGGCCCCGGGTCAGGTCGCCCGGGTCAGGTCGCCCGGGTCAGCGCGCCCGGAGGCGGTCGAGGAACTCGTCGGCCATGGCGAGGTGCTCGGCGAGGCGGCGGCGGCGCTCCTCCGCGTCGACGACGAACGCGGCGAGATCCGCCCGCAGCGCGGTCGTGTCGTCACCCGGGTCGGCGGCGTCGAGGGCGTTCGTGACCTCGAGCAGGCGCATCATCTCCTCGAGCGAGAAGCCGAGCGGCTTCATCCGGCGGATGAGCAGCAGGCGCTCGAGGTCCTCGGCGGTGTAGAGGCGGAAGCCCCCCTCGGAGCGGCCGGACGGGCGCAGGAGACCGGTCTCGTCGTAGTGGCGGAGCGTGCGGTGCGACATGCCGGTGCGCTCGGCGAGCTCGCCGATCTGCATGGTCGCCGGGCCGGCGGGTCGCGTCATGCGGGCCTCCAGACGGGCTCTCCCCCGGCAGGGGAGGGGTGCGGGTTGCGGACGGGCGACCGCATCCGCCCATTGTCGCCGATCGGGGGCGCCCGGCACCCGCCCCCGTCCGGGCGGCGTCGCGGGGAGGACAGGGGCGGCGTGGCGGATGTCGCGGCGGACGGCCGGATGGCGCGCCGCGCGGACCGGCGTCGCTCCGGCGAGCGTGCGCGGGCGTCGCTCGTAGGATCGGGCGCATGAGGATCGCGTTCGTCTCGCTGCACACGTCCCCGATCCAGAAGCCCAGCACAGGCGACGCCGGCGGGCTCAACGTCTACCTGCTGGAGCTGGCGCGGAGCCTCGGCAGGCAGGGGCACGAGGTGCAGCTGATCACGCGCGCCACGGATCCGGCTGACCCCGCTGCGCTCCCCGTCGCGCCGGGCGTCGAGCTCCTCGCGCTGCGGGCCGGGCCGACGGGGCCGATCGCCAAGGAGGACCTGCCCGGGATCACCGACGCCTTCGCCGTGGCGCTCGCCGCGCTGCCGCCGGCGGACGTCGTGCACGCGCACTACTGGCTCTCCGCCGTCGCGGCGCTGCCGGTGGCGCGCGCGTGGGGCGTGCCGCACGTGCTGACGCTGCACTCGGTCTCCGCGGGCAAGAACCGCCGGCTCGTGGCGGGGGACACCCCGGAGCCGGCGTCCCGGCTCGCGGACGAGGGGCGGCTCGTGCGCGCGTCCGACCTGGTGGTGGCGTCCGCGGAGTCGGAGAGGCGGCTGCTCGTGGAGGCCTACGACGCGGATCCCGCCGCGGTGCACGTCGTGGCGCCGGGCGTGGAGGAGGCGTTCCTGCGGGAGCCGTCGGGCCGCGACGGAGGCGGGCGGGTGCGCATCGTGCTGCTCGGGCGGATCCAGCCGCTCAAGGGCCAGGACGTCGCGCTGCGGGCGCTCGCCCTGCTGGATCCCGCGACCCGGCCGCTGCTCGTGATCGCCGGCGGGGTCTCGCCCGGCCGGGACGCCTACGCGGCGAGCCTGCACGCGCTCGTCGGCTCGCTCGGCCTCGAGGACGACGTCGTCTTCACGGGCCCGCTCGACCGGGCCGGGACCGCGCGGACGCTCGCCGGCGCGCACCTCGCGCTCATGCCGTCGGCGGCGGAGACCTACGGGCTCGTGGCGCTCGAGGCGGCCGCGTGCGGCACGCCCGTCGTCGCGTCGCGGACCGAGGGGCTCGTCGACTCGGTGCGGGACGGCGTGAGCGGCGTGTTCGTGCCGTCGCGGGATCCCGCCGACTGGGCCCGCGCGATCCGCGACCTGCTGGCCGACCCGCCCGCGCTGGCGCGACTGTCGGCGTCGGCGCGCGAGCACGCGTCCCGACGCACGTGGGACGTCGCGGCGGCCGACGTGGCGGAGGAGTACCGGGCGCTGCGGGAGCGCGGAGCGGCGGGAGGCGCGCGTCACGCGGATCCGGTCGCGGGCGCGCCGTCCTGAGCCCGGGCGATCAGCCCGCCGGCCTCAGCCCATCCACTCCCCACCGCGCGCCACGTCCTCGGCGGCGCGCTCGAGCCAGGTCACGGCGTCCGCGCGCGCTGCCTCGGCGGATCCGGCGAGGTCCGTGAGGGAGCGCACGGCCGCGAACCCGTCGGTGGGGGCGTCCACCGCGCCGGCCACGAGGATCGCCGCGGTCGCGTGCGCCCGGGCCAGGTCGAGCACGCGCGAGGCCACCTTGCCCGTCCGCGACTGCGCATCGAAGCGGCCCTCGCCCGTGATCACCACGTCGGCGTCGGCGATGAGGGCGGCGAGGCCGATCGCGTCGGCCACTCCGGCGGATCCGGATCCCCCGACCGCGCCCCACGCGAGGAGACCGGCGGCCGTGCCGCCCGCCGCGCCGGCGCCCGCGATGGCCGGATCCACGCCGAGGAGCCCGCCGAGGTGCGCCAGGCCGGCGTCGAGCGCGAGGATCCGGGTCGGTGTCGCGCCCTTCTGCGGGCCGTAGACGGCGGCCGCGCCCCCGGGCCCGGTGAGGGGAGCGCGGACGTCGCCGAGGATCCGGGCACCGCCCGCCGGCAGCGCCCGCATCCCGGAGAGGTCGACCGACGCGATGCTCGTGAGCGCGCCGCCACCGTCGTCGTCGGCCGGGGAGCCGTCGGCGCGCGCGAACCGGGCGCCCAGCTCCCGGAGCGCGCCCACGCCGCCGTCCGTCGAGGAGCTGCCGCCGAGCGCGAGCAGCAGGCGGGTGACGCCGGCGTCGAGCGCCGCGCGGATCGCCTGGCCGAAGCCGCGGGTGTGGGCGGCGAGCGGGCGGAGCGGATCCAGCAGCGTGATCCCGCTCGTCGACGCGACCTCCACGACGGCCGTGCCGTCGGGCAGGAGGAGCCAGTGCGCGTCGACCGGCCGGTCGTCGGGTCCCGTGACGCGGACGGGGACGCGGCGCGCTCCCGGGACGGCCGCCGCGAGCACGTCGAGCGTGCCCTGCCCGCCGTCGGCCATGGGCGCGACGACCACGTGGTCGCCGGGGCGCGCGTGGATCCAGCCGCGGCGGAGGGCGTCGGCGGCCTCGACGGCGGTGGCGGATCCGGTGAGCGAGTCGGGCGACATGACGACGCGCAGCGGGCGGGGAGCGGCGGTGCTCATGCCGCCAGTCTGCCGGACGGGGAGGACGGGCCGGCGGGCGACCGGAGCCGTTGGGGGGAGCCCCGAGGCCTCCCCGCCGTCGCGTCACCCGATCAGTCGGGCGCGACGCCCTCCCGGTGGGCGAGCAGCGCCGCGCCGACCAGCCCGGCGTCGTTGCCCCGGCTGGCCGCGATGATCTCCGTGTCGAGGCGCAGGAAGCCCGCGAACCGCGCGAACTCGTGCGCCGCGGCACCGCCCACGACGATGAGGTCGGGCGACATGATCGCCTCGAGGTGCCGGTAGTACAGCTCCAGCCGGGCCGCCCAGGTCTCGAAGGTGAGCCCCTCGCGTCGCACCGCGGAGAACGCGGCCTGCATCTCGTAGTCGCCGCCGTCGATGTGGACGTGGCCGAGCTCGCTGTTCGGGATCAGCGTCCCGTCGTGCAGGAGCGCCGTGCCGATGCCGGTGCCGAGCGTCGTGAGGATCACCAGGCCGCCGCGGCCCTGCAGCACGCCGTACTCGAGCTCCGCCACCCCCGCGGCGTCGGCGTCGTTGACGGTGAGGACGTCGATCCCGCTGCGCTCGCGGATGGCGGTGCGCGCGTCCATCCCGAGCCAGCGGTCGGAGATGTGGGCCGAGGAGCGCACGATGCCGTTCCGCACGATGCCGGGGACGCCGACGCCCACGGGCAGGTCCTCGTCCGGCGTCAGCTCCAGCACGATCTCGGCGATCACGTCCGCGATGTCCTCGGGCTCGCCCCCCACCGGCTTCGCCACGGTCATGCGCTCGGTGAGGCGGATCCCCGTGGTGACGTCGACGATGCCCGCCTTGAGCGTCGTGCCGCCGATGTCGATGCCGAGCGCCAGCCGGTCGCGCCGTGCGAGGGCAGCCTCCGCGCCCTCGGGGGCGGCGACGACGGCGCGGTCGACGGGGATGAAGCCGAGGGCCGCCCGGCCGTCGTCGGAGGGGTGCCGCGGCGCGGTCTCGGGCTGGGGCACGGCGGGGCCTCTCGGTTGCGGGTTGCGGGGCGCGGCTGCGCGGGGTTCGGAGCGGCAGATCGAGCGGACCCGATGCGCGGATCCCCGGCCGTCGGCCGCGGTGCCGCCGCGCGTCAGAACGCCCGGTTCGCGTAGACGATCCCGCAGGCCACGCCCACGGCGCAGACGACCGCGAGCCCGACGACCGCACCGGCCGCCGCGGCGGCCAGACGGGGGAGGGGACTCGTCACGCCCCGAGCCTAGGCCAGCGCGCCGTGGCCGTGATCGCGGGCCCCGGCCGAGCATCCGCCCAGGAACCCACCGAGTAGGCTGGGCCCCGATGGAGAGAGAGGCTGCCGTGTCCGAGGACGAGCTGACGTTCCGGGCGGCGTACTGGCCCGTGCTCCTCCTGCGCGCACTGCCCGCCCTGGCGCTCGCCGCGTTCATCACCTTCTCCAGCGACCACTCGCCGGCCCTCGGCCTCGTGGCGTTCGGCGTCTTCGCGATCCTCTCCGGCCTCATCACCGCGGGCCTCGGCGCCCGCGCCCTCCGCGGCCCCGCCGCGCGCCTGCGCACGAGCGCCGTCGTCCAGGGCGCGCTCACGGTCGTGGCCGGCATCGCGGCGCTGCTCGCCCGGGACGGGGGCGTGCTCGTCCTCCTCTACGCCGTCAGCGTCTGGGCCGTCGTCACCGGCTTCCTGGAGCTCGTCGCCGGCCTGCGGTCGCGCGGCCGCGTGCCCGGCGCCACGGACGCGATCACGGCCGGCGCGCTCACCGTCGTCCTCGCTGTCGCCTTCCTCCTGGTGCCGCCGGACCTCGTGGTCCAGTACGGCGGGGTCGAGCAGCGCGAGGGCCAGCTCACCGCGCCCGTCGTGGCGGTCGGCCTCCTGGGCGCGTACGCGGCGATCGTCGGGGTCTTCCTGGTCATCGCCGCCCTGAGCATGAAATGGGGCACCTCCACGCCCACCGCGACCTCCGCGGCGGACGCCCCCCGGACCACCGAGAGCGCGAGCTGACCGTGACTTCCAACATCCGCAAGGACCGCATGCGCCCCGCCGAGCTGCTCGGCATCGCCGCGGCCCTCGCCGCGTTCGTCGGCCTCATCGTGGGGCTCAGCACTCGGCCCGCCGACGCGCAGGGGTGGACGGTCGTGGTCGTCTTCACGGGCGTGGCGTTCATCGGCGCCCTCGTGATGCTCGCCATGCTCGCCCTGTCCTTCAAGCCGAACCGCGACGAGCTGCAGGACATGGACGACCAGGACCACCCGGATCGGCCGACGCGGCACTGATCCGGCGGGACCCGCTGCGCCCGGATCCGCCCGCGGTCGACCTGTTCCGCTGAGCGGCGTCAGGAGCCCCGCCTCGACGGGGATCCCGGTGCTCGTCCTCAGAGGATGTGGTCGACCAGCTGCGACGCCAGCCCGGCATACCCGGCCGGGGTCAGCTCGAGCAGCCGCGCCTTCGCCTGGTCCCCGATGTCGAGCCCGGAGACGAACGCCCGCATCTCGTCGCGACCGACGCGCTTGCCGCGCGTGAGCTCCTTGAGCACCGCGTACGGGTCGCTGATGGAGCTGCGTCCCGCGACGATCTCCGCGCGGATGACCGTCTGGATGGCCTCGCCGAGGATCTCCCAGTTCGCGTCGAGGTCGGCCGCCAGCAGCGCGCGGTCGACGTCGATCTCCAGCAGACCCCGCCCGATGTTGTCGAGCGCCAGCAGCGAGTGCCCGAGCGCGACGCCGACGTTGCGCTGCGTCGTGGAGTCGGTGAGGTCGCGCTGGAGGCGCGAGGTGACGAGCGTGGACGCGAGCGAGTCGAGCAGCGCATCCGACAGCTCGAGGTTCGCCTCGGCGTTCTCGAACCGGATGGGGTTGATCTTGTGCGGCATGGTGGACGACCCGGTGGCCCCGGCCTGCGGGATCTGCCGGAAGTAGCCCATGGAGATGTAGGTCCACACGTCGGTGCAGAGGTTGTGCAGCACGCGGTTCGCATGGGCGATCCGCGTGTAGAGCTCGGCCTGCCAGTCGTGCGACTCGATCTGCGTGGTGAGGGGGTTCCACACCAGGCCGAGCGACGTGACGAAGGCGCGCGACTCGGCGGGCCAGTCGACGTCCGCGTCGGCGGCGAGGTGGGCCGCGAACGTGCCGGTGGCGCCGCTGAACTTGCCCAGGACCTCGACGTCCTCCACGTCGGCCCGGAGGCGCTCGAGCCGGTGCACGAACACCGCGAGCTCCTTGCCGAGCGTGGTGGGCGTGGCGGGCTGGCCGTGGGTGCGCGACAGCATGGCGTCGTCGCGGAAGAGGATGGCCCGCTCGCGGAGCGCGCCGATGACGGACACCAGCTTCGGCAGCCACACCTCGCGCACGGCGCGGTCGATGACGAGCGCGTACGAGAGGTTGTTGATGTCCTCGCTCGTGCAGGCGAAGTGCGTGAGCTCGGCGACGCGACCGAGGCCGAGCTCCTCCAGGCGATCGCGGACGAAGTACTCGACGGCCTTCACATCGTGCCGGGTGACGGCCTCGACGCGGGCGAGCGCGTCGATCTGCTCCTGCCCGAAGCCCGCGACGACGTCGCGCAGCGCCGCCTTCTGCGCGTCCGTGAACGGCGAGGAGGAGAGGAGCGACCGGTCGGTGAGGTGGATGAGCCACTCGATCTCGACGTGGATGCGCGCCCGGTTGAGGCCCGCCTCCGAGAGGTGCTCGCCGAGCTCGGTGACGACGGGGGCGTAGCGGCCGTCCAGGGGGCTCAGCACCTGCGGGGGCAACGGGCTCATGCGGGGGGATCTCCTAGCTGGGGGGACGGATGCCGGGCTCCACCTGCGCGAGGAGGGCCCGGGCGGCTCGATCTATCATCCCAAGAACCCGATCGAACATCGCCGCGTCCGTGTAGTACGGGTCGGGGACGTCCCGCAGGTGGGCCTGTGGAGGATCGAACGACAGCAGCAGGTGGATCTTCGCCCGGTCCGCCTCGGTCCGCGCCCACTGGCGCAGCGTCCGCTCCTGGCCGCGGTCGAACACGACCACCAGGTCGAGGTCGGGCAGCGTGTCGGGGTCGAACTGCTTGGCGCGATGGGCGGAACCCGAGAGGCCGCGCCGCTCGAGCGCGGCGAGCGTGCGCGCGTCCGCCTGCTCGCCCACGTGCCAGTCGCCCGTCCCGGCGCTCGTCACCGAGACGCGGTCCGCGTGCCCGGCGCGCTGCACGAGGTCCCGGAAGACGACCTCCGCCATCGGCGAGCGGCAGATGTTGCCGGTGCAGACGAAGGCGATCCGGAAGACGGGCGGAGCCGTCGCGGCCGGAGAGTCGGGGGCTCCCATGCGCTCATTCTGTCGGCTGCGGTCCCTCCCCACACCCCCGGATCCCCGCCCCTCCCCCGGATGCGGCGTCCGGCGGCCCCTCGTCCACGCCGTCGCGCACGATGCGGGCGACGTGAGAGGACGGGATGCGATGCCGGGACGGGCGGGCGGATGGGGTGCGGGCGGGGGCGATCCGCTCGGAGCGCAGGGGTCGGGTCAGGGCGGCGGCACCCCCGGGCAGCTGCGGGCAGAGGCGCGGTCGCGGGCGCACGCGCTCGCGGTCCTCGCGGACGCGGTGGCGGAGACGCATCGCGTCATCGCGTCCTGCCGCGACGACCCGTCGTGGTCGGGACGCGCCCACGACGCGTTCCTCCGCGCCCTCGACGACCTGGCCGGTCGCGTGGCGCTCGCCGGCACCCTCCTCCACGACGCGCATCCGGCCGCCGACGCGGTGCCGGGCTGCCCGGGAGCGCACCCGTGACCGCGGTCGCGGGGCTCACCGTCACCGAGGGAGGCGGCACCGCGGTCGAGACGGACGACCTCACGCGCATCGCCGCGCGGCTCGACGACGAGGGCGGCAGGTTGGAGGACCATGCCCGTGCGCTGGTCCTGCCGCCGCTGGTGGCCACGATCACGGGCGACCACGACGCGCGGCTCGACGCTCCGCGCGGCCTCCTGGCGGCCGCCGCCCACGACGCGCGGGCGCTCGCCACCGACCTGCGCCGCATCGCCGCCGAGTACGCGGACGGGGAGCGGGACGTCGACCGCTGCGTGAGATCCGCATCGGGCGCCGGCGCGACGGACGCCGCTCGCCCGTCCCCGGGCGGCATCGGCGACGCGCTCGCCGGCCTGCGCCCCGACGGGTTGCGGCTGCTGGGTGTCGGCAGCATGCTCGCCGTCCATCCGGACGGGCCCGGACGGATCATGCTGCCCGCCGTCGTCCGGGACGTGGTCTCGGACATCGCGGCCGCGGCCACGCGCTTCCTCCCGGGCCGCCCGGCCGGCGACGACGGCGTGCGCGAGGCGACCGCGGGTCTCCTGGCCATGCTCGGCGCCGTCGGCATCCTGCGCGACGCGCCGGCGATCGTCCACGTCCGCGGTGACGCCGTCCGACCGGTGCCGTCGAGCCTGCGGGACCTCGCCGACCGGATCCCCGACCCGGTCCCCGGCGCCGCGCAGATGCGCGTCGAGGAGTACCGGGCACCGGACGGGCGACGCCGCTTCGTCGCGTACCTCGGCGGCATGGTGACCCTGGATCCGCGCACCGGCCGCGAGGACTTCGGTCCGTCCTCGGCGGCCGCCGCGCTCGCCACCGAGGGCGGGTCCGCCGTGCGCGCCGCGCAGACCGCGCTCCGCGAGGCCGGCGCCGCCGCGGACGACGAGGTGTACGTCGTCGGCTACTCGATGGGCGGGATCCTCGCGCGCTCGGTGGGCGACGGCCCGGGCTTCCGCGTCACCCACGAGCTCACGTTCGGCTCCCCGGTCGGGCAGCTGCCGATGCGCCCGGGGATCGACGGCGTGGCGGTGGAGCACACGGACGACCCCGTCCCCTCGCTCGGCGGCGTGCGCCCGTCCGATGGCGACGCGGGCGACGATGTCGTGGTGCGCGCGCCGGCCTTCGCGCCGACGGCATCCGCCGGGCCGCTGGACGCGCACGACCTCGGCACGTACAGGGAGACGGCGACCGAGATGGACGCCTCCCGCTCGCCGCTCCTGGAGAGGGCACGCGACGAGCTCCACGGGTTCCTCGACGGGGCGACGCCGGTCGCGTCCCACCTCTACCGGGCGGAGAGGCCGGCGGTCCCCTCCGCGGGCGGATCGGGCGGGGGGATGTGACGCGCGGGTCAGCTCCTCGCGGTCACCGGTCGGAGCACGAGGCCCACCAGCCAGCTGAAGAACGCCATGAGCAGCGCGCCGAGCACGCCCCACCAGAACCCCTCGACCGTGAGACCGAAGCCGAGGGCGTCCGAGATCGCGGCCACGAGGAGGAAGAGCAGACCGTTGACGATGAGCGCGATGAGGCCCAGCGTGAGGATGTAGAGGGGGAACGCCACGATGCGGATGGCGGTGCCGATCACGCCGTTCACGACGCCGAAGATCGCGCCGAGCAGCAGGTAGGTGAGCACGGTGGCCGTGGTGTCGCCCGGTTCGTAGGCGGTCACGACGGTGCCGGAGACGATGAGCGTGGTGAGCCAGAGCGCGAGGGCGTTGACGACCACGCGGACGAGGAATCGGGGCATGCGCAGATCTTCGCAGACGCCGCCCCGACGGACCATGGGCCATGCGGCGGCCCGCCCGTAGAATCGCCCGGTGATCCCCGAACCCGCCGCCCCCGTGCGTCTCCGTCCCGCCATCGCGGCCATGGTCGCCTACCGCCAGGGCAAGCCGGCCGGCGAGGACGACTTCAAGCTCTCCAGCAACGAGAACCCCTTCGACCCGCTGCCCTCCGTGCTCGCCCGCATCGACCAGGTGCGCGACGTGAACCGCTATCCCGACGCGGGCGCGACGCTGCTGCGCACCGCGCTCGCCGAGCGCTTCGGCGTCACGGTCGACCACGTCCACGCCGGGGCCGGATCCGTGGCGATCCTCTCGCAGCTCATCACGGCGGCCGCGGGCCCCGGCGACGAGGTCGTCCACGCCTGGCGCTCCTTCGAGGCGTACCCCACCCTCATCACGGTCGCGGGGGCCACGGGCGTCCCGGTGCCGAACCTGCCGGACCACTCGCACGACGTCGACGGCATGATCCGGGCGCTCACCGACCGCACGCGCGTCGTCATCGTCTGCACCCCGAACAACCCGACCGGCACCCTCGTCACGCAGGCCGACCTCGAGCGCCTGCTCGCGGCCGTCCCGCGCGACGTGCTCGTGCTCCTCGACGAGGCGTACGGCGAGTTCGTCGGCCAGGAGCATGCCCTCGACGGCATGCGCCTCCTCGCCGACCACCCGAACCTCGTCGTCCTCCGCACGTTCTCGAAGGCGTACGGGCTGGCCGGCCTGCGCATCGGCTACGCCGTGGGTCACCCGCGCATCCTCGACGCCGCCCGCTCCGCCGCCATCCCGCTCTCCGTCACCGGGCACGCGCAGCACGCGGCGCTGGCCTCGCTCGAGCACGAGGACGAGCTCCTGGAGCGCGTGGCCGTGCTCGCGCGCGACCGCGACGAGGCGTGGCGCGCGCTCACCGAGCAGGGCTGGGACGTGCCGCGACCGCACGGCAACTTCGTCTGGCTGGCCACGGGAGCGGAGACCGCCGAGGTCGAGGCGCAGCTGGCCGTCGCGGGGCTCGTGGTGCGCGCGTTCGGGTCCGAGGGCATCCGCGTCACCATCGGCGAACCCGCCTCTGTCCGGAAGCTACTGAACGCGTCTGCGGGAATTGTCCGGGGGCTGCCGGAGGGCCACCCGGCGCGCCGGTAGGTTGGGACGATGCCGGAAAGCGATGTGACGGTCCAGCTCCTGACCCCCGCGGGCGAGCTCGCACCGAGCGACTCCGCCGAGGAGTTCCTCCCGTACTTCGAGCGACTCACGGAGGACGACCATCGTGGCTTCCTCCGCGACATGCGCCTCACGCGGGCGTTCGACCTCGAGGCCACGAACCTCCAGCGCCAGGGCCACCTCGGCCTCTGGGCGCCGAGCACCGGGCAGGAGGCGGCGCAGGTCGGATCCGGCCGGGCCACGCGCCCGCAGGACCACGTGTTCCCGGCGTACCGCGAGCACGGCGTCGCCCTCATCCGCGGCATCGACCCCGTCGACATCGTGCGCCTGATGCGCGGGGTGACGCACGGCGGATGGGATCCGGCGGCGGGCAACTTCCACCTCTACACGCTGGTCATCGGCTCGCAGGCGCTGCACGCCACGGGCTACGCGATGGGCGTCGCGTTCGACGGCGACGTGGCCACCGGGGATCCCGACCGCGACACCGCCGTCATCGCCTACTACGGCGACGGCGCCACCAGCCAGGGCGACGTGAGCGAGGCGTTCGTCTTCGCCGCGAGCTTCCAGACCCCGCAGGTCTTCTTCCTGCAGAACAACCACTGGGCGATCTCTGTGCCGGTCTCCACGCAGTCGCGCACGCCCCTCTACCTCCGCTCCCGCGGCTTCGGCGTGCCCAGCACGCAGGTCGACGGCAACGACGTCTTCGCGAGCTACGCGGTCACGGCCAAGCACCTCGACGACGCCCGGAACGGCGGCGGCCCCTCCTTCATCGAGGCGCTCACCTACCGCGTCGGCGCGCACACGTCGAGCGACGACCCCACGAAGTACCGCACCGACGAGGAGCTGCAGGGCTGGGTCGCGAAGGACCCGATCGCCCGGCTCGAGGCGTACCTGCGCGGCCAGGGCGCGCCGCAGTCGCTCTTCGACGGCATCGACGAGGAGGCGAAGGACCTCGCCGCCGACGTCCGCCGCCGCACCATCGAGCTGACGAGCCCGGCGCTGCCCGGCATCTTCGACCACGTCTACTCGGAGCCGCACCCCGTCACGACGGAGCAGCGCGAGTGGCTCGAGCGCTACGAGGCCTCCCTGGGAGGGAACCGATGACCGACACCATCGACCGCGCCGCGACCCCCGAGGGATCCGGCGACGCCGCGGCGAGCGGATCGGGAGCTCCCGCCGGCATCGAGAGCATGCCCATGGCCAAGGCCCTCAACGCGGGTCTCCGCCGGGCGCTCGAGGAGGACGACAAGGTCCTCCTCATGGGCGAGGACATCGGCCCGCTCGGCGGCGTCTTCCGCATCACCGAGCACCTGCAACGCGACTTCGGCCCCCGCCGCGTCATCGACACCCCGCTCGCCGAGTCCGGCATCGTCGGCACGGCCATCGGCCTCGCGATGCGCGGCTACCGGCCCGTGTGCGAGATCCAGTTCGACGGCTTCATCTACCCGGCCTTCGACCAGATCACGAGCCAGCTCGCCAAGATCACCAACCGGCACGAGGGCGCGATGCGCATGCCCGTCGTGATCCGCGTGCCGTACGGCGGCCACATCGGCGCCATCGAGCACCACCAGGAGAGCCCCGAGGCGTACTTCGCGCACACGCCCGGCCTCCGCGTCGTGAGCCCGAGCACGCCGCACGACGCCTACTGGATGATCCAGGAGGCCATCCGGAGCGATGACCCGGTGATGTTCTTCGAACCCAAGGCCCGCTACCGGCCGAAGGGCGAGGTCGACTTCTCCGCCCCCGGCATCGGCCTGCACGAGAGCCGCGTGGTCCGCTCCGGCACCGACGTCACGCTCGTCGGGCACGGCGCCATGGTCGCCATGCTGCTGCAGGCGGCCGAGCTGGCGGCCGAGGAGGGCACGAGCGTCGAGGTCGTCGACCTGCGCTCGCTGTCGCCCGTCGACTACGGGCCCATCCTCGAGTCCGTCCAGCGCACCGGCCGCCTGGTCGTCGCGCAGGAGGCGCCGGGCCACGTGTCCGTCGGCTCCGAGATCGCGGCGACCGTCACGGAGCGGGCGTTCTACTCGCTCGAGGCGCCGGTGATCCGGGTCTCCGGGTTCGACGCCCCGTTCCCTCCCGCGAAGCTCGAGACGCTGTACCTCCCGGATGCCGACCGCATCCTCGAGGCCGTCGACCGCTCGCTCGCCTACTAGACGCCCGCCGCCCCCGCGGCACGGAGAAGAGGACCGCACGATGGCTGATTCCGAGTTCACCCTGCCCGACGTGGGCGAGGGCCTCATCGACGCCGAGATCGTCTCGTGGCGCGTGCAGCCGGGCGACCAGGTGGCGCTCAACCAGGTGATCGTCGAGATCGAGACCGCGAAGTCGCTCGTGGAGCTGCCGAGCCCGTTCGAGGGCACGGTCTCCGGGCTGCTCGTCCAGGAGGGCCAGACCGTCGAGGTGGGCACGCCCATCATCGCCATCGCGCAGGGCTCGCCGAGCGTGTCCGCTCCCGCCGAGACGCCGGCGCAGATGGCCCTGCCGGGCGAGACGGTGATCGAGGACGACACCGCCATCGAGAACCGCGAGCCGGCGCCCGCGCCCGCGCCCGAGGAGACCTCCGGCGCCGTGCTCGTCGGCTACGGCACCGTCGGCAAGGTCGCGAGCCGCCGTCGGCGCGCCGAGCCGGGCGACGCCGCCCCGGCCGCCCGTCACGCCGCGCGCCCGGGCGCTGCCGCGGGCGCGCCCGCCGCCCGCGCCCCGCGACCCGACTCGGTGCCCGCCGCCTCGGCCGCGCCCATCATCGCGAAGCCCCCCATCCGCAAGCTCGCAAAGGACCTCGAGGTGGACCTGGCCGAGGTCGAGGCCACGGGGCTCGTCGGCGAGATCACGCGCGAGGACGTCATCCGCACCGCGCAGCAGGCGAGCGTCTTCAAGAACATCGAGACGCCCGAGTGGCCGGATGCGCGCGAGGACCGGATCCCCGTCAAGGGCGTCCGCAAGGTCATCGCGGCGGCCATGGTCCAGAGCGCGTTCCAGGCGCCCCACGTGAGCCTGTTCGTCGACGTCGACGCCACGCGCACGATGGAGTTCGTCAAGCGCCTCAAGGCGTCCACCGACTTCGCGGGCGTCAAGGTCTCGCCCCTGCTCATCATGGCCAAGGCGATGATCTGGGCCGTGCGCCGGAACCCGACGGTCAACTCCTCGTGGACCGACCAGGAGATCATCGTCCGCCACTACGTGAACCTCGGCGTCGCCGCAGCGACCCCGCGCGGCCTCGTGGTGCCGAACGTGAAGGAGGCGCAGGCGATGTCGCTCCTGGAGCTCGCCCGCGCGCTCGAGCAGCTGACCCTCACGGCCCGCGACGGCAAGACCAGCCCGGCGGACATGAGCCAGGGCACCATCACGATCACCAACATCGGCGTCTTCGGCATGGACACCGGCACGCCGATCCTCAACCCGGGCGAGGTCGCGATCGTCGCGCTCGGCACCATCAAGCAGAAGCCGTGGGTGGTCGACGGCGAGGTGCGTCCGCGCTTCGTCACGACCATCGGCGCGAGCTTCGACCACCGCGTCGTCGACGGCGACGTCGCGAGCCGCTTCCTGGCCGACGTCGCGAGCATCATCGAGGAGCCGGCGCTGCTCCTGGAGTGACGCGTCCGCCCTCCACAGTGGGGGCGTGGTGGTACTGATACCGGTTATCAATACCGTATCGTCGGATGCATGAACCGTCGCCCCCTCACCGCCCTGCTCGCCGTCTCGCTCCTCGCCGTCCCCCTCGCGGGCTGCGCCTCCGGATCCGGGGCCCCCTCCGACGACGCGTCGGCGTCCGCGTCCGGCGGCGGCACGCTCGAGGTCGTCGCGTCCACCGACGTCTACGGCGACATCGCGAAGCAGATCGGCGGCGACGACGTGAAGGTGACGTCGATCATCGACAGCCCCGACAAGGACCCGCACGAGTACCAGGCCACCTCGCGCGACCAGCTCGCGCTCTCCACCGCCGACGTCGTGATCCAGAACGGCGGCGGCTACGACGACTTCGTCGACACCATGATCCAGGCGCTCCCGGGCGGCACGAGCCCCGTCCTCCTCAACGCCGTCGACATCTCCGGCTTCGACCAGAAGCCCGCCGAGGGCGAGCTCAACGAGCACGTCTGGTACGACATGCCCACGATGAAGAAGCTGGCCGAGGAGATCGAGCAGGCGTTCTCGAAGGCCGACAGCTCCGGTGCCGCCACGTTCGAGGCGAACGAGCAGGCCTTCACCGCGAAGCTCGACGGCATCGCCGCCGCCGAGGCCGCCGCGAAGCCGGCCGGCACCGGCAAGGGCGTCGCGATCACCGAGCCCGTGCCGCTGTACATGACGAGCGCCATGGGCCTCGAGAACCGCACGCCGGACGAGTTCAGCGAGGCCGTCGAGGAGGGCACCGACGTGCCCGCCGACGTGCTCAAGGAGACGCTCGCCCTCTTCTCCGAGAAGAAGGTCGCGGCGCTCGTCTACAACTCGCAGACCACGGGCGCGACGACCGACCAGGTCGTCGCCGCCGCGAAGGCCGCCGGCGTCCCGGTCGTGCCGGTCACGGAGACCCTGCCCGCCGACCTGCCCGCGGGCAGCGGGTACGTTGAGTGGATGACCGAGAACGTCGACGCCGTGGCCTCCGCCATCAAGGGATCGTGACCGGCGCACCCGTCCTGAGCCTCCGGGACGCGACGCTCGCGTTCGGGGCGCGCACGCTCTGGAGCGGACTCGACCTCGACGTGGCACCCGGCGAGTTCGTCGCGGTGCTCGGCCCGAACGGATCCGGCAAGACCAGCTTCCTGAAGTCCGTCCTCGGCGCCCAGCGCCTCACATCGGGGGAGATGCGCTTCCTCGACGAGCCGGTGCGCCGCGGCGCGCGGCGCATGGGCTACATCCCGCAGCAGAAGCTCATCACCGCGGCCACGCCCGTGCGGGCGCGCGACCTCGTCGGCTTCGGCGTCACCGGCCACCGCTGGGGGCTGCCGATCAGCCGGCGGGCCGAGCGGGCCCGGGTCGACGAGCTGCTCGAGGCGGTCGGCGCCACCTCCTACGCGGACGCGCCGGTCGCGACCCTCTCCGGCGGGGAGCAGCAGCGGCTGCGCGTGGCCCAGGCCCTCGCGTCGGATCCGCGGCTCCTCCTCTGCGACGAGCCGCTGCTCAGCCTCGACCTCGGGCACCAGCGCGTGGTCAGCGAGCTCATCGACCGGCACCGCAGGGAGACCGACGCGGCGGTGGTGTTCGTCACGCACGACGTGAACCCCGTGCTCGACATGGTCGACCGCGTCCTCTACCTGGTGGGCGGCCGGTTCCGCATCGGGACGCCCGACGAGGTCCTCGACTCCGAGGTGCTGAGCTCGCTCTACGGCACCCCCGTCGACGTGGTGCGCGTGCGCGGCCGCGTCGTCGTGGTCGGCGCCACCGACGACCCGCACGGCCACCACTCGCACGACGACGACGACCACGACGAGCACGGCGACCACGGGTCGCACGGCGTGCACGACCAGGCTCCCGCCGACGGGAGGGCCGCGTGATCCACCTGCTCGCCGACGCGGGCGACGTCTGGTCGCGCCTGTTCGACTTCTCCGACTACGGCGCGCTCGTGGCGCTGCTGCGGAACAGCATCATCGCGGGCGCCGTGCTCGGCGTCGTGGGGGGCCTCATCGGCGTCTTCGTCATGACGCGCGACCTCGCCTTCGCGGTCCACGGCGTGAGCGAGCTCTCGTTCGCGGGCGCGGCGGCGGCGCTGCTGCTCGGCGTCAACGTGGTGGGCGGATCCCTGGTGGGCTCGCTCATCGCCGCCATCGCCATCGGCGTGCTGGGCACGCGCGCGAAGGACCGCAACTCGATCATCGCCGTCATCATGCCGTTCGGCCTCGGGCTCGGGATCCTGTTCCTGGCCCTCTACGACGGCCGCGCCAGCAACAAGTTCGGCCTGCTCACGGGGCAGATCGTCTCGGTCGACAACCCGCAGCTGGGCTACCTCGTGGGCATCAGCGCCGTCGTCATCCTCGGCCTCGCGGTCGTCTGGCGGCCGCTGATGTTCGCGAGCGTCGACCCCGACGTGGCCGCCGCCCGCGGCGTGCCCGTGCGCCTGCTCTCCATCGTCTTCATGATCCTGCTCGGCCTCGGCACGGCGGTCTCCATCCAGATCGTCGGCGCGCTGCTCGTGCTCTCGCTGCTGGTGACGCCCGCTGCGGCCGCGATGCGCGTCTCGTCGACGCCCCGGGTG
This sequence comes from Clavibacter sp. VKM Ac-2873, assembly GCF_015351075.1. Classification (GTDB taxonomy): domain Bacteria; phylum Actinomycetota; class Actinomycetes; order Actinomycetales; family Microbacteriaceae; genus Clavibacter. Next base: position 138,018 of record NZ_JADKRS010000002.1, read on the forward strand.
GTCGTCTCGCTCAGCGTGCTGTTCGCGCTCGCGAGCATCGTGGGCGGCATCATGCTCGCGCTCGGCAGCAGCATCCCCATCAGCCCGTACGTCACGACCATCTCGTTCACGATCTACCTGGTCTGCCGCGGCATCGACGCCCTCCGGGCGCGCAGCGGCACGTCGGGCGGGACGCGTACCCTGGCTCCGCGGGGAGGATCGCCCGCCGGGAGGGCACGGGCATGAAGCGGAACACGTGGCAGCGCGAGGCCGTCCGGCAGGCGCTGGACGCATCGACCGAGTTCGTGAGCGCGCAGCGGCTCCACGCGCGCCTGCACGACGCGGGATCCCCCATCGGCCTGGCCACCGTCTACCGCGCCCTCGGCGACCTCGCCGCCGAGGGCGACGCCGACTCCCTGCAGTCGCCCGACGGCGAGGCGCTCTACCGCACGTGCGCCACGGGCGGCCACCACCACCACCTCATCTGCCGCGTCTGCGGGAAGACCGTCGAGATCGCGGCCGACGAGGTCGAGGCCTGGGCGCACGACGTCGCCGCGCGCAACGGCTTCACGGCCCCGAGCCACGTGGTCGACGTCTTCGGCCTCTGCGCCGAGTGCACGCGCCGCGCGGCCGAGGCGGCGGGCGCGCCGACGGCCGGCGCCTCGGAGGCCCCCGCATCCGCATGATCCCGGGCCCTCGGCTTGCGCCCGGGCGTGTCGTCGCGTAGCCTCGATCCTTGGCCGAGCGGCTCATCCGCTCGCATGTGCGCCCACCCCTATCTCTCGAGATCCGGGGACGGGCGTGCCGACAAGAAATCTTGGGTAGGGCGGTCTCGCCCTACGGTACCTACGGAGGAAACCATGGCAGCAACCTGCCAGGTGACCGGCGCCGTCCCCGGCTTCGGACACAACATCTCGCACTCGCACCGGCGCACCAAGCGCCGCTTCGACCCGAACGTTCAGAAGAAGACGTACTACGTCCCCTCGCTGCGTCGCAACGTCAAGCTCACGCTCTCCGCGAAGGGCATCAAGGTCATCGACGCCCGCGGCATCGAGTCCGTCGTCAAGGACATCCTCGCTCGCGGGGTGAAGATCTAATGGCCAAGCAGCAGGACGTCCGTCCGATCATCAAGCTCCGCTCGACGGCTGGCACCGGGTACACGTACGTGACCCGCAAGAACCGCCGCAACAACCCCGACCGCCTCGTGCTGAAGAAGTACGACCCGGTCGTCCGCAAGCACGTCGACTTCCGCGAGGAGCGCTAAACATGGCCAAGAAGAGCAAGATCGCCCGCAACGAGCAGCGCAAGGTCATCGTCGAGCGGTACGCCGCGAAGCGCCTCGAGCTGAAGAAGGCCCTCGTGGACCCGAACGGCACCGACGAGAGCCGCGAGGCGGCCCGCGCCGGCATCCAGCGCCTCCCGCGCGACGCCTCGCCCGTCCGCCTGCGCCAGCGCGACGCCATCGACGGTCGCCCCCGCGGCAACCTGTCGAAGTTCGGCATCTCCCGCGTGCGCTTCCGTGACATGGCCCACCGCGGCGAGCTTCCGGGCGTCACGAAGTCCAGCTGGTAGGTTCCAAGCGGCCGTATGGCCGAACGGACCGCTGATGGCCTCGATCGGGTCGCACGGTCCGCTGACGTAGACAGACACCATCCACCACACGGCCGCTCGAGAAGAACGGCACCAGGTCCGAGGAGGACACCCATGGCTGACAAGTCACTCAACCGCACCGAGCTCGTTGCCGCCGTCGCCGCGGAGTCGGGCCAGAGCCAGGCCGCCGTCAACGGCGTGCTGGACGCGCTCTTCTCCACCGTCGCGACCAACGTCGCCGACGGCGTCAAGGTCACGATCCCGGGCTGGGTCGCCTTCGAGCAGACGGCTCGCGCCGCGCGCACGGGCCGCAACCCGCAGACGGGCGAGCCGCTCGAGATCAAGGCGTCCAAGGGCGTCAAGGTCTCCGCCGGCAGCAAGCTCAAGGCCGCCGTCAAGTAGTCCTCCTCACCACACGCCCAGCGGGGGCGCCGACTCCGGTCGGCGTCCCCGCTGTCGCGTTCCCGGGAGGCGCTCCGGCGGCCAGCCGCCCGTCAGCGGGCGCGAGTTAGGCTGGATCCCTCATGCCCAGACTCCTCCGCGTCGCGGGGCCCGCCGCCCTCGTCATCGTCGCGTTCCTCTCGCTGCTGGCCGCGCTCGCCATCGGCGGGGGCGCCGCCCCGCAGCTCCTCGAGGACGCGGGCCCCGTGGTCCGCTACGGCCTGCCTGCCGCGAAGATGATGGTCAACCTCTCGGCGGCCACGGCCATCGGCGCGCTGCTGCTCGCCGCGTTCGCCCTGTCGCGCCAGCGCCCCGAGTACGGCCGCGCGCTCGACATCGCCGCGGCGGGCGCCGCCCTCTGGACGGTCGCCTCCGCGATCACGGCGTTCTTCACCTTCCTCAGCGTCTCCGGCACGCCCTTCTCCTTCAGCGCCGAGTTCGGGACGAGCCTCGGGCTCGTGCTCACGCAGATCTCCGTGGGCCAGGCCTGGCTCGCGACCACGCTGATCGCCGCGACGGTCACGGTGCTGTGCTTCGCGGTCCGCAACCACACCGCCATCGGGTTCGTGCTCGTGATCGCGGTCGGCGGCCTGGTGCCCATGGCGCAGCAGGGGCACGCGGGCGGCACCGAGGGTCACGACGCCGCGGTCAACGCGCTGGGGCTGCACCTCGTGTTCGCCGCGGTCTGGCTGGGCGGGCTGCTCACCATGGTGCTGCTGCGTTCGAAGCTCGACGGGGACCGGCTGGTGCCGGTGCTGCGCCGCTACTCGGCGGTCGCGCTCGTGTGCTTCGTGGTCGTCGCCGCGTCCGGGTACGTGAGCGCGGAGATCCGCGTCGGCACGCTCGACCGGCTGCTCACCGCGTACGGGCTCCTGGTGCTGATCAAGGTGGCGGCGCTCCTGGCGCTCGGCCTGTTCGGCGCGGCGTACCGGCGGGTGCTCATCGGGAAGCTCGAGGAGCGCGGATCCGCGGCGCGGGGGCCCTTCTGGTGGCTCGTCACGGCCGAGCTCGCGTTCATGGGCGTCGCGTCCGGCGTGGCCGCGGCGCTCGCCCGCACGGCACCGCCCGTGAGCCAGATCGTGGCGACGCAGCTGCCGGATCCGACGCCCGCGCAGATCCTCACCGGCGAGCCCCTGCCGCCCGAGCTCACGCCCATGCGCTACCTCACGGAGTGGAACTTCGACCTGCTCTGGATCCTGCTGTGCGCCTTCGGCATCTTCTTCTACCTGGCTGGCGTGCACCGCCTCCGCACGCGCGGCGACGCGTGGCCCCTGCACCGCTCGATCCTCTGGGTCGCGGGCATGATCGGCCTCTTCTACATCACCAACGGCGGCGTGAACGTCTACCAGAAGTACCTCTTCAGCTCGCACATGCTCGCGCACATGGTGCTCGCCATGGTCATCCCGCTGCTGCTCGTGCCGGGCGCCCCGGTGACCCTCGCCATGCGCGCCATCCGCAAGCGCCAGGACGGCAGCCGCGGCGGCCGCGAGTGGATCCTGCTGGCCGTGCACTCCCGGTTCGCGTCGTTCGTGGGCCACCCCATCGTGGCGGCGGTGCTGTTCGCGGGCTCGCTCCTCGTCTTCTACTACTCGCCGCTGTTCAGCTGGGCCACGACCGACCACATCGGGCACCAGTGGATGATCGTCCACTTCCTCATCGTCGGGTACCTGTTCACGCAGAACCTCATCGGCGTGGATCCGATGCCGGTGCGCCTCGCCTACCCGATGCGCCTGCTGCTGCTGCTCGCCACCATGGCGTTCCACGCGTTCTTCGGCCTCTCGCTCATGACCGGCACCGGGCTGCTGCTCGCGGACTGGTTCGGCGCGATGGGCCGGCCGTGGGGCGAGTCGGCGCTGGCGGACCAGCAGGCCGGCGGCGGAATCGCGTGGAGCATCGGGGAGATCCCGACGGTGATCCTCGCGATCGTCACGGCGGTCATGTGGAGCAAGAGCGACAAGCGCGACTCCGTGCGCTACGACCGCAAGGCCGACCGCGACGGCGACGCCGAGCTCGAGGCCTACAACCGCAACCTCGAGGCGCTGCAGGCGACCGAGCGGCGCTGATCCGCCGTCAACCCCGGCGGGCGCGTCGCGCGGCGACGAGGACGGCGATCCCGGTCGACAGCTCCCACGCGGTGACCGTGTAAACGGATCCGCGCTCCCAGATGCCGTCGATGCTCGACCCGCCGAGGGTCTGGAGCAGGAGGAGCGCGAGGAGGCCGACGACGCCCAGCGCGACGCTCGCGACGCGGAAGGAGCGCGCGGCCCCGATGCGTCGGGAGCCGAGACCCGCCACGATCGAGGCCGCGTTGCCCGCGATGATCGCGAGCCCCGCGCCGACCACGTGCATCCAGCCGATGCCGCTCGCCGCGCTCGAGGCGCTGCCGTGGATGAGGCCGACCACCGTGATCCCGACGGCGTGCACCACGGCGAGGGCGAGGAACGCCCGGCGGGGGCCGGCGCGGAGGGCGCGGGTGGCGATGACGGCGGCCACGAGGTAGAGCACGCCCTGCAGGATGAAGCCCGCGTTCGTCACCGCATGCAGCGGCGAGTCGATGGCGCGGCCCTGGAACACGGCGACGTCGGGCACGCCGAGGTCGCTGATGTAGTTGGCGGAGTAGCTGTAACCGGGGAAGGCGGACGCGGCGACGGCCTCGGTGCCGACGTAGACGACGGCGGCGGCGATCCAGGCGATGCCGGCGGCGGCGGGGATCAGGACGGGGCGGTCGCGCATGGTCCTCCTCGGGTGGAGCGCTCCTGAGGTGGGCGCCGTCCCTCGATGATGCCGGACGGCGCCGGATGCCCGGTGCGCACCGCCGGACGCGACGGGGCCCGCCGCGCGGTGCGCGCGGCGGGCCCCGGTGGTGCGGACGCGGATCAGGACGTCGCGGTCTCCAGCAGCGGCACGAGCTGGTCGAGCGCGTAGCCGGTGGAGAGCGTGGTGCCGATCGAGTAGGCCGACGACAGGTCGCCGTCGAGGACGAGGGAGTGGCCGGCCGCGACCGCGGGGATCGCCTTCCACAGCGGGTCGTCGGTGATCACGGACTTGTCGATGAAGATGGGGAACGCCACGATCACGTCGGCGTCGAGCAGGTCGAGCTGCTCGGACGAGATGTCGACGGAGAACCCGCCGGCGTTGACGGGGATGCCCGCGATGGTCGGGCTCTGCGCGAAGCCGAGCCGCTCGAGGAACGCGACGCGCTCGCTGCCCTCGGCGTAGGCGCCCCACCCCTCGCTGGTCTTGGTGGCGGCGGTGGCCGTCTTGCCCTTCCAGTCGGGGTGCGCGGCCGCGGCCTGCTCGAAGCGCTGGTCGACGGCGTCGAGGAGGGCGTCGCCCTGGTCCTCCCGGCCGAGGGCCTCGGCGACCATGTCGACCTGGTCCTCCATGTCGGTGAGGTAGCTGTCGGCGCCCTCGGGCACGCCGATGGTGGGGGCGATCTGCGAGAGGCGGTCGTAGCGGGCCTGGTCGCCGGAGCCCTTGGTGTCGAGGATGAGGTCGGGCTTGAGCGCCGCGATGGCCTCGTAGGAGGGCTCGAGCGTCTCGATGATCTGCGGCTTCTGCGTGTAGAGGCCCTGCGCCCACGGGCCGACGCCGTCCGCGTCGGCGCCGAAGCCGAGCCAGTCGGACGCGCCGACGGGCTGCACGCCGAGCGCGAGCGCGGTCTCCGCATCGCCCCAGCCGAGGGCGACGACGCGCGTCGGCTCGCGGGGCACGGTGACGTCGCCGAACTTCGTGTCGACCGTGACGGGGAAGGCGCCGGTCGCGGATCCCGACGCGGGCGGGGCGGAGGCGGCCGGGTCGGTGGAGGCGGTGCATCCGGTGAGGGCGAGCGTCGCGACGGTGAGCGCGACGAGGGCGGAGCCGGTGGTGGGGAACCTCATGGTGCGGGGCCTCTCGGGTGTGGGGTGACGGGCCGGTGTGGATCCTGTCAGGCAAGGGCAGCCTAACCTAAGGGCACGGTAGGCTGACCGGGCCATGTCGCTCCGGGTCCTCGCGCGCGCCTCCGCCCCCGACGCCCCCGCGGGCCGGGCACGGAGCGCGCCGTCGCGCGCGGCGGGACTGCTGCTCGCGCTCGGCGTGCTCGTGCTGGCATCGCTCGCGAGCATCGCGATCGGGTCGCGCGACATCCCGCTCGGCGCCGTCGTCGACGCGCTCGCCGGCCGGCCGCGCGACCCGGCCGAGCTCGTCGTGATCACCGACCTCCGCATCCCGCGCACCCTCGTCGGCCTCGCCGCGGGCCTCGCGCTCGGGGTCGCGGGCGCGCTCATCCAGGCCGTCACGCGCAACCCGCTGGCGGATCCCGGCATCCTCGGCGTCACCGCGGGCTCGGCGTTCGCGGTCGCCATCGCGACGGGCGTCCTCGGCGTGACCGCCGTGAGCGGTTACCTCTGGTTCGCCTTCGCCGGCGCTCTCGTGGCGGCCGTGGTCGTCTACGTCGTGGGATCCGCGGGGCGCGGCGGCGGCGACCCGGTGCGCCTCACGCTCGCTGGCGTCGCCCTCGGCGCGGTGCTCGCGGGCATCACCTCGGGGATGCTGCTCGCCAACCCGCAGGGCTTCAGCGCCATGCGCGCGTGGGAGTCGGGCTCGCTGCAGGACCGCGGCTGGGACGCCCTCGCGTCGGTCGCGCCGTTCCTCGCGGCGGGCGTGCTGCTCGCCGCCCTCATCGCCCGGAGCCTCGACGCGGTCGCGCTCGGCGACGACCTCGCGCGGTCCCTCGGCGCGAACGTCGCCGTGGTGCGGGCCGTGGCCGTCGTGGCCGTGACGCTGCTCGCGGGCGGGGCGACCGCGATGGCCGGGCCGATCGCGTTCGTCGGGCTGATGATCCCGCACATCGCGCGCTGGATCGTCGGGCCCGACCAGCGCTGGATCCTCGCGTACACGATCGTGCTCGCGCCCGTGCTGCTGCTCGCCGCCGACATCGTGGGCCGGGTCGTGCTGCGGCCGGCCGAGCTGCCCGCGGGGATCGTGACCGCCGTGCTGGGCGCGCCCGTGCTGATCCTGCTCGTCCGCCGGCAGAGGGCGTCGGCCCTGTGAGCGCGCCCGCCCGCGCCGGCCGTCGCCCCGATGCGACCCGGCCCGCCGCCGGACGCCCCGCCCGGATGGGCGGCACCGTGCGCCTGCCCGTCGTCGGCCTCCGGCTGCAGCGGCGCGAGGCGCTCGTGGGCGCGGCGCTCGCCGTCGCGATCGTCGCCGTGGCGCTCGTGGCGCTCGGCACGGGCGACTTCCCGTTGACGGTGCCCGAGGTGATCCGCGCGGTGGCGCTCCCGGACGGGTCCTTCGCCTCGACCCTGGTGCTCGAGTGGCGCCTGCCGCGCGTGCTCGCCGCGCTCGCGTTCGGCGCGGCGCTCGGGGTCGCGGGCGCGGTCTTCCAGTCGCTCACGCGCAACCCGCTCGGGTCGCCCGACATCATCGGCTTCTCGACGGGCTCGTACACGGGCGCGCTCGTCGTCACGACGCTGGCCGGCACGGCCTTCCTGCCGACGGCCGTGGGCGCGCTCGCGGGCGGGCTCGGCACGGCGCTCGTCGTCTACCTGCTCGCGTACCGTGGCGGCGTGCAGGGCTTCCGGCTGATCATCACGGGCATCGCCGTCACGGCCGTGCTGCACGGGGTCAACACGTTCCTGCTCCTGAAGGCCGGCACCGAGGTCGCGATGGCCGCCTCCATCTGGGGCGCCGGATCCCTCGCCCTCGTCGGCTGGGACCGCGCGCTCCCGGCGTTCGCCGCCCTCCTCGTGCTCGCGCCCGCGATCCTGCTGCTCTCCGCGCCGCTGCGGCAGCTCGAGCTCGGCGACGACGCCGCGCGCGCCCACGGCGTGCGGGCCGAGCCGACGCGCCTCGCGCTGCTGGTGCTCGGGGTCGCCCTCACGGCCGTCGTGACCGCCGCCGCCGGGCCGATCGCGTTCGTCGCGCTCGCGGCCCCGCAGATCGCCCGCCGCCTGACGCGGAGCGCCGGCCTGCCGCTCGTGCCGGCCGCGCTCGCGGGCGGCCTGCTGCTGCTCGCCGCCGACTACGCCGCCCAGCACGCGCTGCCGGGGACGGTGCCCGTGGGCATCGTCACGGTCGTCGTCGGCGGCGCGTACCTGATCGCCCTGCTCATCCGCGAGGCGTCCCGCCGTGCCTGACGCCGCCCCCGACCCGATGGGAGATCCACCCGTGGACGACACCGACACCGCCACCGCCGCGCCCGCGACCACCGCCCCGCGCCTGCGCGCCGAGGGCGTCACGCTCTCCTACGACCGGCGGGTGATCTCGGAGGCGCTCGACGTGTCCGTGCCCGACCGCTCCTTCACCGTGATCGTCGGCCCGAACGCGTGCGGCAAGTCGACGCTGCTGCGCGCCCTGTCGCGCCTGCTCGCGCCGACCGCGGGCGGCGTGCTCCTCGATGACCGGCCGCTCGGCTCCTACCGGGCGAAGGAGGTCGCGCGCATCGTCGGCCTCCTCCCGCAGAGCGCCATCGCGCCCGACGGGATCACGGTCGCCGACCTGGTGGCGCGCGGTCGCTTCCCGCACCAGAACCTCATCCGCCAGTGGACGCCGACGGACGAGGACGCCGTGCAGCAGGCCATGGCCGCGACGGGCGTCGCCGACCTCGCCGACCGCCACGTCGACGAGCTCTCCGGCGGCCAGCGCCAGCGCGTGTGGGTCGCGATGGCGCTCGCGCAGCAGACGCCCGTGCTGCTCCTCGACGAGCCGACGACGTTCCTCGACATCGCCCACCAGATCGAGCTGCTCGACCTCCTCGCCGACCTGCACCGCGACGGCAGCACCATCGTCGCCGTGCTGCACGACCTCAACCACGCCGCGCGCTACGCCGACCACCTCATCGTGATGCGGGACGGCCGGGTGGTCGCGTCGGGCGCCCCGCGCGACATCGTCACGGCGGAGCTCGTCGAGGAGGTCTTCGGGCTCCCGTGCCTCGTGATCGACGACCCCGTCTCGCACACGCCGCTCATCGTGCCGCGCGGCGGCCGCTGGGCCTGAGCCCCGCGACGGGCCGGCGGGATCAGGCGTCAGCCGGCGGGGAGGCCTGCGCGATCGACACCATCCAGTCGATCCCGAAGCGGTCGGTGCACATGCCGAACCGCTCGCCCCAGGGCGCGAGCTCGAGCGGCAGCACGATCGTGCCGTCGGCCGTGAGCGCGTCCCACCACCCGTCGAGCACGGCCGCGTCGTCGCCCGAGAGCGAGAGCGTGATGGCGGATCCGCTCGGCACGCCCATCGACGCCGGGGTGTCCGACGCCATGAGCACGAAGCCCGCGCCCGAGTCCAACCGGCCGTGCATGACCTTGTCGGCCTCGGCGGGGTCCGGGGCCATGCCGCCCTCGGCGAAGGTCGTCGTCGTGACGCCGCCGCCGAAGATCCCCTGGTAGAAGCGGAGCGCGTCGGCCGCCTGGTCGCGGAAGGACAGGTACGGGGTCATGATCGCGGACATGGGGGCGCTCCTCGGGTGACGGATCCCCGCGGTCGCACGGACCCTGTTGCGTCCCGATCCTGGCCCTGCCGCTCCCGCACCGCACCGTGACGCGGGGGGAGGGTGCCGGGAGCGGCTACAGCCCCTGGATCCGCACGCCCGACGTCTCGTCCACGCTCACGCGCCAGCTCACGCTGAACGGCACGTCCTCGTCGAGGTCCTTCACGCTGCCGTCGTAGAGGGAGCGGACGGGCACCGTGATGTGCGCGGTCCCGACGGTGGACGGCACCACCCAGTCGAGGTCGGCGGGGTCGTCGCTCGCGGGCTGGAGCGCGATCTGCGGCATGGTCGTCATGCTCCACACGGGCGGCGCGGTGATCCGGTCGCGGATCGTCTTCCCGAACGGGCAGCCCGACGGGTACAGCACGGCCTGCGTGGTGCACTCCGTCAGGTACGACTCGACCTCGGACTGCACCGACGCGACGAGGTCGGCGGTCGGCTCGGCGTCGACGCGCGCGGGCACGACGCTGCCCGGCTCGGTGACGGCGACCTCGGCGTCCTCCGCCTGCAGGTACCGGGAGGAGTGGTCGAGCGCGAGGGAGGCCGGCGCGAGAACCAGGTACGTGGATCCGGCGCCCGCGGCCGCCTCGCCGCCGGGCGTCGCGGAGACGGCCAGCCCGTTGGCCGTGAACGTCGCCGCGTGCCGCAGCTCCAGGTCGACGGATGCGACCGGGCTCGTCGCGAACTCCCACCGGGCGAAGAGTCCGAGGGCCGCGGGGGTCTCGCGCACGCGGAACTCGGTGGATCCGGCGCCGGACGGCAGCGTGTAGGAGTACGTGACCGCGCGCTCGCCGTCGCCCGCCGGCTCGTCGGACACGAGCGCCACGTCGGCGAGGCCGGGCAGCGCGCGGGCGTCGAGGAGCGCGCGGCTGCCCGTGTCCGGCAGCGTGACGCCGGGCGTGGACAAGGCGTCGCGGCTGTCCTCGCGGGCGAGCGCGTCGAGGTAGGAGCGGACGAAGCCGTGGGCGCTGAACGTGCCCTGGTTGAGCGCGGCGACGGTGCCGAGGAACGCCCCGACGAGGAGGGCCGCGAGCAGGGACCAGATGACGACCGCCCGACGCAGCTCGCCGCGCGCGTCGACGGCGGGGCTCGGCATGCGGATCATCCTACGGGCGGGGGATCCGCGCCTCCCCGCCGCGGGGCCGGGGTAGATTCGAGTGCGCATCCGCGCCGCGCCGCCGCCGTCGATCCGCGTCGCGTCCGCCCTCGACCCACCTGGAGCCCCGCGTGAGCACGGTCCCCCTCTCCCCGGAGCAGGCCGCGGTCTTCCAGGCCATCGAGGGCACGCGCGACCACATCTTCGTCACGGGTCGCGCCGGCACCGGCAAGTCGACCCTCCTCACGCACCTGTCGTGGAACACCGAGAAGCAGATCGTCATCTGCGCGCCCACGGGCGTCGCGGCGCTCAACGTCGGCGGGCAGACCATCCACTCGCTGTTCAAGCTGCCCATCGGGGTCATCGCCGACGAGGAGATCGAGCAGACCGGCGAGCTGCGGAAGCTGCTCAACACCATCGACACCCTCGTCATCGACGAGGTCTCCATGGTCAACGCGGACCTCGTCGACGCCATCGACCGCAGCCTCCGCCAGGCGCGCCACAAGAAGGACGTGCCGTTCGGCGGCGTGCAGGTCGTGCTGTTCGGGGATCCGTACCAGCTGGCCCCCGTGCCGGGCGACGGCGACGAGCGCGCCTACTTCGCCGACCGCTACCGCTCCATGTGGTTCTTCGACGCGAAGGTGTGGGAGGAGGCGCAGCTGCGGATCTACGAGCTCACCGAGATCCACCGGCAGCATGAGGAGGCGTTCAAGGAGATGCTGAACGCCGTGCGCCACGGGCGGGTGACGGCCGAGATCGCGGGCGTCCTCAACGCGGCGGGCGCGCGGCCGGCCCCCACCGACGGCGCCATCACGCTGGCCACGCGCAACGACACGGTGAACCGGATCAACGCGGAGGCCCTCAAGCGCCTGCCCGGCCGCTCGCTCACCGCCACGGCCGACGTCACGGGCGACTTCGGCGGCCGCACGTACCCGGCCGACGAGAAGCTCGACCTCAAGATCGGCGCGCAGGTGATGTTCCTCCGCAACGACGTCGACCAGCGCTGGGTGAACGGATCCGTCGGCGTCGTCACGCGCATCGACACCAACGTGTACGTCGAGCTCGACGGCGTCGTGCACGAGGTCGAGCCGGTCACGTGGGAGAAGCACAAGTACTCGTACTCGCCGACCACCAAGCAGCTGCGACGCGACGTCGTGGCCGACTTCACGCAGTTCCCGCTGCGGCTCGCGTGGGCGGTCACCATCCACAAGTCGCAGGGCAAGACCTACGACCGGGCGATCGTCGACCTCGGTGCCCGCGTCTTCAGCCCGGGTCAGACGTACGTGGCGCTCAGCCGGATCACCGACATCGACGGCCTGTTCCTCACGCGGCCGCTGCGGCCGGGCGACATCATCGTCGACGAGAACGTGCGGCGGTTCATGAGCGAGGCCACCCGGATCCGCGTCACGCCGGCGGTCGCGCCCGCGGGCTGACCTGACCGCCACCGGGCGATCGCCGCGGCTCAGTGCCCGGAGTGCTCGCCCTGGATGCCGTCGAGGTCGATGGTGCTGTGCTGGCCGTGCGGCACGGCGAACTCGCCGGCGCGCGTCAGCGAGAGGGCGGGCGTGACGAGGCCGGCGACGACGAAGGCGCCGATGAGCACGCCCACGAGGTAGCGGCCGCCGGTGCGCTCGGGCTCGGCGGATGCGCCTGCCGCGGAGGGAACCGCGGTGACAGGTGCCGGGGTGGCGGCGGCGGCGGGGAGCGGGGCGCCGGATCCCACGAGCGCGGCGTCGGCCGGGAACGTGGCCTCGACGGAGGTGCACGCGGCCTGGGCCTCGGACTCGGCGCGGGAGCGGAGGTGGCGGCCGACGACCGCGGCGACCACGAGGTCGAGCAGGGTCGCGGCGAGCATGGGGATCGCGGGCAGGTCGCTCGTGATGCCGGGGGCCGACATGACGACCGCGGCCGTCACGAGGAGCGCCCAGCCGGCGACCGGGACGAGCGCGCCGAGGGCGGCCCAACCGGGGACGGGCAGGCGGTCGGAGCGGAGGACCGCGATGGCCCACGCGCCCTCGGCGACGCCGATGACGAGGAGGGCCACCATGGCCGCGGGCGGGGATCCCGCGCCGACGGCCAGGTGGATGAGCGCGGCGCCCAGGGCGGCGAGGGCCAGCCAGTGGCGGATGAGCAGTGACACGTGCTGGTCCCTTCGTCGTCCCGGGCGCCGCGGGTGATGCGGTGCTGCGTGCTGTCGTGCGGTGATGCGGGTCGTGCGGTGGTGCTGTCGTGCGGTGATGCGAGACGCGCCAGGTGCAGCGGCGCGGCGGTGGTGCTGCCTAGGCGGCGCGGGCAGCGCGGTTGCGGATGCCCTTCTCGGCGCCGAGGCCCACGATCAGCAGCACGACGGCGCTGCCGAGGTGCAGGAAGTGGTCCGCGGTGTTGAGCGCGAGGATGTTGAAGTCGGTGTTCACGAGGAAGAAGCCGACGATGCCGAGCGCGAGGTACGCGAATCCGACCGTGGAGTTCACGGCCTTGGCCGACGCGACGCTGGAGAGGCCGCCGATGAGGAGGGCCGCGCCGATGAGGAGGTGGGCCACGTTGTGGAACGGGTTCACCATGAAGATCCCGAGCAGCAGACCGCCGTCGGAGGAGAAGAAGCCCCCGCTGGACGGCGGGAACAGGAAGCCGAGAAGGCCGACGAGGACGTAGACGGCGCCGAAGACGGTGCCGAGCAGGCGGTTCGGGGAAGAGCTCATGATGGTGCCTCCACTGGTAGGGAAGAGCCGGGGTTCTCCCAGGCTCTCTCCATTCGTACCGCGTACGGGCATGGTTTGGTGCCAATGCGACACTGATCGGTCACGGGTTTCCGAGATGCTCGAGGAGGAACGCCTCAGTACGGCGGTAGGCGAGGGCCGCCGCGTCGGGATCCACGCGGTCGCGCAGGCTCGCGTCGGGGAACGCGGGGGTCGTCCCCGGGTAGGTGTGCGCGATGACCGGGGTGCCGTGCTCGCGGAGCCGGCCGATGAACGCCTCGGGCCGCTGGTCGTCGATCCACTCGTCGTGCTCGGCGAGGTGGAGGAGGACCGCGCACGGGATGACGCCGTGCTCCTGGGGTCCGAGGCTCGCGCAGTAGGCGACGACCGCGTCCGCGCCGCCGTCCTGCGCCTCGAGGAGCGCGAGCCAGCCGCCCGGAGCGAAGCCGACGAGGCCCACGCGCCGGGATCCGCGGGCCCGCGCCGAGTCGATGCCGTCGCGGATCGTGCCGAGGGCGTAGCCCACGTCGAGCTGCGCGGCGAGCCCCGCCGCGAGGCCGTCGTCGAGCGTGGCGCGGCCGTCGTAGAGGTCGGGGACGAGCACGTGGAACCCCGCGCGGGCGAGCGCGAGCGCGTACTGGTCGAGCCAGGGGAGCCGGCCGTGGTCGTCGTGCACGAGCACGACCACGGGGCTGCCGGGGTCGCCGAACTCGAGGGTCGCTCCGGGATGCGGCAGGTCGACGATCTCGGGCATGGGGAGAACCTATCGTCGGGCCCGCGGGCGCCGCGCCGTGGAGGAGGATCGTCGCATGGGACACCGCAACCGACTCGCCGCCGCCACGACCGCCCTCGCCATCGCCGCCGCGCTCGCCGGCTGCTCCACCCCGCCGCAGACCCCCGACGCCGCCGCCAGCCCCAGCGCGGACGCGGCCGCCCCGGCCGAGACGCCGTCGCAGGGCTGGAATCGCGCGGACCTCTCGTTCGCCGAGGAGATGGGCGACCACGCCGCGGGATCCGTCGAGCTCGCCGTGGCCGCGCTCCAGGTGCGCGACCTGCCGCCGGGCGCCGAGGAGCTGGCCGCGCAGATCCGCGACGAGCAGGGTCCGCAGTCGCGGACGCTCGCCCAGCTCGCCGAGGAGTGGTCGGGCGAGGAGGGCGGATCCGGAGCGAACGGCAGCGAGGACCGCGAGGAGGCGGGCGGGGTCTCGGCCAGCAGCGGGTCCGAGGACGGCAGCGCCGACGGCACCGCGAGCGGCGGCGCATCCGCGGCGGACACCGAGGCGATGAGCGACGTCGCGTTCGACTCCGAGCTGCAGGTGCTCAAGCAGGCGACCGGCGCGGATGCCGGCCGGCTGTTCCTGCAGGGCATGATCGCGCGACACGAGGCCGCGATCGACCTGGCTCACGGGGAGTCGCAGCTCGGCACGTCGACCGAGGCGCTCGAGCTGGCGGGCGCGATGTCGGCGGCGCAGGGCGAGCAGCTCACGAAGATGCGGGCGCTGCTGGGGTCCCTCGGCGGCTGATCCTCCGGGTGCACGAGCGAGGGCCCGACGCGGATCGCGTCGGGCCCTCGTCATGCGCCTCGCGGGCGGCGGCGGAAGGGTCAGGCGGCCGGACGGAGGAACGCGGCGGCCGCGGCGGCGAGGTGCCCCGGGTCGTCGGCGCCGCACAGCTCGCGGGCCGAGTGCATGGAGAGCAGCGGGATGCCGACGTCGACCGTGCGGATCCCGAGCCGCGTGGCCGTGATCGGGCCGATGGTGGAGCCGCACGGCACCGCGTTGCTCGACACGAACTCCTGCGTCGGCACGCCGGCGCGCTCGCAGGCCAGCGCCCACTCGCGCGCGCCCACGCCGTCGGTGGCGTAGCGCTGGTTCGCGTTGATCTTCAGCAGCGGGCCGCCGTTCGGCACCGGCCGGTTGGCGGGGTCGTGGCGGTCCGGGTAGTTCGGGTGCACGGCGTGGCCGGCGTCGGCGGAGAGGCACCAGGAGGAGGCGAACGCGCGGCGGCGCTCCTCCGAGGAGGCGCCGAGGCCGGCGGAGATCCGGCCGAGGACGTCCTCGAGGATCGGGCCGGCGGCGCCCGACGTCGTGGCGGATCCGACCTCCTCGTGGTCGAAGGCGGCGAGCACCGCGATGGGCGCGTCCGGGTCCTCGTCCGCGGTGGCGGCGAGCTCGAGCAGCGCGGCGAGGCCTGCGTGCACGGAGCTCAGGTTGTCCATGCGGCCGGCGGCGAAGAGCTCGCCGTCGAAGCCGAGGGATCCGGGCGCCTGCGTGTCCGCGACGCCCACGTCGTAGCCGAGCACATCGTCCGCGGCGACGCCCGCGAGTCCGGCGAGGTGGCCGAGCACGTCGGCGTCGGCGGGGGAGCCCGTGCCGAGGATCGGGGACATGTGGCGCTGCGGATCCAGCCGCAGGCCCTCGGTGTTGACGCCGCGGTCGAGGTGCACCGCGAGCTGCGGGAAGCGCAGCAGCGGGCCGGTGCGGACGAGGTGGCGGCCGCCGTCGCGCGTGACGAGTCGGCCGGCGAGCTCGAGGTCGCGGTCGAGCCAGGAGTTGAGGAGCGGGCCGCCGTAGACCTCGACGCCGGCCTGCACCCAGCCGTCGGATCCGATGGTCGGCTTCGGCTTCAGCGTGAAGCCGGGGGAGTCGGTGTGGGCGCCGAGCACGCGGAAGGGCGTGGTGGCGTGCGCGCCGGCCGGCTGGACCCACGCGAGGAGCGCGCCGTCGCGGACGATGAAGCGCCTGCCCGGGCCGGCGGGCCAGGCGTCGCGCTCGTCGAGGCGCGCGAAGCCCGCGGCCTCGAGGCGGCGCGCGCCCTCCTCGGCGGCGTGGAACGAGGAGGGGGAGGCCTGGATGAACCGGCCGAGGTCCGCGAGGTGCGCGCGGCGGTCGATCGGCATCAGTAGCCGCTCGATCCGAGCGCGCCGTTCTCCGGCGTCTGCACCGGTCCGGCGAGCACGACCGCGCTGCCCGAGACGCCGAGGCGGGTGGCGCCGGCCTCGATCATCTGCACGGCGGTCTCGTAGGTGCGGATCCCGCCGGACGCCTTGACGCCCGCCTTGCCGTCGACCGTGCGGCTCATCAGCTCGACGGCGTGGACGGTCGCGCCGCCCGTGGGGTGGAAGCCCGTCGAGGTCTTGACGAAGTCCGCCCCGGCGGCGACGGCGGCCCGGCAGACGGCGACGATCTGGTCGTCGTCGAGCGCGGCGGACTCGATGATCACCTTGAGGACGGCGGGCGCGGGCACGGCCTCGCGCACGGCGCGGATGTCGGCCTCGACGTCGGCGTAGCGGCCCTCGCGGGCGGCGCCCACGTCGATCACCATGTCGACCTCGTCGGCGCCCTGGCGGATGGAGAGCGCGGCCTCGGCGGCCTTGACGACGCTGTGGTGCTTGCCGCTCGGGAAGCCGCAGACCACGGCGACCTTGAGGTCGGATCCCGCGGGCAGCTCGAGCGGGAGCATCGAGGGCGAGACGCACACGGAGTAGGTGCCGAGCTCCACGGCCTCGGCGACGAGCGCGGCGACCTCGTCGCGCGTGGCCTCGGGCTTCAGGAGCGTGTGGTCGATGATGCGGGCGATCGCGGCCGTGTCGGCCGGGGGCGTGGACGGGCTGTTGCTCATGCGGGTTTCCTCACGTCGTGCGGGACCTCGATCCTACGGCGGGGGGCCGAGGCAGCCCGGCCGGACGGGGGCCAGCCGGGCTGCGGGATCGCCGGTAGCGTGCGGAGGTGACCATGGATCCGACGCTCGCCCTCCTGCTCGTGGCGCTGGCCGCCGTCCTCCTCAGCGGTGTGCTGCTGGTGGTGGGCGGGTTCCGCAGCGCGCGCGAACGCGGGATGGGTCGCGCTCAGCTCTTCACGCGGCCGGCCCTGCCGTGGACCCTCGCCGCGATCGGTGCGGGAGCGGTCAGCATCCTCTGCTGCCTCCCGATCCTGATCGTCTAGCGGCGGAACGTCCGCTCGTCGCGACTCAGGAGTAGTCGGCGCCCGGGATGCCCGCGGGACGGTAGACGTACCCGTCGGCGTCGGCGTCGAGCTCCCACACGACCTCCTCCTCGCTGAGCGAGGTGGCGCGGACGAAGCTCTTCACGGGCTCGCCGTTGAGGAACTCGACCTCGGTCTCCTCCGTGCCGTCGGGGCCGACCAGCTGTGCGGTGTACGTGGAATCAGTCATGTCCCGACCCTACGACCGTCGGCCCGCGGCGACCGGGACGGGCCGATCCGGACGCCCCCGCGCAGGCCGATCTCGCTGCGCTCATCGCGGCCGGCCCATTACCACATGCCGATCCGCCTTCCGGACGAGGCGATGCGCGGCGGCAACGCTGGCATAGTGGGTGGGCACGGCCGAAGCTCAGCGCCGCTCTCTGGCCCCCTCTCCGTCGGCGCGGGGCCCGAGAGCTCATGAGGGGGACACGGGATCGATCATGGGCACGTTCAAGTACGACTCGACGCTGACGGCGGAGTTCGACGACCGTCTGCTCGCGCACCTGCAGCTCGTCATCGGCGCGAAGCTGCGCCGCGGGGAGAACTTCTACTTCTCCTGGCGCGACGACGTGGAGGTGGGTGACGGGCGGACGACCATCTGGATGCACAACTCGCTGCCGCTGGTGTTCAAGTACCACGGCAGTCGGGTGCCGCCCATCAACCGCAAGTGGGTGGATGCGCTCATGACCACGGCGAACAGCCCCGGCGGCCTCCTCATCATGCGGGAGCCCCCGGAGGACGAGCCGCGCGACGACGCGCGCTGATCCCTTCCGGATCCGCAGCATCCCGCCCTTAGAGGCGGACGGACGCACGTGTCAACCCCCACGGTCCCATTGGGGTGGGGTGGGTGCGGCTGGCATCGTGGTGTCCAGGTCACGCGGGCGCGTCACCTTCGGAGAGGGACGCGATGCAGGACACGGGCACCGACGACACGGGTGACCTGGTCCAGTCCTCCGCGAGCGAGTCCCTCCCCGCGCGTCGCGAGGGTCCCGTCCGCAGCCCGACCGAGCAGGCCCGCTTCGTGGCCGCCTACTTCGGCTGGTCCATCGCCGGCGACGCGATCCACGGCGCCGACGCCGCCGTGGCCCTCTACATCGAGGACCTCGCGGTCGCGCTCGCCGAGCTCGGCTGGATCTCCGCGGCGGGCATCCACTGGGATCGCCTGCCGTATCGCGCGCGCGAGGCCGCCGAGGCGCTGCGCGCGGCGCAGCGCGCCCGCGGCTGGGACGTCTGAGGGGACCTCCACCGGGCATCCGCCGGGAAGGCGCGCGGAACGCTGGGCATTTCCTCGACTGAGGAGCACACTGTCCGCACGAGGCCGCCGCGGGCTCGGGCGCTTGAGGGTTGTCGAGAGTCCTCCTATGCAGTCCGGACCGTCGTCACCGGCCTTCCAGATCCGCCCCGGTCCGGTCGTGTCGTGGACGACCGACTCCCCGGGGCGGATCGTCTGCACGCCCGCGCCGCCCTCTCCTCCTCATCTGATGCCGCGCCCGGGCGTCCCCGATGGCTGGACGCGGCCTGACTTTCGCTTGGCGGACAGCCCCGGAGGGCGTTTTGTAGAAGGGCGCGTGCCCCACGAGGGCCGCGCCCGAGAGCAGAAGGAGCACCATGAAGGCACTCACCTGGCAGGGCATCCACGACGTCGAGGTCAAGGACGTCGCCGACCCCGTGATCGAGCAGGACACCGACGCGGTGATCCGCATCACGTCGACCGCGATCTGCGGATCCGACCTCCACCTCTACGAGGTGTTCGGCCCGTTCCTGGAGAAGGACGACGTGCTCGGGCACGAGAACATGGGCGTCGTCGAGCAGGTCGGCAGCGCCGTCACCAAGCTCAAGGTCGGCGACCGCGTCGTCGTCCCGTTCGTCATCGCGTGCCACGACTGCTTCATGTGCGACAAGGGCCTGTTCACGCAGTGCGAGACCACGCAGGTGAAGGCGCAGGGCAGCGGCGCCGCGCTGTACGGCTTCAGCGAGATGTACGGATCCGTCCCCGGCGGCCAGGCCGAGCGCCTCCGCATGCCGCTCGCCGACGTCAACGCGATCGTCGTGAACAGCGAGCTGCCCGACGAGCGCTACCTCTTCCTCAGCGACATCCTCCCCACCGCCTGGCAGGGCGTGCAGTACGCCAACGTGCCCGCGGGCGGCACGCTCGGCGTCATGGGCCTCGGCCCGGTCGGCCAGTTCGCCTCGCGCATCGGCAAGCACCTGGGCTACCGCGTGATCGCGGTGGATCCCGTCCCCGAGCGCCGCGCCATGGCCGAGCGCCACGGCGTCGAGACCCTCGACCTCACCGACGACGTGGCCGACAAGCTGCGCGAGATGGTCGACGGCCGTGGCCCGGACGCCATGGTCGAGGCCGTCGGCATGGAGGCGCACGGCAGCCCCGCCGCCTCGTTCGCGCAGAAGGCCGCTGGCCTCCTGCCCGACGGCATCGCGAAGAAGGTCATGGACGTCGCGAGCGTCGACCGCCTCGCGGCCCTGCACACGGCGTTCGACGCGGTCCGCCGCGGCGGCACCGTCTCCATCTCCGGCGTCTACGGCGGCGAGGCCGACCCGCTGCCCATGAAGTCGCTCTTCGACAAGCAGATCGCGATCCGCATGGGCCAGTGCAACGTCCAGTACTGGATCGAGGACCTGCTGCCCCTCGTCGAGGACCCGTCCGACCCGCTCGGCGTCCTCGACCTCGTCACGCACTCCGTGCCGCTCAGCGAGGCCGCGCACATGTACGAGATCTTCCAGAAGAAGGAGGACGGCTGCATCAAGGTGGTGCTGAAGCCGTAGCCTCCCGGCTCCGACGACGACGGCCGCGTCCCCTGCCGGGGCGCGGCCGTCGTCGTGCGCGGGGCCCGCGGGCCCGGTGGGCGGGTCGGCTCAGGCGGCCGTCGCCGAGGAGCGCACGGCGTCGAGCACCTCGCGGAGCTGCGCCACGACCTCGGCGTCGTCCGCCGGGTGGCGCTCGGCGAACCGGATGACCGACTCGGGGACGGCCATCTTCACGTCCTCGAGCACGTGCGCGCCGGCGATGCCGAGCGACTTGCGGGCCTCGTCCTGCGCCCACACGCCGCCGTACTGGCCGAAGGCGCTGCCGATCACCGCGGTCGGCGTGCCCGCGAGGGCGGACGCGCCGAACGGGCGCGAGGCCCAGTCGATCGCGTTCTTGAGCACCGCGGGCATCGTGCCGTTGTACTCGGGCGTGACCACGAGGAGGGCGTCCGCGGCGGCGATCGCGTCGCGGAAGGCCACGGCGGCGTCGGGCACGGATCCCTTGACGTCGATGTCCTCGTTGTAGAAGGGGAGCCGGTCGAGGCCGGCGTGGATGTCGAGGGTCACGCCGTCGGGGGCGTGGCGCACCGCCGCCTCGGCGATCTGCTGGTTGGTGGAGCCTGAGCGCAGGCTGCCGACGAGCACGAGGACGTGCGTCATGGTGTTCTCCTTCGGGGTCGTTCCGGGTCGGATCGTCTCCGTCGACGGACCGCAGGGCGAGGCGCGTGCCTCGCCATCGACCCTAACGACCGTCGTATGACGGCTCCCCGGACGTGCGCCTCCTGGCGCGGGTCAGCGGGCGCCGATGTCCGCGAGGATCCCGTCCATCAGCTCCGCGAGCGCGACCGACTCCGTGTGCGGCATCTCCGCGCACTCCACCTCGCCCACGCGGATCGCGTCCCGGGCGGCCCGGAACATGGGCACGTAGCCGCGGCCCTCGATCGCGTGCTCCTGCCGCTCGGGATCCCCGTCTGCGGGCACGACCGTGAGCGCGCGGGAGGCGAGGAACAGCGGATCCACCTCGATGCGGCCGGCCGTGCCGCTGACGGTCGCGCCCGTGGGGAGCGCCGCGACGAGCGAGCAGGCGAGGGTGGCGTGGCGACCGTCGGGCCAGCCGAGCAGGATCGCGACCTCGGTGTCGACGCCGCCGTCGATCACGGTGCCGACCGCGGCGACGGAGGAGGGCGTGCCGAACAGGCCGTGCGCGAACGCGAGCGGGTACACGCCCATGTCGAGCAGCGTGCCGCCGCCGACCTCCGGGTCCCAGAGGCGGCCCGTGCCGTCGGTGACGAAGCCGAAGGCGACGGAGATGGCGCGCGGATCCCCGATGCGGCCGTCCGCGATCGCCGCCCGCACGGCGAGATAGCCGGGGGAGAACGCCATCCAGAGCGCCTCGAGGAACAGGAGGCCGCGGGCGCGGGCGAGCTCGACGAGCGCGCGGGTGTCGGCGGCCGTGGTGGTGGCGGGCTTCTCGCAGACGACGTGCTTCCCGGCGCGGAGGGCGGCCTCGGCCTGCGACCGGTGGAGCGTGTGCGGGGTGGCGACGTAGACGGCGTCCACCTCGGGGTCGGCGAGGAGCGCTTCCAGGGTGTCGTGGATCCGCGCGATGCCGCACGCCTCGGCCAGCGCCTCGGCGCTCGCGCGCGTGCGGGAGTGGACGGCCACGACCTCGACGCCGGGGACGAGCTGCATGTCGGGGACGACCGAGGTCGCGATGCCGGCGGCGCCGACCACCCCGAAGCGGATCGGGCGGGCGTCGTCGCTGCCTTCCGCCTCGGGGTCGGGCGTGCGGGCGGGCGCGGGCGGCATCGTCGTCGACATGGATCGAGCCTAGGCGCGGGGTGCGCGTACGACCGGTGCCGTCGGCGGCCCGGGGCCGGCGGCCCACCGGCCCGGCGGGTCAGCGCCCGCTGAGCACCGCGAGCATCTCGTCGTGGCGGCTGTCGCGCTCGGCGAAGCGGAGGCCGTGCACGTCCTGCACCAGGATCTCCTCGTCCTCCGGGCGCGCCTGGAGGATCCCCATGACCTCGTCGAGGAAGTCCTCGAGCGGCAGGGCGTCGGCCGCGTCCTGCTGGCCGGGCATGAGCGCGGTCTGCACCTTGGGCGGCACCAGCTCGATCACCTCGACGGACGTGTCGGCGAGCTGCGCGCGGAGGCTCTGCGTGTACGAGTGCACGGCGGCCTTCGTGGCGGAGTAGGTGGGCGTGGCGGGCAGCGGCACGAACGCGAGGCCGGAGGAGACGGTCATGAGGGTCGCCTCGTCGCTCGCGAGGAGGCCGGGCAGGAACGCGTCGATCGTGCGGATGGTGCCGAGGAGGTTCGTCGTGACGACGGCCTCGGCGGTGGCCTGGTGCGCGGGATCGCGGAGGTCCTCCGCCTGCATGACGCCGGCCATCGTGATCACGACGTCGAGGTCGGGGTGGCTGGCCGCGAGCTCGTCGCGCGCGGCCGTGATGGAGGCGGGGTCGGCGACGTCGAGCACGACCGACGACATGCCGTCGTGCTGCGCGGTGATCTCGTCGAGCAGCTCCCGTCGGCGCCCCGCGATGACGACGCGGTTGCCCGCGGCGTGGAACCGCTCGGCGAGCCCGCGGCCGATGCCCGAGGTGCTGCCGGTGATGAGGACGGTGCGGCCGGTGATCTTCATGGTGCTCCTTCGCGGCGTGGTCGCCGCCGACGGGATCGGCTTCGGGATCGGATGGTGGTGCACGTGCGTGGGTCGAGTGTGGCCCGTCGCGGGGTCGCGCGGGGCGGGCGCGCGGGGCCGATGCGGAGGATCCAGCGGGCGTTCACGTGGGGAGGGACGGCGGGGGCGTGACGGTCCGCTCGCGGCAGGGTGCCCGACCGCTACCGTCAGCGGGTGCCCGCTCCCCTCGCCTCCCCGCCCGCGACGACCACGAGGTCCGGGACCGCCGTCATCACCGCGGCCTTCACCGTGCTGCTCCTCGCCACGCTCGCGCTGTTCGCGCGCGGTCTCGTCGTCGTGCTGACGGGCCCGTCCGACGGGAACCCGGCCCTGACATGGACGGTGGCGTCGACCGCGCTGGTGCTCCTCCCGGCCTTCGTCGGCACCGCGGCGCGCGGGGACGCCATCCGGCGCGCGCTCGGGGTCCCGCCGCTGTCGACGGGCCTCGGCGTGAGCGCGCCCACGATCCTCGCCGGTCTCGTGGGCCTGGCGGCGATCCCCGCGGTCGTCGAGTCGCTCGGCGCGGGCCTGCCGGTGGCGCACGTCGCGGCCGCGCTCGCGGGCGCGGTCGGGGTCGGCGCGGTCGGCTGGATCCTCGGCGCCCGGGCGGGCGCCGACGCGGCGGAGCTGCGCGACGGCCTACGCGACGGCGTCCCGTTCCCGGCGGACGTGCCGTGGGATCGTCGCGCCGTCCTCCTGCGCGTCGCCGGGATCGCCGCGGTGGCCGCGGTGGCCGTCATGGTGGCGGCCGCCGTGCAGGCGCCGCCGGACGATCCGACCGCGTCCTTCCCCCTCGGCGCGGGGGTGCTGAGCGTGGGCGCGGCGGGCATCGTCGCCGGCATCGTGAGCATGCTCGTCGTGCAGGCGGCCGGCCGGGTCGTCCGCCCCCTCCTCCTCGACCTGGACGCCCCCACCCGGAAGGCCGTCCTGCGGCGGATCCGCGGCTGGGACGGGCCCCTCGAACCGGACCGCGAGTGGCGAGCCGCGCGCATCGCCCGCGCGTCGCGCATCGGCGAGGCGTTCAGCTCCGCCGGCATGGCGCTGATGCTCATGGGCGTCTCCGCCGTGGTGCTCGGCGCCGCCTCGATGGCGTCGCCCGACACCGCCCGCGTGCTGACGGCGGGCGCGGTCGCCCTCGCGTTCGTCGGCATGATCGTCATCGCCTTCCTCGGCGTGGCCTACGGGATGCTGCTGGTCCACTCCTCCGGCGACGCCGTGGTGGCGCTCGCCGCGTCGCCCCGACCGGGAGCGGTGGATGCGGATCGCTGGCCGGCTCCCATGGGCGCGCCGCTGGGCTGACCGCGACCGGGTGGGCTCGGTCCGCCCGCCGCCCTCGATCCACCCCGTCCGGGGGCTTCGGCTGCGGGGGTCCGCGCCGCTAGCGTCGCGGTTTGAGCACTCCCCGCAGCGACCCCGCCCGTCCCGACGAGCGGACGGACCAGGCCGTGCGCCCGTCGGTCCCCCGGCAGGAGCGCCTCGCGCCCGACCTCGACTGGAGCGCCGCGCACGTCCGCCGCCGCGTCGCGATCGTCGTCGTCGTCGTCCTCGCGGCCGCCGCCCTCGCGCTCCTCCCGTTGCGGGACCTCCTCGACGGCGGTGCCGCGGAGATCGCCTCCCTGGCCGTGCAGGCCGGGTGCCTCGCCGGGGCGATCGCGTGCGTCGTCGTGTCGGTCCAGCTGCAGGTCGCCGCGATGCCGCTCGTCCAGGGCGTCAGCGGGGCGGACCGGAAGCGGATCAGCCGGCGGATGCTCGGCGGGCCCGGCCCCCTCGATCCCGACGCCGAGTGGCGCGCGGCCCGCATGGCGGCGTTCGCGCGCGTGTCGCACCCGTTCGGGTTGGGCGTCATCGGCCTGCTGGGGCTCGCCGCGCTGCTCTCCGTCGTCCGGCTCGCCCTCGAGGGCGCGCTCTTCGGCGTGGTCGCGACGGTCGTGCTCGTCGTCTGCATCCCGCTCGTGGGGTGGGAGCAGCGGCGGCGGATCCGGTACGCCGAGGCCTCGCGCGAGCTGGCGTGGTCGCCCGGTCCGCGGCCGGAGGCGGGGCTCGCGACCGACGCGATCGCCAGCTGATCCCGGCTCGGGACGCCGCCGCGCCCCGAGCGGGGGAGTGGGCGGGCGACCCGCGCGTCGATAGCGTCGACCGGTGAGCACCCGAGTCGCCGATCCCGCATCCACCTCCACCGCGCAGCCGGCACCCGGCGGTCGCCGCGGGCTCGCCCTGCTCCTCGCGCTCCTGACCGCGGGCACGGCCGTGCTCCTCGGCGCCGAGTTCTGGATCTCCGCCTCGGGTGACGGCGACGACGCCGCCTTCGTGCTCATCGCCGTGCACACGACGGCGGGCGTGCTCGCGCTGAGCCTCGCGCTGTCCCTCGGCCAGCTCGAGGTGCACCGCCCGTCGGGCCCGGCGGACGGGCCCAAGCCCCGATGGGTGGCGCTCCGCGTCTGGGCGACCATCACGGGCGCCCTCGCCATCGTCGCGACGGGCGGGGCCCTGATCACGGGCGCGCCCGCGTGGATCGCCGTCGGCCTGCTCGCCGGGCTCGTCGGCATGGCGGGCGCGAGCTGGCTGATCGGGCACCGCACGCGCGTCGGCGCGGAGGCGCGGGAGGCGGGTGCGCGGGCGTCCGGCGCGGGGGAGGATCCGCTCCCCGGCCTCGACTGGACGCCCGCGGTGATCCGCCGCAAGATCCGCACCATCGTCTCGGTCGGCCTGCTCGGCGTGGTCGCGGGCACCGTCGTGGTGCTCCTCCTCCTCGACGAGCTCGACGGCGGCTTCGCCAGGGTGTGGCCGGCCGTCGTGCAGCTCGGCGCCGCGGCCGCCGCGATCACGACCACGGTGGTCATGTCCCCGCTGAACGCGGCGGTGGCGTCGATCGTGCGCGACCTGAGCCCCGCCGACCGCAAGCGCGTGGGGCGTCGCACGTCGGGCAAGGGCGAGCCGCTGCCGCCCCGGCTCGAGCACCGGGCGGCGCGCCTCGCGGCCGCCTCGCGCATCTCGCAGCGCTTCCAGATGGTGGCGTCGTCGCTCATCGTGGTCGTGTCGGTCGTCACCCTGCTGCAGCTCCACCTGGGCGAGTTCGCTTGGGGATTCCGGATCGTCGCGATCGTCCTCGGCGTCGGCTTCCTCGCGTTCCTCCCCTACGTCGTCATCGAGGACCGGCGCCGCAGCCGCTACGCGGCGTCCACGCGCGAGCTCGCGCGGTCGGTCCGGCCGTCGGACACCGATACGGTCCGCGCATGAGCCTGCGCGGAACGGACACCGGATCCTCCCCGACCGAGGGGACGCGTGGCGGCGGGCTCGGCGGGCGGATCGCGCTGCTGGTCGTCCTGGTCGCGCTCGTCCTCGGCCTCGGCACGCTCTACGGCTTCGGGCTGTACCAGGCGGCGGTCGTCGCCGACGTGGATGCGGTCGCCGTCCTCCCGCAGGTCGCCGCCGGCCTCCTGGCGCTGGCCTTCGCGCCCGCGCTCGGCTTGCTGGAGCTGCAGTCGCGGCGCGACCCGGTGCCCGCCGGCGCGACGCGTCCGCGTCCGGTGCGGGTGATCGTGTGGGTCGGGATCACCGCGCTCGTCGTGGTCGTGCACGCGGTCGCATCGCTGATCGGCGGCGTCTCCCCGCTCGTCGCGATCGGCTTCGTGGTGGCCGCCGTCGCGACGGCCGCCACCAGCTGGATCCTCGTGCTGCGCGCCCAGGCCGCCGCCGTCAGCCGGCTCGGCGCGCGCCTCGCCGACGACAGCCCGACCCTCTCCATCGACCTCGACTGGACCGCAGACACAGCCCGTCGCAAGTGGCGGCTCGTCGGCCTGGTGTTCGTGATCGCGCTCGTCGTCACCGTCGGCGGCGGTCTGCTCCTCGGCCGGATCGAGCCGCAGGACGCGGCCACGAGCATCGCGCTCATGCTGCAGTTCTCGCTCCTCGCGCCGGCATTCACGTGCCTGCTCGTGTCCGTCGGCGCGCAGCTCTCCAGCGGCTCCATCACGAGCGGGCTGTCTGCGGAGGACCGCAAGGCCGTCGTGCGGCGCGCCGCGGGGACGGGCACGGCTCTCGCTCCCGAGCTCGAGTGGCGTGCGGCACGTCTGGCCGTGCACAGCGGCACGATCCAGCCGTTCCAGCTGGCGCAGTCGGGCCTGCTCATGGTCGGGATCTTCGTGCCCATGCTCATCCGCGGCGCCTTCGACGGGTTCCTGCTGGTGCTGTGGGTCGTGATCCTCGCGGCGTTCGTCGTGGTGCTGCCGTACGGGATCGCGCGGCTCCGGCGCGTGCAGCGGTTCGCCGGGACAGTGGGCGAGCTGGCGCGGGCCGAGGCGCCGGTGGGTGCGTCGGCCGGGCGCGAGGACGCGGCCGACAGCGACGAGACGGTCGGGCACGAGGACGTCGGCGGATCCTCCGCGCACGCGTCCGCACCCGGCACGCCCCGCACGACCTCCGACTGACAGCGCCCTCAGCCCGCCCCTGTCGGCGGCCCCCGCTACCGTCGAGCCATGCCCGAGGGTGACTCCGTCTTCGTCCTCGCCGCGCGCCTGCGCACGCAGGTCGGCGGGGCGCTCATCGCCGACGGGGAGCTCCGGTCCGGCGCGCGGGCGGGCGCGCGGCTCGACGGCAGGCGCATCACCGGGTTCGACACGCACGGCAAGCACCTGCTCATGCGGCTCGACGACGCGTCCACCCTCCACACGCACCTGCGCATGCAGGGCTCGTGGACGGTCACCGGCCCGGGCAAGCGGGTGCCGCAGCGGATCCAGCACCAGGTGCGCGTGCGCCTCCGCCTCGACGACGGCCGCACCCTCTGGGGCATCGACCTGCCGGTGGTCGAGCTGATCCCCACCCGCGACGAGCACGCGGCCATCGGACACCTCGGGCCCGACCCGCTGCGCGACGACTGGGATCCGGCGCTCGCCGTCTCCCGCCTCGCCGCCCGGCCCGACGACGCGATCCGCGCCGCCCTCCTCGACCAGCGCCCGATGGCGGGCCTCGGCAACCTCTGGGTCAACGAGGTCGGCTTCCTGCGCGGCGTGCACCCGGCGACCCGGGTCCGCGACGTGGATCTGCCGCCCCTCGTCGACCTCGCCGCCCGCGCGCTCCGGCGCTCGGCGACGGTGCCGGCCGCGTACCAGATCACCACGGGCGATCCCCGGCGCGGCCGCACGCACTGGGTGGTCGGCCGCGCGGGAAGACCGTGCCTACGCTGCGGCGCGACCGTCGTGGGCGTCGACGATCCGGGCGGCACCAGCGAGCGCGGGCGGCGGGCGTGGTGGTGCCCGCGGTGCCAGCCGATGCTCGAGCCGACGGTCGAGGCGACCTGAGGCAACCCCGTTCCGCGTCGGCCCGCCGACCGCGATCATGTACGCATGACCTCCGACGACTTCGCCAGCTGGCTCCGCGCCCAGCCCTCGCTCACCGGATCCGCCCCCGCGCTCGACACGAGCGACCTCCCCGACCACCCCGACGACCTGTTCCGCGCGTGGATCACCGCGGCCGCGGACGCGGGCGTGCCCGAGCCGCACGCCGCGACGCTCACCACGGTCGACGCCGACGGCCTGCCCGACGCCCGCACGCTGATCCTCAAGGACGTCTCCCCGCGCGGCTGGGCCTTCGCCAGCACGCGCTCCTCGGCCAAGGGCGCGCAGCTCGCGGCGAACCCGGCCGCGGCGCTCGCGTTCTGGTGGCAGCCGCTCGTGCGGGCGGTGCGCGTGCGCGGATCCGTCGAGGAGGCCACGCCCGAGGAGAGCGCCGCCGACCTGGCCGCCCGCTCGGCCGCGGCCCGCGCCGACGTGGAGCCGGGCGACTGGGTGCTGTGGCGCATCCGTCCCGTGCACGTGGAGTTCTGGCAGGGCTCGCCCGACCGGCGGCACGCGCGGATCCTGTTCGACCGCGTCGGCGACACGTGGACCCGCAGCGGCGCCGCCGGGGAAGGGGCGACCCCGCCGGCATGACCGGCGAGGCGCCCGCGATCAGACGGCCGCGCCCGTGTCCTTCGAGGCGTGGTCGCGCGATTCCTCGACCTGCGCGAACGCCGGGTCGTCGTCGTACGACTTCATCTTCGCGACCTGGAAGATGATGAGCGCGTAGACGGCCTTCGCGACGATGTCGGCGACGGAGTAGCCGACCTGCTTGGCGACCCAGGCGTCCGGGCCGGAGATGTTCAGCAGCGGCAGGAGATACGCGATGGGATACACGCCCCAGCTGAGCAGCAGGAGGTAGCGCAGGTTGCCGAGGGTCTTCCGGACCTTCGGCGGCTGGTTCTTCAGCGACTTGCTGAGCTGCACGAACAGCACGAACAGGATGTACGCGAACGGGATCGTGGAGAGCAGCCCGAAGATCCCGCGCACGCCGTTGTCGCCGCTGATCTCGCCGGGGTAGCCGAGCGCGATCATGAGCGCCGCCGCGGGCACGAGCTGCAGGAGCAGGCGCGACTGCACCTTGCGCGCCAGGGCCAGCACGGCGATCAGCTCGACGAGCAGCAACGGCACCGTCAGCAGCCAGTCGACGTAGCGGTATCCCTCGTTGAAGCCCTCGCCCGCGGCCTGCGAGTAGGTGCCGGTTCCGCCGATGGACTCGGTGACGAAGGCGCCCTTGAACGAGTCGAAGATGCGGAAGTAGTGGTACGCGGCGATGCCGCACACGACGATGGCGACGGTGATCGCCTGTCGATACCGGGGCAGGATCCGCGGCAGCGAGACGAGCAGGAACACCGCCGTGAAGAGCTGCGAGGCGATGACGAGCGAGAGGAAGTTGTAGACGGTGTCGAATTGGCCTTGCGATAGCGAGTCAGGAATCACGATGTCCTCCATGGACGGCCAGTCGACACGGGATGCGCCGACTCGGGTCGCTGTGCCGCCGACGCTATTCCTCCGCAAAGCGCGAGGTTGTGAACGCTCGCTGTGCGCGGGGGCGTGCGCGTTGGACGGGAGGACGAGGCGTCGGCGTGAGCGGGCCCGGTCGCGGGCGCGGATCCGGATCCGGATGCGGCAGGGCTACGCCAGCGACGCCACCCCGAACACCGCCGACGCGATCGCGAACCCCATCACGCCGATCGCGGTCTCCATCACCGTCCACGTCTTGAGGGTCGTCTTCACGTCCATCTCGAAGAAGCGGCCGACGAGCCAGAAGCCGGAGTCGTTCACGTGGCTCGCGACCACGGATCCGCCGGCCACCGCCACG
Source organism: Clavibacter sp. VKM Ac-2873 (assembly GCF_015351075.1). GTDB lineage: Bacteria > Actinomycetota > Actinomycetes > Actinomycetales > Microbacteriaceae > Clavibacter. The sequence goes on from NZ_JADKRS010000002.1 coordinate 167,881, forward strand.
ACGAGCGCCGCCACCTGGAACGCGTTGAAGTCGCCCGCGAGGATCGCCGGGGAGATGAGGCCGGCTGCCGTGGTGAGCGCGACGGTCGCCGACCCCTGCGCGATGCGGAGGATCGCCGCGATGAGGAAGCCCGCCAGGATGATCGGGATGCCGAGGTCGCCGAGCACGTCGGCGAGGGCGTCGCCGATGCCGCTGGTGCGCAGCACCCCGCCGAACATGCCGCCGGCGCCGGTGATGAGGATCACGGAGCAGACCGGTCCGAGCGCCGACTCGAGCGTCTTCTCGAGGGCGGACGTGGAGATCCCGCGGCGCCGGCCGAGCAGGAACGCCGCGAACAGCAGCGAGATGAGGAGCGCGACGGGCGTCTCGCCGATGGTGCGGAGCACCTGGTACCAGCCCTGGTCGCTCGTGTCCTCGGGGAGGATCCCGCCGGTGGAGGCCGCGTTGAGCCCGGTGTTCAGGAAGATCAGGAGGAGCGGGAGAAGCAGCACGGCGAGGACGGTGCCGAACCTCGGCGGGTTCGACTCGGCGTTCGCGTCGGCCTGGCCGAGCAGCGACGGGATCGGCAGCACGAACTTCTTGCCCACCCACAGGCCGAAGAGGTACGCGGTGACGTACCAGGTGGGGATCGCGGCGAGGAGGCCGACGATGATCACGATGCCGACGTTCGCGCCGAAGAACTCGCTGGCCGCGACGGGGCCCGGGTGCGGCGGCACGAAGATGTGCATGACCGAGAAGGCGCCGGCCGCGGGGAGGCCGTAGCGGAGCACGCCGCCGCCAAGGCGACGCGCCACCGAGAACACGATGGGCAGCATCACGACGAGCCCGGCGTCGAAGAAGATCGGGAAGCCGAAGATCAGCGACGCGACCCCGAGCGCGAACGGCGCGCGCTTCTCCCCGAAGATGCGGATGAGGGTGTCGGCCAGCGTCTTCGCGCCGCCGCTGGTCTCGACCAGGCGGCCGAGCATCGCGCCGAGGCCCACGAGCAGCGCGACCGTGCCGAGCGTGGAGCCGAAGCTGCCGACGAGCACCGTGACGATCTGCGAGGTCGGGATCCCGGTGGCGAACGCCGTGAGGAGGCTCACGAGGATCAGCGCGACGAACGCGTGGACCCGCAGCGTGATGATCATGAACAGCAGGACGGCGATGGCGCCCGCGGCGATCAGGAGGAGCGGCCCCGCGGTGAGGGTCTGCGTCCAGTTGTCGATGGTCATGGGTCTCCGTTCGGCTGGGCGGATCCGTGAACTCGCCCGGTGTGCGCGGCGCCCGGCCGTGGAGGTGGCCACCGTCGCCTGCGGGGGGCGGGCGGCGGTGGGGCCGCTCGCGGTGCTTCTACACAACACCCGGGGTGGGAATTGTGGCGGGGCCGGTCTTCCTGCGCGTCCTAGAGGCGATGGCGCTGCTCGTGCCGAAGCGCCGCGTCGGTCTCGTGGTGCAGGGCCCTGACCGCTGGAACGTCTTTGACCCGCGCATCATCCGCTGGCGCCTCACCGGCCCCGGCCGCTCGCACCAGTTCCGCTCACTCACCCAGCTGCGCCGCGCGGTCGAGCCGGTCGCGGCGTAACTCGCCGCACGCAATGCCACTGCCGCCCACCGCACCCGCATCGCCGAGCTCGCGGTGGATCTCCGTCGCCTCGGCGAGGCCGGCGCCCTCGTCGACTTCCTCGCTGGAGACATCCAGTTCCACCACCTGATCCTCGAGGCCAGCGGCAGCGACATGTTCTGCGCCTGCCGCGAGGTGATCATGGAGGTCCTCAGCGGCCGCACGCACCAGGGCCTGATGCCGCGGACGCCGCGGCCGCGTCCGCTGGACACGCACGAGCAGGTGGCGCATGCGATACGGGATGGCGATGCGGCGACGGCGGAGGCGGGGATGGCGTCGTTGCTGGCGGAGGTCAGCAGCGCGATCCGTTGACAAGTGGGTTAGCTTCTATTAGGTCGGGATCGCGTTCCGCGCCTGAATTGAATTTACTGGGGCCACTGGTGCTACTCACGCGCTGGTACGGACGCACGTTCTCCTTGTAGGTCCGCCCTTGCGCCCCGGCCCAGCAAAAACATTGACAACGCTGTGTTGTTTTCGTCGGTAGAGCCTAAGGTGTCATTTATGCCTCGAATCGCCTCTAGTGCCGACTCCCCCTTCGGCGTCTCATTGACGTCGCTCGCTCCTCGGTACGTACGACAGAACCACGAGCTGCCCGCCCAGCTCCTGATTGCCGCGACAGATATGGCAAAGGAACGCGATGAGAGGCCAAGGAACATAGCGCTGTCGGGCCCATACGGAAGCGGCAAGAGCAGCGTTCTCGCATTAGCAGGCGAATCGTGGGATCAGCGCTATATTAACATATCACTCTCCGCGCTTTCCAATGTGGTGGCGCACTCTACCGATGTGGACAAGAACTCGGCTCCCGACACCACGCGTTTCTTACAAAAAGAAATTGTAAAACAGCTCTTATATAGGGAGGCCCCTAGGGCGGTCCCTGACTCTCGTTTCAAACGTATTGAACCGACCAGCGTCGGAAAAACCATGTTCGTCGGAGCTTTGGTTACATTCCTTGCCTTTGCAGTGTCTGTGCTCTTTGATCTCGCCACAACTTTCGCTAATCGGCTATTCGACGGTAATGTCTCATCAGGAGCTTGTTTCCTCTTCATGGTGCTACTCGGTACTGGCGTCGCGGGCGGCTCTATATACACCGCCATCACCCGACGATTCGATATCAAGAGCCTGTCGGCAGCTGGCGCCGGAATAACACTCGGGGATCGGAGCGCGTCTTACTTCGATAAGTACCTGGATGAAATCATGTACTTTTTCGAGAAGACACGAGTCAACATTGTTGTACTCGAAGATCTGGATCGCTTCAACGACATACACATCTTCGAGTCACTTCGAGCCTTAAATGGACTGCTTAATAACTCCCGCCAATTGAAGGAACCTGTACAGTTTATTTACGCCATACGCGACGGAATCTTCGCAAAGGCTCGTGATGCTAGTGGGGCAGACGTATATAGCGACGCCCTCGGTGCGCGGACAAAGTTCTTTGACCTTATTGTTCCTCTTGTGCCATTCATTACGACAGATACCAGCGCAGATTTGCTTAAGGAAGTTCTGAGGGGCGTCACGCACCCTCCTAGCTCACGCCTACTACAAATAGTAGGGCCTTATGTTCCAGACATGCGCCTTGTGCACAATATTCGAAACGAGTACGAGGTCTTTGCTGCAGAGCTTCTTGATGCCGCACCAGATCTTGGTGGCCTGCAAGCAGACACCCTGTTTGCGATGGTTGCCTATAAAAACCTAGCACCCCAGCAATTTGAGCAGATTAGGCGGCATAACAGCGAGCTCAATTTCTTCTTCGACTCAATTTCTGATGGCATAAAGCATGAAACCCGCTTAATCAGGGCGCAAATTCGCGACCTGCAATCGGCAATAGCGTCAAATGAATTTACCGATCAGGAGGCAGATAGTCTCGGGGTGCGCCTCGAGCAAGTTCTTCCAGTGCTCCACAAGGTGCAGTATCACATGAGTGCAGAACTACAGTTTGTAACGCTCATGCCTTCGGGGGCGGTAAGGGAGGCTGGTAGCCTTCACGACCCGGCTACATGGACGAGCATAACGACGGCGGAGTCAATGCATGTGCAGTACGCCAACTCAAGATCTACGACGATCAGCATAGGAGACTTGGAAGAGCTTTTAGGTGGGGAAAAGTCATTCACTTCGATCGGTGCCAGGTCATCTAGAACGATGAAATCTGAGATCGAGGCCCTTGAAACGCGTCTAGAAATTCTGAATAAAAATAGATTGCCGATGATGATGCGTGACTCAAATTTCAAGCTTCCATACAAATCCGACCGTTTGGCGATCGCCGACATTCTTACGGATACTGTAGTAGCTCAGACCGGGCTGGTTGCAGATCTGCTTGCAGATGGAGTACTTGATGCAAACTTTGCACTCTATAGTGCAAAATATTACGGAGTTACACTCGCCGCAAATGCCATGACCTTTGTCATCAATAATCTGCAACCTCGCGTTCCTGACCCTTCGTACAAGTTTACTACCGATGATGAAGTCGACGCACTAATTCTTGAATACGGCGAATCGCTTTTTACGACCACTGTCGGGCTCAACTATGATTTGGTATCCCGGTTATGCTCCACGGGTAGTAAGCATCTCGGTAGCGTCGTTGAGTTTCTAGCACATAGTGCGTCAGATTCAGAACGGGCGTTCATTCGCGAGTTTGTGGAATTGTCGGAGCAGCGATACGTATTTTACCAGCGACTTGCTGGTACTTGGATTGGTGCATTGGAGTACTTACTGTCTATAAAGGGTCTGGACAGCGCATTTCATCTAAGTTTGATGGATGCGACCCTTCGTGCCCTACCGGAAGCGCAAGATATTCAAGTTGACGGCTCAGAAGTTCTTGAGACATTCCTAGATGAGTTTGTTAATTTGCCGCTGTACAAACTAGATTTAGGTGCTGAGCAGACGGTCGTCGTGGCAAAGCAAGTTGCAATACTTGGAGCGCTCCATCCTCGTATTGGGCTGCTTGTGCCGCGAATGAAAGCAGCCAACGTTGACTTAGGGAGCTGGGTTATAAATGTCGACAACTTGAAGAGTCTGGGTAGTTCTCCAGCCTTTGCGACGCTTCCGTGGTTGCATTCTCAAATTGGTGGTGTGTTCGCATACGTGCTCGAGAATTTGCACTCGTACCTAGAGGCGAGTGTCGCTGAGGATGCGTATGTCGTCGTCCAGGGTGAGGATCTGGCCCCGGTTATAAATGTAGTCACGGCGAATAAGCCGGACTTCCTTAACGCTGTAATAGATCGGATTAGTCCAGATACTATGTATGGCCAGCTGGAGCCTATTGTCAAGCTAGCCTGGCCCCGACTGATGGCAAAGGCTGTTATTGAACCTTCGAGCTCAAACCTTCTGGCCTATATGAATGACTATGGCTTTGTAATCGATGATTCGCTGGCGATGTCGTTATCCGTCTCTGATATCGTAAGTGTCAATGAGCTCGATATTCGAGTGGTAATTGCTGTCATCAACTCCTCTCTCCTTACGGATATAAGGAAGGTTGAGCTTCTTGAACCGGCTGTTCTCGCGGACATAGAAATCAAAGACGTTGAGCCCAACGGCAAAGCATTAATAGCGGCTCATCTTGGTCAGTGGTTTAACGATGATGCGACTACTCTCATGCATGCGTTCAGTTTGGACCGTGCTATAGGTGTTAAAGTCGCGGCTGCATCAGAGCGCTTCAAATCGTACGTTGCTGACGTTGCGTTAACCGATTCGCATGTTGCTGCGATCCTCGCAACCAAAGACGTATCAACTGCTAAGGGATCAGCGCTCATAGCGGTACTCATGCGGGCTAAGGCAACACATGTCACGGCGGCTGCAGCAGTTGGATGGTATGACCGGTTTGGGCGAACACCCAGTATCGCGGCTTTGAAGTGGCTTTCTCCGGTGAAAAAGGTGCGTCCAAGTCTCGTTCGCATGTTGGTCGTAGGTTTGACACATTACGGCGAAGAAGAGGTACTGGAGGTGCTGGGGATGCTTGGCGACGTGTACGCCGAATTACTCTCGAAAGGGCCGGCTGTCCATGTGCCAAAGGACGATATTCACCGACGCCTTATTAGCTACTTGGAGTCCATTAACGGGCCTGTTTCCAACACTAGGGACGCGAAAAAATGGATCACAGTGTGGAGGGCGGGTAAGGTGCGGTGACTCATTGGGCTAGTGGCCTTGACTATATTGCAGGTGACCTATCACCCGGAATTCCCGGGTGGGATAATGGCCGAAGTGGTCACACTGATCAGGAGCGAGTGACGGGAATCGAACCCGCGCTATCAGCTTGGGAAGCTGAAGTTCTACCATTGAACTACACTCGCGCGACCGGCCAGGAGCCGGGTCGAGACCACAGCCTAGCAAGAGTCCGGCCGGGCGCCACCCCGCGCCGGTAGGCTCCTGCCGTGCTCCTCTCCGACCGTGACATCACCGCCGAGCTCGACGCCGGACGAGTGGCCCTCGATCCGTACGACCCCGGGATGCTGCAGCCCGCGAGCATCGACGTGCGCATCGATCGCTTCTTCCGGCTGTTCGACAACCACAAGTACCCCTACATCGACCCCGCGGAAGACCAGCCCGAGCTGACGCGCCTCATCGAGTCGAAGCCGGGGGAGCCGTTCATCCTGCACCCGGGCGAGTTCGTCCTCGGATCCACGTTCGAGCTCGTCACGCTGCCCGACGACGTCGCCGCGCGCCTCGAGGGCAAGAGCTCGCTCGGCCGCCTCGGCCTCCTCACGCACTCCACCGCCGGGTTCATCGACCCCGGGTTCTCCGGCCACGTCACGCTCGAGCTGTCGAACGTCGCGACGCTGCCCATCAAGCTCTGGCCCGGGATGAAGATCGGCCAGCTCTGCTTCTTCCGACTGTCGTCGCCCGCCGAGAAGCCCTACGGATCCGGCGAGTACGCCTCCCGCTACCAGGGCCAGCGCGGCCCGACGGCCTCCCGCTCGTACCTCAACTTCGTGCACTCCGACGTGACTGTCACGGACGCAGGGCAGCCGGGGGAGTAGCGCGCCCGGCCGCCGCGCGGCATGCCGACGCCGGTCAGAGCCGCGCGCGGAAGAACGCGACGAGGTGCGCCACCGCCTCGTCGACGTAGCGCGGCTCGTCGTACATCTCGTAGTGCCCGGCACCTTCTATGACCACCAGGTCCTCCGCGGCGGGCGCGCGACGCTGCAGCTCGATGCCCGCCTCCAGCTGTCCGGTGCTGCCGGGGCGGCCGGCGACGATCACGAGCAGCGGCTGGGCCAGCAGCTCCTCCACCAGGTGGAAGGCCTCGTAGCCGATGAGCAGGCTGTCGCTGCGGCGCAGCCGTCGGTTGGTCGAGCGGGGGTGGCCGCCGCGGGGCGTGCGGTAGAACCGCACCGCCTGGAGCGTGTCGAGGTCGGTTATCCCGGCGGCCTCCGCGGCCTCGACCGTATCGGGGATCCAGGCCACGCGCTCCGAGGTCCCTGCCGCGATCTCCGCGGTGCGCTCGGCCGCGAGGGCGTCGAGCGCCGCCGCCGGTCCGTCGGGCGCGAAGGCCGCGCTCCGCCAGGCGGCGCCGATGTCGCTCGCGACGACGGTGCCGAGGGCGCGGATCCGGTGATCCGTCCGCGCCGTGTGCACCGCGTACCCGCCGCCCGCGCAGATGCCGAGCGCGCCGATCCGCTCGGGGTCGACGCCCGGCATGGCTTGGAGGGCGTCGATGGCGGAGGAGATGTCCTCGCCGCGGCGGTACGGATCCTCGAGGTCGCGCGGCTCCCCGCCGCTCGCGCCCTGGTGGCCGGGATCGAAGGCGAGCGCCACAAAGCCGGCGGCGGCCAAGCGCGAGGCGTACTCGGCGCCGATCTGCTCCTTGACGCTGCTGCCGGGCGTGCTGAGCACGACGGCGGGATGCGCGACGGACGGGTCGAAGCCGTCGGGCAGGTGCAGCGCCCCGGCCAGGTCGATGGGGCCGCGGGCGAGGGTGACGGGCTGGGGCATGGTGCCTTCCGGATACGATCGGATGATGTCGAACGGGTTGTTCGACTCGTGTAGTTCCATATGGAACTAGTACAAGACCGTACCACTTGCCCGAGGAGGGTCATGCCGTCGACCGAGAGCGCGGAGCTGTGGAAGCTCAACCAGCGGCTGCTCACGCGGATCCTCAACGCCGCGGCGCCCCAGCTGGAGGAGCTCGGGCTCGAGACGAAGGAGTTCTTCGTGCTCGACGAGGTCGACGCCTGCCGCTACCCGGCGGAGCTCGCGCAGAAGCTGATGCTCCCGAAGGCGAGCGTCACCATCTACCTCCGCAACCTGGTGGCCGCCGGGCTCGTGCGCCGCGAGATCGACGAGACGGACCTCCGCCGGCACCGCCTCGAGACGACGGAGGAGGGGCGCGCCGTCCTCGCGAAGGCTCTCGCCGCGCTCGCCTCCGAGTTCCGCGCGATGATGACCCGCATCGACGCCCGCGACCAGGCCGAGCTGCGCCGGATCCTCCGCCAGCTGCTGGACGACGGGCAGCCGGCGGGCTAGCGCGCACCGATTCGCGCGTCAGGCGCCCGGATCCCCCACCGCCGGCCCCGAGTAGTGGTGGTCGAACACCACGCTCGTGCGGGTCGAGGCGACGGCCGGGTGCGCCGAGAGGTGCTGGAGGACGAAGTCACGGAGGTGGTCGCTGTCGCGGACGGCGATGTGGACGATGAAGTCCTCGGATCCGCCGAGGAAGAAGAGCTGCACCACGTCGGCCAGCTCGCGCATCTCGGACGCGAACGCGGCCATCTCGTGGCGGGCGCCCGCGCGGATCGCGATGCTGATGAGCGCCTGCAGTCCCACGCCCACCGCATCCGCGTCGATGGTGGCGGTGAAGCCGGTGATCACGCCGCGATCCACGAGGCCGCGCACCCGGGTCACGCACGTCGACGGCGCGATGCCCGCCTGCTCGGCGAGGCGGCTGTTCGGGGTGCGTGCGTCGGCCCGCAGCAGGGCGACGAGCTTGCGGTCGACCGCGTCGAGGGGCTCGGGTGTCCGCAGTTCCTTCGTCGGCATCGGGTGCTCCTCGGCTCGCGGGCGCACGATCGAGCAGATCGAGCGCATGTCGCCGACGATCCTACGGAGTTCACGCGCTCGAAACGCACGATGGCCACCATGAGTCTCGCCCTCCCGCATCGCTGCCGCCGGCCGCACCTCGCGGGGAGACGAGACGGAGCACGCGCATGAAGGTCGGGATCCCCACCGAGATCAAGAACAACGAGAACCGGGTCGCCGCCACGCCCGCGGGCGTGCACGAGCTCGTGCGGCGCGGCCACGAGGTGCTCGTGCAGGAGGGCGCGGGGCTCGGATCCAGCATCACCGACGCCGACTACGTCGAGGCGGGAGCGACCATCGTCGCCACGGCCGACGAGGTGTGGGGTGCCGCGGATCTGCTGCTCAAGGTCAAGGAGCCGATCCTCGAGGAGCACCCGCGCATGCGCGCCGGCCAGACCCTCTTCACGTACCTGCACCTGGCGGCGTCCCGGCCCTGCACGGACGCGCTCGTCGCCTCCGGCACCACGGCCATCGCCTACGAGACGGTGCAGCTCCCCAACCGCCAGCTCCCGCTCCTCCAGCCGATGAGCGAGGTCGCCGGCCGGCTCTCCACCCAGGTCGGCGCGTACCACCTGATGCGCGCGGCGGGCGGGCGCGGGATCCTCCTCGGCGGCGTCCCCGGCACCCCGAAGGCGCGCGTCGTCGTGATCGGCGGCGGCGTCGCGGGCGAGCACGCGGCGGCGAACGCGCTCGGCATGGGCGCCGACGTCACGATCATCGACCTCTCCATCCCGCGCCTCCGCGAGCTCGAGATCCGCTTCGGCGGGCAGGTGCAGACGCGCGTCTCCTCCGCGTACGAGATCGCGGCGCAGCTGAAGGACGCGGACCTCGTGATCGGCTCGGTCCTCATCCCCGGCGCGCAGGCCCCGAAGCTCGTGACCGACCAGATGGTCGCGACGATGAAGAAGGGATCCGTGCTCGTCGACATCGCCATCGACCAGGGCGGCTGCTTCGAGGGATCCCACCCGACCACGCACGACGACCCCACCTTCGACGTGCACGACAGCGTCTACTACTGCGTCGCCAACATGCCGGGCGCGGTGCCGGAGACCTCCACGCGCGCGCTCACGAACGCGACGCTGCCGTACGTGATCGCGCTCGCCGAGAAGGGGTGGAAGCGGGCCCTCGCGGAGGATCCGGCGCTCGCCCTCGGCCTCAACGTGCACGACGGGCACGTCACGAACTCGCACGTCGCGGCGGCGCTGGATCTGCCGCTGACGCCGGTCGCGGACGTGCTCGCTCGGTAAGCGAGTTCCCGCGTGCTGTGACCTGAACGGGAGGCGGCAGCGCCCCGAACTGGTGCCACGATCTGGTCGTCGAGCTGTGCATCGGCTGGCAACCTCGGACCATGACCCAGTACGCCCCACCTCCTGCATCCGCACCCGAAGCGCCTCGCAAGAACGGCAACGGCCTCGGCCTCGCCGCGCTCATCATCGGCATCGTCGCCCTCGTCGGTTCCGTCATCCCGATCGTCAACTACGTCTCCGGCTTCATCGCCTTCGTCGGGCTGGTACTCGGAGCGATCGGCCTCTTCCTCAAGAACCGGCCGAAGGGCATGGCCATCGCCGGGACGATCATCAGCATCGTCGCGCTGATCCTGTCCGTCGTCCTTGCCATCACCTACACCGCAGGCTTCGCATCCGGTGTCTCCGACGCCATCGAGACCTCGCAAGCGGAGGCGTCGGCTGCCGCGGAGCGGGAAGTCACCGTGACCTACGAGCTCACGGGCTCGGCGACCTCCGTCACGGCCACCTACTCCACCTACACGGATGGCAACTCGGGATCCGAGCAGGCGACCGAGCAGGCGCTGCCCTTCTCGAAGGACATCGTCGCCAAGGTCGGCGGGACGTTCGACTTCTCGAGCTTCACCCTGAGCGGCACGTCCGGGACCGAGGGCGGGGACGTGACGTGCCGCATCCTCGTCGACGGCGCGCCCGTGGCAGAGCAGACCGCGACCGGCGCCTACGCGTCCGCCTTCTGCACCGCCAGCTCGGAGGACCTCCGCGGCGAGTGAAGCGCCCGTCGTCGAAGAGGCCCTGCCGCAGTGCGGCAGGGCCTCTTCCGCGTCCATGCACGTCGCCTCGTCCGCCCGGCCCAGGCGTCGCGGGATCGTGATCCCCCGGCCGCCGGATCCGTCGCCGACACTGGCAGGGTCGATGCATGACCTTCCGCTACGCCCCCGAGCCCGAGCCGCCCGCGCCCCGTGAGCGGAGGACGTCGAACGGGGTCGGGGTCGCCGCGCTGATCGTGGGCGTGGTGTCGCTCGTCGGCGCCGTCATCCCGCTCCTCAACTACGTGTCGGGGTTCCTCGCCTTCGTCGGCATCGTGCTCGGGATCATCGGCCTGGTGCTCCGCGACCGCCCCAAGGGCAGCGCGCTCGCCGGCCTCATCGTGAGCGTCGTGGCGCTGATCCTCTCGATCGTGCTCGCGATCGCCTACACGGTGGGCATCGCGTCGGTCATCGGCGACGCCCTCGAGGAGTCGCGCTCGTCGGCGAGCCCGGTGCCGCTGCCCGAGCCGCAGGGCACCGGATCGCCGGACGGCGAGTCCGCCGGCGACGACGTGACCGTCTCCTTCGAGCTCACCGGCACGGTCCCGACCGTGAGCGCCGCGTGGACCAGCCCGGTCGGCGAGGTGTTCAGCGCCGACCAGGCCGAGGCGCAGCCTCTGCCGTTCACGCGCGAGGTCGTGCTCCCGGCTGGCAGTGCGTTCGACGACGAGCGGCTGCTCGTCGTCGGCACGGGCGGCCCCGAGGCGGGCGACGTGACCTGCCGGATCCTCGTGGGCGGCACCGTGCTCACCGAGCAGACGTCCTCAGGATCGGCGGCGCGGGCCGCCTGCGTCGTCACGGCCGCCGAGGTCCGCACGGCCGCCGGGGACTAGCGGCGTGGCGGGGGAGGGGGAGCCGGGCGGGATCCCGGGCGGCGACGAGGCGCCCGCGACGGACGACGCGCCTCGGCCGTCGCCGTACGGGCCCGCGACCGGCTCGCCGTACGGGCCGGCGACGGGCACGCCGTACGGGCCGGCGACCGGCACGCCGCCCGCGCCGACGCCGGCCCCCGCTCCGGCCACCGCGGCCGCGGCCGCGGCCGCGGCTGAGGCCCCAGCCCCGGCCCCGCATGCGGAACCGGCCCCGGACGAGGCCGGCCGGGTCGCGGTCGTCGCCGGGGCCGTCGTCGCGGTCGCGTCCCTCCTCCCGGTCCTGAACTGGGTCGCCTGGATCGCGGTGCCGGTGCCCCTGGTGCTCGGGATCGTCGGGCTCCGGCGTCGACCCCGGCGTCGCTCGGCCGTGGGGATCGGCCTTTCCCTCCTCGCGGCGCTCCTCACCGCCGTGCTCGCGCCCTTCTACGCGGGGCAGACGCTCGTCGGGTCGTGGTCCGGTGCCGCCGGCAGCGGCGCCGATCCGACGCCCACCTACGTCGACGAGGAGGCGGCCCGCGTCACGCCCTTCACGCTCACCTACGAGGTGACGGGGACGGCGGCCGGCGTGCAGATCATCTCGTCCGACGGCGTGCAGCTGCACTCCGGGATCGAGGTCCTCGAGGAGCAGCCGCTTCCGTGGACGCGCGACATCGACGTGCGCGTCACCCGCGACGCGAGGGCGGTGCCGGTCAGCCTGCTCCTCAGCGCCCTGGTACCGGAGGAGGGCGGCGACGTCGCGTGCCGGATCCTCGTGGGCGACGAGGTCATCTCCACCGGCTCGGCGTCGGGCCCGGGCGAGTACGCCGAGTGCGCGACGGACGCGTACGCCCTGCGGGGCTTCGTGCCCTGATCCACGGCGACGGATGGCCGCGCGCCGCTCCGGCTCGTCCGGTTGGATCCGGGTGGCGGATCTCGCGCGCCTTCGAGCATCGCGCGTGGGGGCGAGGTCCCCGAACCCTCCCTCGTCGTCCGACCGGCACGTGGTGGTGCGCTGTACCCGTGCACCGTTCCCGGTGCGAGGTGCGGGGCTGACGTGTGCTCGGCTCTCGCCGGGTGCGCTGCCCTCCGCGCCACAGGGGATCAGGTTGCCCGCTGATCCGCCGGGGTGTGCCCGCTCCGGACGACTACCGACTCGCCCCTACGCCTCTGTCGTGCCCACCTCGTCGACCAGCTCCACCTCCCAGTTGGCGCGCTGGATCCGGGCGTCGAGCTCCCGCAGCTCCCTCGCCGTGTCGTCAGCCCGGTCGCGCACCTCGCGGATGGGCAGCGCCGCGATCTGCCGCAGCTCGCTCCGCATCTGCCGCGGCGCGTAGCCGGCGCTGCTCCCGCCTGCCCGTCCGGAGGCGGCGTCGGCCGCGGCCGTGAGGATCCCGTGCTGCGTCCGGAGCGCGTCCCGCCGGGCGAGCGCGGCCGTGAGGGGCGTGCCGTCGTCGAGGCGGGCGGCCGTGTTGGTGAGGTTGATCCGCGTCACGAGCGCCGCGAGCCGGTCCACCGTCTCGCCCGCCTCGGCGAGCAGCGCGGCGGCATCCTCCGCGGGATCCTCGCCCTCCTGGTACCGGGCGCTCGCCTGGATCCGGCTCCGCAACGATTCGATGCGCCGCTGCAGGTCGGACCGTTCCATCAGCGCCTCGGCGAGTCTCATGCGTCCACCGTCTCACGGCTCCGGGCCCATCCGCGAGGGGGATGCGATCAGCAGACTCGCGCCCGCCTGTACGCGACGGTCCCGTGCGAGGACAGCCCGGCGAGGCGAGTCGCGATGGTCGCATATAAGAAATGGCGCCCTGAGTGCATAAACTGATACCGGAGGCGGGCATGGATGTGAGCACGGCGTTGGGCGAGCTGGAAGCAGCGGGGCTGTCCCTCATGCCCGAGAGCGCGATCGCATTCCGCTCGGCAGACGGGCGTCGAGTCCTCCGGGGGACGACTCGACGCGTCCCGACCCCGTCCGACATTCGCGACGACCTCGAGCAGCTGCATCCAGACGAGCGCGTCCTGTACGTCGTCGACCGCCTCACGCCGTCGCTCCGGGCGGCCGCGATGCGGGATCCGCGACTCATCTTCGTGGACCTCTCGACCGGCGATGCCTGGATGGACGCGCGCGCGCCGCACATGGATCGACCCGAGCGGAGTCCGGTGCCGAAGCGCGGACGCCGCCCGTTCGGGCAGCTCGCCGTGACCCGCGCGCTCCTCCTCGGGGGCCGTTTCCGACGTCAGCAGGACCTGGCGGAGCTGCTCGGTCTGACGCAGTCCGCCGTGTCCCAGGCGCTCGTGCGCCTGGGGGACGGCGTCGTCCGGACGGCGGGGGGCTTCGAGGCGGCGGACCGAGCGCTGCTCCTCCGAATCGCTGACGAGGAGTACCCGGGAGCGGGTGGCATCACGACCCACTGGTGGCACGACGGCGATCTCGAGACCCAGGCGCGGATGGTGGGGGCGCAGGACGGCGTCGTGCTGTCCGGTGATCTCGCCGCGCGGCGCATCAGCGCCTGGAGGAAGCCCGAGCGGGTCACGACGTACGCCCCGACCGGCCTCGACGCGGCGACACTCGGCTTCGCGCGCGCGGACGCCGCTGACCACACGCTCTCCATCACCGTCCCTGCGGACAGGACGCTCTTCACGACCGCGCGCGCCTTCGGCATCGAGCCGGGGCTCGCCGATCCCCTCATCGCCGCGCACGACGTGGAGCGGACGGGCAGCACCGGCGACCAGCAGGAGGCGGCGGAGCGGATCCGCGCCCTGATCATGCGAGGGTCGTGGCATCCCCATGGCGCCGGCCGCGACGGGGGCGCATGACCGTGCCGACCGCCCACCTCGTCGCCAGCGGCCCGGAGGACGACGCGGCCTTCGTCGCGCTCCGCGACCTCTCGCGGGTGCTGGACGTGCATCCCGACGCGCGCGTGATCGGCGGCCACATGGTGGGACTCATCACCGCCGCCTTTCCGAGCCCCGGCTTCGTCGAGCGGCGGACAGGGGATGCGGACGCCGGCATCCCCGTCGAGCTCGCGGATGACGGCTCCGTGCACGCGGCCCTCGTCGCCGCGGGCTACAGGGACGTCTCCGGGAACAGGTACGTCCGTGGGGAGAAGGAGCCCAGGCCGACCATCGATCTCCTCGTCCCCGCCCTGACCGGCCGGTTCTCCGACGCGCTCCATGGCGGACGTCGGCTCGATGCCATGCCCGGCCTCCATCTCGCCATGGCGTCGCCGCTGCGTCTCGACGCATCGCTCCTGCTCCAGGACCGGACGGAGCTGTCGGCATCGGTGGTCGTCCCCGGACTGGAGGCTGCAGTGGTGCTCAAGGCGTACGCGTGGCGTGGCCGTGGCGGGCAGACGGTGAAGGACGTCATCGACCTGTCGAACCTCCTCCACGTCCGCGACCGGCATGGTGACGCCGCCGGTCCGTGGTCCCTCGAGCAGTCCGGCCTCATGGGCGCCCGAGGAGATGCGGCGCAGCACCTGCACGCACTCGCGGGTCGTCTCGCCAGCCGATCGGCTCGCCAGCTCCCGGTCGATCCCCGTGAACTGGCCGTCCTCATTCGACGGCACGTCGCCCGTCCGTGAGGATCTCCGGAGCCCGCGTCCAGCCGCCGTCCGCCTCGCGGTCACCGCGCTCATGGATGATGGTCGAGGATCCGCACGGGGCGGGCCGGGAGAGGAGCAGCCGTGAGCGCAGCGCAGGGATCGGACGAGCAGGGCACGACGCGGGGACTGGTGCTCGGCGGCGGCGGCGTCGCCGGGATCGCCTGGGAGACGGGGCTCCTGTCGGGCCTCATCGCGGCGGGCGTGGACGTCGGCGCGGCCGACACGGTCGTCGGCACCTCGGCCGGATCCGTCGTCGCGATCAACCTCCGCGCGGGCGCCATCCAGGCCGCCTACGACGAGCACTTCGTCGACGTCGCGGGCATGGCGGAGCCGATGGGCAGCCGCGACCTGGCGCGCACGATCGAGGTCATCGGCGAGGGCGTCGCGAGCACCGAGGGCGAGATCCCCACGCGCCAGCGGATCGGCGAGTTCGCGCTCGAGGAGTACGACCCCGAGGTGGACGACGCCGCGAGCGTCGAGCGCATCGGCCAGCTGCTGCCGATCCGCGACTGGCCCGAGCAGGATCTCCGCATCACCGCGGTCGACGCCGGCACCGGCCGCTTCACCGTCTTCGACAAGGCCTCCGGCGCCGACCTCGTGCGGGCGTCCGCCGCGAGCTGCGCCGTCCCCGGCGTCTTCCCGCCCGTCACCATCGACGGCCGCCCCTACATGGACGGCGGCATGCGCTCCGGCACGAACGCCGACGTCGTCGCCGACCACGAGCGGATCCTCGTCATCGCGTGCGGCCCCGAGGCCCCGCAGAGCGGCATGGGCCCGACGCTCTCCACCGTCGTGCAGCAGCTCCGCGGACGGGCCGACGTGCTCGTGATCCAGGCCGACGCCGAGAGCACCGCCGCGTTCGGCGAGAACTCGCTCCTGCTCTCGACCCGGAAGGCCTCCGCCGAGGCGGGCCGCCGCCAGGCCGAGCGCCTCGCCGACGAGATCCGCGCCTTCTGGGGCTGATCCCACCGCGCCCGTCGACGGGCGCACGACGAGGGGCCCGGCCGCGCATCGCGACCGGGCCCCTTTCCGTCCCGAGGTCCCTACCCGCCTCGCGCCAGGTAGTGCATCGACAGCGCGAGTCGCGGAGGGTTGAGAGGAGGCTCCCGACGAGGCAGAAAGCCCCATCGAATCAAGGAGAAGGACATGAAGACGAACTCTGCGCGCGGACGCATGCTCCGTCGCGCAACGGCAGCGACTGCGATCGTTCTCAGCCTGGTGATGGTGATCAGCGCTGATCCGGCGTCGGCATCCCAACAGAATGCAGCGCCGGTTCCCGATGACGTGACCAGTCTGCCCTCGAGCGTCAGCCGGCTGAGCTACGACCCGAATATCGCGGCGGTGCAGGAAGACATAGCCGAGCAGGGTGGAGGAGCGGTACTGGGCTCCACGACGGTGCCCTACTCAGCAGAGGTCGGGACGCCTGGACCGAGTGCTGACGCGACGGGTTCGGGGGCGCCGTCTGGATGCAGCTTGACGGTCACGGTCTGCATCACCTATCGCACGAGATCCCGAAGCAGTGTGTACAACGCGTCGACGAAATACTGTCCAGGGGCGAAGACCTACATGGAGCTGACCATAGTGAAGGAGGACACCATCTTCGGCACGACG
The DNA here is from genome assembly GCF_015351075.1 of Clavibacter sp. VKM Ac-2873. GTDB lineage: Bacteria > Actinomycetota > Actinomycetes > Actinomycetales > Microbacteriaceae > Clavibacter. The sequence goes on from NZ_JADKRS010000002.1 coordinate 184,603, forward strand.
AGGACCGTCGCGGACAAGTCCTTCCTGGGAGGCGGCGATTTCAGCGCGGAGGTTCCGTACTTCTGTCCCACAGGCAACATCAGCGGATTTCAGGGTCGCACTTACTCGGAAATCACAATAGGTGGCCAGGAGTACAAGGCGAGTGCATACGACGGCACCGAGGGCGGCGGCTTCTACCGGTACAACTGCGGATAGCTGTTCTTCTTCAGGCGGGGGCGGGCGAGCACCGCAGCGGGTTCACGCTCCGCCACCGCCTCTCTTCGCGATCTCCAGGACGCCGTCGAGAAGGCGTGATGGAGCTCCCTCCTCTCGCCAGTGGCAGAACTTGATGACGTCCCATCGATCACCATTTGGTATGTCCAGCGTGGGATATCCGTTGCCGTCAAGCAGCCAGCTGCATTGCGGTGCTCGCGATATGACTGTCTCGCCCAGGTAGACAGCTATGTCCTTGAGCAGTTCGCGCGCGCGGGCCGGCGGCAGCGAGGCGAGTCGCACGTCGAGGGACTCGACGCTCTCATCGCCCATGTCCAGATCAATGCTCTCTTCTCGCGCGAAGGCATCCAACGCGGACCACTCGTTCAGGTGGCCGACTCGACGATCGGGGACGGGGGCTGCTGCGGAGTACGAGGAGACGCGGAAGGGGAGCAGCTACGGGTTGATGAACATCTCTGTCATACGCGCAACCTAGTCATCGTTGTCCGCTCGCTTCACCGGGATGCACAGCATGCAGCAGACTTCAGGCGGCGGGCAGCGCGTCGGCGTCCGCCTTCGCCAGCCCCGCGTGCGCCGCGTGCTCCGGGTACAGCAGCGGCAGCTGCAGCGTGAGCCACGGGCTGAAGGCCCACGGCGTGTGGGCGACCGCGGGGATGAGCTCCTCGGGATCCACCCACTGGAACTCGCCGACCTCCTCGGGCCGCGGATCCACCGGTGTGGCCGCGATCGCCCGGAACACGGGGCAGATCTCGTTCTCGACGACGCCCGCGGCATCGGTGGCCCGGTAGCGGAAGTCGGGCAGCACGAGCTCGACGGACGCGAGCGTGAGGCCCAGCTCCTGCTCGGCGCGGCGGTGCACGGCCTCGAGCATGTCCTCGTCAGGCGCGGGGTGGCCGCAGAACGAGTTGGTCCAGACGCCCGGCCAGGTGAGCTTGCCGATCGCGCGGCGCGTGACGAGGATCCGCCCCTCCGCGTCGAACACGTGGCACGAGAACGCGAGGTGCAGCGCGGTGTCGCGGGTGTGGACCGTCGCCTTGGGCGCCGTCCCGATGGTCTCGCCGTCGTCGTCCAGGAGGACGACGAGCTCGGTGTGCTGTGACATGCGCTCCCTGCTTTCCGTTACCCCCTCGATGTTAGGTTTCATCCGTGGACGCCACCAACCTCGCTGCCGTCTCCACCACGAGGCAGGCCCATGTGAACGGCGTGCTGGATGCGTTCTTCGCCCGCTCGCTCGTCCGGGCCGAGGTCATGGGCCCCGAGTACGTGAAGCTGTGGCGCACGCTCGAGTCGAACACGGCGGGCGGCAAGCGGTTCCGGCCCCGCATGGTGATGGCCGCGTACGACGGCCTCGGCGGCCAGGACGTGCAGGCCGCGGCCCACGTCGGCGCCGCGTTCGAGATGCTGCACACCGCGCTCATCGTCCACGACGACGTCATCGACCGCGACTTCACGAGGCGCGGCGGCCCCAACGTCTCCGGCGCCTACCGCGACATCGCCACCACGCAGGGCCTGCCCCAGCCGCTCGCCGAGCACCGCGGCATGTCGGCCGCCGTCATCGCTGGGGATCTGGCGCTCGTCAACGCCTACCGCCTGATCGACGCGAGCGGCGTGCGCGACCTGACGCGGGCGCACCTCCTGGAGATCCTCGACGACGCCGTGTTCGCATCGGCCGCGGGCGAGCTCATCGACGTCGAGTTCTCGCTCACCGCGGACGTGCCGAGCGTCGACGAGATCCTCCGCATGGAGCGGCTCAAGACCGCCGTGTACTCGTTCGAGGCGCCGCTGCAGGCGGGCGCCGTGCTCGCCGGCGCGAGCCCCGCGATCGTCTCGGCGCTCGGCGACTTCGGCCGCGACATCGGCATCGCCTACCAGGTGGTCGACGACGTGCTCGGCGTCTTCGGCGACGAGCAGGAGACGGGCAAGACGAACCTCGGCGACCTCCGCGAGGGCAAGCGCACCGTGCTCATCGCGCACGCCGTGCGCTCGTCGGAGTGGGGCGAGATCAGCGCGCTCGTCGGCAAGGACGACCTCTCCCGCGGCGAGGCGGCGCTCGTCCGCTCGGTGCTGGAGAGCTCGGGCGCCCGGGCCTTCGCCGAGGGCGTCGCGCGGGACCTCGCGGTCGCCGCCGTCGCGCGCCTCGACGATCCCGTCGTGCCGGAGGCGCTCCGCCGGGAGCTCGCGCCCGTCGCGGAGTCCGTGCTCGGGCGCATCCGATGACGCGTCGCCTCCCCGGCCGCCGGCCCGCCGCCCCCGAGGAGCCCACGGGCCTCGAGAAGTACGACCGCGTGGCGCAGGAGACGGCCTCCGTCGTGATCCGCCGCTACTCCACCTCCTTCGGCCTGGCGTCCCGGCTGCTCGGCGCCGACGTCCGCCAGCACATCGAGAACGTGTACGCGCTCGTGCGCGTGGCCGACGAGATCGTCGACGGCGCCGCGGCCGGTGCCGGCGTGGATCCCGCGCACGTCGAGGAGCTGCTCGACGCGCTGGAGCAGGAGACCGAGGACGCCATGCTCCGCGGCTACAGCACCAACCTCGTCGTGCACGCGTTCGCGATCACGGCCCGCCGCGCGGGCTTCGGCGCCGAGCTCACCGCGCCGTTCTTCGCCTCCATGCGCATGGACCTGCGCCGGATGGAGCACACGCCCGCGTCCTTCACGGAGTACGTGTACGGATCCGCCGAGGTCGTCGGACTCATGTGCCTGCGCGCGTTCCTGGTCGGCCACGCGACGACGCGGCCGGAGCGGATCCGCTTCGAGGAGGGCGCCAAGCGCCTGGGCGCCGCGTTCCAGAAGGTCAACTTCCTGCGCGACCTCGCCGCCGACCACGGCGCGCTCGGCCGCAGCTACTTCCCCGGCGTCGACGTCGCGAGCTTCTCCGAGGCCGACAAGGAGCGCATCCTCGACGACATCGACCACGACCTCCGCATGTCCGGCGCCGTGATCCCCGACCTCCCCGCCTCCAGCCGCCGCGCCGTCGCGCTCGCCCAGGGCCTGTTCGCCGAGCTCGCCGTCCGCCTGCGCGACACCCCCGCGTCCGAGCTCGTGCGCACGCGCGTTCGGGTGCCGGATCCGGTCAAGGCCCGCATCGCGCTCGCCGCCGCCGCGGGCGCCGAGCCGTCCGGGGTCGACGGCCGCCTCGTCCGCCGGTCGCGCGGACCCCGCGCGCACTCCGCCCGCCCGACCCCCGCGTTCCGTGATCTCGCCGTCCGCCCCGCCCCGACCGAGCCCGCCCCGACCGAGCCCGCCCCGTCCGACCCCGAGCAGCAGGAGAGCGCCATGACCGCACCCACCGCCATCGTGATCGGCGGCGGGATCGCCGGCCTCGCCTCCGCGGCGCTCCTCGCCCGCGACGGCTACCGCGTCACCCTCGTCGAGGGCCGCGACGAGGTCGGCGGCCGCGCGGGCTCCTGGGAGAGGGACGGCTTCCGCTTCGACCTCGGCCCCAGCTGGTACCTGATGCCCGAGGTGTTCGACCACTTCTTCCATCTGTTGGGCACGAGCGCGGCCGAGCAGCTCGACCTCGTGCGCCTCCCGGGCTACCGCGTGCTCTTCGAGGGCGACCCCGACCCCATCGACATCCGCGACTCCCGCGAGGCGAACCTCGACCTGTTCGAGAGCGTCGAGCCCGGATCCCGCCCCGCCATGGCCCGCTACCTCGACTCCGCGAAGGACGTCTACGAGGTCGCGAAGAAGCGCTTCCTCTACACGACCTTCTCCGACTACCGGCCGCTGCTGAAGCGCGACGTCGTCACCCGCACGGGCACGCTCGCGAAGCTGCTGCTCACGCCGCTCGAGACGCACGTCGCGCGGTACGTGAAGGACCGGCGCCTGCGCCAGATCCTCGGCTACCCGGCCGTCTTCCTCGGCTCGTCGCCGAAGCTCGCCCCGAGCATGTACCACCTGATGAGCCACCTCGACCTCGAGGACGGCGTGCTCTACCCGCAGGGCGGCCTCATCACCGTGATCGACGCGATCGAGCGGGTCGCGCGGGCCGAGGGCGTCGAGATCCGCACGGGCGTGCCCGTCTCGCGCATCCTCACCGAGCCGACGACGGCCGGGAAGGCGCGGGCGCGCGGCGTGCAGATCACGACCGACGCCGGCACCGAGACGCTCGACGCCGACGTGGTCGTCTCCACCGCCGACCTGCACCACACCGAGACCGAGCTCGTCCCCGAGGCGTTCCGCACCTACCCGCAGTCCTACTGGGACAAGGCCACCGCCGGCCCCGGCGCGGTGCTCGTCTACCTCGGCGTCCGCGGCGAGCTGCCCGAGCTGCACCACCACACGCTGCTGTTCACGGAGGACTGGGACGAGAACTTCTCCCGCATCTTCCCGCCGAAGGGCGGCACGACCTCGGTGCCGGATCCCGCGAGCATCTACGTCTGCAAGCCCAGCGCCACCGACCCGTCGGTCGCGCCCGACGGCCACGAGAACGTCTTCATCCTCGTGCCCATCCCGGCCGACCCGACCATCGGCCGCGGCGGCATCGACGGCGCGGGCGACGCCCGTGTGGAGGAGATCGCCGACCGGGCCATCCAGCAGATCAGCGACTGGGCCGGCATCCCCGACCTCGCCGAGCGCATCGTCCTCCGCCGCACCTCGGGCCCCGGCGACTTCGCGGGCGACCTGCACTCGTGGAAGGGCACCATCCTCGGGCCCGCCCACACGCTCACGCAGTCGGCCATGTTCCGCGCCGGCAACACGAGCAAGAAGGTCGACGGGCTGCACTACGCCGGCGGATCCACCATCCCCGGCATCGGCCTGCCCATGTGCCTCATCAGCGCGGAGGTCCTCGTGAAGCGCCTCCGCGACGACACGTCGACCGGCCCGGGCGCCGTGCCGCTCGTGCGCACGGTCGGCCGCCCGGTGGTCTGATGGGCCTCGTCTACCTGGTGCTGCTGCTCGGCGCGCTCGGCTGCATGATGCTCATCGACCGGCGGTGGCGCCTGTTCTTCTGGCGCGACCGCACGGCGGCGATCCTCACGACCCTCATCGGCGTCGCCTTCTTCCTCGCGTGGGACATCGCGGGCATCTCGCAGGGCATCTTCTTCCGCGGGGAGACGTCGTTCATGACGGGCATCCTCGTGGGGCCCGAGCTGCCGCTCGAGGAGGTCTTCTTCCTCACGCTGCTCTGCTACCTCACGATGAACCTCGTCAACGGGTTCAGCCGCCTCGCCGACCACCACGTCGCCCGGGCCAGGGAGCGCGCGAACCGATGAGCTACCTCGCGCTCGACGTGCTGTTCCTGATCCCCGTCGCGGTCGTCGGGTTCCTGTTCCGCCGCCTCCTGCTGCGCGAGGCGAACGCGGTGCCCTACGGATCCAGCCGCTTCGACTACCCCGAGTACTACTGGTACCGGCGGATGCCCGTCGTGATCCTGCTCGTGATGACGCTGATCTTCGACAACATCATGATCAAGGTCGGCCTCGTCGGCTACGACGACGACAAGCTGGTGGGCCTCATCCTCGGCTACGCGCCCATCGAGGACTTCGCCTACGCGATCGCCGCGCTCGTGCTGCTGCCCGCGGTCTGGTACCTGCTGCGCCGCCGCCGCAGCGTCTCCGGGATCGAAGCGCATGAGTGACGTGCGCGCGCGGCCCGGCGCCGCGGAGATGCTGCGCACCATCGCGCTCTCGTCGCGCCCGCTCTCCTGGGTGAACACGGCGTTCCCGTTCGCGGCCGCGTACCTCACGGTGACGCGCGAGATCGACCTCACGGCGATCCTCGGCACCCTCTACTTCCTCATCCCGTACAACCTGGCGATGTACGGCATCAACGACGTCTTCGACTACGAGTCCGACATGCGGAACCCGCGGAAGGGCGGCGTGGAGGGCGCCGTGCTCGCGCGCGCCATGCACCGGCCGGTGCTGGTCGCGGTGCTCGTCACGAACGTGCCGTTCCTCGCGTACCTCGTGGCCGTGGGATCCGCGGCGAGCCTCGCGGTGCTCGCCGTGAGCGTCTTCGCCGTGATCGCGTACTCGCTCAAGGGCCTCCGCTTCAAGGAGCGGCCGGTGCTCGACTCCCTCACCTCGAGCACGCACTTCACGTCCCCCGCGGTCTACGGCATCGTGCTCGCGGGCGGCGCGTTCACGCCCGCGCTGTGGGCGATCCTCGCGGCGTTCTTCCTGTGGGGGGTCGCCTCGCACGCGTTCGGCGCGGTGCAGGACATCGTGGCCGATCGCGAGGGCGGCATCTCCTCCATCGCGACCGTGCTCGGCGGCGCCGCGACCGTGCGCATCGCGGTGCTCGCCTACGCCGCGGCCGGGGTCGCGATGCTGTTCACCGGGCTGCCGGGGATCATCGCCAGCGTGCTCGTGATCCCGTACATCCTCAGCACCGCGCCGTTCTGGTCGATCCGCGACGAGGACGCGGGAGCCGCGAACCGCGGCTGGCGCCGCTTCCTCGGCCTGAACTTCCTGTCCGGCTTCGTGGTGACGATGCTCCTCATCGCGTACTGGCTCACGAACGCCTGACGCATCCGGGGCCAGCGATCTCGGACGGTCGTCCGGGGACGCGCGGGCCCTCCCAAACTAAGTCGTCTGCTCTCGGTATGGTGTCCGCATGAGTTGGGCTCCGAGGCTGAAGATGGCGACCCTTCCGCAGGCGGCCTCAGAGTTCGAGCAGGCGCTCGCATCGATGCGGCCGTGGTGGGCCGCTCGTGTCGAGAAGGCTGGACTTCCCGCGGCGTGGGCCGACCTCGACCATGCACTCGACGCCCGCCCGCCCGCGCCCATTCCGGCGACGACATCGCTCGAGATCGCATTAGACAGCTGGGCCCTTGGCACGCAGTACGTCGGCACCCTCGATTCTCACGTGCGCTCGGAGCATGGTCGTCATTACACCCCGCGCGATCTCGCCGAGCGCCTTTGGGCGATGCTGCGTGACGCCCTCAAATTTGGTGCCGACCCTCACGCTATGCCGGGACTCATTCGCGACCCAGCCGTCGGCGCGGGTGCGCTTCTTATCCCTGTTCTTCGGGAGCACCTAAAAGCCAGCGAATCCGTCGACCCAGTGCTCGTCCTCCGCTCGCTGCCGAACTTCATCGAGGGTCTCGATAACGATCCTTGGGCTGTTTATCTGGCGAATGTCACGCTCGCCGCCGAAATGCTGCCGACTCTCGCGCGAGTATCCGAAAACTTGCGGCGTCCGCTTCCCTCGCTCGCTCGAATCGGTGACGGACTTGCGGCCGACCTTCCTCCCGCACACTCGTGGATAATGAATCCGCCGTACGGCCGTCAGCGTCTCACGACGGAACGTCGCGAGCAATTCATCGACACCCTCTACGGGCACGCGAATCTTTACGGCATGTTCATGGCCTCGGCCCTCGACAAGACTCACGCCGACGGCGCGATTGCCGCACTAGTCCCGACGAGCTTTGCATCCGGGCTTTACTTCCATCGCCTCCGACGGCAGTTGAGCGAGCGCACACCCCTTCGATCTCTCGCATTCGTTCACCAGCGGAACGGTGTCTTCGGGGGAGTGCTACAGGAGACGTGTCTCGCTGTCTTCACCGCCCGACGCGGACGGCGAGTCGAGATCACCCGCGTGAATGGCTCCGTGGCCCGGGTTGCGTCTGTCCCGACTCCTCGCACTAGTGAACCTTGGCTTCTACCCCGTGAGTCGTCTGATGCCGCATTAGCCGCCGTCGCAGCTTCACTTCCCAACACATTAAGTTCCGCTGGTTGGCATGCTTCGACAGGGCCGCTCGTATGGAATCGCCGTCGCGAGGACCTGTACCGGCGTTCCGCTATCGATCGCAGTCACATCGTGTGGGCGGCCGACATCGACGACGGGAAAGTCGGCCGGAACGCAAAGCGCAACACGATGCGTTACCTGAAGCTCCATGGCCTCGCTGATCAGAAGACAATGTCCCTCTCTGCTCCTGCCATTCTCGTTCAGCGGACGACCGCCCCCGAGCAGACGCGCAGACTAGTAGTAGCGGAGCTGACTCAGGTGGAACTGGATCGGTTGGGCGGAAGCGTGGTCATCGAGAATCACCTCAACGTCCTGAAGCCGACCCACGTTGCTCCGCTCGTGTCGCGCGCCACTCTCGCCGCTGTCTTGGCGTCGCGGGTCTTCGATCGACTCATGCGCTGTATCTCCGGCTCCGTCGCGGTGAGTTCGTATGAACTTGCGGCGCTGCCGCTGCCCGACGCAGAGACGCTCAACTCGTGGGAAGGGCTCACAGGCGAAGAACTTGAAAGAGCCATTGAGCAAGCGTATTCCGTGAGGCCGAGGCCATGAACGTGTTCCTACCCACCGTCTCCGTTGACGTCGCTGCCCAGCGACTCGGTCTCATTTTCCCAATCCTTAGCTTTGATACGACTCTCAGTAACGCGCTTGCGGCGCATGCGCTGCGCGCCTTGATCTATGTGGGAGCCGTTCACGACAGTGACGGCGACGCCGAGCAGGCATTCATGCGGCCCTCAATGGCACTGTGGCTGAGTGACGACGCTGCTTCTCACGTCACTGAGGAGGAGCGTCGCTCCTGGCACGCGGCAGCGTCCCGCTCCGCCGTAGCAGTCGCGCGACTGGAGGCAGAATGGGGGATTACGTTCCGGCCCGGGTACGCGGAGAACACGCGCGAATCACTGCGCGAGACTCTTGACGGTTGGCTAGAGTACGGCGCGCTCCTTCAGCGAAGCGGCATCGCGAATAACTATCCGGGTCCACGGTGGCAGCTGACTCGCGAGTTCGCCGCACTTTTCGATCCCTCCTTGAGCGGCAACAACCTCGCTGCCGCAATCGGATCTTGGGTACTGGATCATATGAGCGCACTCGGCCGCTACCGTTCGCAGGCCGTGCGTCAACTGGCTCAGGAGGCTCACGCAGTCGATGTGGTGCTCCCCGGCGGGCGACATCGTCAGTTGACGCCTGGCGACGCGTCGCGCATTTTGAAGGGAGTCGTTGAGGACTGGGCGCCGCGGAAACTACACACGCCGCGCGTGCTCACAATTTCGGAGCCTGGTGATCAAATTTTCGTCGCCGATGCGAAGACTCTCAGCCAGATCGGTATGGAGATCGACCAATCGTCGCTTCTCCCTGATTGCTTGATCGTCGATATTGGAGCTTCACCCGTCGAGCTTTGGCTAATAGAGGCCGTTGCGACGGATGGCGTAATCACTGAGCGGCGTAAGTCTGAATTCATATCATGGGCCGCATCGCAGGGCATCCCATCAGCATCGTGCCGCTTCATGACCGCATTCGTTTCCCGGAACTCCCCGATAGCCAAGCGTCGTCTGAAAGACCTCGCATCCGAGACCACTGCTTGGTTCTTGAATGAGCCCGAGCATGAACTAAAATGGTCCATTATCGATAGGACCGGATACGTTCCCGTGCTCGCGGTCGTAACGCCGATCGACGGCTAGATAAATTCTTCCGGGTACTGCGACGTAAGCTAGCGCCGCGCGCCGTCGCGGCGGCGGCCGGCCGCGGCACCACGCTCCGCTCAGTAGTGCGTCGGCAGCATGCCGGTGGCGAGCTCGCGGCGGCGGCGGGCGTGCTCGCCCGCGAAGGAGAGCAGCTCCATGTCGTGCTCGCGCATCCACGCGACCGCGGCCTCCAGCGTGACGGCCGTCGACACCCACACCCGTCGGCCGGAGTCGTCGACCGCGTCGGCGTACACCTCGAACACGGGATCCGCGCCGGCCGCGCGCACGGTGGGCACCACGTAGCCGAGGACGGGCTGCGACGCGACCTGCACGCGCCAGGCGCCCTGATGGAAGCGGGCGTGCGGGTGGGGGACGAGGGGCTCGGGCTCGCGGATCATCTGGCTCCAGGTGTCAGGACGGGGGCGCGAGCACCCGGCCGTGCTCGTGGACGACGATAGGCTGTGCGTCCGACACGGGGGTGGTCGGAGCACGGTCAGCGCATGATCGACGGACGCCCCTCGACACCCAGGAGCCCATGTCACCGCCGATCCGCCTCCTCCACCAGACCGTCCGTCCCTTCGTGGCGGCGGGCCTGCGGGGCGGCATCCCGACCCCGCTGACCGCGACGGTGCCCACGGACGCGCCCGTCGGCGTGGTGCCGGGGCCGGATCCCGACCGCGTGCTCGCGCTCGGCGGCATCGGCGGCTCCGGCGTGGGCCTGCGCACCCACGCGGAGGGCGTGGCCGCGCGGTCGGCGCAGGCGCTCGCCGCGATCACCGGCCGCGGCGTCGAGTGGCGCACCGTCCCGCTCGCCGACCAGCACATCACCGCGACGCAGGAGGCCGTGCGGCAGATCACCGAGCTGCACCGCTACGACGTCGTGCTCGTGATGCCCGGGGTCGCCGACGCGCTCGAGCTCGCGCGCCTCACCCCGTGGGTCCACCGCCTCGAGGACCTGCTCGACCACCTCGTGGAGCAGACCGCCGACAACTCGATCGTGCTCGTCTCGGACGTGCCGCAGGTGTCGCAGTACGTGGAGGCCGGCACGTTCGTGCGGGGCCTCTTCCGGGATCACGCGATGTACCTCTCGCAGCGCAAGGCCGAGGTGTGCGCGCGCTTCCCGCAGGTCACGTCGGTCAAGCTGCCGGACGCGGGTCCCGTCGACTTCGAGGGCGGCGAGTTCCGCTACGCCTCCATGTACCGCCGCTGGGGCGAGCACGTGGGCCGCGTGGTCGCCGACCTCCAGGCGGGGCGCTGACCGGGTCCGGCCGGCCGGGCGGATCCCTCCGCTCGCGCCCCTAGCGCCCGCGTCGCTGGCCGCGCGGCGGGGGAGTGCGCTTGCCGCCGCCCTTCGGGGCCGGCTTCTTCGCGCCCGCGGCGCCCGGCTTGCCCGCGGCCTTGCGCGCGGTCTTCTGCGCGGCGGTCGGCTTCCGGCGGTCGCGCTCGTCGTCATCGCGGGACGAGCGGGAGCTCGCGGCGGTGCGCCCGCGGACGATGCCCACGAGCTCCTCGATGTCGGGGGAGGCGTCGCCCTCGCGCCAGGCCACGGCGATCCGCGTCTCGGGCAGGTCGTGCACCGGCACCGCGACGACGTCCTTGCGCGCGTGCAGCCGGCCGAGCGCGTGCGGCACCACCACGAAGCCGACGCCCGCGGCCACCAGCTCGACGGCCGCGGCGACGTCGTCGGGCATAGGGACGGGATCGGCGCCCGCCGTGCGCCCGGGCCATCCCGGCACCTGGTCGGCGGGCTGCAGCAGCAGGTCGTCCGCCAGCTCGGCGATCCCGACCGCGTCGGCCGTCGCGCGCGGGTGCTCCTTGGGCAGGATCGCGACCTGCACCTCGCCGTAGATCGGCACGATCGTGAGGCCGCGGCCGTCGACGGGGAGGCGGAGGAACGCGACGTCCGCGGATCCGTCGACGAGGGCCGGAGCCGCGTCGGGCTCGGCGAGCGGCACGACCCGCAGCGGCACGTCGGCCACGCGCTCGTCCCAGGCGCGGGTCCACTTGGCGACGGTGACGCCCGGGACGATGGCGACGACGAGCCCCCGCGGCGGCGCGGCGGCCTCCTCGGCCCGGCGGGCATCCTCCGCGGCGATGGCGGCGCGGGCCTGCGGCAGCCGCTCCTCGCCTGCGGGGCTGAGGCGCGTGGGGCCGTCGTCGCGCACGAACAGCTCGACGCCCCACAGCGCCTCGAGGTCGAGGATCGAGCGGCTCACGGCGATGCGCGAGACGTTGAGGGCCTTCGCGGCGCGGGCGAAGTGCAGCTCGTCGGCGACGGCGGCGAAGTGCCGGAGGGCGGTCGGATCGGCGTCCACGGGGGTCCCCTCGATGGCCCGCTCGATGGTGGCGCGCGGAGCGGCGGCGGGTCCGATCCAGGCTAGTGCAGGGCAGCCGGGGCCCCGACGGTACCCTGGGCTCATGACGAGCCCCGGATCCAGCCAGACGATGAAGGCCGCGACCGCGGCGAAGAAGCTGGGCGTGCACCTGCCGGCGACCCCCGTGGAGTTCCAGGAGTCGACCCCGTCCCGGGCCGAGCTCGCCGAGATGCACGAGAACCCGCCCGAGTGGCTGGCCACCCTGCTGCGCGACGGACCCCACCCGCGCCAGGTCATCGCCGGCAAGCTCGGCATCTCCATCGCCGGCCTCGCCCGCGGCGGCGTCGACGAGGCGCTCACCACCGCCCAGATCAAGGAGCTGCTGCAGGCCCCGCCGCAGTGGCTCGTGCAGGAGCGCGCGACGCAGGCCGAGGTGCGCGAGGAGCAGATCCGCGTGAAGAACCGCGACGCCGGGCGCGCCGCGATGGCCGCCGAGCGCGAGCGCCAGGAGGGCACGGGCGGCGCGCGCCGCTGAGCCCCGACCCTCCCCGCCGCAGCGACCGGGCCGGCACCGACCGGCCCTGAGCGGATGATCCCGGGGATCGCGCCCCCTCGCACCAGGCCCCGCATGAGACCCTGAAGCCGTGACCCGCACGAACGACACGGCCCGCCGCCACGCCGCCGACGACGACGGCTCCGTCGAGCCGGATCCCACGTCCGCCCTCCGCGCGCCCCTCAGCGGATCCCGCGTCCCCGGCACGGTCGGCGTCATCGTCGTCGCCGCGCTCGTCACGGCCGTCTACGTGCTCTACTCGGCGCTCGAGTGGCGCCGCTTCACCGTGAAGTCGTGGGACCTCGGCATCTTCACGCAGCTCGCGCAGGACTACGCGCACCTCCGGGCGCCGCTCGTCTCCATCAAGGGCGACGGCTTCAACCTCATGGGCGACCACTTCCACCCGATCCTCGTGCTGCTCGGCCCGGTCTACGCCGTCTGGCCGCACGCGTTCGCGCTGCTCGTGGTGCAGGCCGTCCTCATCGGGATCTCGGTGGTCGGGATCGGCCGCCTGGCCGGCCGGGTCGCGGGCCGGTGGGGCGCGATCGTCGTCGCGGCGGCGTACGGGCTGAGCTGGGGGATCCAGGGCGCGGTCGCGTTCCAGTTCCACGAGATCGCGTTCGCCCTGCCGCTGCTCGCCTTCGCGCTCGACGCCGTGATCGCGCGGCGCGCGCTCGCCGCCGCCGCGTGGGCCGTGCCGCTCGTGTTCGTGAAGGAGGACCTCGGCCTCACGGTCGCGGTGCTCGGCGTGATCATCGCGCTCGCGATGGACCGCCGCATCGGGGTGGCGCTCGCCGGCTGGGGCGTCGCCTGGTTCGTGCTCGCGACCACCGTGATCCTGCCGGCCTTCAACCGCGAGGCCCGCTGGGACTACGCGTCCAAGCTCGACGCCGGCGGCGCGCTCGCGGATCCCTTCGGCACCATCGCGGGCCTCTTCGTCGCGCCGAAGCTGGAGACGGTCGCCTTCCTCGTCCTCGCGGGCGCGTTCATCGCGCTCCGCTCGCCGCTGATCCTCCTCGTGGTGCCGACGCTCGCGTGGCGCTTCCTCTCGCCGACCGAGGCGTACTGGGGGCCCGGCTACCACTACGACGCCGTGCTCATGCCCATCGTGTTCGCCGCCGCGATCGACGGCATCGTGCGCGCACGGGCGGGTCGGCAGCACTGGATCGCCGTGGCGTCCCGCGCGACCGTGCCCGTGCTCGCGATCGTCGCCGTCGCCCTGTTCTTCCGCTCGCCCATGGCCGAGCTCACGAAGCCGGCCATCTGGCAGGCGGCGCCCCGGGCCGCGCAGGCGCAGGCCGCGCTCGACCAGGTGCCGGCGGGCGCGAGCGTCCTCAGCGACATCGGCCTCATGTCGTACCTCGCCGACGACCACGAGGTCTACTGGCTCGGCAACCCGGGCAACCCCGCGCCGCAGTACGTCGTCATCGACACCCTCGGCGGCGGCCTCGGCCAGGGTGCCCTCAACGCCGACCAGTACGGCGAGGCGACGCAGGCGGGCACGGTCTACGAGATCGTCTACGCCGACGCCGGGTACCAGGTGGCGCGCCGGGTCTCGTAGCCGGCCCGCTCGCACGACGGCCCGCCGGATCCCGCGCCCGCCCGCACGCGCGGAGGCCGGGCGCTCCCCCGAGCCGCCCGGCCTCCGCGTGCGCGCGCTCCCGCGGAGCGCTCCCGGTCAGATCGGGATCACCGACGTGAGCACGCCCACGGCGAGCATCGTGAGCGACACGAGCACCGCGCGCCACAGCACCTTGCGGTGGTGGTCGCCGAGGTTCACGTCCGTGAGCGACACGAGCAGCAGGATCGCCGGCACGAGCGGGCTCTGCAGGTGCACGGGCTGTCCCGTGATGGACGCGCGCGCCATCTCGACGGGGTCGATGCCGTAGTTCGCGGCGCTCTCCGCGAGCACCGGGAGCATGCCGTAGTAGAAGGCGTCGTTGCTCATGAAGAAGGTCATCGGGATGCTGAGCACGCCGGTGATGACCGCGAGGCCCGGGCCGAGGGCGTCCGGGATGATCGTGACGAGCCACGCCGACATCGCCGAGACCATGCCCGTGCCGTTGAGCACGCCGATGAGGACGCCTGCCGCGAGCACCATCGAGACCACGCCGACCACGCTGGGCGCGTGCGCCGCGATGCGCTCGCCCTGGTGCTTGAGGTCGCGGAAGTTGGCGATCAGCGCGATGGCCGCGCCCACCATGAAGACGTAGGCGAGGGGCAGCTGGTCCATGATCAGCAGCGCGAGCACCACGATCGTGAGGCCCAGGTTGAACCAGATCATGCGCGGGCGCAGGGTCTCGCGGTCGGGGTCGAGCATGGTCGTGCCGAGCGTGGAGACGGCGGCCGTCTCGGCGCGGACGAGGGCCGGGGCCATGGTGATGAGGCCGCCGCGCGGGGTCGCGGGGGCGCCGCGACCGGCGCGCCACCAGCCCGAGCCGCCCGTGGATCCGCCGGAGCCGGAGCCGGAGCCGGAGCCGCTGCCGCCGGCGGCGTCGAGGCCGCCCTCGGCGCGCGCCTCGCCGAGCGCGGCCAGGCGGCTGCGCTCGCGGAGGCCCATGGTCCAGGCGAAGATCATGACGAGCGCGATGCCCACGAGGAGCGACGGGATCATCGGCACGAAGATGTCGGTCGGCGAGACCTTGAGGGCCGCCGCCGCGCGGACGGTCGGGCCGCCCCACGGGACGATGTTGAGCGTGCCGTTCGCGAGCCCGGCGGTGCAGGTGAGCACCACCGGGCTCATCCCGAGCTTGCGGTAGATGGGCAGCATGGCCGCCGTCGTGACGATGAAGGTCGTGGATCCGTCGCCGTCGAGGGAGACCGCGGCCGCGAGGATCGCCGTACCCAGCACGATCTTGGCCGGGTCGCCGCCCGCGAGGCGGAGGATGAGGCGCACGAGCGGGTCGAACAGGCCCACGTCGATCATGATGCCGAAGTAGATGATGGCGAACATCAGCAGCGCGGCCGTGGGGGCCAGGTCGCCGAGCGCCTCGATGACCATGTCGCCGATGCCGAGGCCGGCGCCCGCGAAGAGCCCGAAGATCGTGGGCACGAGGATGAGGGCGACCATGGGCGTCAGCCGCTTGGTCATGATGAGGGCCATGAAGGTGAGGACCATGGCGAAGCCCAGGAATACCAGCACGCGTGACTCCTTCGTCGGTGGGCGGGACGCCCGGCTGAACACCACACGCTAGGTCGGCGTCCGCATTCCGTCGCGCTTGTGCCGCTTGATCGCGATAGTGCACGTATACGAGGTTCTGCGCATTATGCTCACGATGGTGGATCGGGCGACGGGGCGACGACGGGCGGGGCTCGACTTCGCGCGCCGCACCCTCGTCCTCCAGCTGCTCGTCGTGCTCGTCGTGGTGGGCATCGCGACCGTCGCGTACGGCCTGCTCAGCTCCTCCGAGAACCGCGAGGAGGCGCAGGCGACGGCGCTCGCGATCGCCCGGACGGCCGCCGAGGATCCGGCGCTCCGGGCCGCCGTGACGGCCGAGACCGCGGATCCCACGGCGGCGGAGGCGGCCGACCTCGCCGACGGCCCCGTGCAGCGCACGGCCGAGTCCGTGCGGGAGCGCACCGGCGCGCTCTTCGTCGTGGTCACCGACGACCGCGGGCTGCGGCTCGCCCACCCGGATGCCTCGGAGCTCGGGCAGCGCGTGAGCACGGATCCGACGGTCGCGCTCGCGGGGCGCGAGGAGGTGACGTGGGCCACCGGCACGCTCGGGGAGTCGGCGCGGGCGAAGGTGCCGGTGCGGGCGCTGGACGCGGCGGTGTCGGAGGGCGGGTCCGCCGACGCTGACGCCCGCGTCGTCGGCGAGGTCAGCGTCGGCTTCGCCGCGGCGACCGTGCGCGACTCCATCGGCGTCGACATCGCGGCCATCGCGGTCGTGGCCCTGCTCGCGCTCGGCGTGGGGGCGGTGGCCAGCGGGATCCTCTCCCGGCGGCTCGCGCGCCTCACCCTCGGCCTCCAGCCGTCCGAGCTCGCCGGCCTCGTGCAGGACCAGGCGGCCGTGCTCTCCGGCGTCGGCGAGGGCGTGCTCGGCCTCGGCCCCGACGGGCGGGTGACCGTCTGCAATCCGCGCGCCGCCGCGCTCCTCGGCCTCGTGGATCCGGTCGGCCGCACGCTCGCGGACCTCTGCGTCGCGCCGGTGCTGCGCGACGCGGTCGTCGCGGCGCGGGCCGGCGCGGGATCCGCGTCCGGGCCCGTCGGCGCTCCCGCCGCCGGATCCGCGTCGCTGCGCGCGGTGGTCGACGACCGGCTCCTCTTCGTCGACGTCGCCCGCGTCGACCGCGACGGGCGCGACCTCGGCACCGTGATGGTCCTCCGCGACGAGACGGACGTCGAGGCGATGAGCCGCCGCCTCACCGCCGTCACCGCGATGTCGACGGCGCTCCGGGTGCAGCGGCACGAGTTCGCGAACCGCCTCCACGTCGTGCGCGGCCTCGTCGCCACCGGCCGGGTGGAGGAGGCCGACGACTACCTCGCCGGAGTGCTCGAGCAGGGTCCCGTCGCGTTCCCGACGGTGGACGCGGGGCTCGTCGACGAGCCCTACCTGCAGGCGTTCCTCGGCGCGAAGGCGATGGAGGCGGTGGAGCGGGGCGTGACCCTGCGGGTCGGGCCCGGCACGCTCGTGCGCGGGATCCTCGTGCGGCCCGAGGAGGTCACGACCGTCCTCGGCAACCTCGTCGACAACGCGCTGCACGCGGCCGTGCGCGGATCCCGCACCGACAGGTGGGTGGAGGTGGAGGCGCTCGACGACGGCGTCGACCTGCACCTCGCGGTCGCGGACTCGGGCGACGGGCTCGGCTCGGCGGACGCCGCGGGGATCTTCCGGCGCCGGCCCGACGACGTGGGCGGGGCCGCGGAGGCGCTCGCGGCGGCCGGGGGAGCGGATCCCGCGCACGGGCTCGGCTTCGGGCTGCCGCTCGTGCGCGACATCGCCCGGCGCGACGGCGGGGACGTGTGGGTCGCGGATCCCGGCGGCCCGCCGCCCCACGCGGAGTCCGGCGCGGTGTTCTGCGCGCGGCTCGCGGGCGTGGTCGAACCGCCCGACGCGGATCCGGCAGAGGACGACTCGCCCGCCTCCGACGAGGAACCCCACGATCCCGCCACCCCCGACCCCGACGGAGCGCCCGCATGACCGACGACCTCACCGTCCTGATCGTCGACGACGACTTCCGCATCGCCCGCCTGCACGAGGGCATCGTGGAGCAGGCGCCGGGCTTCCGGGCCGTCGGCACCGCGGGCAGCGTGCGGGCGGCGCTCGCCGTGCTCGACACCTCGCGCCCCGACCTCGTGCTGCTGGACGCGTACCTGCCCGACGGCAGCGGGATCGACCTGGTGCGGCGCATCGAGCCCGA
Organism: Clavibacter sp. VKM Ac-2873; assembly: GCF_015351075.1. Classification (GTDB taxonomy): domain Bacteria; phylum Actinomycetota; class Actinomycetes; order Actinomycetales; family Microbacteriaceae; genus Clavibacter. The sequence continues at coordinate 202,418 of NZ_JADKRS010000002.1, forward strand.
CGTGATCCTCGTCACGGCCGCGGACGACCCCGCGACCGTCCGCCGGGCGCTGCGCGGCGGCGCCGTCTCCTACCTCGTGAAGCCGTTCGCGCCCGAGCTGCTCACCGCGCGCCTCGCGGCCTACGCGGCCTTCCGCGCCGGGCTCGCGAGCGACCGCCCGCTCGACCAGGCCGGCATCGACCGCGCGATCCACGCCCTGCGGCCCGGCAGGGTCTCGGCGCGCGAGCGACCCGCGACGGAGCAGGCCGTGCTCGACGCCCTGTCCGCGTCCGACCAGGAGCTGAGCGCCCCGGAGATCGCCGAGCGGGTGGGCGTCTCCCGCGCCACCGCGCAGCGCTACCTCGGCGCGCTCGCCCGCGATCGCGTGGTCGACGTGCAGCTCAACTACGGATCCACGGGCCGCCCGGAGCACCGCTACCGGATCCTGCGGCCGCGGTAGCCGGCCCGCTCGCGGCGCCCGGCCTCGTCGCCGCCCGTAGGCTCGATGGATGTCTGCTGCCGATGCCCAGGTGATCCGCTTCCACCGGAAGCACCACGACGCGATCGTCAGCGGCGAGAAGGTCACCACCGTGCGCTTCGAGGAGGACCTGCGGGTCGGTCCGGCCACGTTCGTCTTCGACGAGCACCCCACCGCCGTCCCGCTCGCCGGTCGCGTCACCTCCGTGCGGCAGCACCTCCTGGCCGATCTCACGCCGGAGGACGCGCATCAGCCGCCGGACACGGACATGGCCCTCTTCGCCGAGCAGCTCCGCGAGAACTACTACCCGACCATGCCGGCATCGGCGGCCGTAGTGGTCGCGGAGATCGAGGTCGAGGGCGTCGCGCCCGTCGGCTGACTCGAGTGCGGCCCGCGTCGATGCGCGACTGCGCTCGGGCCGCCCGAGACGCCGGCGCGGATCCTGCGGCCCAGCTGACCGAGAGCGACCGCCTCAGGAGTCCCTCTCCCAATCGCGATCGCTCGAGTGGATACGGAGCACGACGACGTGGGAGGGAGAGATGTCGTAGGCGACGATGATCCCGGGCTTGGCCGCGAGCGTCCGTAGCCCAGGGCGCAGGTCGGACCGATCACGCCCGATTGCGGGGAATCCGACCAGCGCTTCGCATCGGGCGATGATGCCGGAGATGAAGGCCTCTGCTCGCTCAGGCGAGTCGCGCTCCGCGATGTAGGTCTGCATCGCCGCGAGGTCGTCGAGCGCCCGCGGTGAGAACAGCAGATCCATGCTCAGCGGGGCGGAAGGCGACGGGCCAGCTCCGATCGGATCTCTGCCGCCGTGAGGCCGCTCTCCGGGTCGCGCCGCATCTCGTCGTAGGTCGTGACGACCTCGTCACGCAGCCACTCCTCGACGGCGCGATCGCGTGCCAGCAGCGCACGGAGTCCTTCGCGGACGACCTCGCTCTCGCTGGCGAAGTCCCCTGACTCCACCCGGCTCCGGACAGCGTCGGCCATGGCCGTCGGCAACGTGATGCTCATCTGGCGTGTGGTCCTCATGCGGCCTCCTCGATCAGTAGGACTGGATCCTACTCGCCGAGGTGCCGACGCGCCGGTCGACTCCGCGCTGCAGAGGCCTCACCAACGGAGTCGTCTGCCAGCGATCATCGGAGACTTCGGCCGACACCCCGCGGAGGTGGCGGCCCGGGTCCGCGTCAGTCGCGGGCGGATCAGCTCCCGACGACCACCGGCAGCGGCACCTCGTCGGCCGCGAGCTCCTCGCTCGTGGATCCGAGGACCTCGGCGACGGACGCGCGGATGATCGCGAGCCCCTCCTCGACCTGCTCGTCGGTGATGGTGAGCGCGGGCAGCACCTTCATGACCGTGCCGCCGGCGCCGCTCGTCTCCATGAGCATCCCGCGCTCGAACGCCGCCCGGCAGACCGCGCCCGCGAGCTCGCCCGAGGGGAACTCGATGCCGCGCGCGAGGCCGCGGCCGCGCACCTTCAGCGTCATCTCGGGTGCCACGGAGGCGGCGATCTCGGTGAACACCTCGTGGATCCGCTCGCCCTTGCGCAGCGTGGACGCCTCGAGCTCGCCGTCGGCCCAGTAGAGGCGGATGGCCTCGGCGCCCGTGAGGAACGCGGGCGCGATGCCGCGGAAGGTGCCGTTGTGCTCGCCCGGCTTCCACTGGTCGAGCTCGGGCTTGAGGAGCGTGAGCGCCATGGGCAGGCCGTAGCCGCCGATGGACTTGGAGAGCGTGACGATGTCGGGGACGATGCCCGACTCCTCGAAGCTGAAGAACCCGCCCGTGCGGCCGCAGCCCATCTGCACGTCGTCGACGATGAGCACTATGCCGTGGCGCGTGGTCAGGTCGCGCAGCTTCCGCAGCCACTCGGGCGTAGCGACGTTGATGCCGCCCTCGCCCTGCACGGTCTCGACGATGACGCCGGCGGGCGTGTCGACGCCCGAACCGGAGTCGTCGAGCAGCTTCTCGAAGTACGCGAGGGTGTCGGTCCCGCCGCCGAGGTAGCCGTCGAACGGCACCGCGACCGCGTGGTGCAGCGGGTGGCCCGCGCCGCCGCGCTTGAGCGCGTTGCCCGTGACCGAGAGCGCGCCCTCGGTCATGCCGTGGAACGAGTTGGTGAAGTGGACGATCGTGGTGCGGCCGGTGACCTTGCGCGCGAGCTTCATCGCGGCCTCCACCGCGTTCGCGCCGCCCGGGCCGGGGAACATGATGCGGTAGTCGAGCCCGCGCGGCTGGAGGATCACGTCCTGGAAGGTCTGCAGGAAGTCGCGGCGGGCCTCCGTGAACATGTCGAGGGAGTGCGTGACGCCGTCGCGGAGGATGTAGTCGACCAGCTTCTGCTTGAGCGCGGGGTTGTTGTGCCCGTAGTTGAGCGCACCGGCGCCCGCGAAGAAGTCGAGGTAGCGGTCGCCGTCGGCCGTGAACATCTCGCTGCCCACCGCGCGGTCGAACACGACCGGCCAGCCGCGGCTGTAGCTCCGGACCTCGGACTCCATCTGCTCGAAGATCGTCATGCCGTGTCGCTCCTTGATGCTCATCGGCGACCTGGGTCGATCGCCGCACGTCGGGCGGGCTCGTGGCTCCGGGCGACGGGGAAGGGCGCTGCGATGCGCAGCCCCTCCATCGTCGCACCTCCTCCCGACATCGCTGAATCCCTCGCGCGGGGGATCTCGGTAGGGTCGCGGCATGGCCGCATCCGGGGACGTCGATCCGCTCCGGGCGCCGGGGACCGCCATGATCCGCATCGACGGGCGCGACATGCGGCACCGCGTGACCGGCTCCGGGGATCCGCTCCTCCTCCTGCACGGCATCGGCCGCAGCCTCGAGGACTGGGACGAGCAGCACGCGCGCCTCTCCGGGGGCCACGAGCTGCACAGCGTCGACCTGCCCGGCTTCGGCTGGTCGGATCCCGTCGCCGGGACCACGACGCTCGATTCGCTCGCCGACGCGCTGCCCGGCTACCTCGACGCGGCGGGCGTGGCCGGTCCCGTGACGGTGGTGGGCAACTCGCTCGGCGGGGCGGTCGCGATGACCCTCGCGACCCGGCACCCGGATCGCGTGCGCGCGCTCGTGCTCGCCGACAGCGCGGGCTTCGGCCGGCAGGTCACCGTGGGCCTCCGCATGCTCGCCTTCGACCCGCTCGCGACGCTCCTGATGCGGCCGACGCCCGGCAACTCCCGACGCTCGACCCGCACGATCTTCCACGACCCGGCGCTCACGACCGACGCGCGCGTGCGGCACGCGCAGGAGCTCTCGGCGCGGCCCGCCCACGCGGCCACGATGCTCGACATCGCGCGGGACCTCGGCACGGTCCGCGGCGTCAGCTCGCGCTGGCGCCGGCCGCTCGTGGAGGGCGTGCGCCTGTCGGGCCTGCCGGTGCTCGCCGTGTGGGGCGACCGCGACCGGATCCTCCCGCCCGCGCACCTCGCGGCCGTCGCGCGCGAGCTGCCCGACGCGCGCACCCGCCTCATCCCCGACTGCGGGCACATGCCGCAGATCGAGCGGCCGGACCTCTTCGCGGCGCTGGTCGAGGACTTCCTCGCGGGCACCTGACGCCGGCGGGCCGCGCTGGGGAGCGTCCGCGCGCGCCACCGCGGGCCGCCCTACCGTGGCCCCATCGCGCGGGACCGCCTCGCCCCGATCGTCCGGAGGGCGTCCCATGGGCCTCGCCCCGCACCGCATCCGCGCCCTGCTGGTCGACGGCCTGCTCCTCGTGGCGGTCCTCGCCTCGGTCGTCACCCTCGCCGCGGCGCCGCCGGGCGCCGCGTCCGTCTCGGCGTCGGGCGCCGCGGCATCCGCCGTGCACGGCGACCGTCGCGCCGTCGCGGAGCCGGTCGCGCCGGCGACCACGTGCGCCACCGTCCCGGCGCTCACCGCGATGGCCGAGCGGCAGGCGTCGGCGGCGGACGAGGCGCACGCCCCGGACACCGCCCGCATCCAGGCCGCGCTCGACGGGTGCGCGGGATCCGGCGGGGCCGTCGTCCTCGCCGCGTCGAGCACCACGGCCGCGTTCCTCAGCGCGCCGATCACCGTGCGCACCGGCGAGGTGCTCGTCTTCGATCCCGCGGTCGTGCTGCACGCCTCCCGGGCGGCCGCCGACTACCAGGTGGCGGGACGCGCCACGTGCGGCACCGTCGGCGGCGCGGGCGACGGCTGCCGGCCCTTCCTCACCCTGTCCTCGCACTCCGGGCTCGCGTCGAGCGCGGCGACCGGCCTCGACCAGGGCCGGGTCGACGGCCGGGGCGACCTCCCCATCCTCGGCGGGACCGCGAGCTGGTGGCAGGTCGCCGGGGGCGCCAAGCAGGGCGGCCACCAGAACGTGCCCCGGCTCGTCGCGGCGACGCGGGCGGACGACGTGACGCTGCACGACGTGGACCTCGTCGACTCGCCCGGCACGCACGTGTCCTTCGACCACGGCGACGGCCTGACCGTCTGGGGCGTGCGGATCCGGACGCCGGCCGGCGCCCGCAACACGGACGGCATCGACCCGGCCGGCGCCACCGACGTGACGATCGCCCGGTCGTGGATCAGCGCCGGCGACGACGGCATCGCCGTCAAGGCGGGCACCGCGGCGTCGGCGCACATCAGCGTGCTCGACGACCACCTGTTCGGCACGCACGGCATCGCGATCGGCAGCGAGACGCAGTCCGGGGTGAGCGACGTGCTCGTCGCCGGCGTGACCGTCAGCGGACGGGACGCCTTCGGGACGCTGAGCGTCGCGGCCGGGGGCATCCGCATCAAGGGATCCTCGGCGACCGGCGGCCCCGTGCACGACGTCGAGTACCGCGACGTGTGCGTCGACGAGGTGAAGGACCCCCTGGCGTTCGATCCGCGCTACTCGACGGCGGCCGGCAGCGCGATCCCGACGATGACGGGGATCGTGGTCGACGGCTTCCGGGCGACCCGGTCGCTGCACCTCGCGTCGTCCCAGCTCGACGGGTACGACGCCGCGCATCCGCTCGGCCTCGCGCTCCGCCGCACGGTGGTCGACGCGGGCAGCGTCGACATGGCGGCGGCGGACATCACGACGGCGGGCGCGACCTTCGGGGGCGCGCCGCTCGCGTCCACGGCGCCGGACGTGCGGGTGACCGCGGGACCGGATGCCGGTGATCCGCCGACCTGCGCGTTCCCGGCGTTCCCCGACCTCTGAGGGCGCGGGCGGGGGATCCGCTCCGCGTCAGTCCTCGCGGTCCTCGTCGTCGTCGTCGCCGTCCGCGTCCGCGACCGGAGCGCTCGCCTCCGCCGCGGCGGCCGCGTGCCGGCCGGCGGGCGAGAGCACCTGCTCGTGGCGGGCGGCGAGGGCCTCGAGGCCGTCGTGCGCGGCGACGCGGACGGAGGTGTCGGGGTCGGTCAGCGCGCGGCGGATGACCTCCTCGTCGGCCGGGCCGCCGACGGCGCCGAGCGCGCGGAGGGCCGCGCCGCGGACGCGGGCGTTCTCGTCGGTGACGAGCACCGTGAGCGCGCGCACGAGCGGCAGCTGCCGGGTCGCGACGACCTTCGCGCACGCCTCGCGCACGCGCCAGGCGCGGTTGGTGAGGTTCTTCTCGACGACCTTCGCGGCCTCGGGCGTCCAGGCGTAGAGGAGCGCGCGGGCGCCCCAGGCCTCGGGCCAGTACAGGGGAGGGGCGCCGTTGAGGATCCCGCGGGCGTGGCGTCCGCCGACCAGCAGCAGGAAGTCGTCGCCCTCGTACAGCCCGTCCAGCAGGCCCATCGCCCGCAGGGCGACCTCCCGCTCGCTCGTGCGCGACACCGCGTCGCTCATGCGCGTCGCGAGGGAGTCCTCGCGACGGCGGGGGTCATCTCCGTCAGCCATGCGGACAACCGTATCGGCTGCGGCGGGCCCGTCCCGCCGCCCGCGGGAGGTGGGACGGGCGCCGGGAGCGCGGGATCAGCCCGCCTGCGTGTTGAAGAGCAGCCCCAGCAGGTAGGTGGCCCCGGCGGCGCCGAAGCCGATGAGCAGCTGGCGTCCCGCGCGGCGCAGCGGCGGGCCGCCCGACAGGAGGCCCGTGACCGCGCCCGTGATCGACAGCGCGATGGCCACGAGCACGCACGCGATGGCGAGGGCCGCGAGGCCCTGGAGGCCGAAGAGGTACGGGAGCACGGGGATCACGGCGCCCGACGCGAAGAAGCAGAAGCTCGAGATCGCCGCGCCCCACGCGGTGCCGACGCTCTCGTGGTCGTCCTCCGGCGCGGCGACGCCCGCGATGCTGACGGGGATCGGCCGGGTCTCGGCCGCGAGGTCGCGCAGCACCTCGTCGGCGTGCGCGAGCGCCTCCTCCTCGGTCATGCCGCGGGCGCGGTAGACGAGGGCGAGCTCGTTGGCGTCGACGTCGAGGTGGGGGAGCGCGTCGCGCGTGCCCGGATCCGGGGCCGAGGCCTCGAGCAGCTCGCGCTGCGAGCGCACGGACACGAACTCGCCCGCGCCCATCGAGAGCGCGCCGGCGAGGAGTCCCGCGAGGCCCGTGGCGAGGATCACGGCGTTGGGCACGCCCGTCGCCGTGATGCCGAGGACGAGCGCGAGGTTGCTCACGAGGCCGTCGTTCGCGCCGAAGACGGCCGCGCGGAAGGTCCCGGAGAGGCGCATGCGGCCGCGGGTGGCGAGGCCGCGCACGACCTCCTCGTGCACGCGCTCGTCGGCGGCCATCGCGTCGGTGGCGTCGGCGTCGTCCGCGTAGGGCGAGCGGCTCTCGGCGCGCTGGGCGAGGGCGAGCACGAAGACGGATCCGAAGCGGCGGGCGAGCAGGCCGAGGATGCGGGTGCGGATGTCGCCGCGCACGGGCTTGCCGACGCGGTCGCCGAGCAGGTCGATCCAGTGGTCGGCGTGGCGGCCCTCGGCCTCGGCGAGGGCGAGCAGGATCTCGCGCTCCTCGCCCGTGCGGCGGCCGGCGAGGTCGCGGTAGACGGCGGCCTCCGCGCGCTCGTCGGCGAGGTGCTGCCGCCAGCGGCGCACCTGGGCGGGCGTCGGATCGGGCGTTGGGGCAGGGGGCATGGATGTCATGGGTCCTCCGGTCGGGCGACGACCGGGGACGTGGGGGTCTCCGGCCGACGCGACGGCGCGTGGTGCGCCTGTCGTTCGTCTGGCCGAAGGTCTCGTCCGCCCGCCTCGCTCGTGCTCCGTGGCGGGTGATGCACCGGGCCCGGGGGCCAGCATGTCGACGCATCGCCGTCCGGCTCGAGGGCCGGGGGGACTACTCCCCTTCTGCGAGAGACCCTACCGCACGGGTCCGGGCGGGCTCCGGCCGGCAGCCGATCAGGCCGGCAGCGGATCAGGCCGGCGGCGGCAGCAGCACGATGACGAGCGGCAGCACGGGGAGCGCGCACGCGACCGCGCACAGCAGCCGCAGGGCGACGCGGTGCCCGCCGCGCGGGTGGCGCATGCGGTCGGCGCGGAGGGCGGAGAGGCCGCCGTCGGGATCCAGCTTGCGGAGCGCCGCGGCGACCGTCCCCGGCCCGGTGGCGCGGGCCGCGTGGTCGTCGGCGATGAACTCGATGGCGATGGTGGATGAGAGCGCGAGGCGCTGGCTCGCGGGCAGGGCCGGGAGGATCGCGCGGGAGACCTGGGCGATGCGCACCGCGAGCGCGTGCCGCTGCTCGAGGTGCGCGGTCTCGTGCTCCAGGACGGCCGTGAGCTCGTCGTCGTCGAGGCGGGCGCGCGCCTCCGTGGTGAGGAGGATCACGCCGGTGGCGGGGGAGAGCGCGGCGAGCGGCACGTCGGACTCCACGATGCGCGCGTCGCGCCCGGCCACCCGGTACGGCCGCGACGCCAGCAGCAGGGTGGCGACCTCGCCCGCCCGCTGCCGGGCCTCGCGCACCACCCGTCCGCCCTCCTCCACGATGCGGAAGAGCAGCACGCCGAGCACGCCGGCGGCCACGTAGGCGAGCGGGATCGCGGCGAGCGGGGCGGTGCCGGCGTCCTGCGCGGGGCCCGCGCCCGCCTGCATCGCCATGCCCTGGTGGATGAGGAGGCCGAGCCCGGATCCGAGGCTCAGCACCGCGGTGACGAGGAACCCGTGCCAGGCCGCGAGCATCGCGACGGGCCGCTGCGCGACGAGCGGCAGGCGGCCGAGGAGGAGCGGCGCCAGGAGAGTGACGGTGACGTAGCACTCGAGCAGGAGCACCGCGCGGACCGTGTCGCTCACTGGTCGCGCTCCGATCGGGTGGTGCGGTGGTGCGGTGGTGCCGGTGGCGCGGGGACGGCCGGTCAGATGGTCTCGGGGAGGGCCTTCGCGTTGTCGATGACCTGGCTCAGCACGGTCTTGAGGCCCTCGAGCTGCTCCTCCGTCATGGAGAGGCGGTCGCGGATCTGCTGCGGGATGGCGACGGCCTTCTCGCGCAGCTCCCGGCCCTGGTCGGTGAGCCCGATCTCCAGCACGCGCTCGTCGGTGGCCCGGCGCACGCGCCAGACGTGGCCCATGGCCTCCAGTCGCTTGAGGAGCGGGGAGAGGGTGGCGCTGTCGAGCTGGAGCTCGTGGCTGAGGTCCTTGACCGAGCGTGGCCCCCGCGCCCAGAGCGCGAGGAGCACGAGGTACTGGGGGTGGGTGAGCCCCAGCGGATCGAGGATGGGTCGATAGAGGGCGGTCACGCTGCGGGCGGCCACGACGAGCGAGTAGCTGACCTGCCTGTCGAGCGCGAGCGGGTCCTGCAGGTCCTGCGGTGTTGACATGGTTCCTCCGCGGGTCATTCTGTCACTCCGTGTTGCTAACCCCGGGGCGATCGGGCGCCGGCAGCTGGATCTGTGGAAAGGCTCTTGCGTGTGAGGGATTCGGAGCGGCCGTCTCAGGCGGCGGGTCGAGCCGCCATCGGGAGCAGGCGGGCCTCGAGCTCGGCGGCCGTCTCGACCACCGCGATGGTGCCCGCGGCCTCCGCCGGGCTGCCGTAGCCCCAGCCGACCATCACCGTCGGGATCCCGTGGGCCGCCGCGCCCTGCACGTCGTGCTCGCGGTCGCCCACCATCACCGCGTTGCCGAGGTCGACCCCGGCCTCGCGCAGCCGGCGCAGGGCCTCCTCGATGACGTCGGCCTTCGCGGATCGCACCTCGTCCTCGCTCGCGCCGCAGATCTCGGTGAAGAAGGGGGTGAGGCCGTAGTGGTCGAGCACGCGGCGGGCCTGCGACTCGGGCTTGCTCGTGGCGAGGGAGAGCGGGACGCCGGCCGCGTGGATCGCGCGCAGCACCTCCGGGACGCCCGCGTACACCGAGCTGTCGAAGACGCCGCCGCCCGCGTAGCCCGCGCGGTAGTGGGCGAGCGCGCGCTGCTGGGCGTCGTCGTCCATGCCGGCGAGGTCGCGGAACGAGTCGAGGATGGGCGGGCCCACGTACTCGAGGAGCTGGGCCGGGCCGGGCACGGGCAGGCCCATGAAGACCAGGGTCTTCGCGAGCTGCGCGGTGATCCCGGGGGCCGAGTCGGTGATGGTGCCGTCGAGGTCGAAGAGGATGCAGCTCCAGGGCGCTGGGCCCGCGACGGGGGACGGCGTGGACGTGTCGGGTGCGGTCACATCCCCACCCTACGAGGGTCGATCGGATGGCCGCCGGGAACCCCCACCGTCATTGCTGCGTGAGACCGTGCTCGGTCTTCTCCCAGTAGTGCGGGCGGGTGAGCAGCTGCCAGAGGCCCTTGTACGCGGCGATGGAGTGCAGGATCCAGTACACGGGGTTGAGCAGCGACCACAGGATCAGGTGGAACGTGCCGCGCTTGAACGGCCCCATCATCGAGACGTAGACCATGACCCCGTTGCCGATGAGGAAGTTGAACAGGCTCGTCCAGAGCGCCCACGCCGGGAAGACGGAGGTGAGGAGCGTGCTCGGGATCGCCAGCGACGCGATCGTCACGAGGTAGAACGGGATCACCCCGAGGAACGTGGCCGGCGTCCCGCCGATGAGGAGCGCGAACGACGCGAAGCGCACGATCCCGACCTCGCGGATGAGGGCCAGGGGGCGGCGGGCGTGCACGAGCGTCGTCTGCATGTAGCCCTTGATCCACCGGGAGCGCTGGCGGATGAAGTTGGGGATGGAGGTGTTGGCCTCCTCCATGGTGGTGGAGTTGATGACGCCCACGCGGTAGCCGACGGCCGAGGCGCGGATGCCGAGGTCGGCGTCCTCCGTCACGTTGTAGGGATCCCAGCCGCCGAGCTCGACGAGCGCGTCGGTGCGGAAGTGGTTCGAGGTGCCGCCGAGGGGGATCGGCAGCTCCGAGTGGTCGAGGCCCGCGAGCATGTAGTCGAACCAGTACGAGTACTCGAGCGTGAACATGCGCGTGAGCGCGTTCTCGGTGGCGTTGAAGTAGTTGAGGGCGGCCTGCACGCACACCATCTCGGGGCCGCCGCGCTCGAAGGCGATGAGGGCCTTCTTGAGCTGGTCGGGATCCGGCGTGTCCTCGGCGTCGTAGATGACGAGGAACTCGCCCGACGCGAGGGTGAGGCCCACGTTGCAGGCGCGCGGCTTCGTCTGCGGCTGGCCCGCGGGCACGGTGACGATGTGGAAGTGGGCGGGCGGATCCGCGTGGACGATCGCCTCGCGCGTCTCGGAGTCCTCCTCCTCGATGAGGATGAGCACCTCGAGCTTGTGCGCCGGGTAGTCGAGGCCGCCGAGGTTCTCGATGAGCTGGGCGACGATGTTGGCCTCCCGGAACACCGGCACGAGGACCGTGTAGACCGGCAGGTCGGCGTCGTCGAGCCGCGCGACCTCCGTGTCGGTGACGCGGTCCACCACGTCGAAGCGCGCGCCCTGCAGCGCCACCAGGAACTTGAACGTCGTCGCCGCGAGGAACGCGAGGCTCACCACGGAGAGCGCGCCGACGGCGGTCTGCCGCGGCCACACCACGGCCAGCGCGACGACGAGGATCGCGGCCACCAGGGCGCCCGCCTTCTGGCCGCGGGAGAAGACGAAGCGGCCGGACAGCTCCGGGTTCCGGCGGAAGAGCTGGTTGGCGGCGTCGTCGGCGACGGCCTCGCCGAACAGGCGGAGGACGGCGTCCTTGAGCTCCCACGGGTCGACGGGCACGAGGACGACGGGCCCGCCCAGCTCCTCGGCCAGGGCCGCCGCGAACGCGGGATCCCGGTGCCGCTCCTCCGCCGCGACGAGCTGCCTGCCGTCGTCGAGCCGGCGGACCGGGAGCCAGCCCTCGGCGAGGTAGCGCGCGCGGTCGTCCGGGCGCGCGAGGCGCGGATCGATCGCGTCGGTCCAGGCCGGGCGCGCGGGCGCATCGGGCGCGTCGGGCGCGTCAGGCGTCGGATCGAGGGCGTCGACGCCGTGCGTCCCCGGGACGGTCGTCATGTCAGGCCCACCCGAGGACGCGGGCGATGGATCCCATCCAGTCGAGGACCACGGGCCGGTTGTACGCGGCCGCCCACGCGATCGCGATCTGGACGCCGGCGACGATCGTGATCAGCACGTCGGCCCGTCGGGTCGTGGCGGCCGGGAGGATCGCCATGCCCATCATCGTCATGATGAAGAAGGTGTTGCCGGCGGAGTTGGCGGGGATCAGGCCGAGGATGTAGCCGACCAGCAGCCCGAGGAACAGGAGCGTCGAGATGAGGATCGCGCCCGGCCGGCGGACCAGGAGCGCGAGGATCCAGCCGGAGATCATCGGCGCGAGCAGCAGGAACCCGTTGAGGGTGGTGACCAGCTGCGGCACCGTGTCCCAGAGCGCCGGGTCGTACCGGAACTGCGCCGTGAGGAACGCGAACGGCCGGTGGAGGAACACGAGCTGCAGGAACGACACCGTGAGGAACGCCGAGAGGGTCGGGAACAGGAGCACGAGGATGTTCGACGCCCGCGCCCCGCGCTCGCCGTGTCGGGCGAGCGTGACCAGCGGCGCGGCCAGCCCGATGACGACGATGTAGACGATGCCGCTCGCGCTGGACAGGGCCGCGAGCGAGAACAGCAACCCCGCGCGGAAGCCGGCCTGCGTGTTCCGGTAGGCGACGAACCGGACCATGCTGGTCGCTCCCACGCCGAACGCCGCGACGCCGAGGAACGCCTCGAGGTTGGTGGTGACCATGTGGGCGAACAGCGGGTTGGCGCCGAGGGCGGCCATGAACATGGCCGACTCGACGGGCGGGAAGCGCCGCTGCTGCATCGCCTGGAGCATCTGCTGGAGGAACGGGCCCGCGATGAGGGCGCCGACGATCCCGAGGCCCAGCGTGCCGCCCGGGGTGAGGGCGGCGACGACCGTCGCCACGGGCGGGTAGAGGTCGCCCACCCAGGCGGCGTCGGCGCGGGTCCAGTCGATCCGGGCGACCCGCGCGAGGAGGTCGGCGTTCACCGTGCTCATCGCCGGGGGCGTCTGCGCGGCCGCCCGCTCGCCGAGGATCGCGACCACGACGTACGGGAGGGAGAAGAGCAGGCGCAGCAGCCAGCGGTTCCGGAGACGGAGCGGGTACGGGTCGATGCGGACGCGCGCGGCGGACGGCCCCGAGCCGGCGCCCGCGGCCTTCGCGGCGGCGCGGGACGTGGTCGCGTCGACGACGGTCATCGCCGTCATGGGCGCATGGCCGGGGATGCGGATGCGTTCGCCCGGGCACGGCGGAGCGCGCGGCGGCGGGACGCACCGGACACCATCAGATCCACCCCCGAGGACACGGCGGCGAGGCGCCGCTCCTCGTCAGTATGGGCGGGTCCCCGGCGGCCGGACGGGGCCCGACGGTGAGCGGATAGGCGGGCAGGAGCGCGCGGGACGGCGGACCGCGTCCACCCGTCCACGGCCCCGTTGGGGCGATCCCGGCGGGCGGATCAGAACAGGCGCGCGTGCCCGTCGTCCATGCCGCGCATGGCGTCGTAGTCGAGGAGGAGGCAGCGGATCCCGCGGTCCTCGGCGAGCGTGCGGGCCTGCGGCTTGATCTCCTGCGCGGCGTAGACGCCCGCGACCGGCGCGAGGTGCGGATCCCGGTTCATCAGCTCGAGGTAGCGCGTGAGCTGCTCGACGCCGTCGATGTCGCCGCGGCGCTTGAGCTCCACCGCGACCGACCGGCCCGAGGCGTCGCGCGCGAGGATGTCCACCGGCCCGATCGCGGTCATGTACTCGCGGCGCACCAGCTCGTGGCCGTCGCCCAGCAGGTGGATCTGCTCGGCCAGCAGCTTCTGCAGGTGCGCCTCCACGCCGTCCTTGACGAGGCCCGGGTCGACGCCGAGGTCGTGCGCGGAGTCGTGCAGCACCTCGTGGATCGAGACGACGAGCATGTCGGCCGTCTTCGGCTGCACGACGCGCCAGATCTCGCGGACGCCCGCGAGCGCCTGGTCGTCGTCGGGCTCGACCTCGACGATCGTGCAGGGCGGGCTCATCCAGTTCAGCGGCTTGTAGGAGCCGCCGTCCGAGTGGACGAGGAGGCTCCCGTCGGCCTTGACCATGAGGAGGCGGGTGGCGAGGGGGAGATGCGCGCTGAGACGGCCGGCGTAGTCGACGGAGCAGCGGGCGATGACGAGACGCACCCGGCGAGCCTATCCGGGCGTCGGAGGGGTGCGCGTCGCGGCCGGTGCGGCGGGTGCGGGGGCTGAGGTCACGGATCCGCGCACGGCGCGGCGGCGGCCCTGCGAGAGGAGCACGCCGAGGAGCACGAGGACGGCACCCGCGGGCTCGTTCCAGTGCAGGGTCTCGCCGAGCACGAGGATCCCGAGCGCGACGCCCACGACGGGCGTGATGTACGTGACGGTCGAGGTGGCCGTGGGGCCCCAGGCGAGGAGCACGTTCATGTTCCACAGGTACGCGAGCCCCGTGCCGACCACGCCGAGCGCCACGAGGCTGAGCACGACGGGCAGGTCGAGCGACACCGGGCCGGTGGCGAGGAACGGGGTGGCGAGGATCATCGCGGCGGCGCCCATGCCGATCTGCATGAACGCGGTGACGACGCCGGGGATGCCGCGGTGCGTGAGGAACCGGCGGAGGTAGCCGAAGGTGATCCCGTAGCAGAGGGCCGCGCCGAGGCACGCGAGCTGGCCGGCGAGCTCGAGGAGGGGCTCGCCGGACGCGGCCGCCTCCGCGCTCGGGGCCAGGCGCCAGGGGCCGATGATCACGACGACGCCGACGATGCCCAGCGCGATCCCCGCGAGCTGCCGACGCCCCAGCTTCTCGACGCGGAACGCGAGGGTCGCGAGGAGCGCGGTCATGATCGGCGTGGTGGCGTTGTAGATGCTCGCGACGCCCGAGGTCACGTGCTGCTCGGCCCAGGCGAACAGCGAGTACGGGATGGCGGATCCGACGACGCCCACCACCGCGAAGTGCAGCCACACGACGCGCTCCCTCGGGAGCGGCAGGCGACGCGCGGCGACGATGAGGCCGAGCGCGACGGCGCCGAGCACCAGCCGCGTCCACGAGACCTGGCCGAACGAGACGCCCTCGAGCGCGACCTTCATGAAGAGGAAGCTCGCTCCCCACACCGTGCCCATCGCGGCGAACTGGACGGCGATGCGGCGGCCGCCGGGGAGCGCGAGCGGCGAGGCGGAGGAGGCGGGCGCGGAGGGTGCAGGTGCGCCGGGGGGTGTCACGTCGTCAGCGTATCGGCGGGGTGCGACGGCGACGGCGGCTGGTCGTGCTCCGGGCCCGGTGGGCGCGTCTCGTGCCGGCGTGCCGTCTCGTCGAAGGGCAGGTCGAAGGCGTGGAAGCGGGCGTCGTCGGCGTCGTCCGCGATGCGCTGGAGGGCGTCCGCGTAGTGCGAGGCGCGCATGATGCCCTCGACGATGACGTGATGACCGGCCGCGAGGGCGTGCCGCGCGGCGACCTCGAGCAGGTCGACGTGCGCGGTGCCCTCCGGGACGCCGCCCGGCTCCTCGCTCTCGCGGTACACGACCCGGCGGAGGTGGTCCTGCCCGAGGACGGCGGTCGGCCAGCCGAGCTCGCGCTGGAGCGCAGCGGCGAGCGTGGACTTCCCGGATCCGGAGCTGCCGCGGATCACGATGAGCATGAGGGGGATCCTAGGCAGCCGGCCGGATCGCCGCGCGGATCAGCGGCGGGCGTCGCGGGGCCGGCCGAGCCGCTCGGCCGGGATGGCCACGAGGAGGACGAGCAGCGCCGACGTCCCGACGCCGGGGATCGCGGCGGCGAGGACGAGGGCGAGGAGCATGAGGCCCGCGGGGATCCATCGCCGCCGGCGGAGCGAGCGGGTCGCGGCCTCCGCGGCGTCGTCCTCGACTCCCGCGCGGTGGGCGAGCTCGGCGACGATCGCCAGGCAGGCGGTCGCGACGAACATGGTGCCGATGTAGATCACGACGCCGAGCCGGTCCTCGCGGGTCGTCCCGACGATGAGCACGGTGGGCAGCGGCAGGAAGACGATCGCCGCGAGCCAGGCGAAGTTCATCCGCATCATGCCGCGCGTCGCCGTCGTGAAGCGGCCCCACACGGAGTGGTGCGCCTGCCACAGGCTCGCGATCACCACGAAGCTCAGCGCCGCCGCGCCGAGCGGGGCCGCGTTCTCCCCGAGGAAGTCGACGACGCTGTCGCTCGCGCCGTCGCGCGCCGTGTCGACGAGCGGGAGCACGATCAGCGTGATGGCGATGGCGACGACCGCGTCGCTGAAGGCGACGAGGCGGTCGAGTCCGCGTTCCGAGGGCATGGGGCCATCAGATCACACGCGGCGGCCTGCCCGACACGTGCGAGCATCGGGCGATGACGACGACGCCGGCCCCCGTGCTCGTCACGGCGCGGTTCGCGCTCGAGCCGCTGGTGGTCGCGCACGCGCGGGAGATGGTCGGGGTGCTCGCGGATCCGGCCCTGTACCGCTTCACCGGAGGAGAGCCGCCGTCGCCCGCCGCGCTCGAGGTCCGCTTCGCGCGACAGGCGGCGGGGCGCTCGCCGGACGGGTCCGCGCGATGGCTCGTGTGGATCCTCCGTGAGCGCGCGTCGGGGCGCGCGGCCGGGTTCGTGCAGGCGACCGTGACCGGCGTCGACGGCGGCGCGCGGGTCGCGGAGGTCGCGTGGCTCGTGGGCACCGCGTCGCAGGGATCCGGCGCGGCGGCCGAGTGCGCGGCGGCGATGGTCGCGTGGCTGCGGGAGGACGGCGTGGGCGTCGTGCGGGCGCACATCCACCCGGATCACGCGGCGTCCGCGGCCGTGGCCCGGCGGCTCGGGCTCGCGGCGACCGACGAGCGCGTCGACGGCGAGGTGCGCTGGGAGTCGCGGGCGGACTAGGCGTCGACGGCGGTCGTGATCCGGAGGTCGCACGTCATCCACACGGTGTCGCCGTCCTCGGGATCCGGCGTCACGCGCCCGCTGTCCGTGAAGCCCGCCTTCTCCAGCACGCGCAGGGACGCGGAGTTCCACCGACGCACGGTCGACCACAGCCGTCCGCGACCGGACGCGCGGGCGGCGTCGACCACGGCGCGCGCCGCCTCCGTCGCGAGCCCCGCGCCGTGGACGTCGCGCAGCAGCTCGAAGGCCATCTCGGGCTCCTCGACGGAGGCGCTCCCGACGACGACGCCGCAGTACCCGACGACGCCCGGCTCGTCCCGCCGTTCGATCGCGAGCAGCCCGATCCCCGTCCGGAGCGACTCCTCCGCCTGCACCGCCAGGCGGTCGCGCACCTCGTCGCGCGACGGGCGCCCCTCCTCGTCGACGCGGCGGTGCGCGGGATGGCGCGGGTCGCGCTCGGCCCAGAGGCGGTGGACGACGTCGACGTCCGACGGGCCCAGCGGCCGCATCCGGAGGCGGGCGGTCTCGAGGAGCGCGGGCAGCGGGGACGCGGTCATGCCCTCACGCTACGTCGGCGGGGTCCGGGCGTCCCGATCGCGGCGCCGAGCGGATCAGTGGACGGCGAGCTCCACCGCGAGCACCGCGGCACCCAGCACCGCCACGCCCGCGAGCACCAGGAGCTTCACGCCGATGCGCACGCGGAGGCGGCGGACGGCGACGAGCGTCACGATCACGAGCGTCGCCACGAGCACGACCGAGATGATCCGCAGGGCGGCCTGGAGCTCGAGCGCACCGAGCGCGGAGACGCCGAGGATCACGAGCGGTGCTGGCAGCACCCCGAGCGAGCTGAGGGCCACGTAGAGGATGTGCCCCACGTCGCGCCGGTCCGGCACCTCGCCGTCGCGCACCATCTGCGCGATGTACTCGGCGACCGACACCGCGAGCAGCGTGCCGACCACCGTGAGCACGAGCGTGAGCGCGGCCCCGCCGACGGTCACGTGCTCGGCCTCGCGCTCGGTCGCGATGGTGACCGCGAGCGCGGTGAAGGTGACGTAGATCCGCTCCTTGAGGGCCTCGGAGCGCTGCGCGGCGTCGGGGACGCGGCGACCGCGGGCGGGCTGCTTTTCCGGTTCCGTCACGGGATCAGCGTAGGCGGCCGCCCGATACCGTCGTGCGGCGCGCGCCGGCGGCATAGCCCGTCCGGCGGTCTCGCGCCCCGTGGGAGCATCGGATCCATGAGCGATGCGACCGCGCCCGTCTCCCCGCCCGACCTCGCCGCGGCCGTCGAGATGTGGGATGCGTACGCCGCCGCGCACCCGCAGGCCGTCGCGGCGGGTCCCGAGCACACGGTCGAGCACTTCGGGGATCACGCCCGGCTCGCCG
Organism: Clavibacter sp. VKM Ac-2873; assembly: GCF_015351075.1. GTDB lineage: Bacteria > Actinomycetota > Actinomycetes > Actinomycetales > Microbacteriaceae > Clavibacter. The sequence continues at coordinate 220,373 of NZ_JADKRS010000002.1, forward strand.
ACGAGCTGCTCGGCATCGTGCTGTCCGGCCGGAAGCGCGCCACCGCCGAGCTCGTCGCAGACTTCCTCGCGCGGGGCGACGAGGTGCCGCGCATCGGATCCCACTGGATCGCCTGCGACAGCACCGGGGCGCCGCGCATCGTGATCCGCAGCACCGAGCTCCGCGTCGGCCCGTTCACCAGCGCCGACGCCGCCTTCGCGCGCGACGAGGGCGAGGACGACCTCTCGCTCGCGAGCTGGCGCACGCAGCACCGCATCTACTGGGAGCGCGTCAGCGCGGCCCGCGGCGCCGCGTGGTCCGAGGACGACGAGATCGTCTTCGAGCGCTTCGCCGTGGTGTGGCCGCCGGAGCACGCGGACGCGCGGTGATGCGCGGCCGCGGTGACGCGGGCAGCCGGCGCCGCGATGCCTTGGCCAGGCTCGCCCGACCGGCGCAGGATGGAGGAGATGGCTGACACCGACACCCCCATGACCACCTTCCCCGACGGCCGCACCGCCGTCGCCCTCGCGCAGGGCACCTGGAACATGGGCGACGACCGCGCTGCCCGCGCGACCGAGCTCGACGCCCTGCGCGCCGGGATCGACGCGGGCCTCACCGCGATCGACACCGCCGAGATGTACGGCAGCGGGCGATCCGAGGAGCTCGTCGGCGAGGCGATCGCCGGCCGCCGCGACGAGGTGTTCCTGATCAGCAAGGTGCTCCCGTCGAACGCGTCCCGCCGCGGCACGGGCGAGGCCGCCCGCCGCAGCCTCTCGCGCCTCGGCACCGACCGGCTCGACCTCTACCTGCTGCACTGGCGCGGATCCCACCCGCTCGCCGACACCGTCGCCGCGATGCAGGAGCTCGTCGAGGAGGGCCTCGTCCGCGCGTGGGGCGTCAGCAACCTCGACGCGGACGACCTCGACGAGCTGGCCGCGATCCCCGGCGGCGACGCCGCGCAGACCGACCAGGTGCTCTACAACCTCGCCCAGCGCGGGCCCGAGCACGACGTGATCCCGTGGGCGGCCTCCCGCCGCATGCCCGTCATGGCCTACTCGCCGCTCGACCAGGGCCGGCTCGCGACGGATCCGACGCTCGCCGCCCTCGCGCAGCCGCTCGGCGTGAGCGCGGGCCAGCTCGCGCTCGCGTGGGTCGTCCGCCAGGCGCCGCACGTCTTCGCGACCGCCAAGGCCGCGACGGCCGCGCACGTCGCCGAGAACCGCGCCGCGCTCGACCTCGCGATCCCGGACGAGACGCTCGCCGCGCTCGACCGCGCGTTCCCGGGGCCGCGCGGCGCGGGTCCGCTCGCGATGTACTGACGCGGGGCGCGATCTCCCTCCTCCCCAGGAAGTCCTGTTCCCGGCATCCCTCCTCCTCGACCTCGGACGTGACGACGCCGCTCCCGCGTGCAACAGTGCGCCGCCGGCGCGGGCTGAGGTGCGCCCGCTCGCGAGGAGACGAGGCGCCCGTGTTCCATCCCGAGGCGGTGACGGCTGCGGTCCAGGGCGCGGCCACGCTCTGGGCCGCGGTCATCGCCGGAGGGGCAGCGCTCCTCTCGGCCGCGCTGTCCGCGGTGGCCGCCCACCGCTCCGGTCGGTGGACGCAGCGCGAGCAGTGGTGGCAGCGCTTCACCTGGGCCTGCGAGAAGTGCATCAGTCGAGAACCGGGGGCATCGGAGGTGGGCGCTTCCGTGATGGACGCCCTCATCGCCGTGCCCTGGGCCTCGGCCGCCGATCACGAGATGGCACTGGCGATGAGCAACGTCATCGTCGATCATGTGCTGGAGCCCGCCGCTCGACCAGGAGCGGTGGGCAGGAGGAACCGGAGGAGATGGTGGCCCGCATGACGCCCTACAGCGCCGAGGCCCAGCGCAGGGCGCACCGGCTCGCAGCCCACGCCGCGGAGAACCTCCGCCGCTTCGGCAAGAGCGTCTACTTCGACCCGGGCGAAGGGCGGTATGTCGTCGTCGACGTCGACGGAGAGGTCGATGCTGGATGGATCCGTGTGGTCGACGCGCCCGGTGCGTGGGCCCTCCGTCGGGCCCGGCTGCGCCGTCGCCTCGGGCGCTGAGACGCCAGGCGAATCGGCCGACGGCCTCAGGCCCGCGCGATCCCCGTCACGATCCACCGGTCGCCGCGCGCCCGGAGCCCCAGCGTGAGCGCCCGCGCGCCGATGTAGACGAGGCCGAAGGCCGCCCACAGCGCGAGGAGGGCGGGGGTGCCGGCGACGCGGCCGGTCTCCGTGAGCCACGCCACGAGGATCAGCGCGGGGGCGTAGATCGCGAGGTTCACGAGGCCGGCGAGGGCGAGGTAGCGGGCGTCGCCCGCGCCGATGAGCACGCCGTCGAGCACGAACACGTAGCCCGCGACGGGCAGGCCGAGGGCGAGCACGAGCGTCACGGCGGTGAGCATGCGGTGGATGTCCGCGTCGCCCGTGAAGACCGGCCCGAGCAGCGGCGAGAGGGCCGCGAGCACGAGGCCGAGGATCGCGCCGAGGCCCACGCCCCACTGCACGAGGCGGCGGGAGACGGCGCGGACGCGCGGCACGTCGTCGGCGCCGAGGCCGTGCCCGACGAGGGCCTGGCCGGCGATCGCGAGCGCGTCGAGCACGAACGCCACGGTCGAGAAGAGGGTGAGCGCGATCTGCAGGGTCGCGAGTCCCGTGACCCCGAGGCCCGCGCCCACGGCGACCGTCGCGAGGATCGCCGCCCGGAGCGACGCCGTGCGCACCAGCAGCCAGCCGCCGGACGCCGCCGAGCGCGCGACCCCGCGGATCCCGGGGCGCAGCGTCGTGCCGGTCGCGCGGGCGGCGCGCACGGCGATCACGACGAACACCGCGGCCATGCCCCACTGCGCGGCGACGGTGCCCCATGCGGATCCCGCGATGCCGAGCCCGAGCCCGTAGATGAGGAACGCGTTGAGCGCCGCGTTCGCCGCGAAGCCGGAGACCGCGACGACGAGCGGGGTGCGCGTGTCCTGCAGGCCGCGGAGGAGGCCGGTCGCGGCGATGACGAGGAGCATCGCGGGGATCCCGGCGAGCGAGATGCCGAGGTAGGTGCGCGCGGCGTCGACCACGGCGGCGGTGGCCGCCGGATCCGCGTCGGCGCCGCCGGTGTCCGCGAGGGCGCGCACGAGCGGATCCGCGACCACGAGCCCCACGACCAGCACCACCGCGCCGAGCGCGAGCGCGAGCCACAGGCCGTCGATTCCCGCGCGGATCGCGCCCGGCCGGTCGCCCGCGCCGAGCCGCCGGGCGACCGTGGGCGTCGTCGCGTAGGCGAGGAAGACGAGGAGGCCGACGATCGTCTGCAGGATCACGCTCGCGATGCCGAGGCCCGCGAGCGGCGCGCTGCCGAGGTGGCCGACGAGCGCGGTGTCGGTGAGGAGGAACAGCGGCTCGGCCACGAGCGCGCCGAGCGCGGGCACGGCCAGCGCGAGGATCTCGCGGTCGAGCGGGCGGCGGATCCGCGGACCGCGGCCGGCAGACCCGCGCCCGGCAGACCCGCGACCGGCGGATCCGCGCCCGCCCGCGGCCGGCCCGGATCCGCCCTCGGACGCGCCCGTCAGCGGACCGCGTGCGCGAGCCGCTGCACGACCCCGGCCGTCGCGGCCGTGAACGCGCGCGCGACCACGGGGTCGAGCGAGGCGAGCGAGATCGGCCCGCGCTCCGCGATGTGCGCGTCGTACGGCACCGTGAAGATCTGCGCCGGGCGGGCGTCGCCGAGGATGCGGTCGATGCGCGCGACGACCGCGGGGTCCTCCGGGCGGCCGTCGTGCAGGCGGATGATGACGGCGTTGTCGGCGAGCATGGCCGCGTGGCCGCCGAGCTCGCGCAGGAAGTCGAGGAGCGCCACGGCCTCGAGCACCGCGTCGCCCGCGTTGAGCACGGGGACGACGAGCACGTCGGTGACCTCGATGGCGCCGCGGAACGCGGACGACGACGGCTGGTTGCCGGAGTCCATCACGCGCACCGCGTAGTACTCGTCGATGAGGCGCGCGACGCCGATCACGTCGTCGCCCGTGAGCTCGCGACGCGGCCCGACGGACGCGACGACCGACGCGAAGCTCGTCTGCGGCGCGGTGTAGCCGGCGAGCTGGCCGGCGCTGTGGATCTCGTCGCGGTCGCGCACGAGCTCGCCGAGCCCGCGCTGCGGCTGGCCCTCGGCGCGGTAGCCGAGCGCCCCGGGATCGTCGGTGACCTCGACCACCGCGACGGATCCGCCGCGGATGGAGCCGAGCACGCCGCCGAGGATGAGGGAGGTGGGCGTCTTGCCGACGCCGCCCTTGCGGTTGGCGACCAGCACGCTGACGGCACGCGACCAGGTGGCCTGGCGGATCACGCGCTCGTCGCCCTCGCGGCGGGCGACCTCCGCGTTCGCGGCGGCCTCCTCGGCGCCGGGGCCGATCTTGAAGACGCCGCCCGTGACGGTGTTCATGAAGCCGCGGAAGCCCGTGCGCGCGATCGCGGGGCCGCGCGGCGGGCGCTGGCCGGTCTGCTCGGGGAAGAGGGTGAGGGCGCTCGTGGCGGCGTCGGCGCGCGGGGTGCGCATGACGTAGCGCTGCGGATCCGCGTCGGGGAACGCCGTGAGGTCGGTGCCGGGGCGACGGTCGTCGGCGGGCTCCTCGATGTCGTCGGGGGCGGCGGGGAGCGAGGCGACCGGGGTCGGGGTCGGCTGGGGCTCGACCGGCGCAGCGGCGGTGCGGGCGGGCGGCGCGTCGTCGACGGGGGAGGACTCGACGGGGGCGGACCCGGCGGGCGCGGCCGGGGACCCGGACCAGGCGGGGACGGTGCTCGCGCCGTCGGCCGGCTCGGATGCCTCCGCGCTCGGGCGGAGCGGCATGCGGAAGGGGTGCGCGTTGACGACGTGCGGGGCGGGGACGGTCCACGCGGATCCGACCTCGGGGGAGACGACGGCGTCGAAGGGGGACGGCGCGGCGGCGGGGCGGGCGTCGTCCCCGGCGACGTCCTCGGCGGGAGCGGCGGTGTCGGGGACGCGGTCCTCGGGATCCACGTCGTCGTCGTCCGCGTCGTCGAAGAGCTCGTCGAAGGCGTGCGTGCCGACGACGACCTCCTCGTCGGGCTCCGTGCCCGACGCATCGTCGTCGTGCGCGTCGGCGTCCGCGTGGGGCGCGGCCTCGGCCTCGTCGCCGGGCGCCGCGGCCTCGACGGGAGCGGCACCGGGGCGCACGCGGTCCGGCCCGAACAGGCCGCCATCGGAGGTGCGGGGCACGGCGGGGAACGGATCCACCCAGCGGTGCGCGTCGCCCGACGGCTCGGCCGAGCTGCGCTCCATCTCCTGCTGGCGGCGACGCAGCTCCCGGCGGCTGAGGAGGGGAGGCTCGGTCGTTCCGCCGTCGCGGTGGCCGGTGTCGTGCGTGTCGTCGGTCATGTGGCTCGCCTTCGTCGTCCCCGCCTGCGCGGACGAGGCTACCAGGGGGCGGCCGGGCGCCCGGATCCACGGGCCCGCCGACCGCCCCGCGCCCCCGCCGCGCCCTCCGTCGTGCCCCCGCGTCTGGCCGCCGTCCGCGAGCGTGGCGGGCGCGCGGATCGCGGTCGGTTAGGGTCTCCTCCGTGATCCCCGGAACCGCCGACGTGCCCGCGCCCGCCGACGACCCCTCGGCCGCCGTCTCCTCCGGCGTCTCCGCCGTCGCGACCGAGCTCGGGGCCCTCCTCATGCAGATCCGCTCGCTGCGCGTCGAGGAGGCGGCCGCGTTCCACGCCGGCCTCCAGCCCGGCGCGTTCGCCGTGGCCCGGTGGATCCGCACCGAGGGGCCCGCATCCGCGGGCGCCGTCGCCGCCGGCCTCGTCATGGACAAGAGCTCGGTGAGCCGGCACCTCCGCGTGCTGCGCGAGGCCGGGTACGTGCAGGACGAGCCGGATCCCGCCGACCGCCGCTCCACGATCCTCACCCTCACGCCGCTCGCCGAGGAGCGTCTCGAGCAGGTGCGGAAGGGCACGCGCGAGCGCCTGCAGAACCGGCTGCACGCGTGGGACGCCGCCGACGTCGAGCAGTTCGCGGCGCTGCTGCACCGCTTCAACGTGTCGCCGCGCGACCGTCCCGCCGACGCCTGAGGGCAGCGGCGGCGGATCCGCCCGCTCAGCGGGGCCGGCTCCTCCGATCCTCCGTGCGGAGGTCCTTGGGGAGCCCGCGGGAGAGGCGGAGCTTCTGGGCCTTCCGCTCCACGCGGTAGAGGTGCCACCCGGCGAGCGGGGCGAGGAAGGACACGGCCACGAAGAACCACTCGACCGGAGTGAGCACCCTGTCCCCCGGGGTCTTCGCCAGGAGGCCCGCATCCTGCGCGATGAGGATCCCGATCATGACGAGCACGAAGACGGAGATCGCCGTCAACGCGAGGGAGAGCGCCAGGAGCCCGCTCGCCGAGGTGACCGTCAGCCTCCCCGGGTTCAGCACGAAGAGGTCGCCCTTGTAGACGCCGTACTCCTCGCGCGTCAGACCCCGACGCGCGGCGTCCGCGTCGGCGAGCCTCCCGAAGACGCCGGGGCGGCGCGGGTGCTTCCTCGCCCACAGCGCATTGACGATCGAGAGCACGATGGCGGCCACGGGACCGAGGAGGGCGATGCCGGTGGGGATCATCGCGAGCAGGTGCCAGACGCGCCCGTCCGCGTCCAGCATCGCGCCGCTGATGAGGATGGACACGACGAAGATCACCGGGGCGGCGAGCAGCGGCAGGATCCACGATCGATGCCAGCGCGGTCGGTCTGACGCGGATCCGGGAGCATCGGTCACCGGGGAAGTCTCTCAGCTCAGCGGGGATCGCGACGGTCCCGATCGGCCTCACCCCGCCTGGTGCACCGCGTAGCTCGCCACGAACCCGAGCACGGTCACGAGCCCGGTGAGCGCCTGCGCCTTGCGGAACGCCTCGGGGATCATCGTGTCGCAGATCATCGCGAGGATCGCGCCGGCCGCGAACGCCATCACGACCGACTGGCCGCTCTCCGGCAGGCCGCCGAGGAGCGCGTAGCCGCCGAGGGACGAGAGCGCGCAGATCACGGCGATGGAGGTCCAGAGCCCGAACACGTAGCGCGCGCTCCGGCCGGACTGCGTGAGGTCGGCCGTGCTCGACATGCCCTCGGGGAAGTTCGAGATCACCACGGCGACCAGCACGCCGATGCTCAGCGCCCCGCCGCCCGTGAGGCTGAGGCCCTGCACGGCCGTCTCGGGTACGCCGTCGAGGAGGGCGCCGAGCGCGATCCCCACCCCGGTGCCGCCCCGCCGCCCGACCTCCCGTGGTGCTTCCGGCGGAAGCCGCCGTGCTCGAGGATCTGGTCGAGCACCACGTACACGACCGCGCCCGCGACGAAGCCGCCGAGCGTGGGGATCACGCCGCCGCTCGCCGCCGCCTCGTCGACCAGGTCGAACGACAGCGCCGAGATGAGCACGCCCGCGCCGAACGCCATCACGAGCGCGACGACCTCGCGCGGCACCTTCACGAACCAGGCGACGAGGGATCCGACGACGAGCGACAGCCCGGAGAGCAGGCCGGCCAGACCGGCCAGGAGGAGAGGGGACATGGCTTCGAGGATGCTCCTCGACCGCGCCCCCGTCACGTCGACGCGGTTGCGGGAGGCGTCCGGAGCCGATCTGATGGGGTGGATGCGGAGTACCCGGGGGACCACGGCCATCCATCGACAGCGCGCGTTCGCGGTGGCGGCGCTCGCCGCGCTGCTGCTCGCCGGCTGCACCGCGGGGACGCCGCCCGAGCCGGGCGCCGCCCCCGCGCCGACGACGGCCTCTCCCTCAGCGGAAGCCGCGGATGGTGTGACCGACCCGCTCGCGATCGTGACCACGCCCGGCACGGGCGCGTTCATCGCCGAGGACGTGCAGGCGGCGCTGCACGAGGGCGGCACGGGACCGGCGACGTTCGAGGTGCCGCAACCGGAGTCCACGGTCGGATCCCTGCAGTTCTTCGTCACGTGCGCGACCGGCGAGTACCGGATCCTGGTGGGAGGCGTCTTCGTCTACGGCTCGGGCTGCTCGCCGACGACCGCGAACAGCGCCGCCATGCCGATCCCGCAGCGCGACACCCCGCTGACCGTCACCGTGGAGGTGCCGGAGGGCGTCGCGTTCCGGATCCTCGCGGTGCCGGTCTAGGGATGCGGAGCGGGGCGCCCGATCAGGTCGGGGACGCGTCAGCCGACGGCGAGGATCTCCAGGAACGTCTGCTCCGTCACTATCTCGATCGACTGGCCGGCAGCTGCCAGTTCCTTCGCCTTCATCACCTTCGAGCTGAGGGTGGCACCGGGGCGGAGGGTCGCCGGGTCGAAGCCGCCCATGACCACGAGGGTCGTCTTCTTCGTCACGTTGCTGGAGACGGTGGCGCCGAAGGACGAGACGACCTCCTGCCCGCGCGCTCTCGTGTACGAGTCCAGGTCCCCGGAGAAGCAGACGACCTCGCCGAAGAGCGGGTGGCTGGGATCTGCCGCCGCGCTGGGCTGGGGGAGGTCGGCCTTGCGCACGTAGTCACGAGGGGACCGCGTACGAGGCTTCGGTTCCTTTGCCCACAGCTCCTCGAGTGTGTCCAGACCCCTTTCCTCGGCGATGCGGAGGGCGACCAGCGCGCATGCACGGGAGTCCGCTCCCGCTTCGTGGTGATCGAAGGACGGCAGCCCGAGGTGCTCGACGACGAGCGGGAGACGATGGCTGGGCAGCTGGCAATGGCGTCGTGCGATGGCGAGTGCGTCCAGGAAGACGAATCCGGGATCCTCGACGCCGGAGGTCCGGTTGGCCGCGTTGTAGACGCCCTTGTCGAATGGGCTGTACGCCACCAGCGGCAGCCCGTCGGCGATCTCGGCTAGACGTCCGAGGGTCTCGAGCCACGTGGGGGCACCTACGACATGCTCCGGTCCGATCCCGTGCAGGTACGTGTTGGTGAACGAGGCATCTCCGGGCGGCTGGACGAACCAGGACCGTGTCGTGCCCACGCGGCCGTCGAGGACCTTTGTGACTCCGACTGCGCATGCGGAGTCGCGATTGAAGTTGGCTGTCTCGAAGTCGATGGAGACGAAGCTGAGCGGCATGATCGGAGTGTAAGTACGAGGCGGAGGCGAACCCACGCCATCCCGGCCATGCGCGGACCCCCAGTTCGCGGCGCTCTCTCCCCGGGATCACCGCCCCGCCGGCACCCCCGCGTCGCGCAGCGCCAGGTCGGCGAGCTGACGGACGACGCGCGGGTCGCCCGCGCGCCAGGCCGCGACCGGATCCGGGTGCGCCTTCAGGAGCGCCGCCGGCTTGCGCGACGACAGCGCCCGGAGCGCGAGCAGCTCGGTGCCGCCGGGAGTCGACGCGAGCACGCGGGCGGCCGCCGCGCGCCGCACGAACGAGATCCGGCGCAGCAGCCAGTGCCGCACGATGAAGGCGATCGGCACGAGCGCCACGAGGAGCCCCAGCAGGAGCGCGATGGTGCCGACGAGCGACTGCTGGTCGCGCCCCGCCTGCACGAGGCCGGATCCGATCCCGCTCGCGTCCTCGAACGGCCCGCGCGCGGCGTCGCCCACGAGGGGCAGGCGGCCGAGGGCGTCGGCGGCGTCGGTCATGGATCCGCTGAGCCGCGTGCCCGACTCCTCCATGCTGCGCCCGAGGTCGCCGAGCGGGCGGATGAGCGCGGCCACCGCGATCCCCACCAGCACCGACACGACGATGCCCGCGAGCGCCGCGGTGTCCGCCGCGATCTGCCGGGCGCGGACGAGGGGGAGCGCGGAGTAGAGCTGCATGCGTCCAGCCTGGCCCGCAGGCCGTCCCGGGTGCGCCGGGCGAGGGATCAGCCGGATGCGTCGAGCGCCTCCAGCGCCCGCAGCGCCTCCTGCGCCCGCTCGAGGCGCGCGTCCTCCGGCTCGTCCCACCAGCGCGGGCCGCGCTCGCCGAGGCCGTGCTTCGCGAGGCTCACCCGCTCCCGGGCCGTCGCGATCGCGGCGTCGTCGGCCGCGCGCTTCGCCGCGCGCACACCCGAGCGGCCGCGGCCGAGGTGCGACGTCAGCGCCTCGACCAGCTCGGCCGGCAGCGACGGATCCGTGCGGGGCCAGCGCCGCCCGTCCACGACCAGCCAGCGCTCCGCCTCGATCGCGGCGGCGGACGCCGCGTCGGCAGACGCGTCGGCGTCGGCGTCGGGATCCCGGGGACGCTCGGTCATGGTCCGACGCTAGCCCCGGCCGCGGCGGACGACCGACCGCGCTCGGCGATCGGCCACCCGCCGGCGCCCGCACGCGCACGAGGGCCGGGGCGCACGCACGCCCCGGCCCTCCGATCGGCCCCCCGATTAGCTCAGCGGGTCACCCCGCCGAGCAGCTCTCCGCGGATCAGCCGCGCCACACCTGGATCACCGACGGGCGCGGTCCGCGCCAGGCGCCCTTCGGCGGGGTGGCGCCGGCGGGCACGTAGTCGGGGAAGAACGAGTGCTGCTCGGCGAACGAGCCGTCCTCGCCCGGATGCTGCACCGCGACGAACACCATGCCCTCGGTGTCGTGCACGACCGGGCCGCAGGTCTCGGCCTCGGTGGGCACGGAGAGGAACTGCTGCACGTGGCCGCGCTCTTCGCCCTCCACCGGCACCTTGAACAGGCCGTCGTTGAGGCCGATGGTGCTCGGGGCGCCGTCGGTGGAGATCCAGAGGGCGCCCTCGGAGTCGAACGCGACGTTGTCCGGGCAGCTGATGGGCGAGACCTTGTCCTTCGGGAAGCCCGCGAAGTAGGTCGACTCGTTCTTCGCCGGGTCGCCCGCGACGAGCAGCAGGTTCCACGTGAAGGTGGTGGAGCGGGCGTCGCCGCCGTCCTCGGTGATCTCCACGATGTGGCCGTCGCGGTTGGTCGTCCGCGGGTTCATCTCCGTGGCGCCCTCCTTGCCGGCCTTGCCGCGGTCGGTGTTGTTGGTGCACGCGACGTAGATCTTGCCGGTGACGGGGCTGGGCTGGACGTCCTCGCAGCGGTCCATCTTCGTGGCGCCCGCGGCATCCGCGACGAGGCGCGTGTGCACGAGCGCCTCCTCGGTCGTGAAGCCGGGGATCTGGCAGACGCCGTCGACCACCAGCGGGATCCACTCGCCGATGCCGTCGAACGAGCCGTCGGACGGGAGCTGGCCGGTGCCGGTGATCTCCGCGACGGGCGAGTCGCCCGTGAAGCGCGCCACGTAGAGCGCGCCGCGGGTGAGCAGCTGCTTGTTCCGCTTGCGGTCCTGGCGGGTGGTGCCCGTGACCATCTGGTCGTGCGACACGAACTTGTAGAGGTAGTCGAAGCGCTCGTCGTCGCCCATGTACGCGGCGACGTGGCCGCTCGTCCCGAGGATGACGTTCGCGCCCTCGTGCTTGAACCGGCCGAGCGCGGTGTGCTTCACGGGCGCCTCGCCGGGCTCGAACGGGTCGACCTCGACGATCCAGCCGAAGCGGTTCGGCTCGTTCTCGTAGCCGGCGGTGCGGGCGTCGAAGCGGGGGTCGATGGCCTCCCAGCCGCGGGTCGTCGACTTGTCGGCGAGGCCGTAGCGCTTGTCGGCGGCGGAGGTGCCCGCGGTGCGGAAGTAGCCGTTGAAGTTCTCCTCGCCGGAGAGCACGGTGCCCCACGGGGTGGTGCCGCCGGAGCAGTTGCCGAGGGTGCCGAGGATCCGCGTGCCCTTCGGGTCGTCCTTGGTGCGCAGCGACGCCGATCCTGCGGCGGGGCCCGTGACGGTGAAGGGCGTGTCCGCGGTGATGCGGCGGTTGCGGTGGTGGCCGATCGTGTAGGTCCACGGCTGGCCGACCGTCTTCCGGCGGAGCGCGACGACGGACATGCCGTGGGACGCCTTCCCGATGCGGCGCTGCTCGGCGAGCTCGGCGTCGTCGGCCGCGGGCGGGAACATGATGTTCTCGTTCGTGTACTCGTGGTTGGCGACGAGGAGCGCCTCCTTGTTCCGCGAGTTGATCGGGATGATGTCGAGGTAGTCGTTGTTGTAGCCGAACTGGCGCGACGCGAGCTTGGCCGTCTGGTTGTCCGCGTCGAAGTCGTCGGCGTAGCTGAAGAGCGGGTCGCCCCAGCGGATGATCGGCTGCCAGCGGTACCCGGTCGGGACCGTGAACCGGTCGACGGCGGCGTCGACGGGCGTGATCGCCGTGAAGGGCAGGTTCGACGCGGCCTGCGCGGCGGCGGCCTCGGCGCCGGGGGCGGCCGCGTTCTGCGCCACGAGGATCGCGAGGGCACCGGCGCCCGCGCCGCCGAGCAGCGTGCGGCGCGAGAGGGCGCGGCCCGCGATGTCGCGGAAGTAGGAGTTGTCGGTGACGTTCGGCACGGGCTTGGTGCACGCGTCGTCGCACTTGAGGTGGCAGGTGACCGTGCTGCGCTTGCCGCGGGCGTGGGGGTCGCGGGACAGGATCGGCAGCAGCCGGTGGTGGGTCTCACGGGTGAGGGTCATGTGGGGTCTCCATCGATCTCGGGCGTCTCCACCCGGGGCGGCGGACGCATCACGCTCGAAAGGTATTGGCGCCCCCGGACGCGCCCCCGAAGCCAGGGTGGACGCCGGGTGAACCCCGGATGGACGGAACTCGCGGGCGTACCGTCGAGGGGCGGCGCGGATCCGCGCCGCCTCGACCCGAGGAGGATCCCCATGGCCAGGTTCGACACGAAGACCGCTCTCGTGACAGGCGGAGGCAGTGGCATCGGCGCCGCGATCTCCCGCGCGCTCGCCGCGGAGGGCGCGTCGGTCGTCGTCACCGACATCCAGCTGGAGGCGGCGGAGCGCGTCGTCGCCGAGATCGAGCAGGCGGGCGGCACCGCCACCGCGTTCCGCCAGGACACGGCGAAGGCGGAGGACTCGGAGGCCGCGGTCGCGCACGCCGTCGACGCCTACGGCGCGCTGCACCTCGCCGTGAACAACGCCGGCGTCAGTGCCCCGGCAGCCGACATCGGCGACTACGAGATCTCCGCCTGGGACCGCACGCGCGCCATCGACCTCGACGGCGTCTTCTACGGCCTCCGCTACCAGCTCCCCGCGATGGTGGCGGCGGGCGGCGGCGCGGTCGTCAACATGAGCTCGGTGCTCGGATCCGTCGGCTTCGCGCAGAACGCCGCCTACGTCGCGAGCAAGCACGCCCTCGTCGGCCTCACCAAGGTCGCCGCGCTCGAGTACACGGCCCGCGGCGTGCGCACCAACGCGGTCGGCCCCGGCTTCATCGACACCCCGCTCGTGCGCTCGTCCCTCTCGGCCGAGGCGCTCGCGTACCTCGAGAGCCAGCACGCGACCGGCCGGCTCGGCACGGATAAAGAGGTCGCGGCGCTCGTGCTGTTCCTCCTCAGCGACGACGCGTCCTTCATCTCGGGCAGCTACCACCTGGTGGACGGCGGCTACTCGGCGCGCTGACCCGCTGGCCGCGCGCGCACCCACGGCGCACGACCGCGCACGACCGCGGCCGCCCGGCGCGTCGAGACGCCGGGCGGCCGCGGGGCCGGTGCCGCGCCCGTCAGACGGGCGCGAGGAACGTGAGCTGGGATCCGTCCTCCACGATGAGCGGGCCGAGCGCCGCGTTGAACTCCGCCCCGTACGGCGCCCCGATGTGCGCCTGGAACGCGGCCTCGTCGCGGTACACCTCGTGCACCACGAAGCGCGCCGGATCCTCCACCCGCCGGTACGGCTCGAACACGACGTTGCCGGGCTCGGCCCGCACGAGCTCCGCGAGCCCGGCGATCATCCGCGCGACCTGCTCCTCCTGGCCCGGCAGCGCCGTGAACTCCGCGTACAGGACGGTGGCCGTCATGCCGTGGCCGCGCCCGTCATGATCGCGACCGCGTCGGTCATCGAGTGCGACTGCGGCGTGATGGTCGCGGCCTTCTTGCCCAGGCGCTGGATGTGGATCCGGTCGGCGACCTCGAACACCTGCGGCATGTTGTGGCTGATGAGGATCACCGGGATGCCCCGGTCGCGCAGGTTCCGCACGAGCTCCAGCACCTGGTTCGACTCGCGCACGCCGAGCGCCGCGGTCGGCTCGTCGAGCACCACGACCTTCGACCCGAACGCCGCGGCGCGCGCCACGGCGACCGCCTGCCGCTGCCCGCCGGACAGGTTCTCGACGGGCACGGTCACGTCCTGCAGCGTCGAGATCCCGAGCTCGGTCAGCTCCGCCTTGGCGTCGCGGCGCATGCCGGCCGTGTCGAGCATGCGGAACACGGATCCGAGGATCCCCTTCTTCCGCTTCTCCCGCCCGAGGTAGAGGTTCGACGCCACGTCGAGCGCGGGCGAGACGGCGAGGTTCTGGTACACCGTCTCGATCCCCGCGGCCCGGGCGTCCTGCGGACGCTTGAACGACACCGGCTTGCCGTCGAGGAACAGCTCGCCCTCGTCGGGCGTCTCCGCTCCCGTGAGGCACTTGATGAGCGTCGACTTGCCGGCGCCGTTGTCGCCGATGATCGCGAGCACCTCGCCGGGGAAGAGCTCGAGGCTCACGCCGTCGAGTCCGACGACCCGGCCGAAGGTCTTCACGAGCCGCTTCGCCTCGAGGACGGGCGTGCGGGTCGGGGCGGGGGCGCTCCCCGCGGGGTCGGTGAGGGTCACTTGCGCACCTTTCGGATCCACTGGTCGACGGAGACCGCCACGATGATCAGGACGCCCACGGCGAGGGTCTGGTACAGCACGTCCAGCCCGGCGAGCGAGAGCCCGTTGCGGAAGACGCCGACGATGAGCGCGCCGAGGAGCGTGCCCCACACCGTGCCGCGACCGCCGAAGAGGCTCGTGCCGCCGATGACCACCGCGGTGATGGAGTCGAGGTTGAGGTCGGCCCCGGCGTTGGGGCTGGCGGCGTTGCTGCGGCCGATCGCGATCCACGCGCCGACGGCGAGGATCGCCCCGGCCGCGAGGTACACGCTCATGAGCACCCGGTTGACGCTGATGCCGGCGAGGCGGGCGGCCTCCTTGTCGTCGCCGACCGCGTAGACGTGCCGGCCCCACGCGGTCTTCCCGAGGATGAAGGCGACCACGACGTAGAGCACGAGCATGAGGACCACGCCGAAGCTGATCTTCACCCCGGCCAGGTCGAACGTGCGCCCCGTCCAGGAGAGCGCGGCCGGCATGTCCACGCCGCGGATGGTCGCGCCGTTGGAGTAGAGGAGCGTGAGCGCCACGAAGATGTTCAGCGTCCCGAGCGTGACGATGAACGGGGGGAGCCGCAGCCGCGTCACGAGCAGGCCGTTGAACGCGCCGGCCGCGAGGCCCACGACGAGCCCGGCGACCAGGGCGGCGGGTGCCGGCAGTCCGTTCTGGCTGGCCGTCTGCGCGATCACCATCGACGTGAGCACCATGACCGCGCCCACCGACAGGTCGATGCCCGCGGTGAGGATGATCAGCGTCTGCGCCACCGCGAGCGTGCCGACCACGGCGACCTGCTGCGTGACGAGCGACAGGTTGGCGGGATCGAGGAAGCGGTCGTTGAGCAGGCCGAACACGACGATCGCGAGCACCAGCACGACGGCGGGGCTGACGGCGGGGTAGCGGTGGAGCACCCCGCGGATGCGGTCGACGGGGGAGCGGCGGTCGAGGAACTCGTTGGCGAGGTCGAGCGCCGAGGTGGGCGGGTTCGGGTCGGTGGTCCGGCTCACGGTCACTCGCCCCAGCACTTCGTCGCGGCGTCGTCGGCCGTGATGCTGTCGAGGCCGTCGACGGGGGTGTCGGTGACGAGCGCGGATCCGGTGTCGAAGAAGTCGAGCCCGGCGCTGGTGGCGGGCTTCGTGCCGTCCTTCGCGAGCTGCGCGATGGCCTCGACGCCGAGCTGCGCCATCTTCACCGGGTACTGCTGGGCGGTGGCGCCGATGACGCCCTCCTTGACGTTCTTCACGCCCGCGCAGCCGCCGTCGACCGAGACGAGGACGACGTCCTTCTCCTTGCCGGCCGCCTGGAGCGCCTGGTACGCGCCGAACGCGGCCGGCTCGTTGATCGTGTAGACGACGTTGATGTCGGGGTCCTTCGACAGCAGCGTCTCCATCGCCGTGCGGCCGCCGTCCTCGGCGCCCTGCGTGGCCTCGTTGCCGACGATCTCGTAGGAGCCGCCGCTGTAGTCGCCGGTCTTCGCCTCGTCGCCGTTCTTCGCCTTGTCGGCCACGTCGATGCCCATGCCCGTGAGGAAGCCCTGGTCGCGGTTGTAGTCGACCGAGATGGCCTTGTCGTCGTACAGGTCGAGGAGGGCGATGGTGGCCTTCTTGCCGCCGAGCTGCGCGGCCGCCCACTTGCCGATGGACTCGCCCGCGGCGAAGTTGTCGGTGGCGAAGGTGATGTCGACCGAGTCGGCCGGGTCGGGCGCCGTGTCGAGCGCGATGACGAAGAGGCCGGCGTCGCGGGCCTTCTGGATCGCGTCGAGGACCGACGGGCCGTTGATCGTGATGAGGATGCCCTTGTCGCCCTTCGAGATGGCGTTCTCGATGGCCTGGATCTGGCTGTCCTCGTCGCCGTCCGCCTTGCCGGCGGCGAGCGTGAGGTCGATGCCGTCCTTCGCCGCGGCGTCCTTCGCGCCGTCCTCCATCGCGACGAAGAAGGGGTTCGTGGTCGTCTTCACGATGAGGGAGACGCCGACGTCGCCGGAGCCGCCGGATCCGGAGCCGCCGCTCGAGCTGGAGCAGCCGGCGAGCCCGCCCGCGGCGATGAGGGCCGCCGAGCCGAGGGCGATGGTGCGCACGAGACGCGGGGATCGGTTCGTCATTGATGGATCCTGTCCTTCGGGTGGGAGCGCACTCCCGACAACGTTGTCAAGGAGAGGTCTATCGGGTGCGACCCGCTATGGTCAACCCATTGCGCAGAGAGCGAGACTCATTCGTGACACCGTTGTCATCCCCGCCCGGATCGTCGTCGGGCGCGCGCCGCCCCACGATGAAGCACGTGGCCCGGCTGGCAGGCGTGGGCCTCAAGACCGTGTCGCGGGTCGTCAACGGCGAGGCGAACGTCTCCGCGGAGCTCACCGCGCGGGTGCGGGCGGCGGTCGAGCAGCTGCAGTACCAGCCGGATCTGCACGCCGGGAACCTGCGCCGCGCCGACCGGCGCACCAACACGCTCGGCCTCCTCGTCGGCAGCGTGGCCAACCCGTTCTCCGGCGCCGTGCACCGGGCGGTCGAGGAGGTGGCGAAGGAGCGCCGCGTCGCCGTGTTCGCCTCGAGCCTCGACGACGACCCCGAGCGGGAGCGCTCCTCCGTCGACGCCTTCCTCGCCCGCCGGGTCGACGGCCTCATCCTCACCACCATCGCGCCCAGCCAGGCCTACCTCGGCGTCGCGGCGTCGCGCGGCACGCCGCTCGTGTTCGTCGACCGCGTGCCCGCGGGGCTGGAGGCGGACGCGATCATCGTCGACAACGCGGCCGGCGTCTCCCGCGCCGTGGCGCACCTCGCCGACCAGGGCCACCGCCGCATCGCCTTCCTCGGCGACCGGCCGGAGATCTTCACGGCCCGGGAGCGCGAGCGCGGCTTCGTCGAGGAGATGCAGCGCCGCGGGCTGCCCGTGCCGCCCGGGCTCGTGCTCGACGGCGCGTACGACGAGCGCGTGGCCGAGGCGCTCGCCGAGCGCCTGCTCGCCCTGCCCGAGCCGCCGACGGCGATCGTCAGCGGGCAGAACCTCATCACCATCGGCGTCATCACGGCGCTCCGGCGGCACGGCGCCCACCGCCGCATCGCGCTCGTCGGGTTCGACGACCTGCCGATGGCCGAGCTGCTGGATCCGGCGGTCACGGTGATCGCGCAGGACCCGTCGGGCATCGGCCACGCCGCCGCCGCGCGCGTCTTCGCCCGGCTCGACGGCGACGTCGGCCCCGCGCAGACCGTCGTCGTCCCCACCACGCTCATCGTCCGAGGCTCAGGAGAGGTCCCCCACCATGCATGACCAGCCCATCGTCGTCGTCGGCGACGCCCTGATCGACCTCATCCGCGAGGACGGCGAGGAGACCGCGTTCGTCGGCGGCGCGGCCCTCAACGTCGCCGTCGGGCTCGCCATCCTCGGGCACCGCGTGCAGCTCGTCGCGATGGTCGGCGACGACGCCCACGGCGACCGCATCCGGGCCGATCTCGACGGGCACGGGGTCGAGCTCCTCGCCACCGCGGGCCCGTCGGGCACCTCCGTCGCGGTCAGCGAGAGGGAGGACGGCGAGCCGCGGTACTCCTTCAACGAGGCCGCGTGGAACCGGCGCGTGCGCATCGGCCAGGCGGAGCGGGCGGCGCTCGACGCGGCGTCGCTCGTGGTCGTCAGCTGCTTCCCCTACGACGACCACGCGCAGGCCGACGAGCTGCTGGCCGCCGTGCGGGATCCGCGCGAGCGCCTCCTCGTCGACCCGAACCCCCGCGCCGGCATGCTCCACGACGCCGCCCGGTTCCGCGCCGGCTTCGCGCGCGCGGCCGCCGGGTCGCTGCTCGTGAAGATCGGCGACGACGACACGGAGCTGCTCGGTCTGGGCGCGCTCGCCGACGCCCGCGCGCAGCTGCACGACGCGGGGAGCCGCCTCGTGCTCGCCACCGAGGGCGCGCGCGGCGCGTCCGTGCAGCTCGAGGGCGGCGAGGTCGTGGCGGCGGGCATCGCGCCGGATCCGCGTCCCATCGTCGACACCATGGGCGCCGGGGACGCGTGCCTCGCCGCCGCGGCCGACGCCATCGCGCGGCGGGGTGCGCCCGCCACGCCCGCGGAGGGCGAGGCGATGCTGCGCACCTGCATGGCGATCGCCGCGGCCACCTGCCGCGAGCACGGCGCGCTGCTGCGCCTGCCGACCGCCTGAGGGGGGGGCGCAGGGCGGAGGGTACCGCCGCGCGGCGCTGTCCGATCCGGCTCCCGCGTGCGGCGTAGCCTTCTATGCGTACGAATCGAACCAGCCGCCGCACGGCCCTGCCCTCGGCGGCCGTGCCTGAGCAGGCCGACGCCGTCGTCCGTGACGGATCCTCCCCCGACGAGCCTCCATCGCGGACGGCGGATGGGCCCTGCCGGGCACGACGAGACAGACGAGGAGATCCATCGTGAGCGAAGCACGAACCCTGATCATCGGCGGCACCGGCACGGTCGGCTCGGCCGTCATCGCCGAGGCCCTCCGCCGCGGCATGACCGGACTGCGGGTCCTCAGCCGCGACGCGACGCGGCTCGCCGACCTCCCCGACGGCGTCGAAGGGGTGGTCGGCGATCTCGGCGACCCCTACGACGCGGAGCCGGCGTTCGACGGCGTCGAGCAGGTCTTCCTGGCCCTGACCGGGACGCGCACCGAGCTGTACGAGACGACCGTGGCCGTGAACCACGCCGTGGCTGCGGGGGTGCGCCGGATCGTCTACCTGTCGGTCCAGGACCTCGAGCGGGCGCCGCAGGTGCCGCACAACTCCGCGAAGCTCGCGGTGGAGTCCCTCCTCGAGCACAGCGGCGTCGAGGCCTGCTTCCTGCGGGTCAACAACTTCTTCCAGAACGACGCCTGGTACCTCGACGCGATCCGCGCCGGCGTGTACCCGCAGCCCCTCGGCGTGACGGGCGTCTCCCGGGTTGACGTCCGCGACATCGCGGAGGTCGCGGTGAGCGCGCTGACCCCCGCGACGGAGCTCGCCGGACCGATCGACGTGGCCGGCCCGGCCGCGTGGACCGGGGAGGCGACGGCCGCGGCCCTGTCCGAGGCCCTGGGCACGACGGTGACGTACGGGGGAGACGACCTGGTGGCCTGGCGCGACGCGTCCTCGGCCACCATGCCGTCCTGGCTCGTGTACGACTACGAGCGCATGTACTCCGGCTTCCAGCGGGACGGCCTCGTCGCCGGTCCCGAGGTCATCGCGCGTCTCACCGCGATCCTCGGGCACGCGCCGCGCTCCTATGAGGACTTCGTGCGCGAGGTGCTGGTGCCCGCGCTGTAGGGCGGTGGCGCCCGATCCGCCGCCGCCGCCGGCTCAGCGGGCGAGCGCGAGGGCCAGCGCGGCCACGCCCGCGCACGCGGTGAGCGCCGCCACGAGCGCGGGGAGCGCGCCGCCGGGGAGCGCGGTGGTGCCGGGGCCCGCGGATGCCGACGTGAGGATCCGGTGCACCTGCCGGTAGCGGAGGTGCGCGGCCACGAGCACCCCGAGCGCGAGCACCACCCCGGCCGCGGCGACGACCAGGCCGGCCGCGCCGAGGAGCGCCGGGAGCACGCGCAGCCCGAGGAGGGATCCGACGACGAGCGCCAGCGCCGTGCGCCGCCACGCGAGGGCCGTGCGCTCGGGCTGGAGGCCGGGGTCGGAGGGGCGGCCGGTCGGATCCGGGGCGCTCACGCCGTCAGCACGCCCAGCAGCACGAGCAGCCCCGCCGCGACCACGGCGATCCCGAGCGGCAGCGACAGCGCCGCCGACGGCAGCGGGCGGTCCATCCGCAGGGCGCGCTCGGTGCGCATCCAGCCGATCCACGCCTGGGCCGGCGCGGCGATGCCGGTGACGATCAGCACGATCGAGGCCGCCAGCCGGAACCCCGGCTGCAGCCCGAGCCCCAGTGCCTCGAGCGCGACGCCGCCCGCGATGAGGGCGAGCGAGGTGCGGATCCACGCGAGGAACGTGCGTTCGTTCGCGAGCGTGAAGCGCACGTCGGGCTCGGCGCCCTCGCGGTAGACGCTCCGCGGGAAGCGGCGGTCGCTCGGCGGGAAGCGGCGGTCGGGGTCGGTCATGCGGCGGGGGTCGCGGAGCGAGGGGCCGGGGCGCGCGAGGGCATGCCGCCATTCTGCCGATCCGCGACGACGGCCGCGCCGATCCGCGCCCGGTGCCGCCGCTCGATCGCCTGGCCCGCGTACGACGCGGCGACGATGAGCGCCGCGCCGCCCGCGCCGATCGGCCCGATCGCCTCGCCCGCGACCACCACGCCCACCAGCAGCGCCCACACCGGTTCGGTGCCCATGAGGATGCTCGCGCGCGACGCCGACGTGCGCCGCACGGCCCAGAGCTGCACCGCGAACGCGAACAGCGAGCACAGCACCCCGAGGAAGAGGACGCCCGCCCAGCCCCGGGCGTCGAGCGCCGTGGCCGCCGCGGGCAGGTCGCCACCCGCCATCGCGGAGAAGAGGGCCGCGCACACGGCCATCTGCACGAGGACCACGCCGAGGGATCCCTCGCTGCGCCCGCGCGTGAGGTGCCCGCTCGCGGTGACGTGCACGGCCCGCACGACCGCCGCGGCGATCACCAGCCCGTCGCCCGGCGTCGGCGCGCGGAGGCCGCCCTCGGAGACGAGCAGCGCGACGCCGACCACGGCCGCGACGGCCGCCACGAAGTACGACCGCGGGAGCCACGACCGCGACGCGACGCCCTCGAGCACGGGCGTCATCACGAGCGCCAGGCTGATGAGGAGGCCCGCGTTGGTCGCGCTCGTCAGGTGCACGCCCCACGTCTCCAGCCCGATGACCGCGGCCTGCGAGCAGCCGAGCGCCGCCGCGATGAGGAGGCCGCGGCCCCGCGGCAGCCGCTCGCGCCGGGCCAGGCAGACCATCCCGGTCGCGACGGCGGCGACGAGGAAGCGCAGCGCGACGGCCGCCGGCACGCCCGTCTCCGCCGCGAGGTCCTTGGCCGCGAGGAAGCTCGCGCCCCACACCGCCGCGACGGCCAGGAGCAGCAGGTCGACGACGGGCTCGGGGCGGGTGCGGGGTGCCATGCCCCCACTGTCCGGCAGACGACCCGGAAGATCGACGGGCATCGTCTTCATCGATGCGTTAGCGCGCGCTGATGCGTTAGACAGGGCTCATGGATCCCGCCCGCCTCCGCCTCCTGCGGGAGCTCGGCGACCGGGGCAGCGTCGCGGCCGTCGCGGTCGCGATGCACGTGAGCGCATCCGCCGTCTCGCAGCAGCTCGCCGCGCTGCAGGCCGGCGTCGCGGTGCCGCTGACCACCCGGCGCGGACGGCGGCTCGTGCTCACCGAGGCCGGGGAGGCGCTCGCCGCGGCGTCGGTCCGCGTGGACGAGGCGCTCGCCGCCGCCCGGGACGCCGTCGGGTCGTTCCTCGCGCACGATGCCCGCGCCGTCCGCGTGTCCGCGTTCCACAGCGCCGGGCTCGCGTTCTTCGGGCCGCTGCTCGCGGAGCTGGCGGGGTCGGAGGCCGGCTCGGGGGGATCCGGCACGAGCGTCGCGCTCGCCGACGCCGACGTGGCGCAGGGCGACTTCGCCGGCCTCACCGCGGATCACGACCTCGTCGTCGCGCACCGCCTCCCGCACGATGCGCCGTGGCCGACCGCCCGGCTCGTGGTCGTGCCGCTCCTGGTGGAGCCGCTCGACGTCGCGCTGCACGCCGGGCACCCGCTCGCGTCGTCCGCGGGCATCACGCCGGACCAGCTCCGCGACGAGCGCTGGATCTCCACCCACGCCGGGTTCCCGCTCGCGGGCGTGCTCGACCACCTCGGCGCGCTCATCGGGCAGGCGCCGCGCATCGTCCACCGCGTCAACGAGTTCTCGGTGGCGGCGCAGATCGTGCGGGCCGGCGACGCGATCGCGGTGATGCCCCGCACGACCGGTGCCCCGCTCGCGGTCGACGGGATGGTGCTGCGGCCGGTCGTCGGCGCGCGGCTCGTGCGGCACGTCGACGTGCTCGCCCGGCCGGACGCGCTCGCGCAGGCGCCCGTCCGCGTGGTGCTGGCGGCGCTGCGGCGGGTGGCGGATGCCGCGGCCGACGCCGCCGAGCGGGCCGCCGCGAGCTGACGCGGCCCGCCGCTCGTCAGCCCCCGATCCCCTCCAGCTCCGCGAGCGCATCCTCGGGCAACCGGATCCGCGCCCCCGCCACGTTCTCGCGCAGGTGCTCCACCGACGACGTGCCCGCGATGACCAGCACGTTCGGCGACCGCTGCAGGAGCCAGGCGAGCGCGACGGGCAGCGGCGCGGATCCGAGGTCGGCGGCCACGCGCGCCAGCGTCTCCGACTGCAGCGGCGAGAACCCGCCGAGCGGGAAGTACGGCACGTACGCGATGCCGTCGGCGGCCAGCTCGTCGATCAGCGCGTCGTCGTCGCGGCGCGCGAGGTTGTAGTGGTTCTGCACGCTCACGATCGGCGCGATCCCGCGGGCCTCGGCGACCTGCGCGGGCGTCACGTTGCTCACGCCGAGGTGCCGGATCAGCCCCTCCCGCTGCAGCTCGGCCAGGGCCGTGAACGGCTCCTCGAGGGATCCGTCTGTCGGGCTGTCGAACGCGCCGACGCGGAGGTTCACGACGTCGAGCACGTCGAGCGTCAGGTGCGTGAGGTTGTCGTAGACGGCCTGGCGGAGCTCGGCCGCGGAGAGCGCCTGCGGCCAGCGGCCCTTCTCGTCGCGCAGGGATCCGACCTTGGTCACGATGTGCAGGCGCTCCGGATACGGGAAGAGCGCCTCCTCGATGAGCGCGTTCGTGTGGCCGGGGCCGTAGAAGTCGGCCGTGTCGATGTGCGTGATCCCGAGCGCGACGGCCTCGCGCAGCACGGCGCGGGCGGCCTCCGGATCCGCGGGCGGCCCGAACACGCGCGGCCCCGCGAGCTGCATGGCGCCGTAGCCGAAGCGCGTGACGGTGAGGTCGTGGGCGAGCGGGAACAGCCCTCCGGGCAGGTCGGTGGACATGGCGATCCTCTCGGGTGGCGCGGCGGGCGGCGTGCGCCCACTCTCCCGCGGCGACGGCGTGCGCGACGGCACTCGCAGGAGCCCGTGAGCGGATCCGCCCGCGCTCGCCCTAGGAGCCGGCGGCCGATCCCGCCCCCGGCGCCGCCTGCGCCGGCGGGTGCGCGCGCCTGGTCGCCAGCACGCGCGAGAACACGAGCACGAGGAGACCGGCCGCCGGGATGAAGATCAGGCCGAACCGCAGCGACGACGCGTCCGCGATGGCGCCGACCACGGGCGGCGAGACGAGGAAGCCGAGCCGAAGCAGCCAGCCGACGATCGTGAGGCCAGTGCCGGGCTTGAACCCGGGGAGCTCGTCGGCGGCCTGCATCGCGGCCGGGATGAGGGTCGCGACGCCGAAGCCCGCGACGCCGAAGCCGATGATGGTGCCGACCACGCCCGGGAACGCGAGCGCCCCGCCCATGCCGACGAGCACGAGGACGCCGCCGAGGCGGGCGACGGCGCGCTGGCCGAAGCGGTCGACCATGCGGTCGCCGAGCATCCGGCCGATGAACTGCATGCCCTGCAGGGAGATGAAGCCGAGGCCGGCGACGAAGGCCGACGCGCCGAGGTCGCGCGAGAGGTAGATGGCCGACCAGGTGCTGCCCGCGTCCTCGACGATGGCGCCGCCGGACGCGATGATCACGAGCGCGAGCAGTACGCCGTACTTCGCGACGAGGCCGAGCGCGCGCGGGGAGGCGCCGCGCGCGACGCCGCCCTCGGGATCCGGCGCGTGCGCGTGGGCGGCGCCTCCCTCGCCGGGCTCCGGCTCCGGACCCGTCAGGAGCCACAGCAGCGACAGCAGGGCCAGCGCGCTGAACAGCACGGCCGAGATGGAGAGGTGCACGATGAGCGGCAGCCCGATCTGCGCGGCGGCCGCGCCCATCAGCCCGCCGGCGACCGCGCCGATCGACCAGACCGCGTGGAACGAGTTGATGATCGACCGCCCGTACAGCCGCTGCACCCGGAGCGCGTGCGAGTTCTGCGCGACGTCGGTGATCGAGTCCATGGCGCCCGCGAGGAACAGCGCCATCGCGAGCACGAGCCAGCCGGGCGCGAGGCCGGCCAGCAGGATCCCGATGGAGGCCACCACGGTCGCGGCGACCGCCACGCGCGCCGACCGGTACCGGCGGATGAGCACGCCCGCGGCGAGCCCGGCGATGAGCGCGCCGAGCGGGGAGGCGGCGACCGCGGCGCCGAACTCGACGTTGGTCAGCCCGAGCTCCGCCTTGATGGACGGGTAGCGCGGCAGCAGGTTCGCGAAGATCGCGCCGTTCGTGAAGAAGAGGATGCCGACCGCGACGCGCGCGCGGCGCACCTCGCGGGTCGGGGCGGACGTGCGCGACAGCGTCGGCGCGGACGGGGAGGGCATCGTCGGTCTCTCTCTGGCCGGGTGGCGCGGGCGGCGGTGGCGCCGTGGCGCGGGCGGGCGGCGCCGATTCCCCGGCTGCCGGATCCAGCCTAGGGTCGGCGCGACGCCAGCGGCGACGTGTCCTCGGTGATGTCCATCACGAGGTCCATCAGCGGCACGAGCCGGGCGCTCACCTCGTGGCCGAGCTCGGTGAGCCGGTAGTCGACCCGCGGCGGGATCGTGGGCTGCGCCTCGCGGATCACGAGCCCGTCGTCGGCGAGCGTGCGCAGCGTGGAGGCGAGCATCTTCTCGCTGATGCCCTCGACCTCGCGTCGCAGCTCGCCCCAGCGGCGCGACCGCTCGCCGAGCGCGAGGAGCACGAGCACGCCCCACTTGCTCGTGATGTGGTCGAGCAGCGTGCGCGACGGGCAGTTCGCGGGGTAGCGGCCCTCGGTCACGCCGGGTCGGTCGCGGCTCACCCGGAAGCTCATCTGCGTCACATCCCACAACTTACCAGAAGGTGGGTACCCCTCTGTGGGAAGGTACTCGGCGACGGAGTCGTTGACCCCGGCGTACCGCTCCTCTCGACTCGAAAGGCACCCCCATGACCATCGTCGTCACCGCCGCCACCGGCCGCCTCGGATCGCGCATCGTCGCGTCCCTCCTCGCCCGCGGCGCCGCCGCCTCCGACGTGCTCGCCACCGCGCGCCGCCCCGAGGCCCTCGCCGACCTCGCCGCGCAGGGCGTCCGCACCGCGCGCCTCGAGTACACGGACGCCGAGAGCGTCGCCGCCGCCATCCAGCCCGGCGACACCCTCGTGCTCGTCTCCGGCAGCGAGGTCGGCCAGCGCGTGCCGCAGCACACCACCGTCATCGAGGCCGCGAAGGCCGCGGGCGTCGGCCGGATCCTCTACACGAGCGTCCTCCGGGCCTCCACCACCGAGCTCTTCATCGCGGGCGAGCACAAGGCCACGGAGGAGGTGCTCGCCGCCTCGGGCGTGCCCGTCACGCTGCTCCGCAACGGCTGGTACACCGAGAACTACGCGGGCACGGTCGACACCGTGAAGCAGACGGGCGCGCTCCTCACCAGCGCGGGCGACGGCCGCGTCGCCAGCGCCACCATCGCCGACTTCGCCGAGGCCACCGCGGTCGCGGCCCTCGACGACTCGCTCGCCGGGCAGACCCTCGAGCTCGCGGGCGACGAGCGCTGGACCCAGGACGACCTCGCCCAGGCGATCTCCGGCATCCTCGGCCAGCCCGTCCCCGTGTCGCAGGTCTCGAGCGAGGAGCACGCGCGGATCCTCGGCGGCGCCGGCCTCGACGAGGGCACCGTCGGCTTCGTCGTGGGCCTCGACGCCGCCACCGCCGCCGGCCAGCTCGACGACGAGACGGGCGACCTCGCGCGCCTGCTCGGGCGTCCCACCACGTCGCTCGCCGACGGCCTCCGCCAGGCGGTCGCGGGCGCCTGACCCGCCCGGATCCGCACCCGACGCGGATCCGCACGCCACGACGGCCCGTCCCCTCGCGGGGGCGGGCCGTCGTCGTGTCGCGCTGTCGTGGGGAGCCGGATCAGCCCACCGCGTAGTCGACCCAGGTCGCGCCCTGGACGGTGCCGGACACGGTCTGCGGGGTGCCGAGCTGGCCGTCGTTCATGCACGTCGTCGTCGTGCCCGACCACGAGATGTCCTCGAATCCGTACGTGGCGGTGAGCGTCCCTCCGGCGGGCACGTCGACCGGTCCGAGCGTGGAGCCGGCGGACCATGAGGCGGACTCGGTCGCGGTCGCGCTGACCTGCAACGTGATGGCGCCCATCAGAGGCCCGATCGATGCGCCGGCCGACACCGTGGACCCGCGCGTCACGTCGGCGGACACGGTCGCGGAGAGCGGGCCGCCGGTGGTGGCGGTGGAGGTCTGCGACCCGGCGACCACGCGGTTCGACGAGTCCTTGGTGAGCGTGGTCGAGACGGTACCCGGCTCGCATTCGGTCGGGGCGGCGTTCGCGGCGGTCGGGACGGCGAGGCCCACGGCGATGAGTGCGGCGGTGGCCCCGACGGATCCGAGGCGGCGAGCGGTGCTGCGGGTGATGGTCATGCGGATCGTCCTCCTGTAGGGGCTCCAGCGGGGCCCGGTCATCGGTTCGATGTGCTGGACCCATCCCGCTCCGGGTCCCTGGGTGCCCGGTGGGAAGCCTCCGCATCCGCTGGGAGGACGCGCGGACGCCGATGGAGTCGATCCGCGCGGTGCCGCGCGTCGACGCCGGGTCGGCGCACGACGATTGGGGCGCTGCCGGTTGCGCGATCCGGATCGACGCGCCAGGGTGCGCCCACGATCGTGCCGGCGGTCAGCCCAGCGCGTCCCGCATGCGCCGGATCTCGTCAGGGCCGACCCGGCAGCACCCGCCCACGAGGCTCGCGCCCGCCCGGATCCACGCGTCGACGGCCGGCAGCGCCGGGTCACCGCCCCAGGCGCGCGCGACCGCGTCCCAGCGCTCGCCGGAGTTCGGGTAGACGACGACCGGCCGGTCGGTGGCGTTCCGGGCGGCGGCGATCGCGGCCGGCACCTCCTCGGGGTGCGCGCAGTTGATCCCCACGGCCACGACCTCGTCGGCCTCATCCGCGAGCCGGAACCCCTCGGCCATCGGCTCGCCCGAGCGCAGCCGCCCGCCCGCGACCGTGAACGCGAGCCAGGCGGACGCGCCCGAGCCGCGCGCGAGATCCACCAGCGCGCGGCCCTCGTCGAGGCTCGGGATGGTCTCGCAGGCGAGGAGGTCGGCGCCGGCGTCGGCGAGCACGGCGAAGCGCGGGGCGTGCCAGCGGCGGAGCTCGCCGCGCGTCAGGCCGGTGGATCCCGCGTACTCGGAGCCGTCGCCGAGCGTCGCGCCGTACGGGCCGACGGACGCGGCGATCCACCGGTCGCGGCCCGCGCCGGGGGCGTCCGCCCGCGCGACCTCGTCCCTCGCCTCGGCCGCGAGCCGCACGCTCGCCCGCAGCAGCGCCTCCGTCTCCGCCGTTCCCAGCCCCCGCGCCGCGAAGGCCGCGAACCCCACCTGGTACGACGCCGTGATCGCGACGTCCGCGCCCGCGCGGAAGAACTCGGCGTGCGCCGCCCGCACCGCGTCGGGCTCGTCGGCCAGCACGCGCGCGCTCCACAGCGGATCCGAGAGGTCGTGCCCGCGCGCCTCCAGCAGCGTGCCGAGGCCGCCGTCGAGCACCAGCGGGCGGTCGGGGAGGGGGAGCGGCCGGGTCATGCGCACATCCTGCCGGAGCGGGCGGCCGGATCCGCGGTCCGCGACGCCCCGCGACATCCGCCGTCCGTCGCGCCCGCGGCGGCTCGCCGAGCCCGCCGGTCCCGGTACCGTGGACGCGACGGTGGGAGTCCCGATGAAGGATGACGACGACGTCGACCTGGTGATCGACGCGTGGGGCGCGGCCATGCCCGACGTCGACTTCGCGCCGCTCGACGTGGTGTCGAGGCTGCGGCGCCTGCTGCCGCAGATGCAGCGGATCCGCGAGGGCGCGTTCGCCGCCGAGGGCCTCACCACGAGCGAGTTCGAGTTCCTCTCCGTCCTCCGCCAGCAGGGCGACGCGGGCCTCACGCGCGCCGGGCTCGCCGAGCGCCTCGGCACCGACACGGGCAGCCTCGTGCACCGGGTCAACCGGCTTACCGCGCGCTCCTTCATCACGCGCGAGGAGGATCCGGCCGGCGGCCGCAGCCGGCTCGTGGTGCTCACGCCGTTCGGCATCGAGCGCGTCGACCGGGCCATGCGCCGCCTCGTCGCCGACGAGGACGAGGTGCTCGCCGACCTCAGCCGCGCGCAGATCGCGACGCTCATCGACAGCCTGCGCGTCATCGCGCGCACCACCGAGCGGGTCCGCGCGCGCCGCTCGTCCTGATCCGGTCCCGCGGTTGGGCGCGTCGCGCCGCCCGGAGCACGATGGAGGGATGGCCGACACCGATCGCACCCCGCCCGCCGTCCTCTTCGACATCGACGAGACCCTCATCCACACGGGCGGGTCCGGCGCCCGCAGCTGGGCGATGGCGTTCCGCGACCTGCACGACGTGGAGGCCGACATCGGCGAGCACTCGTCGGCGGGGGAGACGGATCCGCAGGTCGGCGCCGCGACCTTCCGCGGCGTGATGGGCCGGGATCCGCAGCCCGCCGAGCTCGCCCGCCTCTACGCCTCCTACCTCCGCCATCTCGCCGACGACATCCGCGTCTCCGATGGCTACCGCGTGCTCGACGGCGCCGAGGCGCTGCTCGACCGGCTCGCCGACGCGGGCGTGATCCTCGGCGTCGTCTCCGGCGCGATGGAGGGCGCGGCCCGCACGAAGATGGAACCCGCGCGGCTCGGCCGGTTCTTCGTGTTCGGCGCGTACGGATCCGACTCGCCCGACCGCGTCGACGTCGTGCGCCGGGCGATCGCGACGGCCGGCACCCTGCGCGGTGCCGCGCCCGCGCGCGACGAGGTGCTCGTCGTCGGCGACACCCCGAACGACATCACCTCGGCGCACGACGCGGGCGCGACCGCGGTCGGCGTCGCGAGCGGCCACTATTCCGCGGATGAGCTGCGCGGCGCGGGCGCGGATCTCGTGCTGGAGTCCCTCGAGGATCCGGCGCTGGAGCGGCTGCTCGGGCTCTGAGTCGCGTATCCCCAAGAGGATTGCGTGATTCACGACCACAACTGCGGTAGGGTTATGCGCAACCGAAGGAGATCTCATGGCTGACGCGCTGATCAAGGAGCCCACGCCCGATCCGAACGTGGAGTCGCGTCTCGCACGACTCGGCCTCTCCATCGCACTCATCCACGATGCCTTGCGGCCTGCCCTCGATCACGCGCGAAATCGATCCGCGTTGGCCACCAAGTCGGCAAAGGGCAGTGACCTCTACCAAGATTCGTTCGAGAACTTGGCACAACGTTTGGTCCTCCTGGGCTGGAGCCCCCATGAGGTCGACGGGCAACCGCGGCTCGTCCATTCCGACGGTCGCCTGGCCCTCACCGTGTCTTCGGCCACCAACGTCGCGAGCGCCGACCCGCGGGTGCAGCCACGTACGAGGAAGAAGGGGCCAGCGACTGCGCGTGCGGTTGGCGCTCCTGCTCCCCAGTCGGCGTTGGACCTTCCAGAGTTCCGTTCGGAAGCTGGAGCGAGGGGTGACGCGGCGGACGCTCCCTTGTGGTTCGTCCTCCATGAGCTAGTCGATCAGGGGCTGAACATCGCGGTCGCCAAGCCCTCGGGGCTGGACTCCTCCGGTGCCGTGGTGGCCTGGGAGGAGCGGATCCCGCTGCCCTCGTTGATGGACGATGAGGACTTCTCCGTCTTCCCGCTCGACGACGGCGACGGGGATGCGGCTGCATTCGATGTACCCGTCACGCCTCGCTCCTGAAACCGGACCCGATCCCGTCTTGTTCGATTCATCACGCCTTAAGCTCGCCCGCCAGCGGTTGGGATGGACACTCACGCAGCTGTCCATGGAGAGCGGCGTTTCGCCAAGGTCACTCTCCAACTACGAGAACGACAAGGGGCAGGAGCCGTCCCCCGAGACGGTGGGCAAGCTGGCGAGCGCCTTGATGCTTCCCGCCTCGTTCCTCACCCGAGAGCCGGTCGACGTCCTCCGTGTGGAAGCGGTCAGCTTCAGGAAGCTGAGCAGGACGAGTGCTGCGAAACGTGACGCGGTGCTGGCCTCAGCGACTATCGCACTCGACTTCTTCTCATTCGTCGAAGAGACCCTGACCTTGCCGGCCCCAGATCTGCCCACGTACGACAAGCACGAACCCGAGCAGGCTGCGGAGCTCCTTCGCCGCAGATGGGCTCTCGGGGACAAGCCGATCTCGAACATTCTGCATCTCCTCGAGGCGAAGGGCGTGCGCGTGGTCGGGCTCTCGCATGATCTCGTCGAGATCGACGCGTTCTCGTTCGTTCGCGACGGTGTTCCCGTGGCCGTCGTGAACACCTTCAAGTCCGGCGAGCGCCAGCGGTTCGACCTCGCTCATGAGCTGGGACATCTCGTGTTGCACGATGAGCGGGAGATGACCCCTGCGGATTCGAAGGAGCGCGAGGCGGAGGCCAACCGCTTTGCAGCGGCCTTCCTGATGCCCAGATCAGGAATCCTGGCCCAGGACATGCGCGGCGCGAGCGTCAACCGCATCCTCCGTGCTCGAGCGTCGTGGAAGGTCTCGGCGATGGCGATGACTCATCGTCTCCGCGATCTCGATCTGATCGGAGATTGGCAGTACCGCTCCACGTGCATTGCGCTGTCCGACGCGGGATACCGCTCAGGCGAGCCCGACGGGATGATCCCCGAGACCTCCCTGTTGCTCCGCAAGGTCCTATTCGGGGACAACAAGGTCCAGGTGTCGAAGGCGGCGGAGCGCATCGGTGTCACGTCCCGCGACATCAATCAGTTCCTCCGAGGTTTGGTTCCGACCGTCGCCTGAGGGCACCGAGTTCATCTGGAATGTCATCGAGCGAGTCGTCCCGGTAGGCGAACCAAGTCGGCGTCGGCCTCCGGGCGCAGGATTTCCTCGAGCGCCGCGCACGCGTCGACGCGCGTCGCCTCGATGTGCCGGCGCGCCAGATCCGCCGCCCGCTCGCCCTCGCGCCGCTCCACCAGCGCCAGCAGCTCGCGGTGGTCGGCGAGCGAGTCGGGCCGGCGGGCGCTCGCCGCGGGCAGGTAGTGGAAGCGCACGCGCTTCGACATCGACTCGACGACCTGCGCCAGCGTGCTGTTGTGCGCGGCGGACGCGAGCGCCACGTGGAAGTCGTAGTTGAGGCGCGCGAGGTCGGCCGGGTCCTGGGTGCGCTCCTGCAGGCGGATCACCCGGTCGAGCTCGCGGAGGTCGTCGGCGGTGCGGCGCCCCGCGGCGAGCTCCACCGCGCGCGGCTCGACGAGGGCGCGTGCCTCGAAGAGGTCCACCAGCTCGGACAGCTCGCGCGGCCGCACCGACATGCCCTCGTGCGCGCGGTGCACGACCCAGCCGTCGGCCTCGAGCGCCCGCAGCGCCTCGCGCACGGGGATGTGGCTCGTGCCCATGCGCTGGGCGACCTCGTCGGCCTTCACGCGGGATCCGGGGGCGATGACGCCGCCGAGGATCTCCTCCTCGAGCAGCACCCGCACGCGCTCCGCGGCGCCGAGACGGGCGGGGACCAGGGCGGGGGTGGGCATGATCCCGATTATAGGATCCGCCACCAGGCCATCACCCAGACGTGTTTCACATCCCCGAAACACCGCAGAAACGCTCGCGAGCGACGCGGATGTTCCTATAGGGCGCAGCCGGATCCCCCGCCGGCGTCACCCGACTCCTCAGGAGATCCCATGTCGCACCCCGCCGCCCCGCCGGTCGCGCGCCACGCCGACCCCGCCGCCCCGGATCCCGCCGACCGCCCCGCGTTCTCCGAGTACGAGTCGGAGCCCGTTCCCCCGCACGCGCGCCGTCGCACCGCGTCGGTCGCGGCCGTCTGGCTCGGCTTCCCGATGATCCTCACCTGCGCCGTGTTCGGCGGCCTGGTCGTCCACTCGCTCGGCTTCTGGCCGGGCATGGGCGCCATCGCGGTCGGCACGCTCGTCCTCATGGTCTACGTCGGGGCGCTCAGCTACCTGGCCGGCCGCAGCGGCGAGAGCTTCGCGCTCATGGCCATGCGCACGTTCGGGGCGAAGGGGTACGTCGTGCCGGCGGGCTTCCTCGCGACCGTGGTCATCGGCTGGTTCGCGTTCCAGACCGGGCTCACCGGATCCACGCTGCACGGCAGCCTCGGCTGGGACCAGACGGGCACCACGCTCGTGGCGGGCCTCCTCTTCGTCGCGGTCACGCTGCTCGGCATCCGCGCGCTCTCCTGGATCGGCGTGGTCGCCGCGCCCCTCTACCTCGTGCTCGGGGCGGTCGCCGTCGTGATCGTGGCCACTCGGCCGGGTGGCGCGGAGCTGCAGACCGCGCCCGCGGCGGGAGCCGGCGCGTTGAGCTTCGGCGCCGCCGTGACGCTGGTCGTCGCGCTCTTCGCCGACTCCGGCACCATGACCGCCGACTTCACGCGCTGGGCGCGCTCGGGCCGGCAGGCCGTGCTCGCGACGCTCGCGGCGTTCCCGTTCGGCAACGCGATCGCGCTCGTGGTCGGCGGCCTCGTCGTCGCGCTGGGCGGCGCGACCGACCCGGGGACCGCGGGCGGCGACTTCCTCGGGATCCTCGTCGCGCAGGGCGGCGCCCTCGTGCCGCTCGCCGTGCTGTTCGTGGTGGTGAACCTCGGATCCGTGTGCGCCCACTGCCTCTACAACGGCGCCGTCGGCTGGAGCCAGCTCACCGTCATGCGCATGCGCCGCACGACCCTCGTGCTCGGCGCGGTGGGCGTCGTCCTCGCGGCCGCCGGCATCTGGTCGTACTTCGAGACCTGGCTGAACCTGCTGGGGGTGATCGTGCCGCCCATCGGCGCCGTGCTCATCGTCGACCAGCTGCTGCTCGCGCCGCGACGCGCGGCGGCCGGATCCGTCGTCGCCCGCAGCGCCTGGCGGGCCCCCGCCTTCGTCGGCTGGGCGGTCGGCGCCGTCGTCGCGCTGGTGGCCCACGCGTACGCCGACTTCCTCTCGACCGCGGTCGTGGGCATGGTCGTCGGCGCGGTCGTGATCGTCGTCGCGGACGCCGCAGGACGTGCGCGTGCCCCGCTGGCCGCGGCCGTCGACGCGGCGGAGGCCCGCTCGTGAGCGCCGCCGCCGCGGCCGCGGTCGTCGCCGGCACCACGCCCGTCGCGGCGGATCCCTACGCCTGGCCCTACGACGGCGCCGTCGACGTCGCCCGCACGGCGGTGGTCTGCATCGACTGGCAGGTCGACTTCTGCGGCGTCGGCGGCTACGTCGACCGCATGGGCTACGACCTCGCCCTCACCCGCGCCGGCCTCGCGCCGACCGCGCGGCTGCTCGAGCGGGTGCGCGCGCTCGGCATGACGGTGATCCACACGCGCGAGGGCCACCGCCCCGACCTCTCCGACCTGCCCGCGAACAAGCGGTGGCGCTCGGAGCGCGCGGGCGCCGAGATCGGCAGCGTGGGTCCGTGCGGACGGATCCTCGTGCGCGGCGAGCCCGGCTGGGAGATCGTCCCCGAGGTGGCCCCGCTCCCCGGCGAGCCCGTGATCGACAAGCCCGGCAAGGGCGCCTTCTACGCCACCGACCTCGACCTCGTGCTCCGGGCGCGCGGCATCGACCGGCTGATCCTCACGGGCATCACCACCGACGTCTGCGTCTCCACGACCATGCGCGAGGCGAACGACCGCGGCTACGAGTGCCTGGTGCTGTCGGACTGCACGGGCGCCACGGATCCGGCGAACCACGACGCGGCGCTCCGGATGGTCACGATGCAGGGCGGCGTGTTCGGCGCGGTCGCCACGTCCGAGTCCGTGCTCGCCGCCCTCGCTCAGGCGGTGCCGCGCTCCTGACGGACGGGCGCCGCGGCCCGCGCGTCGAGCACGCGCGCGCCGAGCGCGGGGCGCACCGGCCGCGGCGTGGCCCGCCGGGTGCGGCGGATCCCGGCCCGCGGGATCCGGTCGACCTCCACGGCGCCCAGCCGGACCAGCTGCACCACGGCGACCGCCAGCAGCGCGATCTCCGCGAGGTCGCGCAGGGTGATGACCGCGACCATGACGGGCACCGCGGAGGTGAGCAGCGTGTAGGCGTAGGGGAAGACGAGCTGCGTGAGCGCGGCCACGACGAGCCCGAGGCGCGCCACGAGCTCCGTGCCGGTGGCGCGCCGGTCGTGCACGAGCATCACGATGATCGGCACGGCGAACCACGACACGTACTGCGGCGAGCCGACCTTGTTCGTCACGATGAGGGCGGCGACGAGCGCGAGCGACAGCGGCCCCATCAGCGCGGCGGGGGAGGCGCCGCGGAGGTGCGCCCGGATCCCGAGCAGCGTCACGACGAGCACGACGCCCACCATGATCGGCGTGAGCGCGGCCGCGACCGCGTCCACCCCCGGGCCCGACACCTGGAACGTGATGATGCGCAGGTCGTCGTACACGCGGTACCGGTCGTCGCCCGCGACGATCCGCCACAGGTGGTACAGCGCGGCGGTCGACTCGACCTGGAGCCCGCGGCCGGTCTGCTGGCCCACGAAGCCCAGGACGTTCGCGCCGCTGCCGATGGCGAGGGATCCGGCCACGACCACGGCCGTCGTGCCCAGCGCGGTGACGACGACCGTGCCGCGCGCGAGCCCGCGGCGGGCGATCACCGCCGTGAGCAGCAGGGCTGCCGGCCAGACCTTCACCCAGGCGCCGACGGTGAGGAGCGCGGAGGCGAGGGCGGGCCGGCTCGCGAGCACGAGCAGGCCGGCGAGGGCGAGCGGCACGGTGACCGCGTCGATCCGGCCGAGCGAGACCGGCCCGAGCGCCACGAGGAAGCCGAGCCACCACGCGGCGGGCCCGAGGCCGCGTCCGCGCCGGATGCGGAGGAGCAGCGCGAACGCGCCGGCGTCGAGCAGCGTGACCAGCGCGAGCCACACCGTGCCGTAGAGCACGGTGCCGCCGACGAGGGAGATGAGCATGGGCACGGCCGCGAGGATCGGGTACACCCACGGCAGGTCGATGCCCACCCAGCCGCCGCCGGCCATGCCCTCCTGCATCCACAGGCGGTAGGTGTCCGTCACGTCGGTGAGCGCGGAGGTGGGGCCGATCAGGTTGAGCGTGATGAGCCAGAGGTGGCAGAGCGCGAAGGCCAGCCACGGGCGCGCCATGATCCCGCGGGCCGGCGGGCGGGCGGCATGCGCGGCGAGCGACTCGTCCGCGGTCACCGGGCGGCGCCGGCTCGGCGCGCAGGCGTGTGCATGGCGGGTGGTTCTCCTGCGGTCGGTGCGGACGGGGACGAGCCCGCGATGGCGGGGCCCGGCTCGCGGACGCCCGGCCGACGGGCGGCGCTCCCGCGATGCTAGGCCACGCGGACGGCGCCTGGCCGTGAGCGGATCCTCGTTCCGCGGCAGGCCGTCGGGTCGGTCGGGTCAGTCGGTCCCGCGGAGCCGCGCGACCGTGTGCATCACGTGGTAGATCACGATGGCCGCGATGGTGCCGAGCGCGATGCCGTTGAACGAGACGGTGCCGAGCGTGAAGGTGAACGGCGCGATCGCGACGATGAGCGCGGTCGCCGCCGTGAGCTGGTTGACGGGCTTCGAGAAGTCCACCCTGTTGTCCAGCCAGATCTTCACGCCGATGATCCCGATGAGGCCGTAGAGCGCGGTCGTCACGCCGCCGAGCACGCCGGCCGGGATCGTGTTGATCACGGCGCCGACCTTGGGCGAGAGGCCGAGCAGCACGGCGAACGCGCCGGCGACCCAGTACGCGGCGGTCGAGTAGACGCGCGTGGCGGCCATCACGCCGATGTTCTCGCCGTAGGTCGTGGTGCCGGATCCACCGCCGAGGCCGGCGAGCACGGTCGCGAGGCCGTCGGCGAGCAGCGCGCGGCCGGTCAGCCTGTTCACCGATCCGTCGGTCATCTGCGCGACGCCGCGGATGTGCCCCACGTTCTCCGCGACCAGCACGAGCACCACGGGCAGGAACGCGGGCAGCAGCGCCCAGAACTGCGGCGTGATCTCGGGCGCGTGGAACTCGGGCAGCCCGATCCAGGCGGCGGACCCGATCGGGTCGAACACGATCTCGCCGCGGATCGCGGCCACGACGTAGCCGACGACCACGCCGAGCACGATGGACAGCCGGCCGAGGATCCCGCGGAACAGCACCGTGGAGAGGATCACGGCGGCGAGCGTGATGGTCGCCGTCACGGGCGCCAGCGCGAAGTTGTCGCGCGCGGCGGAGGCGAGGTTGAAGCCGATGAGCGCGACGATCGCGCCGGCGACCACGGGCGGGAGCAGCGCGTCGATCCAGCCGGTGCCCGTGAGCTGCACGATGCCGCCGATGACCGCCAGCATCACGCCGACCGCGACGATGCCCGCGAGCGCCGCCCCGATGCCGCCGCCGCCGGACGCCGTCGCCGCGTTCGCCGCCGTGATCGGCGCGATGAACGCGAACGACGAGCCGAGGTAGCTCGGCAGCCGGTTCTTCGTGATCAGGAGGAACAGGATCGTCCCGAGCCCCGAGAAGAACAGCGTGGTCGTGGGCGGGAAGCCCGTGAGCGCGGGCACGAGGAAGGTCGCGCCGAACATCGCGACGACGTGCTGCATCCCGAGCCCGATGGTGCGGGGCCAGGTGAGGCGCTCGCCGGGGCCGACGACCGCGGAGGTGGCGACCGCCTTGCCGTCGCCGTGGAGGGTCCAGATCTGTCGGGCCATGCTCGCCTGCTCTCGCGCGGGTGTGTGGGGAGACGCCCCGATCGGCGAGCGTAGCGACGCCGTGTTGCGGTGGCGTTTCGCGGGGCGGAACCGGCGCGCGCTCCCGGGGGCCCTCTCCGCTCGCCCGTCCTCGCCGCACGCTCCCGGGACGCGCGCGGGAGACGCCCCTAGGCTCGTGCCCATGAGCGCCGAGACACCTCCGACCGGGATCCGCACCGACGAGCT
Organism: Clavibacter sp. VKM Ac-2873; assembly: GCF_015351075.1. Taxonomy (GTDB): domain Bacteria; phylum Actinomycetota; class Actinomycetes; order Actinomycetales; family Microbacteriaceae; genus Clavibacter. The sequence continues at coordinate 257,701 of NZ_JADKRS010000002.1, forward strand.
GGACCAGGGGGTGCGCCCGCAGGACGACCTCTACCTCCACGTGAACGGGCGCTGGCTCGACCGCACCGAGATCCCCGACGACAAGGCCCGATGGGGCTCGTTCCACCAGCTCGCCGAGGCGGCCGAGGAGGCGGTGCGGGTGATCATCGAGGAGGCCGTCGACGCCGAGCCCGGCACCGAGGAGCGCCGCTTCGGCGACCTCTTCACGAGCTTCATGGACGAGGAGAGGGTGGAGGCGCTCGGCATCGAGCCGATCCGCGACCACCTCGATGCGGCCGCCGCGGTCGCCGACGTCCCGTCCTTCCTCCGCACGCTCGGCGCGCTCGAGCAGACCAACGTCAGCGGCCTGCTCGGCCTCTTCGTCGACAACGACCCGGGGGATCCCGAGCGCTACGTCGTGCAGATCGAGCAGGGCGGCATCGGCCTCCCCGACGAGAGCTACTACCGCGAGGAGGGCCACGCCGCCGTCCGCGACGCCTACCGCGCGTTCGTCGAGCGCATGCTCGACCTCGCCCGGCTCGACGACCCCGCGGGCCGCGCCGACCGGATCCTCGACCTCGAGACCCGCATCGCCGCCGCCCACTGGGACAACGTCCGCACCCGCGACAGCCAGGCCACCTACAACCTCGTCACCTGGGCGGAGCTCCGCGACCGCGTGGCGCGGGCCGCCGGCGCCGACCTCGACGTCTGGCGCGACGCCCTCGACGCCCCCGCCGCCGCGCTCGACGAGGTCGTGCTCCGCGAGCCGAGCTTCGCGGAGGGCCTCGGCGCCCTGCTGACCGACGCCGAGGTGCCCGCGCTCCGCGACTGGCTCACCTGGCAGGTCGTCCGCTCGAACGCGGCGCTGCTGCCGAAGGCCTTCTCGGAGGCGTCCTTCGACTTCTACGGCCGCACGCTCACGGGCGCGCCCGAGCAGCGCGTGCGCTGGAAGCGCGGCGTCTCGCTGGTGGAGGGATCCATGGGGGAGGCCATCGGCCGCATCTACGTCGAGCGCCACTTCTCGCCCACCGCGAAGGCCGAGATGGACGTGCTCGTCGGCCACCTCGTGGAGGCGTACCGGCAGTCCATCTCCGGGCTCGACTGGATGACCGCGGAGACGCGCGCGCGGGCGCTCGAGAAGCTCGAGAAGTTCACCCCGAAGATCGGCTTCCCCGACAGGTGGCGCGACTACTCGGCGCTCGAGATCGACTCGACCGACCTCGTGGGCAACGTGCGCGCGACCGCCCGCTTCGAGACGCGCCGCGAGCTCGCCAAGATCGGCGCGCCGCTCGACCGCGACGAGTGGTTCATGACGCCGCAGACCATCAACGCGTACTACAACCCCGGCTTCAACGAGATCGTCTTCCCGGCCGCGATCCTGCAGTTCCCGTTCTTCGACGAGGCGCGGGATCCGGCCGCGGACTACGGCGCGATCGGCGCGGTCATCGGGCACGAGATCGGCCACGGCTTCGACGACCAGGGCTCGCGCTACGACGGCGACGGCCGCCTCACCGACTGGTGGACCCCGGCCGACCGCGCCGCGTTCGAGGAGCGCACGGCGTCGCTCATCGAGCAGTACGACGCGCTCGTGCCGGCGCAGCTCACGTCCGACGACGCTCCGCACGTGAACGGCGCGCTCACGATCGGCGAGAACATCGGCGACCTGGGCGGCCTCTCCATCGCGTGGAAGGCGTACCTCCTCTCGCTCGAGGGCGCCGAGCCGCCCGTCATCGACGGCCTCACGGGCGCGGAGCGCTTCTTCCTCTCCTGGGCGCAGGCCTGGCAGCAGAAGGGACGCGACGCCGAGGTGACGCGCCTGCTCGCCATCGACCCGCACGCGCCGAACGAGTTCCGCTGCAACCAGATCGTCCGCAACATCGACGCGTTCTACGACACGTTCGACGTGCAGCCGGGCGACGGCCTCTGGCTCGACGAGGAGGCCCGCGTCACCATCTGGTGACGCGCCGCGCGATGGCCGCCGCCGGCGAGGATCCGCGACGCCGCTCCCGGCACACCGGGGGCGGTGCCGCGCGCCACGCGGGGCAGGAATCGACCGACGGCTTCCGCTCCGCCTTCCGCGCGCTCGGCGGCCTCGCCCTCGACGGGATGCGGGTCGCGGCCCGTGCCACCGACCTCGACTCGGGCGACGTCGTGCTCGCGGTCGACGACCACGTCGCCCTGCCCGCGGCCGGCCTCGGGCGCGTGCTCCTCCTCGTCGAGCTGTCCGCGCGCATGACCGGGGGCGACCTCTCGCCGCTGCACCTCGTGGATCGCCGGCCGGACGACGAGGGCGGCACCGCGGGCCTGTGGCGCCACCTCGTGGTGCCGTCGCTTCCCGTCACGGATCTGGCCTCGCTCGTCGGCGCGACGGGCGATGCGGCCGCGACCAACGCGCTCCTCGGGCTCGTCGGCCTCGACGCCGTGCGCACGCGCGCCGAGTCGCTCGGCCTCCGTCGCACGGCGCTCCTCGACGTGGCGCGCGGCACCCGCGGGCCGGACGACGCCCCGCAGCTCTCCGTGGGATCCGCCCGCGAGCTCGCCTCCCTCTTCGCGTCGCTCGTGCACGGCGAGGTGGTCGACGAGGAGACGAGCACGCGCGTGGTCGGCTGGCTCGCGCTCAACACCGATCGCTCGATGGTCGCGGCGTCCTTCGGGCTCGACGCGCCCGTGGGCCGCGGCGGCGAGCACGGCATGGCGCTCGTCGACTGCACGGGCGTCGACGCGGGCGTCCGCGCCGAGGCCGGCGTGCTCCGCGGGCCGCGCGGCGCGGTCGCGTACGCCGTCATGGTCCACTTCGACGACGCCGACCTCCGCGCCCGCCTCGCCGTCCGCGACGCCCTGGGCGTGGTCGGGCTCGACCTGCTGGAGCACGTGCACTGAGCCGCGCGGATCCCGCCGCCCACCGGTCGTGGATCCGCCCGGGCGTAGAGTCGGATGTCGCCCGCCACCCCTCCCGGGCGACGGAGGAGACCCCCACGATGACCGGCATGAACCCCGCCACCGCCAAGCGCCTCGCCCGCGACGACGTCGCGCCGATGTACGCGGAGGTGGATGCGGCCATCGCGCGCGCCGAGATCCCCGGCACCCCGGAGTGGCAGGAGAAGGTCCGCGGCCGCATCGTCATGGTGCGCCACGGGCAGACCGAGTGGAGCGTCAACGGGCGCCACACCGGCACGACCGACATCCCCCTCACCGCGACCGGTGAGGAGCAGGCCCGCGCGGTCGGCGGCGTGCTCGCGGGCACCGAGTTCGGCCTCGTGCTCGCCAGCCCCCGCTCCCGTGCGCAGCGCACGGCCGAGCTCATCGGCTACGGCGACCAGGCCGAGGTCGACGACCGCCTGGTCGAGTTCGACTACGGCGCGTACGAGGGCCGCACCACCGCCGACATCCAGTCCGAGCGCGGCCACTGGGACCTCTGGACCGACGGCGTCCCCGCGGGCGATACCCCCGGCGAGACGTCCGGCCAGGTCCGCGCGCGCGTGCTCGAGGTGCTCGCGCGCGTGCTGCCCGTGCTCGAGTCCGGCCAGGACGTGCTCCTCGTCGCGCACGCGCATGTGATCCGCGCGCTGGCCGTCGCCTGGGTCGGCCTGCCCGCGGAGGCGGGCGGGATCCTCACGCTCTCGACCTCCACGCTCAGCGAGCTCGGCTTCGAGCACGGCCGCCACGCGATCATGCGCTGGAACTGCCCGGCGGACGGCTGGGCGCCGTCGCCGGTGGGCGGCAGCCGCTAGCGCCGCGGTCGCCGCGCGCGCCCCGCCGCGGTCGCGCGGGCCCGCGCCGCGTAGGATCGCCCCTCGTGGCACAGAAGAAGAAGCGCACCCGGCAGGCCCCCTCGTCCGCAGCCCGCACCCGCCCGGGATCCCCGGCGAAGGCCCGCTCCGGCAACCCGGCGAAGGTGCGCAAGGCCACCGCGCGCGACTGGATCTCCGGCGCGCGCATCCGCACCCTCCCGCTCGCCGTCGCCCCCGTCGCGATCGGCGCGGGAGCGGCCCGCGCGCTCGGCCCCGACGAGGGCGTCTCCGTCGGCCTCGCGCTCCTCTGCCTCGCCGTCGCGGTGCTGCTGCAGATCGGCGTGAACTACGCCAACGACTACTCCGACGGCGTCCGCGGCACCGACGACGTGCGCGTCGGCCCCGCCCGCCTCACCGGATCCGGCGCCGCGAAGCCCCGCACCGTGCTCACCGTGGCGCTCACGTTCTTCGGCCTCGCCGCGGTCGCGGGCCTCGCGATCGTGCTCATCACCGGCCACTGGTGGCTGCTCGCGGTCGGCGCCGTCGCCATCGTCGCGGCCTACTTCTACACGGGCGGGAAGCGCCCCTACGGCTACGCCGGCCTCGGCGACGTGGTCGTCTTCGTGTTCTTCGGGCTCGTCGCGACGGCGGGCACGCAGTTCATCCTCATCGGCATGATCACGGGCGAGGGCTGGCTGGGCGGCGTCGCGGCCGGCGGCTTCGCGGCCGCGGTGCTCATGGTCAACAACATCCGCGACATCGAGCAGGACGGCAAGGTCGGCAAGCGCACCCTCGCTGTGCGGCTCGGCCCGCGCGGCTCCCGCATCGTCTACTGCATCGAGATCGCCATCGCCTACGGCGTCGTGGTCTTCTTCTTCCTCTTCTACCCGAAGGCGCTGCTGGTGCTGTTCACGCTCGTGCTGGCGCTGCCGGCCGCGATCATCGCGTGCACCGGCCGCACCCCCAAGGAGCTGATCCTGTCGCTCCAGCTCACGAGCATGGCCGCGCTGACGTTCGGCCTGGGCCTCGGGGCGGCGTTCGCGTTCTGAGCGCGATGGATCCCGCCCTCGTCCGCGCGCTCGAGGTCGACCACCACACGTGGCCGACCGGCGACCCGCGGCTGCTCGCCCTCCGGGAGCGGGCGGGCCGCGGGAGGCTCGCGGTCCTCGTGGTCGACGGTGGGCGCCTCGCGCCGTCCACGCGCAGGACCCCGCCCGCGGTGCGCGACACGCCCCCGACGACGGGCGGCCGGTGGGTCGCCTACGTGCCGGTGGAACGCGACGGATCCGCGGACCCGGCCTGAGGCGCGCGGATCAGACGCGCGCGGATCAGCTGCGCTCGGCCTCGCCGTCGGCGCGCGGGGCGGCCGCCGCGGTGTCCGGGGTGCCGGCGCTCGGAGTGCCCGCGACGCCGGTCGCGACGTCGGCGGCACCGGCCGCGCGCGCACGGCGCTCGGCCGCGTCGATGGCGGCGTCCTCGGTGTCGTCGTCCTCGACGGGCGCCTTGCGGCCGGCCGCGATGGCCGCGAGATCCGCCGCCATGGCCTCGCGCTGCTTCCGCAGGAAGATGTAGGACCCGCAGAACGACACCACCGCGCCGATGACCGCGGCCAGCGGCCAGAAGTCCGGGCTCACGGCGACCACCAGCCCGAACGGGACGGCGAACAGGAGGATGCGGACGACGGTGTAGACGAGCCAGTAGCGACGGGAACTCACCGGGTCAGCATAGGTCGATCGCCTGGACGGGCCCGTCGCCTGCACAGGCCGTCGTCGCCCAGCCGGGGCCCGGCCAGCGCCCCCTTCCCGCTCGCTGGACGCCCGGCGTCCTCCCCGGTTGCGGAGCTACCATCGGGAGATGCCCCGCCTGTTGATCGGTCTCGCCGTCGTGATCGTGTTCTTCACGGTCTTCGTCATCGTGGACACCTCCCTGACGCCGCGGACCCGCATGCGCGGCCTCCCGAAGCCCGTGTGGATCGCGGTGGTCGTCCTGGTGCCCGTCATCGGCGGGATCCTCTGGCTCGCGATCGGCAAGGACCGCACCGACCTGGCCCGCGCATCCGGACGCCGCCTCGGCCCGGACGACGACCCCGACTTCCTCTCCGGCCTCGGCCGCACCCGCTCCGAGGAGGAGCGGATCCGCCGCCTGGAGCAGGAGCTCGCCGACCTCGACGGCGACGGCACGGGACCGGACGCCCCGAAGGGGCCGGGCGCCACGGGCGGCCCCGCGCGCCCGAACCGCGACGACGACGACCGCGCGCCCGGCCGCCGGGACGCCTGACCGCCGGTGACCGCGACCGACCCCGTCCCCGCCCACCCGTCCTCCACCTCGCCCCGCACGGGTGACCCGTCCACGGGCAACCCGTCCACGGATCGCGCGCTCGCGATGCTGCTGGCGCTCGTCGCCGAGGGCGTCACCGACGTCGTGCTCTGCCCCGGATCCCGCTCCCAGTCCCTCGCTCTCGTCGCCGCCGAGCTGGAGCGCGTGGACGGCGTGCGCCTGCACGTGCGCATCGACGAGCGCGCCGCCGCGTTCCTCGCGCTCGGCCTCGGCGTCGAGTCCGGCCGCCCGGCGCCCGTCATCACGACGTCCGGCACGGCCGTCGCCAACCTCCACCCCGCCGTGCTCGAGGGCTGGCACTCGGGCGTCCCGATGCTGCTGCTCACGGGCGACCGCCCGGCGGAGCTCCGCGGCATCGCCAGCAACCAGACCACGCGGCAGCCCGGGATGCTCGGCGACCGCGTCGTCGTCGTCGACGTGCCGGCGCCCGAGGAGACCGACGACGACCTGGCGCGGAACGCCGCGATCGCGCGCGACGCGTACCGCCGGGCCCGCGACGAGCGGACGCCCGTGCACGTGAACGTGGCGTTCCGGGATCCGCTCTCGGTCGCGGTCCCGGACCTGACGGACGCCGTCGCGGAGGCACGCGCCGCCGCTGTCGCTGCCACCGCGGACGCGCCTGCCGCCGCGCCCGCCGACGTCCTCGACCTCCCGCACGGCCCGCGCACCCTCGTGGTCGCCGGGCATGCCGCGGGCGAGGCCGCGGAGGAGCTCGCGCGCGCCGGCGGCTGGCCGCTCGCCGCCGAGATCTCCAGCGGATCCCACTTCGGCCCGAACCTCGTCGTCTCCTTCCGCGAGCTGCTCGCCCGCCCCGGCTTCGGCGACCGCGTCGAGCGCGTGATCGTGTTCGGCCACCCCACGCTCACCCGCGAGGTGCCGCTGCTCGTCGGGCGCGACGACGTGGAGGCGATCGTCGTGGGATCCACCGGCGGCGAGGACTACGACCCGCGCCACCGCGTCACCGCCCACCCGGCGGCCGTGCGCGTGGTCGGCGAGCCCGCAGACGCCGCCGACGCGCGCCGCTGGCTCGGCACCTGGGTGCAGGCGAGCCGCGCGATCCTCGACGAGGCCTCCGCCGCGGAGTCCGCGCCGCTCCTCCCCTCCGGCACCACGCCCGCGGAGCGCCGCGAATTCGCGCGCGCCGAGCTCGCGGCCGTGCGGGCCGACGTCACCCGCCGCCACCTCGTGCGCGCCCTCTGGCAGGCGACCTGGCCGCACGACCGCCTCGTGCTCGGGGCGTCGCGGCTCATCCGCGAGGCCGACCGGGCGCTCCCGGGCAAGCGCGTGCGCGTGCACGCCAACCGCGGGCTCGCCGGCATCGACGGCACGATCTCCACCGGGCTCGGCATCGCGCTGGCATCGCAGTCCGGATCCGGGAGCGCGGCCGCGGGGATCACGCGCGTGCTCGTCGGCGACCTCACGCTCCTGCACGACGTCGGCTCGCTGCTCCTCGGCACGGGCGAGCGCGTCCCGCGGATCCAGGTCGTCGTCGGCAACGACGGCGGCGGCACCATCTTCGACGGCCTCGAGGTGTCGCGCACCGCCGCGCCCGCCGCCATCGACCGCGTCATGTTCACGCCCCAGCGGGTGGATCTCGAGGCCCTCGCGCGGGCCTACGGCTGGGCGTACCTGCGCGCCGCCACGCACGGCGAGCTGGAGGCGGCGCTCACGACGGCGTCCGAGGCGCCGCTCCTCATCGAGGTGCCGCTGGTCCGGTAGCGGATCCGGATCGGCGGCGTGCGGGCGTGTGGGCGTGCCGGGTCAGGCGGGGATGGCGCCGCGCCACGTCCGCAGGATCTCGCGCTCCGAGCCGGTGAGGCCCGCCGCGTCGCCGAGCGCCTCGAGGTCGATCCCCGCCATCGCCTCCCGGAACGCCGCCTCGCTCGTGGTGCCGCGCTCGGCGAGGCAGTCCGCGATCGCCGGCTCCAGGTCGGGCTGGCCCTGGTTCGCCGACCGCTCCGGGCCGCGGCGGATGCTCTCCAGGTAGTCGTCGACGATGTCGTCCGGCTCGGCGTCCACCGCGAGGAGCAGGACCAGGGCGATGAGGCCCGTGCGATCGCGTCCGGCGCCGCAGTGGAAGAGGACGCCGCCCGCGGGGGCGTGGGCGATCGTCCGCAGCGCGGATCCGGCGCGCTCCGGCAGCGCGGCGAGGTGCGGGAGGTAGTAGAGGGGCGTGCCGACGAGGCCGGTGTCCCAGTACGGCACCCAGAAGTCCGGGTGGTCGTCGTGGCCGTCGAGGTCGACGTGGGCGACGTGGACCCACGCGGGCCGCGGGCGCGTGTCGCGGGCGCGCTCGGCGGGCTGGCGGAGGTCGAGCACCGTGCGGTAGCCGAGCTCGCGCAGGCGCTCCCACCCGGCGTCGGTGATGAGGTCGGCGTCCTCGCAGCGGGCGAGGACGCCGGTCGGGGTCGTGCCGCCGGAGCGGAGGCGGATGCCGCCGAGGTCGCGGGCGTTGACGAGGCCGTCGATCGGGAGGGTGCGGTCGGATGCGGTCATCGCCCGAGTCGACCATGCCGGCGAGCGGCCCGCATCATCCTCCCGACCCCCAAACGGATGTTTGACAGTTGGGTGCGGGGCGTGGTCGGATGGCCGCGTGCCCGCCGACGAGACCGACCTCCGCGACCTCCGCGTCATCGCCCACCCGCTGCGCCTGCGCCTCCTCTCGCTCTGCACGAGGTCGCCCGTGAGCGCCTCGGAGGCCGCGCGCGAGCTCGGGGAGACGCAGGCGAACGTGAGCTACCACCTGCGCCGCCTGCGCGAGTCCGGGCTCCTCGAGGAGGCGGGCGTCGAGCGGATCCGCGGGGGAGCGGCCAAGCGCTACCGGCACGTGCCCGCGAGCGGCGAGCGGCTCGACGCGCTGACCGGGGGCGCCATGCCCACGCTGGCCGCCGCGCTCACGGCGGAGCTGACCCGCCGCGCGGCGCGGCACGCGGAGGGCACGCGGCCGGTGATCACGGACGCCGAGCTCACGGTCTCCGCCGGCACGTGGATCCGCGTGCAGGAGCTCGCCCGCGAGCTCGGCACCGTGCTCCACGACGACTCCGCCCGCCGCCCGGGGGACGACGACGTGCGGGTCAGCGCGACGCTGGCGCTGTTCGCGCTGGCGGCCGACGCCGCCGCACCGCCGGCGCCGGGTGCGCCCGAGGATGCGGTGACCGCGTGACCGCGAACGGGACCCCGCCCGCCGCCCGCCCCGGCTACCTCGCCGTCCTGGCGCTGCCCGGCGCGCTCCGGGTGTTCCTCCCCGCGATGCTCGGCCGGCTCTCGTTCGCGATGGTCTCCCTCGCGCTGCTGCTCCTCATCCAGTCGCGCACCGGCTCCTTCGCCGCCGCCGGCCTCGCGACCGGAGCGTTCGGCCTCGCCAACGTGCTCGCCTCCCCCGCGCGGGCCCGGCTCGTGGACGCCCGCGGCCAGCGCACGGTGCTCGTGGCGCTCGCCGTCGTCCACGCGCTCGGGCTCGTCGGCGTGCTCGCGGTGGTGCGGATCGGCGCGCCCGTCGGGCTCGTCGTCGTCGCGGCCGTGCTCGCCGGCCTCGCGATGCCGCCGCTCGGCGCCGCCATGCGCGTCGTGTGGGCGGCGCTCGTGCCCGATCCGCGGATGCGGACGCGCGCCTACAGCCTCGACGCCGTGGGGGAGGAGGTCGTCTTCACGGTCGGCCCGCTCCTCGTGGCGGCGCTCGTCGCGGTCTCAGATCCCGAGGTCGCCGTCCTCGCGTCGGCCGCCGCGAGCGTGCTGGGCACGCTCGGCATGACGTCGTCGCGGCTGTCCCGGGCGCAGGGCGCGCGACCGGCGTCGACCGTGGACGCGCCGGTGGAGGGCGGGCGCACGGCCGGCGGGCGCGCGCGTCGCCGGTCCGCGGATCCGCTCCGCCAGCCGCTCGTGCTCCCCCTGCTCGTGACGCTGCTCGGGGTGGGCGCGGTGCTCGGATCCGTGGAGGTCGCCGTCGCCGCGCTGGCCGAGGGCGCCGGCAGCACGGCGCTCGCGGGCCCGCTGCTCGCCGCGTTCGCCGCGGGCAGCGCGGTCGGCGGCCTCGCGTACGGGTCGCGCGCGTGGCGGTCGCCGACGCGGATCCGCCTGGTCGTCCTCGTCGCCGCGATGCTCGCGGCGACGGCCGTGCTCGCCGCGGTGGCGGCCCGGATCTCCGCCGCGCCGGATGCGCTCGCCCTCCTCCTGCTCGGAGTCGCGCTCGTCCCCGTCGGCCTGTTCCTCGCCCCCGCGATGGTCACGGGCTACCTCCTCGCCGACGCGCAGACCGCGCCGTCGGTCCGCACCGAGGCCTCCGCGTGGGTCAACACGGCCGTCAACACGGGGGTCGCGCTGGCGGCGGCCGTGGTCGGCGCGGTGGTGGACGCGGCGGGACCGGTGCCCGGCATCGTGGTCGGCGCGGTCGCGGCGCTCCTCGCGGGCGGCATCGCCGCGCCGGCGCTCCTGCGGCGCCGCGCGACACCGGTGGAGGCCCGGCCGAGCGCCTCCTAGCCGAGCGCTTCCACGACCGGCCGGAACTTCATCGCCGTCTCGGCGCGCTCGCGCTCGGGGTCGGACCCCGCGACGATGCCGGCGCCCGCGTGCGCGACGATGGCGCCCGACGGATCCACCTGGGCGCCGCGGAGCGCGATGGCCCACTCGCCGTCGCCGTCGGCCGCCACCCAGCCGACCGGCCCGGCGTACCGTCCGCGGTCGGCCGGCTCGAGCGCGGCGATGAGCTCCAGGGCGGCGGCCGTCGGGTGCCCGGCGACCGCGGCCGTCGGGTGCAGCGCGCCCACGAGGTCGAGCGACGAGGATCCGTCGCCCAGCGTGCCCGTGACGTCGCTCGCCAGGTGCCACAGGTTCGGCAGCTTGAGCGTGAAGGGCGCGTCGGTCGTGGAGAGGTCGCGGCTGTGCGGGCGGAGGGCGTCGAGCACGCTGTCGCGCGCGAAGGCGTGCTCCTGGTTGTCCTTGGGGCTCGCGACGAGGCCCGCGGCCGCGGCGGCGTCGGCCCGCGCGTCCGCGCCGCGCGAGACGGTGCCGGCGAGCACGCGCGCGCCGACCGTGCCGCCGCCGACGCGCACGAGCGTCTCGGGGCTGGCGCCGATGAGGCCGTCGACGGCGTAGGTCCAGCAGTCCGGGTAGCCGAGCGCGAAGCGGCTGAGGGCGAGCCGGAGGTCGCCGCCGAGGGGGAGCCGGCCGACGAGGTCGCGCGCGAGCACGACCTTCTCGACCTCGCCGGCCGCGATCGCGGCGACGGCGCGCGCGACGGCGGCCTCGTAGTCGTCGGGGCCCATGGATCCGGGGCGCAGGTGCAGGCGGTACTCGGCGCCGGAGCGCTCGGGCACCGGGATCGAGCCCGCGGCCAGGGCGTCGAGCGGGGAGGCGACGTCGCCGTCCTCCCGGTCGGCCAGGCGGATCCGGGTGACCCACGAGACGCCGTCCCGCCGACCGACCACGACGCGCGGCACGATCAGGACGCTCGCCGCCGCGGAGTCGTCGGCGAAGGCGAAGGCGCCGAACGCGATGAGGCCGGTGCCGGGGATCCCGAGCGGATCCGTCACGGTCGCCGCGGCGGCCACCTCGCGCCAGGCGGCGGCGGCGTCGCGCACGCGGTCGGGCCCGCGGAACTCGAGCCGGAGGGCCTCGCCGATGCCGCCCATCCCGGATCCGTGCCGCAGCCACAGGAGCGGGTGCCGGGCGTCGAGGAGGGGGACGAGCCGGGCGATGGAGTCGACGGGGGTGGTGTCGACGAGGAGCGCTCGGACGCGGGATGCGGTCACGGATGCCAGCCTACCGCCGGGGATCCGGGCCTCCCCGGGCGCCGGCCGGGCGCCGGCCGACCGCGGGCCGACCGTGGGCCGCGGCCCCGTCCGCTCCCGTCGCCCCCGTCCTCTGATGGGCCCCTGGGCATCCGGCCGCCGCCCACCGCGTGCCCAGCGCGCCCGAATAGACTGACCGCGTGATGCGAGCAGACCTCAGCAAGAAGCCCGGCCAGGTGTCGGCCATGTTCGACGAGGTCTCGAGCGCCTACGACCGCACGAACACCCTCCTGTCGGTAGGGAACGACCAGCTGTGGCGCGTCGCCACCACGCGGGCCGTCGCGCCCGTCGCCGGGGAGCGGATCCTCGACCTGGCCGCGGGCACGGGCACCTCGAGCGCCGCGCTCGCCGCGTCCGGCGCGCACGTGGTCGCCGCCGACTTCTCGGAGGGCATGCTCGAGGTCGGCCGCCGCCGCCTCGCCGGCAACGGCCGGGTCGAGTTCGTGCACGCGGACGCCACCGACCTCCCCTTCGACGACGACTCCTTCGACGCCGTCACCATCTCCTTCGGCCTGCGCAACGTGGTCGAGCCGCGGAAGGGCCTCGACGAGCTGCTCCGCGTCCTCAAGCCCGGCGGCCGCATCGTCATCTGCGAGTTCAGCACCCCGCCCGTGCCGCTGGTGCGCCGTGGCTACGACCTCTACATGAAGGCCGTCGCGCCGTCGCTCGTGAAGCTCGTGAGCTCGAACGCCAGCGCGTACGAGTACCTCAACGAGTCGATCCAGGCCTGGCCCGACCAGGAGACGCTGGCCTCGTGGCTGCGCGAGGCGGGATTCGCCTCGGTCGAGCACCGCAACCTCACCGCGGGGATCGTGGCGCTGCACCGCGGCGTCAAGCCCGCCGGCCGTCACGCCGCTCCCCGTCCCGCCGCGTCCTGACCGCGCGAGAACCCCACAGACAAGGACGCCGAACATGAGTCCGAGCATCCCGCTCGCCCGGCGCGGCAGCTCCGTCGCCTCGCACGCCAGCCTCACCGAGCGCCTCTTCGCGTCCTCCGACGACCGGCGGATGGCGCGCAGCATCGACGACGGGCTCGCGCTCGTCGAGGAGCAGCTGCTGCGCGAGGTCCGGTTCGCCGACGACGTGGCCGACGTCACCACGCGCTACCTCCTCGACGCGGGCGGCAAGCGCGTGCGCCCGATGCTCGCCCTCCTCATCGCGCAGCTCGGCGAGGGCAACACCCAGCAGGTCGTGGACGCGGCGGTCGCCATCGAGATCACGCACCTCGCGTCGCTGTACCACGACGACGTCATGGACGAGGCGGACATGCGCCGCGGCGTCCCGAGCGCGCAGGCCGTGTGGGGCAACTCCGTCGCCATCCTCGCGGGCGACCTCCTCTTCGCCCGCGCCAGCAGGATCGTCGCCGACCTCGGCCCGCGCGCCATCCGCCTCCAGGCCGCGACCTTCGAGCGCCTCGTGCTCGGCCAGCTGCACGAGACCATCGGCCCGCGCGAGAGCCAGGACCCGATCGAGCACTACCTCGACGTCCTCGCCGACAAGACCGGCTCCCTCATCGCGTGCGCCGCGCAGATGGGCGTCATCTACTCCGGCGCGGATCCCGAGCTCGAGTCGGCCGTGCTGGCCTTCGGCGAGCGCACGGGCGTGGCCTTCCAGCTCGTCGACGACGTGCTCGACCTCGCCGACCAGCCCGAGGAGACCGGCAAGCTCGCCGGCACCGACCTCCGTGCGGGCGTCGCCACCCTCCCCCTCCTGTACCTGCGTCGGCTCGCGGAGACGGACGCCGCCGCGGCGTCGCTGCTCGCGCGGATCCAGCGCGACGTGGAGCACGACGAGACGCCGGAGTCCGAGGCCGACCTCACGGCGGCCATCGCCGAGCTCCGCGACCACGAGGTCACGGCCCGCACCATCGCCGAGGCCCACCGCTGGGCCGCCGAGGCGGTCGACGCGCTCGCGCCCCTCCCCGAGGGCCCGGTCAAGAAGGCGCTCACGCGCTTCGCCGACACCATCGTCGAGCGCACGCGCTAGCCGACGCTCGTCCCCGCCGGCTCTCGCGGGGATCCGCACCACCACGCCCCCGCACGGCCGGCACGGGGACGACGACGAACCGGAGACACCAGTGACCAAGCTCAGGCTGGCCATCGTGGGCGCAGGGCCCGCGGGCATCTACGCGGCCGACATCATCCTGAAGGCCGAGAAGCAGTTCGACGTCTCCATCGACCTGTTCGAGCGCCTCCCCGCGCCGTACGGCCTCGTCCGCTACGGCGTCGCGCCCGACCACCCGCGCATCAAGGGCATCATCGGCGCGCTGCGCGACGTGCTCGACCGCGGCGACATCCGCATCTTCGGCAACGTCGACTACGGCCGCGACATCACGCTGGAGGACCTGCAGAAGCACTACAACGCGGTCATCTTCTCCACGGGCGCGATCCGCGACGCCGACCTCGACATCCCCGGCATCGACCTGCCGGGCTCCTACGGCGCGGCCGACTTCGTCAACTGGTTCGACGGCCACCCGGACTTCCCGCGCGACTGGCCGCTCGACGCGCGCGAGGTCGCGGTCATCGGCAACGGCAACGTGGCGCTCGACGTGGCGCGCATGCTCGCGAAGCACGCGGACGACCTGCTGCCCACCGAGATCCCGGACAACGTCTACACGGGCCTCAAGCACTCGCCCGTCACCGACGTCCACGTCTTCGGCCGCCGCGGGCCCGCGCAGGTGAAGTTCACGCCCCTCGAGCTGCGCGAGCTGGGCGAGGTGCCGGACGTCGACGTCATCGTCCACGACGAGGACTTCGGCGTGGATCCCGCCGCCGAGGAGGCCGCGAAGACCAACAAGCAGGTCATGGTCATCAGCCGCGTGCTGGAGAAGTGGCGCACGCGCGAGACCGGATCCGCGTCGCGTCGCCTGCACCTGCACTTCTACTCGCGCCCCGCCGAGGTGCTCGCGTCCGACGACGCCGAGCCGCGCGTCGCGGGCCTGCGCATCGAGCGCACCCGCCCGGACGGCCTCGGCGGCGTGGAGGGCACCGGCGAGTACCGCGACGTGCCCGTCCAGGCGGTCTACCGCGCGGTCGGCTACTTCGGCTCGCCCGTCGACGGGATCCCGTTCGACGAGCGCCGCGGCGTCATCCCGAACCACGAGGGCCAGGTCCTCGGCGAGGACAACGCCAGGATCCCCGGCGTCTACGCCACGGGCTGGATCAAGCGCGGGCCCGTCGGCCTCATCGGGCACACCAAGTCCGACGCCATGGAGACCGTCTCGCACGTGCTCAACGACCAGGGCGACTGGTGGACGCCCGAGGCGCCCGAGGAGCAGGCGATCGTCGACCTCCTCGCCGAGCGCGGCATCGAGTACACGGACCTCGCCGGCTGGCACGCGCTGGACGAGCACGAGATCGCCCTGGGCCAGCCGCACGGTCGCGCGCGCATCAAGGTGGTCGAGCGCGAGGAGATGCTCGAGGCGTCGCGGCGGCGGCAGTCCGTCTGATCCGCACCACCTGATCGACGCCGACGGGCGCCCGGGGTCCTCCCGCGGGCGCCCGTCCGCCGTCCGTCCCCAGCCGACGCCGCCTCCGCCCGGCGCGCAGGCCGCAGCCCCTAGGGTCGCCGCGTGATCCCCGCCGCCCCGCCCGCCCTCGTCCTCGCGGCCGGGCTCGTCGCGGCCGGGCTCGCGGGAGCCGCGCTCGGTGCCGCGTCCCCGGCGCTCGCGCGGGCCGCCCTCGCCGGCGGTCGCCGCCCCCACGGCCTCGACGCCCGGCCGCTGGCTCCGCTCCCCGGCCTCGGCCGCGCCGCCGCGGTCGTCGCCGCCCTGGTCACGGGCGCCCTCGCGGCCGTGATCGTGGCCGAGACGCCGCCCGCGCGGATCCCCGTGGCGCTCCTCCTCGGGGCCGTCGGGCCGGTGCTCGTGCTCGCCGACCTCGCGGCGCACCGCCTGCCCGACCGCGCGACCGCTCCTGCCGCCGTCGCGGCGGCGGCCCTCGCGCTGGCCACCGGCGGATCCGGCCTCCTGCTCCAGGCGGCGTCCTGCGGCGCGGGCGCGGTCATCGTCCTCGCGCTCCTCCAGGCCGCGACCGGCGGCGGCATCGGCACGGGCGACGTGAAGCTCGCCGGCGTCATCGGGCTGGCGCTCGGGCAGCTCGGATCCGCGGAGGTCGCGCTGGGCCTCGCCGCGGGCACGCTCCTCGGCGGCGTCGCGGCCACCGCCCTCCTGGTCGGCGGCCGGGCGCGGGCGGCGACCGCGGTCCCCTTCGGCCCGTGGCTGCTGCTGGGCGCGCTCCTCGTGGCCGCCGCTCCCAGTACGCTCGCGTGAGCGTGCGGACGACCCCGGCCGATGGTTGCCTGTGCGCGCAGCGTCCCCGCGGTCGTGCAGGCGTACGGTGGAGGAAGTGTCCAAGACCCCGGCATCGACGTACGGACGAGCCAGAGGAAAAGAAATGGCACACAGATCGCTCACACTGCTGCAGGACGAGACCGGCGTGCTCCTGGCCGCGGCCTCGCGCGCGGTGGTCTCGCTCTACCGGCCGCTGCTGCAGCCGCTCAACCTGACGCATCCGCAGTACCTGGTGCTGCTGGCCCTCGACGAGGAGGAGCCGCAGGCGGTCGTCGACCTCGCGGAGAAGCTGCACCTCACCCCGGGCACGCTCTCCCCGCTGCTGAAGCGCCTGGAGGTGTTCGGCTACGTCACGCGCTTCCGCGACACCACGGACGAGCGCCGCCTCTCGGTCGGCCTCACCGACGCCGGGCGCGACATGCTCCCCGTCATCTGGCGCGTGGGCGACCAGGTCCGCCGCGACATCGCCGGGGAGGGCGCGGGCGACTCGCCGCTCCGCGACCTGCTGCAGGACGTCCTCGACCGCGCGACCGCCCAGGAGCAGGAGCTCGTCCCGGACGACGACCTCCCTGACGCACCCGCCGCCGACCGTGACTGATCCGCGTCCCATCCGCGGGCGCCCCGCTCCCGGGCGCCCCGCCACCGGGCGTCCCGCCCTTCGGCCTCGCGGCTACTGCACGCCCGAGGTCAGGCGCGCGAGGTTGTCGAGCACCGTGCTGAAGCGCGTGCGCCGGCTCCACTCGTCGAGGGTGAGCTCGCGGCTGCGCTCCCGGTAGCCGTCCTCGATGCGCCGCATCTCGCGCACGAAGCCCGGGCCGCGCACCATCAGCGAGACCTCCATGTTGAGGCTGAACGAGCGCATGTCCATGTTGCTCGAGCCGATGACGGCCACGTCGTCGTCGATCGTGAAGTGCTTGCTGTGCAGGATGTACGGGGCCCGGTACATCCAGATCCGCACGCCCGCGTTCAGGAGCTCCTCGTAGTAGGAGCGCTGCGCGTGGTAGACCACGGGCTGGTCGCCGATCTCGCTCACGAACAGCTCCACCGAGAGCCCGCGCTGCACGGCCGTGGTGATCGCGTACCGCATCGAGTCGTCGGGCACGAAGTACGGCGACGTGATGACGATCCGCTCCTGCGCGTAGTACAGCAGCGCGTTGAACAGCCGGAGGTTGTTCTCGCCGGGGAACCCGGGGCCGGACGGCACGACCTGGCAGTCGAGCTCCTCGTCGTCGTCCGAGGCCGCGATCTCGATGGGCTCGGTCTCGCGCACGAGCAGCTGGTCGGTCTCCGCGTACCAGTCGGTGATGAAGATCGCGTTGAGGCCGCTCACGATGGGGCCCTCGAGGCGGGTCATGAGGTCCTGCCACTTGAGGCCGCGCTTGCGGTTGACGACCTTGTTGTAGCTGCGGTGCACCATGTTCTGGGACCCCATGAAGCCCACGCGGCCGTCGACCACGAGCACCTTGCGGTGGTTCCGGAGATCCGGCCGCTGGTAGCGCCCGCGCAGCGGCTGCACCGGGAGCATGAGGTGCCAGTCCGCGCCGATCGCCGTGAGCTTGCGCGTCGTCCGCCGGTAGCCGGGCGCCCGCAGCGACGCGATGTGGTCGAGCAGCACGCGCACCGTCACCCCGCGCTGGACCGCGCGCTCCAGGGCGTCGAAGAAGGGCGCGCTCGTGACGTCCCACGCGAGGATGTAGAACTCGACGTGCACGTACCGCGTCGCCTTCTCGACCTCCTCGGTCATGGCGGCGATGGACGAGTCGTAGTGGCTGTAGAGCTTCGCCCGGTTGCCGCCCACGAGCGGCATGGACCCGAGCGTGCGGTTGAGCTCCACGACCGAGTCGAGCCACGACGGCCAGGAGTGCTCGCGCGTGACCCGCTCGATGCCCTCGGTCGACTCGATGATGAACCGGTTGATCTCCTGCTGCTTCTCCCGGCGCCGCTTCGGCAACCGGGTGGAGCCGATGAGCAGGAACAGGAAGATGCCGATGTACGGCAGGAAGAAGATCGCCATGAGCCACGCCATGGCGGTGGACGGCCGGCGGTTCCGGGGGATGACCAGCAGGGCCACCACGCGGACGATGAAGTCGACGACGACCGCGAGCCCCGCGAGGATGAGGGTGGTCATCGAGGGGTCCATCAGCCGGAGTCTATCCGCCGGGGCCCCTCCGCCGACGGGCCCGGCGCCCGGCGGACACGGTCGTCCGGGGTGCCGGGCGCCCGCGGATCAGCGGAAGTTGACGAACTGCAGGTCGAGGTCGACGTCCGCGCCCTTGAGCAGCGCGATGGTCTGCTGCAGGTCGTCGCGGCTCTTGCTCGAGACGCGGAGCTCGTCGCCCTCGACGCGGCTCTTGATGCTCTTGGGGCCCTCGTCGCGGATGATCTTGCCGATCTTCTTCGCGTTGGCCTGGTCGATGCCCTGCTTGAGGGTGACCTCGATGCGGTACTCCTTGCCGGAGGCGAAGGGCTCGCCCTCCTCGAGGCTCTTGAGGCCGATGCCGCGCTTGATCATCTTCGTCTGCAGCACGTCGAGGATCGCCTTCACGCGCTCCTCGCTCGAGGCCTTCATGAGGATCGTGTCGCCGCTCCACTCGATGGAGGCGCCCACGTTCTTGAAGTCGTAGCGCTGCTCCACCTCCTTCTGGGTCTGGTGGACGGCGTTGTCCGCCTCCATGCGGTCGACCTTGCTGACGACGTCGAACGAGGAATCTGCCATGCCGACCATGTTAAGGGACGGGCGGCTGCGGGCCCGCGGCGAGGGGATCCGACGATTTCGGTTCGCGGCCCGGCGCCCGCTATCATCGACGAGCGTCTCCGGTCCGTGATCACACAGGTCGGGTGCGCATGGCGAGTTACCCTAGCGGCCAAAGGGATCTGACTGTAAATCAGACGGCTCAGCCTTCGGGGGTTCGAATCCCTCACTCGCCACCGAACGGAGCGGCCCCGCCATGCGGGGCCGTTCGTCTGCCCCGCCGCATCCGTCGGGGCCCGCCCGCGCCGGCAGAGTGGCCCGCGCGCCCGACGACCTGGATCCACCACCGATGTTCCCCGCCGCACCCGGCCCACGCACGCGCGCCCTCGGCACGTCCGGCGTCGTCGTCTCCACCCTCGGCCTCGGCACGAGCGGCTTCGGGTGGACCGCCGGCCGCGAGGAGGCGTTCGCGATCCTCGACGCCTACCGCGAGGAGGGCGGCACCTTCGTCGACACCGCTTCCTCGTACTCGCAGTGGGCGCCCGGACACGCGGGCGGCGAGTCCGAGGAGATCATCGGCGGCTGGCTGGCCGCCCGCGGCTGCCGCGACGACGTGGTGGTCGGCACCAAGGTCGGCAAGAGCCGCGACGCCCCCGGCACGTCGGCGGACTCCATCCGCCGCGGGGTCGACGCCTCGCTCCGCCGGCTCGGAACCGAGCACGTCGACATCGTGCACGCCCACCTCGACGACACCCGCACGCCGCTCGAGGAGACCGTCGCCGCGCTGTCCGACCTCGTCGAGGCGGGGAAGGCGCGGCTCGTGGGCGTCTCCGGGTTCCGGCCGGAGCGCATCGAGCAGGCGCTCGCGCTCGCGCACGGATCCGGCGCGGTCCCCGTGGGCGTGGTGCAGGAGGAGTACAGCCTGCTGGCCCGGGATCACGCGGAGGGGCGGCTGCAGGCGCTCGTCCGGCAGGAGGGCCTCGGCCTCGTCGCGCACAGCGTGCTCGCCAAGGGGTTCCTCACCGGCAAGTACCTGCCCGGCGCGCCCGCCGTGCCGTCCGCCCGCGCGCTCGACGCCGAGCAGTACATGTCGGCCGGCGGGCACGCGACGGTGCGCGCCGCCGAGGAGATCGCGCGGATGCGCGGCGTCACGGTGGCCGAGGTCGCCATCGCGTGGGTGCTCGGTCGACGCGGCGTCGCGAGCGCGCTCGTCGGCGCGCGCACGGCCCGGCAGATCCGACAGCTGATGCCGGCCGCGCAGCTCGTGCTCGACGACGACGAGGTGTCCCGCCTCGCGTCCGCCGCCGCCCGCGCGATGCGCGACGAGAGCGCCTGAGGCGCCCGTATCCTGGGGCGACCGCCGCCTGAGCCGTCCGAGCATCCCGAGGAGATCCGCCCGTGTCCCGTCCCTGGCCCGAGGGCTCCTACATCGCCGCCCTGCTCGTGATGACCACCGCGACCGGCGCCATCGACGGCGTGAGCTACCTCGCGCTCGACCGCGTCTTCACCGGCAACATGACCGGCAACGTGCTCTTCATCGGCTTCGGCCTGGTGGGCGTCGCCGGCATCCCCGTGCTCAACAACCTCGTCGCGCTGGTGGCCTTCATGCTCGGCGCGGTGATCGCGTCGCGCATCACCCGGCGCGCGCCCACCGACGTGCACCTGCCGCGCTCCTCCGTGTGGATCCTCGTCACCGGCACCCTGCTGACCCTCGCGCTCGCGGTGGTCTGGCTCGCGGTCGGCACGCTCGAGACGGGGGTCATGATCGCCGTCACGGGCGTCCTCGCGCTGCTGCTCGGCGCGCAGGCGGCCGCGGTCAAGAGCATCGGCCTGCGCGACCTCTCCACCGTGGTCGTGACCATGACGATGGTGAACCTCTCCTCCGACAGCCGCGTCGCGGGCGGCACGGGCGCCGCATGGGCACGGCGGATCGGCGCGATCGTCTGCATGGGCCTCGGCGCGCTGGTCGCCGCGCTCATCACGACGCACGTCGGCGGCGCGTGGGCGCTGCTGGCCGCGGGCGGGCTGATGGTGCTGGGCGTCGCCCTGCTCTGGAACGCGCGCCGGATCGAGCGGGGGCACCTCCGCGAGGCCGCGGCGCAGACCCCGGTGGTGGACGAGCGCACGGGCGTCGCGCCGGCCTGAGCCGGCCCGCCGGCCCGAGCCGTCGCGCCGCGGCGGGCCCGACGGCTCTGCCAGGCTGGTCGCATGACGACCCCCGGTGACACCGCGCTCCTGACCATCGCCCGCGACGTCGCCGTCCGCGCCGGGGAGCTCGCGCTCCGCCGCCGCCGGGAGGGCGTCGAGGTCGCCGCGTCCAAGTCGAGCCCCGAGGACATCGTCACGCACACGGACCGCGAGACCGAGGACCTCATCCGGCGGGCTCTGCAGGACGTCCGCCCCGACGACGGCTTCCTCGGCGAGGAGTCCGAGGGCACCGCCGGCACGTCCGGCCTCACCTGGGTGGTCGACCCGATCGACGGGACCGTCAACTTCCTCTACGGCATCCCCGCGTGGGCCGTGAGCATCGCGGTGGTCGAGGGCGAGCCGGATCCGCTCACCTGGACCGCCCGCGCCGGCTGCGTCGTGAATCCCACCCTCGGCGAGGTGTTCACGGCGACGGCGGGCGGCGGATCCGCGCTGGACGACCGGCCGCTCGCCGTCAACGCCGGCGTGCCGCTCTCCCTCGCCCTCGTCGGCACGGGCTTCTCCTACGGCGCCGAGACGCGCATGCGGCAGGGGCGGGTGATCACCGACCTGCTCGGCGAGGTGCGCGACATCCGCCGCATCGGCGCCGCGTCGCTCGACCTCTGCAACGTGGCGGCGGGCCGCACCGACGCCTACTTCGAGCGCGGGCTCAAGCCGTGGGACCACGCGGCCGGCGCCCTCATCGCGGCCGAGGCGGGTGCGCGCGTGACCGGGATCGGCGGCGGACCCGCGTCGGCGGAGCTCCTGATCGCGGCGGATCCGGAGCTCGCGCGCGCCCTCGAGGAGCGGCTGGAGCGTCCGCGCGCCTAGCCCCTCGGCGCCCCCGCGCGCATCCCCCGGGTGGCGCGAATCCCTTCCGCCGGTTAGCCTTTACCGATCCGTTACACGACGACCGGGCGATCCCCGGTCGCACGCGCACGGCCCGACCTCCGTCGGCCGGCACCGCGCCGCACCTGTCCCTCGCACTAGGAGTCCTCCGATCCTGTCCGTCCTCCACGCCTCGCGTGCCCCCCAGCCCTCCGATCGGCGGCCCTCGTGCTGACCCCCGACGAGACCGCGGGGACCGCGTACGCGACGCGACGCGAGCGCCGCGAGGCGGAGCGCCGGGCGGCGGAGGCCGTCGAGATGGCGTCGGGCGGATCCACGCTCCTCGAGGACGCGCGGACCGAGCAGGTCGCCGCCGAGCAGGTCGCTCCCGAGCAGGTCGCTCCCGCGGAGGAGCTCGCCTCTGAGCTGCCGAGCGCCTCCGCGCCCCGGGTCCTCCACATCCCCGTCGAGGCCCCCGCGGCCCCCATCACGCACCTGCCCGCGGAGGCCGACCCCGCCGCCGCGACCGCCGCGGAGACCGTCCCGCTCGCGACCCGCGCCCGTCGCCTCCGCGCCGCATCCGCCGCCGCACCCGAGTCGCGCCGCTCCTCGTTCGTGCCCGCGAAGCGCGCGAGCGTGCCGGCCCCCGCGCCGCACGCCCGCGTCCGCGGACGCCGCATCCCCGCCCCTGCGCGTCCGGCCCTCGCCGCCCCGGCGCCCGGGGCCGCCGCGGGTCGCCGCCGCTCGAACGCGTCGCGCGGGCTCACGCTCCTCACCATGGCGTTCGTCGCGACGGTCACCATCGCGACCTCGCTGCCGTCCTCGGCGTTCCTCACCGGCCAGGACATGGCGCAGGCGAACGTCGTCACGGACGACCCGGCGACCTCCGCCCCCAGCCAGAGCATCGCGCTCTCCGCGGCTCCCGAGGCGACGGTCGTCGGCGGCACCGACGACGCGTTCACGGCGACGACGCCGCAGCAGATCATGCTCGCGCAGACGTCGAAGGGCGCCGGCGCGTTCACGAACGACATCAACGGCAGGATCCAGTGGCCCTTCGCCGCGGGCGTGCCCATCAGCGGCGTCTTCGGCCACCGCATCGCGCCCTGCTCGAGCGGCTGCTCCAGCAACCACCAGGGCGTGGACTTCGCGCCGGGCCTCGGGGCGCCCATCCAGGCGATCGCGGACGGCGTCGTGCGCGAGGCCGTGCCCACCGACTCCGGCGGCCTCGGCGTGCACCTCGTGATCGACCACGTCATCGACGGGCAGCTCATCACGAGCGTCTACGGCCACATGCTGCCGGGTTCCCTCCTCGTCAAGGCCGGGGACGCCGTCACGGTCGGCACGCAGATCGGGCAGGTCGGCAACACGGGCGCATCTACCGGCCCGCACCTGCACCTCGAGATCCGCGTCGCCGACGGCACCGCGGTGGATCCCTTCGCCTGGCTCCAGGAGCACGCGAACTAGCCGGCGCCGGCGCCCGCGGCGCCCGCGGCGCCCGCACGACGACGCCCCCTCGCCCGAAGGCGAGGGGGCGTCGTCGTGTCCGGGGACGGCCGCGATCAGTCCCGGATCAGCCACACGGTCGTGTCGGACGGCACGACGTCGCCCTCGAGCGGCCGGCTGGCGAGCAGCACGCGGCCCTCGGGCAGCGGAACGGACGCGGCGCCGAGGTTCGCGATGACCGTGACGCCCGCGCTCGCGAAGGCGATCACGTCCTCGCCCTCCGCGGGGATCCACTCGAGCGAGCCCAGCGCGAGCCCGTGCTCGCGACGCAGCAGCAGCGCCTCCGTGTAGAGGGAGAGGGTGGAGGCGGGATCCGCCTGCTGGGCGTCGCGCGCGAACCGGTCCCAGTCGTCGGGCTGCGGCAGCCAGCTGGCGTCGCCGTCGCTGAAGCCGTACGACGGCGTCCCGGCCTCCCACGGGATCGGCACGCGGCAGCCGTCGCGGCCGTAGCGCTCGCCCGCGGTGCGGTGGAACGTCGGATCCTGGCGCGCCTCGTCGGGCAGCCGCGTGTCCTCCGGCAGCCCGAGCTCCTCGCCCTGGTAGATGTACGCGCTGCCGGGGAGCGCCAGCATGAGCGCGCTGGCGGCGCGGGCCCGGCGGAGGCCGAGATCCTCGTCCACCGTCACGGTCGAGTCCGGCCCGATGCCCACGCCCTGCGGGTTCTCGCCCGAGAGCGCGAGCCGGCTGGCGTGCCGCACCACGTCGTGGTTCGAGAGCACCCACGTGCTCGGCGCGCCGACGGAGGAGAAGGTCGCGAGCGACGCGTCGATCGTGCGACGCAGCGCGGCGGCGTCCCACGGCGTCTCGAGGTAGCTGAAGTTGAAGGCCTGGTGCATCTCGTCGGGGCGCACCCAGTCGGCCAGCTTCGCGAGCGGCTCGACCCACGCCTCGGCCACCATCGCGCGGTCGCCGTCGTAGGAGTCGAAGATCTCGCGCCACTCGCGGTAGATCTCGTGCACGCCCTCCTGCGCGAAGTACGGCGGCGGGGGAGCGGGCTGGTCGTCCACGCCTCCGGCGCCGCCCATGCTGCCCTGGCCCTCGGGCGGCGTGTAGTCGGGGAGGCCGGGCGCCTTGACCATGCCGTGCGCGACGTCCACGCGGAAGCCGTCGACGCCGCGGTCGAGCCAGAAGCGGAGGATCTCGTGGAAGCGCTCGCGCACCCACGGGTTCGTCCAGTCGAGGTCGGGCTGCGACGAGTCGAACAGGTGCAGGTACCACTGGCCGGGCGTGCCGTCGGGCTCGGTGAGCCGGGTCCACGCCGGGCCGCCGAAGATCGACTCCCAGTTGTTCGGGGGCAGCTCGCCGTCGGCTCCCTTCCCGTCGCGGAACATGTAGCGGGCGCGCTCCTCGCTCCCGGCGGGGGCGGCGAGCGCGGCCTGGAACCAGCGGTGCGCGGAGGACGTGTGGTTCGGGACGATGTCGACGATCACGCGGAGGCCGAGCTCGTGCGCGCGGTGCTGCATCCGGTCGAAGTCGTCGAGGGTGCCGAACAGCGGGTCGACCGCGCAGTAGTCGGCGACGTCGTAGCCCGCGTCGTTCTGCGGCGACAGGAAGAAGGGGGAGAGCCAGACGGCGTCGACCCCGAGCTCGCGGAGCGCGGGGAGCCGCTCGGTGATGCCGGGCAGGTCGCCGATGCCGTCGCCGTCGGAGTCGGCGAACGAGCGCGGGTAGATCTGGTAGATGACGGCGGTGCGCCACCACTCGGATCCGGTGCCGTGCTGCGGGGTGCTGTCGGGGTGGGTCGAGGTGTCGTCCCGGGCAGCCGTGGACAGGGCTGTGGGGGCAGGCGGAGTCATGCATCGAGCCTAGGCGACGGGCAGGGAGCGCTCCCGACGCGGGGGAGAGGTGGAATACCCGGGGGCGCGGGACGGCTTCACCCTGGGGGCGGTCGCCGCCCTCCTCACCGGACGAAGGAGATCAGCCATGTCGAACCCCGCACGCGTGCCCCTCGGATCCAGCGGCATGGAGGTGAGCCCCCTGTCCTTCGGCGGCAACGTCTTCGGCTGGACCGCCGACGAGGCGACCTCCTTCCAGCTGCTCGACGCCTACGTCGAGGCCGGCGGCAACTTCGTGGACACCGCCGACGTCTACTCCGCCTGGAAGCCCGGCAACTCCGGCGGGGAGTCCGAGGAGATCATCGGACGCTGGCTCGCCGCCCGAGGGCGTCCCGACGACCTCGTGATCGCCACCAAGGTCGGCTCGCTCGAGTCCGCCAAGGGCACGTCGCGCGACAGCGTGCGCCGCGGCGTGGAGGCCAGCCTCCGCCGCCTGGGCGTCGACGCGATCGACCTCTACTACGCGCACATCGACGACCAGGGCACCCCGATCGAGGAGACCGTCACGGCGCTCGCCGAGCTCGTCGCCGAGGGCAAGGTCCGCGCGATCGGCGCCTCCAACTTCACGGCCGAGCGCCTGCAGGCCGCGCTCGACGTCTCCGCCCGCGAGGGCGTCGCCCGCTTCGAGGTGCTGCAGAACCGCTACAACCTCGTCGAGCGCGGCGCCTACGAGGGCGAGCTCGCCGAGCTCCTGATCCGCGAGGGCATCGCCTCCGCGCCCTACTCGGCCCTCGCGAGCGGCTTCCTGACCGGCAAGTACCGCGGCGGCGAGGTCGACAGCCCCCGTGCCGGCGGCGCATCGAAGTACTACGACGACCACGGGCGCGCTCTGCTCGAGGTGCTCGACCGGGTCGCGGACGCCCACGGCGTCTCGGTCACCACGGTGTCGCTCGCGTGGCTCCGCGCGCAGCCGTCGGTCACCGCGCCGATCGCCAGCGCGCGCGACCTCACGCAGCTGCCCGACCTGCTCGCGTCGATGGACCTCGAGCTGACGGCCGACGAGATCCGGGACCTCTCCGCGGTCTGATCCCCGGAAGCCCGGCCCGACGTGCCCTGGTCCGGGGCCGCCACGCGTCTCGGGGGCGGTCCCGGACCTGCTATCGTCGTATGGTTCCAGCGCGTCTCCGACGCGCCCGGGCACGCCCCCATAGCTCATTGGTAGAGCACTTCCTTGGTAAGGAAGAGGTAGTGAGTTCAATCCTCACTGGGGGCTCGATCCCCGGCCTCCCATCGCGGACGGCCACGGGGATCGTGGCGGGGTAGCTCAGGTGGTTAGAGCACACGGCTCATAATCGTGGTGTCGCGGGTTCAAGTCCCGCTCCCGCTACGGAAGCGCGGATCCCTCGGGTCCGTCCTCCTCGATAGGCCCCGGACACCTCTCGCCAGGTTCCGGGGCCTTTCCCCTGCCCGCGGGCGACGGCGACGTGATGCGGTGCGCGGCATGCCTCCCGCGAGGCCCGGCCTCCGTGTCCGGCCGGAGCCGTCGGCCTTCCGGCGCCCGCCTCCGCGGCGTAGCCTCCGGGCATGACCCACCACGACTCCACGGACCCCACCGACCACGACGACGCCACGGGCGCCGAGCACGACGATGTGCTCTACAAGACCCAGGGCAACCCCGTCCCCGACGCGCACGACGAGGAGCGCCGCGAGGCCGCCTCGGGCGGCGACTACACCGCCAGCGAGTCCGAGGAGGAGAAGGAGGCGCGCGAGGGCGGCGCCTGATCCGCATCCCGCGCCCCGAGCGCACGAGGGCCGCTGCGACGCGTTCGCGGCGGCCCTCGCGCGTCCCGTCGGCTGGTCGCCGCAGGCCCTCCCCGGCGGTCCGCCGGTCGACACGCCGTGTCCGCAGGAGAGCCGCATCCGCTCCGCGCGCCCGGATCCGCATGACGACGCGGAAGGCGCCGCGACACGCCGAAACACTAGATGTAGTGGAATGACAGGTCTGTAGTTCGGGTTATATAGTGGAGAACCTCACCGCCCCACCGGGTGGCCGAGCAACCCGGAACCCGCATCGCTGCGGATCCGGAGGCCATCGGGGCGAGAGCCACGAGACCTGAGGAACCGCACCGGCGGTTCCCGACCAGACACAACGGGAGGCACCCATGGACTACGACAACAACGACACCGTCGGCGGCTACGCGATCCCCGTCGACCCCATGGAGCTCCTGCAGTGCGACTCCTGCCAGTAGGCATCTGACGCCGCACGAGCGGCATCGCGACCCGGGCCCCGGTCCCCACGAGAAGTGGGGGCCGGGGCTCTCGCGTACCCGGGGAGGGGCGGCCCGCCCGGGGCGCGCGGACGGCCGCCGCGTAGGATCGTCCGGTGCCAGTGAATCCAGACCTCCAGGGTCGCGTGCTCCCCGCCGCCGCCCCGTACCTGGTGGGACGCGAGAAGGTGCGCGAGTTCGCCCGTGCCGTCGGCGCCACCCACCCCGTCCACCTCGACCCCGAGGCGGCGCGTGCCGCCGGCCACGCCGACGTGGTCGCGCCGAGCACGTTCCCCGTCGTGGTGCAGGAGGCGACGCTCGCCCAGCTGCTCGCCGAGCCCGACGCCGGCATCGACTTCGGCCGCGTGGTCCACGGCGAGCAGGCCTTCACGTACTCCCGGCCGGTGGTCGCGGGCGACGAGCTGACCGCGACGCTCACCGTCACGAAGGTGGCGACCCTCGGCGGCAACGCGATGGTGACCGCCGAGTCCGCGATGACGGATGCCACGGGCGCCCACGTCGTCACGGCCGTCTCCACCCTCGTGGTCCGCGGGGACGACGCGTGAGCGCCGCGGCGGCCTCCGTCCCCGTGCTCGCCGACCTCGCCGTCGGCGACGTCGTGGCCGAGCGCTCCGTGCACCTCACGCGGGACTCCCTCGTCCGCTACGCGGGCGCGTCCGGCGACTTCAACCCCATCCACTACCGCGACGACGTGGCCGCGTCGGTCGGGCTCCCGGGCGTCCTCGCCCACGGAATGCTCACGATGGGCCAGGCCGTCCAGCCCGTGGCCGACTGGGCGGGCGACCCGTCCCGCATCGTCGCGTACGGCGTGCGGTTCACGCGGCCCGTGGTCGTGGATCCCGCCGACGGCCAGGACCTGACGATCGTCGCCAAGGTGGGCGCGATCGACCCCGAGGCCGGCACCGCGCGCATCGACGTCGCCGTCTCCGTCGACGGGAAGACCGTCCTCGGCCGCGCCCAGGCGCAGGTCCGGCTGGCGTAGGGCCCCCGTGACGATCGAGACCCACCGCGACGCCCCGCTCGCCGACCTCACCACCCTGCGGGTGGGCGGTCCCGCCGAGGAGCTCGTGACCGTGAGCGAGCGCGACGAGCTGGTGGACACCCTCCTCGGGCTGTGGGCCGTGGGCGAGGACTGGATGGTCCTCGGCGGCGGATCCAACTCCCTCATCTCGGACGAGGGCGTCGAGGGCACCGTCATCCGCATCGCGACCCGCGGCGTCGACGTCGGCGAGGAGCGTGCGGACGGCACCGTCCTCGTGCGCGTGCAGGCCGGCGAGCCGTGGGACGCGCTCGTCGCCCGAACGGTGGCGGACGGCCTCACGGGCCTCGAGGCGCTGTCGGGGATCCCCGGATCCACCGGCGCCTCGCCGGTGCAGAACATCGGCGCGTACGGCCAGGAGGTCGCCGACGTCCTCGAGGGCATCGACTTCCTCGACTACGAGACGGGCGAGGTGGAGCGGCTGGACGCCGCCGACCTCGGCCTCGGCTACCGCACGTCGTCGCTCAAGCGCGGCCGCGTGGGTGTCGTGCTCTCGGTCGACTTCGCGCTCACCCGCGGCGAGGGCCCCGACGCGCTCGGCCTGCCCGTCGCCTACCCGCAGCTCGCGGGCGCGCTCGGCGTGGAGCTCGGCGACCGCGTCCCCGTCGCCCGCGTGCGCGAGACCGTGCTGGCGCTGCGCGCGTCCAAGGGCATGGTGCTCGACGACGCCGACCACGACACCTGGAGCGCGGGGTCCTTCTTCACGAACCCCATCGTCAGCGCCGCGTTCGCCCGCACGCTGCCGGCCGACGCCCCGCGCTGGCCGCAGGAGGATCCGCCCGAGGACCTCGTCGTGCCGCTCGGCGACCAGTGGGAGGTCGCCGACGCGATCGAGCGCGAGGCCGCCCTGCGTCGCCGCCGCGAGCCCGCGGGCGTGAAGCTCAGCGCCGCGTGGCTCATCGAGCACGCGGGCGTGCAGCGCGGGTTCCGGCTGCCGGGATCCGGCGCCGCCGTCTCCTCGAAGCACACGCTCGCGCTCACCAACCGCGGCACCGCGACCGCCGAGGACGTCGCCGCCCTCGCGCGCTACGTGCAGGGCCGCGTGATGGGCGAGCACGGCGTGATCCTGCAGCCCGAGCCCGTGCTGGTCGGCCTCTCCCTCTAGGACGACCCATCCGGGTCGCGACGGGAGAGGATCACCGCGCTGACCAGGGCGGTCGCGATCAGCGCTCCCGAGACGATCCAGAGGATCGCGGCCGACGCCCGGAACGGCCCCGTCTGGCTCAGGACGAGACCGGGGATCGACAGGACGATCGCGACGGCCGGGATGCGCTCCGGACCGCTCCGTCGTGGTCCCATGCCCCGTCCCGCGCTGTCCGTCGCGCGAAGCGAGCGCGAGCCGATCGCGCGTCGGACGGATGCCGCACAGGCGCCGTCGGTCGGGCGGCGGATCAGGCCAGCAGGTCGCGGATCCGGCGCACGCCCTCGAGCAGCGCGTCGTCGCCGAGCGCGTAGCTGAAGCGCAGGAAGCCGCTCGGTCCGAACGCCTCGCCGGGGACCGCGGCGACCTCGGCCTTCTCGAGCAGCACGTCGGCGACCTCGAGAGAGGTGGTCGGCGTGACGCCGTCGATGTCGCGGCCGAAGAGCCCCGTCACGTCGGGGTAGACGTAGAAGGCGCCCTGCGGCGTGGGCGTGACGAAGCCGGGGATGGCGTCGAGCTCCGCGACGATCGTGCGGCGACGGCGATCGAAGGCCTCGCGCATCCGGTCGACGGTGTCGCGCGGCCCGCGCAGCGCCGCGATGGCCGCGCGCTGCGACACGTTCGAGACGTTGGAGGAGAGGTGCGACTGCAGGTTGCCCGCGGCCGTGATCGCGTCGGCCGGGCCGACCATCCACCCGACGCGCCAGCCGGTCATGGCGTACGTCTTGGCGACGCCGTTGACGAGGATGGTGCGGTCGGCCAGCGCCGGCACCACGTCGACGATGCTCGCGGCCTCGGCCCCGTCGTAGACCAGGTCCTGGTAGATCTCGTCGCTGATGACCCAGAGGCCCTTGGAGTCCGCCCACTCGCCGATCTCGCGCGTCTGCTCCCGCGAGTAGACGGCGCCCGTGGGGTTCGAGGGCGAGACGAACAGCAGCACCTTGGTGCGCGGCGTCCAGGCGGCCTCGAGCTGCTCCACGGTGACGAGGTAGCCCTGGTCGGCGCCCGCGAAGACGTCGACGGGCACGCCGCCCGCGAGGCGGATCGCCTCGGGGTACGTGGTCCAGTAGGGGGTCGGCACGAGGACCTCGTCGCCCGGGTCGAGCAGCGTCTGGAACGCCTGGTAGACGGCCTGCTTGCCGCCGTTGGTGACGATGATCCGGTCGATGCCGACGTCGAGGCCCGAGGACGTGCGCGTCTTCTCGGCGATCGCCTCGCGGAGGTCGGGCAGGCCGGCGGCCGCGGTGTAGCGGTGGTTGCGGGGATCGCGCGCCGCCTCGACCGCGGCCTCGACCACGTAGTCGGGCGTCGGGAAGTCGGGCTCGCCCGCCGCGAAGCTGATGACGGGGCGCCCGGCCGCCTGCAGCGCCTTGGCCTTGCCGTCGACCTTGAGGGTCGCGGACTCGGCGATGGATCCGATGCGGGTGGAGACGCGGCTGAGGGGGACGGTGCTCTGCGGTTCGGCCATACCTGCGAGCATAGGGATCCGCGCCCGTCGCCACGCGGGCGCCGATGCCCGCCCGGCCGCCGCCCGACCGTGCGCCCGCGGATGCTGGTACACTCGTCCGGGTCGGTATCTCCGCCATGCTCTTCCGCGCCTTCTTCCGTCCGTGCTCGCACGGTCGTGGCGCATGGGGCAGGCGGGTGTCGACGCAGAGGGTGGTGGCTCAATTGGTAGAGCAGCGGTCTCCAAAACCGCAGGTTGCAGGTTCGAGTCCTGTCCGCCCTGCTAGATGGAACGGGTCCCCGGGCGCGTGACATCGCGGCTCGCCCGAACTCCGGGCGAAAGCCGAGCAATGCAGGAAGGGACCCACGCGTGGCGCGGAAGATCGTCGACGAGCCGAGCGAGGAGATCGTCGCGCAGGCTCGCGAGCAGCGGGACGCACGACGCAACCCCTTCGCCCGGCTGGTGCTCTTCATCAAGCAGGTCGTGCAGGAGCTCAAGAAGGTGGTCACCCCCACCCGCAAGGAGCTGCTGACGTTCACGGGAGTGGTGCTGGCCTTCGTCATCGTCATGATGGTGATCGTCTCGCTCCTCGACCAGCTGTTCGGGTACCTCGCCATCGTGGTGTTCGGCAGCGGCGCCTAGCACCAGGGCCTCCACGCGGAGGCGGCACGGGCCGGAAGGGCGAGCGGCGCGGACCACGGGTCCACGCGCGCGGAGCACGGCAGCGGCGCGGATCCTCACGGGTCCCGCAGCCGCGCGGCCCGGCGCCCGGGACCAGCACGGCACAGAACGGCAACGCACGACGAAGAACGAGGGAAGTAGATCCATTGGCTGAGAGCAAGCGCGACGACGTCGACCTCGCCCCCGCGGCGGAGCAGTCCT
The DNA here is from genome assembly GCF_015351075.1 of Clavibacter sp. VKM Ac-2873. Lineage (GTDB taxonomy): Bacteria > Actinomycetota > Actinomycetes > Actinomycetales > Microbacteriaceae > Clavibacter. Next base: position 289,607 of record NZ_JADKRS010000002.1, read on the forward strand.
CCGAGGTGGACGAGGTCCAGGAGGGGCACGGCATCGAGTCCTCCGAGGAGAGCTCGGACGCGGCGGAGCACACCGCCCTGCACGTCGAGGGCGACTCGGTCGAGACCGACCTGACGGCCGCGCTCGACGCGATGGAGTCCGTCGAGGACCCCGAGGCCGACGCCGTCGTCGAGGACGCGCTCGACATCGACTCCGCCGACGAGGCCGAGGCCGCCGTCGAGGCGACCGACGACGAGGCGAAGGAGGAGGCGGCCGAGGAGGCCCTCGAGCCCGCCGACGTCACGCCCGCCACCGCGGAGGACGTCGCCGAGGCCGAGGCCGACCTCGTGCCCGACGAGGCCGCGTCCGAGGACGACGCCGAGGTCGACCCCTACGAGGACTTCCGCAAGGAGCTCCGCTCCAAGCCGGGCAAGTGGTACGTCATCCACTCCTACGCGGGCTTCGAGCGCCGCGTGAAGAGCAACATCGAGAACCGCATGGTGTCGCTCAACATGGAGGACGACATCTACCAGATCGAGGTCCCGATGGAGGACGTCGTCGAGATCAAGAACGGCCAGCGCAAGATGGTCAACCGCGTGCGCATCCCCGGATACGTGCTCGTGCGCATGGCCCTCAACGAGGACAGCTGGTCGGTCGTCCGCCACACCCCCGGCGTCACGGGCTTCGTGGGCAACGCCCACAACCCCACGCCCCTCCGCTTCGAGGAGGCCTTCTCCATGCTGAAGAGCCTCGTCGAGATCAAGGAGGTGGCGCAGGTCAAGGGCCAGCCCACCAAGGGCGGTCAGGCGCAGCGCGTCGTCGCCGCCGAGGTCGACTTCGAGATCGGCGAGACCATCACGATCAAGGAGGGCTCGTTCGCGGGCCTCCCCGGCTCCATCAGCGAGATCAAGCCCGAGAGCGGCAAGCTCACCGTGCTCGTCTCCCTGTTCGAGCGCGAGACCCCGGTCGAGCTCAGCTTCGACCAGGTCACCAAGCTCTAGGCGGTCGGGCCGCGCGGCCCGCTCGATCTAGCAATCAAGAAGAAGGAAGAGAAATGGCACCGAAGAAGAAGGTCACGGGTCTGATCAAGCTGCAGATCAAGGCCGGCGCCGCCAACCCCGCACCGCCCATCGGGCCGGCGCTGGGACAGCACGGCGTCAACATCATGGAGTTCTGCAAGGCGTACAACGCCCAGACCGAGGCTCAGCGCGGGAACGTCATCCCCGTCGAGATCACCGTCTACGAGGACCGGACGTTCACGTTCATCCTCAAGACGCCCCCGGCCGCCGAGCTCATCAAGAAGGCCGCCGGAGTCGCCAAGGGCTCGGGCACGCCGCACACGGTCAAGGTCGCGAAGCTCACGATGGACCAGGTCCGCGAGATCGCCGAGCAGAAGCAGGCCGACCTCAACGCCAACGACATCGACGCCGCGGCGAAGATCATCGCCGGCACCGCCCGCTCCATGGGCATCACGGTCGAGGCCTAGCCTCCACCACCCGCGGATCCCGACCGGGATCCGCTCCAGCATCACGCGGGAGAGCCGGCCAGGCTCACATCAACCGCACTCTCGAAACAGGAGACACGAATGGCGAAGTCAAAGGCCTACCGGGCCGCAGCCGAGAAGATCGACCTCACGAAGGCCTACACCGCCTCGGAGGCCGTCGAGCTCGCGCGCGAGACCGGATCCAGCAAGTTCGACAGCACCGTCGAGGTCGCGCTCAAGCTCGGCGTCGACCCCCGCAAGGCAGACCAGATGGTCCGCGGCACCGTCATCCTTCCTCACGGTACCGGCAAGACCGCCCGCGTCATCGTCTTCGCGACGGGCCCCGCGGCCGAGGCGGCCATCGCCGCCGGCGCCGACGAGGTCGGCGGCGACGAGCTCATCGAGAAGGTGGCGGGCGGCTACACGTCGTTCGACTCCGCCGTCTCGACGCCCGAGCTCATGGGCAAGGTCGGTCGTCTCGGCAAGGTGCTCGGCCCGCGTGGCCTCATGCCCAACCCGAAGACCGGCACGGTCACCCCGGACGTCGCGCGCGCGGTGTCCGACATCAAGGGCGGCAAGATCGAGTTCCGCGTCGACAAGCACGCGAACGTCCACTTCGTGGTCGGCAAGGCGAGCTTCTCGCCCGAGCAGCTCTCGGAGAACGTCGGCGCCGCGCTCGAGGAGATCGTCCGCCTCAAGCCGTCCTCCTCGAAGGGCCGCTACGTGCAGAAGGCCACGGTCTCCACGACCTTCGGCCCCGGCATCCCGGTGGACGTCAACTCCATCTAGCACCGCCGCGCGCGAGCGCACGCACGACCAGCAGCACAGGAAGGGCCCGCCTCGGCGGGCCCTTCCGTCGTTCCCGGGAGGGGTGGCCGGTCCCCGCGTCATCGCCGGGGTGCGCGCCTGCCTAGGCTCGTCAGGGTGAGCATCCCGGATCCCGCCCTCCTGCCCGCCGGCCCGTCCTTCCGCGTCGCGACGCCCGCCGACGCGGACGAGGTGGCCGCCCTCGCCGCCCGCACCTTCGCGCTCGCGTGCCCGCCGACGACGACGGCGGAGGCCATCGCCGAGCACATCCGCTCCGTCCTGTCGCCCGCGCGCTTCCGGGAGCACCTCGCGGATCCCGCGCACCGGGTCGTGCTCGTCGAGGTGCAGGGCCGGCCGGTCGGCTACACGATGGTCGTCCAGGCGCCGCCCACGGACGCCGACGTGGCGGGCGCGCTCCGGCTGCGGCCGGAGGTCGAGCTGAGCAAGGTGTACGTCGAGCAGGGGTCGCACGGCGCGGGCGTCGCGCGTCCGCTCATGGAGGAGACGCTGCGGGTCGCGCGCGAGCTGGCGGGGGAGCGGGGGCGCGATGCCGGCGCCGGGATCTGGCTCGGCGTCAACGAGCACAACGCGCGCGCCATCCGGTTCTACGAGCGCAGCGGCTTCCGCATCGTCGGGACGCGGTCGTTCCGGCTCTCGGACGCCGTCGAGACGGACCACGTGATGGAGCAGCCGCTGGCCGCGACCGCGACCGCGTAGGGCGGCACGGTGCCTGATCCCTCGTCAGGCCGTGTCTGCCAGGCGCGCCGCGGCGCGACCGGCCGCGACGCCGTCAGCCGAGGAGACCCGGGCGATCGAGCCGCGCTCCACCACCGGCATCCCCACGAGGCGCTCACCCGGCTCCGCGTCGCGCAGGACGAGCCGCACCGCCTCGCGTCCCATCTCCTCGTGCGGCAGCGCGATGGTCGTGAGGCCGGGCCGGAGGTGGGACGCCAGCTCGTCGTTGTCGAAGCCGACGAGCGAGATGTCGGCGCCGACGCGGATGCCGCGCTCCTGGCAGGCCTGGTACGCGCCGAACGCCAGGCGGTCGTTGAGGCAGAGGATGGCGCGGGTGCCGGGCGCCGCGTCCAGGAGCGCGCCCGCGGCCTCGTAGCCGGCGTCCGGCTCCCAATCCCCGCACGACCGCTCGGCCGCGAAGCCGAGACCGAGCCCGGTCATCTCGGCGCGGATCCCGTGCAGGCGACGGGCCACGGTCTCCGACCGGAACAGGCGGCGCTCGGTGTCGGCGTCGCTGCCGAGCAGGGCGATGCCGTCGACGTGGCCGGCGGCGGCGAGGAGGTCGACCGCGCGGCGGCCGCCCTCCTCCTCGTCGGGCAGGACCGAGCGGCCGTGGTGCGGGCTGGTGGCGTTGAGCATCACGACGGGCGTCGAGGCAGGCACCTCGGGGACGACGAGCTCCCGCGCGCGCATGGTGGCGAAGACGATGCCGTCGACCTGGCGGTCGAGCACCGCGGACACCGCCTCGGCCTCGCGCGCCTCCTCGCCGCCGGTCTCGAGCACGAGCACCACATGACCGGCCCGCTCCGCCTCGATGAGGGCGCCGCGGATGAGGCCGCTCGCGAAGCGCGTGGTGGCGACGACGTCCGAGATGAAGCCGATGGTGAGCGACCGGTCGGTGCGGAGGGCCCGGGCGCCCATGTTGGGGCGGTACCCGAGCTCGGACGCCGCGGCGAGGACGCGGCGATGGGACTCCTCGGAGAAGCGCGTCGCGGGCGTGGCGTTGAGGATCTGCGACGCCGCGGTCGGGGAGAGGCCAGCCAGCCGGGCCACGTCCGCGAGGGTCGGTCGCTTCTGGCGCATGTGACGACCTCCTCCTCGTGAGCGTATCCGGTGACCCGACGCCCGACGCGACCGCGGGTTGACACCAGGAGCGGCGGCGCGCATGATCTTCTGCACCGGGTAAATGGATTTATCACCACCCTCCCACGCCGCGGGCACCGCTGCCCGCGGCCACGCGCCCCACCCGCCCCGCCCTGCATCACCTGACGAAGGAGTCACCTGGCATGTCCACCATGAGAAGGGCGGGACGCGCGGCAGCGCTCGCCGCCGCCGCCGCCATCTCGGCGCTCGCCCTCGCGAGCTGCGCCCCCGGCAGCGCGCCCGTCGCCTCCGCCCCCGCGGGCGACGTCAGCACCGCGATCCCCACGGACGACGTCACCATCCGGATCCAGGACGAGACCGGCTTCCCGGTCACGGACGAGCTCACGGCCGAGTTCACGAAGCAGCACCCGAACGTGACGTTCGACATCACCCGCGACAGCTTCCAGAACCTCCTCGCGAACACGCCGCGCCTCCTCGCGAGCGACGACGCCCCGGACCTCATCCGCCTCTCGACGCTCGGCACCACGGTCAAGGACGGGCTCCTCACGAACCTCGACCCGTACTTCGACGCGTACGGCTGGGACCGCTTCCCGGCGGGCCAGCTCGCCGGAGCGCGGATGGACGACCAGGGCGTGCGCGGCGAGGGCTCGCTGTGGCAGTTCGGCATCGGGTACAGCGTCACCGGCATCTACATGAACCAGAAGCTGGCCGACCAGGTGGGCATCTCCGAGATGCCGACCACCATGGACGAGCTCGAGGCGGACCTCGCGAAGGCGAAGGACGCGGGCGTGCTCCCCATCCAGACCGGCATGCAGGACGGCGTCGGCACCTTCATCCTGCAGTCGCTCATCAACCAGCAGGGCGACAAGCAGGGCCTCGTCGACTGGATGTACAACAAGCCGGGGGCGACGATCCAGACCGACGCGGCGCTCGCGGGCGCCACGAAGTTCCAGGACTGGGCGAAGGCCGGGTACCTCCCGCCGGACGTCAACGCCATCAACTACACGACGATGGTGTCGAACTTCTCGGCCGGCCAGGGGCTGTTCATGTGGGACGGCAACTGGGACGCCGCTAACGTGGAGAAGGCGCTGGGCCAGGGCGGCGCGCAGTTCGCCCTCGTGCCGCCGCTCGAGGCGGGCGCGAAGCACGTCGCGATGGGCACGGGCAACACCTTCGCGATCCCGGCGAAGTCGAAGAACGCCGACGTGGTCGCCGCGTTCCTGAACTGGATCGTGACGGATGAGAAGGCGCGCCAGATCGTGGTCGACGTGACGGGCGCGTCGCCCGGCGGCGACCCGGCCCAGGCGCTGCCGACCGCCCAGGAGGGCAGCCTCATCGCGAAGGCCCTCGAGCTGTCCGCGGTGGTGGGGGACGACGACGGCTTCGTCGACTTCATGGCCAACAGCACGGCCGGCATCTACCAGGGCTCGCTCCAGCCCAACGAGCAGCTGCTGCTCACCGACAAGATGGCGCCCGCGGACTTCCTGAAGGCCACGCAGGAGTTCTACGAGCAGGACCTCGCCGCACAGTGAGCACCACGGAGCGCACGATCCCCGCGGGGGCGACGGCAGCGGCCGCCGCCCCCGCGGGGCCGTCCCGCGTCCCCGCGCGGCGCCGCCGGCTCGGGCCCGAGGCGCGTCGGACCGCGACCGTCGGCTGGATCATGCTGCTGCCGGCCGTGGCCGCCTACGGCGCGTTCGTCGTCTGGCCGCTCATCACGGCGGTGCAGTACTCGTTCTACAAGTGGAACGGGATCGGCGCCTCGACCTTCATCGGCCTCGACAACTACGTGCAGATCTTCACGGACACGCGGCTGCTGACCCCCATCGTCAACGCGCTGGTCCTCGTGGTCTTCTTCATGGTGATCCCCATCACCGCCGGGCTCGCGCTCGCCACGCTCCTGCGCGGCATGAAGCCCGGGCCCTTCGCGTCGATCTCGCGCACCATCCTGTTCCTGCCGCAGATCGTGCCGCTCGTCGCCGCGGGCATCGCGTGGTCGTGGATGTACGCGCAGTCCGGCACCATCAACTCCATCCTCGACTCGGTGGGGCTCGGCTTCCTCTCCCGCTCCTGGCTCGCCGACTTCGCCACGGCCCTGCCCGCGGTCGGGCTCATCGGATCGTGGGTGCTCACCGGCCTCTGCACCGTGCTGCTGCTCACGGGCATGGGCAAGATCGACGGCTCGCTCTACGAGGCCGTGCGGCTCGACGGCGCCGGCTTCTTCCGCGAGTTCGCCACCATCACCCTGCCGGGCCTCCGGCAGGAGATCGCGGTGCTCGTGACCATCACGGTCATCGCCGCGCTGAGCACCTTCGACATCATCTACACGACCACCAAGGGCGGGCCGGGCACCACGACGCTCGTGCCCGGCATCGAGATCTTCCGGCTCGCGTTCGTGCAGAGCCAGGTGGGCCTCGCGTCCGCGTTCGGCGTGGTGCTGCTCGTGTTCGTGCTGCTGCTCGTGCTCCCCGTCCAACGACTCTCGAGGGAGCGCGACTGATGATCGTCAACCGCACCGAGCTCGTCGTGGGCCGCATCCTCCTGATCGCGGTCCTCGTGCTCACCCTGCTGCCCTTCGCCAGCATGCTCACCGCCGCGCTGCAGTCGCCCGACTCGCTGCCCAACGGATTCTCCTGGCCCACGCCGGCCTACTGGGAGAACTTCGTGACGGCGTTCACGGTCGGGAACATCGGCACGCTGATGCTCTCCAGCCTGTTCATCGTGGTGATGGTCGTGCCCGTCAGCCTCGTCTGCGCCACGCTCGCGGGCTACTCGCTCGGGAACCTCCGGGTGCCCGGCGGGAAGTACGTGCTCGTCGCCATGATCATCGGGCTGACCATCCCGTTCGAGGCGATCATCATCCCGCTCTACTACCAGATGACCGGGTTCGGCCTGATCAACACCAGGTGGGCGGTCATCCTCCCGCTCATCGGGCTGTACATGCCGTTCAGCGTGTTCTGGATGCGCGCGCACTTCGTGGGCGTGCCGCGCGAGCTCTCGGAGGCCGCGCGCGTGGACGGGGCGAGCATCTGGCAGGAGTTCCGGAGCATCCAGCTGCCGCTCGCCCGGCCGGCGCTCTCGGCCCTCGGGATCCTCCTGTTCCTCTGGACCTGGAACCAGTTCCTGCTGCCGCTCGTGATGATCGACGATCCGAGCGAGCGCACCATGGCCGGGGCGCTCGGCGCGTTCCAGGGCCAGTACATCGACGCGCTGCCGCTGCTCTTCGCGGCGTCGCTGATCGTGATGCTGCCCACGGTGATCGTGTACGTGATCTTCCAGCGGCAGTTCATCGCGGCGCTCCTCCAGGGCGCGGTGAAGGGCTGATGGCGTTCGCGCTGCCCGGGCACTGGGTCTGGGACTCATGGACGGCCGTCGACGGCGACACCACGCACCTCTTCTACCTGCACGCGCCGACCGCGCTCGGGGATCCGGACCTCCGGCACCGCAACGCCGCCGTGGGCCACGCGACCTCCACCGACCTCGTGACGTGGACCGACCACGGCGTCGTGCTCGAGCACGGCCCGGCCGGGTCGCCGGACGCGTCGGCCACGTGGACGGGCAGCGTGACGCGCGACCCGTCGGGCCTCTGGCGCATGTCGTACACGGGCTCGGTGTTCCCGCGGGACGACGCGGGCGTGAACGTGGAGACCGTGCTGCAGGCGACCTCGCCCGACCTGCACCGGTGGGAGAAGGCGGCCGGGTCCGCGCTGTCGGCCGACCCGCGCTGGTACGAGACGCTCGCCGACGGCACCTGGCGCGAGGAGGCGTGGCGGGATCCCTGGGTCGACCCCGACCCCGCGGGCGACGGCTGGCGCATGCTCGTCACGGCCAGGTCCCGGGCGGACGCATCCGAGGCCGGGGCGGACCCGCTCGACCGCGGCGTCGTGGGGCAGGCCGTCTCGCCCGACCTCGCGACGTGGACGGCCGCTCCGCCGCTCAGCGCGCCCGGCGCCGGGTTCGCGCAGCTCGAGGTGCTGCAGGTCGCCGAGGTCGAGGGCCGGCGGGTGCTCGTGTTCTCGTGCGCGGGATCCGACCTCGCCGGCGCGCGCACCGGGCAGGAGGGCGGCGTCTTCGCGGTGCCGCTCGATGACGACCAGCCGTTCGGCCGTCCCGTCGACATCGGGCGCGCCCGGCTCCTGCACGGCGAGGGTCTCTACGCCGCGCGCATCGTGCGGACGCCGACCGGCCCCGCGCTCCTCGGGTTCGAGGACGTGGGCGCCGACGGCCGGTTCGTCGGGCGCATCCCGGATCCGCTGCCCGTGCGGTGGGATGCGGCCGGGCAGCTGGTCGTGGGATCCGCCGGGCCCGCGTCGTGACCGCCGCGGGCGTCGGGACGCGCGCCGACGGCGTGACCGGCTGGGTCGCCCCCGGCTTCGAGGGCGTGCGGCGCGCGTTCGCGGAGGCCGTCGCCTCCGACACGGGGACGGGCGGGGCGCTCTCGATCCGGCACCGCGGCGATGTCGTGGTGGACCTCGCGGGCGGCGTCGCCGACGACGTGACCGGGCGCCCGTGGGGGCTCGACACCCCGAGCGTGCTGTTCTCCGCCACGAAGGGGATCATGTCGATCCTCGTCGCGCGCCTCGTGCAGGACGGGCGGCTCCGCTACGACCAGCCTGTCGCCGACCTGTGGCCCGCGTTCGCGCGGGCGGGCAAGGCGGGCACGCGGGTCGCCGACGCGCTCGCCCACCGGGCCGGGCTCGCGGCGCCGCGCGGGGACTGGACGCTGGCCGACGTCGTCGACTGGGATCGGGCGACCGCGCTCCTCGCGGCGGAGGAGCCGCGGTGGGAGCCCGGTGCCGCCTGGGCGTACCACGCGATCACGCACGGCTGGCTGACGGGCGAGATCGTGCGGAGGGTCACCGGGCTCATGCCCGGCGCGTGGTTGCAGGCGCTCGCGACCCGGCCGCTGGGGGTGGACGCGTGGATAGGGATCCTGCCCGAGGTCAGCGGGCGCGTCGCGCGGATGCGCGTGGGCACGACGCTGCGGCAGCACGCCTCCGGGCAGCGGGCGGGGGTGGCGGCGGGCGGATCCGACCTGCCGATGCGCGCGCTCACCCTCGGGGGCGCGCTGCCCCTGGAGCTCGTGGGCGACGACGCGGGCTTCTCCCGCGCGGACGTGCAGGCCGCGGAGGTCCCCGGCGCCGGCGGGATCGGCACGGCCCACGCGGTCGCGGCCATCTGGTCGGCCGTGGTCGTGGAGACCGCCGGCGTGCGCCTGCTCGACGACGACACGATCCGCCTCGCGACCCGCGCCGTCTCCGGCGGCGACGAGCCGCCCGCGTTCGACGTGCCGGGGCCGTGGCCGCGGTGGGGCATGGGCTTCCAGCTCGACTCCGCTGCGCGCCGCTACCTCGGATCCGGCAGCCTCGGCCACGACGGCGCCGGCGGCCAGGTGGCCTTCGCCGACGTCGAGCACCGGGTGGGCTTCGCGTTCCTCACCAACCGCATGGAGGCCGACGACGACCGGGGGACCCGGATCGTGGACGCGCTGCGGGAGGCGCTGGCGCGCTGAGCGCCGCACGGCCGGGGCGGCCGGGACGGCAGGGACGGATCAGCCCCGGGCCACGTTGAGGACGACCTTGCCGCGGGCGTGCCCGCTCTCCATGTGGCGGTGCGCCTCGGCAGCGTCCTCCAGGTCGAAGACCTCGTCGACGTAGACCTTGATGTCGCCCGACTCGAGCAGCCGGGAGATCACCGCGAGCTTCTGCCCGTCGGGCGCGACCTCGTAGTGGGTGGCGCGCACGCCGACCGCGGCCGCGTCCTGCACGAGCGTCGGCCAGCCGCGCACGGGCGCGCTGACCAGGAGGCCGCCGCGGCGGAGGACCTGCAGCGAGCGCGTGCCGGTGTCGTCGGAGCAGTTGCCCACCAGGTCGATCACCACGTCCACGTCGGCGAGCACGTCCTCGAAGCGCACCTGCGAGCGGTCGATGACCTCGTCGGCGCCGAGGTCCGCCAGCCAGTCGACGTTGCGGGGCGAGCCCGTCGCGACGACCCGCGCGCCGAAGTGCCGCGCGAACTGGACCGCGAAGTGGCCGACGCCGCCCGCGCCGGCGTGGATCAGCACGACCTGGCCCTCGTGGGCACGGCCGATGTCGACGACCATGCCCCACGCGGTGAGGGCGCTCACGGGAGTCGCCGCGGCCTCGACGTGGGAGAGCCGGGCGGGCTTCCGGGCGAGGCTGACGCTCGGGACGGCGATGTAGGGGGCGTAGCTGCCGGGCATCCGCGGCACCATGGCCAGGCCGAACACCTCGTCGCCCGGATGCAGCGCGTGGTCCTCGTAGGGCGACTCGACGACGACGCCGCTGAAGTCGCGGCCGAGCACCGCGGGCAGGCTCCCGAGCATCGGCCCGCCGGGCTCGCCGGCGCGCAGCCGCAGGTCGATGGGGTTCACGCCCGCCGCGACGACCTTGACGAGCACCTCGGAGTCGAGGCGCTGCGGCACCGGCACGTCCGCGACGTGCAGGACGTCGGGTCCGCCGGTCTCGGTGACGACGACCGCGCGCATGGTCTCCCCGTGCGGCGCCAGGGCGACCGCGGCAGCCGCCCGGTCCCGCTCCGCCGCCGCGGCGACGCCTGCTCTCGACTGGACGACCTGGCTCATCGTGCGACCCCCCTCGGAACGCGGCGGCATGGTGGGTCCCACCTGCCCCCGCTCGTCCAGTGAAGTCGCCGCGTGAGTCGGGCGTGTTTCCGCGGTGTTCCCCGGGCGAGAAGAATGCCGAGGGCACTCGACGACGGGGCGGTGCCGTCACGCCGCACGCGTGACGGACCGGCGCGGATCAGGCCAGGCCCCGGGCTCCCGCCGGCGCGTTCGCCATCCGCACGATGAGCGCGATGAGGTCGTTCGCGCGCGCCACGAGCGCGGCGATCTCGGCCTCGTCGCGGTCGATCCACTTCCACTTCGGGATGTCGTGCACGGGCACGAAGTCCACGTGCTGCTCCCAGACGATGAGCGAGCGCTCGGCGCCCAGCACGTACTGCTGCCACCAGATCTGCCGCAGGTAGTTGCGCGGGATGCTGCGCCACGGCTTCGCGGTCGTCTTGATCTCCGCGAGCTCGAGCCGGCCGTCCGCCCGCAGGCCCACGCCGTCGGGAGTGGCGAGGTGGCGGCGCTGCCCCTCCGCGTGGAACAGGTGCGCGCTCGGCACGATGCCGTGCTCGGCCTCGACCCAGCGGGCGATCTCCGGCTCGCGCTCCCGGCCGTGGTCGGTGTAGCGGTTGCCGCCGAAGCCGGATCCGTAGAGCTTCTCGAGCGCGACGGCCTGCAGGGACGCGTCGGTCGCGAGGCGTGCCACGTCGGTCGCGGTGATGCCGAAGCTGCGGGCGCGGAGCCAGGCGACCCGATCCGACGAGTGGGCGACGATGCGCGTCAGGTGCGGCGGCGGAGGCGGCGGCGCGGGGGTCGCGGGGGCGAGGTCGTCCTCCCAGGGGAAGGCCAGCATCTCGTCCGTCACGGGCTCCAGGGTACGCTCCGGATCGGCCACGGCCCGCCCCGACGCGGGCGGATCCTCCGGCCTCCGGCGTCCGTTGTCAACAGGTGATGCGCATCTGCCCAGGGCGCGGAAGATCGTGCTAGAAAGGCGTCGTCCCACCCACCCATCACCAGCACGGAGAGAGGAAACGGCATGACCCTGCTCATGGAAGGACCGTCCAGCACGGGAGCATCGGCGCTCGCGGAGGCGCCCACGCGCGTCGAGGAGGTCGACGCCGCGCGCGCCGACGCCCTGCTCGCCGAGGCGTTCGGCTTCACCATCACGCACCGCGGGCGGGAGGCGGAGGTCGTGATGGCCGACGTCACCCTCTGCTGCAGCACGTGCTGCTCGTGCAGCAGCAAGCAGCAGCCTCGCTGACGCCTCCGCCATGGACCCGTCGACGACCTACTCGGTGAGTCCCCGCTACGCCGTCGGGGAGGTGGAGGACACCCTCCACCTCCTCGGCGGTCGCGAGCTGGTCTCCCTGCAGCTGCCCTCCGGCGACGCCGTCTCCGCGGTGTCGCGGCTCCTCTCCCGTCCCTTCACGCGCGCGGACGTCGACGGTGCGTTCGGCGTGCACGCGCCGGTCGTGGCCGACCTCGTCGACGAGCTCGTCGTGCGCGACGTCGTCGTGGGCGTGCCCACGCGGCCCGCCGCCGACGCCGCGCCCGATCCCGTGGGCCGCCTCGACGACCCCGCCCAGGCCGAGCTCGCGCACGTGCTCGACGAGGCGCGGCGCAACGGCGGCGACCGCACGGGCCTCGGCCGCCCCCGGGATCCGCGCACCCCCGCGCGCGTCGCCCTGGTCGGCGACGCCATCCCGACCCTGCTCACCTCGCTGGCCGAGGCGCTGCCCTCGGCGGAGCTCACGGACGAGACCGACGCCGACCTGGTCATCGCGGCCGGCAGCCGGCGGGCCCTCCGGGAGGTGGGCGACCGGATGCACGCGGCCGGTCGCGACTGGCTCCCCATCCACCCGTTCGACGGCCGCTTCCAGCTCGTCGGCCCGGTCGTCGTGCCGGACGAGGGGCCGTGCCACGAGTGCGTCGCCCTGCGCTGGGCCTCGACCACGCCATTCGCCGCGGACCACGCGGGGGTCGCCGACGCGGTCGCGCCCGTCCGCCGCGATCCCGGCCTCGACGCCATCGCGGCAGGCTTCGCCGCGCGGTACGCCGCCCGGTGGGTCTTCGCGCGCGACTGGCTCGTGGCGAGCACAGTGCTCGTGGTCGAGCCGAAGGTGCTGTCGGCGGAGGCGCATCCGGTCTTCCGCGTCGCCCGCTGCGGCACGTGCGGGCCGCGGCCGTACGCGGGGGTGGTGTCGCCGTGGCGCGCCTGAGGACGGCGGGGGCCGACGTGGTGAGCCCGTTCACCGGGCTCGTCGCGTACTCGCATCCCATGGCGTTCACGCCGGACGCCATCCCCGACGCGCTGCACTCCGCACGCACGGCCGACACGGGCTTCCTCGCGGGCATCGCCACGGAGGGGTTCAGCATGGGGCCGGGCGGCAGCGCGGCGGACGCGCGGAGGTCGTGCGTGGGCGAGGCGGTGGAGCGCCTCTCCCTGGCCGGCGGCCGGGGAGCGTTCCGCGCGCCGCTGGGCTCCGACGCCCGCCAGGTCGAGCCCGATGCGTTCCAGCGCTTCCACCCGGCGCAGCGCGAGGACGCGGCGTTCTCGTTCGAGCGTGCCGAGCGGGGCGACCTCCTCACCTGGCTCCCGGCGCGGTCGATGCACGGCGGGCGGCAGGTGCACGTCCCCGCGCAGATGGTGGTCTTCGACGACCCGCACGCGGCCGACGGCCACCGTGAGCGGCACCTCGAACCGGCCACCTCGTCCGGCGTCGCGGCCGGGCCCACGTTCGGCTTCGCGGCCGGTCGGGCGATCCTCGAGCTCATCGAGCGCGACGCGTTCCAGCGGGCGTGGCTGCGCGGATCCACGCCGCCCGCGTTCGACTGGCGCGCCAGCCCCCGCCTCACCGAGGCGACCCGGCGCGAGCTCGCGCGGTTGGAGGAGCTCTGCGGGAGGTTCGGCGCCGCGTTCTCGCTGCGCGTGCTGGACGCCGCGGCGGACGTGCCCGTGCTCCTCGCGGTGATGCGGAGCGACCGCATCGGCGTCGCGGTGGGCTGCGCGGCCGACTTCCGGCTCGACCGCGCCGCGCTCAACGCCGTGCGCGAGGCGGTCCACACCCACAACTGGTGCCTGCGCCTGCTGCCCCTGCCGCCCGTCGAGCCGTCCGCGGTCGTCGAGTTCGAGGACCACGTGCGCCTGCACTGCGCGCCGTCGGCCCGCCCGCTGTCCGCCGCCCTGGACGCATCGGTCGAGTCCGTGGCGTCCGTGAGCGGGCCGTCGAGCTGGGGAGAGGTCGTGGAGGGGCTGCATCGGGAGGGGATCGAGGTGCTGCTGTCCGAGATCACCGCGCCGGAGGTGCGCGCCGCCGGCTTCCACGTCGTCCGCGCGCTGAGCCCTCACCTGGTCGCGCTCGACGTGCGGCACGACGCCCGGTTCCTCGGGCATCCGCGGCTCTACCGGCGGTGGCGGGACGGGCCCGCGATCCTGAGCCCGGCCGACCTCGTCGGCGTCCCGCACCCGTTCCCGTGAGGGCGCCCCGCCGCCCCGCGTCCATGCCATCGCGAGCCGATGCGCGCCATCGCGCCCGCACCATCAGGAGGACCCCATGAGCATCACCGACATCGGCACAGCGCCCGCGCGCACGGCGGAGGACGGCCGAGCCGGGACGGGCGCGGAACCCGGTCCGGCACCGGCACCGGCGTCGGCGTCCGCCGGCAGCGTCGGCCCGATCTTCAGCGTCGGCGGCGCGGTCGAGCGGGCGGCGGGCGACCTCGCCGAGGACTTCCACGAGGCGTCCAAGATCACGCGCATCACCCACCCCGGCTGGACCGACGTGCGGTACGCGCAGCAGCTGGCGCAGGAGGCGCAGGGCGTCGCGGACGCGGGACCGGGCGGCGCCACGAGCGCGCCGCGCCTGCTCCCGGCGCTCGCCCTGCCGCCGGCGCTGCCGCTGCCGCACGGCCTCGGGGCGACGATCGCGGCCCGCCGGTCGGCGGATCCGGAGCAGCTCGCCGCGCCGCTCGCGCTCGCGGAGCTCGCGACCGTGCTGCGCGCCGCCTACGGGCCGCGCGGCGACGGCGGCACCGGCCGCTTCGTGCCCTCGGCCGGCGGGCTCTACCCGCTCGACCTGCACGTCGTGGTGCGGGCGGCCGAGGGCGTCGCGGCGGGGATCCACCAGCTTGACCCGCTCGAGGAGGCGCTCGTCGACGTGTCCGGCCTCGACCGGGCCGGTCGGCTCGCGCGCTTCCGGCGTGCCGCGCCGACGGCCATGGCGCCCCTCGCCGAGCAGGCGGCCGTGACGATCGTGATCACCGGCAGCTTCGAGCGCTCCCGCACGAAGTACGGCCTGCGCGGCTACCGGCTCACGCTGCTCGAGGCGGGGCACGTCGCGCAGAACGCGCTGCTCGTCGCGACGGCGCTCGGGCTCCCGTCGATCGGCTGGGTCGGCTTCGTCGACCACGAGCTCGACGCCGTGCTCGGGCTCGACGGGGTGACGCAGTCGTCGCTCTACGCGGTCTCGCTGGGCGGGCGTCCGGATCCGGGCGGCACCGCGCCCCCGGACGGGCTGGCTCCCGCCGCGGTGCATCGCGACCACCCGCACTCGGCGGCCGCCGGCGCGCGGCACTTCGCCGAGGAGGAGGCCTCGCATGACTGACGCGGTGGAGCTCGAGGGGATCACCCGCACCTTCGGCCGGACGCGCGCGCTCGATGCCGCGTGCTTCTCCCTCGCGCCGGGACTCGTGCACGCGCTGCTCGGGCCGAACGGATCCGGCAAGACCACGGCCATCGACGTGCTCACCGCGACGCGCCGCCCCGACGCGGGCCGGGCGCGCGTGCTCGGCCACGACGTGCGGCGCGGCGGGCCCACGGCCTCGCTCGTCGCGGTGATGCCGCAGGCGCTCGCGTTCCCCGAGTACCTCACGGTGCGCGAGGTGCTCGCGCTCGCCCTCGTGCCGCACGCCGCCGCGCTCACGCCGGCCGCGGCCATCGACCGGTTCGACCTCGACCGGCTCGCGTCGCGCCAGACCGGCGGGCTCAGCGGCGGCGAGCGGCGGAGGGTGGCGCTGGCGTGCGTGGTCGGCGCGGGGACGCCCGTCGTGGTGCTCGACGAGCCCTCGGCGGCGCTCGACATCCCCGGCCGGGCCGCCGTGCGCGACGCCATCGCCGCGGTCCGCGACTCCGGGCGCACGGTGCTCCTCGCGTCGCACGACATGGAGGAGGTCGCGGCGCTCGCCGACACCGTGGTCTGCCTCGACCACGGGCGGGTCGTCGGCCACTGGACCGCGGCCGACTTCCGCGGGCTGGCCGGTGTGCGGCGGGTGGGCTTCGACGCGACCGTCGCCGAGGCGCGGCGCCTCCGGTCGTCCGGTGCGGTGCCCGAGGCGGGGGAGGAGCCCCGCGGCCTCGAGCGGATCCGGTGGGTCATCGACACGGATCGCTCGGACGTCGTCGCGGGGCTCGTGCTCGCCGCCGTGTCGCAGCCCCGCCTCACGGTCGTCGAGCCCGGTCTCGGCGAGATCGTGGAGCGCGTGCTGGCGGGTGGCGCGGAGGCCGTCCCGCCCGATCCGTCCCGCGCCGCGGATCCGGCGGGATGCATCCGATGACCGCCGCCTCGACGCCCGCCCGTCCCACCGCCGCGCGCCGGCTGGCGATCTACCGCGCCCACGTCGTGAGCGAGCTCGCGCAGAACGCGCGCATGCCCGCGTTCGTGCTCCCGCTGCTCGCCTACCCCGTGCTCATCTACGCGGTCGTCGGCCTGCCGATGGGCGGGTCGCCGAGCGCGCGTCTCAGCGTGCTGCTCGGCTACGTGCTGTTCTCGGTGCTCGGGACGGTGACGTTCCAGTTCGGCGTGGGCGTCGCGTCGGCCCGGGAGTCGCCGTGGGAGCGGTGGCTGTTCACGGCGCCGGTGCCCGCGTGGATCCGGCTCGCCGCCAAGCTCACGGTCGCGTGCGTCTTCGGGGTGCTGTTCGTGATCCCCGTGGCGGTCGTCGGGTTCACGGCCGGCGGGGTGCGGGTCGACGCGGCGACCTTCGCGGCCGTCGCGCTCGCCGTGCTGGCCGGGGCCGTCCCCATGGCGCTGCTCGGGCTGGCGATGGGGTACTGGTTCCCCGCCCGCGGCGCGCTCGGCCTCGCCAACCTCGTGTACCTGCCCCTGTCGTTCGCGGGCGGACTGTTCACGGGCGGCGACACGAGCGGCACGCCCTGGGAGTCCCTCACGGTCCTGCTCCCCACCGGCGCGTGGAGCACGCTGACGAGCGCCGCCGCCCGACACGACACCGCGATGATGGGGATCCCGCTGATCCTCCTCGCGGCCTGGGCGGTGCTGCTCGGCGGCATCACGCTCGCCGGGTACCAGCGCACGCAGTCGGCGAACTTTCGCTGACGGCGGCCCGTGAGCGGGCGCGGCCCGGTGTGTAGCGTGGATCCCGCGCGCCGTCACCGGGCCGCGTCACCGCACGCACCGCACCGCACCGTCACCGTCGACGAGAGGGAACCATGCCCCAGATCACCACGCCCGTAGCGCTCTTCACCGGCCAGTGGGCCGACCTGCCGCTGGAGGAGGTCGCGCGGCTCGCGAGCGGCTGGGGCTTCGACGCCCTCGAGATCGCGTGCTCCGCCGAGCACCTCGACGTGTGGCGCGCGGCCGAGGATCCGGCCTACCTCGACGGCCGCCGCGAGATCCTCGAGCGCCACGGCCTCGAGGTGCACGCGCTCTCGCAGCACCTCACCGGCCAGGCCGTGTGCGACGACCCGATCGACTTCCGGCACCAGGCGATCCTCCGCTCCAAGGTGTGGGGCGACGGGCGGGCCGAAGGCGTGCGACAGCGCGCGGCGGAGGAGCTGAAGCTCACCGCGAAGGCGGCCGCGGGGCTCGGGGTCACGCGCGTGACGGGCTTCACCGGATCCCGCATCTGGCCGTACGTGGCGATGTTCCCGCCCGTGCCGCAGTCGGTCATCGACGCCGGCTACCAGGACTTCGCCGACCGCTGGAACCCGATCATCGACGTGTTCGACGACGAGGGCGTGCGGTACGCGCTCGAGGTGCACCCGAGCGAGATCGCCTACGACCACTGGACCACCCGCCGCACGCTCGAGGCGATCGGCCACCGTCCCGGCTTCGGCCTCAACTGGGACCCGAGCCACATGATGTGGCAGGGCATCGACCCCGTCGGCTTCCTCCTCGACTTCGCCGACCGGATCTACCACGTGCACGCCAAGGACACGCGGGTCACCTCCGACGGCCGCGGCGGGCGGCTCGGCTCCCACCTCCCCTGGGGGCACCCGCGCCGCGGCTGGGACTTCGTCTCCGTCGGGCACGGCGACGTCCCGTTCGAGCGCGCCTTCCGGGCGCTCCGCAGCATCGGGTACGACGGTCCCGTCTCCGTCGAGTGGGAGGATGCGGGGATGGACCGCCTGCACGGAGCACCCGACGCCCTCGCGCAGGTGCGCTCCCTCCTCTGGCCGACGCCCGACAGCCTCTTCGACTCGGCGTTCGCGGCCAACCGCGACGACGCTCCGGCCGCTTCCGCTTCCGCTTCCGCTTCCGCGACCGACGACCCCGCCGGATCGGCCGCGTGACCCTGCGCGACGGCCAGCTGGCCCGCCTCCTCGTCGTCGACGTGGAGACGGGCGCCGAGCGCATGGTCGCCGAGTCGGCCGTGCTGCACATCGAGGCGCCGAACTGGACGCCCGACGGACGCTGGCTCGTCGTGAACGCGGAGGGCGGCCTCTGGCGGCTGCGCGCGCCCGAGGTCGAGGAGCCGGATCCGGACCTCCCCGAGCCCGCGGTCGACTTCCAGGCCGTCGACCTCGGCGGCGTCCCGCCCATCAACAACGACCACGTCATGTCGCCCGACGGCGCGCACGTCTACGTCTCCGGCCGCGACGGCCACCTCTACGCCATCCCGTGGAACGACGGCGCGGGCGGCGACGGCCGGCGGATCACGGCCGATCGGGATCCGGCGCTCCGCTTCAAGAACTACCTGCACGGCGTCTCGCCCGACGGCTCGATGCTCAGCGTGATCGGCGGCCAGGTCGACGCGCGCGGCGAGTGGACCACGAACATCCACCTCGTGCCCGTCGACGGCGGCCCCACCACGCAGCTCACCGACGACGGCTTCCCCGACGACGGCGCCGAGTTCTCGCCCGACGGCGGCTGGCTCTACTTCAACTCGGAGCGCGGATCCGACCTGCCTGGCCACGCGCAGCTGTTCACCATGCGCGTCGACGGCACCGACACGCACCAGTTCACCTCCGACGAGCGCGTCAACTGGTTCCCGCACCCGTCGCCCGACGGCGAGCACATCGTCTACCTCTCCTTCCCGCCCGGCACGCTCGGCCACCCGGCCGACCGCGACGTGATCCTCCGGCTCATCGACCGGCAGAGCCACCGCACGCGCGACCTCGCCGCCTTCCCCGGCGGCCAGGGCACCATCAACGTCACCAGCTGGGCGCCCGACTCCCGCCGGTTCGCGTACGTCGCCTACCCCTTCGAGGCGCCGAGCCTGACCTGACCGGGCAGACATCGGCCCGGGGCGAGGGCCCCGCGGCACGCACGATCCGCGGAGCGTAGCCGCAGGGATTTCCCCGGGTCGGGGAGATGCCGCATGGGATCATGGGGATCCGCGCCACCCGCCGTCCCGATCTCCCGTCGGCCTCATTCCCGGAGACCCCCGTGAACATCACCACGACCACCTGGCTCATCACGATCGCGGTCACCATCGCGTTCTTCGTCTACGAGTTCTTCACCCACGTGCGGAAGCCGCACGAGCCCACCATCGGCGAGTCCGCCCGCTGGTCGGCCTTCTACATCGGCCTCGCCCTGATCTTCGGCGTCGGCATCGGCGTCACGAGCGGCTGGGACCTCGGCGGTCAGTACTTCGCCGGCTACCTCACCGAGAAGGCCCTGTCGATCGACAACCTGTTCGTGTTCCTGCTGATCATGACCGGGTTCGCGGTGCCGCGGAAGTACCAGCAGAAGGTGCTGATGATCGGCATCGTCATCGCCCTGATCATGCGGGCCGGCTTCATCGCGCTCGGCGCCGCGCTCATCGAGAACTTCTCCTGGGTCTTCTACATCTTCGGCGCGCTGCTGTTCGTGCTCGCGTACCAGCAGATCAAGGGCGACCACGGCGGCAACGCGGCGGACAACCTGTTCGTGCGCATCGCCCGCCGGATCCTCCCCGTGCACGACGACTTCGTGGGCGACCGCTTCACCACGAAGATCGACGGCAAGCGCTTCGTGACCCCGCTCCTGCTCTGCGTCATCGCGATCGGCTTCGTCGACCTGGTGTTCGCGCTCGACTCGATCCCCGCGATCTACGGCCTGACGAACGAGGCGTACATCGTGTTCACTGCGAACGCCTTCGCGCTGATGGGCCTCCGCCAGCTGTACTTCCTCATCGGCGGGCTGCTCGAGCGCCTCGTGTACCTGTCGCAGGGCCTCGCGGTGATCCTCGCGTTCATCGGCCTCAAGCTCGTGCTGCACGCGATGCACGTCAACGAGCTGCCCTTCGTCAACGGCGGCCGGAACATCGAGTGGGCCCCGGAGATCCCGATCTGGTTCTCGCTCCTCTTCATCGGCGCGACCATCACGGTCGCCACCGTCGCGAGCCTCGCGAAGACCCGCGGCGACAGGCAGAAGGAGGACCGCGCGAGCGTGGACGGCGAGACCGTCACGCGCGCGACGGAGGAGGAGCACTAGCCCTCCCGCACGAACGGCACGACGGCGGGCCCGGCGCACCACGCGCCGGGCCCGTCGTCGTCCGCGAGCACGTCCTCGACCCACGACGCCGACGTTGCCGGTGGTCCCGTCCGTGCGCTCCCCGCTCGCCTCGGGCGCTGACCTGGCAGCATCGGCCGGTGCCCGACGACCCCGACGCCTCCGCCACCGACGACGCCCCGAACCGCGCCCGACTCCTCTGGGACGCGGGCGACCGGGCCGAGGCCCTCGCCCTCCTCAAGGGGCACCTCCGTGACGAGCCCCGCGACACCGGTGCCCGACTGGCCCTCGCCGGGTTGTACCGCGAGCTCGTCGCGCCCGACCAGGCCGGCCGCTGGGGCATCGCGTCGCCCGGCTGGAACACGGAGGTGGAGCGTGACCGCCTCGCGCGCATGATCGCGCACACCGGCATCGCGGACCACGAGATCGGCGGGTACCTGGCGCTGCCCGCGGATGCCGATCTGCACGCGGAGGTGGCGGCGCTGATGCCCGCGATCGAGATGCACCGCGCCGACTTCGCCGACCCGGCGCGAACGACCCGGTGGCAGCGGAAGGCGGCGCGCACGCGGGCGGGGCTCCCGCATCCGCGCGCGGACCGCCCACCCCGCGCACACCGTGCTTCCGACGCGGTCGAGCACGTCTCCGATGCGCTCTGGTTCATCAGCGGGGCCCTCCTCGTCCTCGGCGTCATCGTGGTGTGGGTGGGCGCGCTCTTCGGCGCGAGCGTCACCGCCCTGGCCCGCTGGACGGTGGTCCTGACCCTCGCGCTGCTCGCGGTCGCGTGCGTCGCCCGGGCCGTCACGCTGTGGGTGGTGGAGCGCGAACGACTCGGGCGCCGACCGTCGCCGGCCGACGTCGACGTGGCCCCCTGGATCATCGGCGGCGCCGTCCTGGCCATCGCCATCGTGGGTCTCGTCACGGAGGGCCTCCGGAGCGGCGGCCCCCTCCCGTTCTGAGGCCCACCCTCGCGCTGGCCGTCGAAGCCCGCGCATGGCCACCTCATGGCCGCTTCATAGGAACATGCGGATGATGGATCCCGTGACCACCACCCCGCCCTCCGGCTTCCAGCCCGCCGCCGCCCCGCAGCCCCGCCTCACGCGCGCCGACGGGTCGCCCATCCGGGTGCTCGTCGTCGACGACGAGGCGTCCCTCACCGACCTGCTCCAGATGGCGCTGCGCTACGAGGGCTGGCAGATCCGCACGGCTGAGAACGGGCACCAGGCGCTCGCCGCCGCGCGCGAGTTCAAGCCCGACGCCGTGGTGCTCGACATCATGCTCCCCGACCTCGACGGCCTCCAGGTGCTGTCGCGGCTGCGCGCGGACGCCGAGGACATCCCCGTGCTCTTCCTCACGGCGAAGGACTCGCTCGACGACCGGCTCGCGGGCCTCACCGCGGGCGGCGACGACTACGTCACCAAGCCGTTCAGCCTCGAGGAGGTCGTGGCGCGGCTGCGCGGCCTCATCCGGCGCTCGACCCTCGTGGTCAGCGACAGCGTCGACCCCGTGATCCGCATCGGCGACCTCACGCTCGACGAGGACAGCCACGAGGTCGCGCGCGCCGGCGACCCCATCGAGCTCACCGCCACCGAGTTCGAGCTGCTGCGGTACCTGATGCGCAACCCGCGGCGCGTGCTGAGCAAGCTGCAGATCCTCGACCGGGTGTGGAGCTACGACTTCGGCGGCAAGTCGAGCGTGGTCGAGATCTACATCTCCTACCTGCGGCGCAAGATCGACGCCGGCCGGAACCCGATGATCCACACGGTGCGCGGCAGCGGTTACATGCTCAAGGCCGCGGAGTGACGACGCCGCCGGGCAGCGCGCCGCGGGGCAGCGCGCCGCTGCGGGCCCGGCTCACCGCGGCCGCGGGCGGCATGACCCTGCGGCGCCGCCTCGTCCTCAGCGTCGTGGGGCTGCTGGCGCTCGCGAGCATCCTCATCGGCACGGTCAGCATCCTCGCGCTGCGGGCGTCGCTCGTGCAGCAGGTCGACCAGCAGCTGCAGGCCACCGCGGCGCGCTCCTCGAACCTCATCGACCGGGATGCGGATCAGTACGGCAGCTTCCCCGGCGCCCCTCCTGGCGGGCTCGGCGCGTTCGGGCAGCAGGTCGGCACCATCAGCGCGACCATCGCCGACGGCGTGGTCTCGGGCGGGTACATCGCCGACCGCGACGCGGCCGAGGGCGAGCCGGGCGGCGCGGGCGCCGTGGAGCTGACGCAGCTGCAGAGCCAGCAGCTGCAGAGCGTGCCCACCGACGGGGTCCCCCGCACGGTCGACCTCGGCGGCGCGCTCGGCCGCTACCGCCTGGTCGGCGACACCGCCGCGACGGGGGCGACCCTCGTCACCGGCCTGCCGATGAAGCCCGCCGACGACGTGGTCGAGCAGCTCATCGTCGTGATCTCCGTGGTCGCCGCCCTCACGCTGGCGCTCGCCGCCGTGCTGGGCGCCGTCATCGTGCGGCGCGCGCTGCGTCCGCTGGACCGGGTCGTCGACACGGCGACCCACGTGGCCGCGCTCGAGCTCGACCGCGGCGACGTCGCGCTCGAGGCGCGCGTGCCCGCATCCGACACCGACGAGCGCACCGAGGTCGGCCGGGTGGGCGCCGCGCTCAACGGCCTGCTCGGGCACGTCTCCGCCGCGCTCTCGTCGCGGCAGGCGAGCGAGGCGAAGGTGCGGCGGTTCGTGTCCGACGCGAGCCACGAGCTGCGCACGCCGCTCGCCTCCATCCGCGGCTACGCCGAGCTCACCCGCCGGGGTCCCCACCAGCTGCCCGAGGACGTGACGCACTCGCTGTCGCGGATCGAGTCGGAGTCGGTGCGCATGACCACCATCGTCGAGGACCTGCTGCTCCTCGCGCGCCTCGACGAGGGGCGCGAGCTGGAGTCGGATCCGGTCGACCTCACGCGCATCCTCCTCGACACGGTCGGCGATGCCAGCGCGGCGGGCCCGGACCACGACTGGGACCTCGACCTGCCCGAGGACTCCGTGACGGTCCCCGGCGACGACGCGCGGCTCCGCCAGGTGGTCGTCAACCTGCTCGCGAACGCCCGCACGCACACGCCCGCGGGCACGCGGGTCGTCGCGTCGCTCGCGGTGGAGGGCACGGGATCCGACGGGCACGCGGTCATCCGCGTCACCGACGACGGCCCCGGCATCCCGCCCGAGCTGCAGGCCTCGCTGTTCGAGCGCTTCGTGCGCGGCGACGGATCCCGCGCCCGCTCCACCGGCGGCACGGGCCTGGGCCTCGCGATCGCGCAGGCCATCGTGTCGGCGCACCACGGCGCGGTCTGGGTGGAGTCGGAGCCGGGCCGCACGGTGTTCGGCGTGCGGCTGCCGGTGGTGCGTCCGGCCGCGGATGCGCGAGCCGCGTCGGGTGCGCCCGCCGGCACTGCCGCGGACCGCTGGGCGCCGCCGTCGGGCGCGCCCGTCGCCGACCGGCCCGGTCCTCGCGACGGCGCCTGACATGGATCCCGTCCGTCGCCTCATGTTCTGGCTGCGCGTGCCGTTCGTCGCGGACGCGGCGCTCGTCGTCATCGGGATCGCGCTGCTGGTCGGCGGCGACGGGGTCGGCTGGTGGGTGCTCGTGTTCGCGGGGCTGCGCGCGGTGGTGGGCGTGGTGGCGATCGTGTGGATCGCCCCGCGGATGATCGCGCGGCTCGGCAGCGGCGTCGGCGACGGCAGCGACGCGGAGCCGTCCGCCCCGGACGCGGGAACCGGCCGTCGCTAGGCTGGACCCCGGATCCGGGCGCCCGAGCCGCGGATCGAGAGGGTCGTCATCGTGAGCGCAGAGCCAGTCACCGCCGAGTCCGTGGAGCCCGCCGCCGGCATCCGCGTGCGACGTGCGCGCACCGGCGACGTGCCGCGGATCCAGCAGCTCGTCGAGCCGCTCGTGCTGGAGGGGATCCTCCTCGGCAAGGATCTCGTGGTGCTCTACGAGAACGTGCAGGAGTTCCGGGTCGCGGTCGACGCGTCCGGCGAGGTCGTCGGCTGCGGCGCGCTGCACGTGATGTGGGAGGACCTCGGTGAGATCCGCACCCTCGCGGCCGCCCCGCACACGCGCGGCACCGGCGTCGGCCACGCGCTGCTCGAGCGCCTCGAGGACGACGCCCGCGAGCTCGGCCTCAGCCGCCTGTTCTGCTTGACCTTCGAGGTCGGGTTCTTCTCGCGCCACGGCTACCACGAGGTGGCCGAGTCGATCATCGCGCAGGAGATCTACTACGAGATGCTCCGCTCGCACGACGAGGGCATCGCCGAGTTCCTCGACCTCTCGCGCGTGAAGCCGAACACGCTCGGCAACACGCGCATGCTCAAGGCGCTCTGAGCCGAGGCCGCTGCGGCCGCCGCGGCGGCCGGCTCCACGGGATGGGCGGGATCCGCCGCCGTGCTCCCCGGGCTCCCCGGGCTCCCCGGGCGCGCCGACCGGGCCGCGGCCGGGCCCGCGAATAGCCTGTGCTCATGTCCTCGACCTCGCCCGAAGGCCGCCCGTCCCCGGCCGTGTACCGTCGTCGCCGCCTGATGGCGCTGCTCGTCGTGGTGGCCGTGATCGCGGTCGTCGTGATCCTCGTCTCCAACCTCGGGCGCGGCTCGGCCGACACCGCGGCGCCCGGCGCGACGCCCAGCGCGGACGCCGCCCCCGCCGGCGACTCGGGCGCCGCCGCCGAGACCGCCCCGGCCCCGGACCCCAGCCCGAGCGCGAGCGCCGGCACGGAGACGAACGCCGACGGATCCTGCGCCGCGGGCCAGCTGACCGTCACCCCGGTCACCGACGCCGCCTCCTACAAGGCGGGCGTGCTGCCCAAGCTCTCCTTCACCGTGACGAACACGGGCATGGAGCCCTGCACGGCGAACCTCGGGACGACGACGCAGGTGTTCACGATCTCGAGCGGATCCGACGTCTACTGGAAGTCGACCGACTGCCAGACGGGCGCCGCGGACGCCGAGGTCGAGCTCGCCGCCCGCACGCCGCAGACGTCGTCGCCGTTCGAGTGGTCGCGCCAGCGGTCGTCCACCACCACGTGCCAGGAGAAGCAGCGCCCGACCGTGCCCGCGGGCGGCGCGACCTACACGCTGTCGGTCGAGGTGGCCGGCGTGAAGAGCGCCGAACCGAAGTCGTTCCTGCTCTACTGACGCGCGGTCCGCGTGCGCACATGATCACGGTTCCTGATTGGATGCATTTATTGCAATCCATGCATGCGTCTGTCATCCTGGTGCTCCACCGACCGAAGGACGCATCATGACCGACACCACCGAGACCCACGCCGAGCACACCGTCGCCGAGCACCAGCACGGCACCGACTGCGGCCACGAGACCGTCACCCACGAGGACCACGTCGACTACGTCCACGATGGCCACAAGCACGCCGAGCACGGCGACCACTACGACGAGCACTGATCCATCGCGCGACGGCGCGCGACGATCGAGACGGGGACCAGGCCATGAGGCCAGGTCCCCGTCGCCGTATCCGCGCCGGGCCGCGTGTCCGCCTCGCCCTAGGATCGTCCAGGTGACCTACCCACCCGCCGGCTTCGAGCAGGCCGCCGACCTCTTCAAGGCGCTGTCCTCGCCGTCGCGCCTCGGCCTCATCGGGCTGCTCGCATCGCGGCAGATGAGCGTGTCGGAGCTGGTCGCCGAGTCGGGCCTCTCGCAGCCGCTCGTGTCGCAGCACCTGCGCGTGCTGCGGTCGGCGGGGCTCGTGACCGTGGAGCGCGACGGGCGCATCGCCCGCTACGAGGTGGCGGACACGCACGTGACCCACGTGGTGGCCGACGCCGTGGCGCACGTGCGGGAGCACGCGGACGGGATCGTCAGCGCGAGCTGATCCCCACCTCGCCGCCGTCGCCTGGATGCGGTCCGCGGATCAGAACGCCTCGTCGAGCTCCTTCTCGCGCTCGCTCTTCGCGAGCGAGAACGCGCGGCCGAGCGCGGAGAACAGCGGGCCCCACTCGGCGTCGACGATCTGCGTGAAGCCGAGCCGTCGGGCCTCCGCCGCGCGCTGCGGCGCGGACGTGACGCCGCGGATCTCGCCCGCGAGGCTGATCTCGCCGAACGCGGCGAGGTCGTGCGGCATGGCCTTGCCGTTGACGGCGGAGACGAGGGCGACGGCGATGGCGAGATCCGCCGCCGGTTCGGTGAGCCGCACGCCGCCGACCGTGGACACGTAGACGTCGCGGTCCGAGAGGCGCACGTTGGCGCGCTTCTCGAGCACGGCCAGCAGCATCGCGACGCGCGACGCGTCCACCCCGTTGACCACGCGGCGCGGCTGCGGTGCCTTGGTGTCGACGACGAGCGCCTGCACCTCCACGGGCAGGGCGCGGCGGCCCTCCATCGCGACGGTGACGCACGTGCCCGAGACCGAGTGGACGCCGCGCGAGAGGAACATGCCGCTCGGATCCGGCACCTCGACGATGCCGTCGCCCGCCATCTCGAAGCAGCCGACCTCGTCGGTGGGGCCGAAGCGGTTCTTGAGCGCGCGGATGAAGCGCAGCGAGGTCTGCCGGTCGCCCTCGAACTGGCACACCACGTCGACCAGGTGCTCGAGGAGCCGCGGACCCGCGATGGACCCGTCCTTGGTGACGTGGCCGACGAGCAGCAGCGGGAGGTCGCGCTCCTTGCAGACGCGGATGAGCGTGACCGCGACCTCGCGCACCTGGCCGGGGTGGCCGGGCAGGCCGTCGGACGTGCTGCTGGAGACGGTCTGCACCGAGTCGACGATGAGGAGGTCGGGCGAGACCTGCTCGATGTGGCCGAGGATCGTGCCGAGGTCGGTCTCGGCCGCGATCATGAGCGACTCCTGCAGCCCGCCCGTGCGCTCGGCGCGCATGCGCACCTGCGCGACGGACTCCTCGGCCGTGACGTAGAGGACCTTCGCGCCCTTGGCCGCCGCGCGCGCCGCGACCTCGAGCAGTAGCGTCGACTTGCCGACGCCGGGCTCGCCGCTCATGAGGATGGCCGCGCCCGGCACGATGCCGCCGCCGAGCACCCGGTCGAGCTCGCCGACGCCGCTCGGCATGTGGCTGGCGGACGCGGTGCCGACGTGCATGATCGACCGCGCCTGGCTGGATCCCGCGGGCGTGAGCGTGGTGACCCGGCCGGCCGCCGCGGGCGTCTGCGAGACCTCCGCGACGGTGTTCCAGCTCTGGCACTCGGCGCACCGGCCGACCCACTTCGGGGTCGTCCACCCGCACTCCGAGCAGCGGTACGTGGAGTGGATGCGGGCCATGCGGGGGACTCTACCGGCGGGCACCGACATGGGCGGACGGGCGGTCAGGAGGGGGAGCGACGACCCGTCGTCCGCACGAACATGAGCACCGAGACGGCGAAGACGGCCGCGGGGATCCACGCCGGGTGGATCACGCCGGTGACGAGCAGCGCGCCCGAGACGAGCCCGATCACGAGCCAGATCGTGCCGGTGGGGCGGGCGTCCGCGGTGTCGTCGGCCATGGATCCACCCTACGGACGCGGGAGGTCAGGCGCGAGGCGCGGTGCGGGCGACGACCGTCCCCGCGATCCGGTCGTACGGCGTGCGCCCCGAACCGAGGAGGAGCGTCACGAGCCAGACGATCGGGAGCACGTATGCGATAGCCGTGAGGGCTTCCACGCCGGGCGGGACGGAGGCGCTCGTGCCGCCGGTCTCGCCGCTCGCGCCGACGATCGCGTACACGGCGGCGTGCCCCACAGCCCAGGGCAGCGCGACCTTCAGGGCGTTGCGGAGGAGCGCCCGACGGAAGGGGAGGGCCTCGCCGGTGCGGGCGTCCTGCACGACCAGACGCCGCGCGCGCTTGCCGGGCGTCGCCTGGCGCGGCCCGGACTCCAGCACGGCCAGCGCGATCGTGATCGGCACCACCGTCACGAGCGCGGCTACTGCGTTCTCGGCGACGGGCGGGAGCGACGCGGTGGCGCCGACGAGGAAGAGGGGCACGGTGACGGCCGCGACCACCGCGATCCACGCGCTCATGAACAGCCAGTCGATGAGGACGGCCAGGAGGCGGTCGCCGGGGTGGCGTGTCATGGTCGCGACCCTATCGAGCGCGCGGCGTCCGCCCGGGACGCCGGCGGGCGGGATGCGAGCGCCTCAGCGCCCCGACACCTCCAGCGCGTGCACCGTCGCCGGGAGGAACGGCAGGAACGCGCTCGCCCAGACGCGGTAGCCGCGGTCGTTGGGGTGGAAGAGGTCGCCCGCGGCCTGGGTGATCGCGAGCACCGCGGTCTGCCGGCGGGTGATGCGGTGCAGCGGCGCGAGGCGGAGGCCGCGTGCGGTGGCGAGGCGGCGCACGATCTCGTTCGCGACCCGCACCTTGCGCTCGCTCGTCGGGAAGTGGAAGCACGGCAGGTCGGCGACGACGGTGGTCGGGGGGACGGCGTCGAGGATCCGGCCGAGGTCGTGCTCGAACGCGACCGGCTCGAACGCCAGGATGTCGTTGGCGCCGATGGCGAGGGTCACCACGTCCGGCTGCATCTTCGCGAGGCGGGGGAGCTGGTGCTCGACGAGGTCGGAGGCCCGGGCGCCCGAGACGCTGAGGTTGACGGTGCGGACCGAGCGGCCGCTGAGGGCGCGGATCCGGTCGGCGAGGATCCCGACGTAGCCGTTGCCCGGACGGCTCGCCCCGATGCCCTGCGCGGTCGAGTCGCCGAGCGCCACGTAGAGGAGGTCGCCCTCGATCTTCGCGTGCTCGCGCCACCACGCGGAGTTCACGGGCAGCGTCTCGTTGACGCCCACGGCCCGGCGGCGGCGACCGGCCTCGAACCGGCGCGGCAGCACGAGGGCGGCGGCGGTGAGCCCGCCGAGCGCGGCGGCGAGGAGCGCGGCGGGGCGGGTGGATCTCGTGGGCACCTCGGGAGCATACGCGCGCGGATCCGGGTGCCGGCTGACCGCGCGGCCGATGACGGGCATCACACTTGAGTCATGAGCGACACGGTGGGAGGCGAGCCGTCCGAGGCTGAGGGGACGCGGAGAGCACGGGGCATCTCGTCGGCCCTCGCCTGCTTCTGCGGGGGGTCGTTCGTCCTCTTCCATGCCGTGTCGTTCTTCGGCGTGAGCATGCCTCCGGAATCGCACGAACTGGGCGCTCTGGGGCTGGTCATCGCTGCTTCTCTTGGACTCCTCGCGCTCGCCGGTTTCTGGTGCGGCTCACAGTGCCTCAGGTCCTATGGCGTGACGAGGTCGCGGTGGGTCCTCCCTGCCCTGCTCGTCGCGGGCGTCGGGATCAACGTCCTCAACACCGTGATGCTGAGCGGCCCCTACGGACTGTGGCTCTCGAGCCTGCCGTCGCCGGTCGTCATCGTGCTCTTGCCGGGTCTTGTGGTGCCGATCGGGATCGCGGCGATCGTCGTGTACCTCGCGCTGCGAGCGCGCACGTGAGCCTCGTGCGGCTGGCGAACAGCGGCTAGCCCTCGCCCGGCGCCCGACCCGCCCCCGCCGGCACGAACCGGTACCCCATGCCGGGGTCGGTGAGCAGGTGCCGCGGGTGGGCGGGGTCCGGCTCGAGCTTCTTGCGCAGCTGCGCCACGTAGAGGCGGAGGTAGCCGCTGTCGTTCACGTGGGTCGGGCCCCAGATCTCAGTGAGGAGCGTCTGGCGGGAGACGAGCCGGTCGGGGTTCCGGACGAGCAGCTCGAGCACCTGCCACTCGGTGGGGGTGAGGCGCACGCGCTGGTCGCCGCGCGTGACGACGCGGGCGGCGAGGTCGACCGTCACGTCGGCGAAGGAGACCGTGGCGGAGCGGTCCTCGTCGGCGGCGGCGCGGCGGCCGAGGGCGCGGATCCGGGCGAGCAGCTCGTCGATGGAGAACGGCTTGGTCACGTAGTCGTCGGCGCCCGCGTCGAGCGCCTCCACCTTGTCGGCGGCGCCCGAGCGGCCCGAGACGACGAGGATCGGCGCGGTCGACCAGAGCCGGAGCGCCTGGATCACCTCGACGCCGTCGAGCCGCGGCATGCCGAGGTCGATCATGTAGAGGTCGGGCTTCTCGGCGACGGCCGCGCGCACGGCGGCGGCACCGTCCTCCGCCGTCACGATGTCGTAGCCGAGGCTCGTGAGGGTGATCCGCAGGGCCCGGAGGATCTGCTGGTCGTCATCGGCGATGAGGATCTTCACGCGGACACCTCCGAGGTGGTGGTGGCGGTGGTGGACGTGGTGGCGGGCAGCCCAGCGGGAGCAGGCGGACCCGCGACCGGCTCCGCGTCCGCCCGGCAGGCCGGCAGCGCGACCACCATCGTGAGCCCGCCGCCCGGGGTGTCCTCCGCGGTGAGCGTGCCGCCCATCCCCTCGGTGAAGCCCTTCGAGAGCGCGAGGCCGAGGCCGAGGCCGGACGCGTTGTCGGTGTCGCCGAGGCGCTGGAACGGCACGAACATGTCGTCGCGGCGCTCGGGTGCGACGCCGGGGCCGTGATCCACGACGCGGATCTCGACGGAGTCGGCGAACGCGCTCGTGCTGAGGCGCACGGGCACGCCGTCGGGCGCGTGCCGCACGGCGTTGCTCAGCAGGTTGACGACGACGCGCTGGAGGAGGCCCGGATCCGCGACGGCGCCGGGCAGATCGGGCGCGAGGTCGAGCACGGCGTCGGCGGGTCCGAGGTCGAGCTCGTCGAGGGCCGCGAGCACGACGTCGTCGAGGTCGACGTCCATCAGCCGCACGCCGAGCACGCCGGCCTGCACGCGGCTCACGTCGAGGAGGTCGGTGACCAGGTCGGCGAGCGTGCCGAGGCTCTCCTCTGCGGTGGCGAGCAGCTCCTCGCGGTCGCCGTCGGCCCAGGTCATGCCGGGGGAGCGGAGCGCGGTGACGGCGGCGGTCGCGGCGCTCAGCGGTCGGCGGAGGTCGTGGCTGACGGCCGAGAGGAGGGCCGTGCGTACGCGGTCGGTCTGCGCGAGCGGGCCGACCTCGCGGGCGGTGTCGGAGAGGTCGCGGTGCTCGAGCGCGGCGTCGAGCTGCGCGGCGATGACCCGGAGGAGGCGCCGGCCGGAGGCCTCGAGGTCGTCGCCGTAGAGGGTGAGCACGCCGCGGGATCCCACGGGCACGTCGGTCGCGGTGGCGCCGGTGACGACGCCGTCCCACGCGATGGTCTCGTCGCGGTCCACGAGCTTCACGCCCTGCAGGCCGAACGCCTCGCGGGTGCGGCTCACGAGCGCGTGCACGGCGCCCTCGCCGCGGAGCACGGATCCCGACACCGTGGCCAGCAGCTCGGCCTCGGCGACGGCGCGGCGGGCGAGGCGGGTGCGGCGCGCGGCCTGGTCGACGATCCAGCTGACGAGCAGCGCGATGACCACGTAGAGCACCAGCGCGAGCAGGTGCAGCGGCTCGTCGACGGTGATCGTGTAGAGCGGGTCGATGAAGAAGTAGTCGAGCGTGAATCCGGAGAGCACGGCCGCGAACAGCGCCGGCCAGATCCCGCCGACGAGCGCGACGAGCACCACGAGCAGCTGGTACGAGAGCACGTCGCTCGTGATGGAGTCGTCCGAGCGCGTGGCCGAGAGGAACCAGGTGAGCAGCGGGCCGCCGACGAGCGCGAGGAGCGCGCCCAGCACACGGCGCCGCATGCTGAGCGCGCCGCCCCGGATCCTGGGCAGCCGGAAGCGCCCGCCCGCGGCCGCGTGCGTGACGATGTGCACGTCGATGTCGCCGGACTCGCGGATCACGGTGGCGCCGATGCCGGGCCCGGTCGCCGCGGCGGCGAGGCGGCTGCGGCGGCTCACGCCGAGCACGAGCTGCGTGGCATTGGACGCGCGCGCGAACTCGACGAGCGCGCGCGGGATGTCGTCGCCGACGACCTGGTGGTAGCTGCCGCCGAGCGAGTCGACGAGCGCGCGCTGGCTGGCGAGCGCCTCGGGGCTGCCGGAGCGCAGGCCGTCCTGGCTGGAGACGTGCACGGCCATGAGCTCGCCGCCGGCCGAGCGGGCGGCGATGCGGGCGCCGCGGCGGAGGAGCGTCTCGCCCTCGGGGCCGCCGGTGAGCGCCACGACCACGCGCTCGCGGGCCTCCCACCTGGCGTCGATCCCCTTCTCGTCGCGGTAGGCGGCGAGCGCGGTGTCGACCTCGTCGGCGAGCCAGAGCAGCGCGAGCTCGCGGAGGGCGGTGAGGTTGCCGAGGCGGAAGTAGTGCGAGAGGGCCGCGTCGATCCGCTCGGCCGGGTACACGCGGCCGCCGGCGAGCCGGTCGCGCAGGGCCTCGGGCGCCAGGTCGATGACCTCGATCTGGTGCGCCTCGCGGAGCACGCGGTCGGGGATGGTCTCGCGCTGCGGCACCCCGGTGATCTTCTCGACCACGTCGTTCAGGGAGGCGATGTGCTGGATGTTGACGGTGGAGATCACGTCGATGCCGGCGTCGCGGATGAGGTCCACGTCCTGCCAGCGCTTCTCGGATCGGCCGCCGGGGGCGTTGGTGTGGGCGAGCTCGTCGACCAGCGCGATGGTCGGCCGGCGGGCGATGACCGCGTCCACGTCGAGGTCCGTGATCTCCACCCCGCGGTGCGACACCTCGCGCCGCGGCAGGATCTCCAGCCCCTCGAGCATCGCCGCCGTGGCGGCGCGGCCGTGGGTCTCCACGACCGCGACCACCACGTCGGCGCCCTCGTCGCGCAGTCGCTTGCCCTCCTCGAGCATCGCGTAGGTCTTGCCCACGCCGGGCGCCGCTCCCAGCAGCACCCGCAGTCGACCGCGCTTCATGTCTTCTCTTCCTTGCCCGCGTGGTGCGGGCGTCAGCCGCCGAGGCCGGCGAGCGCGATGTTCAGCTCGAGCACGTTCACGGTCGGCTCCCCGAGGTACCCGAGGTCGCGGCCCTGCACGTGCGCGTCGACGAGGCGCTCGACCTGCTGCTCGGGGATGCCCCGGGCCGAGGCGATGCGCGCCACCTGCTCCCGAGCGTATTCCGGGCTGATGTGAGGATCGAGCCCCGACGCGGACGCGGTGAGCGCGTCGGCCGGGATGGTGCTCGGATCCACGCCGTCGGACTCCGCGATGGCGGCCTTGCGGTCCTCGATGGAGGACACGAGGTCGCCGTTCTCGGGGCCGAGGTTGCTGCCGCTCGACGCGGTGCCGTCGTAGCCGTCGCCCGCGGCCGAGGGCCGGGACTGGAACCACTCGGGGAGGGCCGCGCCGTCGGAGTCCTGGAAGGACTGGCCGATCAGCGAGGAGCCGACGACCTGCCCGTCGGCGGAGACGAGCGAGCCGTCCGCCTGCGCGGGGAGCGCGAGCTGGCCGATGCCCGTGACGACGGCCGTGTAGCCGACGCCGAGGACGACGGTGAGGACGGCCATCGCGCGGACGGCGACGCCGGCGGTGCGGAGGGACTGGCGGGGGGAGGACATGCGCTTCCTTCTATTGGCTGTACGTGAGGGGAGGAGGGATCAGAAGCCGGGGATCAGGCTGACGACGAGGTCGACCAGCTTGATGCCGATGAACGGCGCGATCACGCCGCCGACCCCGTAGACGAGCAGGTTCCGGCTGAGCACCCGGGAGGCGCTGAGCGGCCGGTAGGCCACGCCCTTCAGGGCCAGCGGGATCAGCGCCACGATGATCAGCGCGTTGAAGATGATCGCGGAGAGGATCGCGGACGCCGGCGAGTGCAGCTGCATCACGTTGAGCACCGCGAGCTGCGGGAACACGCCCGTGAACATCGCGGGGATGATCGCGAAGTACTTCGCCACGTCGTTCGCGATGGAGAACGTGGTGAGCGCGCCGCGGGTGATGAGCAGCTGCTTGCCGATCCGGACGATGTCGATGAGCTTGGTCGGGTCCGAGTCGAGGTCGACCATGTTGCCGGCCTCCTTCGCGGCCGACGTGCCCGTGTTCATCGCGACGCCGACGTCGGCCTGCGCGAGCGCGGGCGCGTCGTTGGTGCCGTCGCCGGTCATGGCGACCAGGCGGCCGCCCTCCTGCTCCTTGCGGATGAGCGCGAGCTTGTCCTCGGGCGTCGCCTCGGCGAGGTGGTCGTCCACGCCGGCCTCGG
This sequence comes from Clavibacter sp. VKM Ac-2873, assembly GCF_015351075.1. GTDB lineage: Bacteria > Actinomycetota > Actinomycetes > Actinomycetales > Microbacteriaceae > Clavibacter. The sequence continues at coordinate 323,909 of NZ_JADKRS010000002.1, forward strand.
CGGCGATGGCCCGCGCGGTGAGCGGGTTGTCGCCCGTGATCATCACGGTGCGGATGCCCATCGCCCGCAGCTCCGCGAAGCGCTCCTTGAGGCCGTCCTTCACGACGTCCTTGAGGTGCACGACGCCGAGCACGCGGCCGGCGCCCGCCGGGTCCTTCATCGCGACGACGAGCGGGGTGCCGCCGCCGTTCGAGATGGCCTCGACGGCCGAGGTCAGCTCGGCGTGCAGCGTCGAGGGCAGCGGGCGGCCGCCCTCCTCGAGCCACGCGATGACGGCGGACGATGCGCCCTTGCGGACGACCGTGCCGTCGGGCAGGTCGACGCCCGACATGCGGGTCTGGGCGGTGAACGGCACGTCCACGCCGCGGGGCAGCGTGCTCGTGTCGAGGCCCTGCGCGACGGCGAGGTCGACGACGCTGGATCCCTCCGGCGTCGGGTCCGCGAGCGACGACATGGCCGCGGCCCGGGCGAGCTCCTCGGCGCCGACGCCGTCGACGGACACGAGCTCGCTCGCGCGGCGGTTGCCGTAGGTGATCGTGCCGGTCTTGTCGAGGAGCAGCGTGGTGACGTCGCCCGCCGCCTCGACCGCGCGGCCCGACATGGCGAGCACGTTGCGCTGCACGAGCCGGTCCATGCCGGCGATGCCGATGGCCGAGAGCAGGGCGCCGATGGTGGTCGGGATCAAGCAGACGAGCAGCGCGATGAGCACCGGCACGCTCACGGTCGCGGCCGAGTAGGACGCGATCGGGTTGAGCGTGAGCGCCACGATCACGAAGACGATCGTGAGGCTCGCCAGCAGGATGTTCAGCGCGATCTCGTTCGGCGTGCGCTGGCGCGACGCGCCCTCGACGAGGCCGATCATGCGGTCGACGAAGGTCTCGCCGGGCTTCGAGGTGATGCGCACCACGATCCGGTCGCTCAGCACCCGCGTGCCGCCCGTGACCGCGCTGCGGTCGCCGCCGGACTCGCGGACCACCGGGGCGGACTCGCCCGTGATGGCCGACTCGTCGATGGAGGCGATGCCCCACACGACGTCGCCGTCGCCCGGGATCGACTCCCCGGCGACCACGACGACCGTGTCGCCGAGGGTGAGGTCGGCGCTCGAGACCTCGCGGAGCTCGGCGCGCTCGGCGCCGGGATCGCGCGCCTGGTCGTACGACGTGACGACGCGCGCCATGGTGCTGGTGCGGGTCTTGCGGAGGCTGTCGGCCTGCGCCTTGCCGCGGCCCTCGGCCACCGACTCCGCGAGGTTCGCGAAGACGACCGTGAGCCAGAGCCACAGGGCGATGCCGGCCGTGAAGGTCGCGGGCACGGCGCTGCCGCCGGAGGATCCGGCGCCGCCCGTGAACGGCTCGGCGATCGCGAGGATCGTGGTGAACGCGGCGCCGACCTCGACGATCAGCATCACCGGGTTCTTCCACATGAGACGCGGGTCGAGCTTCCGGAACGCCCCGGGGAGCGCCTCGGCGAGCTGCCGGGCGTCGATGGCCCGGGCGCGGGAGGCGGGAGCCGGTGCGGCCGGCGCCTCGGGGGTGGTCAGGACGGTCATGATGCGAGCCCTTCCGCCAGGGGACCCAGCGCGAGAACGGGGAAGTAGGTGAGAGCGGTCACGATGACCGTCACCCCGATGAGGAGGCCGACGAACTGCGGCCGGTGGGTGGGCAGGGTCCCCGATGTGGTGGGGATGCGGTCCTGCGCCGCGAGGGATCCGGCGAGCGCCAGCACGAACACGATCGGGAGGAACCGCCCGAGCAGCATCGCTGCGCCGAGCGCCGTGTTGAACCACGGGGTGTTCGCGGTGAGGCCGGCGAACGCGGATCCGTTGTTGTTGGCCGCCGAGGTGAACGCGTAGACGACCTCGGAGAGGCCGTGCAGGCCGCTGTTGAGGATCGAGGTGCCCTCGACGTCCTCGCGGACGGCGGGGATCGCGAAGCTCAGCGCCGTGCCGAGGAGCACGAGGGTCGGCGTGACGAGGATGTAGAGGCTCGCGAGCTTGATCTCGCGCGGCCCGATCTTCTTGCCGAGGTACTCGGGCGTGCGGCCGACGAGCAGGCCCGCGACGAACACGGAGATCACGGCGAGGATGAGCATGCCGTAGAGGCCCGAGCCGGTGCCGCCGGGGGCGACCTCGCCGAGCATCATGTTGAGCATCGGCATCATGCCGCCGAGCGCCGTGTACGAGTCGTGCATCGAGTTGACCGCGCCCGTGGAGGTGAGCGTGGACGCGGTGCCGTAGAGCGTCGACCCGATGATGCCGAACCGCTGCTCCTTGCCCTCCATCGCGCCGCCGGCGGCCATCGGGGCCGTGCCGGCGCCGTTCAGCTCGAAGATCGTGAGCGCGGTGAGGGAGACGACGAAGATCGTCGCCATCACGGCCACGATCGCGACGCCCTGGCGGGTGTCGCCGACCATCTTGCCGAAGGTGCGGGGGAGCGAGAACGGGATCGCGAGCATCAGGATCACCTGGAACGCGCTCGTCCACGCCGTCGGGTTCTCGAACGGGTGCGCGGAGTTCGCGTTGAAGAACCCGCCGCCGTTCGTGCCGAGGATCTTGATCGCCTCCTGCGAGGCCACCGGGCCGCCCGGGATCGTCTGCGTGCCGCCCGTGAGGGTGGCCACGTCCTGGAAGCCGGCGAAGTTCTGGATCACGCCGCCGGCGATGAGGACCACCGCGGTGACGAGCGACAGGGGCAGCAGCAGGCGGAGCGATCCGCGGAGCAGGTCGACCCACATGTTGCCGATCGTGCCGCTGCGCGTGCGGGCGAAGCCGCGGACGAGCGCGATGGCCACCGCCATGCCGACCGCCGCCGAGACGAAGTTCTGCACCGCGAGGCCGGCCAGCTGGACCGTGTAGCCCATCACCGCCTCGGGCGAGTACGACTGCCAGTTCGTGTTGGTGACGAACGAGACGGCCGTGTTGAAGGACAGGCCCTCGGGCACGGCGGGCAGGCCGAGCGAGTAGGGGAGGAACGCCTGGAGGCGCTGCAGCCCGTAGACGACGAGGACGCCGACGAGCGAGAACGCGAGCACCGCGCGGAGGTAGGCGGGCCAGGTCTGCTCGGAGCGGGGGTCCACGCCGATGAGGCGGTAGAGGAACCGCTCCACGCGGGAGTCGTGGCGCGACTCGTACATGCGCGCCATGAGGTCGCCCAGCGGGCGGTGGATGAGGACGAGGACCAGGACGACGGACGCGACCTGGAGGATTCCGGCGAGCGTGTCCATCAGAACTTCTCGGGTCGGACGAGGGCGTACACGAGGTACACGACGGAGGCGATGCCGAGCACGGCGGCGGCGAGGCCGGCGGCGTCGGCGAACGAGGTGATCACAGCTTCTCCGCTCCTCGGCCGACGACGGCGACGAGGGCGAACAGGACGATGGCGCCTGCGATGTACACGAGGTCGAGCACTGGGGGATCCTCCGTTGAGGGATGCCGCGCCCGGTCGGACGCGGGTGCCCGTCGGGGGCACGGAGGACGAGTAGACACCTCGCTGTCGGGCGTCCTCACGCATCCATACGGTTTGCTCACGGCCCCGCGGGGAACCTCACGACACTCCTACGCGGCGGGTCGGGGGGGGCGGTCATGCACATCGGTGTGACGGCGATCAGCGCCGCGTGCTACCTTCGAGACATCAGACATCGCCCCCCTCTGAGCTTCGGCTCAAGGGGGCGATTTTCGTTGTGATGTATACATGTCAGCGTGGAGTACACGAAGGATTTCCGGGAGCGCGATGAGCTCCTGGAGCAGCTCATCGCCAGAGGCCTCGCGGTCCCCGACCGAAACGGTGCGCTCAAGTTCCTCACCCGCGTCGGGTACTTCCGTTCAGGTGCGTACCGATATGTCTTCAGATCCCTGTTGCCGCCCGATGAAGCTGACGCCAGTCTTCGCCAGTACCGGTCGGACGACTATCTCGAGGGAGCGAGCTTCTCGCACGTGATGAAGCTCGAGTCTTTTGATTCGAAGCTGGCTCGCGTGTGCCTGGAGGGGCTGTTCGACTTCGAGATCAGACTCCGTGCCGCAATTGCTCACACCTTGGCAGCCCGCGACGTCGCAGCGCACGTCCGGGAAGAGTGTCTCGATGAGACCGCGTGTCACCAGCGCAGCGGTGTCGAGACGAAGCTCGACGCCTGGTTGAAGACCTGTCAGGAGGCGATCTCCTCAGCAGCGGAGGATGAGGACTTCATCCGCCATCACCTGCTCAAGTACCCGGAGCAACCGGTTCCGATCTGGGCGCTAACCGAGGTCATCAGCTTCGGGAAGCTTCCGTTCCTCTTCGATCTCATGCGCATCGAGGACAGACGCACGGTCGCTCGGGAGTTCGGCTTCGTCCATCCCAAGCCCTTCGGCGCCGTGCTCCGGATGATGGTCGACTTCCGAAACACGTGCGCACATGGATCACGACTCTTCAACCGCGCCTTCAAGAGAGCCGTCTCCATTAAGCAGCATGAGACCCAGGGGGACCTCCTGGACCATCTGCTCGTCGACAACTACACACGCGCACCCAAGCCCAGTCAGCGGCTGTACATCTATGCCGCCGTTCTCGCGTTCATGTTGCGCTCCCACGTGGCGGAGGCGTCGTGGCACTCGTCCTTCGGCACCCAGGTCCGCAAGTTCGACATCGACCTGGCGGATCGTGACGGGAGCCGGCTCCTGGATCCCGACGTGAGCATGGGATTCCCGCAGGGGTGGGAGCAGCTGGCGTTGTGGAGACGGTGATCCACCTCGTCATCGATGAGGCTTGATCGCTTCGACTGACTTCAGTGAGAGGTCGCCGTCGGCACAGGCACTGTGTGGCGTCAGACGAGGTCGTCGAACACGCCCCAGCAGATCGCGCTGCGGGCGCGCTGGTCGTCGAGCACGGCGGCGCGGAGGTGCGCGGGGATCCGCTCGCGCTGCCAGGCGCGCTCGGCGTCGCGGGCGGCGTCCCGGTCTGCGGGCGGCACCGCGGCGCTCGCCGCCCGGATCGCGTACGCCGCAGCTCCGAGGTCGTGCGCCGCGACGTGGGCGACCGCCACGGCCTGCCCGGCCGCGAGCGCGGCGAAGCGGGCCGGATCCGGCAGTCCCTTGCCGGCCGCGTTGGCGCGGAACGCCTGCTGGTGCGCCTCCTTCATCGGCACCTCGCCGCGCACCCAGCCGCGCGCCACCTCGATCGTCGTGCGAAGGATCGGGTCGTCCGGCCGCTCCGCCTCGAACAGCGGCCGCACGTGCTCCGCGCACGCGACGGCCCACAGCGCGAGCAGCCGGTGGTCGTCGTCGGTCAGCGTGCCGCCGCGGCGCACGGTGATGAGGGCGGGGTCGCGCTCCTTCGGGAGGATGGGCATGCGCGCGTCCGCGGCGCGACGGTCAGCCGGCGACGGGCAGGTCGATCGTGCCCGCCCTCTTCACGGTGTCGCACCGGTCGTCCGGGTCGGCGAGGGACCACGAGAGATCGGCCGTGTCCTCGGCCAGGGCGGTGCCGTCCGCCGCCAGCGCAGTGAACGTGGCCTGCGCCGGGGTCGTCATGCCCCGCGCGATCGTCCATCGGCCGGGGCCCGACGGGGTGGCGGCGTACTCGGGGAGAGCGGCGTCCGGATCCGCCGACGGGCCCGACTGCTCGAGCGTCCCCGAGCACCCGTCCTCGTCGCACATGCGCACGAGCGCGACCTGCGCGACGGCCTGCTCGGATCCGGCGAGCTGCACGTCGACGACGTTCTGGTAGCCCACCTCGCCGCATCCGTACGCGGGGCTGCACGCGCTCAGGGAGACCGCGGCGAGCAGAGTGGCGGCGGCCAGGCCGAGGGCGCGGGACGCGCGTGCGGTGCGGGGCATGCCCGACCCTCTCACGGGGTCGGCAAGCGGCACCAGGCCGGCCAAGGGGAGATCACGCCGCCCACTCCGCCACCACGTCCGCGCCCACCTTCACGATGAGCACCGCGACCACCACGATGAACGCGATGCGGATGAAGCGGCTGCCGCGAGCGACCGCCATGCGGGATCCCGCGTAGCCGCCGACCATGTTCGCGACGCCCATGCCGAGCGCGAGCGCCCAGAGCACGTGGCCCTGGGGGATGAAGAAGGCGAGGGCGCCGAGGTTGGTCGCGACGTTGACGATCTTCGCCTTGGCGCTCGCGAGCACGAAGTCGTAGCCGAGCGCGGTGATGAGCGCGATGATCAGGAACGTGCCCGTGCCGGGTCCGATGAGGCCGTCGTAGAAGCCGATCACCACGCCGAGCAGCGCCGCGATGCCGTGGTGCTTCCGTCCCGTGTGGCGGAGCGCCGCCACGTCGCCGAGCCGCGGCCGGGCGATGGTCACGACGGCCACGATGATCAGCGCGACCACCACGAGCGGCTTGAACACCGACGCCGGAAGCAGCGCCGCGAGGCTCGCGCCGCCATAGGAGCCCACGAGCGCGACGGCCGCCATCGGGAGCGCGGTGCGGAGATCCGGGTGCGTGCGCCGGTACCAGGTGACCGCGCTCGTCGTCGTGCCGAACAGCGACGCGAGCTTGTTGGTCGCGAGCGCCTCCACGGGCGTGATCCCCGGCACGAGCAGCAGCGCCGGCAGCTGCAGGAGTCCGCCGCCGCCCACGACCGCGTCGATCCATCCGGCCGCGAGCGCCGCCAGGATCATGAGCAGCGCGACCGTGAGCGTGATCTCGCCGAGGGAGCCGCCGATGTCCATGCGCGCTCGCTACTCGGCGGCGGGGGAGGCGGAGCGCGCGTCCGCCGACTCGGCCGCGACCAGGCGGCGGATCTCCTCCGCGTCCACGTTCACGCCGAAGAGCGAGCGGCCGGGCTCCAGCACGCGGCCGGCGCTGAGCGGTCCGATGTCCACGGGGTCGAAGCCGAACGCGTCCACGAGGCCGGCGACCGTCGCGCGCGCCCGCTCGTCGTCGCCCGCGACCGCGATGCCCTTGCGGCCGGGCTCGCCGGCCGGCCGGGGTCCCTCGTCGAGGTCGTGATAGCCCATGTGGTTGAAGGCCTTGACGATCGTCGACTCCGGGAGGAAGTCCTGCACCAGCTCGCTCGTGGAGGAGGCGGGCTTGGCCAGGTCGTCGCGGTGGCCGTCGACCTCCCACCAGTAGTTCATGGCGTCGACCACGAGCTTCCCGGCGAGCGGGGCGACGGGGACGGAGGGCAGCTTGCCGAGGGGCAGCGCGAGGATCACGACGTCGGCGCGCGCGGCCGCGTCCGCCGAGGTGGTGGCGACCGCGCCGGGCGCGAGCACCTCGACGATGAGGGCGATGCGCGACGGATCGCCCGAGCCGGAGATGAGCACCGGGTGCCCGGCGGCGATCGCGCGGCGGGCGAGCACGGTGCCGACCTTGCCGGCGCCGAGGATCCCGATGGTCGGCAGCGCGCCGGGGCCGCATCCCGGCGTCCCCTCGTCGTCGCGGCGGGCGGGGGCGTCGGGGGACTGCGTCATGCCTCCATCATCCCCGCCGCGGGGCGCGCCGCCGCACGCCCGAGCCCGGCGGGCCAGCCGAGCCGCGCCGCTAGGGTGGCCGAGCGCCGACGCCCGTCGGCACGCGGCTCGCGCCCGGTGCGCCCCGCAGGACCGAGGGAGCGACATGCGCACGATCCGGTCCCGCGAGGATCCCCGTGGCTGACCGCGACCGCCACGCCGGCGCCGTGCTCGCGTTGGAGGGCGCCACGGGCGCCGGATCCGACCTGTGCGGCCCCCTCGTCTCCGCGCTCGGCGTGAGCGGCGCCGCGGTCTCGACCCTCGGGGATCCGATCGGCAGCGAGACCGTCTGCGCGTCGGACGACCGCGCGGCGCGGCTCGACGAGATCCAGCTCGACCTCGGCGAGGGCCCGTGCTGGGAGGCGCTGACCACGCGCCGGCCCGTGCTGGAGCCGGACGTGCAGGGATCCGACGCCGCCACCTGGCCGCTCGCCCGCCACGCCATGCGCGAGACGGGCCTCGGCGCCGTCTTCGCCTTCCCGCTCGTGGTCGCCGGGCTCCGCCTCGGCGCGGTGGACCTCTACTCCCGCACCGCCCGCGACATCTCCGACCGGGAGGTGGCCGACGCCACCGCCCTGTCCCGGATCGTCGCCCGCCAGGTCCTCCGCCGCGCGCTCCTGGCCGCCGAGGGCCCGCAGGAGGAGACTGGGACCTGGGATGGCCGGTACTCGCGCCGCGAGGTCCACCAGGCCACCGGGATGGTGGTCGCGCAGATGGGGATCCGGCCGGCCGACGCGCTCCTCGTCCTCCGCGGCCACGCCTTCGCCACCGGCCGATCCCTGCGCGATGTCGCCGAGGACGTCGTGGACCGGACGCTCGACTTCAGCCCCGACCGCTGATCCGCACCACCACCGCCACCCGCCCGATCGACCCAGAGGAACCACGACGATGCCGGAGACCCGGGAAGCGCAGCTCGTCCACACCTTCGTGAGCCTCGCCGACTCGCTCGTGAGCGGCTACGACGTGCTCGACCTGCTCCAGACGCTCGTCGACCAGGCGACCCTGCTGTTCGACGCGAGCGCGTCGGGCATCATCATCGGGCCGGACGCCCAGCACCTCGAGGTCGTCGCGTCCACGAGCGAGAAGAGCCGCCTGGTCGGGCTGATGCAGCTCGAGGTCGGCGAGGGCCCGTGCGTCGAGGCCGTGACGACCGGCCGCGTCGTGTCCGTCGCCGACGTGCGGGCGATCGCCCACCGGTGGCCGGCCTTCGCGGCGCAGGCGGCGGGCGCCGGGTACGTGTCGGTGCACGCGATCCCGCTGCGGCTGCGCGGGCAGGTCATCGGCTCGCTCAACCTCTTCCGCGAGCACGAGGGCGTGCTCAACGAGGCGGACGCGACGGCCGCGCAGGCGCTCGCGGACGTGGCGACCATCAGCGTGCTGCAGGAGCGGATCATCCACGACAGCAGCGTCGTGCACGACCAGCTCCGCCACGCGCTCGACAGCCGGGTGGTCATCGAGCAGGCCAAGGGCGTCATCGCGCACACCCTCGGCGTGGACATGGACGAGGCGTTCCGGCTCATCCGCCGCGAGGCCCGCAGCACGAGCACGCCGATGCCCGCCGTCGCGGCGGCCATCGTGGAGGGTCGCGTGACGCTCGAGGCGGCGCAGCCGTAGGAGCGGCGCCCCGCGTCAGGAGAGCGTGCCGTCGAGGATCCTCTCGAGCGTGTCGAGGCCCTCCCACACGTGGGCGTGGATGCCGGCCGCGCGGGCCGCGTCGACGTTGGCGGGCTTGTCGTCGACGAACACGATCCGCTCGGCCGGGCTGCCGAGGCGCTCGACGGCGTGCTGCCAGACGTCGGCATCGGGCTTGGCCATGCCGATCCGCGCGCTCACCAGCACCACCTCGAAGCGCCCGCCCCAGCCCGCGGGATCCTCGAGCACGTCGGCGAGCTCGTGCGGCGCGTTGGAGAGGATCGCGAGCGGGTGGCCGGCGGCGATGGCGCGGTCCAGGGCGGCGGTCGTCCGGTCGTCCGGGGATCCCCAGCGGCGCTGCTCGATCGCGACGAGCTCCGCGAGGTCGTCCTCGCCGGGCGCGGGCAGGCCGAGGTCGCGGGCGACGGCGTCCCAGAACTCCCGGGCGCTGCCGCCGCGGTCGTACGCCTCGCGGTGCGCGTCGAAGGCCGCGCGGACGCGGGCCTCCGCGTCCTCGCCACCCGGGGCATCGGGATCGAGCGCACGGCTGATCGCGCCGATGTCGTCCGGCCGCGTGATGAGCACCCCGCCGATGTCGAAGAGGAGCCAGGGGAGGGCGGGGTCGCGGTTCTCGGGCACGGGTCTCCTTCGGGACGAGCGGACGGGGATCCCTCGAGCATGCCCGGTGCGCGCCCGGGGCGCCCGCCGGGTCCACGGGTGTGCGGATCCCGTGAGGGTCGCGGCCCCGGCCGCACGGCTTCCGTGAGGGCCGGGTCCGGCCGCCGTCCGCGGGGGTAGACCTGTCTGCCATGACCCTCACCGCGATCCTCCCGTCGCTCCGCCGCAGCATCCCGGATCCGCTCGCCCCCGCCCTCTGGCCCGCCGGCACCGTCGCCACCACGACCGACCTGCGCGTCGGCGACGTGTCCCTCGTCGCGCTCGCCGCGGAGCGCGGCACCCCCTGCACGACCACGGCCGCCGCGGTCGAGCGGGGCAGCGGCGCACGCGCCTCGCGGACGGCGTCGGCCTCGGCGGTCGTGCTGCGGATCCTCGCCGTCGCCCCCGCGACCGCCGACTCCCCGCGCGCCCTCCTCGTGGACGCGGACGTCGCGGGCCTCGCCTGCGCATGGGCCGAGGCACGGCTCATCGGCCGGGCGTCCACCGCCGCGGCGCGGCCCGCGGAGGTCGGCGGCCAGGCCGTGCGCCTGCCCGCCGACCTCGCGGCCGGCGACCTCATCGCGGTGCCCGTGCCGGCCGCGGTGGAGGCGCGGGGGATCCGCGTGGTCGACGCGTCGATGCCCGTCACGCTCCCGCGCGCGGCCCGCATCGCCGCCGTCCCGGTGCGCATCGAGGCGCCCGTCGTCGTGCGGGCGCTGGCGCACGCGCGCTGATCCGCGGCCGCCCGCCCGTGCGGCCGCGGCGCCGCCCTGTACTACACTCGATCCCGGTGGCGTGTCCGAGCGGCCTAAGGAGCACGCCTCGAAAGCGTGTGTGGGGGAGACTCCACCGTGGGTTCAAATCCCACCGCCACCGCCAGACGGATCCGGCACCGCGCCTCGCGCGCAGCCGCGGATCCACGCGAAGGGCCCCGGGAGACCGGGGCCCTTCGTCGTGCGCGGGGCGGTCGCCGGGCGGACCCGCCTCAGCGCAGCACGCCCATCTCCCGCGCCGCCGCGACCGCGCCCGTCCGGGAGCTCACGCCGAGCTTCGAGAAGACGTGCACGAGGTGGGACTTCACGGTCGCGTCGGTGATGTGCAGGCGCGCGGCGACGTCGGTGTTGGAGGCGCCGTCGGCGACGAGCCGGAGCACCTCGATCTCGCGCGACGACAGGCTCACGCGCGGTGCGCGCATCCGGGCGAGCAGGCGGCTCGCGACCGCGGGCGCCAGCGCGCTCTCGCCGGCGGCGGCCGCGCGCACCGCCGCGAGCAGCTCGGCGGGCGGCGCGTCCTTGAGGAGGTAGCCGCTGGCGCCCGCCTCGACCGCGCTGAGGATGTCGCCGTCGCTGTCGTAGTTGGTGAGGATCAGCACGTAGGGCGCCGCCTCCGCCGCCCGGATCTGCCGGGTCGCGTCCGCGCCGGTGCGCTCCTGGCCGAACTGGAGGTCCATCAGCACGAGGTCGGGATCCTCGGACGCCGCCAGCGCGACGGCCTCGGCGGGCGTCGCCGCCTCCCCGATCACGTCGATGTCGTCGGCGGCGTCGAGCACGGCGTGCAGGCCGGCGCGGACCACGGGGTGGTCGTCGGCGATCACGATGCGGATCACGGCTGCTCCACCGCCAGGATCGCCGTGATGGTGGTGCCTCGGCCGGGCGCGCTGTCGACGGTGAGCGTGCCGCCGAGCTGCCCGACGCGTTGCGCCATCGCGCGGAGGCCGAACGAGTCGGACGCGCCGGCGTCCGCGGCCACCCGGGCCGGGTCGAAGCCCGCCCCGTCGTCGCGCACCGTGAGCGTCGCGTGGGTGGCCGTGACCGCGAGGCCGATCTCCACGACGCTCGCGTCGGCGTGCTGCGCGACGTTCGCGACGGCGCCCTGCGCGATGCGCAGCAGGGCCGTCTGCGCGTCCATCGGCAGCGGCGACTCGAGCGGCGGCACGGCGACGTCGATGCGGAGACCCTCGCGGCGCCACTGCGCGCTCAGCCGACCGAGCGCCGCGGCGAGCCCCGCGTCGAGCGACGGTGGCGCGAGCTCCCGGATGAACCGGCGCGTGTCGGCGAGCCCGTCGGCCGCGGTCGCCCGGGCCAGGCGGATGTGGTCGAGGCCCGGCCGATCCCCGTCCGCCGCCTCGGCCGCGTGCAGCAGCATCTGGATGCTGCTGAGGCCCTGCGCGACGGTGTCGTGGATCTCCCGGGCGAGCCGCGCGCGCTCCGTCAGCACCCCCTGCTCCCGCTCGGTGGCGGCGAGGAGGTCGCGCGTGGCGATGAGCTCCGCGAGGAGCGCCTCCCGCTCGGCGGACTCCCGCGCGAGCGCCCGGTAGCCGAGGCCGATGAGCAGGGCGACGCCCGCGCCGACGAGCGGGCCGATCACGCCGCCGATGGTGAAGCCGCCGTGCAGCCCGAGCGCCACCACGGCGACGAGCGTCGCGACGACCACGGCGATCGGCCCGGTTCCCCGCGGCAGCGCGTGCAGGTAGAGGAAGAAGAGCGGGAAGACGAGGTAGGCCGCGTCCGGCACCAGCACGAGGAGCGCGATCCACGCGGCGGTGAGCGCGGTGATCCACAGGGCGCCGACCGCGGCCCGGCGCGACTCGCGCACCAGCCGCACCCGGGCGCCGAGCAGGTACAGCACGGCGAACGCGGCGGCGAGCGCCAACGCGGGGCCCGTGCGCGGGGAGTCCGCGACGAGCACGCGCACCACCACGAGCGCGAGCAGCGCGGCGACGAGCACGTGCAGTCCTGTGCGGAGCCCCACGAACACGGGGGAGAGGGTGCTGTGGGCCATGTCCCCTGGAGCGTACGGCGGCGCGCGGGGGATCGGATCCATCGAAAGTGGGAAGCAGGGAGCGAACCTCTCCCCGATGGATGCGCGGAGCCCGACGGCGAGGCTGATCACGGCGGTGGGGAGGGACCCCGGCGCCGGAAGGATCCATCGTGTTCGTCGCCTGGCGTGATCTCCGATTCGCCCGGGGGAGGTTCGTGCTCATCGGCGCGGTCGTCGCCCTCATCACCCTGCTCGTGGGGTTCCTCGCGGGCCTGACCGGTGGGCTCGCCGCCCAGGACGTGTCGGCCGTGCTCGGCCTCCCCGGGGACCGGCTCGTGCTCGCGCAGCCGGACACCGGGCAGCCGTCGTTCGCCCAGTCGTCGCTCGACGAGGCCACGGTCGCCGCCTGGCGCGGCACCGCCGGGGTCACGGCCGTGACGCCCATCGGCATCGCGCAGGGCCGGGCGACCGTGCCGGGAGCGGATGGGGGAGCGGACGCGGATGCCGTCGGCGTCGCCCTCTTCGGGGTCCCGCATGGCGCGCCCGCCTCCACGGTCACCGACCTGGCTCCCTCCGCGGACGACGAGGTCGGGCTGTCGTCGGAGGCGGCCCACGCGCTGCACGCGGCCGTCGGCGACCGGATCACGATCGCGGGCGCCGCCTACGACGTCGCCTCGATCGGCGGCGACGCCTCCTACAGCCACACCCCCGTCGTCGCGCTCACGCCGGACGCGTGGGCGGACGCCGACGAGCGGCTCGGCGGCGACGGCGACGCGACCGTGCTCGCCGTCTCCGGATCCCCGGACTGGGCCGCCACCGCGAGCGCCACCCGCACCTCCGCGTCGCCCGCTCTCGCGAGCCTCGGCGCGCTCGAGACCTTCAAGTCGGAGATCGGGTCCCTCGCGCTCATGATCGCGATGCTCTTCGGCGTCTCCGCCCTCGTCGTCGGCGCGTTCTTCACCGTGTGGACCATGCAGCGCGCGGGCGACGTCGCCGTCCTGAAGGCGCTCGGCGCGTCCGACGCGTCCCTCGTCCGCGACGCGCTCGGCCAGGCGCTCGTCGTCCTGGTGCTGGGCATCGGCGTCGGGATGGCCGCGGTCGTCGGCCTCGGCACGCTCGCCGGCGGCGCCCTCCCGTTCCTCCTGAGCCCGCTCACCACCCTCCTGCCGGCCGCCGCCATGGCCGTCCTCGGGCTCGCCGGCGCCGCCGTCGCGCTCCGCACCGTCACCCACGCCGACCCCCTCACCGCACTCGGGAGCAACCGATGATCCACCTCGACGACGTCACCCTCACCTTCCCCGACGGGGACTCCCGCGTCACCGCGGTCGACCACGTCACCCTCACGGCGCCCGCGGGCGTGGTCACCGGGATCACCGGGCCCTCCGGATCCGGCAAGTCGTCGATCCTCGCGGTCGCCGCCACGCTCATCCGGCCCGATTCCGGCCGCGTGCTCATCGGCGACGTCGACGCCGCGACCCTCAGCAAGAAGGAGGCGACCGCGCTGCGGCGGGACGGCATCGGGATCGTGTTCCAGCAGTCGAACCTCGTGCCGTCGCTCACGGCCCGGGAGCAGCTGCTGGTGATGGCGGAGCTCGGCGGCGGCGGCGGCGGATCCGCCCGGCGTCGCGCCGTGCGTCGCCGCGCCGACGCCCTGCTGGACGCGGTGGGCCTCGCCGACCACGCCGGCAAGCGGCCCGCGCAGCTGTCCGGCGGGCAGCGGCAGCGCGTCGCGATCGCCCGCGCCCTCGTGAACGACCCGTCCGTCCTCCTCGTCGACGAGCCCACGAGCGCGCTCGACCAGGAGCGCGGCGCGGAGATCATGGACCTCATCGCCCAGCTCAGCCACCAGCAGGGCACCGCGACCCTGCTCGTCACCCACGACCTCGTGCACCGCGCCGCGCTCGACCGGCTGGTCCGCGTCGTGGACGGGCGGATCGCGGAGGTCGAGGAGCCGGACGCCGCGCGGGCGGCAGGGGCGGTCGGGGCCGCGCGCTGACCCGCGTGGGCGTCGCCGCGCGGGCGTGGCGCGGGGCGACGCACGGATCCCGCACAGCCGACCCGAGGATCCTCCTGCGCACGCATGCGGGACATCGCGGGCCGCCGTCCACCGCGCACCGCCATGATGGGCGCCTGGCCATCCTCCGAGCGAGGTGGCCACCCGCGCATCGAGATCGGAGCACCGCCATGTCCCACGACGTCGAGCCCACGCCGGGCGAGCCCGTGCCCGCCGCCCCGCACGCCGACCGCGCGGCCCAGCGCGGCGTCACCTCCGGCGTCCTGCTCGCGGCCGAGTGGTCGTGGCGCCTGCTCGTCATCGGCATCGCGGTGGCGGCGGCCGTGTGGATCCTCGTCGCGGTCAAGGAGGTGGTCATCCCGTTCCTCATCGGCCTCCTCGTCTGCGCGCTGCTCGAGCCGCTCGTGGGCGCGCTGCGGAAGCGCCGGTGGCCGGCCTGGGTCGCGATCACGTCGACGCTGCTCGGCACCGCGGTCGTCATCTCGGGGCTCGTGCTCCTGCTCATCACGCAGATCCGCACGGGCATCCCCACCCTGCAGCGGGAGGCGATGGAGCGGTTCGAGTCCGTCCGCGACCTGCTCGCGCAGCCGCCGTTCAACGTGGTGCCGTCCGACTACGACGCGCTGCTCGCCTCCGCGGGCAAGGCCCTCGAGAACAGCCGCGAGGCGCTCCTCACCGGTGCGCTCGACGCGGGGCTCGGCGTCGGGCACCTCGTCACGGGCGCGCTGCTCGCCTTCTTCACCATCGTCATCGTGCTCATCGACGGGCGCGGCATCTGGCGCTTCGTGGTGTCCGTCTTCCCCCGTCGCGCGCGCCCGGCGATCGACGGCGCGGGCCGCGCGGGCTGGGGCACGCTCTCCGCCTTCACGCGCGTGCAGATCTTCGTCGCGGCCGGCAACGCGGTCGGCATCGGCATCGCCGCGTGGCTCCTCGGGCTCCCGCTCGCCGTCCCCATCGCCGTCCTCGTCTTCCTCGCGTCGTTCATCCCGGTGGTCGGCGCCATCGTGTCGGGGGCGTTCGCGGTGGTCATCGCGCTCGTGTTCGTGGGGCCGCTGCAGGCGGTGATCATGCTGGTCGCCGTCGTCGGCGTGCACCTGCTCGAGTCGCACGTGCTGCAGCCGCTCGTGATGGGCGGGGCCGTGCACGTCCACCCGCTCGCCGTGGTGCTGTCCGTGGCCGCCGGCTCCTACGTCGGCGGCGTCGCCGGCGCCCTGTTCGCGGTGCCCCTCGTCGCCACCCTCAACGTGATGGTCCGGTACATCGCGGGCGGCAGCTGGAAGGCCACCACCCCCGCCGTAGGATCGTAGGGACGCACCTGCGGAGTCGACGGAGCCGCCCGCGCACGTATCTACGGGAGGACCCCACATGACCGAGGAGAACTACTCGAATCCGGATCGCAACCTCGGGATGGAGCTCGTCCGAGCCACCGAGGCCGCGGCCATCCGCTCCGCCCCCTTCATCGGCAAGGGCGACAAGAACGCCGCCGACGGCGCCGCGGTCGACGCGATGCGCAAGTTCCTCGGCACCGTCGCCTTCGACGGCCTCGTCGTCATCGGCGAGGGCGAGAAGGACGAGGCGCCGATGCTCTTCAACGGCGAGCACGTCGGCAACGGCTTCGGCCCCGCGTGCGACATCGCGGTGGATCCCATCGACGGCACGAGCCTCACCGCCGCCGGCCGCATGAACGCCCTCTCCGTCATCGCGGTGAGCGACCGCGGCAGCATGTTCGACCCGTCCGCGGTCTTCTACATGGACAAGCTCGTCACCGGCCCCGAGGGCCGCGGCGTCGTCGACCTCGACCGCCCCATCGGCGACAACATCCGCGCGCTCGCCGAGGCCAAGGGCCTCGCGGTCGAGGACATGCAGGTCGCGGTGCTCGACCGGCCGCGGCACGCCGACCTCATCGCGCAGATCCGCCAGGCCGGCGCATCCACCCGCCTCCTGCTCGACGGCGACGTCGCCGGCGGCATCAACGCGGCCCGCCCCGACTCGCGCATCGACATGTGCGTCGGCATCGGCGGCACCCCCGAGGGCATCATCACGGCGTGCGCGATCAAGGCGCTCGGCGGCGTGCTCCTCTCGCGCCTCGCGCCCAAGGACGACGCCGAGCGGCAGCGGGCGGTCGACGCGGGCCACGACCTCGACCGGATCCTCGACCAGGACGACCTCGTCACGGGCGACAACGCGTACTTCGTCGCCACCGGCGTCACCGACGGCGCGCTCGTCGCGGGCGTCACCCGGCACCGCGGCATGATCCGCACCTCGAGCATCGTGCTCCGCTCGCACTCGGGCACCATCCGCCGCGTCGAGGCCGACCACCTCGTCTCCAAGTGGTACAGCCCCGCCAGCTGACCCGATCCGAGCCGTCCCCGCCGAGCCGACCCGCCATGACCCGCACCCGCCGCAGCCTGCTGTCCCGCCTGGTCCCGCCCGTGATCGCGGTCGTCGGCGGGCAGGGCGAGTTCGCGTCTCCCGCGCGCACGATGGGCGGCGCGCATCGGCGCGTGGTCCGGCCGCGGGGCTTCGCGCCGCCGCCGCTGCTCCGCGGGGTGCGGGTGACCGCCCGGATCCAGGGCGGCTGGCGCGTCTACGAGGTGGTCCCCACGGGTCCCGCCTCGCGGCGTCGCGCGCTCTACGCGCACGGCGGCGGCTGGACCCACGAGATCAGCCCGTTCCACTGGTGGCTCGTCGCGGGGCTCGCCCGGCGCACGGGCACGACCTTCACCGTGCCCATCTACCCGCTCGTCCCGTCGGCCACGGCCGCCGAGGTCGTCGAGCGCACGGCGGACCTCGCGGAGCAGCTCGTGACCGAGGTGGGCCCGGGCGACGTCACGCTGATGGGCGACTCGGCCGGCGGGCAGATCGCGCTGTCCACCGCGATGGCCCTCCGTGACCGGGGCGTGCCCGCGCCGCGCGACGTGGTGCTGCTGTCGCCCGCGCTCGACCTGTCCTTCACGGATCCGCTCATCGCCCGCATCCAGCCGACCGATCCCTGGCTCGCGGTCGACGGCATGCGCGCCGCCGTCGAGTCGTGGCGCGGCGACCTGCCGCTGGAGGACCCGCGGGTCAGCCCCCTGCACGGGTCGCTCGCGGGGCTCGGTCGCGTGACGGTCTTCTCGGGCACGCACGACATCCTCTTCGCCGACGCGCGCGCCTTCGCGCGGAAGGCGGACGCGGTCGGGCATCCCGTGCGGATCCACGTCGAGCCGAACCTCCTGCACGTGTACGCGCTCATGCCCATCCCCGAGGGCGCCCGCGCGCGCGACGCGATGGTGGAGCTCCTCCTCGCCTGACGCGGGGCATCGGCCTAGCGTGGGGAGTGGGCGCCCACCGCGCTCCCGGACGAGGGATCAGTACCCGGAACGCGACAAGACTGGCCGCAGGGAGCAGCCATGTCGTGGATCGTCCTCATCGTGTCCGGGGTGCTCGAGGCCGTCTGGGCCACGGCCCTCGGCAGGTCCGCCGGCTTCACGAAGGCCGGGCCGACGCTCGTGTTCGCCGTCGCCGTCGTGCTGAGCATGGTCGGGCTCGCGTACGCGATGCGCGAGATCAGCACGGGCACCGCGTACGCCGTGTGGGTCGGCATCGGCGCGGCGCTCACCGTGACCTACGCGATCGTCACCGGATCCGAGCCGGCGAGCGTCGTGAAGGTCCTGCTGCTGCTCGGCCTGGTCGGCTGCGTGGTGGGCCTCAAGGTGGTCGACTCCGGGCACTGAGCGACGCCAGGCGCATCGACGGCCCCCTCGTCGCGACGGAGCGGCGACGCGCCCGCACGCCCACGCGCGGACGCCCGCGCTCGAGAGCGCGGGCGTCCGGTCATGCGGTCGTGCGGTCGAGCGGCACGGTCAGTGGCGTCGGCGGCGGGTCCGCACGGCGATGACCGCGACGATGCCGGCCGCGAGGGCCGCTGCGCCCAGGGCGAGCTCGATGACGAGGCGCGCCCCGTCGCCACCGGTGCGGGGGAGGTGACCCGAGGGCGGCGGCACGTCGCCGGGCGGGGTGCTGGACGTCGGCACGCCGGAGGTGGGCGACGGCGTCGGCGTGGATCCGCCGGTCGAGCCGCCGGTGCCGCCGCCGGTGGATCCGCCGGGCGGGGTGGGCGACGGCGCCGGCGTCGACGAGGGCGCCGGTGTCGGGGTGACGACCGGGGTGGTGCCGGAGCCGATGGGCGACGTGGTGGTGCCGCAGGTGGAGGAGATGAACGCGTCGTCGTCGAGGGTGACCGAGCCGTTGCGGGCGAGCGCGCGCCCGTCGACCGTGGCACCCGTGCCGACCGAGACGCTCGTGAGCGCGAGGATCGTGCCCGCGAAGCCGGAGTTCGTGCCGAGCGACGCGGAGCTCGAGACCTGCCAGAACACGTTGCAGGCCTGGGCGCCGTTGACGAGCGACACCCGGCTGCCGGAGCCGGTGGTGAGCGACGACGGGGCCTGGATGACGAAGACGGCCGACGGGTCGCCCTGCGCGTCGAGCGTGACCGTGCCGGTGAGGCCGAGCGGGCCGGCCGCCGTGTACACGCCGGGGGTGAGGGTGGATCCGACGAGGTCGGCGGGCACGGCGGCGGTGGTGGGCCGGCCCGCCGCGTCGTCGTATGCGGTGGTGAGGTCGGACTGCGCCTGGCCGGCCGCGGCGTCGGCCGCGTGCGTGGCGCCGCCGACGACGCCGGGCGGGAAGCCCGTGACGGCGGCGGACGGGCTGGTGCCGAGATCCGCCGAGAGGGTGGTGGGGCCGGTGTTCGTGACGCCCTGGCCGGCGAGCACCGAGTACGTCGCGGCGGTGCCGAGGCCCACGGTGGCGGTGGCGGCGAAGGCGCTCGCCGGGGCGAGGAGGGCGGCGCCGAGGCCGGAGGCGGCGACGGCCGCGACGGCCAACGAGGCGATGGCGAGGGATCCTGACCGGGTCCGACGGGATGAGGACGTGCAGGCGTGGCGCGACTGGTGCATGGACAGCTCTCGTCGAAAGGGTTGGCGGGCGGAACCGCGACCGTACCGAGGTGCGGTCATCGCGCGTGCGCCGATTCCACAGGCGGTTACGGTGTGGGGGTGACCCGCCTGGCCGACGAGATCCCCGCCCGCGATGAGCTGCTCGACCTGTACGGATCCGTCGGCTGGAGCGTCTACACGCGCGACCCCGAGCGGCTCGAGCGGGCGCTCGCCGGATCCGCCCTCGTCGCGACCGCGCGCGACGCCGGGGGCCGGCTCGTCGGGCTCGTGCGCACCGTGGGCGACGGGGTGTCGATCTGCTACGTGCAGGACCTCCTCGTGCGGCCCGAGCGCCAGCGCGCCGGGATCGGCCGTGCGCTCCTCGAGCACGTCCGCGCGGGCCAGCCGGCCGGCGTCCTCCTCGTGCTCACCACCGACGCGGGCGGCACCGAGGACGGCGACCGGTCGCACCCCTTCTACCGCTCGCTCGGCTTCGCGCCGCACGGCGAGGAGGGGCTCGCGGCGTTCTCGCTGCGGGTGTGACGCCGGCGCTCCCGGGCCGCGTCGTCAGCGGGGGAGCGCGCTCGCGCTCTGCGGGTCCTCGATGAGCGCCGCGGCGCCGTCGCGGTCGAGGCTGCCCGGGAAGTTGAGGTGCGTGAAGCGGCCGTCGGGGTCGTAGGACGCGGTGGGCGCCGCGATGCGGGACCCGCGCACCGCGGCCAGGAGCGCCGCCGTCCGCTCGGGCGAGAGCGCGTCGGTCGCGCCGATCGCGAGCACGACGCGGAACCGGGCGCCGTCGGCGAGGTCGAGCCGGATCACGAGGGGATCCCGCCGCGGGTGCTTCCGCGGCGCGTCGTACCGCGACTCCCGCGGGACCGGCGCGGTCTCGATGCGGGCGCCGATGAGGTCGGCGAACGGACGCTCCGTCCCGCGGAGGCGCAGGACACCGCGAGCGGCGTCGACGTCGAGCCCCGGCGTGAGGCGCGTGATGGCGAGGAGGAGGACCGCCCCGCCGGCGGCGACGCCGAGCCCGACGGTCGCCGCGACGGTGAGCCAGCCGCCGCCGACGGCGTCCTCCACCTGGCGGCCGAGGTAGCCGAGGGGGTTCGCGCCCAGCCACGCGATGAGGGCGAACCACAGCCCGCCCAAGAGCAGGCGTTGCCGGAAGCTGGGCGCCGGGATCCGCACCCACGCGACGCCGACCATGCTCCGACCCTACGGGCGCGGATCCGGCGGGACGGCCCGGCAGGCACCCATCCGCGCCCCCAGAACGAGGCGCGCGCAATCCGTCCGACCCGGTCGGTCCGCGCGCGCGCTCCGGTTGGATGGACCCATGCAGACACCCCCGGCCGCGCCCGCGCGGCTGCTCCTCACCCGGCACGCGCCGACGCCCTGGAACCGGGAGTACCGCTACGACTCGCGCACCGACATCGACGTCGACGACGACGCGGCCGCGCAGCTCGCGCCCCTCGCGGCGCGGCTGCGCGGAGAGGGCGTCCAGCGGATCCTCGTGAGCACGATGGCGCGCGCCCGCAGCACCGCGCGGATCCTGCAGGAGCAGGGCGTCGCGCCGGGCGTCGTGCCCGAGCCGCGGCCCGAGCTGGTGGAGCTCGACTTCGGCGGCTTCGAGGGGATCACGCGCGACGAGCTCCGCGGACCCGTGCACGGCGCGGCGTTCGCGGCCTGGCTCACGGGCGAGGATGGCGAGCCGGCGGCGCCGGGCGGCGGCGAGACGTGGGCGGCGGCGGCCGTGCGGGCGCGCGCGGTCCTCGAGGACGTGGCGGCGGATCCGCGCACCACGCTCGTGGTCGCGCACGGCTACCTGCTCCGTGTGCTCTACCTCACGGCGCTCCGCCGGTCGCCCGCGCTCACGCGGTCCCTGGTGTGGGCGAACGGGCAGCTCATCGAGCTGGAGCGCGACGGATCCGGGTGGCGCGAGCGCGGGACGGACGCCCCGCCGGCGCCGGCGGGCTAGTCGTCGGCGACGGACGGGTCCGTGCAGTCCGCGGGGTAGCGGAGCTCGAACACGACGTCGTCGATCGTGCCCGTCCACACCATGTCGTCGCCGCGGCGCGCGAGCGGGCCGTCGGTGAGGTCGATGGCGTCGGCCAGGCCGAGCCCCGCGATCCACGACTCGATCACCTCGCGCCGCACCTCGGGCGCGTACGCGTCGGCGTCACCCGAGAAGTGCACGCCCTCCCACGGGCCGCCGAGCTGCCACGCGAGCGGCGGCAGTCCGCGGATCTCGCCCTCGGCGTTCCAGGCCAGGCCGATGGAGGTCTCGATCGCCAGCCGCGTGATGCGGCGCTCGGTGGGGACGTGCTCGGGTGCGGTCGACACGGTGTCTCCTCGTGCGGCCGGTGCGGCCGTGGTCGTGCGGGGGATCACCCGCACCGTAACGAAGGCGCAGGCCGCCCCGCCACCCGCATGCGCGGCGCGGACATGCGACGGGACTCCGGGACGGTCGTATTTCCTCACGCGATGGGTGAGAGGATGAGCGCGGCGGAGGCAGGGGATCCGGGCGGGGGACCGCGCGGGACCGGCACCGCTCGCCGGGCGCATCGGGGGATGACGACCACGGCGCGCGACCACACGAGGGGGATGCATGGCGCTCACGACCGCCACCGCACTACGCGAGGACGACGTCACCGTCGTCACCGCCACGGGGCTGCTCAACATGGCGGCGGCGCCGGAACTCCGGCAGGCGATCCACGACGCGCTCGAGCCCGCGCCGCGGCGGATCGTCGTCGACCTCGCCGGCGTCGAGTTCATCGACTCGTCCGGCCTCGGCGCCCTCATCGCGGGCCTCCGGGCGGCGCGCGACGGCGGCGGTGATCTCCGCATCGCGGCACCCGGCCCCCAGGTCGCGATGGTGCTCCAGATCTCCAACCTCGACCGCGTGCTCGTCTCCACGCCGACCGCCGAGGCGGCCTACCGTGACTGAGACCACCCGCAGCCTCACGCTCCAGTCCCCGCCCGACGACGTGGACGCGGTCCACGAGCTCGTCGCGGGCCTCTGGGACGACCGCCCCGACGTGGGCGCGCTCGACCGCATGGCGTTCGAGACGGCGCTCGTCGAGCTCGCGTCCAACGTGATCGAGCACGCGGACCACGGCCAGGGCGTCACCTGCGTGGTGAGCGTCACGGTCGACGACGGCGTGATGAGCGCGAAGCTGCGCGACGGATCCGAGCCGGGCGACTTCCGGCTCGTCCGCCGCGAGATGCCGGGCGCCGACGCCGAGTCCGGCCGCGGCCTCGCCATGGTGCAGATGCTGTGCGACGAGCTGACCTACGACCGGGTCGGCGGCGAGAACGTGTGGAGCGTCCGCCGGACCCGGATCGAGCCCGAGGCGTCCTGATGGTCGCGCCCGTGCCCGCTCCACGGCGCGCCGCGGCCTCCCTGCCCGACTGGGTCGGCCGCGCGGCCTGGATCCCCGAGTCCTCCGCCCGCCCCGGATCCGCCGGCACGTCCGGCCCCACCCCCGCGCTCAAGCAGCTGCCGATGCTGGTGCTCTTCGTCCTCGCGGTGCTCACCAGCCTCAGCGTGCCGTCGCTCGCCGTCACCGCGCCGCGCTCGCTCGTCATCGGCTGCGGGGTCGTCGTGGTCGCCACCCTCCTCGCCCTCCTCGTGACCTGGCGCCCCGACCTCGCCCGCTTCGCCGAGCTGGTGCCCGCGCTCGACTTCCTGGCCGTGGGGATGCTGCGGATCGCGACGGGCGAGAACGCCTCCATCTACGGATCGCTCGTCATCCTGCCGGTCGTCTGGTTCAGCCTCAATCCGGGGCGCTGGAACGTGCTCGTCGCGTTCCTCGGCGTGTACGTGACCCTCGGCCTGCCGCTCCTCCTCGGGCTCGGGGATCAGAACGCGAACGAGCTGTGGCGCGGGTTCTTCAGCGCCCTCGCCTTCGGGGTCGCGGCGCTCGTGGTCAACGAGCTGTCCCGGCGCACCCGCTTCAGCCTCGAGGCCTCGCGCGACCGCGAGCGGGTGAGCGAGGAGGAGCTGACCCGGGCGTCCATCGTGCAGCAGGCGCTCCTGCCGAAGACGACCGTGCCGCTCCCCGGCTACCAGGTCGCGGGCGCGTGCCTGCCGTCCAAGGCCGTGGGCGGCGACTTCTTCGACTGGTACCCGGTGAAGGAGGGCCTCGCGTTCACCCTTGGCGACGTGATGGGCAAGGGCGTGGGGGCGGGGATCATCGCGGCCACCGCGCGCGCGGTCGTGCGCAGCGCCAAGAACGTGCCGGATCCCGTCGCGGCCATCGAGCGCACCTCCGACTGCTTCACCGCGGAGCTGAGCGCGGCCGCCTCCTTCGCGACGGTCTTCCACGCGCGCGTCCGCGCCGAGGACCACACCGTCCTCTACGCCGACGCGGGCCACGGCCTCTCCGCGCTGGTGCGCGCGGACGGCACGCACGAGCGCCTCGAGTCGACGGATCTCCCCGTCGGCGTTCCCGGGGCGGCCGGCTGGCGGACCCACGAGATCCTGCTCGGCCCCGGCGACCTCATCGTCACCTTCAGCGACGGCGTCCTCGACCTCTACGACGGCACGCTGCGCGCGGTGGAGCAGGTCGCCGAGCTGGCGTGCGCGTCCGCGTCGGCGGAGGAGCTGGTGGGGCGGATCACCGCGCTCGCCGGCGGCCAGGCGAACCCGGACGACGTCACCGTGGTGGTGCTGCGCCGCGACTCCTGAGAGCCCTCCGTATCCGGGGAGGGCTCCGAACACCCCGGCATACACTCGACGCAGGCGCCGCGGTCCGGGGGGATCGTGCGGCGGGCGGCACAACGCCCGACGCGACCGGTTCCGGATCCACCAGGGGGACACATGACCACGCAGGCACCCGTCGCGCGCTCGGGCGGATCCGACCCGGCGGGACGGGCCACCGGCAGCGTCTCGGGGCTGGACGAGCAGGCGCGGCTCCGCGCCGTGCAGGACCTCCGGCTGGTGGGATCCACCGCCGAGGAGCGCTTCGACCGCGTCACCCGCATCGCGCGCGAGCTGTTCGACGTGCCCGTGGCCGAGATCAACCTCGTGGGCGACACGGAGCAGTTCACGAAGTCGCCGCAGCCCAAGGGCGTCTCGCTGCTGTCGGACCGCACGCAGTCGTTCTGCGACGTCGCCATCCGCGGCTCCGAGATCCTGGTCGTGCCGGACGCGACCCAGGACGAGCGCTTCGCGCACCGGACCACCGTCACGGGTCCCCGCCACATCCGCTTCTACGCCGGCCGCCCGCTCCTCTCCGGCGGCCAGACCGTCGGCACGCTCTGCCTCGTCGACACCGAGGCGCGCGACCTCGCGCCCGCGCAGGAGAAGCTGCTCGACGAGATGGGCGCCTGGGTCGAGCGGGAGCTGCGCGACAGCAGGGACGAGGAGCTCGCGGGCGAGATCCAGCGACGGCTCCTGCCCGTCGACCGTCCGCTCTGGCCCGACTTCGACCTCGCCGGCATCAGCCTCCCGGCCCGTGGCGTCGGCGGCGACTTCTACGCGTGGGGCGAGGATCCCGACGGGCTGCACCTGACCATCGCCGACGTGATGGGGAAGGGCGCGGGCGCTGCCATCCTCGCGTCCGCCGTGCGGTCGGCGTTCCAGGCGCATCGCGGCCCGGACGCGGAGCGCACGGTCACCGCGGTGCAGGCTCAGCTGCAGGCCGACCTCGACGTCACCGAGACGTTCGCGACGTTCCTGCACTGCCGCATCGACGGATCCACCGGCGCCTTCTCCTACGCGGACGGCGGCCACGGCCTCACCGTGCTCCTCCGCGCGGACGGCACGCACGAGATGCTCCCGGCGCTCGGCCTCCCGCTCGGCGTCGTGGCCGACGCGAGCTGGGCGACCCACCCGGGCGCGATCGCGCCGGGCGACCGGCTCCTGGTCTTCACCGACGGCGCGCTCGACCTCTTCGACGGATCCCTCGACTCGGTCGCCCCGCTCGTGGAGCTGGTGCGCACGGCCGAGGACGCGGCGGAGACGGTGCAGCGCATCGCGGACGCGGCCGCCGCGGCCGCCGCGCGCGGCACCCTCGGCGACGACGTGTCGGCGGTGTGCGTCCGCTACGCGGGCGGCGCCTGAGCGGCGGTCCGACTGCCGCTTCAGTCGCCTGGGGTCCCGTCCCTCCCGGCCGCGCTGACCATGGCGGCTGCTTCGCGTCGCCGCGCTCGCTTCACGCGCGCCGCCCTCCATCGTGTCCTCGCGATGTCGGCGGTCTCCCGGACGGACGCCAATCGGACCACCGGCTCGAGGCCGGACACCCGCATCGCCTTCCTCCGCATGTTGCGAGCCGTCCACGCGGCGAACATCGACAGGAGTCCGACCAGCCCGCCGATGAAGAACAGGATCCCGAGGGCGAGGGTCGAGGCGCGTGCCGGTGATTCCGCGTGCGCCTGCGGCGACTCGAGGAGTACGAAGCCGCCGACTACCAAGACCGTGCAGTAGGTGCTGAACAGCCCGGTGAGCACAGTCGGCATCTCCGTTGGCGAGCGTCGGATCCGGAAGTCGACGGTACCCGCGCGGATGATCCATCGCAGCCTGTGGAGCTCCTGCTCGTGGGCGCGCTGTGCTGTAGCGGCATCGAGGTGCGGGTCCATGCCGGCGGTGCCCATCGCCTCCAGGAGCTCGAGGATCCGTCCGGCCTGCTCTGTCCGTTCCGTCCGACGCTGCTCGCGTCGTTCGTTCAGCCTGAGCGCGATCGTCGCTGCGACGCTCACCCCGCTAACCACGACCCCCAGCGCCGACCACTCCCACATCATGACGTCGCCGCGAGCGGCTGCAGGCTCGGGTGGTCGCGCACCGCGTCGAGGCCCTGAGTGCCGAGCACCGTGAGCACGGCGGCGATGGGGGCGTCGACGCCGCGGAGGCGCAGCGGCTCGACGTCGGGGAACTGGCAGACGAGCGCCCACTCGCGCACCTCGGGGTAGACCGCGGTCATGCCCGCGTACCAGAACGCGAGCCACCGGCCGCCGACCTGGCAGAGGAGCCGGCGGTCGGAGATCACGAGCCGGACGGGCTGCAGCTCGCGCCACCGCTCGGCGGCCTGCTGCTCCGCCGCGTTCCGCCGGGACGCGTTCCCGAGGGCCGCGACCGCCATCCCGCCGAGCACGAAGGCCGGGCTCCCGACGAGGAAGCCGCCGGAGCGCGCGTACGTGACGTCCTGCCCGTAGTACCGCTCGTAGTCCGCCTCCACGTCGTAGAGGAACACCTCCCCGGGCTCGGCGACGACGTCCCAGACGGGGAAGCCGGGCGGGCGCTCCCCGCGCAGCAGCGCCGCGCGGAGACGGCACGCCTCGGCCCAGCCCGCCGCGCTCCGGACGGCGAGGTCTTGCGCGGCCTCGGCCTGGCGGGCCGGCCGGGCGAGCTCGTGCCGGGCGCCGCGGACCATCCCGGCGAGCACGCGCGCGCCGCGCACCAGGGTCCGCACGGCCGCGACGCAGAGGAGGAGGAGCACGAGCCCGGGGATGAGGGTCTCGGGTCGCGTGAGCACCGACGGATCCGCGGCCGCGGTCAGGAGCGCGAGCAGCCCCATGCCGAGCACGAGCAGAGCCGGCCAGCAGAGCAGCAGGCGGAACCAGCCCGGCACCTCGCGCTTCACGACTCCGCTCCCGCCGGATCCCGCCGCGGCGCGCACGGCAGCGGCTCGCCCGCCTCGGTGGTGGCGGAGGTGCGCGCGAAGGGACCGGTCGGGCCCATGAGCACGGCGAGGTGGTAGTCGGCGTGATCCCGCCACCAGACGCTCATGCCGGTCGCGCCCTCGAGTCGCAGGGCCTCCCACGCGAGCCACAGCGCCTCGAGCCGCGCGACGGCCTCGGGGTGGCGCCACCACTCCGGATCCCACCGGCTCTCGCCGCGCGGGCTCACCTCGCGACGGTAGGCGGGCGCGAGGAACCCGCGCACGAACGCGTCGACGTCGGCGAAGACCGGTCCCGCGGATGCGGACGCGGCGGGCGCGTCGCCCCAGCCGAACGCGTCCGTCACGACGCGGCCCCCGGCGCCGCCGCGCGGCCGGCGACCGCGCGGGCGTCGGCGGCCGCGAGCGAGGCGCGGATGACGGCGGCCTCGGGCCCGTCCATCCACGGCACGGTCGCGATCATGGAGGCGCGCACCCCCGACGCGAGCAGCACGGCGCGGCCGCGGGGGAGCTCCGCGAGCTCCGAGGTGTCGAGGATCCGGCGCCGGTCGTTCTGCACGCTCGTGGAGCGGACGCCGCGCGTCGTCGAGCTGGAGACCGTCTCGTGGTCGTAGTCGCCGATGAGCTCGGACAGCTCCCGCAGCCACTCCGCCTCCTTCACGCCGCCGAGGTACACGACCTCGTTCGCGGCGCTGAAGAGCTTGCGCATGCCCTCCCGGCCGAACACGTCGACGCCCTGCGCGTACGACTGGAAGATCGAGAGGACGGGGATCCCGCGCGAGCCGAGGTGCGAGTAGAGGTCGGGCAGCTCCTTCCACCGGCACACGTTCGCGGCCTCGTCGAGCACGCACACGAGCGGCGTGGTCAGGCGGCCGCCCGGCTGCGTGCGGGCGAGGCGCTCGGCGGCCTCGACGATCGCGACCGTGAGCGCCGTGACGAGCGGCGCGGCCGTGCCCTCGCCCTCCACGGAGAGGGAGTACAGGGTGTCGGAGGAGCGCACGAAGGCGTCGGGGTCGAGCCGGGGGCGGGGATCCGCGGCCGCGTCGCCGCCGGCGGGGGTGATCCACCGGTTGATGCGGCTGCTGCGCACGCACGACGCCATCTTCCGGGCCGTCGCGTACACGCCGTCGCGCTGCCGCGGCGAGGTGCGCGACGCGCTCTCGACGTCGTCCGCGATGAGCGGGTAGCCGCCGCGGCGGAGGATGCCCACCATCTCGCGCTCGTCGGGATCCGTGAGCCAGCCGAGCACGTCCGTGATGGGCCGGCGGTCGAGCGCCGCCGCGAGGAGGAGGCCCGTGAGCAGGTCCTTGCCCGCCGCGTCGAAGAAGGCGTCGCCGCGGTCGTCGGGCTCCCGGGATCCCGCGGCGAAGTGCCCGGCGAGCTTCGCGGCGGAGGTGTCGTCGACGACGGAGGAGAGCGGGTCCCACCACCAGGTCGGCTCCTCGTCCACCACCTGCTGCGGGTCGAACACCCACGCGGTGCCGACGCCCGCGCGGAGGTCGCGCGTGGCGCGCACGACGTCGGGCTTGTTGGAGGTGGTGACGAGCGCGCCGGGCGCCGCGAGGATCGCGGGCACCACGAGCGACGTGGTCTTGCCGACGCGGGGCCCGGCGATGCCGACGACCACGTCCTCCCACGAGGCGTAGACCATGCCGCCGGAGCGGAGGTCGCGGCCGAGCGGCAGCCCGGGGCGCCCGGGCACGCCGAGGCGCGCGGCCTTCGCGAGGGACGCGCGCTCGTGCAGCTCGTCGAGGTCGGACGCGGAGGCGAGGTAGCGGGCGCTGCGGTCGACGCGCGTGCGTCCGCGGCCGAGGCGGCGGACGGCGCGCGCGACGGCGACCGCGAGCGCCGTGAGGAGCGCGGCGACGACCACGGCGATCACGACCGCGAGAGGGGTCCAGGCGACCTCGCCCTTCTTCAGCGCGATGGCGACGGCGAGCGGATCCCCGGGCAGCGCCGCCCCCTGGCCCGTGAGCGCGTGGGCCGCGGCGAGTCCCGCCCACGCGGAGGCGAGCAGGCCGGCGGCGATGCCGATCGCCCACGTCGCGATGATCGTGCCCGGGTTCGCGCGCCCCGGCTCGGCCCGGCGGTTGGTCTGCTCGGCCCTCATGCGGCGCCGGCCTCCACGATCTCGCGCGCGGCGTCGAACCCGTCGACGGCCCCGCCCCCGGCCGGCTCCGGCGGACGCCCGGTCGCCTCGTCGGGCTCCGGGAACGACTCGGTCGCGTGCCACGCCTTGTTGGTGTCGTTGATGTGCCGCTCCTCCTCGGTGAGCTCGACGTGCACGGGGATCCCGGGGTGCCCGCCGACCTTGATGAGGAACCGGCCGCGTCCCGGCGGCTCCTGGTCGGGCGACCAGCCGGGCGGGTTCTGCCACGACATCACGAGGTCCTGCTCCGAGCGCGACAGCGCCACCGCCTGCGTGAGCATCGACATCTCCGCGCGCGGCAGGCCGCCCGCGACGACCATGCCGGCGCGCTCGACGAAGCCGCGCGCCTTCATCCGGTCCTGCTCGTCGGCGAGCGCGAGGAGGTCCGACATGGTGTGCGTGATCATCGCGAGCCCCACGCCGCGCTGCCGGTTGAGGCGCGTGAGCGAGTCGATGCGGTCGACGATGCCCTTGCCCACGCGGAGCGCGCGCCACAGCTCGTCCATCACGATGAGGTAGTGCCGGCGGGGCTGGAGGCCGGCGTCGGCGAGGGCGGTGGCGACGTTCACCGTGCCGAAGCCCTGCGACCAGCAGGCCAGGAGCACGGCGGCCTGGAGGTCGGTGTCGGACTCGTCGATGGACGACACGTCGTAGACCACCGGCCGGTCGTGGCGCATGGCCACGTCGGTCTGCTGCGCGAAGATCTCGCCCAGCCGGCCGCCGCGCGTGAGGCTGATGAGGCTGGCCTCGAGCCCGCGGGTGATCTCCTGGTACCGCCCGAGGTCGCCGCGGTCGACGGCCACGTCGCGCACGGCGGGGTGGGCGTCCTGGATCACGCGCAGCAGGTCGGCGAGCACGGGCACGCCGGGGAACTCGTCGTCGAGCACGCGCAGGGCGGCGTCGATGATCGACTCCTCCACGTCGTCGGGCGCCTGCTTGCGGAGGATCGTCAGCAGCGACGAGACCATGGTGTTGCGGCGCCCGTGCGCGTCGGCGATGAGGCGCTGCCGCTCCTGCTCGAAGCCCGCGGCGCGCAGCTGCTCGGCGGCCTCGATCGCGCCGCCCGGGTCCAGCACGTTGAGGTGCCCGCGGCCCCGGCCGAGCGTGATGACCTGGCCGTCGAGCGCGTGCACCATGTCGACGTAGTCGGGCTTGAGGTCGCCGAGCACCAGCGGCAGGTAGCCCATGCCGTCGCCGCCCACGCACATGCGGCGGATGAGGGTCGACTTGCCGAGGCCGGGGAGGCCGAGGGCGAAGATCGACGGGTTCGAGATGATCCCGGACTGGAACCAGGAGATCGGGTCGGCGCAGACGGTGGCGCCCGTGTCGAGGTGGAGGCCGAGCGGCACGCCGCTGATGGGGCTGCTGGATCCCACGGCGTACGGCCACAGGCCGCACACCTGCACGGTGGTGCCGCGCCACTCCGGGGCGGGCTGCACGAGCACGGTCTCGCCGCGGGCGCGCCCGAGCCAGCCGCGCGGGGAGGGACGGCGGTGGGAGCGGGCGGCGGTGCGGAGGGCGCGGCGCTCCGCCCGGGTGGGCCGCGGCGCCTCGGGACGGGCCTCGGCCTCCGCCGCCGAGCGCGCCGCCTCGGCGGCGATCCTGCGGGTGCGGCGGGTGGCGGCCCGGCGGGACCCCTGGTCAAGCGCGGGCACGGGCGCTCCTCTCGTGGCGGGCGGCGGTCGCCGGGTGGGCGGTGGCGCGGCGGATCACAGCTGGTCCCGGATGTCGTGCGGGATGGCGAGGTGCCGCGGCAGCACGAGGCCGAGCGGCAGGCCCGCGGCGAACGCCGAGTCCTGCGAGCCGTGCACGACGCGCAGGCGGATGCGGGCCTGCGCGGAGAGGCTGTCGACCGCGGCGCGCGCGTCCTCGATGGTCGCCGGATCCTGCACGGTGGCCGTCACGACCATCCCGAAGTTGACGAGGCCGGCGCCGCCCGACTCCTCCGACTCGTTCGCGAAGGCCGCGATGACGTCCTTGCGCGACCGGCCGGTGGGGTTGCGCGTGGAGCCCACGAGGAACTCCGCGTCGCGCTTGTCGGCCTCGACGATGGCGGCGGCGCGCGCCGGGTCGATGGGCCGGTAGAGCATCGTGACGCGCTTGCGGGCGATGTGCCGGTGCGGCGCGAGCAGGCGGGACAGGATCGACTCGCCCACGTTCCCGCGCGGTGCCTGCGACATCATCCACGACACCGACAGCGCGGAGTCGTGTCGGTAGGAGTCCCACGCGGCCTGGTGCGCGGTCGGCCCGACCTCCGGCCAGTACAGCTCGGTGGCCTGGCCGGCGGAGTTCGCCTGGTCGATGAGGATCGCGGCGGCCGGGTCGTACGCGATCCGCACCACCTCGCACAGGTCCTGCGCCGTGAGCGGGCGGGCGGCTCCGGCACCGGTGGAGGACAGGCCCGAGGTGAGGCCGGGCAGCCGGTAGGCGAGCTCGCGGCCCATCTCCTCGGCGCTGCGGCGGGCCGCGCCGGTGCGCGCGGCGCCCGCGAAGGTGATGGCGACGTACGCCTTGATGGTCGCGGCGCCCGCCGGGTAGGTGGCCACGATCTTCCGCAGCACGCTCTTCGAGAACTCGGATCCGCGGTCGTCGATGCGTCCCAGCACCTCGGAGGCGAGCCGCGTGCCGGTGTCCGGCGCGGTCTCGAGCGTGACGGAGGCGGCCACGAGGCCGGGCTCGTCGGCGAGCGCCTCGAGCCAGGAGCCCCACTCGGCCACCCAGATGTCGACCTGCTCCTGGTCGACGAGCGCGGATCCGTCGGGCTCCGCCCCCAGCACGACCGTGAAGTCGTTGGTCGAGGGCACCTCGATGAGCGCGAACGGCCGCCCGTAGGAGTCCTTCCACTCGGTGAGGCGGGATCCCGCGGCGAGGCCCGGCAGCTGCGCCGTGCCCCACTCCGCGAAGCCCAGCGGCCCCGAGCGGTAGAGGTGCGCGCCGCGGTTGCGGGCGAACAGCCAGCCCGCGCGGTTCATGATCCGGATCATCCCCGACTCCCCGTGCTTGTCCTTGACCGCGACGGCGGCGAGCACGCCGGCGAACACCGCCGCCGTGATCACCCCGGCGACGAGTCCCTTGTTGGTGGCGACGATGATGACCATCACGGCCCCGGCGAACCCGAACATGGTCGGGAACATGCCGAGCCCGCCGACGCCGCGGGTGCGCGGCTTCCGCCAGTTGCCGTACGTGCGCGCGGTGGCGCGGCCCTCGATGGCGCTCATGGATCCGTGTCCCTACCTGGCCCCCGAGGGGCCCTCTCCCGCGGCGTCCTCGACGGCGCCCTTGGTGGCGTGCGCGGCCTTCTTGGCACCCTCGGCGAGCTTCGCGACGCCGAGCGCGGCGAGCCCGACGGGGCCCGCGACCGCGGCTCCGGCGGCGGCCGCTCCGCCGGCGGCGCCGCCCGCTGCCGCGCCGCTCGCGCCGGCGCCGGCCTTGGCTCCGGCAGCCGCGCCCTTGGCGGCGGTGCCGCTGCGTGCGCCGGCGCTGGCGTTGGCCGCGCCGGAGGGGCCGCCGCCCGCGCCTGAGCCGCCGCCTCCACCGCTGTTCGAACGGCTCGCCATGGATCCGGCCTGCTTGATCGCCCCGGAGGCCGCCTCGCCGGCCCCGCCCATCACGGCGCCCGCGACGGCGGCGCCGGACACCCCGCCCGCGGGGGCGACCATCGGCGCGATGAACCGCATGAGCGCGGGCAGCGCGATCAGCGCGATGAGCATGAGCGCGACCCCGGTGAGCACGGCCCAAATGCCCTGCCCGTCCTTCGCGAACAGGTCGGTGCCGATGAGGCGGAACGCGGCGGCGTAGACGAGGGCGGCTGCCGGCTTGTAGAGGATGAACGCGGTCAGCCATCCGAGCGACTTGCGGAACCACTGGTTCCCGGTCGGCGTGTTCGTGAAGCTCGCGGTGAGCGGCAGGATCCCGGCGAGGAGGACGAGCATCGCCGACCGGACGATCATCATGGCGATCTGCACGTACGAGATGAGGATCGCGATGAGGGCGAGGATCAGGACGCCGATCGTCCCCAAGGGCGACTGCGCGGTGAGCTGCATCATGAGCGCGATGTTGCTGCCGAAGCAGTTGCCGCCGACGTCCGCCACATCGCACTTGGTCGCCGCGT
The DNA here is from genome assembly GCF_015351075.1 of Clavibacter sp. VKM Ac-2873. Lineage (GTDB taxonomy): Bacteria > Actinomycetota > Actinomycetes > Actinomycetales > Microbacteriaceae > Clavibacter. The sequence goes on from NZ_JADKRS010000002.1 coordinate 357,209, forward strand.
TCAGCACGCCGACCGCGAAGGCGTCACCGAGCCGGACGGCCAGCTGGATCACCGTGAGCCCGATGGTGGAGACCATCACGAGGGTGACCAGGGACCGGAGCAGCTCGCGGACCGGCTCCGCCCGCTGCGTCCACGCCAGCCGGATCCCCGCGAGGATCACCGACCCGACCGCCATCGCGAGGACGACGAACCACGTCGAGTTCTGCAAGAAACCCACGGCTGTGGTGGATCCGTCCGGAGCCGTCTTCGGAATGACCCAGGCGACCAGGGATGACGCGCTGGTGATGAGGAAGACGCCGCCGAGCACCAGCCCGAGCCGCCCGAGGGCGTCCATGCCCGTCTCCGAGGATCGGGCGCGCATGTAGAGGATCGCGAACCCGATGATCGAGAGGACGGCCACGACGAGCCCGATCCACGCGACGTACCCGAGCAGCGTGTCGAAGTCGCCCGTGACGGTCGAGTTCGGCTCGTAGCCGACGGTCGAGCCCTCGCCCTTCGTGAACTGCGGCCCCGGTATGTAGACCCACATGGTGCCGAGGGATGCGACGACCTTGCCGAAGGTCTCGAGCGCGGCGTCCATCAGCTGTTCGAGCGTGTTCTTCGCGCCTTGCTCGATGGCCGATGCGATCGCATCGGTCCCGCAGCCCACCAGATCGCCGAACCCGCAGGACATGTCAGGCCCCGGCCCACGGGATGTAGCCGCCCAGGCTCTGGATCTGCGAGGGGTCGAGCGGGAGCGTGCCGTCGTCGGCGAGCTCGATCTTCCAGTCGCCGTCCTCCCACCGCATGACGATCGGGAAGCTGACGAGGGCGCCGCCCTTGCTCGTGATCGCGGTGGCCACGTCGACGGTCGCCTCGGAGCCCGAATACGCCGAGATCTTGAAGCCGGCGACCTGGAGACGTCCGTCCGAGGACGAGCTGGGGGAAGCGAGCGACTTGGCTGCTGCCGCTTTGCCAGGACCCTGGGCGGCAAGGTCGGCGATGCGCGTCCTCAGTCGTCCGTCGGTCGACTGCCCCATGTAGTTGACGACCGCGTACAGGGCGCCCTTTGCGGTATGCGCGTAGCACGTGCGCAGCCCGCCCGAGTCGGTCCGGCCCGGGCCCGCGCCCTGAGGGTCGTCCGGCACAGCGACCGTGCCGACGAGCTTCCACGTCGTCGCGGGAGCGGTGTCGAGCGAACTCGTCTCCTCGTACCCCGGGAGGCCGCACACGGAAGCGGCGCCCTCCGGCAGCGCGGACGCACTCGGCGACGCGGGCGTCTCCGGCTCCGCGGCAGCGGTCGTATCGCTCGTCGGCGCCGCGGCGGGAGTCCCGCCGCCCGAGAACGCGCCCGTCGCCGCCGCGATGCCACCGGCCACGAGGACGAGGGCGAGGAAGGCCGCGATGGCGATCCAGAGCGGGCGCTTGTGGAAGGGCGTGGCGGGGGTGCTCATGAGGATCCTCTCGGGAGGGCGGGAAGGGGCTGCTGGACTTTCGTGGTGAGGGGCATCTCGCTGATGTGGTCGGCCACGGCGTCACACCCCCGCGAACGGGATGTAGCCCCCGAGGCTCGTGAGCGAGGACGGCTTGATGGGCGGACCGTCCTTGCCGAACACGATCTTCCAGTCGCCGTGCTCCCAGCGGAGGACGACCGGCATGCTGGCCAGCTGAGGGCTGTCGGTCGAGTAGGAGAGCGCGAGGTCGACCGTGACCTCGTCGGCGGAGTACCGGTCGATCTTGAATCCGGCGACCTGCACCCGGGAGCCGTCGGACGCGTCCGGAGCCTTGGCGGTGGGGCCGGCCGACCGCGCCAAGTCCTTGGCATCACCGTCGGCCAGGAGTTCGTAGATGCGCGGGAAGTTGCGGGTGTCGGTGCCCGAGGCGAGGAAGTTGACGCTCGCGAACAGGGCACCGGCCGCCGTGTGCGCGAAGCAGGTGGTGAACCTGCCGCCGTCCTCGATTTCCCCGGGCCCCGTCGTGGTCGTGTCTTGGGGGACGGCGGTGGTGCCGATGATCTCCCACTGCGCTTTCGGAGCGGTGGTGAGCGAGCTCGTCTCCTCGTAACCCGGCAGGCCGCAGACGGAAGCGGCGCCGTCCGGGAGCGCAGGTGCGCTCGTCGAGGTGTCCGCCTCCGTTGCAGCGACCGCGTCGCCCGTCGGCGCCGCGACCGGCGCCCCGCCGCCCGAGAACGCGCCCGTCGCCACCGCGATGCCGCCGCCCACCAGGATCAGCGCGAGGAGCGCGGCGATCGCGATCAGGAGCGTGCGCGTGCGGGCGGGCGTGGCGGGGGTGCTCAACGGGATCCTCTCGGGGAGCGGGCGGCGGGGAAGCGGGAGGTCGCGCTACGCGATGACGAAGCTCACGAGCGACGCGGCGCCGAGGCCGAGGAAGAGGCCGAAGCCGATCTTGATGAGGCGCTCCTGGATCTCGCCGCCCTCGTGCCGGTTGTTGCGGAAGAGCATCGCGCCGGTGGCGATGAGGGAGAGCACCGCGAGGGGCAGGAGCACCCACTTCGCGATGCCGATGATGCGGCCGAACTTCTCGGTCCAGTCGTCGGGGGCCGAGGCCTGGCCGTCGGGCACGTCGATGGCGACGGCGTCCATGGCGTGGTGGATGTGCGCCGACGCCTGGTGGACGGCGTCGAGCGCGAGGAGCGTGGGGGACATGCGGGGGACCTCTCGTGGAAGGGGGGGGATCAGCGGGGGGATGAGGTGAGCTGCAGGTCGGCGAGGAGCCGCTGGTGCTCTCGGCCCATGTCGGCGGGATCCGCGGGGCCGAGGCGCCAGGCGTCGATCCACGGCAGGGTCCACGCGCGCGGGTACCCGCCGGCGACGAGCTGCTCGAGCTGGCGGAGCTCCTTGGGGCGGCGGCCCGGCGCATCGGCCACGAGCACGAGGCCGAGCAGGTCGACGAGGCCGGCGACCTGGCCCGATGCCCACTCGCGGGCGACGCGCTGCGCCGCGAGGAGGCCGGAGTGGTCGGTGCGGGCGACGACGACCACGCGCGAGGCGGGGGATCCGGCAGGCGGCGCGGGCCAGGCGTGGTCGGCGGCGCGGGATCCGGCGGCGAGGCGCGCGAGGGTGGTCTCGCCGGCGCCGCCGTGGGCGCCGACCCACCAGAGGTCGGCGGTCGCGACCTGGGACCGGACGGGCAGCCGGTCGGGGGCTGGGGGCGCGGCGACCGTGGCCGGCTGCGGTGCGCGGGGGCCGCGGAGCCGCTCGCGCCGGGTGAGGGGCGGTGCGTCGGACGCGGGGACGTCGACGACCGCGGGCGCGCCGATGACCCACGGATTGCCGCTGTCGCTCATCCCTCGCCCATCCACCCGTCGGGTCTCGTGCTCGCGGCACGCGTGATCCACCGGGCGGGGGATGTGACACGTCGCTGCACGGTGATGCTGTCAAAGTGCTTGCGCAGACGCAAGTGCTTGATCCTGCTCGCATTTTCCGTGAGACTGTCTCGCCGTCGTCGATCCTGGCGGGCACGACCGCTCGAGCGGGCCGGCTCTCCACACGGGGCGCCCGGCATCTCGACCCGAACGACCCGCACGACGCCCCCTCACCGAGAGCCGCAGATGACCGACGCCCCGACCGTGCCCGCCTTCCCCCGCATCGACGCCACCATCACGCCCACCGTCGGCGGTCGGGCCACCGGTGTCCTCACCGTCAACGGGGTCGCGACGCCGTTCGCGGAGGCCGCCGAGGAGGAGATCCGGCGCGGCATCCTGACGAGCGTGCGCGGCATCGCCGAGCAGATGCAGCGCGCGGTGCGGCTCACGACGCTCGACCGCTACGGATCGCAGGCGCTCGCCGTGGCGGCGGACGGCACGATCGAGGCGCTCAGCGAGCTCGACCGCGCGGAGGCCATCGCGGAGCCGGCGGTCGTTCCCCCGAGCGGCGCCGGGCACGCAGCCCCCGCTGCGCCCATCGCCGCCTCCGCTGCGGCGCCCGTGGCCGGCGCCCACGCGACGCCCGTCCCCGCGGTGGTCGCACCGGTCCCCGTCGCGGTCGCGTCCACGCCCGCCGCCGACGCGGATCCGCCGCTCACCCGCCGCGCCGCCCGCCAGTCCTTCCTCACGCGCGAGGAGGTGGAGGAGCCCGCGTCCCAGGGCATGCGCGGCACCCTCACGCGGCTCGGGATCCGCATGTCGCCGTCCGAGGCGGAGCGCCGCGAGCGCGAGTGGACCCGCCTCGTGAGCCAGCACTGGCCCGGCCCCCGCACCGTCGCGGTGGTCAACGGCAAGGGCGGGGTGGGCAAGACCATGTCCACGATCTGCCTCGCCTCCGTCTTCGCGCGCCACGGCGGCGCGGGTGTCCTCGCCTGGGACAACAACCAGACGCGCGGCACCCTCGGCTGGAGCACGGAGCAGGGGCCGCACGACGCGAGCATCCTCGACCTCCTGCCGCAGGTGGACCGGCTCCTCGGCACGGGCGCGCAGTCCGCCGACCTCGCCCACTTCGTGCACCACCAGACCCGCGACCGCTACGACGTGCTGCGCTCGAAGCCCGAGGTGCTCGCCACCCAGCAGCGCTTCGACGACACCACGGTCGACCTCATCCACGCGGTCGCCGCCAAGTTCTACCGGCTCGTGCTCATCGACTCGGGCAACGACGAGACCGACCCGATGTGGCTGCGCGCCATCGAGCGGGCCGACCAGATCGTGGTGCCGACCATCGGCGAGGCCAAGGCGGCGGAGTCGGCGGCCCTCCTCATCGAGGGGCTCGCGGAGCGCGGCGGCCACTTCGCGGACCTCGCGGAGCGCGCGGTCGTGGTGGTCAGCGCGCACAAGCACGACCTCGCCCCCGCCGAGCTCGCGAAGATCTCCGACGGCTTCGCGCCGCTCGCCCGCGACGTGGTCACGGTGCCCTACGACCCGGCGCTCGGCGCGGACGTCCTCAACTACGGCGCGCTCCGGGCGTCCACGCAGCGGGCCTGGCTCCGCGCGGGGGCGGCCGTGGCCCGGGGCCTCTGATGCAGGCGGGCGTCGTGCGCGGGGCGGCTGCCGTCGCGCTCGCCGCCGCCCTCGCCCTCGGGGCCGCCGGGTGCGCGAGCGTCACCGTGCACGACGACGGGAGCCCCGTGGATCCGGCCCCCTCGTCCGGCGCGGCCACCGCGGACGGCACATCCGGCGGGGACGCCGCGGACGCCGGTCCCTCCTCCCCGGGCGCGACGGACGACGGCGCCGCCGCCGAGCCCGAGCCCACGGCCGATGCCGCCGCGCAGGCGTCGGCGCTGGCCGCGGCCGACAAGGTCATGCGCACCTACGCGCAGCCCGGCATCCCCGAGGCCGAGTGGGAGCGGCAGATGACGCCGCTCCTGTCGCAGCAGGGCGCCGTCGCGTTCGTGCCCACGATCCCGTCGCGGCTCACGGCGCATGCGGTCACCGGCGCCGGCACGGTGATGCCCGCGCCCACCGCGTACGCGCTCATCGTGCGCGTGCCCACCGACGACGGCGACTACGACGTCGCCCTCGTCCGCTCGTCGCCCACGGCTCCGTGGCTGGCGGACGAGATCCAGGCCGTCCGCGACAAGTGAACGGCGGCGGGAAGGGGGTCCTGATCCTCATCGGCACGCCTGCGGCGCTGATGGCGATGGTCGTCTTCCTGGTGCTCTTCGGCTTCGGCGGCGACGACGCGTCCGCCTGCACGACGCAGGGCGCGGCATCCTCGTCGACCGGGCCGCGCACGCCCGTCGACGGCTACGCGGGGGACCAGCTCGACAACGCCGCCGCGATCATGGATGCCGCCGCCGGGCTCGGCCTCTCCCGGCAGGCGCAGGTGCTCGGGGTCATGGCGGCGATGGGCGAGTCGTCGCTCCGCGCCATCGACTACGGGGACAACGCGGTGAACCCGGACGGCTCCATCGCCGACTCGATCGGCCTCTTCCAGCAGCAGTCGTCGTGGGGCACGGTGCAGGAGCGCATGGATCCGACCTCGAGCGCGAAGCTCTTCCTCACCCGGCTGCAGAAGGTGGAGGGGTGGGAGTCGCTCGAGCCGACCCTCGCGATCCACGAGGTGCAGATCAACAAGGACCCGTACCACTACCGGAGGTTCCAGCAGCCGGCCGAGGACGTGGTCGCGCAGCTCTCGGGCGCCGCAGCGGCTCCGACGGCGGTCCCTGCCGCGACGGGCACGCCGGATCCCTCGGCCACCCCCGCGGCCGCCGCGCCCACGGGCGGCTGCTCGGCCGGCGGCACGGTGCTCCCGCTGAAGGCGCCATTCGACCAGACCTCCGGCTACGGGCCTCGCGTGAGCCCGACCGCGGGCGCCTCCTCCTGGCACCCGGCGAACGACTACCAGACGCGCGAGTCGGGGACGGCGTCGGGCCGGTCGGGCTACTCGTGCGGCTCCCCGGTGCTCGCCGCGCAGGCGGGCAGCGTGACGACGGCGGGCGGCTACACGGTGTCGATCCGGTCGGCCGCGGGCTACACGATCAGCTACCTGCACATGTACGCCGAGGACATGGAGGTCCACGTCGGGGACGCGGTGACGCCCGGGCAGGAGATCGGCAAGGTCGGATCGAACGGGCCGTCGACCGGATGCCACCTCGACATCCGCATCGACGTCACGGGATCCACCGACCCGCGCGTCAGCGGGCTGCCGCAGTCGCAGACGCAGGGGGCGCCGGTGAGCGGCTACGTGGATCCCGAGAAGTTCTTCGCCGCGTTCGGCGTGACGCTCTGCGGCGGGGAGTGCCGGCATGCGTCCGAGTGAGGCGGGCCGGGTTGCGATGCACCCGGGTGGACCGGCGATAATTGCCCAGGCGGGTAAATTCGAGCATCCCGCCCCCGATCCGACCGGAGCAGCACCCGCGCATGGCACACGACGACACCTGGGACGCGCTGCCGGCGACCCTGCGGTCGGCGGACCTGCAGCGGATCCTGCAGATCGGGCAGACGACCGTGAGCCTCTGGTTCGCGAAGGGCATCATCCCCGGCTACCGCGTCTCGCACTCGTGGATCGCGTTCCGCTCCGAGGTGCGCGAGTGGCTCGAGTCGACGTCGACCGTGCCGGTGCCGCCGCACGAGCCGTACCCGCATCCGCTCGACGCCTACCCCGACCACCTCACCCACCGCGACCTCATGGAGCTGTTCCAGAAGAGCCGGCCCGCCATCCTCGGCTGGCTGCGCGACGGCGTGATCCCGGCCATGCGCCCGGGCGGCCGCTGGCTGATCGAGAAGGCGGCCATCCGACGGCTCCTCGAGGAGACGAGCAACCAGCGCGCGGACTTCGTGCCGAAGGGCGCCCGCGCGGCGAGCTGACGGGCGCGGTGCGGCTCGGCGGCCCCGGCGCCGGCGGGTGCCCTAGCCTGGCTGCTTCCCGCAGTCGGATCCGCTGGGCGGCCGCTCGTCCGTGCGCCCGGACCGTCCGCCGTTCGGGCTTCATCGATGACGGGGCGTACGGCGACACGGTCGTACGCACGTGCATCGCCTCGGGCTGGCCAGCGGACGCGCGAGGCGGGGATGACGGTTTTTCCATGATGCGGTCAAGGAGGTCGTGATGGGTCTGTTCGATGTGCCGGTGGAGGTGCGCCCGGCGGAGCGTGCGTTGCGCGTGCTGCGGCTGGTGGAGCTGGATTACCTGCGGGAGGTGCGCCGGCTCCTGGATTCCGGGTACGACGAGGTGAAGCTGACCCAGGATCTGGCGGTGTTCCGGCCTGCTGATCTGGATCGCATCGCCGCGGCCCGGGAGGTGCCGGTGCTGGTCGAGGGGTTCTCGGGGGCGACGCCGTATGAGATCTGCGAGCGGTATTCGGTGGGGATGCTCGATCGGGAGCGGCTGGTGGATGAGCTGGTGCGGTTCCCGTACGTCCCGCGCGACGAGGTGGACGGGTACGACGATCTCGTCGTCAACCCGCCGGGGACCTTCGTGGACGTCTCCAGGGCGACCACGAATGACTTGATCGACATCGAGACCTACGGCCAGGTCGTCGAGAGACTCCGCGTCGCCGGAGACTGAACATGCCGGACGACGAACACCTGGATCATCTAGCGACCCTGCGACAGCTCTCGGCCGAGGGTGGGCCAGTCGCCGGGGACGCGCCCACCGCGACGATCAACAACTCGAGATGGTGGGACGGGGGGAAGCCCACCCAGAGCCGTCAAGCGCTCCTCGACAAGCTGGAGAGAGAAGCGGTGTCTGAGGTGCCGGATCTGCGCGCGGAGAGCCGTGCGATCGTTCTGGCAGGGCCGCCCGGTGCAGGCAAGAGCTCCATCCGTGAGCGCGTCCTCGGACCCCGATCCGATCACTTCCTCGTCGTGGATGCGGATGAGTTCAAGGGGCGGCTGTTGCGTGAGGCGGTGGCGGACGGCAGCTACGAGTCCTGGATCAAGCCGGCCGCTGTGCGGGAGCGCGAAGCTGCCGGAGAGCGCTTCCATCCGATGGAGTTGTCGTCGCTCGTCCACGCGGAGTCCGCGGCGATCGCCGACTCCCTGCGTCAGAACGCCATAGCCGCGAGGAAGAACGTGGTCATCGACACGGTCCTGTCGTCAGACACGAAGGCGCGGCAGATCATGGGCGAGCTGGAGCGGGCCGGGTACGACGTCCAGGTCGTCGACGTGGAGGTGCCGCGGGAGGTGTCGGAGGAGCGGATCCGGCAGCGGTGGCAGGAGGGCAACGAGCGCGCGGACAAGGGCGGCGGGCTCGGGGGCCGGTGGGTGCCGAGCGAGTTCGGGGCGTGGGTGTACGGGCAGCCGGACGGGAGTTCGCGGCCGGAGGCGAACGCGCGGATGGTGGCGGTGGAGTCGCCGGCGGTGTCGCGGTACCGGGTGTATCGGACGACGGCCGAGCAGGCGGAGGTGAAGGCGTCGCCGAGACTCGAGACGGACATGTCCCGGGCGACGCGGGGCGGGCCCCTGGTGCCGACGCGGTCCGGGCCGGCGGCCGAGGTACCGCAGGCGCGGCCGCTGCCGGGGATCATGCGGACGGTCGGGCCGGCGAGATCGGCTGGTTCGGGACGTGGAGGGAGAGGCAGATGACGAGGAAGGTGAGCGGTTCATGAGCGCACGCGATGTTCCCGAGGAGGTCGCGCAGGCGGCGCTGGCGTTGTTGCGGTTCCGCCTGGCGGAGCTGGACTACCTGCGGGAGGTGCGGCGGCTGCTGGACGCGGGCCGTCCCGAGGAGGAGCTGGCCCGGCAGCTGCGGGTGTTCCGTCCGGAGGATCTGGACAGGATCCGTGCGGCGCGCGAGGTGAGCCTGCCGCTGGAGGGATTCTCCGGTGCGCTGCCGATGGAGATCTGCGAGCGGTACGCGGTGGGGTTGCTCGATCGGGAGCGGCTGGTGGATGAGCTGGCGAGGTACCCGTATGCGCCTATGGACACGACCGACGGGTGGGACGACCTCATCGTCAATCCGCCAGGGACATGGGCGGACTTCATCCTCGCGATCGACATAGGGCTGGTCGAGGACGCACTCTACGAAGTGGTCTTCAACCGCAAGCACGACGTCGCGAGCTGACGATGCCCGAGGTCCAGGAAGATGACCGGCTTGCGGCGCTGCGCGCGCTCTCGTCGAGAGGCGGCTCGCTGTCTCCTGATTCTCCTCATGCCTCGACCAACAATCCCGACTGGTGGCGTGACGGCGATCCGACTCCCGAGCGTCGGGTGGTCCACAACAGGCTCCTCAGGCAGGAACGGCAAGCGCATCCGGGTGTCCGGCAGGAGAAGCGAGCGCTCTTGTTGGCCGGACCGCCTGGTGCTGGCAAGAGCACGGCACGCGACGCCGTCCTGGGCGGTGACTCCGCCCGATTCAGGTCCATCGACCCCGACCGATTCAAGGAGCTCCTTCTCGCTGAGGCGATCGCGGATGGGAGCTATGAGCGCAGGATCCTCCCAGGGGAGCTGAGTTCCGCGTCGGGCCCGTCGTTCCATCCGATGGAGCTGGCATCGCTGGTGCACGAGGAGTCGTCGTTCCTGGCCAACCGGTTGCGAGATCAGGCGATCGCGGACGGCGACAACGTGGTGATCGACACGGTCTTGGGTTCGGCCGACAAGGCCCGGAGAATCTCGGCGCAGCTGGAGGCTGCCGGGTACGACGTGCAGGTGGTCGATGTGGAGGTGCCGTTCGAGGTGTCCGAGGCGCGGATCCGCCAGCGGTGGTTGGAAGGCAACGAGGCTGCTCGGCGGGGTGAGGGGCTCGGCGGCCGGTGGGTGCCGTCCGACTTCGCGCGGAACGTGTTCGACGGGCCGGGTGGACGGTCGCGGCCGGAGGCGAATGCGCGGATGGTGGCGGTGGAGTCGCCGGCGGTGTCGCGATACCGGGTGTATCGGACGACGGCCGAGCAGGCGGAGGTGAAGGCGTCGCCGGTCCTGGAGACGGACATGTCGCGGGCGACACGGGGCGGGCCCCTGGTGCCGACGCGTCCCGCCGAGGCGGAGGCGCCGCGCGCGAGGCCGCTGCCGGGGATCGCGCGCGCAGGTCGGACGACCCTGGGGCGGACCGGACCGACGCGCGTCGACCGCGGGCGCTAGGCCGTCGCGTCCGCCGCGCGCGCGTACTCGGATCCCGAGCGAGTCCGGAGCACGAGGCCCGCGTCCACGAGGTGGCGGCGGAGGAGCGCGTGGTCGTCGGTGAGGCGCAGCAGGCGCGCGGTGAGGGTCCTCTCGTCGAGCACTTCGTCGGGCTCGAGCACCTGGGTCACGACGTGCCGCAGCAGGGCGTCGAGGTCTGCCGGGGAGGCCGGCCGCTGGGCGATGCGGCCGTCGAGGAGGAAGCGCTCGACGCCCTGGGCCGGCGGCGTCGCGGGCTGCTGGGCGAGGATCGCGCGGAAGACGGCGTCGGGCGCGGATGCGCTGCCGTCGTCCGCGACCACCACCAGCCCCGAGCCGGTGAGCGCCCGCGCGGCCTTCGTGCGACGCGCGGGGGAGAGGTGCGCGAGGGCGTCGTCGAGGCCGGATCCGAGCACGACGCGGGCCTACGCGGCGCGCAGCTCGGCGTCGGCGAGCACCGCGGCGAGGCGGCGCGGGTCGATGTGGTCCATGCCCCCATCCTGCCCGGCGCCTTCCCGCGCGCCGACCGCGCCGATACGGTCGGGACATGACCGCCCTCCGCATCCTCGGCCGTGTCCTCACGCGGGTCATCTACGTGCTCGGGAAGGTCCGCCTCGGCAGCAGCGGGCAGAACCCGGCGAACGGCGACCCCATGGGGTTCGAGAAGCCGCAGCAGTACCGGCCCTGACGCCGCCCAGCACGCACCACGGCCCCGGCTCTCCGAGGAGAGCCGGGGCCGTCGGGTCGCGCGGCGTGGATCAGCTCGCGTCGGAGACCGCCGCGTTGATCGCGGTGGGCGCGTCGTACTCCGTGTCGGCGATGCCGCGGAGCGCGTCGAGGGTGTCGGAGTCGGCGCCCGACTCCTCCGCCTTCGCCACGATCGCGTCCTTGGATGCCGGGTAGTCGAGGCCGCTGAGGTGCTTCTGGAGCTGGATGGGGTCGATGGCCATGGGGTGTCCTCTCGTCGGGTGCGGGCTGCGTCGCCTGCCCGTCGAGTCGACTCCCGAGGTCGAGCAGTGGGCAGGGGGACCGACGAGATCTACGGGGAGCCGTCAGGATCCGCGGGTGCGGTGGGCTGCGCGGGCGCCGCCGTCGCCGTGCCCGCCGGCCGCACGAAGCCGGGATCGGGTGCCGAGGCGCGGATCCGGTCCACCATCGAGCTCGTCGACTGCGACGGGACGTACCCGAGGATCGACACCTCGCCGCCGTACGCGCGCACCACCGCCGTCTCGTCGAGCATCTCGGGCGTGTAGTCGCCGCCCTTCGCGTACACGTCGGGCCGCACCGCCTCGAGCAGCGGGATGGGGGTGTCGGTGTCGAACACGGTGATCACGTCGACGCACGACAGCTCGGCGAGCACGCCCGCGCGGTCCTCGGCGGTGTTCACCGGGCGGTCGGATCCCTTCAGCCGCCGCACGGAGTCGTCGCTGTTGAGCGCGACCACGAGCACGTCGCCGAGGCGCTTGGCCTGGCGGAGGTAGGTGGTGTGGCCGCGGTGCAGCACGTCGAAGCAGCCGTTCGTGAAGACGATCCGGCGGCCCGCCGCGCGCTCTCCCGCGACGAGGCCCACCAGCTCGGCCTGCGACACGGTGCGCGAGCGCGTCTCGCCGAGGTGGTCGGCGAGGGTCGCGGCGGAGCAGACGCTCGTGCCCGGCTGGCGCACGACCACGTCGGCCGCGGCCTGGGCGAAGTCGGCGCTCACCGTCAGCGGGAGGCCGACGGCGCGGGCGAGCGTGAGGGCGGCGACGAACGTGTCGCCCGCGCCGGACGCCTGCTTCTCGGGCACCGGGTGCGCGCGCGTGCGGTACGGCTCGCCCGCGCCGAGCACGACGGTGCCGTCGCGGTCGAGGGTGACGACGGCGGTCGCGGATCCGGATGCAGCGAGCACGGCGTCGGCGAGGGAGGCGACCACGGCCGCGCGGTCCTCGTCGCGCGCGAGCGGCCGATCCACGAGGCGGCCGGCCTCGCCCGCGTTCGGCGTGATGAGGTCGGGCCGGAGCGGCGCCCAGATCGCGGGATCGTGCGCGTCGACCACCGTGAGGCCGGGCCGGCGCTCGCGGGCGGCGAGCGACTCGAGCACCACGCCGTGGAGGGTGCCGGTGCCGTAGTCGGAGACGATCTCGGCGTCCGCGTCGGCCGTGGCCTCGAGGGCGGCGCGGGCGAGGGCGCGCGCGTCGTCGCGGTGGACGGATCCGCGGTGCACGTCGTCGACCCGCACGATCACCTGGTCGTCGCCCACGATCCGCGTCTTGGTGGTGGTGCGCAGGCGCGGCGAGTGCACGAGGCCCGACACGTCGACGCCGGCCGCCAGCAGCAGGTCGCGCACGCGGTCGCCGGCGGCGTCCTGGCCGACGAGGCCGACCATCCTCACGGTGCCGCCGAGGCTCGCGAGGTTGACGGCGGTGTTCGCGGCGCCGCCGAGCGACTGGATCCGCTCGGTCACGTCCACGACGGGCGCCGGCGCCTCGCGGGTCATCCGGTCGCTGTGACCGCGCCACCACTCGTCGAGGATGACGTCGCCGATGACCGTGACGGTGGGGCGGCGCTCGGCGAGCAGGCCGATGATCCCGCGCAGCTCGCTGGTCATCGCGCGTCCCCGGCGTCGAGCACCGGCAGCCCGAGGTGCACGACCGTCGTGGTGCTCATCTCGTCGAGGAGCTCCGGGCCGTAGCCGAAGCCGGATCCGCTGCGGCCGCGGGGCTGCGCGGCGCCGCCGGGTGCGCCGCCGAAGACGCCGTTGACCTTGATCGTGCCGACGGGCAGCTCCGCGGCCGCCCGCTGCGCGTGCTCCATCGAGGCGGTGAGCACGCTCGCGGCGAGCCCGTAGCGGTCGTCGGATGCGCGGGCGAGCGCCTCGTCGAAGTCCGCGACGACCTGCACGGCCGCGACCGGGCCGAACGTCTCGGCCGTCATCACGGTCATGTCGGCGGTGCAGTCGACGAGCACGGTGGCGGGGTAGCGGGATCCGGGGCCGTCGGGCACGCGACCGCCGACGAGCGCGCGGGCGCCCTCGGTCAGCGCCTCGGCGACCTGCTCGTGCACGGCGTCGCGCATGCGCTCGTCGACGAGCGGGCCGAGGTCGCCGGAGGAGTTCCAGCGCTCGGCCTCGGCGACGAGCGCGGCGGTGAAGCGGTCGGCGATGTCGCGGTGCACGTAGATCCGCTCGACCGATGTGCAGATCTGGCCGGCGTTGGCGAAGGATCCGAGGGCGGCCTGCGCGGCGGCCCACGCGGGATCGACGCCGGCGTCGATGAGGAGCGGGTCGTTGCCGCCGTTCTCGCGGATCACGTGGGTGGGGGTGCCCGCGGCGCGGCGCGCGATGGCCTCGCCCGCGGCGGTGGATCCGACGTGCGCGACCACGCGCGTGTCCTCGTGCGCGACGAGCCGGTCGCCGACGTCGCCGCCGCCGACCACGGACACGAGCACGCCGTCGGGCAGGGCCTCGGCGAGGATCCGGCCGAGCAGCTCGCCGGTGTGCGGGCAGCGCTCGCTGGGCTTGTGGATCACGGTGTTGCCCATCACGAGCGCCGCGCCGATGATCCCCGCGGCCACCGCGACGGGATCGTTCCACGGCGTGAGCGCGACCGTGACGCCGCGCGGCCGCGGCACCGAGAAGTCGACGGCCGGGAGCGTGCCGAGCAGGCTCCGCCCGCGGTGCACGGGCCCGAGCTCGGAGTACTGCAGCAGCGTATCGATGCCCGCGCCGACGCCGCCGAGCGCGTCGCCGATCGGCTTGCCGGTCTCGCGGGTGTTCAGCTCGGCGAGCTCCTCCGCGTGCTCGGCGAGCGCGTGGGCGGCCCGGCGCACGGCCTGGCCGCGCTGGGCGGGCGGCGTCGCGGCCCACGCGGCGGACGCCTTCACCGACCTGCGCACCGCTGCCTCGACCTCGTCGGGCGTCGACGCGTCGATGTCGCCCACGGCCGAGCCGTCGCGCGGATCCGTGATCCGCAGCGTCCCGGGTCCGGCCGCGGTGCCCTCGGGATCGATCAGGCCCTCGATGTCGAGTGCGGTGTCGGTGGTCACGGGTCTCCTCGCGGGGTCGGCGGCCCGCGGGATGCGCGGGAGGGGCGCGGGCGCTCGCGCGCCACCCGGCCCGTACCCACTTCCCTGCGCTCCCACACGGGGCGGCCCCTACGACTCCAGGTGCCCCAGCTCCGGCTGCGCCAGGAACGCCACGACCGGATCCGCCGCCGCGCCCGTCTCGAACACGACCAGGTCGTTGCGGCCCGCGCGGAGCTGCGCGCCCGGCACGTAGAGCGTGTGCTGCGGCCCGCGGGTCCAGTAGCGGCCGAGCGCGAACCCGTTGACGAACGCGACGCCCTTGCCCCACGAGCGCGTGTCGAGGAAGAGGTCGGCGGGCTCGTCCATCTCGAAGGAGGCGTGCGCCAGCACCGGCCCGTCGAGGAAACGGACCGGCTCCGCGCCGGAGGCCGCGGCGACGGCCGCCGCCGAGGTGACCGAGGCCGCCATCGCGGCCAGGTCGAGCGGCTGGCTCTCCCAGCCGGTGAGCTCCGCGCCGTCGAGCGTCGCCGGCCCGATGAGCCCCTTCGCCTCGCCGATCCGCACGCCGTAGTTCACGCGCCCCTGGTCCTCCACGAGCACCTCGAGGATCCGGCCGGGCGGCACGGCGATCGCGGTCTCGTGCTGGTCGCGCTGGATCACGCCGACCCGCACGCCGTCGACCGACACGACGGCCCGATCGCGCACCTCGCCGAACGCGAGCACGCGCGGGCGGGTCGACGCGGGCAGCTCCACCCGGTGCAGCGCGAACCCCCGGAAGACGCCGAGCTGATCCATCGACGGCACCGCGTCGGTCGCGCGCCAGGCGGCGGCATCGTCCGGCACCACGTCGGCCAGCGGCACGGCCGCGCCGAACGCGACCTCGAACGCGGGTGCGTCGCCGCGCATCGCGGGCACCTCGTCGGGCACGGACCGGTAGCGCGCGATCACGTCGCGGAAGGCGAAGAACTTCGCTGTGGGGGATCCGGTCTCATCGAGCGGGGCGTCGTAGTCGTACGAGGTGACGTGCGACTGGTACGTGCCCTTGTGGTTGGCGCCGTTCGTGAAGCCGAAGTTCGTGCCGCCGTGGAACATGTAGATGTTCACGGACGCGCCCGCGGCGAGCAGCGCGTCGAGCTCGGCGGCGGCATCGGCCGCGGAGGTCGTGTGGTGGTGCTCGCCCCAGTGGTCGAACCAGCCGTCCCAGAACTCGCTGCACATGAGCGGGCCGGTCGGCTGGTGGCGGCGGAGGGTCGCGAGGCGCTCGGTGGCGCGCGAGCCGAAGGATCCCGTGCGGTGCAGCTCGTCGAGGCTGCCGCGGGAGAGCATCTCGTCGGTCGGCTGGTCGACGGTCGTGAGCGGCACGATGATGCCGGACGCGCGCGTCAGGTCGACGAGGTGCCGGAGGTAGTCGGCGTCGTCGCCGTACGCGCCGTACTCGTTCTCGATCTGCACGAGGATGACGGGCCCGCCGTGGTCGATCTGCCGTGGCGCGACGATCTCGTAGACGCGGGCCAGGAACTCGTCGACCGCGGCGAGGTACAGCGGCTCGCTGCGACGGACGCCCACGGCCGGATCCTCGAACAGCCAGCCGGGCAGCCCGCCGCCGTCCCACTCGGCGCAGATGTACGGCCCAGGGCGCACGATCGCGTGCATGCCCTCCGCGTGCACGAGGTCGAGGAAGCGCCCGAGGTCGAGGCCGTCGGACGTGTCGAAGGCGCCGCGCTCGGGCGAGTGGGCGTTCCAGGCGACGTACGTCTCGATGGTGTCGAGCCCCATCAGGCGCGCCTTGTGGATCCGGTCGGCCCACTGGTCGGGGTGCACGCGGTAGTAGTGGAGCGCGCCCGCGATGACGCGGTGCGGGCGGCCGTCGAGCTCGAAGTCGTCGGCGCCGATGCGGAAGCGGGCGCTGGTGGCGGGGAGGCCGGGCATGTCGTGTCCTTGGGTGAGGCGGGGCAGGGAAGAGGGGAGGCGCGACTCGCGTCGCACCTCCCCTCGGGTCGTCCAGGTCGTACTGGTCGCTACTTCACGTCGACGGTGAAGCCCTGCTGCTGGCCGTACTCGGCAGCGGCCTTGCCCCACGCCTCGAGGACGGGGTCGAGCGAGGTGCCGTTGGCGTACGCGGACGAGGCCGAGTCGCTGAAGATGCTGTTCGTGTACACCTGGAAGGGCAGGTACTGCCATCCGGTGACGACGTCCTTCGAGGCCGCGCTGAGCACCTCGTTGATCTTCTGGCCGCCGAAGTACTCGGGGGCGTCGGCGAGGAACTCGGGGCTGTTCAGGTCGGCCGTGGTCGACGGGAATCCGCCGGCGTCGAAGGAGATCTTGCGACCCTCCTCGTTGGCGGTGGTGAACTTCGCGAACTCCGCCGCGACGAGCTTGTTGGTCGACTGCTGCATGACGGCGATGGAGGATCCGCCGCTCTCCGCGGTCGCGGTGTCACCCGCGGTGTACTGCGGCATGGGGGCGACGCGCCACTGGCCGGAGCCCGCGGTGGCCTGCGCCTCGAGGTTGCCGGGCATCCAGGCGCCGGTGATCAGCGTCGCGATGGATCCGTCGCCGAGGCCGCGGAACCACTCGTCGGTCCAGCCGGGGGTCTGGGCGAGCGAGCCGTTGGCGACGAGCTTGTTCCACATGGCCGTGTACTTCTTGGCGCCCGCGTCCTGCATGTCGATGGTGACCTTGTCGCCGTCGACCTTGTAGGGGTGGCCGCCGGCCTGCCAGATCATGCTCGTGGTGAAGCCGGCGTCGCCGCTGTCGCTGGTGATGTACTGGTTCGGGTCGGCGGCGTGCATCTTCTCCGCGGCGGCCACGTACTCGTCCCACGTGGTGGGGACGGCGATCTGGTACTTGTCGAAGATGTCCTGGCGGTAGAACATCGCCATGGGGCCCGAGTCCTGCGGCAGGGCGTAGAGGGCGTCGCCCTGGGTGACCGCGTTCCAGGTGGACGCCGTGAACTGGTCCTTGAGGTCCGTGTAGCCGTAGCCCGAGAGGTCGGCGAGGGACTTGCCGAGCGCGAACTGCGGGATCGCGAAGTACTCGATCTGCGCCACGTCGGGAGCGCCCTTGCCCGCCTTGATGGCGTTCTGGAGCTTCGTGTACTGGTCGGCGCCGGTGCCGACGTTCTGCACGTCGACCGTGATCTTCGGGTGCTCCTTCTCGAACGCCTCGGCGATCGGCTTGATCGCGGGAGCCCAGCCCCAGACGGTGATGGAGGACTGCGTGTCGAGGGCCTTCGCGAGGTCGTCGGCGGACGCGGAGTCGGCGCTGGCGCCGCCCGATCCGGACGAGCACGCCGCGAGGGAGCCCGCGAGGACGATGCCGAGGCCGAGCGCGATGGCGCGCTTCGCCCTGCGGGGGAACGAGATGGACATGGTGGTGCCTTTCACTTCTTCGTGGTGGTGAGGGTCGTGCGGAGGTGGGTCGGGGACTACGCCTTGACGCCGCCGGCCGAGAGGCCGGACTGCCAGTAGCGCTGGAGGAAGAGGAACGCGATCACGATGGGGATGATCGCGAGGAACGATCCCGTGATGACGAGGTTGTAGATCGGCTGGCCGCCCACGGTGGTGGACTGCGCGTTCCACTGGTTGAGGCCCACCGTGAGGGGGTACCAGCGGGAGTCGCTCAGCATGATCAGGGGGAGGAAGTAGTTGTTCCAGGTGGCGACGATCGAGAACAGCAGCACCGTGATGAGGCCGGGCGACAGGAGCCGCAGGCTGATCGTGAAGAAGGTGCGGATCTCGCTCGAGCCGTCGATCCGGGCCGCCTCGAGGATCTCCTCGGGCACCGAGTCGACCGCGTAGGTCCAGATGAGGTACAGCCCGAAGGGGCTGATGAGCGACGGCAGGATGATCGCCCACGGGGTGTTCGTGAGGCCCATCTGGCTGAAGAGCAGGAAGGTCGGCACCGCGAGGGCCGTGCCGGGGATCGCGACGGCGCCGAGCACCACCGCGAACACGATCTTCTTGCCGGGGAAGTCGAACTTCGCCAGGCCGTAGCCCGCGAGGGTGGCGAGCAGCGTCGCGCCGCCCGCGCCGACGACCACGTAGATCAGCGTGTTGCCGAGCCAGCGGACGAACTCGCCGTTGCCGTAGGTCAGCACGCCCTGGATGTTGTCCCACAGCGCGAAGTCGCCCGAGAACCAGAGGCCGAACGAGCTGAACAGCGCGTCCTGCGTCTTGGTCGAGTTGACCAGGAGCCAGAACAGGGGGAGCACGGAGTAGATGAGCAGCAGCGCCATGACGAGCGTGAGCACGATGCTGCGACGCTCGCGGGGAGCGCCGGCGCTCTTGCGGCGCTTCGGCGTCTTGTCCGCCGGTGCGTCGCGGACGGGCGTGCCGGCGTCGGGCGCGGCGAGGGGGGTTCCGGTGAGGGTCGACACGGTCAGCTGTCCTTCCGGGTGCCGACGAGCTGCACCACGTAGGCGACCACCATCGTCAGGACGCCCATGATGATCGCGATGGCGGCGGAGTAGTTGAACTGCTGTCCCGCGAAGGACAGGTTGTACGCGTACATGTTCGGGGTGAAGTACGAGCTGATCGCGTTCGGCGCCAGCGTCTGCAGGATGTTCGGCTCGTTGAAGAGCTGGAAGCTGCCGATGATGGAGAAGATCACGCCGATGACGAGCGCGCCGCGGATGGCGGGGAGCTTGATGCCCGTGATGATGCGGAAGGGGCCGGCGCCGTCGAGCTCGGCGGCCTCGTACAGGTCGGGCGAGATGACGCGGAGGGCCGCGTAGAACAGCAGCATGTTGTAGCCGACGAACTCCCACGTGACGATGTTGCCGATCGACGCGAGGATCCAGCCCTGCGAGAGCAGGTCGGGCAGGTGCCAGCCGGTGGCCTGCTCGATGTTGCCGACGAGGCCGAAGCGGTTGCCGTAGATGAAGCCCCACATGAGCGCCGCGACGACCGCGGGGACGGCGTAGGGCAGGAAGATCGAGATCCGGAAGAACGCGGTGAGGTGCAGGCGGGCCGAGTCGAGGGCCAGCGCCGCGAACAGGGCGACGAACAGCATGATCGGGACCTGCACGACGAGGAACAGCGCGACGCGGCCGAGCGCGTCCCAGAAGTTCGGGTCGTTGAGCGCCTGCGTGTAGTTGGCGATGCCGACGAACGAGGTGCCGCCGATCATCCGCTCCTGGAACAGGCTGAGGTAGATCGAGTAGCCGACGGGCGCGATGAGGACGACGAGGAAGACCACGAGGAACGGGGCGACGAAGCCCAGCCCGGTCCAGCGTCGCTTGTCGCGTCGCATCGGGGGACCGCTGGGGCGGGCCGCGTCGGGCGCCTTCGGCCGGGCGGCCGAGGTCGACATCGTCGTCATGTGCTTCCACTTCGTCGGGGGATCGCGGCGCTACTAGCCCATGGGGGGTGGGCTGTCACCCACCTCGGGAGGATTGGGTGTTTGCGCAAACATCTGTGATGCTCGCAACCATGACATCTCCACCGTCGGCCGTCAAGTCGAGCGGCCGGCGCGCGCCCGGCGGCCGCACCGTGTCGATGGCCGACGTCGCCGCGCACGCCGGCGTGTCCGCCCAGACGGTGTCCCGGGTGTCCAACGGGGCGCAGAACGTGGAGGCCTCGACGCGGCAGCGGGTGATGGACGCGATGGCCGAGCTCGGCTACCGGCCGAACAGCGCCGCGCGGGCCCTGAAGACCGGCCGCTTCCGCAGCATCGGCATCATCATGTTCACGCTCTCCACCCTCGGGAACATGCGCACGCTCGACGCGATCGTCACGGCCGCGTCCGACGCCGGGTACACGATCACGCTCATGCCGGTGCCGCATCCCACCGAGGGCGAGGTGGCCGGGGCGTTCAGCCGGCTGCAGGAGGAGGCGGTCGACGGCGTCGTCATCATCATCGAGGCGCACATGCTCGACCGGGCCGACGTGATCATCCCCGTGGGCCTTCCCGTCGTGATCATCGACTCCGACGCGGGTGACCCGTTCGTGGTCGTCGACACCGACCAGGAGCAGGGCACGCGGCTCGTCACCCAGCACCTGCTGGACCTCGGGCACACCGCGATCGTGCACGTCGCAGGTCCCTCCACCTCCTACTCGGCGGCCCGGCGCGCGGCCGAGTGGCGCGCGACCATGCTCGACGCGGGGCTCGACCCCGAGGATCCGGCGCAGGGCGACTGGACCACGGCGTCCGGCTACCGCCTGGGGAAGGAGCTCGGCCGGCGCGCCGACATCACGGGCATCGTCGCCGCGAACGACCAGATGGCGCTCGGGATCATGCACGCGCTGCACGAGCTCGGCCGCGACGTGCCGGGCGACATCAGCGTGGTCGGCTTCGACGACACCGAGGAGTCGAGCTCGTTCTGGCCGCCGCTCACGACCGTGCACCAGGACTTCACCGAGATCGGCCGCCGCTCGATGCAGGTGCTGCTCGAGATGCTCGACGGCCGCGAGCCCTCGGGCGATCGCATCGTGCCGACGCGGCTCGTGGTGCGCCAGAGCGCGGCGGCGCCGCGGCGCGACGCGCGCTGATCCGCTCTCCGGCTGCGGCCGTTTCGATGCGGCCGCCGGGGGGAACGGGACGGGGGACCCGCCCGCCCGATCAGGAGGCCGCCCCGTGCCCGTCGTCGCCCCGCTCCACGAGAGATTCCCCGACGTCCGCTCCATCGCCGTGCTGCGCGGCGGCGGGCTCGGCGACCTGATCTTCGCGCTGCCCGCGATGGCGGCGCTGCGGGCCGCGTACCCGGGGGCGCGGATCACGCTGCTCGGCACGCCGCTGCATCGCGCGCTCCTCGGCGGCCGGCCGGGCGGGCCCGACGAGATCGAGGTGCTGCCGGTCGCGGCCGGCGTGCGGGACGTGCCGGGCACGGATCCCGACCCGGCGGAGATCGAGGCGTTCGCCGCCCGCATGCGCGCGCGCCGCTTCGACCTCGCCGTGCAGGTGCACGGCGGCGGCCGCAACTCCAACCCGTTCCTGCTGCGGCTCGGCGCCCGGCACACGGTGGGCACCGCGACCGACGACGCCGAGCGGCTCGAGCGCGTGATCCCCTACGTCTACTACCAGCACGAGGTGCTGCGCGGGCTCGAGGTGGCGGGGCTCGCGGGCGCGCCCGTCGTCGACCTGGAGCCGGTGGTCGAGGTGACCGACGCCGAGCGGGCCGCGGCGGCCGAGCGCGTGACGGGCGCGCCGGGCGGGCTCGTCGTGATCCACCCGGGGGCCACCGACCCGCGCCGCCGCTGGCCCGTGGAGTCGTTCGCGGAGGTCGCGCGCCGGGCCGCGGCCGACGACGCGCAGGTGGTCGTCGTCGGCGACGCGACGGACGCCGCGGACGCCGACCGCATCGTCGCGCTCGGCCGGGAGGGCCTGCCCGCGGAGCAGGCCGCGCGGATCGCCTCGCTCGCCGACTCCCTCACCCTCGGCGAGCTCGCGGGCCTCTTCACGCACGCGGACGTCGTGCTCGGCAACGACAGCGGCCCGCGGCACCTCGCGCAGGCCGTCGGCGCGCGCACGGTCGGGGTGTTCTGGTTCGGCAACGTGATCAACGCGGCGGCGTTCGGGCGGACGCGGCACCGGATCCACATCGGCTGGACCACGCGCTGCCCGGTCTGCGGCGTCGACGTGACCCAGGTCGGCTGGACCGCCGAGCGCTGCGCGCACGACCCGTCGCACGTCGCCGAGGTGCGCGTCGACGACGTGCACGCGGACGTGGAGCAGCTGCGGCGGGCGTCGCTCGCGGAGCGCGTCCCGGCCTAGGCCCGCGTCGGGCAGATGCGCCATGGCCGATGTCGCTGTACGCAGGCTCTCGGCGACTTCACGAGCACGGTGCCCTCGAGGACACAGGATGTGGCACCTGCCGTCGCGGGGCCATCACCTGTGCTCGGGAGATTCTCCTGCCACAGGCGTGCGCCCGGCGCGGTCGAGGGCATTCATCACGTCGGCATCTGCGAGATCGGCAGACGCCGCATCGTGTGCGCGTCGGTGATCGTCGAACTCCGCGTAGCGCTGGGCCGTCACGCGGGCTGCTGCGTCGGCGGAGACCGTGCCAGGGCCGGTCAGGATGTTGCGCTCGTCGAATTGGAGGAAGCCATCCGTCCGCGCGACCCAATCGCCCATGGAAGTCGTCATCCGGCGCCGGGCCCGGTCCTCGGCGAAGTCGAGGAATCTCGTGGTGAGCAGATTCAACGCGCTCAACTCGTCTGCGGTGAGGTAGTTCTTCGACGTCGTCACGTCCCCCTTCCGGACACGCTCACCCTTCCAGCTGGTGAGGCCCATGTTCTCCGCATCGGGGTCCGAACGCGCGACGACGAGCTCAGCTGCAGTGAGACCAGTCACGGCGAACAGGAGTTTGTTCTGGATGGTCGCGAAGAACTCCTTGGCGGCGGCGTTGCCCGGGGCGTAGTCGACGCTGCTCGCCGCGAAGATGTCGCGGATCTTCTGGTAGAAGCGTTTCTCGGACGACCGGATGTCCCGGATGCGTTCGAGGAGCTCGTCGAAGTAGTCGACTCCGGCAGGATCCTTGAGGCGTTCGTCCTGCATCGCGAACCCCTTGACGAGGTATTCGCGCAGCACCGTGGTCGCCCACTGTCGGAACTGCACGCCCCTGTTCGTCGTGACGCGATAGCCGATGGCGAGGATCATCTCCAAGTCGTAGACGGTCAGCTCCCGCCTCACATCCCGATTTCCCTCCCGGCGAACAATTAACTCAGAGTTAATTGTTGCCTCGGTGACTTCTCCGTCATCGAGGATCCGACGGATGATCTGCGCGATGTTGACGACGGATGTCCCGTACAGCTCCGCGAGCTGGGACTGCGTGAGCCACACCGTCCCGTCGACGGCGTGGAGCTGCACCTGTGCTCCACCGGGCTCCGTGTACAAGATGAACTGACCCGTGCCTTCGATCATGCGGTGCTCCATCCCGTGGCCGATCGCCCGCCTGCCGCTCGGCTTCGCACGACCCTATTCGAGGCCGGCGACATCCTGTGAGCCCGGCCGGCGCGGCGGCGCCGCACCGCTCTGAGGAGCGGGGCCGTCGAGCCTCCACCATCTGCCCGGTGAGGGAAGTCAGCGGCCCTCCTGTGAGGTCAGCTTCCGGCGCTCAGCCCGCCGCGTCGAGCGTCGCCGTCGCGTGCGGCGTCGTCGCGATGGCCGCGTTCCGCAGCGACTCGGTGCCCGCGTCGAGGTAGCCGTACGTCTTCTCGTGCGCGGCGAACTCGGCGGCGCGCTCGGCCGGATCCCGGATGGTCGTCCAGGCGCGCGAGTCCGGGTCGTCGTTCCACGGGGAGTGCAGGACGGGCGCGTGCGTGGTGACGGGCAGGAGGCCGCGCGCGGGATCCCCGTCGACGGAGATGACGGTGGCGCCGAAGCCGGGGGCGCGGGGATCCTGGCGCGAGAGCCGGCCCCACACCGCCTCGTCGTCGTCCGCCGCCTCGCCCGCGTAGACGTGCCGGGCGTGCAGGGCGCGCGCGTCGTCGATGCCGTCCTCGACGCCGGCCGAGCCGAGCATGACGAAGGAGTCGACGCCGAGGTCGCGGGCGGCGAGGGCGTCGGCGGCCATGGTGGATCCGTACGAGTGCGCGATGACGTTGACGCTCGCGAGGTCGCCGTCGTCCCGCGCCGCATGCAGCCCGGCGATCTCGCTCGCGAGCAGCGGGGCGCCGCGCTCCGCGTAGTCGCCCAGCGTCGCGTCCACGCCGGGCGGCGGCGTGCGGTAGCCGATCCACGCGACGACGGCGTGCGCGGCCGGCGCGCCGACCGACGCCTGGGCGTCGAACACGTTCTGCGCGGTCTCCGTCCAGAGCTGCATGTCGTCGGTGTAGGTGCCCATGCCGGGCACCGTGAAGGTGACCTGGCGGGCCGTGTCGAGATCGCCGACCGCGATGGCGGCGAGCGGCGGGTCCCGGTGGCTCAGGGTCACGAGCCATCGCTTCGGTGCCGTGCCGCCGCCCGTGCCGGCCCGCGGCTCGAGCGCGGCGCGGATCGCGGTGAGGGCGGTGAGGCGGGCCCGCGCGTCGGCGTCACCGGGGTGCGCGGCGACCGCGTCCCGCTCCGTGCGCAGCTCGGTGCGCAGCTGGGCGCGGTTGGCGGCGTCGCGCGATGCGTAGTCGACCCCGTCGAGGTTGCCGACGAGGGCGGGCGAGTTGCGGATGAGCGCACGCTGGTGCTTCCGGTCCTTCGCGGCCCACCACGAGACCACGCGCTCGGGCGACGCGTCCATCACCTGCAGCTCGAGGGCCGGGTGCGCCCGGATCATGCGGTCGGCCTGCGTCACCGTGAGGGCGGCGTAGCGGTCGAGCTGCGCGAAGCCCGCCTCGACGCCGGACCCGGGCGGGGCCGGCAGGATCACGAGGCCGACCAGCACGGCGGCGAGGGCGAGCGCGGTCTCACGTCGCCGGTGCGCTCGGGTCACCACCGCCTCCTCATCATGTGCGCCGTCGTCGGGTCGGGCAGGCGCGGATCAGAGCGTAAGCCGCGCTCTCCCCGGGGCGCCCCTGCGCGAGCTGGGTGCCGACTGTGCGCGACCCGGATGCGCCGGATCAGCCGCGCCGGAGCGCGAGCGCGTCGTGGAGGGCGGCGGCGGAGGCGGCCGAGCTGTCGATCCGCCAGTCCTCCTCCTTCTTGAAGTCGAACCACACGAAGCCGAGCACGTCGGGCTGCGCCTGGAGGTACGCGACGAGGGCGCGGTCCCAGTCGGCCTTGGACCCACCGGTCTCGCTCGACGCGACCTCGCCGACGATGAGCGGCTTCCCGGGCGCGACGGCGCGGAGCTGCGCGATGCCGGGACCGAAGAGGTCGGCGGGCGCGGTCCAGCGCTGGCCGGAGACGGCGCCCCAGTTGTAGCCGTCGAGCGAGACGACGTCGACCTGGTCGGCGCCGGGGTAGAGGGAGGCGAGGTCGGTGGATCCCGGGTACGGCACGTTCGGGCTCCACACCCACTTCACGTTGGTGGCGCCCTGCGCGACCACGAGGTCGTGCACGTGCTTCCACGCGGCGACGTACGAGCCCGGCGCGTTGCCGTTGACGCCGTCGGACCACGGGTACCAGTTGCCGTTCATCTCGTGGCCGTAGCGGAGGTAGACCGTCTTGCCGTACTTCGCGAGGTCGGCGCCCCACGAGCGGATGTACGCGTCCTGGTCGCCCGCGATGATGCTCGCGTTCGTGTAGGCGGACTGGGTGGTTCCCGCGCCGCCCTGCCACGGCTCCCACGTGATGAGGCTGTCGGCGCCGCGCGCCGCGACGCTCTGGAGGCCCGCGATGGGCGCCGGGTGCGTGAAGTCGACGTGGCTCATCACGATGGAGGGGCTCTCGCCGAGGGTCGCCGCCGCGGCGTCGAGCTCGCCGTTCGCCGTCGGCCCGCCGGGCGTGGAGAGGCCGAGGCGCAGGCGCGCGGAGCTGATGGCGGGGGCCGCGGAGGTCGCGGGCGAGGAGGTCGACGGGGCCGGCCCGGTCGACGACGTGGGCGCGCTCGTGGGAGCGGGGGTCGGTGCCGGGGCGGGCGCGGAGGAGCGCGCGGATCCGGTCGACGTCGCCGTGGTCACGGTGAAGGCGGCCGAGGCCGAGCGGGTGCCGGCCGTCGCCGTGATCCGGATGGTGGAGAGCGAGGTGCGGGGGATCGTGATCGCGGCCGTGAGGCGGCCGGTGGCGGTGGTCGTGATGCGCTTCGTGGTCGACCCGACCGCGATGACCGCGGCCTTCGCGGCGGGGAAGCCCGTGCCGGTGACCGTCACGGGCGTGCCGATCGGACCGGAGGAGACGGAGAGGACGATCGCGGCGGGCGCCGTGGGAACGGCCTGGGCCGAGGCGGCGCGGGCGGAGACCGCCGGGGCGACGAGCACCGTGGCCGTCACGACCGCCGGTGCGACGGCGGTGACGACAGCGCATTTGAGGCGGCGACGAGTGGGCATGGCGAATAGGGTCCTTCCCCCGATGGATGTATGCGAGCGTATGTTCTTCGGTGCCCGTCGTCCACCGGATGTCCGCCGAGCGACGGCATCCGATGGCGGGGGCTGAGCGGCTATCAGACGCGACGGGCGGCGAGCGCGTCGCGGATGGCGGTGGCGGAGGACGCGGAGCTGCCGATGCGCCAGTCCGCCTCCTTGTCCATGTCGAACCAGACGAAGGCCACCACGTCGGGCTGGGCCTGGAGGAACGAGATGAGATCGCCGTCCCACGCGGACTTGGACCCGCCGACCTCGGACGACGCGGTCTCCGCGATGATGATCGGCTTGCCCGCTGCGACGGCGCGCAGCCGCTCGAGGCCGAAGCTGAACAGGAGGGACGGCGACACCCAGGTGCGGCCGGCGACGCCGGTGCCCCAGTTGTAGCCGTCGAGCCCGACGACGTCGACGTACGCGGCGCCCGGGTAGAGGCCGGCGAGCAGCGTGGATCCGGTGTACGGCACGTTCGGCGTCCACACCCACTTCACGTTGGTCGCGCCCTGGGCGACGACGACGTCGTGCACGTGCTTCCACGCGGCGACGTAGGAGCCCGCCGCGTTGCCGTTGACGCCCTCGGCCCACGGGTACCAGTCGCCGTTCATCTCGTGCGCGTATCGGAGGGAGACGGGGCCGCCCCAGGCGGCCAGCTCGGATCCCCACTGGCGGAGGTACGCGTCGTGGTCGCCCGCGATGATGCTCGCGTTCGAGAAGCCGGGCTGGTTCACGCCGGCTCCCGCCTTCCACGGCTCCCAGGTGAGGAGGCTCTCGGCGCCGCGGGCGCGCACGTCGTCGAGGGCGGCGATGGGCGGCGCCTGCGTGAAGTCGGCGTAGGAGAGCACGATGCTCGGGTCCTCGCCGACCTGCGCGGCGACCGCGTCGAGCTCCTTGCCGGCGGTGGGACCGCCGGGGGTCGCGACGCCGAAGCGGAGCCGCGCGTCGGAGACGGTCGGGCTGGCGGACGAGGCGCCGGCCACGGTGGGGGCCTGGCTGCTGGTCGCGGCGCTGGCGGGGGATGCTGCGGTGAGGATCCCGGCGGTGAGGGCGGCACCCAGGAGGAGGGTGGTCGCAAAGCGGATGGGGCGTTGGTGGTGCTGCATTGTGTCCAATTTTCTGCGGATGTCCGCTCCCAGGAAGCTATCCCGCGCTCCCCAGGGATCCCCGGCCGATGTCCGCTCACGGCCGGACGGTCAGGTGATGGGCGGGTGGGGATCGCGCGGCGTGCGGTGCCAGTCCGCCCGCTGCCGTGGGAGCGTGGGTCGGACCCGACCCGAGGAGCCCGCGTGATCGAGTACCCGTACGAGTCGCAGTGGGGCGACCTCGCCTGCAACGCGCCGCTCATCGAGCGCGGCGAGAGCCCGGCCGGGTCCTTCGACTGGCGCACCGAGGGATACCCGTCGGAGGCCGACTACCTGTTCTGGTCGCGCCACGTGTGCGGGCTCGCGGGGTTGCGGTCGGTGCTCAAGGCGTGGATCCCGTCGGCCGGCGCGCTCGGCATGCGCGAGCTGATCACGCGCGCCGTCGCCCGCGGCGCGCTCACCCGCGACGGCGACGCGGTCGGCGGGCTGTACTACCGGCCGTTCGCGGAGTGGGTGCGCGACGACTTCGGGATCGAGGCGGTCGTGCACCCGCGGATCGGCGTGCCCGCGCTGCTCGCCGAGGTGGGCGCGGGGCGGGTGGTGCTCGCGTCGGTGTCGTCGGAGATCCGGTACCCGGAGCGGCCGGCGACGCGGCGCGGCGGGCACCTCGTGCTGGTGCACACGTTCGACGGCGCGACGGCGACGTTCCACAATCCGTCGGGCATCGGAACCACGGCGGCGGATGCGCGGCTCGGCGTCGCGGAGTTCGCGCGGTTCTCGGCCGAGCGCGGGGTGACGCTGGTGCGGCCGGGCTGAGGCGGGGGCGCGAGGCCCTTCTGCTGAGGGCACGGCCGCCGATAGCGTCGGGTAATCGACGGGCGCAGCGTGCGCCCGGGATCAGGGGGATCCGATGAGCGACCAGCAGACCGCGCACCGCCCGAGCATCGCCGGGCCCGTGCCGACGAAGCCGCCGTACGACGCGCGGCTCGCCACGATCCTGCTGGTCGTCGAGTGGGTGCTTGGATTCGCGGGGCTCGTCGCCATGGTGCTCGTGAGCTGGCTGCCGGACCGCTGCGGGGTCTCGGGTGCGTGCGACTTCTCCCTCGACCAGGCGGCTTCGCGCCTCTGGGTCGTCGGGACCATCGCGGTCCTCGTGCTGTCGACCGTCGCCACGGTCGTCTGCCGCACCCGACGTGTGCCGGCCGCGTGGGCGCCGGTCGCGGGCATCGCACTCATCCTGGCGATCAACGTCGCGGTGCAGATCATGACCGGCATCGCGCTCCGCTGACCCACGAGACGACACGAGCCCGGCCCCGCGCGATGCGGGGCCGGGCTCGTCTCGTGCGGCCCACGTGTCGATGTTGTCCTACGGAGCCCCTGGTTCCGCGGCGTGCTACGTGATCGGGTCGATGAGTGCCGGTATCCGCTTGAATCGATACCATCGATTCCCATTGCGCGCAAGGGCCGCGAATTCCGCTACCCGATAAATGCGGGTGACTTCTATTCTCTCCGCATGGGCGCTCGCGATCGCTGAGGTGACTCGGTCATCACGACTCGGTCGATCCATGGCGCCTACTCGAAAGCCCCTCACTCCAGCGAAAGCCGATTCATGTCCAAACCAGTAGCAAGCCCATTTCGTCTGTCGTCTGGAAGGCGGGGGCGCATCGCGGTGCTGATCGTGGTTCCCGTGTTCGTATCGCTCGTGTCGCCCGCCGTGTCTCCCGCGAACGCGATCAACTCCCCGGACCGATGTGGGTTCGACACGGTGATCGGCGTCCGCGGCACGAACGACGACCCCGGCTTCGGAACTGGTGTGACTGGCAATATCTACGGCCCGGGGAACTACGGCCTGGGTCAGGCCGTCTCGGGCGTCATCGGCTTCCTGCAGGTGGACGGAACGCTGTCCGTCCATTCCGAGGCACTCCGTTACCCCGCGAGTGCATATCCCACCCCTGGTGGTACCGATGTGTGGTATAACGACAGTCTGAATCAGGGGACAGTGGCTCTTCGCAGCGAGATCGAGAGCATCGCCGCCAGCTGCCCGGGAACCAACATCCAGCTTGTCGGATATTCTCAAGGGGCCAATGTGGTGGGGAACGTGCTAGCGGATCCTGCCTCCTTGTCGACGCGCGCCAAGCAGCAGCTCAACGGAGCCGTCCTATTCGGCGACCCGACGTACAGGCCGGGCGAAGAATGGGATGCGGTAGGCAATGGAACGGGGCACGGCTGGTTCACCCGGGACTCGGGGCGGTTCAATTCTTGGACCAAGCCCTCGGCGAACGCGTCGAACGGATATGAGAACATGGTCAAGTCCTACTGTCTGACAAATGACTTCTTCTGCCAGACCGGAACCTCCATGGACGTGCATACCTCGTACAACAGCAACACCGACATGCAATGGGATGCCTACAAGTTCCTCACGGGTTTTCTGTATTCATCCCAGTGACGAGAATCGGAACTCTTCGTCAGGGCGGTACCAAAGCAAAGGAGCACGTGATCATTTCTTCGCCAGGGCCTGAGTTCGACTCGCGGCAGGTGCGCAGCGCATACGGGCCTCGTTCGAAACCGCTCAGTGCGTTCCTCACCGTCATGCTGATGATCGTGCAAGCATGCTGCGCTGGCCTGGGAGCTGTGGGAGTGCTTCTCGCCCAATTCAGCTATGACGCGTGTGCGGCCCCTTCGCGTCGGTGCGACTTCGCGCTCGGGAACGCTGCAAGTGTCGGCTACTTCGTGATCGCTGGTGCGCTCGTAGTGGGGTCCGTCGTGCTCCTTGTCGTCAAGAGGTCGGAGTGGCATCGCGTGTGGCCTGCGCTATTAGGGGGAATCGTCGTTCTGGCGGTCGTCTTCGGGGCGACTCTCGCGGTGATCGACACTGCGGCTTCGTGAGACCGGCCTTCCCTCAGTACTGCCGTTCTCCTGGCGGTGAACACCCGTCAGGCAAGACCCATGTGCTTCCGGAGCGCCCACGAGCCGAGCCCGGCCCCGCGCGATGCGGGGCCGGGCTCGTGCGATGTGCGCCGGGCGGGTCAGCCGCGGATCACGGCCAGCTGTCCTCCAGCTCGTGGGTGATGACGAGCTCGCGGATCTCGCAGCCGCGGGGCTGGCCGAGGATGAACATCACGCTGTCGGCGACGGCGGCCGGGTCGTTGAGGTTCGCGTCGGAGCCGGGCTTGTACTTCGGGTCGCGGTCGTCGAAGAAGTGGGTCTTCATGCCGGAGGGGATCAGCGTGGTCACGCCGACCTCGCCCTTCGTCTCGGCGGCCAGCGCGCGTGTGAAGCCGAGCACGCCGAACTTGGAGGCGCAGTAGGCGGTCGCATCCGAGACGGCCTTGATGGCGAGCGACGACGCGACGGTGACGACGCGGCCGTGCGACGCGGTGAGGAACGGCAGCGCCGCGCGGACGACGGCGACCGTGCCCATGAGGTTCACGCCGATGACCTTCTCCCACTCGGTGGGGGCGACGTCGACGAGGCGGCCGCAGCGGTCGATGCCCGCGGCGGTGACCACGGCATCCAGCCCGCCGTGCGCCTGGGCGATCTCGGTGACGAGCGCCTCGGTGGCGCGGGTGTCCGAGACGTCGATGCGGTGCGCCTCCATGCCGGTGACGCTCGAGGTGTCGAGGTCGAGCACGATGGGCTCGCCGCCGGCCGCGAGGACCGCCTGCGCGACCGCGGCGCCGAGACCGGACGCGCCTCCGGTGATGAGGACGCGGCCGGTGCCGGGGCGGGGGGAGTCGGTCATGGGTGTTCCTTCCGTGGTGCGGATCGCGCGCGTTCGGCGCGGTGGTGCAGGGGAGTGGTGCGGATCAGGGGCTCAGCCGACGCGGGCGAGCGCGCCGGCGAGCTTCGTCGTGGAGCGGCCCGGGTGGTACGGGACGGTCACGGCCTGGCCGCCCCACTCGGCGATGACCGCCGACTCGGGGAGGTCCTCGGCGCGGTAGTCGCCGCCCTTGACCCAGAGGTCGGGCTGGAGGGAGCGGAGCGCCTCCTCGGGGGTGTCCTCGGAGAAGAGCACGACCGCGTCCACCACGCCGAGCGACATCAGCAGGTCGACGCGGTCGTCCTCGGGCATGATCGGGCGCTCGGGTCCCTTGAGGCGGCGCACCGAGTCGTCCGAGTTGAGGAGCACGACGAGGCAGTCGCCGAGCGCGCGCGCCGCCGCGAGGGTGCGGGCGTGGCCGGCGTGCACGAGGTCGAAGCAGCCGCCGGTCGCGACGACCGTGCCGCCTGAGGCGCGGGTCGCGCGGACCACCTCGAGGGCGCTCGCCGCGTGGCCGCCGATGGGGCGCGCGGCGGGCGGGCCCGTGAGGGTGGCGACGCCGCCCGCGTCCACGTACTCGGCCGCCGCGGCGACGGCATCGCGCACGGCGTCCTCCACGGGGGATCCCGCGGCCAGCGCCGCGAGGGCCGAGGCCGCCAAGCGGTCGCCGGCGCCGCACGGGTCGCCGGTCGCGACGAGCGGGGCGGGGACGACGACGGGCAGGGATCCGCCGGCCGCGCCCTCCGAGCCCGAGCCCGACGCGGGCGCCGACACGAGCAGGGCGCCTCGCTCGCTCATGGTCACGGCGACCGTGCGGACGCCCCACCGCTCGAGCAGGAGACGGGCGGCGTCGGCGGCCGCGGCCACGTCGCGCCCGGCTAGCCCGGAGAACGCGCGCGCCTCGGCGAGGTTCGGGGTGGCGAGCGCGGTGTTCGGGACGGGCGGCTCGCCCGCGGGGTGCGGATCCCACACGAGCGGCACCTGGGCGGCGCGCGCGTCGAGGGCGGCGCGGAGGCGGGGATCGCGCGTGACGCCGCGGCCGTAGTCGGCCACCACGATCGCGTCGGCGGTGGCGATCGCCGCGAGCATCTCGTCGGTCGCGGCGGGCGTGGGCGGCGGCGCGCAGCCCTCGTCGATGCGGGCGATGGCGTGGCCGTCGGCGCGGACGCGGGTCTTCACGGGGGTGGGCGCGCCGGACGGGCCGGCGACCACCTCGATCCGGTCGAGGCACGCGCGCAGCGTCTCCGCGTGCCGGTCGTCGGAGAGCACGGTGACGAGGCGCACGTCGTGGCCGTCGCGCGCGAGCATCGTGGCGACGAGGCCGGCTCCGCCCGCGCGGGGCAGCGACTCCTCGACCTCGATCACGGGCACGGGGGCGTCGGGGCTGAGGCGGTGCGCGGCGCCGGTCATGTCGACGTCGAGGAGCACGTCGCCGACCACGACGATCCTCACGCCGGCACCTCCGCCGGTGCGGTCGTGGTGGACGCGGGCGCGACCGTCACGGGGACGGACGAGGCGGATGTCGCGGACGCCGATGCGGCGGCCGACGCCGACCGGGTCGCGGCCGACGACGTCGCGGATGCGCGTGCCGCGGCCCGGTCGTTCGCCCGCAGCCGGCTCTCGAACGCGCGGCAGATCGCGTGCACGGCGACGAGCTGCGCCTCCTGCACGTTGGCCGACGGGCCGTCGAGGGCGAGGGACTCGTCGCACGCCTCCACGAGCGGGTTCGGGCCGGGGCCCGTCATCGCCCAGGTCGTGGCCCCGGCGGCGCGCGCGGCCGCGGCGGCGCGGAGCAGGTTCTCGCTGCGGCCGCTCGTGGAGAGCAGCACGACGATGTCGCCGGATCGCGCGTGCGCGTGCACCTGCCGGGCGAAGACCTCGTCGAAGCCGTAGTCGTTGCCGATGGCGGTCACCGCGGACGACTCGGCGTGCAGCGCGATCGCGGAGAACGGGCGGCGGTCGCCGTCGAACCGGCCCACCAGCTCGCTCGTGAGGTGCTGGGCCTCGGCCGCGGATCCTCCGTTGCCGGCCGCGAGCAGGCGCGCGCCGCGGCTCATGCGGTCCGCCATCTCGCGGCCCCAGGAGGTGAGGCGCGGCGCGTGCGTGCGGAGGTCGGCGAGCACCGGGGCGAGCGCGTCGAGGTGGGCGTCGACCACGGTCGGGTCGGCGGGGAGGTCGTCGGGGGCGGCGACCTGGATCGCGGCCCGGTACGCCTCCGCGGTGCGGGAGGCCACCGTCGACCACGCGTAGCCGTGCTCCATGCGGTCGCGGCCGGCGCGGCCGAGCAGGCGGCGGCGCGCGGGATCCGCGAGGAGCTCCCCGAGGGCGTCGGCGATGGCGGCGGGGTCGCGCGGCGGCACGAGGATCCCGGTCACGCCGTCGACCACGCTGTCGGTGAGGCCGCCCACGGCCGACGCGACGACGGGCACCCCGGAGGCCATCGCCTCGAGCGGCACGATGCCGAACGGCTCGTACCAGGGCGCGCAGACCACGACGTCGGCGGTGCGCATCACCGCGGGCATGTCGGCCTGGGAGACGCGGCCGTGCAGGCGCACGCGGTCGGCGACCCCGGCGGCGCGCGCGGCGTCCATCAGACGGCGGGCCTCGGGATCGTCCGCGCCGGTCGCGTCGTCGCCGGCTCCGCCCACGATCACCAGCTCGACGTCGCGGCGACCGCGGCCGGCGAGGATCCCGATGGCCTCGATCGCGAGGTCGACGCCCTTGCGCGGCACGAGGCGGCCGACGACCATGACGCGCATGGGGCGGTCGGCGCCGTGGTCCGGGTCGTCGTCGGCGCGCGGCGTGAAGTGCCCGATGTCGACGCCGCACGGGATCACCGTGATCCGGGCCGCGTCGACGCCCGCGCGCACGAGCTCGGCGGCCTCGTCGGAGCAGGTCGCGATCACGGCGTCGGCGCGGCGGCCGACCCCGGGCTCGAGCTCCGCGCGCGCGGAGGGGCTGGTGTCCTCGGCGCCGAGGTGGCGGCGCTTCACGGATCCGAGCGCGTGGAAGGTGTGCAGCACGGGCGGCGCCGCGGCGGCGCCGACCGGGGAGGACGCGAGGCGCGCGGCGGCGTCGAGGGCGGCGACCCCGGACATCCAGAAGTGGCTGTGCACCACGTCGGGCCGGGCGGTGCGCCAGTCGGCGAGGAGGCCGTCGGCGAGCTCGCCCATGTGCGGCAGCAGCTCGTCCTTGGGGACGGCGCGGGCGGGTCCGGCGTCGAGGTGCACGACCTCCACGCCGGGCGCGAACGCCACGCGGGCGGGCAGCGCCTCGTCGTCGCGGCGCGTGTAGACGGTGACGGTGTGGCCCTCCTCCGCGAGCGCGGCCGACAGCGCGGCCACGTGCACGTTCTGGCCGCCGGCGTCCACGCCGCCGAGCGTCGCCAGCGGGCTGGCGTGCTCCGAGATCATCGCGATCCTCATCGTGTCGTCCTCTCGTCGAGCGGGTGGTGCGGGGAGTGCGTGGGGGTGGATGCGGCGGGCGCGCGCCGGGCACGACGACCGGCGGTCGCGTCCACGGCGTCGTGCAGCGCGGCGTCCATGTCGCGCAGGAACCGGCCGAGCGAGTAGCGGGCGAGCGCGGCCTCGCGGGCGATGCGGCCGCGGCGGGCGGCCTCGTCGGGATCCGCGAGGAGCAGCCGGGCGGTGCGCACGAGGTCGGCCGGATCCGACGAGATCGCGCCCGCGTCCGGCGGCACCGCGCGCGACGCCTCGGTCGCGTCGAGCACCAGCACGGGCATCCCCAGGTGCATGGCCTCGAGCAGCGACAGGCCGAGCGACGTCCAGCGGTGCGGGTGGACGTAGGCGCGTAGGCGCGCGAGCTCGGGGTGCATGCGCGCCGTGGGCAGGTCCCCGCGCGGCACGAGGCGCGCGCCGAGGCGCGGGAACGCCGCGGGCAGGAGGTCGGTCCCCATCCCGAACACCTCGACGGGCGCGATCCCCGCGAAGGCCGGCAGCAGGTCGGTGCCGGTGATGCGCCCGCGACGCACGGGCTCGTTGATCACCGCGCCGAAGGACGCGGCCTCGCCCGTGTAGAGCGCGCCCGGGTCGGGCACTCCGTGCTCGACGACCGTGGTCGGCGCGGATCCCGTGTCCCACATGAGCGCGTTGAAGCGCGTGACGTGGATCACCGGGATGTCGTCGCGGTCGGCCAGCGCGTGCACGGTCTCGGTCGGGGCGCCGCGCGGGGTGTTGTGCTCGAGGAAGACCGCGGGCACGTCGGATCCGAGGCGGCGGCCGAGCAGGCGCTCCGCCTCCTCGATCTCGGCGACGCGCTGGAGGAGCACGAGGTCGACGTGCGTCTCGTGCAGGGACGACGGGTCCACCTCGCG
The DNA here is from genome assembly GCF_015351075.1 of Clavibacter sp. VKM Ac-2873. Taxonomy (GTDB): domain Bacteria; phylum Actinomycetota; class Actinomycetes; order Actinomycetales; family Microbacteriaceae; genus Clavibacter. Next base: position 392,736 of record NZ_JADKRS010000002.1, read on the forward strand.
CGCGCTCGCGGGCCACGCGCGGCCGCCGCGGCCGAGGCCCCACGCGTCGCGCGCCGGCGTGGTCGGGAACAGGATCTCGTGGGAGCCGCGCACGAACGAGTCGGTCCAGCCGCCGTGGACGTGCCACATCAGGATCCTCATGCGGGCACCTCCGCGCCGGCGCGCGCGGCGGCGTGCGCGGGGTCGCGCTCGGCCGCGTGCTCGGATCCGGGCCCGCTCGTGGCCAGCAGGCGCTCGACCGCGTCGGCGACCTCCGCGGGGGAGACGCCGGCGAGGCAGGGGTGGCCGGGCACCGGGCAGTCGCGCGCGCGGCTGAGCCGGCACGGCGCGTCCTGGTCGCCGAGCAGGATCACGGGCACGCGGTACGGCGCCCAGCGGATCGGCGGCACGACGGGCGAGAACAGGCTGACGACGGGCAGCCCCACCGCGGCGGCGAGGTGCGCCGGCCCGGTGTTGCCGCTCACGAGCACGGCCGCGCGGCGCATGAGCGCGCCGAGGCCCGCGAGGTCGGTGCGGCCGCCGAGGTCGATGCCGGCGGATCCGGCGACGTGCGCCGTGAGGTCCCGCTCGTCGGGGCCGCCGGTGACGACCACGGGGATCCCGCGCTCGACGAGGAGCGCGACGGCGTCGCGGTGCTGGTCTTCGGGGTAGGAGCGCGCGCCGACCGCGGCGCCCGGGTGCACGAGCGCGAACGGGCCGTCCGGGAGGAGCGCCGCCACGTCGGACGGCAGCTCGGCCGGCAGGACGGCGAGGCGCCCGTCGTCGTCGGCGGGCAGCGCGTGCCCACCCGCGGCGGCGATCGCGAGGGCGCGCTCGGGCTCGGGCTGGTCCTCCTCGAGGTCCTCGCCGGGCTTCAGGCGCACGTCGAGGAGGGAGCCGGCGTAGTCGACGCTGGCGCCCGTGATCCGCCGCACTCCCGCCAGGCGCAGCAGCAGCGCGAGCGGCAGCGGCGACTGGTGGAAGGACGTGAGGATGACGGCCTCGTCGGCGTCGACCTCGGCGAGGATCGCGTGCAGGGCGTCGACCGACGCGGCGTCGGCGGCGGGCGCGGGGGAGGAGATCCACGGCGCGTCCCACACGTGCACCGCGTGGACGCCGGGCAGCAGCCGGCCGGCGGACGCGCCGCGCGGTCCGCACAGCAGGTGGACCTCGACGCGCGCGTCGGCCGCGACGGCGCGCACCGCGGGCCCCGAGATGAGCACGTCGCCCACGGAGTCGAGCCGCACGACGAGCACGCGGCGGGGCGCGGGATCGTGGATGAGGAGGTGCACCGCGTCGAGGATCGTCGGGGCCACCAGCTCCGCCTCAGCCACCTCCTCCTCGCGCGTGACGGGCGTCGGCACGAGCACGCCGCGCGCGCCCGCGGCCCGGGCGGCGCCCATGTCGGCCGCGATGTCGCCCACCACGGCGACGCGCGCCGGATCCACGCCCCACGTCCGGCAGGCCTCGAGCACCATGCCGGGCCGGGGCTTGCGGCAGTCGCAGCCGTCGTCGGATCCGTGCGGGCACAGCAGCACGAGGTCGAACGCGCCGAGCAGCTCCTGCACGCGCGCGTTGACGGCGTCGGCCTGCGCGCGCGTGATGAGGCCGCGCGCGATCCCGGACTGGTTGGTCACCATGCCGACGCGGAGGCCCGCGGCGCGCACGGCGTCGACGGCCTCGCGGGCGCCGGGCATCAGCGTGACGAGCGCCGGATCCCCGTTGTACGGCACGTCGACGACGAGCGTCCCGTCCCGGTCGAACAGGACGGCCTCGAGGTCGTTCCCGGGCGAGCGCATGGTCGGCCAGTACCCGACTGATCCTCGACCCAAACCCGGCGGCGGGCACTTCTCCTCGGGGCGTCCCGCTCCTCCGCGGATCCCCGGAGCAGCGCCCTCGGGCGGGGGCGCGACGACGGGGGCGCGCCGTCAGCGCGCGGGCGCCTCCGCGATCCACCGCGACCTGGCCAGCAGCATCGGCATGAGCGGCGCGATGAGCAGCGCGCCGAGCCCGCCGACGGCCATGTCGCCGATCGTGTCGGAGTACCCCGTGAGGATCGCGGGGTCCAGCCACGCCTGCCCCGCCCACTCGCCGAGCTCCCACAGCGCCGACAGCGCGAGCCCCACGGTGAGGGCGAGGATCCCGAGCGGCAGCGGCCGCCGGTCGACCATGACGCCCGCGCGGTCGGCCAGCAGGATCACGAGCGCGGCGAGCGCGGCCGTCGTGACGAGGTGCGCGGGGACGTCCCACCACGGCAGCCGCGCGTAGAGGTCGAGCCGGTTGCTCGCGGCGGAGACGAGCGTCGTGATGCCGATGGCGAGGTCCAGCCCCGGCCGCGCCCCGAGGAACCGCGGCGCCACGAGGCCGAGCAGCGCGAGCGCGAACATCGCGGAGGTGACGCCCGTCCACGCGAACGCGGAGAAGAGGAACGTGAGCAGCCCGATCACGCGCACGGCGTCCGCGATCACCGCCGTGATCCCGCGGGGCGGCTGGAGGAAGGTGCGGGCGGCGTCGGCGGCGAACGCGGCGACGTCCTCGCGGGCGTGCGGGGCACCCGTCCCGTGCGGTGTCGGAGGGTCCGTCAGCACCGCACCACCGCCTGCAGCGCCTCGTGGTCGCTCGGCGCGCGCCCGCCGATGCGCGTCGTGTTGATGCCGACGCGCGCGACGTCGATGTCGGGCGTCACGAGCATCCAGTCGATGCGGCGGGTCGTGCGCTTCGGCGCGGAGTAGTTCGACCACGTGCCCCACTCGGGCGTGAGGCGCTCGCGGGCGGCGGGCCACGCGTCGACCAGCGCGCCCGACTCGATCAGCAGCCGGTGCGGCGCGGTGTCGACGCCCGAGTTGGTGTCGCCCGCGACGATCGTGGGCACCTGCACCTCGGCGACGATCTCGAGCATCATCCGCGCGGACTCCTCGCGCGACCGCCACGACAGGTGGTCGAAGTGCGTGTTCACGTGCCGCAGCGGCAGGCCGGTGGCGCGGTCGGTGAAGTCGGCGACCACGGCGATCCGCGGCACCATGTTGCCCCAGCTGCGGGATCCGGCGACCGCGGGCGTGTCCGACAGCGCGACCTGACGCCAGCTCGTGAGCTCGAGGCGGCGCGTGTCGTAGAACGTGGGGCAGCCCTCGCCGTGGCCGTCGGCGTTGCGGCCGTGCCCGATCCGCCGGTAGTGCCGGCCGAGCGCGTGCGACAGCGCGCGACCCTGCGTGGGCATGGCCTCCTGCGTGCCGAGGAGCGCGGGCTGCTCCCGCTGGAGCAGCTCGGCGAGGAGCGGCTCGCGGTCGGCCCAGCGGTCGGGGCTGCCCGGCCGGTACCGGCGGAACAGGCGCCGGATGTTGTACGTCATCACGTGCAGCTCGGGGGCGTCGACCGGGCCGACGAGCGCCCGCCCGTCCTGGAGGGTGCCGTCGGCGCGGAGGGTCATGGATCCATCGTCCCCCAGCCGGGCCGCGGCGACGGTCGCTGGCGGGGAACCGTCACGGGCGGACGTGCGATCCACGTGGCCGGAGAAGACGATCGCCCCAGGAGTCCGGCGTGGCCGAATGGTCCTGGGGCATACGCGGAGAACTTACCAGCGAGCCGGGTGCCTGGATCTCCGCACGCCGGTCGCCTACCGTCATCGTCATGGCGCGCAGTGAGAGCGAAGAGAAGGCGGTCGGCGTCAGCCGGCCTGCCACCGAGGTCGACTCTCCTCGCGCCGCCCGTGTCGCCTCGGTCGAAGAGACCATGGGGGTCGCCCGCATCCTCGCGAACCGACACGCGGAGCTGCTCCGGCGCCTGGCCTGACGTTCGTCGCCGGCGCTAGCCGCCCGCGGGATCCGGTGCCGCGTCGATGCGCGCGAGGAACCCGTGCAGGTCGTCCCGGATCCTGCCGAGCTCCGACGGCGTCATGCCCGTCCGCTCGGCGACCCGGGCAGGCACCTGCTCGGCCTGGCGGCGGAGCGCGCGGCCGGCGTCGGTGAGGGTGACGCGCACGACGCGCTCGTCCTCGGCGCTGCGGGCCCGCTCCAGCAGGCCGGCCGACTGGAGGCGCTTCAGCAGCGGCGTGATGGTCGCGGGTTCCAGGGCGAGCGCGCCGCCGAGGTCGGAGATCGAGCGGCCGTCGCGCTCCCAGAGCGCGAGCATCACGAGGTATTGCGGATGCGTGAGGCCCAGCGGCTCGAGGATCGGCCGGTACAGCGCGACGACGGAGCGCGCCGCCAGCACGGCCGCGAAGCAGAGCTGGCTCTCGAGCGCCAGGGGATCCGTGGTCGTCGCGTCCTCGTGTGCCATGCCAGCCCCTCACCGCCCGTGGAATTACCGCGTACACTGACTACTATGACACGCGGTAAGGATCGGCAGGACGGCCCGCGACGCGAGCGCGGCTTCGGGGCGGCCATCGAGCGCTTCAACGAGCGCCTGCGTCCGTACCTCGGCGCGCCCCCGCTCGGCCCGTACACCGACGACCCGGTGCCGGAGCCGCAGTCGCGCCTCTGCCCCATGTGCGGGAAGCCGATGCCGGACCACGACATCGACCGGTCGGGCGCGCGGACGCAGGTGCACTGCCCCGTCTGATCCGTCTGATCCGTCTGACCCGGATGCGCGGACGCGCGAGCGCGCGGATCCGCGGGCGACGCGGCGTCAGCGCGCCGTCGCCTCCACCCGCGCCGCCCGCCACATCGCCACCGGGCGCACGCCGGCCAAGCCCGTCAACGGCCCCAGCTCGGCGAAGCCGTTCCGGCGGTAGAGCGCGCGGTTCCGCTCGGTCGACGACTCGAGGTAGGCCGCGGATCCCCCGGCGTCGACGCGGGCGAGGCCGTGGGCGAGGAGCGCGGATCCGACGCCGAGGCCGCGCGCCGCCGCGCCCACGCCGACCTCGGCGAGGCGCCAGTGCGGGAGGCCGGGTCGCGCGCGGTCCATGGTCCGGAGCCGCACGGCCGCGCGGACGGCGCCCCGGGCGCCGAGCGCGCGGAGGAACGTCGGCGCCTGCCGGAGCGTGCGATGCGTGGCGATGCCGCCGGGCGCCTCCCACACGGCCGCGCCGAGGATCCCGCCGCGGGCGTCCACCGCGACGTCGACCGTGCCCGCGGGGAGCGGGCCGCTGCGCAGGAGCGCCGCGAACAGCAGGGCCAGGCGCTCGGCCTTCCGCGGGCCGGCGGGGACGAAGCCGGCGAGCACGGGATCCTCCGCGAAGGCCTCCGCGAGCACGTGCGTGACGTCGTCGAGGTCGGCGGCGCGGGCCGTGCGGACGGCGGCGGTGGCGGGGGTGATGGGGTGCTCGATGCTCATGCTCCGACGCTAGGCGACAGATTCGGCCAAGTGGCCGAATCTGCGTCGCTTGGTAGCTTTCTCCCATGAAGGCCGCCTCCGAGAGCACCCGCGCGTACGGATCACGGGACGCCCGGCGGGCCGAGCTCCTCGACGCCGCGGTGCGCGTCATGGCCGTCACGGGCGTCGCCGGGGCGAGCACGCGGGCGATCACCGCGGAGGCCGGCCTCGCGCACGGCGCCTTCCACTACTGCTTCGGCGTGCGCGAGGAGCTGCTCGGCGCGCTGCTGCGGCAGGAGGCCGAGGCCGTCGTCGCGCAGCTGGAGGCCGCCGAGGATCCCGCGGGCGCGCCGCTCGGCGAGGTCGTCGCCCTGACCCTCCGCGCCGAGCTCGACCGCGTGCGCCGCGAGCCCGACCGGCAGCGCGTGCTGTTCGACCTCGCCTCCGCCGTGCAGCGGATCCCCGCGCTCGCCGACCTGCCCGCCTGGGAGCACGGCCGCTACGTGGAGGAGACGCGCCGCCGGCTCGCCGCGGCCGGCCTCGACGAGGAGCGCGCCGGTCGGTGCGCGTCGCTCGCCGTGGCGGGCATGCAGGGGATCATCGGGGCCTGGCTCGCGCGCCGGGATCCGGGCGCGGACGCGGCGGCCGACGAGGCGGTCGCCGACCTGTCCCGGGCGCTGGCGCTGCTCGCGGAGGACGGCGGCCGCTGATCCGGGAGCTCCCGGCCGCGCTCCCGGCCGCGCCGCCGCTCGCGCGCGTCAGCCGAGCGCGCCGAGCGCCTGCGCCGCGGCCTTCGCGGCGCCCGAGATGAGGGCGTCGTCGGCTGTCGCGTCCTGCTGGTCCTTCGAGGAGTGCACGGCGATCACGATCGGCGCGGCGTCGGGCCGCCAGATCACCGCGACGTCGCCGCGGCTGGCGTAGGCGCCGCTGCCGGACTTGTCGCCGACCGTCCACTCCGTCGGCAGCTCGGCGCGCACGAGGGTCGCGCCGGTCTGCGTGGCCGTCAGCCAGCCCGTGAAGAGGGCGCGCTCGTCGGCGTCGAGGGGATCCGCGATGGCGCCCGGATCACCCAGCGCGTAGGCGCGGAGCAGGGCGGCGGCGTCGCGCGGCGTCGTGGTGTCGCGGTCGTCGCCGGGGAGCGCCTCGTTGAGGTCGGGCTCGGTGCGGGAGACGACGGTGGTGTCGTCGCCGAGGGCGGTGAGCGCCGCATCCAGCTCGGCCGGGCCGCCGATCGCCTCGAGCAGGAGGTTCGCGGCCGTGTTGTCGCTGCGGGTCATGGCGGCCTCGGCGAGCTCGCGGAGGGTCATCGTGCCGCCGACGCGGGTCTCGGTGACGGGCGCGTAGGAGAGGATGTCGGCCGCCTCGATCGGCACGGCGCGATCCATCCCGGCGACGCCGACGCGGTCGAGCAGAGCGGCCGCGAGCGGCGCCTTGACGGTGGATGCGTAGGCGAAGCGCTCGTCCGCGCGCCAAGAGACCTCGGCGCCCGTGCCGGTGTCGACCGCGTGCACGCCGAGGCGCGCGCCGAAGCGCCCCTCGAGCGCGGTGAACGCGGCGTCGGCGGCCGCCTGGTCGACCGCGGGGGCGGCGGATGCGGACGGCGCGGTCGAGGCGGGCGGTGCTGTCGGGGCGTCGGCTGCGGGGGCCGCGCATCCGGCGAGGACGGTCATGGCGACGGCCGCGGTGACGGCCGCGACCAGGGCGACGCGGGCGGGTCGTGCGGCGGCGGCACGGGCGGGGTGGATCACGGCGGAGCTCCTCGGGAGGCGTCGGGCGGGGCGATGAGGGGATGCGGGCCCGCGTTCGGCCCGCATCCACCCTCTCCCGTCCGCGCCGCGGCGTCGTCCCCCGCGCGGTCGACGCCGGTGCTCCTCGCGGACTACTCGTACCGCAGCGACGTCACCGGATCGGCGCGCGCCGCCCGTGCCGCCGGCAGCGTGCCGGCGAGGAACGCGATCGCCATCACCACGAGCACGATGGTCGCGATCGACGCCGGGTCGAACGCGATGAGCGTCAGCCCGGGCAGGTTCGACAGCACCGTGCCGGAGAGCGCCGCGCTGATCCCCGTCCCCGCCGCCACAGCGATCACGACCCCCACGGCGCTGCCGAGGAACCCGATGAACGCGGCCTCGATGCTGAACAGCGCGAACACCTTGCCGCTGCTCTGGCCCATGGCCTTCATCAGCCCGATCTCGCGGGTGCGCTCCTGCACCGACATGAACAGGGTGTTCACGATGCCGAACGACGCGGCCAGCAGCGCGATGACCGCGAACCCGTTGAGCACGAGCACGATGCCGTCGATGACGGTCTGGAACGTGCCGAGCTGATCCTGGACGGTCGTCCCCGTGTAGCCGGCATCGGCGAGGCGCGTCTTCAGCGCGTCCACGTCGGCGTCGGTCGCGGAGGCGTCGAACGAGACGGTGGCCTGCGCGTAGCGGTCGGCCTGACCCGCGGGGAGGCCCGTGTCCTCGGCGGTCGACAGCGCGGTCGTGAGCGCCTGGTTGGTGGTGACGCGGGATCCCGCGGCCGCCGCGATGCTCTCCTCCGCGACGCCGACCACGGTCGCGTCCACGGTATGCGGCGCGCGGGCGGCGTCCGTCACGGCGAGCGTCACGGTCTGCCCGACGGCGGACGCGTCGTCCGCGAAGCCGAGCGGCTCCACGTAGGAGGTCGGCAGCACCACCTGCGGCGCCCCTGACGCGTCGTCGGGCGCGCTGCCCGCCCGGAGGGTCAGCGTCTGCCCGGGGGCGAGCCCGGACGCGCCGACCACGTACCTCGTCCCGTCCCCCGCGGCGATCCAGTCGGTCGCGAGCGAGACGGTGGGCTGCACCGCGCGCACGCCGTCGACGCCCTGGATCGTGGTGATGTCGTCGGGCGTGAGCGCCACCACGGTCGAGCCGGGGCGGCTGGTCGCGGATGCGCTCGCGACCGAGTCGGGGTCGTACTCGCGCGGGCCGCGGGCCCCGGGCCCGGCCGCCGCGTCGTCGCTCGCGCGCGTGACGGTCATGGTGTCGGAGGAGCCGACCGCGCCGACCGTGGAGGCGATGTACCGGTCGATGCCGGTGCCGATCCCGTTGGTGAGGGTCAGCGTGAACGCGCCGACGAAGATCGACAGGATCGTGAGGACGAGCCGCGTCCTCGAGCGGAACGTGTTGGCGACGGCGGACCGCACCAGGTCGAGCGGCTTCATGCGGCCACCGCCCCGGACGCGGAGCCGGCGGCGGCGTGGACGCCGTGGGGGCGCGGGCCGTCGTCCCCGGAGTCCTCCACGATCAGGCCGTCGCGGATGAGGATCCGCCGGTCGCAGCGGGCCGCGAGGTCCTCGTCGTGCGTCACGATGATGAGCGTGATCCCGCGCTCGCGGTTGAGCGCGAACAGGATGTCCTCCACCACGGCGCCCGTCGCCGAGTCGAGGTTGCCCGTCGGCTCGTCGGCGAAGATGATCCGCGGGTCGTTGACGAGCGCGCGCGCGATCACGGTGCGCTGCTTCTGCCCGCCCGAGAGGTCGCCTGCCCGGTTCCGCGCCTTGCCGTCGAGCTCGAGCTGCGCGAGCGCCGCCATGCCGCGGCGCCGACGCTCCGTCCGCGGGACGCCCGCGATGGTCATCGGCAGCATCACGTTCTCGAGCACCGACTGGCTCGTGGTGAGGAAGAACTGCTGGAAGACGAACCCGAAGGTGCGGTTGCGGGTGCGGTCGAGCCGCTTCCCGCGGAGGGTGGACGTGTCGACGCCCTCCAGCTCGATCGTGCCGGAGGTCGGCGCGTCCAGGAGCGCGAGCGTGTGCATCAGGGTCGACTTCCCGGATCCGCTCTTGCCGACGATCGCGAGGCTCTCGCCCTGCCGCACGTCGAGGCTCACGCCCTTCAGCGCATCGAAGCGGCTCGGGCCGCGGCCGTACGACTTGCGCACGTCCCGTACCCGGATGATGGGGGTGTCCATGGTCCTCCTCGGTGGTCGGGCGCCGGTGGTCGGGGCCCGGATCGAGCCTCGCCGTACGGGTCGCGGGGCGCGTCGTCCCGGTGCGTCGGCCGCGTACCGCAGGCGCGGTATCCGGTCCGGTCCCGCGGGGTGACGCACCGGGCGCAGGGGTCCGGGATCATGAGGGCATGCTCGATCCCGTCGCCGTGCCGCGCCCGCCCGCCTGGGTCGGCGACGCGGTCGCCGCGGTGCTCGTCGTGGTCGCCGCGCTCGCGCGCTTCCCCGGCGGCGAGTACCGGACCGATTCGCCGCTCACGTTCGCCCTGGCGCTCGCGCCCATCGCGGTGCTGCCGTTCCGCCGCCGCTTCCCCGTCGCCGCGTTGGCCGTCTGCCTCGCCCTCTTCGGCGGCGCCGCGTTCGCGGGACTGCTCGCGCCCGGGATCCTGCTGGCCGTCGCCGTCGCGATGTTCGGCGTCGCGAACCGGCGCGCCAGGCGGACGTCCGGGATCGCCGCGGCCATCGCCGTCGTCGCCGTGCTGGTGCTCAGCCTGCTGGCCTCGGTGGGATCCGTGTTCGACCCCCGCATCATCCAGTGCGCCGTCATCACCGCCTTCGCAGCCGCCGCGGGCGACGCCACGCGCTCCCGGCGCGCGTTCATCGCGGCGATGGTCGAGCGCGCCGAGCGCGCCGAGCAGAGCCGCGAGTCCGAGGCCCGTCGCCGCGTCACGGAGGAGCGCCTGCGCATCGCGCGCGACCTGCACGATGCGGTCGCGCACCAGATCGCGGTCATCAGCCTCAACGCGGGGGTCGCGTCCTCCGCCGTCGACAGCCGGCCGGAGAAGGCGAAGGAGGCCCTCGGCACCATCCGCAGCGCCTCGCGTGCGGTGCTGGCCGAGATCGGCGACCTGATGCAGATGCTGCGGCACGGCGAGGACGCCGGGGAGGGCGCGGGATCCGCCGCGCAGCCGGGCCTCGACCGGCTCGACGCCCTCGTGGAGCAGTTCGCGACCGCGGGCCTCACCGTGACCGTGCGCGTCGACGGAGACCGGGCGGCGCTCACCGGCGCCGCCGACCTCGTCGCGTACCGCGTGGTGCAGGAGGCCCTCACCAACGCCCACAAGCACGGTTCCGCCGGGCACGCGCACGTGCTCGTGGAGGTGGACGACCGCGAGGCGCGCATCGTCGTGACGAACCCGATGCCCGTGCCGGATGCGCGGGACGACGACGCCGATGCCCCGCTCGACGGCCACGGTCTGCTCGGCCTGCGCGAGCGCGTGGACGCGGTGCGCGGCCGCATCGAGGCCGGCACCGCGCCCGGCGGCTGGCGGCTCGCCGTCACGCTGCCGCTCACCCGCGAGGAGACCCCGTGATCACCGTGCTCGTCGTCGACGACCAGCCCCTCATCCGCCAGGCCGTCGGCGACATCCTCGAGGCGGATCCGCGCACGACGGTGGTGGGCACCGCAGCCGACGGGCGCGACGCCATCCAGGCGGCGCGCGCGCTCCGGCCGGACGTCGTGCTCATGGACATCCGCATGCCGGAGCTCGACGGCATCGGCGCCACCGACGGGATCTGCGCCGATCCGGAGCTCGCCGCCACGCGGGTGCTGATCCTCACGACGTTCGAGGAGGACGAGTACCTCGTGGCCGCCCTCCGCGCGGGCGCGAGCGGCTTCATCGGCAAGGGCGCCGAACCCGACGACATCGTGCGCGCGGTCGTGTCCGTGCACGCCGGCGACGCGCTGCTCTCGCCCGCCGCGACCCGCGGCCTCATCACCCGGTACGTGCTGCCGGGCGGCGCCGGGTCGCCGTCGCCCGACCTCTCGCGGCGCCAGGCCGAGCTGGATCACCTCACCGAGCGCGAGCGCGAGGTGCTGCTGCTCGTGGCGCAGGGGCTCGCGAACCAGGAGATCGGCGAGCGCCTCTTCATCAGCCCGCACACCGCGAAGACGCACGTGAACCGGGTGATGGCCAAGGTGGGCGCGCACGACCGGGCGCAGCTGGTGATCCTCGCGTACGAGACCGGGATGCTGCGCCCGGGCGAGGGGTAGTCGCGGCAGCGATTCAGCGGTTGTGGAAACGCGTTCCCTAGGCTCGCGGGGATCCACGGCGGCGACCTGCTCCACCACCGACCGCCGCATCACGACGCCCGACCCCCCGAGAGACGAGAGGCCGCATGAGCGCCATCACCGCAGTGAGCCCCGGCGAGATCCATCCGAGCGAGGGGTACGACGGCTTCGTCGGCTGGGTCCTCTCCCTCATCGAGACGCTGGGGGAGGTGGGCGTCGGCCTCGCCGTGCTCATCGAGACGTTCGTGCCGCCGATCCCGTCCGAGGCGATCCTGCCCGTCGCCGGCTTCCTCGCCTACGAGGGCCGCATGAGCGCGTGGGGCGCGTGGGCCGCCGCCACCGTCGGCGCGCTCGTCGGCGCGCTCATCTGGTACGCGATCGGCGCCGCGCTCGGCCGCGACCGCACCCGCCGGCTCGTCGGCCGGATCCCGCTGCTCGACCACGCCGACTTCGACAAGGCCGAGGCGTTCTTCTCGCGCTGGGGCGGCACCGCCGTGCTCCTCGGGCGCTGCGTGCCGCTCGTGCGCTCCTTCATCTCCATCCCGGCGGGCATCGAGCGCATGCCGATCGGGCGGTTCTCCTTCTACACGGTCGTCGGATCCGGCGCCTGGAATGCCGTCTGGGTGGGCCTCGGCTTCGCGTTCGGCCCGGCGATCCGCCCACTGCTGGAGGAGTGGAGCGGCCTGATCTCGTACGCGGCCCTCGGCGTCATCGCGCTGCTCGTCGTGTGGTTCGTGGTGTCGCGGCTGATCCGGCGGGTGCGGGCGGCCTGACGCGCGCGGGTCCGGCGGCGGCGTGGCCCGGTCGCCGCCGGTCCCCTCTGCCAGGCTGGAATCCATGCAGACCCCCGGCGTCCCCGCCGCCCACCCCGACGCCGCCGACCACCCGGACGAGATCCTCGTCCTCCGCGCCATCAAGCTCGGCGACATCCTCGTGGCCGTCCCCGCGCTCCGCGCCATCCGCCGCGCGCACCCCGACGCCCGCATCTCGCTCGCCACCACCGGCTGGCTCGCCTCGGTCGTCCGCCTCCTCGGGATGGTCGACGAGCACCTCCCGCAGCAGGGCTTCGACCACCCCATCGCGCGCGAGCCCGGCACGGTCGACCTCGCCATCAACCTGCACGGCGCAGGCCACGAGAGCCGCACGCTCCTCCACGAGCTCCGCGCGCACCGCACCCTCGGCCATGCCGCGCCCGAGCTGGACGGCATGCCCGCCGCCGACGGTCCCGCGTGGGAGGACCACGTCCTCGAACGGTACCGCTGGGCCCGGCTCGTGTCCTGGCACGGCATGCCCGCGGATCCGGACGACGTCGGCATCCTCGTCCCCGACGAGCCGCCCGTCGCCGAGCGCGCCGTCGTGATCCACGTGGGCGCCGCCTACGGATCCCGCCAGTGGCCCGTCGACCGCTTCGCCGCGGTCGCCCGCGCGCTCGCCGACGAGGGTCGCACGGTCGTCTTCACCGGCAGCGACAAGGAGCGCGAGCGCGCCCTCGAGGTCGCCGCGCTCGCCGGCATGCCCACGTCGACCGTGCTCGCGGGCGAACTCGCCCTCGATGAGTTCGCCGGCATCATCGCCGCCGCCGACCTCGTGATCTCCGCCGACACCGGCGCCGCCCACCTCGCGTCCGCCTACGGCATCCCCTCGGTCGTGATCTTCGGCCCGGCCCCGCCCGAGGAGTGGGGCCCGCCCGCATCCGGCCCGCACATCGTGCTGACCGACGCGTCGCAGCGCCTCGGCGACACGTTCTCCGCCATCCCGGATCCGGCGCTCCTCGCGATCACGCCCGCCCACGTCCTCGAGGCGGCGCGCGGTCTCGACGGACACCGCGTGATCCGCCCCCTCACGGGCGAGCCGCGCGACTGATCCGCCCGGCCGCCCGCTCCGCCCCGAACCGGGGCCCGACGCGACCGCCGATCCCTGCGAGCATGGGCTGGCGGGTCGGTGGCGGTCGCCTGGCGGGTCACCGGCGGGGCGCTGGCGTGGTGCCGGCGGGAGGGGCGGATCGAGCATGGGACGCATGAACACGACACGGATCATCGAACTACGTCAGGCGCAGGGCTGGACCCAGGAGCGCCTCGCCACCGAGAGCGGAGTGGGCGTCCGCACCGTCCAGCGGCTGGAGGCCGGGGAGGACGCGAGCCTCGAGACGCTCTCCCTCGTCGCCGAGGCGCTGCGCGTCCCCGTCCGCGACCTCTTCTCCGCCATCGACGACGCCGACCTCACCAGCCGCGTCGACTCCCTCGAGGCCCGTGCCAGCGAGCAGCAGGCGACGCGGGATCGCACCACGCGTGCCTGGCTGCTCCTCTTCGTCGGGCTCGGCATCGTGCTGACGTTCGTGGCCTTCACCATCCCGAACGGGCTGGCCCTGTTCCTCGCCTATTGGCTGGGCGGCACCCTCATCGCGGTCGCCCTGCGCCGGCTCCTCCTCGAACCGCGGCTGGATGCCCGGTATCCGCTGTCACGCAGCACGCGCACCCGTCGTCAGCGGCGGCGCGAGCGGCGCGTGGCGGAGCGCGCGGCGGGATCGGCCCGCCCGGACGGCGCGGCCGAGGACGACGCCCCCGCTCCCGCGCGGATCAGCTGACGCCGACGCCCGTGGCCGGCCGCGCCCCCGGCCACGGCACCGTCGCCGCCGGCCACGCGGACGCGACGAGCGCATCCCGCACCCGCCGCTGCGACATCACCGCGTCGAGGCTGTCGGTGCGGAAGGCGAGGGCGAGCGACGCGTCCGCCCAGTACGCGTCCCAGCCGTCGTAGGTCGCGAAGACCCGCGCGCCGATCTGCCGGATCAGCGCCCACGCGTCGTCCGCGGGCAGGTACCCGGCCATGTAGGCGTAGCGGATCGCGCCAATCGTGCGCTCGCTGTCGCCCGCGAGCAGCAGCACGGGCGGGCGGCCGGCGTGCGGTCGGGTCAGGTCGATGATCTCGAACTCGCTCCGGCCGGTGAGCGCGGCCATGCGCGACACCATGCGCTCGGCCTCCTCGGACGCGGCCAGCTCCGCGAAGCGCGCCGACTGCGGCCCCTGCGCCAGCGCATCCGCCACGAACAGCTCGATGTCGTCGCGCGACGCGATGCGGAACTGCGTGTCGAGGGCGGCGCGGTGCTGCGCGAGGGTCGTCATAGGGAGGCCGGTCCACTCGTGCCCGGTCGCGCCGTCGGCGTGCGTCGTGCGCAGCTCCGCGGGCATCTCGGCCCAGGTCGGCTGGAACGCGAGCGACGAGTTCCAGCCGCCGAAGGAGTAGTCGCTGACCGCGTCGAGGGCGAGGAGCTGCTGCTCCTCGAGCGTGACCGGCCGGATCCTGGCCTGGGCCACGTACTCGAGCTGGTCCCGCCGGGGCGCCCGCGCGTCGATCTGCTGGAAGACGATCGACGCGACGAGCATGCCGATGCCCATCCCGAGCGCGAACAGCACGAGGGGCATCGCCGGGCCGCCCTCCGGCGGGCCGGACGTCGCCACGAGGATCCCGAGCCCCGCGCCGCCGACGCCGAACGGCAGCGCGAAGGCCGTGATGAGCAGCGCCCGCTTCCCGCTCCCGCCGCGCGGCTTCATCCGCTGCACGTTGAGCATCTGGGCGTAGCGCACACGCGCGCGAACGGGGAACTCGACCTCGCCGGGATGGTTCTGCAGCGTCACGCGCGAAGCCTATCCACCGGGCGGCTCCGCGCCACCGCCCGGATCGGGGTCAGGCGTCAGCTGTAGTCCGCGTGCACCGTCTTCGCGGCCCCGTCGAGCCGCACCGTGCCGCCGTGGGGCAGGATCCACTGCGGCCGCGTGTGCCCGAACGGCACGCCCACGCACACCACGGCGCGCGGGTTGTAGCGGGCGATCTGCTCGATGACGGTGTCGCGCTGCTCCGCCCGGAGCCGCGCCCGCTCCTCGGCCGACGGCACCGGCGCGCCCATGACGATGGTCGGCGGCCGGGCGACGAGCACGCCCGCGACGACGTCGAGGATCCCGCGCTCGCCGAGACCGCGCACCCACCGCCTGACACTGTCGGCCGACGGCACCTCCTCGCTCGTCTCGAGCAGCAGGATCCCGCCCTCGAGCTTCGCGACCTCGGGCATGCGCCCGGCCATCGCGATCTGGTCGATCACCTCGATGCAGCCGCCCCACGTCGGCCCCTCCACGGTGGCCGCGGGACCGGCCCACTTCCACGGTTCGGTCGCGTGGCGCTCGCCGGGCTCGGTGAGGGCGCGAGGATCCGTCCAGTCGATGCCGAAGTCCTCCGACTCCCCGGGCTCGGTGATCTCGAGCGTGCCGCCCTCGAGGAGCGCCGCCCGCAGCGAGCGCAGGTGCACGTCGTCGATGCCGGGGCCCGCGCCGAGGTGCACCTGGGTGGATCCGCCGTAGAAGCTCGGGATGCCGAGCCCGGCGAGCAGGTTGTGCAGGTGCGTGTTGTCGCTGTAGCCGAGGAACGGCTTGGGGTTCCGGGCCACCTCCTCGATGTCGACGTGCGGCACCACCGTGACCTGGTCGTCCCCGCCGATGGTCGACACGATCGCGCGGATGGAGTCGTCGGCGAACGCCGCCGTGATGTCGGCGGCACGGTCACGGGCGCTCGCGCCGAGCCGCCTCGTGGTCGGGTACTCGACGGGGATCAGCCCGGTCGCCTCCTGCAGCCGCCGCATCGCCTGCTCGTGCACCTCGGGCGCGATCCCGGGGGCCGCGAACGCAGGGCTCAGCACCGCCACCCGGTCTCCCGCCTTCGCCTTGGGCACGGACTTGCGGAACCGGGACGAGGTGGAGGGGATCATGCGGGCCATGCTCGCAGAGGAGGCCGGGAGCGCGCGGCCGATGTCATGGGCTCTGCGTCCGCTTCCCCGGTCAGCGGCTCCTCCCCAACTCGTCGTCCCCGCTGCGCTCCGAAGGTGAGGTGATCCCTGGCCCGTGGGGAGAACCCGCGGGTAGGTTTGGAGAAGTCAGAAAGGGTCCTGTCATGCCGCACGCACAGACCTCCGCCGCTGCCGCCATCGCGGCACGCGATGCACGAGCCGCGGAGAGCCTCGCCTTCGCGGACGCCGCCCTCGCGCTCGCCGGTCACCAGGTGACGGATCCCGTGTTGATCGAGATATCGGAGCGCGCCGCTCGGGAGGAGATCACGAGCGAAGAGGCAGTAGCCGCGATCCGTCGCCACGTCATCGGTTGATGCCCCGTCGGCCGACGTTCCGCACCTGGGACGACTACTTCATACCGGGTACGACCGTCCTCAGGAACACGTTCACGGGCCCTGGCAAGCCCCACGGCGAGACAGACGCCGACAAGCTGCGCCTCAGCGAAGAAGACATCGCGCGTGTGCGACTCGCCGAGCTATTTCGGCAGCCCCTCGACGGCCACTTCGACTACCCCCACATGAAGGCGATCCACCGGCACATCTTCCAGGACGTCTATTACTGGGCTGGCGAGGAGCGCGTCGCTCCTGTCGGCTCCTTCATGACGAAGGACGGGCACTCCTACTACCCCGCAGGTCCGTCCCTCACCGAAGCGGCTGAGGCGCAGTACCGGCAGCTCGCCGACAAGGACCTCCTGCGCGGCCTCGATCACCCGGCGTTCGTCCGGGAGCTGGCAGAGAGCTGGGGCGAGCTCAACGTCATCCACAGCTTCCGTGAGGGCAACACCCGCGCTCAGTTCGTCTTCTTCTCGCAGTTGGCCGAGCAGGCGGGGTACCGCATCGACTCCTCCCGGTTCGCCGTCGGCTCTCCGCTGAGGGACCAGTTCGTCGAGGCCCGCTTCCACAGCCAGGACACCGGCAGCAATGCGCGCTTGGAAGAGGTGCTGGGGCGAGCGGTCGTCCCTCTCCCGCGCCCGGCATCGTCCGGGACCGCGCGACTCGCGGGGCCGTCACCGTCGCGAGCGATCCGTGGCGCCGCGCGACCGGGCCCGCTCGCCGGTGGTCGCGTGAGCGGCCGAGACGGCGGCTACGGCAGGTAGTGGCAGGTGGCATCCGGGCACTATCGGTCCGCGAGCGAGGTGGCCCGCGCCGAGCTCCGCGACATGGAGGATCAGGATCCGCGGCTCGAGGCATTGCGCGCCGCGCTGGTCGCCGGCGAGGCCAGCGGCGAAGCAGCACCGTTCGACCTCGATGCGTTCGTCGCGGGCAAGCGCGCGTGAAGCGAGGCCGGCTCACACCGGCAGTGGAGGAGGGCCGCCAGGTGACCCCTACGGCCCACCCAGCCAATGGTCGATCCGGTGGTGGTCCGGACTGAACCCGTGCCCCACGCCCCAGATGACCGCCTGGGTGCGGCTCTGCACCTGGATCTTGCGGTAGATCGAGCGGATGTAGCTCTTCACCGTGTTGGGGGAGAGGTACGTGAGCGCCGCGACCTCCTGGTTGCTCTTGCCCTGCGTGATGAGGGCGAGGATCTCCGACTCGCGGTCCGTTATCCCCTCGCGCTTGCCCGGCCAGTCGAGCGACGGCGCGCTCGCGGCACGCAGCGGCGCCTGGTTGAACAGCTCCTCGCCCGCGTGGATCCGCTCGAGCGCCTCCACGAGCTCCCGGGCCGGCAGCGCCTTGGAGAGGTAGCCGTGCACGCCCTGACGGCGGGCGTCGGCGATCAGCTCGGGCTGGAAGTTCCAGGTGTAGACGACCACGCGGCGGGCCCGCGGGTTCCGGACCAGCTCCGCGATCTCGTGGTGGTCGGACTCGGGCTGCGCGAACGAGTCGTAGAGCACGATGTCGATCTCGTCGGAGAGGGCCGCGTTCGCGTCGATCTCGGCGACGAGCACCCGGTCGCGGTAGTCGTCGAACATGTGGGCGAGGCCCGTCAGCACCACGTCGTAGTCGTCGACGAGCGCGATCGTGACGGGGCGGGTGCGGGTGGCGGGCATGGATCCACCATCCCACCCCCAGGGGTGTGCCGCCACACCCCGCAGGGTGGTTGATTGAGGTCATCGCCCCGAACGGGCACCACCGCGCGTCGTCCTGGCGTGCTCGCACAGAAGAGAGACCACCATGCTCGGACTCATCATCAGCCTCATCGTCGTCGGCCTCATCGCCGGCTTCATCGCCCGCGCCGTCGTGCCCGGACGCCAGAACCTCTCGATCCCGATGACGATCCTGCTCGGGATCATCGGCTCGTTCGTCGGCGGCCTCCTCGGCTTCCTGATCTTCCAGCACGACGCCATGGACGGCTTCTTCCAGCCCGCGGGCATCATCGGCTCGATCATCGGCGCCATCATCGTGCTGCTCGTCTACGTGAAGGTCGGCGGCCGCAAGTCCGTCCGCCGCTGAACACGGCCGGGCGACCCGTCGATGCGCTGGCGCGCACCTGACGACAGCCGGTAGCGGAGCACGACGAGGGACGGGTCGCCGAGGAGGCGGCCCGCCCCTCGGGCGCGCGCGTCAGGCACGGCCGGGATCGCCGTCCGTCGGCCCCAGCAGCGGCGCCCGCGGATCCACCAGCACCGAGCGCGCAGCTGCGCCGAACCCGTGCATCGCCCGCCGCCAGTACGCCCGCGGCGCGACACCGCACGCGCCGAGGGCCGCGCGGTGGTCGACGACGATCACCGTCGCGGCGCCCGCCGCGACGACCGTCCACGCGGCGCCGATGAGCGCGCGCAGGGGAGCGGGGGTGTCGCGGAAGCCCGTGCGGAGCCGGTCGATCTGGAAGCGGACGTGGTCGCGCTCGTCGTCCGCGATGCGCCGCCCGAGGGCGCGGAGCGCGGGATCCGGCGCGTGGTCGGCGAGCGCGTGGAAGTAGCCCGTCGCGACCGTCTCCGCGATGAGGAACAGGCTGATCTCCGTCCGCAGCCCGATGAGGTGCCGCAGCCGGGTGAACGCCGCGTCCGTCCAGTGCGCGGGCAGCGCGGGTGCATCGAGGTGGTCGAGCGCGCGGAGGAACAGGGCCGCGTGCTTCTGCTCCTCCTGCACGAGGAGCGCGAGTGCGTGCGTGTACGCGGGATCGCCCGCGTCGGTCGCCATGCGCAGGAGGTGCGCGCCGTCGCCGCTCTCGCCGAGCGCGAACCGCTGGAAGGAGCGGACGAACGCGCGGCGGGCGCGGGCGTCCATCGTCGGAGTCGTACCGGATGGGATCAGCTGCTCGGGCGTCAGGTGCCGGTCGGCGTTGGCGTGGAAGTGGGCGATCCAGTCGGCGGCGGTCGCCATGCGGTTCGCCCCCGCGGCCGTCGGATGCGGGTCGGGATGCGCTGTGCTCTGCGTGATCGAGGTCATTCCCTCACGCTAGGAACGCACTCCCGGCGACCTCGCCGGGCGCAGGGGGGACCTCGGGGGTCGCCGCGGGCTATCCCTCGCCCGGGAGGTGGTCCGCGCGGGGGACGACGGCTGCATCCTCCGCCCGACGGCGCCGCGGCGGGGAGCGGAGCGGCGCCGTTGGGACGACCGGCCGGGCCGGCCCGCCCCTGTCCATCCGGTGACGCTTCGCCGGAGGGGCGTGATCGCCGCCCGCCGTGGCCCATGATGGGCATGCGCACCGGCGGGATGAGCGGTGCGCGCCCCGTCTGCGAGCCGGCCCCGACGACGACGCCGACCGGGCCGCCTCCCGAGGCACCGCCCGGCTCGCCGCCGCGGAGCATCCCGACCCGGCGCACCCGCTCGCCTCGAGCGGACGGCCACGAGAGGAACCCCCATGAGCATGGAAGGCGTGGCCTGGAGCTCGCTCTACAAGATCTCGAGCGCCCAGGACGGCAGGAACGGGTTCTCCCGGGAGTCCGTGCGGCGGATCCTGACCTTCGCGGTCCCGTACCGGGCGAAGCTGCTGCTCTTCATCGCCCTGTCGGTGGTCGGCGCGTTCCTCGCGGTGGCGACGCCGGTGCTCGCCGGCCGGGTGGTCGACGTCATCGTCGCCCGGGGCGAGACGGGGACGATCATCGGGCTCGCCGTCGTCATCGCCCTCGTGGCCGTGGCCGACGCCGGCGTCTCGCTCGTGACGCGCTGGTACTCGGCCCGCATCGGCGAGGGCGTGATCCTCGACCTCCGCACCGCCGTGTTCGACCACGTGCAGAAGATGCCGATCGCGTTCTTCACCCGCACGCGGACGGGCGCGCTCGTGAGCCGCCTCAACAACGACGTGATCGGCGCGCAGCAGGCCTTCAGCGGCACGCTCTCCGGGGTGGTCACGAACCTCGTGGCGCTGGTCCTCACGCTCATCGTCATGCTCAGCACGTCCTGGCTCGTCACCGTGCTCGCGGTGGTCATGCTCCCCGTGTTCCTGATCCCCGCGCGCCGCATGGGCGGTCGCCTCGCCGCGCTCCGCCGCGAGGCCGCCGACCACAACTCCGCCATGAGCACGCAGATGACGGAGCGATTCTCGGCGCCCGGCGCCACCCTCGTGAAGCTGTTCGGCCGACCCGACGAGGAGTCCGAGGAGTTCCGGGTGCGCGCCGCCCGGGTCCGCGACATCGGGGTCCGCACCGCGATGCTGCAGTTCGTCTTCGTCACCGCGCTGATGCTCGTCTCCGCCCTCGCGCTCGCGCTCGTCTACGGGCTCGGCGGCGTCCTCGCGCTCGGCGGCCAGCTCGACACCGGCGAGGTGGTCACCCTCGCGCTCCTCCTCACGCGCCTCTACGCGCCGCTGACGAGCCTCGCGAACGCGCGGGTCGAGATCATGAGCGCGGTCGTCAGCTTCGAGCGCGTCTTCGAGGTGCTGGACCTCGAGCCGCTCATCCAGCAGAAGCCCGACGCGGTCGCCGTCCCCGACGGCCCGGTGACGGTGGAGTTCGACGACGTGCGCTTCGCCTACCCGTCCGCGGACAAGGTGTCGCTCGCCTCCCTCGAGGAGGTGTCCACGCTAGACACCCGCGGCGGCGAGGAGGTGCTGCACGGGGTGTCCTTCCGGATCGAGCCGGGGCAGACCGTCGCCATCGTCGGCACGTCGGGCGCCGGCAAGTCGACGATCGCGCAGCTCCTCTCGCGCCTGTACGACGTCGACAGCGGCGCCGTGCGGCTCGCGGGCACGGACGTGCGCGACGTGACCTTCGCCTCCATGCGGCACACCCTCGGGATGGTGACGCAGGACGGCCACCTGTTCCACGAGACGATCCTGTCCAACCTGCGCCTGGCCCGGCCGGACGCGACCGACGACGAGGTATGGGACGCCGTCCGGCGCGCGCGGCTCGAGCCGCTCATCCGGTCCCTGCCCGACCAGCTCGACACCATGGTGGGGGAGCGCGGCTACCGGCTCTCCGGCGGCGAGCGCCAGCGGATGACCATCGCCCGGCTGCTGCTCGCCCGCCCGCGGGTCGTGATCCTCGACGAGGCGACGGCGGCGCTGGACTCGACGTCGGAGGCCGCCGTGCAGGCCGCCCTCAGCGAGGCGCTCGAAGGGCGGACGGCCCTGGTCATCGCCCACCGCCTCTCCACGATCCGCAGCGCCGACATGATCCTCGTGGTCGAGGACGGCGCCATCGTCGAGCGCGGCACGCACGACGAGCTGCTGGCCGCGGCCGGCCGCTACGAGGAGCTGCACCGCACCCAGTTCCAGACCCAGAAGGACGTCGCGGCGGACGAGGAGGCGGACGCGCTCGCGGACTCCGGGCGCTGAGCTCGATCCCCGGCCGGGACCCGGGCTCACCTCACCCGAACACCCGCCGCACCACTTCGTGCTCCTGCTCGAGGCCGTCCCACTCGTCGGATCCGTCGGGCCGGCTCGACTCGTCGACCATCGCGAGCGCGCCCTGGTAGCCCGCGTCCTGCAGCACGCGGAGGGAGCGGGCGTAGTCGACGTCGTCGAGGCGGCCGCCGTCGTCGCGGTGCGCCTTCGCATGGCAGGTGACGGCGTGCGGCGCGATGCGGGCGAGCTGCTCGTGCTTGTGGGGCATGGTCCAGTTGCCGAGGTCGATGAGGAGGCGCACGTCGACGGCGTCGGCCAGGAGCGCGAGCACCGCGTCCGCGTCGGGCAGCAGCTCGCGCCAGTTCTCCGTGACCACGGCGACGCCCGGGTGCGCGGCGGCGAGACGGGAGAGGCGGCGCGCGCTCGCCGCCAGCAGCTCCGGCGTGGGCGCGCTCCGGCCGGCGACGACGCGGGCGTGGTGCGCGCCGAGCGCCTCGGCGTCGGCGAGGCGGTCGGAGATCCACCGCTCGTGCAGGTCGGCGTCGGTGGGGTGCGTGAGGTCGCCGTCGTCGACGAGGAACGCGTCGAGCGTGATCCCCGACGCCGCGAGCGACGCCCGCAGCTCGGCGAGGTAGCCGGCGTCCCGCGTGGGCAGCTGGAAGTGGGTGATCTGCACGGCCCGGTACCCGCGCCGCGCCAGCTCGGCGGGGAGATCCAGGAGGTCGAGCGCGTCCGCCGCGCGTCCGCCCCGGGTGGTCGGGCCGGATCCGTCGGGCCCGGGAACGCGCGGCCGCCCGAGCGTGCCGTCGAGGGACCACGCGTGCACGGCCTTGTCGGTCGGGCGGGTGGACGCGGCGGGGCGGGCGGCGCCGGTCGGGCCGGTCATCGGATCGCTCGGGTCGGGTCGTGGGCGATGGCGTTCATGCGGCCTCCCGGGTCGCCCGCATCGGCGCGGGGCATGCGTACGATCGTAGGCGCGGGCATGCCGCGTCGTCAGGCCGATCCCGGGCCGACAGGACCGGCGCCCATCCCGAACCCCGATCACCGCCGAACGAGGAGCGCCATGGACATCGTCGTCTGGAACGAGAACGTGCACGAGAGCCGGGGGGACGCGACGGTCCTGTCGCACTACCCGGACGGGATCCACGCCGTCGTCGCCGACGGCCTCCGCGAGCTGCTGGGCGACGACGCGTCCGTGAGCACCGCCACGCTGCAGGATCCGGAGCACGGCCTCACCGAGGAGCGCCTCGCCGGCACCGACGTCCTCTACTGGTGGGGCCACGTCGCGCACGGCGAGGTGTCCGACGAGGTCGTCGCGCGCGTGATCCGCCACGTGCACGCTGGCATGGGCCTCGTCGTGCTGCACTCGGGCCACTACTCGAAGGTGTTCACGCGCCTGATGGGCACGACGTGCTCGCTGAAGTGGCGCAACGACGGCGAGCGCGAGCTGGTCTGGACCATCGCGCCGCAGCACCCCATCGCCACCGGGATCCCGCACCCGATCGTCATCGACCGGCAGGAGATGTACGGCGAGCAGTTCGACATCCCGCGCCCCGACGAGGAGGTGTTCCTCTCCACCTTCGCGGGCGGCGAGGTCTTCCGCTCGGGCGTCGCGTACCACCGCGGCCGCGGCCGGGTCTTCTACTTCTCGCCCGGCGACCAGGAGTACCCCGTGTACCACCACCCCGACATCCGCCGCGTGCTCGCGAACGCCGCCCGCTGGGTCGCGCCCACGGACGGCCGCGCCGACCTCACAGCCGACGAGCACCCGCGCGACTGGTTCCTCGCCCGATGAGCGCCGCGAAGGGGACGCCGGCCGCTCCCGCCGCCTCGCCCGCGCCCGACGCTCCCGCCGCCCCCGCCTATGACGGCCCCCGCGTCCGCGTGATCCACGTCGGCCTCGGCGGCTGGGGCGGCGACTGGGCGCGCAACGCCGTGCCCCGCGTCGACGAGATCGAGGTGGCCGCGATCGTGGAACCGAGCGAGCCCACCCGCGAGAGGGTGCGCGCGCTGCTCGGACTCCCCGCGTCCGCGGCGTTCGCCTCGCTCGCCGACGCGCTCGCCGCCGTGGAGGCGGACGCCGTCATCGTCACGGCCCCTGCCGTCACGCACGCCCCGCTCGCCCTCGAGGCGCTCGAGGCCGGCAAGCACGTCATCGTCGAGAAGCCGTTCGCCAACTCGACCGCCGAGGCCGCCGCCGTCGTCCGCCGCGCCGAGGAGCTCGGGCTCATCGTGCAGGTCAGCCAGAACTACCGCTGGTACCCCGCCCCCCGCCGCGTGCGCGAGCTGCTGGCCGCCGACGCGCTGGGCGAGGTCGCGACCATCGAGATCGACTTCCGCCAGTGGGACAACGACGAGCCCGACGACTACCCGCACTACCGGTTCCCGCAGCCGATCATCAACGACATGGCGATCCACCACTTCGACCTGATCCGCATGGTCACCGGCCGCGAGGCCGTCCGCGTGTTCGCCCGCACCAGCCGCCCGTCGTTCAGCCACTACCAGGACCCCGCGGTCGCGTCCATGGTCATCGAGCTGGAGGGCGGCCTGATCGTCGACTACCGCGGCAGCTGGCTGCACCGCGGACCCGTCACACCCTGGGCGGGCGAGTGGCGCATCTCCGGCGAGGACGGCGAGCTGACCTTCACGAGCCGCGGCGAGGGCGTCTCGGCCGACCGGGTCGGGATCCGCGACGCCGCGGGCGCCGAGCGCGAGCTCGACCTCGAGACGCTGCCGCTCATCGGCCGCGCCGCGGGCCTGCGCGCCTTCGCCCTCTCGATCCTCGGCGGCCCGCCGCCCGAGACCAGCGGCCGCGACAACCTCGGCAGCCTCGCGCTGATGGAGGCCGCCGGCCGCTCCGCGGAGTCGGGCCGCTTCGAGGAGGTGCGCGACCCGCTCGCGCGGTGATCCGCGCGGGTCCGGCCGCCCCCGCGTCACCCAGGAATAGCCGGGCGGCGTCCCGCATTGTGATCCGCGAGGCCCGCCGCTGTGCCGCATCCCCGACATCGACCGAAGGACCGCCATGACCCTCACCGAGGACGCCCCCACCGCATCCACCGCCCGCACCGCCGACACAGCCGTGCCGATCGTGCGCGAGCTCGACGCCCGCTGGAGCCCGCGCTCCTTCGACCGGGACGCCACCGTCTCCGACCAGCAGCTCGACGCCCTCCTCGAGGCCGCGCGCTGGGCGCCGTCCGGCAGCAACCAGCAGCCGCGCCGCTTCATCGTCGCCCGCCGCGGCACGCACGCGTTCGACACCATCGTCGACTCCCTCATCGGCTTCAACGCGGCGTGGGCCGTGAACGCGTCGGCGCTCGTCGTCGCGATCGCCGAGACCTCCACGGTCGAGGGCGAGAAGCGCCCCTACGCCGCGTACGACCTCGGCCAGGCCGTCGCCCACCTGTCCGTGCAGGCGCAGGCCGAGGGCCTCCACACGCACCAGATGGCCGGCGTCGAGTTCGGCACGCTGTCCGCCGCGTTCGACCTGCCCGAGAACCTGCAGCCGCTCACGGTCACGGCCGTCGGCACGGTCGCTCCCGCCGACGCGCTCGAGGGTCCGCTCGCCGAGCGCGAGACCGCCCCTCGCTCGCGCCTGCCGCTCTCCGAGCTGGTGCTCGTCCGCGAGTAGTCCCGCCCCGCACGCTAGCGGCCGTCGACCCTCGGGTCGGCGGCCGCTCGTGCGTCGGGCGCGGGTCGTCGGGTCCGCGGCGTCGGGACAGGCGCGCGGGTCAGCCCCCGAGCACGCGCCCGACGAGGTCCTGCAGGAACGGGATCGCGTCCTGCACCTGGTCGACGCTCGCGATCACGGTGGCGACGAGCGGCCACGCGGATCCCACGAGCGTCGCGACCACGGCCGAGACCGCGGCGACCCACGCGACCCGGCCGTCCCGGGTGCGGGCGGCGATGCCGAGCATCACGACCGCGACCACCAGCGACACGCCCACGCCGAGCGCGATGAGGGTCACGGGCACGTCGAGCTGGCCGGCGGTCGCGGCATCGGCCGCGCCGATGAACCCGAGCACGGGCAGCAGCACCACGACCACGGCCACGATCGCCACGACGAGCCCGGTGACGGCGGCCGCGCGCGTGGCCCGCGGTCGGCGGCGGAGGACGGGGCCGGCGGAGCGGGCGCTCATCGCGTGGCCCCTCGGCCGTCGGCGCCGAGGGTGGCGGTGGTGCGGGCGCCGGTCGGGCCGGCGGATGCGGATGCGGTCTGCGCGGCACGGGATCCGCGGGTCGGGTCGTCCATGGCTGCTCCTGTCGGGTGGTGCGTCACCCAGGAGACGTGACGGGCCCGCCGATCGTCCCGCCCGTCCAGGAGGCGCCCAGCGGGGAGCGCGAGACGTTCGCTCCGCGGATGGGGCCGCGCGCGGGCCCTTCGCTCGGCGGATCGGGCGGATCAGACGGAGGCGAGCCCGGGTCGCGTAGAGTCCGGCACGCCCGCCGTCCCCGATCCCCGGAGCACCCCCATGACCGAGATCCTCGACTACGTCCGCACCTGGCTCGACCACCGCGTCTGGCAGACCCGCGTCCCCGGCGCCCAGGTCGCCATCGCCCGGCACGGCGAGGTCGTGCTAAGCGAGGCGTTCGGCGTCGCCGATCCCACCACCGACGCGCCGCTCACCCCCGCGCACCTCTTCCGGGTCGCGTCGCACTCGAAGTCGTTCGCCGCCACCGCGATCCTGCAGCTCGCCGAGCAGGGCGCCCTCCGCCTCGACGACACGCTCGGCCGGCACGTGCCCGAGCTGGCCGACGCCGGATCCGAGCTCGCCGACGTCACGGTCGCCGCGCTCCTGGAGCACGGCGCGGGCGTCCTCCGCGACGGGCCCGACGGCGACCACTGGCAGCACTCCGGCCCGTTCCCCGACCGCGCGCACCTCCTGGCCATCGCGACCGCGCCCGGCGTCGCCAAGGTCGCGCCCGACACCGCGTTCAACTACTCGAACATCGGGTACTCCCTGCTCGGCCTCGTGATCGAGTCGGCGTCCGGCCTCTCCTTCGCCGACTACCTGGCCGAGCGGATCGCCGCCCCGCTCGGCCTCCGCGACACCACCGCGGAGTACGTCCCGGCGCGCGCGGACGAGTACGCGGCCGCGTCCACCTCGCTCCGCACCTCGCGCGAGCGCAGCGTCCTCCCGCACGTCGACACGCGCGCCATGGCCGCGGCCACGGGCGTCACGAGCACCGCGGCGGAGCTCGTCTCCTTCTTCTCCGCGCTCGTGCTGCCCGACGACGAGCGGCTCCTCTCGGCCGCGTCGAAGCGCATCCAGCAGCGGCCGCGCTACGACACGAGCGCGGACGCGGCCGGCACCCGCCGCTACGGCTACGGCCTCATCATCGAGCGCGTCGGATCCGGCGCGCACGAGGCCACGGTCATCGGCCACTCGGGCGGGTACCCGGGCCACATCACGCGCACGGCGGTGGATCCCGTGAGCGGGTGGGCCGTCACCGTCCTCACCAACGCGATCGACGGCCCGGCCGCGGCGCTCAGCACGGGCATCCTCGAGCTGCTCCTCGCGGACTCGGCCGCCACCGCGGAGGAGCGCGCCGCGGTCGACGCGCCCTTCGCGGGTCGCTTCGCCAACGTGTGGGGGATGCAGGACTACCAGGTCATCGGCGACCGCTTCCTCCGCATCGACCCGACGGCCGAGCACCCGCTCGACTCCGTGGACGTGCTCGAACGCACGGGCGACGCGTCGGCGCGCATCGTGGAGGGCGACGGGTTCGGATCCGTCGGCGAGGAGGTCACGGCCGAGCGCGGCGCCGACGGCAGCATCGACCGGATCCGCGCGGGCGGCGGCATGACGCTGGAGCCGCTGGTGCGCGAGTGGGTCCCGCGGTCGCGCGGGTGAGGCGGGGGCGGGCGCGTCCCGCCGACGGATGACGGACGGCCGGGCGGGAACGATCCCTCCCCCTCGCCGCGCGTCCATGCGCGGTTCACCGGGCGGAGGCCGCGGGGTCACGGTCCCTCCCTACCGTGCGGGAGGCCGCTCGGCCGTCGACCCCACGGAAGGCACCATCATCACCGCCACCACGACCGTCCGCCCACGCGCCCGCATCGCCGCGCTCCTCTCCGCCACCGTGCTCCTCGGCGTCGTGCTCGCGGGCCCCGGAGCGTCCTCCGCGCAGGCGGCGACCGCGCCCGCGCCGTTCGACCAGGCCACGATCGACCACGTCTACGCGTCCGACGCGACCTACGACTTCGTCCCCATGCTCGACGCGTTCCCGGCGCTGAAGAGCGGCCGGCCGGACATCATGCAGCTCAACGACGACATGACCGTGCAGATCAACCAGTCCGCCCCGAAGGCGCAGTCGGACCGTGCGATCATCGACCAGTACGCCGACATGTCCGTGTCGATGTCCGACGGCCTCGGCGCCCGCCTCGGCGCGATCTACAAGGCCGCGCGCGACGCCGGGCAGCTGCCGAAGACGGCGGCGCTGCTCAACAAGGAGAACGGCCTCGTGGGCCGCGGCGGGTCGACGGGCCCGGCGAAGAACCACTACGCCAACCCGCGTCCCTACGTCCGCTTCCCGGAGCGCCTCCAGTACCGCGACAAGCCCGGCGGCAACGCGTGGGCCGGGCAGGACGGCTCCTACCCGAGCGGCCACACGTCGCAGGCGTTCTGGCAGGGCGTCTCGCTCGCGACGATGCTGCCGGAGCTCGCCCCGCAGATCCTCGCCCGCGCGTCCGACGCCGGCAACAACCGCATCGTGATGGCAGCGCACTACCCGATGGACGTGATGGCCGGTCACATGATGGGCCAGAAGATCGTGCAGCGCCGCTGGGCCGACCCCGAGTTCCGCGACCTCTACGCCCAGGCCACGACGGAGCTGCGGCAGGTGCTCGAGGCCGGCTGCGGTGCCACGCTCGCGGTCTGCATCGCCGCGGACACGCCCTACCTGCCGACCGACCAGGCGCTCGCGGTCTACCGCCAGCGGCTCACCTACGGCTTCCCGCTCGTGGGCGCGGCCGGGCAGCCGATGACCGTGCCGGACGGCGCCGAGTCGCTCCTCCGCTCCAGCCGCCCCGACCTCACCGACGCCCAGCGCCGGCAGGTGCTCGCCCTCACCGCCATCGATTCGGGCGAGCCGCTCGACCTCGGTACGGCCGGCAGCTGGGAGCGCATCGACCTCGCGGCCGCGATGACCGCGAAGATCACGGTCGCCGCCGACGGCACGGTCTCCCTCGCGGGTGCCGCGACCGTGGATCCGTCGCCCGGTCCGGCCGCCTCGTCCGCCCCCGCGGACAGCGGTGCGACGACCGGCGGATCCGCGGCCGCGGCGGCGCACCCCGGGACCCGTGGCAGCGCGCACGCCGCGACGCTCGCCCGCACCGGATCCGACCTCGCCCCCGGCGCCGTCACCGCGGCCGTCGGGCTGCTGGTCGCCGGCGGTGGGCTGGTGCTCGTGCGTCGCCGTCGGCGACGGAGGGCGCGCGGCTGACCCGCGGCCGGCCGCGCAGGCGGCCTCCGCCCGGGGCGCAGCTCGCGGGATCAGCCGGCGCGGCCGCCGGGAGATCGGCGGCGACGCAGGCCGCCGACCGCCATGACCGCCCCGCCGACGAGCGCGACGCCCGCGGCGATCACGGCGTTCTGCGTGAGGGTGTTGACGCCGCCCCCGGCGATGCGCGCGGCGCCCGCGGCCTGCGGGGCGGATGCCGGGGATCCCGCTCGGGTCGCCGTCCTGTCGGCGTCCGCCGTCTCGTCCGCCGCGACCGCCGCCAGCTCCGGCGTCGTCCCCGGCGCGACCCGGTGCTTCGTCGCCTGCTCGAACGCGTACGCCATCGCGAGCAGGTCGCCGTCGTGGCTGCGGGGCGCGGCGAGCTCGAGGCCGACAGGAGCGCCCGTCGAGGTGAAGCCGGCCGGCACGGAGATCGTCGGGATCCCGGTGTTCGCGCCGATGTCGCAGAACGTCGTGCCCGCCCAGGTCGGCGTCGCGCTGGTGGCGCTCGTGGGCATCGCGAGCGCGTCGATCCCCTGCTCGGCGAAGAACGCGTCCATCGCCGACTTGCCGGCGTCCTGCTCCGCGATCGACCGGTCGTAGTCGGAGTTCGGGACGTCCGCGTGGCTGAGGAAGTACGCGATGTCGGAGTCGGTGAGCGCGCTCGGCCGGTCGGCCATCACGTCGGCGAAGGAGAGCACGTCGGCGGGCTCCGTGCGAGCGGCGACGCGCGCCGGCCAGGTCGCCGGCGTCTCGCGGAGGAAGCGGTCGATCGCGGGCCGCATGTCGCGCCATCCGCCGCTCTGCAGCGTCCGCTCCACGAACTCCCGCGTGAGCGGCACGTCCACCACCTCGGCGCCCTGGGCCTCGAGGTCGCGGACCGCCTCGTCCATGAGCGCGGTCGTCTCGGCGAGGCCCGGCCGCTCGGGATCCTCCGGGATGTCCCAGCGCACCCGCCCGATGCGCGTCCCGGCGAGGGCGGTGGTCGACAGGCCGGAGACGTACGCATCGGTGTCCTGCTGGTCGGCGATCTCCGTGAGCGGATCCGCGGGGTCGCGCCCCGCGAGCACCTCGGTGATCAGCGCCGCGTCGGCGACCGTGGTGGTCATCGGGCCCGAGACGTCCTGCCGGGGCGAGAGCGGCACGATGCCGGCCGTGCTCGTGAGCCCCATCGTCGGCCGGAAGCCCACGAGCGACTGGTGCGTGGCGGGCCCCAGGATGGATCCGCACGAGTCTGTGCCCAGCCCCGCCGGCGCGTAGGCGGCCGCGACGGCCGCGGCCGTGCCGCCGCTGGATCCGCTCGCGCTCCACGATCGGTCGTACGGGTTTGCCGTGCGGCCGCGGGCCGAGCCCAGCGTGTACGTGCCGTGCCACGCGAACTCGGACATGTTCGTCTTCGCGAGGATGATCGCCCCGGCCGCCCGCAGCCGCGCGACCGCGGTGGAGTCGGCCGTCGTGCGGTAGTCGCGGAGCGCCGCGCTGCCGACCGTGGTGGGCATGTCGGCGGTGGCGTGGTTGTCCTTCACGACGAGGGGGACGCCGTGCAGCGGGCCGCGGATCGCGCCGGCCGCGCGCTCCGCGTCGAGCGTCGCGGCCGTCGCGAGCGCGTCCGGGTTCGTGGTGATGACGGCCTGCAGGCCCGGGCCGTCGTCGCCTGCGTCGTCGTCATACGCGTCGATGCGGGCGAGGTAGGCGCGGGTGAGCTCGACGGAGGTGGTGGATCCGGCCTCGAGGAGGGCGACCGCGTCGGCGACGCCCAGGTCGACGACGGCCGGGGCGGCCGGGGAGGAGATGGCCGATGCGCCAGGGGCGCCGTCCGCGGATGCGCGGGCGGGCTCCGCGACGACCCCGCCGCCCGCCGCGAGGCCGAGCACGAGCGCCGTCGCGGCGAGCGCGCGACCGCCGATGCGGATCCGGGCACGGGCGCGTCGACGAGCGGGCATGCGGCTCCATCCGGACGGGAGAGGGGTCTCCCCAGTCTGGGAACCGGGTGTTGCGGCGGCGTTTCCGGCGCGGGACGATCCCGGGTCGGCGACGCGGTGCGGCGCGCGGCGCCGGGCCGGGTCAGCGCTGCTTGGGGAAGACGATCCAGAGGATCAGGTACAGCAGGACCTGCGGGCCCGGCAGCACGATCGAGAGCACGAACAGCAGGCGGACGAGGAAGCGGCTGATGCCGAAGCGGTCGGCGAGGGCGGCGCAGACGCCGGCGATGATCTTCCCGCGACGGGGACGCATGAGGGTGGCCATGCACCGAGCATGGCAGGCGCGCCTGCGCCGCCGCCGGATCGGCGCCTCCTGTCGCGCGGGGCGCGGCCGCGAACGGCTCCCCGTGAGTTCTCCTCCCAGATGCTTAGGGCGCAAACCCATGGTGCGATACTCGAATGGTCGAGCCGGGGCTCGGCGTCTCCCCCGCGACGCGGCGGGCCACGGCCGGCCACGGCATGCCGGACCCGAGGAGCCGCCGCCGTCCCCGACCACAGGGAAGGGGCCGGATGGAGCAGCACCGCTCGACCCTGCCCGTCCACGTCGTCGCCGCGTTCCACGCCGCTCCGAGCCGCGCCGCCGGCGTCGAGCTGCTGCTCGCCGCCCTCCTCGAGGCCTCCTCCGCGACGGGCGCCGCCGTGGTCCTGCCGCGCGCGTCGGAGGTCGCGACGGCGGGGGAGTCCGGCGGCGCGCTCGGCGCGCTCCTCGTGGACGGCCGCGTGCCCGTCGGACCCGGGCTGCTGCTCGTCGCGCTGGCCGACGGCGGCGACGCGTACGCCGGGGGTGGCGCCGTCGCGCTGCACCGCGCGACCGGGGCGCTCGCGGCGGCCGACCGCGCCGTGGCCGAGGAGGTCGCGGTGCACGCGCGCATCGCGCTCGCCGCGTGGGACGCCGCGGACGACCTGGCGCTCGGTCTCGCATCGCGCTCCGTCATCGGCCAGGCGCAGGGGATCCTCATGGAGCGGTTCTCGCTCGACGCCGACCGCGCGTTCCAGGTGCTCCGCCGCTACTCGCAGGACGGCAACGTGAAGCTCGTCGAGGTCGCGCGCCGCGTCGTGCGGACGGGCGCGCTGCCGACCTCCTGAGCGGATCCGGAGGGCGCCGGCGCGTGCGCCGCCCTCAGGCCGTGCGCCGGTCGACCCCGCGCGGCCGGATCGGCGACACGGCGGCCAGCGGCGCCATCTCCGGCAGGGTCTCGGCCTCGCCGCGGGTCAGCTCGGCGCGCAACGCCCCGAGGATCCGCGCGAGCAGCCGCGAGACCTGCATCTGCGTCACCCCGAGCTCGGCCGCGATCTCGCTCTGGCTGCGCTCGTCGACGAAGCGCAGGTGCAGGATCCGCCGGTCGCGATCGCTGAGCACGCCGCGCGCCGCGTCCAGCAGCACCGTGCGCTCGGCGCGCGCGTAGCCGGGGTCGTCGGTGCCGATGGTGTCCGCGAGGGAGGTGCCCTCGTCCTCGTGCACCGTGAAGTCGAGCGACGCGGGCCGGAGGCTGGAGTGCGCCGCGAGCGCCTCGGCGACCTCCTCGCGCGCGTGCCCGGTGTGCGCGGCGAGCTCGGCGTCGGTCGGCGTGCGGCCGAGGCGCTGCGTGAGCGCCGGCACGGCCGCGAGCAGCGCGTGCCGCAGCTCCTGGACCTGCCGCGGCGGGCGGATCACCCACCCGTTGTCGCGCAGGTGGCGCTTGATCTCGCCGGAGATGGTGGGGATCGCGAACGACACGAAGGGCGCGCCGAACCCCGGGTCGTAGCGGCGCGCGGCCTTCACGAGGCCGAGGTAGCCGACCTGGCGCAGGTCGCTCCAGTCGTGCGCACGGCCCGAGTGCTGGCGCGCGAGCTGGTCGGCGAGCTCGAGGTGGTCGAGCACGATCTGGTCGTGCAGGCGGCGGCGCTCGGCCTCGCCCGCGGCGTCCTCGGCCACGGCCGCGGCGCGGACGAACCGCTCGTGGGTCAGCCGACGCTTCTCGTCCCGCGCTGCCGTGAGGCCGGGCGCGAGGGCGGGAGGGGCGGCGGCGAGGGCGCGCGTGCGCAGCGTTGCGGTCACTCAGGACCTTCCGGACTCGAGTCGGACGCGGCACGCTGCTTGACCGCTCCTCCAGAGAAGCACTGCTCCTCATGCCTGCCTAGGTGCTCCGATCACTTCTCCTCGGCGCTTCTCCCGCTTCTCCGCGGGCCGGGCGTGTCGGGCGCCCGCGCATCCGCACCAGGACGCAGCAGCGCCCCCGTACGGGGGCATTCCCCCACCCGCCGGTAGGCTCGATCCCCGTTCCCCGAGCCCGCCGACCGAACGGACGCCCCATGAGCCTGTTCCGCACGAAGAGCATCGAGTCGTCGCTCGCCGACGCCGCGGGAGGCGAACGCAGCCTCACCCGCTCCCTCGGCACGTGGGACCTCATGCTCATGGGCGTCGCCGTCGCGGTCGGCGCCGGCATCTTCTCCGTCGGCGCGAAGGCGGCCGGCAACTACGCGGGACCGTCCGTCACGCTCGCGTTCGTGCTCGCCGCCGTCACGTGCGGCCTGGCGATCATGTGCTACGCCGAGTTCGCCTCCGCCGTGCCCGTCGCGGGCAGCGCGTACACCTTCACCTACGCGACCATGGGCGAGCTGCTCGCGTGGATCATCGGCTGGGACCTCATCCTCGAGATGCTCACGGCGGCCGCGGTAATCGCCAAGTACTGGGGCATCTACCTGGAGTCGGCGCTCCAGCTCGCGGGGCTCGACATCCCCTCCACGATCACCGTCTTCGGGCTCGGGATCAGCTGGGGCGCGGTGCTCATCACCGCGATCTTCACCGTGCTGCTCGTGCTCGGCACCAAGCTCTCCAGCCGCGTCTCGAGCGTGTTCACCGTGCTGAAGGTCGGGGTCGTGCTGTTCGTGATCGTCGTGGGCGCCTTCTACGTCAGGCCGGAGAACTACTCGCCCTTCATCCCGCCGCAGCGCCCGGCCGAGGGCGCGTCCGCCGACGTCTGGACCCAGTCCCTCTTCTCCTGGGCGAGCGGACAGGAGCCCACGCAGTACGGCCTCTACGGCCTGCTCGCCGGCGCCTCGCTCGTGTTCTTCGCGTTCATCGGCTTCGACGTGGTCGCCACGAGCGCCGAGGAGGTGAAGGACCCGCAGCGCACCCTGCCGCGCGGGATCTTCGCGGGCCTCGCCGTCGTCACCGTGCTCTACGTGCTCGTGACCCTCGTGCTCACCGGCATGGTGCCGTACACGGTGCTCGCCGACGCGGAGGATCCGTCGCTCACGACCGCGTTCACCGCGGTCGGCGCCGGATGGGCGGCGCAGGTCATCTCCATCGGCACGCTGCTCGGCCTCACCACCGTGCTGATGGTGCTGCTGCTCGGCCTCGCGCGCGTGGTCTTCGCGATGAGCCGCGACGGCCTGCTGCCGCGCGGCCTCAGCCGCACGAGCGCGAAGCGCCGCACGCCGGTGCGGGTGCAGATCATCGCGGGCGTCGTCGTCGCGGCCCTCGCCGGCTTCACCGACGTGGGCGTGCTCGAGGAGATGATCAACATCGGCACGCTGTCCGCGTTCGTGCTCGTGAGCATCGGCGTGATCGTCCTGCGGAAGAAGCGGCCCGACATCCGCGCGTCGTTCCGCGTGCCGTTCATGCCGTGGCTGCCGATCCTCTCGGCCGTGCTCTGCGTGTGGCTGATGCTCAACCTCACGACGCTCACCTGGGTGCGCTTCGTCGTCTGGCTGGTGCTCGGCTTCGCGGTCTACTTCCTCTACGGACGCCGCCACTCGGTGGTCGGCACGGAGGAGGCGCGGCTCGCGGCGGGCGGTGCGCCCGCGCCCGAGCTGCCGTCGGCGTCGACGCCCAGGGACTGACCGGCTCGCGCGCCGCGGCTCAGGTCTGGCAGCGCGGGCACCAGTAGGTGACCCGGTCCTGCGCGCCCATGCCGGGGCGCACGGGGTCGCCGAGCTGGCCTTGCTGGATCCGCGTGCCGCACCGCAGGCACGGCTTGCCCTTCCGGCCGTAGACCCAGTCGGTGCGGCCGCGGCGCAGGTCGCCCGTGGTGGTGCGTTCGATGCGGTCGCGGTTGGCGCGCATGGTGCGGCGGGCGAGCGCGATCATCGCGGGCAGGTCCGGCACCTCGGCCACGGGCCTCGTGGGCAGCACGCCACGGAGGAAGCAGAGCTCGGCCCGGTAGACGTTGCCGATGCCGGCCGCGTTCCGCTGGTCCAGCAGCGCCAGGCCGATGGCCCGCTCCGGCTGCGCGGAGATGCGCCGCACGATCTCCTCGGCCGCCGCGTCGCCCCAGTCCGGCCCGAGGATGTCCGGCCCCAGGTGCCCGACGACCGTGTGCTCCTGGTCGCGCGGGATCACCTCCAGCACCCCCAGCGAGAATCCCACCGTGACGCGCTCCGCCGTCTCGAGCACGACGCGCGCCTCGAAGGCCGGCCGTCGCCACGCGGTGCCGTGCTGGTAGATGTGCCAGGAGCCCTCCATCTTGAGGTGGCTGTGGATCGTGAGGTCGCCGACGCGGTGGAGGATGTGCTTCCCCACGCTCACCACCTCGTCGACCTCCCGGCCCGCCAGATCCAGCGTCGCGTGCTTCGGCACGCGGAAGTCGCTGCGCGTGAGCACCTGCCCGCCGATCGCCTCGTGCAGGTGCGCGGCGGTGCGGTAGACGGTGTCGCCCTCAGGCACGCGCGGCTCCCGTGACCGGGACGGCGCCGGCGCTCGCTGCCGGGCGCGTGTCGATGCCCGCGCGCGCGCTCACGACCGCATCCGCAGCCCGCGCGGCGTCGCCGAGAAGCCGTGCTCCTGGAGCGCCGTGCCGAGCGGGGTGCCGAGGATGAACGCGCCGTTGACCTTCTCGATCGCGAGCTTCGCGACTCCTCCGCGTCGCACGATCCCGCCGAGCGACTCCGCCGCCGCGCGGATCACGGCCTCGTCGTCGTCGAACAGGAGCACGGTCTTGCCGCCGCGCTCCACGTAGAGCACCAGCTCGCCGTCGACCAGCACCACGAGCGCGCCCGCCTTCCGGCCCGCGCGATGGCCGGTGGGGCGCTCGCCGCGCGCGTCGACGCTGCCGGACTCCGCCACGGTGGACGCGGAGTCCCCGCCCGCGTCCGCGGCTCCCGGGCTGCTGCCGGCGCCGGCGCCCGCGTCGGACCCGGTCTCGGACCCGCCGCCCGACCCGTCGAGCCGCGGCCAGGGCAGCGCCGCCCCGTAGGCGTTCGCCGGATCCGTGGCCGCGAGCGTCAGCGCGACCAGCGGTCGCTCGCCCGCGTCCGGATCCCGCGTGAAGCCGCGCAGCCGGTCGACCGTGCCGCCCGTGGAGAACTGCGCCGCGCCCAGCGTCTCGATGAAGTACCCGCGTCGCGCGCGCCCGGTGTCCTCGAAGCCCGCGAGCACCTTGTAGGTGAGCGCGAAGCCGCCGGGCACGCGCTCGGTCATGACGGATCCGCGCGTGACGACGCCGTACCGCTCCAGCAGCAGCTCGGCCGTGCCCGCGGCCCGCACGGTGGCGTCGGTCTCGGCGAGCGGCACGATGGACCACCGCCCGGCCGCCGTCGACGGGCCCGTGCGCGTGGGCATGTCGGCTCGCGGCATGCGCCCGCCGCGGTACATGCGCTCGCGCGGCGCCCGCTGCGGGGTCTTGTGCGCCGTGGATCCGCCGGCCAGCAGCGCCCGCAGCGGCGACAGGGTGTCGTTGGTGACGAGGCCCGCCCAGACGAGGTCCCACAGCGCGGTGACGAGCGCCCTGTCGTCCGTGGACCCCACGGCGTCGCTCAGCTGCCGGAAGAAGTAGCCGCCGCCCGTGCCGAGCGTGGTGAGGACCTCGCGCTGCAGCTCGTCGGTGTCGTGCGCGTCGGGCTCGGGCAGCGTGAGCGCGACCTGGTCGGCGAGGTGCAGGCTCACCCAGCCGTCGGCGCCGGCGAGCGTGCCGGCCCCCGACCAGATGACCTCGCCCGTGGAGGTGAGCTCGTCGAGGAACGCGGGGCTGTAGTCGCGCACCCGCGCGGGAAGCACGAGCGTCTCCCACGCGGAGGCGGGCACGGGCGCGCCCGCGAGCTGCTCGATGACCTGCAGCACGCCGTCGACCCCGCGGAGCCCGCGCTCGCGATCGGCTCCCGCCACGTGCTGCCACGCCGGGAGGAACCGCGCGTAGGCGGCGCGCTCGACCGGCTCGACCTCGCTGCGGAGCGCCGCGAGCGAGCGGCTGCGGAGGCGCCGGAGCACCTCGACGTCGCACCACTCGCTGCCGGACGCCCCCGGCCGGAACTCGCCCTCGACCACGCGCCGCTGGGCGCTGAGCCGGGCGAGGGTGTCGGCGATGACGGCGGATCCGAGGCCGATGCCGGTGGCCGCGTCCGCGATGGTGAACGGCCCGTGCGTGCGGGCGTAGCGGCCGACGAGGTCGCCGAGCGGATCCGCCACGGGCTCCACGAACGCGAGCGGCGTGCCGATGGGCAGCGGCACGCCGAGGGCGTCGCGGAGGCGGCTGGCGTCCTCGATGGCGGCGACGCGCGGCTGCCCGCCGAACGAGACGCGGAGCGCGCGCTTGCCGGCGACGAGCGCGTCGAGGTGGTCGGCGGCGGATCCGGCTTCCTCGGGCTCGAGGCGCGCGGCGACCTCCTCGGCGTCGAGCGGGCCGAGGATCCGCAGCAGGTCGGCGACGCCCTCGAGCCCCTTCGCCCGCCGGTCGGGCGCGAGCCGCTGCAGCTCCAGCTCGGTGCGCGCGATGACCGCCGGATCCAGCAGCTCGCGCAGCTCCGCCCGGCCCAGCAGCTCCGAGAGGAGCCCGGCGTCGAGCGAGAGCGCGGCGGCCCGGCGCTCGGCCAGCGGGCTGTCGCCCTCGTACATGAACGCGCCGACGTAGCTGAAGAGGAGGCTGCGCGCGAACGGCGACGCGTCCTCCGTGGTGGTCTCGACGATCCTGATGCGCCGGGCCTCGATGTCCTTCGCGAGCGACGTGAGCGCGGGCAGGTCGTAGACGTCCTGCAGCACCTCGCGCACGGTCTCGAGCACGATCGGGAAGGCGGGGAACTTCCGCGCGACGTCGAGCAGCTGCGACGCGCGCTGGCGCTGCTGCCAGAGCGGCGAGCGGCGGCCGGGGTTGTAGCGCGGCAGGAGCAGCGCGCGCGCGGCGCACTCGCGGAAGCGCGAGGCGAAGAGGGCGGATCCGCCGACCTCCCGCGTGACGATGGCGTCGAGCTCGTCCGGCTCGAACACGAACAGGTCGGCCCCCGGCGGCTCGCCGTCGGTCTCGGGGATGCGCACCACGATGCCGTCGTCGTTGGCCATGGTCGCGCCGTCGATGCCGTACAGCTCGGTGACCCGGGCGCCCACCGCGAGCGCCCACGGCGCGTGCACCTGCATCCCGTAGGGGGAGTGCAGCACCACGCGCCAGTCACCCAGCTCGTCGCGGAAGCGCTCGACCACGAGCGTGCGGTCGTTCGGCACGTGGCCGGTGGCCTTCTTCTGGTCGTCGAGGAACGCGAGCAGGTTGTTGACGGCGCGGTCGTCGAGGCCCACGCGGCCGGCCCTCGACCGGGCGTCGTCCACCGCGGATCCGGACAGCTCCCGCACGAACGCCCCGATGGCCCGCCCCAGCTCCAGCGGCCGGCCGAGCCCGTCGCCCTTCCAGAACGGCAGCTTCCCGGGCTCGCCGAACGCCGGCGTGACGAGGACCCGGTCGTGCGTGATCTCCTGGATCCGCCAGCTCGTGGCCCCCAGCGCGAACACGTCGCCGACGCGCGACTCGTAGACCATCTCCTCGTCGAGCTCGCCCACGCGTGACGCCTTCTCGCCCACCATGAACACGCCGAAGAGGCCGCGATCCGGGATGGTGCCGCCCGAGGTGACGGCGAGCCGCTGCGCGCCCGGCCGCCCCTCGATGGTGCCCTCGTCGCGATCCCACACGATGCGGGGCCGCAGCTCCGCGAACTCGTCGGACGGGTACCGGCCGCTCAAGAGGTCGAGCGTGGCCTCGTACGCGGAGCGCGGCAGGGTCGCGAACGGCGCGCTCCGGCGCACGACGTCGAACCACTCCTCGACGCCCAGCGGCTCGAGCGCGACGGCCGCGACGGTCTGCTGCGCGAGCACGTCGAGCGGGTTCGCGGGCACGCGCAGCGACTCGATCTGCCCGCTCGCCATGCGCTCGGCGGCGACGGCCGAGTGGATGAGGTCGGCCCGGTGCTTGGGGAAGATGACGCCGCGGGAGACCTCGCCCACCTGGTGCCCCGCGCGGCCGACGCGCTGCAGGCCGCTCGCGACCGAGGGCGGCGCCTCCACCTGCACGACGAGGTCGACGTCGCCCATGTCGATGCCGAGCTCGAGGCTGGAGGTGGCGACCACGCAGCGCAGGCGCCCGGACTTGAGGTCGTCCTCGATGAGCGCGCGCTGCTCCTTCGAGACGGATCCGTGGTGCGCCTTGGCGAGCACCGGATCCGCGCCCTCCGTGCTCCCGGCCTGCGCCATGACCTCGGCGGGCGCGCGTGACGCGGTGCGGCGCGTGGCGGAGAAGGCCGTGGCGTCGACGGGCCGGTCGACTGACGAGACAGCCCCCGCGAGAACGGGCACAGCGCCGGCGGTCGCCGACCCGCTCGCGACCGCCCGCCCCTCGGCGTCGATGCGCCCCTCCTCGATCCGTACCGTGTAGATCTCGTTGAGCCGTGCCGTGAGCCGCTCCGCGAGCCGCCTGCTGTTCGTGAAGACGATGGACGACGTGTGCTGGAGCACGAGGTCGACGATGCCCTCCTCCACGTGCGGCCAGATGGATCCCTGCTGCGGCGCGTCCCCCTGCGCCGCCGACCCCTCGAGCGGCGCCGTGGTGCCGAGCTCGGTCATGTCGTCGACCGGCACGATGACGCGCAGGTCGAACTCCTTGGTGTTCGTCGGCGACACGATGGTCACGGGCGAGCGCCCGCCGAGGAACCGCGCCACCTCCTCGGGCGGCCTGACGGTGGCCGACAGGCCGATCCGCTGGGCCGGCCTCTCGAGCAGCGCGTCGAGCCGCTCGAGCGAGAGCGCGAGGTGGCTGCCGCGCTTCGTGGCCGCGACCGCGTGCACCTCGTCGACGATGATCGTCTCGACCCCCGCGAGCGTCTCGCGCGCGGCGGACGTGAGCATGAGGAAGAGCGACTCGGGCGTGGTGATGAGGATGTCCGGCGGCGTCTTCGCGAGCGAGCGCCGATCGGCCGCCGGGGTGTCGCCGGAGCGCACGCCCACCGTGACCTCGGGCGGCTCGGCCCCCAGCCGCTTCGCCGTCTGCACGATGCCCACGAGCGGCGAGCGGAGGTTGCGCTCCACGTCGACCGCGAGGGCCTTCAGCGGCGAGATGTAGAGGACGCGCGTGCGGCGCATCGGGTCTTCGGGCGCGGGCCGCGAGGCCAGCCGGTCGATGGACCACAGGAACGCCGCGAGCGTCTTGCCGGATCCGGTGGGCGCCACGACGAGCGCGTGCGACCCCTTCTGCACGGCCTCCCACGCGCCGGTCTGCGCCGCGGTCGGGCCGGGGAACGCGCCCTGGAACCACTCCCGGGTGGCCGGGGAGAAGCGCGCGAGGACGGGATCCATCTGCCCATCCTCCTCCGGACCCCCGACAACCGGCCGGGCCGGCGGGCCTCAGCCCGCGTGCGCCCGGATGAACGCCGACACGTCCCGCAGCTCGGGCGCGGAGACGGAGTGCGGCAGGTCCTCGTAGATGCGCTCCGTGAGGGCGGTGTGGTCGCCGATCCAGGCCGCGGTGCGGGCGACGGCCTCGTCCGGGATCACCTGGTCGGCCGTGCCGCGTCCCCAGAACACCGGCGTCGGGGAGGCCGCGTTGGCCGCGTCGCCCGCGTGGTCGCCGCGCACCGAGAACCCGCTGAGCTGCACCGCGTAGGAGAACCGCCCGGGCGCGAGCCGCAGGAGCTGGATGGCCGTCGCGCCGCCCTGGCTGAAGCCGAGGAGGCCCACCGAGCGCGGCCGCACGGGCAGCGCGTCGAGCCAGTCGAGCACGCCATGCGCCGCGGCGTCGGCGGCCTCCGGGTCCGGGTCGCCCCGCGTGCCGGGGACGATCGGGAACCACGCGAACCCGCCCTGCAGCGCGATCGGCGCGCGCAGCGACGCGACCACGGGCCCGAGCGGCAGGTAC
Organism: Clavibacter sp. VKM Ac-2873; assembly: GCF_015351075.1. GTDB lineage: Bacteria > Actinomycetota > Actinomycetes > Actinomycetales > Microbacteriaceae > Clavibacter. Next base: position 433,965 of record NZ_JADKRS010000002.1, read on the forward strand.
GGCGACAGTCCGAACAGGTCGCCCTCGTGCGATCCGAAGCCGTGCAGCAGCACGAGCAGCGGTCGGTCGGCGAGCTCGGCGGACGAGGCCGACCAGAGGACGGCGTCGCGATCCAGCGGGAGAGCGGTCACGGGTGTCCTCGTCGGCAGCGGGCGGATGCGCGGACGCGGGGATCGGCCGGCCCGCCCATCCTCGCATCCGCCCCCGGCAGCCGGTCCGCGCGCCGGGGGGCCGCCGCGCTCCGGCCGTGGGTGACAATGGACCATGACCGTTCGCACCCCGGACCCGAACATCCCCGACCCGAACTCCGGCTGGCTGTCGGACGTGGAGCTGGCGCAGATCCGGCAGCGGCTGCCCCTCCTCTACGTGGAGGCCGTGCCCGTGCGGGTCGACGGCATGGGCCAGGTCAAGGACATCGGCGTGCTGCTGCGTGCCACGGTCACCGGTCAGATGACCCGCATGCTCGTCTCCGGCCGCGTCATGTACGGCGAGACCCTGCGCGACGCGCTCTTCCGCCACCTCGAGAAGGACCTCGGGCCGATGGCGTTCCCGCAGCTCCCCGCGAGCCCGACGCCGTTCTCGGTGGCCGAGTACTTCCCGTTCCCCGGCGCGAGCCCGTACACCGACGACCGGCAGCACGCCGTGTCGCTCGCCTACGTGGTGCCCGTGACGGGCACGTGCGATCCGCGCCAGGACGCGCTCGAGATCACCTGGATGACCCCGGAGGAGGCCGCCTCCGACGCGGTCTCGGCCGACATGGAGGGCGGCCGCGGCGCGCTCCTCCGCGCAGCCCTCGCCTCGGTGGGCGTGCTGCCCTAGGAGTTCCGACCGGCTCGCCGGTCCAGCCGGCCCGGATCGGACGGCCCGGGTCCAGGCGGCCCGGTTCAGACGGCGGGGGCCCGCTCCGCGAACTCCGGCGGCTCGAGGTAGTGGCGACGGAGGTCCTCGAACGCCTGGCTCGCGCCCGCCCCGACGCCGTAGCAGCGCTGCACGTGCAGGCCGTCCATGGCGGAGAGCACGACGGCGGCCGCGGCGGACGGGTCGAGCTGCGGGTCGATGAGCCCGCGCGCCTGGTCGACGATGACGCCGGAGGTGATGCGCTCGAGCTCCCGGGCGCGGCGCTCGCGGAAGAGCTGGTGCAGCGGGTGGCCGGCGGCCGACGCCTCCGACGAGACGACGGCGATGACGCGCGTGAGACAGGCGCTCTGCTCGCCGTCGGCGATGACCACGGCCGCGTGCTCCGCGACGCTGCGAGGGCGGTGCAGCTCGATGGCGGCGGCGAGGCGCTCCTCGCGGCGCTCGAGCACGGCGAGCAGCAGCTCCTCCTTGCCGCTGAAGTGGTGCAGCAGGCCGGCGGGCGTGATCTCCGCGCGGGACGCGATCTCGCGCAGCGAGCTGCTGCGGTAGCCCTGCTCGGCGAACACCTCGATGGCGGTGCGGATGAGGAGCTCCCTGCGCTCCACGCCCTTGCGGTAGGGGCCACGGGTGGCGAGGGCGGCGCGGGTCATTGGCTCACCGTAACCGGATGCCGCCGCGCGTCCGCCTGACCGTCCCCAGGCGCTGCCTCAGCTGTGGAGACTCGGGGCACGGACGCGTCGTCGTGTGTCTCTCGGAGACGGCGGAGGGCCCCGTCCGGGGACGACGGAGGGCCCCCGTCCGTGGACGGGGGCCCTCGACGCTCTGCCGGCGCGCGCTCGGCGCCGTGCGTTCTAGCGTCCGCTGGAGACGCGGCGGTGCGTGCGCGCACGACCGCCGGCCGCGGCGCCGCCGGAGGCCGCGGGGCGCTCCTGGCGGGGACGCGCGGGGGCGACGGACGAGCCGCCGCCGAAGCCCTCGGACGAGGTGCTGAACGTGCGGGGCGTGCCGCCGCCGCGCTGTCCGCCGGAGGCGGCGCCGTCACGACGACCCGACGCGGCGCCGTCACGGCGACCGCCGCCGACGGGCGCGCCGTCGCGGGCGGCGCGCTTGCGCTGGGCGTTGGCGCCCTGCGAGCGTCCGCCGCCGTTCGCGCGGCCGCCCTGCGACTGGCGCTGGGTGGTCTCGCGGACCGACTTCGTCTCGCGCGGCGCGGGCTTCACGTACGCCGCGACGGCGCCCGTCAGCTCGGCCACGGCGGGGGAGGACTCGGTGACGTGCTGCGGCGTGACGTGGATGTCGGCCTTGCGCATCAGGAGCTGCACGTCCTTGCGCTGCGCCGGCAGCATGATCGTGACGACGTCGCCCGCGGAGCCCGCGCGCGCCGTGCGGCCCGAGCGGTGCAGGTACGCCTTGTGCTCGGCCGGCGGGTCGACGTGGATCACGAGCTCGATGTCGTCGACGTGCACGCCGCGCGCCGCGACGTCGGTGGCCACGAGGACCTTGACGTCGCCCGCGGAGAACGCCGCGAGGTTGCGGTCGCGGGCCACCTGCGAGAGGTTGCCGTGCAGGTCCACCGACGGGATGCCCGCGTCGGTGAGCTGCTTCGCGAGCTTCTTGGCGTGGTGCTTGGTGCGCATGAAGAGGATGCGGCGGCCGGAGCCGGACGCGAGCTTCTGCACGAGGAGGCGCTTCGACTCGACGTCGGTCGTCTCGAACACGTGGTGCGTCATGGCGGCGACGGGCGAGTTCGCCTCGTCGACGGAGTGCAGCACCTGGTCGTGCAGGTAGCGGCGCACGAGCTTGTCCACGCCGTTGTCGAGCGTGGCCGAGAACAGCATGCGCTGGCCGGTGTTGGGGGTCTTGTCGAGGATCCGCGTGACGACGGGCAGGAAGCCCAGGTCGGCCATGTGGTCGGCCTCGTCGAGGACGGTGATCTCCACGGCGTCGAGGTTCACGAAGCCCTGCTTCATGAGGTCCTCGAGGCGGCCGGGGCAGGCCACGACCACGTCGACGCCGGCCTTGAGGGCCGCGACCTGGCGCTGCTGCGAGACGCCGCCGAAGATCGTCGTGGTCGTCAGGTTGTAGGCCTCGGCCAGCGGCGCCATGGCGGCGGTGATCTGCGTGGCGAGCTCGCGGGTCGGCGCGAGGATGAGGCCGAGCGGGCGGCCCGGGCGACGACGGCCGCCGGCGAGGCCGCCGCCGAGGCGCGCGATCATCGGGATGGCGAACGCGAGCGTCTTGCCGGAGCCCGTCTTGCCGCGGCCGAGCACGTCGCGGCCGTTGAGGGTGTCGGGGAGCGTGTCCACCTGGATGGGGAACGGCGTCGTGATGCCGTTCGCCGTGAGGGCGGAGACGAGGGGAGCGGGCACGCCGAGCGCGCCGAAGGTGTCAGTGGTCATGCGGGGGAGTTGCCTTCCAGGCAGGGGTCCGCCCCGGTGTGCGTTCTCGGGATGTGCGGGAGGCGCACGGAAGCGGAGGATGGCGAAGGCGCCGATGGGCGCATCCGTTCGCCAAAAGAAAGATGTCACTCGACCCCGTCGGCCGGTTCGGCGATCTGATCGGGGCGAGGAGGGAACGCGTTCTCTCGACGCAGGGAGCACGATGATGTGCTCGCAAGTGATGCCACCGTAGCAGGTCAGTTCGGGAGGTAGCCCATCTCGCCCACGGGGACCTCGAATCCGAGCACGTCGCCGGCCGGCGCCAGGGGGCAGGCCCACTCCGGGTCGTAGGCGCACGACGGGTTGTAGGCGAAGTTGAGGTCGACGACGATCGAGCCGGGCGCGCCCGCCCCGAGGTCGGATCCCTTCACGGTGTCGAGCAGGTAGCGTCCGCCCCCGTAGGTGCCGCCCTCGCGCCGGTGCGACGCGTCCTTGACGGGCAGGTGCAGGCCGCCGCCGTAGCTCGCGAGGCGCCAGACGTCGAGGCTGCCGGCCTCGCGGCCGTCGGCGGCGGGCAGGTGCACGGATCCGAGCAGCTCGAACGGCACGACGCCGTCGGTGCCCGTCTCGACCTCGTGGCGCTCCTCGCCGCGGTCGTCGTGGATCTCCAGCTCGAACCGCCACGCCGGGTCGTAGTCCGCGACGTCGAGCCGGTCGAAGTCCGCGCGGTGCTCGGGGAGGAGAGGCGTCGCCGGGTGGCTGCGGAACATGTCGTCGCGCGTGCGGCGCCAGAGCGCGTGGGCGGCGGCGGGATCCGTCTGCGCGACCCAGCGCACCTCCGCGTACATCTCGTGCGTGCGGCGGCGCCAGTCGGCGACGTGGAGGGCGGTGACGGCGGAGGGCATGGGGACACCGTACGCGTCGGGCGACGCGGGGCGGCGGGCGGACGGGGTGGCGTCAGGCGGCGGACGCACCCGCGGCGCCGGCGCCGGCGCCGTCGGCCGCGTCGGGCTGCGGGTCGTACGCCCACGTCGGCGCGAGCTGGCGCAGGCGGAACGCGCGCCACTGCCAGAACGCCCAGAAGGTCGGCCACATGGCGGGGCCGAGGAGGCCGGCCTCGAACTCGAGCTGGTCGCGGAAGAGGGTCCTCACGCGGCCGTCGGCGTCGGGGCCCGCGGGATCCGCCGAGACGGCCATGCTGTGCCGCATGCTCGTGGGGATCGCCATGAGCCCGGAGAGCCCGTGGCCGTCGTCGCGCACGATGCGGACGCCGTCGACGCGCGGCTTCATGTCCCGCAGGCGGATGCTCTGGCGTCCCGCGGTGAACGGGCCCGTCTGCATCGCGGCGACGTGCTCGCGGCCGTCCCAGCTCGTCGGGAAGCCGCCGTCCTCGAGCGGGACGAAGTCGACGAGCGGACCCGCGACCTCCCGCATCACGGTGGGCGAGTGGAGCGCGCGCCAGGCGGCGTCGGGATCGCAGTCGAGGATGGTCTTCAGCAGCACGCGCATGACCCCAGTGTGCTCCGCCCGGCTGGGCGCGCCCGGCGTCCGGCCGCCGTGGGACAGGATGGGACGGACATGATCAGGTACTGGGTGGGCGTCGTCTCGCGCGACCGCGTGCTCGACGGCTTGGACCTCGGCATCGCGCAGGTCAACCGCGGCGCGCGCGAGCCGGTCGAGCGGCTGGGTGAGGCGGACGGCTTCGTCTACTACTCGCCGCGCGAGTCGTATCCCGACGGGCAGCTCCTCCGCTCCTTCACCGCGATCGGCCGGGTCGCCGACGCGGCGCCGTACCAGGGCCGCGTGGGCGAGTGGCGGCCGTGGCGGCGGCGGATGGACTGGGACCTCGGCGCGGTCGACGCGCCCATCCGCCCGCTCGTCCCCGTGCTCGACTTCACGCGCGACTCGATCGAGTGGGGTCGGAAGCTCGCGCCGGGGCTCCTCGAGATCACGCGCGACGACTTCGAGGTGATCCGCCAGGCCATGCGCCGCGGGGCGCCGGAGCCGTCGCGGCGCGTCATCCGCGGAGGGTCCGGCCCGTGGACGCCCGTAGCATCTCCATCGTGACCTCCTCCGCTGACGCCGCGCACCCCGACCCGTCGACGCAGGCCCGCTACCAGGTCCGGCTCGACGGCGGCGTGGCGGGCGCCCGTCGCATCGCCGCCGGGGCCGACGTCATCGTCTGGGTCGACGCGCTGCCCTCCGTCCCGCCGCCCACCGCCGCCCGCCGCGACGAGGTCCTCGCGACCATGCCGGCCCGTCCCGCGGTCGTGAGCGCGGGCCTCGCGGACGCCCCGGCCGTCGCCGACTGGATCCTCGCCCTGCAGACCGCCCTCGGCCGCCGCGCGTACGTGGCCGTCGTCGCCGCGGGTGCCGTCGAGGCCGACGGATCCTGGCGCGCGTGCGCCGAGGACCAGCTCGCCGCGGGCGCCGTGGTCGACGCGCTGGCCGCGCTCGGCATCGACGCGACGTCGCCCGAGGCCGCCGTCGCGTGCGCCGCGTACCAGCAGCTCCGACCGGCCGTCGGGCACCTGGTCACCGCGAGCGTCTCCGCGCGCCGGCTCGACGCCGCGGGACACGACGACCGGGTGGCCGAGGCGCTCGCCGCGGGCCCCGCCGACGTGGTCGTGCACCGCCTCCACCGCGACGCCTGAGGTCGCGAGCGATCCCGTCGCGCCGCGCGCGGAATGGGCACCCAGGAGCGCGTGTTCCCCTGGGCACCAGGCGCCGCACCGTGACGACGCCCCGCAACCGGAAGGTCATCACATGAAGGCAGTCATCAACGGCGTCACCGTCGCCGAGGCCCCCAAGGACGAGCTCATCGAGATCGAGGGCAACTGGTACTTCCCGCCCGCCAGCGTCGACATGTCGCTCCTCGCGGAGACCGCCACGCCGTACCACTGCCCGTGGAAGGGCGACACGCAGTACTACTCCGTGAAGGACGGCGACACCGTGCTGCAGGACCGGGCCTGGTCGTACCCGACGCCCATCCCGTCGTCGTTCGACCGCGTGGGCCAGGACTACAGCGGCTACGTCGCGTTCTGGAAGGAGGTCCGCGTCGGCGAGTGACGCGGATCCGCACGTGCGGCCCGGGGGCTCAGGCTCCCGGGCCGTCGTCGTCCCCGAAGGCGGGGACGGGTGCGACGCGCGCCGGGATCCCCGTCCGCCGCTCCCGCAGCTGCCTGGCGCGGTGGGCGCGCACCTTCGCGCGGTTGCCGCAGCGCCGCATCGAGCACCAGCGCCGGGTGCCCGAGCGCGTCGTGTCGAGGTAGAGCACGGTGCAGTCGTCGGCCGAGCAGCGGTGGATCCGCTCGGATCCCGCCCCGAACACCGCCACCGCGTCGCGCGCCGCCGATGCGAGCGCCTGCGCGGGCCGGGCGAGCGCGCGGCCGGCCTGGCGGGACCCGCCGTCGAGCGCGGGCGGCAGGTCGGGCGTGGCGGCGTAGAGGTTGAGCACGTCGACGTCCCGCGACGACGGCTCCCCGCCGTCCGCGATGGCGGCCGCGATGTCGCCGATGGTCTGCCGGAGCGTGCGGGCGTCCGCGAGGTCGCGCTCGCCGGGCTCCGACACGGGCGCGAGGTGCTCGCTCAGCCACGCGCCGAGGGCCGCGGCGTCGGGCAGCGTCTCGCGCGGCTCGGGATCCCCGAGCGCCCCCGTGTAGGCGAGGTCGAGGCTCACGGCGCCCGTGTCGAGGAACCAGCGCAGTCCGTCGGGGTCGGTGATCCACTGGCCGGTCGGCCGCTCGGATCCCGGTGCCCTGCTCACGCGGCGCCCTCGCGTCGAGCGGTGGTCGCGGCGGCGCCGGAGGGCACCTCGCGCTTCGTCCACGCGATGAGGTGCGCCCGGTCGAACCGCTTGGAGCACAGGCCGCACGCGAGCGGCCGGGTCGGCTTCCGGTAGCGGAAGTGCGCGTGGCCCGCCGGGCACGCGCCCACCCAGGGCGCGAGCTCCTCGGCGACGGCGCCCGAATGCAGCCGCGACCCCTCGTAGCCGAGCTCGGCGGCCGTCGCCTTCCACTTCGGGCCGTGCCCGGCGCGGGATCCGGCGAGCGCGTGCGCGACCTCGTGCAGCAGCACCTGGTGGATCTCGTCGTCCCCGAACCGCCCCGCGAGGTGCCGCGACACCGTGATGCGCTTGTCGCCGTAGTGGCAGGCGCCCGCGCGCGTGCGGGCGTGGTCGAATGCGAACGTCCACGAGGGGTCGAGGTGCAGCGCGATCAGGGCCTCGGCCCAGATCCGCACCCGGGCGAGGTCAGCCACGGCCGACCGCCCGGGGCCGGGATCGGAGGGAGCCCATCACGCGGGCTGGGCGGCGATGCGCTCCTTGGCGACGTCGATCGCGAGCGCCGAGCTCTCCAGCTGGTCGCTCGGCAGGCCCTCGCGCGTGCGGAGCGTGTACGCGTCCTCGAAGTCGGAGAGCGCGAGGCGGTAGTCGCCCCGGTCGAAGTGCACCTTGCCTCGGTGCTGCAGCGCGAACGCCTCCAGCGCGTACCACTCGTGCGCGCGGGCCTCGTCGACGCAGCCGCCGAGGTCCTGCAGCGCGATGTCGAGCTTGCCCTGGTACTGCTGCACCTGCGCGCGGCGGATGCGGCACGCGAGCAGCGTCTCCCGGTCGCCCGTGAAGCGCGCCTGGCGCACGGCGGCGTTCGCCATGTCCCACGCCTCGTCGAGCCGGCCCAGCATGCGCAGCAGCGCGACCTTCTCGGTGATGGCGGAGAGGCTGCGGAGGGCCTCGAGCTCGTCCAGGCGGTCGCCGGCCGCCCGCAGGTCCACCTTCTCCCGGAGGGTGTCCCTGTCGTAGCCGATGATGATCGCGGTGCCTGTCACGAGGTAGAGATTATCCCGCCTGGATCGGCATGAGCTCGACCCGGAGCAGCTTGTCGTCGCCCGCGCGCGGGGTCCCGCGGCCGTCGGTGTTGCCGGTGAGCATGCGCAGCGAGCCGTCGGGCGCGGCCTGCACGTCGCGGATCCGCCCGAACTCGCGCGTGTAGAACTCGGTCACGCGGTCGTCGGGGATGGGGTCGGTCACCACGGCGCCCGGCCGGATGACCCAGAGGCGCTGGCCGCCGAGGCCCGCCATGAAGATCGTGTCGCCGGAGATCGCGATGCCGCTCGGGCTCGCGTCGTCGGTGGCCCACTGGCGGACGGGGTCGATGTACGCGTCGTCCGCGGCGTCGTCCGTCGCGCCCTCGACGACCGGCCAGCCGTAGTTCCCGCCGGGCTCGATGAGGTTCAGCTCGTCCCAGGTGTCCTGCCCGAACTCCGCCGCCCAGAGGTTCCCCTCGGCGTCCCACGCGATCCCCTGCGGGTTCCGGTGGCCCATCGAGTAGACGGGGGATCCCGGCGTCGGGTTGTCCGACGGGCCCTGGCCGTCGGGCGTGAGGCGGAGGATCTTGCCCGCGAGCGAGATCGGGTCCTGCGCGGCGTCGCGGACGTTCGCATCGCCGGTGGTCGCGTAGAGCATGCCGTCGGGGCCGAACGCGATGCGGCCCCCGTTGTGGTTCGTGTCGCGGGGGATCCCCGTCACGATGTCCTCGGCCGCCCCGAGCCCGAGCGCTCCCGGCTCGCCCGTCACGTCCATGCGCGCGATGCGGTTGTCGGTGGCGCTGGTGAAGTAGGCGTAGAGCTGCGTGCCGCCCTCGGCCTCGCGCACCGCGATCCCGAGCAGCCCGCCCTCGCCCTGCGGTCCCACGCCCGCGATGGTGCCGGCGACGCGCGTCGTCCCGTCGGCCAGCACCTCGACGATGCGGGAGGTGTCGCGCTCGCTGACGAGGAGGGATCCGGATGGCAGCTCCGCGACGGACCACGGCGAGACGAGGTCGGACGCGAGCGCGGTCGGCGTGCCCGACGGGGCGACGCCCGTCGGGCCGTCGTCCGGGCCGGTGGGGGAGGGCGCGGGCGGCTCGGTGGCGCGCACGTCCACGGGCGCGCCGTCGTCGGTGGTGCAGCCCGTCAGCGCGACGAGGGCGGCGAACCCGATGGCGGCGACGCGCGCCGGGCGGGTGCGGGAGCGGCGGTTCATGGGGACTCCGGTGGATCGGCGGGCGTCGGTGCCCGGATGCGGTCAGGGCCGCGTCTGGAAGATGCTGCGGGCGGGGGAGGGGGACGGGACGGCGGTCGCGTCGGTGACGACGGACGCGCCCGCGATGAAGTCGCCGAGCTCGCGGCCCTCGACCACCTTGGCGGGATGCGGGCCCCCTGCCAGGAGGCGGGGCACGAAGTCGAGCGGCAGCGGGCTGGCGGACGCGGCGAACACGACGTTGCCGAACCGCCGGCCCTTGAGCACCTGCGTCTCGGCGAGCGCGGCCACGTGCGGCAGCACGTCCTGGATGGTGGCGGCCTGGCCGCGCGCGAACCGGAGCCCGTGGCCGTCGGCGACGTTGACCGTCATGATCCCGCCGGGCGCGAGGAAGGCCGCGGCCTCCGCGTAGAAGTCGCGGCTCGTGATGTGCGCGGGCGTGCGGGCGCCGCTGAAGACGTCCACCACGACGAGGTCGACGGATCCGCGCAGCCCCTGCGGCAGCCGCCCCATGACCTCGCGCGCGTCCCCGTAGCGCAGCCGGATGGAGGCCTTGCGCGACCACGGGAGGTGCTCGCGCACCAGCTCCACGAGGTCCTGCTCGAGCTCGATGACCTGCTGGCGGGATCCGGGCCGGGTCGCCTCCACGTACCGCGGGATGGAGAGCGCGCCCGCGCCGAGGTGCAGCGCGGTGACGGGCTGGCCCGGGTCGCCGACGAGGTCGATGACGTGGCCCATGCGCTGCACGTACTCGAAGAACAGCTCGCCCGGGTCGTCCATGTTGACGTGGGACTGCGGCGTCCCGTCGACCACGAGCTGGTAGGCGCCCGGCACGAACCGGTCGGGCTCGATGACGGCCCGGTGCCCGCTCAGGGACAGGACGGTCGAGGGGTGCTCGGGCATCTCCTCAGCCTAGGCGCCCGCCCTGCGCCGGCACCCGGGCGCCGGGCGACCCGTCACCAGCCGCGCGCCCGCCACGCGGCGAGGGACCCGCGCTCCGCGCCGAGCGTGGTCGCGTCGCCGTGGCCGGGGTGCACGTGCGCGTCGTCGGCGAAGCGCGCGAAGATCCGCTCCTCCGCGTCGTCGACCAGCTGCCGGAACCGGCCCGCGTCGCCCTGCGTGCTCCCGACTCCGCCGGGGAAGAGCGAGTCGCCCGTGAACAGGTGCGTGCTGCCGTCGCCCGGCTGGAGCACGAGCGCGACGCTGCCGGGCGTGTGCCCGCGGAGGGCGACCACCTCGAGCGTCACGCCGCCGAACGCGATCGCGTCGCCGTGCGCGAGCCGCCGCTCGGCGTCGACGGGCAGGTCGGCCGCGTCGGCGTCGCCCACGGCGGACGAGGCGCCCGTCGCGTCGAGCACGGCCGCGAGCGCGCCGTGGTGGTCCGCGTGGCCGTGGGTGGTGACGACGACGGCGAGGCGGCCGACGGGATCCGGCTCCGCCACGAGCGCCAGCAGCCGGTCGACGTCGGCGGCCGCGTCGACGAGCAGGCGCTCGCCGGAGTCGAGGTCGGTGAGGAGGTACGCGTCGTTGTCCATGGGGCCGACGGAGGCCTTCCGGATCTCCACGTCGCCCGCCACGTGCACGTGCGAGGGGCCGCCGGGGGACACGTGCCAGGGTGCGCTCATGCCCCGACGCTACGCGGGTGGAGGGGGCGTCCGGCAGGGCAGCCGCACGTTATACACCGAGACACGCCGAGGATGCAAGATTCCGCTGGACATGGCGCGTCGTGACCCGTATGGTGATCCTTTGCGCTCCCACTCCCTTTTGCCTTCATATTGCGGTCGGTCATCGTGTGCGCTCGGGTCCATCCCGAGCCCATCCCGCGAGGTGTGGCGAGCAACTCCATCAGGATCGGCACGGGTCACGTCCCGGGTCGGTCTCGGCGTATCGACGACATCGGAGCCCGACGGGGCCCACGGAGGTAATTTCCTTGGCTGCTGCGCGCAACGCAACTCCCACTCCCCAGAACGGTCGCGACGCATCGCGGCTCTCGTTCGCGAAGATCACTGACACCCTCACCGTCCCCGACCTGCTCGCCCTGCAGACCGAGAGCTTCGACTGGCTCGTCGGCTCGGACGTCTGGAAGCGGCGCGTCGAGGAGGGCACCAAGCAGGGTCGCACCGACCTGGCGCTCAACTCCGGCCTCGAGGAGATCTTCGAGGAGATCTCCCCCATCGAGGACCTGGGCGAGACCATGCAGCTCGGGTTCACGAACCCGTACCTCGAGGAGCAGAAGTACTCCATCGACGAGTGCAAGGAGCGCGGCAAGACGTACTCCGCCCCGCTCTACGTCGAGGCCGAGTTCATGAACCACCTCACGGGTGAGATCAAGACCCAGACCGTCTTCATGGGCGACTTCCCCCTCATGACGGAGAAGGGCACGTTCATCATCAACGGCACCGAGCGTGTCGTCGTGTCCCAGCTCGTCCGCTCGCCCGGCGTGTACTTCGAGCGCCAGCAGGAGAAGACCTCCGACAAGGACATCTACTCCGCCCGCGTCATCCCGTCCCGCGGCGCCTGGCTCGAGTTCGAGATCGACAAGCGCGACCAGGTCGGCGTGCGCATCGACCGCAAGCGCAAGCAGTCGGTCACCGTGTTCCTCAAGGCCCTCGGCCTCACCAGCGAGCAGATCCTCGAGGAGTTCAAGGGCGTCGCGTCCATCGAGCTCACGCTCGAGAAGGACTCCATCCTCACCAAGGAGGAGGCCCTCAAGGACATCTACCGCAAGCTCCGTCCCGGCGAGCAGGTCGCCGCCGAGGCCGCCCGCGCGCTGCTGGACAACTTCTACTTCAACCCGAAGCGCTACGACCTGGCCAAGGTGGGTCGCTACAAGATCAACCGCAAGCTCGGCATCGACAAGCAGCTCACCGACTCGGTGCTGACGGTCGAGGACATCCTCGCGACCATCAAGTACCTCGTCTCGCTGCACGCGAACGAGACGAAGATGAGCGGCACGCGCGACGGCAAGCCGGTCGAGCTGCGCCTCGACGTGGACGACATCGACCACTTCGGCAACCGCCGCATCCGCGCGGTCGGCGAGCTCATCCAGAACCAGGTCCGCACCGGCCTGTCCCGCATGGAGCGCGTCGTCCGCGAGCGCATGACCACGCAGGACATCGAGGCCATCACGCCGCAGACCCTGATCAACGTGCGCCCCGTCGTCGCCGCGATCAAGGAGTTCTTCGGCACGAGCCAGCTGTCGCAGTTCATGGACCAGAACAACCCGCTCGCGGGTCTCACCCACAAGCGCCGCCTCTCGGCGCTCGGCCCGGGTGGTCTGTCCCGTGAGCGCGCCGGCGTCGAGGTCCGCGACGTCCACCCGTCGCACTACGGCCGCATGTGCCCCATCGAGACCCCTGAGGGCCCGAACATCGGCCTGATCGGCTCGCTGGCGTCGTTCGCCCGCATCAACTCGTTCGGCTTCATCGAGACCCCGTACCGTCGCGTCGTCGACGGCGTGGTCACGGACACGATCGACTACCTCACGGCCAGCGAGGAGGACGAGTTCCTCGTCGCCCAGGCCAACGCGCCCCTCACGAAGGACTTCCGCTTCGCGGAGGACCGCGTCCTCGTCCGCCCCAAGGGCGGTGAGGTGGAGCTCGTCGCGAAGGAGAACGTCCACTACATGGACGTCTCCCCGCGCCAGATGGTGTCGGTCGCGACCTCGCTCATCCCGTTCCTCGAGCACGACGACGCGAACCGGGCCCTCATGGGCGCGAACATGCAGCGTCAGGCCGTCCCGCTGCTGCGCAGCGAGAGCCCGCTCGTCGGCACCGGCATGGAGGGCTACGCGGCGATCGACGCCGGCGACGTCCTCACCGCCGACGCCTCGGGCGTCGTGCAGGAGGTGTCGGCCGAGGTCGTCACCATCCAGCTCGACGAGGGCGGCACGCAGACCTACTACCTGCGCAAGTTCGACCGCTCCAACCAGGGCACGAGCTACAACCACCGCGTCCTGGTCTCGGCCGGCGACCGCATCGAGGCCGGCGAGGTCATCGCCGACGGCCCCGCCACGGAGAACGGCGAGCTCGCGCTCGGCAAGAACCTGCTCGTCGCGTTCATGCCGTGGGAGGGCCACAACTTCGAGGACGCGATCATCCTGAGCCAGAACCTGGTCAAGGACGACACCCTCTCCTCCATCCACATCGAGGAGTACGAGGTCGACGCGCGCGACACCAAGCTCGGCAAGGAGGAGATCACCCGCGACCTCCCCAACGTCAGCCCGGAGCTGCTCGCCGACCTCGACGAGCGCGGCATCATCCGCATCGGCGCCGAGGTCCGCCCCGGCGACATCCTCGTGGGCAAGGTCACGCCGAAGGGCGAGACCGAGCTCAGCGCCGAGGAGCGCCTGCTGCGCGCGATCTTCAACGAGAAGAGCCGCGAGGTCCGCGACACGTCCCTGAAGGTGCCCCACGGCGAGCAGGGCACGATCATCGGCGTCAAGGTCTTCGACTCGCAGGACGGCGACGACGAGCTCGGCTCCGGCGTCAACCAGCGCGTCGTGGTGTTCATCGCGCAGAAGCGCAAGATCACCGAGGGCGACAAGCTAGCCGGCCGTCACGGCAACAAGGGCGTCATCTCCAAGATCCTGCCGGTCGAGGACATGCCGTTCCTCGCCGACGGGACCCCGGTCGACGTCATCCTCAACCCGCTCGGCATCCCCGGCCGCATGAACTTCGGCCAGGTCCTGGAGACCCACCTCGGGTGGATCGCCAAGCAGGGCTGGGAGGTCGAGGGCAAGCCGAAGTGGGCCGAGCGCCTGCCGGACCACGCGCGCCAGGCTCCCGCCGGCACGAAGGTCGCCACCCCGGTGTTCGACGGAGCGCTCGAGGAGGAGATCGCCGGCCTGCTCGACTCGACGACGGTCACCCGCGACGGCGACCGCCTCATCGGGTCGAGCGGCAAGACGCGCCTGTTCGACGGCCGCTCCGGCGAGCCGTTCCCCGAGCCCGTCTCGGTCGGCTACATGTACATCCTGAAGCTGCACCACCTGGTGGACGACAAGATCCACGCGCGCTCGACGGGTCCCTACTCGATGATCACGCAGCAGCCCCTGGGCGGTAAGGCCCAGTTCGGCGGCCAGCGGTTCGGCGAGATGGAGGTCTGGGCGCTCGAGGCCTACGGCGCCGCGTACGCGCTGCAGGAGCTCCTCACCATCAAGTCGGACGACATCCTCGGCCGCGTGAAGGTGTACGAGGCCATCGTCAAGGGCGAGAACATCCAGGAACCGGGTATCCCCGAGTCCTTCAAGGTCCTGATCAAGGAGATGCAGTCCCTCTGCCTGAACGTCGAGGTCCTCTCGGCGGACGGCCAGGCGGTCAGCCTGCGCGACACGGATGACGAGGTCTTCCGCGCGGCGGAGGAGCTCGGCATCAACATCTCCACCCGCTTCGAGTCGTCCAGCATCGACGACATCTAAGCCCGCTCAAGACTTTCGACTCGAAGCTTTCCAAGGAGAGAAGGAAAATTGCTCGACGTAACAACTTTCGATGAGCTGCGGATCGGCCTGGCCACGGCCGACGACATCCGCCGCTGGTCGCACGGTGAGGTCAAGAAGCCCGAGACCATCAACTACCGCACGCTGAAGCCCGAGAAGGACGGCCTCTTCGGAGAGCAGATCTTCGGACCCAGCCGCGACTGGGAGTGCTCCTGCGGCAAGTACAAGCGGGTGCGCTTCAAGGGCATCGTCTGCGAGCGCTGCGGCGTGGAGGTCACCAAGTCCGCTGTCCGCCGCGAGCGCATGGGCCACATCGAGCTCGCTGCGCCCGTCACGCACATCTGGTACTTCAAGGGCGTCCCGTCGCGCCTCGGCTACCTGCTCGACATGGCGCCGAAGGACCTCGAGAAGGTCATCTACTTCGCCGCCTACATGGTGATCAGCGTGGACGAGGATGCTCGCCACGAGGACATGCCCGGCCTCGAGAACGAGCTCCGGCTCGAGATCAAGACCCTGCAGGACCAGCGCGACAGCCAGATCGCCGAGCGCCTCGGGCGTCTCGAGACCGACCTGGCCGCGCTGGAGGCCGAGGGCGCCAAGAGCGACCAGAAGCGCCGCGCGAAGGACGGCGCCGAGAAGGAGATGGGTCAGACGCGCAAGGCGTTCGACGAGGACATCTCCCGCCTCGAGCGCGTCTGGGAGGAGTTCCGCAGCCTCAAGGTCGGCGAGCTCAAGCCCGAGGACGCCGTCTTCCACGAGCTGCAGGACCGCTTCGGCATCTACTTCGAGGCCCACATGGGCGCCGAGGCGATCCAGAAGCGCCTGGAGGCCTTCGACCTCGAGGCCGAGGGGGAGCTGCTCCGCGAGCAGATCGCCACCGGCAAGGGCCAGAAGAAGATCCGCGCCATCAAGCGCCTGCGCGTCGTCAGCTCCTTCCTCGCCACCGGCAACTCGCCGGCCGCGATGGTGCTGCAGGTCGTCCCGGTCATCCCGCCGGAGCTGCGCCCGATGGTGCAGCTCGACGGCGGCCGCTTCGCGACCAGCGACCTGAACGACCTGTACCGCCGCGTGATCAACCGCAACAACCGCCTCCGTCGTCTGCTGGATCTCGGCGCCCCCGAGATCATCGTCAACAACGAGAAGCGCATGCTGCAGGAGGCCGTCGACGCGCTGTTCGACAACGGTCGCCGCGGTCGTCCCGTCACGGGCACCGGCAACCGCGCGCTCAAGTCCCTCAGCGACATGCTGAAGGGCAAGCAGGGCCGGTTCCGCCAGAACCTGCTCGGCAAGCGCGTGGACTACTCGGGCCGCTCGGTCATCATCGTCGGACCGCAGCTCAAGCTGCACCAGTGCGGCCTGCCGAAGCAGATGGCGCTCGAGCTGTTCAAGCCGTTCGTGATCAAGCGCCTGATCGACCTGAGCCACGCCCAGAACATCAAGGCCGCCAAGCGCATGGTCGAGCGCAGCCGCGGACAGGTCTGGGACGTGCTCGAGGAGATCATCCGCGAGCGCCCGGTGCTGCTCAACCGCGCGCCCACGCTCCACCGTCTGGGCATCCAGGCGTTCGAGCCCCAGCTCGTGGAGGGCAAGGCCATCCAGCTGCACCCGCTCGTCTGCGCCGCGTTCAACGCGGACTTCGACGGCGACCAGATGGCCGTCCACCTGCCCCTGTCGGTCGAGGCCCAGGCCGAGGCGCGCATCCTGATGCTCGCCTCGAACAACATCCTCAAGCCGTCGGACGGACGCCCGGTCACCCTGCCCACGCAGGACATGATCATCGGCCTGCACCACCTGACCACCCTCAAGGAGGGCGTCGCCGGTGAGGGTCGCGCGTTCAGCTCGGTGGCCGAGGCCATCCTGGCGAAGGACCAGCTCTCGCTGGACCTCAACGCCAAGGTGCGCATCCGCCTGCACGACATCTACTTCGGCGAGGGCGAGGCGCCCGAGGGCGTCGAGCTCGACGAGAAGGGCAAGACCGTCGGTCCCGTGCTGCTCGAGACCACCCTCGGTCGCGCGCTGTTCAACGAGACCCTGCCGGTCGACTACCCCTACATCGAGGCCGTCGCCGACAAGGGCAAGCTCTCCGAGATCGTCAACGACCTCGCCGAGCGCTACCCCAAGGTGGAGGTCGCGGCGGCGCTCGACCGGATCAAGGACGCGGGCTTCTACTGGGCCACGCGCTCCGGCGTCACGGTCGCGCTCTCCGACGTGCTGACCCCGCCCACCAAGGCGGCCATCCTGTCGGGCTACGAGAAGCAGGCCGCCAAGGTCCAGGGCCAGTTCGAGAAGGGCCTCACGACGAACGCCGAGCGTCGTCAGGAGCTCATCGAGATCTGGAACAAGGCCACGGCCGAGGTCGCGAAGGCGATGGAGGACAACCTCCCCGCCGACAACAACATCAACCGCATGGTGTCCTCCGGGGCGCGAGGCAACTGGATGCAGGTCCGCCAGATCGCCGGCATGCGCGGCCTCGTGTCGAACCCGAAGGGCGAGATCATCCCCCGCCCGATCGTCCACTCGTACCGCGAGGGCCTGACGGTGGCGGAGTACTTCATCTCCACCCACGGCGCCCGCAAGGGACTGGCCGACACCGCGCTGCGCACCGCCGACTCCGGGTACCTCACCCGTCGTCTGGTGGACGTGTCGCAGGACGTCATCATCCGCGAGGACGACTGCGGCACCGGTCGCGGGCTCGACCTGCCGATCGCCACGAAGGCCGCGGACGGCTCGTCCGTCCGCGACTCCAACGTGGAGAACTCGGTGTACGCCCGCTCGCTGGCCGCCGACGCGGTCAACGAGGCCGGCGAGGTCGTCGCCCCCGCGGGCAGCGACGTCGGCGACGTCATGATCGACCACCTGATCGCGGCCGGCGTGCACGAGATCAAGGTGCGCTCGGTCCTCACGTGCGAGTCCGCCGTCGGCGTGTGCGCGGCCTGCTACGGCCGCTCGCTCGCCACGGGCAAGCTCGTCGACATCGGCGAGGCCGTCGGCATCATCGCGGCCCAGTCGATCGGCGAGCCCGGCACGCAGCTCACGATGCGCACCTTCCACACCGGCGGTGTGGCATCGGCGGACGACATCACGCAGGGTCTGCCCCGCGTGCAGGAGCTCTTCGAGGCCCGCACCCCCAAGGGTGCGTCGCCCATCGCGGAGGCCGCCGGTCGCATCACGATCGAGGACACGGATCGCAGCCGCAAGGTGATCCTGACCCCGGACAACGGCGACGAGCCGCACATCTACCCGGTGCTCAAGCGCGCGACCCTCCTCGTCGAGGACGGCCAGCACGTCGAGCTCGGGCAGCAGCTGCACGTCGGCGCCATCGACCCGAAGGAGGTCCTCCGGGTCAAGGGCGTGCGCGAGGTGCAGAAGCACCTCGTGGGCGGTGTCCAGGGCGTCTACCGCTCGCAGGGCGTCCCGATCCACGACAAGCACATCGAGGTCATCGTGCGGCAGATGCTGCGCAAGGTCACGGTCGTCGAGCACGGCGACACGGACCTCCTCCCCGGTGAGCTGGTCGACCGGGCCCGCTACAACGAGGTCAACCGCGCCACGCTGACGGAGGGCAAGAAGACCGCCTCCGCCCGCCAGGAGGTCATGGGCATCACCAAGGCCTCGCTCGCGACCGAGTCGTGGCTGTCGGCCGCGTCCTTCCAGGAGACGACCCGCGTGCTCACGCAGGCCGCCATGGAGGGCAAGTCCGACCCGCTGATGGGCCTCAAGGAGAACGTCATCATCGGCAAGCTGATCCCGGCCGGCACGGGGCTCGCGAAGTACCGCGACGTCACCGTCACCGCGACGGAGGAGGCCAAGGCCGAGCGCTACCCGAACCGCATCTTCACGGATGAGTCGGTGTTCAACGAGTCCGACCTGAGCTTCGTCGACTTCGACAGCTTCAGCTCGGACGACTACACGCCCGGCACCTACAACTAGGAGAGCCGGCGCGTGAGCGCACGATGAGAAGGGCCCCGCTCCGGCGGGGCCCTTCCTCGTTCCCGGGGCGCGTCCGGCGCGCCCCCGTCCCGCGCCCTCGCGCGCTCCCGGCGCGGCACGATCGCGGGGCTACAGTGGGCTGACCCGGCGGCCCCCGACGCACGGGGAGGGACCCGAGGAGGCGTCGTGCGGATGCTGGAGGACGTGGTCCTGGCGTGGCGGGCGCACGCCCTCCGCCACGCGACCGAGGCGTCGACCGCGTCGAGCGGCGGATCCGGATCCTGCCCCGCCTGCGACGCCTCGGTCTTCACCGGTCAGGAGGCGATCCCGCGGGACGCGCCCCACACGGCGATCCACCCGCTCGTCGCCGCGCTCGAGGTCGCGCGCGCCGAGGCCGCCCGTGACGCGCGCGAGCGGCTCTACCGCGAGACCCGCGGGCCGGTCTACCGCGATCACCCGTTCGGCATGCCCGCCTTCGTCGACTACGGGGAGCGCGACGACGAGATCCAGCAGGCCGTGGACCAGGCGATGGCGCGCGAGCTCGCGCCGCTCGCGCCGGTGATCCGCCAGGCCCTCGACCGCGTCGTGAACCTCCGCCTGCAGGAGCTCGAGGGCGAGATCGGGCCGATCCCGGACGACCGCGACGGCACGGATCCCGAGCCGCTCTTCTAGCCGCGGCGCGGGCGTGCCGATGGCGCGGCCGCGTCATCCGGCGACATGGGAATACCGACACGACGAGGGCGTTGAGACCATGGCGGTCGGCGCACCCGGACGGGTTCCGGGCATCCCGCGCCGCAGCACCGCGCACAGCACCCGCACGAGGCGATCCCGCTCCCCGAGATCCGCCGTGACCGCAAGGACCCCCATGACGCTCCGCCCCCGCCTCCGCCCGTCCCTCGCCCTCACCGGCCTCCTGGCCGTCGCCGCCCTCGGTCTCGCGGGCTGCGCCTCGGGCGACGCGGGCAGCGGATCCGCGCCCGGCGCCTCCGGCACGCCCGCCGCCGCCACGAGCCTCTCCGACGTGAAGGCCAAGGGCGCGCTCGTCATCGGCACCGAGGGCACGTACTCGCCGTTCTCCTTCCACGAGGGATCCGGCTCGGGCGCGCTCACGGGCTATGACGTCGAGGTCGCGACCGCTGTCGCCGACAAGCTGGGCGTCAAGCCGGTCTTCGAGGAGACCCAGTTCGACGGCATCTTCGCGGGCCTCGAGGCGGGACGCTGGGACGTCATCGCGAACCAGATCTCCATCACCGACGACCGCAAGACGGTCTACGACTTCTCCGAGCCGTACACGGTCTCGCCCGGCGTGATCATCGTGAAGGGCTCCGACTCGGGCATCAGCTCCTTCGCCGACCTGGCCGGCAAGACCACCGCGCAGTCGCTCACGAGCAACTGGAACGACCTCGCCACGAAGAGCGGCGCCAAGGTCGAGGCCGTCGAGGGCTTCGCGCAGGCCGTGACGCTCCTCCAGCAGGGCCGCGTCGACGCGACGATCAACGACCGCCTCACCCTCCTCGACTACCAGAAGCAGCAGGGCGACTCCGACCTGCAGGTGGCGGCCGAGACCGACGACCCGTCGCTCAGCGCGCTCGTCTTCCGCAAGGGCAGCGACGACCTCGTGACCGCGGTCGACCAGGCCATCGCCGACCTCCGCGCCGACGGCACCCTCGCGTCGACCTCGGAGAAGTACTTCGGGGCGGACGTCTCGCAGTAGACCGCCGCGTACGCTGACGGACGAGGACGAGACGAGGGGATCGCATGTCGAGGGAGTGGGACCTGTTCTGGTCGTCCTTCGGGCCGCTCGCGCTCGAGACGGTCCGCGGCACCATCCCGCTCGCCCTCGTCACGTTCGCGCTGGGCCTCGCGATCGCGCTGGGCCTCGCGCTCATGCGGCTCTACGGCAACCGGCTGGTGTCGGGCATCGCGCGCTTCTACATCTCCCTGGTGCGCGGCACGCCGCTCCTGGTGCAGCTCTTCGTGATCTTCTACGGCCTGCCGTCCATCGGCATCGTGCTGCCGCCCTGGCCGAGCGCGGTCATCGCCCTGTCGGTGAACGTCGGCGGGTACGCGGCGGAGATCATCCGCGCGTCGATCCTGTCCGTCCCGCGCGGGCAGTGGGAGGCGGGCCACACCATCGGCATGTCCCGCGCCCTGACGCTGCGGCGCATCATCGTGCCGCAGGCCGCGCGCGTGTCCGTGCCGCCGCTGTCGAACACGTTCATCAGCCTCGTGAAGGACACGTCCCTCGCCTCGGTGATCCTCGTGACCGAGCTCTTCAAGCAGGCGCAGCTCATCGCGTCGTCCACGTTCGAGTACATGCTGCTGTACCTCGAGGCGGCCCTGATCTACTGGCTCGTCTGCCTCGTGCTCTCCTTCGCGCAGACCCGCCTCGAGAGGAGGCTCGACCGGTATGTCGCCCACTGATCCCGTCGATCCCGCGCCCGCTCCGGGTCCCCGCCGCGAGCCCGGCGAGCCCGTCCTCACCGTGCGCGGCCTCCGCAAGTCGTTCGGCGACAACGAGGTGCTCCGCTCCATCGACCTCGAGGTCCGGCGGGGTGGGGTGACGGCGCTCATCGGCCCGAGCGGATCCGGCAAGACCACCGTCCTCCGGTCGCTCAACGGGCTCGAGGTGCCCGAGGAGGGCGTCGTCGAGGTCGCGGCCGCGGACGCCGACTCGCGGTCCCGCACGACCGGCCCGCTCCGGGTGGACTTCGCGGCGAAGCCCCGGAACCGGGAGCTCCTCGCCCTCCGCGACCGCTCGGCCATGGTCTTCCAGCAGTACAACCTCTTCCCGCACAAGACCGTGCTGGAGAACGTCATCGAGGGTCCGGTGCAGGTCCAGCGGCGCCCCGTGGCCGAGGCGACCCGGGAGGCCGAGGCGCTCCTCGCCCGCGTGGGCCTCGCCGACAAGCGCGACCAGCACCCCTTCCAGCTGTCGGGTGGGCAGCAGCAGCGCGTGGGCATCGTGCGCGCGCTGGCGCTCCGGCCGCAGATCCTCCTCTTCGACGAGCCCACCTCGGCGCTCGACCCGGAGCTCGTGGGCGAGGTGCTCAGCGTCATCAAGGAGCTCGCGGACGAGGCGTGGACCATGGTCATCGTCACGCACGAGCTCGCGTTCGCGCGGCAGGTCGCCGACGAGGTGGTCTTCATGGACGGCGGCGTGGTCGTCGAGCGCGGGCACCCGTCCGAGGTCCTGCAGCACCCGAAGGAGGAGCGCACGCGCCGGTTCCTGCAGCGGCTCCTCGAGCCGTTCTAGCCGCTCGCCCCCATCTGGACGCTCCCCGGCACGCCGCCCGGGCGGCGGCACCCCGTCGAGGTAGGTTCGTGCCATGACCGACGACAGGCCCGCCCCGCACCGACAGCCCGACGAGGCCGACCAGCCGCTGGATCCCCGCACCCCGGACGAGCGCGCCGCCGCCGCGTTCGACGACGGCCCCGCGGATCGCCACGCCGACTCCGACACGTCGGCCTTCGACCAGACGGCGTTCGCCGCCCCCGTCGACGAGGACCACGAGGCGCGCGAGCGCGAGCGGCGCGAGTCCGAGGCCCGCGTCGCGGAGGCCCGGGCGCGCGACGACCGCGAGCGCGAGGCCCGTGAAGCGGAGGCCCACGAGGCCGAGGCGCGCGAGGCGGAGGCCCGCCAGCGCGACGTCGAGGACCGGGAGCGCCGCGAGCGCGAGGCCCGCGAGGCCGACGCCCGCGAGCGCGACGAGCGCGACCGCCGTGACCGCGACGAGGAGACTGCGCGCCAGTCGCAGTCGCAGCCCATCTACGTGCAGGCGCCCGTCCCGCCGGAGAAGCGCGGCAACCGCGGCTTCGGCGTGCTCATCGCGGTCGTGGCCGCCATCCTCTTCGCCCTGCTCTACTCGCTGGGCGCCGCCCTGCTCGGCTCGGTCCGTGACCCGGACGCGTTCGGCGAGTCCTTCGGCCGCTACATCTCGTCGCCTGTCTTCTACGTGCCCGCCATCGCGTTCCTGGTGTTCTTCGTGCTGCTCGCGCTCCTGGTGAACCGCGGCAAGTGGTGGGCGTTCGTCCTCGGCGGCCTGCCCGTCGCGGTCCTGGTCTACGCCGCCTACGTCGGCACGCGCCTCCTCCAGGGCGGCGTCATGGACCTGGCCCCGTCGGAGCAGGCCCTGCTGCTCCAGCGCACCGTGACCTTCCCCGACGGGATCCTCGCGGGCTTCCTCGCCCGCGAGCTCGTCACCTGGCTCGGCGCCGGCATCAGCGCGCGCGGCCGACGCGTCAAGGCCAAGAACGTCGAGGCCCGCGCCGAGTACGACCGCAAGCTGGCGGAGCAGCCGGACCACCGCTGACGCGTGTCAGGCTGGGGGAGTGATCCCCCTCCTGGCCGCCGTCATGCACGTCGCGCTCGTCGTGTGCGTCTTCGGCTTCGTCGCGCTGCTGGGCGGTGACGACGTGATCCCCGAGCGCGACGCCGGCGTCCTCCTCGGCCCCGTCATGGTCGTGAGCGCCACGCTGGTCTTCGCCGTCGGCCTCGTCCGCACCACGCGCGCCGCCGATCGGGAGCGGCGGATCCCCGTCCTGCCCGTGCTCGCCTGGGGCGCGAGCGCCTGGCTCGCCTACGGGATCCTCGGCGGCGTCCTCTACCTCCTGGGCGGCGCGGACGTGTTCGCGACCCTCGCGTTCGCGGTCCGGCACCTGGTGGATCCGTTCGGCATCGCCGTGCTCGGGATCTCGTGCCTGCTCGGCCTCGGCGCCGTCGCGCTGTCGGCTCGCGGCCCCTCGTCCACCGTTTGACCGGCGAGTCGCGGAACTGTATCGTGGCCGAGGTGTGCGCTCAGGCGTGCGCTCGTGTCGTGCCGTCGAGTCGGTGGGCCCGAGCGGGCCAGGAGCGCACCGATCAGGGTTCGTCCATTCGGCCGGCCCCCACGGCATACCCGCCGGCGCCTCCCACTCCCGTGGTCGGCGGACGCGCGGGTCCAGTTGAACTCGATCCCGCTCGCCGGGGTCGAATGCTGACCATCAACCCGCTGTCACCGTGCAGCATCGAGGAGTCCCGTAGTGCCCACCATCCAGCAGCTGGTCCGCAAGGGCCGCACGCCCAAGGTCGTCAAGACCAAGGCGCCCGCCCTGAAGGCGAACCCCCAGCAGCGCGGCGTCTGCACCCGCGTCTACACGACCACGCCCAAGAAGCCGAACTCGGCTCTGCGCAAGGTCGCCCGCGTCAAGCTCAGCAACGGCCAGGAGGTGACCGCCTACATCCCCGGTGAGGGCCACAACCTCCAGGAGCACTCCATGGTGCTCGTCCGCGGCGGTCGCGTGAAGGACCTCCCCGGCGTGCGCTACAAGATCGTCCGCGGCGCGCTCGACACCCAGGCCGTGAAGAACCGCAAGCAGGCTCGCAGCCGGTACGGCGCGAAGATGGAGAAGAAGTAATGCCTCGCAAGGGTCCCGCCCCCAAGCGCCCTGTCGTCGCAGATCCCGTCTACGGTGCGCCGATCGTCAGCCAGCTCGTCAACAAGATCCTGCTCGACGGCAAGAAGGGCCTCGCCGAGAAGATCGTCTACGACGCCCTCGCCGGCGTCGCCGCGAAGAACGGCCAGGACGCCGTCGTCACGCTGAAGAAGGCGCTCGACAACGTCCGCCCGGCCCTCGAGGTCCGCTCGCGCCGCGTGGGTGGCTCCACCTACCAGGTGCCGATCGAGGTCAAGCCGCACCGCGCGAACACCCTCGCGCTCCGCTGGCTCACGACGTACGCCAAGTCGCGTCGCGAGAAGACCATGACCGAGCGTCTCACCAACGAGATCCTCGACGCATCCAACGGCCTCGGTGCCGCGGTCAAGCGCCGCGAGGACACCCACAAGATGGCCGAGTCGAACAAGGCCTTCGCGCACTACCGCTGGTAGTCGACCACCTCGTTCGACAGCACCACCAACCCCTTTCGGAGGAACCTGTGGCACAGGACGTGCTCACCGACCTGAACAAGGTCCGCAACATCGGCATCATGGCTCACATCGATGCCGGCAAGACCACCACCACCGAGCGCATCCTGTACTACACGGGCATCACTCACAAGATCGGCGAGGTCCACGACGGCGCCGCCACGATGGACTGGATGGCCCAGGAGCAGGAGCGCGGCATCACGATCACGTCCGCCGCGACGACGTGCTTCTGGAACAAGAACCAGATCAACATCATCGACACCCCCGGGCACGTCGACTTCACCGTCGAGGTGGAGCGTTCGCTCCGCGTCCTCGACGGCGCGGTCGCCGTGTTCGACGGCAAGGAGGGCGTCGAGCCCCAGTCCGAGACGGTGTGGCGCCAGGCCGACAAGTACGACGTGCCGCGCATCTGCTTCGTCAACAAGATGGACAAGCTCGGCGCCGACTTCTACTTCACGGTCGACACGATCATCAACCGCCTCGGCGCGAAGCCGCTGGTCATCCAGCTGCCCATCGGGTCGGAGAGCGGCTTCGAGGGCGTCATCGACCTCGTCGAGATGCGCGCGCTGACCTGGCGCGGCGACTCCAAGGGAGACGTCGAGCTCGGTGCGAAGTACGACATCGAGGAGATCCCCGCGGATCTGAAGGACAAGGCGGACGAGTACCGGGCCAAGCTGCTCGAGACCGTCGCCGAGACCGACGACGCGCTGCTCGAGAAGTACTTCGGCGGCGAGGAGCTGACGGTGGCGGAGATCAAGGCCGCCATCCGCAAGCTCACGGTCAACAGCGAGATCTACCCCGTGCTCTGCGGCTCCGCGTTCAAGAACCGCGGCGTCCAGCCGATGCTCGACGCGGTGATCGACTACCTCCCCAGCCCGCTCGACGTGCCCCCCATGGAGGGCCACGACGTGCGCGATGAGGAGAAGATCATCATCCGCAAGCCCGACTCGACCGAGCCCTTCTCGGCGCTCGCGTTCAAGGTCGCGGTGCACCCGTTCTTCGGTCGCCTCACGTACGTCCGGGTCTACTCGGGCACCATCGCGAGCGGCTCGCAGGTCATCAACTCGACCAAGGGCAAGAAGGAGCGCATCGGGAAGATCTTCCAGATGCACTCCAACAAGGAGAACCCGGTCGACTCGGTCACCGCCGGTCACATCTACGCGGTCATCGGCCTCAAGGACACGACCACGGGCGACACGCTCTGCGACCCGCAGGACCAGATCGTCCTCGAGTCGATGACGTTCCCCGAGCCCGTCATCGAGGTCGCGATCGAGCCGAAGACCAAGGCCGACCAGGAGAAGCTGGGTGTCGCCATCCAGAAGCTCGCCGAAGAGGACCCGACCTTCCGCACGGAGCAGAACCAGGAGACCGGTCAGACGGTCATCAAGGGAATGGGCGAGCTCCACCTCGACATCCTGGTCGACCGCATGAAGCGCGAGTTCAACGTCGAGGCCAACGTCGGCAAGCCGCAGGTCGCGTACCGCGAGACCATCCGCGGCACGGTCGACAAGCACGACTTCACGCACAAGAAGCAGACGGGTGGATCGGGGCAGTTCGCCAAGATCCAGATCAAGATCGAGCCCATGGAGGTGACCGCGGAGAAGACCTACGAGTTCGACAACAAGGTCACCGGCGGTCGCGTCCCCCGGGAGTACATCCCGTCGGTGGACGCGGGCATCCAGGACGCGCTCCAGGTCGGCATCCTCGCCGGCTACCCGATGGTCGGCGTGAAGGCGACGCTGCTCGACGGCGCCGCGCACGACGTCGACTCCTCGGAGATGGCGTTCAAGATCGCCGGCTCGATGGCCTTCAAGGAGGCCGCGCGCAAGGCGAAGCCCGTGCTGCTCGAGCCGCTCATGGCCGTCGAGGTCCGTACGCCCGAGGAGTACATGGGCGATGTCATCGGCGACCTGAACTCCCGTCGCGGCCAGATCCAGGCCATGGAGGACGCGAGCGGCGTGAAGGTCATCACCGCCAACGTCCCCCTGTCGGAGATGTTCGGCTACGTCGGCGACCTGAGGAGCAAGACCTCGGGCCGCGCGGTGTACTCGATGAGCTTCGGCAGCTACGCCGAGGTCCCGAAGGCTGTCGCCGACGAGATCGTCCAGAAGAACAAGGGCGAGTAGCCCTCCAGTTCGAGCGGCATCCGCCGTTTCAGTACCATAAGCAAGATCTCCAACACGCAGGGCGTCCGGGAACACCCGGACGCCCCGCAACCGAGTCCTGAGGAGGACCCACAGTGGGTAAGGCCAAGTTCGAGCGGACCAAGCCGCACGTCAACATCGGAACGATCGGTCACGTCGACCACGGCAAGACGACGCTGACGGCAGCGATCTCCAAGGTCCTGGCGGACAAGTACCCGTCGGCGACCAACGTGCAGCGCGACTTCGCGTCCATCGACTCCGCTCCCGAGGAGCGCCAGCGCGGCATCACGATCAACATCTCGCACGTCGAGTACGAGACGCCCAAGCGTCACTACGCGCACGTCGACGCCCCGGGTCACGCTGACTACATCAAGAACATGATCACGGGCGCCGCCCAGATGGACGGCGCGATCCTCGTGGTCGCCGCCACCGACGGCCCCATGGCGCAGACGCGTGAGCACGTGCTGCTCGCGAAGCAGGTCGGCGTGCCGTACCTGCTCGTCGCGCTCAACAAGTCCGACATGGTCGACGACGAGGAGATCCTCGAGCTCGTCGAGCTCGAGGTCCGCGAGCTGCTCTCCAGCCAGGACTTCGACGGCGACAACGCCCCCGTCGTCCAGGTCTCCGGCCTCAAGGCGCTCGAGGGCGACGAGAAGTGGGTCGAGCAGATCGTCAAGCTCATGGAGGCGGTCGACGAGTCCATCCCCGAGCCCGTCCGCGACAAGGACAAGCCGTTCCTCATGCCCGTCGAGGACGTCTTCACGATCACCGGTCGTGGGACCGTCGTCACGGGTCGCGCCGAGCGCGGCACGCTCGCCATCAACTCGGACGTCGAGATCGTGGGCATCCGTCCCACCGTCAAGACCACCGTCACGGGCATCGAGATGTTCCACAAGCAGCTCGACGAGGCCTGGGCCGGCGAGAACTGCGGGCTCCTGCTCCGCGGCACCAAGCGCGAGGACGTCGAGCGCGGCCAGGTCATCGTCAAGCCGGGTTCGGTCACGCCGCACACCGACTTCGAGGGCACCGCGTACATCCTCTCCAAGGAGGAGGGCGGGCGTCACAACCCGTTCTACGCGAACTACCGTCCGCAGTTCTACTTCCGCACCACCGACGTCACCGGCGTCATCACCCTGCCCGAGGGCACCGAGATGGTCATGCCCGGCGACACCACCGACATGAACGTCGCGCTGATCCAGCCGATCGCCATGGAGGAGGGCCTCGGCTTCGCCATCCGTGAGGGTGGCCGCACCGTCGGCGCCGGCACGGTCACGAAGATCGTCAAGTAACCCAGCTCCACCCGCACCACCTCCGACAGGGTCGGGCCGTCATGGCCCGGCCCTGTCGGCCGTTAACGCGTGGGGATGTGTCACGGCTGGCCGGGAGCATTCGCATCGTGCCCTAATCGATGGGGGTGGTGCGCGTAGGTTCGGGGGATGGTCAGACTCCGGCGCAGCGACGCCACCGGCAAGGGCTACACGCGCAAGCGCTCCGGCAGGGGCTGGACCTACCTCGACGCCGACGGGAACCGCGTCACCGACCGGGCGCTCCGTGCCCGCATGGAGCACCTCGGGATCCCGCCGGCCTGGACCGACGTCTGGATCGCGCCGTACGAGAACGGCCACGTGCAGGCGACGGGCATGGACAGCGCCGGTCGGCGCCAGTACATCTACCATCCGACCTGGCGCGAGCAGAAGGACCGGATCAAGTTCGACCGCTCCCTGCAGCTCGCCGAGTCGCTCCCGGCCGCGCGCCGCCAGGTCACCATCCACCTCCGCCAGGACGGCTTCACGCGCGAGCGCGCGCTGGCCGCCGGCTTCCGGATGCTCGACACGGGCAGCCTCCGCGTCGGCAGCGAGCGCTACACGGAGTCGAACGGCAGCCATGGGCTCTCGACGCTGCTGTGCTCGCACGTGACCGTGCACGAGGACACCGTGCACCTCGAGTTCCCCGCCAAGAGCGGGCAGGAGTGGTCGAGCGACATCCGCGACCGCGACCTCGTGCAGGTCGTCAGGGGGCTGCAGGACCGGGGGCCGAACGCCCGGCTGCTGGCCTACGAGGACGGCGGCGAGTGGCACCCGCTAGGCGCGGCCGACATCAACGACTACGTGCGGGAGCGCACCGGCGGTGAGTTCACCGCCAAGGACTTCCGCACCCTGCACGGGACGGTCGCCGCGGCGATCAGCCTGGCGAAGCACGGGCCGGAGTCGACGAAGGGCACGCGGCAGCGGGCGCTCGCGCAGGCCTACCGCGACGCCGCCGAGGTGCTCAGCAACACCCCGACCATCGCGAAGAACAGCTATGTGGATCCGCGCCTCGTCGACGAGTACGTCCACGGCCGCACGATCGATCCGCAGCGTCTCGCGTCGGGGGAGACGGAGCTGCGGAACCTGCTGTTCCGATGACCGCGGCGGCGCCTCGACGCCCCCGGCGCGAGGCGCCGAGAGCCCCGGAATCACGGGGGAGTGAGCGCGACACGCCCGGGTTGCACGCGTGGCCGGACTATGACAAACTCGTCTAGTTCAACATTCCGGTGCACGCCGCCCTGCGCGCGAGACACCGGATCACTGCCAGGCAGTGCATAGCCGCCCGGAGCGCTCGTCGCTCCCGGAGCAGGTTAGGCCGCGGGCAGCAGAGCAGAAGCACACGACACCCACCGGATGAGCACCGCTCGTCCGCGCCCGCATGCGGGCGGGTGCACGAGCTGCCCGAGGCCGCGTCCCACGATGCGCGCCCGGGTGCACCACGGATGGAGCGTGCCACGAGGCGCGACCGTCCGAGCGAGGGACACACGCGTCCAATACGGTCCGAGGCCGCATGACGCACGAAAGAGAGAGAGTCACACATGGCGGGACAGAAGATCCGCATCCGACTTAAGTCGTACGACCACTCGGTCATCGACTCCTCGGCCCGGAAGATCGTCGACACGGTGACCCGCGCGGGCGCCACGGTCGTCGGCCCGGTGCCGCTGCCCACGGAGAAGAACGTGATCTGCGTGATCCGTTCCCCCCACAAGTACAAGGACAGCCGCGAGCACTTCGAGATGCGCACGCACAAGCGTCTGATCGACATCGTCGACCCGACGCCGAAGGCGGTCGACTCGCTCATGCGACTCGACCTCCCGGCCGACGTCAACATCGAGATCAAGCTCTAAGGGAACCCATGTCTACCGCTAACAGGACTTTCACCGGTCTGCTCGGCACGAAGCTGGGCATGACGCAGGTGTGGGATGAGAACAACAAGCTCATCCCCGTGACCGTCGTGCAGATCACCCCGAACGTCGTCACCCAGGTGCGCACGCCCGAGGTCGATGGCTACGGAGCCATCCAGATCGCCTACGGCCAGATCGACCCCCGCAAGGCCGACAAGCCGAGCACCGGCCACTTCGACAAGGCCGGCGTCACGCCGCGCCGCCACCTCACCGAGGTCCGCACGGCCGACTTCGCCGAGTACACGCTCGGCCAGGAGATCACGGTCGGCGCCTTCGAGCCCGGCACCAAGGTCGACGTCGTCGGCACCAGCAAGGGCAGGGGCTTCGCCGGCGTCATGAAGCGCCACAACTTCAAGGGCGTCTCGGCCTCGCACGGTTCGCACCGCAACCACCGCAAGCCCGGCTCCATCGGCGCCTCCTCGACCCCCAGCCGTGTCTTCAAGGGCATGCGCATGGCCGGTCGCATGGGCGGCGAGCGCGTCACCGTGCTGAACCTCGTCGTCCACAGCGTGGACGCCGAGAAGGGCCTCCTGCTCGTCAAGGGCGCAGTGCCCGGCGCGCGTGGCCGCATCGTCTTCGTCCGCAACGCAGTGAAGGGGAAGTAGTCATGGCTACCGACACCCAGCTCGACGTCCTCGACGCGACCGGTGCAGTCACCGGCTCCGTCGACCTGCCCGCGTCGCTGTTCGACGTGCAGACCAACGTCCCGCTCATCCACCAGGTCGTCGTCGCCCAGCTCGCCGCGGCGCGCCAGGGAACGCACAAGACCAAGGGTCGCGGCGAGGTCTCCGGCGCCGGTCGCAAGCCGTTCAAGCAGAAGGGAACCGGTCGCGCCCGTCAGGGCTCGATCCGCGCCCCCCAGATGACCGGCGGTGGCATCGTCCACGGACCCACGCCCCGCAACTACTCGCAGCGCACCCCCAAGAAGATGATCGCCGCGGCTCTGCTCGGCGCCCTCTCCGACCGCGCGCGCGGTGCCCGCCTCCACGTCATCGAGAGCCTCTCCGCCGGAGACGTCCCCTCGACGAAGACCGTGGTCGCGCTGCTCGAGGGCATCGCCACGAGCAAGCACGTCCTCATCGTCCTGGAGCGCACCGACGAGGTCAGCCTCCGCAGCGTGCGCAACATCCCGACGGTCCACGTGCTGTCCTACGACCAGCTCAACGCGTACGACGTGCTCGTGAGCGACGACATCGTCTTCACGAAGGGCGCGTACGACGCGTTCGTCGAGTCGAAGACGGCCAAGGAAGAGGTTGCCGCATGAGCGCCACCCAGAAGGATCCCCGCGACATCATCATCGCGCCGGTCGTCTCCGAGAAGAGCTACGGCCTGATCGACCAGGGCAAGTACACGTTCATCGTGGACCCCCGCTCGAACAAGACCGAGATCAAGCTCGCGATCGAGAAGATCTTCGGCGTGCAGGTCGCGTCGGTCAACACGCTCAACAAGCAGGGCAAGACCCGCCGGACCAAGTTCGGGATGGGCAAGCGCAAGGACACCAAGCGCGCCATCGTCTCCCTCAAGTCGGGCTCCATCGACATCTTCACGACTGTCGGCTGAGACCGGGACTAGGAAAACACCAATGGCCATTCGCAAGTACAAGCCCACGACCCCGGGTCGTCGCGGTTCGTCCGTCGCCGACTTCGCGGAGATCACGCGATCGACGCCCGAGAAGTCGCTCCTGCGTCCGCTGCCCAAGACCGGTGGTCGGAACAACCAGGGACGCATCACCACCCGTCACATCGGTGGTGGCGCCAAGCGCCAGTACCGGGTCATCGACTTCAAGCGCAACGACAAGGACGGCGTGCTCGCCACCGTCGCGCACATCGAGTACGACCCCAACCGCACGGCGCGCATCGCGCTCCTGCACTTCATCGACGGCTCGAAGCGCTACATCATCGCGCCGAACAAGCTGAAGCAGGGCGACAAGATCGAGTCGGGCCCCCAGGCCGACATCAAGCCGGGCAACAACCTGCCGCTGCGCAACATCCCCACCGGTACCGTCATCCACGCCATCGAGCTCCGCCCCGGCGGCGGCGCGAAGATGGGCCGCTCCGCCGGCGCATCCGTGCGCCTCGTGGCGAAGGACGGCCCCTACGCCCAGCTGCGCCTGCCCTCCGGCGAGATCCGCAACGTCGATGCGCGCTGCCGCGCGACCATCGGCGAGGTCGGCAACGCCGAGCAGTCGAACATCAACTGGGGCAAGGCCGGCCGCATGCGCTGGAAGGGCGTCCGCCCGACCGTCCGCGGTGTCGCGATGAACCCGGTCGACCACCCGCACGGTGGTGGTGAGGGCAAGACCTCCGGTGGTCGCCACCCGGTCAGCCCGTGGGGCCAGAAGGAAGGCCGCACGCGCCACATCAACAAGCCCAGCGACAAGCTCATCGTTCGCCGCCGCAACGCCGGCAAGAAGCGCAAGTAGGAGTTGTAGAAGATGCCACGCAGTCTGAAGAAGGGCCCCTTCGTCGACGACCACCTGCTCCGCAAGGTGATCTCGGCGAACGAGGCCAGCAGCAAGAACGTGATCAAGACCTGGTCGCGCCGCTCGATGATCATCCCGGCGATGCTGGGTCACACCATCGCGGTGCACGACGGGCGCAAGCACGTCCCCGTGTTCGTCACGGAGTCCATGGTCGGTCACAAGCTCGGCGAGTTCGCGCTCACGCGCACCTTCCGCGGCCACGTGAAGGACGACAAGAAGGGTCGTCGCCGCTAACGCGGCGACGAGAAGGAGGAGAGAAATGGTGGAGTCGATCGCACGCGTGCGTCACATCCGCGTCACCCCCCAGAAGGCCCGTCGCGTCGTGGACATGATCCGTGGCAAGCAGGCCGAGGAGGCCCTGGCCATCCTGAAGTTCGCGCCGCAGGGCGCGAGCGAGCCGATCTACAAGCTGGTGGCCTCGGCCATGGCGAACGCGCGGGTCAAGGCCGACGCGTCCAACAGCTTCCTCGCGGAGCAGGACCTCTACATCGCCAAGGCGTTCGTGGACGAGGGCACCACCCTCAAGCGGTTCCAGCCCCGTGCACAGGGTCGCGCATTCCGTATCAACAAGCGCACCAGCCACATCACGGTCGTCCTCGCGACGCCGGATGAGGCGGACGTGGCGACGACCACGAAGAAGGCGAGCAAGTAATGGGACAGAAGGTCAACCCGTACGGGTTCCGTCTCGGGATCACGACCGACCACGTGTCGCGTTGGTTCTCGGACAGCACGAAGAAGGGGCAGCGTTACAGCGACTACGTCGCCGAGGACGTGCGCATCCGCACCATGCTCAAGACGAGCCTCGACCGCGCCGGTGTGGCGCGCATCGAGATCGAGCGCACCCGTGACCGTGTCCGCGTGGACATCTACACGGCGCGTCCCGGCATCGTCATCGGCCGCCGCGGCGTCGAGGCCGAGCGCATCCGCGCCGACCTCGAGAAGCTCACGGGCAAGCAGATCCAGCTGAACATCCTCGAGGTGAAGAACCCCGAGGCCGAGGCCCAGCTGGTCGCCCAGGGCATCGCCGAGCAGCTCGCGGGTCGCGTGGCGTTCCGCCGTGCGATGCGCAAGGGCCTGCAGGGCGCCCAGCGCGCCGGCGCCAAGGGCGTCCGCATCCAGGTGTCCGGCCGTCTCGGCGGCGCCGAGATGAGCCGTTCGGAGTTCTACCGCGAGGGCCGCGTGCCGCTGCACACCCTCCGCGCGAACATCGACTACGGCTTCTACGAGGCCCGCACGTCCTTCGGCCGCATCGGCGTGAAGGTCTGGGTCTACAAGGGCGACATCACGAACAAGGATCTCGCTCGGGAGCAGGCGAACCAGAAGTCGTCGCGCCCGGAGCGTCGTAACGACCGTTCCGACGGTCGAACCGGAGATCGCCGCACCAACGCGCCGCGCACCGCGCCGGCCGCCGAGGCAGCGCCGGTCGCCGCAGCAGGAGTTGAGGCGTAACCATGTTGATCCCCCGCAAGGTCAAGCACCGCAAGCAGCACCACCCGGGTCGTACCGGCCACGCGACCGGCGGCACCGTCGTCTCGTTCGGCGAGTACGGCATCCAGGCGCTCACGCCCGCGTACGTCACCAACCGCCAGATCGAGTCCGCTCGAATCGCCATGACGCGTCACGTGAAGCGCGGCGGGAACGTGTACATCAACATCTTCCCGGACCGCCCGCTCACCAAGAAGCCCGCCGAGACCCGCATGGGTTCCGGCAAGGGCTCGGTCGAGTGGTGGGTCGCCAACGTCAAGCCGGGTCGCGTGCTCTTCGAGCTCTCCGGCGTCGACGAGGCCACGGCGCGCGAGGCGCTCACCCGGGCCATCCACAAGCTGCCCCTCAAGGCACGCATCATCAAGCGCGAGGAAGGCGACGCATAATGGCGATCGGTTCCAAGGAGCTCGCCCCCGTCGAGCTGGACACTTTCGAGGACGAGCGACTCGTCGAAGAGCTGAAGAAGGCCAAGGAGGAGCTGTTCAACCTGCGCTTCCAGTCGGCCACCGGTCAGCTCGACAGCCACGGCCGCCTCCGCGCGGTCAAGCGCGACATCGCTCGGATCTACACGGTCATCCGCGAGCGCGAGCTGGGCATCCGTGCCACGCCCGCCCCCGTCGAGGTCCCCGAGAAGCCCGAGAAGAAGAAGGCGACGAAGAAGGCCGCGAAGGCCGACGACGCCGCCGTCACCGAGAAGGCTGAGGAGGCTTGATCATGGCGAACGCCGAAGAGAAGAACACGGCTGACACCGCGACGGCCGACCGCGGCTACCGCAAGTCCCGCCGTGGCTACGTCACCAGCGACAAGATGGACAAGACCATCGTCGTCGAGGTCGAGGACCGCGTGAAGCACCCGCTGTACGGCAAGGTCATCCGCCGCACCTCCAAGGTCAAGGCGCACGACGAGGCGAACACCGCCGGCATCGGCGACCTGGTCCTGATCAACGAGACCCGTCCCCTCAGCGCCTCCAAGCGCTGGCGCCTGGTCGAGATCCTCGAGAAGGCCAAGTAGCCCCGGCTGCTTGGATAAGGAGCAACAGTGATTCAGCAGGAATCCCGCCTCAAGATCGCGGACAACACGGGTGCCAAGGAGATCTTGACCATCCGCGTGCTCGGTGGCTCGGGTCGCCGCTACGCCGGTCTGGGCGACGTCATCGTCGCGACCGTCAAGGACGCGATCCCCGGCGGAAACGTCAAGAAGGGCGAGGTCGTCAAGGCGGTCATCGTCCGCACCAAGAAGGAGACGCGCCGTCCCGACGGCTCGTACATCAAGTTCGACGAGAACGCCGCCGTCATCCTGAACAGCAACGGGGAGCCCCGCGGCACCCGCATCTTCGGACCGGTGGGCCGCGAGCTCCGGGACAAGAAGTTCATGAAGATCATCTCGCTGGCACCGGAGGTCATTTAGTCATGGCGAACATCAAGAAGGGTGACCTCGTGCAGGTCATCACGGGTCGCACGCAGGCCAAGGGCGGCGACCGGGGCAAGCAGGGCCGCGTCCTGTCCGTCCTGGTCGAGCGCAACCGCGTCGTCGTCGAGGGCGTGAACTTCATCACGAAGCACGTCCGCGTCGGCCAGACGCAGCGTGGCTCCAAGACCGGCGGCATCGAGACCGTCGAGGCGCCCATCCACATCTCCAACGTCGCGCTCGTCGACCCCGAGTCCAAGAAGCCCACGCGAGTCGGCTTCCGGACCGAGCAGGTCGAGAAGGACGGCGTCTCCAAGACCGTCCGCGTCCGCTACGCCAAGAAGTCAGGTAAGGACCTCTAGCAATGACCGACACCGCAACCGCTGGCACGGCCGAGAGCACGCAGCTCCCGCGCCTGAAGCAGAAGTACCGCACCGAGATCGTCAGCCAGCTGACCGCTGATCTCGGCTTCACGAACGTGCACCAGGTGCCCGGGCTCACGAAGATCGTCGTGAACATGGGCGTCGGCGACGCGGCTCGCGACGGCAAGATCATCGACGGCGCGGTCGCCGA
Source organism: Clavibacter sp. VKM Ac-2873 (assembly GCF_015351075.1). GTDB lineage: Bacteria > Actinomycetota > Actinomycetes > Actinomycetales > Microbacteriaceae > Clavibacter. Next base: position 469,792 of record NZ_JADKRS010000002.1, read on the forward strand.
CCTCACCAAGATCACGGGCCAGAAGCCGCAGGTCACGAAGGCCCGCAAGTCGATCGCCCAGTTCAAGCTGCGTGAGGGCCAGGCCATCGGCACCCACGTGACGCTGCGCGGCGACCGCATGTGGGAGTTCCTCGACCGCCTGCTGTCCCTCGCCCTGCCCCGCATCCGCGACTTCCGCGGGCTCAGCCCGAAGCAGTTCGACGGCAACGGCAACTACACGTTCGGTCTCAACGAGCAGTCCATGTTCCACGAGATCGACCAGGACCGCATCGACCGGGTCCGCGGCATGGACATCACGGTCGTCACGACCGCTCGGACGGACGACGAGGGACGCGCGCTGCTCAAGGCGCTCGGCTTCCCGTTCCAGACGCCCGAGAACACGCCGTAACCAGCTGCGCCAGGCGCAGCACCAGCTCCACCCGCACGACCAGCACGACCGCATAGCCGCACGATCGGCGCCGGGCACCTCCGCCCGGCGCCGCCACCACCACAGGTCGTCATCCGTGTCCGGATGAACGAAACCAGGCGAGAGAGGCACCACCAGATATGACAATGACCGACCCGGTCGCTGACATGCTGACCCGACTCCGGAACGCGAACTCCGCGCACCACGACACGGTCTCCATGCCGCACTCCAAGCTCAAGTCGCACATCGCCGACATCCTCAAGTCCGAGGGCTTCATCGCCGGATGGGACGTCGCGGACGCCCGCGTCGGCCAGACGCTGACGCTCAGCCTCAAGTTCGGTCCCGACCGCGAGCGCTCCATCCGGGGCATCAAGCGCGTGTCGAAGCCCGGACTGCGCGTGTACGCGAAGTCCGCGGAGATCCCCCAGGTCCTCGGCGGCCTCGGGGTCGCCATCCTGTCCACCTCCTCGGGGCTCCTCACGGACCGCCAGGCTGCGAAGAAGGGCGTGGGTGGGGAAGTCCTCGCCTACGTGTGGTAACGCCATGTCACGTATCGGAAGACTCCCCATCGACGTCCCCGCAGGGGTCGACGTCGCCGTGGACGGCCAGCTCGTCACGGTGAAGGGCCCGAAGGGCGAGCTCAGCCTCACCATCGCGCAGCCCATCCGCGCCGAGGTCCAGGACGGACAGGTGCTCGTCACCCGTCCCGACGACGAGCGCGAGTCGCGCTCGCTCCACGGCCTCACGCGCAGCCTCATCGCGAACAACATCGTCGGCGTCACCACCGGCTACACCAAGGGCCTCGAGATCGTCGGCACGGGTTACCGCGTCGCGCTCAAGGACAAGGGCGTCGAGTTCGCGCTCGGCTTCTCCCACCCGGTGTACGTCGAGGCGCCCGCGGGCATCAGCTTCACCGTCGAGGGCGTCAACAAGATGACCGTCGTCGGCATCGACAAGCAGCTCGTCGGCGAGACGGCCGCCAACATCCGCAAGATTCGCAAGCCCGAGCCCTACAAGGGCAAGGGCGTCCGCTACGCCGGCGAGAACGTTCGCCGCAAGGCCGGAAAGAGTGGTAAGTGATCATGGCTCTCGGAGTTAGAGGAAAAAGCAAGTCCGCCGCCCGCGGCCGCAGGCACGCACGCCTGCGCAAGAAGGTCGAGGGCACCGAGCTGCGTCCGCGCCTGGTCGTCACCCGTTCGGCCCGTCACGTCTTCGTGCAGGTCGTCGATGACAGCCGTGGTCACACCGTCGCGTCCGCGTCGACCCTCGAGGCCGACATGCGCACGTTCGACGGCGACAAGACCGCCAAGTCGCGCAAGGTCGGCGAGCTCGTCGCCGAGCGCGCCAAGGCGGCCGGCGTGGAGAGCGTCGTATTCGATCGTGGTGGCAACCGCTACGCAGGACGCGTCGCGGCCATCGCCGAAGGAGCTCGAGAGGGTGGTCTGAGCCTGTGAGCGCAGCCGAGAACAACAACAAGGAGCCCGAGGTCGTGGCAGTGGCGGAGACGCCCGTCGAGACCGCGGCGTCCACCGCACCCGCGCAGAACGAGGGCCGCGAGGGCCGTCGTGGCGGACGCGACCGGAACCAGGGCGGCCGCGACAGCCGCGGTGGCCGTGATGCCGACAAGAGCCAGTTCCTGGAGCGCGTCGTCACCATCAACCGCGTGTCCAAGGTCGTCAAGGGCGGTCGTCGCTTCAGCTTCACGGCGCTCGTGATCGTCGGAGACGGCAACGGACTGGTGGGCGTCGGATACGGCAAGGCCCGCGAGGTCCCGACCGCCATCTCCAAGGGCGTCGAGGAGGCGAAGAAGAACTTCTTCCGCGTCCCCCGCATCGGCCTGACCATCCCGCACGCCGTGCAGGGTGAGGCGTCCGCCGGAGTCGTGCTGCTGCGCCCCGCGTCCGCGGGTACCGGCGTCATCGCCGGTGGCCCCGTCCGCGCGGTGCTCGAGTGCGCCGGCATCCACGACGTCCTGAGCAAGTCGCTCGGCTCGTCGAACACGATCAACATCGTGCACGCCACGGTCGAGGCGCTCAAGCAGCTCGAGGAGCCGCGCGCCGTCGCAGCCCGTCGAGGGCTCGAGCTGGAGCAGGTCGTCCCGGCCCGCATCCTCCGCGCCCAGCGTGCCGAGGCCGACGCGAAGGCAGGTGTCTGATGGCTCAGCTCCGAGTGACGCAGATCAAGTCCAAGATCAGCGAGAAGCAGAACCAGCGCGACACCCTGCGGAGCCTCGGGCTCCGTCGCATCGGTGCCGTGGTGGTCCGAGAGGACAACGCCCAGAACCGCGGCTACGTCAACACCGTCGCGCACCTGGTGAAGGTGGAGGAGATCGACTGATGGCTGAGAAGAACGAGTCGGCCGAGACGCCCGTGAAGGCGTCCAAGGCCGCACCCAAGAAGACCGCGAAGGCGCCCGCCGCCGCTGCGGCCGCTTCCGCCGAGACGACCACGGTCGGCTCGACGGAGACGGTCAAGCGCGAGCAGGTCCTCAAGGTCCACCACCTCCGTCCCGCCGCCGGGGCCAAGAAGGCACGCCAGCGTGTCGGCCGCGGTGAGGGCTCGAAGGGCAAGACCGCGGGTCGTGGCACCAAGGGCACGAAGGCCCGCTACACGGTCCGCGTCGGCTTCGAGGGTGGGCAGATGCCGCTGCACATGCGCACCCCGAAGCTCCGCGGGTTCAAGAACCCGTTCCGCGTCGAGTACCAGGTCGTGAACCTGGAGAAGCTCGCCGTGCTCTACCCCGACGGCGGCGACGTCACCACGAGCGACCTGGTCGCCAAGGGTGCCGTGCGCAAGAACGAGAAGGTCAAGGTCCTCGGGGACGGCGACATCTCGGTTAAGCTGACGGTTGCGGTCGACAAGGTCTCCGGCTCCGCAGCGGAGAAGATCGTCGCAGCAGGCGGCTCCGTCAAGTAGCACTTCAGGACGCAACGGCAGGGGCGGTCGGGCAACCGACCGCCCCTACCGGCACCTGGGGCCGCATCGGGTCGGCCCGACCCCCGCCTCCCGGCGGACCTCCCACAGAAAGCAGGACACCCTCCGTGTTGAGCGCCGTCGTCAGGATCTTCCGCACCCCCGATCTGCGTCGCAAGATCGGGTTCACGCTGGGCATCATCGCCCTCTTCCGCCTCGGATCGTTCATCCCGGCGCCGTTCGTCGACTTCGCCAACGTGCAGTCGTGCCTCGCGGCCAACCAGGGCACCTCGGGCCTCTACGAGCTCGTCAACCTCTTCAGCGGCGGCGCGCTGCTGAAGCTCTCCATCTTCGCGCTGGGCATCATGCCGTACATCACGGCGTCGATCATCGTCCAGCTGCTCCGCGTGGTCATCCCGCACTTCGACACCCTCTACAAGGAGGGCCAGTCCGGCCAGGCCAAGCTCACGCAGTACACGCGCTACCTCACGATCGCCCTCGCGGTGCTCCAGTCCACGACGCTCATCACGGTCGCGCGCAGCGGGGCGCTCTTCGGCCAGACCAACGTCAGCGCCTGCACGCAGCTCGTCACGAACGACGCCTGGTACGCGATCATGCTCATGGTCATCACCATGACCGCCGGCACCGGCCTCATCATGTGGATGGGCGAGCTCATCACCGAGCGCGGCATCGGCAACGGCATGTCGCTCCTCATCTTCACGTCGGTCGCCGCCGCGTTCCCGACCTCGCTCATCGCGATCCAGCAGAGCCGCGGCTGGGAGGTCTTCCTCCTGGTCATCGCCGTCGGCCTCCTCGTCGTGGCCGCCGTCGTCTACGTCGAGCAGTCGCAGCGTCGCATCCCCGTGCAGTACGCCAAGCGCATGGTCGGTCGCCGCACCTACGGCGGCAACAACACCTACATCCCCATCAAGGTGAACATGGCCGGCGTCGTGCCCGTCATCTTCGCGTCGTCGCTGCTGTACCTGCCCGCGCTGGTCGCGCAGTTCAACCAGCCCGCCGTCGGCCAGGCGCCGGCGCCGTGGGTGCAGTGGATCACCGACAACCTCACGACGGGCGACCACCCGCTCTACATGGCGATGTACTTCCTGCTCATCGTCGGCTTCACGTACTTCTACGTCGCCATCACCTTCAACCCGGAGGAGGTCGCCGACAACATGAAGAAGTACGGCGGCTTCATCCCCGGCATCCGCGCGGGACGCCCGACGGCCGAGTACCTCGACTACGTGCTCACCCGCATCACGCTGCCGGGCTCGCTGTACCTCGGGCTCATCGCGCTCCTGCCGCTCATCGCCCTGTCGATCGTCGGCGCGAACCAGAACTTCCCGTTCGGCGGCGCGAGCATCCTGATCGTGGTCGGCGTCGGCCTCGAGACGGTGAAGCAGATCGACTCGCAGCTGCAGCAGCGGCACTACGAGGGGCTGCTCAAGTGACCCGGCTCCTGATCGTGGGCCCGCCCGGCGCGGGCAAGGGCACGCAGGCGAAGCGCATCGCCTCCGAACACGGCATCCCCGACGTGTCCACCGGCGACATCTTCCGCCAGAACATCAAGGACCGCACGGAGCTCGGCCAGCAGGTGCAGGCGCTCGTGGACGCGGGCAACTACGTCCCCGACGAGCTCACCAACAGCCTCGTCACCGCGCGCCTCCAGGAGGAGGACGCGCAGGCGGGCTTCCTGCTCGACGGCTACCCGCGCACGCTCGACCAGGTCGCGTACCTCGAGGAGCTGCTGCAGGGGTGGGGCCAGGAGCTCGACGCCGTGATCCAGCTCGTCGCCGACGAGGAGGAGGTCATCGCCCGCCTGACCCGTCGCGCCGCCGAGCAGGGGCGCGCCGACGACGGCGAGGAGGAGATCCGGCACCGCCAGGAGGTCTACGTCCGCGAGACCAGCCCCCTCATCGACGTGTACCGCGAGCGCGGGCTCCTCGTCGAGGTCGACGGGCTGGGCGAGGTCGACGAGGTCGCCGAGCGCATCCGCACGGCCCTCGCGGGTCGCGGCGTCCGTCCCTCCTCCGACGCCGGCCGCGCGTAGCGCCGTGGGCGCGCTCCGCCGCACGCCGGGGATCTACAAGACCCCGGACGAGATCCGCCGCATGGTCGCGCCCGGCCTCGCGACCGCCGCGTCGCTCGACGCCGTCCGCGGGCTCATCGCCCCGGGTGTGACCACCGGCGAGCTCGACGCCGCAGCCGACGCCGCCATCCGCGCGCTCGGCGGCCACTCCAACTTCCAGCTCGTGCCGGGCTACCGCCACACCGTCTGCGTCTCCGTGAACGACGAGGTCGTGCACGGCATCCCCGGCGACCGCGTGCTGCAGCCGGGCGACATCGTCTCGGTGGACAGCGGCGCCGAGATCGACGGCTGGAACGGCGACTCGGCGATGACCGTCGTCGTGCCGGATCCCGCGCGCCCCGACATCGTCGAGGCCCGCGAGCGCCTGTCGCGCGTGACCGAGGACTCGCTCTGGGCGGGCATCGCCCGGCTCGCGACCGCGTCGCACCTCAACGAGGTGGGCGAGGCCGTCGAGGAGAGCGTGGAGGCGGCCGGCTCCTTCGGCATCGTCATGGACTACACGGGGCACGGCATCGGCCGGAGCATGCACGAGGATCCGCCGGTGTTCAACTACCGCGTGCGCGGCCGCGGGCCCGCCGTGAAGCCCGGGTTGGTCGTCGCGATCGAGCCGATGATCACCGACGGCGACGCGGAGACGCGCGTGCTCGACGACGACTGGACGGTCGCCACGGTGGACGGCAGCATGGCCTCGCACTGGGAGCACTCCGTCGCGGTGCACGCGGGCGGCATCTGGGTGCTCACGCTCGCCGACGGCGGGGCGTCGCGCCTCGTGCCGCTCGGCGTCACGCCCGTCGCGCCCTGACGCGCTGATCGGCGGACCACCGGCGGCGCACGCGCCGGCCGGTCAGGTGTCCATGACGTGCACGAGCTCCTCGATGAAGGAGCCGTGCGAGCCGGACGCCCGCATGATCGCCTGCACGTCGCGGTGGTCGGAGAAGACCTCGACGAACTGGTCGAAGACGTGCTGGAAGCTCGTGCGGCCGCTCGCGCTGAACGCCACGAGCGCGACCACGTGCACGCGGTTGCCGCCCCACTGCATCGCCTCGTCGTTGACCACGATGGCGATGGCGGTGCGATGGGCGGTCATGTCGAGGGAGTGCGGCACGGCGAGCGTGTCGGTGAACGCCGTCGACGACAGGCGCTCGCGCTCGATCGCGCCCTCGATGTACTCGGGCTCGATGATGCCCTGCTCGACCATGCGCTGGCCGAGGAGCCGGATCATCGCCTCCTCGTCGGGCGCGTGCAGGTCGCGGAAGAACAGCGACTCGTCGAGGAAGCGCAGCAGGTCGTGCTTCATGGAGCTGCGGCGCGCGTGGCGGCGGACGCGGGCGACGGCCCGGCGGATCGCCTCGATGTCGTCGGGCGTCGGCAGTGGCTGGACGACGACGACGTCATCGCCGGGCGGACGCGTGCCGGTGGCGTCGATCACGAGCTGGACCCCGAGGGCGTCCGCGTCGACGTCGGTGCGGGTGACCACGGCGTCCACGCTGATGTCGGCGCCCAGCGCCTGCTCGATGCGCTGGCGCATGATCTGGTGCAGGTCGTAGTAGTTGGGGCACACCAGCGCGCACGCGACCCGGTCGTCGCGCCGCGCGACGCGCTCCCGGTGCGATCCCACGTGCAGCGCGATGTACGCGATCTCGTCGTCGTTGATCGCGATCCCGCGCCGCCGCTGCACCTCGCTCGCGATGAACACGGCGATCTCGTACGTCATCGGATAGGAGGTCTTGATGGAGCGGGCGAGCGGGTTGCGGGAGAACGAGCGGTCGGCGGCGCGGGCGACGAGGTTGCCGAGGTGCAGCGAGAAGCGCACCGTGAAGTCCTCGTCCTCGAGGTCGACCAGGTACTCCTGCTTCACGCGGCGGACGATGGCGCGCACCACGTCGAGGTCGCTCTCGACGACGTGCTCGCGCATCACGGTCGCGAGCGACTGCTCGTTGCCGGGCGTGACGACGCGCGTGCGGACGAGGAGCGCGAGGTAGGCGACGTCGCCGGCGGGCACCGGCACGTCGAAGTGCGCCCGCAGGAGGCCTCCGAGCACGTCGCGGATCGCGAGGGCGGTGGGGTCGGCGGAGGGCACGGGCGACGACGCGTCGCCGTCGGCGGCGGTCGGCCCCCCGGATGCGGGCGCGTCGTCGAGCCCGGCGCCCGCGGCGGGATCCCCGTCCTCGTCCGTGCGTCGTGGCGCCCGGGCCAGCCGGTCGACCGCGATCGCCACGTGCAGGAGCACGTTGTCGACCCCGTACTCGTTGACGAAGAAGCCGCCCGCGGTCAGCTCGCGGATCAGGTCCGTCTTGAACGCGCGGAGCGAGTCGGACGCGAACTCCCGCTGCACCGTCTCGAGCGGCAGGAAGCCCTGCGCGCTCTCGTCGCGGAACATGCGCGACAGCAGCCGGCGGAAGTCGCGCTCCGAGCCCTCGAGCACGACGGTGGATCCGGTGCGGCGGAGGGCGAGCCCGGCGTCCTCGACGAGGGCGCGCACCTTGCGCAGGTCCGCCTCGATCGTGGACTCGCTCACGTGCAGCTCGCCGGCGAGCGCGAAGACGTCGAGGCCGTCGGGCGCGTCGCCCAGCCGGCGGACGAGGGCATGCAGGCGGTCGCGCGGCGTGCCCTGCGGATCGCCGCCCGTGCGCGTCCCGAGGTGGCGGGCGTAGCTGCCCGCGTCGATCCTGTACCCGTCGGGGGAGGAGGCGATGGCCACGCTCGAGCGCTCCCGCACGGCGGTGACGTAGTTGCGGACGCTGCGCGTCGTGACGCCGAGGCGGTCCGCGAGCTCGCCGGCCTCGACCCAGCGGTCGGCCGTGGACAGGTAGTCCAGCAGCCTCTCCTGGTTCTCGCTCAGCATCGTCGTCTCCCTGCGCGACGGATCGCGTCCCCGGGCGGCGGACGGAGCCTGCCGCTCTCGGAGACGAGTCAACCATCCGCGCCCGCGCGCCATGCCCGCCGGGGCGCCCGCCGGCCACCTCTTCCTACCCCGCGGAAGCGGATCTGCTGGCACGCGCGGCCCCCCGCGGAGCACCATGGGACGACCAGCGACGACGCGAGGAGGCACAGCATGACCGGGAGGATCCTCGTCGTCTGCGGCTCCGGCGCATCCAGCACCTTCCTCGCCCAGCGCCTCCGTGCGCTCGCCGAGGCCGACGGGCTCGAGATCGAGGCGGTCGCCGGATCCCTCGCCCAGGTGCGCCTCGACGCCGCCGGCATGGACGTCGTCCTCCTCGGCGCCCACCTCGCCGACCGGCTCGACGCCGTGCGCGCCGCGGCCGAGGACGAGGGTGCGACCGCCGTGCTCCTCGACGCCGACGCGGCGCAGCCCGAGGGCGCGCGCGCCGCGCTCGACCGGGCCATCGCCGCCATGCGCCAGGGCGCCCGCGCGCTCCGTCTCTCCCCGGGGCTGCACGGCCGTCCCGTCGGGGGATCCCCGCCCGTCGCCTGAACCCGGAGCCCGCCGCCGACACCGCACGACCCGCACCACCGCACGACGCCCGCCCACCAGGGCCCCGACGACGGGGCCGACCGAAGGAGCCACCATGGCAGAACGCACCGTCACCATCGCCTCGTCGCACGGGCTGCACGCCCGCCCCGCCTCGCTGTTCACGCAGGCCGCCGCGAAGGCCGGGATCCCCGTGCAGCTCGCCAAGGGCGACCGCAGCGTCAACGCCGCGAGCATCCTCGGCGTGATCTCGCTGGGCGTCGACACGGGCGACGAGGTCGTCGTCTCCGCCGAGGGCGAGAACGCCGAGCAGGTCGTCACCGACCTCGCCACGCTCCTCGAGTCCGACCTGGACGCCGCATGAGCTCCCGCACCCTGAACGGCATCGGCATCGGCCGGGGATCCGCCGTCGGCCCCGTCATCCGGATGCCCGACCCGCTCCCCGAGCCCGCCGACACCGCGAGCGCGCTCACCGCCGACGAGGAGCGGATCCGCGTGAGCGCGTCCCTCGCCGCGACCGCGGCCGACATCCGCATCCGCGGGGAGAAGGCCGGCGGCGCCGCCAAGGACGTCCTCGAGGCGCAGGCGTTCATGGCCGAGGACCCGACGCTCGTCGAGGACATCACCGCCCGCCTCGCGTCGGGCCGCACCGCCGAGCGCGCCGTGCACGAGGCGTTCGCCGGGTTCCGCGACCTGCTCCTCAGCATGGGCGGCTACATGGGCGAGCGCGCCACCGACCTCGACGACGTCTCGCAGCGCGTCGTCGCGCACCTGCAGGGCGTCGCCGCCCCCGGCGTGCCGGATCCCGACCACGCCTTCGTGCTCGTCGCCCGCGACCTCGCCCCCGCCGACACCGCGCTCCTCGACCTCGACAAGGTGCTCGCCCTCATCACGACCGACGGTGGCCCGACCTCGCACACCGCGATCCTCGCCCGCGAGAAGGCGATCGTCGCGGTCGTCGGCGTCGCGGCCGCGAAGGACCTCGCCGACGGCGAGACCGTCGTGGTCGACGCGCTCACGGGTGCCGTCACCGTCGCGCCCACGCCCGAGGAGGAGTCCGCCGCGCGCGACGCCATCGCCGCCCGGAAGGCGCGCGTCGCCGTGCCCACCGGCCCGGGCGCGCTCGCCGACGGCACCGCGATCCCGCTGCTCGCCAACCTCGGATCCGCCGACGGCGCGGCAGACGCCGTCCAGAAGGGCGCCGAGGGCGTCGGCCTCTTCCGCACCGAGTTCCTCTTCCTCGACGCCACCAGCGCGCCGACGGTCGACGAGCAGCGCGCGCACTACACGCGCCTGCTCGAGGCGTTCCCGGGGCAGAAGGTCGTCGTCCGCGCGCTCGACGCCGGCGCCGACAAGCCGCTGAGCTTCCTCAACGACGCCGACGAGGAGAACCCGGCCCTCGGGCTCCGCGGGCTCCGCGCGCTACGGGCCAACGAGCAGATCCTCCGCGACCAGCTCACCGCGCTCGCGCAGGCCGACGCCGCGACCGACGCCGACCTGTGGGTCATGGCGCCCATGGTCTCGACCGTCGAGGAGGCGCGCTACTTCACGGCCCTCGGCCGCGAGCTCGGCCTGACGACGGTCGGCGTGATGGTGGAGGTCCCGTCCTCCGCGCTCCTCGCGGACCGGATCCTCGCCAACGCCGACTTCGCGAGCATCGGCACCAACGACCTGACGCAGTACACGCTCGCGGCCGACCGGCTCCTGGGATCCGTGGCCGCGTTCCAGGACCCGTGGCACCCCGCCGTCCTCCGCCTCGTGCAGGAGGTCGGCACCGCGGGTCGCGCGCTCGGCAAGCCGGTGGGCATCTGCGGCGAGGCCGCGGCCGACCCGCTGCTCGCCGTCGTGCTCGTCGGCCTCGGCGCCACCAGCCTCTCGATGTCGCCCGCGGCCCTCGCCGACGTGCGCGCCGAGCTCGCCATCCACACGCGCGAGGAGGCGGAGGCCCTGGCCGCCGTCGCCCTCGCCGCCGACAGCGCCGTCGAGGCGCGCGCCGCGGTCACCGCGGCATCGGCGCCCGCCACCGTCTGACCCGCACCACCGACCCACCCGCACGGCCCTCTCCACCGCACCACCGCACATCCCTCCACCGCAGCACGCGGGCCGCAGCAGGCCCGCCATCACCACGACAGGAGCACCACCCCCATGACGACGACGTCACCCACCCGCAGCACGGGACAGTCCGTGCGGCTCGGCGTGCAGAAGTTCGGCACGTTCCTCAGCGGCATGATCATGCCCAACATCGCGGCGTTCATCGCCTGGGGCCTGCTCACGGCCCTGTTCATCCCGACCGGCTACCTGCCCAACGCCGACATCGCGCAGCTGATCAGCCCGATCCTGTTCTTCATGCTGCCGCTGCTCATCGCGAACACCGGCGGCCGCATGGTCTACGACACCCGCGGCGGCGTGGTCGCGACCATCGCGACCATGGGCGTCATCGTCGGCACCATCGGCACGCCGTACTACGACGGCGGCAGCCCGATGTTCCTGGGCGCCATGATCACGGGCCCGCTCGCGGCGTACCTGCTGAAGGTCATCGAGCGGCTCTGGATCGACCGGATCCGCCCCGGCTTCGAGATGCTCGTCAACAACTTCTCGGCCGGCATCCTCGGCGCGGTCTTCGCGGTCGGCGCCTTCTTCGGCCTCACGCCCGTGATCCGGGGGATCACGTCGGTCCTCGGCGGCGGCGTCGGCTTCCTGGTCGACAACGGCCTGCTGCCCCTCACGAGCATCGTGATCGAGCCCGCCAAGGTCCTCTTCCTCAACAACGCCATCAACCAGGGCATCCTCACGCCGCTCGGCACCGCCGAGTCGCTGGAGAAGGGCAAGAGCATCCTGTTCCTGCTCGAGGCGAACCCCGGCCCGGGCCTCGGCGTCCTCCTCGCCTTCGCCATCTTCGGCGCGGGCGCGGCGCGCTCCACCGCCCCCGGCGCGATCCTCATCCAGTTCGTCGGCGGCATCCACGAGATCTACTTCCCGTACGTGCTCTCCAAGCCGCTCCTGTTCCTCGCGGTCATCGCGGGTGGCGCGTCCGGCGTCGCGACCAACGTCGCCTTCGGTTCCGGCCTCCGCGCCCCGGCCTCGCCCGGCAGCATCATCGCCGTGCTCGGCCAGACCGCCAGCGACAGCTTCCCCGGCGTGATCCTCTCGGTCATCATCTCGGCGGCGGTCACCTTCGTCGTCGCCGCGGTCATCCTCCGCACCGGCAAGAAGTCCGACGGCGACTTCGGCGCCGCGGTCGCCGCGACGCAGGCCAACAAGGGCAAGGAGTCCTCGATCCTCTCGGGCCTCGGCGCGGAGACCGGCACGGCGGGCACGGTCGGCGGCCTCGCCGACGGCGCGACGGGCGCGGGCACGGACGGCGGCACGGCCACGGCCACCCGCATCCAGGACATCGTGTTCGCCTGCGACGCCGGCATGGGCTCGTCCGCCATGGGCGCCTCGGTGCTCCGCAACAAGATGAAGAAGGCCGGCGTCACCGACGTCACGGTCGTCAACAAGGCGATCGCGGCCCTCGACGGCACGGCCGACCTCGTGATCACGCAGCGCGAGCTCACCGACCGCGCCCGCCAGAAGAGCCCGTCCTCGGAGCACGTGTCCGTCGACAACTTCATGAACTCGCCGCGCTACGACGAGATCGTGGAGCTGGTCCAGAAGCAGCGCTCGGACAGCTGATCACGTAGGGTCCGCCCTCGCGGCGGACCCCGCACCACCGCACCCGCGGGGGCCGGGCCGGGCCGCACGGCACCGCCCGGCCCCCGCACCACGCACACACGTCAGGAGCATCATGTCGAACGTCCTCGAACCCGCCCAGATCCGCGTCGGCGGCACCGCCTCGAGCGTGGAGGATGCCATCGCCGAGGCGGCGGGCATCCTCGTCGCCGCGGGCGCCGTCACCCCCGAGTACCAGGGCTTCATGCTCGAGCGCGAGAAGAGCGTCTCGACCTACATGGGCAACCTGCTCGCGATCCCGCACGGCACCAACGAGGGCAAGGACACGATCCTCGACTCCGCGCTCTCCTTCGTGCGCTACGACGCCCCCATCGACTGGGCGGGCAACGAGGTCCGCTTCGTCGTCGGCATCGCCGGCAAGGACGACGGCCACCTCGACATCCTCAGCAAGATCGCCATCATCTTCAGCGACGACGACGAGGTGCAGAAGCTCCTCGACGCCCCCGACGCCGAGGCGCTGTACGCCCTCCTGGCCGAGGTGAACGAGGCGTGAAGGCGGTCCACTTCGGCGCCGGCAACATCGGCCGCGGCTTCGTCGGGCTGATCCTGCACGAGGCCGGCTACGAGGTCGTGTTCGCCGACGTCAACGCCGAGCTCATCGGCCACCTGGACTCCGCCGACTCCTACCGCGTCACCGAGGTCGGGCCGCACGCGCGCGATTGGACGGTGACGGGCTTCCGCGCGATCGACAGCGCGACCGACGGCGAGGCGCTCATCGCGGAGATCGCGACGGCCGACGTCGTCACCACAGCGGTGGGCCCGGCCATCCTCCGCTTCGTCGCCCCCGCGATCGCCGCCGGCCTCCGCGCGCGTTCGGCCGACCTCGGCCCCGTCGCCGTCATGGCGTGCGAGAACGCGATCAACGCGACCGACACCCTCCGCGACGAGATCGCGAAGGCGCTCGGCGACGAGACCGACGCCCTCGGACGAGCGGTCTTCGCGAACACGGCTGTCGACCGCATCGTGCCGAACCAGGATCCCGCCGCGGGCCTCGACGTCACCGTCGAGGACTTCTCGGAGTGGGTCGTGGAGCGCGGGCCGTTCGGCGACGCCGTGCCGGCGATCCCCGGTGCCACGTTCGTCGACGACCTCGCGCCCTACATCGAGCGCAAGCTCTTCACGGTGAACACGGGCCACGCGACCGTGGCGTACCACGGCTACGCGCGCGGCGCCGTGAGCCAGTCGGACGCGATGGCGATCCCCGAGGTCGCCGACGAGGTCCGCCAGGTGCTCGAGGAGACGAGCGCGCTGCTCGTCGCGAAGCACGGGCTCGACGAGGCCGAGCAGGCCGCGTACCGCGAGAAGAACCTCGCGCGCTTCGCCAACCAGGCGCTCGCCGACACCGTCGAGCGCGTCGGCCGCCAGCCGCTGCGCAAGCTCTCCCGCGAGGAGCGCTTCGTCGGCCCCGCGTCGCAGCTCGCCGAGCGCGGGCTGCCGCACGCGGCGCTCGTGCGCGCGATGGGGCAGGCGCTCCGCTTCGATCCCGCGGGCGACCCGCAGGCGCTCGAGCTGCAGGAGCTGCTGGCGACGGACACCGCGGCCGATCTCGTGCGCCGCGTGACGGGCCTGGACGACCAGCACCCGCTCACGGCCGACCTGGTCGCCGTCGTCGACGCCGCCCAGGCCGACCGCCGCAGCGCGCCGCGCCACCGCGCCTAGACCGCGCGACACCGGCACGACCACGGCATGCGATCCGCACGGGCCGGACGGGCGACCGCCCGGCCCGTCGTGCGTCCGCTAGCGCAGGATCCGCGGATCCGGACGCGACACGCGGGGAGAATTGCGACACGCCCGGGGATGCCGTACTCTCGACCCTTGGTGCTCGGCCGCCTCCCGGCGTGCCATGGGCACCTGCGTCTCACCATGATGCGCATCCGCACGAACAGCAGACACCACCTCTAGCGACAGTGAGTATATGGCCAAGAAAGACGGCGTCATCGAGATCGAAGGCGGAGTTGTCGAAGCTCTGCCGAACGCGATGTTCCGCGTTGAGCTGAGCAACGGGCACAAGGTCCTCGCCCACATCTCGGGCAAGATGCGTCAGCACTACATCCGCATCCTCCCCGAGGACCGCGTGATCGTGGAGCTGAGCCCGTACGACCTCACCCGCGGCCGGATCGTCTACCGCTACAAGTAGGCCTGCTGCACAAGGAACGGCCCCGCATCCGCGGCGGCACGAGGCCAGCGAGAACGAAAGCAAGGAAGCATCATGAAGGTCAACCCCAGCGTCAAGAGGATCTGCGAGAAGTGCAAGGTCATCCGACGCAACGGGCGCGTGCGCGTCATCTGCGACAACCCCCGCCACAAGCAGGTCCAGGGCTAGTCCGCACGACCGCACGGCACCACCAGCACCATCTGAAGAAGAACGACAGCAGCGCCGGAAGCCGGGGTCCTGAGGGATCCGGGGGACACCATCGGTCGGAGGCCGATGCACAGGCTCTGCTGCAGACCTCCATCCATCACCAGGAGAAGCCTCAATGGCACGTCTAGCAGGCGTCGACCTCCCGCGCGACAAGCGCGTCGAGATCGCACTCACGTACATCTACGGCGTCGGCCGCACCTCGAGCGTCAAGACCCTCGCGGACACCGGCATCGACAAGAACATCCGCGTCAAGGACCTGAGCGACGACCAGCTCATCGCCCTCCGCGACTACATCGACGGGAACTTCAAGGTGGAGGGCGACCTCCGCCGCGAGGTGGCCGCCGACATCCGACGCAAGGTCGAGATCGGCAGCTACGAGGGCATCCGCCACCGCCGCGGCCTCCCTGTCCACGGGCAGCGCACGAAGACCAACGCTCGCACCCGCAAGGGCCCGAAGCGCACCGTAGCCGGCAAGAAGAAGGCGCGCTAGGCCCTCGGCCCGCGCCTCGCCACCCGTAGACACAGGAGAATTCCATGGCAGCACCCAAGTCGGCCGTTCGCAAGCCGCGCCGCAAGGACAAGAAGAACATCGCCGTGGGCCAGGCCCACATCAAGAGCACCTTCAACAACACCATCGTCTCGATCACGGACCCGACCGGTGCCGTCATCAGCTGGGCGTCCTCGGGCGTCGTCGGCTACAACGGCTCGCGCAAGTCGACGCCGTTCGCCGCGCAGCTCGCCGCCGAGTCGGCCGCCCGCCAGGCGCAGGAGCACGGCATGAAGAAGGTCGACGTGTTCGTCAAGGGACCCGGCTCCGGCCGTGAGACCGCGATCCGCTCGCTCCAGGCCGCCGGCCTCGAGGTGGGCTCGATCAACGACGTCACCCCGCAGGCGCACAACGGCTGCCGCCCGCCCAAGCGCCGCCGCGTCTAGCTCGCGCTGATCGGCCGCTGCCGTCCCGCTCCACGAGGAGGGGACGGCGTCGGCCGATCCGCCGTGTGTCCGATCGACCAATTCACTACCCGCCCGGGCCGCCACCCGGGGGGCATCGCAGGCGTCATATAGCGGACGCCTCGCCGAAAGGAAACAACACAGTGCTCATTGCGCAGCGCCCCACCCTCACCGAGGAGTCCATCTCGGAGTTCCGCTCGCGGTTCGTCATCGAGCCGCTCGAGCCCGGCTTCGGCTACACGCTCGGCAACTCGCTCCGCCGCACGCTCCTCTCGTCCATCCCCGGCGCGGCCGTCACCAGCATCCGGATCGACGGCGTGCTGCACGAGTTCAGCACCGTCCCCGGCGTGAAGGAGGACGTGACCGAGATCATCCTCAACATCAAGGGCCTCGTCGTCTCCAGCGAGCACGACGAGCCGATCACGGCGTACCTGCGCAAGCAGGGTGCCGGCCAGGTCACGGCCGCCGACATCTCGGCTCCGGCCGGCGTCGAGATCCACAACCCCGAGCTCGTCATCGCCACGCTCAACGAGAAGGCGAAGTTCGAGCTCGAGCTCACGATCGAGCGCGGCCGCGGCTACGTCTCGGCGACCCAGAACCGCAGCGAGTTCAGCGAGGCCGGCCAGATCCCGGTCGACTCGATCTACTCGCCCGTGCTCAAGGTCACCTACCGCGTCGAGGCCACCCGTGCCGGCGAGCGCACCGACTTCGACCGCCTCGTGGTCGACGTCGAGACCAAGTCGGCCATCACGCCGCGCGACGCGATCGCATCCGCCGGTCGCACGCTCACCGAGCTGTTCGGCCTGGCGCGCGAGCTCAACTCGGCCGCCGAGGGCATCGAGATCGGCCCCGCGCCGGTCGACGCCGTCCTCAGCTCCGAGCTGTCGATGCCCATCGAGGACCTCGACCTCTCGGTCCGGTCGTACAACTGCCTCAAGCGCGAGGGCATCAACAACGTCAGCGAGCTCGTCGCCCTCTCGGAGACGCAGCTCATGAACATCCGCAACTTCGGACAGAAGTCGGTGGATGAGGTCAAGGACAAGCTGGTCGAGCTCGGTCTGTCGCTGAAGGACGCCGTCCCCGGCTTCGACGGCGCGCACTACTACAGCTACGACGAGGACGAGACCACCACCAACTGATCCGTCCGGCCTCGGCCGTACGCCTTCTTTCGACACTTACGGAGACAAGACCATGCCCAAGCCCACCAAGGGTCCCCGCCTCGGAGGCGGCCCGGCGCACGAGCGCCTCATGCTCGCGAACCTGGCCCAGAGCCTCTTCGAGCACAAGTCCATCAAGACGACCGAGACGAAGGCCAAGCGCCTGCGTCCCGTCGCCGAGCGCCTCGTGACGTTCGCCAAGCGCGGCGACCTGCACGCCCGCCGCCGCGTCATGGGCATCATCCCCTCGAAGAGCGTCGTGCACGAGCTCTTCACGGAGATCGCGCCCCTCGTCGCCGAGCGCGACGGCGGCTACACCCGCATCACGAAGCTCGGCTTCCGCAAGGGCGACAACGCCCCCATGGTGCAGATCGAGCTCGTGCTCGAGCCCGTGACCCCGAAGGTGCGCGCCTCGCGCACCTCC
This sequence comes from Clavibacter sp. VKM Ac-2873, assembly GCF_015351075.1. Lineage (GTDB taxonomy): Bacteria > Actinomycetota > Actinomycetes > Actinomycetales > Microbacteriaceae > Clavibacter. Next base: position 487,258 of record NZ_JADKRS010000002.1, read on the forward strand.
ACCGCGACGGCTCCGGCCGCCGCGGCCCCGGTCGCCGAGGCCGAGGAGACCGAGGTCCCCGTCGAGGAGACCGACGCCGTCGAGCACACCGACGAGACCCCCGCGGAGACGACCGATGAGGCCGCCGCCGAGGTCGAGGCCGACGCCGCGGAGAAGTCCGACAAGTAGCAGCCGCACCACCGCATCACCCCGAGAGCCCCCGCCGCCCTGCGCGTCGGGGGCTCTCGTGCGTCCGGGCACCCCCCGCCCGTCCGCACCTCCCCGGTACCCTGGGGGGATGACCGACAGCAGCACGACCATGCCGGACGCCCCCTCCTCCGCGCCGATCCCGCTCCCCGAGGGGCCCGAGGGGATCACCTGGCGCCCCATCTCCCCTGGCGACGTCGACGCGCTCGTCGAGCTCATGAGCGTGGTGGCCGACGCCGACCACCCCGACCACCGCGCCACGCGCGAGGAGATCGAGATGGCGCAGGGCTTCTCCTTCGTCGACCTCGCGCGCGACACGATCGTGGCGGTCGACGCCGACGGGCGACTCGTGGCCGAGGGCGTCGCCGTCGTCAAGCCGGATGACGAGACCGTCGTCCGCGCGAACGTGTCCGGCTCCGTCCGTCCCGAGGTCCGGCGGCGCGGCATCGGCGGGCGGCTGCTCGACTGGCAGATCGCGCGCGCGACGCGGTCGCTGACCGTGGCGCAGCCGGCCCCGCACATCACGGAGCCGGTGCCGACGCGCATGGGCGCGGACGTGCAGGTCGACTCCGCGGGCGCCGTCGCCCTGCTGGAGTCGCGCGGGTTCACCCCGAGCCGCTACTTCATCGAGATGCACCGCGACCTCGCGCAGGACCTCCCCGACGTGCCCGTGCCGGAGGGCCTCCGCCTGATCCCCGTCACGCGCGAGTGGTGGGAGCGCGCGCGCCTCGCCAAGAACGAGGTGTTCCGCGACCACTGGGGATCCGAGCCCGTCAGCGTCGAGCGCTGGGAGGCCTTCCTGTCGCTGCCGACCGCGCGCGACGACCTCTCCGTGATCGCCGTCACGGGCGACGGCGAGGACGCGGTCGTGGCCGGGTTCGCGATGGCCGAGGTCACGCCGGAGAACTGGGAGGCGGCGGGCTACAGCTCCGCGTACGTCGCCCTCGTCGGCGTGCGCCGCGAGTTCCGCGGCCGCGGCCTCGCGCAGGCGATCCTCTCCGCCGCCCTCGCGGGCTTCCGCGCGGAGGGCGTCCTGCGCGCCGTGCTCGACGTCGACTCCGACAGCCCCACGGGCGCGCTCGGCCTGTACGAGCACCTCGGCTTCACGCAGGCGAGCCGCTCGGCCGTCTACGAGCGCGAGGTCGGCATGACGCCGCCGCGGGGATCCGCCGCCCGATGAGCGCGGATGCCGGAGCGGGGGACGCCGGCGCGCGCCTCCGCCTCGACATCGCCTACGACGGCACGCGGTTCGCCGGCTGGGCGAAGCAGCCCGGGCTGCGCACCGTGCAGGGCGCGCTCGAGGACGCGCTGGCGCAGCTGCTCGCGCGGACGCCGCCGGCGCCGACGCTCGTCGTCGCCGGGCGGACCGATGCGGGCGTCCACGCCACCGGGCAGGTCGCGCACCTCGACCTCACGGACGCGCAGATCGCGTCCCTCGACCGGCCGTCGCGGGGTCGCGCGGTCGCGGCGGACGCGGGGGAGGGGCGGCACATCCCCTCGGCCGAGCGCGCCGCGGCGGCCCTCGCGCGCCGGATGAACGGCGTGCTCGGCGCCAGATCCGACGTCGTGGTGCTCGCCTGCGCCCCCGCGCCCGACGGGTTCGACGCCCGCTTCTCCGCGACCTGGCGCGCGTACCGGTACCGGATCTCCGACGCCGCCGGTCCCCGCGACCCGCTGCAGCGGCACCGCACCGTCGAGATCCCGGTCGCGCTCGACGCGGTGGTGCTGCAGCAGGCGGCCGACGCCCTCCTCGGCCTCCACGACTTCGCCGCGTACTGCAAGCCGCGCGAGGGGGCGTCGACCATCCGCACGCTGCAGGAGCTGACCTGGACCCGCACGGCCGATGGTGCGCTCGAGGCCGCGGTGCGGGCGGACGCGTTCTGCCACAGCATGGTGCGCGCTCTCGTGGGCGCGTGCGTCGCGGCGGCGTCCGGACGCGTCGGCGTCGCGCGGCTCCGCGAGCTGCTGGAGCTCCGCGAGCGGACGAGCGAGTTCGCCGTGATGCCCGCGCGCGGGCTGGTGCTCGAGCGGGTCGGCTACCCGCCCGACGCGGAGCTCCGGGCGCGGAACGAGATCACCCGGAACCGTCGCGCGGCGCACGAGGTGGATCCCGTCGTCGAGGGCGCGGCGACGGCCGCCCGCGACCTGGCCCGCCTCCTCGACACGCCCGGGATTGCCTGATCGCCCGGGATCGCGTACTCTGAACCGGTTGTCTGCACGTCAGCGTGCGGCGACGTACAAGGTTGAGCCCTCCACCGGATGCGTTCTCGTCAGAACGCCCACGGAGCGGGATCCACGACCATCTCACCTCGAAAAGAAGGCAGTCAGATCAATGACGCGCACCTATTCCCCCAAGGCCAGTGAGGTCCAGCACGACTGGGTCGTCATCGACGCCACGGACATCGTCCTCGGCCGTCTCGCCAGCCACGCCGCCGCGCTCCTGCGCGGCAAGCACAAGGCCACGTTCGCCCCCCACATGGACATGGGCGACTTCGTGATCATCGTCAACGCCGAGAAGGTGGCGCTCACGGGCCAGAAGCTCGAGAAGAAGCTGGCCTACCGCCACTCCGGCTACCCGGGCGGCCTCACGGCCACCACCTACGTCGAGATGCTCGAGAAGCACCCCACGCGCGCGGTCGAGAAGGCCATCCGCGGCATGCTGCCGAAGAACTCGCTGGGTGCGGCTCAGCTGAAGAAGCTCAAGGTCTACGCGGGCCCCGAGCACCCCCACGCTGCTCAGCAGCCCACCCCGTACACCCTCGGCCAGGTCGCTCAGTAGCTCCGGCTGCCGACAGCGACGACCAAAGACCTCAGAAGGAATCGAACCCAGTGGCTCAGATCTCAGACTCCCTCGACGTGGCTCCCGAGAGCTTCTCGACCGAGACCCCGAACGAGGAGGCCCCCAAGGCCCCCCGCGCGGTCCTCAACGTGTCCGGCGGCGCCGTAGGACGACGCAAGCAGGCCATCGCCCGCGTGCGCCTCGTCCCCGGCTCCGGCTCGATCACGGTCAACGGCCGTGAGTTCGCGGACTACTTCCCCAACAAGCTGCACCAGCAGCTCGTGAACGACCCGTTCAAGGTGCTCGACCTCCTCGGCAGCTACGACGTCGTCGCGCGCATCTCCGGTGGTGGCCCCTCCGGCCAGGCCGGTGCCCTGCGCCTCGGCATCTCCCGCGCGCTCAACGAGATCGACGAGGAGAACAACCGCGCCGTGCTGAAGAAGAACGGCTTCCTCAGCCGCGACGCGCGCGTCAAGGAGCGCAAGAAGGCCGGACTCAAGAAGGCCCGCAAGGCGCCCCAGTTCTCGAAGCGCTAAGGCGCTCGGGCACCCGGCAGCCATGCCCCGGCTCTTCGGCACGGACGGCGTCCGCGGACTCGCCAACGGCGAGACCATCACCGCGGACCTCGCCCTGCGCCTGGCCCAGGCCGCCGCGCACGTGCTCGGCCAGGACGCCCGGGATGCCGGGCGACGACCCACCGCGGTCGTCGCCCGGGATCCCCGGGTGTCCGGCGAGTTCATCGCGGCCGCCGTGGCCGCCGGCCTGGCGAGCTCCGGCGTCGACGTGTTCGACGCCGGGGTCATCCCCACGCCGGCCACGGCCTACCTCATCGCGGACTTCGACGCCGACTTCGGCGTCATGATCTCCGCGTCGCACAACCCCGCTCCCGACAACGGGATCAAGTTCTTCGCCGCAGGCGGACGGAAGCTCGCCGACGAGCTCGAGGACCGCATCGAGGCGCAGCTGAGCCAGCCCGTCCTGCTCCCCACGGGAGCCGACGTCGGCCGCATCCGCCGCTTCGCCGACGCCGAGGACCGCTACGTCCTCCACCTGCTCGGCACGCTGCAGCACCGGCTCGACGGGATCCACGTGGTCCTCGACTGCGCGCACGGCGCCGCCGCGGGCATCAGCCCCGAGGTCTTCACCGACGCGGGCGCGCGCGTCACCGTCATCGGCAACGACCCGGACGGCATGAACATCAACGACCGGGTCGGGTCCACGCACCTCGACCTGCTGGCCGAGGCCGTCCTCGCGCACGGCGCCGACGTCGGCATCGCGCACGACGGCGACGCCGACCGCTGCCTCGCGGTCGACCACACCGGCCGGATCATCGACGGCGACCAGATCATGGCCGTCCTCGCGCTCTCCATGGCGCGCCGCGGCCTGCTGGCCGATCGCACGCTCGTGGCGACCGTCATGAGCAACCTGGGCCTCCGCATCGCGATGGCCGAGAACGACGTCACCGTGCTGCAGACGCGCGTCGGCGACCGCTACGTGCTCGAGGCCATGAACGAGGGCGGCTACTCCCTCGGCGGCGAGCAGTCGGGGCACCTCGTCATCGCGGAGCACGCGACGACGGGCGACGGGATCCTCACGGGCATCCAGCTGCTCGGCGAGATGGCCGCGACCGGCAAGAGCCTGCACGAGCTCGCCTCGGTCATGACCGTCTACCCGCAGGTCATGATCAACGTGCGCGGCGTCGACCGCGATCGGGTGGGCGACGACGCCGAGCTGAACGCCGCCGTCGCGCGCGCCGAGGCCGAGCTGGGCGACACGGGCCGGATCCTCATGCGGGCGTCGGGCACCGAGCCGATGATCCGCGTGATGGTGGAGGCCGCCGACCAGGCGACCGCCGAGCGGCACGCGCAGGAGCTGGCCGCCCTCGTCACGGAGCGCCTGGCGATCTAGCCGGCCCGCGCCAGGGCGCTCCCTTCAGGAGTCGCTGTGGAGGAGATCGTCGGGGCATCCCGGCCTCCCCCACCATGTCCTCATCAGCAATTGAGGAGGGCCATCCCCTGAAGATCATGAAGCGCTCGGTGCGAAGCGTGATTCTCGTAGCCGTAGTCATTGCGGCCGCAAGTCCGTCTCCGGCGTTCGCCGACGCATCAGGGCGCGCACAGGACGTCAACGTCGTTCGGATATGCGCGGGTCAAGCCATCGATCTCGATGATGCGAATGGCTTGCCGCTCCCGGTCGAGCGGCAGCAGAGCCTTCGGGACCATGCGGAGTTCCGCTGTGCTCATCCTGAGCTGGCGTCCCGGGGCAGTAGCTCGACAGCCTCGTCGCCCGAGGTCGTGCACGTGGACTCAGACGGCTATTATCCGGTGGCGAATCTCGACATTCAGCCGGGTCAGGTCACTTGGCTGGCGACAGTCGGTGGAATGCCGGTCGGCCCGTATAAGACGCTGTCCTGCGAATGGCGTATCGACAACGGAGCTTGGCAAGACTGTGGAACGGCGTCGGGGTCCGGCAGCGGACTGCGAACCCGCACGAATCAGTATTGCCCTTTCCCGGGCCTCCTGTTCGAAGTGGAGGCGTTTCTTCACGTGAACGGCGTGGATTACTTTGACAATGCGGACGGGATAACGCAATGAGCAGTCTGTTCTGCATCGTCAAGTCGACGAGCTGCACTTCTGACGTCACGTTACGGACCCTGGATGTCCGACCGGGGGCGTGGCTGTGCATCCGCGCCGAGACGCCCACGGCTCCGGTGGGCCCTCACGCGACGGAGCGCTCGACGTCCTACGCGGTGCTGCCATCGCTGGAGGACGGTCGAGGGCATCGTGTCGTCGCGGAACGCGTGATGAGCGGAGGCGGCGAGCCGCTCACCGGCGTCGTCGACTGGATCTTCCGATGGCCCTTCGAGGTAGACCTCACGGGTGCGTTCCGCCTGAGCGACGGAGACAGCTGGTCCATCTCGTTCACGTGCATCGACGTGGACGGGATCGTCGCCGACAGGGTCCTCGAGTAGGTCAGAGCTTGCGGAGCAGGACGTTCGCGACGGAGTGGTCGGCGTCCTTGCGCAGCACGAGGGTCGCCCGCGAGCGGGTCGGCCGGATGTTCTGCTCGAGGTTCGGCTCGTTGATGGCCGTCCAGATCCCGCGCGCGCGCGCCACCGCCTCGGCCGGGCTCAGCTCCGCGTACCGGTGGAAGTACGAGCGCGGGTTGCTGAACGCCCCGCGCTGGAGGCTCAGGAACCGCTCCTCGTACCACTGCGCGATGTCGTGGGTGCGGGCGTCCACGTAGATCGAGAAGTCGAAGAGGTCGCTCACGGCCAGCTTCGCGCCGGACGCCGCCGGCTGCAGGACGTTGAGGCCCTCGATGATGAGCACGTCCGGTTGCCGGACGACCACCTCGGCGCCCGGGACGATGTCGTACGCGAGGTGCGAGTAGAACGGCGCGCGGACCTCGGGGACGCCGCTCTTGACCTGCGTCACGAACCGCAGCAGGGCCCGTCGGTCGTACGACTCCGGGAACCCCTTCCGCTCCATGAGGCCGCGGCGCTCCAGCTCGGCGTTCGGGTGCAGGAAGCCGTCGGTGGTCACGAGCTCGACGCGCGGGGTGTCCTCCCAGCGCGCCAGCATCTCGCGCAGCAGGCGGGCGACGGTCGACTTGCCGACGGCCACGGAACCCGCCACGCCGATGATGAACGGCGTGCTCTTGGCGCGCTCGCCGAGGAACGCGCTCGTGTCCCGGTGCAGCTTCTTCGTGCCCGTGACGTAGAGGTTGAGCAGGCGGCTGAGCGGGAGGTAGACGTCCTCGACCTCGTGCATGTCGAGCCGGTCGCCGATGCCACGGAGCTGCACCAGCTCGGTCTCGCGGAGCGGGAGCTGCGTGGCGGGGGCGAGGGCGGCCCAGTCGGCCCGGGCGATCTCCACGAACGGGGAGACGTGCCCATGGCTCGTCGGGTGTCCCGTCGCGGTGTCTGGCATGGCCCCTCATCCTACGGCGGGGTCGGAGCGGCGCCGGATGCCCGGGCGCGCCCGGAGCGCGCCGCGCGCAGGGGATCCGGGATCCCCGACGGTAAACTCGTGCCCCATGTGCGGAATCGTGGGTTACGTCGGTGAGGCCAGGAGCCTCGAGGTCCTCCTCGGAGGGCTGCGGAGGCTGGAGTACCGCGGGTACGACTCCGCGGGCGTGGCCGTCCTCGACGCGGAGGGGACGCTCGGCGTACGCAAGCGCGCGGGGAAGCTCGACCGCCTCCTGGAGGACCTCGAGGCGTCGCCGCTGCCGAACGGATCCACCGGCATCGGCCACACCCGCTGGGCCACGCACGGCGGCCCCACCGACCGCAACGCGCACCCGCACCTCGGCGACGGCGGCAAGCTCGCCCTCATCCACAACGGGATCATCGAGAACTTCGCGGAGCTGAAGGACGACCTCCTCGCGGACGGCTACGCCTTCGAGAGCGACACGGACACCGAGGTCGCGGCGCAGCTCCTCGGCCGCGAGTACGGCATCACGCACGACCTCGAGCAGGCGTTCCGCAACACCGTGAGCCGGCTCGAGGGCGCCTTCACGCTGCTCGCCGTGCACCGCGACCAGCCCGGCCTGGTGGTCGGCGCCCGCCGCAACTCGCCGCTCGTCATCGGGCTCGGCGAGGGCGAGAACTTCCTCGGATCCGACGTGGCCGCGTTCGTCGAGTTCACCCGCCGCGCGGTCGCCATCGGGCAGGACCAGATGGTCGCCATCCGGCCCGACTCCGTCACCGTCACCGACTTCCACGGCGCGCCCGTCGAGACGCACGAGTTCGAGATCGCGTGGGACGCATCGGCCAGCGAGAAGGGCGGCTGGTCGAGCTTCATGGCGAAGGAGATCAGCGAGGGCCCGGACGCGGTGGCGAACACCCTGCGCGGCCGCATCGTCGACGGCGTCGTCGTGCTGCCCGACCTCGACGCGATCGGGGAGGTCGACCTCGCCGACATCTCGCGCATCGTCATCGTCGCGTGCGGCACCGCCGCGTACTCGGGCATCCTCGGCAAGTACGCCATCGAGAAGTGGGCCCGCGTCCCCGTCGAGGTCGAGCTCGCGCACGAGTTCCGCTACCGCGACCCGGTGCTCGACGCGACCACGCTCGTGATCTCCATCAGCCAGTCCGGCGAGACCATGGACACGCTGCTCGCCGTGCGGTACGCCCGCGAGGCCGGCGCGCGCGTGCTCTCCATCTGCAACACGCAGGGCGCCACCATCCCGCGCGAGTCCGAGGCCGTCGTCTACACGCACGCGGGTCCCGAGGTCGCGGTCGCGTCCACGAAGGCGTTCGTCGCGCAGGTCGCGGCGCTGTACCTCTTCGGGCTGCACCTGGCGCGGATCCGCGGCACGCTGTCGGCCGACGAGATCGTCGCCAACACGGAGGAGCTGCTCGCGATCCCGGAGAAGCTCGCCACCGTCGTGGAGCAGGGCGAGAAGATCAGCCAGCTCGCGAAGTGGATGGCCGACACCCGCGCCGTGCTCTTCCTCGGCCGCAACGTCGGCTTCCCGGTCGCGCTCGAGGGCGCGCTGAAGCTCAAGGAGCTCGCGTACATCCACGCGGAGGGCTTCGCCGCGGGCGAGCTCAAGCACGGGCCCATCGCGCTCATCGAGCCGGGCCAGCCCGTCTTCGTCGTCGTGCCGAGCCCCACGCACCAGCTCGCGCTGCACAAGAAGGTCATCTCCAACATCGAGGAGATCCGCGCGCGCGGCGCCCGCGTCATCGCGATCGCCGAGCAGGGCGACGCGTTCGTGCTGCCGCACGCCGACGAGGTCATCCCGATCCCGCTCGCCGCGCCGCTGTTCGAGCCGCTGCTCGCCGTCACCCCGCTGCAGATCTTCGCGATGGAGCTCGCGGCGGCCAAGGGCCTCGACGTCGACCAGCCGCGCAACCTCGCGAAGTCCGTCACGGTCGAGTGACCGGCCGCGCGTGATCAGGGGCATCGGCGTCGACGTGGTCGACGTGGCGCGGTTCGCCCGGAGCGCCGAGCGCACTCCGGGCCTCGTGCCGCGCCTGTTCGCGCCCGCCGAGCGGTCCCTGCCCGCGCGCTCGCTGGCGGCGCGGTTCGCGGCGAAGGAGGCGCTCATCAAGGCGCTCGGCGGACCCGGCGGGATCAGCTGGCAGGACATGGAGGTCGTCCGCGACGACCACGGCGACCCGTCGTTCCGCGTGGGCGGGGCCGTCGCGCAGGTGGCGGCGGAGCGCGGCGTCACGCGGATCCACCTGAGCATGAGCCACGACGCCGGCCTCGCGACCGCATTCGTCGTGACCGAGGGGGACGCGCCGTGACCGACGAGGCGACGCTCCAGTCGCCGGCCGCCCTGCGGCGGGAGGCGCGCATCGACACGGGCGCGATCTCCGCGAACGTGCGCACGCTGCGGGCCGCCACGGGCGCGCCGCTCGTGATGGCCGTGGTCAAGGCCGACGGCTACGGGCACGGCGCGGTGGCGTCGGCGCGCGCGGCGCTCGCCGGCGGGGCCGACTCGCTCGGCGTGGTCGACATCCGCGAGGCGCTCGCGCTGCGGGCGGCCGGGATCCCGGCCCCGATCCTCACCTGGATGCACGCGCCCGGCACCGACTTCGCCACCGCGATCGAGGCCGGCATCGACCTCGGGCTCAACAGCCTCCGCCAGGTGCGCGAGGTCGCCGACGCCGCGCGCCGCGTCGGGCGGCCCGCGGAGGTGCACCTCAAGGTCGACACCGGCCTCGGGCGCAACGGCGTGACGCCGGCGGAGTGGCCGGCCGTCGTCGCCGAGGTCGCCGAGCTCGTCGAGCAAGGCCGGATCCGACTCGGCGGCGTCTTCAGCCACCTCGCGAACGCCGGGGCGGACGAGGACATGGCGCAGGTCCGTGCGTTCCACGGGGCGGTCGACGTGGTGCGTGCCGCGGGGCTCGAGCCGGGGATCCGCCACCTCGCCGCCACCGCGGGTGCCCTGCGCGTGCCGGAGGCCCGCCTCGACATGGTGCGCCTCGGGATCGGGATCTACGGCATCTCGCCGCTCGACGGCGTCACGTCCGCCGACCTCGGCCTCGTGCCCGCCATGACCCTCGTCGGCAGCGTCGTCGCGGTGAAGCGCGTGCCCGCCGACACCGGCGTCTCCTACGGCTACACGTACCGCACCACCCGCGCCACCACCCTCGCGCTCGTCTCGCTCGGCTTCGCCGACGGCGTGCCGCGGCTCGCGAGCAACCGCGCGCCCGTCGCGATCCACGGCGCGCGCTTCCGCGTGAGCGGCCGGATCGCCATGGACCAGTTCGTGGTCGACGTGGGCGACGGCGTCGTCGACGGCCGGCCCGTCGCGGTGGGCGACGACGCCGTGCTCTTCGGGGATCCCGCGACGGGCGCGCCCTCGGTGGAGGAGTGGGCCGAGGCGACCGGCACCATCGGCTACGAGATCGTCGCGCGCGTCGCCGGCCGCGTGACCCGGAGGCACTCCGCATGACCGCGACCGCATCCGTGCCCGTGCCCGAGCCCGGCCCCGACGCCCCCGGCCGTCGCGCCGTCGTCGACCTCGACGCCATCCGCCACAACGTCCGCACTCTCGCGGCGCTCGCCGCCCCCGCGCGCACCATGGTCGCGGTGAAGGCCGACGCCTACGGTCACGGCGCGCTGCAGGTCGCGCGGGCCGCCCTCGAGGCCGGCGCCGAGAGCCTCGCCGTGCTCGACGTCGCGTCGGCGGTCGAGCTCCGGCGCGCCGGCATCGACGCCCGCCTGCTCGCCTGGTTGCACGGGATCGACACCGACTTCCGCGTCGCGGTCGAGGAGGGCATCGACCTCGGCGTCTCGGCGCTGTGGGAGCTGGAGCGCATCGCGGCCGCCGGGCGCGCGACGGGGATCCGGGCGCGCGTGCACCTCAAGGCCGACACGGGCCTCAGCCGCAACGGCGCCACCCCGGAGGCCTGGCCCGACCTCGTGCGCGCCGCCGTGGCCGCCGACGCCGCGGGCGAGCTCACGCTGCACGCGCTGTGGTCGCACCTCGCCGACGCCTCGCCCGAGGACGACGACGCCGCGCTCGCCCGCTTCCACGAGGCCGTGCGCGTGGCCGAGGAGCTGGGCGCCCGCCCGGTCGAGAAGCACCTCGCCGCGAGCTCCGCGGGGATCCGGCTGCCCGCCGCCCGCTTCGACATGGTGCGCTTCGGCATCGCCGTCTACGGCATCTCGCCCTTCGACGACCGCTCCGGCCGCGACCTCGGCCTCGTCCCGGCGATGACGCTCGAGGCCGACGTCGTCTCCGTCAAGCGCGTCGAGGCCGGGCACGGCGTCTCCTACGGCCTCGACCACCGCACCGCGGGCCCGTCGACGCTCGTGCTCGTGCCGCTCGGCTACGCCGACGGGATCCCCCGCATCGCCGCGCCGCGCGCCTCCGTGCTCCTGAACGGCCGCCGGCTCCCGATCGCCGGCCGCATCGCCATGGACCAGCTCGTGCTCGACGTCGGCGACCTGGCCGTCGAGGTCGGCGACACCGTCGTGATCCTCGGCCCCGGCGACCGCGGCGAGCCCACCGCCGAGGAGTGGGCCGGCTGGGCCGAGACCATCGGCGACGAGATCGTGACCCGCGTGGGGCCGCGCGTCGACCGCGTGCACCTGCACGAGCGCCCGGACGCGGAGGCCCCGACCGCCGAGGTCCTGTCCGACGAGCTCGTCCCCGTCGCGACCACCGACGACATGGAGGAGCTCGGCCGCGCCCTCGCGCGGGAGCTCGGCCCGGGCGACCTCGTCGTCCTCTCCGGCCCGCTCGGCGCGGGCAAGACGACGTTCACGCGCGGGCTCGGCGACGGCCTCGGCGTCCGCGGCCCCGTCACGAGCCCCACGTTCGTGCTCGCGCGCACGCACCCGAGCCTCGTCGACGGCCCGCCGCTCGTGCACGTCGACGCCTACCGCCTCGCCGACGCCCGCGAGCTCGACGACCTCGACATCGACTTCGCGCGCTCGGTCGTGGTGGTCGAGTGGGGCGATGGCAAGCTCGGCGGCGTCGCGGAGGAGTGGTGGGATCTGCGGATCGCACGCCCCACGGGCGCGGGCGACGCGGATCCGGACGCGGCCGACGACGCCGGTGACGACGCCGACCCGGACGCGGCCCCCGAGGAGCCGCGCACCGTCCGCGTCCGACGGCTCCGCGCGCGCCCCCGCGCCTAGACTCGTCCAGTGCTCCTCGCGATCGACACCTCCGCCGGCACGGGCGTCGCCGTCATCGACCGCGACGGCCGCGTGCTCGCCGAGCGCCAGGAGACCGACACCATGCGGCACGCCGAGGTCATCGGCACGCTGCTCGACGAGTGCCTCACCGCATCCGGCATCGAGCGCTGCGATGTCCGCGCCGTCGTCGCGGGCATGGGCCCCGGCCCCTTCACCGGCCTCCGCGTCGGCATCGCCGCGGCCCGCGTCCTGGCCACCGGGCTCGACGTGCGCGTGATCCCCGTGGTCAGCCACGACGCCGTCGCCCACGACCACTACGCGGCGGGCGGCACCGGATCCCTCGTGGTCGTCACCGACGCCCGTCGCCGCGAGCTGTACTGGTCCGTCTACCGCGCGCCCGTCGACGGCGGCGTCGCCGAGCGCACGGCGGGCCCCGGCCTCAGCAAGCCGGACGACGTGCCCGCCGCCGACCGCCGGATCGACGCCGCGGGATTGCGCGCGGCGTCCCTCGCGCAGGTCGCCCGCAGGATGGACGAGCTCGACCTGCCGTTCGCGGCCGACGAGGCGCTCTACCTCCGCTCGCCCGACGTCACCGTCTCCGCGGGCCCGAAGCGGGTCACCTCGTGAGCGTCCTGTTCCGTGCCGCCGAGGTCGCCGACCTACCCGCGCTCATGCACCTCGAGACCACCACGTTCGTCTCGGACGCCTGGTCGGCCGACGCGATGCGCGGCGAGCTGACCGCGCGACACGGCTGGTACGTCGTGGCCGTCGACGCCGCGGATGGCGCGATCCTCGGCTACGCGGGCCTCTCCTGCCCGCGCGGGGCGCACGCGGCCGACGTCCAGACCATCGCCGTCGCCGACGGCAGCCGTGGGCGCGGCATCGGCCGTGCCCTGCTCACCCGCCTCGTCGCGGAGGCGCACGCCCGCGGCGCGCGCGAGGTGCTGCTCGAGGTGCGCGCCGACAACCCCGTCGCGCAGGCCCTCTACTCCTCGCTCGGGTTCGAGGCCATCGCCGTCCGTCCGCACTACTACCAGCCGGACGACGTCGATGCCGTCGTGATGCGCGTCACCCTCGCCGCGACGCCGCCCGCGGTCGCCGAGCCGCGGGACGCGCCCGCCGAGCGGGCCGCGCCCGCGTCCGCCGCCCCGGGAGCGGAGGCGCGGACCGACGAGAGCGCCGCTGGCGACGCCGGCCCCCTCGTCCTCGGCATCGAGACCTCGTGCGACGAGACGGGGATCGGCATCGTCCGCGGCCAGACGCTCCTCGCCAACGTCATCTCCAGCTCCATGGACGAGCACGCGCGCTACGGCGGCGTCGTGCCCGAGGTCGCCGCCCGCGCGCACCTCGAGGCGCTCACCCCCGCGATCGACGCGGCGCTCGCCGAGGCCGGCGTCGCCCTGCGCGAGCTCGACGCGATCGCCGTCACGGCGGGCCCGGGCCTCTCCGGCGCGCTCATGGTCGGCGTCGGGGCGGCGAAGGCGCTCGCCGTGGCCCTCGACATCCCGCTGCACGGCGTCAACCACCTCGTCGGCCACGTGGGCGCGGATCTCCTCAGCACCGACGGCGGACCCGGCGTCCCGCTCGAGACCCCGAGCATCGCGCTGCTCGTCTCCGGCGGCCACACCTCGCTCCTCCTCGTGCGCGACCTGGTGGACGACGTCGAGCTCCTCGGCGAGACCATCGACGACGCCGCGGGCGAGGCCTTCGACAAGGTCGCGCGCGTGCTCGGCCTGCCCTACCCGGGCGGCCCGCACATCGACCGGGTCGCAGCCGACGGCGACCCGAAGGCGATCCGCTTCCCGCGCGGCCTCTCCCTCCCCAAGGACATGGAGCGCCACCGCTACGACTTCTCGTTCTCCGGCCTCAAGACCGCGGTCGCGCGCTGGGTCGAGAAGCGGCAGGACGCCGGCGAGCCCGTGCCCGTGGCGGACGTCGCGGCGAGCTTCCGCGAGGCCGTCGTCGACGTGCTGCTCACGAAGGCCGTCGCCGCGTGCGTCGACCACGGGATCCCGCGCCTGCTGCTGGGCGGCGGCGTCGTCGCGAACGCGCGCGTGCGGGAGCTGGCGGCGGAGCGGTGCCAGGCGGCGGGCATCGAGCTGCGGATCCCGCCCCTGTCGCTCTGCACCGACAACGGGGCCATGATCGCGGCGCTCGGCGCGCGCCTCATCGAGTCGGGCCGCGCCCCGTCCGGGCTCGCGTTCGGCGCCGACTCGACGCTGCCGGTCACCGTCGTCCAGGTCGGCTGACCCTCCTGGCGCCCCCATTACGGGGACCTTTCGCGGCTATTTCCCGAACGGGAGAATCCCGGGGCATGCATCACGGTATGTTCCCAGGGACGAAAGGAACGACAATGACCGATCCGCAGAACCCGGACCGCTCCCACGACGGCTTCCCGCCCGCGCCGAGCCAGCCCGCCTACCCGGCCGCTCCCGCCGCCGGCTCCGACTCGCCCTACGCGGCGCCCTACCAGCCCGGCCAGGGCGGTGCGCCCAAGAAGGGCCTCGCCATCACCTCCCTGGTGCTCGGCATCGTGTCCGTGGTCCTGTCGCTCCCGCTGTGGTTCCTCACGTTCTTCGTGGGCGTCGCGGCCATCATCACGGGTGTCCTCGCGCGCAAGCGCAACCCTGGGACCAAGGGCTTCTGGCTCACCGGCCTCATCCTCGGCATCGTCGGCGTGCTCGTCAGCATCGTCGTGGCCCTGGTCGTCGTCGTGTTCGTCAACGCCGCGATCCAGACCGGTGAGATCAACGGCACGCCGATCCCGACGGCTCCGTAACGCACCACCTCACGACACGACGCGGCCGTCCCCTCGGGGGCGGCCGCGTCGTCGTGCGGGCAGGGGCAGGGTCCCCGCGTCCGCGCCTCAGCCCGCGTCGACCCCGTGCCGGTCCGCGAGGATCGCCACCCGCCGGCCCCCGACCCGCGTCGCGATGAGCGTCGCCGAGCCATCGCCCTTCAGCTGCAGCCGCGTCCGCAGCCGCGCCGGATCCACGTCGACCCCGCGCTTCTTGATCTCCAGCGTCCCGATCCCGCGCGCCCGCAGCTCGCGCTTCAGCCGCTGCTCGTCGAGCGGCAGCACCTCGCGCACGCGGAAGCCGCGCGCGAACGGCGTCGCCTGCTCGCGCTCCGACGTGATCCACGCGATGCCCTCGCCGACCATGCGCCCGTCGAGCGAGCGCGCCAGGTCGCCGATGAGGCGGGCGCGGATCACGGCGCCGTCCGGCTCGTACAGGTGCGTGCCCAGCTCGCCGAGCTCCGCGTCCTCGCTGTCGGCCTCCGACGTCAGCTCCGCCTGCGACCCGCCGCTGATCACGAGGGCCGCCCGCCGCACGCCGTCGCGCCGCGTCGGCCCGAACCAGAGGCCCATCTCCACGGCCTGCCCGTCGACCGAGATCCACTGCGCCTCCGCCTCGGCGGGGATGAGGTCGCGGTCGAGGCCCGGCCCGAGCTTGATGCCGGCGGCGCGACCCGCGGCCAGCTCGAAGGCGGCGGAGAGCGTGGGGGAGTAGGCGTCTGGATCCGAGATGCGGCGGGTCGAAGAGTGCCCGTCCGTGCGCCGCGCGGGGTCGAGGTACACGCCGTCGACGCGGCCCGCGTCGAACGCCTCTGCCGTGCCCTGCTCGACCTCTGCCTCCGGGAACGGGGCGAGGTTCCAGCCGGCGACCGCGGCGGTGACCTCGTCGCGCTCGACGGCCGTGACGCGGATCCCGATGGCCGCCATCGCCATCGCGTCGCCGCCGATCCCGCAGCCGAGGTCGGCCACGTGCGCGACGCCCGTCTGCTGGAAGCGCCCGGCGTGCTGCGCGGCGACCGGCAGCCGCGTGGCCTGCTCGAGCCCGGCCTCCGTGAAGAGCATGCGCGCGGCGAACTCGCCGAACTTGGTCCGGGCCCGCGCGCGCAGGCGCGACTGCGTGAGGACGGCCGACACGAGGGCGGGGGAGTGGCCCTGGCCCCGCAGGGCGCTCACCATCCGCACCATGTCGTCCCCCGGCGCCGGCGCGGGGATGGAGTCGAGCAGGCGGAGCCCCTCGAGCGAGAGCACCTCGCGGAGGTCGGTCTGATCCATCCGCCCACCGTACCGGGGCGCCTCTGCACCGATTGGCACTCGCGTTGCGCGAGTGCAAGCGCGGCCCGTAGAATCTCACCTGGCACTCTCCCCGGGAGATTGCCAATGAAGTCTTGTCCCTTAGTCACGAAGGAAGAGGTCAACCGTGTCGGTCTCCATCAAGCCGCTCGAGGATCGCATCGTCATCCAGCAGGTCGAAGCCGAGCAGACCACCGCGTCTGGTCTGGTCATCCCCGACACCGCCAAGGAGAAGCCGCAGGAGGGCGAGGTCGTGGCCGTGGGCCCCGGCCGCATCGACGACAACGGCAACCGCGTCCCCCTCGACGTCGCCGTCGGCGACAAGGTCATCTACTCCAAGTACGGCGGAACCGAGGTCAAGTACGACGGCCAGGACCTCCTCGTCCTCTCCGCGCGCGACGTGCTCGCCGTCATCGAGCGCTGACGCTCCGCCTCAGCGACACCGCACCACCGCTTCACCCGGGAGCCCGGCCGACACGTTCGGCCGGGCTCTCGTGCGTCCGGGCGCTCCCGCTCCGCGCGCCCGAGTCCCGCTCCACCGCGGTCATCCGGCGGCCACGGCGCTAGCCTCGGGAGGTGACGCGCCCCGCCCCGGATCCCTCGACCCGCACCGGCCTGATCGCCGCCGTCGGCGCGTACGGCCTGTGGGGCGTCCTCCCCGTCTTCTTCCTGCTGCTCGTGCCGGCCGGGGCGTTCGAGATCGTCGGCTGGCGGATCCTCTTCTCGCTCGTCGTCTGCGCCGTCGTCATCACGGCCGCGCGGCGGTGGGGGCGCGTGGTCGCCATCGTGCGCCGCCCCCGGATCCTGCTGGGGCTCGGCCTCGCGGGCCACCTGATCCTCGTCAACTGGACCGTGTACGTCTACGGCACGCTGTCCGGCCACGTCGTCGAGACCGCGCTCGGCTACTTCATCAACCCGATCGTCACGGTGCTGCTGGGCGTGCTGCTCCTGCGTGAGCGCCTCCGTCCCCTGCAGTGGACGGCCGTGGGTCTGTCCGCCGTCGCGGTGGCCGTCATCGCCATCGGCTACGGGCAGCTGCCGTGGGTGTCACTCGTGCTCGCCGGGTCGTTCGGGCTCTACGGGCTCGTGAAGAAGCGCGTGAGCGGGGCAGCCGACGCGCTCTCCGGCCTCGCGCTCGAGACGGCCTGGTTGGTGCCGGCCGCCACGACGATGCTCGTGATCACGGGGGCGGGCGCCGGCCTCACCATCGGCACGGTGTCGCTCGGGCACACGCTCCTCCTCGTCAGCACCGGCGTCGTGACCGCGGGCCCGCTCCTCCTGTTCGGATTCGCCGCCGGGCGCCTGCCCCTCTCGGTGATCGGGCTCACGCAGTACCTGGCGCCCCTGCTGCAATTCGCGTTCGGCGTCTTCGTGCAGCACGAGGCCATGCCGCCCGAGCGCTGGGCGGGCTTCGTGATCGTGTGGGCGGCGCTCGTGCTGCTCACGGTCGACATGGTCCGCACCTCCCGCCGGGCCGTCTCCGCCCCGGTGCCCGCGCAGAGGGATCCATCCGTCGTCGAGGGCATCTGATTCGGATCCCGTCGCGCATTCCGCGAATGGTAACGATCGTGTCGCGTTACACGACGGAAATGCCGATGCATTGTGCCCGTCTCATCCGCGCCATAGGGTCGCACCAGGCGAGGCGCGCATTCGCGTGCCTCATGCACCACATTCCCGAGCATCACCACACACATCCATAAGGAGCACCATGAGCGCATTCGGCAGGGTCTCGTCCTCCCGCTCACGATCTGCCCGCACCGCCCTCAGCGCCGTCACCATCGCGGTGGCCGGCGCACTCGTCCTCGCCGGCTGCTCCGGCGGCGGCGACGGCGGCAGCGGCACCACCGGCGACGGCGGCCTGAACCTCAAGATCGGCACGATCCTGCCGCAGACGGGCTCCCTCGCGGTCCTCGGCCCGCCCGAGTTCGCCGGCGTGCACAAGGCGGCGAAGGACATCAACGACGCCGATGCCGGCATCACCGTCAACGTCACCGACAAGGACTCCGGCGACACCACGACCGACATCGCGAGCCAGTCCGCCACCTCGCTCATCGCCGACGGCAACAGCGCCATCATCGGTGCCGCGTCCTCGGGCGTCTCGAAGACCTTCATCGACCAGGTCACCCAGGCCGGCGTCGTGCAGCTCTCGCCGGCGAACACCTCGCCCGACTTCTCGACCTACAAGGACGACGGCTACTACTGGCGCACCGCCCCCTCGGACGTGCTCCAGGGCCGCATCCTCGGCAACAAGATCCTCCAGGACGGCAAGACCAACGTCTCGATCCTCTACATGAACGACGCCTACGGCACGGGCCTCGAGGAGAACATCAAGAAGACGCTCGAGGCGGGCGGTGCCACCATCGCCGCCGAGCAGGTGTTCGAGCCCTCCGCGACGGACTTCAACAGCGCGATCACCTCGGTGCTCGCCCCGAACCCGGATGCGCTCGTCGTCATCTCGTTCGACGAGATCAAGACCATCGCCGACCAGCTGGCGTCGAAGGGCTTCGACTTCTCCAAGTTCTACGGCACGGACGGCAACTACGGCGTCATCAAGGAGACCGATACCAACGTCGACATCGCGGGAGCGCAGTTCACGAACCCCGGCGTCGAGGCCAAGGAGGACTTCCAGGCCGGTCTGCAGGACATGGTCAAGGCCGACGGGGACCCCGCTCTCACGGTGTTCAGCTACGCCGCCGAGTCCTACGACGGCACCGTGCTCCTCGCGCTCGCCGCGCTCCAGGGCAAGGCGACCGACGGCGCGACGCTGAAGGAGAACCTGCAGTCCGTCTCCGAGGGCGGCGAGAAGTGCACGACCTTCGCGGACTGCGCGAAGCTCATCGCGGCGGGCACCGACGTCGACTACGACGGCCTCTCCGGCCCGATCACGTTCGATGAGAACGGCGACCCGACCGAGGCGTACGTCTCCGTCTACAAGTACGGCACGGGCAACACCACGACCTTCGAGGAGCAGGTCTACGGCAAGCTCGACTAGCACCTGCACCACGCACGGCTGAGGGCCCGGTCCGCATGGACCGGGCCCTTCGGCGTGCCCGGGCGGGTGATCGGGGCTCGGGCTCCCCATCACCGCGGCGGGGCGTCGGACGGCAGGGAGCGGGATGGTGCGGCGTCGGGCTGGATGCGGGCGGGCGGCGGGCGGCGGGCGTCGGGCGTCGGGCGTCGGGACGAGGCGCGGGCGAGGAGATCCCTCGACGCGCGTCGACGTCCAGGAGGCGCCCGACCCGCCACCCCGACGGCCATGTCGCGGGACCGCCGTCAGGGAGGACCGCGGTCACCCTCGCGGGAGGCCGCGGTGCGGGCCCCGCGCACGACGACGCGGCACCCCCGGAGGGATGCCGCGTCGTGTCGTGCGGGGTCGGGATCAGGGTTGGGGCGCCGCCTTGGCCTTCTCCTGGTCGGCCGCGAGCGTGCCGAGGTACAGCTCGATGACCTTCGGGTCGTTCATGAGCTCGCGCCCGCGGCCCTCGTACGCGTCCTTGCCCTGGTCGAGCACGTAGCCGCGGTCGCAGATCTGCAGCGCGCGGCGGGCGTTCTGCTCGACGATCATGACGGAGACGCCGGCGCGGTTGATCTGCGCCACGTTGATGAACGTCTCGTCCTGGCGCACGGGGGAGAGGCCCGCGGACGGCTCGTCGAGGAGCAGCACCGTCGGGTCCATCATGAGCGCGCGCGACATGGCGACCATCTGGCGCTCGCCGCCCGAGAGGGATCCGGCGCGCTGCTTGAGCCGCTTGCCGAGCTCCGGGAACAGGTCGGTGACGAACGCCAGCCGCTCCTTGTACATCTTGGGCTTCTGGTACGCGCCCATCTGGAGGTTCTCGTCGATGGTGAGCGTCGGGAACACGTTGTTGTTCTGCGGCACCATGCCCACGCCCCGGGAGACGAGCTTGTCGGCCTTGAGGCCGGTGATGTCCTGGCCGTTCAGCTCGATGCTGCCGCCGCGCACGTTCACCTGGCCGAAGATCGCCTTCAGGAGCGTGGACTTGCCCGCGCCGTTCGGGCCGATGATGCCGACGAGCTCGCCCTTGTCGACGTGCACGTTGCACCCGTTGAGGATGTTGACCCCGGGCAGGTAGCCCGCGTGGAGGTCGGTGGTCTGGAGGACCCGCTCTGCCGTCACTTGTCTGCCGCTTCCTTCTCGATCTCGCTCTTGACGAGGTCGGAGTCCATGTCCTTCGCCACCTCGCGCTGGCCCGTGAGGGTGCCGAGGTCGGTGTCGTGGTGGGCGCCGAGGTAGGCGTCGATGACGGCCGGGTCGCTCATCACCGTCGAGGGCGGGCCCTCGGCGACGATGCGGCCCTCGGCCATCACGACCACCCAGTCGGCGATCTCGTTGACCATGTGCATGTCGTGCTCGACGAACAGCACGGTCATGCCCTCGGTCTTGAGGTCGAGGATGTGGTGCAGCAGCGACTGCGTGAGGGCCGGGTTGACGCCGGCCATCGGCTCGTCGAGCATGACGAGCTCCGGCTTCGTCATGAGCGCGCGCGCCATCTCGAGGAGCTTGCGCTGGCCGCCGGAGAGGCTGTCCGCGTAGTCCTCCTCCTTGGTGTCGAGCTTGAACTTGGTCAGGAGCCCGCGTGCGCGCTCCGTGATCTCGTCCTCCTTCTTGCGCCAGAGGGGGCGGATCAGCGCGGAGAAGAAGTTCTCGCCGCCCTGGCCCGTGGCGCCGAGGCGCATGTTCTCCAGCACCGTCATGCCGCCGAGGGCCTTGGTGAGCTGGAAGGTGCGCACCATGCCGAGGCGGGCGACGCGGAACGCGCTCATCCCGGCGAGGTTCCTGCCGGAGAACTCCCACGTGCCGGTGTTCGGCTTGTCGAAGCCGGTCAGCAGGTTGAAGAACGTGGTCTTGCCGGCGCCGTTCGGTCCGATGAGGGCCGTGATGGAGCCGCGGGGGATCTCGAGGTGGTCGACGTCGACCGCCTTCAGGCCGCCGAACTGCCGGCTGACGCCGTGCGCGACGATGATGGGGTCCTTCTTGGCGCAGCCCGGACCGGCGTCGCCGTCGAGGATGGCCTGGACCGGTGTCTTGTCAGGCAAAGTGCGTCTCCTTCTTCTTCCCGAAGATGCCCTGTGGTCGGAAGATCACGAGCAGCATGAGCGCGACGCCCACGATGATGAAGCGGATCGGGCCCTGCTGGGTGCTCGAGATGGGCAGCCAGCCGTTGGTGACCGCGAGGCTGAGCAGGCCGTCCGAGAGCGACAGCGTGACCCAGAAGATGATCGAGCCGATGACCGGCCCGAAGATCGTGGCCGCACCGCCCAGCAGCATGATCGTGTAGAGGAAGAACGTGAGCTGCGTGCCGTAGTTGTCGGGCTGCAGCGACCTCGGGAGGATGAAGACCACGCCCGCGAGCCCGCCGAACACGCCGCCCAGCACGAGCGCCTGCATCTTGTAGGAGTACACGTTCTTGCCGAGCGCGCGGACCGCGTCCTCGTCCTCGCGCACGCCCTTCAGCACGCGGCCCCAGGGGCTGCGCATGAGGAGGAAGACCAGCAGGCAGGCGATGCCGACGAGGCCCCAGCCGACGATGCGGATCCACCACTGGTCGGCGGAGTAGGTGAGGACGCCCGCGCCGAAGCGGCCCTCGGGCAGCGGGTTGAGGTCGTTGAACCCGGCCGCCGCGCCGTTGATGCCCTCGGAGCCGCCCGTGACGTCCGAGAACTCGGGCGTCTTGACGCTCAGCCGGATGATCTCGGCCGCCGCGATGGTCACGATGCTCAGGTAGTCCGCCCTCAATCGCAGGGTCGGGATGCCGAGGATCAGGGCGAACACGGTGGACGCGACGATCGCCGCGAGGAGCGACGCCCAGACGGGCCACTCGTACATGACCGCCGTGATGGCGAACGCGTAGCCGCCGATGGCCATGAAGCCGGCCTGTCCGAAGTTGAGCAGGCCCGTGAAGCCGAAGTGGATCACGAGGCCGACGGTCGCGAGCGCGTACGCCGCGGTGGTCGGCGAGAAGATCTCGCCGAGCGCCAGGAAGATGAAGTTGGAGTTCATGCGCGGCTAACCGATCCGATCTTTCCGGCCCAGGATGCCCTGGGGCCTGATGAGCAGGATGACGATCATGACCACGAGCGCGGCCACGTACTTCATGTTCTCGGGCAGGACCATGGTGCTGACGTTGATGAAGACGCCGATCACGATCGAGCCGATGAGGGCGCCGAACGCCGTGCCGAGGCCGCCGAGGACGACGGCCGAGAAGACGAGCAGCAGGATGGACGCGCCCGTGTCCCAGCGCAGCGACTGGTAGTAGGCGATGAAGACGCCGGACAGCGCGGCCAGCGCGGCGCCGCCGATCCAGACCACGCGGATCACGCCCTCGACGTCGATGCCCGACGCCGCCGCGAGCGAGCGGTTGTCGGAGACGGCGCGGGTGGCCTTCCCGATCTTCGTGTAGAGCAGCACGTACGCGACCGCCAGGAGCAGCACGATCGAGACGACGGCGCCGGCGACGTCGGTGAACTTGAGGCTCACCGGCCCGACGACCAGGAACGGCGCGGGGCTGTTCGGGAGCGTCAGGCGGTCGGCGCCGAAGATGAACTGGAAGAGGTAGCGCAGCGCGAGCGACAGGCCGATGGTGACGATCATCAGCGGCACCAGCCCGAGCCGCCTGCGGCGCAGGGGCGCCCAGAGCGCCGCGTCCTGGACGTACCCGAAGGCGCCGCCGAGGATCACGGTGATGGCGATCGCGAGCACCGGGTTGAGGCCGAGCACGTTGCTGAAGAGGTACGCCATCAGCGCGCCGAAGGTGACGAGCTCGCCGTGCGCGAAGTTGTTCAGCCCCGTGGTGCCGTAGATGAGGGAGAGGCCGATGGCCGCGAGGGCGAGCAGCAGGCCGAAGATGAGGCCCGTCACCACCTTGGGCCAGAAGATCTTCCAGAAGTTGTTCTGGGTGACCGGCTCCGCGGTGGCGGTGACCGTGCCCGTCTCGGTGTCCGGGGCGGCGGTCGAGCCGCCGGTGGAGGTGCCCGTGCCGGCGCTCGTGCCGGCGTCGGCGCTGGCGCTCGGCGCGGGGGTGGATCCGGCCGCGCCGCTCGCCGCGCCGTCGGGGGAGATGAAGAAGAAGGCCGGGACGTTCTTGTTGCCCGCGGCCACGTCGATCTGGCGGGGGCTGGATCCCGCGCGGGGGACGCCCGCGCCCTGCGGGATGGTCGACGCGTCGACCTCGACCGTGAACGTGCCCGGGGCGCTGAGGCCGACCTCGGCCTTGCCGTCCGCACCGGTCGTGCCGGTGGCCTCGACGCCGCCGCCCGACACCTTCACGGTGACCCCGGCGATGCCGGTCTTGTCGGCGTCCGCCCGCACCCACACGAGCAGCGACTGCTCGGCGGACGCCGGGTCGACCGACTGCGGCGCCGCGCGCGGATCCGCGTGGGCGGCCGATGGGGCCGAGAGGAGAAGTGCGGTGCAGGCGAACGCCACCGCGAGAATCAGGGCCCACATGCGCTGCGCGCGTGCTCCGGCCGAACCAGTGGCTATCACTAGACCTCCATAGGGGGAGCCGTGCGACGGGTACATCCGCACAGGCACCGCGACTACCGTCAGGACGACGTTGGTTGACAGTACGTGCTGATTATGTCCTGGATGTTTCGGGCGCGTACGGCGTGGAGGCGTGATATGTCGGGAATGCCGGTCGTCACATCCCGTTAACATTGGGACACCGGTTGCCGACGCGGTCCCCCGGGCATCTCATCCGCATCTCATCCCCCTGGAGGGAACTTGGACCAGTCCGACCCGTTCGGCGTCATCGGCCTCACCTACGACGACGTCATGCTCCTGCCGGGGCACACCGACGTCATCCCGAGCGAGGCGGACACCACGTCCCGGCTCACGCGGAACATCAGCGTCGCCGCTCCTCTCCTCTCTTCCGCGATGGACACCGTCACCGAGGCGCGCATGGCCATCGCGATGGCGCGCCAGGGCGGGCTCGGCGTGATCCACCGCAACCTCTCCATCGAGGACCAGGCCGCCTTCGTCGACAAGGTGAAGCGCAGCGAGTCGGGCATGATCACGAACCCCGTCACCACGCGACCCGACGCGACGGTCGCCGAGGTGGACGCGCTCTGCGGCCAGTTCCGCGTCTCCGGCCTCCCGGTCGTCGAGGCAGACGGCACGCTCGTCGGCATCATCACCAACCGCGACATGCGCTTCGTCTCGCCCGTCCAGGCCGCGACCACGCTCGTGCGCGACGTCATGACCCGCACGCCGCTCATCACGGGGCAGGTCGGCATCGACCCGGACCACGCGATCGCGATCTTCGCGGAGCACAAGATCGAGAAGCTCCCGCTGGTGGACGACGCGGGCAAGCTGCGCGGCCTCATCACCGTCAAGGACTTCGACAAGTCGGAGCAGTACCCGGACGCGACGAAGGACGCCGAGGGGCGCCTGCGCGTCGGCGCGGCCATCGGGTTCTTCGGCGACGCGTGGCAGCGCGCGCTCGCGCTCGTCGAGGCGGGCGTGGACGTGCTCGTCGTCGACACCGCCAACGGCGACAGCAAGGGCGTGCTCGACATCATCCGGCGTCTCAAGACCGACCCGGCCACGTCGCACGTCGACGTCATCGGCGGCAACGTCGCGACCCGCTCGGGCGCCCAGGCGCTCATCGAGGCGGGCGCGGACGCGATCAAGGTCGGCGTGGGCCCCGGGTCCATCTGCACCACGCGCGTCGTCGCCGGCGTGGGCGTGCCCCAGGTCACCGCGGTCTACGAGGCGTCGCTCGCGGCCCGTGCCGCGGGAATCCCGGTCATCGCGGACGGCGGCCTCCAGTACTCGGGCGACATCGCCAAGGCGCTCGTCGCCGGGGCCGACACCGTCATGCTCGGCAGCCTCCTCGCCGGCTGCGACGAGAGCCCCGGCGACCTCATGTTCGTGGGCGGCAAGCAGTTCAAGAGCTACCGCGGCATGGGATCCCTCGGCGCGCTGCAGACCCGCGGCACGAAGACCTCGTACTCGAAGGACCGCTACTACCAGGCGGACGTGCCGAGCGACGACAAGCTCATCCCCGAGGGCATCGAGGGCCAGGTGCCCTACCGCGGATCGCTCGCGAACGTCGTCTACCAGCTCACCGGCGGCCTGCGCCAGTCGATGTTCTACGTGGGTGCGCGCACGGTCGGCGAGCTCAAGGACCGCGGGCGCTTCGTGCGCATCACGGCGGCCGGGCTCAAGGAGTCGCACCCGCACGACGTGCAGATGGTGGTCGAGGCGCCCAACTACCGGCGCTGATGCGGTGAGCCGCACGGATCCCGTGCGATGACGACGAGGGGCCGGTGCCGTGCGCACCGGCCCCTCCTGCGTGCCGGCCCCTCCTGCGTGCCGGGTTCCCTCACAGGGCGCGGGTCGGGCCGCATGTCCGGCGGGTCGCCGCGCGAGGGGTCGTCGGCGCTCGCCGCCCGCGACACTGCCCGCATGACCCCGACCCCGCCGCCCGCCGCCCCTCTGCTCCTGTCGGCGTCGCTGGGGCCGCCGGCGGTGGCGCTGATCCTGTCGGGGACATCGCCCGCGGTGGTCTCGTCGCGCCGCATCGGCGACGAGGAGCGCGCGGACGCGGCCGCCGCCGCCCGGGCGGAGGCGCGCGGCGAGCTCGTGCGGCTGCGCGCCGGCGTCCACGTGCGGCGCTCCGAGTGGGAGGGGGTGTCGGCGCGCGATCGGCACCTGCTGCGGATCCGGGCGCTCGCCCGGGTGGCGCCGGACCCGGTCGTGCTCGGCGGGCCGTCGGCCGCCGCCGTGCACGGGCTGCCGCGCCTCGCCCCGTGGCCCGCGCTCGTGACGCTGCTCGACGTGCCGGGCATCCGGTCGGGGCGCCCCGCGGGCACGCGCCTCGCCCGCGATCCCGCGCGCGGGAGGTCGCGTCTCGTGCCGGCGGCGGAGGGCGTGCGGGTGCCCGGCCTTGCGGCGACGGCGCTCGCCGCATCGCACGAGGCGGCGATGCTCGCGGTGCGCGGCGCCGCGCCGCGAGGCCCGGGGTGGTTCGCGCACGGCCTGGTCGCGCTCGACCACGCGCTCGTGCCGTCGCGCACGTCGCCGACGACGCGCGCCGACCTCGAGCGCGAGCGGGAGCTCCGCGGTCCGGGGCCCTGGAGCCGACGCGCCGAGCTGCTCGTCCAGGCGGCGGACGGAGCCGCGCGCTGCCCGCTGGAGTCCGTCGCGCGCGGCGTCGCGCACGAGGCCGGGCTCGCGCCGCCCGACGTCGGCTTCGCGGCCGGCGGCCACGGGCGGCTCGCGCTGGCGTGGCCCCGCGAACGGGTCGGGCTGCGGATCGTCGGGGCGGCGTCCTCGGGTCGGGTGGCGCCCGGAGCCGGAGCCGGAGCCGGAGCCGGGGTCGGAGCCGACGCCGACTCGGCGGTCCCGCGGGAGGCCGCGCGCTGGCGCGTGGTGGTGGCGGGGGAGGGGGACGTGCTGGGCGCGGGACGGCTGCGCGCGCTCCTGCTGCACGCGGGCCTCGAGCCCGAGCGGCGGGCCGCGCCGGCCCGCGCGGGGGCGCCGGCGGATCCGGTCGTCGGCCGGTCGCGCAGGAGCCCGCCGCTAGGCTGTGCGGGTGAGTGATGTAGAGATCGGCCGCGCCAAGCGGGCCCGCCGTGTGTACGCGTTCGACGACATCGCCATCGTCCCGTCGAGGCGCACGCGCGACCCGCAGGACGTCTCCGTCTCCTGGTCCATCGACGCGTACCAGTTCGAGATCCCGTTCCTCGCCGCCCCCATGGACTCGGTCGTCTCCCCGGCGACGGCCATCGCGATGGGGCGCTTCGGCGGCCTCGGCGTGCTCGACCTCGAGGGTCTCTGGACGCGGTACGAGCACCCCGAGCGCCTGCTCGAGGAGATCCGCTCGCTCCCGCCCGAGTCGGCCACGGCCCGCATGCAGCAGATCTACGCGGAGCCGATCAAGCCCGAGCTCATCACGGCGCGCATCGCGGAGATCCGCGCGGCCGGCGTCGTGGTCGCCGCGGCCCTCTCGCCCCAGCGCACGGCCGACCACTACGAGACCGTGGTCGCGGCCGGCGTCGACCTCTTCGTCATCCGCGGCACCACCGTCTCGGCTGAGCACGTCTCCAAGGGGGCGGCCCCGCTCAACCTCAAGAAGTTCATCTACGAGCTCGACGTCCCGGTCATCGTCGGCGGCGCGGCCACCTACACGGCTGCCCTCCACCTCATGCGCACGGGCGCGGCGGGCGTGCTCGTCGGCTTCGGCGGGGGCGCGGCGTCGACGACGCGCTCCACCCTGGGGATCCACGCGCCCATGGCCACCGCCCTCTCCGACGTGGCGGGTGCCCGCCGCGACTACATGGACGAGTCGGGCGGCCGCTACGTGCACGTCATCGCCGACGGCGGCCTCGGCAGCTCGGGCGACATCGTCAAGGCCATCGCGGTCGGCGCCGACGCGGTCATGCTCGGCTCCACGCTCGCCCGCGCCACCGACGCGCCCGGGCAGGGGTTCCACTGGGGTGCCGAGGCGCACCACTCCGAGCTGCCCCGCGGCCACCGCGTGCGCGTCGACCAGGTCGCGCCGCTCGAGCAGATCCTCTACGGCCCGTCCACCACGGCCGACGGCAGCGCCAACCTGGTCGGCGCGCTGCGCCGGGCCATGGCCACCACCGGCTACTCCGACCTCAAGGAGTTCCAGCGCGTCGAGGTCGTCGTCGCGCCGTACGGCAAGTAGTCCGCGCCGGCCGGTCGGCCGGGCCCGTCCCGCGCCGAGCGGTCCGGGAACATGCGGGGCGCGGCCCGCGTTGTGAACCACAGGAAGAGGGAGGTGCGCGCATGGCGGAGGTCCGTCGCGTCAAGCTGCCGGGTGTCGGCGTGCTGCACACCTTCATCACCGACGACGGGGGCAAGGTCGGCGTCATCGCCCATCGCTCCGGCCACAGCGACCTCATCACCTTCTCCGAGGAGCAGGACGGGCCCGACACGCAGAAGGTGTCGCTCCGGCTGAGCGAGGACGAGGCGCACACGCTCGCGGAGCTGCTCGGCGGCACGCGCATCACCGAGTCGCTCGACAAGCTCGACCAGATCCCGGGCCTCAGCATCGACTGGTTCACGGTCGACTACGACGACCACATCGCCGGCCAGGCGCTCGGCAACCTCGCCTCGCGCGGCGTGGTCGGCCTCACGGTCGTCGCGGTCGTGCGTGGCGAGTCCGCGAACCCGGCGCCGTCCGACGACTTCACCGTCTACCCGGGCGACACGCTCGTCGTCGCCGGATCCCCCGAGAAGGTCGCCAAGGCCTTCGCGTTCTACCGGACGGGCGAGTTCCCGCACCGCCCCGCGCCCGGCTCCGCGCCGGACGGAGGGTAGCGGGTGCACCACGGCCAAGACCTCATCGTCCTCGGCCTGCTGTTCGTCCTCGCCTACGCGTTCGGCCAGCTCGGCAAGCGCATCGGCCTGCCCGCGATCCCCATCTACATGCTCGTCGGGCTCCTCGCGAGCCCGAGCGTCGACTGGTTCCCCCTCGACTTCGCGTCGGGCGACATCGAGCTCATCGCCGTCTTCGGCCTGATCCTCCTGCTGTTCAACCTCGGCCTGGAGTTCGACCAGGACGAGTTCTTCGGCAACGCCGGCAAGCTCATCATCTCGGGCGGCTCGTACGTGCTCATCAACATGGGCGTCGGGTTCGCGTTCGGCTTCGCCCTCGGCTGGGGCACGCGCGAGGCCCTGATCGTCGCGGGCATGACGGCGACGTCGTCGAGCGCCATCGTCACCAAGCTCCTCATCGAGCTCAACCGGCTGGCCAACGACGAGACGCCCATGATCCTCGGCGTCACCGTGGTCGAGGACATCTTCATCGCGGTATACCTCGCGATCGTGTCGGTCGTGCTGAGCGGCGAGACCGAGCCCTGGGCGGTGGTCGGCCAGCTGGCGGTGTCGTTCGCCTTCCTCGTGGTGATGTTCACGGTCGCGCGCAAGGGCGGGGCGTTCCTGTCCCGCTTCATGCGCACGCGCGACGTCGAGCTGTTCACGGTCCTGTTCTTCGGCCTCGCGATCCTCTTCGGCGGCATCGGCGAGGTGCTCGGCGTCACCGACGCGATCGGCGCGTTCCTCATCGGGCTCGTGCTCGGCGCGACGCGGGTGCGGAACCGCATCGAGCAGATCGCGATCCCGCTGCGCGACGTGTTCGGGGCGTTCTTCTTCCTCAACTTCGGCCTGGCCCTGGATCCCGGCGAGTTCCCCACCGTCGTGGTCCCGGTGCTCCTCGCGGTGCTCATGACGGTCGTGCTCAACATCATCGCCGGGCAGTTCGTGGCGTGGCTCAACGGGCACGGCGCGCAGGCCGGCATCAACACGGCCTTCATCCTGCAGAACCGGGGCGAGTTCGCGCTCATCCTCGCCACGCTGTCGCTGTCGGCGGGGCTGGACGAGCGGATCCAGCCGTTCGCGGGCCTCTACGTGCTGGTGATGGCGATCATCGGGCCGCTGCTCGCCGCGAACTCCGTGCGCATCGGCACGGCCGTGCTGCCCACGAAGTACCGCTCGGCCACGAAGCGCGCGGCGGAGAAGGCCGGGCGCGACGCGGAGCGGGCCGGTGCGCTCGCCCTCTTCGAGGCCGCCGAGCGCGGCGAGCAGACGCGCGGCGACGCCTTCGACGACGGGCTCGCGGCGGCGGCACCCCGGCCAGGCACCGCGGCACGCGGCACCACGCCGGGCACCGGGCCCGAGGCCGATGGCGGCCCCGGCGCCTCGCGCGGGTCCGGCGATGACGAGACCGCCGCCGCCGACGACGCGGCAGCCGAGAGCCTCCGGCCCGCACCCGACCGACGCCGCGCCGAGCAGGCCGGCCAGCAGTCCGACCACGACACCTGGACACCACCCACCCGCGAACGGGAACCCGACTACTGATGACGCACCCATCCGACCCCCGCCCCGACGCCGCCGCGCGTCCCGACGCCCGGCCCGCGGGATCCGGCCCGGGCGGACCCGAGGCCGTCGGCCCCACCATCGGCCAGGTCGCGAGACGGCCCCGCTCGCTCGCGCTGCTCGCGCTCGCGCTCGTCATCGCGGCCGGCTTCGCCGCCCTCGGGCAGTGGCAGCTGGCACGCGCGGTCGAGTCGGGCGTGGTCATCGAGCGCGACACCGAGACCGCGCTGCCGCTCGGCACGCTCGCGGAGCCGCAGGGCTACGTCACCGACACGTCAGCCGGGCACATGGTCACCGTGACGGGCGCGTTCGTCCCCGGCGACTTCGTCGTGGTCTCCGACCGCCTCGACGCCGGCCGCACCGGCGCCTGGGTCGTCGGCCACCTCTCCATCACGGACGACGGCGCCGCCGCGGATCCGGCGTCCGACGCGCGGCCCGCCAGCGTGCCCGTCGCGCTCGGATGGGCCGCGACCGACGAGGAGGCTGCGGCTGTCGCGGCGTCGTTCGACGCGGGCGACGGATCCCCGACGGGAGTCCAGGAGGTGGTCGGCCGCTTCCTCCCGAGCGAGCAGCCCGAGCCGTCGGGCACCGGCCAGGACCCCCAGCGGATGACCCGGCTGAGCACGGCCGCGCTCGTCAACCTCTGGCCGGGCGACGTGGGCGACGTCTACAACGGCTTCATCGTCGCGTCGACCCCGGTCGCCGGCCTCACGGCCATCGACTCGCCGCCGCCGAGCGAGGCCGTGCAGCTCAACTGGCTCAACATCTTCTACGCGGCCGAGTGGGCCGTGTTCGCGATCTTCGCGATCGTCATCTGGTACCGCACGATCCGCGACACGTGGACCCGCGAGCAGCCCGGCTACCGCGAGGACGACGACGAGGACGACGACGACGAGGATCCGCTCCCGGACGGGGATCGCGACGTCGCCGTCGACGCTCCCCGGCGGGGGAGCCGCCCAGACGCCGACCGGTAGGATCCACGCATGGCCTACGGACTCAAGCGCTCCGACGTCCCGCAGATCCGGAGGGTCCTCGGCTTCTACCGCGTCATGGCGTTCGTCACGGGCGCGTTCCTCCTCCTCCTCGTCGTGGAGATGGGCATCAAGTACCTGCCCGGCTTCCAGTTCGTCGACGGATCCCTGCAGTACCTCGCCGGCGCCGGCTACGAGCTCGAGCTGAACGGGCCGTCCGGCTTCCTCGCGCTGTCGCCCGCGGACACGCTCACGGGGACGAACCTGAGCCTCCTGATCCAGATCGTCCACGGCAACATCTACGTGGTCTACCTCATCAGCGACTTCCTGCTCTGGCAGAAGATGCGCTGGTCGTTCACCCGCTTCATCCTCATCGCCGCGGGCGGCGTCGTGCCGTTCCTCTCGTTCATCGTCGAGGCGCGCATCGCCCGCCAGGTGCGGGCGACCATCGCCGAGCTCGAGGCGCCGCGCCCCAAGGTGCCGGCTGCCTCCGCGGGCGACGACGACGCGGATCCCCGACCCATCGACCCGACCACCACCCCGGAGGCCACCACTTGAGCGTCGACAACCCCACGAACCAGCGCCCCGTCCTCGTCGTCGACTTCGGCGCCCAGTACGCGCAGCTGATCGCCCGCCGCGTCCGCGAGGCCAACGTCTACTCGGAGATCGTGCCGTCCACGATCACCGCGGAGGAGATCCGCGCGAAGGACCCGTCCGGCATCGTCCTGAGCGGCGGCCCGTCGAGCGTCTACGAGGAGGGCTCGCCCGGCCTCGACGAGGGGATCCTCGACCTCGGCGTCCCCGTGCTCGGCATCTGCTACGGCTTCCAGGTCATGGCCCGCGCGCTCGGCGGCGAGGTCGCGCAGACGGGTGCCCGCGAGTACGGATCCACCGCGGTCACGCTCACGCCCGGCAGCACCCTGCTCGACGGCCAGCCCGACGACCAGACCGTGTGGATGAGCCACGGCGACTCCGTCTCGAAGGCGCCCGCGGGCTTCGAGGTGCTCGCCTCGAGCGCGTCCACCCCCGTCGCCGCCTTCGCGAGCGACGAGCGCCGCCTCTACGGCGTGCAGTGGCACCCCGAGGTCAAGCACTCCGCGCACGGGCAGGCCGTGCTCGAGAACTTCCTGCACCGCGCGGCCGGCATCCCCGGCGACTGGAACAGCGGCAACGTCATCGCCGAGCAGGTCGAGCGGATCCGCGCCCAGGTCGGCGACGCCCAGGTCATCTGCGCCCTCTCCGGCGGCGTCGACTCGGCGGTCGCGGCGGCGATCGTGCACCGGGCCATCGGCGACCAGCTCACGTGCGTCTTCGTCGACCACGGCCTGCTGCGCCAGGACGAGCGCCGCCAGGTCGAGGAGGACTACGTGGCCGCCACGGGCGTCCGGCTCGTCACGGTCGACGCCGCCGAGCAGTTCCTCGACGGCCTCGCCGGCGTCACGGACCCCGAGGCCAAGCGCAAGATCATCGGCCGCGAGTTCATCCGGTCGTTCGAGGGCGCCGCGGAGGCGCTCGTGCTCGAGGCGCAGGCCGACGGCGAGGCCATCCGCTTCCTCGTGCAGGGCACGCTCTACCCGGACGTGGTGGAGTCGGGCGGCGGCACGGGCACCGCGAACATCAAGAGCCACCACAACGTCGGCGGCCTCCCGGAGGACCTGAAGTTCGAGCTCGTCGAGCCGCTCCGCACCCTGTTCAAGGACGAGGTGCGCGCCATCGGCCGCGAGCTGGGGCTCCCCGAGGTCATCGTGGGGCGCCAGCCGTTCCCCGGGCCCGGCCTCGGGATCCGCATCGTCGGCGAGGTCACGGCCGAGCGCCTCGAGCTGCTCCGCAAGGCCGACGCCATCGCGCGCGCGGAGCTCACCGCCGCGGGCCTCGACGGCGAGATCTGGCAGTGCCCCGTCGTGCTCCTCGCGGACGTCCGCTCGGTCGGCGTGCAGGGCGACGGCCGCACCTACGGTCACCCCATCGTGCTGCGCCCGGTGTCCAGCGAGGACGCGATGACCGCCGACTGGACGCGCCTGCCGTACGACGTGCTGGCCCGCATCTCGAACCGCATCACGAACGAGGTCGACGGCGTGAACCGCGTCGTGCTCGACGTCACGTCGAAGCCGCCGGGCACCATCGAGTGGGAGTGATCCTCCCGCGCACGCCGTGAACGACGAAGGCCGCTCCCCGAGGGGAGCGGCCTTCGTCGTGCTGCCGGTCCGCGGTGCTGTGCCGCGGACCGGCTGTGGTGCTAGTTGTTGCCGCGCAGGATCGCGAAGAGGCGCAGCAGCTCGACGTACAGCCACACGATGGTGACCACGAGGCCGAAGGCCGCGGTCCAGCCGTACTTGCGGGGGGCGCCGGCGCGGACGCCGCGCTGGATGAAGTCGAAGTCCATCACGAGCGAGTACGCGCCGAGGACGACGGCCAGCAGGCCGAACACCACGCCGAGCGGGATGCCGAAGATCTCGATGCCGCGCACGCCCCAGGGGCTCTGGATGGCACCGAAGGCGATGAGGGCGAAGTTCACGAGCGAGAAGGCCGCGTAGGAGATGATCGCGATCATGAAGATCTTGGTCGCCTTCGCGGAGGCCCGGATCTTTCCGCTGCGGAAGAGGATCAGCACGGTGGCGAAGACCGCGGCGGTTCCGAGCAGGGCCTGCGTCGCCACGCCGGGGGCGATGCCCTCGAAGACGCGCGAGATGCCGCCGACCAGCAGTCCCTCGAACGCCGCGTACGCGACGATGAGCGGGACGGACGGCTCCTTCTTGAACGAGTTGACGAGGCCGAGCACGAGGCCGCCGATGGCGCCGAGCATGGCGAGGGGGAGGGCGAGCGGGCCGGAGAGCCACGCGACGGCGCCGAGGACGACGACGATCGCGAGCAGGCTGACCGTCTTGACGGTCGTGTCCTCGAAGGACATGCGGTCGGTCTCGAGCGGCGTCGCCGACGGGCGGTTGTAGAGCGCGTCGAGGCTCTCCGGGGTCACATCCCTCGTGGGCGTCGCACCCCGGCCGTTGAAGACCGGGTTGTTGGAGAACGTGGGGTTGGCCATGGTCCTTCTACTCTCAATGGTGGTTGAACGTGATTGACAGCCAATTTAGCTGACCAGGCTGGGAGAGCCAGGGCGCGAGCCGTGCATTTCCTCAGATGAGTACGCGCTCGCCGTCCACCCGGCCCCTGTAGCGTGCCCGGCGTGGATCACGCCCCTCGCCTTCGCCCCCTCGTCATCGCCCATCGCGGAGCCAGCGGCTACCGCCCCGAGCACTCCGCCGCCGCCGTGCGCCTCGGATTCGCGCAGGGCGCGGACGCCGTCGAACCCGATCTGGTCGCCTCATCCGACGGGGTCCTCGTCATCCGGCACGAGAACGAGCTGTCCGGCACCACCGACGTCGCCGACCGCCCGGAGTTCGCCGACCGCCGCGCCACGCGCGTGGTCGACGGCGTCGAGCGCAGCGGCTGGTTCACCGAGGACATGACATGGGCCGAGATCCGCACGCTGCGCTGCCGCGAGCGGGTCCCCGCGGCCCGGCCGGACAGCGCATCCCACGACGACGAGGAGACCGTGCTCTCCCTGCCCGACCTGCTGCGGATCATCGACCAGGAGTCGGCGCGCCACGGCCGGCCGCTCGGGATGGTCGCGGAGATCAAGCACGCCACGCACTTCGCGGCGCTCGGCATGCCGCTCGACGAGCTGCTCGCCCGCGACCTCGAGGCGCACGGCTGGGCGTCGGACGCGTCGCGGCTCACCATCGAGTCCTTCGAGCGGACCGCTCTCCTGGGCGTCCGCGCGCGCGGCATCGAAGCTCGGCTCGTCTACCTCCTCGAGGGCCGCGGTGCGGCCATCGACGAGGTCGCGCGTCACGGCGACTCCGCCGTGACCTTCGACGAGCAGCTGACCGACGCGGGGCTCGCGGCGCTGGCCGCCGAGGTCGACGGCATCAGCGTGGGCCTCGAGCGCATCTGCCCGGCGGCGGGGTTCGGATCCGCGGGCGAGGCCGCTCCCGTCTCCGACCTCGTCCCACGCGCGCACGACGCCGGCCTGTCCGTGTTCACCTGGACGCTGCGTCCCGAGAACGCCTTCCTGCCCCTGCCCCTGCGCGGTCCCGGCGCGAAGTCCGCGCACGGCGACTTCGGCACGCACTGGGGCCGGCTCCTCGACGCGGGCGTCGACGGCGTCTTCGCCGACCACCCGGATCTCGCGGTCCGGCTCGTCGCGGAACGGGCGGCCGTCGCGGGGCGGTAGCCGGCGCAGCCCACCCGGGCCACCGCTGACAGGCGCGGGCCGGGCGGCCGGCCCGGCCCGGCCCCTGCGCCTGCCGCCCGGGCCCTGCGCCTGCCGCCCGGCCGTGCGTCGGGGGCAGCGCCTAGGATCGATGCCGACATGAGTGCCGACCCCGCCGCCCTTCGCCCCTCCAGCACGCCGATCATCCTCGACGGCCGGTCGGGTGCCGACGGAGGGCCGGGAGCCGCGGCGGATCCGCTGCTGGAGGGCCTCAACCCGGAGCAGCGGGAGGCCGTCGTCTACCGGGGTCCCGCGCTCCTCATCGTCGCGGGCGCCGGGTCCGGCAAGACACGCGTGCTCACCCACCGCATCGCGAGCCTCATCGAGTCCTGGGAGGCGTGGCCGAGCCAGATCCTCGCCATCACGTTCACGAACAAGGCCGCCGCGGAGATGCGCGAGCGCGTCGAGTCGCTGCTCGGGCAGGCATCCGAGGGCATGTGGATCTCGACCTTCCACTCCGCGTGCGTGCGGATCCTCCGCCGCGAGGCCGAGGCCTTCGGCTTCACGCAGAACTTCACCATCTACGACTCCGCGGACAGCCGCGTGCTCATCAAGCGGATCATCAAGCAGCTCGACGCGGACACGCTCGGCTTCACGGTCTCCTCGGTCTCCGGCCGCATCTCGAAGCTGAAGAACGAGCTGTCGGACGCGGACACCTTCGCGCGCACCGCGAACTTCAACGACCCGGCCGAGGCCATGTTCGTGGAGATCTTCCGGCAGTACACGCGATCCCTCGCGGCCGCCAACGCGTTCGACTTCGACGACCTCATCGGCCAGACCGTCTACCTCTTCCGTGCCTTCCCCAAGGTGGCGGCGCTCTACCAGCGGCGCTTCC
The DNA here is from genome assembly GCF_015351075.1 of Clavibacter sp. VKM Ac-2873. Classification (GTDB taxonomy): domain Bacteria; phylum Actinomycetota; class Actinomycetes; order Actinomycetales; family Microbacteriaceae; genus Clavibacter. Next base: position 523,363 of record NZ_JADKRS010000002.1, read on the forward strand.
GCCACGTGCTGGTGGACGAGTACCAGGACACGAACCACGCCCAGTACTCGCTCATCCGGGAGCTGACGCGCGCGGTGGCGCCGGAGGACGTGCCCGTGGACACGCGCATGTCCACCAACGCCATGGGCGGGATCGACGGGGCGTCGCTCACCGTGGTGGGCGACAGCGACCAGTCGATCTACGCCTTCCGCGGTGCCGACATCCGCAACATCACCGAGTTCGAGCGCGACTTCCCCCAGTCGAAGGTGGTGCTCCTCGAGCAGAACTACCGGTCGACCCAGAACATCCTCACCGCCGCCAACGCCGTCATCTCGAACAACTTCGACCGCAAGGACAAGAAGCTGTGGACCTCCATCGGCGACGGCGACAAGATCATCGGCTTCACCGGGTACTCGGGGCACGACGAGGCGCAGTTCGTGGCGGACGAGATCCAGAAGCTGCACGAGGAGGGCACCGCCTACTCCGAGATCGCCGTCTTCTACCGCACCAACGCGCAGACGCGCGCGCTCGAGGAGATCCTCATCCGATCGGCCGTGCCGTACCGGATCATGGGCGGCACGAAGTTCTACGAGCGGGCCGAGATCAAGGACGCCATGGCGTACCTGATCGCGGTGGCCAACCCCGCGGACGTGCTGGCCCTCCGGCGCATCCTCAACACCCCGAAGCGGGGCATCGGGCCGGCCACGGAGACGTCCCTGGCCAACTTCGCGGAGTCGCACGGCGTGACCTTCCGTGAAGCCATGCGCCGCGCGTCGGAACTGGGGCTCGGGCCCAAGGTGACGCAGGCGATCCTCGCTCTCTCGCGCATGCTCGACGAGGTGGCGCTGCTGCTGGATCCCGAGCGGCCGGAGGGACGCACCTCCGTGGGCGACCTGGTGACGACCCTCCTGGAGAAGAGCGGCCTGGTGCAGTCGCTGCGGGCGAGCAAGGACGCCCAGGACGAGGCCCGCGCGGAGAACGTCGAGGAGCTCGTCGCCGTCACCAAGGAGTTCTCCCGGAACAACCCCGAGGGTCAGCTGGTGGACTTCCTCACGGAGGTGTCGCTCGTCGCCGCGGCCGACGAGCTCGACGACTCCAGCGGCACCGTCTCCCTCATGACCCTGCACACGGCGAAGGGCCTCGAGTACGACTCGGTGTTCCTCACCGGCGTGGAGGAGGACCTGCTGCCGCACCGGATGTCGGCCAACGAGCCCGGCGGCCCGGCGGAGGAGCGTCGCCTGTTCTACGTCGGCATCACCCGGGCCCGTCGCCGTCTCTTCATCTCCCTGGCGATGACACGGGCCCAGTTCGGCGAGGTCAACGTGGCGATGCCCAGCCGGTACCTGCAGGAGATCCCGGCCGAGCTGATCGACTGGAAGCAGTCGCCCGGGATGGCCACCTCGCGCGGTGGCACGCAACCGCGAGCCCTCAACGCGCGACGAGAGGGCGGTGGGTACGGCGGCCGCTCCCGGTCGTCGAGCGGCTTCGAGGATCCTGCCCTGCCGCCGCCCCCGCGGCCGAAGACGCAGTGGGCCAACACCGTCACCGGCCAGGTGCGCGACAACGGCGACCTCGAGCTCGCGTTCGGCGACCGCATCCGCCACACCGACTTCGGCGACGGCCGCGTCACGGGCGTGACGGGGGAGGGACGCAAGCGCATCGCCGAGGTGCAGTTCGACGGGCCCGCGGGCCGCAAGCGGCTGCTCATCAAGATCGCGCCCATCGAGAAGCTCTGACCGGGGATCGGCGTCGTCCGGCTCGGCGTGCGCCGATGCCGGCGGCACCCAGCGCGCCGAGGAGCGCGGCGGCGCACGCGAGCTGCGGCGCACCGACCCGTCGCGTCCCGCCGGAGCCGGGGACGTCGATGCCCGGTGCCCCGCCCGTCATGGCCAGCCGGGCATGCCCCGGCGACGGAGGCGCCTCGCCAGCAGGCGGCGGACTGACGTGGAAGGTCTCGCCTGCGTGCGCGGTGTGATCGGCGAACGGCGCGATGGCGGCCCCGTCCGCGTCGCCGGCGGGACGGCCCGGGCTGTCGAGGACGGCGACGTACCATCCGGGCGCTCGCACGCGCATGCAGGGCGTCGTCACCTCGCCGTCATCGGCGAGGGTGACGTCGGATGCGGGCCCATCCGAGCCGCTGCCCTCCGGGACGACCACCGGCTCCCCCTCGACGGGCGCGGTGGCGAACGGACCCGCGAGGCGGACGTGCACGGGGACGGGCCCCACCCCGACGAACGATGCCGTGTGCAGCGTGTCGGTCTGGCACGCGCCCGTCGCGATCTCCGGGGCTCCGATGGTCGTCGTGATCCGCGGCGGCTGCGGGACCTGCGTCGTCTCCGTCGCCGCACCGAAGGTCGACCGCCAGGGCAGCACCCGGGAACGTCCGTCCGCGATGGCCGTGTCGTCGGGTGAGATGGACTCGACCCAGGTGTAGAAGCCTCCCGCGGGCAGCCGGCACGCGGGCGAGGCGTAGTCGCCCGGTCCCCGGTCGACGCGCGTGACGACCTCGCACACCTGCGGGGCGCTGGCCGGGGCCTCATCGCGCTCGGGCCCGACCTGCTCCGGGAACGGCCCGAGGAGCCTGCTCCGGACCGTGACCGGCACGGGCGTCAGGCTCCCGTCGGCGCCGCGGGTCAGCCCCCAGCCGTCGGACGTCGCCGGCTTGCCGTGGTCCGCGGACGCCGCCGGATCGGCGGACACCCGGAGCGCGTCGGCGAGCTCGTCGCCGACCGATGCCACCGCGCGCGACGTGCGCGTGACGACGCGCGGGCTGAACGGGAGAGGGCTCGGCGCCTGCGCGTCGGCCCGCGCCTCGGCTCGGGCGTCCGCAGGCCGGGCCAGGATCATCCGCTGCGACGCCCCGCCGTCGCCCACCGCGTCGAGCGCGTCGCCGTAGGGGAGGGACGAGAAGGCGGCGGTCGCCGTCACATGCAACGTCGCGGACGATCCGGTCGCCCGGATCGGCACCGCGGTGCCGTTCGCCACCTGCGCGGTCGTGCTCCCGTCGTCGAACACGGCGCCGTCGAGCGTGACGGTGCCCGCGTGCGACCCTGCCGGCACGTCCGTGGGACCCGTCGCGATGAGGTCCGCGCGCAGGTCGACGCGCACGGTCCCCCGTCCGTCGTCCCCGAGGGCCGCTGTCGCGGCAGCGGTCACCGAGCGCGAGGCGCCGGTGGCCGCCTCCGCCAGCATGTCGCGCGCACGGGACTCGACCGCTCCCGCGTGATCGCCGGCCCGGGCCGCGTACCAGGAGAGGTCGTGCGCGCCGAGGCCGGTGATGCTCCAGGTCGCGAGCTGCCCCGCCGCGGCGGTGTCGGGATCCGCGGATCCCGCCCAGCGCCTCGATACGTAGGCGAGCCGAGCCCGGTCGTCCGGCGTCGCACCCGCGTCCTCCACGGGGGAGTAGTCGTGGCCGGGCGGCGCGGCGAGCCCGACGTCGATGCAGAAGCCGAGCCGCCCGTCGTCCATGTGGTACGAGCCCAGCCAGCGGCCGTCGGGCCCCGACGAGAAGCCGACGCCGTGGGATGTCGCGCTCAGCGCCTCAGCAGGAGGCACGGCGCTCGCCGTGAGGCCGAGCGCGAGGCCCAGCCCCACGAGCGCCGACACGAGCTGCGCTCCGCATCGACGGCGCGGTGCGCGGTCGTGCCTGCGCCGTGGGGAGGAGGTGGGGTGAGGTGCCGAGGGATTCCGTGTCATGCCCGCACGATGCGGGTCGAGCACGCCGCATCCACGCTCCGGGCGATGGGAGGGGGACGGGATCCGCGAACGCGCGCCTGTGCAGGAGCGGCCGACCGGCGGCTACCCCGCGTCGCGGCGCCGGTACCTGCGCGTGATGACCGAGCGCGGCGCCTCGCGGAGGACACGCGGCAGCACCCGGTACACGACGAGGACGGGGGCGAGCAGGCGCGCGTAGCGGCGCTCGAGCCGCGCGTCCCACCGCATCCCGAAGCCGGCGCGGATCCTCGGCGGCAGGAGCCCCGCCGTCACGAGCGCGACGAGCGGCATGGACGCACGAGCCGCCGCCGGCGCGCCGCGTCCCTCCAGCAGCGTGCGCGCGATCCGACGGGCGTCCGCCGTCGGCTCGAGCGTCGCGATCCGCGCGTCCCAGTAGGCGGCGAACGCCGCGCGGTCTTCGGGCCACATCCCGTCCGGGACCTGCAGCGCCGTGCCGAGGACCGCGTACTGTCGGTGGATCCTGTCGGCGGCCTCCTCGTGCAGCGCACCGAAGCAGGTCTCGAACATCGTGACGGCGGACTGGTACACCGTCGCCGCCACCCAGAGCTGCAGCTCGGGGTCGTACGCGGAGTACGCCGGCGCCGAGCCATCGGCTGCCGCGACCGGCGAACGGACAGGTGCGTGGGCCCTCCCGACGATCCGCCGGGCGCGCGCGACCTCGTCGGGGGTGCCGAAGACGACGGCGTAGATGTAGCCGAGCGTGCCCTCGAGCCGGTCGAGGGGTCGCGAGGCGAAGTCGCTGTGCTCGGCGACGCCGCGCGCCACCGACGGATCGGCGACCTGGAGCAGGATCGCCCGCGCCCCCGCCGCCAGGAGGATCCCCTCGCCCGCGATGTCGCGGATGGATCCCCCCGGCCTCCGCGCGGGATGCGTCCTCGGTCTCATACGCCCAGTCTCCCCTCCCCAGGCCGGCGATGGCACCGGGCCGCACGGTCCCCGTGCGCCCGGGCCGGCCCGTGCGCGACCCGATAGGCTCTCCACGGTCGCCGACGCGGCGGGCCGGCCCATCCAGGTGGGCGGCGGGCGCGTCGGCCAGCCGCAACACACCGGGTGCCGCCACCAGACGGTCGTGGCACCGCAGCCTCGAATGACGCACGTAACCGCCTGGCGCGGGTGCGGATGGGATGACACGCGTGGATCTTTTCGAATACCAGGCCAGGGACCTCTTCGAGTCCTACGGCGTCCCGGTCCTCCCGGGGATCGTCGCCGACACCGCCGAGGAGGTGCGCGCCGCGGCCGAGAAGCTGGGCGGTACCGTCGTCGTGAAGGCGCAGGTGAAGACCGGGGGCCGGGGCAAGGCCGGCGGCGTCAAGGTCGCCCAGAGCGCCGACGCGGCCCACGAGGCGGCCGAGGCCATCCTCGGGCTCGACATCAAGGGCCACACCGTGCACCGCGTGATGGTCGCGGCCGGCGCCCGCATCGCGCAGGAGTACTACTTCTCGATCCTGCTCGACCGCGCCGAGCGCTCCTACCTGTGCCTCGCCAGCTACGAGGGCGGCATGGAGATCGAGGAGCTCGCGGTCACCCGGCCCGAGGCGCTCGCCCGCATCGAGATCGACCCGGTCGCCGGCATCGACGCCGCCAAGGCCGAGGAGATCGCCCGCGCGGCGTCGTTCCCCGAGGAGCTCATCGAGAAGGTCGCGCCCGTGTTCGAGCGCCTCTGGTGGGTCTACCGCGACGAGGACGCGACGCTCGTCGAGGTCAACCCGCTCGTGCTCACGGAGTCGGGCGACATCATCGCCCTCGACGGCAAGGTCACGCTCGACGAGAACGCCGGCTTCCGCCACGAGGGCCACGCGGCCCTCGAGGACGCGGCCGCCGCGGACCCGCTCGAGGCCAAGGCCAAGGAGTCCGACCTCAACTACGTCAAGCTCGACGGCCAGGTCGGGATCATCGGCAACGGCGCGGGCCTCGTCATGTCGACGCTCGACGTCGTCAGCTACGCCGGCGAGCAGCACGGCGGCGTGCGCCCGGCGAACTTCCTCGACATCGGCGGCGGAGCGTCGGCGGAGGTCATGGCGGCCGGCCTCGACGTCATCCTCGGCGACGAGCAGGTCACGAGCGTCTTCGTCAACGTCTTCGGCGGCATCACGTCCTGCGACGCGGTGGCGAACGGCATCGTCGGCGCGCTCGAGAAGCTCGGCGACGCCGCCACCAAGCCGCTCGTCGTCCGACTCGACGGCAACAACGTCGAGGAGGGCCGCCGCATCCTCGAGGAGCGCGCCCACCCCCTCGTCACCGTCGTCGGCACCATGGACGAGGCGGCCGCCAAGGCCGCCGAGCTGGCCGCCGCTTAACTCCCGAGAGAGAACAGGAACAGAGAGATGTCGATTCTTCTCGACGAGAACAGCACGATCATCGTCCAGGGCCTCACGGGCTCCGAGGGCACCAAGCACGCGGGCCGCATGCTCGCGTCCGGCAGCAAGGTCGTCGGCGGGGTCAACCCGCGGAAGGCCGGCAGCACGGTCACCATCGAGGGCGTCGAGCTCCCGATCTTCGGCTCGGTCGCCGAGGCCATGACGGAGACGGGCGCCGACGTGTCTGTCATCTTCGTCCCGCCGGCCTTCGCGAAGGGCGCCGTGATGGAGGCGATCGACGCCGCCATCCCGCTCGCGGTCGTCATCACCGAGGGCATCCCCGTCAAGGACTCCGCGGAGTTCTGGTCGCACGCCAAGAGCACGGGCGGGAAGACCCGCATCGTCGGACCGAACTGCCCCGGCATCATCAGCCCCGGCAAGTCGAACGCCGGCATCATCCCCGCCACCATCACCGAGGCCGGCCCCATCGGCCTGGTGTCCAAGTCGGGCACGCTCACGTACCAGATGATGTTCGAGCTGCGCGACCTCGGCATCTCGACCGCGATCGGCATCGGCGGCGACCCGATCATCGGCACGACGCACATCGACGCCCTCGAGGCCTTCGAGGCCGACCCGGAGACGCGCGCCATCGTCATGATCGGCGAGATCGGCGGCGACGCCGAGGAGCGCGCGGCCGAGTACATCAAGGCCCATGTCACCAAGCCGGTCGTCGCGTACGTCGCGGGCTTCACCGCGCCCGAGGGCAAGACCATGGGCCACGCCGGCGCCATCGTCTCCGGCGGCAGCGGCACGGCCCAGGGCAAGAAGGAGGCCCTCGAGGCCTCGGGCGTCAAGGTCGGCAAGACGCCGACCGAGACGGCCAACCTCCTCCGCGAGGTCTTCGCCGCCCTGTAGCGACGACGCGCTCGCGAGCGCACGCCGACGGCCCGCACCCCAGGTGGATGCGGGCCGTCGGCGCACCCGGGTCCTCCACATCCGGATCGGCCCGCGGATGCCCCGGCGCGCCCGTCGCCGGACGGGTCGCCCAGGGCCCGGCCGGTAGGGTCGTCGAGGCATGAACCGACACGCAACCGCCCTGTTCGCGGCACTCGAGGCGCTCCTGGTGGTGGGGGTCGGCGTCGCCCTGCCCCTCGTGCCGCTCACCGCGCTGTGGGCCGGCCAGTACGACCTGCAGATCGACTGGGGCGTCTTCGCGCGCACGGCGATCGACCTGTGGCTCCTCGGGCACGGCGTCCCGCTCACGGCGTCGCTGGATCCCGCGGTCGCCTCGTCCTTCGGCCTCCCGGGAGTGGACGCGCCGTTCGCGCTCACGCTCGCGCCGCTGGGCTTCGCGCTCCTCACGCTCCTCCTCGGCATCCGCGCCGGCCGCCGCATCGTCGAGACCGACCACCCGGGCGTCGGCGCGGTCGCCGCCGTGGTCACCACCGCCGTGCTGTCCCTCGGCCTCGCGCTGGCCGCCCAGCACGACGGCGCCTCCCCGGCCGTCGTGCGCGGCGTGATCCTGCCCACGCTGGTGCTCGCGCTCGGCCTCCTCATCGGCGGGATCGCCCGCGCCGATCGCGCGCGGGCCGCCCGGTGGTGGGCGTCCCTGTCATCCGGCCGCGCTGCCGGCGCCGTCCGCGGGGCGCGCGATGCGCTCGACCGCCTGCCGGACGGCGCAGCCTCCGTCGCCGCCACCGCCGTCCGCGGGGGTGCGGCCGCGGCCTTCGGGGTGGTCGCGATCTCCGCCGTCGTCGTCGCGGTCCTGCTCGGCCTCCAGTACGCGACCGTCATCACCCTCTACGAGACCCTGCAGACCGGGATCGTGGGCGGAGTCGCCCTGACGCTGGCGCAGGTCGCGCTCCTGCCGAACCTGGTCATGTGGACGGCGTCGTGGCTCGTCGGGCCCGGCTTCGCGCTCGGCACCGGGTCGTCCATCTCGCCGCTGGGCACGGTCGTCGGGCCCATCCCGTCGGTGCCGGTCCTCGGCATCCTCCCGCAGGGCGCGTTCGACCTCGGCTACCTGGGCATCCTCGTCCCGGTCGTCGTGTCCTTCGTCGCCGCGGTCGCGCTGTCACCCCGCGTCGCCCGCATCCCGGAGCCGGAGGCGCGGCGCTGGCCGTGGTTCCTCGCCGCGGGCCTCGGCATGGGCGTCGTCGGCGCCGCGGTGCTCGCCCTCTTGGCGGTCATCTCCGGCGGCGCAGCCGGACCGGGCCGCCTGGCCGACGTCGGCCCGGCAGCCGGGTGGATCCTCCTCGTCGGCTTCCTCGAGATCGGCGTCGCCGCGGTGGCGGGCATGTTCGTCTCGGGCCTGATGGCCCCCCTCGTCCGGCGCAGCCCCGAGGGACGCGGATAGGCTGTGCGCGTGCTCAACGTGGTCGTCCTCATCTCCGGCAGCGGGACCAACCTCCACGCCCTCCTCGAGGCGGCGGACCACGCGGACTACCCCGCGCGGGTCGTCGCGGTGGGAGCCGATCGCGATGCGGACGGGCTCCGGTTCGCCGAGGAGCGCGGCATCCCGACCTTCACGGTGCCGTTCGTGAGCTTCCCCGACCGGGCGGCCTGGGGCGATGAGCTCGCCACGGCCATCGCGGGGTGGGAACCCGACCTGGTGGTCCTCAGCGGCTTCATGCGCCTCCTCCCGCCGCGGGCCGTCGCGGCGTTCGCGCCCCGCATCGTCAACACCCACCCGGCGTACCTTCCGGAGTTCCCCGGGGCGCACGCCGTCCGGGACGCCATCGCCGCCGGGGCCACGAGCTCCGGGGCGTCCATCATCGTCGTCGACACCGGGGTCGACACGGGGCCGGTGCTCGCGCAGGAGCGCGTGCCCGTGGAACCCGGCGACACCGAGCACACCCTGCACGAGCGCATCAAGGTCGTGGAGCGCAGGCTCCTCGTCGACACGGTGCGCGCGATCTCCCTCGGCACCATCGACCTCAAGGAGCTGTCCCCGGCATGAGCGGACCCCGTCACGACCCGTCCCTGTTCCGCGATCGAGACGACATCGAGGTGGCTCGCGCGCTCGTCTCCGTCAGCGACAAGACGGGGCTGCTCGAGCTGGCCGCGGCGCTCGCGGAGGCTGGTGTCGAGATCGTCTCGACCGGATCCACCGCGAGCACCATCGCCGGGGCGGGCTTCCCCGTCACCCAGGTGCAGGACGTCACCGGGTTCCCGGAGTCGCTCGACGGACGCGTCAAGACCCTGCACCCCGCCGTGCACGCGGGCCTCCTCGCCGACCTCCGGCTCGAGTCGCACGAGGTGCAGCTGGCCGAGCTCGGCATCTCGCCGTTCCAGCTCGTGGTCGTGAACCTCTACCCGTTCGTGGAGACGGTCGCATCGGGGGCCCCGGCCTCGGACGTGATCGAGCAGATCGACATCGGCGGCCCCGCCATGGTGCGCGCGTCCGCGAAGAACCACGCGAACGTCGCGATCGTCGTGTCCCCGTCGAGCTACGACGAGGTGATCCAGGCCGTGCGCTCCGGGGGCACCACCCTCGAGCAGCGTCGTCGTCTCGCGGCCGCGGCGTTCGCGCACACCGCCGACTACGATCGCGCCGTCGCCGACTACTTCCGGTCGACCGTCGTCGGCACCGGATCCTCCGGGTCGGGCGACTCCACCTGGCCCGCGAGCTGGGAGGTCGGTGGCGAGCTCGCCCAGGTCCTCCGGTACGGGGAGAACTCGCACCAGGACGCGGCGCTCTACCGTCGGCCGGACGGCGTCGGCATCGCGCAGGCGGTGCAGCTGCACGGCAAGGAGATGTCGTACAACAACTTCGTCGATGCGGACGCGGCGGTCCGCGCGGCATACGACTTCGCGGAGCCGGCGGTCGCGATCATCAAGCACGCGAACCCCTGCGGCATCGCCGTCGCGGCCACACGGGCGGTCGACGCCATCGCGGCGGCGCACCGCAGCGCGCACGACTGCGATCCGGTCTCGGCGTTCGGGGGAGTGATCGCGGCGAACCGCACCGTCACGCTGGGCATGGCGGAGACGGTGAAGGAGATCTTCACCGAGGTCCTCGTCGCACCCGGGTTCGACGACGACGCGCTCACCCTCCTCAAGACGAAGAAGAACCTCCGCCTGCTGACGCTCCCCGATGGGTACCACCGCGAGCCCCTCGAGGCGAGGCAGATCTCGGGCGGCTACCTCGTGCAGTCGGGCGACGCGTTCCCCACGGACGGCACCCGCCTCTCGGCGACGTGGACCCTGGCAGCCGGCGACCCGGTGGACGAGCAGACCCTCGCGGACCTGGAGTTCGCGTGGAAGGCCTGTCGGGCCGTGAAGTCGAACGCGATCCTGCTCGCCCACCACGGCGCGTCCGTGGGAGTGGGCATGGGCCAGGTCAACCGCGTCGACTCCTGCCAGCTGGCGGTGCAGCGCGCGGGAGATCGGGCATCCGGATCGGTGGCCGCGTCCGACGCGTTCTTCCCGTTCGCCGACGGGCTCCAGGTCCTGCTCGACGCCGGGGTCCGCGCTGTCGTCCAGCCCGGCGGATCGGTGCGCGACGAGGAGGTCGTCGATGCGGCCCGCGCCGCCGGTGTCGCCATGTACTTCACGGGCGAACGCCACTTCTTCCACTGATGCTCGGGCGGCGGTCTCCGTCGACCGCCGCCCCGACGCCTGGTGGGCCCCGTCGCGACACGCCCGGGATGCGGGTTGTTTTGCGGGGGTGGGGTGGTCCGCGTAATGTCTCCTCTTGTCGCCGGAACGGGCGGGGAGCTGGAAGGCTTCCGGAGCTGTTCTGGTGGGCGTGATCCTGGTGAAACAGAAGTTGCCGTGGCCCTGAAGGGTTGCGTGTTTACCATCAACTGAGCTAGGGTCTGATTC
>NZ_JADKRS010000003.1 GCF_015351075.1 Clavibacter sp. VKM Ac-2873
CCGCCGTCGAGCTGGAAGACGCCGAGGGTGTCACCGCGCGCGAGCAGGTCGTATGCGCCCTGGTCGTCGAGGCCCAGGTCCTCGAGCACGAGCTTCTCGCCGCGGTTCGACTCGATGTTGTTGAGCGCGTCGTCGATGATCGTGAGGTTGCGCAGCCCCAGGAAGTCCATCTTGATGAGGCCGAGCGACTCGCACGCGGGATAGTCGAACTGCGTGACGATCTGGCCGTCCTGCTCCCGCTTCATGATCGGGATGATGTCGATGAGGGGCTCGCTCGACATGATGACGCCGGCCGCGTGCACGCCCCACTGCCGCTTGAGGTTCTCGATGCCCAGCGCAGTCTCGAAGACCAGCTTCGCCTGCGGATCCTCCGCGATCACGTTGCGGACCTCGACCGCCTCCTTGTAACGCGGATGCGAAGAATCGATGATCCCGTCCAGCGGGATGTCCTTGCCCATGATCGCGGGCGGCATGGCCTTCGTGAGCTTCTCGCCCATGCCGAAAGGAAAACCGAGGACCCGCGACGCGTCCTTGAGCGCCTGCTTGGCCTTGATGGTGCCGTACGTGACGATCTGCGCCACGCGCTCGTCGCCGTACTTGTCGGTCACGTACCGGATGACCTCGCCGCGGCGACGGTCGTCGAAGTCGACGTCGAAGTCGGGCATGGAGACGCGATCCGGGTTGAGGAACCGCTCGAACAGGAGGCCGTGCTCCAGCGGATCGAGGTCGGTGATGCCCATGGCGTACGCGACCATCGACCCGGCACCCGAGCCGCGGCCAGGGCCCACCCGGATCCCATTCTCCTTCGACCAGCCGATGAAGTCGGCGACGACCAGGAAGTAGCCCGGGAAGCCCATCTGCGCGATGACGCCGACCTCGTAGTCGGCGCGCTTGCGCACGTCGTCGGAGAAGCCGCGCGGGTAGCGCCGCACGAGGCCGCGCTCGACCTCCTTGACGAACCAGGTCTGCTCGCTCTCCCCCTCGGGCACCGGGTAGCGCGGCATGTAGTTCGCCGACTCGTTGAACTGCACATCGCACCGCTCCGCGATGAGCAGCGTGTTGTCGCACGCCTCCTCGTGATCGCGGAAGAGGTGGCGCATCTGCTGCGCGGTCTTCAGGTAGAACTCATGGCTGTCGAGCTTGAACCGCTTGGGGTCGTCCAGCGTCGAGCCGGACTGCACGCACAGCAGCGCATCATGCGCCGTCGCATCCGCCGCACGCGTGTAGTGGAGGTCGTTGCTTGCGACGAGGGGAATGTCGAGATCCTTCGACATCTTGAGCAGATCACCCATCACCCGACGCTGAATGCCCAAGCCGTGATCCATGACCTCGACGAAGTAGTTCTCGCGACCGAAGATATCCCGGAAGTCCGCCGCCGCTGTGAGGGCCTCATTGTATTGGCCGAGGCGGAGGCGCGTCTGCACCTCGCCGGACGGGCAGCCGGTGGTGGCGATGAGGCCCTTCGCGTACGTGCTGAGCAGCTCGCGGTCCATGCGCGGCTTGAAGTAGTAGCCCTCCAGCCAGGAACGCGACGACAGGCGGAAGAGATTGCGCATCCCCTCGGTGGTCTCGGAGAGCATCGTCAGATGCGTGTATGCCCCCGAGCCGGAGACATCGTCGCCGCCGCCGTTGCCCCACCGCACCCTGCTCCTGTCAGAGCGGTGAGTTCCGGGGGTGACGTACGCTTCCGTCCCGATGATCGGCTTGATCCCCGCCGCTTTGGCGGTGCGCCAGAAGTCGAATGCGCCGAACACGTTGCCGTGGTCCGTCATCGCGACAGCGGGCATGCCCTCCTCGACAGCTGCATCAATGAGCTGCTTTACGCGCGCCGCGCCGTCGAGCATCGAGTACTCCGTGTGCGCGTGTAGGTGGACGAAGGAGTCGTTCTTCATCTGGGATCTCTCGGATGTGTTCGTGTTACAGGCACGTACGTCAGACCACGTCGGCCTGGGGCAAGTCGGCAGGCCGGCTCGCGGAACGGGAACGCACCGCCACGACCCCCCCGAAAGCCACAAGCACGAACGCCCCGGCGATCCCGATCACCGCGTCGGGGCGAAAGATGCTGAACATCCATCCCGCGGCGGCGGCGGACAACGCGTAACCCGCGCACGAGGCCGTGTAGTTGAGCGAGAACGCCGCTCTCTGGGCCTCCGGGGCGACGATCGACTTGAGCTCGAGGCTTCGCACGAGGAGCAGGACGGACATGAAGAGCCCCGCGGCGACGACCCCCGCACCCATCCCCACTAGGCCCGGTGCGAAGGCGGCGGAGCACACACTGACCAGCATTCCGAGGAGCAGATAGCTGCCCTGCATCCTCAGCCCACCGGGGAGCCCCCGTCGGCCATACCACAGGGCGCCGGCAGCCCCGATGAGAGAGAACCCGCCGAGGGTCGCTCCGAGCCACAGCCGCTCGATGCCGCGGTATTCGAACAGGGCAGGGAGCCCCAGCTCGACGAGCGCCATGAGGAACATGACCAAGGCGGATGTGACGTACACGGGCCAGCCCGCACCGATCCCGACACCGCCCCTGGTCCGGGGCCGCCACGCTTCCGGGGCCCGGTCCGTCGTGATGAGCAGAACCAGCACCGCACCGGCCACGAGGATGAGACCGCTCACCATCAGGGGAGTGCCCGCGGACGCGGTCACTCCGGCGACGGCGACGAGTCCAGGAGCTGCGGTCCAGACGAGCGTGCCGTGGATCCGGGCCGCCGCAAGAGCACGGGCGGCGTCCTCTTCCGCGAACGAGTTCAACAGGTAGACCTGGATCGCCCCCGGAGCCGCCGCAGGCGCGATACCCGTGACGAATGAGAGCACGATCAGCCATGCGATCGGGAGGGCGGCACCCGACAGCGAGAGGCCGAGGGCCGTGATCCCGCCGAGGAGCAGGCAGACCGAAAGGAATGCGGTGAAGTTCCGAGGCCGCAGGAGGACCCCGAGCCACGTCGCTCCTACGAGCTCCCCCACCACGTACGACGCTGCGAGCCCCCCGCCCAGAGCGGCCCCGGAGGGGCGGCCTTGCACGAGGAACAGCAGGGCCAAGGGAGCCATGGCGACCGGGAGCCGTGCGGCGAACGCGGCCGCGGCCCATACGAGGAATGCGCGGTGCGTGTAGGCGAAGCGCGGTCTCACGTGGTCGTGGAGCGACGAGCGGAACCCGGGAACGCCGTGGCCTCAAGCTTGAGCGCCGCCTCCAGCTCTCGGGCTCGTGATCTGGTCTTCGCGATGACCAGGCACTCCATGGTGTCGGACTCCCGGCCGTCGGCCGTCACGAGCACGACGCCCTCGCCTCGGTCGCGGGACCAGGCCAAGCTGGTCCGTTCTAGGAGGCCGACGAACGGCATGACATCGATGACCGGGATGTTCCGAAGCGACGAGATGCAGACGGCGTCAGCGTATCTGGGCCCGATGAGCGCTTCCGCGATCCGGTGTAGCACGAAGCCGCCGCCCCAGCGCGCGTTGACCTCGTTGAAGAGGATGTCGCCTCCCGCGGTCAGGATGCCGTCGATGTTCAGGTAGCCCCTGTAGCCGACCGCAGCTGCGAGCTGGGCGAAGCGCAGGGCCCAACCGGATGCCAAGACGAGGGAATACGGCGGCAGGATGGCCGGGATGTCGAGCCCCTCCCACACCATCGACTTCGCAGCGGCGTCGTCGTCCAGTTCCATCCTGACGTCGCCGCTGTCGAGGAAGCCCGGACGGCCCTGGTCGTCGATGAGGAACTCGAAGTAGAAGATGTGCGTCGCGGGATGATATTCCTCTACGACGACCGTCGATTTCTCGCCCTCGGCGACCTTCGACCAGACAGAGTCTGAGAATCCGGCGACGTCCTCACCGAGCGGGATGGTCTCGCGCGCACCCGGCAAGGGAACGCTCGGCCCCCTGGTGCCGACTATGTTCCCGAAGCCCCCCGCGCTGTTGTCGCGTTTGATGATGAACGCCCCGGTCGCCGCCGTGTGCCGCGGGATCACCCGCGCCAACCCGGCCCTGTCATGGACCAGCGCCCCACGGGGGATCGGCATGCCGATCCCTGCAGCCATCTGCCGGAAGTGGGATTTCCTGTTGAACAGGTCCCCGCCGCGCTGCGCCGCGAAGCCCTCCCCGGAGAGCGAGGCGATCCCGAGCGCCTCGCTCAGCACGGCGACACCCTCCGTCATGAAGCAGGGCATGAGCGCCCAGTCGTCCTCGGTCGCCATGAGCCGATGGAGATGCGCGATCGTGTCCGGGGCCGTGAGGACGTCATCTCGGAGGATCCTCCCCGTGGTGACGTACCGTATGGAGCGCTCGTTGAAGCCGCGCATCTTCCCGACGTAGCCCATGAAGTCCGAGTCGATCACCGTGGGGGCGAGCACGATGTCCCCCGCCTCGACGAGCCAGAAATGACGTGCGGCCGTCTTCGCGATCGCCTCCATCGAGTCCAGCCCTATGCCGGTGGGATATTCGGCGCGATTGTTCAGGATGACGATCTTCGGCATGGGCGCCCCTCGGGCTGGTCGATTTTGGTGGGTGCGTACGCAATTGACCGGCGCGACCTCGAGACGACGAGCGCGTTCTGCCGATTGATTCGGCTGGTGACGTTACCGGACGGGAGCCCCGGGGTGGCCCTGCCGGAGTGGCGACTGTGCAGAACCCGCCTTCGCGCTCCGGGGGCACCCGACATGACGGGGCGACCCCGCACGAGCGACGGCTCCGGGGTGGGAGCGAACCGGGCGCCTGCAACGGCCGGGCGCTTCGGGGCATCGGCGCCGCTGCCACTGCGTGCCCGGACCCGACGCCCGCGTGCCCGGCCGCCCACTCCCGCTACCGTGGACGCATGCGCGTCGCCACCTGGAACGTCAACTCCATCCGCACCCGCGTGGGCCGCGTCGTCGACTGGCTCGTGCGCGAGGACGTCGACGTGCTGGCCATGCAGGAGATCAAGTGCAAGCCCGAGCAGTTCCCCATGGCGGCGTTCGAGGAGGCCGGCTACGAGGTCGCCGTGCACGGCCTCAGCCAGTGGAACGGCGTCGCGATCGCGAGCCGGCTGCCGCTCGAGGACGTCGTGACGACCTTCGAGGGGATGCCGCGCTTCGGCAAGCCCGACGCCTCCGGGCAGTCGCCGCTCGAGGCGCGCGCGATGGGCGCGACCGTCGCGGGCGTCCGCCTCTGGAGCCTCTACGTGCCCAACGGCCGCGCGCTCGACGATCCGCACTACTCCTACAAGCTCGAGTGGCTCCAGGCGCTCGCGGCCGACACGCGCGCCTGGCTCGCCGCGGATCCCGCCACCCCGCTCGCGCTCATGGGCGACTGGAACGTCGCGCCGCTCGACACCGACGTGTGGGATCCCGCGCTGTTCGAGGGCAAGACGCACACCTCGGAGCCCGAGCGGGCGGCATTCGCCGCGTTCCTCGACGCCGGGCTGGCGGACGTCGTGCGGCCGTCGATCCCCGAGGGCTACACCTACTGGGACTACCAGCAGCTGCGGTTCCCGCGGGACCAGGGGATGCGGATCGACTTCATCCTCGGCAACGGCCGGTTCGCCGAGCTCGTGGATGCGCCGCGGATCCACCGCGACGAGCGCAAGGGCGACGGCCCGAGCGACCACGTGCCGGTGGCGGTCGACCTCGACGTGGAGACCGAGCTCGACGACGATCGGCCGATGATCTTCTGATCCGTCGTCCGGGCGCCGCACCGTCGTGCCCGCCCGTCGCGTCGCCGCCGATTCCGGCCGGGCGGGACGCGCCCCGTAGTCTCGTGGCGTGACCCCCGACGACGACGCGACCCCGGCCCCCGGCCGCCGCGCCTCCCGCGGGCGCCGGTCCGCCGCCCCGCCCGCCCGCCGGCGGCGCCTGCCGGAGATCCCGAGGATCGCCCTGCCGACGCTCCCCCGCGGACGCGGCCGGGCGGATGCGGGCCCCGACGCCCGTCCCGCCGCGCGCTCCGCCGCGCGCCAGGCCGCGCGCGAGGACGACCCCGCCGGCCCCGACTGGGTGCCCCGCTGGATCCGCCGGATCGACCGCCGCATCCTCGTCACCACGCTCGTCTCCATGCTCGTCGCCGCGGTCGTGGGCGGCAGCATCGCCGCGATGGGGCTCGGCCTCATCTTCGTCACCGACGCGTGCGACGTGGACGCCTACGTCTGCGACGACTCCCTCTTCACGATCGGCTACGCGCTCTCCGTCGCGGGACCCCTGATGCTCACGGGGATCGCCGTGATCGTCGCGCTCGTCGGCATGATCCGCGGCCGCACCCGGCCATGGCTGGTGCTCCTCATCGGCGTGGGCGCCTCGCTCGCGGCGTACATCCTGGGCGCCGTGCTCGTGCTCGTCGCCGTGCCCGGGTCCTCCCCGGTCACCTGATCCCGCGCGGGCGCAGGCCGGCCAGCCGCCACGGCGGCGCGGGCGCGGCGGTCCGCTAGCGTGGGAGGTCCGGCGCGCCTGACGCGGATCCGGGGGAACGGCCGCGCACGCGGCATGCGAGGGGGCGGTAGTGGACAGCGGACGTGTGGCTCTGGTCATCGAGGACGACGGCGACATCCGCCAGCTGCTCGAGGTGGTCCTGCGCCAGGGCGGCTTCGAGGTGCACTCCGCCGGCACCGCGACCGACGGCGTCCGGCTGGCCGAGGAGGTCTCGCCCGACGTCATCACGCTCGACGTGGGCCTGCCCGACTTCGACGGGTTCGAGGCCGCGCGCCGCATCCGCCTCGTGAGCGACGCCTACATCGTGATGCTCACGGCCCAGGGCGAGGAGGTCGACACCCTGCTCGGGCTCGAGGCCGGGGCGGACGACTACATCGTGAAGCCGTTCCGCCCCCGCGAGCTCCGCGCCCGCATCTCCGCGATGATGCGCCGACCGCGCGGCGGGGACGCGACGGCGACGCCCGCGGCCGGGATCCCGGTGACCCCCGACGCCCCTGCCCCCGCCGCTACCCCTGCCGCCGACGCGGACGAGCCGGCGCTGTCCGCGGCCGCCGCCCCCACGACCGTCCCCGCGCCCGCCCCGGCCGCCGAGCCCGCGTCCCCGGACGACGACGTCCTGCGCCACAACGGCCTCGAGCTCGACGAGGGCACCCGCCACGTCACGGTCGACGGCGAGCCGGTCGACCTCACGCGCACCGAGTTCGACCTGCTCGCGTCGATCCTCGCGAGCGGCGGGCGCGTGCGCACGAAGGGCGACCTCGTGCGCGACATCCGCAGCGGCTCCTACGCCGTCGCCTCCTCCACCGAGCCCGAGGAGCGCGCGGTCGAGGTGCACCTCGGCAACCTGCGCCGGAAGCTGCACGACGATCCGCGCGAGGCGCGGTGGATCCAGACGGTGCGCGGCGTCGGCTACCGGCTCGCGCCGCCGCGCGCCTGAAGCGCCGCGCGCCTGAAGCGCCGCGCGCCTGAAGCGCCGGGCGGCTGAGGCGCCGGGCGCCGACGGACATCGGGGGGCTGCCGCGGGACCGGTCCGGTCCCGCAGCAGCTGCGCCGTGGATCGGGGTCCCCTCGGGTGGGATCCCGCTCCGTTCCTCCGACCGGCCTGTCGCGGGAGCCGGGCGGGCGTGCGCGTCGGCCGTCGGGGCGGCCTCGCGCACGGGTCTAGTCGGGCGGGTAGCCCGCCTCGGCGCGGATCCAGGAGCGCATCGCGTCCATGCTCCGCTCGCCCACCTCGCCGAGCTCCGGCAGCATCGCGGTGGCGCGGCCGTGGTCGGCGGACCGGATGGCCTGCTCGAGCCGCGCCGCCTCGTCGCTGAGCAGGAGCGCGCCGACCATCGCCGCCGAGCTCTTCACGCTCAGGCAGGCGTCGAGCGCGGCCGCGCGGTCGCCGGCGCGCACGGCGGCGTCGAGGCGGACCCAGCGGCTCGGCCACAGGTCGACGAAGAAGCGCAGGAAGTCGACGCAGGCGTGCTGCCCGTCCGTGAGCGCGCCGGGGCAGGTCGGCTCCGGGGGCGCGGGGATGGCGGTGGGGGCGCCGACCGGACGGGGGGTTCCGGCCGGCGCCTGCCCGCGACCGGGTGCGGGGGCACCACGGGTCGCGAGACGGTCGTCCGGACGGGGGGATCCGGACGACGGGGTCCCGCGGCGCGGCTCGGGGTGGCCGCGCGGCGGGGTCACGCCCCCTGGCGCGGGAACGCCGGGGGACGGAGCGGGGGTGTCCGTCGCGGGGACGACGGACAGGCGGGCGGGGCCGGGCTCGTCCGACAGCTCGGCCAGCAGCTGCTCCAGGACGCGGACGTCGAGGAGCGGGGGGAGCTGCGGGACCCGGGCGGCATGGGCGCTCACGCCCGGCCACCGTCGAGACGATCGGAAGGACCGGGGAGGCCGCCGTCGGGCACCGGCCGCGCATCCGTGGATCCGGCACGGCACCCGGTGCGCGCGGCTCGGGCGCCGCTCGCGGGGTGGTCGTGGGGGATCATCCGGTCCTTCGATCGCTCGTGTCGGACGGGTGGCCCCGTCGTCCTCCGAGCGTGACACCGGCGCATGCCGGATCCGATCAAGGTGGGGACAAGATCAGCTCAAGTCGGGCGCGGTGTGGCAGAGCCGACGCGCAGCGGCAGCCGCACGCGCATCGTGGTGCCCGTGCCGACCGCGCTCTGCACCTCGATGGTCCCCTCGTGCGCCTCCACGATCGACCGGGTGATGCTGAGGCCGAGCCCCACGCCCGCCACCGTGCTCGCGCGGGCGGAGCTGGTGCGGAAGAAGCGCGTGAACAGCTGCGCGGTGTCCTCCGCCGACATGCCCACGCCGTCGTCGGTCACGCAGAGGCGCAGGTGGTCGCCCTCGACGTCCACCTCGGTGACGACCGTGCCGCCCTCCGGGGTGTACTTCACCGCGTTGCTCAGCAGGTTGTCGAGCACCTGGCCGATGCGCACGGCGTCGACCTCGGCGACCAGCTCCGCGTAGTCCGGCTCGACCAGCGTGACGCCGCTCGCCATCGCGTGGGGGCGGATCACGTCGAGCGCGTTCTCGACGATCTCGCCCACGTCGACGAGGTTGCGGTTGACGGCGAGCCGGTGCTGGGCCGCCGTGAGGAGGTCGCCGATGAGGCCGAGGAGGCGCTGCGCGTTGCGCTCCACGATGGCGAGGCGGGCGGCGGTGATGCGGTCGTCGATGTCGTCCTCGACGAGGTCGTCGGCGATGAGCTCGACGTAGCCGAGGATCGAGGTCAGCGGCGTCTTCAGCTCGTGCGAGACGCTCGCGACGAAGTCCTCGCGCTCGGTGACCGCGAGCGCGAGCGCCGTGACGTCGGTGCTGACGACGACCGTGCCGAAGATCCGCCCGGAGGCGTCCACGAGCGGCGACAGCGAGGCGAGCACGGCCTTCTGCGTGCCGCCGTCGCCCACCCAGTAGACCTCGCGGCCGACCACCTCGCCGGCGCGGGCGCGCGCCACGAGCTGCCGCTCGGGCGGCACGGCGGTGGTGCGGTCCTCCTCGTAGACGTGGATGCCGAGCATGGGGTCGTCCGGGTCGGCGGGGCCGGCGAGCGCCATGAGCTCCTGCGCCGCGCGGTTCCGCAGCATGATCCGCCCGTCGACGTCGAGGACGACCACCGTGTCGTCGATCGCGTCCAGCACGCCGTCGATGATCGAGTTGCGCTCCTGCAGGTCGACGAGCGTGCCCGTCAGCTCGAGCTGCATCTCCTCCAGGCGCGCGTGCTGCCGGATCAGCTGCTGCGCGAGCAGGTTCACGGCGACGGCCACGAGCAGCATCACGACGGGGAGCACGACCAGGTGCGACCAGCCGACCGTGCCCTCCGGGAGGGTGCCCGTCCGGAAGAACGGCAGCGCGAGGACCGAGGCCGTGCCGATCGCGCCGAGCCACAGGACGTGCAGGGCGAACGCGTACGCGAGCCAGATCACGGGGAAGACGATGAGGAACGCGGTCGACGGCACCTGGTCGGCGATCGCGTCGTGGCAGAGGGCGAGCGCCGCGAAGTCGAGCATCGGCAGCACGGCGACCCAGTCGGAGTCGATGCGCTCCCAGGGCACGACGGCCGCGAGGATCGTGACGATCGCGGCGATGACGGCCCCGGCGACGAACCCCGGATCGGCCACGGAGTCGAGGTCGCCTGCGCCCGCGACGATGCCGACCACGGCGAGGCTCAGGATGAAGGGCAGCTGCGCGTGCAGCGGCTTCGAGAACGTCATGCTGCGGAGCATGGCCTGCGCGCGGGACCCGTGGCCGCGCCGCACGTCGGAGGGAGCAACCTCGCCCACGTGACCCCCCGGATGCGGTCACCCCGTCCCGCTCATCGATACTAGCCACGAGTGGAGCGTCAGCCCCTGGGTGACGTACCCCGTGGTATGGGCACGTACGATTCCCGGATGACCGACCTCCCGCACGAGCACCGCGTGGAGATCGCGTTCCTGGTCGCGTCGCCCGTGCACCGGCTCGAGGGACGCCCGTCCGACGGCCCGCGGGACGAGCCGGGCGAGCCGCCGTCGCGGGTCTCCGTGCGCGTGCGCGCCGGGCTCGGGATCGTCGGCGACCGCTACTTCGGCCAGCGCGCGCACCGCACGGCGGCGGTCACGGTGATGGCCGTCGAGTCGGTGGAGCGCGTGGCGCGCGAGCTCGGCGTCGACGCGGGACTGGATCCCGTCGACACCCGCCGCAACGTGCTGCTGCGCGGCGCGGACGTGGACCGGCTGCGCGGCATGCGCTTCAGCATCGACTCCGGCCACGGGCCCGTCGAGTTCCAGGGGCACCGCCCGGCGAACCCGTGCGCGTGGATGGACGTCATGCTCGCGCCCGGGGCCTTCCGCGCGCTCCGCGGCCGCGGCGGGGTGCGCTGCGAACCGCTCGGCGACGGGATCCTCACGGTCGGGCCGGCCGTGCTGCGCACCGAGCGCCCGCTCGCCGACGTGGACGGCGCGGACGACGCGGACGGCGGCGCGCGCCTGTTCTGACGCGCGCCGCCGGGATCCCGCGCGCCTCAGTGGACGGGCGTGCCGCCGGTGACCGCGATCGTCTCGCCGCTCGTGAAGCTCGACTCCTGGCTCGCGAGGAACACGTACGTCGCCGCGATCTCCGCGGGCTGTCCCGGGCGGCCGTAGACCGACTGGGATCCGAACTCCTCCACGTCCGACGCCGACTGGCCGACGGGCTGCAGCACGGTCCAGAACGGGCCGGGCGCGACCGAGTTGACGCGGATCCCCTTCGGCGCCAGCTGCTGCGCGAGCCCCTGCGTGAAGTTGCGGATCGCGCCCTTGGAGACCGCGTAGTCGATCTTGTCCGGGCTCGGCTGGTACGCCTGCGACGAGCTCGTCGTGATGATGCTGCCGCCCTTCGGCAGGTGCGGGATCACGGCCTTGCTCAGCCAGAACAGCGAGTAGACGTTGGTCTTCATCGTGCGGTCGAGCTGCGCGGTGTCGAGGTCGAGGATGTCGTCCTCGTTGCGCTGGTAGCCGGCCACCATCACGAGGCAGTCGAGGCCGCCGAGCGCCGCGACGGACGCCTGCACGATGTCCTGGCAGGCGGTCTCGTCGGAGATGTCGCCGGGGACGAGCGCGGCGGTGCGCCCGTCGGCCTCGATCGTGGACGCGGTGTCGCGCGCGTCCTCGAGCTCCTCGTCGAGGAAGTTGAGCGCGATGTCCGCGCCCTCGCGCGCGAACGCGATCGCGACGGCCTTGCCGATGCCGGAGTCGGCGCCCGTGATGAGCACCCTGCGGCCCTTCAGGCGGCCGAAGCCGACGTAGCTGTCCTGGCCGTGGTCGGGCGTCGGCTCGAACCTCAGCTCGTCGCCGGGGCCCGTCTGCTCCTGCTGCGGGAACGGCGGCGACGGGTACTGCGCGATCGGGTCCTGGATCTCGTACTGGTTGCCGGAGTTGCGGATCTCGGTCATGCGCTGCGCCTTCCTGGAGGGGATCGGGGGTCGCCTCCCACCCTGGCCCGGTGGGTGCGCGCCGTCCGGGGAGGCGGCCGGTGGCGACGGCGCGGCCCCTACGATCGGCGCATGACGTCGACGCCCGAGCCCGACCTCCCGCCCGTCGAGTTCGCGTTCCCGGGGCCGCTGCGCGACCGGCTCGTCGCCGCGATCGTCTCGGGCGAGAAGACCTCGACCAGCTCGCTGCTGGCCCAGTACGCGGCCGACGGCGAGGAGCTGCCCGTCGTCGGATCCCGCGGCGCGGTCATCGACTCCGCCGGGCGGCCGGTGCTCGTGATCGAGACGACGGCCGTGGAGGTCGCGCGCCTCGCGGACGTGCCGCTCGCGCACGCGGTGGACGAGGGCGAGGGCTTCACGACGGTCGCCGAGTGGCGCGCCGGCCACGAGGACTTCTGGACGTCGCCCGAGGTCGTGGCCGAGCTGCCCGACGGGTTCGCGCTCGACGACGACACCGAGATCGTGATGGAGCGCTTCCGGGTGGTGGGCACCGCGGATCGACCCGCCTAGGGTCGGGTGATGCGCCCCCTCCTCTCCGCCGCCGCCGTGACCGCCGCCCTCGTCGCCCTGTCCGGCTGCGCGTCCGCGGATCCGGGCCCGGTCTCGGCGCCGACCGGCCAGGCGCGCTCCGCCCCGGCGACCGGCGTGCTCGCCGCGGAGACGACGGCGACCGTCGCCCTCCCGCCCGTCGGGACGGGCTTCGACTACCAGCTCGGCGGCGCCTCCCCCGTGCCGACGGGCGCGGGCATCGTCGTGCGCGACAGCACGGACGAGCCCGCCGCGGGCGCGTACGGCGTCTGCTACGTCAACGGGTTCCAGACGCAGCCGGGCGAGAGCTGGCCCGACGACCTGCTGGTGCAGGGCGACGACGGGCCGCTCGTGGATCCGAAGTGGGACGACGAGTTCCTCCTCGACACCTCGACCGCCGCGAAGCGCACGGCCATCGCCGCCCGGCAGGCGACGACGGTCGACCGCTGCGCCGACGCCGGCTTCCGGGCCGTCGAGTTCGACAACCTCGACTCCTGGAACAGGTCGGAGGGCGCGCTCGACGAGGACGACGCCCTCGCGCTCGCGACCCTGCTCGTGGACCACGCGCACGGCCGGGGCCTCGCCGTCGCGCAGAAGAACACCACCGACATCGGCGCGCGCGGCCGGGACGAGGCGGGCTTCGACTTCGCCATCGCCGAGGAGTGCGACCGCTGGGAGGAGTGCGCGGACTACACGGCGGTCTACGGGCCGCACGTGCTCGACGTCGAGTACACCGACGACCTGCGCGACACGGCCGCGGGCGCGTGCGCGCGGATCCGGGCGCTGGACCCCGCTCCCCGCGCCATCGTGCGCGACCGCGACCTGGTGCCGTCGTCCGCGGACGGATACGCGTTCGCCGCCTGCTGAGCGGATCCGGGCACCGCGTGACACGATGCGGGGATGGACGACGACGACCGGCGCGCGGAGATCGCGGAGATGCGCCGCCGCGTCTTCGGGCCGGATCGCGACCCGGGCGACGCCGCGTCCTCGGCACGGCTGCGCGAGCTCGAGGGGCGGGATGCGGCGGCGGCGCCGGATCGGCAGCGGGGCGAGCCCGACCGCGCTGGTGACGTCGACCGCGCTGGTGACGTCGACCCGCGCGACGGCGGACCCGATGCCGTCCCTCCCCGGCGCGCACGACGCGTCCCCCGCGTCCGCCCGCGCCTCGCCGCGGTCTGGGCGGCCTCCCTCGTGCTGGTCGCGGTCGCCTCCGCCGGCGGCACGGCCTGGTGGCTCGGCGACGCGCGCGACACCGTCGCCGTCCTCGCCCTGGAGCCGCCGCCGGTGCCCGACAACGCGACCTACCTGTCGGTGGACACCGGATCCATCGCACCCGGATCCCTGTTCGCGGAGTTCCACGGGATCTCGGTCGCCCGGGTGCCGCGGCAGGAGACGGCGACCGGCGCCGAGGTCGCCTGCCTGGTCGCCGGGCCGCCGAAGCAGGACGGCTCGGTCGAGGGCCCCGAGGGCTGCGCGACCGGCGCCGTCCCCGCCCGCGCCGCCGTGGTCGTCACGGCCGACCAGCCGCAGGAGCTGCGCGACGCGTTCCCGCTGGGCACCACGCTGTCGTTCGAGCTGGAGGGCGATGGGGAGACGGTCCGGGTCCGCACCGTCGGCGACTGACGCTCCCTCCCCACCCGCGTCGTGACGCCGGCCTCCCGAGCGCGACGGCGGCCGACGTGCGGCGGCCCAGGCGGATCCGCTAGGTTGTCCTGAGTTCGGGGAGCGCGCCTATCGGGGTGCCTCGTCTGGTTCGATTTCCGGAGCTCTCCACCATTCGCCTCTCGCGGCGTCGCCGCGCACCACGACGCGCGCCCCTAGGCTCGACGACCGTGTCCTCCTCCTCTTCGTCCTCCTCCCGTCGCGCCCTCGTCCTCGGCGGGACCGGCGCGATCGGCGGCGCCACGGCCGAGCGGCTGGCCCGCGACGGGTGGTCGGTGGACGTGACGGGTCGCGATCCCGACCTCATGCCCGCCGAGCTCCGGGACCTCGGCGTCCGCTTCCACGCGCTCGACCGCGCCGACGCCCCCGGGATCGAGCGGCTGGTCGGCGACGGCGTCGACCTGCTCGTCGACCTCGTCGCATTCACGGCGGCCGACGTCGACGCGCTCCTCCCGGCGATGCGGGCGAGCGGATCCGTCGTCGTCGCCTCCTCCCGCGCCGTGCACGTCGATGACGCGGGCCGGCAGGTCAACGGCGACGAGCCGCCGCGCTTCCCCGTCCCGATCCCCGAGGACAACCCGACGCTCGCGCCCGCCGCCGACGGCACCGACCCGTTCACCCGCGAGGGCTACGCGCCCTCGAAGGTGGCCGTCGAGCGCGCGGCCCAGGCGAGCGGGCTGCCGATCACGGTGATCCGCCCCTCCAAGGTCCACGGCCGCTGGGCCAGGAACGCCCGCACGCGCGGCATCGTCGAGCGGATGCTGGCGGGCGCGGAGACGATCGAGCTCGCCGACCGCGGCGCGTCCGTCGACCACCTCACCGCGGCGGCGAACGCGGCGGCGCTCATCGCGCGGGTCGCCGATGTGCCGGGCGCGCGGATCCTGCACTCCGCCGACCCGGATCCCCTGACGGCCGCCGAGATCGTCGCCGTCATCGCCGACGAGCTCGGCTGGCGCGGCCGCATCGTGCCGCTCGAGCCGGGCGTCGCGGGCGGCGCGCACCCGTGGGCCGCGGCGCACCCGATCGTGCTCGACACGCGCGCGTCCCTCGCGCTCGGCTACGCGCCCGTCGGCCCGGGCGCGGAGCTGCTGCGCGCCGAGGTCGCGTGGGTCCGCGACGGCGAGCGCCCGCGCGGCTGACCCTCCCCCGGTCCCCGGGCGCGCCGCCCCGGCCGCCGTGGACAGCGCGGCCGCAGGCCCGCCCGCCCCTGCGACCATGCGCTGCATGCCCTCCGTGACCGTGCGCCCCATGACCCCGACCGAGTTCGCCCGCGTGCTCGCCGACGCCGACGAGGACTACGCGGCCCGCCAGGTCGAGGCGGGTCTCTGGGCACCCGAGGGAGCGCTCGAGCGGGCGGCGGCCGAGACGACGAAGTACCTCCCCGACGGGATCCGGACGCCGCGCACGCTGCTCCTGCGCGGCGTCGACGAGCACGGCGTCGGGGTCGGCAGCGCCTGGGTCGCCCTCGACAACCCGAACGGCGTGCCCGACACGGCGTTCCTCTTCGAGCTCCTGGTGGATCCGTCGCGCCGCGGGTCCGGCTACGGCCGCGCCCTCCTCGCCGCGGTGGAGCAGGCGACGCGCGACGCCGGGGCCCCCGCCCTCGCGCTCAACGTGTTCGGCGCGAACCACGTGGCGATCGCCCTGTACGCGTCGGCCGGGTACGACGTGACGGCGCAGCAGATGCGGAAGGCGCTCTGAGCCACGCGCGGGCCTCCCGCGCGGCGGGCGGATCCGGGATCGTCGGAGCCGGCATCATCGGAGGATGGCCGCTCCGCTGCGCATCGTCTCGCTCGTCTTCCCGCACGTGACCCAGCTCGACCTCACCGGTCCGGTGCAGGTGCTCTCCCGCCTCCCCGGCGCGGTCGTGGACCTCGCCTGGCACCGGATCGAGCCGGTCCCGACCGACAGCGGCTTCGCGCTCCTGCCGACGACCTCGTTCGCCGACGCCCCGCAGGCCGACGTGCTCCTCGTGCCGGGCGGCAGCGGCGCCTTCGACCTCATGGCGGATCCCGACGCCCTCGCCTTCATCGAGCGGCAGGCGGCCAGCGCCCGGCACGTGCTCGGCGTCTGCACCGGGGCGTTCGCGCTCGGCGCCGCCGGCCTCCTCCGCGGGCGGCGCGCCACCACGCACTGGGCCTCCCATCCGCTGCTCGAGCTGCTGGGCGCGATCCCGGTGGCCGGGCGCGTCGTCCGCGACGGCCGGCTGATCACGGGCGGCGGCGTCACGAGCGGCATCGACGCGGCGCTCGTGCTCGCCGCGGAGATCGCCGGCGACGCCGAGGCACGCGCGATCCAGCTGGCCCTCGAGTACGACCCGCAGCCGCCGTTCGACGCGGGGCACCCCTCGCGCCCCGAGGCCGATCCGGCTCAGGTCGAGGAGGCGATGGCCCACGCTCGGCGTGAGCGCGCACAGCTCGTCGCCCGCGCGGGCGAGCGGCTGGGCGACGCCCGCTGACCGCTGCGCCCGCCTGGCCGTTCCCCGCCGCATCCGCTCCCGGCCCGGTCGCGCGCGCCCGCACCTGGCAGGGTCGAGGGGCGGGGATCCACCGGTCCGCGCCGATCCCCGAGGAGCACCATGCCGCTGATCCGTTTCCTGTTCGTCGCCGTCCCCGTGATCCGGAGGTTCCTGCGCAGCCGCCAGGGCAAGGCCGCCATGGCCAAGGGCCGGGCGCAGATGGACAAGCGCGCGCAGAAGCGCGCCGCGCAGCGCACCGCCGCGACCCGCCGCCGCTAGACGGGACGCCTTGTCGGCCGCCGCTAGGTCCCGGGAGCGAGCAGCGCCGCGATCACCAGCAGCACCGGGATCGACGCGACCGTCGTGATCAGCACGGTGTCGCGCGCGAGCACCACGCCGCGCTCGTAGCGCGACGCGAAGTTGAAGATGTTCTGCGCCGTCGGCAGGCCCGCGATCACGGTCGCGGCGAAGGTCTGGTCGGCGTCGAGGTGGAAGGCGAAGCGCGCCAGCAGGAACGCGGCGAGCGGCATGACCACCGTCTTGATCGCCGAGGCGACGATGATCTCGCCGCGGCCGGACCCCGGCTCGAGCGGCTTCCGCCCCACGAGCGACATGCCGAACGCCATCAGCACGATGGGGATCGCCGCGCCGCCGATCAGCCGGAACGGCTCGTAGACCGCGTCCGGGATCTGGAGCCCGGTGATCGCGATGAGGATGCCGAGCATCGACGCGATGATCATCGGGTTGCGCAGCGGCTGCGTGAGGATCCCGACAACCGACGCGGATCCGCGGCTCGAGATGTCGAGGACCGTGAGCGTCGTCGGCGCGAGCACCAGCAGCTGGAGCAGCAGCACGGGCGCGACGAGCTGCGCGTCGCCGAGCACGTAGATCGCCACCGGCAGGCCGATGTTGTTGGCGTTGACGTAGCTCGCCGAGGCCGCGCCGATGGTGGTCTCCGCGACCGGCCGGCGGAAGAGGATCCGCGCCACCACCAGGTAGAGGACCGCCGCGACGGCCACCGCGCTCGCCGACGCGAGCAGGAACGACGAGAAGACGACGTGCAGGTCGGCCTTCGCGAGCACCGTGAACAGCAGCGCGGGCGTCGCCACGAAGAAGGCGACCCGGTTGAGGGAGTGCTGGGCGCCGGGGCCCGCGATCCCGGAGCGGCCGACGCCGTAGCCCACGGCGATGATGAAGCCGATGATGGCGAAGCCCGTCAGCACCCCGATCATCCGACTCCCCTCGCGCGCGTCCTCCCACCCTACGGGCGCGGTGCCGGCCCGGCCGACGCCCGTCGCCCCGCCCGTCGCCCCGCCCGACGCCCCGCCCGTTCAGCGCCGGGACACCGCCGCGTCATGCGATCCGCCTAGCGTCGGCCGCGTCGCGCCCGCGACCGACCCGCACCCGCCGCCGCGCCCCTGCCGCGCCGCGCCCGCTCCACCAGGAACCCATGCGCCTCCGCACCCGCCTCCGCCTGTCCGCCTCCGTCGCGCTCGCGCTGGCCCTCGGGATCGCCGCAGGCGGATCCGCCCTCCCGGCGCTCGCGGCGACCGGTACCGGCACCAGCTCCGGCTCCGGCTCCGCCGACCGCACCTACTACAGCAGCAAGACCCCCTACGCGCCGCAGGGCACCGCGGCCGACCTCGCGCCCGCGCCCGCCGGGTTCGCGCCCGTGTACACGGAGTCGGTCGCCCGCCACGGATCCCGCGCCCTGTCGAGCTTCAAGTACGACTCGCTGACCACGCAGGTGTGGGAGCAGGCGCGCTCCGAGGGTGCCCTCACGTCGCTCGGCCAGACGCTCGGCCCGGAGGTCCAGAAGCTCACGGCCGCCAACACGAAGCTCGGATACGGCAACCTCACGGGCCAGGGCGCGGACCAGCACCGCGGCATCGGCGCGCGGGTCGTCCAGCGGCTGCCGTCGCTGTTCGCGGGGATCGACGCGGGATCCGACACGGTCGCGCTCGAGAGCTCCGGCGAGGCGCGCGCCACCGCATCGGGGAAGGCGTTCGCGGAGGGCCTGAAGCGGGCGGATCCGCTCCTCGCGTCGCACCTGCCGAAGGACATCGCGAAGGATCCCGACACGCTCTACTTCCACAAGTCCGCCGCGAACGCCGACTACCAGGCCTACGAGGACGGCCCCGCCGTGACCGCCGCCGTCGACGCGATCTACGCCCAGCCCCGCAGCCACGAGGCCGCGCGCCGCCTGCTCGAGCGCATCTACACGCCCGCCTTCGTCGACCGCCTCGCGGCCGGGCAGTACCACTTCGTCGACGGCGGCGACGGGAAGACCACGGTCGACGACGAGCTCGACGCCGCGATGATGCTCTACAACCTCTACATCATCGCGCCCGACATGGCGGAGGAGGTCACGGTCGACTTCGACCGCTACTTCGCGGGTGACGACGCGGACACCGAGTGGTTCGCCTACCTGCTCGACGCGGAGGACTTCTACTCCAAGGGCCCGGCGTTCCAGGGCAGCGACATCACCTACCGGATGGCGACGCCGCTCCTCGACGACTTCCTCGACTCGATGGACGCACGGCTGGCCGGATCCTCCACGGCCGCGACCTTCCGCTTCGCGCACGCCGAGACGATCATCCCGTTCGCGGCCCTGATCGGCCTGCCCGGCTCGACCCAGCCGGTGACCCCCGAGGCCCCGTACGCGTACGCGACGAACGCCTGGCGCGGCGAGACCGTCACGCCCATGGCCGCGAACGTGCAGTGGGACGTCTACCGCGACGCGAGCGGCCGCGGCATCGTGCGCATGCTCTACGACGAGAAGGCGATCCCGTTCCGCGCGGGCTGCACGCCCATCGCCCCCGGCTCCCTCTTCTACGACGCGAGCGAGGTGCGTCGCTGCCTCACGGGCGCCCCGGCGGCGGATCCCGGCACCGCATCGCCCGGGGCGTCCGACCCCGGCGCGCTCCCCGGCTCGCCCGCCGCGATCGCCGCCGCCGACGCCTCGGCCGCGCGCGGTGACACGCTCGCCGCGACGGGCATGTCCGCCGACGAGCTCCCGTTCCTCGTGCTCCTCGCGTTCGCGCTCGGCGCGGCGGGGATCACCGCGGTCGGCGTGGTGCGGCGGCCCCGGCGGCGCTGACTCAGACGTCGATGCGGCGCCCCAGGACGCCGAGTACCTGTTGCGACCGCGCGGCGATGCGCTCTAGCAGCAACTCGACGACAGGCGTCTGGAGCTTCGACTCCAGTTCGCCGGCGACCGCGCTCAACACCGTCGGCAAGGCGGCAGCCACCTGCCGCCCCCACTCCAAGAACGCTTCCCCGTCGAGACCGGCCTCACGACCGACAGCAGCCCACTGGAATGCGCCCATGTCCCCGACGCCGTGAGAGTCGACTAGTCGCGACGCCATGTGAGTCCCATTGATGGCGGAGAGCACGTCGTCCGATCCACTCCCGGCGGGAGAGACGTAGGGGAGGTACGAAGAGGCGTCGTAGATCGGAGCCAGATCGAACATCGTCGGCCAACGCTTCAAGGAGTAGTTCTTTCCGTGAGCATCCGTGTTGAGCACCATCCACGAGAACAGCAGGTACTTCATGAACCGCTCCTTGGCTCGGGCCCGGAGCTCGTGCTCATCGATTCGATCCAGCAGTTCGAGGATCGTGCGGACGCTGGGCCCACCGCGCTCCTCGAACTTCCGGAAGGCGGGAAGAGCGAGCGCCTGCACGAGATCCTCCTGGTGGATACGCGTCACGGATCCGCGCTCGTCTGCGTGCCGGTCGAATCTGGCGACGACGAGTGAGTGCTGATCAGCGAACGACCTGATCTCCGTCGATGCCGCGCTCAACCCCAGCACCGCTGCAGAGGTCATGATGATGTGTTCGACGATCTCCGCGTCCACCAGGTTTCGAACCCGTGGCTTGAAGATGTGCGTGGATGGCTTCACGCCGGTCGGCTCGTGCCATCTGCCGTCGGACCATGCCAACGCGAATTTGCCTTGCGCACCGGCGAGCGAGAACTGACCTGGTCGCGCCGGAGCCCCGTCTCCCTCGCCTGCGTCCCTGTCCTCCCGGATCGCTCGAATGCGGTTTGCGATCTGGGCTTCCGTCAGCGCTTCCAAGGAGCCCTCCCCCCACACCGAATGCCCCTCGGGATGGAATTCGAGTGCGCCCGCCACGTCAGCCCCATGAGAGCTGAGAAGGTGGAACGGCTCCACAGACCCCGAGCCGTTCTCTCGTGACCACGATCGTCGAACCGCGTCGTCCTCGGGAAGCAGGTTGTCCAGGAAGTTCAAGACCGGCGCTCCCGTGTGCACGCGGCGCAGCGTCGGCAACGACAGCGAGATCGACGGGCCTCCGGCGGCGAACCATTCAGCGTCGTATACCAAGCGATATCGCATGGGAGCAGTCCTCTCCAGCTTCGCCGCCAGTCGCCCGTAGAGGTAGACATCCAGCACTCGCGTGCTCATGGTCGCTGCTGCCGCGTGGACGGAGTAGGGGGCCCCATCGGGTCCCGCGCGACCGCCGCGCCTTTCTGGCCGATCTTTTCGACCATCACCCTCACATCACGATTTCGACGGAGCACCTCCTCGGCAACACGTGAGCCCGATGTCGCGATGTCGGATGCGGGCTTCTGGCCGACTCTGGCCATCAACGCACTCATGAAGTCGTCGTTCACGGTCGGCGCCCGGGCCGCGGGGTTCGCTTCCGGACTCGCGCCCCTTGACACCTTCGCCGTGATTTCGAGACGAAGATCGAGCTCCCTGAGCACTCGCATCACTTTGGACAGCGCTGCGTCACCCTTAGCGGTCTCGAATCGTGTGAGCCACTGCCTCGTCACGCCTGCCCGACGAGCGAGCTCCTCTTGCGAGAGGCCGAGATCCTGCCTCTGCTGGCGCGCTACATTCCCCAGGTCCTCTGGCCATCTCGCGAGCATGGAACCTCCTCGGCAGCACCCGATCTCGTAGTACAGGCATGTTACATCACATCATGGAACGTTAGCGTGCCATTGAGGGGTGGAACACTGCCGTCCCATCGCCGGCCCTCTCGCGAGCCATCTGGCACGACCGGGCTTCGTCAGCGGACCGGCGCGACCAGCCCCTCCATCGCGTCGAGGAATGCGCCCCAGCCCTGGATCGTCATCTCGCGCTGCTCGGGCGTGAACTCGCCAGCGCGCTGCGTCATGGTCATGCGCGTCGCGCCGCCGACGACCTCCTCGAGGTCGACCGTGAGCGGCTCGCCCGCGGGCTGGTCGGGCCGGTCGGTCATCGTCATCGCGAGGCGCGACGGCCGGTCGAGCTCGACGTACTCCCCCGCCCAGTCGATGGCGTTCCCGTCGGGCAGGCGCATCACCGCGCTCCACGCGCCGCCGACGCGCACGTCCATCCGCAGGGTCTCGAGGGGCACCTCCACCGCGGCGGCGCCGAACCAGGCGGAGAAGTCGGCCGGCGTGGTCCACGCGTCGAAGACGCGCTCCCGCGAGGCGGCGAACGTGCGGGTGATGACGATGGGCTCGCTCACGACGACCTCCGGTGGCTCCTCGGACGGGGACGGGCCGCCGCCCGTGCGGACGACGGCCCTGCCGTGAGTCGACCAGCCGCGGGCGGCCGTGTCAACGGATCAGCGCTCGGAGCGGCTGTCCCGCGCGTCGCTCGACGGCACCGCGATCCGCGATGCGTCGTCGGCCGCGTCCGGCCCGGTCGCCTCCGCGGGGCGCGCGCCTCCGCGGACGCCCGCGCGCTGCTCGGCCTCGAGCCGCTCGGCCTCCTCGCCGCCCACCGCCTCGCCGCGGGCGACGAGCCCGGCGACATCCGACAGCGGGATCTGCTTGAGCACCAGCGACAGCACGAACGCGATCGCGATGAACGGCACGAGGTACCAGAACACCGGCGCCAGGGCGTCGGCGTACGCGTCGACGATCCCGTCGCGCACCGCGGGCGGCAGGGCGTCCAGCGTCTGCGGGTCGATGCTGCTGGCCGAGGCGGCCGCCGCACCCGGAGCGGCTCCCGCCCCGGCGAACACGGTGGTGAGGTTCTCGGTGAGGCGCGTCGTGAACAGCGTGCCGAACACGGCCGTGCCGAGCGCGGCGCCCACCTCGCGGAAGTAGTTGTTCGTGCTGGTCGCGGTGCCGATCTGGGCCGCGGGCACCGCGTTCTGCACCACGAGCACGACCACCTGCATGATCAGGCCGAGCCCGAGCCCGAAGATGAAGAGGAACACGCAGATCAGCCAGACCGGGGTCTGCGCCGTGAGCGAGGTCATCAGCACGAGCGCGAGCATCGTGAGGAGCGTGCCGACGATGGGGAAGATCCGGTACTTCCCGGTGCGGGTGATGAGGATGCCCGAGGTGATCGACATCCCGATGAGGCCCACCATCATCGGCAGGAGCAGGAGCCCCGAGACCGCGGCGGAGGTGCCGGTGGACATCTGCAGGAACGTCGGCACGAAGCCGATCGCCGCGAACATCCCGATGCCGAGCGCGAGGCCGATGGCGGTGGCGTTCACGAAGACGGGGTTCCGGAAGAGGCTGAGCGGGATGACGGGGTCATCCGCGCGCGACTCCGTGAACACGAACAGCGACGCCGCGACCACGAGCCCGAGGCCCCACGCCCAGGTGAGGAGCGATCCCCAGCCGTAGGCCTTGTCGCCCCCGAAGTCGGTGAAGAAGATGAGGCACGTCGTGGCGATGGAGAGCAGCACGACTCCGGCCACGTCGATCCGCTTGGTCGCCTTCTTGCTCGGCAGCGTCAGCGCGATGAACGCCACGACGAAGGCCGCGATCCCGACGGGGATGTTGATGTAGAACGCCCACTGCCAGGTGAGGTGGTCGACGAAGAAGCCGCCGAGCAGCGGGCCGCCGACGGCCGAGAGGCCGAAGATGCCGCCGAGCGGGCCGAGGTACTTGCCGCGCTGGTTGGCCGGCACGATGTCCGCGATGATCGACTGCGACAGGATCATGAGCCCGCCGCCGCCGAGGCCCTGCGCGGCGCGGAACACCACGAACGTCCAGAAGTCGCCCGCGAACGCGCAGCCCACGGAGGCGAGGGTGAAGATCGCGATGGCCGCGAGGAAGAGGTTGCGTCGGCCGAGCACGTCGCCGAACTTGCCGTAGATGGGCATGACGATGGTCGTGGCGAGCAGGTAGGCCGTGGTGATCCAGACCTGGTGGTCGACGCCGCCGAGCTCGCCGACGATGGTCGGCATGGCGGTGGAGACGATGGTCTGGTCGAGGCTCGACAGGAGCATGCCGGCGATGAGGGCAGAGAAGATGATCCAGATGCGCCGCTGCGTGAGCAGGAGGGGCGCGGGGGCGGTGGCGGTCATGGGGTCCGTTCGTGCTGGCGGGTGGTCACGGTCGTGGGGTGCGCGATCTCGCGGAGGGCGTCGAGGCGCCTCCGCAGGATGAGCTGGAGGGGGTCGGCGTTGCCCGGGACGAGGAACTCGCGCGCGCTCGCCCGGCCGAGGGCGCCCATGGTCTGGACGACGACGGCCGCGCGGAGGTCGCCGGCGGGCAGCCCCTCGCGGCGCTCGACGAGGAGCACGTCCTTCGCCTCGTCCTCCATGGCGGCCTCGAGGGCGCGCACGAGGAGGTCGGGCTCGCGGCGGAAGGCCGCGTGCATGTCCTGCATGGAGGTGCCCTCGGTGTCCAGGCGTGCCCAGCGTTCGAGGCACAGGTCCGCGAAGTCGTCGAGCAGCGAGGGCGAGAGCGCGGGATCCCGGGGGTCGCCGGCCGCGACGAACGCGTCCTCGACGTCCTGGGTCTCGACGCGGGAGGAGCGCCCGAAGAGCGCGTCCTCCTTGGAGGCGAAGTAGTTGAAGAAGGTGCGCCGGGAGACGCCGGCCTGCTCGCAGACCTCCTCGACGGTGAAGCCGGAGAGGCCCCGCTCGGCGGTGAGGCGGCGGGCGAGCGTCGTCAGACGCGCCGAGGTCTCCACCCGGCGGCGTTCCCGCAGTCCTGTTGCACACTTCGTCACGAAGTGCATGTTTGCACCTTATGGCGTTCAGTGCAAGTAGGGACTCCCCACCCGGGTCAGATGCGGAAGCCCTCCGGCCATCCGTGCGCCTCGAGGTACGCGCGGACGCGCTCGATGTCGGCGTCCGAGGGCATCTCGGAGGTGACGCCCGCGATGGCGGAGGCGACGTCGAGGCGGCTGGCGGGCAGCCCGCCCTCGGACGCGAGCCGGGCGCTCACCTCCTGCACCTCCTCGTCGCTGAGGCGGCGCCGCAGCAGCGCCAGCAGCGGGACGAAGTCCTGCTCGGGCAGCCCGGCGGGGTAGCCGGCGCGCAGCCACGAGACGATGCGGGAGACGAGGCCCGTGCGCTCGGCCGCGCGCGCATCGGCGCCGTCCGGCTCGTGCAGGTCCTCGGGAGAACCGAGCGGCCAGCCCGCGGCGGCCAGCCGGGCCGAGACGCGCACCAGATCCTCGGGCATCGCGGGGCCGAGCAGGAGCTCCTCGACGCGGTCGCGGAGCTGGTTCCGGCCGAGCTCCTCGCCCGCCGCATCCGCTTCGGCCGCGTCGTCGACGAGCTGGTCGACCACCTGCTCGAGCTCCTCGGCGGTGAGGCTGCGGCGGAGGATCCCCAGCAGCGGCACGTAGTCCTGGTCCGGCACGCCGGACGGGTAGCCCGCCCGCAGCCAGCCGACGACGCGCTGGACGATGCCGCGTTCGTGGCGGTCGGGCGCGACGACGCCCGTCGCGCCGACGTCGGGTCCGCCGCCCTCGGATGCGCTGTCGGTCATGGTCAGCCCTTCGAGGTGAAGGTCGGGATGACGTGCTCGAAGCTCACCGACTGGCCGAGGCCCGTCGCGATGATGAGCGTGAGGCCCGCGACCACGGCGAGGACGACGACCGCGTAGCAGAGGGCGCCGACCGCCTGGAGGACGACGGGCGGCGTGCGACGCGCGGAGTCGGATCCGGCGACGCGGCCGCTGGTGTCGGCGCTGGCGAGCGCGAAGGACCGCACGCCGAGGGCGAAGAGGGCGGGCAGGCCCGCGCCGAGGAGGAGGGCGACGAGGGCGACCTGGCCGACCGCGGAGAAGAAGAGGGGGAACATGGCGGGATCCTTCAGGCGTCGGCGGGCTGGGTGGCGGGGCGGGCGGCCTTCTCGTCGGACCACTCGTCGTTCACGTTGTGCGCGCCCACGTCGTCCTTGCGCGAGCGGACGTAGACGGTGATCGCGACGGCGATGAGCACGAGCGTCATGGCGATGCCGCCCGCGGCCCCGCCGATGAGGTGGCCGAGCCACCACATGACCGCGCCGACGAGGGCGGCGGCCGGGAGGGTGATGATCCACGCCACGACCATGCGCAGCGCCACGCGCCAGCGCACCTGCGCGCCGGGGCGGCCGACGCCGGAGCCGAGGATGGACCCCGTGGCCACGTGCGTGGTGGAGAGCGCGAAGCCGAGGTGGCTGGACGCGAGGATGACCGCGGCCGACGAGCTCTCGGCCGCCATGCCCTGGTGCGTGTCGATCTCCACCAGGCCCTTGCCGACCGTGCGGATGATGCGCCAGCCGCCGATGTAGGTGCCGAGCGAGATGGCGAGCGCGCAGCTGATCTTCACCCAGAACGGCACCGACTCGGTGTCGGTCCAGCCGCCCGCCGCGATGAGCGCGAGCGTGATGACGCCCATGGTCTTCTGCGCGTCGTTCGTGCCGTGCGCCAGCGAGACGAGCGAGGCGCTGCCGATCTGGCCGATGCGGAAGGTGCGGTCCATGCCGCGCCCGGCGAGGTTGCCGATGATGCGGAACACCAGCCACGTGCCGACGGCGGCGACCGCCCCTGCGAGGATCGGCGACATGAGCGCCGGCAGGATCACCTTGCCCACGACGCCGTCGAGCTTGGATCCGTCGCCCGCCCAGTTGACGCCGTTCAGGCCGAGGCCCGCGAGCGTCGAGCCGATGAGGCCGCCGAACAGCGCGTGGGAGGAGCTCGACGGGAGGCCGAGCAGCCAGGTGAGCAGGTTCCAGACGATGCCGCCGATGAGGCCCGCGAGCACGATGAGCAGCAGCGCGGATCCGCCGCCCTGCAGCAGCGCCGGGTCGGGAGCCCCGGACTTGTCCTGGATCTTGACCACCGCGTTCGTGACCGTGAGCGCGACCTCGATGCTGAGGAACGCACCGACGAGGTTGAGCACGGCGGAGAGCGTGACCGCGACCTTGGGCTTCAACGCGCCGGTCGCGATGGACGTGGCCATCGCGTTCGCCGTGTCGTGGAAGCCGTTGGTGAAGTCGAAGGCGAGCGCCGTGATGACGACGAGCACGAGGAGAATGAAGGGATCCACGGCGATGAGCTTGCGCCCTGCCAGCGCATCCCCTCTACGGGGGACGGCCGGGTTCACCCGCTGTTCACCCGGGGCTGTGGAGAAGCCCGCCCGGCCGGCGGCGCCCGAAGAACCCGAGGAGGACCCGCGATGACCGACGTCCACGCCGCCCCACGCCCCGCCGACCCGGCCGTCGCGCTGGTGCCGGTCGACGTCGAGCCCGACCGCCAGGCGCTCCGGGACTTCCTCACCTCGAACGCGTTCCCCTTCCACGTGCGGTCGGCGCCGACGACGGCGGACGTCGACGCGCGCATCGCCGACGGCGACCTCTCCGGGCCGGAGCACGCCGCCCTCTGGATCGACGTTGCGGGATCCGGCCGCGTGGGCCTCGTCGTGCTCGACGACCTCGAGGATCCGGGCGTGCTGTTCGACCTGCGCCTCGCCGAGGCGGCGCGCGGCCGGGGGCTCGGCGCGCCCGCGGTGCGCGCGCTCACGGACCACGTGTTCCGGACCTACCCGCACGTGACGCGCGTCGAGGCGCAGACGCGCGACGACAACCGGGCGATGCGCCGCGTGCTGGTGCGCGCGGGCTTCGTGAAGGAGGCGCACTACCGCGACGGCTGGCCCGTCGCCGGCGGCGAGCCGCGCGCGTCCGTGGGGTACGCGATCCTCCGCCGCGACCACGAGACGGGGACGACGACCCCGGTGCCGGACGACGACGACGCGTAGCGGCCGCCGCGCGCGCACGCATGCTGCGCGAGCGGCCGGATCCACGCGCGGAACCCGCACGCGGGACACGATCTCGCGCCGAACCCGCCGTTACGGTGGAAGGACCGCACGCACCCGCACGATCGGAGGTCGATCCATGTCCAGCGCCGCACCCACCGCAGCCGTCATCGGCGAGCCCGAGGTCGTCGAGGACGCGGGCTCCGTCGCCTCCTCCCCCGCCTGGCTCGCCCTCAAGGACGCCGCCGTCGCGCTCCAGCCGATGCAGGTCAAGGACGGGTCGATCCCCGACGCCGCGCACCACGCGGAGGCCGCCCGCCTCATCGCGGTGATCCGCGACGCCGTCCGCGCGCTCGCCCCGCTCTTCCCGCACGACGCCGCGTACCTCGCCGCGCTCGACGTGGACTTCGCGCGCTGGGTCGACACCGGCCTCGGCGTGCCCGACTTCCTCGACTCCCTCACCGCGTTCCAGCCGCAGCGCGACCGTGTGGACGGGATCAGGCACCTCGTCGTCTTCCCCATGACCACGCAGAACGGCAGCGCCAGCCGGCTCGTCGAGGCCGTCGTCATCGAGGTCGTCTGGCCGGAGTTCGTGGCGGAGCTGGAGGCGGGCGACTACGGCAACGCGCTGTTCGTCCCGATCCGGTTCGTCGACTTCACGCCCGGCTACGACACCAACTCCGCCGTGCTGTTCCCCGAGACCGTGGCGATGCGCGAGATCCCGACCTTCACGTGGGGC
The DNA here is from genome assembly GCF_015351075.1 of Clavibacter sp. VKM Ac-2873. Taxonomy (GTDB): domain Bacteria; phylum Actinomycetota; class Actinomycetes; order Actinomycetales; family Microbacteriaceae; genus Clavibacter. The sequence continues at coordinate 28,166 of NZ_JADKRS010000003.1, forward strand.
GCGATCTTCGCCGACCGCGAGGCCGCCCGGTTCCGCCGCGTGGTGCGCCACGCCGCCGAGGTCACGAAGCTCGAGCTGCCGGAGGACGCGCGGCGCCTGCTCGAGGACCAGCGGCTCGCGGAGGAGACCTTCGTGATGTGGGACCTCATCCACGACCGCACGCACATGCGCGGCGACCTCCCGTTCGACCCATTCATGATCAAGCAGCGGATGCCCTTCTTCCTCTACTCGATCGAGGAGCTGCGCTGCGACCTCACCGCGTTCCGCGAGGCCGTCGCGATCCAGCGCCGGCTCGCCGCCGTGGATCCCGCCGAGCGCACCTCCGCCGACGACGCCCTCCTCGAGCGCGCCGGCATGGTGCAGCACGCGGTGATCTTCGACCGGATCTTCCGCTTCGCCATCACCGGATCCCGCGTCCGCAACTACGACGGCCTCGGCGGCCAGCTGCTGTTCGCGTGGCTGCACCAGCACCACGTGCTGCACTGGACCGACACGCGCCTCACGATCGACTGGGACGACGTCGCCGACGTGGTGATCGCGCTCGCCGACCGGGTGAACGACCTCTACTGGCGCTCCATCGACCGGCCGAAGACCGCGCACTGGCTCGCCGCCTACGCGATGGTGACGGAGACGGTCACGCCGCACCCCGCGTCCACGTGGGCGAAGGGTCCGGACGCGCTGCCGCTCGACGGGCCGCCGAAGGGCCTCACCGACCTCGTGCTCGACGACGAGTTCCCGCTCAGCATGTTCTTCGAGGCGCTGGAGAAGAAGATGCGCGACGTCATCTCCTCCACCGCGGGGATCACGGGGCAGGCCGCGTGAGCGTCGACGGCCGCGTGGTGGTCGTCGCGGGCGCGTCCAGCGCGGCCGGACGCGCGGTCGCGTCCGCGCTCACGGCGGCCGGGGCGCGCGTCGTCGCGGTCGGCACCGACGCCGGACGGCTCGAGGACGTCGACGCCTCGCGCCGCGAGGTGTGCGACCTCGCCGACCACGCGGCCGTCGTCGACCTGGCGGCGCGGATCCGCGCGGACCTCGGCGGCGTCGACGGCCTGATCCACCTCGTCGGAGGCTGGCGCGGCGGCAACGGCCTCGAGGGGCAGACCGACGAGGACTGGGAGTTCCTGCACGAGCGCATCGTCACCACGCTGCGCAACACCACGCGCGCGTTCGACGCCGACCTGCAGGCGTCCGACGCCGGCCGCCTCGCGATCGTCTCCTCCACCGCCGTGCAGCGCCCCTACCCGGGAGGCGCCAACTACTCGACCGCCAAGATCGCCGCCGAGACGTGGGTGCGCGCGGTCGACCGCGGCTTCTCGAAGGCCGGATCCCCCGCCCGCACCACGATCTTCGTGGTCAAGGCGCTGGGCGGGCTCGAGCGCGCGCTCGGCCGTCGGGTCGTCGAGCTGTGGACGGCCGTGCCGCCCGAGCGCGACCTCATCGAGGGCTGACGCGGCCTCGCCCGTAGCACACGGGAGGCCGCCCCGGAGAGGGGTCGCCCCACCCCTGCCGCGGGCGCCGGAGCGCGGTATACGTTCACGGGGTGACATCGCACGCCAGAACCGCCGAGCACGACGCCTTCGGGCCGTGGATCGACACCGTCCGCACCATCGACGAGGTCCCCCGCCTCTACCGCCCGCACGACGTCGACCCGTTCGCCGCGCGTCTCGTGCTCAAGGTGCCGCGCGACATCCCGCGTCGTGACACCGACCCGTCGATGGACCTGTACGACCACCTCCTCGTCGTGGGCGACCGCGCGCTGGAGGTGCTCTCGCGCGACGGATCCGCGTACACGGCCCGGCGCATCCCGTTCGCCGACATCGTGGCCGTGCGCGACCGCGTCGACCTGCTCGATGGCCTGCTCACGGTCCACACGGCCGACGGCGATGCCCTCCGGATCCCGTTCAACGGCGCCTCGGCCGACGTGGTCGTGGAGCTGACCGAGCTGCTGATGACGCTCGCGGCCGACTCCGCCGGGGTGCCGGCCGGAGGCACGGGGCAGGCGGACCGGGCGACGCCGCGCATCGACGTCGGGCACGACGAGGCGGGCGTCGCGTCCGCGTACTGGGACCTGGCGGCCCGGGATCCCCACCTCCGCTACCTGTCGTCGCGCTCGCGCACGCCGCTCACGCCCACCGCCGACGGTCTCATGGGCGCGCTGCAGCGCCTGCGGCCGATGAGCCTCGCGGGCATGGTGGCGGCCTGCTCGGCGCGCGAGCTGCTGATCCTGACCCGCCGCGACCAGGTGCTCCGGCGCCGCACGGCGACGCTCTCCATCGACCGCCTCCGGATCCTCCGCCACGCCATCTCCAGCACCACGGCCGAGCCGCACCCGCGCTGGGTGGGCATGTCGACGGTGACGATCCGCGCGGGCGCCGCCGCCTTCGAGGTCGTCGCGGCGTCCGCGGACCAGCTCGAGTGCGACCTCGTGACCGGCGGCTGCTGAGCCGACGCGCCCGTAGGGTCGAGTCGTGACCGACGACCTGCCCCTCGACTTCACCGCGCCGCTCTGGGCGTGGGAGGCGCGGCGCGCGCTCTGGACGTTCGTGAGCCTGCCCACCGACCTCGGCCCGATGCTCCGCGAGCTCGGCGAGGCCGGGCGCCGCGGCTGGGGTTCCGTGCCCGTGCGGGTGCGCGTCGGCACCACGACCTGGCGCACCTCCGTCTTCCCCCAGGGCGACGGCACGTGGGTCCTCCCGGTGAAGCGCGCGATCCGCGACGCCCACGGCCTCGAGGTCGGCGACGACGTGCACGTCGACCTCGAGCCGCTGCCGTGAGCGGAGACCCCGAGAGCGACTAGCCCGCGGGCGGCGTGTACAGCTGGAGGTCGTTGCCCTCGCTGTCCTGGAACGGGAGGATGCGGCCCCACTCGTGGTCGCTGATCTCGCCCGTGATCTCGGCGCCGCGGGCCGTGATCCGCTCGAGCTCGTCCTCGATGGAGCCCTCGGGCGTGAACGAGATGACCGCGCCGCCGCTCGACGACCCGCTCGCCTCCTCGCGCGCGTTGAGCCCGATCATCAGGCCGTCCGCGTCGATCTCGCTCCAGTCCGCGTCCTCGCTCGTGATCGTGAGCCCGAGCGTGTCGCGGTAGAAGGCCACCGCGCGGGCCATGTCCTGGACGGGCAGCCAGACCGTCGCCACCGAATCGACCATGGGATTCCTCCTCGCATCGAGGCCGGTCGGTCGACCGGCTCTCCCTCCCGGTCTACTCCCGACGCGCGGCCGCCTCGGGCCGGCGGAGCGGATCCTCGGCCAGCAGAGATAGTTGACAGCAGTCCACCACCGACATATGGTTGTCCGTAGTCAACTACCCGGAGGATCATGTCCCAGCACCGCCCGGCCACCGCGTCACCCGCGAAGGCCCCCCGCCGCACCGTCTCGGCCGACGGATCCATGTCGAAGCGCCAGGTCCTCGAGTCCCTGTCGGGCCTCCTGCTCGGCATGTTCGTGTCGATCCTGGCCGGCACCGTCGTCTCGACCTCGCTGCCGATCATCATCAGCGACCTCAAGGGCGACCAGTCCGGCTACACGTGGGTCGTCACCGCGACGCTCCTCGCCACCACCGTGAGCACGCCGCTCTGGGGCAAGTTCGCCGACCTCTTCAACCGCAAGCTGCTCATCCAGCTCGCGCTCGGCACCTTCGTCCTGGGATCCGCGCTCGCCGGCTTCTCGCAGAACACCGAGACGCTCATCATCTTCCGCGTGCTGCAGGGCCTCGGCGCCGGTGGCCTCGCGGCGCTGAGCCAGATCATCATGGCCGACATCATCAGCCCGCGTGACCGCGGCCGCTACGCCGGCCTGTTCGGCGCCGTCATGGCCGTCGGCACCGTCGGCGGCCCGCTCCTCGGCGGCGTCGTGACGGACGCGTTCGGCTGGCGCTGGAACTTCTTCATCGCCCTGCCCATCGCGATCATCGCGATCATCCTGCTGCAGGTCACCCTCCACCTCCCGGCGCACCCGAAGCGCAAGGTGCACGTCGACTACCTCGGCGCCGTGTTCATCGCGAGCGGCGTCTCGCTCCTGCTCATCTGGGTCTCGCAGGCCGGCAAGCAGTTCGAGTGGGCCTCGACCACGTCGTACCTGATGGCGGGCGGCGCGGTCGTGCTGCTCATCGCCGCGGTCGTCACCGAGCTCAAGGTCTCCGAGCCGATCATCCCGCTCACCATGTTCCGCAACCGCACCTTCACGCTCTCGGTCGTCGCGAGCCTCGCGGTCGGCATCTCGCTGTTCGGCACCTCGGTCTTCCTCGCGCAGTACATGCAGCTGTCGCGCGGCGCCACGCCGACCCAATCGGGCCTCCTGACGATCCCGCTCATGGCGGGCCTGCTCATCTCCTCGACCGTGTTCGGCAACCTGATCAGCCGCCGCGGCAAGTGGAAGACGATCATGATCTCGGGCGCCGTGCTCATCGTCGCCGGCACCGCGCTGCTCTCCACGCTCCGCTACGACACCGACTTCGTGCTCGTCGGCATCTTCATGTTCGTGCTGGGCGCGGGCCTCGGCATGCTCATGCAGAACCTCGTCCTCGTCGTGCAGAACGCCATCGAGGTCAAGAACCTCGGCGTCGCCACCAGCGCGGTCACGTTCTTCCGCAGCCTCGGCGGCACGGTCGGCGTCTCGGTGCTCGGCTCGATCCTCGGCACGATCATCGCGTCGGAGATCACGGCCGGCATCACGAAGCTCGCGCCCGCCGACCAGGCCGCCGCCGCGCAGGCGCTCGGCTCCGGCGTCATCCCGCAGGTCTCGCAGCTCAGCCCCGCGGTCCGCACCGTGGTCGAGAGCGCCTACGGCGTGGGCATCGGCGACGTGTTCCTCTACAGCGTGCCGCTCGCGGTCGTGTCGCTCATCGCCGTGATCTTCCTGCCCAACGCGCAGCTCGGCAGCAAGAACGCCGTGCAGCTGAAGAGCGACACGGCCGCCGCGCCCGACGCACGCCTGGTGCACCGCACCGACGCCGAGGACGCGCTCATCGGCGCATCCGCCGGCGCCGTGGCCCTCACCCCGGCCGGGGAGGCGAACCCCACCGGGTCGATCCGCCTGCCCGAGACCGAGGACGCCGGGGTCGACTCCCGCCGATGAGCGACGACGACCGCTCCCCCGTGGGCGACGCCGCGGGTGACTCCCCCGGCGTCCCCGAGGGGATGCCCGAGGGGATCCCCGACGGCGTCGCCGCGGGCATCGCCGAGGTGGAGGAGCAGATGACCGCCCTCGCCGCGCGCATCCGGGCGACCACCCGGGAGGCGGCGGCCCGGATCCACCCGGAGCTCCCTCCCATCGGCTACAAGATGCTCCGCGTGATCCGCCGCTGTGGCGCGGCCCACGCGAGCGCCGTCGCCGACCAGCTCGGGGTCGACCGCAGCGTGGTCAGCCGCCAGCTCCGCCAGCTCCAGGAGCTGGGGCTCGTGGAGGTCGGCGCCGACGCGCAGGACGGCCGGGTGCGCGTGCTCGCGCTCACGCCGGCCGGGCGCGCGGGGATCGAGGCGGACGACGCCGAGGGCGGCAGCCACCTCATCCGCGGTCTCGGCGGGTGGACGCGCGACGACCTCGACGCGTTCGCCGCCTACCTCGCGCGGCTCAACGCCGTCGCCGGCCCGGACACCGCGATCGACCCGACCCGCTGCGTGCCCGACGACGACGTGGCCGTCCCGGATCCTGGCGCTCCCGTGCACGCGGCCTGAGGCCGGGCGGGACCGCTCAGAGGATCACGACGCGCCGTCGGACGGGGATGCGCTCCCCGACCGGCGGCGCGTCGTCGCGTCCGGGGCGGCATCGGGAGAATCGGCACCCAGCGGAGCCCCGCCGATCGCCGCGTGCAGGGCCTCGAACGCCGGGAGCGCGCGGGCGATGCGATGCCGCTCGTCGGCCGTGAGCCCGCGGAGGGCGCCCACGAGCACACCCTCGGCCGAGCGGTCGAAGGTGCGCAGCAGATCCCGCGCGCGATCCGTGAGGCCCACCTCCGTGCTGCGGCCGTCGCCCTTCGCGAGCCGCCGGTCGACGAGCCCGTCGCGCTCCATGGCGAGGATGAGGTTGCTGACCGTGGAGCGCGCCAGCCCGAGCGCGCGGCCGAGCAGGGTGGGCGTGGCCCAGCCGATCGCCTCGAGGCGGCGGAGCACCTCCACCTGCGCATCGGGCAGGTCGGGCAGGTCGGCCGCGCTCCGCGACGCGTTCATGAGGCGGCGGCGGAAGGGCCCCAGATCCGCGCCGAGCCGCCGCGCGACGATCCGCAGCTCGGCGTCGGTCGGGTCGGAGGGCATGCACCGAGGATACCTAGGAAGATGCGCTTGTGACAAACGCATTCCGGTGTCAGGCTGCCTGCATGACAACGATCACCACGAGCGTCGAGCACCCCGTGCCCGCTCAGGACCTCAGCCCCCTCGTCGGACACCGTCTCATCTACACGTACGCCAACGGCTGGCAGTACGAGATGTACGTGAAGAACGCCATGACCATCGACTACCGCATCCACACCGGGATGGTCGGCGGCCGCTGGGTCAAGGACCAGACGGTCGACCTCGTCGCCCTCGCCGACGGCGTCTTCAAGGTGTCATGGAACGAGCCCACCGGCACCAGCGTCGTCGTCAACATCATCCCGGCCGCGCGCGTGCTGCACGGCACGATCTTCTTCCCGCGCTGGGTGGAGGAGGACGGATCCAAGACCGTGCTCTTCCAGAACGACCACCTCGACCAGATGCGCGCGCACCGCGACGCCGGGCCCACGTACCCGATCTACGTCGTGCCGGAGTTCGCGCACATCACCCTCGACGAGTTCGTGGGCGCCGACGACGAGACCGTCGTCGACACGGCGCCCGGCGACCTCCCGGCCGGCTTCGCCGACCGGCGCAACTAGTGGGCGGGGCCGCCGCGGCCCGGGTCGCCCCGCTCGCGCTCGAGCACGGCGGGCGGATCCTCCGCGGCTGGTAGCACGGCACCGTGCGCCCCGGCGCTCCCGCCGCGCTCCTCGTGCACGGCTTCCGCGACTCGGGCACCGGCGGCCACGGCCTCTGGGTGCCCGTCGCCCGGGCGCTGGCGGCGTCCGGCACGGCGGCGCGCGCCTACGACCGGCTCGGCCACGGCGTGAGCGACGGCGACTTCGCCGACGTGCGCCTGCTCGACGAGGTCGACCAGGTGACCGCGATGATCCGCGCGCTCGCGCGGGACGCGGGCGGGCCCGTGCACGTGGTCGCGCACAGCCTCGGCGGCGTCGAGTCGGCGCTGGCCGCGGCGCGCGTCCCGGAGCTCGTCGCGAGCCTCACGCTCTGGTCGCCCGCCGGCGTCGTGGTGGACGACATCACGCGGCACGGGCGCGTGATGAGCGTGCCGCTCGCCGCGTCCCGCGAGCGCGGCGTCGTCGACGTCGCCGGCATGGGCCTCGGGCTGGGCTTCCCGGACGAGGTGCTCGCGGGCGTCGACGTCTACGGGCCGGTCGCGGGGTACCCGGGCCCGGTCGACGTGGTGCACGGCACGGCCGACCAGGTCGTGCCGGTCGCCTACGGCGCGCGCTACGGCGACCTGATGCCGGGCGCGACCTTCACGGCGGTGGAGGGCGCTGACCACGGCTGGTCGTCGGTGGAGCTGCGCCGGATGCTCATCGAGCGGCTGCTCGCGCACGTCGCGCGGGCGTCGCGCGGGCGGCTAGGCGACCGGAGCCCGGCGCCCGGCGCCCGGCGCCCGGCGGGCAGGATGGGGGCGTGCTCGCCGACCTCGCCCTCCCCGTCCCCCTCGCCGACGGGGTGATCCTCCGCCGCGCGGACGCCGCCGACCTCGCGACGCTCATGGAGCTGCTCGCCGACGACCCCGTGAGCGCCTCACGCGGCGACCGGGCGGATCCGGGTGACGCCGACCTCTACCGCGACGCGCTCGCGCGCATCCTCGCCGACCCGGCGAACGACCTCCTCGTGGCGGAGGATGCGGGCGGCGCGGTCGTCGGCACGCTGCAGCTCACGGTGATCCCCGGCATGGCCCGGCGCGGCAGCTCCCGCCTCCAGGTGGAGGCCGTGCGCGTGCGGAGCGACCTGCGCTCGGCCGGCATCGGCGGGGCCATGATGCGCTGGGTCGCCGACGCCGCCGCGCCCGCCCTCGGCACGCCCCTCGTGCAGCTCACCTCCGACGCCGCGCGCGTCGACGCCCACCGCTTCTACGAGCGGCTCGGGTACGCGCGCTCGCACGTGGGATTCAAGCTGCGGATCCCCGAGGCGTAGCGGCGCGGATCAGCCGAGCGCCTTCTCCATCGCCTCGAGCACCGCGCGCGCCGCCGTGGGCCCCGTGTTGAGGTAGAACACGTCGTCGTCCACGAAGGTCACCGCGTCGTCCTCCACCGCCTGCAGCGTCGGCCACAGCGGCAGGCCCGTGAGCGCGGTCTCGTCGCCGCCCTGGACGCCCGCGAACACGTGGTCGCCCTCGGCCAGGTCGATCTGCTCCTGGCTGATGTCGCGCGAGGTCTGGTCGGTGAAGTCCTGCGCCTTCGGGCGCGGGAGGCCCGCGTCCTCGGCCACGGATCCGGCGAAGGACGCGACGCCGAAGACCCGGATGCGGTCGGCGGACGAGCGGAGGAACGAGACGGACGGACGCTCGGCGAGGCCTGCGCCGAACGCCGCGGCGTCGGACTGGTACGCGTCGAGCCACGAGGAGGCCTGCTGGGTGCGGCCGACGGCGTCGGCGAGGAGCAGGAGGTCCTGCTTCCAGTAGAGGCCGGTGCCCTGCGTCGCGACCGTGGGCGCGATGGCGGAGAGGCTCGCGTACAGCGAGGCGGCGTCCTTGCCCGTGACGTTCATGAGGATCAGGTCGGGCTTCGCCGCCGCGACGCTCTCGACGTCGGGCGAGACGCGGTCGCCGAGCGGGGCCACGGCGGCGAGGGCGTCGGCATCCTCCGGGAACGCGCGGGTGAGGTAGTCGGGGATGACGGCCGCACCGTCCGCCGCGGTGGACGCGACGGGGACGATCCCGAGGGTGAGCAGGGAGTCGGCCTGGCCGGTGGAGATGACGGCGACGCGCTGGGGCGCCGCCGGGATGGTGGTCGTGCCCGCGAAGTGCACGACGGTGCGCGGGAAGACGCCGTCGGGCTGGCCGCTGCCCTTGCCGTCGGGCATGGTGCGCGGGGTCGTGTAGCCGGTGGCGGCGGGATCGGCGGAGGCGCCGGTGCCCGCGGCGCCAGCATCGGCGCCGCCGCCGGTGGAGGAGGCGGGCGCGACGCACGCGCTGAGCGCGACGAGCACGGTGGCGGCGAGCGCGACGCCGGCGAGGCCGCGGCGGGTGGGACGGCGGTCGGGTCGATTCTCGGGGTGGGGAGGGGATGCGATGATCACCGAGGCAGCTTAGGGTAGCCTTACCCGGCCATGCCACCCACCCGATCCGCGCCCGTCGCCGCCAGCGCGGTCGTGGCCCTCCTCGCGCTCGTCGCGCTCGTCGCGCTGAGCCTCGCGACCGGGTCCCGCGAGATCGCCCTCGACTCCGTGTGGCGCGCGATCCTCCATCCGGGCGACGGCAGCCGCGACGCGATCATCGTGTGGCAGCTGCGGGCGCCGCGCACGCTCCTCGCCGTGGCGGTCGGCGTGCTGCTCGCGGTCGCGGGCGTCGTGATGCAGGCCATGACGCGCAACCCGCTCGCGGAGCCCGGTCTCCTCGGCGTCAACGCGGGCGCCTCGCTCGCCGTGGTGCTCAGCGTCGCGTTCCTCGGCGTCGGCTCGGCCGCCGGCACCGGCTCGGCCGCCGGGTACGCGGGGCCCGCGTTCGTCGGCGCCGCCCTCGCCGCGGTGGTCGTGGTGCTCGTCGGCATGCGGGCGGGGCCGCGCGCGGATCCCACGCGCCTGCTCCTCGCCGGCACCGCGCTCACCGCGAGCCTCGCCTCCGTCACCGGCGTCGTCACCCTCTCGGATCCGCGCACCTTCGGCGACTACCGCTCCTGGGTGGTGGGATCCGTGGCCTCGCGCGACCCCGCCGACCTCGTCTGGCTCCTCCCGCTCACCGCCGTGGTGGTCGTCGGCGCGCTGCTGCTCGTGCGCCCGCTCGCGGTGCTCGCGCTCGGCGACGACACCGCGACCGCGCTCGGCAGCTCCGTCGGGCGGGTGCGGCTCGCGGGCTTCGCCCTCGTGACGCTCGCGTGCGGCGCCGCGACGGCGGTCGCCGGTCCGATCTCGTTCGTGGGGCTCGTCGTGCCGCACGCCGTGCGCCTGGTCGTCGGGCGCCGCGAGCGACCGGTGCTGCTCGGATCCGTCGCCGCCGGGCCCCTGCTCGTGCTGGGCGCCGACGTCCTCGGCCGGATCGTGGCGCGGCCCGGCGAGCTCGAGGCCGGGATCGTCACGGCGTTCGTCGGCGCGCCCGTGCTGCTCGCGCTCGTGCTCCGGCGGACGGGCGCGCGGTGAGGCCCCGCATCCCGCGGCGCGACCGCGTCGTGCTCGGGATACTCGTGCTCGCGATCCTCGGCGCCGCCGCCGTCGGCCTCGGCACGGGCGCCTACCCGCTGTCGCCGGCGCAGGCGCTCGACGCCCTGCTCGGCGGCGGCGACGCGCAGGCCCGCTTCATCGTCGCCGACCAGCGGCTGCCGCGCGTGCTGTGCGCGATCGCGGTCGGGGCGGCGCTCGGGCTGAGCGGGATGGTGTTCCAGAGCGTGTCGCGCAACCCGCTCGGCAGCCCGGACGTCATCGGGTTCAGCACGGGCGCGGCCACCGGCGGGCTCGTCGCGATCCTGGTGACGGGATCCACGGCCGCCGCCCCCTCCTCCGCCGGCTCCATCGCGCTCGGCACGGTCGTCGGCGGCTTCGCGACCGCGTTCGCCGTGCACCTGATGAGCTCCCGCACGGCCACCACGGGCGAGCGGCTCGTCCTGGTGGGCATCGCGGTGGGCGCGATGCTCGCGTCGGTCAACGACTTCCTCATCACCCGCAGCGACCTCGAGCTCGCGCAGGCCGCCGCGACCTGGCGCTTCGGCACGCTCAACGGGATCACGTGGCCCCAGGTCGCGCCCGCCGTCGCGGTGCTGGCGGTGCTCGTGCCGCTCGCCTTCCTCGGCGAGCACCCGCTGCGCATGCTCGAGATGGGCGACGACACCGCCCGCGCGCTCGGCCTCGACGTGGGCAGGTGGCGCACCATGCTGCTGGCTGCCGGGGTCGCGCTGGCCGCGGTCGGCGTCGCGGCCGTGGGCCCGGTCGGGTTCGTCGCGCTCGCCGCGCCGCACCTCGCCCGCCGCCAGATGCCCGGGAGCCGCGGCCGGATGCTCCCCGCGCTCGTGGTCGGGGCGCTGCTGCTGAGCGTCGCCGACCTCGTGGCCGGGCGCCTGCTCAGCCCGTTCCAGATCCCGGTCGGGCTCGCCACCTCCGCGCTCGGCGGCCTCTACCTGCTGTGGCTGCTCGCGTCGCCGGACACGTCCCGGCGGGCGGCCTCCGGCGGCTGATCCGCGCGCGCCGCCCCGTCCTCAGTCCTCGACGCGCACGCGGAAGTGCCGCGCGAAGACCGGGCCGAGCGCCATGAGCTGGGTGGAGTCGAGCACCGCGCCCCCGGAGGCCGTGTCCATCGCGCCGGCCCAGAGCGACCCCGCTCAGGACCCGGAGGGGAAGGATTGGGCGCGCGCTCACCGGCCTCGCCCGCGAGCCGCTCCTCAGATCGACTGCAGCGAACTGGACGGCTTTCGGATATGATAAATCATGCCTAGAGGCGCTTTGGGCATGATTTGATGAGGTAAGAGATGGTCAAGCGATCTGTTCCCCTACGCCCTCACATCCAAGATTCCCTCAAAGTGTGGGGCCAGCTCATCCGACGCGGCCGCCTCGAGCAGGGATGGACCGCGAAGGATCTCGCAGCCCGAGCAAACGTCTCGGAGCAGACGGTGCTGTCGGCAGAGGCCGGCAATCGTGGCACAGCCGTGGGCACCATGACGGACCTGGCGGACCTCGTCGGGGTCCCCATATTCGGGATCGACGATCGGGCCGAGTTGGCGATCCGCCGTCAGAGGGGTGAGGAGCTGCTCGCGCTTCTCCCCCAGCGAGTACGCCAGCCGAAGAGCGGACGCACCGACGATGACTTCTGACCAGTTGTACGTCTGGACCTGGCTAGCCGGCCACCGAGAGCCGGTGGTCGCTGGCCGCTTGGACCGAGTCGGTTCTCGCCACACCTTCACGTACGGGCTGCGGTACCGCTCTCGGCCGGACAGCATCAGCCTGTACGGCCCCGAGCTCCCCCTCCGGCCCGGGACGCAGGAACCCGCAGCAGGTCTCAGCATCGCGGGGGCGCTGCGAGACGCAAGCCCCGATCGGTGGGGTCGCGGCGTCATCGAGCGCCGGAGAGGTGCTGCGCCGAACTCGCTGACCGAGATGGAGTACATGCTGGGTTCGGGGTCGAATCGCTTCGGAGCCCTGGATTTCCAGGTCGACCGGGATGCGTACGTGCCCCGTGACGATCCGGCCTCACTCGACGAGTTGCAGGCGGCGGCCGACATCCTGGATCGAGGGGACGAGCTGCCTCCCGATCTCGATGCGGCGTTGATCCACGGAACCAGCCTGGGAGGAGCGCGACCCAAGGCCACGCTCACCGACGAGAGCGGCACCCAATGGCTCGCCAAGTTCGCGTCGTCAGACGATCGCACCTTCTCCGTGGTGAACGCGGAAGGGGCAATGCTCGAACTCGCACGCCGGGCAGGCCTGGATGTCCCGGACAGCCGGATCGTCACCTCGTTTGGCAAGGAGGTACTGCTCGTCCGGCGCTTCGATCGGGACGCCGACGGCGGGCGACGCCACGTCGTCTCCGGACTCACCATCGCCCAGACAGACGAGATGCTCGCCCACTACGTCACCTATCCGCAGATTCTCGACGTACTGCGCCTGCATGCCGAGGACGCGACCCAGCCCGGGCCGGCGCTCTTCCAGAGGATCGCGATGAACATCGCGATCAGCAACAACGACGACCATGCACGCAATCACGCTGCATTCTGGGACGGTCGTCACCTGCGCCTCACCCCGGCCTACGACCTCGCCCCCGGCCAGCGATCAGGAGACACGTTCACGCAGGCGATGGCTTACGGCCGGGGGGATCCCGGAGCGCGGGCATCCAACTTCGCCGTGCTAGTCCAGGAATCAGAGACGTACGGGCTGCGTGCTGCACAGGCGCGCGATGTCATCGATCATCTCGTCGCGAGCATCCAGGACAACTGGGACGACGCTGCTGAGGTGGCCCGCTTGAGCGCCTCGGACAAGCAGACGCTCCGCGCCAAGCAGATCCTCCCGCGAGCTGCTTTCTTCGACTACGCGCCGCGGACGATCTAGCCGCAGTCCGGGCGGCCATGTTGACAGAGCCACCCTCCTTTCGGACAGGTAGGTAGGCGCCCGCTCAGTCCTCGACGCGCACGCGGAAGTGCCGCGCGAAGACCGGGCCGAGCGCCATGAGCTGGGTGGAGTCGAGCACGGCGCCGCGGAGGCCGTCGGGGGTGTCGAGGTCCATGATCTCGGCGCCGCGGAGGTCCAGGTGCGTGAGCGACGAGTCGGCGAGGTCGAGCGTGCCGATGGTGGTGCGGGCGAACGCGATGCGCATGCCGGCGGTGCCGCGGAGGTCCAGCTCCTCGATGGCGCAGTCGGTGATGAGCAGGTCGGCGATCTTGGAGCCGCGCAGGTTCACGAAGCCGAGCCGGCAGTCGGCGATGTGCACGGAGGAGAGCGTGGCGTCGTAGAGCTCGGCGGATCCCACGCGCGAGCCCTCGAGGCGCACGTCGCGCATGCGCATCCGCGGCGCCTTCAGCACGGGCGCGTCGAGTCGCGAGGCGAGCACGTCCACGAGGCTCGCGGCGGTGAGGTCGGCCTCGTGCAGGCGGATCCGCTCGAGGGCGCACTCCTCGAACCCGATGTCGACGAGGTCGGCGTCCGACAGGTCGGCGTCGGCGAACCGGAGCCGCTCGAAGGTCGCGTGCGCGTCGAGGTCCGACGGGTCGCCGTCGGCGAGCCCGTCGAGCCGCGGGTCGCTGATCCGGGGCGGGAGGATGCGGGGGGATGCGGCCATGCGGAGCCTCCGGGAGCGGGTCGGTGCGGATGCGGGTCGGTGCGGATGCGGCCGCCTCGCCGGGCGGCGCTCCCACGGTACGGGAGACCCCCGCGCTCCGGCCGCGGCCCGAACTGGGTACGGCGCCGGTGGGCGAGCGCGCGATAGGACTGGGGGCAGGCCGCACGGACGCGGCCGGATCCAGGAGAGTCATGTCATCTGCACGTCGTCGGGCCGTCGTCGGCCTCCTCTCGTTGGCGCTCGTCGCCTCCGCCCAGGTGGGGATCGCCTCCGGCGCATCCGCCGCCGAAGCGCCCACCCCCGCCGCGTCCGCGGCCCCCGACGCATCACGCGGATCCGCCCCCGTCGCCGCGAAGGCCGCCGCCTTCACGACGTCGCCGCGTCCCACCATCACCGGCACCGCGCAGGTCGGCTCGCCGCTCACCGCGGTCACCGGCACGTGGACCCCCGCGCCCGACTCCTTCTCCTACCGCTGGTGGCGCGACGGGGTGGCGATCTCGGGCGCGACCGACGCCCGCTACGTGCCGGTCGCCGCCGACCAGGGGAAGAGGATCACCGTCACGGTCACCGCGACGAAGAGCGGCTACACGTCGCTCGCCCGCTCGAGCGGCCCGACCGCGGCCGTGACGGCCGCCCCCGCCGCCCTGCCGTTCACCGCGGCGCCCGTCCCGACCATCACGGGCACCGCGACCATCGGCAGCCCGCTGACCGCCGTCCCGGGCACCTGGAGCCCGTCGCCGCGCTTCGCCTACCAGTGGTTCGTCGGCGACAAGCCGATCACCAATGCCACGACGTCCACCTACACGCCGACCTACTCCGACCTCGGTCGCGCCCTGTCGGTGTCGGTCGCGGGGTACCGCGACGGCTACGCGACCACCGTGCGCATGAGCGCGCCGACGCCGTCCACCGTCGGCCGCGGCACGCTCACCACGGCCGTCCCCACCATCACCGGATCGGCCGTCGTCGGCACCGCGCTGCGCGCCATGCCGAACGCCTGGAGCCCCGACCCGACCTTCGAGTTCCGCTGGTTCGCCGACGACGAGGCGATCTCCAACGCCACGGGCGCCTACTACACGCCCGTCGCCGCGGACATCGGCAAGCGCATCACCGTCACGGTCACCGGCAGCGCGGTCGGCTACAACCCCGCCGCCCGGACGAGCGCCCGCACGGCCGCGGTCGTCGCCGCCACCACCCCGCCGCCCGTGCCGGCGACCGGCACGATCGTCGGCCGCGTCTACCTCGACTCCGTCGCCCCCGGCAACCTGATCTCCTCCGGCGAGGTCACCCCGTTCCGCGTCGGAGCGGCCGAGGCCACCTCATCGCCCATCGTCGACGGCGCCTTCCGCGCCGAGGGACTCCTGCCGGGTGACTACCGGCTGGCCGTGGACGTGACGGTCGGCGGGCAGCGCCTGTACCAGTACTACGGCGAGGCGGACGGCGTCACGGACGGCCGCACCTTCACCGTGCAGGCCGACGGCACCGTGCGGCTCGACGTCGTGCTCAAGCGCTACGCGACCATCAGCGGCACCGCGACCCTGGCCGACGGCAGCCCGGCGGTCGGATCCCAGGTCGAGGTCTTCCGGGTGCACGGAGGCGAGGTCTCCGGCGCGACCACGGATGCGGCCGGTCGCTTCCTCGCCGACGGGCTGACCCCCGGCCAGTACGAGGTGCACTTCACCGCCCCGTTCACGAACCCGGACGGCGTCATCGGCGAGTGGTACAGCGACACCGACGACCGCAACGCGGCCACGCGCTTCACGGTGGGCTGGGGCCAGGCCGTGACGGGCGTCGACCCGACGCTGGACGCCGGGTCCCGGCTCTCCGGGCTCGTCCGCGCACCCGACGGATCGCCCTACGCGCGCGCGAGCGTCTACGTCGTCCCCGAGGCGGCGGCCCTGCTGGGCGCCGACCCGCGGACGGTGGGCGGCGCGTCGACCGACGCGAACGGCCGGTTCCGCATCACCGGGATCCTGCCCGGCCGGTACTACGTGTTCGTCGCGGCCGACCGCTCCGAGGCTCCCTCGTACGCATCCCAGTGGCTGGGCGGCAGCGGATCGCTCGCCTCGGCGACGGTCTACACCGCGACGCGCCGCGCCGACCTCCCCTCCGTCGACGCGCGCTTCGTCGTGACCTCCTCGGTGACCGCCTCGATCTCGGGGACGCCGGCGGCCGGGTGGTCCGACTACGCCCAGGTCACCCTGTTCCAGGGCGGCACCGCGAAGAGGACCGCGTTCGTCTTCCCGGGGAGCGACGAGTTCCTCGACTCCGTGCCCGCCGGCACCTACCGCGTGCAGGTGACGTACTTCCGCGACTACGTGCCGTCGTCCCGATGGTGGGACGGCGGGACCGGCGCCGACCGCTCCGAGCTGGTCGTGCCCGCGGGGAAGGACGTGCCCCTCGCGATCCGCTCCGCCCCGGCGGTCGCCCCGACGGGCGCGTCGACGGGCGCGCCGCAGGTCCGCTAGCCGGGACCGCACGGCCGCCGACGCCGCCACGACCGCACCCGGTCGTGGCGGCGTCGCGGCGTCGGGGGCAAGTCCGCCGCGCCCCCGTTCCGCGCGACACGTCGACAGCCGACCTCCCCGCGCGGTAGGCATGCAGCGGGCACCGCAGTCGGCGGCGCCGGACCGGGGGATCCATGCACGCACCACGTCGACGCGCTCTGATCGGGCTGCTGTCGCTCTCGCTCGTCCTGTCCGCGCAGGCCGGCATCGCGGGATCCGCCACCGCGGCCGATGCGCGGACCAGCGCCAGCACCACCGCGAGCGCGACCCGCGTCACGCCCGCCTTCACCGCGTCGCCGAAGCCGACCATCGCCGGCACCCTGCGCGTCGGCTCCACGCTCACCGCGGTCACCGGCGACTGGACCCCGAAGCCCACGACCTTCGGCTACCGCTGGTGGCGCGACGGCGTGGCCATCGCGGGCGCCACCGGTTCCACGCTGAAGCTGACCGCCGCGGACGCCGGCGCGCGCATCGACCTGACCGTCACGGCGCGCCGGGGCGGGTACGCATCCCTCGCGCGATCGAGCGGGCCGACCGCCGCCATCGCGCCCGCCACCACGACGCCCACGCCGCCCGCCCCCACTCCCGAGCCCACGACCCCGACGCCGGACCCGACCCCGGCACCGACCGCGGACCCCACGCCCGACCCCACACCCCCGGTCGCCACGACCCCCTTCACCGAGGCCTCCGACCCGGTCATCACCGGCGACGTGCAGGTCGGCCGCCCGCTGCGCGCCGTCGCCGGCGTGTGGACCCCGCGCCCGACCGCCTTCGCCTACGCCTGGTACGTGGACGGCGTCGCCGTCGCGGGCGCGACGTCCATCTCCTACACGCCCGTCGACGCGGACGCCGGGAAGCGGATCACCGCGACGGTCACCGGCAGCGCCCCCGGCATCACGCCCGCCACCCGCACCAGCGCGGCGACGCCCCCGGTCGCGGCCGCGGGCGTCGACCTCCCCGAGCAGCCGTCGACCGGGAAGGTGGTCGGGAACATCTACCTCGACTCCGTGGATCCGGCCAACCTCGTGTCCTCCGGCGAGATCTACCTGGAGCCGGCGCCCCAGGAGTTCAGCGACGGCCTCGTCTCCGGCGTCGTCGGCGGCGCGTTCGCCTTCTCGGGCGTGCGCCCCGGCGAGTACCGGCTCCATGCCTTCTTCAACATCGGCGGCAAGTACCTCTACCAGTACTACGGGCAGACGAACGACGTGAAGCGGGCGCAGACCTTCGCGGTGCAGGCCGACGGCACCGTGCGCGTGGACGTCGTCCTGAAGCGGTACGCCACCATCCAGGGCACGGTCACGACGACGGGCGGGGTCCCCGCGAAGGGACTCTCCGTCGGCGGCTATCGCACGTACGACGGCCAGCTCATCGACTCCACGACGACGGACGCGCAGGGTAGGTACACCCTCTCGAGCGCGGAGCCCGGCGACTACCTGATCCAGGTCGGCACTCCCGGCGGCGACTCCCGCGGCATCATCGGCGAGTGGTACTCGGACGCGTACGACAGGGCGAGCGCGACGCCCGTCACGGTCACGCAGTGGGGCACGGCGCTCACCGGGATCGACGTGGAGCTGTCCCGCGGGGCGAGCGCGAAGGGCCAGATCTACCGATCGGACGGGGTGGGCACCCCCGCGGCGTCCGTGCGCTTCGTCCCCGTGGCCGCGGCCGTGGACGGCGTGGCCCCGACGACCGGCCTCGTCGCGTTCGTCGACCAGTACGGCCGCTTCAGCATCAACGGCATCACGCCCGGCGAGTACGTCGTGTACGTCACCGCGGCGGGCGAGACGCCGCGGCAGCTCCCGCGATGGGCGGGAGGCGACGGCAGCCTCGCCACCGCGACGCGCTACACGGCGCAGCTCGACACGCAGCTGCCGGCGATCTACGTGCAGCTCGCGCAGGATCCGACCGCGCGCTCGTCCGCGTCCCGCCTGGCGCCCGCCGCGCGCTGACCGCGCCGTCCCCGTCCGATCCCGGGGACGGCCTAGGCGTTGTCGTCCCCCGTGTCGATCGCCGTCTGCCGCGACGGATCCGCGAACGGCAGCCCCTCCGCGCCCGACACGTCGGCCATGTCCTCGCCGTGCTGGCGCGTGTGCACGCGGTGCGCGATGCGCTCGTCGTCCATGCGCTGCGAGAGGCCCGCGTAGGTGGTCTCGAGGTGCGGCACGCGGCGGATCACGTCCATCACGAGCCGGAACCGGTCGAGGTCGTTGAGCATCAGCATGTCGAACGGCGTGGTCGTCCCGCCCTGCTCCACGAACCCGCGCACGTGCATGTTCTCGTGGTTGTGCCGCTTGTACGTGAGGCGGTGGATGAGCGACGGGTAGCCGTGGAACGCGAACACCACGGGCTTGTCGCGCGTGAACAGGGCGTCGAAGGATCCGTCGTCGAGACCGTGCGGGTGCTGCGTCGAGTCCTGGAGTCGCATGAGGTCGACCACGTTGACGAAGCGCACGCGCAGCTGCGGGATCTCCCGCTTGAGGATCTGCACCGCCGCCATCGCCTCCACGGTCGGGATGTCGCCCGCGCACGCGACCACCACGTCGGGCTCGAGCCCCGCCACCTCGGTGCCCGCCCACTCCCACACGCCCACGCCGCGCGCGCCGTGCGCCCGCGCCTCCTCGAGCGAGAGCAGGCTCGCGGTCGGCTGCTTGCCGGCGATCACGACGTTGATGAGGTCCGTGCCGCGGAGGCAGTGGTCCATCGTCACGAGCAGCGAGTTCGCGTCGAACGGCAGGTAGACGCGCACGATCTCGGCGCGCTTGTTCACGACGTGGTCGAGGAAGCCGGGGTCCTGGTGCGAGAACCCGTTGTGGTCCTGCCGCCACACGTGCGACGACAGCAGGTACGTGAACGACGCGACCGGCCGCCGCCACTCCACCTTCGCGCTCGACTCGAGCCACTTCGCGTACTGGTTGAACATCGAGTCGACGACGTGGATGAACGCCTCGTAGGAGGTGAAGAGCCCGTGCCGCCCGGTGAGCAGGTACGCCTCGAGCAGCCCCTGCGTGATGTTCTCGTTGAGGATCTCGATGACCCGGCCCTCGTGCGCCAGGTGCTCGTCCACCTGCAGCACCTCGCCCTGCCAGGCCTTGGCGGTGACCTCGTACACGTCGTCGAGGCGGTTGCTGGCGGTCTCGTCGGGGCCGAAGATCCGGAAGTCGAGCGGGTTGCGGGCGATCACGTCGCGCAGCCAGCCGCCCAGCACCCGGGTCGGCTCGGCGATGACGCCGCGGCCGTCGCTCAGGTCGATCGCGTTCACCTCCAGCGGCGGCAGCCGGAGGTCGCGCCGCAGCAGGCCGCCGTTCGCGTGCGGGTTGGCGCTCATCCGCCGGTCGCCCTCGGGGCGGTTCGGCTGGAGCGCGGGCGTCAGGCGCCCGTCGCGGTCGAAGAGCTCGTGCGGGCGGTAGCTCTCGAGCCACTCCTGCAGCTGGCGGAGGTGGTCCGGGTCGTCGCGGACGCCGGCGAGCGGCACCTGGTGCGCGCGCCACGTGCCCTCGACCTGCTTGCCGTCGACCTCCTTCGGACCCGTCCAGCCCTTGGGCGTGCGGAGGATGAGCATCGGCCATGCCGGGCGCTCCTCGCTGCCGCCCGTGCGGGCCGCGAGCTGGATCCGGCTGATGTCGTCGAGGGCCTCCGCGAGCGCCAGCGCGAACCGCTCGTGCACGGCGAAGACGTCCTCGCCGTCGAAGCCGCCCGAGACGATCCGCGGGGAGTAGCCGTAACCGGTGAAGAGCGCCAGCAGCTCCTCCTCCGGGATGCGCGCGAGCACGGTGGGGTTCGCGATCTTCCAGCCGTTGAGGTTGAGGATCGGCAGCACCGCGCCGTCCGACTCCGGGTCGAGGAACTTGTTCAGGTGCCAGCTGGAGGCGAGCGTCGCGGTCTCCGCCTCGCCGTCGCCGATGACGCAGGAGACCACGAGGTCGGGGTTGTCGAGCGCCGCGCCGAACGCGTGCACGAGCGAGTAGCCGAGCTCGCCGCCCTCGTTGATGGATCCGGGCGTCTCCGGCGCCGCGTGCGACGGCACGCCTCCGGGGAACGAGAACTGGCGGAACAGGTGCCGGAGCCCGTCGCGGTCGGGCGTCGCGGCCGAGAACAGCTCCGAGTACGTGCCGTCGAGGTACGCGTTCGCGACCATGCCCGGGCCGCCGTGGCCGGGGCCGGCGATGTAGATCATGTCGAGGTCGCGCTCGATGATCGCGCGATTGAGGTGCGCGTAGACGAAGTTGAGCAGCGGGGTCGTGCCCCAGTGCCCGAGCAGGCGCGGCTTGATGTCGTCGCGCGTGAGCGGGCGCTCGAGCAGGGGGTCGTCGAGCAGGTAGATCTGGCCGACGGAGAGGTAGTTGGCGGCGCGCCACCAGCCGTCGACGACATCGAGGTAGAGGGGCGCGGAGGGGTCTCGGGGTGCGGTGTCGGAGGCCATGCATCAGCCTACGGCGGAGGGTTCGCGGGTGTCCGGGGGTCGCGCGATCCGGTCAGTCAGCGCACAGGGGCGGCGCCTCCGCGGGTGTCCCTCAGCGCGCCCACCACGGAGGCGATCTCGCCCTGCGCCTGGGACCGCGGGTCGCCGTCCGTCGGCGCGACGGGCTCGGGCGACGCGGGCGACTCCACCGAGGTGCGCTCGCCCTCCACGACGGCCGGCGTGGGGTCGGGACCGCCACCGACGTCCACGACCGACGTGCAGCCCGCGAGCAGGGCCGCGCGGGTGCCGGTCACCCCACGCAGACCGACTCGGCGGAGAGGCTGAGGCCCTCGGCGGTGCCGCGGATGCTCGCCGAGGCGACCCCGTCGGCGCGGCCGTCGCCCGCGGTCCAGTAGTCCCGGCCCATCGCGTGGCCGCCGGGCACGAATCCGGCGTCCGTCCACGACCTGGTGATCGCGTCGAACGGGACCTGCGGGTCGTCCATCACGGTGAAGACCGGGATGAGCACGCTGCCGGTGGCCTGCGTCCCCGCGGAGCCGTCCTCGCACTGCGTCGCGACCGTGGTCACGTCGGCGGGCACGCCCGCGGTGGCGGCCGCGGCCTCGAGGAAGGCGCGCACCCCCGCCTCCTGCGCGGCGACGTCGACGAGGACGGGAGGCGGCGCGGGCGACGGCGGGGCGGTCGGGGTCGCGGACGGGGGCGGATCCGGGAGGTCGTCGGGCGCGGGAGACCCGAGCGGCAGGCCGAGCCAGCCCGTGATCTCCGCCTCCGCGTCCGCGTCCGCGGAGTACGGGACGCGGACGAGGAAGACCACCCGCGGCGCCGTGCCCGCATCCGCGGCCTCGTCGGGCGTCGCGGAGAGCACGGCGGCCACGCCCGCGGGATCCTCGGTCTCGACCGAGATGATGCCGCGCACCTGCGCGGACCCCAGCGAGGCGGAGACCTCCGTGACGTCGGGCCGGGCATCGAGCCGGTCCACCAGTCCGAGGACGGCGGGGGAGGGTGCGATCGCCGAGACGTCGACGCTCGTCGTGCCGCGCCGGACCGTCACCGCGCCGTCGGCGATGGCCGGCCGGAGGAGGTCCGCCTCCGCGACGAACGTCGGGCCCTCCTGGAGCTCGACGGAGCGGACGCCGCTCCCGAGGCGCACCGACGCGACGCCGGGGATCCGCCGCCACACCTCCCCGAGGTCGACGGACGCCGGGTCCCGCGCATCGAGCGTCACGGAGGCGGTCCCGTCTCCGGCCGGGAGCGCGAGCGACAGGACGAGCTCCGCCTGCGTCACCCCGTCGCCCAGGGCGTCCCGCACGGCGGCGGCGACGGCGGGATCGGGGGTGTCCGCGGTCGCGTCGACCTGCGCTGTCCACCCTTCCACGGCGAACCCGTGACCCCTCGGGCTCAGACCGGTCGTCACGTCCGCGATCCCGTCCACCGCGGCGAGCCGCACGCGCATCGCCTCCAAGGAGGTGACGGCGGACTCGGGCGGCTGCGGCAGCCACGAGCACCCGCTCAGCGCGGTGGCGAGGATCACGACCGCCGCGAGCGCGGACGCCGCCCGTCGCCGCGTCCGCATCCCCATCCGCATCCCCATCCCCTCACGCTACGGAGCCGGCGGGACGGAGGCGTCCCTCGGAGGGATCACCGGCCTGCCCCTCGCGGATGGTGCGCGGCGTGTGGATCGCGTGCCCTGAGGAGCATCCGCGCGATCCGCGCAAGCGCGGACGAGGTCGCCTACCGTGCTCGACGATCCGGTCGGGCCGTCCGCACGGACGCCCACCCGGACGTGGCCCCGGGTCCGATCAGCGAGTTGGCGGCCTACTGCGGCTGATCCGCCTCCGCCTGCGCGGTCGCGCCGCGCCGCAGCGAGACGACGGCGTACGCCAGGTGCAGCGCCACGGTCCCCCACGCGCCGGCCACGGAGAGCCCGGGCGCGAGCGTCGCGATGAGCACGCCCCCGACGACCATGGGCACGCCCAGCCCGAGGTAGGAGCGCATCCCGTAGAGGAAGACGAAGGGGAGGTAGTGGGCGCCCACGATCACCATGACCGCCGGGAAGAAGAGCCACGGGTCCACGGCCGCGAGCACGAGGGCGACGAGCATCCCGAACGGCACCTGCATCGCGGTCTGGAAGGCGAGCCCCGCCATAGGGTGGCCCTTCGGGAGCCCGGCCGGTCCGCCGAGGAGCCGGAGGCCCAGGGTGGTGAAGGGGAAGATCAGCATGCCGCCGAGGAAGAGGACGTAGGGGGCGACGGAGGCGGATCCGGCCGTCGCGACCACGGCGGAGGCGGACCACACGAGGGCCGTCGCGACCTCCCCCACCGCTCCGTGCCGGTAGACCCGGCGGACGTCCTGCTGGGCGATGGCGATGTCCATGCGCCCACCCTGTCAGCGCGGGCGCGGGGTCGCGGGCGGCGCGGCCGCCCCACACCGGGGGGGGGGCGCGGGGCGGCGGCGCCGCGCCCGCCACGCATCGGATCCGTCACGATCGCCTGCTGCAGCACCCGCGCGGTCCGATCCGCCCCAGGATGGCGGCATGGCGGACTCCGACGACGGCAGCAGACGGCAGCGCCCGCGCCGGGCCGATGCGGCGCACCGCCGGCGCTCGCGCATCGTCGCCGCCGCGGTCGCGGGGCTGCTGGTCGCGTCGCTCTCCGCGTGCTCGACGCCGCCCTCGGGCGACGCTCCGCCGGAGGGCGGACGCTGCGTGCCCATCCTGGCGGTGGAGCCGCAGGATCCGTCGCCGGGCGACGTCATCACCGTGACCTTCCCCGGCGTGTGCGCGGTGGTCGTCCCGCCGGAGGGTCTGCGGATCAGCGCGGTCCCCGTCGACGACCGCTCCGCCACCGTGCGGGCCACCGTCCCCGCGGACGCGGAGGAGCCCCTCCGCGCGGAGATCCGGCTCCCCGACGACTTCCCCACGGGCAGTGCGAGCGTCGGCCTCGACGACTACCCCGCCCCCGCCTGCCCGGCCGACGCGAGCTGCGCGGCGCCCGTCACCGCGTTCTCGGTCGTCCCGGGCTAGTCCCCGCACGCCGACGGCGCCGCCCCCAGCGGGAGACGGCGCCGCGTGCATCGACGGACCCGGATCACGCCGTCTTCGTCGGCCCGTAGAACGCCTCGATGTCGGCGAGCTCGCGCTCGGCCGTCTCCTGGATGAGGGCCATCAGGTCCTTGTCGAGGCCAGGCGCGAACTCCTCGAGCCGCTCGGGCGCGATGGTCGACGGGACGCCGACGGGCGCCTGCTCGGTCGCGGTGAGGTCGGTGCCGTCCTTCGAGGGCGACGCGCCCTGGAAGATCCGGCCGGCCTCGCTCTTGCCGTCGAGGTCGAAGCTGTACTGCGTGCTCTGGAGCCCCAGGTCCACCAGCTTCTTGACCTCGGGGAACTGCTCCGCGTTGGTCTTCGGGATCGGCAGGAGCGTGCCCCAGTCGACGTCGAGCGTCTCGAGCGCCTTCGCGTACGCGTTCTCGTGCGCCTGGTCGCGGACGATGAGGTACGCGACGGTCGCGCGGGCGACGGGGTTGTCGGTCATCTCGTAGATGCGGCACTTCTGCAGGCGGCCGGTCGACTCGAGCATGACGTTGTAGAGCAGGTCGAGCGGCAGGTTGCCGGAGTTGTAGACGTAGCTGCCGCTCCACGGGTTGCCCGCCGAGTCGACGGGCAGCGCGCCCTGGGCGCCCACGAGGTGGTGGTGGATGTTGCCGTGGTCGAGCGCGATGCTCAGCGGCGTCGCGCCGCCCCTGCCCGGGGGGTCGAGCGGGTCGGTCAGCTTGCCGCTGTACTCGGGCGCGCCGTCGAGCAGACGGGAGATGGTCGTGCCGATGAGCTCGACGTGGCTGATCTCCTCGGTGCCGATGCCCTGGATGAGGTCGCGGTACGGCTTCGCCGCGGCGCCGCGGAAGTTCATCGCCTGGAAGAGGTACTGCATCATCGTGCGCATCTCGCCGAACTGGCCGCCGAGGCCCTCCTGCAGCGCGTTGGCGGCGGCGGGGTCGGGCTCGCCGTCGGCGATCTCGTTGATCCAGGTCTGTGCGTGGAAGTACATAGGTGCTCCTATTTCTTCATGCGGCGAAACCGCCGCGCCTCCACCGTGCTCCGGGCGCCGAGCGGCGTGTGGGATCCACGGGGGGCTTGCCAGGAGGGCGCGCACGAGGTAGGCGACGCCCGCGGACGGAGCGGCAGGATGGAGGCGTGCGGCCCGGCCGCCCCGACGTCAGGATCCGCATGACCCACCCGCTCCCCCTGCACGTCACCGACGCCGACCTCGACGACCTGCGCGACCGGATCCGCCGCACCCGCTGGGTGCCGGAGTGGCCGGTCGACGCGTGGGAGGCCGGGACGGACCCGGCGACGCTGCGTCGCCTCGCCGCCGTCTGGGCCGACGGGTTCGACTGGCGGGCGCGCGAGCGGGAGATCCTCGCGTTGCCCTGGGCGGTCGCCGACATCGACGGCACGCCGATCTCGTACCTGCGCTTCGATGCCGAGCGCGCGGGGACCGCCGGCGGCCTCCCGATCGTCCTCACGAACGGCTGGCCGAGCTCCGCGCTGGAGCTCGTGCCGCTCGCCGAGCGGCTGTCGTCGCCCTCACGCTCCGGCGGCGACCCGGCCGACGCCGTCACCGTGATCGTGCCCGCGCTCCCCGGCTTCCCGCTCTCGCCGCCACGGCCGCGCATCGACGAGCGGACCCACGAGCTCTGGCACCGGCTGATGACCGAGGAGCTGGGGTTCCCGCGGTACGCGGCGCACGGCGGCGACCTCGGCGCGGGGATCACGTCGCGGCTGGCCGAGAGCCACCCGGAGGCGGTCGCGGGGATCCACCTGATGGCGGTCGCCGCGCCGCAGGACCTCGACGAGGCGACGCTCACGGACGAGGAGCGCGCGCACCTCGCCGAGTCCCGGGCATGGGATGCGGCCGAGGGCGGGTACCAGCACCAGCAGCGGACGCGTCCGCTCACGCTCGCGCCCGCGCTGCAGGACTCGCCCGTGGGCCTGCTGTCGTGGATCCTCGAGAAGCACCGCGCGTGGAGCGACTGCGGCGGCGACGTGTCCCGCGCCTTCAGCGACGACCACCTGCTGACGCTCGCCTCCCTCTACTGGTTCACGGGATCCATCGGCACGTCGCTCCGCCCGTACTTCGAGGACGGCTCCGGACGCATCGCGCCGGTCGGGCGCGTGCAGGTGCCGACCGCCGTCGCGGTGTTCCCGCACGACCTGGCGCGCCCGCCGCGCAGCTGGGCCGAGCGCACCTACGACGTGGTCAGGTACACGACCATGCCGCGCGGCGGCCACTTCGCGCCGCACGAGGAGCCGGGGCTGCTGGCGGACGACATCGCGGCGTTCCTGCGGATGCTGCGGTAGCGGGCGTCAGGCGGCGTCGATCCGCGCGGGCGCCGCGTCCCGCTCGCGCCCGGCCGGTGCGGCGACGCCCGGCGCCGACGCACCGGGCGGCACGTCCGGCGTCGCCGGGCGCCGCCGCGTCGGCCGGAACACCCACAGCTTGAACATCACGAAGCGCAGCACGGTCGCCACGAGGTTCGCCGCCGTCAGCACGAGGATCTCCACCTCGTGGCCGGCCCGGGGCGCCACGGCGTCGAGGATCACGAGCGACCCCGAGGTGATGCCCCACGCGAACGCGAACACCACGAGCCCCTGCAGCTGCTGGCGCCCGGCCCCCGCGCGCCCGCGGAACCCGAACGTGAAGCGGCGGTTCAGCGCGGTGTTGCCGACGGTCGTGATCAGGAGCGTGAGGAAGTTCGCGCTCAGCGGGCCGACGTCCGGCCGGAGCAGGGCGTAGACGACCGCGTAGGCGATCGTCGAGAGGACCCCGACGGCGGCGAACCGCACCACCTGCCCGCGGAGGCCGACGGGCGGCGCGACGAACGGGTGCCGGCCGATGGCGTCGTAGACGGGGTCGACCGGGATCCGGCCCGAGGAGAGGCCGCGGGACACGCGGAGCAGGCCGCGCAGGTCGTCGCGCGCGGTGGAGGCGATGTCGACGGAGGAGTCCGGGTCGTCCACCCAGTCGACGGGCACCTCGTGGATCCGCAGGCCGGCGTGCTCGGCCAGCACCAGCAGCTCGGTGTCGAAGAACCACGCGTCGTCCTCGACGAGCGGGAGCAGGTGCTCGGCGGCGACCCGCGTGATCGCCTTGAACCCGCACTGGGCGTCGGAGAAGGAGACGTTCATCGTGGTGCGCAGCAGCAGGTTGTAGGAGCGGGAGATGAACTCGCGCTTGCCGCCGCGGACCACCCGCGCGGATCCCGCCAGCCGGCTGCCGATCGCGATGTCGGAGTGGCCGGAGAGCAGCGACGCCACGAGCGGCTCGAGCGCGGCGAGGTCGGTGGAGAGGTCCTCGTCGACGTACACGAGCACGCGCGCGGGCGACGCCGACCACACCGCCTTGAGGGCGCGCCCCCGGCCCCGCCGCGGCAGGTGCACGGCGGTGACGCCGTCGAGCCGGCCGGCGAGCTCGTCGGCGATGCGCGCGGTGCCGTCGGTCGACGCGTTGTCGGCGATCGTGATCCGCCAGGTGCGCCGCAGCGACGCGCGGCAGAAGTCGTGCAGCCGCTCCACGTTCGCGGCGAGGGTGGCCTCCTCGTCGCAGCAGGGCACCACGATCTCGAGGTCGAGGTCGCGCGCCGGCTCGCGGCCGGCGGTTGCCCCGGTCACCGCGCGCCCCCGAGGTCGTACACGTCCTGGCCGCCGACGGTCCGGGCGGTGAAGTTCGCGACGACCCAGTCGTGGATCGCCGACGACTCGGGGGCCTTCGCCGCGAAGCGCCCGGACTCCTGCCCCGTGTCCGCGGCGATGTAGTAGCCGATGTCGCCCGCGGCCACGTGCGCCTGGAACTGGGCGAGGGTCGGCGCCGGGTCGTGCGACCACCCGCCGATGGCCATCACGGACGTCCCCGTGTCGAGCTCGAGCTGCGCGGCGGACTGCGATCCGTCCACCGCGGCCGCCCACCTGCGGGATCCGGCCGCCTGCAGCAGCGCGTCGAGCTCCGGCGACCCGGCCACGTGGCTGCCGCCGGTGGGGCCCGCTGCTGGCCGGTCGTCGGATCCCCCGCCCTCCTCCGGCCCGCTCCCCTCGCGACCCGCGCCGCCGCCGGGCCGGTGCCCCGCGGTGCCCGCCGACGCCTCCGCCCCCACGTTCGGCGTGGATCCGGAATGCCCGACCGTCGTCGTGGCGAACGCGAACGCGCTCGTCCCGGCGAGCCCGAACAGCGCGCCCGCGAGCGCCCCCGCGGTCACGAGCCGACGGCGCGACGGGGCGCCCCCGACCAGCACCGCGAGCGCGGAGAGGAGGCCGCCGCCGAGCACCACCCAGCGGAGCCCGGGGAACGCCGCGCCCTGCTCCGACAGGAGGATGCACGTCCAGACCGCCGTGCCGCCGACCATGGCCGCGAGGCCGACCCGGGCGAGGAGGCGATGCCGTTCCCCGACGAGGAGCACGCCGCCCGTCGCGACGAGCCCGCCGATCGCCGGCGCGAGGGCGACGGTGTAGTACGGGTGGATCGTGCCGGACATGAACGAGAACGTCACGCCGGTCACCAGCAGCCAGCCGCCCCAGAGCATCAGCCCGGCCCGCGCGGGATCCGCCAGGGGGCGGCGCCGCAGGACCAGCAGGCCGACCGCGAGCGCCACGAGGGCCGCGGGCAGGAGCCACGAGATCTGCAGGGCGTTCTCGTCGGTGAAGAGCCGCTGCACGCCGGTCGCGCCGCCGAAGGAGCTGAAGCCGGGGAAGTCGCCTCCCGGCTCGGCGTGCGCGGCGCCCACGCCTCCCCCGCCGACGATCCGGCTGAGCCCGTTGTAGCCGAACGCGAGGTCGAGCACCGAGTCGTCGGTGGATCCGCCCACGTACGGCCGCGCGTCCGCCGGCCAGAGCGCGACCACGAGGACCCACCAGCCCGCGGAGACGACGACGGATCCGGTGGCGATCGCGAGACCGACCACGCGCTTCCGCCACGTGGCCCGCGCGGCCAGGAGGTAGACGAGGCCGAGCGCCGGCAGCACGAGGAAGCCCTGCAGCATCTTGGTGAGGAACGCGAAGCCGATCGCGACGCCCGCCAGCGCGATCCACCGCCAGCTGCCCCGGGGCAGCGCCCGGACCGTGCAGTAGGCGCCGGCGGTCATCAGCAGCACGAGCAGCGCGTCCGGGTTGTCGAAGCGGAACATGAGCGCGGCGGCCGGGGTCGCCGCGACGACGGCCCCGGCGACGAGGCCGCCCGCGTCGGCCGCCGTGCGCCCGAGACCCGCGAGCGTGCGGCGCACCGTCGCCCAGGTGAGCGCCACCGTGCCGACGCCCATGAGCGCCTGCGGCACCAGGAGGCTCGTGCTGGAGAACCCGAGGATCCGGGCGGAGAGCCCCATCACCCACAGCGAGGCGGGCGGCTTGTCGACCGTGATGAAGCCCTGCGGGTCGAGGGATCCGAAGAAGAGGGCCGTCCACGACTTCGTGCCCGACTGCACCGCGGCCGCATAGAACGCGTTCGCGTACCCGGAGACGCTGAGGTCGCGCAGGTAGAGCACGGCGGTCACCGCGAGCAGCGCCCACAGCGCGGGGCGGAGCCAGCGCGCGTCCTCCCGGTCTCCGAGGAACGTGCGGGCGAGGAGGCCGCGGTGGCGGGCATCGGCGGGTGGGATGGGGGTCGGCGGGCGGTCGCCCACCGGGGCGGGGGAGGTCGTCATGGCGAGGAGTCTGGGGACGGGCGCCTCGCGTCCGCTGGTGGGGATCGAAGAGATCCGTATGACCCGGCTGACGATCCGCCCGCGCACCGCGGGACGATGGTGAGGCACGCGCCGGGTCACGGGACGCGCGGGACCCGAGAACTCGCTCGACCGACCCGATGCGCGTGGGACCCTCGCTCCGTGCCCGCCGCCGAACGTCCCGCGCCCCTCCCCGTCCCCGTCGTCCACGCCGAGCTGGAGGGTCCGCACGAGATCGAGCTGGTCGTCGGGGTCGGCTGCCGCGACGAGCCGCCCCACCTCGCGGGCATCACGCACCTCGCCGAGCACCTGCTCATGGTCCTCTCGGGCCCGGATGCGACGGCGCGCAACGGCAGCACCCTCGACCGGAGCGTGGTCTTCTCGAGCGCGTCGGCCCGCGACGAGTGCGAGGACTCCATCCGGCGCATCTGCGATGCCATCACCCACGTCGACCGGCTCACGGAGGAGCAGGTGGCGCGCGAGCTCGCGATCATCGAGATGGAGGACCCCCTGCGCTACGAGGGGCTCGCGCCCGGGCTCGCCACGATCCGCTTCGGCTACGCCGGACCCGGGCTCGTCGGCGCCGGGACGCCGGCCCTCGCCAGCGTCACCCGGGACGAGGTCGTCGCCTGGGTGCGCGAGAGGTTCACGGCCGACCGCGCCGTGGTCCTCGTCACCGGCCCGTGGGCGGTCGCGCCCGCGCTCGAGCTCCCCGCGCCGTCCGCCGGGCGCGTGCACCGCGCGTCGACGGCTCGCGGGACGACCACGCCGGTGGCGGTCCCGACGGAGCTCCCCGGCGTGGCGGCGTCCGTGGTCGTGCCCGCGACGGTGTCGCTCGCCCTCGACCACGCCCTCTCCGTCGACTGCCATCAGCGCCTCCGCATGGAGGAGGGCCTGACCTACACGGTCGACGTCCACGCATCGCGCATCGACGACGACGCCGTGCAGCTCGACATCGTGGTCGGCGCCCCTCCGCAGCACGTGCGCGCGGCGACGGTCCAGACGGTCGCGCTCCTGCATTCGATCGCCGTGGAGGGGTTCTCGCCGCTCGGCATCGCCCGCGGTCGCTCGGACGCCCAGCTCCTCCTCGAGGCGCCGCGGCGCCTCATCCAGGCGCGCGCCTCGGAATCGGCGTCCGCCCTGCTCTTCGGCGACGACACGGTCGACGTCGAGGACCGGCTGCGGGCCGGTGCCGCCATGGACGGGGAGACGCTGCGCCGGGCCTGGGCGGAGGCGCTGCCCTCCCTCATCGTGATGTTCTCCGAGGAGGCGGAC
Source organism: Clavibacter sp. VKM Ac-2873 (assembly GCF_015351075.1). Taxonomy (GTDB): domain Bacteria; phylum Actinomycetota; class Actinomycetes; order Actinomycetales; family Microbacteriaceae; genus Clavibacter. The sequence goes on from NZ_JADKRS010000003.1 coordinate 59,042, forward strand.
ACGGGCGATCCCGAGGTCCTCGCGCGGGAGATCGGGATCCGGATCGACGACATGGCGCCCTCGCGCTCCCTCTCCCCCGAGGAGTTCGCGAGCGCCGTCCGCGGCCTGCGCACGTGGCGCAGCGGGATCGCCCCGTTCCCGGCGCGGAGCACGTTCGCCGTGGACGCCACGCGGCTCCTGATCCTCATGGACGGCCGGTCCTGGTCCATCGACCTGGAGCGCGTCGTCGTCGCGCTCGTCTCCGACGAGTCGGTGGTGCTGGTGTCGGAGGACGCGCGCCTGTTCCAGATCGGCACCCGCTCGCTCCGGCGCGCATCGGAGCTGGTCGAGGCCGTCGTCGACGCCGTGCGCGCGATCGCCCCCGAGCGCGTGCGCCGCCTCCCCTCGCGCTGACCCGCACCGTCACGACGGACGGCCACCGGTCCCCTGCGGGATCCGGTGGCCGTCGTCATGCGAGGAGGCGGGTCAGCGCTTCTTCAGCGCCCCCGTCGACCAGAGCGCCAGCGCGATGAGCACCGGCTGGAAGAACAGGCGGCGGAAGCGCTTGGCGTCGGTGTCGAGGCCGAACGCGTCGCGCTTGTGGACGTACTGCGCGATGTTGCCCGGGAAGATCGCCGTGAAGAACGCGGCGGCCGCCCAGCCCGCGAGGCCGCGGCGCGAGCGCGCGAACAGCAGGGCCGAGCCGAGCGTGATCTCCGCCACGCCGGATCCGATGACGGTCACGTCCTCGGGCACCGGCAGCGACTTCGGGACCTGCGCGCGGAACTCCTCGCGCGCCACCGTGAGGTGCGAGACCCCGGCGAACGCGAGGAACGAGCCCAGCACCACGCGGGCGGCGGTGCGCGGCAAGGACGTGCGGGTGACGCCGGCCATCAGTCGTCCGAGACCGTGACGGTGACCTCGATGTTGCCGCGGGTCGCGTTCGAGTAGGGGCAGACCTGGTGGGCCTGGTCGGCGAGCTCCTGCGCGAGGTCGTGCTCGACCCCGGGGATGACGACCTCGAGGTGCACGGCGAGCTGGTAGCCGCCCTGCCCGTTGGATCCGATGCTCACGCGGCTGCCCACGCTGGAGTCGGCGATCTTCACCTTGCGCGCGCGGGCGACGCCCTGCAGCGCGGAGTGGAAGCACGCGGCGTAGCCGGCGGCGAACAGCTGCTCGGGGTTCGCGCCCTCGCCCGATCCGCCCATCTCCTTGGGGATGGAGAGGTCGAGCGCGAGGTCGCTGTCGCTGACGGCGACGCGGCCGTCGCGGCCGGCTCCCGTGGCGAGGGCCTCGGCGGTGTAGAGGGCGTCCATGTGGTTCCTTCCGTTCGTGGCCGCTCGTGGCGGCCGGTTCGCCGCGGCGGATGCGCGGCCGGTGGGTGGTGCGGATCAGGGGGTGCGGGTGCGCGCCGACGCCTCGGCCGGCCGGGTCGCGGGGTGCGCGAGCGCCTCGGCCGTGGCGTCCTGCATGCCGGCGGTCAGCAGGTGCAGGGTGGCGAGGAGCTGGCGCGCGCGGTCGAGGTCGAGTCCCATGCCGCGGATGATCGCCGCGGGCACGTGCGCGAGCTCGGCCCGCACCGTGCGTCCGCGCTCGGCGAGCGACACCGTGACCACGCGCTGGTCGGCGGAGATCCGGCGGCGGGCGATGAAGCCGGCCTCCTCCATGCGCGCGAGCAGCGGCGACAGCGTGCCCGAGTCGAGGTCGAGCTGCTGCCCGAGCTCGGTGACCGTGCGGTCGTCGCCCGACCACAGCAGCACCAGCACGAGGTACTGCGGGTAGGTGATGCCCCACGGCGCGAGGAGCGCGCGGTAGGCCTGCGTGGTCGACCGCGACGCCGTGTAGAGCGAGAAGCAGACCAGCTCGTCGGCGATGCGCGCGGGCGGCGCCGTCTCGTCGGCGGGGGCGCAGGGCTCGCGATCGGTCATGGGTCGACCCTGCCATGGAACAAGGTTGTGCGCAATTCATCTCGGGCGATGCTCAGGCGGCCGGCACCGCCGCGTACCCTGGAGCGACATGATCACGAGACGAGAGGCCGCGCTGCGGCTGGGCATCCCGCTGGAGATGGCCACGCGCCACGGCATCCCGGGGCGCGTCCCCGAGTCCGAGATCGCGGCGATGGATGCGGATCCGCCCGCCTGGCTCGCGCAGTCCCGCGCCAACGCGACCGGCAAGCGGCCCGTCTGGGTGCAGCTCACGTGCGAGATCTGCGGCTTCACCGAGGCCGTGCGCCCGAAGAAGTGGTGGCCGGAGTTCTCCCACCTCTCCTGCGAGCGACACTCCCCCGACGAGCTCCCCGAGCCCGCGCTCGGCCTCGCCCGCCGCGAGGTCGACGGGATCGGCAGCCGCTTCGTGGGCGTGGTGGACGAGCGGCCGTAGCCGCACGGACGCGGAACCGACCGGCCGGGGGACATCACGGGACCCCTCGCCCGGCCCGCTCAGACCTCGCGGGCGAGGGAGGCGAGCACCTCGCCGGCGGGACGGTCATCCGCGAGCCGCCAACCGGTGCCGGCCCAGAGATGCACCGCGCTCGCGTCGCCGAGCGCGGCGGCCGCGGAACGGATCGGCCGGGTGAGGTGGTGGACGGCGGGGTACGCCGCCGGAGCGTCGGAGTCGTGATCCTCGACGAAGCGGTTGACCAGTGCGCGCGCGAGACGGCCCGTGAAGGCCCGCGTCAGGGCCGTGCGATCGAACACCGGATCGATCAGCGCGTCCTTGTGCACGCGTGACGCTCCGCTCTCCGGCGAGCGCAGCAGCACGGTGCCCACCGCGACCGCCGCCGCGCCCGCTCGGAGGGCCGGCGGGACCGCGCCCGGCGACGCCATGCCGCCCGCGCCGATCACGGGCAGCCCCGAGGATCGACGGACCTGCTCCACGAGATCCGGCAGGGACAGCGCGGACGGGGCTCCCCGCGGGTCGATCACCCCGGAGTGCCCTCCCGCGTCGGCGGCCTGCACGACGAGCACGTCGACGCCGAGGTCCTCCGCTGCGCGCGCCTCCCCCGCGGATGTGACGGTCTGCACCGTGAGGGAGCCGCGAGCACGGAGGCTGCGGATGAGGTCCGCGGACGGGAGACCGAACGTGAAGCTGACGAGCGGGACAGGGTCCGAGAGGAGGAGCTGGACCTTCTCCTCCCAGCGGTCGTCGTCCTCGTGGAGGTCGGGGAGCTCGAGCACCCCCAGCCGCTCGGCCGTCGGCCGCAGCGCCGCACGGTACCGATCGTGCTCGCGCACCGAGGCCCGGGAGGCGTGGGGCACGAACAGGTTCACGCCGAACACGGCCGTCCGCTCCCGGACCGCCTCGATCTGCGTCCTCAGCGCCTCGGGCGTGAGGTAGCCCGCGGCGAGCTGCCCGAAGTGCCCGGCCGTCGCGGCCGCGATCACGAGCTCGGGGGTCGAGGCCCCGCCCGCCATGGGCGCGGCGAAGACCGGCGCGCGGTCCGCGAGGAGGCGAGGCAGGGGCACGGTCGCGGTCACGGCCTCCTCCGCCCGATGAGGCGCGCCCCCCGCGTGTCGTGGACGCGCGGATCGGATCCGGCCGCGCCCCCGGTAGCCGGGCCGGTCACGCAGCCACGGTCGCGGTGCCCGCGTACGCCGGCCCGCCCTCGCGCAGCGCCGGGCAGTGCTCCGGCGTCGGGTGCAGGCAGACGTCGATGACCCGCTCGAGCTCCTCGCGCGCCCGCTCGAGCTCGGCGATGGCCGCGGTTATCCGGTCGCGCTCGGAGCGCAGCAGCGCGAGCGACTCGGGCGCCGCGACGCCGGTGTCGACGCTCGGGAGCAGCTGGCGGATCGTGCGGCTCGGGAGGCCCGCCGCGAACAGCTGCTGGATCAGCTGCACGCGCTCGACCGCGGCCTCCGGGTAGACGCGCTGGCCGCTCATCGTGCGCTCGGCCGGCAGCAGGCCCTGCTCCTCGTAGTACCGGAGCGCCCGCGTGCTCACGCCCGCGCGCCCCGCCACGTCGCCGATCCGCAGCATGCCGTCCTCGTCCCTCGTGGTGATGGTGGTGATCCTGTCGATCCGCCGGGCGGACTTGCCCTTCACGTCGACGTCAACTCCTAGCGTAGGCCGCGCCGCACCGCGCGAACGACGCGGGCGGCAGGAGGAAGAGCACGCATGGACATCCAGGATCAGGTCGCCCTCGTCACCGGCGCCAACCGCGGCATCGGCCGCACCTTCGTCGAGGAGCTGCTCGCGCGCGGCGCCCGCAAGGTCTACGCGACCGCGCGCCGCCCCGAGGCGATCGACATCCCCGGCGTCGAGGTGCTGCGCCTCGACCTCGCCGACCCGGCGTCGGTGGCCGCCGCGGCCGAGGCCGCGCAGGACGTGACGCTCGTGGTCAACAACGCGGGCATCTCCACGGGCGCGACGCTCGTCACGGGCGACATGGCGGAGATCCGCCGCGAGATGGACACCCACTTCTACGGCACGCTCGGCGTGATCCGCGCCTTCGCGCCCGTGCTCGCGGCCAACGGCGGCGGCGCGATCGTCAACATCCTCTCGGCGCTGTCGTGGTTCTCGACCCCCGCCAACGGCGGCTACGCGGCGGCGAAGGCGGCCGAGTGGAACATGACGAACGCGGTGCGGCTGGAGCTCGCCGGGCAGGGCACGTTCGTGCAGGGCGTGCACCTCGGGGCGGCCGACACCGACATCATGGCCGGCTACGACGGCCCGATGATCGACCCTCGCGACGTGCCGCGGGCGTCGCTCGACGGGCTGGTCGCCGGATCCTTCGAGGTCGTCGTCGACGAATGGAGCCGCATGGTGAAGGACTCGCTGGCCGGCGACCCCTCGCCCTTCTACGAGAAGATGCGCGCGATCCTCGGCTGATCCCCGCGGCCGGGCGCCGCGGCCCTCAGCCCGCCGTGACGCGCACGGATCCGCCCTCGAGCACGAACTCGAGCGCCGTGCCCTCGGGGAACTCGTCGCGGAGCTCGGCCGGCATGTCGCCCGTGACCGTGAGGACGCCGCGGGCCGGGAACGAGCCCGCCGCGCACCCGCCGACGGGGTTCGCCCCGCGGGCGAAGCGCGGGGCGACGACCGTGACGCACGCCTCGTCGTCCGCGGGGTTCTCGAGGCCGATGACCGTGAGGCCGTGGAACTCGCCGACGCCCGTGGCGACGTCCTGGTACCAGTCGTCCCAGCGGTCGGGGACGGGGCGGTCGGGATCCAGCGCGACGGTCCCGACGTCGCGGCCCGTCATCGACGTGAGTCCCGAGGTGAGCGCGACGGTCGCGCCGACCGCGACGAGGACGGACGCCGCCCAGAGGATCGCGGTGCGGCGGCGCCGCGGGGACGCCGGGCGGGCGGCGGCGGCCTCGGCCGGGCCCTCCTCGGCGGCGTCGCGGTCGTCCTCGGCGGCGTCGCGCTGGTCGGCGGACGGATCCGCGGGGGCAGCCGGGGGCGCAGCGAGGGGCGCGCGCGCCGGCGCGGAGGCCGAGGACCCGGCGCCCGACCGGCCCTGCTGCGACTCCAGCTCCCGCAGGCGGTCGAGCTCGGCCTCGTCGAGGTCGGGCCGCGGTCCGTACGCGCGACGGCGCAGCTCCCGGAGCTCGCTGCGCTGCGCCTCGTCCATGCGCCGATCCTGTCACCGTGCGGCCCGCGCGTCCCGGGTCGCGGCCGACCCTGTCCGCCGGGCGACCGCGCGCCTACGCTCACCCCATGCTCACCGAGACGGACCTGCGGCTCCCCGACGGCCGCACGCTGCACTGCTACGACACGGGACCGGGCGACGCCGCCGACCTCGTGGTCGTCTACCACCACGGCACCCCGAACGTCGGGCCGCCGCCCGCGCCGCTCGTCGAGGCGCCCGCGGGCCGCGGGATCCGGTGGGTGTCGTACGACCGGCCGGGGTACGGCGGATCCACCCGGCGCCCGGGCCGGACCGTCGCCGACGCGGCCGCCGACGACGCGGCCGTCGCCGACGCCCTCGGGATAGACCGCTTCGCCGTGCTCGGGCACTCGAGCGGCGCGGTGCTCGCCCTGGCCGCCGCGGCCGCGCTCCCGGGGCGCGTCCTCGGCGCGCTGTGCGGGGCCGCCCTCGCGCCCGTCGATGCGGAGGGCCTCGACTGGTTCGCCGGCATGCACGCGGGCGGCGAGCGGGAGCTGCGCGCGGCCCTCATGGGCGCGGAGGCGCTCGAGGCGGAGCTCGCCGCGTCCGAGTTCGACCCGGCGATGTTCACCGACGGCGACCTGCGCGCGCTCGAGGGCGACTGGGCGTGGCTGGACCGGGTCGCGGCGCACGGGCTGGATGCCGGGCCCGGCGGCATGGTCGACGACGACCTCGCGCTCGTCGCCGCCTGGGGCGTCGACCTCGCGGCCATCCGCGCGCCGGTGGTCCTCCTGCACGGCGACGCCGACCGCATCGCGCCCGTCGCCCACGCGCGCTGGCTCGCCGACCGCGTGCCGGGCGTCGAGCTCGTGATCCGCCCGGGCGACGGCCACATCGCGGTGCTGCACGGCGCAGCCGACGCGCTCGGGCGGCTGCGGGACCGGATCCGCGCGGCCGGCTAGGCGTCCGCGCCCGGGTCCATCCAGAACGGCGAGTAGTGGTAGCCGTCGAGGTCGTCGAACTGGCGCTGGTACATCGCGGGGTGCTCGTCGGTGTCGCCGATGCGGCCGCCGGCCGCGCGGGCCCGCTCGACGAGCGCGTCCACCGCCGCGCGGCTGTCGAGGTCGAACGAGACGTTCACCTTCGAGGGCGAGTCGGGGCCGCCGACCAGCTCCTCGACGCCCCCGACGCTCGCGTACATCTCGCGGCTGGCGAGCATGACGAACTGGTCGGGCGCGATCGCGAAGCACGCGTTCCGCGGACCGGACATGGCGTCGATCCGTGTCCAGCCGAGAGCGGCGTAGAAGGCGGCCGCGCGTGCGACGTCCGCGACGGGGCAGGTGAGGAAGAGGCTCATGCGGACGACCCTCGCGCGTGGGGAACCCGTTGTCGAGACCCGTGCGCGCGCCGGCCTGCCTGGCCTCGAGACGGCTCTCGCCGACCCGGACGGATCCGGATCGGCGAGAGGGAGGTGGAGCGGCGCGGGTCAGTGCCCGCGCGACACCCGCCGCGGCAGGGCGAACACGAGCGCGAAGGCGGCGACCGCGAAGATCGCGCTGACGCCCATCGCCTGGGCGGACGCGTCGGTGAACGCCTGCGGCACCATCTGCGGTCCGCGGATCCCGGCGCCCGCCACGCCCGCGAAGAGCACGCTGCCGATCACCGCGATGCCGACCGCCGAGCCGACGCGCTGCACGGTGCCGATGACGCCGGATGCCGCGCCCGCCTCCGCGGGGTCGACCGTCGCGACGATGAACTGCGCGTTCGGGGCGATGAAGAGGCCGTTGCCGATGCCCGCGAGCAGCAGCGGGACGAGCAGCATCCAGCTGTTCAGGTCCGCGGCCGCCGTGTTCAGCAGCACGAGCCACAGCCAGATGAGGCCGACGCTGACGAGCGCCGTGCCGATCACGAGCACGGTGCGGCCGAGGCGGTTCGTCAGGCGGTTGCTCTGCGAGGAGCCGACGATGCTGCCGATCGCGAACGGGATCGAGACGAGGCCCGACGCGAGCGCCGAGTTGCCGAGGCCCGACTGCCACAGGATCGAGATGGTGAAGAAGATGCTCGTGAAGGCCGCGAAGTAGACCATCGCGAGGATCACGCCGCCCGTGAACGCGGCGTGCGAGAACAGGTGCGGCGGCACGAGGACGCCCTTGGAGCGCTTCGTCTGCATGACCTCCCACGCGCCGAAGAGCGCGAGGAGCACGACGCCGCCGGCGAGCGAGAGGTAGGTCCAGAGCGGCCAGCCCTGGTCCTGGCCGTCGATCAGCGGCACGAGCAGGGCCACGAGGCCGGCGCTCACGAGGAGGATGCCGACGAGGTCGACGCCCGATGCCGCGGGGGCGGCGGCCTTCGTCGGGGCGCCACCGCCCTGCGCACCCGGGCGCTGCCCGGACTGCGCGCGCACGTCGCCCGCGACCTCCTCGGCCACCTTCCGGCTCGGGAGCAGGAAGATCGCCGCGATGACGGTCGCGAGGCCGACGGGCAGGTTCACGAAGAAGACCAGGCGCCAGCCCGACTCCTCCCCCGCCGCCTGGATGATGAGGCCTCCCACGATCGGGCCGAGGGCGGAGGAGACGCCGATGACGGCGCCCATGATGGCGAACGCCTTGCCGCGCGCCTGCGGCGGGAACAGCAGCTGGATGAAGGCGGTCACCGCGGGCACGAACAGTCCGCCGGCGAGCCCCTGCACCACGCGCGCGATCACGAGCTGGAGGTCGTCCTGGGCCACGCCGCACGCGAGGCTGGCGAGCGTGAAGAGCGCGATGCCCGTCACGAACACCCACTTGTGCCCGTAGCGGTCGCCGAGTCGGCCCGCGGGGATCAGCGCGAGGCCGAACGCGAGCGCGTAGCCGGAGATGATCCAGCTCAGCGTCGACTCGGAGGCCTCGAGGCTCGTGCGGATGGTGGGCAGCGCCACGTTCACGATCGTGGTGTCGAGCAGCGCGATGAACATGCCGGCCAGCAGCACGATGAGCGCCTGCCAGGCGCGGCGCGAGACGACGGGGGCGGCGGGCCGGGCGGCGCCGGGCGTCCCGGACGCGCCGGTGCCCCCGGCCGCCGGGCGGGCGGATGCGGTGGTGTCGGACATGGGGTCCTTTCGTGCCGGCGCGGGCGTCGGCGGTGGTGGTGCGAGCGGATCCGGCCGGCGAGCGCGCGAGCGGGCGACGAGGGCGCGGGACGGGAGGTCGGGCGCCTCTCGTGCGGGCGGACGGCGTGCACGGAGGAGGATCCGCGGCGGTGCGGGAGAGACGGCCGGGCGGATGCGCCCGTCGCGCCAGTCTGGCACCGGTTGACCCATGCGGCCTATCTCGATGTCCGGCCACAGCCTCCCGTCATCGGAGGGCGCCGCATCGCGCGTGTCCGCACCCGCGCCGCCGCCGCCGCGCCGCCGCGGGGGAGGGTGTCCGCGCCGGCGGACGACCGGCCCCTACCGTGGGCCCGCCGCGCCGGATCGGGCTCGCGCATCCCCTCGTCATCCACCCGGAGGCTCCGTGCCCGTCCCTCGCCGCCGGCTCCGCCGCGCCCTCGTCGCCGCGCTCGTGGCGGGCGCCGTCGCGGTCGCCCAGCTCCCCGCATCCGCAGCCCCGGCGGAGGCAGCCGGCGACCCCGGGGCCACGGCCGCTCCCTCGTCCGCATCCGCCACCGCGGCGTCGGGCACCGGCGCCCGCCAGATGGAGCGCCTCGACCGCGCGCCGGAGGCCACTGCGGTCCCGGGCGGCGTGCACCTCTCCTGGCGCATGCTCGGCACCGACCCCGACGCGATCGCGTTCGTCGTCGACCGCGACGGCTCGCGCATCACGCCGTCACCGCTCACCGACGCCACCGACCTGCTCGACCCCGACGGCGGGCCCGACGCGCACTACGTCGTCTCGAGCGTGCTCGACGGCGTCGAGGCGCCGGTCACCGGCTCGTTCGGCGTGCGCACCGGCCCGTACACGTCGGTGCCCCTCGACCGGCCCGCCGACGGCGTCACACCCACGGGCGAGTCGTACGGCTACAGCGCCAACGACACGAGCGTGGGCGACGCCGACGGCGACGGGCAGTACGAGCTGTTCGTCAAGTGGGACCCGAGCGACTCCAAGGACAACAGCCAGGCCGGGTACACGGGTCCCGTCCTCCTCGACGCGTACCGGCTCGACGGCACCCGCCTGTGGCGCATCGACCTCGGCCCGAACATCCGCGCCGGGGCCCACTACACGCAGTTCCAGGTCTACGACTACGACGGCGACGGCCGGGCCGAGGTCGCGATGAAGACGGCCGACGGCACGGTCGACGGCCAGGGGAACGTGCTCGGCGACGCGTCCGCCGATCACCGGAACCCCGCCGGACGCGTGCTGGAGGGTCCCGAGTCGCTCACGGTGTTCGACGGGCTCACGGGCGCCGTCATCGACAGCGTGCCGTACGACCCGCCGCGCGGCGCCATCGCGTCGTGGGGCGACACCTACGGCAACCGGGTCGACCGCTTCCTCGCCGCCACCGCCTACCTCGACGGCGAGCGCCCCAGCCTCATCGTGAGCCGCGGCTACTACGCGCGCACGGCCATCGCCGCCTACGACCTGCGCGACGGGCATCTGGTGGAGCGGTGGATCCTCGACAGCGCCACCCCGGGCAACGCGGCGGCCGCCGGCGAAGGCGACCACGCCATGGAGGTCGCGGACGTCGACGGCGACGGGCGCGACGAGATCGTGTTCGGCTCGATGACGGTCGACGACGACGGGACGCTCCTCTACTCCACCGGCCTCGGGCACGGCGACGCCCTGCACGTGGCCGACCTCGTGCCGGACGACCCGGGCTACGAGGTGTTCGCGGTGCACGAGATCATGTCCCGCTCGGGCGATCGGGCGGCGACCATGCGCGACGCCCGCACCGGCCGCATCCTCTGGAGCATCCCCGGCGACCACGACACGGGGCGCGGATCCGCGGCCGACGTCGATCCCCGCCACCCCGGCGCGGAGGCGTGGGCGTCGGGGCTCGGGCCCGACGGGAAGGACCACCCGCAGCTCCGCTCGGCGGACGGCGACCTCATCGCGAACCGCATGCCGGGCACGGTCTTCACGGCGTGGTGGGACGGGGATCCGCTCCGCGAGATCGTGGACGACGACTACGACGCCTCGATCGGCGCCGGCACGCCCCTCATCGCGAAGTGGGACTGGGCCACCGCGACCCAGCGCACGGTCCTCCGGGCCGACGGCGCCCTGAGCGACAACGGCACCAAGGGCGACCCGATGCTCCAGGCCGACCTGATGGGCGACTGGCGCGAGGAGCTCGTGTGGCGCAGCGCCGACTCGAGCGAGCTGCGCATCTACTCCACCACCGACCAGTCGGACATGCGGCTGCGCACGCTCATGCAGGACCCCGTCTACCGGCTGGCGGTCGCGTGGCAGAACACGGGCTACGACCAGCCGCCCGAGGCGAGCTACTTCATCGGCGCGGGGATGGGCACGCCGCCCGTGCCGCGCATCCGACTCGCGGGGCCGGACGGTGGGCCTGCGGACGCGCCTGCCGACGCGGCCGGATAGCGTGCCCGTTCCGTCATCCGGCGGATGCGCCCGCGGCGGCCGCGTCGATACCGTGGGCGGATGAGCGCCGCACCCGCACCCGACAGCGTCGACCGGTTCTGGGTGCGCCCGCGGCCCGACCGCGCCGGGCTGCGCTTCGACGTGCTCCTCGCGCTGGTGATGCTCGTGCTCACCACCGGGAGCTGCATCATCTCCTACGCGGTGGGCATCTTCCCGTCGCGGCCGCCGATGTGGGTCATCGTCGCGTGGATCCTCGTGATGAGCCTGCCGCTCGCCCTCCGCCGCCTCCAGCCGGAGGCGCTCACGCTCCTGGTGAGCGCGGTGTACATCGTCGGCGTCTACCAGCGGGTGCCCGAGACGATGTTCGCCAACATCGCCATCTTCATCGCGTTCTACTCTCTCGGCGCGTGGGGCCGGAACCGGGTGCGCGCCCGCATCGTGCGCGGGGTCATAGTGCTGGGGATGTTCGCGTGGCTCTTCGCGACCCTGCTGCAGGCCTCCGGCTTCCTCGCCATCAGGGGATCGCGGTTCGACAACGCCCCCGCCGACGCCTGGGTGTCCGCCCCCGTCGCCGCTGGCCTCATCTCCATCATCACGAACCTCCTCTACTTCGGCGGCGCCTGGTACTTCGGCGACCGGGAATGGGCGTCGGCGCGCGACCGCTGCGCCCTCGAGACGCGCACGGCCGAGCTCGCGACCGAGCGCGAGCGGGTCGCGGAGCAGGCCGTCACGCTCGAGCGGGTGCGCATCGCCCGCGAGCTGCACGACGTCGTCGCGCATCACGTCTCCGTGATGGGCGTGCACGCGGGCGCGGCCAGGCGCGTCCTCGCGCGCGACGCCGAGAAGGCGGCGGCATCGCTCGGCATCGTGGAGGACAACGCGCGCAGCGCCATCGAGGAGCTACACCGCATGCTCATCGCGCTCCGGCAGGAGGACGACGGCGCGGGATCCGATGGCGCCGCCGACTCCGATCCGACCCGAACCGCATCCACCCGCGGCGTCGACCAGCTGCACGAGCTCGTGGCGGATGCGCGCGGAGCCGGCCTCGCCGTCGCCTTCGACGTCATCGGCACGCCGCGGCCGCTCACGCCCACGGTCGACCTCATCGTCTACCGGGTGGCGCAGGAGTCGCTCACGAACGTGCGGAAGCACGCGGGCACGGGCGCCCGCGTCGACCTCCGCCTCCGGTACCTGGCCGACCGCGTCGAGGTGGAGGTGAGCGACGGCGGTCCCGCGGGCGCGGCGGCGTCGGCGGCCGCGGGTGGCGTGCGGAACGGGCCCGGCGGCCTCGGCCAGCGCGGCATGCGGGAGCGCGTGGCGGCGGTGGGCGGATCCATCGAGATCGGCCCGAAGGCCCGCGGCGGCTACCTCGTGCGCGCCTCGGTGCCGACCGGGCCGACGCCGGTCGTGCCGCCCGTGCCGCTGCCCGTCCCGGTCGACGTGACCATCCCCGAGGAGACCCGCGCATGACCGCCGACCCGACCTCCCCCGCGCCCGGCTCCCCCGCGCCCGGCTCCCCCGCATCCATCCGCGTCCTGCTCGTCGACGACCAGGCGCTCGTGCGCGCCGGGATCCGGGTGATCCTCGAGAGCGAGGACGGCATCGAGGTGGTCGGCGAGGCCGCCGACGGCGAGGAGGGCGTGCGCCTGGCCGCCGCGCTCGCGCCCGACGTGATCTGCATGGACGTGCAGATGCCCCGCGTCGACGGCCTCGAGGCCACGCGGCGCATCGTCGCCGACCCCGCGATCCGCGCGGGCGTCCTCATGCTCACGACGTTCGACCGCGAGGACTACCTCTTCACCGCGCTGGATGCGGGCGCGAGCGGCTTCGTGCTGAAGAGCGCATCGCCCGAGTCGCTCGTGGAGGCCGTGCACGTGATCGCGCGCGGCGACGCGCTGCTCTCGCCCGACGTCACGCGCCGCGTCATCGAGCGCTTCGGCCGCGGATCCGCCGACGCCGCCTCCCCCGCGCCGATCCCGACGATCCCGACGGACCCGCGCGTGCAGACCCTCACCGACCGCGAGCTCGAGGTGCTGCGGCTCCTCGCCGAGGGGCTCGCGAACGCGGAGATCGCCGAGCGCCTCTACCTCGGCGAGGCCACCGTGAAGACGCACGTCTCGCGCCTGCTGCTGAAGCTCGGCGTGCGCGACCGCGTGCAGGCGGTCGTGTTCGCGTACGAGCGCGGGATCGTGGTGCCGGGGGCGAGCTGACGGCGGCGGATCCCCGCGGCCCTGTCCACGGGCGTCGGGCCGCACCTAGGGTGGCGCCATGGATTCCCCGCCGTTCCTCGTCGGCTACGCCGTGTTCCTCGTGCTGGTCCTCGTCGCCGGGCTGACGGGCTTCGGGACATCGCGGGATCGGCGCGGGCCGCGGACCCGCCGAGGGAGCACGCGGAACGACGGCGGCGGCATGTACGTCCCGACCGACGCGTGGAGCGGGCACATGGCCGACGGGCACGGCGGAGGCCACGGTGACGGCGGGCACGGCGGGCACGGCGGGCACGGCGGCGACGGCGGTGGCCATGGCGGCGGAGGCGACGGCGGAGGCGGAGACGGTGGAGGCGGCGGCGGCGACTGACGTCCACCGCCCCTGGCAGGTCGGGCCGGGCTAGAACCCGCCGCGCTGCGACATCGGGGACAGCACCAGCTCGTCGATCCGCACGTGCGGCGGCGAGGCGAGCACGAACATCGCGGCGCGCGCCACGTCCTCGGGCGCGAGCATCGCGGCGCGCTCGGCGGCGTCGGGCACGGTCGGCCGGAGCGCGAGGAAGTCGCTGTCGATGGTGCCCGGGCAGAGGTGCGTGGCGCGGATCCCGGCGCCCGCCTCCTGCGCGTTGAGGTCGCGCACGAGCGTCGAGAGCGCCGTCTTCGAGGCGCTGTAGGCGACACCGGCTCCGGGCGAATGGGTCCACGCCGCGTACGAGGAGACGAGCACGACCGTGCCGCCGGAGGCCCGCAGCAGCGGGAGCGCGGCGGCCACCTGGTGCGCGGGTCCGGTGAGGTTGGTCGCGACGATGCGGTCGAAGTCGGCGAGGTCCTGATCGGCCCAGGAGCGGCGCGGGGCGTTGAGGCCGGCCGCGACCACCACGCCGTCGAGCCGGTCGAGGCCCGCGACCACGGCGGCGAGCGCGGCGTCGTCGGTCACGTCGAGCGGGGCGACGACCGCGGTGGATCCGAGGTCGTCCACCAGCGCGCGCGTCTCCTCGAGCGCCTCCCGGCGGCGGCCCGAGAGCACGAGGTGCCAGCCGTCACGGGCCGCGGCGACGGCGGTCGCGCGGCCGACGCCGGATCCCGCGCCGCTGATCCACAGGGTCCGCAGGCTCGCCGCTCCCTCCCCCGGCGCGTCGCGTTCGTGGTCGTCGTGCTGGTCGTGCGTCCGTGCTCCGGACATGGCGGTCTCCCCTACGTTGAGGGAAACGCTATTAGGACTGTGGGGAACACGCATGCTCATCGACCTCAACGACAGGCTCGTCGTCGTCTCCGGTGCCGCGCAGGGCATCGGCCGCGCCATCGCCGAGCGCTTCCGGGAGGAGGGCTGCCGGGTCTTCGGGCTCGACCTCCGCTTCCGCGACGCGCTGCCGGACGGGATCACCGCGATCGTCGCCGACGTCACCGACCAGGCCTCCGTGCAGGCGGCGATCGCGCAGGTGGTCGAGGAGGCCGGCCGCGTCGACGTGCTGGTGAACAACGCGGGGATCAACGTCGAGGGGTCGGTCGAGACGCTCGAGCCCGCGCGCTTCCAGGCGGCGTTCGACGTGAACGTGGGCGGCGTGTTCCTGCTCTCGCAGGCCGTCATCCCCACGATGAAGGCGGCGGGAGGCGGGCGCATCATCAACGCGGCGTCGTTCGCGGCCGTCATCCCGAGCGTCGGCGCGGCCGCCTACGGGGCCTCGAAGGCCGCGGTCGTGCAGTTCACGCGCGTGCTCGCAAGCGAGCTCGGGCCGTGGGGCATCACCGTCAACGCCTACGCACCCGGCATGATCCCCACCGCCATGAACGGCTTCGCCGAGATGCCGGAGCCGGCGCAGGACCGCCTGCTGGACACCCTCAGCATCCGCCGCTGGGAGCGGCCCGACGACGTGGCCGACCTCCTCGTCTTCCTCGCGAGCGACCGCGCCGGCTACATCACGGGCACGCTCGTCGACGTGAGCGGCGGCAAGCTCGCGACGCAGATGCCGCAGCGCGCCTACGAGGGCGCGGGCGCGCCGGAGCGCGGGCCGCGGGACGGCATCTCGGCGGATCCTCGATGAGCGTCGCCGTCTGGGACGCCGTGCCGCTCGACGCCGTCCGCGCCGAGCACGCCGAGGCGCCGCTCTGGGACACCGAGCGCGGCACCCTCCTCTGGGCCGACCAGTACGTCGGCATCGTGCGCGAGGCCGCGTTCGATCCCGTGACGTTCGCGGTCGGGCCGGTCCGCGAGACGCACGTCGGCGGACCGGTCGGCGCGGTCGTCCGCCACGCGGAGGGCGGCCACGTGCTCGCCGCGCGCGACGGCTTCGTCCGCCTCACGGCCGAGGGCGAGCTGATCCCGATGGTCGACGTGCTGCCGGCCGACGGCATCCGGCGCCGCATGAACGACGGCGAGGTGGATCCGCAGGGCCGGCTCTGGGCGGGATCCATGGCCTTCGACAAGACGCCCGGCGCCGGCGCCCTCTACCTCCTCGACCGAGGACGCGCGACGACCGTGCTCGAGGGCGTCACCATCTCCAACGGCACCGCGTTCTCCGCCGACGGCGCCGAGATGCTCTACATCGACACGACCACGCAGCAGGTGCGCCGCTTCCGGGTCACCGACGACGACGGCAGCGGCCGGCCGGGGGTGGCGGATCCCGAGGTGGTGGTCGAGATCGACCCCGCAGACGGCCACCCCGACGGCATGTGCCTCGACGACGAGGGGTTCCTCTGGATCGCGCTGTGGGGCGGCAGCGAGGTGCGGCGCTACTCCCCGACCGGCGAGCACGTCGGCTCGGTGCGGGTGGATGCGCCCCAGGTGTCCAGCTGCGCGTTCGTCGGCCCGGATCGCGACGTGCTCGTGATCACGACCTCGCAGGAGGGCTACACGCCCGAGGACTCGGCCCGGCATCCGCGCGCGGGCATGCTGTTCGCGGTGCGGCCGGGCGTCGCGGGGCCAGGACCATCGGCCTACCGGGACTGAGAGGGACTGAGCCGCCCCCCCCCCCGTCCCCCACCGGGTTCCCCCTCACGGCGGACGCCCCCGCGCGCCCCCGCACCTAGCGTGAGCAGCACGGATCACCCATGCCCACCGAGGAGGCCATTCGTGCTCGAAGTCCAGAACGTCACGCGATCGTTCGGGGACCGCCGCGTCCTCGACGACGTGTCCTTCGCCGTGCGGCCGGGGAGGCTGACCGGATTCGTCGGCGGCAACGGCGCCGGCAAGACCACCACCATGCGGATCATGCTCGGCGTGCTCACCGCCGACTCCGGCACCGTGTCGCTCAACGGGAGCGACCTCGGCACCTCGAGCCGCCGCACCTTCGGCTACATGCCCGAGGAGCGCGGCCTCTACCCGAAGATGAAGCTGCAGGAGCAGATCGTCTACCTCGGTCGCCTGCACGGCATGAGCGCCGCCGACGCGACCACGAGCACCGAGCTCCTGCTCGAGCGACTCAGCCTCGGCGAGCGCCGTGACGACCCCATCGAGTCGCTGTCGCTCGGCAACCAGCAGCGGGCGCAGATCGCCGCGAGCCTCGTGCACGACCCCGAGGTGCTCGTGCTCGACGAGCCGTTCTCCGGGCTCGACCCGATCGCCGTCGAGACCGTGCTCGGCGTCCTCACCGAGCGGGCCGCGCAGGGCGTGCCCGTGCTCTTCTCCTCGCACCAGCTCGACATCGTGGAGCGCCTCTGCGACGACGTGGTCGTCATCGCCGAGGGCCGGATCCGCGCATCCGGCGACCGCGAGGAGCTGCGCGACCAGCACAGCCGCCCCCTCACGGAGCTGCAGATCGCGGGCGACGGCGGCTGGGTGCGCGACGTGCCCGGCGTCGAGGTCGTGGAGTTCGACGGCGGCTACGTGCTCTTCGAGGCCGACGAGGAGGCGCGGCAGCGCGTGCTCGCCGAGGCCGTCTCCCGCGGATCCGTCACGGGGTTCACCCGCCGCCGCCCCACCCTCAGCGAGATCTTCCAGGAGGTCGTCCAGTGAGCACCACCAGCGCCACCCGACGGGGCGCCGCCCCGACGTTCGCCCAGTCCACGATGCTCGTGACGGGCCGCGAGGTGCGCATGCGCCTGCGCAGCAAGTCGTTCCTCATCAGCACGGGGATCCTGCTCGTCGGGGTCCTCGCCTCCATCATCGTGAGCGGCTTCCTCACCGCGAACGGCGGCCCCGGCGGCGGCAGCGAGACCACGCGCGTGGCCGTCGTCGGCTCCGCCGCGCAGGCCGTGTCCGGCGCGCCGTCGCTCGAGGGCGTGCCCGCGAACAGCGTCGAGGACGCGCGGTCGATGGTGCGCGACGGCGACGTGGAGGCCGCGGTCGTGCCCGACACCCAGGCCGGCGCCGACGGCGCCGTGCTCGTGATCGGCGACACCTCCGCCCCCGACGGCGTCGTGAGCGCCCTCACCGACACCCCCCGCGTCGAGCTCCTCGACGAGCCGACCACGAATCCCGCCATCGCCTACATCGTGGCGCTCGCGTTCGGCATCGTGTTCTTCATCTCGGCGCTGACGTTCGGGCAGATCATCGCCCAGAGCGTCGTCGAGGAGAAGCAGACCCGCGTGGTCGAGCTGCTCATGTCGACCATCCCCGTGCGCGCGCTGCTCGCCGGCAAGGTGCTCGGCAACAGCATCCTGGCGTTCACGCAGATCGCGCTCATCGCCCTGATGTCCGGCGTCGGCCTCCTCGTGACCGGCCAGACCGCGCTGCTCGCGATCGTCGGCCCCGCGGTGATCTGGTTCGTCGTGTTCTTCCTGTTCGGGTTCGTGCTGCTCGCATCGCTCTTCGCGGCCGCGGCCTCGCTCGTGTCCCGCCAGGAGGACGTGGGCGCCGTCACGGCGCCGGTCACGTACCTCGTGATGATCCCGTACTTCGCGGTCATCTTCTTCAACGACAACCCCGTGGTGATGACGGTCATGTCGTACATCCCGTTCTCGGCCCCGGTCGGGATGCCGATGCGCCTGTTCCTCGGATCCGCGCAGTGGTGGGAGCCGCTCGTCTCGCTCGCCGTGCTCATCGCGACGACGGCGGTCGTCGTGGCCCTCGGGTCGCGGATCTACAGCAACTCGCTGCTCCGCACCGGATCCCGCGTGAAGCTGAAGGACGCGCTGAGGGGCTGACCCGCCCGCGCGACCGCCGCGCGCCCTCGACGGCCCGGCCGCATCCGCTCCCCCTGCGGGTGCGGCCGGGCGCCGCGCTCCCCCGGACGATCGTCCACGCGATCACGACCGCGGGCCGTGCCCGCCCGACGTCTTTCGTGTCGCCCGACGCCGGCCCGGCACGGCGCGTGAACTCGCGCGGCTCGCCCGCGCGCGACGCTACGGTGAGCCCGACCCGCTCCCCGAACCCGAGGACCCCCATGGCCGTCGCCGCCCGCCGCATCCTGCCCACCGCGTTCGCGGCCGTCCTCCTCACCGCGATGCTGAGCGGGTGCTCCCTGCAGCAGCTGGCCGACCTCGTGCCGCACGCCGAGACGCGCGACGACGACGGATCCATCACCGCCGGCGGCACCACCGACGTCTTCACGCTGCGCCAGGGCGACTGCCTCGACGACGCCGCATTGGCCGCCGTCAACGCGCAGGACCCGGACGATGCGCTTCCCGCGGGCGACACCGACGCGCGGGACCGCAGCGAGGTGAGCGACGTGAGCACGGTGCCGTGCTCCGCGCCGCACGACTTCGAGGTCTACGCGGCCCTCACGATCCCGGGCGGCGCGTTCCCGGGCGATGACGCGGTGTCCACGCAGGCCGACGACCTGTGCGGCGGGGCGTTCGGGCCCTTCGTCGGCTTCGACTACCAGGACTCGATCTACGACTACCAGGGCTACCAGCCCACGAGCGACAGCTGGAGCACCGGCGACCGCGCCGTGACCTGCGTCATCGGGGATCCCGCGGGGAAGACCGTGGGCTCGCTCGCCGGCATCGGGCGATAGCGACGCGGGCGGGCCGACGGCTCGCTAGACGCGGCCGGCCTCCTCGCCGCCGCGGGTAGCGCCGTCGACCTCCACGCGGTCGCCCTGCACCTCGACCGTCGCGGGGCCGTCCACCTCGACGCGCGTGGCGCCCTCGCCGTCCCCCTCGACGATCACGGTGACCTCGGGGCCGGATCCGGCGTGCTCCGCGTAGGTGTCGAACTCGGCGTCGGCGTCGTGGCGCTCCTGGGCCTTCTCCTGCGTCTCCTCGACGTCCGCCTTCGCGGAGTCGGCGAGGACGGCGCCGGCGGCCTTCGCGCGGTCGGCCACCTCGGAGCCGACCTCCCGGGCCGTGTCCGCGGCGCGCGCCCCCGCGGCCTGCGCGCGGGCGGCGGCGTCGGCGGACGCGTCCTGGATGCGGTCACCGGCCTCGCGGGCGCGATCCGCGACCTCGGATCCCGCCGCCTTCGCCTTCTCCAGCCCCTCGGACCCCGCCGCCTTCGCCTTCTCGAGCCCCTCGGACCCGGCCGCCTTCGCCTTCTCCACGGCGTCCGCCCCGGCGTCCTTCGCCTTCTCGAGCGCGGCGCCCGCGGGCGATTGCTCGTCGTCGAACGGACCGTGCACGTCGGTCACGCGGATGTTCACGCGCACGTCGCCGGCGGCAATCTGCCGGGCTGCGCGGGCGACCTGCTCCCGCGTCTCGTCGACGACGTCCTGCACGGGCGTCGGGTACTCGACCACGAGGTCGATGTCGATCACGGTGCCGCCGGCCTCCTCGGAGACCGTGACGCCGGGTCCCGTGCTCGTGCCGCGGATCGCCCGCGACGCGGCGTCGAGCGCGCGCGCGGCCGTGCCGCCGAGGTGGTGCACGCCCGAGACGCCCGCGGCGGTCTCGGCCGCGGCGACGCCCACGCGATGCGCGGCCGTCTCCCCCTCCGGGTGCGCGGCGTCGATGCCGGTCAGGTCGATGGGACGGATGGCGGGTGCGGCGTCGTTCACGGCGGTGCTCCTTCGGTGGTGCGGATGCGGATCGGTGGGTGCGCGGGTGGGTGCGGGGCGGCGGGAACGCGCGCGGCTCAGGCGGGGACGTCGGCGGCGCGGGTCAGCGCGCGGTGCGCGAGGCCCGCGATCGCGGCGCCGACCAGGGGCGCGACGATGAACGCCCACACCTGCCCGAGCGCGACGGGTCCGCCGTAGATCGCGGCCGCGATGGAGCGGGCCGGGTTCACGGACGTGTTGCTGACCGGGATGCTGATGAGGTGGATGAGGGTGAGCGTCAGCCCGATGACGATCGGCGCGACGGACGCGTACGCCTTCTGGCCGGTGACGGCGAGGATCACGGTCACGAACACGGCGGTGAGGATCACCTCGACGAGCAGCACGGCCCCGAGGCCGAAGCCGCCGGGCGATGCGGCGCCGTAGCCGTTCGACGCGAAGCCCGCGTCCTGCGCCGACGCGAGGTAGCCGGCGGGGCCGTCAGCGGCGATGAGCGCGAGGGCGCTGGACGCGAGGATCCCGCCGACGAGCTCGGCGATCACGTAGCCGGGCACCTCGCGCCAGCCGATGCGGCCCGCGAACGCGAGGCCGACGCTGACGGCCGGGTTGAAGTGGCCGCCGGAGATCCCGCCGACCGCGGCGACGCCCGCCATGACCGTGAGGCCGAACGCGAGCGCGACGCCGAGGAAGCCGACGCCGGTGGCGTTGCCGTCGTCCGGGAACGCGGACGCGTAGAGCGCGGTGCCGACGCCGCCGAAGACGAGGAGGAACGTGCCGAACGCCTCGGCGCCCCAGCGCGCGGCGGCGGACGGGCGGTTCCCGACGGATGCCGCCTTCTGCCCGCGGCCCTGGGCCGGGGTGTCGCGGGGGGCGTTCGTGGCGGTGGTCGACGTGCTCATCGGTTCGTGTCCTCAGTGGTGCGGATGCTGGTGATGCGGTTGCGGGTGGCTCGGGTCGCGCGGGACGGGATGCCCCGCGCACGGCGACGGGACCGGGCGCGCCCGGTCCCGTCCGCGCGGGCGGTGCTACTGGACGCGGCTCTTCTGGTCGTCGTCGTCCTTGTCGTCCGACGGGATGTGCACGTCGGAGACGGTGACGTTGACCTCGGTCACGTCCATGCCGACGACCTGCGAGATGGCGTCGGTGACGGACTCGCGGATCCGGTCGGCGAGGTCCTGCAGCGCGACGGGGTACTCGGCGACGACGACGATGTCCGCGGCGACCTGCTTCTCGCCGACCTCGACGGAGATGCCCTGGCCGCGGTCCTGCTGGCCGATGACGTTGCGGATCGCGCCGACGGCACGCGCGGCGCCGTTGCCCAGGTCGTGGACGCCGGGGACCTGGCGGGCCGCGATGCCGGCGACCTTCTCGACGACGCCGTCGGCGATGGTGTTCTTGCCGGCGGCGGAGTCGGCGGGCGTGTGCTTCGCGGCGGCGCGGCTGGAGGCGGTGGCGGGGGTGACGTCGGTCATGTGGTGCTCCTGATGCTCGGTGGCGCGATCCCGGATGCGGGTCGCGGTGCCAGCTCGATGACCGGCACGTCAAGGAGACGGGCAGGGCGCCCGGACCGTCCCGGACGTCCAGCGTTCCCTCAGGAGCGAGGCGCCGCCGTTCGCTCCGTGGCCACCGGGCAGCCTCCGGCGTGCGCTTTCCGGCCAGGAACGCGGGCGCGGCCGGATGCGCCGCCGACCGGTCCTCCGCCGCCGGTCCGGATGTCGCCGGGCAGGCCTAGGTTGAGGCCATGACCGACGCCGACGGCACGATCCCGCACCACGACGTCCTCGTCATCGGCGGGGGGAACGCGGGCCTCTCGGTCGCCGGACGGCTCCGGCGGTACGGCGTCGACGACGTCGCGGTCGTCGAGCCGCGCGACACGCACTACTACCAGCCGATGTTCTCGCACGTGGCGGGCGGCACCGCGCGGGCGTCGCAGGCCACCCGGCCGCAGGGATCCGTCACGCCGAAGGGCGTCACGTGGCTCCAGGACCGCGTCGCCGGCATCGACCCGGTCCAGAAGACGGTCGCGCTCACCTCCGGCGGGCGCCTCTCCTACGGCGACCTCATCGTGTGCCCCGGAATCCAGAAGGACTGGGACCGCGTGCCCGGCCTCGCGGAGGCGATGGACTCGCCCGTCGGCATCTCCAACTACGAGCACCGCTACGCCGCGAAGGCCTCGCGCGTGCTGCGCGACGTGCGCTCGGGCACGGTCGTCTTCACGCAGCCCGGCGGACCGGGCACCTGCTCGGGCGCGGCGCAGAAGCCCATGTACCTCGCGTGCGACCACTGGCGCGCGGTCGGCGTGCTCGACGACATCCGCGTGGTGCTCGTGGTGCCGACGCCCACCCTGTTCGGCATGCCGCTCGTCGACGCCGAGCTGGAGCGCAAGGTCGCCGAGTACGGCATCGAGGTGCGGTACGGGCGCGAGCTCGTGGGCGTGGATCCGGTCGCCCGCACCGTGGAGATCGCCGGCGATGCCCGCGCCCGCGCGCTCCTCGGGCCGGATCACGCGGCGCATGCCGACGACGCGGGCGTCGCCGAGCGCGAGACCATCGCCTACGACGTGCTCCATGCGGTCCCGCCGCAGTCCGCGCCCGACTGGCTCGCGGGCACCGGCCTCGCGGCGCCCGGCGATGCGGGCGGCTTCGTCGAGGTGGATCCGCTCACCCTCCGCCACCCGCGCTTCCCCGACGTGTGGGCGCTCGGCGACGCGGCGGCCACCACGAACTCGAAGTCCGGCGGCGCCCTCCGCAACCAGACCACCGCGGTCGCGAAGAACCTCGTCGCCGCCCGGCAGGGGAAGCCGCTGCCGCAGGTCTACGACGGGTACTCCGTGTGCCCGTTCGTCGTCTCGCGCTCGACCGTGGTGTTCGCGGAGTTCGACGACCGCTACCGCCCGAAGCCCACGATCCCGGGCTGGACGGGCCTCGCGAAGGAGCGCCGCATCACGTTCCTCGCCGACCGGTACGTGCTGCCGTGGGTCTACTGGAACCTGATCCTGCAGGGGCGCGCCTGATCGCCCACGCCTGATCGCTGTGCCGATCCGCCGTCCGGCGGACGCGCCGCCGCGACCCCGGCCGCCACGATGGATCCATGACGCGCCCCGGTGAGACCGTGCCCGACACCCGGGGCCGCACCGGCCTCCACCTCCGCGGGACGGACCTCGACCGCAACCCCGACGTGGCCGTGAAGCGCGTCGAGGTCACCTCCGACGGCTGGCACGTGCTCCGCCGGACGACGCTCGACCTGCGGCTGCGCGACGGATCCTGGCAGGAGCAGCAGCGCGAGACCTACGACCGGGGGGACGGCGCCACCGTCCTGCTCTACGCGGCCGACACCCACCGGATCCTCCTCACCCGCCAGTTCCGCTACCCCGCGTACGTCAACGGCCACCCCGACGGCATGCTGATCGAGGCAGCGGCCGGCCTCCTCGACGAGGACTCCCCCGAGGACGCGATCCGCCGCGAGGCCCGCGAGGAGCTGGGCGTCGAGGTCGTCGCGCTCACGCACCTGTTCGACCTCTTCATGAGCCCCGGATCCGTCACCGAGCGCGTGCACCACTACCTCGCGGCGTACACGCCGGCCGACGTCGTGGGCGTGGGCGGCGGCGTGGCCGAGGAGGGCGAGGACATCGAGCGGATCGAGGTCACGCTCGAGGAGGCGCTCGCGATGGTCGCCGACGGCCGCATCGCCGACGGCAAGACGGTGATCCTGCTCCAGCACGTGGCGCTGCACGGGTTCCCGGCGTAGGTTCGCATTCCCTCGACGGGAATGCTCAGAGCACAGGTGCCGGACCCGAACCGCGGACCTGGATCCGCGCCTCCTCCTCCCAGTCCCGCGCCATGTCGCGATAGCGCTTCCTCTGCGCCTTGTTGAAGCCCGCACGATCTGCGAGCAGGGCGAATGCCCGCGCCACCTGGTCGGGTATCGCGGCAGGATCTCCTGCGGTCGCCTCCAGGAGGATGCGGATCACCGTTGCCGGATCTCCGCCGAACTCGATGAGCCTCACGAGCTCGCGAGCGTCCTTGGCGCCTTTCTCCGAATCAGGTCGGTCGAGCAACGCCGCCATCTTCGTGGTGATGTGCGCTTCGATGGTGAGGAGGGACCAACCGCGCAGCTTCTGATCGTCGACGTATCGCGCGAGTACCTCCACCTTCAGCAGCAGGTGGTCCCCGAGCTGGGACTCGTAGGGGAAGTAAGCGTCTATGTGGATGCCATCCGCTGTGCCTCGAGCCTTCTTTGCCCCTCCGCTGTGCCGAGAGCTCTCGCTGTAGTCCTCCAATCGATCCCGCAGGGTGACCCGTCGAGACGGGTCCTGGACGATGAGGTCGATGTCCTGGCTGATATCACCACCGACCCTCAGGTAGGTCGCCCACCCTCCGATCAGGATCGACGGGTCGAGCTCGTATCCGAGGGAGTCGACGAGGAGGTGTAGCTGCGCGGACTCGTCGGCGGAGATGTCAGGTGGCATCGGGAGCCTGGTCCCACTCGCGTTCCCGGAGGAACTTGTCACGGATCGCGTATCGGTATTCGGACGCAGCCCACCCTGGAGTCGCGAAGAGGTCGGCATAGGTCTGGGCTGGCGAGCTGTACCCGCCCCACGTCCGTGCTGCACGCTTGTCCATGGCGACGATCCGGACCTCCCCGCCAGGCGGCAGCTTCGTCGCCGCGGCCACATGAGGCACGTAGAGCAGATGCTCGACGAAGTCAGCGACATGGACACCACCGAGGTGCACGTTCGCCGCGTCCGGACCGCCGAGCGCATAGGGACCAGCCGAGCTGTCCATGAGCGGTCTGGCCCCCTCGACCGTGGTCATGGCGAGGGTGTCTTGGATGAGGTTCCTCCGCGCACACAACAAGGTGAGCACCTTGTCCAGGCTCGTCACCGAGAAGCCACCGCGGGGATACTTGAGGATCGCGCCAATGAGGCTCAGGCGATCAAGGGCCAGGTTCGTCGTCGAGGCAGGCACCCCCGAGGCGAAGGCGAGATCCTCGACGCTCTTCCACCTGCGCTCCTGCAGGAGTGCAGCGTCAGCGAGAGTGCGCCAAACCAGTTCGTTGCCCTTCATGGCACACCCCTCGCTCTTTGGAATTCCTGAGTATCAATCTACAGGTAAACCTGCGACCAAAGCCAGAGCAACCTCGTCGGGTAGGCGAGGATGGACAGGTGACCGACGCCACCTCCCCCGTCTCCCCCCTCCGCCTCCACGACACCGCCGCCCGCGGGTTCGCCTCCGACAACTACTCCGGGATCCACCCCGAGGTGCTCGAGGCCATCGCGGCCGCGAACGGCGGGCACCAGGTCGCGTACGGCGGCGACGCGTACACGGCCCGGCTCCAGGAGGTCGTGGGCGAGCACTTCGGCCGCGGCGCCGAGGCGTTCCCCGTGTTCAACGGCACGGGCGCGAACGTCACCGGCCTCCTCTCGATGCTGCCGCGCTGGGGCGCCGTGATCTGCGCGACCACCGCGCACATCAACACCGACGAGGGCGGCGCCCCCGAGCGCGTCGGCGGCATCAAGCTCCTGCAAGTGCCCACCGAGGACGGCAAGCTCACGCCCGAGCTCATCGACCGCGAGGCATGGGGCTGGGGCGACGAGCACCGCGCGCAGCCGCTGGCCGTGAGCATCACGCAGACCACCGAGCTCGGCACGGTCTACACGCCGGCCGAGGTGCGGGCGATCGCCGACCACGCGCACGAGCGCGGCATGCGCCTGCACATGGATGGCGCGCGCCTCTCCAACGCCGCCGCCACGCTGGACGCCCCGTTCCGCGCCTTCACCTCGGATGCGGGCGTCGACGTCGTGAGCTTCGGCGGCACGAAGAACGGCCTGCTCTACGGCGAGGCGATCGTGGTGCTCGATCCCGAGGCGTCCGAGGGCCTCACCTACCTCCGCAAGCTCAACATGCAGCTCGCCTCGAAGATGCGGTTCGTGAGCGCGCAGCTGCTGGCGCTCCTCGGATCCGAGGTCGACGGCGTGCCGCTCTACCTCCGCTCCGCCCGCCACGCGAACGGCATGGCCGCGCGCCTCCGGTCCGCGCTCGACGGCGTGGACGGCGTCGAGTTCACGCAGGAGACGCAGGCGAACGGCCTGTTCGCGATCCTGCCCGACGGCGTCGCCGACCGCCTCCGCTCCGAGTTCCGCTTCTACGACTGGGACCCGGCCCGCCGCGAGGTGCGCTGGATGTGCTCCTTCGACACCACCGAGGACGACATCGACCGCTTCGCCGCGGCGATCCGCCGGGAGGTCGGGGCGGCGTAGCTCCCTCCGCATCCTCGAGGCCGGAGGACGGCGCTCGGGAGCCGTGCCGCCGCTCCGCCCAGGGTCAGGTTCAGGTGCGGGAAGCGCGCAGCGGCATGTGGAGGTCTCCTGACCGTCGATGAAGGCGTTGCCCCGTTCACTGGCGCCTGCCCGGGGAGAGCCGCACGGGCGCGTGGCCCGATCGGCGTCGAGGCTCCGTCCGGCGCGGGTCGGCCACCCGGCCCACCGCGCGCGTCATCCCCGCGGGGCGGGCAGCGCGCCGATCTGACCGAGCAGGGCGAGGAGGTCCGGCTGCCCGGTCTCGTCGATGATCCTGCCGTCTGCGAAGCGGTAGAAGTTGCTCGCGGCGACGGCGATGGGCTTCCCCGTCGCCGGGACGCCGAGGAACTCGCCACCGTGCGTCCCGCGGAGCTCGAAGCGGGCGGCGACATGGTCGCCTTCGACGACCAGCTGCTCGAGGGTCCACTGCACGTCCGGGATCGCGCCCCGCATGACTCCGAGGATCTGGAGGTAGCCGTCGAGTCCGTGCAGGGGCTCGGGGGAGAACGGCGTCATGAACGCCGCATCCGGGTGGATCACCTCGCGGCCGATCGCCTCGTCTCCGCTGTTGATGAACTCGAGGAACCGCTGCATCGTGGCACGCAGGTCGTGGCTCATGTCTCTCCGATCTCGTCGAGGCGCCCGAGCGGCACCCGCGGCGGATACTTTACATAGCAAGCACATCCGCTAGCCTGGCGGTGCCGGCTCCTTCCACCGGCGACGGAGGAGGTGCGCGGATGAGCGCCCAGGAGTACTTCGCCGCCGTGGTGCGGCACGAGACCGACCTCTGGAACGCCGTGGAGAGGCGGATGCGCGGCGATGGTGTCGTGAGCCTGGCGCGCCTCGAGGTGCTGCGGGTCATCGCGGCGGCGCCCGACGGAGCCCGCGTGCAGGACGTCGCGACCGGCGTCGGCGGCTCCATCGCCGCGGCCAGCCGGCTCCTGGACCGCCTCGACGCCGGCGGGCTCCTCGTGCGCGCGCCCGATCCCACCGACCGGCGGAGCGTCCGCAGCCGCCTCTCCCCCGCCGGCGAGGCCGCGTTGACGGCAGCGCACGACCGGTTCGTCGAGGCGCTGGACGCCGTGCTGGGCCATGCGGACGCCGCGGCGATCTCGGCCGGCCTCGCCGCGCTGGAGCGCGTGCAGCAGGCGCTGGAGTCGAGCCGCTGAACCGAGCGATGGACACGGGGGACGGCGTACGCCCCGGCCAGCTCGGCGTCATCAGCCGCCGGGGGGGGCGTGCCGCACCGGGCGTCCCGGCGCGACGACCACGGAACCGCGAACCCCGTCATGACGGGGAGGCACCTGCCACCCACGACGACGGGGACGCGACGCTCGGGCCCTCGGCGCCTTCCCCTACTGTGTGCGGCGCCGGATCCGGCGCTCTCGGCGGGGATTGCAAGTCCCGCTGGAGAGCATCCGCAGCACACGACAGAACGGGACAGCCATGATGAGCAGCACCTCCCGCGTCACGACGACGCGATCCCTTCTCCTCCTCGGCGCGATGAGCGCCGCCATGATCCTCACCCCCATGTCCGCCCAGGCCTCGACCCCGAGGCTGGAGAGCACCAGCCTCCGCTACCACCACCAGGTCCGCCCCGACCCGTGCTACTCCGGGACCCCGACCTTCGAGTGGCCCCCGAGCGTCCACTGCGGACCCGACAACTAGGCACGCCCCACGGCGCCGTCTTCAGCTACGTGAAGGC
The DNA here is from genome assembly GCF_015351075.1 of Clavibacter sp. VKM Ac-2873. Taxonomy (GTDB): domain Bacteria; phylum Actinomycetota; class Actinomycetes; order Actinomycetales; family Microbacteriaceae; genus Clavibacter. The sequence goes on from NZ_JADKRS010000003.1 coordinate 87,167, forward strand.
GGCGCCGTGGTGCGGTGGCGACGAACGTGCCGCTCCTGGAGAGCAGCAATGCGCACCAGCATCACGTCTCGCGCGGTGGAGTCTGAACCGAAATCCCGTGACGTAGCCAGTCTGCGTGAGGCGCGTCAGGGGCTCATCCGACCGTCACGTGAACTCGTGCCACCTATCGCACGATCGTCGCTGCGCCTGCGATCCGGAGCGGGCGCTTCCGCCCTACCTCGCCAGGCGCGGGAACAGCGCCTCGGCGGCGGAGCGGTCCACCTCTCCGAGCCGCTCCGCCCCGGGGCCGTCATAGACGTCCAGCTCGTGGTCGAAGCGCGCGCTCCATTCCGGGTCGGCGTAGGGGAAGTCGCTCCCGTAGAGGATGTGACCCGGCTCCGCGAACGCGAGGAGCGACGGCAGGGACGTGGGCGACGCGGACAACGCGGTGTCGAAGTAGAACTTGCGCAGTCCCGCCTGGATGCCCTCCGGCGTGGTGCCGGGGTTGAACATCGCGGCGGCGCTGAAGCGGCTGGCCGCGTAGGGCAGGAACCCGCCCGCGTGCGAGAGGATCACGCGCAGGTCCGGGTGCCGGTCGAACACGCCGTGGGCGACGAGGTCCACGGCGGTGCGCGTCGTGTCGAACGGGAAGTCCAGCAGCGCCGTCGGCATCCCCGGCAGCTGCGCGATCGGCGGCGACGTGGGGTGCACGAAGACCACGGCCGAGCGCGCCGCGAGCTCCACCCACAGCGGCTCGTACGCGGGATCACCGAGGTAGCGCCCGTTCGCGTTCGACAGCAGGAGCACCCCGTCGGCGTGGAGCTCGTCGAGCGCCCGGACGGCCTCGGCGACCGCGCCGTCGAAGTCCGGCAGCGGCAGCACGGCGAAGTGCCCGAACCGGTCCGGCCGCGACCGGACCAGCTCGGCCTGGTAGTCGTTCAGGTCGCGCGCGAGCACCCGGGCCGCGGCATCGTCACCGAAGTGGACGCCGGGTGCGCTCATCGACAGGATCCCGGTCTGGATGCCGGCCTCGTCCATCATCGCGATGGCCGCTTCGGGGTCCCATTCCGGCATCTGCCAGCCGCCGATCGTGCGCGGACCCCGTCGCGGTCCCGTGTCGCCGTTCGGCGCCCACGGATTCCACTGCGCGGATCCGCCCGATACGGCCGGGGCGCCCCCGGCCGACCCGGCCCCGCTCCCCATCGCCCGCTCTCCTGCCGCCTTCAGCGCCTCGAAGTAGAGGGGCGGGAGCAGGTGCTGGTGGACGTCGATCTTTCCTGGCATGTCAAGAACCTCCGATGGCGTTGATGGATGTCACGTGCGTGTGGTGCGGGTCATCGTCGTGATGGCCGCCGGTCAGGTGGAGCCGTGCTGCTGATCGCGTCGCGGTCAGGGTGACGGCGTGAGCGGAAGGTATTCCGAGCTGGTGGTGACGGCGGCGTGCGAGGCGTGGGCGGGCGAGGGCGCGGCCGACGCGCGGGTCCCCGGCTCGGGACGCCGTGCCTCCATCGCGCGGGCCGCGGCTTCCCGACGGGCGCGGATGAGCATGGCCGTCAGGGTCAGCAGGATGCCCGCGACCGCCCAGATCCCCAGCCGGATGATCGGAGCGGTCACGGCCGCGCCGTCGAAGTACTGGACCGACCGCAGGAGGTCGAGCGCGTCCCCCTGGGGGAAGACGTAGTAGAGCGTCTGGAAGAAGTCGTCGAGGACGTGGATCCCGAGCGGCCCACCGGAGGACGTGTTGCCCAAGATCACCAGGGCGAGCGTCATGGCCAGCGCGGCGATGGTGCCGCCGAGGGCCGCGACTCCCGTCACCGCTCCTCCGATCGCGACACCCGTCAGCCAGAGGACCCCGAACACGCCCCAGGGGCCGACGGTCACGGCATCCAGCGCGGAGTCGATCCAGAGCGTGATCAGGCCGGCGAGCAGGCCGGAGTAGATGACGAGGACGACGCTGCGCTCGACGAACTTCGGCGCCGTGTCGACCGTGCCGAGGATGCGCCCGAACACCGTCGCGCCGAGAGCCGCGCCCAACCCCGCGAAGAGGATCGCGTAGAACTCGATCGATCCGACCGGGTCGTTCTCCGGCAGAGGGGCGAGGTCGGTGGTCTGGTTCGTGGACTGCGCCTTCGCCGCGATCGAGGCGCCGATGCCGGAGACCGCCTGGGCGACGGCGCGGCCCCCGCCGCTGGCGGTGTAGGTGGAGACCGTGCCGCCGGTACCCGGCGCGGGCAGGACGACAGCGCCGTCCACGTCCCGGTCGAGCACGGCGGCCTGGGCCTCCTCGGGGGAGGGCACCACGGTGAGCTCCAGCGACCCCTGCTGCTCGAGCGCGACGATCGTGTCGGCGTCGCCGGTCACCGCGAGGTGGATGTGGTTCGGCGTCGGGTCGCCGAACGCGGTCGAGTAGCTGACGAGCATCGCCATGGCGAGGAGCAGGATCGCGACCCCGCCGAGGATCAGGTTCCGGTAGCGATGGATGGAACCCGGCCCCTCCGACGTCAGCGCGCCTCCCGCGACCGCCGCCTCGAAGTCGGGGTGCTGCGGGGAGTCTCCGCGGCGATGTGCCGTCTCGGTCACGTGGGTCATCATGTCCTTTACAGTTGTCCAATAGATGACGACTGTACACACGGTCGGGGCCTCTGACAAGATGGATGCATGACGCAGGGAACGAGCGCATTGCCGGACGGCGCGTCCCGGGTCGACCCGCGGGTCGCCCGCACCCGCTCCGCCCTGATCCAGGCGCTCACGGCGCTGGTGTCCGAGGCCCCGAAGGGCACGGCGATCTCCATGAGCGCGGTGGCGCAGCGGGCGGGCTTCAGCCGGCAGGCGCTGCACAACCACTACGACAGCGTCGGCGACCTCGCGACGGATGCGTGGATCAGTCGGCTCCTCCAGGACTGCCCACCCGCCGCCGACGGCCCGGCGAACCTCGCACAGGCGCTCACCGACGCGGTCCGGGAGCACGGGGTCGAACCACTGCTGGCCGCCGGGCGCGCGGACCGCGAGTTCTTCGACAAGCTCCGGGCCATCCCGCGCGGGGAGCGCGTCGCCGAGGTCATCGCGGCGGTGGTGAGCACCTGGTTGATGGAGTCGCACCATGACGACGCCTCGCCGGGGATCGCCCTCACCGCTGACGCACGGACCTTCGCGATCGGCGGGATGGTCGCGCTCGTGTCGACCTGGCAGATGGCGGACGCGCCGCCGAGCACGGCCCAGCAGGTCGCGACGCTCCGCGCGTTCGCCGCCGCGACCGCGGCCGCCACCGCGACCGCGACCGCGTCCGACTAGACGGCGGGGACGTCAGGGCCCCTGAGCCGCACGCCGACCCGCCCGAGCCGCGGAGCCCGGGCGGGACGTGCGTCAGGCGTCGTAGGCGACGTAGTGCAGCTCGGCGTCCCGTCGCTCGTCGTGGAGCGTGACGTACGCCTGCGCGATGACGTCGGGCTCGGCATCCGGGCGACCGCCGCCGATCAGCGCGGTGATGGCGACGAACGCGACGTAGACCCCGCGCTCCGCGAGGGCGGCGTGGAGGTTCAGCGTCCAGTTCCGCAGTCCCGCCGCGGCGATGTTGATGTTGCCGCGGGCCGGCGTGGGCGCGAGCGAGCCACCGCCCGTGGTCACGATGACCGTCCCGGAACCCGCGGCGATCATGTCCGGCAGCACGGCGCCGATGGCCGCCACGGCACCGCCCAGGTAGAAGTCGATCTGCGGCTGCAGGTTCTCCATCGTCACGTCCAGCGCGTCGACCGACTCCAGAGCGCGATCCGCCGGGGAGAACTCGAGCACGTCGATCGGACCGAGCTCGTCGCGGATCGAACGGAGCGCGTCCCTGACCGTGTCGGGCTGGGTGATGTCGGCCGTGAAGCCCCGGGCGGTGATGCCATCGGCACCGAGCGTGCGCTCCAGGCCGTCCAGCTTGGACCGGTCGCGCGCCACGAGTGCGACGTCGAAGCCCTTCCGCCCGAAGGCCCGCGCGATCTCGAGGCCGAGTCCCGGCCCCGCTCCGATGATGGTGATGAGGGGCATGATGCGTCCTTCCCGTGGCGCGCTGCCGAGCCACGTGTCCTGATGCGATAAGTTGAGTAGGTCCTCAAGTGCGCTCGAGCCTATGTTGAGGATGCCCTCAAGATCAAGTGGAGCCCCCATGAGTCCTGCACCCGGCCTGCGCCGAGACGCTCAGGCGAACGTCGAGAAGCTGCGCGCTGCCGCCGTGGCGGTGTTCACCGCACGAGGGCTGTCCGCTCCGCTGGAGGACATCGCCCGAGAAGCCGGCGTGAGCATCGGGACGCTCTACAACCGCATCGGCTCCCGGGACCAGCTCATCGACGCCGTCGTGCCGGACATCGCCGGCGCGAAGCTCGCGTCGCTCCGGGACCGGACCTTGGCCGAGGGCTCCCCGCGCGCGCGGCTGGAGACCTTCATCGCGGAGATGATCGATCTGCAGCGCAGCGATCCCGCCATGAACGACGCGATGCTCCGCCGCTATCCCGACGCGGTGCTCCTCATCAGCGCGTGCGAACGGTCCATGGCCCTCGGGGCGAAGCTCGTCGACGACGCCCACGACGCCGGCGTGCTCTCGCCCGATTTCACGACGGATGACCTCATGAGCGTGCTGTGGATGGCCGGGATGGCCAGCCACGACCCCACCGCGCCGGACGGATGGCGTCGCGTCGTCGACCGCAGCATCGCTGCGGCCTGGATCGCCGGGAGCTGACACCGGCCTCCGCGAGCACCCGCCCAGCCGGGCGATGCGTTCGCCCAGGATGCGCGCTCGCGGACGACCACGGGGCGTCGTCCCCTCGTACCCTTCATCCATGCCCGTCTTCCTCGACCTCGACAACACCCTCGTCGACCGGGATGACGCCTTCGCCTCGTGGGTCGGGGGCGCGGTTCGCACGTGGGGTGGCGACGAGAGCGACGCTCGGTGGCTCATCGACGCCGACAGGAGCGGCTACACCCCCCGGCGAGAACTGGCGCGGATGATCCAGGAGAGGCTCACCCCGCCCCTGTCGACCGATGCCATCGTCGACCAGCTCCTCTACGAGCACGTCGCTCTGATCGCGTGCTACCCGGGGGTGGTCGATGAGCTGGAACGACTGACCCGCGCCGGCGTCGCGCTCGTCGTCGTCACGAACGGCGAGTCCACGCAGCAGAGGATGAAGCTGCGGCTCACCGGGCTCGACCGCCTGGTGATGGACAGCGTCATCTCCGGAGAGCTCGGAGCCAATAAGCCCGATCGGCCGATGTTCGACGCCGCTCGAGCCGCCGTGCCCGACGACGGCTTCGCGTGGATGGTCGGTGACCATGTCACGGCTGACATCGCCGGCGCCCGCGCCGCGGGTTGCTCGACCGCATGGGTGAGCCACGGTAGGCCGTGGCCGGAGACGTGGACACCCGACCTCATGGCGAGCCAGCCCGGCGATGTCCTGAGCCGTGTACGCGACCGCCTGCTTCGGCGTAGCGTCACGCGCTGAGCTCCCCTCCGACGGCAGGGCCATGGGACGGACGGCTCCCCTCATGGGAGGCGTCCGGCAGGGGCCGGCCACCGGACGCCGGAGGTGGCCGACGCACGACCGTGCCGTCCGGAGCGCCGCCCGTCTCGATGGACCGGTCCGGTGGAGGGTCCGCTGAAGGGGGTGGGATGCGGCACCCTCCGCGGCCTCCCCGGGCACCATCCCCTGACACGGAACGGCGGCGGGCGGCCCCCTCGGGAGCCGGCCGCCGCCGTGTCTCGTGCGGGCGCGGATCAGCCCGTGTTCTGCAGGCCCGCCGCGATGCCGTTGACGGTGAGGAGCAGGAGCCGGTGGTCCGGATCCGTCGGGTCGGCCTGGCCGGGCGCGCCCTGGCCCGCCGCATCGGAGGCCGGCCTGCGCAGCGCGCGGAGGGCGCGGAGCTGGAGCAGCGAGAGCGCGTCGACGTACGGGCTGCGCAGGCGCACCGCGCGGCGCAGCACCGGTCGCCCCTCGAGGATCTCGTCGCGGCCGGTCGCCTTCCGCACCCACTCGCGCGTCAGCTCCATCTCCTCCGTGACGAGCGCCGCGAGATCCGGCCGGTCGCCGAGCGCGAGGTAGCGCTCCGCGAGGCGGCCGTCGGTCTTGGCGAGCGACATCTCGACGTTGTCGATCATCGACGTGAACAGCGGCCACTCCTCGTACGCCTTCCGGAGCACCGCCTCGTCCCCGACGGCGGCCAGCGCGGATCCGAGGCCGAACCAGCCCGTGAGGTTGATGCGCGCCTGCGTCCACGCGAACACCCACGGGATCGCCCGCAGGTCCTCGAGCGACTCGACCGAGAGGCCGCGGCGGGCGGGCCGCGAGCCGAGCGCGAGCAGCCCGATCTCCTCCATGGGCGTGACCTGCGCGAACCACGGCGCGAAGCCGGGCGCCTTCACGAGCTCGAAGAAGCGGGCACGCGAGGCCTCGTCCATCGTGCGGACCATCTCGGCGGACCCCTGCGCGGCGACCGCGTTGCGCTCCTCGTTCGAGGGCGCGGACGCGAGCAGCGTGGCCGCGGCCATCTGCTCGATGTGGCGGGCGGCGATGCGCTTGTCGCCGTAGTGGGCGAAGATCACCTCGCCCTGCTCGGTGAGCTTGAAGCGGCCGTCGACGGATCCCGGCGGCTGGGCCCGCACGGCGCGGTCGGCCGGTCCGCCGCCCCGGCCGAGGGCGCCGCCGCGGCCGTGGAAGAGCGTGAGCTCGATGTCGTTCTCGCGCGCCCAGGCGGCGATGCGGGCCTGCGCGTCGAACAGCGCGAAGGTGGCGGACACCGGCCCGACGTCCTTCGAGGAGTCGGAGTAGCCGAGCATGACCTCGAGCTTCCGGCCGGTGGCGGCGAGACGCGCCGCGACCTGGGGCAGCCGGATCATGCCGTCGAGGATCTCGGTGCTCGCGTTCAGGTCCGCGAACGTCTCGAACAGCGGGATGACGTCGAGCACGGGCGCCTCCTCCGCGGAGCCGAGCGCCAGCGCGGCCAGCTCGTGCACCGTGCGGATGTCGTCGGCCGACTGCGTGAACGAGACGATGAAGCGGGAGAACGGCGGGACGCCGTGGCGCTCCTGGAGGCGGGCGAGCGTGCGGAACACGTCGAGCACCTCGACCGTCATGGGCGCGAGCTCGGGGGCCTGATCGCCGGAGGCGTCGGCCGAGGCCACGGCGAGCACCTCGCGGAGCGCCTCGCGGTGCACCTGCGAGTGCTGCCGCACCTCCATCTCGGCGAGGTGGAAGCCGAAGGTCTCGGCCTGCCAGACGAGGCCCTGCAGCTCGCCGCCCGCGATGCGGTGCGCACCCGCGCTGCGGAGCGAGGCCTGCAGCACCCGGAGGTCGGCGAGCAGCTCGGCGGCGGACGGATAGGCGATGGGGTCGTCGTGGCGCTCGCGCGTGGCGGCGAGGCGGCCGGCGATGACGAGGAGCACGCGGCGGTGCAGCTCGGCCGGGGCGCGCGTGCCGATGCGGGCGGTGAGGTGCGGCGCGAGCGCGTCCTGCGCGGCGGCGAGCTCCCGCAGCTCGGCGCTCGGCGGGGTGTCCGCGTCGCCGAGCGTGAGCGAGCGGCCGACGCGGAGGGCGACGCGCTCGAGCCCGAGCAGGATGTGCTCGCTGGCGATGCCCGCGGCCTCCTCGGTGACCGCCGCGGTGACGTACGGGTTGCCGTCGCGATCCGCCGCGATCCAGTTGCCGAGCCGGAAGAAGGCGGGCGCCACGGCGTCGCGCACGCCGGCCTCGTCGCCGAGCAGCCAGTCGTCGAGCAGGCGGTAGACGCGCGGGACGACCTCGAACAGCGTCTGGTCGAAGACGCCCATCGCGGTGCGGACCTCGTCGAGCGGGGTGGGCCGCGTGGTGCGCAGCGGCGACGTGCGCCACAGGCCGTCGATCTCCTCGAGCAGCCGCCGGTCGACGTCCTGGCCCGTGAGGGTGCCCGCCATGGCGCCGTCGCGTTCGGTGAGCAGGTCGCCGATGCGGCGGATCCCCGTGGCCACCGCCCGGCGCCGGGCCTCGGTGGGGTGCGCCGTGAGCACCGGGTGGAAGCGCATCGCGCCGAGGCGGCGCATGGCCTCCTCGCGGCCGAGCTCCGCGGTGAGCGTGCCGACCGCGTCCGGGATGGAGTCGGGCACGAAGCCCGAAGCCGCCTCGCGCTCGCGGAGGACGCGCACGCGGTGGTGCTCCTCGGCGAGGTTCGCGAGGTGGAAGTAGCAGGTGAACGCGCGGGCGACCTGCTCGGCGCGCTCGGGCGTGAACGTGGCGACGAGCCGCTCGGCGTCGTCGATGGAGGCGTCGCGCGCGCTCTCGTACGCGTCGATGACGAGCTCGCGGAGCCGCTCCACGTCGTCCAGCAGGTCCTGGCCGCCGGACTCGCGGAGCACCTGGCCGAGCAGCCCTCCGAGGTGGCTGACGTCGGAGCGGAGCGCCGGCTCGACGGCGTCGCGCGTGCCGTCGCGGGTGGAGTCGTGCTCGAGGGGAAGCGGCTTCTTCGGGGGAGTCGTCACGGTGTCGAGGATACGGAAGCCGCGCGGCGGATCCTGCGCATGACGTCCGGGGACGCGTCCTCCGGCCGCGGATCCGGCCGTGGCGGGGACCCGCGGGGGACGGATCAGGCGGCGACGGGCGCGGCGGTCCGCTCCTCGCGCGGCATCCGCAGCGCCGCGTACGCGGAGGCGGCGAGCAGCAGCACCGCGCCCGTCGCGAAGGCGACCGGGAACGACACCGCGTCCGCGAGGTACCCGGCGACGAGCGGGCCGACGATGGCGCCGAGGTCCGAGACCATCGAGAACACGGCGACGGGTCGGCCGCTGCGGCCGCCCGCGGCGTCGCCCACCGCGGCGCCCGGCGCCGTGCCCATGAAGGACGCGGCGGCGCCGAACAGGCAGAGCAGCACCGTGAGCACGATCACGTTCGGCGCGAACGGGATCGCGACCATCAGCACGCCCGCGACGGCGAATGAGCCGACGATCGCCGGCCGGCGCCCGACCTGATCGACGAAGCGGGCGGCGGGCGCGAGGGCGAGGGCCTGGACGACGGCGGCGCACGCGAACGCGATGCCGGTGGAGGCGGCGGGCGCGCGGATCACCTCGACGACGAGCAGCGGGATCAGCGAGCTGCGGACGCCCATCGACGCCCACCCGTTACCGAGGTTCGCGAGCAGCGCGGCGCGGTAGCGGGTGTCGCGGAGCACCTCGCCGAAGGGGCGCGACGGCTCCGCGGGGCCGGTCGCCTCGGCCTGGCCCGTCCGCTTCGACAGCAGCAGGAGCCCGATGACGCTCGCGACCGCGAGGGTCGCCGCGTAGAAGAAGAAGGGAGCGGTGAGCGAGACGGTCGCGAGCACGGCGCCGAGCGCGGGGCCGGCCATGCCGCCGATGAGGAAGCCGCCCTGGTAGAAGCCGATCGCGCGGGCGCGGCGGGTGGGATCCGTCGAGCCGAGCAGCAGCGTCATGGCGGCCACCGAGAACATCGCCGACCCGATGCCGCCCGCGCCGCGGAGCAGGAGGAGCTGCACGTAGTCCTGCGCGAGGCCCGCGAGCCCGGAGGAGAGGGCGACGATCGCGAGGCCGATCGCGAGCACGGTGCGCTCGCCCGTCGCGTCCATGATCCGCGCGACGAACGGGCTCATCACGAGCCGCATCAGCGCGAAGGCCGAGATGACCGCGCCGATCTCGAAGCTGCCGACCCCGAAGCCGCGCGCGTAGACGGGCAGCACGGGCACGACCACGCCGAAGCCGACCATGACGAAGAAGGCGATGATCCCGAGGACGAGCACGTCGCGCGGCAGCGTCGCGCGCGGGGCGCGGACGGGGCCGCGGGTGTCCGGCATGCCGCCGTCGCCGGGCTCGGGGGTGCTCGCGGATCCGCCACGACGGAAACCGCGCATGCGTTCAGGTTACGCGGTGCGCGGCGCCCGTTCCGCCGCTCAGGGCGTGGCCCGTGCCGCCCGTGACGACCTAGCTGCGACCGGGATCAGCCGCCCGCGCCAGCGCGGCGCTCGGATCGGAGGCCACCTCGGCGGTCCCGTCGTACACCGACCGGTCGATCTCGCCGTCCGGCGCCGCGACGAGCATCGCCACGAACGTGTCGCCGTTCACGTTGAGGAAGGTGCGGAGGATCCCGGTGAACCAGTCGACCGCGATGAGCAGCCCGACCGCCTGCACCGGCAGCCCGAGCGTCGACGCGAGGAACAGCGCGACGACCGGGAAGCCGCCGGGCACCGTGATCGTGCCCATGTTCAGGAGGATCGCGAGCCCCATCCCGAGCAGCACCTGCGGGGGCGAGAGCGCGAGGTCGCCGGACTGGGCGAGGAAGAGCACGACGATCGTGTAGTTGAGGACGGCGCCGTATGACCCCATGGTCAGGCCGATGGAGAGCGTGAAGGCCGCCACCCGCTCGCTCACGCCGACCTTCTCGACGGTGTTCCGCAGCACCGTCGGGTAGGTGACCGCGCTCGAGGTCGTCGTGACGGCGATGAGGGTCTGCTCCGCGAGCTTCCGCGGCAGACGGCGCGGGTCGAGGCGCGTGCGCACGGCGACGACCGCGACGAACACGACCGTGAGGATGAGCACGCCGAGCGCCGTCGTGCCGAGGTAGGCGAGCGCGCTCGTGATGACCGCGAGCCCGACGTCGGCGGTGAGGCCCGCGAGCAGCGCGAAGACGCCGAGCGGGGCGATGCGCATCACGAGGCGGATGAGGCGGAGCAGCACCTGCTGCAGCTGCTCGAGGAGCTGGAGCACGAGCGTGTTCCCCGTGGTGGCGACGTAGCCGTTGAGCGCGACGCCGAACAGGAGCGAGAAGACGATGATCGGCACCATCGACGCGGTCGACATCGATGCGACGACGTTGGTGGAGAAGAATCCGAGGACGGTGTCCTGCCACGTGGCGGCCTCCGGCGCGGAGTCGGCGAGCGCGGGGTCGACGTCACCCGTGAAGGTCGCGCCCGCGCCCGGCTGCAGGAGGGTGCCGAGCCCCACGGCCACGACGGCGGCGAGGACGGAGAAGCCGATCATCCACGCGAACGTGCGGAGCGCCATGCGGCCGGTGCCCGCCCCGCCGACGGACCCGGTCGCGACGATCACCGAGGCCATGACGAGCGGCACGATGGCCATCTGGATGAGACGGATGAAGACCTGTCCGAGCACGGCGACGTCGGACGCGAGCCCTCCCGCCACCAGTCCGAACGCGATGCCGACGACGGCGGCGAGGCCGATCTGCACGGCGGGGTTCCTCAGCGCGGTGCGCGTCATCAGCGGCTCCTGGGTCGGCCCGGGCGGCCCGCTGCCGGCCCGGCGCATGCTGACCATTCAGCCGGAGCGCTGTTGCGCCCCCGTTTCGACGGTGTTGCCGTCGGGTCACGACGCGCAGGCCGCGCTCAGCCCGCCGGCTAGGCCCGGCCGTGCTCCACGTCGAGCTCCACGCGGTCGGCGGCGAACCGCGTCACGTTGAGGAGGAGCGGCGTGCCGTCGGGCAGCGTGTTGAGCGCGCGGACCACGAGCACGACCGCGCCCGACGGCAGCTGCAGCTCCACGGACTCGGCGGCCGTCGCGAGGCGCCCGGTGACGGTGGTCACCGCCCGCAGGTAGTCGTCGACCCCGACCGCGCGGAGGGCCGTGGTCATCGAGCCGTCCGGGCGGTAGCGGTCGACGATCCCCGGCACGAGCTCGTCGACCAGCCACGAGGTGGCGCGGACGACGGGCCGGCCGTCGACCAGGCGCAGCGTCTCGAGGCGGAGCGCGGGCCGGCCGGCCAGGGCGAGGCGCTCGGCCACGTCGGCGGGCGGATCCTCGATCGCCCACTCGAGCAGCTCGCCGGACGCCCGCGCCCCGCGACCGGCGAGGCTGTCGGTGAGGCGCGTGCGCAGGCCGATGCGGTGGACGATCACGTCGTGGCGGGTGACGAACGTGCCGCTCCCCCGGCGGGAGACCACGAGCCCGTCGGCGGCGAGCGCCGCGACGGCCTGGCGCACCGTGTGCCGGTGGACCTCGAAGCGCTCGGCGAGCTCGCTCTCCGACGGCAGCTTCGCGTCGGCCGGGACCGTGCCCTGCAGGATCTCGGCGCGCAGCTCCTCCGCGATGAGCCGCCATGCGGAGTACCCGCTCGTGGATCTGCTCTGCGTCGCCATGTCCCGTCGATGCTATCGGCCGGCCGTGGCGCCGGATCCGCGCGCGGTCGTGGTCACGTTCCCCATGTGTTCACCTGCTCGCGACCGGCTCGACGCGCGCGGGCGGGTTGCCGCGCCCCGGCCGCCGCTAGCTTCGACTTATCTAGATCAGCAGACAACTCGGAAGGGGCGCGGCCATGACGACGACCACGACCAGCACGACCGGGCGGGAGGACGTCGCGGCCCGCCAGCGCTGGATGCGCGTCCTCGCCGCCGCCGACGTGGGCGCGCTCGACGCCGCATGGGCCGCGTGGGAGCCCAAGCCCGACGTGCAGCACATCCGGGGTCCGGAGGCCGGGCTCGTCATGGTCCGCGGCCGCGTCGACGCCGGCGGCGCCCGCTTCAACCTGGGCGAGGCCACCGTGACGCGCGCCACCCTGCGGCTGCACGGACCCGCCATGGCGGCGGACGCGCTCGGCAGCTCCTACGTCCTCGGATCCGACCTCGAGCACGCCCGCCTCGCGGCCCTGTTCGACGGGATGCTCCTCGACGCCGGCCTGCACGACCGCGTGCTCGCCGAGGTGGTCGCGCCGCTCGAGCGCGAGCGCGCGCAGGCGGACGCGCGACGCGCCGCCGAGGCCCGCAGCACGCTCGTCGACTTCTTCACGGTCGCCCGGGAGCACGCGTGAGCGCCGCGACGGGCCGCGCCCCCGGCATCCCCGCGCCCGGCTTCCCCGACGCGACCCGCGGCGCGCAGGCCGCCTTCCGTGCCCTCCTCGACGCGCTCGCGCACCCGACGCGCGTGCACCCGCTCACCGGCCCGGCCGAGGCGCCCGCCGGCCTCGGCGCGGGTCTCGGCGCCGTCGCGCTCACCGTCCTCGACGAGGAGTCCGCGCTCTGGCTGGATCCCCGCCGCGCGGCCGACGCGGAGGTCGTCTCCTGGCTGACGTTCCACACGGGCGTCCGGATCGTCGCCGACGCCGCCGACGCCGCCTTCGTCCTCGCCGACCCGGCGTCGCTCCCCCCGCTCGCGTCGCTGTCCGCCGGCACCGACGAGGAGCCGCACCGCTCCGCGACCGTCCTCGTCGACGTGCGCGACACCGCGGGCCCCCTGCGCCTGCGCGCCGAGGGCCCGGGGATCGACGGGCACGCGATCGCCGACGCCCCCTGGGCCGACGACGCGTTCCTCGACGCCTGGCAGGCGAACGGCCAGCGCTTCCCGCGCGGCGTCGACCTGCTCCTCGTCGACGCCGGATCCGTCGCCGGGCTCCCCCGCACCACCCGCCTCCGGGCGGCCGACCCCCGATCGGAGGCCTGACATGTACGTCGCCGTCAAGGGCGGGGAGAAGGCGATCGCCGCCGCGCACGCCCTGCTCGCCGCCGAGGGCCGTGGCGCCCCCGGATCCGCGTCGATCGAGGCCGGGCAGATCGCCGGCCAGCTCGGCGTCCTCGTGTCCCGCGTGATGACGGAGGGATCGCTGCACGACCCGGAGCTCGCCGCGCGTGCCCTCATCCAGGCGCAGGGCGACGTGCTGGAGGCCGTGACGCTGCTCCGCTCCTACCGCACGACGCTGCCGCGCTTCGGGTACACGCTGCCGGTCGACACCGCGGGGCTCCCGCCGCAGCGCCGCGTCTCCGCGACGTTCAAGGACCTGCCGGGCGGCCAGCAGCTCGGCGCGACCTTCGACTACACGCACCGCCTCTTCACCGACGCCGAGGCGGCCCCGGTGACGTCGCGCGCGGCCGAGGCGGGCGCCACCATGCCGCGCGTGGCCGACCTCCTCGGCGCGAGCGCGCTCATCGAGCCCGACTCCCACCCCGGCCAGGACGACGAGGAGCCCGCGGACATCACGCGGGAGCCCACGGTGTACCCGATGTCGCGCCCCGAGCGCCTCCAGGCCCTGGCCCGCGGCGACGAGGGGTTCCTCCTCGGCCTCGGCTACTCCACGCAGCGCGGCTTCGGCACGACGCACCCGTTCGCGGGCGAGATCCGCGTCGGCGAGGTCGAGGTGGAGCTCGACGCGCCGGAGCTCGGCTTCGCGGTGCCGCTCGGGCGGATCGAGGTCACCGAGTGCCAGATGGTCAACCAGTTCACGGGCAGCGCCGACCGGCCGGCCCAGTTCACGCGCGGCTACGGCCTCGCCTTCGGACGCGGCGAGCGCAAGGCGATGTCGATGGCGCTCGTCGACCGGGCGCTCCGGGCCGACGAGCTCGGCGAGCGCGTGACCGCCCCCGCGCAGGACGAGGAGTTCGTGATCAGCCACTGCGACAACGTGCAGGCGACGGGCTTCGTCGAGCACCTCAAGCTCCCCCACTACGTGGACTTCCAGGCCGAGCTCGTGCTCGTCCGTCGGCTGGCCCGCGAGTGGCGCGAGCGGCAGGAGGCGCCGGATGCCGCGCCGGAGGGGCCGCCCGACACGGCGCCCGTCGACGCGCCCGCCGACGCATCCGCCGACGTCCTGGCCGGAGCGGGGGCCCGCGCATGAGCACCTCCCTCATCGGCTACAACCTCGGCTACCTCGACGAGCAGACCAAGCGCATGATCCGCCGCGCGCTCCTCAAGGCCGTCGCCATCCCCGGCTTCCAGGTGCCGTTCGCGAGCCGCGAGGTGCCCATGCCGCGCGGCTGGGGCACGGGCGGCGTGCAGATCACGGCGGCGATCGTGGGCGAGGACGACGTCCTCAAGGTCATCGACCAGGGGGCGGACGACACGACGAACGCCGTCTCCATCCGCGCGTTCTTCGCCTCCGTCGCCGGGGTCGCGACGACCACGCGCACCGACGAGGCCACCGTGATCCAGACGCGGCACCGCATCCCGGAGACGCCGCTCGCCGCCGGCCAGGTCATCGTCTACCAGGTGCCCATGCCGGAGCCGCTGCGCTTCCTCGAGCCGCGCGAGACGGAGACCCGGCGCCTCCACGCGCTCGAGGAGTACGGGCTGATGTACGTGAAGCTCTACGAGGACATCGCGCGCTTCGGGCACGTCGCCAAGACGTACGACTACCCCGTGATGGTCGGCGGCCGCTACCTCATGGCGCCGTCGCCGGTCCCGAGCTTCGACAACCCGAAGATGCACATGAGCCCGGCGCTGCAGCTGTTCGGCGCCGGCCGCGAGAAGCGGATCTACGCGGTGCCGCCGTTCACGAGCGTCGAGAGCCTCGGGTTCGACGACCACCCGTTCGAGCCGCAGGCCTTCGAGGACCCGTGCGCGATCTGCGGGTCGACGGGCGTCTACCTCGACGAGGTCATCACCGACGACCGGGGCGGGGCCATGCACGTCTGCTCCGACACCGACCACTGCGAGCGCACGGCGGCTTCCGCCGCCGACGCCGCTCGCACCCACGACGAGGAGGCGCTCGCGTGAGCGACGACCGACCGCTGCTCGAGGTCCGCGGGGCCGCCCACCGCTACGGCGACCGCTACGGCTGCCGCGGCGTCGACCTCGACCTGCACCCGGGCGAGGTGCTCGCCGTGGTGGGCGAGTCGGGATCCGGGAAGTCGACCCTGCTCGGCACCCTGTCCCAGCGGCTCGCGCTCAGCGAGGGGAGCATCCGCTACCGGCTGGCCGACGGCGAGACCGTGGAGCTGGCGGACCTGTCCGAGAGCGCGGTGCGGAAGCTCTGGCGGAGCGAGTGGGGCTTCGTGCACCAGGATCCCGCCGACGGCCTGCGCATGCACGTGAGCGCGGGCGGCAACGTCGGCGAGCCGCTCATGGCGAACGGGTGGCGGCACTACGGGCGGATCCGCGAGACCGCGGCCGAGTGGCTGCAGCACGTGGAGATCCCCGTCGACCGCATCGACGACCACCCGACGACGTTCTCCGGCGGCATGCGGCAGCGGCTGCAGATCGCCCGGAACCTCGTCGTCTCGCCGCGGCTCGTCTTCATGGACGAGCCCACGAGCGGCCTCGACGTCTCCGTGCAGGCGCGCCTGCTCGACCTCATCCGCGGCCTCGTGGCGGAGCTCGGCCTGGCGGTCGTGATCGTCACCCACGACCTCGCCGTGGCCCGCCTCATCTCGCACCGCACGCTCGTGATGAAGGACGGCCGCGTCATCGAGTCCGGCCTCACGGACCGGGTGCTCGACGACCCGCAGGCCGCGTACACCCAGCTGCTCGTCTCCTCGATCCTGCAAGGATGATCCGCCCCATGACCGGACATGCGCCCGCACGGGCCCCGATGCTCACCGTCGACCGGGTCGGCAAGACCTTCACCATGCACCTGCAGGGCGGCCAGCGGCTCGCCGTGCTCGACGACCTCTCGTTCGCCGTCGGCCGCGGGGAGGCCGTCGTCCTCGGCGGCGCCTCCGGGGCCGGGAAGTCCACGGTCCTCAAGCTCGTCTACGGCAACTACCTCGCCGACCGCGGCCGCATCGTGGTGCACGCGCCGGGCGGCGAGGTCGACATGGCCACGGCGACGCCGCGCGCGGTGCTCGCCGCCCGCCGCGACGCGGTCGGCTACGTGAGCCAGTTCCTCCGCTGCGTCCCGCGCGTCGGCACGCTCGACGTGGTGGCCGAGCCGCTCGTCGAGCGGGGCGTCGACGCGGAGGAGGCCCGCGATCGCGCGGCGCGGATGCTCACGCGGCTGTCCATCCCGGAGCGGCTGTGGTCGCTGCCGCCCGCCACCTTCTCGGGCGGCGAGCAGCAGCGCGTGAACGTGGCGCGCGGGTTCCTGCCGGAGCTGCCCCTGCTGCTCCTCGACGAGCCGACCGCCTCCCTCGACGCACGGAACCGCGACGTCGTGGTGGAGCTGATCGGCGAGAAGCGCGAGGCCGGCGTCGGCATGCTCGGGATCTTCCACGACGCGGAGGTGCGCGCCGCGGTCGCCGACCGGATCGTGGACGTCGAGGCCTTCGTGCCCGCGCTCGCGGCGGCCGCGCGGTGACCCGCCACGCCGTCTACGCGCTCCCCGGGATCGGCTCCGACGACGCCACCGGACTGCTGCTGCGGGAGCGCGCCGAGGCGTGGCTCGGGCGGTCCGTCGCCGGCGGATCCCCGGCCCCCGCCCCCGCAGCTCCCGCCGGCTGGACCCGGGCCGAGGTCGACGCGATCACGGTCGACGCGCGCCGCTACGGCTTCCACGGCACCCTCAAGGCGCCCTTCCACCTGGCCGACGGGCGCGACGCCGCCGAGCTCGACGCCGCGGTCGCGGGCCTCGCGGGCGCCCGGGCCCCTGTCGCGCTGCCCGGCCTCCGGGTCGCGGCACTCGGCGGCTTCCTCGCGCTCGTGCCGACCGCGCCCTCCCCGGGTCTGGACGCGCTCGCCGCGGACGTCGTGACGGGCCTCGACGCGTTCCGCGCGCCCCCGACGGAGGCGGAGACGGCCCGCCGGGATCCGGCCTCGCTCAGCCCCCGGCAGCGCGAGCTCCTCGCCGCCTGGGGCTACCCGTACGTGCTCGACGCGTTCCGCTTCCACCTGACCCTCACCGACCGGATCCCGGCCGCCGCCCTGCCGCGCGCCGAGGCCGACCTCGCCGCGTGGTTCGCCGACGCGACGGACCGGCCGGTCGCCGTCGACGCGCTCGCCCTCGTGGTCGAGGACGCGCCCGGCGCCCCGTTCCGCCTCCGCTCCGTCCACCCGCTGCGCGCCGACCCCGACGGCCCCGCGCAGGACCCCCGCCCCGCGCACGACCCCCGCGCCGACCCGGCGCTCGACCCCGAAGGAACCCGATGACCCGCGAGACCGTCCTGCGCAACGCCCGAATCGTCCTCGAGGACGAGGTGCTGCACGGATCCGTCCTGATCCGCGACGGCCTCGTCGCGGACATCTCCCCCGGCACGCCCGGCGAGGTCGGCGGCGTCGGCGAGGACCTCGACGGCGACCTCCTGATCCCCGGCCTCGTCGAGCTGCACACCGACCACCTCGAGTCCCACGCGCAGCCCCGCCCGGGCACGCGCTGGGATCCGGTCCCCGCGGTGCTCGCGCACGACGCCCAGCTGAGCGGCGCCGGCGTCACCACGGTCTTCGACGCGATCCGCATCGGCACTCTCGAGGGCCGCGACGACGCCACCACGCTGTCCCTCTCGCTCGCCGAGGCCATCGAGCACGCCGGCGCGGAGGGGCTGCTGCGCGCCGACCACCTCATCCACCTGCGCTGCGAGGTCGCGGCGCCGGGCACCGTGGAGGAGTTCCGCGAGTTCGACCACATCGCCTCCGTCCGCCTGGCCTCGCTCATGGACCACACCCCCGGGCAGCGCCAGTACGCGGACGTCGAGGCGTTCACGCGCTACATGGTGGGCCGCGGTCGCGTGGCCGCGAGCGGCATCGGCGCCCTCATGGAGGAGCTGCGGTCCGTCGCCGAGGAGCACTCGGCACCCAACGGCGCGGCCATCGCGGCGCTCGCCACGGCCCGCGGGGTGACGCTCGCCGCCCACGACGACGCCACCGCGGTGCACGTGGCGGAGTCCGCGGCGCTCGGGGTGCGCATCTCCGAGTTCCCGACCACCGTGGTCGCCGCCCGCGCCGCGCGCGCACACGGCCAGCTCATCGTGATGGGCGCGCCGAACATCGTGCGCGGCGGCAGCCAGTCGGGCAACGTGGCGGCGACCGAGGTGCTCGCGCTCGGCCTCCTCGACATCCTCTCCTCCGACTACGTGCCCGCGAGCCCGCTGCAGGCGATCGTGCAGCTCGACGCGGACGGGATCCTGCCCCTCACCGCGGGCGCGAAGCTCGTCAGCGGCAACCCCGCCCGGGCTGTGGGGTTCGACGACCGCGGCGCGATCCGGGTGGGCGCGCGCGCCGACCTGGTGCGCGTGCACCGCCACCGCATGGCCCCGAGCGAGCGGCACCCGGGCGGCCGGACCGTGCCCGTGGTCCGCGCGGTCCTGCGTCGCGGAGCGCGGGTGTCGTGACGGACCCGCGCCATCCCGGACCCCGCGACCCCGCGCCCATCGGCCCCGGCCCCTTCGTCGCCGTCGTCGGCGCCAGCGGCGTCGGCAAGGACGCCCTCCTCGCCGCCGCCCGCGCGGCGAGCGGCCCGGAGGCGGAGTTCCCGCGCCGTGCCATCACCCGCCCGCCCGGGCCGGGCGAGGACTTCGACGCCGTCGGCGAGGAGGAGTTCGCCGCGGCGGAGGCGCGCGGCGCGTTCGCCGTCACCTGGCGCGCGCACGACCTGCGCTACGGGATCCCCGCCGCGGCCGACGACGCCGTGCGCCGCGGCGCCGCCGTGGTCGCCAACGTGTCCCGCGGCATGCTCGACGTCCTCGACGCGCGCTACGCCCGGCTCGTGGTGGTGCGGATCACGGTGTCCGACGAGGTGCGCGCCCACCGCCTGCGCGCCCGCGGCCGCGAGCCCGCCGACGACATCGCCCGCCGGCTCGCGCGCGCGGATCCCGCGCCCGGCCGCGTCGCCGACCACGAGGTCCGGAACCACGGCACGGTCCAGGAGGGCGGCGACGCCCTGCTCCGCGTGATCACGGCGGCCCTCGCGGCCCCGTCCGCCGCGTCGGGCGCGCCGTGCCTCCGCCCCGCGGCCGACGCCACCACCACCCACCCCCTCGACCCCGCGCCCCGCGGACGGACGGAGACCCCATGACCGCGAAGCTCACCGAGGAGCCCGTGATCGGCCCCGACGTCGCCATGACCGGCAGCGAGCTCGGCCGCTGGACCCAGATCGGCGCCGCCACGCGCCTGCTTGACACCGTGATCGGCGACTACAGCTACTGCGACCGGCTGTGCGACTTCGCGCACGTCGACGTGGGCCGCTTCTCCAACATCGCGAGCGCGGTGCGGATCGGCGCCACCGACCACCCGCTCGACCGGGCGACCCTGCACCACTTCATGTACCGCAGCACCATGTACTGGGACGACGCGGAGGACGACGCCGAGTTCTTCGCGCACCGCCGCTCCCGCCGCACGAGCATCGGCCACGACACGTGGATCGGGCACGGCGCCATGATCAAGCCGGGCGTGCGCGTCGGGGACGGCGCGGTCGTCGCGGCCGGCGCCGTCGTCACGCGCGACGTGCCGGACTACGCCATCGTCGCGGGCGTGCCCGCCACCGTGATCCGCTTCCGCCAGCCGCCGGAGATCGCCGCGCGCCTGCAGCGCCTCGCCTGGTGGGACTGGGACCACCAGACCCTCCGCGACAGGCTCCCCGACTTCCGGGCCCTGCCGACGGAGGCGTTCCTGGAGCGGTACGAGGGCTGACGCGCCGCGACGGGCTCAGCCGGGCCCGTCGCTGGCGGCGGCCAGCAGCGGCACGAGGATCCCGCCGATCGGCATCGGCAGGCCGAGCGCCCGGCCCCGGCGGAGGATCACGCCGTTGCGCGCCGCCCACTCCAGCGGCCGGCCGGCCACCCGGTCGGCGAGGATCGAGGTGCCCTGGTCGGCGGGGGCCGCGCGGAAGTCGTCGACGATCCGGTCGGCCACGCCGTCGTCGAGCACGGCGCCCTCGGCGCGCGCCACCTCGAGGCACTCCCGCGCGTAGGCCCGGGCGAGGTCCGCGACGTCGTCCCGCCGGAACACGCCGGCCCGGCGGCCGGTGGCGGCCATGATCCCCGCGACCGCGTTCTGCACGAGCTTCCGCCAGGCGGCCGTCGTGAAGTCGGCCGCGAGCTCGACCCGGCACCGGCCGCCGGCGAGCGCGTCCACGGCGACGCGGGACGCCGGCACGTCCGGCAGCGTGAGGCGCGGGGTGCCGCGGAGCAGCACGGATCCGTCGGCCAGCGCCTCCGCCGGGAACCACACCACCGCGGGCACGACCGCGCAGCCCGGGACGTGCGGCGCGACGTCCTCCACCTGCTCGATCCCGTTCTGCAGCACGACGACCACCGTGCCCGCGTGGCACAGGGCCCGGAGCCACGGCGCCGCCGCCTCGACCTGCGTGGCCTTCACCGCGAGCAGCACGAGGTCGACGGGCGCGGTGATGCCGGCCGGATCCGTGCGCACGGGCCCGGGGACCGCGATGGTCGTCCCGTCCTCCGTGCGCAGCGCGAGCCGCTCGCGCGCGGTGCGCCCGCAGAGGAGCAGCGGCACCCCCGCCTCGTGCAGCGCGGCGGCGACGGACGTGCCGATCGCGCCCGGGCCGACGACGGCGACGGCCGGCCGGCCCGCCGTCACCGGTAGACGCGCCGCAGCCAGGCGGCGAGGCCCTCCACGGCGAGCACGCTCACGAACACCATGGCGACGAGGGTCGTCACCTGCCCGTGCAGGGTCATCACCGAGGACGCGTTCGTGAGGTGGAACCCGATCCCGCTGCCGCCGACGATGCCGAGGATCGTGGCCGCCCGGATGTTCGTGTCGACCAGGTAGAGCGAGTTCCCGACGAGCGACGGCAGGCCCTGCGGCCAGGTCGCCGCGAGGAAGCGCTGCCCGCGCGTCGCGCCGACCGCGGTGAGGGCCCGCTCGGGACCCGCGCCCACCTCCTCGAAGGAGTCCGCGATGAGCTTGCCGAGGAGCCCGACGCCGCCGAACGCGAGCGCGACCACCCCAGCCTGGTTGCCGAGGCCCGTGATCATGATGAGGAGGATCGCGAGCACCAGCTCCGGCACGCCGCGGAAGATGACGAGCACGACGCGCGAGGCGTTCCGCACGGCGGGGGTCGGGGCGACGTTCCGCGCGGCCAGGGATCCCACGACCAGCGCGAGCACCACGGACAGCAGCGCCGCGGCGAACGCCACCTGGATCGTGACGAGCAGCGCGTCGGCGAACTCGCCGAACGTGTGCGTGCCGGTGCTCGGCGGCCAGAAGCTCTGGAAGGTCGGCCCCACGTACTCCCACGTGATCTGGCTGAGGTCGACGTCCGCCATGAGGTACCCGCCGACGATGACGACCACCGCGAGCGCCGACCACGCGACGGTGCGCACCCGGTCGGGCGTCCACGGGCGCCGCTGCATCGACTCGATTGTGACCGCGCGCGCCGGCGCGGCGCTCCGCGAGCCCGCGGCGTCGGCGCGGTCCCGCGTGAGGCGCCGCACGATCCGGTCGCCGAGCCCGCGGCCGGAGGGCCGCACGCCGAGCGCGCTGCGGCGGATGGAAGACGACACGACCTCGAGCAGCACGCACAGCGCGAAGATGATGATGGCGATGCCGATCCCGCGGCCGTAGCCCTCCGGGAACTGGCCGAACGCGACCTTCATCGCGTAGCCGAGGCCGCCCACGCCGGCGTAGCCGAGGATCGCGGATCCGCGGAGGTTGATGTCGAAGCGGTGCAGCACCGTGGCGATCCACGAGGGCAGCACCTGCGGGAACACGCCGGACCAGAACTCCTGGGCGCGCGTGCCGCCCGTGGTGCGGATCGCGCGCTGCGGGCCCTCGTCGACCTGCTCGATGGCGTCGGCGAAGAGCTTCGAGATCATGCCGATCGAGTGGATCCCGATGGCGAGGATGCCCGGCAGCGGGCTGCCGAGCGTGAAGGCGAGGGCGAACGCCAGGGCGAGCACCACGTCGGGCACCGCGCGCGTGACCACGCCGATCGTGCGGCCGAGGCCGCGCAGCCACGGCGCCGGCGCGGTGTTCCGCGCCGACGCGTAGGCGACCGGGACGGAGACGAGCGCGGCGGCGAGCGTGCCGAGCACGACGATGCCGAGCGTCAGCCCGATGAGGTACGCGAGGTCCGCGGGCGCCGGGAAGCTGATCGGGTCCATGCGCGTGAACACCTTCGCGGCGTTCCCGACGCTGCGGAGGACGTTCGACCAGGTGAAGTCGAGCGTCGTCAGCGCGTGGATCGCGAAGGCGACCATCGCGAGGACCACGACGAGCGCGAGCGCCTTCTGCGGGTCGGGCCGCCGGCGCGGGGCGCGCCCCTCGACGTCCGGGAGGACGCCGGCCGGGGCCGGGCCCGGGCGCTCGGCGACCGCGGTCACCGGGTGCCGTCCGCGCGCACGTCGAGCGGCTCCTCGAACGGCAGCACGTCGCCGAGCTCGGTGGCGATGGCGGCGAGCGCGGAGGTCGTCGACGCGACGCGCCCGTAGATCTCCATCACCTGGGCCTTGCCGATGCCGCGCGTGGGGGTGTCGAGCACGACCTCGCCGTGCCGGAGCCCGACGATGCGGTCGCCCCAGCCGAGCGCGAGGTCCACCTGGTGGAGGCTGCACACCACGGTGAGGCCGTCGTCGGCGGCGATCTCGCGGATGAGGCGCATCACCTGCTCGCTGGACTCGGGGTCCAGGCTCGCGACGGGCTCGTCGGCGAGCAGGATCTCGGGCCGCTGCATGAGCGCGCGCGCGATGGCGACGCGCTGCTGCTGCCCGCCGGAGAGCCGGTCGGCGCGCTCGTAGGCCTTCTCGAGCAGGCCCACGCGGTCGAGGTGGCCGAGCGCCTCGGTGCGCGCGGCGCGGGGGTACGTCCAGATGCCCAGGCGCGGCCCGCGGAGACGGCCGAGCGCCCCGGTGAGGACGTTCTCGAGCACGGTCAGCGAGGGCACGAGCTCGAACTGCTGGAAGATCATCGCGACCCGGCCGCGGAGGGCGCGGAGGTCCTGCTGCCCGAGGGCGGCGACGTCCTGGTCGAAGACGCGGACGCTGCCGGCGGTCGGCAGCTCGAGGCCGTCCAGGTGCCGGAGGAGGGTCGACTTGCCCGACCCGGACAGGCCGAGGAGCACGACGACCTCCCCGCGCTCGACGGTGAGGTCGACGTCGTGGAGCGCCCGCGTGCTGCCGAAGTCCTTGGTGACCCCGGAGACGGAGACGAGCGGGGAGGTCGTCGTGCCGGTCATGGTCGGATCAGTCCGTCCGCGTCACTTCGCGCACTTGGCGGCGGCGATGGAGTCGCAGAGGTCCGCGATGCCCTTGTAGTAGGAGACGTCCTCCGGCTGGGCGCCGAAGTAGCCCTTCGTGAAGCCGTCGGTCAGCGGGACGCCGGAGGCCTTGATCGCGTCGAGCGTCGCGCCCTGGAGCGCCGTGGTGAGCTTCGCCTTCACGTCGGCCGGCAGCGCCGAGGAGATGGAGAGCGGCCCGCCGGGCACGTACTCCTTGCCGATGACGGTGAGCTTGCCTGCAGCAGCCTCGGGCTCGACGATCGAGTCCTCGGCGAATCCGACGTCGCACTGGCCGGACGCGACCGCCTGCGCCGACTTGTCGTGCGCGCCCGCGAAGAAGGGCGTGAAGTCCGCGAACTGCGGGTTGCCGTTGGCGTCGGCGCCCGTGCTCGTGACGTCGAGGCCGGCCTTCTGCAGCTGGTAGAGGCCGAAGAGGAAGCCGGAGGTGGAGTTCGGGTCGACGAAGCAGACCGTCTTGCCCTTGGCGCCCGCGAGATCGGTGATCGAGGAGCCCTTGGGCACGATCGCCTCGGAGTAGTAGCCGGGGTCGGTGACGTCCTTCGAGGTGAGGGCCGCGGCGACGGGCTCGATCTCGGCGCCCTTGTTCGACGCCATGACGTACTGCAGGGCGCCCGAGCTCATCAGGTCGATCTTGCCGGCGACGGCCGCGGCGATGAGCGCGGTGTAGTCGGCCGTCGGGTAGTACTCGACCTTGAGGCCGGTCTCCTTGGCGATGTAGTCCTCGAGCGGCTTGTTGTTCGAGTCGGAGCCGGCCTGGTCGGGCGTGGCGCCGAAGACGAGGGTGCCCTCGGACTTGGCCCAGGTGCCCGAGGTGTCGGCGGATGCGGCCGACGCGTCGGAGCCTCCGGCCGAGCAGCCGGAGAGCGCGAGGGCGGCGACGAGCGCGGAGGCCGCGAGGGCTCCGATGCGGGTGCGGGGGGACAGGGACATGGACGTGCCTCTCGAGTCGGGACCCGCGGGCGGAGGTGGGGAGGCCACGGGTCGATGCCGACTCTAGGAACGCGCGAGGGAAGCGGCGTGCCGCCCAGATGGCGCATCCGTGAACTTGTCCGGAAGAGCAGACATCTCGCTCCGGAGCGCGCGGCCTCAGCCCATGTCGGAGCCGAGCTCGACCTCCGTGAAGATCGAGCGCCTTCAGCGGTCTAGGGCTGGATGCGGGACGGAGGACACGACTGAATGGCGCACCTACTCCCCAACGCCGTTAGCGCGGGACTTGATACCAGCCAGTTGAACGCCACTATTCACTAGTCTCGAACGAGCTGATCCCTCCACGCGCGAGCCGACGCCTGAATTCCCTGAAGCGCTCGCAGTGCATTACCGACAGCATGGCTCATGGGACGCAAATGCCGCGAAATATTGCCCATCATTGTGAGCTGTTCTTCAACCACGTCTGCCCCAGGAAGCTCAAGGGAACGCACCAAGCCGTCCAGCGATTCGAACATGCCCCTTCTCGCACTCGCGTCCGGAGAATCACGAACGATGATTGCGGCTCGTGCAATAGCTGAATCATAATCAGCCCACACTTCTGCCAGCCTTTTTGTGGCGACTTCCACGCCTTCAACAGGGACAGCCAGGTCGGCACCAAGTTTGGCCATCTGGGCTGCCCCCGCGTAGGTAGGCGTAGGGCGCGAAGTCGGCCTGTCAGTGAAGACCGCTCCAAGGCGGTCGAACGCGTTCTTGAAGCCCCCGGTTGCCTCCTCAAGGGCGCCCTGGCGTGCCTCTAGAGCCTCCATAACCTCAAGGAGATCGCGATCATCCTCTTGCTCGCGCGGCTTAGCTACAGCCTCGCTTCCTGACGCGTCTCGGGCATCCACAGTTGCCTTTAGACGCGTGGCAACCTCTTCCAGCAGCTGGTCATATTCAATGGAATTGGGCACCAATCGACGAATCTCGCCAACATCCAGAAACTGCGTAGAAGCAATTTTTGACAAGACCGGATCATCGGCGGCAACAACGTCTGTCGAGCTAACGTCAACCCACACAAGGGGCAGAAGGAGGCGCGGCTCCTCCTCGCGCTGAGCTGCGGCACTGAACTGCAAAAACTCGGAGCGGCAGGCTTGGCTCTGTAGATAACGTGGCGTGACCACCGCGAGAAGGAAGGACGTGCTCTGCGTCTCATCGAGGAGACGCGCTCGCCAATCCACACCCCATTCGAGGCTGTCCCTATCTACAAAGAGCGATATCTTTCGACCAAAAAGGAAATCGTAGTACGCGACGAGATCCTTTGCGAACTGCACAATGCGTCCACGGCTGTGCTCATCGTCGGAATGAACGTAACTCAGGAACATCGTTGCATCCGCCGCCCCCGGGGCAGACAGGCTCCCATTACTAGAGAGTTGGTCATTCATTTGAAGAGCCCTTTCGAGGTTTGAAGATTGAGCAGAAGCAGAGACGAAACCGGAATCATCAGCGAGTGCCGCGACGGGGATAGCCCAGATATTTTCGGCGAGTTGAATCGTTTCAGAGCCGGTGTAGAAGATGAATCCACGATGCAGTCCACGACTGCGGCGAAGAGCTTCCAATGATGCCGCGTCTCGAGGATGCACACTCTTAGACGCCTTAACTTCTATACCCACGACCCGGTCACTTTGATCCACGAGCACGAGATCAACTTCGAACGATGAGCCACTCGCCTGCCTCCAGAAGTACGGCTGAATCCCCAATTCGGACCATCCTGCAGCGGCGAGAACTTGATTAACTACATGGCTCTCGAGCACCGCGCCGAACGCCTCCCGATTTGCGAGCAAATCGACGCCCGCCCGATGCAACGACTCGATAGAAAATGACGTATCGACGGGGTGAATCTTAGCTCTCGCATGGCTTTGGCGAGACGGCGTTGTGGCTAAATTGGGCAGCCAGTGCACCAGGAACAAACGCTCGAACACACCCAGGTAGCGATCCACAGTGCGCCTATCCACATCGAGCCGCGCGGATATACGGCTGGCATTGAAAATTGCACCGGGCGAACGGAGAAGGTCGTCGAGAGCAGAATGCGCCGAGAATGCGTCGATACCTATGCCCGGCAACAAAGTATCGCCGAGGACCGCCTGAACATCGGAGCGAATCTGCTCGAAAGACTGTCGTTGCGTCCGAATCCGTCTAGGAAGAACCTGCCCCGGAAAGCCACCTACACGCATGATGGAGAGAAGATCACTGTCGTCTTGCGCGCCAAAGCGTCGCATAATGACGTCGCTGTCGAACATATGGTCGACAATAGAGCCGGCAAGGCCCGCGATTTCCCACTGAGTAAGCGGGTACATGACGAATCGGCGCGACCGCCGCGTGAGCGGATCGGCTCCACCCAGACCCGTCCGCCCGATGGAGGCGGAACCGGTAAGCACAAAGTGCGTCTCGGGGAGGAGGCCGTCCACTACCTCCTTGAGCAAGAGCGGGAGATCCGGAAGCAACTGAGCCTCGTCAATGATCGCAGGACGCGGCAAACGTTCAAGCCAGGACTTCTGGTCAGATTTAGCGAGTGCGAGCGTAGCCGGGTCGGCAAGGGAGGCATAGGAGTAGCCGGCACTCTCCAATCGGTTTCTGACCAGCGTTGTCTTCCCGACCGCCCTAGCCCCCTCCAGGATGAGCACAGGCACTCCGCTGGCGCTAAGGAGCCGGTCACCGAGAGGCCGTCGCAGGATAGATGTCATGCGAGGAACTATACACGGCAAGTGCTACGAATTGGACATCTCGCGATCATCTTGTCATGTCGGAGCCCAGCTCGACCTCCGTGAAGATCGAGCCGAGCCGGACGCCCGCGGGCGGCGACATGTCCGCGCCGAGCTCCGGGAAGCGGTGCGCGAAGACCTCGGCGTCGTCCTCGGGGTGGTACCCGATGGCCTCGCCCGCCGCGAGCGACACCCAGCGGCGGGTGTTCCGGGAGACGCCCCAGACGATCCGGTGGCCGGGCTCGTCCCACCGCAGCACGGCCTCCACGAGCCGCGCCGCGTCGCCCGAGGAGAGCCAGGTCGAGATGCTGCGGGCCTGCGACGGCTCGGGCTCGTGCGTCATGATCCGCGCGCTCACCACGACGTGCCCGTGCCGGTCGGCGTAGAGGCTGCCGAGGCCCTCCAGCAGCACCTTGCTCAGGCCGTAGAAGGTGTCGGGCCGGGGCGCGGGGACGTCCTCGCGCGCCGCATCGGTCGCGGGGAGGAAGCCGACGGCGTGGATGGAGCTGGCCGCGAGGATCCGCGGCACCCCCGCCCGCACGACCGCCTCGTGCACCGCGTGCGCGCCGTCGTTGTTCACCCGCTGGATCGCCTCCCACGGCCGCTCGGCCGCGTGCGCCGCGAGGTGCACCACGAGATCGGACCCGCGGAACGCCTCCGCGCACGCGTCGCCGTCGGTCGTGTCGACGATCCGGGAGGTCTCCCCCGGCGCGAGCGGCGTCGGCGGCGCCACCACGTCGAGCAGCCGGAGCTCGTGCCCGGCGGCGAGGAGCAGGGGGCGGATGCTCGTGGCGATGCGCCCGGATCCTCCCGTGATCGTGATCGTGGCCATGTCGGATCCCCTCGTCGTCGACGCGCGGCGCTGCGCGGCCGTCCTCCCATCCTGCCGGGAGGGACGGGCGGACGACCAGCGCCCGTCAGCCGGCGAGCGACGCGGCCCCCTCCGGCAGCCGCACCTCCACCGCCGCGCCCTCGCGCACGAAGACGGGGATCACGTGCAGCGGCGCGTCCGCGACGACGCGCTGGCCGCCCGCGTGCCGCGCGCCCGTCGACGCCTCGATCCACGACGTCCCCGCCGGCAGGTGCACGCTCCGCGAGCGCGCGCCCGCCTCGAGCACGGGCGCGACGAGCACGTCGGCGCCGAGCATGTACTGGTCGCCGAGCGACCAGCTCTCCGCGTCGTCCGGGAAGACGTGGAACATGCCGCGCATCACGGGCTGGCCGTCCTCGTGGGCCTCGCGCATCACGTCGCGGAGGTACGGCCGCAGGCGCTCGCGCAGGTGCACGTAGCCGGCGAGGATCCCGTAGACCTCCTCGCCGAAGCTCCAGAGCTCGTTGCCGGATCCGCTCGGAGCCCGGCGCGACCCGTCCGCCGCGCGCACCTCCACGCTCGGCCCGCGGTCGCCGTGCAGCCGCATCACGGGCGAGAAGGCGCCGAACTGGAACCAGCGCACGAGCAGCTCGTGGAACGCCGGGTCGTCCGTGCGGGCACCCGCGAAGCCGCCGATGTCGGTCGTGAACCAGGGGATGCCGGCGACGCCCATGTGGATCCCCGCGGTCACCTGCCGCGCGAGCGCCTCGAACGTGGAGTGGATGTCGCCCGACCACACGAGCGCGCCGTACCGCTGGCTGCCCGCCCACGCCGCGCGCACCAGGTCGACGCCCGGCTCCTGCCCCGCCTGGATCCGTCCCTCGTGCATCGCGCGCGAGAACATCTGCGGGTAGACGTTGCCGACCCGCACGTTGGGGCCCGCGTGGTACCGGTAGTTGTCGTAGTCGTAGACGCCGTACTCGGGCTCCGCCTCGTCGAGCCAGAACAGCCGGATCCCGTGCGCGCCGTAGCCCCGCTGCGCCGCCTCCCAGAGGTACCGGCGCGCGTCCGGGTTGGTCACGTCGACGAAGGCACTCGGTCCCTCGAACTGCATCTGCACGTCGATGCCGCGCTCGCTGCGCACGAGGAGGTTCTCCTTCTTCATGCGCGCGTAGTTCTCCGACTCGAGCGACACCTGCGGCCAGATGGAGACCATCAGCTCGATGCCCATGCCCCGGAGCTCCTCGACCATCGCGGTCGGATCCGGCCAGAACTCCTCCTCGAAGCGGAGGTCGCCCATCTTCGGCCAGTGGAAGAAGTCGGCGACGATCACGTCCATCGGCAGCCCGCGCCTGGTGTGCTCGCGCGCCACCTCGAGCAGCTGCTCCTGGTTCCAGTAGCGCAGCCGGCACTGCCAGAAGCCGAGGCCGTGCTCGGGCATCATGGGCGCGGATCCGGTGGCCCGGGCGTACGCGCGGTTGATGTCGGCCGGGGTGTCGCCCGCGGTGATCCAGTAGTCGAGCTGCTCGCTCGTCTCCGCCGTCCACTCGATGCGGTTCGCCGCGAAGGTCGCGCGGCCGATCGCCGGGTCGTGCCAGAGGAAGCCGTAGCCGCGGCTCGACATCACGAACGGCACGCTCGCCTGCGAGTTGCGGTGCGCGAGCTCGAAGGTGGATCCGGCGAGGTCGAGGATGTCCTGCTGGTACAGGCCCATGCCGTACAGCCGCTCGTCCGGCCCGGTCGCGAACGAGGCCGTGATGCGGAAGTCGCCGCCGAGGTGCGGCCGCTGCTCGCGCGCCCGCAGGTGCAGGGCGCCGCCCGTGCCGATCTCCTCGAGCAGCACCTCTCCGTGCCGGTCGAGGAACGTCACGTGGCAGCGGTTCTCCTCGTAGCCGGTCTGGTAGCCGTAGGAGGACTCGGAGGCGAGCACGGCCGTGATGCCGCCGTGCGTGATCCTGGCCGTCGCGCCGTCGACCTCGATGCGCGCGTCGGCCTCGGGCTGTGGCAGCAGCGCCCAGTCGGCGTCCGCCACGGGCGCCATGATCCGGGAGCGCACGCGGAGGCTGTCGGGTCCCCACGGCTCCACGACGAGGGTCTCCCCGTCGCCGCGCCAGACGAGGCGCGTCCCGTCGGTCGTGAAGTGCTGGTCGTCGTCGATCATGCGTGCTCGTCCTCGGTGTCGTGGTGCGTCGGGTCGTGTCGTGTCGCGTGCCCGGTGCGGCGCCGGGCGCGCCCCGCTCAGTCCTTCACGGCCCCGGCCGTGACGCCCGCGGCGACGAAGCGCTGCGCGACGACCAGCAGGACGGCGGCGGGGATGGACGCGATGACGGCGGTCGCCATGATCCCGTTCCAGTTCGTCGTCGTGGACCCGATGTACCGGTACAGCCCGAGCGTGAACGGCACGATGCCGTTGCCCGAGGTGAGCGAGTTCGCGTTGAGGAAGTCCGCCCAGGCGAACAGGAACGAGAACAGCGCGGCTGTGACGATGGCGTTCCGGCTGAGCGGCACGACGATCGAGACGAACGCGCGCCAGCTCGACGCGCCGTCGATGCGGGCGGCCTCGAGCAGCTCGTCGGGGATCCCGAGCATGAAGGCGCGCAGCACGATGACCGCGAACGGGACGGACGCCGTGGCGTCGGCGAGGATCAGGCCGGGATACGTGTTGAGCAGCCCGAGCGCGTCGTAGATCGCGAACAGGGCGGTCACGAGCACGATGCCCGGGATCATCTGCGCGAGCAGGAACACGAACATCACCGCGCCCGTGCCGCGCACCTTGAACTTCGCCATCGCGTAGGCCGCGGGGAGCGAGATCACGAGGGTGAGGATCACGCAGCCGATCGAGATGACGAGGCTCGTCACCAGGTTCGGCAGCTGCGTCGAGATGGCCTGCGCGTACCCGTCGAGCGTGGGATCCGCGGGGAACAGGCTCGGCGTGCTCGAGATGAGGTCCTGGGGCTTCGTCAGCGAGACGTTGAGCATCCAGTAGAGCGGGAACAGCAGCACCGCGCAGATGGCGAGGCCGATGGCGGCGTTCGTCCACCGGCGGACCGGGGTGTCGACGGTGTTCACGACTGCGCCTCCGTGCGCTGGGCCCGGACGTAGATGAGGCCGAAGACGAGGGCGACGACCACGAGGATCTCCCCGGCCGCGGCGCCGACGCCGAAGTCGAGGTCGGTGAACGACTTCTCGTAGGCCCACGTGCTGAGGGTGTGGGAGCTGTTGGCGGGGCCGCCCTTGGTGAGGATCCAGATCACGTCGAAGACCTTGATCGTGTACACGAGGCCGAGCAGCAGCGTCACCGCGGTGACGGGGCGCAGCAGCGGCCAGGTGATGCTGCGGAAGGTGCGCCACCGGCCGGCGCCGTCGAGCGCGGCGGCCTCGTAGAGGTTCTCCGGGATGCCCTGCAGGCCGCCGTAGAGCAGGATCATGTTGAACGGGATCCCGAGCCAGATGTTGGCGATGATCACCGACCACAGCGACACCGACGGGTCGCTCAGCCAGCCGATCGGCGTGCCGAGCACCGAATTGATGATGCCGAACTGCTGGTCGAACATCCACCGCCAGGCCGTCGCCGAGACGATGAGCGGCAGCAGCCACGGCAGCAGGATGAGCGACCGGAACGTCGTCGACAGCGGGAACCGGCGCGTGAAGAACACGGCGAGCGCGAGGCCGATGGCGAACTGCCCGGCGAGCGAGACCACCGTGAAGACGACCGTGTGCCACGCGATCGTGGCGAACAGGCTGTCGCTGAGGATCGTCACGTAGTTCTGGAAGCCCACGTAGGGCGCCTCGCCCGTGACGAACGCGCGCGGCCCGTACTCCTGCAGGCTCAGCAGGAAGCCGCGGATGATCGGGTAGACGAAGAAGATCGCGAGGAACGCGACGACCGGCGCCATGAACCCGATGGCGGCGACGATGCTCACCGTCCGGTATGGCCGGCGGCGCGGGGGCCGCTCCTCGGCCGGGCCCGCCGACCCCGCGCCCCGGGTGGGGGCGAGGGGCCGGTCGATCACGCGGCCGCTCACTTCTTCAGGCTCGCCGCGGCGTCGTCGAGCGCGGCCTGCGGCGTCTTGCTGCCGGTGAGCGCCTCCTGGATGGCCTGGTACAGCGCCTTCGATGTGTCCGGGTAGGCGATGCCGAGGTCGGCGGTGCGGCCCTGCGCGACGGAGACGGCGTCGACCCACGGCACGAGCTCCGGATCCGTGGACGCCTGCTCGGCGGCCGCGTCGGCGTACGGGGAGATGTACGACTGGCCGGCGGTCCAGTCGGCGAGGTTCGCCGGGTCGATCATGCACTGCGCGAACTTCGCCGCCGCGTCCTGCTTCGCCTTGTCGCTCACGACGACCTCGATGAACTCGCCGCCGAGCGGGCTGGGCGCGGCGCCGCCGTCCTCCGCGGGGAGGGGCACGACGCCGTAGTCGAGGCCCGCCTGGTCGAGGGCGGAGAGCTGCCACGTGCCGTTGACCATCATCGCGAGCTTCCCGGCGAGGAACTGGTCGCGGATGTCCTGCTGGTTGGCGTTGACGTTCGCGCTCGACGCCTGCCCGTCCTTGACCATGTCGGTCCAGAGGGTGAGCGCGCGCACGGCGGCGGGCGAGGAGATGTCGGACAGGTCGGCGCCGGCGCCCCAGAAGAAGGGCAGGAACTGGAAGGTGCCCTCCTCGGTGCCGATCGCGGAGAAGCCGAGGCCCTGCACGTCGCCCTGCGTGGTCTTCGCGGCGGCGTCCTCGAGGCTCGCCCAGTCGGTGGGCGGCTGCACGCCGGCGGCCGCGAGCTTGGCCTTGTCGTAGAACAGCGCGAGCGTGTTCGCGCCGATCGAGGACCCGTAGGTCTTCCCGTCCAGCTGACCGGCGGCGAGCACGTTCGGCAGCACCTTCGAGGTGTCGAGGCCCGACTCGTCGTTGGCGACGAGGAGGCCCGTGTCGGCGAAGCGGGCGATGGCCGGGTTGTCGAGCACGATGAGGTTCGGCGTGGTCTTCGACGAGGCGGCCTGCAGGAACTTGGTCTCGTTGTCGGGGTTCTGCGTGCGGTCGATGGTGATGCCGGTGCTCGTCTCGCAGCCGCTGACGAGCTTCCCGTACGGCGACGACGCGTCGTACTGGGTGAAGCTGTCCCAGAGGGTGAGCGAGTTCGGATCCGACGAGCCCCCTCCCCCCGTGGAGCAGCCGGTGAGGGCCAGGCCTGCGGTGACGACGACGGTGGCCGCCAGGGCGGCGCGCGTGCGCGTGTTGATCACGGTATTCCTCTCTGAATACGTACCGGTGCGCCGGGAGCCGCCTCCGTCCACGGCGGCGGTGCCGGGGAGGAGCGGCCCGTCACGGCGGCTTCGCGGCGAGCCTAGGTGGTTTGGAGAACCGGTTCAACACTTTCGGCGAACCGGTTCTCCGATCGTGATGATCAGGACATGCCGGTGCCGCGCCGGCGGTGCCGCGGCTCAGGCGGAGGCGCCCGCGGGCCGGAACGCGGATCCGCTCACGCCGGGCGCGTGCGGCCCGGTGGATCCGAGCTCGACCAGCACGGCGGGCAGCAGCTCGAGGACGCCGGGCTCGGCCGCGCCCGCGAGCTCGTCGACCGCGAGGCCGGTGGCGCGGCGCACCATCTCGTCGCCGGGCAGGTCGATCACGGTGAGCGGCAGCGCGGCCTGGCGCATGACCACCTCGGGCGCGACCGTGATGAGGGAGCAGTCCCCGGGGATCCGGATGCCGCGCGCCCGGAGCGCCGCCGCGATCGGCTCGAGCTCGCCGGGCGTGTGGGCGACGACCGCGCTCGCGTCGGGCAGGGCGGCGCGCGCCGCGTCGAGCCAGCGCTCGGCCGCATCGTCGCCGCCGCCCGCGGAGGGGACGACCGCGCCCCGGATGCCGTGGTGCGCGCACCGCTCCGTGAATCCGCGGCGGAAGCGCACGGCGAAGCCCATCTCCGTCTCTGCGGCGGGCGCGCCCGACCCGAGCAGCGCGATCTCCCGGTGCCCGAGCGCGACCAGGTGGTCGACGGCGACGCGGCCGGCCTCCTCGAAGTCGAGGTCCACCGCGCTGAACGCGGACGAGCGGCCCGGGTGGCCGACGAGGACGGTGGGGAGGCCGATGGCCTGGAGCACGGGGATCCGCGGGTCGTCGTCGCGGATGTCCATCACCACGAGCGCGTCCGCGAGCACGTCCCCGCGCAGCTCGTCCTCGCCCTTGCCCATGATGAGCAGGTCGAACCCGCGCGTGTTGGCCTCGTACATCCCGGCCCGCACGAAGCGCATGAACACCTCGATGTCGGACTCGCGCGACGCCGGGTCGATGGAGGCGAGGAACCCGAGGATGTTGGTGCGCCGGAGCGCGAGCGCGCGGGCGGCGGGATCCGGTCGGTAGCCGAGCTTGCTGACGCTCGCGAGCACGCGCTCGCGGGTGGCGTCGGGCAGCTTCTTCTTGCCCGAGAGGACGTAGGAGACCGTGCTGCGTGCGACGCCCGCGTCGGCAGCGACGTCGCGGATGGTCACCATGCGCTCAGGGTACCCAGCATGCGCGGGCGCGCTCGGCCAGCGGGCGACGGGCGCCTCGATCCGCTCGGCCGGCACCACGAGGGCGGGCACCCGCCGCCGGGCGCCGCGCACGCCGAGGGGCCCGGACGATCCGCCCGGGCCCCTCGCGTCGTGCGTCGTCCTCTACGCGGAGACGGCGGCGACGTTCTTCTCGATGTGCGCGTGGAACGCCTGCAGCCAGCCGACGAGGAACTCCTCGGTGCCCGCGTTCGAGATCGCGCCCTCGGGCGAGATGAGGCCCTCGGTGGTCTGGATGTACGCCTCGGGCTGCGAGAGCTCGGGCGACGCGAGGAACGACAGGATGCTGCGGAGGTGCTGCTGCGCCACGGCCGTGCCGACCGCGCCGATGGACGTGCCGATGACCGCGCTGGGCTTGCCCTGGAACGCGTTCTCGCCGTAGGGGCGACTAGCGAAGTCGAGCGCGTTCTTGAGCACGCCGGGCACCGAGCGGTTGTACTCGGGCGTGATGATGAGGACGGCGTCGGCGTCGGCGATCTGCGCCTTGAACGCGTTCGCGACGTCGGGGTAGTCCCCGTCCATGTCGGCGCTGTAGAAGGGCAGCGGCGCGATGGGGATCTCGGTGAGCTCGAGGCCGGCCTGGGCGCCGAGGCGCTGCAGCGCGAGCGACAGGGCCCGGTTGATGGAGGTGGACGACAGGCTGCCGACGAGGTAGCCGACGCGGTAGGTGGTGCTCATGGGTGTTCCTTCCCGCATGGATCGCTTCCATGCGCGCGCATGGAGCATAGCCCCGGCGGGTGGGCGGATCCCGAGGGCGTCGCGGAGCGGATCGTGCGCGCGGCGGCGGCCAGTCAGTGGAAGAAGATCAGGATGCACGGCGTCTCGGCTGCTATGTTCTTCTCGTCAGCGCCCCCCCAAGGCTAGAGCCGCACGGCTTCCTTAAATGAGGGGGGCCTTTCCATGTCAGGAGCAGGTGATCCATGGACAAGCCGCACCTGAGCCTCGCCGCCCAACGCGAGCTGCTGCGCTCACGCGGGCTGGAGCTCGCCTCCGACGAGGAGACCGACCGCGCGCTCTACGACCGCAGTTACTACCGCATCAGCGGATACGCGAGGCAGTTCCAGGTGGATCCGAAGGACGGGCGGAACGACTTCGTCCCGGGCACCTCCCTCGCTCAGATCCTCGAGCTCATGGACCTGGATGAGGAGCTGCGCAAGCTCCTCTTCTCCGGCCTGACCGAGGTGGAGCTCAGCGTACGGTCGCGATTCGCCCACGAAGCCGCCGGGATCCTCGGCGCGGATGCCTTCTACCTGCGACCGGAGAACTACCTCCCCATCACCCCTGACCTGGACGCCCACGTGACGAGCATCTAGAGGGAGCTGCGTCGACCGTCCGTCACCGTGAGCCGCTACCGCTCCGGAGACGATCTCTCCGGGGTCCCCGTCTGGGTCGCCATCGAGATGGTCAGCTTCGGGGTCCTGGCGCGCATGGTCCAGTACCTCGCCGACCCCACCCCCGCGCGACTCACGGCGCAGTCGCTGTCGCTCCCGTGGACGGGCTTCCAGCCGACGATCCATGCGCTCGCGGTGCTCCGGAACGCCTGCGCGCATCACGCGCAGCTCTGGCACCGAAGATCGAACATCGTGGCGGCACCCGAGAGGAAGGACCTGCGGAACGAGCGGACATACGCTCGGAACGACGGATCCATCTACGCCACGATCATCGCGCTCAAGCGCTACACGCGCGCCCTCGACCGACACAGTCCCTTCGGCGAGCGCGTGGACGAGCTGCTCGACAGGAATGCGTCGTTCAGGGGCGGGATCTGCTTCCCCTCCGCTCGATGAGGTCTGGGGCGGCTCCCGCTCCTCGCAGTAGCCCTACCCCAGCAGCACCTCCCACGTGCGCAGGGACGGCCAGAGCGCATGGCGCGGGAGCACGTCGGGGCCGCACGCGCGGGATCCGAGGCCGTGCTGGGCGTCGTCGAGGTAGAGGTGCAGCCCGTCGGAGGCGGGGAGCTCGTGGGGGTGGCCGACGTCGGTCATCTGCTGCGGGGTCCAGCGGGAGAGCTGGAAGCCGGCCCGATGGCCGGCGGCGTCGGGCACGGTCGTCACGGTGAGCGGTGTCGTGCATCCGTCGCCGACCACGAGCGATCGCAGCTCCGGGCGGTGGCCCGTCTCCTGCGGGCGGGCGTAGGCGACCTGGAGGCCGTCGACGCTCGACGCGAAGCGGCCGACGCGGACGGCGGTGCGGCTGTCGGCGTACGCCTCCCCCGGGCCCGTGCCGTGCCAGGTGACGGGGTGCTCGGCGAGCGCGCCCGGGAGGTCGATCCGCACGCCGACCCGCGGCCACGTGCAGTCCCACGCGCCGAACGGCACCACCTCGGTCGCGAGCAGCAGGCCGCGATCGGTCGCGGTCCAGCGGAACGCCACGTCGACGCCCTGGCCGGAGTGCGCGGCCTGCACGCGCATGCGCGTCTCCAGGCCGTCCGCCGTGCGGGTCGCGCCGAGGAGCCGGTGCGTGAGCCGGTGCAGCCCGCGCTCGCGCCAGCGGTCGGACGACGGCGGGGTCTCCTCGGCGCCGCGCCCGCGGGTGAGCTCGGGCTCGG
This sequence comes from Clavibacter sp. VKM Ac-2873, assembly GCF_015351075.1. Classification (GTDB taxonomy): domain Bacteria; phylum Actinomycetota; class Actinomycetes; order Actinomycetales; family Microbacteriaceae; genus Clavibacter. The sequence continues at coordinate 124,503 of NZ_JADKRS010000003.1, forward strand.
CCAGCTCGTAGGATCCCTGGCCGGCACCCCGGTCGTTCTCGGTGGGGGCGCGCCACAGCTCGAGCCGCGGGCCGCGCACGCGCAGGCCGCCCCACGCGACGAGGTCGCCGCGCGCGTCGAAGGCGCCGACGCCGAGCGCGTCCCCGTGCCAGCGCCCGGCGGGTCGGGGCCGGGGTGCGGGCCGGTCGCGCACGAGGGCCTGGTGCGACGACACGACGTGCCCCGCCTCGGCCCAGGGAGCATCGTTCCGGGTGACCACCTGCACGGTCACGTGCGCCTCCTCGGCGTGCCCGGCGGCGCGCGCCTCGACCGGCAGGGGGATGGTCGCCGCGGAGCCCGCGGCGAGCGGCGCGTGCTCGAGGATCCCGCGGGCGACGGGCCTGCCGTCGTGGGCGAGGATCCAGACCAGGTCGACGTCGTCGGTGGGCGCCGAGTGCCGCCGGTTCTCGACGCGCACGGCGGATCCGTCGGCCGCGACGCGCACCCGCACGGGCGCGATCACCGCGGCGAGCTCGGTGAGGCCCGGCGTGGGCGTTCCGTCGGAGAGCAGGAGCCCGTCCATCACGAAGGGGCCGTCGTGCACGGGCTCGCCGAAGTCGCCGCCGTACGCGTGGAAGGGGCGGCCGTCGGCCGTGCGCGCGAGGAGCCCGTGGTCGCGCCACTCCCAGACGAAGCCGCCGTGCAGGCGCGGCCAGCGGTCGATGGCGTCCTCGTAGTCGGCGAGGGATCCGGGCCCGTTGCCCATCGCGTGCCCGTACTCGCACAGGATGAACGGCTTCGCGCGCTGCTTCGCCCCGGTCGCGCCCGTCGTCTCGTGGATGCTCGCGACGGGCGTGCCGCACACCGAGTCGATCTCCTCGAGCGTCGGGTACATCCGCGAGTAGACGTCGGTGTGCTCGCCCGTGAGGTCGCCCTCGTAGTGCACGGGCCGGGTCGGATCCGCGCGCCTGACCCACGCCGACATGGCCGCGATGTTGCGCCCGGTGCCGGACTCGTTGCCGAGCGACCACATCACGATCGACGGGTGGTTCCGGTCGCGGCCCACGGTGCGGGCGATGCGGTCGAGGTACGCGTCCCGCCAACGCGGGTCGTCGGAGGGGTTGTCGCGCCACTCGACGTCCCAGAAGCCGTGCGTCTCGAGGTCGCACTCGAGCACGACCCAGAAGCCGAGCTCGTCGGCGATGTCGATGAGGCGCGGGTGCGGCGGGTAGTGGGACGTGCGGATCGCGTCGATCCCGCTGCGCTTCATCAGCTCGAGGTCGGCGCGCGCCTCGGCCTCGTCGAACACGCGCCCGCGCTCGGGGTGCGACTCGTGCCGGTTGACGCCGCGGAACGTGAGGCGGCGGCCGTCGACGAGCAGCGCCTCGCCGTCGATGCGCACCGTGCGGAACCCGATCCGCAGCGACGCGGTCTCGCCCGGCGACGACACGGTCGCGTCGTAGAGGCGCGGGCGCTCGGCGCTCCAGGCGTCGACGGCGGGGAGGGCGATGGGCGCGACGTCGGCCGGGGTCTCCCACGTCACGTGGATCCCCAGCTCCGGCACGCGCACCACGACGGGGAACGCGCCCTCGACCTGCACGTCGAGGCGGCCGGATCCGTCGGCCGGGTCGCGGTCGGCCCGCACCCGCACGTCGTCGAGGGCGTCGGCGGGCCGGGCGAGCAGCTCGACCGGGCGGAAGATGCCGGGCAGCCACCACTGGTCCTGGTCCTCCAGGTAGGAGGCGGCCGACCACTGGTGCACCCGGATCCCGAGCACGTTCTCGCCCGGCACGAGCAGCGCCGTCACGTCGATCTCGGTCGTGAGGCGGCTGCCCGTGGTCCAGCCCGCCTCGACGCCGTTCACCCAGAACGTGGCGAGCCCCTCGATCCCGTCGGTGCGCAGCAGCACGCGCGCGGCGTCCGCGAACGACTCCGGGAGCGTGAACGCCCGGCGGTGCTCGCCGGTCGGGTTCGCGTCGGGCACGTGCGGCGGGTCGATGGGGAAGGGGTACTGCAGGTTCGTGTACGCGGGCGATCCGTGGCCGTGCAGCACCCAGTGCGAGGGGACGGGCAGCGTCGTCCAGCCGGCCGCGTCGAGGGCGGCGTCGTCGAGCGTCGGATCCGCGACGTCGGGCGCGCGGCTGGCGTCGTCGACCGGCGCCGACGGCAGCAGGCGGAACCGCCAGTCGCCGTCGAGCGGGAGCACGGGCGCGTCGGTCGCGAACCGGGCGCGCGGCGGCAGCCTCGAGGCGGATCCGGGGGCGACGTCGTCGAGGTGGGACATGCGGGTCTCCGGTGCTGGTCGGTGCGGCGAGGGGCGGTGCGGCGGATGGCGGCGGGTGCGGGACGGCGGGTCGGTGCCGGTCAGGCGGGCGTCGCGAGGCCGGCGAGCGCGGCTCGGTCGGCAACGACGGTCACGCGCGGGTGCCGCTGCAGGATCGACGCGGGCACCTCCTCGGTGACCGGTCCGGAGAGCGCCGCGGCGAGCGCGTCGGCCTTCCGCGCGCCCGAGGCCACGAGGAGGATCCGGCCCGCGGACATGATCGTGGCGATCCCCTGCGTGATCGCGTGGGTCGGCACGCGCGCGGGGACACCGCCGAAGTAGCGCGCGTTGTCCCGTCGCGTGCCCTCGGCGAGGCGCACCACGCGGCTGACCCCGTCGAACGGCGAGCCGGGCTCGTTGAAGCCGAGGTGCCCGTTGGCGCCGATGCCCACGACCTGGAGGCCGGCGCCGCCGAGCCGCCGGATCCGCCGCTCGTGCTCGGCCGCGGCCGCGTGCGGGTCGGCCGCGGAGCCGTCGGGCACGATCACGCGCGCGCTCGGCACGTCGAGGGGCTCGGCGATGCGCGCCCGCACGAACGCCAGGTACGACTGCGGGTGCCCGGGCGGCAGCCCCACGTACTCGTCGAGCGCCACGAGCGAGAGCCCGTCGGTGACGAGGCCGCGCTCCCGGTGCCGCCGGACGAGCTCGGCGTAGAGCGGCTCGGGGCTGGATCCGGTCGCGACGCCGAGCACGCCGGCCGGGTCCTCGCCGAGGAACGCCTGCACCACGTCGGCCGCGGCGAGCCCGAGCGCGTCGGTGTCGTCCACGGCCGTGATCCGGGGCGCGCGCGTCGAGGCGGACGTCACTTCAGCGCGCCCTTCGCGATGTCGCCGATGAACTGCTTCGCGCCGATGAGGAACACGACGATCAGCGGGATCACCGCGAGCAGCGCGCCCGCCATGACCATGCCGTAGTCCTTGCCGTGGGCGCTGTTGAGCTGGCTCATCGCCACCTGGAGCGTCAGCGTGCCCGGGTCGTTGAGCACGATGAGCGGCCAGAGGTAGTCGTTCCACGCGGCGATGAAGGTGAAGATCCCGAGGAACCCGAGGCCCGGCCGGATGAGCGGCAGGCACACCGTGACGTACTGCCGGAAGAACCCGGCGCCGTCGATGCGGGCGGCGTCGATGAGCTCGTCCGGCACGCTCGAGATGATGAACTGCCGCAGCCAGAAGATGCCGAACGCGTTCGCCGCGGCCGGCACGATGAGCGCCTGCAGCTGGCCGACCCAGCCGAGGTTGATCATCGTGACGAACTGCGGGATCACCGACAGCTGCGCGGGCAGCATGAAGGTCACGAGCAGCAGCGCGAACAGCGCCCGCCGGCCCGGGAACTCGTACTTCGCGAACGTGAACGCCGCGATGGAGTCGAAGAACAGCACGAGCACCGTCACGGAGACCGCGACGATCACGGTGTTCATGAGCGATCCGCCGAAGTCGATCGTGCGGAACACGGCCTGGATGTTGTCCCACAGGTACGGCCCCGGCACGAGCACCGGCGGCGACTTGTAGATGTCGCTCGTGGTGTTGCTCGCCATCACGACGAGCCAGTACAGCGGGAACAGGCTCACGATGGATCCGGCGAACAGGATCCCGTGCAGGATGACGCGGCCGGGCGGCAGCTGCCGGCGACCCGCGGGCCGGCCGGCGCGGTCGGCGCGCGCGCTGCCCGGTGCCCGGTCGGCGACGCGGGCCGCGGCGGATCCCGCGGCGTGGACGGTGGTGCTCATGCGCGGTGCCCCTTCCTCGTGCCGGGCGCGCGCACGACCTTCTCCTTCTTCTCCGACCCGAGCCGGAAGCTGATGATGGAGAAGATCACCACGAGCAGGAACACGCCCCACGCGATGGCGGCGCCGTAGCCGAAGCGGTTGTAGTTGAAGGCCTGCTGGTAGAAGTACAGGACGGTCGTGAGCCCGGCCTGGCCCGCGCCGCCCGAGTTCGGGTTCGTCGTGCTGGACGAGGCCGTGAGCACCTGCGCCTCCGTGAAGCTCTGCAGGCCGGTGATGGTCGAGACCACCAGCACGAAGAGGATCGTGGGGCGCAGGAGCGGCAGCGTCACCGACCAGAAGGTGCGGATGGCGCCGGCGCCGTCGAGCTTCGCGGCCTCGTAGACCTCGGTGCCGATGGCCTGCATGCCCGCGAGGAAGATGATCGCGTTGTAGCCGGTCCACTGGTACGTGATGAGGATCGCGATGGTCACCTGGATCGCCCACGGCGTCGAGAGCCACGCCACCCCGTCGAGCCCGATGGCCCGGAGGCCCGCGTTCACGAGCCCGAAGCTGTCGCCGAAGATGGATCCGAACAGCACCGCCATCGCCACCACGCTGGTCACGTTCGGCACGAAGTAGCTGATCTTGTAGAAGGTGCTGAGGCGCTTCGCCGAGTTGAGCATGGCCGCGACGACCACGGCGATCGCCATCATCGGGAACGTCGACAGCGCGAAGATGATGAGCGTGTTCTTGATGGACAGCCAGAAGGTGGCGTCGGCCGCGAGCGCCTGGAAGTTCTGCAGCCCCACCCACTTGGCCGTGCCGAGCCCGTTCCAGTCCTGGAACGAGAGCACGAGCGAGTAGAGCGCCGGGAACAGGCCGAAGATCGCGAACAGCACGAAGAACGGCGCGATGGCGACGTAGTACGGCCATGTGCGGCGGAACCCGCGGGTCCCCGCGCCCGCCCGGGAGGGCGCGGGCGGGCGCCCTCCCGGGCGGACGGCGACGGGGATCACTGCTTCGCGGTCTTCAGGGCGGCCTCGCCGGCGGCGACGGCGTCGGTCCAGGCCTGGTCGGGGTCCTTGCCGAGCGACGTCACGTTCTGCAGCTCGGTGACGAACGCGGCCTGCACCTGGTTGTCGTACGGGCTCGTGTAGGCGGTGGGCATCTTGGCGGCGGCGTCGGCGAAGATCCCGACGGTCGACTGGCCGCCGAAGAAGTCATCGCCCTTCTGCAGCTCCGGGGAGTCGTAGGCCGCGGTGGCCGACGGGAAGATGCCCTTGTCGGCGTACGCGGTGACCTGGTTGTCCTCGCTCAGCACGTCCTTGATCACGGCGAACGCCGCGGCGGGGTCCTTGGTGCCGGAGGGGATGGAGAGGAACGAGCCGCCGATGTTGGCGGGGCCCCCGGGCATGGGCGCGACGTGCCACTGACCCGCGGTGCTCGCCGTCGCGCTCTTGATGTCGGCCTGGTACCAGGACGCGCCGAGCAGCGCGGGGAGGGAGCCGTTGGTGATGGCCGAGGCCCAGTCGGGGCTGCCGTCGGTGACGTTCGCCGTCAGGCCGTCCTGGTAGGCCAGCACCGCGCGGTCCCACGCGGTCTTCACGGCGTCGCTGTCGCCCGTGAAGTTCCCGTCCTCGTCGACGAAGCGGGTCGTGCCCTGGCCGAGCGACTTGGTGAACACATCGGACGCGTCCACGAAGATCGCGGCGCCGGTCGCCGCCTTGAGCTTCTTGCCCAGGGCGAAGTAGTCGTCCCACGTGGACGTCGCCGCGGCGACGTCGGCCGGCTCGCTCGGCAGGCCGGCCTTCTTGAAGACGTCCGCGCGGTAGTAGAGGGCGGTGGGGCCGATGTCGATGGGGAGGCCGATGAGCTGGCCGTCCTTCGTGGTCGCCTCCTTGAGCTTCCAGGCCGGGTACTGATCGGTGACGTCCTTGGCGCCCAGCTGGTCGAGGTCCTCGAAGAGGCCGTCCTCGCTGAGGAAGTACGGCATGTCCTCGCCCTTGACGCCCGTGACGGACGGGAGGCCCGACCGGCCCGTGAACGTGGTCACGAGCTTCTGCTTGAAGTCGCCGCCGATGGTGGACACGTTGAGCGTCGTGCCGGGCACCTCGGCCGGAACCTTGTCGAGCACCGTCTGGCTGAGGCCGTCCGGCCAGATCCAGAGGTCGAGCTGGCCGCCCGCCGAGGATCCCGACGACGACGAGCAGGAGGCGAGGACCGGCGCGAGGAGCGCGAGGGTCGCGACGCCGACGACGATGCGCCGGGCGCGAGCGCGGCGGGCGGTGGGGATGGGCATGGTGGTTCTCGATTCGGTGAGGGACAGATGATTCGGAGCGGACGGGCGGAGGGGGATCGGGGAGGAGGCGGTCGGACGGCTCAGGCGAGCAGGCGGGCCGCGTCGGGATGCGAGAGGGCGTCGATGAGGTAGTCGTAGCGGCCGGGCTCGGCGGCCGCGGGGTGCGCGCGCAGCCACGGCACGAGCTCGTCGAGCCGCGGGGCGCCGGCCGCGCCGCCGGGGCGGGTGACCGTGATCCCCGCCACCAGGCACGCGAAGTCCACGCGCTGGGTGAGCGACCACGGCGCGCGGGCGGAGGCGGCGAGCGATGCGCCGAAGACGTCGCCCGCGCCGGTCGCGTCGACCGCGCGCACGGCGAGCGGCGGGCGGACGACCTCCTCGCCGCGGGCGGAGTCGACCGCGACGACGCCGCGGGATCCGGAGGTGACGACGCTGAGGGGGACGCGCGCGCCGAGCGCCCGGGCGGCCTCGACCGCGGAGCCGGTGCCCGTGTACGCGGCGGCCTCGAGCTCGTTGGGGAGGAAGGCGTGGCACTCGTCCAGCTGATCGAGGATGGCCGGGTCCCACCGCTCGGACGGGTCCCAGCCGACGTCGGCGTACACGTCGGTGCCCGCGGCGGCGGCGCGGCCGACCCAGGAGGCGCGGTGCGGATCCAGGTGCACGAGCGCCGCGGCGACGGCCGGTATGGCGCCGGGCACGAGCTCGTCGGAGGTGAGCGGGCAGGCGACGCCGCCCGTGACCATGGCGCGGTCGTCGTCGTAGCCGAGCGACGCGGTGACGGGCAGCGCCCAGTCGTCCAGCGTCACGAGGTGGTCGAGGGCGATCCCCTCCGCGGCGAGCTCGGCGCGCACGAGGAGGGAGAACGGGTCCACCCCCACGGCGGCCGCGAGGACGGTGGGCACCCCGAGGCGCGCGCCGGCGACCGCGAAGTTGGCGATCCCGCCGGGGCCGTGGCCGAAGGACGACGTCCAGATCTCGTGGCCCGGGCGGGGACCGCTCGGCAGGTCGCCGAACACGACGTCCGCGAACAGCTGGCCGACGACCAGCAGGCCGGCGGGCCGCTCGGGGCGGGGGGCTGCTGGCACGGTGACCTCGGCTTCTCGGGATCGCACCGTGCGGACACGGCGGGTGGTGGGCGGTCCGCCGACGGCGACGCTGCCGGAGGACGCGGTCGTCGGGTGAGCTCCGACCGGTAGTGACGTTTCTAGCCCATGTGAGCACATGGATGGAAGACCTTGTTCATTACGAGATTGTTTCTGACTGAATCTGCGCGCTAATGTTCACATCATGAGAGACGCCCGAGAGTTCGTGATCCTCGACCGGTTGCGCGCCACCCGCAGCGCGACGGTCGCGGAGCTCGCCGAGGTCGCCGGCACGAGCGACGCGACCATCCGCCGCGACCTGGCCCGCCTCGACGGGCAGGGCGCGCTCCGGCGCACCCACGGCGGAGCGGTGCTCGTCGAGGTCGACGCGCCCTTCGCCGAGGTCGAGCAGGTCAACCGCGAGGCCAAGGAGCGGATCGCGCGGGCCGCGGCGGCGCAGATCCAGGACGGCCAGTCGGTCGTGCTCGACATCGGCACCACCACGCTGCACCTCGCCGAGCAGCTGCGCGGACGGACCCTCACCGTGATCACCGCGAACGTCGCCGCGTTCGACGTGCTGCGGGACGACCGGGCGGTGCGGCTCATCCTGCTGCCGGGCGACTGGGATCCGGTCTACCGCTCGGTGTCGGGCCCGCTCACGGCCGAGAGCCTGCGGATGCTGCACGCCGACCACGCGTTCGTGGGCGTGAGCGGCATCGCCGACAACGGCGACCTGCGCGACACGACGATGGCCCAGGTGCCCATCAAGCGCGCGATGGCCGAGATGAGCGACCGGGTCACGGTGCTCGCCGACTCCTCCAAGTTCCCGGGCACCGGCGCCGGCCGTGTCGCCCCCACCGCGTCGTTGACGCAGCTGATCACCGAGGCCGCCCCGCACGAGCGGGTGTCGCAGGGCCTCGCGGACAAGGGAGTGTCGGTGACCGTCGCATGAGGCTCACGATCCTGGGCGGGGGCGGCTTCCGCGTCCCGCTCGTCTACTCGGCGCTGCTGCGCGACCACGAGGCCGGCCGCGTCGACCACGTGGCCCTCTACGACACCGACGAGGTGCGCCTCACGGCCGTCGCGCGCGTGCTCGCCGAGCAGGCGGCCGCGTACGCCGACGCCCCGGTGATCACGCTGCACACCGACCTCGACGAGGCGCTCGCGGGCGCCGCGTTCGTCTTCTCCGCGATCCGGGTGGGCGGCATGGCCGGCCGCTCGTGCGACGAGCGGCTCGGCATGGCGCACGGCGTCATCGGCCAGGAGACCGTCGGCTACGGCGGCATCTCGTACGCGCTGCGCACGCTGCCGGTGGTCATGGACCTGGCCCAGCGGATCCGCCTGCAGGCGCCCGACGCCTGGGTCATCAACTTCACGAACCCCGCCGGCGTCGTCACCGAGGCCATGTCGCGCGTGCTGGGCGACCGGGTCATCGGGATCTGCGACTCCCCCATCGGCCTCGCCCGCCGCGTGCTGGGCGCGCTCGGCGTCGCGGGGGACGACGTGGTCATCGACTACGCCGGCCTCAACCACCTCGGCTGGCTGCGCGGCCTCCGCGTCGACGGCCGCGACGTGCTGCCGGACCTCATGGCGCGCCCCGACCTGATCGGCACGTTCGAGGAGGGCCGGCTCTTCGGCGCCGAGTGGGTCACCGAGCTCGGCGCCGTGCCGAACGAGTACCTGCACTACTACTACTTCCGGCGCGAGGTCCGGCACGCCGACCAGCTGGCCGCGCAGACCCGCGGCGCCTTCCTCGTGGAGCAGCAGGGCCGCTTCTACGAGCAGCTCGAGCACCGGCACGACGTGTCCGCGCTCGCGCTGTGGGAGCGCACCCGGCTCGACCGGGAGACCACCTACATGGCCACCAACCGGCAGTCGGCCGGCATGGGCGACCGGGACGAGGACGACCTCGTCTCCGGCGGCTACGAGGACGTCGCCATCGCGCTCATGCGCGGCATCGCGTACGACCAGAGCGCGCGGCTGATCCTCAACGTGCGGAACCGCGGCACGCTCGCGGCGCTCGACCAGGATGCCGTCGTCGAGGTGCCGTGCGTGGTCGACGCCTCGGGCGCGCATCCGGTCGCGGGCACGGAGCTCCCCGACTTCGGGGTGGGCCTCGTCACGAACGCCAAGTACGTGGAGCGGCAGACCATCGAGGCCGGCCTCGGCGGATCCCGCGCCGCGGCCGTCCGCGCGCTCGCGCACCACCCGCTCGTCGACTCCGTCACGGTCGCGCGCTCCCTGCTGGAGGACGCGATGCACGCGTTCCCGGCGCTCTCCTACCTCCGCTGACGCGCCGGCCCACGACCGCCGCGCCCACCCGACTGCCTGCATCCCGACCTCCCGAAGGACTCCCCATGCACCAGAACCAGAAGCTCGTCCAAGAGCGGATCCTCCGCGCGCTCGACGAGCGGATCACCCCCGCCGTCTACTCGTCGAAGACGCCCGTCTCGCTCCGCGCGTGGATGGCGCCCGACGAGCCCGTGCCCGTCGCCGAGGCGATGCGCCAGGAGTACGCGCCCTTCGCGCTCGGCGAGCCGTGGGGCCGCGCGTGGTCCACGTGGTGGTTCGAGGTGACCGGCGAGATCCCCGCGGAGTGGGCCGGCCGCACGGTCGAGCTCCTCATCGACCCCGGCTTCATCGGCGACTGGCCGGGCAACCAGGCCGAGTGCCTCGTGCACACGATGGACGGCGTGCCGGTCAAGGGGATCCACCCGCGCAACACCTACGTGCGCCTCGCCGACGAGGCAGCGGGCGGCGAGCAGGTGCGCTTCCTGGTGGAGGCGGCGGGCAACCCGGACATCCTGGTGGACGAGTTCGTGCCCACGCCCTACGGCGACAAGGCGACCGCGCCCGCCGAGCCCATCTACCGCTTCCGCCAGGCCGAGCTCGCCGTGTTCGAGCCCGAGGTGTGGGCGCTGCGCTTCGACGTCGAGGTGCTGTACCAGCTGCTGATGGAGCTGCCTGAGACCGAGCCGCGCCGCCACGAGGTGCTCCGCGCCATCGAGCGCGCGCTCGACGTGCTCGCGATGGACGACATCGTGGGCACCGCGGCGGCCGCGCGCGCCGAGCTCGCCGACGTGCTCTCCCGCCCCGCCGTGCCGAGCGCCCACACGCTGAGCGGCGTCGGCCACGCCCACATCGACAGCGCCTGGCTCTGGCCCATCCGCGAGACGAAGCGCAAGACGGCGCGCACCTTCTCCAACGTGCTCCGGCTCGCCGAGCAGTACCCCGACTTCCGCTTCGCGTGCTCGCAGGCGCAGCAGTACGTCTGGGTGAAGGAGAACTACCCGACGGTGTTCGCGGGGATCAAGCAGGCCATCGCCGACGGCACCTGGTACCCGGTCGGATCCATGTGGATCGAGCCCGACGGCAACCTGCCGGGCGGCGAGGCGATGATCCGCCAGCTCACCCACGGCATGCGCTTCTTCCAGGAGGAGCTCGGCGTCGAGACCCACGGCGTGTGGCTGCCCGACTCGTTCGGCTACACGGCGTCGTTCCCGCAGATCGCGAAGCTCGCGGGCCTCGACTGGTTCCTCACGCAGAAGCTCTCCTGGAACCAGACCAACACGTTCCCGCACCACACCTTCTTCTGGGAGGGCATCGACGGGTCGCGGATCTTCACGCACTTCCCGCCCATCGACACCTACAACTCCACGCTCGAGGCGGAGGAGACGCACCACGCCGTGCGGCAGTTCCGCGAGAAGGGCCGCGCGACCATGTCGCTCGCGCCCTTCGGCTACGGCGACGGCGGCGGCGGGCCCACGCGCGACATGATGGAGCGCCAGCGGCGCACGGCCGACCTCGAGGGGTCGCCGAAGGTGGTCGTCGAGCACCCGGACGAGTTCTTCCGCAAGGCAGAGGCCGAGTACCCGGACGCGCCCGTGTGGGTGGGCGAGCTGTACCTCGAGCTGCACCGCGGCACGTTCACGTCGCACGCCCGGGAGAAGCGCGGCAACCGCCAGGCCGAGCACCGCCTGCGCGAGGCCGAGCTGTGGTGGACCATCGCGGCCGTCCGCACGGGCGCCGACTACCCGTACCAGGCGCTCGACCGCCTCTGGAAGCAGACCCTGCTGCAGCAGTTCCACGACATCCTCCCCGGCTCCTCCATCACGTGGGTGCACCGGGAGAACGAGGAGGACTACGCGCGCAGCCTCGCCGAGCTGGACGCGCTCGTGGCCGACGCCATCGCGCGCGTCACGGCGCAGGCGGTCGCGGACGGCGAGGGCGACGGATCCGGCGCGTTCGCGGTGAACTCGACCGGCCACGCGCGCACGGCGCTCGTGGAGGCGGCCGACGGATCCGCGCTGGCGCTCGTCGCGGTGCCGGGCAGCGGGATCGCGCCGCTCGTCGCGGTGGAGCCCGTCTCCCCCGTCGTCACGACGCCCGCCGACGGCGGCACCGTGCTCGACAACGGCCTGCTCCGCGTCACGGTCGACGCGCGCGGCCTCATCACCTCGATCGTCGATCGGCGCTTCGCCGACCGCGAGCTCGTGCCCGCCGGCCGCGCCGCGAACCTGCTGCAGCTGCACGAGGACATCCCCACCGCGTGGGACGCGTGGGACGTCGACGCGCACTACCGCGCGAGCCGCACCGACCTCGTCGACGCGGCCTCGGTCGAGCTCGTCGAGGACTCGGAGCTCCGCGCGACCATCGAGGTCGTCCGGCAGTTCGGGCGCTCGCGCGTCGTGCAGCGGGTGTCGCTGCACGCCGACGACGCCCGGATCCACGCCACGGCCGACCTCGACTGGCTCGAGGACGAGAAGCTCCTCAAGGTGACCTTCCCGCTCACGATCCACGCGCAGCACCACAGCGCGGAGATCCAGTTCGGGCACGTCCGCCGCCCCACGCACACGAACACGTCGTGGGACGAGGCGCGCTTCGAGGTCATGGCGCACCGCTTCGTGCACGTGGAGGAGCCCGGCTACGGCGTCGCGCTCACCAACGCGGGCAGCTACGGCCACGACATCACGCGCACGGTCGGCGCGACGGGCGAGGTGGAGACGGAGCTGCGGATCAGCCTGGTCCGGGCCGCGCGCTCCCCCGACCCGACCCAGGACATCGGCCACCACCGCTTCGAGTACGCGCTCGTGCCGGGCGTCGGCATCGAGGGCGCGGTCGACGCGGGGTTGGAGCAGAACCTGCCCGTGCGCGTGGTGCGCCCCGGCGACGCGACGGAGGCGGCGCCGGCCGTCGTCGGGTCCGCGCCCGCGCCTGCGTCCGCGTCCGCGTTCGCGTCCGCCGAGGTCGTCCCGTCCTCGCTGCCCACCGCGTCCGGGCTCGTCTCGGTGCACGGCGGCACGGTGCGGATCGAGGCGCTCAAGCTCGCCGACGACGGCTCGGGCGACGTGATCGTGCGGCTCTACGAGTCCACGGGCGCGCGCGCCGCGACCCGGCTCGAGGCCCACCTCGCCGCCGACCGCTTCACCGAGGTGGACGTGCTCGAGCGCCCGCTCGGCGAGGGCTTCCCGCGGTCGATCGCGTTCGAGCCCGAGGCCGACGGCCGCGGCGTGCGGCTCGTGCTGCGGGCGTTCCAGGTGATCACCGTGCGGATCCACCGGGCCTGACCCGACGGGGCGGCGGCCGCCCTGCCGGGCGGCCGCGGCTCAGCCGGCGGGACGGCGGATCGCCTCGCCCGCGATCCACACCCGCGACGGCTGCCAGGCGGCGTCCCACCACACCAGGTCGGCGGCCGCCCCCGCGGCCACGTGGCCGACGTCGGCGCGCCCGAGCGAGCGGGCGGGGTTCTCGGTGCACGCGGCGAGCACGCGGGCCGGATCCAGACCCGCGGCGATCATGCGCCGCACGCCCTCGTCGAGCACCACGCCGGCTCCGGCGATCGTGCCGTCCCGTCGGCGGCCGAGGCCCGAGGCGTCGTTGGCGACGGGCTGACCGCCGAACTCGTGCCACTCCCCGCTCTCCCGCCCGGCGGTCACGATGGCGTCGGTCACCCCGACCATGCGCGGGCCGGCGGCGCTCATCACGAGCGACACCACGCGCGGGTCGAGGTGCTGGCCGTCGATGATGGTCCCGACGAAGAAGCGCTCGTCGGTGAGGACGGCGCCCGGCACGCCGGGTTCCCGGTGCTTGAGGGACCGCTGGGCGTTGAACACGTGCGTCGTCATCGTCGCGCCCGCGTCGCCCGCGGCGTCCACCTCGGCCGCCGTGGCGTCGCTGTGGCCGACGGAGACGATGCAGCCCTCGCCGACCAGCCGCCGCGTCGCCTCCACGGCGCCGGGCAGCTCCGGGGCCAGCGTGACCGTGCGCAGCGCCGCGCGGGCCGCGGGATCGGCGAGCAGCGCGTCGAGGTGGGCGGGCGTGGGGAGGAGCATGCACTCCACGCGATGCGCGCCCTTGCGCGCGGGGGAGATGAACGGCCCCTCGAGGTGGGCCCCCAGGATCCGCGCCACCGGCTCGGCGGCGAGCTCGGCCCTGGCGCGCCCGACGCCGGCGAGGGCGGTCGCGATCTCGGGCAGCGGCGCCGTGATCACGGTCGGCTCCACCCCGGTGACGCCGCGGGAGGCGAGCCCGGCGAGGAGCGTCCGCCAGCCCGCGCTGTCCGCGGACGCGACGTCGACGCCGAACGAGCCGTTGAGCTGGAGATCCAGCAGGCCCGCGCTGAGGGTCCCGTCGACCAGGTCGTGGTCGACGACCTCGGCCCCGGTCGCCGGGCGCACGGCCGTGATCCGCCCCGCCGCGACGTCGACGACGACCGGCCCCGTGAACGCGCCGTCGACCAGCGCGCGGGCGGCGCGCAGCCGCATCAGATGCCCTGCCCGGCCGGCTTGCCGGCGAACGTGTCGCGGTAGTGGTCGAGGAACTCCAGCTCGGCGGCGGCCTCCTCGTCGACGACCACCGTGGCGTGCGGATGCAGCTGCAGCACGGACGCGGGCCAGCGCGCCGACAGCGCCCCCTCCACGGCCGCGCGCACCGCGGGCGCCTTCGCCCGGCCGGAGCCGAGCAGGATCGCATGCCGGCTGTCGAGGATCGTGGCCAGCCCCTGCGTGAGGCAGTGCGTCGGCACGCGGTCCACGTCGCCGCCGAAGAAGCGCGCGTTGTCCCGCCGCGTCTGCGGCGTGAGGGTCTTGAGGCGCGTCCGGCTGCCGAGGCTCGACATGGGCATGTTGAAGGCGAGGTGCCCGTCGGCGCCGATGCCGAGGATCTGCAGGTCGATGCCGCCGGCCTCCCGGATGGCGCGCTCGTAGGCGGGGCCCGCCTCCAGGGGGTCGGACGCGACATCGCCCGGCCCGACGATGGCGTCCGGGGCGAAGTCGACGTGCCGCTCGAGCTCCTCCGCGATGAACGCGCGGTACCGCTCGGGGTGGCCGTCGGGCAGGCCCACGTACTCGTCGAGGAGGAAGGCGCGCGCCCCCGCGAAGGCCAGCCCCTCCTCCCGGTGGCGCCGGATCAGCTCCCGGTACAGCGGCAGGGGCGTCGAGCCGGTCGCGAGGCCGAGCACGGCATCCGGCCGGCGCGCGAGTAGCGCGCTGCACGCGTCGGCGACGAGCACGGCGGCGTCCCGGGCGGTCGGGACGACGACGACCTCCATCAGATGGCCTCGCGCATCGCGTCCTTCAGCGACTCCGCGCGCGGGCCGAACACCGCCTGCACGTTGTCCCCCACCTCCATCACGCCGGCGGCGCCGAGCTCCTTGAGGCGCGCGTGGTCGACGAGCGTCCGGTCCTGGACCTCGACGCGCAGCCTGGTGATGCAGGCGTCGACGAGGACGAGGTTGTCGCGCCCGCCGAAGGCCTGGATCAGCCGCTCGGCGGTCGGGGTGGATGCGGCGACGTCGGGGGCAGCGGGCGCGGAGGCCGCGGGCGCAGGGGTCGCGACCCCCGCATCCGCGCCCGCGCCCGTCGCCACGGCCTCGTCGACGGGCGCCGCGATCTCCTCCCGGCCCGGCGTGCGCAGGTTCCACCGCTTGATGACGACGCGGAAGAGCACGTAGTAGACGGCGAAGTACACCACGCCCATGCCCACGAGCAGCCCGACGTTCTTGGCCGCGGGGGCGGTGCCGTACAGCAGCAGGTCGAAGAGGCCCGCCGAGAACGAGAAGCCGAGGTGGATGTCGAGCAGGTTCGCGATCGCGAGCGAGAGCCCGGTGAGCAGGGCGTGCACGACGTACAGCGGGAAGGCCGCGAACATGAACGCGAACTCCAACGGCTCGGTGACGCCGGTGAGGAACGCCGTGAGACCCGCCGCGCCGAGGATGCCGATGGCCGCCTTGCGCTGCGCCGGGTTGGACAGGTGGATCATCGCCAGCGCCGCCGCGGGGAGCCCGAACATGAGCACCGGGTAGAAGCCCGAGGTGAGCGTGCCCGCCGTGGGATCGCCCGCGGCGAAGCGGGTCAGCTCGCCCGTGACGACGCTGCCGTCGGCCTTCGCGTACGAGCCCTGCAGGAACCACACGTAGGAGTTGAGGATGTGGTGCAGGCCCACGGGGATGAGCATCCGGTTGGTGAAGCCGTACACGAACGCGCCGAGCGCGCCCGTGCCGCCGATGAAGGCGCCGAGGCCGGCGAGGCCCAGGTCGAAGACCGGGTACGCGTAGCTCAGCCCGAACCCGATGACCAGGCTCGCGAGGGAGACGACGATCGGCACGAACCGGCGACCGCCGAAGAAGCCCAGGTAGGAGGGCAGTTGGATGGTGTGGTACCGGTCGAACAGCCAGGCGGTGACGAGGCCCACGACGATCCCGCCGAAGACGCTGTAGTCGATCTGCACCTGCGCGCCGGCGGCCGTGGTCTGGCCTGCGAGCACCACCGGCGACATGGCCTTGAACACGTTCGAGAGCACGAGGTAGCCGACGACCGCCGAGAGGGCGGTCGAGCCGTCGGCCTTCTTGGCGAAGCCGATGGCGACGCCCACGGCGAACAGGAGCGCCAGGTTGTCGAACAGCGCGCCGCCCGCCGCGCTCATCGCCTGGAAGAACGGCCCGATGACGGGCAGGTCGACGCGGCCGAGCAGGTCGGGCTGCCCGAGGCGGAGCAGGATCCCGGCGGCGGGCAGCACCGCGATGGGCAGCATCAGGCTCGTGCCGAGGCGCTGCATCTGGGCGAAGCCCGGGACGGAGCGTCGGCGACGCGGCGTGGCGGTGGCGGTCATGGGTCCTCTTTCGCGGTTCTCACGGTGGGCTCCGACGGTGGGCGGAGCGGTGGGTCTTCGGGTCGGGCGGGTCAGACGGAGAGCAGGGGCGAGCCGGGGAGCACGGCGGCCCCCTCGTCCGCGAGCACGCGGACGTCCTCCGCCTGGCGCTCGAGCACGATGACGGGGACCACGCTGGACAGGCCCGCGGCGAGGATCGCGGGGACGTCGTAGGCGATCACGGGGGTGCCGGCGGCGACGCGGTCGCCCTTGGCGGCGAAGGCCGTGAAGCCCGCGCCGGCGAGCCCCACGGTCTCGATGCCGAGGTGGACGAGCACGGCGAGGCCGTCGTCGGCCACGACGACGAAGGCGTGCGGGAAGACCTGCAGCAGGGTGCCGTCGATGGGGGCGACCACGTCGACGACCTCGGCGGGCGGCGTGATCGCCACCCCGGGGCCCATCACCCCCGCGCCGAAGAGCGCGTCGGGCACGGACGACAGGGGCAGGGCGACGCCCACGAGCGGGGACAGCACATGGACCACGGGGACTCCTCGGATGCGACGGACAACTGGTATGCACCACCGCCGGGCATCTAGAGTCGATGCGACGAACATCCCCCATACGACGGGACACACGGCCGTGCACTGGTACGTACCGGTGAAGCTACGTGGCACCGACCCGTCGTGTCAACGCCGAAGGCCGCGCCGCATGCCCCGATCCCGAGACGCCACCGCCCGCACCGCCGTCGTCGCGCCCGGCCGGATCCCCAAGCACGCCCGGCTGCGGGAGACCCTCCTCGCCGACATCGGCAGCGCCTGGCCCGCGCACTCCGCCATCCCGTCGGAGCGGGAGCTCGCGACCACCCACGACGTGAGCCGCGCGACCGTGCGGCAGGCGGTGCGGCAGCTCGTCGAGGAGCAGCGGCTGTACACGGTGCAGGGGAAGGGCACGTTCGTGGCCGGGGAGCGGATCCAGACGCAGCTGCACCTCGCCTCCTTCACCGAGGACATGCGGCGGCGCGGGATGGCGGCGACCACGATCGTGCGGAGCGCCCGGATCGACGTCCCGCCCCTCCCGGCGCGTGCCGCCCTCGGCCTCGACGAGGGCGAGCGCGCGTGGTCCGTCGAGCGGCTGCGGCTGGCCAACGGCACCCCCATGGCCATCGAGCTCGGCTGGTACTCCCCGCGCGTGGCATCCGACCTCGGCGACCACGACCTCACCGCCTCGCTCTACGCCGTGCTCGCCGAGCGGTACGGCGTGCACATCGACGGCGCGGAGCAGACGGTGTGGACCGAGGCCGCGGACGCCCGCACGGCCGAGGCGCTCGAGGTGCCCGAGGGATCCGCGACCCTGGTCTTCCGCCGGACCTCGCGCGCGGGCGGCACGCCCGTCGAGCACGTGACGTCCTGGTACCGCGGCGACCGCTACCAGGTGCACATGGCGCTCACGGGCGACTGACCCGGCCGGATCCGCCTCGCCGAACCGCCCGCCCGCCCGCCCGCGATGTCGCGATCCTGGGCATCCGCCACCGGCCGACACACCGCGCGATCCCGGGCGTAGCGTCCAGCTCACGGAGAGCGGCCGCCCCGCGCGCGGCCCCGGACCACTCGGGAGAAGCACCATGTCAGAACGCAACACCGTCATCAGGAGCATGCACGACCTCGGCCTCGCGGCCTGGTTCGGCGGATCCCTCATGGGCGCCGTCGGCCTCAACGGCGCCGCCGCGAAGGCGAAGCAGCCCCAGGAGCGCGTGCGCCTGGCGTCCATCGGCTGGGCCCGCTGGGCGCCCGTGCAGCTCGCCGCCCTCGGCGCGCACGCCATCGGCGGGCTCGGCCTCATCGCCGCCAACAAGGACCGCCTCAAGTTCCAGGGCGAGGCGCGCGCCAACACCAAGGTCAAGACCGTGCTGACCCTCGGCGCCGCCGGCGTGACGCTGTACTCCGCGCTCGTGGGCGCGCGCATGGCCAAGCACGCCGACGAGGGCGCCGCGGGCACGACCGAGCCCGGCGCGGGCAGCTCGGAGGAGCTGGCCAGCGCGCAGAAGCAGCAGAAGGCGCTGCAGTGGGCGATCCCCGCGCTGACCGCCGTGCTCGTGGTCCTCGCCGCCCAGCAGGGTGAGCAGCAGCGCCCGATCGCCGGCTGGGTCGACCGCTTCCGGAGCTAGTCGCGATGCACGGACGACGGCGGGGTGCCCACGGGCGCCCCGCCGTCGTGCTGCGCGGGCGGGTCAGCGCGCGTCGCGGTCCGCGTACCGCGGGCCGACGACCTCGACCCCGGATCCCGGGAGCAGCGCGCCTCCGGCGAACGCCCGGCCGAGCCGCCCGGGCAGCGGCAGCGGCAGCGGTGCCGGCCGCGCTCCCATGCCGTCGAGCGCGCGGGTCATGTCCCATAGCGTCATGACCTCCGGTCCCGCCACCTCCACGACGGGGCCCGGCCGGATGCCCAGCGCGACATCCGCCACCACACCCGCCACGGCGCCGAGCGCGACGGGCTGGATCCGCATCCCCGGGACCAGCGCCACCGGCCCGAACCGCATGCGCTCCAGGTTCTGCCGCGCGAACTCGAACCACTGCGTCGACCGGACGATCGCGAGATCCGCGCCGGTCTGCCGGGCAGCATCCTCCTGCGCCGTCTTGCCGGCGAAGTAGCCGTACCCCTGCACCTCCGGCAGCGTGCAGCCGACGATGGACAGCAGGACGTGCCGCGCGCCCGAGGCGCGGGCGGCTGCGCCGACAGCCCGCGTCGACCCCGTGAAGAACCGGGTCGCCCGTCGCGCGCTCGTCGTGAAGAGCCCCGTCGCCTCGACCACGGCGTCCGCCCCGGCGATCGCCGCCGCGGCGTCGTCGCGGAGCACGTCGAATCCCGTCGACCGCGACAGCAGCCGGGCTTCCCCTCCCCGCTCCCCCACGGCCCGGGCGATCGCCGCCCCCGAGATCCCGCCGCCGACCACTGCCACCCTCATGCCCGCTCCATCCTCTACGCGTGTAGAGGACACTACCCTGGTAGAGGATCGAGGTGGGGATGGGACGACGCGAGGAGCTCGCCGACGCGGGCGTGCGGCTGGTCGCGCGGAGCGGCATCCGCTCCCTGACGCACCGCGCGGTGGACGTCGAGGCCGGCGTGCCCGCGGGATCCACGAGCTACTACGCGCGCAGCCGCCGGGAGCTCACGGGTCTCGTCGTGGCGCGGATCACCGAGCAGCTCGAGGAGGACCTGCGCGACCTCGCCGTCCCCGAGGTCCTCGACGACGCGGCCGCCGTGTCCGTGGCGCGCACCATGCTCGACCGCCTGTCCGCACGCCGGGACGCCCAGGCGGTCCGGCTCGCCCTCCTGTCCGAGCTGCGCGACGATCCGGACCTCCGCTCCCCGCTCACCTCCGACGCGCCCGTGAGGGCCGCGCTCGTCGACACCGGCACGGGCATCCTCCGGGCCGTCGGCGTGCGGGATCCGGCGACGCATGCCGTCGACCTCGTGGGACTCGTCGACGCGCTCCTCCTCTACGGCGTGGCCGACGCGGCGCCGCTCGACCCCACGCGCGTCCTGACCGCCTACCTCGCGGGGCTGCCGCGCCGCTGAGCCGCCGGATGCGGATGCGGCAGCGGCGACACCGCGCGGCGCGCCGGCGACCGCCGCCGTCAGCAGGTGCTGCGGTACTCGCTGATCTGGAGGCTCACCGCGGGCGCCGGGCAGATGAAGCGCTCGTAGCGGGTGTCCGCGTCGACGTGGCGCTTGAGCCAGGCGATGCTGGCGCTGGCGATGGTCGTGTTGGAGACGTTCGGCGCGAAGTGGCTCGCCCCGCGCAGCTCCAGGTAGGCCTTCTCCGACGCCTGCGTCAGCGACTCGTAGAAGGGCTCCGCGTGCCGGGAGACCGGGGCGACGGTGTCGTCCTCCGCGCCGATGACCAGCGTGGGCGCGACCACCTCGGGCCACGTCTTGTCGAGGTCGTACGGGGTCATCGGGATGACCGCGCGGATGGACGGGTCGTCCTTGGCGGCCTGCAGGGATCCGCCGCCGCCCATGGAGTGGCCCATGACCGCGAGACGGGAGCCGTCGACGCGGGTGCGCACCGAGCTCTCGGTCGCCACGTAGGACAGCGCCGCGCGCAGCTGGTCGCCCCGCGAGCTCGGCTGGTCCTGCGTGGTGATCGTGTCGATGGTGAACACGACGAAGCCCTGCGACGCCAGGCGCGGGCCGAGCCAGGCGATGCTCGACTCGCGGGCCGTGTAGCCGGGCGCGATGGCGACGGCGCCGAACGTGCCGACGCTCGTGGTGGTCGGGTAGTAGATGGTGCCGCCGCGGTCATGAGCGGGCCGCGCCGGCGGCTCCTCGTCGTCATGGTCATCGTCATCGTGTCCCCCAGATGGTCATGCGCTCGCCCGATCCCGGGAACACGCCCCGGGCCCCGCGGGCGCCTCGTGCCGTGGACGGGCGGCGGCAGCGGTACGCCCACCGCCGGGGAGAGCTGCTCCGGGCGGCGACCGAGCACGTCCTCGACCACGGCATCCACGACCTGACCCTCCGCGGCCTCGCCGACGGCGTCGGGGTGAGCCACGCCACGCTCGTGCACCACTTCGCCTCCCGGGACGCTCTCATCGCCGAGATCGTCGAGCGCGTGCTCGCGGAGACCTTCTCCTCGCCCGACCTCGTCGCGGGGACCGACGACCCGCTGCGCGCGCTGTGGGCGCGGGCCACGGATCCCGACGGCCTGCGTCACGTCCGGCTCTTCGTCGCGATCACCGGCCGCAGCCTCCACGGCGACCCGCCGTTCGCCGGCGCGGTGGCGCGGTCCATCCGGGAGCGGACCGCCCTCATCGCCGGGGCGCTCGAGGCCGCGGGACGCCCTCCGGCTGACGCCTCGGCGGCGGCCACGCTGATCCTCGGCGCGATGCGCGGCCTCATGGTCGACCTGCTCCTCACCGGCGACCGCCCGCGGATCGACGCCGCGTTCGCCGCGCTGGCGGCCGGGCAGGCGCGCCGGGCCTGACGTGGCTCGGCCACCCCCGGACGCGGGGCCTGGCCCCGCATACCGGTAGCCGGCGGCCGGATCCCAGCGTCTCGCGGGGGCGAAGGCATTGTGCACGACCGGAGACCGGCGGATCGTGAGCACCGCGGATGCCCTTGGACGAGCCAGGCGCACCGCTGACCTCCTCGGAGCGTGCCCATGTTCGACAAGAAGTTCATCACCCAGGCCATCGACCGGAGCGCGCAGTCGCCCCTCGACCGTCGTCGCTTCTTCAGCGCCGCCGGCATCGCGGGACTCGGCGTCGGCGCCGCGGCCCTGATCCCCGCGACCGGCGCCCAGGCCGCCGACGCGCAGGCCGAGGCCGCCGCGGGACCCGTCACCGACGCCGCGGTCCTCAACTTCGCGCTCAACCTCGAGTACCTCGAGGCCGAGTTCTACCTCCGCGCCGTGACCGGCAACGGACTCGTCCCGAACGACACCACGGGCGTCGGCACCCTGGGCGCCGTGACCGGCGGCCGCGCGGTCCAGTTCCAGGACTACGCGATCCGCCAGTACGCGTACGAGATCGCGCAGGACGAGAAGGCGCACGTGAAGTTCCTCCGGGCAGCGCTCGGATCCGCGCGGGTCGCGCGCCCGGCGATCAACCTGGACGCCGCGTTCACGGCCGCGGCCCGCGCCGCCGGCCTCATCAGCGGCACCCAGACGTTCGACGCGTTCGCCAACCAGGAGAACTTCCTGCTGGCCTCGTTCATCTTCGAGGACGTCGGAGTCACCGCGTACAAGGGCGCGGCGCCCCTCATCACCAACAAGACCTACCTCGAGGCGGCCGCCGGCATCCTCGCGGTCGAGGCGTACCACGCGGGCATCATCCGCTCGCAGCTGTTCGCCCGCGGCCTCGCGGCACCCGCCAACGCCATCTCGAACGCCCGTGACTCGCTCGACGGCTCGAGCGACCTCGACCAGGGCATCACGGTCGCGGGCGGCGCCAACCTCGTGCCGACCGACGCGAACAGCATCGCGTTCAGCCGCACGACCGGCCAGGTGCTCAACATCGTGTACCTGAACAGCAAGGCCGTGAACCGCGGCGGGTTCTACCCGGCCGGCATCAACGGCAGCATCACGACGAGCGCCGCGAACTAGCGGCAGCGGGCGGGTCGGGGCGCCCCAGGCGCCCCGACCGCGCCCGTCCGGCCCGGCGGACGGTCCAGGAACCGCCCTCAGGAGCGTGACGAACGCGCCGCCGGGAACGTCCACTCCATGACACGCGATCGGATCCCGGTCGCGCAGGACGGAGGATCCATGAGCACCGCATCCGCACCCGACGGGCGCCACCGCACCGCGTCCCCCCTGCACGCCCTGCCCGCGCTCGACGAGCGGGCCGGCGGCGCCGGGCTGCCCGGCACGACCCGGCAGGCACCCCGCGCCCGCCCGCACGACGGCGACGCGACCGTCGACTCGATCGCCCCCCACACCGGCGACGCGTCCTCCGTCGGCCCGGCCGCGGACCTCGCCGACTGGGCCGCCGAGGCCCCGGCGCCCGCCCTCCGTCGCGGCCACATGGCCGGCACCGACATCGACGAGGCCATCGCGCGCTACTCCGCGCTGCACCCGGGCACCGACTTCCGCGCCGAGAAGGGCCCGGGCGAATTCTCGTACCGGTACTCCTTCGTCGGCGACGAGAACGTGACGCTGCGCTCGTCCGTCTTCCCCGCCGAGCACTGGGGCCGGCTGCCCGCGCTGTCCGACTACGTCGTCGCCTGGTGGCGCGAGGGGTCGGGCGCCGTCGACATCGGCTCGCACGAGGTGCGCTCGAGCGGCACCCGCCCGTTCCTCCTGCCGTCCGGCCGGTCGTTCACCTTCCGCTCGGAGCCCGCGGTGCAGAACCTCGTGCACATCGACGCGACCTTCCTCGAGGAGACCGCCGCGGAGCTGCACGAGGGCCGATCGCGGCCCCTCGTCTTCGACCACACCCGCGCGCCGTCGCCCGAGCAGACCGCCGCCTGGCGACAGGCCGTCGGCGAGGCGAGCCCCGTGCTGCAGGACGCCACGTCGAGCCCGCTGATGCGGATGCAGGCCGGCCTCCTCGTCGCGCGCGCCACGCTCCAGCTCTTCCCCTGGCACGACGTGCCGTTCAGCGCGGAGATGCGGGCGCCGCGCATGAGCGCCGTCCGCGCCGCCATCGAGTACCTGCACCACCACGCCGACCGGCCCATCACGCCGGCGGACGCGGCCCGGGCCGCGGGGATCAGCACGCGCGTGCTCCAGCTCGCCGTGCGGCGCCACGAGGACACGACCCCGAGCGCGCTGCTCCGCGGGATCCGGCTCGACCGCGTGCGCGCCGAGCTGCGCGACGCGACGCCCGCCACGACCACCGTGCGGGCCGTCGCCGAGCAGTGGGGCTTCGGCCACCTCGGCCGGTTCGCGGCGTCCTACGCGGAGCGCTTCGGCGAGCTGCCGAGCGCGACGCTGCGCGGCTGACGGGTATCGGGGCGGTGTCCGTTCCCGCCCCGATCGGTGTCCGGGAGGCGAAGCGGTGATCGCGCTCCCTGGGAGTCACCTGAACCGCGTGCCGAACCACCCGTCGCATGCGTCTGAATGACGAGGCGGGATCGCGAGGCACCCTCGGATCCACGTCACGCAGCCGCACCACCACCATCGTCCGACCACCACGAGAGAGAGACTCCATGTCGAGCATCACCCCCACGTCCGCGTCCACCGGCGTCACCGGCACCGGCACCACCGGCGGCAAGAACACCATCGCCGACGGCGTGATCGAGAAGGTCGCCGGCATCGCGGCCCGCCAGGTCCCCGGCGTCCACGACCTCGGCAACGGCGCCGCCCGCGCCGTCGGCGCGATCCGCAACGCCATCGGCCAGCAGGATCGCGGCCAGGGCATCTCCGTCGAGGTCGGTGAGACCCAGGTCGCCGTCGACGTCACGCTCATCGCCGAGTACCCGGTCGACCTGCAGCAGGTCGCCGACGACGTGCGCTCCGCCATCACCGACGCCATCGACCAGGTCGTCGGCATGGAGGTCACCGAGGTCAACGTCACGATCACCGACGTGAACCTGCCCCACGACAAGTCGTCCGACGACGACGCGGCCGAGAAGCGCGTCCAGTGACCCCCACGACCACGGGCCTCCTCGTCGGGGCGGTCCTCGCGCTCTCCGGCCTGGCCTTCGGGTTCGGCGGCTTCCTCCTCGTCCTGATCTTCATGGCCGTCGGCTTCGGCGTCGGCCGCGTCCTCGAGGGCAAGCTGGACGTCCGCGGCCTCGCCGACGCCCTCCGCGGGCGCCGGTCGTCGTGAGCTCCGCGATCGCGGCCCCCGGGACGCCCGGCACCGCGTCGCAGGCGACCCGCGGCCGCACCACGATCACGTCGCGCGCGGTGCGCCGGGTGGTCTCCGCCGTCACGGCGGACGCCCTCGAGGTGCCGGCCGGCGACGTCTCCGTCACGCTGACGGACGCCGGCGGCAAGCTCACCGTCGAGGCGCGCACCCCCATCCGGGTCCCCGCGCTCTCGGACCGCCCGGTCCGCGAGGGGTCGCTGGTGGAACGCCTCACCGCCGCGCAGACCCAGGTCCGCGAGCGCGTGCTCGGCCTCACGGGATCCACCGTGGGCCGGGTCGACCTCCGGATCACGGGCGCGCGCATCCAAGAACGCAGGAGGGTCTCATGAGCACCGACAGCACCTACCGTCGCCTCGTGCGGCGGGAGACGCACTCGTCGCGCGCCGGGATCGCCATCACGCTCGCCGTGCTGCTGATCGTCGTGCTCGCGTGGCTCGGCACCGAGTCGGTCCTCGCGGCCATCGGCACCGCGCCGCTGCTGCTCGCGCCCGCCGACCTCGCGTCGGCGACGCTGGACGCCGCGTCGGCCCCGGTCGGCGCGCTCGTCGCCGTCGGCGTCGTGATCGCGATCGTCGGCCTCATCCTCGTCATCGTGGGGGTGAAGCCCGGCAGCCGCGGCCGCCGCGGCGGGAGCCTCGGACGCACCGCGGCCGTCGTCGACGACCGCGTCATCGCCCGGTCCATCGCCCTCACCGCCAGCTACGCGGGCGAGGTGTCGCCCGACCAGGTCGACGTCTCCGTCTCGAAGCGGCAGGTCCTCGTCCGGCTGACCCCGTCCACGGGCTACACGCCGGACAGGGCCACCATCGAGCAGGCCGTCCGGGCCGAGCTCGACGGCTACGACTACACGCCGAGGCTCACCGCGAAGGTGACGCTCGCGAAGGACGGGAAGGTGGGCTCATGACCAGCACCAACAGGGCCCTGAACCGCCTCCTCGTCATCGTGGTCGGGCTCGTCCTGATCGCGGCGGGCGTCGCGCTCGGCGCCGGCAGCCTGCTGCCCGACGTGCAGTCCACCGTCTCCGGCGCCGCGTCCGACGCGAAGCAGCCGGTCGGGGACGCGCTCTCCGGCGGGCAGCCGTGGATCCTCTGGGTCGTCGCCCTCGTGGCGCTCGTGCTCATCGTGGTCCTCGCCTGGTTCGCGCTCCGCCAGGGGCACGGCCGCACCGGCACCCTCGTGCGGCTCGAGGGCGGACGCGACGCGTCCACGCCCACGGGCGGCTCGGTCGTCATCGACGCGAAGGTCGCCGAGCAGCTGCTCGGGGACGCGCTCCGGGACGACTCCGCGATCGTGTCCGTCGACGTCACCGCGTTCGAGGTGGCGCACGCCACCACGCTGCGGATCACCGCGGTCGCCCGCCGCGGCGTCTCGCCCGTCGCGGTGCGCCGCACGGTCGACGAGGCCGTGACCCGGCTCGACGCCGTCCTCGGCACCGAGGTCCCGGTCGTCATCCAGATCACCGGCGGCCTCCGCTCGAGCATGTCGAGCGAGACGCGCCTGGCCTGATCCACCCGCGCCCGCCCCGGCCCGGATCCTCGCCGGATCCGGCCGGGGCGGTCGTCTGCCCGCACCCCTGCACGACAGATCCCTGCACGAGAGAAGAGACGCACCATGACCGACGACGACAGCTCCTCCCGCGGCGGCTGGCTGGGCGGATCCTTCGCCCAGAAGGCCATCGACCCCCTGCTCCGCGCGGTGCGCGCCGAGATCGACTCGGCGAAGCGCGAGATCGGCGAGCGCGCCCGGTCCGCCCGCTCGGGCGCCATCATGCTCGGCGCGGGCGTCGCGCTCGCCCTCGTGTCGCTGGGGCTC
Organism: Clavibacter sp. VKM Ac-2873; assembly: GCF_015351075.1. Lineage (GTDB taxonomy): Bacteria > Actinomycetota > Actinomycetes > Actinomycetales > Microbacteriaceae > Clavibacter. The sequence continues at coordinate 151,102 of NZ_JADKRS010000003.1, forward strand.
CTCGCCGCGGTGATCGTGGCGCTCCTGCTGCTCGCGCTGCCGCTGTGGGCGGCGACGCTGATCACGCTGGCGCTGTTCGGCATCGCGACCGCGGTCGTCGTGCGGGTCGGCCTCGCGCGGCTCTCCCGCGGGGTGCCGCCCGTGCCGTCGGACACGCTGCACCACGCGCGCGACCGCATGCGCCCGGGCGACCGGGGCGCGACCGGCGACGGGTCCGACGGGCCGACCGGCCCCGCCGGATCCGCGCCCACCCCCGCCTGACGCCCGTCGCCGCGCCCGCCCGCCGCCCGCCCCCCCCTGTGGACGCCGGGCGGTGCGGCACAGGGGCCTCACGTACGGTGGCCGTTCACGCCCGCTCGGCCCGGCGGCACCACGCGTCGCCATCAGGCCGTCGGACAAACGCAGACCGCCATCCACCGGATCCATCGCCCGCCATGCGGGCGGTCTGCTCGGTGGTCCGGCATGGGAGGCACACGAATGAACCAGTCCCGACGCTCCGTCCTGTCCCGACGCTCCGTCCTGGGCGGCGCACTCGCCGCCGTCCCCGTCGCCCTGGTGGCCGCGGGCCCCGCGCACGCCGACGAGGCCACCACCCCCGCCCCCGCGACCCCGATCCCCGAGGTCCCGCTCGCGTCCAACGGCCGCCCGGTCGTCCGCGACATCCAGAGGAAGCTCGTCCAGCGCTACGGCACCCGCACGGGCTTCCCCGCCGTCACCACCGACGGCGTGTGGACCGGCGACTCCCACAAGGCCCTCATCCACGCGCTCCAGCTGGAGATGGGCATCGACGAGGCCACCGCCAACGGCGTGATGGGCCCGCTCACCCGCACGACGCTGCAGAAGCAGGCGACGCTCACCGTGGGATCCGCCGACACCACCGGCTACCTCGTGCACCTGCTCCAGGCCTCGCTCGTGGTGATGAGCACGTGGGACGGCCCGGTCGACGGCACGTTCTCCGCCGAGCAGGGCGTGCGCGTCTCCCAGTTCCAGCGCACGGTCGGGCTCCCCGAGACCGGCCGCGGCGACTACCGCACGTGGGCCGGCCTGCTCGCGAGCAACGGCGACCCGACGCGACCGGGCAACGCGGCCGACGGCATCACCGTCATCACGGCCGAGCGCGCGAAGACCCTGAAGGACGCCGGCTACACGATCGTCGGCCGCTACCTCACCGACTCCGACCGCCCGGACGCGCTGGCGAAGCGCATCGTGGACGGCGAGCTCGAGGCGATCTTCGCGGGCGGCCTGAAGGTGTTCCCGATCTTCCAGGAGGGCGGCACCGACACCACGTACTTCTCGTACGACCTCGGGGTGCGCGCGGCCGGCCGGGCCGACGACGCGGCCCGCCGCCTCGGCTTCCTGCCCGGCACCACCATCTACTACGCGGTCGACTTCGACGCCACGCGCGACGAGGTCGAGACGTTCCTCGAGCCGTACTTCCGCGGGATCCACGCGGAGCTCGCCCGCCGCGCCAGCGCCTACCGCGTGGGCGTGTACGCCGGCCGCCGCATCTGCTGCACGCTCGCGGCCGCGCACCTCACCGAGCTCAGCTACGTGGCCGACATGTCCACCGGCTGGGGCGCGAACCTCGGCGTCAAGATCCCGGAGAACTGGGCGTTCGACCAGATCCTCGAGCACACGATCGGCGCGGGCGACCAGGCGTTCGACATCGACACGAACGTCGTCTCCGGCCGCGACGCCGGCCAGGACAGGGTCCAGCCGCGCAGCTGATCCGCCCGACGCGAGGCGACCCACGGGGCCGCCCGGACGATTCCCCCTCCTGGGGGACGCCCGGGCGGCCCCGTTCCTGTCGGATGGACGCATGGCCCCGTCATCGCCCCGACCGCCCCGTCCATCCCGTCGTGCACGCGCCGCGACCGCCCTCGCGCTCGCCGCCGTGACCGCCCTGGCGACCGCGTGCTCCGCGTCCCCCGCGGAGCCGGCGACGCCCGCGCCGGCGGCCGAGCCGGTGGTGCTGCCGGGATCGCTGGTGGGCCAGCAGGCGCAGTGGCTGCTCGACACGGTGAACGCGGAGGACGCGGTGCCCGTGCAGGAGACCGGCGAGCGCCTGGCGCAGGTGATGCTCGACGCGGCGTCGGCGGAGGACATCGCGGCCGTGCTCGAGCAGGTGCGCGCCGGCCGCCCCTGGACCGCGACCGCGCACGAGGAGCAGGGCCCGCGGTCGGTGACGACCATCACCAGCGCGGACGCCGGCGCCTTCGACATGCAGGTCGCGGTCGACGACGCGGGGCTCATCCAGGGCCTGTTCTTCGGCGAGGCGGAGGGCGACCGCGAGCCCGCGACCAGCTGGGCGGAGCTGGAGGAGCAGGCCGCGGCGCTCGGCGGCGACGTGTCGCTCACCGTCACGCACGCATCCGGCGGGGAGCTCGGCGAGCGGATCCTCGAGGTGCTGCCCGACGGGGTGCGGTCGACGGACGCGCGGCCCATCGGATCCATCGTGAAGCTCTACGTGCTCGGCGCGCTCGTCGAGGCCGTGGAGGCCGGCCGCATCGGCTGGGACGACCCGCTCACCGTCACCGACGACGTGCGCAGCCTCCCCTCCGGCGAGCTCCAGGACGCCCCGACGGGCACCGTCGTGAGCGTGCGCGAGGCCGCGGGGAAGATGATCTCGATCAGCGACAACACGGCCACCGACATGGTCATCCGGGCCGTCGGGCGCGAGCGGGTCGAGGCGGCGCTCGCGGACCTCGGCCACTCGGATCCGCCGCGCAACGTGCCGCTCATGACCACGCGCGACCTCTTCCGCATCGGGTGGCAGGACGACGGCGCGCTCCTGGCCCGCTGGGCCGACGGCGACGCGGCCGAGCGGCGCGCGCTCCTCGACGCGTTGCCCGGCGGGACCGTCGATGTGCCGGTCGCCGCGGTCACGGACGTGGTGTGGACCCGCGGCGCGGACTGGTTCGCGACCCCCGACGACATCGCCCGCGCGCACCTGCGCCTCGCCGAGCTGGCGGCGACGCCCGCCGGGGAGCCCGTGCGCGGGATCCTCGCGGCGAACCCCGGCCTGCCCGACCCGGAGCGCTTCGACCACGTGGCGTTCAAGGGCGGCAGCTCGGTGGGCACGCTCGCGCTGTCCTACCTCGTCGACGGCGGGGACGGGACGTGGACCGTGGTCGTGCAGGCCGCGGCGCGCGCGACGTCCGACCTCGAGCGGCAGTCGGCCTACGCGGGCCTCGCCGCCGACGCCGCGGCCCTGCTGGCGGACGGATCCCGTGGTTGACTCCGAGTGCGGCGGGGGCCGCGCGAGGGGAGCACGATGACGACGGACCGCGCATCCGGCACAGCCACGAGCACGGGCGGCACCGGTGCCTGAGCGCACGGGTCGCCGACCCGCGACGGCCGGCCGCGCCGCCCGGATCCGCGTGGCCGTCGTCGCCGCGCTGCTGACCGCGCTCGCGATCCCCCTCGGCCTCGCCGCCTCGGCGCACGCCGCCGTGGACGACTTCTCGTTCCGGTCCTTCGACGCGGTCTACCGGCTGTCGGCCGACGCGGACGGCCGCTCCGTGCTCCGCACCACCGAGACGCTCGTGGCCGAGTTCCCCGACCGGGACCAGAACCGCGGGATCCGCCGCGAGCTGGTCGAGGGCTACGACGGCCACCCCACCGGCCTCCGCGTGCTCTCCGTCACCGACGGCGCGGGAGCCCCGCGCGCCTACGAGTCCGAGTCGGACGACGGCGCGCTCGTGCTCACCATCGCCGACGACGACGCGTACGTGCGGGGCGAGCAGACCTACGTCATCGAGTACGAGCAGCACGACGTGACCCGCGCCTACTCCGACACGGACGCCGACGAGTTCTACTGGGACGTCAACGGCCTCGGCTGGGCGCAGCCGTTCGGGCGGGTGACGGCGACCGTCGAGATCGCGCCGGAGCTCCTCGGCCGGCTCACCGGCGGGGCGGACGCGGCCTCCGGGCCCGCCGGCGCGGACGGGCCCGCGGACATCACCCGCACCGACACGGGGTTCCAGGCGAGCGCGACCGACCTCGGGGCGCGCGAGAACCTCAGCCTCTCCATCGGGTTCGAACCCGGCACGTTCACGCCGCGCGACGCATCGTTCCTGGGGGCGCCGTGGCCCTCGCTGTCGCTCCTCGGCGCGCTGATCGCGCTGGCCGCCGCCGCGGGCGCCCTGGTCCTCCGTCGCCGGCGCCTCGCCGACGGTCCCGGAGGCGGCACGATCGTCGCCCAGTACGACCCGCCGGAGGGCGTCGGCGTGCTGGTCTCCGCGGTGATCTCGGGCAACGCATCCCGGGCGACCACCGCGCTCCTGCTCGACCTCGCGGTGCGCGGCGCGGTGCGGATCCTGGAGCGGGACGGCGGGCGGAAGCCGGCGTTCTCCCTGGAGCTCGTGGATCCGTCGCGCGTCACCGACCCCGACGAGCGGGCGTTCCTCGACGCCGTCTTCGGCGACGGCGCGGGCGCCGGCGCGGTGAAGGAGCTCAAGCGCTCCGACGCGAAGGCGGCGACGCGGATCCAGAAGCTCATGGCCGGGGTCGCGACCCGCACGGTGGACGACGGCCTGCGGAAGCCGCTGCCGATGCGCGAGATGGTGCTCCTGATCCTCGGGGCGGCCGTCGGCGTGGGCGCGGCGATCGCGTTCGCCGTGCTGTCGCTCGTGCAGGCGTTCGGCGGCCGGGTCGTGATCGCGTTCCTCGTGGTGGCCGTGCTCGCGCTCGTCGTGACGATCGTGGCGCTCCTGAAGCGCCCGCTGACGGAGCGCGGCGTGGCGCTCCGCGACCACCTGGCGGGGCTCCGCGAGTTCATCCGGCTGGCCGAGGCCGACCGGATCCGCATGCTGCAGTCCCCCGCGGGCGCCGAGCGGCAGGACCTCCCGCGCGACGAGCGCGACGTGCTGCGCCTCACCGAGGAGCTGCTGCCGTACGCCGCGTTGTTCGGCCAGGAGGAGGAGTGGGCCGACGAGCTCGGCCGCCGCTACGAGCGCGAGCGGGACCGACCGGGCTGGTACTCCGGGCAGGCGCCGTTCGCGCCCGCCGTGTTCGCGTCGAGCCTCGGCTCGGTGTCGTCGAGCATGCACGGCGCGTACTCCGGCTCGAGCTCGAGCGGCGGATCCACGGGAGGCACGACCTCCGGTGGCGGCGGTGGAGGCGGCGGGGGCGGCGGGGTCTGAGCCGCGGAGCCGTCACCGGCCGGCGGCGGCTCCCCGGGGGGCACGGGAGCCGATGCCGCCCCCGTCCACGGCCTGCGCCCCGCGGCCGGGTTCGCGGGCGTGCACGACGTGGTCCGCGATGCTCGCCAGCTTCTCGCGCGTCTCCTCCAGCTCGCGCGTCGGACGGGACGCCCCGACGACGCCCGCGCCGGCCTGCATCCACGTCGCGCCGCCGCGCCGGAACAGCGTGCGCAGCACCAGCGCCGCGTCGAGGGCGCCGTCCGCGTCGATCCGGAGGACCGCGCCCGCGTACAGGCCGCGGTCGTGGCCCTCCAGCCGGCGGATGAGGTCGAACGCCGCGCGCTTGGGGACGCCCGAGGCGGTGACCGCGGGGAACAGCGCGGCCAGCGCGTCCCAGGAGGTGAGGCCGTCGGCGAGCTCGCCCGCCACGCGGGAGGCCAGGTGCTGCACGGTGCCGCGCTCCTCCACCACCATGAACTCCTCGACGCGCACGCTGCCCGGGCGGCACACGGGCGCCATCTCCTCCACGGCGAGCTTCACCGAGATGGCGTGCTCGTGGATCTCCTTCGCGTCCGCCAGGAGCTCCTCGCGCAGCCGCCGGGACTCGACGGGGTCGGCGACGAGTGCCCGCGTGCCGGCGAGCGGCTGGGTGCGGACGGTGCCCCGGGCATCCACCGCCACGACGATCTCGGGGCTGAAGCCCACCGCCTCCACGCCGCCGAGACCCAGCAGGTAGGAGCGGGCGGGCGTGTTCGCCCGGCGTCCGCGCACGAACGTGGCGGGCAGGTCCACCTCGCCCGCGACGGGCACGCGACGGGACACGACGACCTTCTGGAGCTCCCCCGCGTGGATGGCCGCGATGCCCGAGGCGACCGCCGCCAGGTAGCGCACGCGGCCCTCCTCGGGATCCGCGGCGCCGGGGTGCTCGGGCGCAGGCGCGAGGGCGGCGGGCTCGGCGACGGGCTCGACGGCGCCGAGGATCCGGGCGACCTCCGCCGCCTCCCGCGCGTCGCCCGAGCGGACGGTCGCGAGGCCGTCCGCGATGGTGACCTCCGTGCGCGGCAGGATCACGTGCAGGAGCTCCCCCGCGTCGGCGGCGACCGGGAGGCCCGCGTGCGCGCGCGCCAGCTCGAAGGACGCGGTGCCGTAGGCGCGCCCGCGGCCCGGGCCGAGCCCGTCGAGCAGCCCGTCCACCACGCGCAGCGGCTGCTCCCGCCACGGCACGACCACGTCGTCCTCGTCGGCGACGCGCAGGCGCACGACCCGCCGGTCGACCACGACCTCGGCCCACGCGCCGATCGCGCAGGAGAACCGCCCGGCCTCCTCGAGGATCACGTGCGGCTGGTGGCGGAAGGCCCGCGCGAGGTCGGCGACGGCGCCGAGCGGGTCGCGGGTGATCCGCACCTCGGCGACGCGGGTGACGGGGGCTGCGGGCATGGGGGCTCCTTCAGGCGGGACGGGGGACGGCGGACGGGATGCGGGGGACGGCGAGCCACGCGCACGTGAGGACGAGGCCCTCGGCGACGCGCCAGCTGCCGCGGTAGGCGGGGAACGGGACGGGGCCGGGCGCGCGCCGGCGGGCGGTGAACGCGCCGCCGGGGTGGAGCGTCACGTGGAGGTCCGCGAAGCCGAGCCACTCGCGGTACCGCGCGTAGTGCGCCTTGCCCACGGACTCCTTGGCGCTGAAGAGCACGCAGTCGGCGTGCACGTCGGTGCCGAGCGGCGGATGCGGAGCGAGCTCGTCCGCCCACCCGACGACGTCCCGGGCCTCCGCGGGGAGGGGCGCGTGCGGCTCGGCGTCGATCCCGATGGTGCGCAGCGCGTCCCGGCCCGCGACGACGGCGGCCCGGTAGCCGGCGCAGTGCGTGAGGCTGCCGATGACGCCGCGGGGCCAGACGGGGTCGCCGCCCCGGCCCTTCGGGATCGCGACGAGGGGGGATCCGGGGGCGTCGGCCGCGGCCTCCCCGGCGAGGACCTGGAGCGCGGCGAGCGCGGTGCGCGCGCAGGCCCGGGTCGCCGCGAACTCGCGTCGGCGCGAGGGCACCGCGCGGGCCACGGCGCTCGCCTCGGTCGGGTGCATGGGGTGCTCGCGGGCGGGCCCGCGCTCCTCCGCCAGGACGGCGCCCGCGGGGAGGATCGCGTCAAGCACCGGCGCCCCCGCCGGCATCGCGGCCCGCGGGCGCGCCCGCGTCCGACTCCGCCTCCGCGGCCAGCAGTGCCGCGACCCGGGCCTTGTCGATCTTGCCCACGGCCGTGAGCGGCAGCTCGGGCAGCGCGACCACCCGGTCCGGGTGCTTGTACGCCGCGACCCCGAGCGCGCGGAGGTGCGCGACGACCTGGCGGCGATCCGGAGCGGGCCCCGCGCAGGCGACGACCGCGACCGCGCGCTCGCCCAGGTCGGGATCCGGCACCGGCACCACCGCCGCCGCGCGCACGGACGGCATGGCCAGCAGGTAGCGCTCGACCTCCGCGGCCGCGTACTTCTCGCCGCCGCGGTTGACCTGGTCCTTCGCGCGTCCCGTGACGACGATGTGCCCCGACGGGAGCCGCCGCACGAGGTCGCCCGTGCGGTAGAAGCCGTCGGTCGTGAAGGCCGTCGCGTCCGCGTCGGGGGCCGCGTGGTAGGCGCGCAGCGTGCACGGCCCGCGGGTCTCCAGCTCGCCCTCGGCGCCGTCGGCCGCGAGGGATCCGTCGGCGGCACGCAGGCGGATCCGGTCGTCGGGGCTGGTCGGGCGGCCCTGGGTGCTCCAGCGCAGCTCGGGCGGATCGTCGAGGGCGGTCGTGCAGACGAGCCCCTCGGCCATCCCGTAGACCTGCTGGAGCGTGGCGCCGAGCGCGGGCTCCAGGGCGCGCGCCGTGACGTCGTCGAGCCGGGCGCCGCCGACCTGCACGACGCGGAGGCTCGAGAGGTCGGCGGTCGTGTGCGCGGCCTCGTCGATCCACGCCCGCGCCAGCGTGGGGGTCAGGGCCACGTGGGTCACGCGCTCGCGGGCGACGAGCGCGAAGGCCGTCGCGGGATCCGGGTCGGGGGCGATGACGACGGTGCCGCCCGCGTCCAGGACGCCGAGCACGCCGGGGCACGCGAGGGTGAAGTTGAAGGCCACGGGCAGCACGGCGAGCAGCACCGCGTCCGGTCCGACGCCCGCGGCGCGCGCCGCCGCCCACGCGTTGTAGGAGTACTCCGCGTGGTGGCGCGGGATGAGCTTGGGCAGGCCCGTGGTGCCGCCCGAGTGGAGGAGGAGCGCGAGGCGGGGCGCGCCGTCGGGCGCGACCGGGTCGAGCCCCGGGTCCGGTCCGGCGGCAGGATCCTCCGCGCGGCCCCCGTCACGGACCTCGTCCCACGTGAGCGCGCCGTCGCCGCGTCCGGCGCCGTGCACGATCACGAGGTCGAGCCCGGGGCAGGCCGCGCGCACCCCGGCCGCGAGCTCCCGGCCGTCCTCGCGGCCCACGCGCTCCGCGACGACCAGACCCCGCGCGCCGCTGCCGGCCGCGAGATGCGCGAGCTCCATCAGCCGGTGGGCCGGCATCGCGTGCACGGGCACGGCGCCGGCGCGCACGAGCGCGCACCACGCGATGACGAAGGCGGCGCCGTCGGCGAGCTGCAGGAGGATCCGGTCGCCGGGCCGGACGCCCGCCCGGCGGAGGCCGCGCGCGGCGAGGTCGACCTCGGCGTCGAGCTCGGCGTGGGTCCAGCGCCCGCCGGCGCCGACGAGGGCCGTGCGGTCGGGCACGCGGGCGGCGCTCCGGCGCAGGATGCCGTCGAGCCGCGCGTCCGGCTCGCGCCCCGCGGCCCGGGCGGCCCGGACCATCGCCTCGACCCAGTCCGCGGATCCGCTGCCTGCCCCCGGATCCGGGCGATCCCCGCCCTCGCGCTCGTGCATCTGTCGGCGTCCTCCTCATGCCGTGGACGGATCTCGTCGCGGCGCGTCAGCGAGCCATATGATAACCATTCTCAACAATGTGAGTCCGAGGAGCGTGCACATGACCGAGCGGATCCCCTCCGTGCCTCCCGTCGCGCTGCTCCGCGACCAGGTGGCGCGGGCCCTGCGCCTCGACCCCGCCGAGGTGGGCATCGACGACGACCTCGTGGACCTCGGGCTCGAGTCCACCGCGCTGATCCGCCTCGCCGGACGCTGGAGACGCGACGGCCTCGCGGCCGACTTCTCCCGTCTCGCGGCCGACCCGACGATCCGCGCGTGGACGCGCGTGCTGGGCGAGGCCGCCGCGGACGGCGACGCGGCGGACGACGGCGCGGCCCCCGCGGATCCCGCCGAGCGCACCGCGGCCCCCGCCCTCGACCCCGCGTCGCCCTCGCCGCTCACCCCGCTGCAGCACGCGTACTGGCTCGGCCGGCAGCCCGGCCAGCCGTCCGGGTCGGTCGCCGCGCACTTCTTCGTCGAGCTCGACGGGGCGGAGCTGGATCCGGAGCGGCTGCGCCCGGCCCTCGCCGCCCTGGTCGCCCGGCACGCGTCGCTGCGGATGCGCTTCCGGGACGACGGCACGCAGCAGCCGCTGCCCGCCGGCGAGGAGCCGCCCGCCGCCCGGCTGCGCGTCCACGACCTCCGCGCGCTGCCCGCGGACGCGGTGGACGCACGCCTGGCGGAGATGCGCGACGCGGGCACGCACCGCCGCATGGCCGTCGAGCGCGGCGAGGTGCTCCGGGTCGACCTGACGCTCCTGCCGGGCGGCCGCCGGCGCCTGCACGTCGACCTCGACATGCTCGCGGGCGACGCCATCAGCCTCCGCGTGCTCCTCGCCGACCTCCGCGACCTCGTGGAGGAGCCCGGGCGGAGTCTCCCCGCCATCCACCGCGACGTGCGCGCGGAGCTGGCCGCCCGGGCCGCGCGCGCGGCGGCATCCGGCTCCTCCGCCGACGCGCGCTGGTGGCGCGAGCGCGTGCCCGACCTCCCCGCGGGCCCCGCGCTCCCCGTCCGCGACGACGCCGAGCAGGGCGACGCGCCGCCGCGCTCGCGCCGGCTGCACCACCGCCTGGGCGCGGAGGAGCTGCGCCTCCTCGAGGCCGCGGCGCGCACCCGCGGGTTGACGGTGGCCGCCGTGCTCGCGACCGCCTTCGCCGAGGTCGTGGCCGCCTGGTCGGCCGAGGGCCGCTTCCTCCTCAACCTCCCCGTGCTCGACCGCGGCGACGAGGAGGGGCTGGAGCTCCTCGTCGGCGAGTTCAGCACCTCCATCCTCCTCGACGTGGACCTGCGGGAGGAGCGCTCGTTCCGGGACGACGCGCGGCGGATCCAGCAGGGCATGCGCGAGGCCGTCGCCCACGCGGGCTACGGCGGCGTCGACGTGCTCCGCGACCTCGCGCGCCGCGACGGCGGGAGCCCCGTGCTCGCGCCCGTCGTGTACACGAGCGCCATCGGGCTGGGCGAGCTGTACGACGCGTCCATCCGCCGCGCGCTCGGGGAACCGGTCTGGATCATCTCCCAGGGCCCGCAGGTCTGGCTCGACGCGCAGGTCACCGAGCTCGAGGGCGGGCTGCTCCTCAACTGGGACGTGCGGGTCGACATCCTCGAGGCCGCCGCGATGGAGGCCGCCTTCGCGGCGTACCGGCAGCTCGTGGACGGCCTCGTGCACGAGCGGCCCGGCGCCTGGGACCTGCCGGCCCTCGCGGTCCCCGCCCCGGAGGACGTGCGGGCGCGCCTCGCGCGCGAGCGGCCGGCGCCCGAGGAGGGCGACGATCTCCTGCACGCGGCGTTCCTCGCCCGGGCGGCGGCGGATCCGGACCGGCCGGCGGTCATCGGGTCCGACGGCCGCGTGGTCGCGTACGGCGAGCTGGCCGACCACGCGCGCCGGGTCGCCGGGCTGCTGCGGGACCGGGGCGTCGGCCCCGGCGCGACCGTGGCGATCACGGCGCCGGCCGGGCCGGAGCGCGTGGCCGCCGTGCTCGGCGTGCTGCTGGCCGGCGCCTGCTACGCGCCCGTCGGGCCGGACCAGCCGCCCGCGCGCCGGGCGCTGGTCCTCGAGCGCGGGATCGACGCCGTGCTCGCCGACGACGGGCTGGTCGAGGGGATCGCGGCCGGCCTCGGGCCGGACGGGCCGCCCGTGGTCGCGCTGGGCGACGCCCGGCACGCGGAGCCCCTCGCGGATGCCGTGGCCGTGTCGCCGGACGCCCCCGCCTACCTGCTGTTCACGTCGGGATCCACGGGCCGGCCGAAGGGCGTGGCGGTCGCCCACCGGGCCGTCGTCGCCACCCTCCGGTCGCTCGCGCGCGTCGCGCCCGTCGGCCCGGACGACCGCGCGATCGCGCTCTCCGCGCTCGACTTCGACCTCTCCGTCTACGACCTGTTCGCGGTGCTCTCGGTGGGCGGCGCGGTCGTCGTGCCGGCCGAGGACGAGCGCCGCGACGCCGACCGCTGGCGGGACCTCGTGCGCGCGCACGGCGTCACCGTCTGGAACACCGTGCCCGCGCTCCTCGACATGCTGCTCGCCGCGACCGCCGGCGGATCCCTGCCCCTGCGGCTCGTGCTGCTCGGCGGCGACGTCGTCGGGCCGGACCTGCCGGGACGCCTGGCCGCGTGCGCGCCCACCGCGCGGCTGCTCGCGCTCGGCGGGATGACCGAGGCCACCATCCACTCCACCGTGCACGAGCCGGGCGCCTGCGCCCCCGCGGGCGCGTCGACCACCGCGCGCGGCCTCCCCTGGGGCGCGCCGCTGCCCGGCGTGCGCGTCCGGGTCGTGGACGAGCGCGGCCGCGACCGCCCCGACGGCGTGCCCGGCGAGCTGCTCGTGGGCGGGCACGCGCTGGCCCGCGGCTACCGCGGCGATCCGGGGCTCACCGCCGCCCGCTTCCCGATGCGGGACGGCGAGCGCTGGTACCGCTCGGGCGACCGCGCCCGGTACCGGCGCGACGACGCGGGCCGGCCGGTGCTCGAGTTCCTCGGGCGCGCGGACCACCAGCTGAAGATCCGAGGGCACCGCGTGGAACCCGGCGAGGTCGAGGCCGCGCTGGCCTCCTTCCCCGGCGTGCGGGGCGCCGTCGTCGTCGCGGTCGCGGGCGCGCTCGCCGCGATGGTGGTGCCCGAGGCCGGCCGCGTCGTCGCGCCCGACGACGTCGCGGCCCACGCGCGCGCGCTGCTGCCGCCGTCGATGGAGTGCGCGCGCGTGGTCGTGCGGGCCGAGCTGCCGCTGACGGCCAACGGCAAGGTCGACCGGGCCCGGATCCGCGCGGAGCTCGCCGCGCGGCCCGCCCCCGCGCCGCGACCGGACGACGACGCCCCGCGGACGCCGGAGGAGCGGCTCGTCGAGCGGGTCTGGAGCGCGCTGCTCGGCACCCCGTGCGGGCGCGGGCGCTCCTTCTTCGCCGCGGGCGGCGACTCCCTCCAGGCGACCCGCAGCATCGCCGCCCTGCGCGCGGCGGGCGCCGCCGATGCGAGCGTGGCCGCGCTCTTCCGGCACCCGGTGCTGGCCGACTTCGCGGCGACGCTGCACATCACCGAGCCGGAGCCGGCGGACGCGCGCGCCCGGATCGTGCCCGACCCCGCGCACCGCCACGACCCCTTCCCCCTCACCGACGTGCAGCGCGCGTACGCCGTGGGCCGCGATCCCCGCATCCCGCTCGGCGGCGTGGGCACGTACCACCACACCGAGTTCGACGGCCGCGGCCAGGACCTCGACCGGCTCGCCGCCGCGTTCGACGAGCTCGTGCGCCGGCACCCGACGCTGCGCACGGTGATCCACCCCGACGGCACCCAGCGCGTGCTCGCGGACGTGCCGCGCGTGCGCGTCGACGTGAGCGACGTGCCGGCGGACGCGGATCCGGATGCGGTGGCCCGGCAGCTCGCCGCGTTCCGGGAGCGCACGTCGCACCGCTGCCACGACCTCGCCGTCTGGCCGCTCTTCGACGTCGACGCGCTGCGCCACCCGGACGGCCGGGGCGGGACCCGCACGCGCATCGCGATCGGCATCGACTACGCCGTCGTCGACGCGCTGTCGATCATGATCCTGTACACCGAGCTCGACCTCCTCGTGCGCGGGCTGCCGCTCCCGCCCGCCCCCGCCGAGCTCACCTTCCGCGACTGCGTGCTGCAGACCCGGCCGGACCCGGAGCGGCGGCGCGCCGACGAGGAGCACTGGCGCGCGCGGCTCGCCGCGATGCCCGACGCCCCGCGGCTGCCGCTCGCGAACCCGGATCCGGCCCCGCGCTTCACGCGCCGCGCGCACCGCTTCGACGCCGCGTGGTGGACCGCGTTCCGCGACCGCTGCCGGGCGGCCGGGCTCACCCCCACGAGCATGCTGGCGACCGCGTACGGCCACGTGCTATCCCGCTGGACCGGGCAGCGCGACCTCACCATGACGCTGACGCTCTTCGACCGGCGCGACGTGCATCCCGACATGCCGCGCCTCGTCGGCGACTTCACCGCGCTCACCCTGCTCGACCACCGCGCCGCGGATTCCGCCGTGGAGGCGGCCCGCGGGCTCCAGGAGCGCCTCGCCGCCGACCTCGACCACCGCGAGGCGCCCGCGTCGTGGATCCTCCGGGAGCGGGCGCGCCTCCAGGGCACGGCCGTGGCGCCGGTGCCCGTGGTGTTCACGAGCGCGATCGGCGTCGGCGACGGGGGCAGCGCCGGCGACGGGGTCTCAGCCGATGTGTCGGGGGCGTTCGGCGAGCGGATCCACGGCGTGTCCCAGTCCCCCCAGGTGCTCATCGACGTGCAGGTGCTGGAGGACCACGGCGGGCTGCGGGTCGACGTCGACAGCCGCGACGACGCGTTCCCGCCTGGCCTCGTCGACGCGCTCGTGGCGGCGTACGCGGCCACGCTCGAGCACCTCGCCACGGCCGGATGGGACGCGCCGCTCCCCGTGGATCCCCCGGCCGACCAGGCGCGCGCCCGCGCCGCGGCGCCCACGGCCCCCGCGGCCCCGCGACCCGGCCGCCTCCTGCACGTCGGCGTGCACGAGGCCGCGCGGCGGACGCCCGACGCGCCCGCGCTCCTCACGGGCACGGGCGCGGAGGCGCGCGTCATGACGCACGGCCAGCTCGCCGACCGCGCCCTGCGGATCGCCGGCGCGCTCCGGCGGCGCGGCATCGGCCCGGGCGACCTCGTCGGCGTCACCCTCCCGCGCGGCGAGGACCAGGCGGCGGCCGTCCTCGGCGTCCTCAGCGCGGGCGCCGCGTACGCGCCCGTCGGCATCGCGCAGCCTCCCGCGCGGAGGCGGGCCATCCACCGGGCGGGCGGCATCCGCCTGGTCATCGCCCACGACCCGGCCGCGGCGGGCGGCGACGAGCCGGACGCGCCCGCCCTCCTCCGCCCGGCCGATGCCGCCGCCGAGGAGCCGCTCGCCGCGCCCGTGCGCCCTCCCCTGTCCGCGCTCGCCTACGTCATCCACACCTCGGGCTCCACGGGCGAGCCCAAGGGGGTGGAGATCACGCACGACGCGGCGTGGTCCACGATCGACGCGGTGGGCCGGATGCTCGACCTCGGCGCCCGCGACCGGATCCTCGCCCTCTCCGCCCTCGACTTCGACCTCTCCGTCTTCGACGTGCTCGGCGTGCTCGCCGCGGGCGGCGCGCTCGTGCTCCCCTCGGAGGGCGAGGAGCGCGACGCCCCGCGGTGGCTCGACCTGGTGCACGAGCACGGGGTCACGCTGTGGGACACGGTGCCGATGCTGCTCGACATGCTCCTCGTCGCGGCCGACGACCGGCCCGGGATGCTCGGCACGCTGCGGGCGGCGCTCGTCTCCGGCGACCGCGTGGGCACCGACCTGCACGGCCGCCTGATCCGGGCGGCAGGGCCCCGCACGCGGCTCGTCGCCCTGGGCGGCGCGACCGAGGCGGCCATCTGGTCGAACGCGTGGGAGGTCGACGGCCCGCTGGAGGGCTGGGGATCCGCGCCCTACGGCCGGCCGCTGCCCGACCAGGCGTTCCGGGTGCTCGACGCGTCCGGCCGGGACTGCCCCGACTGGGTGCCGGGCGAGCTCGTCATCGGCGGGCGCGGCCTCGCCCGCGGCTACCGGGGCGATCCCGCGCGCACGGCGGCGGCGTTCGTCGAGCTCGACGGCGGCCGCTGGTACCGCACGGGCGACACGGGCAGGTACCGGCCGGGCGGGATCCTCGAGTTCCTCGGCCGGGCGGACCGGCAGGTGAAGCTCGGCGGGCACCGGATGGAGCTCGGCGAGATCGAGGCCGCCCTCGCGGCCGCTCCCGGGGTCCGGCGCGCGATCGCGCTCGTGGCCGACGGGCCGGCGGGCCGCCGGCACCTGCACGCGGCCGTCGAGCCGGTCGACGGGCACGACGGGGCCGCCGTGCTCGCCGCGGCGACCGCGACGGCCGCCGACCGGCTGCCCGCGTACGCGGTGCCGCACCGCATCCACCTCGTCGACGCGTGGCCGCTGACCGCGAACGGCAAGGTGGACGTGCCGGCGCTCGGCCGCGCGCTCGCGGAGGCGGACGCGGGTGCGGATCCGACGCCGCCCGACCCCGATGCCGCGACCGACACCGCCGCGCGCCCCGCCGCGACCGCCACCGAGAGCGCCCTCGCCGAGCTGTGGGCCGGCATCCTCGGCGCCCCGCCCGCCCCCGACGCCGGCTTCTTCGCGGCGGGCGGCGACAGCCTCGCCATGCTCCGGCTCGTGACCGCCGCCCAGCGCCTCTTCGGCGTCGACGCGGGCGTCCGCCGCTTCCTCGAGGAGCCGACCGTGCGCGCGTACGCCGCCCGCATCGACCGCCTGCGCGCGGCGCCCGCCACCCCATCCACCCCCGCGTCCGCGACCTCCGCGGACGCACCCGCCCGACCGCCGGCCACCGCCGGTGCCGACCTCTTCGAAAGCGGAGACCTGTGAACGCTGAACAGCTCATCGACGACCTCACCTCCCGCGGCGTCCGGCTCTGGGCGGAGGACGGGCGGATCCGGTTCCGCGGGCCGCGCGGCGTGATCGACGACGACCGGCGCGAGCTCATCCGCCGGCACCGGGACGACGTGCTCACGATCCTCGAGCGGCAGGACGCGACCGGCCCGGACGCCCCGGACCCGGCCGCCGCCGACCCGGCCGCCGCCCACGCGCCGTTCCCGCTCACCCCCGTGCAGACCGCCTACCTCCTCGGCCGCACCGACGCGTACCCCTACGGCGGCGTCGCCTGCAGCGCCGACCTCGACCTGTCGTGGCCGGCGTCCACCGACCCCGCGCGCATCGTCGACGCGTGGATCCGCCTGGTCGCGCACCACGGCATGCTGCGCGCCGAGGTCCACTCCGACGGCTCGCAGCGCGTCCTCGCCGACCCCGGCCCCGTGACGGTGCCGGTCGACGACCTCCGCGGCCTCGGCCCGGCCTCGATCGGGCACCGGCTCGACGCCGTGCGCGCGGACCTCGCGCAGGGCACGGGCGGCGACGCGGGCTGGCCGCGCGTGCGCGCCGTCGTGACCCGCGCGGACGACGCCGTCCGGATGCACCTGGCGGTCGACCTGCTCGTGCTCGACCACGCGAGCCTGCAGCTCGTGCTCGACCAGCTGCGCGCGCTCGTCGCGGATCCCGCGGCCGAGCTGCCCGACGCGGCCGACGGACCCGGCTTCCGCGACTGCGTGCTGGCCCGCCGCGCCCTCACGGCGTCGGCCGCGTACGAGCGCGACCGCTCCTACTGGTGGCGGCGCCTCGACGACCTGCCGCCCGCGCCGGAGCTGCCGCTCGCGGAGCACGACCCGATGGCCGCCCCCGCGCGGTTCCGCCGCCTGTCCGCCGTGCTGGATCCCGCCGCCGCCGCGCGCCTCGACCGGGCATCGGCCGACGCCGGCGTGACCCCGACGAGCGCCCTCCTCGCCGCCTACGCCGAGACCGTGGGCCGGTGGAGCCGGAGCCCGCGCTTCATCCTCAACGTGCCGGTCTCGGATCGCGGCGGCCTGCCCGCGGGCGCCGACCACGTGGTCGGCGACTTCACGTCCGTGGAGCTGCTCGAGGTCGACCTCACCGCGGATGTGCCTGCCGTGGAGCGGATGCGGGCGCTCTCCGGCCGCCTGCTCGAGGACCTCGCGCACCCGCTCTGCGGCGGCACCGAGCTGCTCGCCGAGCTCACCCGGCGGCGCGGCGGCGACGCGCGCGACGTGGCGCTCGCCCCCGTGGTCTTCACGAGCGCGCTCGCCGGCGACGCCGCGGGCGCGCCGACGGGCGACGGCGGGCGGATCACCGCGGCCGTCACGCGCACCCCGCAGGTGTGGATCGACTGCCAGGCCCTCCGCGTGCCCGACGGCCTCCAGCTCAGCTGGGACGTCCGCGAGGGCGTGCTCGCCGACGGCGTGGCCGACGCCGCGTTCGACGCCTTCCTCCGCGCGGTGCGCGCCCTCGTCGACGACCCGGGCGCCTGGCACCGGCCGTGCGCGGTCGACCTGCCCGCCGACCAGCGCGAGCGGCGGATCCGGGTGGGCGACACCGGGGAACCGGTCGCGCCCGCGCTGGTCCACGAGCCGCTCCTCGCGGCAGCGCACGCGACGCCCGACGCGCCCGCCGTCATCGCCCCCGACCGCACGCTCACCCACGACGAGCTCGTGCGCCGCGCGGCCGCCGTCGCCGCGCGCCTCCGCTCCACGGGGCACCGCCGGGGCGACCGGGTCGCGATCGTCGCCGCGCGCGGCTGGGAGCAGGTCGTCGCCGTCGTCGGCGTGCTCCTCGCGGGCGGCGCCTACGTGCCCGTGGACGTGTCCCAGCCGCGGATCCGCCGCGACACCGTGCTGGCCGACGCCGGGATCCGGCAGGTGCTCACGCAGGAGGCCCTCGTCGGCGCGCCGGAGGACTGGCCGACGGGCATCGAGCGGATCGCGGTCGACGCGCTCGAGCCCGCCGCCGCCCGGCCGGCACCCGACGCCGGGCGCGACGGCGTGGATCCGGCCGACCCCGCCTACGTCATCTACACGTCCGGGTCCACGGGCACCCCCAAGGGCGCGATCCTCTCCCACCACGCCGCGCACAACACGCTCCTCGACATCCGCGAGCGCTTCGGCGTCGGCCCCGACGACCGCGTGCTCGCGCTCGCCGGCCTCGGCTTCGACCTGTCGGTCTTCGACGTGCTCGGCGTGCTCGGCGCGGGCGGCGCGATGGTGCTGCCCGACCCCCGCCGGCGCGACGACCCCTCGCACTGGGCCGCGCTCATCGCCCGCCACCGCGTCACCCTCTGGAACTCCGTGCCCGCGCAGGCGCGCATGCTGCAGGACTACCGCGACGCGGTCGCGGCCACGGGCGGCGCGGCGGACGGCGACGCCCCGAGCACGCTGCGGCTCGCGCTGCTCTCGGGCGACTGGATCCCCGTGACCCTGCCCGACGCCATGCGCGCCGGCCACCCGGAGCTCACCGTGGTGAGCCTCGGCGGCGCGACCGAGGCGGCCATCTGGTCGGTGCACCACGTCATCGGCGAGGTCGACCGGCTGCGGCCGAGCATCCCGTACGGCACGCCCCTGCGCGGCCAGCGGCTGGCGGTCGTCGACCACCTCGGGCGCGACCGGCCCGAGGGCGTGCCCGGCGAGATCCTCATCCGCGGCGCGGGCGTCGCGCTCGGGTACCTCGGCGACGCCGAGCGCACGCGCGCGCGCTTCGGGGTGGATCCCGCCACGGGCGACCGCGAGTACCGCACGGGCGACATCGGCCTGTACCTGCCCGACGGGAGCATCGAGCTCCTCGGGCGCGAGGACGCGCAGGTCAAGATCCGCGGCTACCGCATCGAGCTGGCGGAGATCCAGGCCGCGGTGCTCGCCCACCCCGGCGTCGCCGACTGCGCCGTGCAGGTGGCCGAGGGGACCGCGGGCCGGCACCTCGTCGGGATCGTGCAGCCCGAGCGGATCGCGCCCGTCGAGACGCCGGAGGACGGCGCCCCCGGCGACGCCGCGCGCGCCGCGCTCGCGGTCGCCGCGGCGGACGTGGACACGGACGCCCTCGGCGCGTTCCTCGCCGGATTCGACGAGCACGCGCTCCGCGTGATCGAGCGGACCCTCGCCGCCGCGGGGGCGCTCGTCGACGACGCCGTGCCCGTCACCGCCGACGAGGTCGCCGGCCGCCTCGGCGCGAGCGACGCCCACCGCGTCGTCGTGCGCCGGTGGCTCGGCGCGCTCGCGCGACGCGGGCGCATCGCGCGTGACGCCGACGGGCGCTTCCGGGGCGCGCTCTCCGCGGATCCGGAGCGGGTCGCCCGCGCCTGGGCCCGCGTGGAGCAGGCCGAGCGGGAGATCGGCTGGAGCGCCGAGCTGCTCCGCCACGTGCAGGCGACGAGCATCGCGCTCCCGGACCTCGTGAGCGGCGACCTCGACATCGCGGAGCTGCTGTACCCGGGCGCCCCGAGCGACGCGATCGGCGCGGCCTACCGCGACAACCTCGGCGTGCGCCTGCTCACCGCGGCGCTCACGGCGGCGGTCGTCGCGCTCGCCGACCGGCACGAGGCCCGCGGGCACGGCGCGGACGAGCCGCTGCGGATCCTCGAGGTGCGCGGCGGCGTGGGCGGCGCGGCCGACCAGCTGATCCCCGCGCTCGCGGGCCGCGCCGTCGAGTACGTGTTCACCGACCCCTCGATGTTCCACGTCGGCGAGGCGCGCGAGCGCCACCCCGACCGGCCCGGCGTGCGGTTCCAGGCCTTCGACCCCGCCGCCGACCCGCTCCCGCAGGGGCAGCGCCCGAACTCCTACGACGTCGTGATCTGCTCCAACGGCCTGCACGGCGTGCCCGACGTGCCCGCGGCGCTCCGGCGGCTGCAGGGGCTCCTCGCCCCGCACGGCCACCTCGCCGTGATCGAGAGCACGCGCGAGGACAACCCGCCGCTCATGATCGCCACCGACTTCATGGAGGTGCGCGCGGGCGGTCCCGCGGACGCGCGGCTCGCCCAGGACGCCCTGCTCTTCGAGGCCGCCGAGTGGCGCGCGATGCTCGACGACCTCGGCGGGCAGGGGATCCAGCAGGTGCCGGCCGACGCGGATCCGCTCTCCGGCCTCGGCCAGCACCTCCTGCTCGCGCGGGTGAAGACCGACCGCGCGCCGCTCCGGGCCGCGTCCCTCCGCCGCCACACCGCCGACCGCCTGCCGGAGTACATGGTGCCGCGCCGCTGGCAGGTGCTCGACGCGATGCCGGTGACCGCGAACGGCAAGGTCGACCGCGCCGCGCTCGCCCGGCTCGCGGAGGACCGGGCGCCCCAGGCCACGGCGGCCGCCGGATCCGACGCGCCCCGCGACGACGTCGAACGCCGCCTCCAGGAGCTGTGGGCGGAGCTGCTGGGCCGCCCCGGGATCGGCCGCGACGACGACTTCTTCGCGCTCGGCGGAGACTCGCTCCTCGTGGCGCGCCTCGTCGGGCGGATGCGCGAGCAGCTCCCCGAGGTCGTCGACCTCGAGTGGGACGTCGTGCTGCGCCACATGCTCCGCCGGCCCACGATCGCCGGGCTCGCCGGCTACGTGCGCCAGGCCGGGCAGGGCGCCGCGGGCGAGCGGGACGCGCCCGCGACGCCGGCCGTGAGCCTGCTCTCGGGATCCGGCCGGGGGCCCGCGACCGTGCTCGTCCACGCCGGGATCGGCACGATCATGCCGTACCGCGCGCTCATGACGGAGATCCGCCGACGGTCCCGCGGCACCGGCTCGCTGTACGGCGTGGAGGTCCCCGACCTCGACGCGTTCCTCGACGCCGACCCGCACGGGCTCATCGACCGGATCGCCGCGGAGTACGCCCGCGAGCTCCTCGCCACGGGGATCCGCACCTTCCACGTCGTCGGCTACTGCCTCGGCGGCCTGGTCGCCACCGAGGTGGCGCGCGCGCTCACCGAGGCGGGCGCGGACGTCGCGTCCTTCACCGCGATCAGCAGCCACAGCCCCGCGTTCCGGCTCGACGACGAGATGGTGTCCGAGTACTCCTTCGCGATGATGATCGGCATCGACCCCGTCGACCTCGGCTTCCCCGCCGACCCGTGGCGCATCGCCGCGGCGGGCGCGCGCATCCTCGAGGAGACCCCCGGGGTGATGCCCGTCGACGGCTACGCGTCGCTCGACGGCGAGTTCGCCGACATCGGGCAGGCATTCCTCGACCTGTCCCGCATCCCGCGCCGGGCCCGCATCGCCCGGATGTGCGAGGTCGTGCCGCCGGCGTCCGGCAGCTACACGCCGGCGCAGATGACCCGGTTCTTCCGCACCTTCCGGCAGAGCGTGTTCGCGATCACGCGCTACCGGCCGGATCCGTACGCGGGCGACATCACGTTCCTCCGGCACAGCGGCGCGTACCCGTTCCCGGGCAGCAGGGAGGCGGTCACCGACTACTGGGAGGAGCTCGCGCTCGGCGAGCTCGACATCGTCGACATCCCGGGCGACCACTACGACTGCCTGTCGGTGGAGCACGCGCCGCGCGTGCTGTCGATCCTCACCCGCGTCACGGGCGGGGCGGTGATCGCGTGATCGCGGTGCCATCGATCCTCCCGCGCGTCACGCGCCGGGCGGTGATCTCGTGATCGCGGTCCCATCGATCCTCCCGCGCGTCACGCGCCAGGCGGTGATCTCGTGATCGCGGTCATCGGCGCGTCCGGCGCCGTCGGGCGGCCCGCGGTGCTCGCCCTCCGCGCCCTGTCCGACGAGCCGCTGCGCCTCGGCGGGCGTCGCGAGGCGCCGCTCCGCGAGCTCGCCGAGGAGGCGGGCGGCGAGGTCGAGACCGTGACCGTCGACCTGATGGACGACGACGCCCTCGCCCGCTTCTGCCGCGGCGCCGACGTGGTGGTGCACTGCGCCGCCCCGGCGTTCGCGTTCGGCGACCGGATCGCGGCCGCCGCCCTCGAGGCGGGCGCCGACTACGTGGACGTCTGCGGCGAGGAGCCGGTGCGCGCGGGCCTCGTCGCGCGCGGGCTCGCCGACGCCGCCGGCCGCGACGGCCGCCGCGCGGTCGTGTCGACGGGCGTGGTCCCGGGCCTCTCGGGCCTCCTGCCGCGGCTCGCCGCCGAGGGCCTGCGCGGGCCGCTGCGCCTGCGCGGCTGGGTGGGCGGGGTGGAGGCGTGCTCGCCCGGGGTCGCGCTCGACGTGCCGCTGTCGCTCGCGGCCGGCGGCCCCGGATCCACCGCGTACGGCACGCCGCTCGCCGCCTGGTCCGGCGGCCGGCGCGTCGAGCGGGCGCTCCGCGCGGAGGAGGACGCGACCGCGCCGTTCTTCGCGGGCCGGGTGGCCCTGCAGCCGTACCTGTCGGCGGAGACCGAGCGGATCGCCCGCAGCGCGGGCTTCGCGGAGGCCGCGTGGTGGAACGTGCACCCGGGTCCGGCCGTGCGCGACGCCCTCAACCGCCTGCCCGCGCTGCTCGCGGGCGAGGACGGCGCGTCGGCGGCGGCCGACGCGCTCATCCGCGCGGGCGACCTCGACCTCGTCGGCACGCGGCCGTTCCACGTGCTGGCCGTCTCCGTGAGCGGCACCGGGGTCGACGGCGCGCCCGTCGAGCGCGCCGTCGTGCTGCACAGCGACGACAGCTACGTGCTCGCGGGACGGCTCGCGGCCATCACCGTTCAGGAGATCCGCGCGGGCGCCGTGGCACCCGGGGTCGGCTTCGCGCACGACGTGCTGGATCCCGGGCGCGTCCTCGACCTCGTGGCCGCGTCGGGCGCGAGCACCGTCACGCGCATCGACGACGCGGGCGACGCGGGCGAGATGGTGGAGGAGGACCTGTGACCGGCGACGCCGGAGGCCGCCCGCTGCGCGTCGTCGTCTGCGGCACCGGCTTCGGCCGCATCCACCTCCGGGCCGTCGGGGCCGTGCCCGGGCTCCGGCTCGCCGGGATCCTCGCGCGCGGCGGCGACGCATCCCGCGCCCTCGCGGCCGAGCACGGCGTGCCGCTCTGGACCGACGTCGCCGAGCTGCCCGCCGACGTCGACGTGGCGTCGGTGGCCGTCGGCTCCGCGGTGCAGGGCGGGCCCGGGACCGACCTCGTGCTGGCGCTGCTCGCCCGCGGGATCCACGTGCTGCAGGAGCACCCGGCGCACCCCGACGAGATCACCGCGGCCGCCCGCGCGGCGCGGAGGGCCGGCGTGCGCTACCGCCTCTCGACCCACTACCGGCACGTGCGGGCGACGCGCGGCTTCCTCGCGTCGGCGGAGCGGCTGCGGGCCAGGAGCCCGCTCGTGCACGTGGACGCCGCGGGTCCCGTGCACCTGCTGCAGCCGCTCGTCGACGTCCTCGGACTCGCGGTCGGCGGGCTCCGGCCGTGGGCGTTCGCGGATCCCGTGCCCCGCCCGCGCGAGCTGACCGCGCTGGAGGCCCGGCCGTCGCCGCTCACGGCGATCGAGGGCGTGGTCGGCGGCATCCCCCTCTCGCTGCGGATCCACGACGAGCTGCACCCCGCGGACCGCGACAACCACGCGCTGCTCTGGCCGCGCATCGCGCTCGCGTCGGAGGCCGGCGTGCTCACGCTCGCCGACGTGCACGGGCCCGTCACCTGGAGCCCGGCCCTGTTCACCCGGCGCGACGCGGCCGGCCGGCTCGACCTCGACGGGGATCCCGCCCGGCGCGCCCTGCCGCGCCTCTCCTCCTGGCCGGACGCGCCCGCCCCGACCGCGGGCGACCTCTTCGACGAGGTGTGGCCGGATGCGGTCGCGCACGCGCTCGGGCTGCTCGTGGCGGAGATCCGCGCGGGTGACGGCGACGCCCTCCGCGCCGCGCAGGCCGACATCACGATGGCGCGCGCGTGGGTGGACCTCACGCGACGCCTCGGCCCGCCGCGGAGCATCCGGCCGGGCGAGCCGCCGCGGGTGACGGCCGCGGCGATCCTGCCCGCTGCGGAACCGGCGCCCGCGCGCGGGGCGGGCGCGCTCGCGTCCCCCGACCCTGCGCCGGCCGATCCCTACGGACCCGCGGCCGAGCTCTTCGACCTCGCCGCCGCCGCGCACGCCGAGCTCACGGCCGCCGCCGTCTGCCGCCTCCTCGACGGCCGCGACCTGTCGCGGGCGCCCGTGCTCGACATCGGCGCGGGGACGGGCGTCGTGATCCGGGCCGTCGCGCGCGCCCATCCCGAGGCGCGCGTGGTGGCGGCCGAGCCGTCGGAGCCGCTGCGGGCGGTGCTCACCGCGCGGATCCTCGACGCCCCCGGCCTGCAGGAGCGCGTGACAGTGACCGCGGGATCCGCGCCGGACCTCGAGCTGCCCGACCGCCTCTCCGCCGTGCTCCTCTGCGGCGTGCTCGGCCATCTCGATCCGGGGCAGCGCGCCCGCCTCTGGGCGCGCATCGCCGAGCGGCTGCTGCCGGACGGGGTCGTCGTCGTCGAGACGATGGGCCTCGAGCCCGGGGCGCGCGTGCCCGAGTCGCGGCTCGCGCGCACGCAGGTGGGCGATGACGAGGTCGAGTGGTGGTTCCGCGCGGATCCCGCGCCCGACGGCCTCCTCGCCCTCCGCACGCGCTGGCGCATGCGCGAGCCCGACGGCCGCGAGCGCGAGGTGCACGACGCGTACTCGTGGGATCCGGTGGGACTGGAGGCGCTCGCCCGGGAGGCCGGCATGGACCTCGTGCGCGTGCCCGCCGCCGCGGGCGCGTCGCTGCCGCTCGGTGCGCTCGTGCCGCGGGAGGCGGATCCGCCCGCCGGCTGAGGCGCCCCTCCACACCACGGTGGACCCTTATCGCGCATCATTCTCAACAAGGGCTACGCTTCACCCCGACCACCACCGCTGCAAGGAGCCGCACCATGATCGAGACCCCGCGCGCCGAGGACGGCTGGCTGCGGCGCATCGCCGCGGCACCCGACGCCCGCATCCGCCTGGTCTGCCTGCCGCACGCCGGCGGCGCGGCCTCCGCCTACCGCGGCTGGGCCCCCTTCGTGCCGCGGGGCGTCGAGGTCGTCGCGGTGCAGTACCCGGGCCGTGGCGACCGCTACGGGGATCCGCTCTGCCCCGACCTCGACGCGCTCGCCGCCGACGTCGCGACAGCCGTCGACGCGATGCCCGGCCGCCTGCCCGTCGTGCTCTTCGGGCACAGCATGGGCGCCCTCGTCGCCTACGAGACCGCGCGCGTCCTCGCCGCGCGCGGCCGCCCCGCCGTCCGGCTCGTCGTGTCGGGACGCCGCGCGCCGACCGTGCGGTGGGGCGGCACCCTGCACCGGCAGGACGACGCCGCGCTCCTCGCCGACCTCGAGCGGCACGGCGGGACCGCGCCCGAGCTCCTCGCCGACGACGACATGCGGCGCACCGTGCTCGACTGCCTGCGCGACGACTACCGGCTCGTGGAGACGCACCGCACCGCACCGGGACCCGGGCCCGGCTGCCCGGTGAGCGTGTTCAGCGGCGACGCGGATCCCGAGCTGCACCCGGCGGAGGCCGAGGCGTGGCACCGGCTCGGCGACGCCGACGGCGACGCCGACGACGACGGCCGCACCGCGGGCGCGGGGACCGACGACGGCCTCCGCGTGTTCCGCGGCGGCCACTTCTACCTGGCCGAGCGGCCGGCAGAGGTGGTGGAGGCGATCGTGTCCCTGCTGGATCCCGCGCTCGCGTTCCCCGCCGCCGCGGAGGCGATGTTCCCGTGACGCTCGAGCTCCAGGACTACTCCCCGGGCGCGGAGTTCTACGACCTCGTGGCGCGGCGCCACACGGAGGCGCTCGCGGGCGTGCTCGCCGAGGCGCTGGCGGGCGCCCCGGCGGGCGCGGCCGCCGACGCCTCCGCCGACGCCGGGACCGGGACCGTCGTCGAGCTCGGCGCGGGCACCGGTCGCGTCACGCGCCTGCTCGCCGAGCTCGTCCCCGGATCGCCGATCCTCGCCGCGGAGCCCTCCCCTGTGATGCGCGCCGTGCTGCGCAGCCGCGTGCACGAGGATCCCGCGCTCCGCCGCCGGGTCACCGTCCGCCCCGAGACGGCCCAGGAGCTCCCGCTGCCCGACCGGATCCGCGCGGTCGTGCTCATCGGCGTCGCCGGCCACATCGGGAGCGACGACCGCGCCGACCTCTGGCGCCGCTGCCTCGCGCGCCTGGTCCCCGGCGGCGTGGTCGTCGTCGACCTCATGGGGACGAGCGCGCGCACCCTCCCGCCGACCCGCCTCCTGCGCGAGCGCATCGGCACCCAGACCTACGAGTGGTGGACCACGGCCGAGCCCGGCCGCGACGGCGCCACCCGATTCACCACCCGGTGGCTCGTGCTCGACGGCGAGCGGACGGTGCGCGAGGTCCGAGGAGGATACGAATGGCACAGCCTGGACCCGGCGACGCTCGCACGGGAGGCGGGCCGGTCGTGGACCGTGCTCCGCGGCGGGGCCGCGGACGCGGCGACCGAGGTCGCGGTGCTCCGCGCATGACGGACGCGGGAGACGCCGCCGCCGCGACCGAGCCGCCCGCGACGGTGGCGGGTTCCGTCCGGGCGGTCCGCGGCCGGCTGGCGGCGGCCGTCCTGGTGCAGGCGGTCGCCTCCGCGAGCGGGCTCGCGGCCGTCGTGGCGGTCGCCGAGATCGGCCGGTCCGCCGTCGCCGACCCCGGCGGTCCGCCGCCATGGGGCGCGGTGGTCCTCGCCGCCGTCGCCGGCATCGCGGGCCTGCTGCTCGCCGCGGTCGCCGACACGCTGACGCACCTCGCGGACGCCGACCTGCAGCTCGACCTGCGGCGCCGGATCGTAGCCCGGCTCGGCCGCGTCCCGCTCTCCTGGTTCGACGACCACGACGCCGGCCGGGTGCGCCAGGCCGTGCAGCAGGACGTGGCCGCGCTGCACGCCCTCGTCGCGCACACGCTGCTCGACGTCACGCGGCTCGTCGTCGTCACCGTCGCGTCGCTCGTCTACCTCCTCGCGCTCGACGTGCCGCTCGCGCTCGTGTGCCTCCTCCCGCTCGTCGCGGGCGTCGTCCTCTTCGCGCGGGCGATGGCGGGCGCGATGTCGTCCATGGCGGAGTACGGGCGCGCGTCGGCCGAGATCGCGGGCAGCGTGGTGGAGTTCGCCGACGGGATCCAGGTGGTGCGCTCCTTCGGCCGGCCGGGCCGCGCGCACGCCCGCTACCTGCACGCGGTCGACGCGTTCGCCGCGTTCTTCGGCGCCTGGGTCGCGCGCACGACCGCGGCCACGACCGCGTCCTGGCTGACCGCCTCGCCGATCGGCGTGCTCGCCCTCGTCGTCCCCGTCGGCGGCGCGATGGTCGCGGCCGGCGCGCTGCCCGCCGCGGACCTCGCGCCGTTCCTCCTGCTGGCCCCCGCGATGGCGGCGCCCGTGGGCGCCATCGGCCCGCGCGCGCAGGCCATCCGCGGCGCCGTCGACGCGGCGGCCTCCGTCGACGAGGTGCTGCGCGCGCCCGTCGAGCCCGCGGTCGCCGACCCGCGCGAGCCCGACGCCCGGAGCGGCGCGGGCCTCGTGCTCCGCGGCGTCTGCTTCTCCTACGACGGCGAGCGCGACGCGCTCCGGGACGTCGACCTCGACCTGGAGCCTGGATCCGTGACGGCCGTCGTCGGCCCCTCCGGCTCCGGCAAGTCCACGCTCGCGGCCCTCGTCTCCCGCCTGCGCCTGCCCACCCGCGGCACGCTCGAGCTCGGCGGCGTCGACGTGCGCGACGCGACCCCGGCGGCCTGGCACGCCCAGGTCGGCTGCGTGCTGCAGGACACGGTGCTGCTGCGCGACACCGCCCTCGAGAACCTGCGGCTGGGGCGCCCCGACGCGCCGCTCGACGAGGTGCGCGCCGCCGCCCGGATCGCGCAGGTCGACGACGTCGTCGCGGCGCTCCCGGACGGCTACGCGACCGTGCTGGATCCGCGCGGCGGCCTCTCCGGCGGCGAGGCCCAGCGCATCGCCCTCGCCCGCGCGCTCGTCGCCGACTGCCCGGTGCTGGTGCTCGACGAGCCGATGGCGCACGCCGACCCGAGCACGGCCCGGCGCATGCAGCGCGCCCTCACCCTCGCGACCCGCGACCGGACCGTGCTGGTCGTCGCGCACCGGCTGGAGACGGTGGAGCACGCCGACCGCATCGTCGTGATGGACCAGGGCGGCGTCGCGGAGCAGGGCACGCACGCGGAGCTCCTGGCCCGCGACGGCCTGTACGCGCGGCTCCTCCGCGCGAGCGCGCCCGCGACGACCAGCACGAGCACGACGAGCACGACGAGCACGAGCACGAGCGCCGACACCCCCGGGGAGGACCGCTGATGCGCGCGATCGACGACGTCCGGCGGACCCTGGGACCGGACGGGGAACGGGAGCTGCGCCCGGTCGTGGCGCGCATGGTCGCCGCGTCCGTCCTGCACGGCGCGGCGGTCGTGGCCCTCGTGCCGGTGCTGGAGCGCCTCTTCGGGCCGGATCCGGCGTCCGCGTGGCCGTGGATCGCCCTGTTCCTCGTCCTCGCCGCCGCCCACCTCGCCGTGCAGGCGCGGGCGCAGGCGGCCGCGTTCGGCGCGGGCGTCCGGGCGGCGAACGCGCTGCACCACCGCATCGGCGACCACGTGGTGCGGCTCCCGCTGGCCTGGTTCGACGCCACCCACCGGGCGGAGCTCACGGCCGCCGCGGGCGGCAGCGTGCTCGCGTCGATGGGGGTGCCCGCCTACCTGCTGCGGCCGCTCATCACCGCGACCGTGGTGCCCGCCGTCATCGCGGTCGCGCTCCTGGTCCTGGATCCCCCGCTCGGCCTGGCGCTCGTCGTGCTCGCCCCCGTCCTCGTGCTGGCGCTCCGGGTCGGCGGCCGTATCGCGGCGCGCGCCGACGCCGCCCGCGCGGCCGCGGACACGGGGATCGGCGAGCGCGTCGTGGAGTTCGCGCAGGCGCAGCACGTGCTGCGGGCGCACGGGCGCACCGGGCGCGACGCGGGCCTCGTCGACGCGATCCTCGTGCGGCACCGCGCCGCATCCCGCGCGCTCATCGGCCGCACCGTCGCGGGGCTGGTGGCGTTCGGCGGCGTCCTGCGCGGCGTGCTCGTCGTGGCCCTGGTCCTCGCGGTCGACCGCGTCGGCGGCGGCCCCGTCGACGCGGGGCGCACGGTCGCGACGCTCGTGCTCGTCTTCCACGCCGCCGATCTCGTGGGGCAGGGCGCGGAGCTCGCGGTCGGCGTGCGCGCGGCGCGGCGCGACCTCGGGGCCGTGGCCGGGATCCTCGACGCCGCCCCCATCCCCGAGCGGCCGCCCGGCACCACGCTCCGGCCCGTCGGCGCCGACGTGCAGCTCGACGTCGTGTCCTTCTCCTACCCGGGATCCCGCGCGGCGGCGGTCTCGGGCCTCGACGTCGCGCTGCCCGCCGGCCGCATGACCGCGCTCGTCGGCCCCTCCGGATCCGGCAAGACGACGGTCGCCCGGCTCCTCGCCCGCGACGCCGACGTGACCGGCGGGGCCGTGCGCATCGGCGGGGTCGACGTGCGCGACATGGCGCTGGCCGACGTGGCGGCCTCCGTGTCGACCGTGTTCCAGGACGTCCACCTGCTCGCGGGCACGCTCGGCGACAACGTGCGCCTCGCGGATCCGGACGCGGACGACGCCGCCGTGGCGGAGGCGCTCCGCCTCGCCGGCCTGCCGCTCGGCGACGGCCTCGACCTCGACACGCACGTGGGCGAGGGCGGCCGCCAGCTGTCGGGCGGACAGCGGCAGCGCGTGTCCATCGCCCGCGTGCTGCTCGCGGACACGCCCGTCGTGGTCCTCGACGAGGCCACGGCGGCGCTCGACGCGGAGAGCGCCGCGGCCGTGGCGGAGGCGATCCGGCTCCTCCGCGGACGCCGCACCCTGCTCGTGATCGCGCACCGGCTCGACACCGTGCGGAGCGCCGACGAGATCCTCGTGCTCGACGGCGGTCGTCTCGTGCAGCGCGGCACGCACGACGCGCTCGCCGCGGAGCCGGGCGTCTACGCCGGGTTCCTCGACGACCTCGTCGCGTCCGACGGCTGGCGGGTGCGGGCCCGGTACTCGTAGCGCGACGCGGGCGCGAACCCGAGCCCGTCGTAGAGCGCCCGGGCGCCGTCGTTCTCGGCCACGACCTGCAGCCAGAGCGCGGTGATCCCCCGGTCGCGGCCGGCGTCCACCGCCGCCCCCAAGGCCGCGCGCGACAGGCCGCGGCGTCGGGCCTCGGGGCGCGTCGCGACGGCGAAGAGCCCGCCCCAGCTCCCGACGAGCGCGAGGCGCGCGGTGGCGAGCACGCGGTCGCCGTCGCCGTCACGCACGGCCGCGTAGACGGACGGGCCGCGCTCGAGGATCCGGCGCGCGACGTCGAGCTCCGCGGGTCCGCCGCGCCCGTCGACGCTCCACCACGCGTCGAGCCAGGCCTCGTCGGGCGCGTCCGCGACCGTGATCCGGAGCGCGGGATCCGCGGGCGTCGCGTCCGCGAGGCGCCCCGCCACGGCGGCCGCGTCGGCCACCTGCACGAGCGTGCGCGCCTCGGCGGCGTAGCCGCGGGCCGCCAGCCGGGAGACCAGGTCGGCGGGCTCCGACGCGGGCGACACCTGCACGCAGGGGGCGATCCCGTGGGCGCGCGCGAACGCCTCGACCGCGTCCAGCGCGGCCTCCGGGTCGTCGACGGGGCCGACCGGGAGCGCCGAGTTCGCGCGCTTCGTCACGCCCCCGGCGGCGCGGAGGATCCAGCCCCCGTGCCGCTCGCGGTGCTCGGCCGGCCAGCCCCGGTCGGCGAGGTCGTCGAGCAGGGCCGCCGCGGCGCGCGGCTCCATCCCGAGCACCGCGGCGGCGGATGCGGCAGCGGATGCGGGAGCGCTCACGCCAGCGCCCCCGCGTCCGCCGCCCCGCGGGACACGTCGTCGTCCGCGTCCGCCGCCCGCAGCACCCGCAGCGCGTTGCCGCCCGCGAGCGCGCGGAGGTCGTCGTCCGACCAGCCGCGCTCGGCGAGCGCCGCGATGAGCGCCGGGTACCGCGACACGTCCTCGAGCCCGTCCGGCGTGCGGTCGATGCCGTCGTAGTCGCCGCCGAGGCCCACGTGCCGGGGCCCGGCGACCTCGCGGATCCGCTCCACGTGCCGCACGACGTCGGCGAGCGTCGCGCGCGGCCGCTCCCCCGGTCGACGGGCGGCGACGGCCTGCACGCCCTCGTGGTCGCGCGGATCCACGCCATCCGCCACGGCCAGCGCGAGCGTCTCCTCGTGCCAGGCCGCCACCGCGGGCGACACGAACTGCGGCACGAAGGTGGCCATGCAGACGCCGCCGTTCGCGGGCAGCGACGCGAGCACGTCGTCGGGCACGTTGCGCGGCACGTCGCACGCGGCGCGCGCCCCCGAGTGGCTGAACAGCACCGGCCGCCGGGCGATCCGCAGCGCGTGCCGCATCACGTCGGCCGACACGTGCGAGAGGTCGACGAGCATGCCGATCCGCTCCATCTCGGCGACGACGCGCTCGCCCGCCGGGCTCAGCCCGTGGTGCACGGGCGCGTCGGTGGCGGAGTCGGCCCACGCCACGTTCGCGTTGTGCGTGAGCGTCATGTAGCGCACGCCGAGCGCGCGCATGGTCCGGAGCGCGCCGAGGGATCCGCCGATCGAGTGGCCGCCCTCCATGCCGAGGAGCGACGCGACGCGGCCGGAGGCGACGACGCGGTCGACGTCGTCGGCCGTCACGGCGAGCGCGAGCCGGTCCGGATGCGCGGCGACGAGGCGGCGCACCACGTCGATCTGCTCGAGGGTGGAGCGCACGGGGTCGATGCCCGGGAGGTCCGGCACCCACACCGACCAGAACTGGGCCGCCATCCGGCCGCGGGCCAGGCGCGGCAGGTCGGTGTGCAGCCCCGGCACGGCATCCTCGACGGCGAGGCGCGCGATCACGTCGTCGCCGACGGAGGCGCTCGGCCCGCCCTCCCGCACCGCGCGCTCGCGGAGCGCCCAGGCGAGGTCGTCGTGGCCGTCGACGATCCCCTGCGCGTCGAGCAGGCGACCCACGCGGTCGGCGAGGGCGTCGGGTGCGGAAGGGGCGGGCGCGTCCGTCATCCGCGGATCAGCGCCCGGTGCCGTCGACCGCGAACGGCTCGATGCCGGCCAGCTCGTCGTCCGTGAGCGCCGGGGCGCCGGCCGCGGCCACGTTCTGCTCCAGCTGCTCCACGCTCGACGCGCCGATGAGCGCGCTCGTGATCCCCGGGTGCCGCAGCACCCACGTGAGCGCCAGCTGCGCGAGCGTCTGCCCGCGCCCCTCGGCGACCGCCTGCAGGCCGCGCGCCCGCTCGAGGTAGACGGACGAGACCGCGGACTCGTCGAGGAACCCGCTGGTGGCGGCGCGCGAGTCGGCGGGGATGGATCCCGACAGGTACCGGTCGGTGAGCAGCCCCTGCGCGAGCGGCGAGAACACGATGCAGCCGGATCCCGCCTCCTCCAGCACGGGCAGCAGCCCGCCCTCGACGTGCCGGTTGAACATCGAGTAGCTCGGCTGGTGGATGGTCAGCGGCACCTTGTGCTCCGCCAGCGCCGCCACCGCGCGCGCGGTCTGCTCGGGCGAGTGGTTGCTGATGCCCGCGTAGAGCGCCTTGCCCTGGTGCACCGCGGTCGCGAGCGCGCCCATGGTCTCCTCGATGGGCGTCTCCGGATCCGGGCGGTGCGAGTAGAAGACGTCGACGTACTCGAGGCCCATGCGCCCGAGGCTCTGGTCGAGGGACGCGAGCATCGACTTCCGGGATCCCCACTCGCCGTAGGGGCCGTCCCACATGAGGTAGCCGGCCTTGGAGGAGATGACGATCTCGTCGCGGTACGGGCGGAGGTCCTCGGCGAGGATCCGGCCGAACGCGGTCTCGGCGCTGCCGGGGGGCGGGCCGTAGTTGTTGGCGAGGTCGAAGTGCGTGATGCCGAGGTCGAACGCGCGGCGGACGATGGCGCGCTGGGTGTCGATCGGGCGGGCGGTGCCGAAGTTGTGCCAGAGGCCGAGCGACAGCTCGGGGAGCTTCAGGCCGCTGCGGCCGGAGCGGCGGTACGGCATGGACGAGTAGCGATCCGGATGAGCGGCGTAGGTCATCCGCCGAGCGTACCGAGGGCACGCGGCCCGCTCCGTCCGCGCGGCGGACCCTCCTCCCGCTGTCCGCCCGCGACAAGCCCCTAGGCGGTCGGCGAGGGAGGGCATTCACTGGGAGCGTGCACACCATCCACTACGCCGACGGGCGCTACCTGACGGGCGACGACATCGCCCGGGCCGTCGTCGAGTGCGCCCAGGCGCTCGCCCGGGAGGGCATGGCGGCGGCGACCGTGACGGTGCCCGTCTGGCTGCCGGAGGGCGGCGTGGGCGAGGTCCGGATCCTCATCGGCCCGGCCAGCCAGATCGTGGTGGAGCCGGCCGGCCCCGCGGAGGACGAGCTGCGCGACCCGGAGGCCGTCGAGCGGATCCGGGCGATCTCCGTCCGCGCCCGCCAGTCGCAGTCGGGCACGAGCGTGAGCGCCGACCGCCAGGACGGCGCGTCCGTCCCCGGGCTCGAGGACCTGGACTGACGGCACGCCCGCCACCCCGGCGCGCGCTCCCTCGCCGACCCGGGAGGATGGAGGCATCCCACCCGCATCGACGCGAGGAGCCCCCATGCCCGACACCGCCGTCCCCTCCGCCCTCCTCCACCTCCGGGCGTCCGGCGTCTCGCTGGTGCTCGACCTCACGGAGGGCCGCCTGCCGGCCGTCGTGCACTGGGGCGCCGACCTCGGCGACACGACCGCGGCCGACCTCGCGACCCTGGCGCTCGCGGCCGTCGAGCCGATCGCGGGCAGCGTCGCCGACGACCCCATCCGCCTCGCGATCCTCCCCGAGGCCCACACGTCGTGGACCGGGAAGCCCGGCCTCGAGGGCCACCGCGACGGCGCCGACTGGTCGCCGCTGTTCCGCGTGACCGCCGCCGCCGTCGACGGCGATCCCCTCCCCGCGGGCGTCGACGGCCACCCGGGATCCGCGTCCGTCGGCCCCGCGCTCGTGCGCGTCGACGCCGTCGACGAGGTCGCGGGCCTCGGCCTCGCGCTCGACGTCGAGCTGCTGGCGTCCGGCCTCGTGCGCACGCGCGCCGAGGTCACCAACCTCGGCGAGGGGATCTACTCCGTCGGCGGCGTCACGCTCGCGCTGCCGCTCCCGGCCGAGGCCCGCGAGATCCTCGACTTCGCCGGACGCTGGGGCCTCGAGCGCACTCCGCAGCGCCGCGAGCTCGTCGTCGGGATCCACGAGCGCGAGGGCCGCAAGGGCCGCACCGGCCCCGACGCGGCGACCCTCCTGTCGGTCGGCACGCCCGGCTTCGGCTTCCGGCACGGCGACGTCCGTGGCGTGCACGTCGCGTTCAGCGGCAACCACCGCCACTACGCGGAGCGCCTGTCCACCGGCCGCCAGGTGATCGGCGGCGGCGAGCTGCTGCTGCCCGGCGAGGTGCGGCTCGCGCAGGGCGAGGCGTACGCGAGCCCGTGGGTCTACGCCGCGTTCGGCCACGGCCTCGACGACCAGGCCGCCCGCTTCCACCGCCACCTGCGCGCCCGCGACACGCACCCGCGCCGCGACCGGCCCATGACGATCAACGTGTGGGAGGCCGTGTACTTCGACCACGACCTCGCGCGCCTCACGGACCTCGCCGATCGCGCCGCGGCCCTCGGCGTGGAGCGCTACGTGCTCGACGACGGCTGGTTCCGCCACCGCCGTGACGACCACGCCGGCCTCGGCGACTGGTACGTCGACGAGGGCGTGTGGCCCGACGGCCTCGGCCCGATCATCGACCACGTCACGGGCCTTGGCATGGAGTTCGGCATCTGGTTCGAGCCCGAGATGGTGAACGAGGACTCCGACCTCGCGCGCGCCCACCCGGAGTGGATCATGGCCACGGGCGGCCGCCTCCCCGTGCGCGCCCGCGACCAGCAGGTGCTCGACCTCGCGATCCCCGAGGCGTACGCGTACGTGCTCGAGCGGATGACCGCGATCCTGTCCGAGGACGACATCGCGTACATCAAGTGGGACCACAACCGCGACCTCGTCGACGCCGGCATCGCGCCGCGCGGCGAGGCGGGCGTGCACCTGCAGACGCTCGCGGCGTACCGCCTCATGGACGAGCTCAAGGCGCGCTTCCCCGGCCTCGAGATCGAGTCGTGCTCGTCCGGCGGATCCCGCGTCGACCTCGGCGTGCTCGAGCGCACCGACCGCGTGTGGGTCTCCGACTGCATCGACCCGCTCGACCGCCAGACGATGATGCGCTGGACCATGCAGCTCCTCCCGCCGGAGCTGATGGGCTCCCACATCGCCTCGGGCGTGAGCCACACCACCGGTCGGGCGCACCGCCTGGCGTTCCGCGCGGGCTCGGCGCTCTTCGGCCACCTCGGCATCGAGTGGGACCTCGCGCAGGCCACCGAGGAGGAGAACGCGGACCTCGCCGAGTGGATCGCCCTCTACAAGGAGGAGCGCGCGCTGATGCACACGGGCACGGTCGTCCGCGCGGACGAGAGCGACCCGACCCTGCTGGTCTACGGCGCGGTCGCCGCGGACGCCGGCTCCGCGCTGTTCTTCCTCGCGTCGATCGGCCGCTCCGAGGTCTCCCCGCGCGGCCGCTTCCTGCTGCCGGGCCTGGATCCCGCGCGCCGCTACCGCGTGGAGCCGGTGCGCGTCGGCACCCCCGAGCCCGGCTTCGCGGCGCCGGCCTGGTGGGACGGCGTCGAGCTGACCGGCCGCGCGCTCGCGACCTCGGGCCTGCACGCGCCGCTGATGCTGCCCGAGTCGATCGCGATCCTGCGGGTCACCGCGATCTGATCCGCATTCGGCCTGTGGAGGAACGGCCCGTGCTCGCGGAGCTCTCGCTACCTTCAGCGCCACCGGCGCTCCTGACGCGACGGTGACGAACCTCGAGGCCTCTTCCCGCACCAGGACCGCTGCATGATCCACGCACGCGATGACGCTGCCGATGACCTCGTGGTCGCCATGAAACGCCGCCACGCACCTCATCGCAGAAACGGATCCTCATGCGCATCACCACGAAAACCCTGTCCACCGCCGCGCTCCTCTGCTTGTTCGTCGGAGCAGGAAGTGCCGCCTACGCCGGCACCTCTTCCTCGCATTTCGACGCCATCGTCCCCCGATTCCAGCAGCCTTGGGATTCCGCCGCCCAGACGAAGGCCTCGACCGGAGGGCAGGGCTTCGTCTCCTTCGACACGATCGGTGGGGACTACCGCATGAACGCGCGCATCTGCGATGGCGGGAACGGCTCGTGCGGTGCGGAACTCAAAGAGGTCGCGCAGGGACAGGGAGCTCTCCCCGACTCCCCCTTCTCAGCAGGGTCCCGCGTGCACCTCCAGCTCCACGCCACCCCGTACAACTTCGTCCGAGTGGAGGCCATCGGCTCTTGGGCCAGCAACTGATCACCTGCGGAGCCCACCATCGCGGGCTACGCAGCTCCTCGCGACGCCACGAGAAGGAGGTGGGGTGAGATGCTGCGCCTCGCTCTCGACCGAGCCGTCGGTCCCACGCAGATCGTCAGCGCGTCGCTCCTGCCCGCTCTCGCAGTGATCTCCGTGTTCCACAGCATGGATCATTCCCGGGTCGTCGACCGCTACGGGGTGTTCGCGGCGGGCATGCTCTCGCCGTCGCTCATCCTGATGCCGCTGATCGTCACGCTGCTCACGTGCGTGAGATTCTCGTCGGAGCTGGCACATCGCTTCATCAGCCTGCAGCAGACGCGCTGCGACGCGCGGCTCCTTCTCGCCACTCGCTATGGGATGGCGGTGGTGATCGGCTTCTCCCTCGCTTTCCTCTTCTCCTTCGTCTCCTATGTGACGGCATTCCACATCTGGCCTCTCCTCGGCGACCCGGGGATCGATCCGGCGAGTTACATGCTCACTCCGGAGCAGGCCGTGGAGCACACCCAGCAACGGGAGGCGTTCGGCACCGTCCTGCGCTTCGGCGACCTCCTGTTCGGTCTCGTCTACTCGAGCTGGTTCGGCTTCTGCGGCGCGGTGTACGCGGCCATGGGCATCACCGCCTGCCTGCTCGTCCGGAATCGATTCCTGGCGCTCGCTGTCCCCATGCTGGTCGTCTTCGGCGAGACGTTCGTCGCGGAGATCCTGGGACACCCCGTTCTCGCCCTCTACTTCTCCGCGGTGCCGTTCGGCCTCTCCTTCTCCGGCGACGCGCAGGTCGTGCTCCCCCACCTCGTCCTCGCGGCCGCCGTCGCCGTGGTGGCGGTCATCGCCGTCCGGCGGGTCCCGTTCGGCGGCCGGCTCTCGTGAGCTTCCTCGACCGGATCACGAGCATCCCCGCACTGATCCTGGCCGCTCTCGCCGTCGCGTCCGGCGCGTACACGCGCTCATTCGAGCAGGCCTCCCCGACCGGCGTCCGTCTCACCCAGACGAAGCTCATGCTCGATGAGGTGACGGACACCCGGTTCCTCGCGAACGTCGTGCTCCTCGCCTGGCTCGTCGCGCTCGTCATCCGGGCGCCCGTCGACGCGATGCCCGACCGCCTCATCCGGCACGGCAGCTACCGCTACGCGATCCTCGCCGCATGCCGCGACGGCATGGCCTGGGCACTCGCGATCGTGCCGCTCCTCCTCGCGGCGATGTACGTCACCGCGCTCGGACTGCCCTTCGCCGACGACGGCACGCAGGGGATCGAGGGCTACAGCGCTGCGCAGCAACGGCCGGGGTGGCCGTGGCTGGCGCTCGTGCTCGGCACCATCGCGCTCGCAACCGCCCTCCTGCTCGTGACCCAGGTCATCGCGCTCGCCCTGCACATCGCCGTCCCGATCCCAGGACTCGACATCGTCTTCGCCGTCGCGGTCGGGATGCTCGCGCTCCTCTCCGCCGCAGGGGTGGTCGACGCCAGCTCGCCTCTGAACCTCAGCCACCTCACGACCGCTCAGACCGTCACGGCCGACCCCGGCACCGCGATCGGCAGCTGGGCGGCCGTCACGATCGCGTGCGCCACGCTCCTCCTCGCGGTCCGCGCGAAGGACCGCACGCACCGCTCGCGTCCCGCGCTCCTCGGGCAGCGCAAGGGATGAGGGCCTGGATCGCGCTCGTCGCCGTGGTGGGCGCGTGCCTCGCCGGGCTCTTGGCGATGCCCGCCGATCCGCTCCTGGTGGACGACGTGCCGACGACCGCCGTCGACCGTCTCGCGTCCGCCCTCTCCGGCGACGGCACGATCCTCCACCTCCTCGGCGGCCTCATCGTCTACGGCGGCTTCGCGTTCGTCCTGCAGCTGCGGGAGTCCCACGAGGCGCGCGGCATGCTGCTCCAACGGCTCCTGCGGTACGGCTCGGCCACGCGGTGGGCCGCGGCGCGCACCCGGCGCCACGCCGTCGCGGCCGTCCTGTACCTCGCGGTCGTCGCCGCGCTCGGCCTCGGGTCCGCCGTCCTCACCGGATCCGGGCCCGTGCTCCCCGACCCGGATCGCCTCGTCCTCCTCGCCTGGCAGTACCTCCTCGGGGGCCTGCTCCAGCTCGGGATCTACTCGGCCCTCGTCCTCATCGTCACCTGGCTCGCGCGCGGTCCGGCCGCCGGGCTCCTGACGGTCGGCGTCATCGTCACCGGCGGAGCGCTGCAGCTCGAGTCGCGGACGTGGCTGCCCGTCCAGCTCGCCGACCTCGCCGTGACCCGCGGCGGGTGGCCCGAGGTCGGCGACGGCACCGCCACGCTCGGCCTCGCGGTCGCGATCCTCGGGCTCGCCCTCACCGCGCTCGTCAGCTTCACCCGCCCCGCCTGATCCCCGACCGACAAGGAGAACCATGCCGATCATCACCCTCACCGGCGTCACGAAGGTCTTTCGCGGGAACACGCTGTTCCAGGGCGTGGACCTCGCCCTGGAACGCGGCCGCACCTACGGCCTCGTCGGGCCCAACGGCTGCGGCAAGTCCGTCCTGTTCAAGCTGATCTGCGGCTTCATGCGCCCCGACTCGGGCGTCATCGACATCGATCCCGACCTCCTCTCGCCCGGCCGCACCTTCCCGGACCGGTTCGGCGCGATCATCGACGGCCCGGCGTACCTCGCGCACCGCACGGGGCTGCAGAACCTGACGGAGCTCGCGGCGATCCGGAAGCGGATCACCGTGGACGAGGTGCGCGATGCCATGCGCGCGATGGGGCTCGACCCGGATTCCCGCACCCGCGTCCGCAGCTACTCCCTGGGCATGAAGCAGAAGCTGTCGCTCGTGCAGGCGCTCATGGAACGTCCGGAGGTGCTGCTGCTCGACGAGCCGTTCAACGCCCTCGACGCCGAGAGCGTCGAGCGCCTCACCGCGGAGCTGCGTCGGCAGCAGGGCCTCGGCACGACGATCCTGTTCACCAGCCACGAGCGCGAGCACATCGACGCGCTCAGCCACGAGGTGCTCGAGATCACCGGAGGACGGATCCGGAACACGACGCGCCCCTGACGCCGGAGCATCAGGAGCGCGCGGCGGGCCGCATCCGGATCAGGCGCCGGGCGCCGCATCCCCCGGCTCGTCGCTCCACGCGCGGCTGACCGTGAGGCCGTCGCCGTCGGGCGCGAGGTCGACCCGCACCGCGTCGCCGTCGCGGATGTCGCCCGCGAGCAGCTCCCGCGCGAGGCGGTCGTCGATCTCGCGCTGCATGAGGCGGCGCAGCGGCCGGGCGCCGTACAGCGGGTCGTGGCCGCGCTCGGCGAGCCAGCGGCGCGCATCCGGCGTGACGCCGAGCGAGAGCCGACGATCCGCGAGCCGCACGCCGAGGCGGTCGATGTAGAGCTCCACGATCTGCGCGAGATCGTCCATCGACAGCGTCTGGAACACCACGATGTCGTCGAGCCGGTTCACGAACTCCGGCTTGAAGGTCTGGCGCACGAGCTGCTGCACGGCCTGCTCGCGCTGGTCCAGCGGCAGCGTCTGGTCGCTGATGAACTGCGAGCCGAGGTTGCTGGTGAGCACGAGGATCACGTTGCGGAAGTCGACCGTGCGGCCCTGCCCGTCGGTGAGCCGGCCGTCGTCGAGCACCTGCAGCAGCACGTCGAACACCTCGGGGTGCGCCTTCTCGACCTCGTCCAGCAGCACCACGGAGTACGGGCGACGCCGCACGGCCTCGGTGAGCTGGCCGCCCTGCTCGTAGCCGACGTACCCGGGAGGCGCGCCCACCAGCCGCGAGACGGCGAACTTCTCGCCGTACTCGCTCATGTCGATGCGCACCATCGCCTTCTCGTCGTCGAACAGGAACTCGGCGAGCGCCTTCGCGAGCTCCGTCTTGCCGACGCCCGTGGGCCCGAGGAAGAGGAAGGACCCGGTCGGCCGGTCGGGATCCGAGATGCCGGCGCGCGTGCGGCGCACCGCGTCCGCGACGGCCCGCACGGCCGGCTTCTGCCCGATGAGGCGCTTGCCGAGCTCCTGCTCGAGGTGCAGCAGCTTCTCGGTCTCGCCCTGGAGCAGCCGGCCCACGGGGATCCCCGTCCAGGCCGCGACGACCGCCGCCACGTCCTCGGCGGTCACCTGCTCGTTCACCATGCGGTCCTCGTCCGACGGCACCGACTCCGCGGCCTCCGCCTGCGCGACCTCCCGCTCGATCACGGGGATCTCGCCGTACAGCAGCCGCGACGCCTTCTCGAGGTTCCCCTCGCGCTGTGCCCGCTCGGCGCGGATCCGCAGCTCGTTGAGCTCGTCCTTCAGCTTGCCGACGCGGTTGACGCTCGCGCGCTCCGCCTCCCAGCGCCGCTGCAGCTCGCCGAGGGTCTGCTCGCGCGCCTGGACGTCCTCGCGCAGCTTCGCCAGCCGTGCCTTCGACGCCTCGTCCTTCTCGCGCTTGAGCGCGAGCTCCTCGAGCCGCATGCGGTCGACCGCGCGTCGCAGCTCGTCGATCTCCACGGGCGACGAGTCGATCTCCATCCGCAGCCGCGACGCGGCCTCGTCGATGAGGTCGATGGCCTTGTCCGGCAGCTGGCGGGCCGGGATGTAGCGGTTGGAGAGGGAGGCGGCCGCGACGAGCGCCGCGTCCGTGATGGGCACCTGGTGGTGCGCCTCGTACCGGCCCTTGAGCCCGCGGAGGATCGCGACCGTGTCCTCGACGCTCGGCTCGCCGACGTAGACCTGCTGGAAGCGGCGCTCGAGCGCGGCGTCCTTCTCGATGTGCTGGCGGTACTCGTCGAGCGTGGTGGCGCCGATGAGGCGCAGCTCGCCGCGCGCGAGCATGGGCTTGAGCATGTTGGACGCCGCCACGGATCCCTCGCCGCCGCCCGCGCCCATGAGCGTGTGCAGCTCGTCGACGAAGGTGATGATCTCGCCGTCGGCGTCGTCGATCTCCTTGAGCACCGCCTTCAGCCGCTCCTCGAACTCGCCGCGGTACTTCGCGCCCGCGACGAGCGCCGCGAGGTCCAGCGACACCAGCTGCTTGCCCTTCAGCGAGTCGGCCACGTCGCCCGCGACGATGCGCTGGGCGAGGCCCTCGACCACGGCGGTCTTGCCGACGCCGGGCTCGCCGATGAGCACCGGGTTGTTCTTGGTGCGCCGCGTGAGCACCTGGCTGATGCGCCGGATCTCCGCGTCGCGTCCGATGACCGGGTCGAGCTTGCCGCTCTTCGCGATCTCGGTCAGGTTCACCCCGTACTGCTCGAGCGCGGTCTTCGCGTTCTCGTCGGTGGCGGGTGCGCCCTGCATGTTGGCCACTGCGTTCCCTTCGGTCGTACTTGAGTCGTGCGGGCTCAAGTTTACTGCCGGATCCGACTCAGCGCCACCGGCCGACGCCTCAGGGCGCGGCCCCCGCCCGGTAGGAGCTGAAGTCGCTGGTGTGCACGGCCGCCGGGTCCATCACGAGGCGCAGGTCGTAGGCCGCGCAGTCCGCGAACGTGCCGATGCTGAACGCCGTCGACGATCGGCGCAGCACGCCCTTCGACGGCCCGTCGCCGCCGATGCCCGCGCGGTGCACCATCCACCCCACGTCGCCGGCCTCGTCGACCAGGTACCGCATGACCGCCTCGTTGTCCCGGTGCTGCCCCTCGAAGCCGCGGGCGATGGTGGCGCGGATGAGCCGGAGGGGTGCGGTGAGCGGCCGGTCGGGCGCGGCGCTCAGGCCGCCCGCCTGGTAGAGGAACCGGTCGACGCCGTTGCGGCGCATGGCGGGGACGAGCCGGCGGACGAACTCGGTGTTCACGGGGCGCGTGCGCTG
This sequence comes from Clavibacter sp. VKM Ac-2873, assembly GCF_015351075.1. Classification (GTDB taxonomy): domain Bacteria; phylum Actinomycetota; class Actinomycetes; order Actinomycetales; family Microbacteriaceae; genus Clavibacter. The sequence continues at coordinate 193,108 of NZ_JADKRS010000003.1, forward strand.
GGCGGTCGCGTCGCCCAGCATCGAGATGACGTGGTCGGCGCCGGCCACCAGCGCGTCGAGGTCGAGCTCCTCGGTGATGGATCCGCGGATCACCTCGAGGTCGGGATGCGTCGCGGTGAGCTTCGCGGGCGTCCGCGCGAGCGCGCGCACCCGGAACCCCTGCTCGAGGGCGAGCCGGATGAGGTGCCGGCCGGTCTGGCCGGTACCGCCGAGCACGAGGAGGGTGGTCTGTCGATCCACGGGGGGGGTCCTGTCGTCGGGTGCGTCCCGGAGGGCGCGATGTGCGGGACGCATCCGCGCCCCGCGCTCAAAGTAGGCGCTGCCTATAAAATAGTCAATGACTACTCGTCCGATAGGATCCCGGCATGACGACGCGGCCCTTCCACCACGGGAACCTCCGCGCCGTGCTGCTCGAGCAGGCGGAGGCGATGCTCCGCGCGGACGGGATCGAGGGCCTGTCCCTCCGCGAGCTCGCGCGGCAGGCGGGCGTGAGCCACGGCGCCCCGCGGAGCCACTTCATCGACCGGCAGGCCCTGCTCGACGCCCTCGCCGAGCGCGGCTTCACGCGGCTCACGGAGGACGTGCGCACCGCGCTCGGCGGCCGCGGATCCCTGCACGCCCGCTTCGTGCGCGTCGCCTCGGCGTACGTCGAGTTCGCCGTCGAGGACGCCGCGCTCATGGAGCTGATGTTCCAGGCGAAGACGAGCGCCGCCGCCGGGCCCGTGCGCGACGCGTCGACGCGCCTGTTCCAGGTGCTCGACGAGGCGATGGGCGATCCGGCGGATGCGGATGCGGATGCGGACCTCGACCCCGACGGCGACGCCCGCGAGCGGTTCAAGCTCCTCTTCGCCGCCACGATGCAGGGCATCGCCGCGCTCGTCGCCGCCCGGCGCATCACGCGCGCGCAGGGGGACGTGCTCGTGCGCGAGGCGATGGACGCGATGCTCGAGTCGCGGCTCGGCGCGCGGGCGGTGACCCGGCGCTGACGCGCTAGGCGAGCGCGGGGATCCCCTCCACCGCGATCGCGACGTCCTCCGTCACCAGGTCCGCGTTCGCCATCGCGCCCGCCATGGTGCCGGCGGCCATCGCCACCGGCACGTTCGCCGACGCGCTGGCCGCGTTGCCCGCGACGAGGAGGCCGGGGACGCTCGTCCGGCCCATCGGATCCACCGCGACGAACGGACCCCAGGGCGTGTCCTCAGTGGCGGCGCCGAGCGCGCGGGCCAGGCCGTCGCGGGGCGCGACGCCGGGCATCGCGAAGAGCGAGTCGAGCGGGAGGGTGCGGCCGTCGGCGAGCTCCACGCCCTCCAGTGCGCCGCGCTCCCCGAGCACGCGCACGACCGCGGCCTCCTCGACGCGGATGCCGCGGGCATCGATCCCGGTGCGGGTCGCGGCGTCGATCCCCAGGGGCGCACCGTCCGCCGTGCCGCCCGCGACGAGGAAGGTGACGTCGGCCGACCACTGCCGGAGCATCTGCACGTGGTGGAGGCTGCCGGGTCCGGTCGCGAGCACGCCGATGCGGCGGTCGCGCACCTCGTAGCCGTCGCAGTACGGGCAGACGACGACGCCCGCGCCCCAGTGCGCGGCGAGGCCGGGGATCCCGGGCAGGACGTCGGCGAGGCCCGTCGCCAGGATCACGCGGCGGGCCGTGACCTTTGCGCCTCCGTCGAGCGCCACGCGGAAGCGCGGGCCGGCCGGGCCGTCGAGCGCCGCGACCGCCTCCACCCGCCCGTCGACCACGACGCCCCCGTAGCCCTCGATCTCGCGTCGGCCCTCGGCGACGAGCTCCCGCGGCGGCTTCCCGTCGTGGCCGAGCACGCCGTGCATGTGCGCGGCGACCGCGTTGCGGGGCTGGCCGGCGTCCACGACGAGCACGCTCCGGCGGGCCCGCGCGAGCATGAGCGCCGCGCTCGACCCCGCGACCCCGCCGCCGATGACGACCGCGTCCCACTCGTGCTGACCTTCGATGCGCTGCGTGATGTCCATGGATCCACCCTCGACGCTCCCGGCGCTTCGCGCACGGCACCTTGCGGCATGCGCAAGACTCGGGCTCCGGGCGTCGGGGTTCAGCGCACGAGCGCCTCGATGCGCCGCACCACGTCGGCGGGCGACGGCAGCGCGCGCATCTCGTCGGCCACGGCGGCGGCGGCCGCACGCGCGGACGCATCGCCGAGCAGGTCCCGGATCCGCGCGGCGAGCTCCCCCGGCGTGGCCCGGGCGTCGAGCATCGCGCCGGCGCCGAGGTCGCGCACCCGCTCCCCGTTCGGCAGGTGGTCGGCGCCGAGCGGCAGCACGAGCAGCGGCACGCCATGGGAGAGCGCCTGCGTCAGGGTGCCGGATCCCCCGTGCGTCACGACGAGGTCGGCCGCGGCGAGCGCCCCGTCCTGCGGCACGTACCGCTCGACGCGGACGCGCGGGCTGCCCGTCGGGAACCCCGCCGGGTCGATCTCGGGCCCCGTGGTGACCAGGGCGCGCACCGGGAGCGACTCGAGCGCCGCGATGATCCGCGGCAGGAGGTCGCCGGACGCCCGGTTGAAGACGGTGCCGAGCGTCGCGTAGACGCGGTGCGGCTCGTCGCCCGCCGCGAGCCAGGCCGCGGCGGGGTGGTCGCTCCTCGGCTGCGGCGCGTCGGAGCGCATGCGCGTCGTCGCGCCCCGGGGGGTCCGCTCAGCCCGGAGCGCGGGCGGGAACGGCACCACGGTGAGGGCGCCGTGCACCCCGTGCAGATCGGGATCCGGCGCCAGGCCGGCCTCCGCCCGGAACGCCTGCATCGGCTCGCGGAGCCGCTCGAGCCACGCGTCGGACGCGGTCGCGAACACCTCGACCACGACGCACGGGAGCCCGGAGAGCTCCGCCGCGACCATCGCCCCGAAGTCCTGCCCGTCGCAGACCACGACGTCCGCCGCCCAATCGGCGGCGATCCCGACGACGGCGTCGCGTGCCTCGCGGGCGCTGTCGCCGAGGAAGTACGGCGCGACGTTCGCCAGCAAGCCGGATGAGGTGACGGGCGTGAGGATCCCGGTGCCCCCCTCCCGCCAGGACGCGTCGGCCGTCGACGGCATCGTCGACACCTCGCGCGGGTGCAGGTGGTCGAAGCCGGTCTGGTCGCGCACGACCGACCGCGCGCCGCAGACGGCGGTCTCGTGGCCGGCCGCCCGGGCCGCGTGCGCGAGGGGCAGCATCGGGCCGAGGTGGCCGCGGCCGCGGGCGAAGGAGAAGAGGATGCGCAGGGGCGCCTCGGTCGTGGGCATCAGGGCGTCAGCGCTCCTCGTGAGGTGGGCGGAGCGGGCGGACCCGCGGGAGCCGGCGGACGGCGGACGACGGCCGCGGAGCCGGAACGTCGACCCTCGCATGCGCCGCCCGACGTCGCCCGCGGCCCTCCCCAGGCGCCGCGCCCGCCGCCCGCCCGCCTGCCGGACCCGCCACCGGGCCGCCCCCTCGTCAGTGCCGGTGCTCGGTGTCCCACACGGGGAACGGATCCGCGTAGCCGTGCCACGCATCCGGTCCCGCCACGAGCTCGTCGGCCCCGAGGAGGCAGGCGCCGAGGATCCGGTCGAGCAGGGCGCCGTCGAGGTGCTCGCCCACGAACGCGATCTCCTGGCCGGCGGGCGAGTCGGCGTCCCAGCTGCGCATGGCGGTGGGGTCGAGGCTCAGCACGTCGCCCGCGGTCGCCCAGGATCCGACGGTCGCGGGCCGGGTCGCGAGGCGCACCAGCCCGCGGGAGCGCACGATCCGGCCGACCGGGCCGGGCACGAGGTCGTGCGCGACGGCCGTGTGCAGGCGGCCGGGGTGGAACGGGCGCGGGTCGCGGAAGACGTGCACGCCCATCCCGTCGGCGGACGTGGGGGCGGCCTCGCCCGCGAGCGCGACCTGCCAGCCCATGCCCGCGGCGAGCCGCCTGGCCCGCTGCCGACCGATGCGGAGGGGCGACGGCACGAGCGAGCGCCGGTCGGCCGTGGCGATGACGCGGGCGTCCGGGGCCAGGTGCGCGAGCAGGGCGACGGCGCGGCGGGCGTCGGGGGTGGGATGGTCGGGATCCAGGTCGTCGAGCACCACGACGCTCGCGCACTCGAGCCGCCCGGCCAGCCGCTCGGCCGCGTCGAACGGCGTCGCGTCGGCGTGGCCCGGGTCGAGCAGCAGCTCGCGGATCTCGGCGACGGAGGAGACCGCGACCACGTCGAGGATGCCGATGGGCGTGGATCCGGGATGCCGCGCCTCGACCACGTGCTCCAGCACGAGCGCGACCTCGAGCGGATCCGCGGCCGGCTCGAGCGCGACGACCGCGAGCCCGGTGCGGCCGTCGTCGGCGTCCGCGATGAGGCCGTCGGCGATGTCCGCGCCGAGGTCGCCGCTGTCGCCGCCCGGCGCCTCGACCACGGCGGGCGGGGCCGACGGAGGTGCGCCGACGGCGGCCGCCGCGACGCGCGCGGCGGCGTCGAGGTCGCTCGCGGAGACGAGGGTGACGGCCAGCCCGCCGCGGGTGACGGACGGACGGGCATCGCGGTGGGGATCCATCCGCCCAGCCTAGAAGAGAATCGTTCTCATCAACGCCGCGAGGGATGTCGCCGCGGCGACCTAGGCTTCCGGAGGGGATCGAGAGCCCGAGGAGACGGCATGACCGACGACGTGGATCCGCGCGACGACAGGCGCGACGCCACGAGCGAGACGGTGCGCTTCGGCCTCGACGGCATCGTGCACGAGATCGACCTCGATCCCGCCGGCGCCCGCGCCCTCCGCACCGCGCTCGCGCCGTACGTCGCCGCCGGGCGGCGCACGACCGCGACGATCACGCCGATCCAGGACGAGCCCGCGCGTCCCGCAGCCGGCCCCGCCGGCGCAGCACCGACCGGCGAGCGCGCCGCCGCCCGCGCCTGGCTCGAGGCGAACGGCCACAAGCTCGGCCCGGGCGGCCGCATCTCGGCCACGCTGATGACGCTCTACCGCGGCCGCGACGGGCGCTGATCCGCCGAGCGCGGCGCCGACCGCAGCCGCGCGCGACGATGCGTGAGCGCCGACCGTCTTCTGTGCAGGAGCCATGCCGCGTGATCGAGCGCCCCCTTGACCTCCGTTCGCGCGGCTCCTCGCGCGATCCCGCATCCACTCGATCCGACGGAGGAACATTGCACATCATCATGCGAACGACGGCGGCAGCCGCCATCGCCGGCGCCCTGTCCATCGGCCTCGCCACGCCCACGACCGCAGACGCTGCGACCGTCGGGATCCATGTCTCCATCGGTTCGCACGTGGACCGGGAGGCGCGGTTCGCGCTGCCGGCGCCGAAGCGCCTCACCGGCCCTGATGACGGCACCGCTCCCCTCACCGTCCACGTCACGCAGCGCTCGATCTGCGCCGGCACGACCAAGTGCGTCGCGTTCAGCGGCACCGGCGTCCCCGGCCAGACCGTCGTGGTCACGTACGAGGTGACCAAGGACCCGCTGTTCGGCGACCGCGGCGCGGCGGGCATCACCACCGTGTCGGAGAAGGTGGACGTCGACGGCACCGGCAACTGGTCGCTCAACACCGAGTTCCCGAACGCCGTCGTCACGAAGGACGCCGCGGGCACGCGCAGCGTGGCGTACCACGTGGTCGAGTCGGACGACGTCCTGACCCTCGTCGCCACGGCGCGGTTCGCGGGAGCCATCCCGATCCGCTGATCCACACCACGGCACCGAGACGCCCGAGGGGCTGGCGCGACCGCGTCGGCACCTCGGGCGCCTCGCTGCCGGCCCACCCCGACGCACGACGCCCGCCGGCCGAGGGTGCGGCGCGACGGGCGCGTGGACGAGCGGGAGCGGATCAGCCGAGCGACACGGCCGTCCACGACACGGGCGGCAGCGTGATCGTGAGGGTGCCGTCGGCGAGCGTCGCCGACGCGTTCGGCGTGAGGCCCACGCGCTCGCGGTCGTCGAACGTGTTCTTCGCGTAGACGTCCTCGTCGTGGATCCCCACGGCCTCGAGCACCTCGGAGACCGCGAGCCCGGCGACGTCGACCTCGAGGGTGAGCGCGTCCGCCAGGCTGCGGTTCACGAGGAAGACCGCGGCGCGGCCGGTGGCCTCGTCGAAGGTCACGACGGAGTCGACGAGCGGCGCGGTGCCGTGCACCTCGGTCTCGTACGTGCCCACGTCGATCCGCGGCTTCAGCACCTCGCCCTGCGCGAGCCGGCTCGTGACCGAGAACGGGAAGAACGTGGTCTGGCGCCAGGCGCCGCCGCCGGTCTCCGTCATGATCGGCGCGATCACGTTCACGAGCTGCGCGAGGCTGGCCGACGTGACGCGGTCGCTGTGCTTCAGCAGCGTGATCATGAGATTGCCGAGCACGACCGCGTCCGCCACCGAGTAGACGTCCTCGAGCAGGTGCGGCGCGTAGGGCCAGCCCTCGGTGATGACGCCCGACTCCTGGTGCTCGTCGAGGTACCAGACGTTCCACTCGTCGAACGAGATGTTGATGGTCTTGTCGCTCTTGCGGCGGTACTTGACCTGGTCGGCCGACGCGACGACCGTGCGGATGAAGTACTCCATGTCGAGCGACGAGGCGAGGAAGCTGCCGAGGTCGCCCTTGCGCTCCTGGTAGTAGGCGTGGGCCGAGATGAAGTCGACCGAGTCGTACGTCTTCTCCAGCACCGTCCGCTCCCACTCGCCGAAGGTCGGCATGCCGGATCCGCTGCTGCCGCACGCGACGAGCTCGAGGGTCGGGTCGACCATCTTCATGGCGCGGGCGGTGCGGCCGGCGAGCGTGCCGTAGTCCTCGGCGGTCATGTTGCCGACCTGCCAGTCGCCGTCCATCTCGTTGCCGAGGCACCACATCTTGACGTTGTGCGGCTCGGGCGATCCGTTGGCGATGCGCTGGTCGGAGAGGGCGGTGCCGCCGGGGTGGTTCGAGTACTCGAGGATGTCGAGCGCCTCGAGCACGCCGCGCGTGCCGAGGTTCACGGCCATCATCAGCTCGCTGCCGGTGAGCTCGCACCAGCGCGCGAACTCATCGAGGCCGACCTCGTTGGTCTCGAGCGAGTGCCAGGCGAGGTCGAGGCGCTTCGGGCGCTCGGCACGCGGGCCGACGCCGTCCTCCCAGCGGTAGCCGGAGACGAAGTTGCCGCCGGGGTAGCGGATCGTGCTCGTGCCGAGCTCCTTGACGAGGTCGACGACGTCGCCCCGGAAGCCGTCCGCGTTCGCGGTGGGGTGGCCGGGCTCGTAGATGCCGTCGTAGACGCAGCGGCCGAGGTGCTCGACGAACGAGCCGAAGGTGCGGCGGTTGACGGGGGCGACGACCGCGGTGCGGTCGATGGCGATCCGGGCGTCGGCCGACGGGAAGGCGTCGGTCGTCGAGGGGGCGTCGGTCATGGAGTGGTCCTTCACTTCATCGGGAGCGGGGCCGATCGACGCCGGCAGTGCCGGGTGGATCCGAGCCGTTACAACGTTGTAAGAACAACGTCCCCTCATTGTCCCGGGGGCGCGGGGGACGTGTCAACGCGGGCGGCGGCCGGGCTGCCGCTAGCGTCGTGGGGTGCCCGCATCCGACCACGTCCGGCGCCTGCGCTCACGCGTCGGGCACGACCTCCTGCTCCTGCCTGCGGTGACCGCGGTGGTCCAGGACGGCGACCGGTTCCTGCTGGCGCGGCAGCGCGACACGGACCGGTGGAGCCTCGTCGGCGGCGCGGTCGAGCCCGGTGAGGATCCCGCCGAGGCGCTCGCGCGCGAGGTGCGGGAGGAGCTCGGCGTCGAGCCCGAGATCGGAGCGATCGTCGGGGCGTACGGCGGCGCCGCGCTCGAGGCGACCTACCCGAACGGCGATCGCGTCGCGTACGTGACGGTCGCCTACCGGTGCGTGCTGCCCGCGGCCGAGCTGTCGCTCGACGACGACGAGCTCGTCGAGGTGCGATGGGCGCGTCGGGCGGAGGTGGACGCTCTCGACCGGCACGAATGGATCGACCGGGTGCTGGACGACGCCGCGAGAGCACCGCGGGCTGTCCCCACGCATGCCCTCTTCCTCGGCGGGCGCTCGGGCGTCGGCAAGACGACGGTGGCGGCGGAGGTGTCGCGGATCCTCACAGCGGCCGACGTCGCCCACGCGCTCATCGAGGGCGACGGGCTCGACCAGGCCCACCCGGAGCCGTGGCGGCAGGGGATCCCCCTGGCCGAGCGGAACCTGGCGGCGATGTGGCGCAACTACCGCGAGGCCGGCTGGACCCGCGTGATCTACACCAACACGGTCAGCGTGCTCGAGCTGCCCGGGCTCACGGCGACGCTCGGTGGCGAGGTCGAGGCGGTCGGCGTGCTGCTCACGGCCGACGACGCGACGGCGGCCGCCCGGCTGGCGGGACGCGAGATCGGGTCGGGGCTCGCGGAGGCGATCGGCCGGAGCGCGGCCGCGGCGCCGCGGTTGGCGGCGGGGGCACCGGCCGGGGTGCATCGGGTGGCGACCGACGGGCGGAGCGTCGCGGAGATCGCGGCGGAGGTGGTGGGGCTCAGCGGGTGGCTCGGAGGCTGACGACGCGCCGTGCCGGGCCGACTCGTCACCCTATCCGCGGCCAGTCGCTGGTCAGATGCGCCTCGATGGCGCGGTGCCGGAAGCCGTAGGACGTGCCCCGGTCGATGATGCCGCGCACGGTGTCCAGGCGCTGCGCCGTGGTGCCGACTTCCGTGGCCCTCGACCGCCCCATCTCCTTCGCGATGCGGGTGAGCGTGCGCTCCTCGGCGGGCAGCGCCGCCATCGCCTCCACGAAGGCCCGCTCCCGCGGGGGCAGCCTCTCGAGGATCCGCTCGACGTGCGCGGCCGCCTCGCGCTCCGCGCCTCGCCAGCCCGCGTGGACCTCGTCGCGGGTGATCGTCGTGCCGGAGCCGGCGTACCAGGCGCGCTCCCCCGCCAGTTGGAAGAGGAACGGTTCCCCGCGGCACAGGTCGACGATCGCGGCCGCGGCGTCCTGGTCCATGCGGACGCGGCGGGTGCGACCCGAGCCGTCCGCGACCTGCCAGCCCGGCACGACGAAGTCCTGCAACGCGGCGCGGATGTCCTCGTCGTCGATCGCGGTCAGGACGGTCGTGCGGAAGCGCCGGGCGAAGGTCGCGCCCTTGTGGGCGCCCGCCCGGTCCTCGAAGTCCGGCAGGCCCGTGAGGTACACCGCGATGGGCAGGGACCGGCGCACGTGGGCACCCCCGGGGATCGCGACCTCCTCCTCGTGCGTGATGGCGTCGCCGAGGGCGATCAGCAGCTGCGAGAGCGTCCGCTCGTCCGTGATGTTCTGCACCTCGTCGACATGGACGAGGGCGACCCGGTCGTGCCGCATCGCCGCGCGGCCGACCTCGACGAGCAGCGCCGTCAGCGCGGTGTACGGCTCGGGGCCGCTCTGCTCGGAGCCCCGCACGGTCAGCGACAGCCCGGCCGCCGCGACCGTCTCCACCCGGCCGATGGCCTCCCTGATGCGCTTCTCGCGCAGGGAGGGCAGGCCAGCGACGCGCGCGAGCTCCAGCACGGCCGCGGCGACCGGCTTCAGCGGATCGGCACCGAGGGGGATCCGGAGCTGCGGCGTGACCCAGTCCCCCTCACGGGCGGCGGTCTGCGCGATGCGCCGCACGAGGGAGGACTTGCCGAGCCCGGGTTCGCCGAGCACGGTGCGCCCGCGCTCGGGGAGGCCGCGCAGGAGCCGGGGGCGGACCACGTCCCGCCAGTCGCTGAGCTGCTCGGTGCGGCCCGCCCAGATCTCCGGGACGGTGTCCGAGCCGGGGCTGAACGGGTTGTCGGTCGCGTCGCGCATGTTGGTAACATTACCAGCGCTCACGCGACTTGATAATGTTACCAACCGAGAGCGGATCTGAGCGCGGATCAGGCCGGCCCCACGTGCCTCCCCGGGACCGGGCTCGAGTACACGACGTGGGTCGTGATCCCGCCGAGGGCGGCGAGGCGGCCCGTGATGCGCTCGAGGTCGCGCATCGAGCGGGCGTGGACCTTGATGATGAAGCAGTCGGCGCCCGTGACGTGGTGCGCCTCGACGATCTCCGGCACCTCCGCCACGAGTGCGTGGAACGGGCGGTAGTCGCCCGACGGGTACGCGAGGCGCACGAACGCGGTGACGGCCCAGCCGAGGGCCTCGGGATCCACCGTGATGGAGTAGCCGGTGATGATGCCCGCCTCGGTGAGGCGGCGCACGCGCTCGGCGGTCGCGCTGGCGGAGAGCGATACAGCCCGGCCGAACTGCGCGACGCTCATCCGGCCGTCGCCCTGGAGCTCGGCGATGATCGCGTGGTCGGTGGCGTCGAGGGTCAGCGGCGGATTCGTCGGCATGCGGCCGAACCTACCGGGCGATCCGCGGCGCGACGGCCCCGATGCCGGGCGACGGCCCTTCCTCGTGCCCGGTCCGTGGCGCTTCGATGGAGGCATGCAGACGAGCATCACCGCGACCGACTTCCTCGCCGCCAAGCTGACCTACGAGACCGATCCGGCCGACCTCGCCGCCGACCGCGCGAGCGGCGCGGCGCCCCTCGTGGTCGACGTGCGGTCCGACGCGTCGTGGGCGCAGGGGCGGATCCCGGGTGCCGTCCACATCCCCGGCGCCGGGCTCGCCGCGCGCGCCGCCGCCGCGCTGCCCGACCGCGACGCGCGCATCGTCGTCCACTGCTGGGGCCCCGGCTGCAACGGCAGCACGCGCGCGGCCCTCACGCTCGCGACGCTCGCCTACACGCGCGTGCAGGAGCTGATCGGCGGGTTCGAGCACTGGGCGCGCGAGGGGTTCGCGGTGGTCACGGATGCGGGGCGGACGCGGCGGGAGGCGGATCCGCTGACGGCGCCGGTCGGCTGAGGACGAGGGCGCGGTCGCTCAGCCGCTCAGCCGACGACGGGCACGGCCTCCGCGACCGCGGCCACCGCCAGCTCCGCCAGCCGGTGGTCACGCTCCTCCTCGTGGGCCGTGATGGTGACGACCGCGTCGCGGGATCCGTCGACCAGCACGTACTGGCCGTAGCGGCCGTCGAGGCGCCAGGTGTCGCCGGGGCCGTCCCAGGTCGCGAGGCCGTAGCGGGCGAAGGGCGCGGCGGGGTCGTCGGCGCCGGTCGGGACCCAGGATCTGTGCATCCGGTCGACCCACCCGGCGCTCACGAGCTGCCGGCCCTCCCACGCACCGCGGTCGCGCAGCAGCCGGCCGATGCGCGCGAGCTCGCCGGTGCGCAGCTCGAGGCCGCTGCCGCCCACGATGAAGCCGAGCGGGCAGCGGTGCCACTGCGGGTTCTCGATGCCGAGCGGCGCGAAGAGGCGCGGGAGGAGCCAGTCCCGCACGTCGCCGACGGCCGCGGCGAGCATCCGCATGGCGACGTACGGGCTCGCGTCGCTGTAGCGGAAGACGGCGCCGGGGCCGCGGGTCGGGAGCCCGAGCATCGCCTGCGCGAGGTCCGGGCCGGGCACGGGCTCGTCGCCGAACCACGCGAAGTCGATGCCGCTGGTCATGGTGAGCAGGTGCTCGACGGTGACCTCGTCCACGCCTGTGCCGAGGTCGAGGTCGGGCAGCAGCTCGGGGATCCGGGTGTCGAGCCGCAGGATCCCCGCGTCCACCGCCATGCCGACGGCGAGCGCGCACACTCCCTTGGACACCGAGTAGAGGTTCTCGCGGTCGTTGCTGCGCCAGCGGTGCGCGGCCTCATCGCCGCCGATCCGCACGACGGCGCCGTACGCGCCGAGCCGCTCGCGGTCGATGCCCTCGACGAGGCGGGCGAGGGCGTCGGCGGCGGTGCTCATGGATCCAGTGTGGCGCGGCGCGGGGGCCCGGGCAGGCCCCTTCCCCGGCTGGGGGAACCATGCGATCGTGGCAGCTCGGCACACGGCAGGGGACGGCATGAGGCTCGCGACGCGGATCACCATCGGGGTGCTGGCGGCGGAGCTCGTCGCCCTCGCGGTCCTGCTGCTCCTCGCCGCCCGGTGGGAGGACATGGGCTGGCCCGCGCTCGGCATGGGGCACCCGCTGATCGCGCTGGGCTTCCTGCTGCCGCCGCTCGTCGTGGTGACGGCGGTCGCGCTGGTGCTGCTGGTCGGTGCGCGGATCCTCGTCGCGGAGGCCGGGGCATGGCGCGCCCGCCGCGCGCCCGCCGCCGCGGACGGGATCAGCGCATCGCCGCATCCCGCTGCGCGTCGGTGAGGGCGCGGTCGGCGTAGACGAGGCGCATCACGGCCGGGTCGGGGTTGCCCGGATCCGGCCCGCGGTGCGCGAGCGTCAGACCCGCCTTCTCGGCCACGGCCGCCGAGGCGCGGTTGTGGGCGACGAGGTAGGCGACCACCGGCAGCTCGGGGCGGAGGATCCGCGCCCGCGCGATCGCCCGCGTCGCCATCTCGGTCGCGTACCCGCGACCGTGCACGGCCGGCGCGAAGCGGTAGCCGAGGTTCCAGAAGGCGTCGTGCGCGATGCCGCAGCCGCCGAATCCGACGACCGCGTCGGCGCCCCGCTCGCGCACGATCCACGTGCCGAGGCCGTCGCGCTCCCAGGCCTCGACGCGCGTGCGGAGGAAGCGGTCGGTGTGCGCCGGATCCGTCACGCGCAGCGACGGGTGGTGGGTCCAGACGGCCGGGTCGGAGAGGATCGCGTGCACCTCGGCGGCGTCGTCGGCCGACGGGCGGTGGAGGTCGAGCCGGGCGGTGCGGTCCTCGGTCTCGGTGAGGCGGGCGGACGGCACGCGTCGACGGTAGCGGAGACGGGGCGCTCGACGCCGTCGCCCGAGACGGTCGTTCCGAGACGCCATCGGACGGCACGCTCGTTCGCGATCGGACTCCCGACCGAAACGCCGGGGAAACAGTGGTTGGTTAGCGTCCGGACATGAGCACAGCATCGCGCCGACGAACAGCCGACACCAGCACGGGAGACGGGGTCGACACCGTCCCGCCGCTCGCCCGGCTCCTGCCCCTCGGGCTGCAGCACGTCCTCGCGATGTACGCGGGCGCGGTCGCCGTCCCGCTCATCGTCGGCGGTGCGCTCGGCTTCGACAGCGCCGACCTGGCGTTCCTGATCAGCGCCGACCTGTTCGTCGCCGGCCTCGCCACCATCGTGCAGTCCGTCGGCTTCTGGCGCTTCGGCGTCCGCCTGCCGCTCGTGCAGGGTGTCACCTTCGCCGCGGTCGGACCGATGATCGCGATCGGGACCGAGCACGGCATCACCGCCGTGTACGGGGCGACGATCGCCTGCGGGGTCTTCATGGTCGTCGTCGCGCCGTGGTTCTCGCAGCTCATCCGGCTGTTCCCGCCGATCGTCACCGGGACGGTCATCCTCATCATCGGGCTGTCGCTGATGAGCGTGGCAGCCGGGTGGATCACCGAGGGCGGGGAGGACGGCGCCGCCCGCCCCATCGACGTCGCGTTCGCCGCCGGCGTGCTCCTCGCCATCGTGCTCGTCGAGCGCTTCGCACCCCGGGGGCTCGCCCGGGTCTCGGTCCTCGCCGGCCTCCTCCTCGGCACCCTCGTGGCGCTGCTCGTGCCGGGGATGGTCGACGGGTCCGGCATCGGCCAGGCGCCGTGGTTCGCGGTCGTCACGCCGTTCCACTTCGGGCTGCCGACGTTCGACCTCGCGTCGATCGTGTCGATGCTCGTCGTCGGGCTCGTGATCATGACCGAGACCACGGGCGACATGGTCGCCGTCGGCGAGGTCGTCGGCCGACCGGTCTCGAACCGGACGCTCGCGGACGGCCTCCGGGCGGACGGCCTCGGCACCGTCGTCGGCGGGGTCTTCAACACGTTCCCGTACACGGCGTTCGCGCAGAACGTCGGACTCGTGGCGCTCTCGGGGGTGCGTTCCCGGTACGTCGCGACGGCTGCGGGCGGGATCCTCGTCGTGCTCGGCCTCGTACCCAAGGTCGCGGCGGTGGTCGAGGCGGTGCCGCACGCGGTCCTCGGCGGTGCCGGCGTCGCGCTGTTCGGGATGGTCGCGGCGAGCGGCATCCGCACCCTGTCGCGGGTCCGGTTCGACAACCGGAACGTGCTCGTCGTGGCCCTGCCGCTCGGGATCGCGCTGCTGCCGACCGTCGCGCCGTCGATCTACGCGGCGTTCCCGACGTGGTTCACGCTCGTGTTCGACTCCGGCATCTCGGCCGGCGCGGTCGCCGCGATCCTGCTCAACCTGCTGCTCGGCACCGGGACGGCCGCCGGGCCCGCGGACCTCCCCGGTGGCGTCGCGATGACGGACGCCGACCAGCCGTGATGGCGCCCCGACCGGCCGTGCTCGCATTCCGATGCGCCCGCGCCTGGGTCGACGGGGCGCTGCGCCCGGCGACCGTGACCGTCGTCGCGGGACGCATCGACGAGGTCCTGCCCGTCGACGCTCCCCTGGGCATCGATGCCGACGTGCAAGTCGTCGGCGATGGCCACGTCCTGCTGCCCGGGCTGGTCGACACGCACGTGCACGTCAACGAGCCGGGGCGCACGGAGTGGGAGGGCTTCGCGTCCGCCACCCGGGCCGCGGCGCTCGGCGGCGTCACGACGATCATCGACATGCCGCTCAACTCGATCCCGGCCACGACGACCGTCGATGCCCTGGCCGTCAAGCGCGCCAGCGCCGCGGGTCGGCTGGCCGTCGACGTGGGGTTCTGGGGCGGCGCCGTGCCGGACAGCCTCGGCTCGCTCGACGCGCTGCACGAGCAGGGCGTGTTCGGGTTCAAGTGCTTCACCGCGCCGTCGGGCGTGGACGAGTTCCCGCACCTCGGACCCGAGCAGCTCCGCGCCGCGCTCCAGGAGGTCGCCGACATCGGCGCGCTGCTCATCGTGCACGCCGAGGACCCCGCGCACCTCGTCGACCACGGGGCCCTCGGCGGCCGCTACGCGGACTTCCTCGCGACCCGCCCCGCCTCGGCCGAGGAGTCCGCGATCGCGCAGGTGATCGACGGCGCCCGCGCGACCGGTGCCCGGGCCCACGTGCTGCACCTCTCCGACGCCGGAGCGCTGCCCATGATCCGCGCGGCGAAGGACGACGGCGTGCGGATCACGGTCGAGACCTGCCCGCACTACCTGGCGTTCGAGGCATCGACCATCCCCGACGGCGCGACCGAGTTCAAGTGCTGCCCGCCGATCCGCGACGACGCCAACCGCGACGCCCTCTGGCAGGGGCTCCTCGACGGCACGATCGACATGGTCGTGTCGGACCACTCGCCGTCGACCGCCGACCTGAAGACCGACGACTGGGGCCTGGCGTGGGGCGGCATCGCGGGGCTGCAGGTCGGCTTCCGCGCCGTGTGGACCGAGGCGATGCGCCGCGGCATGTCCCTCGAGGACGTCCTGCCCTGGTTCACGACCGGCCCCGCGGCGCTCGCCGGCTTCGCCGACCGCGGTCGCATCGCGCCCGGGGCGCTCGCCCACCTCACCGTGTTCGACCCCTCCGCCACCGAGGTCATCGAGGTGGTGGGTCTGGCGCACCGCAACCCGGTCTCCGCCTTCGCCGGCCTGGAGGCGCGTGGCCGGTTCACCGGGACCTGGTTGCGCGGCGAGCCGGTCACCGCCACCTCGGTGGCCGGGGAGCTGGTCGCCCGTGGCTGACGCGCGACCCCGTGCGGCGGTCGACGCATGATCGTGCACGGGAGCTGGCTCGAGGGGCTCGAGCGGGCGTTCACCGCCTACGAGGACGCCCTGATGCGCGACGACACCGCCGCGCTCGACGCGCTGTTCGAACCCGGCGAGGGCACCCTGCGCGGCGATGACGCCGGGTTGCTCCGCGGGCACGACGCGATCCGCGCGTTCCGCTCCGGGCGCGGGGGCGTCGCGCGCCGGACGATCGCGTCCGTCGACGTCCGGCGGCTGACCCCGGACAGCGCCCTGGTGGTCGGGGAGTCGGTCTTCGTCGGCGGTGGCCGGGGACTCCAGACGCAGCTCTGGTGCCGCACCGGCGCGACCTGGCGGATCCGCGCGGCGCACGTGACCGGGAGGCCCACGGCGTTCGCCCGGACGGTGTGGCGCGTCGTCGGCGACCCGCTCGTGCACGGCGCACCGGACGGGCCGCTCACCGGGATCCGCGTCGCCGTCAAGGACCTGTACGCGGTCCGCGGGCACGTCGTCGGCGCGGGCAACCCGACCTGGGAGCGATCGGCGCCGGTGTCCACGGTCACCGCCCCGGCCGTGCAGGTGCTCCTCGACGCGGGGGCCGACGTCACCGGGATCGCCCGCACCGACGAGTTCGCCTATTCGCTCGCGGGTCGGAACGCGCACTTCGGGTCGCCGCCCAACGGAGCCGCCCCGACCCGGATCGGCGGCGGGTCGTCCTCGGGCTCGGCGTCGGCGGTCGCGCTCGGGCAGGCGGACCTCGGGCTCGGCACCGACACCGCGGGGAGCCTCCGCGTGCCGTCGAGCTACCAGGGCCTGTGGGGCCTCCGGACGACCCACGGCAGCGTCCCGCGCGACGGGCTCGTGCCCCTGGCGCCGTCGTTCGACACCGTGGGGTGGATCGCCCGGTCGGCGTCCGTGCTCGCGTCGGCGGCCGGTGCCTCCGTCCGCCCGGGCGCGGACGTGGGCCTGGACGCCGGCACGCTGCTCGTCTGCGACGCCCTGCTCGACGCCGTGGAACCCGCGACCGCCGAGGCGTTCCGGGGATGGCTGGCGGCGACCCGTCGGCCCGTCCGCCGGATCGACCTGCCGCCGCCGGACGACCTCGCCGAGACCCTCCGGATCGTCCAGGCCGCCGAGGCCTGGCGCGAGCACGGGCCCTGGGTCGACGCGCACCCCGGCGCCGTCGGGGACGACGTGGCCGCGCGGTTCGCGGCAGCGGCCACGATCACGGCGGAGGACGAGGCGCACGCGAGAGAGCGGCTCGGCCGCCTGCGCACCCGCGTCCGCGAGGCGATCGGCCCCGGCGTGCTGACCCTCCCGACCGTGCCGGGGCCCGCACCGCTCCGGACGGCCACCGGGGACGCGGTCCAGCGCACCCGGCTCGCGACGCTGCGGATGACGGCCGTCGCCGGCATCGGCGGGCTGCCGGCGGTCAGCGCGCCGTTCCTGCGGGTCGAGGACGCGCCCGTCGGCGTCTGCCTGCTCGGACCGGCCGGGTCCGACCGCGCGCTCGTCGCGCTCGCCGGGACGCTGTCGTAACCGGCGTTCCATTATTCTCGTGACCGGAACGGAGATCCCGATGCTGCCAGTGAACCCGCCCGCCCGACTCCTCATGGGCCCGGGGCCGATCGACGCCGACCCGCGCGTGCTGCGCGCGCTCTCGACGCCGCTCGTCGGCCAGTACGACCCGTGGATGACGTCGACGATGAACGACACCCAGACGCTGTACCGGCAGGTGTTCGGCACCGCCAACGTGGCCACGGCGCTCGTCGACGGCACCTCACGGGCCGGGATCGAAGCGGTCCTCGTGTCGCTGCTGGCGCCGGGGGACCGCGTCCTCGTGCCCGTGTTCGGGCGGTTCGGGCACCTGCTCGCCGAGATCGCCGGGCGGGCCGGGGCCGAGGTCCACACGATCGAGACGGCATGGGGGCAGGTGTTCCCGACCTCCGCGATCGAGGACGCGATCGTGGCGACGAGGCCGAAGGTGCTGGCGGTCGTCCAGGGGGACACCTCCACGACGATGAACCAGCCGCTCGACGAGCTCGGCGCGATCTGCGAGCGACACGGCGTGCTGCTCTACACCGACGCCACCGCATCCATCGGCGGCAATCCGCTCGAGGTGGACGCGTGGGGCATCGACGCCGTCAGCGTCGGGCTGCAGAAGTGCCTCGGCGGGCCGTCGGGCAGCGCTCCCGTGACGCTGTCGCCGCGCGCCACGGCCGTGCTCGACGGGCGGCGCAGCGTCGAGGCGGGCATCCGCGAGCCGGGCGACGAGGTCCTCGACGAGCCGATCCGTTCGAACTACCTGGACCTGGCGATGATCCTCGACTACTGGGGACCCCGCCGGCTGAACCACCACACCGAGGCCGCGTCGATGCTCTACGCCGCCCACGAGTGCGCCCGGATCCTGCTCGAGGAAGGCCGCGACGCCGTCGTCGCCCGGCACGAGCTCGCCGGCCGCGCGATGCTGACCGGCGTGCAGGAACTCGGGCTGCAGGTCTTCGGGGACGTGGCGCACAAGATGCACAACGTCGTCGCGGTGCGGATCCCGGACGTCGTCGACGGGGACGCCGTGCGCGGGGCCATGCTCGCGGACCACGGCATCGAGATCGGGACCTCGTTCGGGCCCCTGCGCGGGCGGGTCTGGCGCATCGGGACGATGGGCTACAACGCCCGCAAGGACGCCGTCGTGACGACGCTGTCCGCGCTCGAGCAGGTGCTGCGTCGGGGCGGGTTCCCCGTGCCGCAGGGCGGCGGCGTCGACGCGGCGCTCGACGTGTACGCGGCCCCGACCGCGGCGGCCCCGGCCTCCTCGGCGGTGGTGGCGTGACGTCCGCCGCCGTCCCGGACGCCGCGACGATCGTCGGGTGGTGCGGCGAGCTCGCCGCCGTGACCTCGACGCCCGGGAGCATCACCCGCGTGCACCTGTCGCCCGAGCACGAGAGCGTGAACGCGATGGTCGCGCGATGGATGCAGGACGCCGGGATGACCACGTGGCAGGACGCCGCCGGCAACCTGCACGGCAGCGTCCCCGGCACGACGGACGACGCCCCCGTCCTGCTCATCGGGTCGCACCTCGACACCGTCGTGGACGCCGGGCCCTACGACGGCATCGTCGGCGTGCTCCTGGGGGTCGCGGCGGTCGCCCGGCTGGCGGACCGGGGGCCGCTGCCCTTCGGCATCCAGGTCATCGCCTTCTCCGACGAGGAGGGCACCCGGTTCGGCAAGGCGCTCCTCGGGTCCTCGGCGGTCGCCGGGGTGTGGGACGACGCCTGGTGGGACCTCGCCGACGCCGACGGGATCTCGCTGCGGCAGGCGTCCACGGACTTCGGGCTCGACCCCGCCCGCGTCGGCGACGCCGCGATGGACCCGGCACGACTCGTCGGGTACCTCGAGGCGCACATCGAGCAGGGACCCTTCCTGGACGAGGCGGGCCAGGCGCTCGGCGTCGTCACGAGCATCGCCGGCGCCCGGCGGTTCACGGTCGAGGCGGTCGGCGAGGCCCGGCACGCCGGTGGCACCCCGTACGAGCGGCGGCACGACGCCCTGCTCGCCGCAGCCGAGGCGGCGCTGGCCGTCGAGCGGATCTGCCGCAGCTCGCACCACCTCGGCGCGGTCGGCACCGTCGGCACGATGACCGTGGCACCGGGCGCGGTGAACGTCGTGCCGGGGCTCGCGTGGTTCTCCGTCGACCTGCGTGCGGAGTCCGACGACGGACGCGACCGCGTCTGGGACGAGATCGTCACGGCGTTCGCCGGCATCGGGGAGCGCCGCGGGGTGAGCGTGACCCCGACCGAGGTGCATCGCGCTCCCGCCGTGCCCTGCTCGCCGCGCCTGATGGCCGCCGTCCGCGCCGGCATCGTCGCCACCGGACAGGCGCAGCCGATGGAGCTGTTCTCGCGCGCCGGCCACGACGCCATGTCGCTCGGGCGCATCACCGACGTCGCGATGCTGTTCCTCCGCAACCCGGACGGCATCAGCCACCACCCGGACGAGTTCGTCTCCGAGGGCGACATCGCGCTCGGGCTGGACGCGCTCGTGGAAGCGATCGCCCATCTGGGACGGAGCGCGTCATGACGGCGGCGCAGCCCGACGTGCGCGAACGCATCGACGCCGTCTGGGATCGGCTCTCGCCCGCCGAGCGCCGGGTCGCCGCGATGGTCCGCCACGACCCGGAGCTCCTGCTCGTCGGGACCTCCGCGCACCTCGCCGCCGAGTCCGGGACGTCGAAGGCCACCGTCTCGCGGCTCGTGCGCTCCCTCGGCTTCCAGGACGCTGCCGACGTGCGGCGGGAGCTCATGGCCGCCCGGGGCAGCGGGATGCCGTGGGTGGCGGAGGACGCCGCTCACGTCGACCAGCGCGCCGTCGAATCCCGGAACCTCCACGCGGCGTTCGCGTCCCTCGCGCGCGCGGATCGCGCGCGCCTCGCCCGCCGGATCGTGCGCGCCCGCCGGGTGATGCTGTTCGGGGAACGCGGAGCGCACCCGGTCGCGCTCCAGCTCCGGTCCCAGCTCCTCCAGGTGCGACCGGATGTGCGCATCGTCCCCGCGCCCGGGCAACGCCTGGGAGAGGAGGTCGCCGACCTCGACCGGCGTGACGTGGTCGTCATCGTCTCCGTGCGCCGACACGCTGCGGGGATCGACCGGCTGGTCCAGCTCTGCGTCGCGTCGGGAGCCGACGTCGTCGTGCTCGGCGACCCGACGGCAGCCGTGCTCGCCGCGCCCGCCGCCACGACGATCCTCTGCCCCGTGGACTCGCCGTCGGCGTTCGACTCGCTCGCGGCGATGTTCGCCGTGGTCGCCGCGATCGCGAACGACGTCTACGACGCCGCGGGTCGGACGGGTCGGGACCGCATCGCGGCCATCGCGACCACCTACGACGCACTGGACGAGCTCGCCCGACCGTAGGCGGCGCCGGCGCTCCCGTTCCGAGGCCGGTGCGCCGCGACCACCCTCAACACGCCGGCAACAAGGAGGAAACATCCGCCTCGTACGGTCGATGACAGGAACGATCGCCGCACACCGGAGGGAGCCAGCGATGTCGCGTACGTCCTCGTCCGTCGCTCGCACCGCCTGGAACCGCGGGGCGATCGCGCACGGAAGGCAACCCCCGGTCCGTCCCTGAGCGGGACGCTGCCTCCGACCGGCGCTCGACCGGTCGCCCGCTGCATCCGCAGCCCCTTCTCGCGCGATCGTCAGGACCGACATGACCTCCACCATGAGCCGTGCGCTCGTCCCCTCCCCCGACCACCGCCTCGGGATGACCCCGTGACCGCGGCCATGCCCACGACGCTTTCGACGCACGTCCTCGACACCAGCCGAGGTGAGCCCGTCCGGGGCCTCCGCGTGGATCTCGCTCGCGCGGACACCGGCGACCGCATCGGCTCGGCCTCGACCGACGACGACGGCCGCGTCGCCGCATTCGCCGAGGCGCTCTCCGCCGGCACCTACACGATGACGTTCGACACCGGCGCGTACTTCGCGTCGACGGCCACGGTGCACTTCTTCCCGCACATCACCGTGGCGTTCACGATCCCGGACGGGGCTGCATCGCACTACCACGTGCCCCTGCTGCTGAGCCCGTTCGCCTACTCCACCTATCGAGGGAGCTGACCGATGCCCCATCCTCCCGGTTTCGTCCTCGGAACCCATCAGTACGGCAAGGCCGAGGTCCGACTCGTGCGCGTCACCCGCGACACGTCCCAGCACGCCATCGAGGACCTCAGCGTGACGACGCAGATGCGCGGCGCGGCACTGGACGAGTCCTATTACAGCGGGGACAACTCGCTCGTCCACGCGACCGACTCCCAGAAGAACACCATCTACGCGTTCGCGAAGAGGTTCGGCGTGCGCAGCCCCGAACGATTCCTCCTCACCCTCGCCTCCCACTTCATGGACACCTTCCCGCAGTACGACGGCTGCACGCTCTCCGCGGAGCAGTACGGCTGGTCGCGGATCACCGCGGACGGCGCACCCCACCACCACTCGTTCGTCCGAACCGGCGGAGGGACCCGCACCAGCGTCGTGCAGAGGGACGCCGCGACCGTGCACGTGCTCGGCGGCGTGACGGATCTGACCGTCCTCAAGTCCGGCGGCAGCGAATTCCACGGGTTCCCGCGCACGGAGCACACGACGCTCGGCGAGACCGCGGACCGCGTCCTCGCGACGGATGTCACCGCGCGCTGGCGCTACGGGGAGGCCGCGGCGGACACGACGGACTTCGACGATGTGCACGACCGAGCTGTCGCGGCCCTGCTCGAGGCCTTCGCCACCGTGCATTCCCTCGCATTGCAGCAGACGCTCTTCGCGATGGGTCGAGCCGTCCTCGAAGCCTGCCCGGAACTCGCGGAGGTGAGGCTCGCGATGCCGAACAACCACCACTTCCCGGTCGATCTCGCGCCCTTCGGCCTCACGAACGACAACGAGGTCTTCTTCGCCGCGGACCGCCCCTACGGCCTGATCAACGGTTCGGTCGTGCGGGACGGCGAGCCCGCAGAACCCGGTGCATGGGTGTCCGTCCCCGGGTTCCTGTGAACGACGTGGTCGTCGACGGCGCACGATGGCACGAGTTCCTCGCCATGCCCCCTCGCGCCGCGCAGGAGCTCGCGCTGGGGTGGGCGGCGATCCCCTCCTGGGCGTCCGCCCTCGCCGCGGGGCGCCCCTACGGCTCCGTGGCGGAGCTGAGCGGGGCGGCGAGCGCCGCAGCCGATGCATGGACGTGGCCCGAGGTGATGGCGGCCCTGTCGGAGCACCCCCGCATCGGGCAGCGGGCGGCGGAGACGAGCCGCGCTGCGTCGTCATCGGCGTTCGAGCAGGCCGCGTCCGCGCGCTCGGATCCCGACACCACGTCGGCGATCCGGGCGGGCAACGTCGCGTACGAGGATCGGTTCGGGTGGGTGTTCCTCATCCGCGCGGCAGGACGCTCTGCCCCCGAGATCCTCCTCGAGCTGCAGCGCCGATCGCAGAACGGCGTCGCCGACGAGCAGGTCGAGGTGCGGGCGGCCCTCCGCGACATCGCCCTCCTCCGCATCGACCGCGCGTTCGGGCGCTGACGCCGCTGACCCCTCCGGGCGCGCGGACGAGCGTGCGCGGATCAGCCCCGCACGACCAGCGCCGCGAGCCGGTCGAGGTCCGCCGCGACGAGCGCCGCGTCCTCCGCGAACGCGACGTCGGTCACGCCCGGCCGCCGGAACAGCGTGAACACGACTTCGCTGCCGTCGTCGTTCGGGAGGACGCGCAGCGGGTTGCGGACCACGGTGCCGTCGGGGAGCGTCACGTCGTGGTCGAGGATCCCGAGCTCGCGCGGGCCCGTGAACGCGATCTCGATCGGGCCCATCGGCGAGTCCGACAGCCAGCGCCCGCCCTCGAGCCGGATCCCCGAGCTGACGCCCGCCGCCCACTCGGGCAGCCGGGCGGGATCCCCCGCGACGGCCACCACGGACGCCACGTCGGCGTCGACGGATCGGGTGATGTGCAGCGCGGGCCAGGTCACGGTCCGACGCTACCCGGGGGCGGCGCGATGGCGGGCGCCGGATGAGGCGCCCGCCCGCCTCAGTACTCGATCCGCCCGTGCCGGCTGTGGAACTCCCCCGTCGGCCCGTCGGGCCCCACGAGCGCCATCGCGACGGTCGCGTCGGTGCCCTCGGTCACGGTCTGGTGGCCGGTGTTGCCGTTGAACTCCGTCGCGGTGTAGCCGGGGTCGGTGGCGTTGATCCGGAAGCTCGGCAGGTTCTTGGCGTACTGCACGGTCGCGGTGATGAGGGCGGCCTTCGAGGTCGCGTAGGGGACGGTCATCACGTGGCGCTCGTCGGTGCCGTCGCCGGCGAGGGCGCGCGGCCAGCCGACGCCCGAGGCGACGTTGACGATCACGGGGGCCGCCGATGCGCGCAGCAGCGGCAGCGAGGCCTGCGTCACGCGCACCACGGCGACGACGTTCGTCTGCAGCACGGCCAGCATCGCCTCGGGCGTGAGGTCGTCGACGCCCTGCGCGCCGCCGAGGATCCCGGCGTTGTTGACGAGCACGTCGAGCGCCGGCAGCGAGGCGATGGCGCGCTCGACGCTCGCCTGGTCGTCGACGTCGAGCTGCACGGGGTGGGCGCCCACCGTGCGGGCGGCGTCGCCGTCGGCGGTGTCGCGCATGCCGGCGTGCACGGTGTGGCCGGCCTCGACGAGGCGGCGGGCGGTCTCGAGGCCGAGGCCCCGGTTGGATCCGGTGATGAGTGTCGTGGTCATGCCTAGAGCCTGCGCCCCTGCGCCCGCGCCGCCCAGGCACCGGTCGACGGGAGGACCGGCGGTACCAGGCTGATCCACCCGCCAGCGCGGAGGATGGGGGCATGACCGAATTCGCGAGCGTCCTCCGCTCCTGGCGCGAGCGCGTGCAGCCGGCCGACGTGGGCCTGCCCGCGGGATCCCACCGCCGCACCGCGGGCCTCCGCCGCGAGGAGCTGGCTGCGCTCGCGGGCGTGAGCGTCGACTACGTGGTGCGGCTCGAGCAGGGCCGCTCGGTGAACCCGTCGCCGCAGATGCTCGGGGCGCTCGCCCGCGCGCTCCGGCTCACCGAGGACGAGCGCGACCACCTGCACCGGGTCGCGGGCGTCGCCCCGCCCGGCCGCGGCGAGGTGCCGCGGCACATCACGCCGGGCGTGCACCGCATCGTCGACCGGCTGGGCGACGTCCCCATCGCGGTGTTCACGGCGACGCACGACATGCTCCTCTGGAACCCGCTGTGGGCGGCGCTGAACGGGGATCCGTCGACGCGCACCGGCTGGGACCGCAACCTCGTCTGGACCTACTTCACGCGAGGTCACGCGGGCACCGACTTCGATGCCGTGCACGAGGAGGAGTTCGCGCGCGACCTCACGGCGGACCTGCGCACGGCGGTCGGGCGCTACCCGGACGACCGCGCGCTCGGCCGGCTCGTCGCCCGGCTGCGCGCCGAGGTGCCGGAGTTCGCACGCCGCTGGAGCGAGGCGCGCGTCGCCGAGCACAGGTCGAGCCGCAAGACCGTCACGAGCACCGCGGTCGGCCCCATCACGATCGACTGCGACACCCTCTCGGTGCCGGGCAGCGACCTCCGCATCGTCGTCTACACGGCCGAGCCCGGCAGCACGGACGAGGCGCGGCTCGACCTGCTGCGGGTCACGGGGCTGCAGGCGCTCACGACGGCGCCCGTGGAGGTGGCGGGGCCCTGATCCGCGCGCCGGCCCGCCACGCGACGGAGCCCCGACCGCCGCGCGTCGAGGGCGCGGTGGCCGGGGCTCCGGTCGGACGGGGTGGGATCAGCTCGGCTCGAGCACCCGCTGCGGCACGGCGGACGCGTCCGCGGAGACCCCAGCGCGCTCGACCGACGTGCCCACGTACCGCTCGTCCGCGATGGTGACGTGGTGCACGGATCCGACGACCTGGATCTCGGCCTCCGTCTCCTTCACCGCGCTGGACGGCCCGACCCACAGCTCGACCGCGCCCGGCTCGACCACGCGGCGGTACCGCAGGTCGGTGAGGGCGAGGCGGGTGGTGGGCACCCGGAACGTGACGCGCGCCGACTCGCCGGCCGCGAGATCCAGCCGCAGGTAGCCGAGCAGCTGCGCGACGGGCCGGGTGACGCTGCCCTGCACGTCCCGCGCGTAGAGCTGCACGACGTCGGTGCCGTCGCGGTCGCCCGTGTTCCGCACCTCGACGGTCGCGGTGAAGGCCTCCCCCGCCGCGACCTCCGACGACACCACGGACAGTCCCGTGCGCGCGAACGTCGTGTACGACAGGCCGTGCCCGAACGGGAGGACGGGCGTGGGATCCGCGCTCGTCACCTCGCTCGGGCCCCCGAGGATCGGGTGCAGGTACGAGAACGGCTGCGCGCCCGCGGACCGCGGGAGCGACACGGGCAGACGACCCGACGGCGACACCCGGCCGGAGAGCACACCCGCGATCGCGGACCCGCCCTCCTCGCCCGGGAAGAACGCCTGGAGCACGGCGGCCGGAGCCGAGTCGCCCTCGAGAGCCCACCCGACCGCGTATGGCCGGCCGGTGAGCAGCACCACGACCACGGGGGTCCCGGTGGCGCGAACGGCCTCGACCAGCTCGCGCTGCACGCCGGGCAGCTCCAGGCTCTCGACGTCGTTGCCCTCGCCGACCGTGCCGCGGCCGAACAGGCCCGCCCGGTCGCCGACGACCACGACCGCGAGGTCGGATCCGCGCGCCGCCTCGACCGCGGCGTCGAACCCGGAGCGGTCGTCGCCCTCGACCTCGGCGCCCGCCACGAGCACCAGCTCGCTGTCGGGCAGCTCCGCGCGGAGCGCCTCGGCGACGGTCGGGATCGCGAACCCGAGCGGCGTGCCCGGGTGGTGCGCGAGCACGTGGTTCGCGAACGAGTAGCAGCCCATGAGCGCCTCGGCGCTGTCCGCGTTGGGGCCGATGAGCGCGATCCGGGAGGGCGCTGCCCGCCCGGGAGCCGTGCGGCCGTCGCCCGCGAGCGGCAGCGTGCCGTCGTTCGCGAGCAGCACGATCGACTCCTCCGCGAGCCGGCGCGCGACGTCCCGGTGGGCCGGGGTGTCGAGGTCGATCTCGGTGGGCGGATCCTCGAACGTCGCGTCGAGCAGCCCCAGCTCCTCCTTCTCGTCGAGCACGCGGAGCACGGCGCGGTCGACGAGCGACTCGTCGGCGAGCCCGGCGCGGATCCGCTCGGCCAGCGGCGCGAGGTACGCGTCGCCGGTGGGCAGCTCCACGTCGATGCCGGCGGCGAGCGCGAGCTCGGCCGCCTCGCCGCGGTCGCCCGCGACCGCGTGCATCACCTGGAGGAACGCGACGGAGAAGTAGTCGGAGACCACGACGCCGTCGAAGCCCCACCGGCCGCGGAGCACGTCGGTGAGGTACTCGGGGGTCGCGCCGACGGGCGCGCCGTCGATCTCCGCGTACGAGTTCATGACCGAGCGCACGCCGCCGTCGAGCACCGCCATCTCGAAGGGCGGCAGCAGCACGTCCTCCACGAAGCGCGGGCCCACATGCGCGGGCGCGTGGTTGCGGCCGGACTGCGAGACCGAGTAGCCGACGAAGTGCTTGAGCGTGGCGTGGATCCCGGCCGACTGCAGCCCGCGGACGTACGCCGTGCCGATGGTGCCGACCACGTACGGGTCCTCGGCGATGCACTCGTCGACGCGACCCCAGCGGGCGTCGCGGATCACGTCGAGCACGGGCGCGAGGCCCTGGTGCACGCCGAGCTCCTCCATCGACCCGCCGATGAGCGCGGCCATCTCCTCCACGAGGCCGGGATCGAAGGATGCGCCCCACGCGAGCGGCGTGGGGAAGGTCGCCGCCTGCCACGCGGCCAGCCCGGTGAGGCACTCCTCGTGCACGAGCGCCGGGATCCCGAGCCGCGTCTCCGTCCGCAGCCGCCTCTGCTCCGCCCACAGCCACGACGCGCGCTCGACGGGATCCACCGGCCGCGTGCCGTACACGCGGGTGAGGTGCCCGAGCCCGTGCGCGGTCGCCTCCTCGTAGCGGCCGGTCGTCGCCATCTCGCCCTGCATGGGCGCGACCACCTCGCCGCCCTGGTCGACCCAGTAGCCGACGATCTGCGCGAGCTTCTCCTCGAGGGTCATGCGCGCATGCAGCTGGCGCACGCGCTCCGAGACCTCGGGGAGCGCGACGACGCCGGGCGCCGACGTCTCCTCGCCCGTCACCCCTTCACCGCGCCGGTGAGCCCGCCGACGATGCGGCGCTCGAAGATCGAGAAGAAGATGAGCGCCGGGATCATCGACAGCGACGTGAACGCGAGCACCTTCGCCGTGTCGACGGAGTACTGCGAGGAGAACGACTGCACGCCGAGCGGCAGCGTGTAGTTCGACGCGTCGCTCAGGAGGAACAGCGGCAGCAGGTAGCTGTTCCAGCTGCCGATGAACGCGAGGATGCCCACCGTGATGACGCCCGGCATCGACAGCCGCACGACCATGCGGAAGAAGAACCCGATGCGGCTGCACCCGTCGATGAACGCGGCCTCCTGGATCTCGTCCGGGATGGCCCTGAGGAACGGCACCAGGATGATGATCGTCGTCGGGAGCGCGAACGCGATCTGCGGGAGGATGATCCCCGGCAGCGAGTTCGTGAGGCCGAGCGACCGGATCACGATGTAGAGCGGCGTGATCGCCACGGTGATGGGGAACATGAGCCCCGACGCGAACAGCGCGTAGAGCGCTCCCCGGCCGAAGAACGTGTACCTGGCCAGCACGTAGCTCGCCATGAGCCCGAGCACGACCGCGCCGACCGTGGTGCCCACGGCCGCGATCACCGAGTTGCCCACCTGCCGCCAGAACATCGAGCCGCCGAGCACGTCGAGGTAGTTCTGGATCTGGAACGGCGACGGGAAGCCCGCCGGATCGGTCGTGATCTGCGCGTTCGTGCGGAACCCGCCCAGGATGATGTACGCCACCGGCGTCAGCATCAGGGCGATCAGCACGACCGCGACGAGGTAGGGGATGGGGTTGTTCCCCTGGCCGGGCGTCTTCGCCCGCCGGGGCTTCGGCGTCTTCGCCGAGGAGGTGGGATCCAGGTCCGCGTTGCGCGGAGCCGCGGTGACAGCGGTCACTTCTTCTTCCTTCCCGCACCCGTGAGGGCGCCGGCGGTGTCGCGGTTGAGCACGAACCGCTGGTAGACGAGCGCGACGACCAGGGAGATGAGGAACAGCACCACGGCGACGGCGTTGCCGTACCCGTAATTGCCGGATCCGCGCCCGTTCGCCACGAGGTACGTGGCCATGGTCGAGGTGCCCGCGGTGGCGGAGATGTACTGGCCCCAGATGATGTAGACGAGGTCGAACAGCTGCAGCGAGCCGATGATCGACAGGAACGCCCAGATGCGCAGCGTCGGCGCGAGCAGGAGCAGCGTGATGCGCCGCTGGATCTGCCAGTACGAGGCGCCGTCGATGGCGGCCGCCTCGGAGAGCTCCTCGGGGATGCCCTGGAGGCCGGCGAGGAAGAGGATCACCGCGAAGCCGATGTACTTCCACGTGATGATCGTCATGAGCGACCAGATGGCGATGTCGGGGTTCGCGAGCCAGTCCTGCTGGAGGTCGGCGAGGCCGATGTTCGCGAGGAAGCCGTTCAGCGCGCCGGAGCCCTGGAGCATGAGGCTCCAGCCGGTGCCGACGACGACCTCGGAGATCACGTACGGCACGAAGATCAGCACGCGGATGATCGACTGGCCGCGCAGCTTCCGGTTGAGCAGGAGCGCCACGAGGATCGCGACCGGGCCCTGGAGCACGAGCGACAGGACCACGATGACGGCGTTGTGCATCAGCGCCTCGTGGAACGTCGGGTCCTGGAGGATCGTGATGTAGTTCCGGAAGCCCACGAACACCGTGGGCGGGCCGAAGCCCTGCCAGCTGAAGAAGCCGTAGTAGGCCGCCATCACCACGGGGTAGATGACGAAGCCGAGGAAGAAGAGGAGGGCCGGGCCCACGAGGATCAGGACCTCGAGGCGACCGGACCAGCCGAGGCCGCGGCGTCGCGCACGCACCGCCGAGGGCGGCGTCGTCGCGACGCCGCCCTCGGGGTGCGCAGGCTCAGCCGCGGGACGCTGCTCGTCGAGCGAGCTCTCGCGGAGTGCCATGTCGGTGCGCCTAGGCCTTCTTGGCCGCGTCGCCGACGGTCTGGATGAGCTTCTCCGGGCTGCCGCCGCCCGCCATGAGGTCGACCACGCCGACGTTCATCGCGTTGCCGACGTTCAGGCCGTAGACCGTGTCGAGCCACTGCGACACGTAGGGCGCGTCGTTGTAGGCCTTGATGATCTCCTGGAGGTACGGCTCGGTGACCGCGGTCTGCGCCTCGGTGTTCACGGGCGGGGCATTGAAGGCCGCGTAGTACTCCTTCTGCACGTCGGCGGTGCCGATGTAGTTGAGGAAGTCGACGCACACCTTGGGCGCGTCCTTCTTGCAGGAGTAGCCGTCGATGCCGCCCATCATGGAGCCGGGCTGCCCCTGGCCGCCGGAGATCTCCGGGAAGGGGAACCAGGACAGGTCAGCCAGCGGCTTCGTGTCCGGGGTCAGGCCCGCGATGACCCCCGGGTCCCAGGCGCCCATGAGCTCCATGGCCGCCTGGTGGTTGGCGATGAGGCCGGCGGAGCTGCCCGCGCCCTGCTGCGCCGCGGTGGTGAGGAAGCCGTCGTTGAAGGGGTTGGTGCCCACGAGGTCCTGGACGTCCTGACCCGCCTTGATCCAGCAGTCGTCGCTGAAGTCCTTGTCCTTCGCGGCCTGCTCGAGCGTCGCGGAGCTGCACTCGCGGAGCGCGAAGTTGAAGAACCAGTGCGCGGCGGGCCATGCGTCCTTCGCGCCGAGCGCGATGGGGGCGACGCCCGTGGCCTTGAGCTTCTCGACGTCCGCGTTCAGCTCGTCCATCGTCTTCGGCGTCTCCGTGATGCCGGCCGCCGTGAAGAGGTCCTGGCTGTAGAAGATGCCGCTGGGGAGCACGGCGACGGGCATGGCGTACGCCTTGCCGTCGATGGAGTTCGCGTCGAACGCGCTCTGGGCGATCCCGGCCTTCGCGTCGGCGGAGATGCCGTCGGTGATGTCCATGATCTGTCCCGCCGCGACCGTGGCCGCGAGCTTGCCGCCACCGCGCTGCAGGAAGATGTCGGGCGCGTCGCCCGAGTTGAGCGCGGTCTGGAGCTTGCCGTCGAGGTCCTCGTTCTGGATCGACGTGGGCGTGACCGTGACGCCGGGGTGGGACGCGTTGAAGTCGGCCGTCGTCTTGTCCCAGAACGCCTTGCCCGGGCCGGTGGTGGAGTTGTGCCACAGCGTCATCGAGACGGGACCGCCGTCGTCGCCGTTGCCGGAACCGCTGCCGCTGCAGCCGGCGAGGGCGAGCGCCCCCACGAGCAGGGCCGCGGATCCCGTGAGGATCTTCCGTGCCTTCATGTCGTTCTACCTGTCTCTTCTTTGAGCGCACCCTGGCGGGTGTCGGGGGTGGACGTGCACGAGCCGCGTGCCTGGCGCTGTGGGTGCGACTCGAACCGGTCCCGTGTCGCGTCATCGCGTCGTCGCGTCGTCGTGACGGAGGCCGGTCGGGCCAGTCTCGGTCGCGCTCCGGTCTTCGTCAAACGTTTTCGAAATCCTTTTCTCCCCGCGTAGGGTGCGGACCATGTCCCGCCGCCCCACCATCCACGACGTCGCCGCCGCCGCCGGCGTCTCGGTGTCCACCGTCTCCAAGGCCGTGAACGGGCGGTACGGGATCTCGGCCGAGACGTCGAGCCGCGTGATGGAGGTCGTGGAGCGCCTGGGCTACGAGTCGAGCCTCGTCGCGAGCAGCATGCGCTCCCACCGCACCGGCGTGATCGGCGTGCTCGTGGCGGGCTTCGACCCGTTCAGCGCGGAGATCCTCAAGGGCGTGGGCGCGGCCCTCCGGAGCTCGCGCTACGACCTGCTGGCCTACAGCGGCTCCCGGCAGGTGGACAACACGGGCTGGGAGCGGCGGTCGCTCAGCCGGCTGAGCGGCACCCTCATCGACGGCGCGATCATGGTCACGCCGACGGTCGTGACGGCGCAGACCGAGATCCCCGTCGTCTCCATCGACCCGCACACCGGGCCCGCCGACCTGCCGAGCGTCGAGTCCGACAGCCTCGGCGGCGCGCTCCAGGCGACGCGGCACCTCCTCGAGCTCGGGCACCGGCGGATCGGGTTCCTCGCGGGCCGACCGGACCTCCGCTCCGCGAGCCTGCGCGAGGCCGGCTACCGCCGCGCGCTGCAGGACGCCGGCATCGCGTTCGACCCGGCGCTCGTCCGCGCGGGCCTGTTCCTCACCGCGGCCGCGCGGGAGCCGGCGCGCGCCCTGCTCTCGATGCCGGACCGGCCGACCGCGATCTTCGCCGCCAACGACCTCTCGGGCATCGCGATCCTCCAGGTGGCCGCCGAGCTCGGCATGCGCGTGCCCGAGGACCTCTCCGTCATCGGATTCGACGACATCCCGGAGGCCTCGCAGATGACCCCGCCGCTGACCACGATCCGCCAGCCCATGCAGCGCCTCGGCACCACCGCGGTGGACCTGCTCATGTCGCTCATGGCGGGCACCGAGCCGGAGGCCATGCGCGTGCAGCTGCCGACGCGGCTCGTGCGCCGGGCGACGACGGGTCCGCCGCCGCGCAGCCGCTGACCGGCCCCGCGCCTGCCAGGCTGGCCGGATGGATCACGACGACTGGGACGCCCGGGTCGCCGCCTTCTGGGCGAGCGCCGACGACGAGCGCGCCGACGAGACCGTCGCGGAGATGGGCGCGCTGGTCGCCGAGCGGTCGGCCGACGATCCGCGGGCGCTCTTCGAGCTGGCGTGCGCGCACGACTTCGTGGGGCGCGAGGCGGAGGCCGTGCCGCTGTACCGGACAGCCATCGCGGGCGGGTTGGATCCGGAGCACGAGCCGCTCGCGGTGATCCAGCTCGCGAGCTCCCTGCGGAACGTGGGCGAGGCCGCCGAGGCGGTCGCTCTGCTCGAGGCCATGCCC
Source organism: Clavibacter sp. VKM Ac-2873 (assembly GCF_015351075.1). GTDB lineage: Bacteria > Actinomycetota > Actinomycetes > Actinomycetales > Microbacteriaceae > Clavibacter. The sequence goes on from NZ_JADKRS010000003.1 coordinate 225,073, forward strand.
GACGACGCGCACTCGCCCGGCCGCGACGCGTTCCTCGCGCTCGCCCTGCACGACGCCGGCCGCCCGACGGAGGCGCTGGCCCTGGCGCTGCGCCGGCTCGCGCCCACGCTGCCCGAGTACGGGCGCGCGGTCGCGGCCTACGCGGAGGAGCTCGTGGAGCGCAGTCAGGCAGAGGGCTGACGTCCCGATTCCATCCGCGTCACCGCCCGTCGCGCGGTCCGAACGCGGCCATCGCATCACGGTCGCTCGCCGGTCGGCCGACCGCCTCCTCCAGCCAGGCCCGGAAGTCCGGGGTCACCGGTGATGCGGCCGTCTCGCGGATGAGCTCGTCGGCCTCGATGGGCGTGCGTCCGATCGTGACCGCGCCGGCCTCGAGCACCGCCCAGTGGGCGCCACTCCGCCCGCACGGCAGCCCGACGCTCCCGGCGTCGATCACCAGCCGGCCGTCGACGAGCCGGACGAACGGCATGTGGGTGTGGCCGGAGACGACCGTGCGGACAGCGGGGGCCACGTCGCGCAGGACCTCATCCCAGCGCTCCGGGCGGATGTCGATGAGCAGGACCCTCCTCATCGTCCCGCGGGGTGGCATGGCAGAGGAGCACGGGGCCGAAGCCATCGACGTCGACCGTCAGGTGCTCGGGCATGAGCTCGAGGAGCTGCTGATGAGCGGGAGTGAGCTGGGCGGCGCCCCGCACCGAAAGGCGGTCGTCAGCGAGACACACGTCGATCCCATGCGACATGCGCAGCAGTTCTCGGTCGGCGTTGCCGCGGATCAGGACGACGCGGTCGCCGAGGCCGGTGAGGCGGTCGAGCACTTCCGTCGGCTGCGATCCCCACGTGTGGTTCCCGGTCACGACGATCAGCTCGGCCCCCTCGACCGCGGGCTCTCGGAGCACCCGGTCCAACGCGGGGAGCATGCCGTGGATGTCGGAGAGGACGGCGATGGACGACGGTGTGGAACCGTCATGCCACGTGAGGCGGCCTAGGTCGGCCGCGCGCTGCGAGCCAGGTCTGCGACCGGGGGCGATGGAAGCCGCTCCATCGGCATGGACATCTGTCTCCGCCGCATCCGCATCAGTCTGCTTCGCGCGACCGAGGCGGATCGTGGCCTCATCACTCGAGGACGCTCATGGTCGTCTCTGCCACCAGCGCCTTCTGCGAGCGGCTTTCTCGTACGGCGGCAGCGGGGTCGCGTGCCCATCGAAGTCATCCGGTCGTTCACCCCTGCTGTCATCAGGAGCCCGGCCGCTCTCAGCTCGCTGCCGCCGTGCCTGCGCTTCCGCTAGGGCGGCCGAGAGCCGTCCATTGAATCCCATCACGTCATCGCTCCTCACTCCTCTGCCTAATTCCGCACGCGCAGATACGACGGGCGCGCGACACCTCGGCATTTCCTCCTACGAGGATATTGCCCGCACATCGCGGGCCTCCATCTTGTCGCTGACCACCTGCGGCAATGCCATCACAGCGCCGTGTTTCGATTTGTTACCTCGCCCTGTTGCGAATGTGGGATGGTTCCGGCGAGTTGAACCTTGAAGCTCACTTTCAAAAGAGACACCAACGAAAGGAACCATCTGATGAAAAGAAAGCAAATCGCAATTGCATCATTTGTATCCACTGCCGCATTGGCGATGACTGTGGCGACGCCAGCGCAAGCAGCGACCGCGACCTTCTTCGACGGAAGTGCGGCTCCTGATGTCATCTACATGGAGGGGACCGTATATCAAAGCCGTACCGGGATCACGGCCGGATTCACCGAGGAGACGATCACCGGTCTCGCCAACATACAGGTTTGGCTCGGCACAGCCACTACGAATGCGTGGAGCTATGAGGCCACGATCTACGACACCCGGAACTACCGCAAGGGTGCGTTCAGGTGGAAGTCGCCAGGTGAGACCGCCAGCCTCAACGCCAGGGCCACGGCCTTGGATGTCGGCCGGATCCGCAGTGATGCCGTCAACGATTCCACAGCTGCCGAGGTGCACGTCGAAGGCCCTGCCGCCCCGACCTCCGCCTTGGCCCAAGTCGCCTCCGCGTCCGGTTTCTCGAAGGATGACCTGGTCGCAATCGGTCAGTACGAGGGGGTGCAGCTGTGGAAGGCGTCGAACGCGTCCGACACTTTCCTGTTCACGTCCGGCGACTCAGAGGATGACTACGTCACATCCGCCCGGGCGTCTAACATCAGCTTCTCTCAGCGCGCGATCTCCGTCCGAAACAGCATACCGGAAGCGGATGGCGCCGTTCATACTCATCAGTTCGTCCTCACGGACGACGCCCACGAGGCGGATATCGCATCTGTCGATGGCATGAGCAACATCGGACACGACCTGTTCGTGGACACCAGAGCCGACGAGCGCGGAGAAGATCAAATCACCACCTTCGGCGCAGAAGGCACCGTCCTGACGAGCGAAGCCGGTGAGGCAGGTGAGCCCGCCAGCTATGCGTTTGCGCTCTCCGGTACGCAGTGATCGTCTGCGGACGGATGTCTGACTGACGTCGACACGATCTGAGATGGTCTCGGCTCTCCCAGCTCGATGGCCGGGGGAGCACAGCCACCGTCACGATGACTGCGCCCCTCGCCGGCCTCCGCTCCTGGATGCGGCTCGCCTGTCGCGCAGAGCGGACTACACGGCGCGACGCGGCACGGCGGCCGGTCTAGCTATGCGTCAGCGCGAGGGAACGACTAGGCAGCCGGGGTCGTACGCGGAGGGTCCACCGCAGCGGGCGAAGCTTCGAAAGCCGACGGCTCGCCCGCATCCGCCTCCGCCTTCTTCTCGCGCGCCAGCCGGATCGCCGCGCGACCCGACGGCAGCGAGATGGCGACCGTGATCACCACGACGGTGATGATCCCCGCCGCCACGAGCAGCTCCTGCACGCGGAACACGTCCGCGAGCGGGCCGAACGCGACCGCGCCGATCGGGGTCGCGAGCGCCATGACGATCCCGACGTAGCTGAAGACGCGGCCGTGCATCTCGGGCGCGACGGTCTCCTGCACGAGCGTCATGAACGGCGCCGAGAACAGCGGCACGAACAGGCCGATCGCGAACATGAAGCCGTAGAACACCCCGAGGTTCGGGCTGAGGCCGAGGCCCGCGGTGAAGACCGCGAAGCCGAAGCAGCTGACGAGGATCAGGGTCATGCGGTCGGACTTCGCGAACAGCGTCGACACGAGCGCGCCGCCGCCGAGCATGCCGACGCTGAAGGCGATCTCCAGCACCGTCACCATCCACACCTCGGTGCCGTACGTGCGGGCGACCAGCAGCGGCGTGATGAACGACGGCGCGACCGTGAGCAGGAAGATGATCGCGAAGACCACGAGCAGCCAGCGCACGACCGGGTTGCCGCCGATGTAGCGGATCCCCTCGACGAGGTCCTCGCGGTACGTCGACGTCTTGTCCGCGATGGACGCGAGCGTCGGCACGGCCACCGACAGCAGGAACGCGATGCCGATCGCGGCCGTGATCGCGTCGACGAAGAACAGCGGCACGAGCCCGTAGGCGGCGAAGACCGCGCCCGCGGCGGCCGGCGCGAGCAGGGCCATCGCCGACTGGATGGTGCCGAAGATGCCGTTGACGCGCAGCAGCTGCTCAGGCGGCACGATCTGCGGGATCATCGCCTGCACCGCGGGCGTCTGGAACCCGGCGCCGACGGAGCGCACGGCGACCGCGAGCAGGATGATCCAGAGGTCGGTGACGCCGTTCGTCATCAGCAGGGCGAGCGCCAGGGTGACGATGGCGATGCTGCTGTCGGACACGATCACGAGCACGCGCCTGTTCATGCGGTCGGCGAGCGTGCCGCCGAAGATCGAGACGATCCCCTGCGGCAGGAACGCGCAGACCGCGTAGAGCGCGACCGCGAGACCCGACCGGGTCTCGAAGGTGACGTACCACATGACCGCGTACTGGACGAGCATCGAGCCGAACAGCGAGACGGTCTGGCCGCTGAGGAAGAGGGTCGCGTTGCGCTTCCAGCGCGCGGCGACGACGGACTGGTCGGCCGCGCTCATGGCGGGCACGCCGGGCACGTCGGCCTGCGCTGCCGGGTCGCTCATCGGATCCTCGCCGCTCGCTTTTCCTCGGGTGTGGAACGCCAGGTTACGGGGTGGCGCGTGCGGTGCGCTAGGGGTGGGGCATGGCGATCGGAGCTCTGGCTCAGCGCTCCAAGCGAGGCGCGGGCGGGACCGCGGCGCGTTCCGGCAGCCCACCTTCGAGGATGCCCCCGACCATGCGCATCGCCCTCTCGGACAGGCAGTCGCCCGGGTAGTAGGCCTCGAACACCTCCTCGGCACCGCCGACCGAGGAGACACCGCAGATGGTCAGCAGCTGTGCGATGTCCTCGTCATCGCGTCCAGGCCGGTTCGCGTTCAGCTTCATCGCCAACAGCGCCTCCGCCGATGCCAGCTGGATGGTCACGCCGTCCCGGTCGAAGACCGTCTGCCAGTCGACCTCTCGGCCGAACAGCGGGATGAAGCCCTTGCCCGCGTCGTTGATCCAATCGTGCTGCCATCCGCGCCGCATCGCGATGAGCTGCACGACTTCGGCGATGTCCGCATCGAACCGGAGCCGCGCGTCGATGTCGACGGTAGTCTCCCGGTCGAAGAGCCCGAGAGCCAGCGCGGCCCCGCCGAAGATCTGGATCTCGCCGGCGATCCCCCTCTCGAGCAGGATCGTCGCGAGCTCACGCAGCGCCGACTCGAGGTCATGCCTGTCGAGCATCGCCATCTAGACGCTCGCGAGGGTGTCGACGTCGAGCAGGACGCCGTGGCGGAGGAACGCCTCGGGCACTCGCGCGCGATCCACCGGGATGTCGTAGCGGCCCGACCCGAACGTCCACTCGTGGGAGAGGTGTCGCCCATCGGACCTCACCCAGGACGGCAGAGGCAGTCCGCCCTCTTGGAGCCGATGCTCCACCAGCGCGGCGATGGCCGCGTCCCAGTGCTCCGCACCTGTCGGCTGCGGCTCCGCGATGGTGAGGGCGAAGCGGACGGCCTCGTGCTCCGCAGCGAGATCATCGGCGAGCTGGATGAACTGCCGCACCGCGCGATCACCTCGTCGGTCGACGATGCTCCGTGCGATGCCCTCAGCGGCGGAAGCCGCGTCCGCTCGGCGAGTGGGGATGGCTATGAGCTGATGGCCGGTGGCGCGGAGGAGACGATCGACGGTGGTCGAGCTGGGGATCCGGTGACCCGACTCGACCTCCGAGACCGTCGATTGCGCGACGCCCGAGATGCTGCTCAGCTCGCGTTGGGAGAGGCCGCTCGCCCTCCGCGCTGCCTGGAGCACCTGCCCGACCGCCATGCGCGTCCCCCTCCGTGATAGCGAGGATGCTATCAGAAGGCTGCGACGCGCTAGAGGTCCCGGCTCGCCAGCACCACGTCGGAGTCGGAGGGCGTGATCTGCACCGTGCGGATCCGATCCATCGGGAGGCTCGAGGTGGCGGCGAGCAGGCGCGACTCCGCCTGGCCCGCGCCCCAGGTGGCGACGACCGTGCGCGTGCCGTCGTCGTCGATCGCGACGAGGTCGTAGGCGCCCTGGCCGACGCCGCCGCCCGCGTAGGCGCAGCTCCAGTCGAAGCGCGTGCCCCACGGCTGGGGCGTCACGGCGAGCTGCGCGGTCACGCCCTCGGCGAGATCGGAGCGCATGCTCACGGCGTCGGCGGGCAGGCCCACGGACAGGTCCCTGGACGGGTCCGAGGCGGGCGAGGAGGAGGCCGAGGTCGGATCAGCGACGGGCCCGCTCACGCCGGCGCGCAGCGCGGAGCCGAGGCCCGCGCCGCCGACCAGGAGCACGACGGCGGCGGCGGCGAGGATCCAGCCGCCCGTCCGACGCGACAGCGGCACGCGCGCGGCGCCCGCGAGGGGCCGACGCCGACGACGCGGCACCCGGTGGGTCGGCGCCTCCTGCCGCAGCGCGACGGGCTGCGGGACGACGGGCGCCTCGGGCTCGTCCATGAGCGCGATCGCCTCCTCGACGGGCAGCATCCGCAGCACGCCGGGCAGGCCGGAGAACTCGACGAGGGAGCGCATGCACGCGTCGCAGCCCTCGAGGTGGGCTTCGAAGAGCGCGCGGTCGGTGGCGCTCAGGCTGCCCAGCACGTACGCGGCATCCCACTCGTGGATGTCGTCGGCGCGGTCGTTCATCGGGTGACTCCTCGTTCCTGCAGGGCGAGACGGAGCGCCTTGAGCGCGTAGTGGAGGCGGGACTTGATGGTGCCGGGCGGGACGCCCTCGCGTTCCGCCGTCTCCACGACCGTGCGGCCCAGGTGGTAGCAGCTGACGACCGCGCGGCGGTGCTCGGCCGAGAGCGACGCGAGCGCCTCGGCGACGAGCAGACGGTCGATGATGGCGTCGGACGCGTCCGCGACGGGATCCTCCGGCAGCACGTCCGTCGGCGTCTCGCGACCGCGCCAGGCACTGCGCCGGTCGTCGATCACGAGGTTCCGCACGACGGTGAAGAGCCAGCGGCGGGCCGACTCGTCGTCCTCCGCGAGGATCGCGGGCGAGCGCCAGGCCCGCAGCAGCGCCTCCTGCACGACGTCCTCGGCGAGCGCCGGATCGCCCGTGAGCCGAAGCGCGTACCGCTGCAACGCCGGTGCGTGCGCATCGTGCAGCGCCCGCATGCGGGCCGTGCTCTCCGTGGTCATCCGTGCCTCCTCCTCCCACGACGAGACGGACGGCCGGATGGTTCACCGCTCCCGCGAATCATCTCAGGGGGAGCCGCGAACCTGGCAGGAACCTGAGCCCGTGAACCATCTCCGCGGCTGGTCCGTCGTCCCTGGTGTCGGCGCAGCCTCTCGCGGCGATCAGATGAGCACCATCCGGATCAGGAGACCCCCATGCAGAAGAAGACCAAGATCATCCTCGGCACGAGCGCGGCCGTGGTGGTCGTGCTCGGTGTCAGCGCCGCCGCGTTCGGCCCCGCCTTCTACCGCGACGTGATCGTCGGCGCCCCCGCGGCCGCCCCGTCCGTCTCGGCCGACCCCGCCGACTCCACGCTCGACACGAGCAACCTGTCCGGCGAGTGGCAGATCGGCACCGGCAGCACCGCCGGCTACCGCGTCGCCGAGGTGCTCAACGGCACCGACGTGACCGTCGTCGGCAAGACCGAGGACGTCACCGGCAGCATCACCGTCGACGGATCCACCCTCTCGGCCGCGACCGTGAAGGTCGACGTCGCGAGCATCGCCACCGACGCGGCCCCCCGCGACGAGTACTTCCGCAGCACCGCCATGGAGGTCTCGAAGTACCCGGACGCGACCTTCATGCTGACCCAGCCCGTCGACGCGGCCGTGCCCGCCGACGGCCAGGTCGCGACGGTCCAGGCGACCGGCGAGCTGACCATGCACGGCGTGACGCAGACCGTCACCGTGCCGCTGCAGGCCGCGCTCTCGGGCGGCGGCGTGCAGGTGAGCGGATCCATCCCCGTCACCTTCTCCGACTACGGCGTCCAGGCCCCGAGCCTCGGCTTCGTGAGCGTCGAGGACAAGGGCACGGTCGAGTTCCTGGTGTCGGCCACGCCGACGAAGTAGCCGTCGGCGCGGCCATCGGGCCGTGCGGGACGGGAGGGGAGGAGGAGCGCATCCGGGTCGCGCCTCCTCCCCTTCGTGCGTCCCGGGCTAGCCGGCCGAGCGCACGACCGCGGTCAGCGGCCAGAGGCTCTGCTCGAAGGCAGCGCGTCGCCCAGCAGGCGCGCGAACGGCGCGCGGTCCTCCGGGGTCGCGAAGCCGGGCAGCGGCGCGGATCCGTAGAGGTCGTCGTCCGCGTAGCGCGGGAAGACGTGGACGTGGAGGTGCCACACGTCCTGGCCGCCCGCGGTCTCGTTGTGCTGCCGGATCGAGATGCCCGCGCAGCCGTAGGACGCGCGCATCGCGACGGCGACCTCCTGGACGAGGTCCATCACGGCGTGCAGGTCGGCGGGCGTCACGGAGTAGAGGTCGCGGACGTGGATCCGCGGGATCACCAGGGCGTGCCCGCGGTTGCGCGGCCACCAGCGCGGCGCGATGACGGCGATCGCGCGGTCGCGCTCGGCCACCACGTCCTGGGGCAGCGGCGCGACCATCGGCGCGTCGTCGAGCAGCGCGCAGAACGGGCAGGGCGCCTCGACGTCTCCCGGCCCGCTCACGAGGACGACGCCCCGAGCAGCGCCCGGGCCGCGTCGCGCGCGGCCGCCATCGGGCGGGCGAACGTCCCCATGCCGAGCGTCACGAGGCCACCCTCGTAGAGCAGCATCAGCGTGCGGGAGGTGGCGGCCGGATCCGGCACCGCGGCCTCGCGGCACAGGTCCCGGAGCAGCTCGAGCAGCCACGCCTTCTGCCGCATCACCTCGGGGAGCACGTCGTGGCCGTCGTCCTCGTCGCCGAGGTCGCCGGCGCCGAGCTCCGCGCGCGCGTTGATCGCGCTGCAGCCCTTGGGCGTGTTCGCGTCGGCCCAGGTGACGGCCGCGTCGAACACCGCCAGCACCCGGTCGATCCCGGGGTCCGGCGTGCGGGCGAGTCGCGCCGCGAGATGCTCGCGCCAGCGGGCGTCGCGGTGCTGCAGGTACGCCACCACGAGCTGCTCCTTGGAGCCGAAGCGGTCGTAGATCGTCTTCTTGGTGACCCCGGCGGCCGCGGCCACGGCGTCGACGCCGACCACGTGGATCCCCCGCGCGTAGAAGAGCTCGGACGCCGCGTCGAGCACGCGGCGGGCGCCGGGGGTGAGCGGGGCGAGGTCGGGGACGGCGGTGCGCATGCGTCGAATATACCGGTCTGTATAGTCGAGCCCATGATGAGTAGACAGATCGGTATACCTCGGCGGCTCGTGACGTCCGCCGCCGCCGCGGGCTTCGTGCTCGCGTGGAGCTCGGGCTTCCTCATCGCGGCCGTCGGCACGGTCGAGGTGCCCGCGACGACGCTGCTCGTCTGGCGGTTCGCGCCGCTCGCCGTGCTGCTCGTGGGTCTCGTCGTCGTGACGGGCGCGGCCCGCGGGATCGCCCCGCGGACGCTCGGGCGCCAGGCGCTCATCGGCGCGTGCGCGCAGCTCGGCTACTGCGCGTTCGTCTACGCGGCGATCGGCGCGGGGATCGCGACCGGCACGACGGCCCTCATCGACGCCGTGCAGCCGCTCGTCGTCGCGACGCTCGTCGGGCCTCTCCTCGGGCTGCGCGTGCGCGGCGCGCAGTGGGCCGGGCTCGCGCTCGGCGCCGTCGGCGTGGTGCTCGTGGTGCGGTCGCAGGCGGGGGCGGCGGACGCGGATCCGGTCGCCTACCTGCTGCCCGCGGCGGCGATGGCGTGCCTCGTCGCCGGCACGTTCCTCGAGCGCCGGTCGCACGGGCGGCCGCCCGTGCTCGTGACGCTGACCGTGCACGTCGTCGTCACGACGGTCGCGCTCGTGGTCGCCGCGGTGGCGACCGGCACGCTGGTGCCGCCCGCGGATCCGGCGTTCTGGATCACCACGGTGGTCGCCGCGCTCGTGCCGACCCTCGCCGCCTACGGGCTGTACTGGTGGCTGCTCGAGCGGGTCGGGATCACGGCGCTCAACGCGCTGCTGTTCCTGGTCGCGCCGACGACCGCGGTGGCGGGCGCGCTGCTGCTCGGGGAGCGGATCACGCCGGTCACGCTCGCGGGGTTCGCGCTGTGCGGCGCGGGCGTGGCGGCGGTGCTCGCGTCGGAGGCGCGGCGGGCGACCGCGGCGCCCGACGGGGACTCCGCGGACACCGGGCACGCGGACGACCACCCCAGTCCGGGTGCGGATCGTCGCGAGCCGGCCACCCGGGCCGCGAGACGCCCTAGCGTCGGGGCATGAGCGCTCCGCGGACCACCGTCGGCTGGGTGGCGGTGTGCGCGGCCGCCGTCCTCACGATGAGCGGGTGCGCGTTGCCCAGCGGGGCGGGCGGGCTCGCGTCGGAGGACCCGCCGATCATCCTGCCGACGTCCACGGCGACGCCGACACCGACCGTCGACCCCGAGGAGGGCGGCTTCACGGAATGCGCGGACGCCTCCCCCGCCGCGCTCGCCGCCGTGAACGCGAGCATCGCCGCGCATCCCGGGCCTTCCCCGGGCCTCCACCTCGACGGTCTCGAGACCGTCTGGGACGCGGACGAGGAGGTCTGGACGCTGGCCGGCATGGTGGGCCCGATGGGCGAGCCCGTGAGCTCCACGTCCGGGCACATGGTGGCGCTCTGGGCGACGGACCAGGATCCGACCCGCGAGGACTTCGCGGGCACGATCTGGTCGGCCGTCAACGGGTCCGACATGGTCTCCGACGCCCCGCGTCTCGAATCGTTCCGACCACTGACCATGGACGACCCCGACCCGGCGGGGCTCTGGTGCAGCGACCTCTACCCGGAGGCGGACGGCGGCACAGGCGGCTGATCCGCCGCCGGCAGCCCGCGCAACCACACGTCGACCTCGCGGGTCGAGCGCAGCCGCACGATCCGGAGGTGCGGGTGCTCGACGGCTGCGAGCACGACGCGCTTGCGCGTCTTCGCGCGACCGCGCCACCCCCAGCGCACGATGTGGTCGGGGTCGGTGAGGACGGTGCGCATCGGCGGCTCGACGTTGCCGTGCCAGAGCGGCTCGCGGCGCCAGCGGCGGACGACCGTGCGGCGGATCAGCCGCCCCATCTGCACGTCGACGGGCAGGTCCAGCCAGACGAGGGTGTCGGCGCGCGACGGCAGCAGATCCCCGAGCTGGGTCGTGTACTGCCACTCGGTGACCCACGCGTCGCGCGACGAGAAGGCCTCGACGTCGGCGTGGAAGGTGGGCAGCTCCGTCCAGTCGGGGCCGTGGAAGAGGGAGTCCATCTCGGTGTGCGGGAGGCCCGTGCGCTCCTGGATGCGCCGGGCCAACGTGGTCTTGCCGGCTCCCGATGGCCCGCCGATGAGGATGCGCCGGGCGGGCGGATCCAGGCGCTGGAGGGGTCCGAGCATCTCGCGATCCTAGGGCGGGCGGGCGGAGCCCCGTCGGGATGCGCCCCCACCCTCCCTCCCGACGTGACGACCCGGTACCGTGGTGCCGCCCCCGGGCATGGACGCCGACCGGAAGGACCCGATCATCGGATCGCCCTCGCGCGACGACGCGCACCACTCCCCCGTCTTCACGACCGCGACCTCGGCGCCGACCTGGGAGGAGGGGATCCTCGTCGGCAGCGGACGCGTCGGCGCCGTCGCGCACGGGCCGGCCGACGCGATCACCGTCTCCCTCGCGCACGAGCGCTGGTTCCCGCCGGTGAACCCGCGGCCGCACGCTCCCGATCTCCGGCCCCGCATCGACGCCATCCGCCGCGCGCTCCTCGACGGCGACCCGGACACGGCGACCGCCGAGCTGATGGCGGGCGCGCGGGACAGCGGCTACGGCGACGACCTCGTCTGGACGGATCCGCTCGGCATCTGCGCGACCGTCGTGATCCGCACCCCCGGCGGCGTCGCGGGCACGCGGCGCACCATGGACCCGGTCGGGGGCGAGTCCGCGATCGCGTGGACCGACCTCGCCGGCGGCCGCCACGCGCTGCGCCTCCTCGCGCCGCGCGACGGGGAGGCCTGCTGGCTGGCGCTCGAATCCGACCGGGAGACCGAGGCGGTCGTCGAGCTCGGCCTCGGCGCGGGCGACGCGTCGGCCCTCGTCACGGGCGGGCCGGACGCGTCCGCCGCGGTGCGCGCGACCGTGGCGGGAGGGGCGCGCGGGATCCTCACGGCCGAGGCCCGCGCGGGCGACGCCGCGCTGCGGACGGTCACGGCGGTCGACGCGGGCGACCCGGGCAGCGCGTGGGAGGTCGACGGCGGATCCGCGCGCGCGACCGTCCGCACCGGCCCGGGCGCGACGCGGCTGCTGCGCCTGGCCGTCGCGACGGGTCCGGCCGCCGCGGATCCCACGCCCGACGGCCCTCCGGAGCCCGTGTCCGCGTGGGACGACCTGCGCGCCGCCCAGCGCGCGACGCACGGCGCCCTCGTCGGCGCATCCGCCCTCGACCTCGGCGGCGCGACGCCCGCGGGCGACGGCGCCGACCCCACCACCGAGGACCTCTGGGCCGCGGCGCGCGCGGGCGATCCCGCCGCCCGCCGCCGCGTCGTCGAGGTCGCCTACCTCAGCGGTCGCGCCGCGATCGTCTCCTCCACCGGCGAGCTGCCCGCGACGCTGCAGGGCGTGTGGCAGGGCACCTGGCGCCCGGCCTGGTCGGCGGACTACACGCTCAACGGCAACGTGCAGAACGGCGGCATCGCGAGCCTCATCCCCACCGGCACGCCCGAGCTCGCCCGGAGCCTCCTCGAGCTGGTGCTCCCCCACCTCGACGACTTCCGCGAGAACGCGCGCCGCGTGTACGGCGCCGAGGGCATGCTGCTGCCGGCGCGCATGTCCACGCACGGCCGGGCCGACCACTTCGACGCCGACTACCCGATGCCGTTCTGGCAGGGCTGCGGCGGCTGGATCCTCCGCGTCGCGGCCGACCTCGTCGCCACCACCGGCGACCGCGGCATCGTCGACGACCGGCTGTGGGAGCTGGCCCGCGGGGTGCTGCGCTTCGCCGAGACCGCGACCGTGATGGTCGACGGGGTGCGGCGCCTCGTCCCCTCCTACTCGCCGGAGAACACCCCCGGCGGCGAGCGCGTGCCGGCCGCCACCGACGCGACCATGGACGTCGCGATCCTCCGCGACGCCGCCCGCGCCACGGCCCTCCTCGGCCGGGCCCGCGGCGACTCCTCGCTCGACGCACGCTGGGCCGCCGTGGTCCGCGACCTGCCGCCCTACCGCGTGGCCGACGACGGCACGCTCGCCGAGTGGCTGGATCCGCGCTGGCCCGAGCGGATCGCGCACCGCCACGCGTCCCAGCTCCACCCGCTCGGGGACGAGGCGGATCCGGCGTTCGTCGGCGACGGGGACGCGGCCGTCCGCCTCCGCGCCGCGGCCGCGCGGACCGTCGCCGCGAAGATCGCGTGGCGCGCGGAGGACCCGACCGCGTCTCCCGGCCGGATGGTGATGGCGTTCGGCCTGGTGCAGGTGGGGCTCGCGGCGGCGGTCCTCGGCGACGGCGCGTCCGCGCTCACGTGCGTCGAGTGGCTCGCCGTCGACCACTGGAGCCCGACCCTCACGACCCGGCACGACGCGGGCCGCCTCTTCAACCTCGACGCGAGCGGCGGCCTGCCCGCGCTCGTGGCGGCGATGCTGCTCGGGTCCGACGCGGCCTCGCTCGCGGTCCTCCCCGCGCTGCCGGCGGCGTGGGCGCGCGGATCCGTCAGCGGGCTCCGCGCGCGCGGCGGGCTGGTCGTCGACCGGCTCGACTGGGATCCGGAGGGCGCGTCCCTCGTGGTGCGGCGCGTGCCGGGCGCGGAGTGGCTGGCGCCCGCGGACGGCACGACGCTGCGGTTGCCGCGGGCGGCGACGGTGCGGGTGGACGGGCGCGAGCACGACGCCGACGAGCGCATCGCGTTCGGCACGCGGCCGTTCCGGATCGAGCTCCGGTGGCTGCCCGAGCCCGTACCGTGATCCCCGTGCCCGCCACCCCCGCCGCCCTCCTCGCCGCCTACGACGCCCAGCTCCGCACCGACGCCGAGACGCCGAGCGCGCTCGACGTGCGGGAGCTCGGCCCGCTGCGCCTCATCGTCTTCCTCGGCGGACGCGGCTTCATCACGTACGCCGACCTCGGCGGCCTCGACGAGGCCGGCCTGCGCGAGCTCGTCCCCGCCGCGCTCGCGCGCTACCGCGACGACCCCGCGATCGCGACCGTGGAGTGGAAGACCCGGGGCCACGACCACGCCCCCGGGCTCGACGGGATCCTGCGGGAGAACGGCTTCGTGCCCGAGGAGCGCGAGTCGATCATGCTGGGCGAGGCGCGGGCGCTCGCGGTCGACGTGCCGCTCCCCGCGGGCGTGACGCTCCGGCGCATCACCGCGGACGCCGACGTGCGGGCGATGAGCGCCATGCAGGACGAGGTCTTCGGCGACCGGGTCTCCTCCGCCCACGCCGACGCGATCCTCCGCCGCCTCCGGCTCGACGACGGCATGGAGCTGTGGGTCGCCGAGGCCGACGGGCGGATCGTCTCCGCGGGCCGGCTCGAGCCCGTCGCGGGATCCGACTTCGCCGGGCTCTGGGGCGGCGCGACCCTGCCGGAGTGGCGCGGCCGGGGCATCTACCGCGCCCTCACCGCGGCCCGGGCGCGCTCGGCCCTCGCCGCCGGCCGCACGCTGATGCACAGCGACTCGACCGACTTCTCCCGCCCCATCCTCGAGCGCTCCGGCCTCGTCGCCTGCTCGACGACCACGCCGTACGCCTGGACGCGCTGACCGGGTCGGCGTTCCCCACCCGGGGTACCGTTGTCGCGTGAGCATCACGAGCAGCACGACGCCCTCGGGGCGTGGGGAGGTCGTCGGCGGCACGTCCGTCGGCACCAGGTAGTCACCGGATCCGTCGCCGCGCCCCGCTCGGGCCGGCCGCACCCGGCGCCCCGTCGATCCGCGAGGATCCGGCCGCCGTCCCCGACACCCACCTCCGCGGCACCGCCGCGACCCCGCACGAAGGGCTCCACATGCTCCCCCTGACCGAATCCGACATCCGCGCCTCCCTCGTCAACGCGTCGCAGCGCGAGGCGCGCGACCTCCGCCTCCCCGAGGGCTTCGCCGACCTCGCCTGGGACCGCCTGGACTTCCTCGGCTGGCGCGACCCGAAGGCCCCGCAGCGCGGCATCGTCGTCGCGCCCGTGGGTGACGAGCTGATCGGCGTGCTGCTGCAGCAGTCCTCCACCGCACCGCGGTCCCGCGCGCAGTGCACGTGGTGCCAGGACGTGCGCCTGCCGAACCCGGTCGGGTTCTACGGCGCGCGCCGGGCGGGCGCCGCGGGCCGCAACGGCAACACGGTCGGCACGCTCGTGTGCACCGACTTCGAGTGCAGCGCCAACGTGCGGAAGCCCCGGCCGATCCCGTACCTCGGCTTCGACCCCGCGGCGGCGACGGCCCAGCTCATCGACGACCTGCGGACCCGGGTGGCGGCGTTCGCCGCCGACATCGCGTCGACCGCCTGACGCGGGCCGCGAGGGCTGACCCGCGCGACCGCTTCCGCCATGCTCGGAGCATGCTGCTGCGCACCGTGATCCTGTTCGCCCTCGCCGCGGCCGCCGAGATCGGCGGCGCCTGGCTCGTCTGGCAGGCGGTGCGCGAGGCGAAGCCGTGGTGGTGGGCCGGGCTCGGCGTCATGGCTCTCGGCGCCTACGGCTTCATCGCGTCGCTGCAGGCGGACGCGTCGTTCGGGCGGATCCTCGCGGCCTACGGCGGCGTCTTCGTCGCGGGCTCGCTCGTCTGGGGCGCCGTCGTGGACGGCTACCGCCCGGACAGGTGGGACGTGATCGGCTCCGTCATCTGCCTCCTCGGCGTCGCCGTGATCATGTTCGGGCCGCGCGGGCAGGGCGCCTGACGCGAGCGGAGGACGACGGCGCGCGTCCGCCCCGGAGGGCGGACGCGCGCGGTTCGTTGGGTGGGCCGGGCCAGCGCATCGGGGCAGCGGGCCCGACCGGGTCGGTGGGGCGGCTCAGGACTCCGGCGTGCAGAGGGTCGCGAGGGCCGTGCGGAACGCCTTGCGGTGCGCGTCGTCGAGGCCCTGGCCGAGCTCGCCGCGGGCGTTCGTGACGAGGTGGTGGCACGACGCGTCGTCGAGGGCGACGGACGCGGCGCCGATGGCCGGGACGAGCCGGGCGTCGACCGCGTTGATGCGCGGGCGGACGCTCGTGGTGAGGTCGGGCGCGGTCGTCGGCGCCTGCGCGGGGTTCGCGCGCCAGAAGGAGATGAGCGCGTACTGCACCTGCTTGCTCGCGATGATCTGCGCGCGGATGACGCGCTCGGCGGCGACGGGGTCGACCCCGTCGGCCTTCGCCGCGGCGATGGTGGCGTCGATCACGGCCTGCTCGCGCGCGGGATCCGCGACGGCCTTGCCCGACAGGAACTTCGACGCGGCCACGTCGTCGGCGATCTCGAGGCGGTCGAGGGCGGCGGACGCGACGGCGGTGACCGCCTGCTGCTCCGCCGGGTCGCGCGGGCACGCCTGCGCGGGCGCGGCGGCGCCGAGGAGGGCGGCGAGGGTGACGGCGAACGCGGACGTGGCGAGCAGGGCGCGGCGGGGCATGGCGGATCCGTTCGTGAGGAGCGGGCGGAGGGGGCGAGCGCGGGTGGACCGGGTCGGGTGCCGTGAGCTTAGGCAGACGACGCGCCCGGGCGGTCGCCGGAGTCCACAGGCTGCCCCGGTCGGGGGCGCGCGCCCGCGGCGGGCCCGTCGCTAGCGTGGGCGGATGACGACGCCCGACGCCGCCCCCTCATCCGCACCCGCGGCCGCACCCGCACCCGCATCCGCACCCGCACCCGCACCTCACCCGGATCGCGTGATCCGCGGCGCCCGCGGCGCGCTCCTCGCGCTGGCCGTCGGCGTCGCCGCCGCGGTGCTCGGGCTGCTGCCGTGGATCCTCGCGGGCCTGCGCCTCCCGCTGCAGAACCTGTGGCGGGAGGACATCACGTCCGCGGCCGACATGCCCATCGCGCTGCTGCCGTTCAACCAGTACACGGCGGGCCTGCTGGCCGCGGTGATCCTGGTGGGCGGCGGCATCGCGGGCACCGCCGCCCGCGCGCTGCGGTCGCGGCTCCCCCGGCACGGCTCGTGGCTGGTGGTCGCGGGGCTGCTCCTCGTGCAGGTCGTCGCGCTCGTGCAGACCGCCACCGTGACGGCCGACGGGCTCGGCGTGGACGACGTCTCCGGCGCGGGCGGCCGCACGGGCGCGGGCATCAGCGAAGCGCAGGTGTACCTCGTCGCGTTCGTCGCCGGCACCGCGGCGATGGTGCTGCTCGCGGCGGTCGTCGCGGTGCTCCTCGCCCGCGCGTCCGCCGGCCTCGCGGTCGTCGCGGCGGCATTCCCGGTCGTGCTGCTCGGCGAGTGGTCGGGCGGGCTCGTGTCCCCCGGCGAGGACGGGATGCTGAGCGACACGGCGTACGCGATCCTGCCCGTGATCTCGTGGGTGCCGTCCGTCGTGCTCGGCGTCGCCATCGCGCTCACGGGGCTGCGGTCGGTCGGCCGCGTGATCGGGTCGGTCGCCGCGGTGCTGCTGCTCTGGCTCGGGACGGCGGTGGTGGTCGGCGTCACGTACGCCCTGGGCAACCGCAGCATGCTGCGCTACCCGCTCGAGCTGGTGCAGGCGGGCGGCATGGTGGGCGGCGAGGTGCTCCGAGGCCAGGGCGGCGTGCTCGGGCAGCTCGCGGTGGCGGTCGTCGTGGGGATCCTCGGCGCGCTCGTCGCGCGCGCGGTGCGGCGGCGGGCCGTCAGCGCGGGCTGACCGGATCCTCGTCGGCCGGCCGGGCGGGATCCCCGGCTCAGCCCGCGAGCCCGCGCACGAGCCGCGGCAGTTCGCGCATGTCGTCGAAGACGACGGCGCCCGCATCGCGCAGGCGGTCCGCCGGGGTGAGTCCGCCCGCGTAGCCGAGCGCCCGCATGCCCGCGGCGAGCGCGCCCTGGACGCCGTACGGGCTGTCCTCCACGACGACGCAGCGCGCGGGATCCACGCCCATCCGCGACGCCGCGAGGAGGAAGAGGTCGGGCGCCGGCTTGCCGTGCGCGACCTCGGTGGCGCTCGAGATCCGGCCGTCGAAGCGCGGGAGCAGGCCCGTGCGCGCGAGGTTCGCACGGATCTTCGGGTGGTCGCCGCTCGATGCCACGCACGTCGGCGTCGCGATGCGGTCGAGCGCGTCCGCGATGCCGTCGACCGGCCGCAGGTGCTGCTCGAACGCGTCCGCGTACCAGCGCGCGTAGGGCGCGTCCCAGTCGTCGGCGAGGTCGCGGCCGAGGTGCGCGGCGACCTCGGCGGTGAAGGTCGCGTGCGACTTCCCGACGAACCGCTCCACGATCTCCTCGATCGAGAGGTCCCAGCCGAGCTCCGCGAGCACCCGCCGGTCGACCTCCACCGCGAGCACCTCGCTGTCGACGAGGACGCCGTCGCAGTCGAGGATCACCAGGTCGACGGGGGCGCTCACGCCGTCGTGCGCTCCGCCGCGGCGGCGCGCATCACGCCCGACGGGTCCACGAGGACGCGCGCGAAGGCGAGCTCGGCCGCGCCGATCATCAGCCGGTCGGGGCCGAGGGCCGCGCGCCGGATCCGCAGGGCCTCGCGCGCGCCGGGCAGCGCCTGGGCGGTGGCGCGGGCGAGGATGCGGTCGGGATCCGCCGCGTGCAGCGACCCGAGGAACCCGCCGAGCACCACGAGCGACGGGTTGAAGATGTTGACGACGTTGCGCAGCGCGACCGCGAGGTTGTCGATCTGCCGCTCGACCTCTGCCGTGACGGCCGGGTCGCCCGCCGCGAGGGCCGCCGCGAGCACGTCGCCCAGCTCGTCGGCGCGGGCGCGCGGGAGGCCCGTGACCTCGAGCAGCGCGTCCTGGCCGACGGTGGTCTCCAGGCAGCCGACCGCGCCGCAGTGGCAGAGCTCGCCGCCGGAGTCGACGAGGGTGTGGCCGAGCTCGCCGCCGTAGCCCTCCGCGCCGCCGAACGGGCGCCGGCCGATGAGCACGCCGCCGCCGACGCCCGACGCGCCGCCGTTGAGGTAGACGAGGTCGTCGACGTCGCG
Organism: Clavibacter sp. VKM Ac-2873; assembly: GCF_015351075.1. Classification (GTDB taxonomy): domain Bacteria; phylum Actinomycetota; class Actinomycetes; order Actinomycetales; family Microbacteriaceae; genus Clavibacter. The sequence goes on from NZ_JADKRS010000003.1 coordinate 243,632, forward strand.
GCCGGATCCGAACCGGCCCTCGGCGACGGCCGCGAGGCTCGCGTCGTTGGCGGCGAGCGCGGGCAGCCCGGTCGCCTCGGCGAGGAGCCCGGCGAACGGCTCGTCGACCCAGCCGAGGTGCGGCGCGAGGCGCACGAGCCCGCCGTCGAAGCGCACGAGGCCGGGGACCGCGACGCCGATGCCGAGCACGAGGGCATCGGGTCGGGTCGCGCGCAGGCCGACGCGCAGCTCGGCGATGATCGCGGCGGCGAGCCCGGCGGCCTCGGCCGCGGTGGGCACGCCGTCGGTGTCGCGACGGATCCGCTGCTGCACCACGCCGTCGAGGCCGACGAGGCCGACGGTCACGGCGTCGATCTCGGGGTTCACGGCGAAGACGACCACGCGCGGGTCGGCGGAGACGATGGGGCTCGGCCGGCCGACGCGGTTGGTGCCGGGCGGCTCCGACTCGACCACGAGCCCGAGCTCCTGCAGCTCGCCCACGAGGGCCGCGATGGTGGACCGGTTGAGGCCCGTCTCCCGCGTCAGCTCGGAGCGGGACGCGGGGCCGGTCTCGTGCACGATCTGGAGGACGGTCGCGAGGTTGGAGCGGCGGACGTGGTCGGGCGTGGTGCCGCGGGAGCGGGCGTCGCCGGTGGGCGGGATCTCGCGCGAGCGCGGATCCGGCGCGAGCGGCACGACGCCGCCCGCCTCGTCGCCGGTCACTGGATCCCCACCCGACGAGGCTACCCGGCGGCGGCCGGGCGGACGACGGCCGGGGAGCCCGCCGGGACCTCGACGACCGGCGGCCCCTGGAGCGCCTCGCGCACGCCGCGCGCACGCCACGACTCGAGCCGCGCGCGCACGTCGTCGCGCCGCTCGTCGGCGAGCGCGGTCGCGTACGCGCGCTCGAGCACGTCGTCGATCGCGAGCCGCGCGCCCGTGCCCTTCGACTCGATCGCGGCCTCCACCATGGCGAGGCTCATCACGTTGCCGTGCACCTCGCCGTGCGGCCGCGCCCCCGTGCGGAGCGCCCGGACGAACGCGCGCAGCGATCCGGCGATCCCCACGCCGACGGACCCGGCGGGCTCGGGCTCCGCGGGCGGGCCGCCGGGCGCGTCCGGGATCTCGCTCGTGGGCGCGTGGTCGCCGTCCCAGAGCGCGGTGCCGTGCGCGCCGCTCACCCGCCAGGATCCGTTCCACGACGTCTCCGCGCCCGGGCTGCACCAGCTGCCCGTGTAGGCGTACCGCACGCCGCCCTCGAAGGCGAAGACCGCGGTCGCGCCCGCGTCGCCGCGGTACCAGCTCCACGCGGGGTTGTAGGACTCGCAGTAGACGCTCACGGGATCCGCGTCGAGCAGGTACCGCACGGCGTCGAACTGGTGCACGGCCATGTCGAGCAGCAGCACGTCGTCCATCTCCTCGCGGAACCCGCCGAAGCGCGGGGCCTTGAAGAACTCCGTGGTGACGATGCCGACGCCGCCGAGGTCGGCCGCCCGCCGCTTGAGGGCGACGAGGTGGTCGTCGTAGCGGCGCGACTGGCTGACCATGAACAGCTCGCCCGTGACCTCCGCGGCCGCCGCGAGCGACAGGCCCTCGGCGACCGTGAGGGCGACCGGCTTCTCGCCGAGCACCGGGATCCCCGCGAACAGCGCCTGCGTGGTGACGGGATGGTGCGCCCGCGGGATGGTGACGTCGATCACCGCGTCGGGCCGGACGCGCGCGAGGATCTCCCCGAGGTCGGTGGACCACTCCGCCGACGCCCCGTGCGCGGCGGCCCCGGCCCGCGCCGCCTCCTCATCGAGGTCGACGACGCCCACGAGCTCGACGTCGGGATCCTCCGCGACGGCCTGCAGCCACTGCTGGCCCATGCCGCCCGCCCCGACCTGCACGACGCGCAGCCGCGCGCCGTCGGCGGGCGCGACGATCCGATGCGCGGCGCCCGCGCGCTTCCCGACGTCGGTCATCGCTCGAGCGCCCCGGCGTAGTCGGTGCCGTCGTAGTACTCGCCGAGCTCGTAGCGCAGCAGCGTGGGCGTCTCGCGCCGGTCGGGCCGCGCCCACTCGCAGGCGTTCGCGATCACGCGGCGGACGTCGCGGTGGTGGTAGACGGGGAAGTCCTGGTCGCCGGGCGAGAAGAAGAAGATCCGGCCGAAGCCGCGGCGGTAGGTCATGCCGCTGCGGAACACCTCGCCGCCCGTGAAGCCGGAGATGAAGACGAGCTCGTCGGGCGTGGGCACGTCGAAGTACTCGCCGTACATCTCCTGCTCGTCGATGACGATGGGGTTCGGCACGCCGCGCGTGATGGGGTGCTGCGGGTTCACGGTCCACACGAGCTCGCGGTCGTGCTCGCTGCGCCAGCGGAGCGTGCAAGTGGTGCCCATCAGGCGCGTGAAGATCTTCGACCAGTGCCCGGAGTGCAGCACGATGAGCCCCATCCCGTCGAGCACGTGGCGGTGCACGCGCTCGACGACCCGGTCGTCCACCTCGGCGTGGGCCGCGTGGCCCCACCAGGTGAGGACGTCGGTGCGGGCGAGCAGCTCCTCGGTGAGGCCGTGCTCGGGCTGGTCCATCGTCGCGATCTCGACGTGCGCGTCGGGCAGGTTCTCCCGCACGCCCTCGGCGACCGCGCCGTGCATCCCGGTCGGGTAGCGGTCGCGGACGTGCTGCTCGATCTGCTCGTGGCGGTTCTCGCCCCAGACGGTGACGCGGAGCGGGGATGCGGTGTCGGTCATGGTGCCTCTCGGAGGGGTCGCGGGATCCGGGCCACGACGACACCGCGGTCCGCCGTCGCGGACGCAGGCGGGAGCGTCGTCGCGGACCCGATGGCGGCGACGCTAACACCGCGCGGCCGCATCTGTGAACCGGTTAACCAGCGGCGTGTCCGCTCCCGCCCTTTACGCGCGGCCGCCCGGCGCGGATCATGGCGTCCACACCCGAGCTCGAGGAGGAGCGCGTGCGACGACTCACCGCAGGCCTGTTCACGTCCGTCGACGGCGTCGTGGAGTCGCCGCACCTGTTCCAGTTCGACTCGTTCGACCCCGAGCTCGGCGCCGGCCTCGGCCGCATGATCTCGTCGGTCACCACGGCCGTGATGGGCCGCCGCGGCTTCGAGGACTGGTCGGCGCACTGGCCGGCCGCGCCCGCCGACGATCCGTTCGCGGCGTTCGTCAACCCGCTCGAGAAGCTCGTGGCCACGACCACCCTCACGGGCGACCTCGGCTGGAACGCGACGCGCATCGAGGGCGACGCGCTGGCGGCGATCGCGCGGCTGAAGGAGACGGAGGGCGGCGAGATCGCCGTGCTGTCGAGCATCTCGCTCACGCGCGCGCTGCTGTTCGCGGGCCTGCTCGACGAGCTGACCCTCATGGTCCACCCGGTCGTCGCGGGCGCCGGCCGCCGCCTCTTCGAGCCCGACGACCCGACCACGCGGCTGGAGCTGCGCCGCTCCGAGATCACGAGCGCGGGCAACGCGGTGCTGACCTACGCGCGGCGCGCCGCCGACTGATCCGCCTCCCGGCCGGATCCCGCGCGGACCGCGCCCGGACGCGCCGACGCCCCCGATGCGGCATCGGGGGCGTCGGTCGTCGTCGTGAGAGGCGCGGCTAGCGCAGGGTCACGTGCGGGGAGCGGACCGTGTACACGATCCAGTGCGTCCACCGCGTGTCGACGGTGCCCGTCGTCCAGCGGTAGTTCATGCCACGCGAGCAGGCGAAGTCGCTGTAGGACGACACCGTGTAGCGCGCGTTCGCGAGCAGGTCGACGTCGATCTCGGTCCAGATGGGGAGGCCGGACTGGGGCAGGTCGACGCAGCGCGACCAGCCGGGCCGGCCGTTGCCGGGGTTCGGCCCCTGCACCAGGATCGACACGACGACGTCGCCGTACCGCTGCATCTGCGCGGAGAAGCGCACGGTCTGCCGGCGCACGTAGTAGTCGGACGCGGCGACCGGGTCGCCGGCGGGGGCGACGGTGGTCGCGGCGGGAGGGGCGACCGTGGTGGTCGTCGCGGCCGCCGGAGCGGCGGCGGACGCCTGCGCGGCCGGGGCGGTGCCGACGCCGACGAGCGCGGAGCCCGCGATGACGAGGGCGGCGAGGGCGACGCGGGAGCGGCGCGGGCGGGGAGCGGTGGTGCGAGCGTGCACGGGGTTCTCCGATCGGGTGGGGGATGCGGGTGGCGACCCGCGGGACGCCGGTAGGACCGCGACCGGGTGCGGATCAGTCCGCCAGACGAACGTCTGGTGAAGAGCGGGGTCGGGCGCATCGACGGTCGGTCCGGTGAGGGACGGCCCGCGTCGGGCCACGACGCTCCGGGCCCGGCGGAGGACGCGGATCCGGAGACGCAGCGCGCGGCGCCGCGCGCGTGCCGCCCGCCGATAGGGTCGCGGGATGCGGATCTCAGTGCTCTTCGGCGGCGAGAGCGAGGAGCGCGACGTCTCCATCGCCAGCGCCGCGCAGGTCGTCCCGGCCCTCCGGGCGCTCGGGCACGAGGTGGTCGCGGTCGACACCGCGCGCGGCGCGCTCGGCGCGGCCGACGAGGCCCGGATCCTCACCCCCGACGTCGGCGTCCGCCCGCCGACCTCCGCCGAGCTCGCCACCGCGGGCGCGGGCGGATCCGCCGCGGTGCTGCGCCTGCCGACCGACCTCCGCGACAGCGACCTCGTGTTCCTCGCGCTGCACGGCGGATCCGGCGAGGACGGCCGCCTGCAGGCGCTCCTGGAGCTCGCGGGCATCCCGTTCACCGGATCCAGCTCCCTCGGCAGCGCGCTCGCGATGGACAAGGACGTCGCCAAGACGCTGCTGCGCGCCGGCGGCGTTCGGACGCCCGACTGGCTGATCGACCCGGAGCCCGGCGCGGTCGGGCCCGCCCTCGGGTTCCCGGTGGTCGTGAAGCCGACCGGGCAGGGATCCACCGTCGGCCTCTCCGTGGTGCGCGCCGCCGCGGAGCTGCCCGCGGCGCTCGAGCTCGCCGGCCGGCACGGCACGGTCATGGTCGAGCGGTTCGTGCGCGGCCGCGAGCTGACGGTCGGCGTGCTCGACGGCGAGGCGCTCGCGGTCGGCGAGATCGGCGTGCCCGTGGACGAGGCGTTCACCTACGCCGCGAAGTACCAGGCGGGCGCCATCGCGGAGACCTTCCCGGCCGACCTGCCCGACGACGTCGCGGACGAGGCGCGGGCGGCGGCGCTGGCGGCCCACCGGATCCTCCGGCTCGCCGGGTACAGCCGCTCCGACTTCCGCCTCGACGACGCGGGCGCACTGTGGATCATCGAGGCGAACAGCCTCCCGGGCCTCACCGCGACGAGCCTCCTGCCGCAGTCGGCCGCGGCGGTCGGCATCGGCTACCAGGAGCTGTGCGACCGGATCGCGCGCCTCGCGCGGCGAGGTCGCGCGGGCTGACCGCGCGCGCGGCCTGGCGGGTCGCGCTAGCGCGACGGCGCCACCGGCGGCAGCAGCCCCTGCTCGGCGGCGGCCGCGCGGGCGATCAACAGGGTCGGGTCCACGATGCCGCCCGCGGCGATGAGCGCGTCGAGCTCCGCGACGGGCATGCGGACGAGGCGCACCTGCTCGGACGGGTCGGAGCGGTCGGCCGTGCCCGGCGTCGTCGGGGTCGTGCAGGCGAAGACGTGCACGAGCCAGGACGCGCGGCCCGGGTTCACCGCGTAGGTGCGCAGCGGGCGGATCTCCGACGCGACGAGGCCGAGCTCCTCCTCGAGCTCGCGGCGGGCGGACTCGACGGGCTGCTCGCGGGCGTCGCCCGCGCCGCCGGGGAGGTCGAGGATCCACCGCCCGAGCGGATACCGGAACTGGCGCGTCAGGAGCACGTGGTCGCCGTCGATCACGAGGGTCGCGACCGCGAACGGCACGCTCTCGTCCACCTCGTACCTGGTCGCGGATCCGTCGGGCAGCCGCACCTCGTGGTCGACCAGCACCACGCGACCGCGGTGGACGTCGGTGCGCCCGGTCGTGGTCCAGTCGAGCTCGGGTCCGTGATCCGCGTCGGCAGAGGGCATGCAGGGAGCCTAGGGGCGTCGCCGCGCCGGCCGCGGATCCGGCGGTTCAGGCGGCGAGGGCGGCGACGGCGGTGCGGATCCCGAGGAGCACGAGCGTGGCGGCGGCCAGCAGGAGGAGGGCGGCGCGGACTCGCGGGGAGGTCGCCACACCCGGGATGCCCCGCACCAGCGCCCCGAGCAGCGAGAGCCAGCCGAGCATCATCGCCATGTGCACCGCGGCGAAGACGAGGAAGAGCGCGGGCCCGTCGAGGCCCGAGCCGCGCAGGGTGGGGACGACGAGCACGTAGAAGCCGATCGCCTTGACGTTGGTGACGACGGCGACGAACGCCGCGAGCACGAGGCGCGGGCGCAGCCCATCGGGGCGCGCGCCGGCCGGGGCGCGACGCAGCGCGGAGATCCCCGACGCGACGCCCATCCCGACCAGCACCGCGCCGCCGACGATGCCGAGCACGAGGCGCGCCCGCGGATCCCCGGACACGAGCTGGGCGAGCCCGCTGAAGCCGAGGGTCGCCGCGATGAGGAGCACGCCGAGCGCGGTCCCCGCCCAGACGCGCAGCGCCGCGCGTCGGTCCCCTGTCGCGGCGGCGCCGATCGTGAGCGTGAAGCTCGCGCCCGGGCTCACGACGAACGGGAGCGCGGTGGACGCCAGGAGCGCGAGGTTCACCGCGCGCCCGGGCGGGGTCGGGGGAGCACGGGCACGGGGACTCCTCGGGGACGGGGCGACGGACGGTCGCCCCATGATGCCGATCCGGGCGTCGCGCCGGGAGGGCCTTGCGCGGCCGGGCGGATGCGCGCCGGTGCGCCCCGCGGATCAACCGGAGCGGCGGGCCGTGATGGCGACATGCGGCCGGGATCCGGGACCGCGGCGCGTGTGCACCTCGTCCACGGCGAAGCCGGCCGCCCGGATCTCCGCGGCCAGGGCGTCCGGCGACCAGCGCCACGCGCGCGTGACGGCGTGGTCGAAGGGCTCGGCGTCCGGGATCCCGGCGGGGCCCGCGAACCCGCCGACGAGCAGGCCCCCGCCGGGCCGCACCACTCGCGCCAGCTCGCCGAGCGGCACGCCGATCCGCGCGGGCGCGTGGTGGATGAGCGAGTACCAGGCGAGCGCGCCGCCGAGCGCGCCGTCGCCGGCGTCGAGCGCGTCCAGGTCGCCGACCGCGAACGGGACGCCCGGATGCGCGACGCGGGCGTGCGCGACGAAGGCGGGCACGAGGTCCACGCCGCGCGCGTCGAGGCCGCGGGAGGCGAGGAACGCGGTCCAGTGGCCGGGTCCGCACCCGGCGTCGAGCACCTGTCCCGTGATCCCGTCGGCCCATGTCGTGACGAGCGCGAGATCCGCGGGGTGCACCGCGTCGAGGGTGCCGAGGCGCTCCGCGTACTCGGCGGCGCGCGCGGCGTAGGCGGCGGCGACGGTGACGGTGACGGTGTCCGTCATCCCCGGCGGTCCGGGTCCGCGGCCGGTCCGAGCGGGCGCGACCACGCGACCTCGCGCGCCAGCTGGCCGCTCGCGCGGAACGCGACCACCTGGCGGGCGTCCGGCAGCGCGGCGGCCAGCGCGTCGCGATCCGCCGCCGCGAAGCCGAGGCCCTGCCAGAACGGACCCGACCTCCGCGAGAACAGCCAGGCGCGCTCGGCGCCGGCGGCCGCCGCCTCGGCGAGCGCGTGCCGCGCGAGCGTCGAGCCGAGGCCCGCGGACCGCAGCGCGGCCGCGACGGCGACGCTGCGGATCAGCGCGTGCCGTCCGTCCGCGCTGAGCTCGAAGCCGGTGCTCGCGGCGATGCGGCCGTCGGCGTCACGCTGGATCCAGAGCCGCACGCCCGGGTCGTCGAGCCCGGTCACCGTGAGGTCCGCCGCCGCGAGGAAGTCGTGGAGGGCCGGCACGTCCGCGGCACCGACGGGCGAGAGGGCCGTCACAGCGCCTGGCCCACCACGATCCCGAGACCGGCCGCCGCGACGCAGACGACGAGCATCCCGACGCCGTTCGCGAGCGCCGCGCCGATGCGGCCCGCCTGGGCGAGCCGCACCGTCTCGAGGCTCGCGGTGCTGAAGGTCGTGTAGCCGCCCATGAGGCCGCCGCCGAGGATGAGGAGCAGGTCGTGCGGGAGGCCCGCCTGCGCGGCCGCGCCCGTGAGGAGGCCCAGCCCGAGGGATCCGGTGACGTTGATGACGGTCGTGCCCCACGGGTACGCGGAGCCGAGGCGGGCGCGGACGGCGCCGTCGACGAGGAGGCGGAGGGCGGCCCCGACGCCGCCGGCCACGCAGATCAGCGCGAACACGAGCGGACCGGTCACGACGCCGCCCCCGTCGCCCGGCCTGCCGCCGTGCGACGGTGGAGCGCGGCGCCCGCGGCGATCCCGGCGACGGACGCCGCCGCCCCCGCGACGAGCGAGAGCGCGGCGTAGGCGAGCGCGACGCCGAGCGCGGATCCGGCGAGCGACGCCGCGTCGGTGGCGAGCGAGCTGTACGTGGTGAAGCCGCCGAGCACGCCCGTGCCCACGAGCAGGCGGAGCGCGCGGCGGCGGCCCGCGTCGGGCCCCCGCCGGGCGAGCGCCTCCAGCAGGGCGCCGAGCACGAAGGCGCCGACCACGTTGATGAGGAGGATGGTCACGGGCACGCCACCGGCCGGCGCGGGCCAGGTGAGCGCGAGCGCCTCGCGGATCCCCGTGCCCACCGCGCCGCCGAGCGCGACGAGGCCGAGCGACGACCAGCAGAGGTGGACGGGGCGGCCCGGGTCGTCGTCCACCTCGATGTCGCTGTCGAGGGGTGCGCCGTCGCGGACCTCGTGGTCGTCGGGCTGCGCGTGGTCGGTCATGGGGTCTCCCATCTCGGAGGGCATGGCTAGCCGTGAGACAGGGACTGTCGTCGACGAGGGTGTCGAGGTTGGGGACGGCGAGCCCCACCGCCGTGCCGCCCGCGGGAAGCACGGCCATTGAACCACGCGGGTCAGGCGGGTCGCGGCGCGTAGCCTGAGCGGATGCGGACCCGCCCCCTGCTCGTCGCCATCGGGGCCGCCGCCGCGGTCGCCCTCGTCGCCAGCGAGGTCGCGCACCGCCTGGCCAGCACGCGCGGGCTCGATCCGAGACGGGCGGACGCCGAGATCGGCCGCGAGGCGATCGTCGTGCTGGGCTACGGCAACCGCGGCCCGCGCGCCAACGCCATCAACCGGTACCGCGTCCGCGCGGGGCTGCGCTCGATGCATCCGCGCGCCACCTCGAGCACCCTCGTCCTCTGCGGCGGATCGGTGAGGGGCACCGAGCCCGAGGCGCGGATCCTCGCCAGGTACGCCCGCGACGAGCTCGGCTACCGGGGTCCCCTCGTCCTCGAGGACACGAGCACCAGCACGCGCGAGAACATCGCGAACGCGATCCCGTTCCTCGAGGACGCGGACACGATCCGCATCGTCTCCGACTCGGTGCACGCGGCGAAGGCCCGGCCGTACCTCCGCGCGCTGCGGCCGGACCTCGCCGAGCGCCTCGCGCGCGCCGAGGAGTACCGCGTCGGCGAGGTGCCGTGGATGAAGCCGACCGTGCTCGTCGTGCTCCTGCTGAAGCGCTGGGGCCTGGCGTAGGAGCGCAGCCCAGGGTCGCGTAATGCTCGAATACCGCACACGTGATGGGATTTTCCACAGGGGCCAGGGGCGTGCGGGAGGCGCCTGCCCGCCGGCTCCGGAATCGGGCCGGGAATGGCGCCCGTTGCGCGTCCGTGATGTCCGCTGACGGCCCTCTCGGGGCGCCTGTAGATAGTTTCCCTATCATTGCAGGATGACCGCCCTGCCCATTTCCGAGCTCGCCGAACGATCCGGCTGCTCCGTCGCCACCATCAAGTACTACCTGCGCGAGGGGCTGCTCCACCCGGGCGACAAGGTCAACGCCCGCCGGACCGCGTTCGACGAGACGCACCTGGCCCGGCTGCGCCTCGTGCGCGGCCTGATCCACGTGGTCGGCGTCACCATCGAGCAGGCGGGGACGATCCTCGACCTCGTCGCGGATCCCGACCAGAGCGTCGTGGGCGCGATGCGGAAGGCCACGGCGGCGCTCCCCAGCGGGGATCGCTCCACGTCGGCCGGCGAGGCCCCTCCGGCGCGCTCCACCGCGGGCACAGAGGCCCTGCTGGACCGCCTCGGCGTGCAGCACACGGCCGACTCCGTGCCCGTCGCGCAGCTCGATCGGGCGCTCGAGCTCGCCGAGGAGGCGGGGATCGCGCTCGACGAGTCGCAGATCCGCACCTACGTCGACGCGGTGCGGCACATCGCGGACGCGGACTTCTCCCGCGTCCCGTGGTCGGACCCGCAGGGCGCCGTGGAGTTCGCGGTGCTGGGCACGGCCCTCTACGAGCCGGTGCTGCTCGCCCTCCGCCGCGTCGCGCACCACGAGAAGGGCCTCACCCTGGAGCGCGGGGACGCCTGACCGGCTCGGCATGCGCCCCCGCACGGGGCACGGACGACTGCCCGCACGGTGCGGGTGTTGGTTGCGGCTCCCGGCAAAACCCCCAGAACGGGGGGCATTGGACGGAGTCTGGAAATAAGGCCCCGAGAAGCGTCCGCCGCGCGCCGGGAATGGCCGCATCCTCGTTCCACCAGGCAATCCCCAGGATCCTGTGCCCGCGACCCGAGTCGATGAGCCCACTCGCCGACAGACGCTGATCACGATCCTGTCCACAATCGGCCCTTTAGCGTTCAACTACCACGTTCGATGCGTTCGCATGACCCCTTGACAGCGCCGACCTACCATCGGTTACCTTCGTGCTCGACGCCGCCGGCACCCGCCGTGGCACCTCCCGGAGAACGACAGAGGAAGAGGGATGCGGGAAATGGTCGAATCACACGAGGTACGAGGATGGCTGATCGAGAAGATCGCCGTGCGCACGGGCCTGGAAGCGCATGAGGTGCGCCCCGACATGTTCTTCGACGAATTCGAGCTGGATTCCACGGAGGCCCTGGTGCTGGCGGGCGAGCTGGAGGAATGGCTCGGATTCGCGCTCGCCCCCACGGCCCTCTGGTACTTCCCCACCATCGAGAAGCTCGCCGAGCACGTGGCGAGCGCCTCCGAACCCGAGTCCGTCCCCCGCTGAGACCGTGCCCACCGACACGCCTCCCCAGGGGCGACCCCGGGTCCACGTCATCCACCCGGGCACCCTGCCCGCCTCCGCGTACGGGCCGCTGGGCGAGGCGTGCACCGGGGTCGACTGGGGCGTGAGCGACCTCGGCACCCGTCGCGACTACGCCCACGCCGGCTTCGACCCGGCCGCGTCGGACCTCAGCATGGACGAGCTCGTCACGCGGCTCCTCGACGAAGACGGAGCGCTCCTCGACCAGGCGGATCTCCTGGTCGGCTGGTCATTCGGCGGCCTCGTGGCACTCGCGGTCCGCGAGCGCTCCCCCCGGGATCCCGCCGTCCTGCTGCTCGACACGGTGGCACCCACGATCGACGTCGAGGGCTCGCGGACGCACCTCGCGCGCTGGTTCGCCGACTACCTCGGCACCCGCGCGGGACGCCCGCTCGCGGCCCCGCCCCCCGGATCCGACGACAGGCGGGAGCCCCTCGCTGCCCTCCACGGACCCGCCGTCGAGGCGGGCGCCATCGCCCCCGACGTGAGCCGCGGCGGGTTCCTCGCGCTGGCACGCGCCTACACCGGCGGGCTCGAGCGGAACGTGCGGATGACCGCATCACGGGAATGGCCGAGGCCCGCCCGGATCGCGCTCGTGAAACCCGTCGACGGCCTCCTCCCGGAAAGCGCGGCGAACGGCTGGGAGGACGCGGCGGATTCCGTCGAGGTCATCCCGTGCCCCGGCGACCACTATTCGATGCTCTCCGACCCGACGAGTCGCGGGGTGATCGCCGAGCAGATCATCGCCCGCGCCATGGAAATGCGACCGGAATTCTCCGGACATATCACCTCGCACCCGTCGGGTGCCGAGCGGAATTCATCATCTCGATTGGGAGAAGAATGAACGAGAACATCGGCGACGCGGAACTCGACCGTCGTCTGGCGCGCACCCCGCTCGCCGTCGTGGGCATTTCGAGCCTGTTCCCGGGATCCTCCGACGTGGAGGGATTCTGGAATGGCATCGTGGATCGCGTGGATTCCATCCGCGACATCCCGGAATGGCACTGGGACGTCGCCGACCACTATTCGGCGGACCGTTCGGCGCCGGACAAGACCTACTCCCGGCGCGGCGGCTTCATCGACCCGGTGCCGTTCCACCCCATCGAGTTCGGGATCCCGCCGGCACAGCTCGACGTGACCGACGTGCTGCAGCTGCTCAGCCTCGTCGTCACCCGCGACGTGCTGGAGGACGCCCGCGCCGAGGGCAGCGGCTGGTTCGACCGCGAGCGCACGGGCATCGTGCTCGGCGTCACGGGCGCCAACCAGCTGACCCAGCCGCTCTCGGCCCGGCTGCAGACCCCCGCCGTGCGCCGCGCGGCGCGCTCCATCGGCCTGAGCGAGGCCGACGCCGACGAGCTCGCCCGCCGCTTCAGCGCCGGGTTCGCGCCCTGGGAGGAGAACTCGTTCCCCGGGATGCTCGGCAACGTGGTGGCCGGTCGCGTGGCCAACCGCTTCGACCTCGGCGGCATGAACATGACGGTGGACGCGGCCTGCGCCAGCTCCCTCGGCGCCCTCCGCGCGGCCGCGGCCGAGCTCGTGGACCACCGCGCCGACACCATGATCACGGGCGGCTGCGACGCCGAGAACACGATCTTCATGTACCTGTGCTTCTCGAAGACGCCCGCCTTCAGCCCCACGGGCGACGTGCGGCCGTTCGACTCCTCGTCCGACGGCACCCTCATCGGCGAGGGCATCGGCATGCTCGCCCTCCGCCGCCTCGACGACGCCGAGCGCGACGGCAACCGGATCTACTCGGTGATCCGCGGCATCGGCTCGGCGAGCGACGGCCGGTACAAGTCCATCTACGCGCCGCGGGCGAGCGGGCAGCAGCTCGCGCTCCGCCGCGCGTACGAGGACGCCGACTGCTCCCCCACGTCGGTCTCGATCATCGAGGCGCACGGCACGGGCACCGCGGTCGGCGACGCCACCGAGCTCAGCGCCCTCGCCGAGGTGCTGACCGAGAGCGGCGCGGCGGAGTCGTCCATCGGCATCGGATCCGTGAAGTCGCAGATCGGGCACACCAAGGCCGCGGCGGGGGCCGCCGGCCTCATCAAGCTCTCGCTCGCGCTGCAGCACCGCATCCTGCCGCCCACCATCAAGGTCGAGAAGCCCGCGGACGCGTTCACGGGCAGCCCGCTGCACGTGGCCACGCGCACCCGGCCGTGGTTCCGGACCCCCGAGCGGCCCGTGCGCCGCGCGGGCCTGTCCGCCTTCGGGTTCGGGGGCACGAACTTCCACGTGGTGCTCGAGGAGCACCCCCGGTCGCGGGAGCTCGGCAACGCGCTCGACCGCCCCACCGTGTGGCTCTGGACCGCGCCGACCGCCGAGGAGCTCGCCGCCGCGCTGGACGCGGGGGCCGCGCCCGTGCCGTCGGGCACCGCCATCGACGCGGATGCGCCCCGCATCGCCGTGGTCGCCGTGACGGAGGCCGCGCGCGACGCGCTCCTGCCGGCCGCCGCGCGGCGCCTGCGGGAGACGCCGGAGCGCGCGTGGTCCGATCCGCGCGGGATCCACCACCGGCCGGCCGCCCTCCGCGGCACCGTCGGGATCCTCTTCTCCGGCCAGGGCAGCCAGCACGTCGACGCCGGCCTCGGCGCCGTGCTCCGCGAGCCGCTGCTGATGGACGCGCTGGAGGACGCGTACGCGACCCCGGGCCTCGAGCACCTGGCCGCCCTCGCCTACCCGCCGCCGCCCGCCGACGAGGCCGCCGGAGCCGAGGCCGAGCGCGCGCTCCGGGCGACGGAGAACGCGCAGCCCGCCATCGGCGCGCTGTCCGCCGCGCACCACCGGCTCCTCGGCGAGCAGGGGCTCGGGCTCGCCGCATCCGGCTTCGTCGGGCACAGCTTCGGCGAGCTGACGGCGCTCTGGGCGGCCGGGTCCTTCGACCACGGCACGTTCCTCACGCTCGCCCGCGAGCGCGGCCGGGCCATGGCCGACGCGGCGAGCGCGCACGGCGACGCCGGATCCATGGCCGCCGTGCTCGCCGACCGGGAGACCGTCGACCGGCTCCTCGCCGCCAGCGAGGGCGTCCTGCTCTGCAACGCCAACAGCCCGCGCCAGTTCGTCGTCGGCGGGCCCGTCCAGGCCGTCGCCGAGCTCGTGCGCCGGGCCGAGGCCGACGGGATCCGCGTGGTCGAGCTGCCCGTGTCCGCCGCGTTCCACACGCCCGCCGTCGCGGGCGCCGTGGGCGCGTTCGGGGACGCGGTGCGCTCGCACGGCGTCGGCGCCCCGACCCGGGGCGCGGTCTACGCGAACACGGCGGGCGAGGAGTACGGCGAGGACGCCGCGGCGAACGCCCGGATCCTCGCGGACCAGCTCGCCCGGCCCGTGGACTTCGAGCGGGCCGTCCGGCGCATGCACGACGACGGCATCCGGATCCTCGTGGAGTGCGGCCCCGGGAACGTCCTCGGCCGCCTGGCGACGAGCATCCTCGCCGACGACCCCGACGTGCTCGTCGTGAGCGCGGACGCGGGCGACCCCGACGCCTCCCCGCAGGCGCTCGCCACCGCGATCGCGCAGCTCGCCGTCGCCGGCGCGCTCCCGCGCTGGCAGAGCGCGGGCCTCCGCGCACGACCCGCTGCCCGCCCGGGCAAGGGCCCCGCGGTGATGCTCGCGGGCGTGAACCACGTGTCCGCCGACCGCGCGGCCGCGTATGAGGAGCTCCTGGCCACCCCGTACGCGCTCCGCGCCGATGCCCCCCACGAGCAGGACGCCTCCACCGCGCCGCTGCGCGCGTCGACCCCGGCCGACGATCCCACGGCCCCGCGCCCGCGCGCGGAGCTCGTGCCCTCCACCCCCCTCCCGTTCCTCCCGCGAAGCGAGTCATCCACCATGAGCATCACCTCCGCATCCACCGCCACCCGCACCACCCCCGTCTCCGCCGACCAGCTCGACCTCGCGAAGGAGCAGCTGCACGTCCACGCCGCGTTCCTCTCCGGCCAGCAGAACGTCAGCGAGTCCCTGCTCGCGATGCTCGACGGGGGCGCCGGCCGCCTCTCCGTGGACGGGATGCGCGAGATCGTCGCGCAGTGCATCGCCGTCGGCGACGCGCACGTGCAGGTCAACCGCCTGATCACCGGCATCGGCGACGGCGGGGCCGCCCCGGCAACCGCGCTGCCGACCGCGCGGGACGGCGGCGCGCTCCTCGCCCGCCCCCGGGTGGAGGCGACCGCCGCTCCCGCCGAGCCCGCCGCCGGGCTGCACCCCGTGCCCGCGCCGGCGCCCGCGCCCGCCCCGGCACCCGCGCCGACCCCCGCGGCCGCCCCGGCAGCAGCGCCGGCCCCCGCCCCCGCGGCCGCGTCCGCATCCGCCGCCGCGCCGGCCACGACCCCGGCACCCGTCGCCGCGGCACCCGCCGCCGCCGCCGCCCCCGCGGATCCGGCCGCCGAGGTGGACGTCGACGCGCTCGTCCGGGGGATCGTGGCCGAGAAGACCGGCTACTCGGCCGACATCCTCGAGTCCGACATGGGCATCGAGGCGGACCTCGGCATCGACTCGATCAAGCGGGTCGAGATCCTCGGCGCCATCGGCGAGCGCTTCCCCGGCCGCGCGCCGTTCTCGCCCGAGGAGGTCGCCGAGCTGCGGACCCTGGGCGACATCGTCGAGGCGCTCCGCGGCCAGACCACCGGCACCAGCCGGGAGCGCCGCGCGTCCGCCGCCGCGGACGACGAGGAGGCTGCGCCAGGGATCCGCAGGTCGACGGTGCGCTGGGCGCGCATCGCGGGACCCGACCTCCCGGCGACCGTGGCGTCCCGCGTGGTGCGGGTGCGTGACGGATCCGCGTCGGGCATCGCGCCCCGGCTGCGGGACGAGCTCCGGGCGGCCGGGCACGACGTGCGGATCGACGGGGACGGCGACCACGCCGACCACGCGGACGCCGACCTCGTGCTCATCGTCGGCCCCCGCCCGGACGCCGACGCGACGGAGACGCTCGTGGAGGCGCTCGAGGCGGTCCGCGGATTCGCCCTGGCCGTCGCGGACCGCGCGGCCGCGGCCGCCGGCCCGGGTGCCGACGGCGTCCACGCGGCCCCGCAGCTGCTCGCGGTCGGGCTCGTCGACGACCGGGACGGCACCGACGCGCGCGGCATCGCCGCCGCCGGGCTCGCGGGCCTCGTCCGCACGCTGCGCATCGAGCACCCGGGGATCCGGGCCCGCGCCCTGCTCCTCGAGGGCGGCGCGGACGACCCCGCCCCCGCCCTCATCGCCTGGGAGCTCGACGACACCGCCGACGGGCTCGACACCGTCCGGTGGCGCGACGGCCGGCGCGAGGCGCCCGTCGTCGAGCCGGAGGCGCCCGCCCCCGACGCGGACGCCTCCGGCCGGGCCGCCTACGCGGACCTCGGAGCCGGCGACCTGGTGCTCGTGACCGGCGGCGCGCAGGGCATCACGGCCCGCTGCATCCGCGACCTCGCCGCGGCGCACCCCGGCCCGGGCCTCGTCCTCGTCGGGCGCACGCCGCTCGACGAGGAGGAGGGCTGGTCGCGCGGCCTCGCCGAGGAGGCCGACCTCCGCGCCGCGGCCACCGAGCACCTCCGCAGCACCGACCGGCGCCCCACCCCGCGCTCCGTGGGCGCGCTCGTGGCGTCCGTCGCCGCGCGCCGCCAGGTGCGGGACCAGCTCGCCCGGCTCCGCGCGGACGGCACCGAGGTGCACTACGCGAGCGTCGACCTCACCGACCGCGACGCCACCGCCCGCGCCCTCGCGCCGTACGCCGACCGCATCGCCGGCATCGTGCACGGCACCGGCGCCATCGCCGACCGGCTGCTCGTCGACAAGACCCCCGAGGACGCCACGCGCGTCATCTCCACCAAGGTCCGCGGCCTCGAGAACGCGATCGCCGCCCTCGGCGGCACGGCGCGGCTCCGGCACGTGGCCCTGTTCGCCTCGGTCGCCGGCCTCTTCGGCAACCGCGGCCAGTCCGACTACGCCATGGCCAACGCCGTGCTCGACCGCTGGGCCGAGTCCCTCGCCGACCGCCTGCCCGACGCGCACGTGGTCGCCATCGACTGGGGCGCGTGGGAGGGCGGCATGGTCTCCGACGCGGTCCGCGAGCTGTTCCGCTCGCGCGGGTACGCGCTGGTGGGCCAGGACGACGGGGCGCGCCTGTTCGTCGAGCAGTTCGGATCCGCGCGCACGGCGCAGACGCACGTGCTGCTGGGCCCGGCCGAGCCGCTCTCCGGGGATCCGGCGCCGCTGCGTCCCACGCGCAGCGCCCAGCCGCTGGGCGAGCTGCTCGACTCCGAGCTGGTGCACGCCCACGCGCTGGAGGGGCGGCGGATCCTGCCCACGGCCGCGGCCGTGTGCCTGCTGGCGGGCGCCGCGATCCGCCACACCGGGCACGGCATCGCGCGGATCGAGGACATCCGCGTGACCGCGGGCATCGAGGAGGGCACGGGCTCCTCGTTCGCCGTCTCGCTGGAGGAGGGGCCCGCCGCGGCGGACGGCTCCACGACCGTGCGGGCCGCCCTCGCGAGCGTCGGGGACGGGCCCGCGGGCACCGACCGGCCCCGGTTCACGGCCGCGTTCGTGAGCGGATCGGCGGCGACGGCCCTCCCGGCGGGATCCGCGGGATCCGCCGCATCCGCGGGTGCGCTCCCGCCGCTCCGCCCCATCGACCCCTACGCCTCCGGCCTGCTCTTCCACGGCGACGCGCTGCGCGCCGTGACGGGGATCGCCCGGGATGGCGCCGACGTGATCGTGGGGGCGGTGGATCCCGCCGTCCCGCGCCCCGCCGAGACCCGCGGCGCGGGCCCCGTGGACGCCGCGACGCTCGACGTGCTCCTGCAGGCCGCCCTGGTCGCCGCCCACGAGGCCACCGGGATGCGCACGCTGCCGTCGGCCATCGGCACGCTGCGCTGGACGGGGGAGGTGTCGCCGGGAGACGCGCTCACCGTCCGCGCCACCCGGATCGAGGAGCGGCCGGACGGCGTGCGGATGGACCTCGAGGCGCGCACCGGCGACCGCGTGTTCGCGATGCTCGACGGCGTCGTCGTCACCCGCCGGCCCGAGCCCGTGGCCGAGGCCGCCGCGGCGGCCGCCTCCGCGACGACCGCCGAGATCCACGCCGCCTCGCTCCCGACGGCGATCCGCGCATGAGCACCCGGATCGCCGTGGTGGCGATGGACTGCCTGCTGCCCGGCGCCGTCGGGGTGGACGCCTTCGCGGAGCTGCTGACCGACGCCCGCGACGCGCGCGGCGCCGACGACCCCCGCCTCCCGCGCGCCGACTCCGCCGCGGGCGCCGCGTTCGCGTCCCGGCGCGGCGGCTTCCTCGACCAGGACGCCCGGGCACGGGCGCGCGCCGAGAGCGGGCTCGGCCCGGACGCCGACGACGCGCGCTGCTGGGCGTCCTTCGTGGTCCGCCGCGCCCTCGAGGGCGTGGGCGGACCGACGCCGGACCGCTCCCGCACCGGCCTCGTCCTCGGCTGCTACACCTTCCCCACGGAGCGCTCCGCCGCCGTGTCCCTGCCGCTCATCGAGGAGGAGGTGCGCCAGGGGCTGGGCGACGCGGGCTTCGCCACGGTGCCCGGGCGGGTGCCCGCGAGCGCGGATCCGGGCCACGTCGACGCCGCGGGATCCGTGGCCGACGCGGTCGCGGACGCCGCGGGCCTCGGCGGCCAGCGCCTCGTGCTCGACGCGGCGTGCGCATCCGGCCTCTACGCCGTGCGCCTCGCCTGCGACGCGCTCGCGCTCGGCACGGCGGACACGGTCGTCGCGGGCGCGGTCTGCGCGCCCGACCTGCCGCTGCTCCACCTCTCCTTCTCCGACCTCGGCGCGTACGGGCGCGGCGCGTCGGCGCCGTTCCGCGCGGACAGCACGGGGATCCTCACGGGCGAGGGCGCCGCGGTCGTGGTCCTCCGCCGGCTCGACGACGCGCTGCGCGACGGCGACGAGGTGCTCGCGGTCATCGAGGGATCCGCCCTCGTCAACGACGGCGCCGGGCAGCACCCGCTCGTGCCCGGGCAGGCGGGACAGCGCACCTGCTACGAGCTCGCCCACGCCGACGCGGGCATCGCGCCGGCCGACATCGACTACATCGAGTGCCACGCCACGGGCACGCCCGTGGGCGACCGCACCGAGCTGGCGTCGCTCACGGCGCACTTCGGCGAGCGGATGCCGCTGCTCGGGTCGGTGAAGGGCAACATCGGCCACCTGCTGACCGCCGCGGGGATCACGAGCCTCATCAAGGTCGTCGTCGCCATGCGGTCGGGGACCATCCCGGCCACGGTCGGCAGCGCGACCGACGCGCCGTCCCTCCACCCGCACGTCGTCCGCGCCGCCACCCCCTGGCCCGCGACGGACGGCCCGCGTCGCGCCGCCGTGTCCGCGTTCGGGTTCGGCGGCGCCAACGCGCACGTCGTGGTGTCGCACGACCCGGCGGGCGAGCGGGCCGCGACGGCCGCGGCCGTCGCGGACGACGCGGGGCGGGCGGGCGGATCCGGGCCCCTGCCGTGCGTCGCCGTCACGGGCGTCGGCGCGTACGTGGGCGCCGGCGCGCGCGTCGCCGACCTCGCGCACGCCGAGGGCAGCGGCGACCTCGCCGCCCTCGCGGGCGCCGACACCGTCCCGCGCCTCACCGGCACGCCGGCCGACGGCCGCGCGCTCGGGCCCATCGCGCTCGACCCCATCGGCGACCGCATCCCGCCCCGCGACATCCCGCACCTCAACCCGGCCCCGCTCGCCGTCGCGCGCGCGGTCGGCGACGCGTTCGCCGACGCCGACCGCATCGGCGGGCGGGCGGGCGGCGCCGCGCGGCGCTTCGGATCGCGCACGGCCGTCGTCGTCGCGCTCGACCTCGACGCCCGCGCGCACGAGCGCCTCGCGCACCTGCGCGCCGACGAGCTGCTCGCGCGCGTCCTGGAGGCGGGGGCCGTCGACCCGGACCTGGTGCAGACCGTCCGCGACGCGCTGCACTCCCCCCTCAGCGCCACCGAGGTCATGAGCTACATCGGCAGCATCACGGCGTCGCGCATCAGCTCCACCTGGAACCTCACGGGTCCGTCGTTCACGGTCTCCGCCGGGCCGCTCGGCGTGATCCGGGCCGTGGAGGCCGCGCAGCTCCTCCTCGCCGACCCGACGATCGAGGCGGTCGTGGTGGCGGGCGTGGACCTCGCGGTCACCGCCGAGCGCGCCCTCCTGCCGGGCGCGTCCCCGCGACCGCTCGACGCCGCCACCGCGTTCGTCCTGCGCCGACCGGCGGACGCGGACGACGCGTACGCGCTCGTCGACGTCCCCGCGTCCGCCGTCGCCGCCGCCGCTGCCGGGGAGCGCCCCGACGCGGATCCCGCCCCGCAGGCCGTGGACGTGCACGCGCCCACCGCCGCGGAGCGCGCCGACCTCGTCGCCGGCGTCCTCGACGCGCACCCGGACGCCACGGGGATGGCCGTCACCAGCACGCGCGAGACCTGGGGCGACGCCGCCAACGCCGCCGCCGGCCTCATGCTGCTGCGCACGGTCCTCGGGCTCCACGGCCGCGTCCTGCCGGCCACCCGGGCCGACCTCGACCTGCCCGCCGACCTGCGCCTGCGCCTCGACGCGGCGGCGAGCGGCGAGGCGGTCCCCGGCACGCCCTGGCTCCCACGGCGGGGCGCACCCCGGAGCGGGCTGATCCGCGTGCTCGGCCACGACGGCGCGACGGGATCGCTCCGGGTCGTCGAGCCGGCGCTCCGACGGCCGGTGGATCCCGGTGCCGCATGGCGCGCGGGCGGCGGCCGACGGCTCGTGCGCCTGGACGCCGCCACGCGCGAGGACCTCGCCGAGGCGCTGGGCCGCCTCGCCGCCGGCGTCGCGCCCGAGGACCTGCCCGCGACCGCCGGCGGCCCCGAGCGCCTGGCGCTCGTCTGCCGGGATCGCGCGGCCCTCCCCCGCGAGGCCGCCCGCGCCCGCGACGCCCTCGCGTCCCTCGCGCCCGGCGCGCGCTGGGCGGCGCCCGGCGGCAGCAGGTACGCGACCGTGGACCCGGCGCACCCGCCGCGCATCGGCTACGCGTTCCCCGGTGCATTCACCGCCTACCCGCGCTTCGGCGCCGACCTGCTCCGGATGCTGCCCGCGGCGATGGACGCGTTCGACGCGATCGTCGACGAGTCGTCCGAGGAGGTCCGCCTCGGGCGCCTGCACCCGTGGCGCCACGAGGCCGCGTCGCCCGCCGAGCTGATGCGGTACGAGGAGGAGCTGCAGCGCGACGTGCCCTTCATGCTCGGCGTCGGCACGACGTTCGCCATGGCCTACGCCGACCTGCTCCAGGGCGTGACGGGCCGGGCGCCCGCGGCGACCATCGGCTACTCGCTCGGCGCGTCCTCGATGCTGTTCGCCACCCGGCGCTGGGACAGGCACCGCCGCGCGCTCGGGCGGATCATCGCGTCGCCCGTGTTCCAGGACGAGCTCGCCGGGGAGCTCATGACCGTGCGCCGCGCCGTCGGCATGGATGCGTCCACGCCGCTGCACGAGGTGTGGCGCGCGGTCGTCGTGCTCGCGCCGGCCGAGGAGGTGGCGGCGCGCGTCGCCGGATCCCCGCGGCTGCACGTCACGCACGTCAACACCCCGGGCGAGGTCGTCGTCGCGGGTCCCGCGGCGGACGTGCACGCCTTCGTGCACGCGAGCGTATTCCGCACCGCGCCGTCGCCCGTCGTCTCCCCGCTGCACTCGCCGCTCGCGGAGGAGTGGGCGGACGAGCTCACCGCGCTGCACCGCTTCCCGCTCGGCGAGGGCACGGATGCGCTGCTCCTCGACTCGGTCGACGGCCGGCCCCTCCCGGCCACGGCCGACGAGGAGGGGCTGGCCCGCTCCATCGCCCGCTCGGTGATCGAGCCGGTGGACTTCCCGCGACTGGTGGAGGCGATCGCCGCCCACGCCGATCTCGTGCTCGAGGCCGGCCCCGGCGGCACCTGCGCCCGCTGGATCACCGACACCGCCGTCCCCGGGCTCCGCGCCCTCGCGCCCGACCACCGCGGCGCGCCGTTCGGCAGCACCTGGCCCGCGTTCCTGGCCGAGCTGATCACGCAGGGCGTCGACGTGGGGATCGGGGCCCTCGCCCTGGATCCCGTGCCCGAGCCCGCGACCGGTCCGCTCGTCGGCCGCACCACGTCGATCCGCCGGGACGTCGCCGCCGCGTTCGCGCGCGAGCGGACGCCGCGGCGGGAGGCGGAGCCCGCGCCGGTGTCGGTGCCCGTCGCCGCGCCGGAGCCCGCGGTCGCGACCGCCGTCGCGCGCCTGTCCTGGGATCCCCGTGCCGCGGCCCTCGGCCCGTGGTGGCGGCCGGGCGGCGACGCGCCCGCCGTCCCCGCCGCCGCCGTCCCCCGCGCATCCGACGGCGAGGTCGCGGACCTCGTGCTCCACGGCCGTCGGCAGCTGGCCCGCCAGGTCATGCGCGCCCACCGGGACACGCTGCGCTTCCAGCACGCGACGCTCGTCCGGGCCGCACGCGCGCTCCCGGAGGACCCGACCGCCCGCCCGGCCATCGCGCCTCCGGCAGCGGCACCGGCTCCGGATCCCGCGCCGGCTCCCGCCACCACGACCGCGGCCGCCACCGCGACCACGGCCGCCATCTGGGACGAGCAGGACCTCCTCGAGTTCGCGACGGGCGACATCGCCCGCGTGTTCGGCCCCGATTACGCCGAGATCGACGGCTTCGCGACGCGCGTGCGCCTCCCCGCGCCGCCGTACCACTTCGTCTCGCGCGTCGTCGACGTGCAGGGCGAGCGCGGCCGGTTCGAGCGCTCGACCATCACGACCGAGTACGACGTGCCGCTCGACGCCTGGTACCTGGTCGACGACGGGGTGCCGGCGGCCGTCACGATCGAGGCCGGGCAGGGCGACCTGCTCCTCGTCTCGTGGCTCGGCATCGACGCGGAGAACCGCGGGCTCCGCACCTACCGCCTCCTCGACAGCACGCTCGTCTTCCACGGCGACCTGCCGCGGGCGGGGCAGACGCTGCGCTACGAGATCACCATCGAGCGGTTCATCCGCAACGGCCCGACGACCCTGTTCTACTTCGGCTACCGCTGCTACGCCGACGGCGTCCTCATCCTCGAGCTCACGAAGGCGACCGCCGGCTTCTTCAGCCAGGAGGAGCTCGAGGCGCCGCTCGGGATCCTGCCGGAGCCGCAGGGCCCCGAGGTGCCGGCGACCGGGCCCGGGCGCCCGTGGCGGAAGCCGGTCGAGCCGACCGACCACCACGCGCTCGACGCCGCCGACCTCGCCCGGCTCGCCGCGGGCGACGTCGCGGGTGTCTTCGGCCCGCGGCACGGCCAGCCCGCGGGCGCGAACCCCGGGCTCCGACTGCCGACCGCGCAGCTGCGCATGATCGACCGGGTCGAGATCGACCCCGAGGGCGGCAGCCACCGGCTCGGCAAGGTCACCGCGCACCTGGACCTCGATCCCGACGGCTGGTACTTCCGCTGCCACTTCACCGACGACCCGGTGCTCGCCGGATCCCTGGTGGCGGAGGGCGCCGTGCAGGCCCTGCAGGTGCTCCTCCTGCACGAGGGCTTCCACCTGGTGCTGCCGGACGCGCGCTTCCAGACCATCCCGGGCGTCCACACCGAGGTCGCCGTGCGCGGCCAGATCGTGCCGGGCGACGCCCGGCTCCGCTACGAGCTCGACATCCGCGAGCTCGGCCTGCTCCCCCGACCGACGGTCATCGCCGACGTGCTCGTGTACCGCGACGACCAGCCGGTCGTCCGGATGCGGAACTTCGGCGTGCAGATCCGCGAGAAGGAGGGCTCCCCGTACCGCCCGGGGACGGGTGGTCGTTCCCCGTTCCTCGGGCGCCTCTCGAGCCGCGGCGTGCCCACCGTGGTGAACGAGCTGCAGCTGGCGCACGCCGCCCGCGGCGACCTCGGCACCGCGATGGGACCCGAGTTCGACGTCTACGGCGACCGGCGCGCGCCGCACATCCCGAACCGCGACTTCCAGTTCGTGGACCGGATCGAGTCCGTCACGGGCG
Organism: Clavibacter sp. VKM Ac-2873; assembly: GCF_015351075.1. Taxonomy (GTDB): domain Bacteria; phylum Actinomycetota; class Actinomycetes; order Actinomycetales; family Microbacteriaceae; genus Clavibacter. The sequence continues at coordinate 267,663 of NZ_JADKRS010000003.1, forward strand.
AGCGCGGCCGGCTCGTGCCCGGGATGGTGATGGTGAGCGAGTACGACGCGCACGCCGACAGCTGGTACCACCGCGAGAACCCGGCGGGGACGATGCCGCACGCCGTCCTCCTCGAGTCGTCGCTGCAGGCCGCGATCCTGCTCGGCTACTACCAGGGCGCGACGCTCGACCAGCCCGCCGTGGAGTTCGCGATCCGCAACCTCGACGGATCCGCCGAGCTCGTCGGGCCGCAGCCCGCGCCCGGCAGCACGATCCGGCAGACGACGACGCTCCTGTTCAGCTCGGCCGTCGAGGGCAACGTGCTGCAGAAGTTCCGCTACGAGCTCGCGGGCGACGACGGCGTGTTCTACCACGGCGAGTCCGTCTTCGGGTACTTCTCGGACGCCGCGCTCGCCACACAGACCGGCCTCGACGCGGGCGCCCGCACGGTCCCGCGCTCGCTCGAAGCGGGATCCGACGCGCCCGACCTGGTCCTCGACGCCGCCGCCCTCGACGCCCGCCACCGGCAGCGGCCCGACCGGCTCGCGCTCCCGGGCGGCCGGCTCGCGCTGTTGGACGAGGTGCGGATCCACCTCGACCAGGGCCCCGCGGGCCTCGGCTCGATCTGGGGCCGCCGCGACGTGACGCCCGACGACTGGTACTTCACGCGCCACTTCCACCGCGACCCGGTGCAGCCCGGCTCTCTCGGCATCGAGTCGATGCTCCAGGCCCTGCAGGTGCTCGCGATCGAGAAGGGGCTCGTCGACGGGTTCCGGGATCCCCGCATCGAGCTCGCGCAGGGCGTGACGACCACGTGGACCTACCGCGGCCAGGTCGCGACCACCGACGCGGACTGCCAGGTGGAGGTCGACATCACGTCGATCGACCGCGCGCCCGGCGCCGTCACCGTCGTCGCCGACAGCTCGCTGTGGAAGGGCGACCTGCGCATCTACGCCGTCACCGGGCTCGCGATCCGCATCCACGACGACACCCCCACCACCGCACGCACCCACGAGGAGACGAACGATGACTGACACCTGGGGCTGGACCGGCCCCGACACCCCCGATCCCTCGGCGGAGGCCCTCGCCCGGGCCCTGCACGACGTGGAGCGCCCCGTCTTCGTGGTCGAGACGGCCGACGGCCCCGCCGTCGTCTCGACCGGCGGGATCTCGGCCGCGCCCAGCGCGCGCCTGCTCGCCGCGGCGGGCGCCGTGGATCCGGACGCCCTCGGCTCCGCGGCGTTCCGCGCGGACCACGGCGTGCGCGCCGCGTACATGGCGGGCGCGATGGCCGGCGGGATCGCCTCGGTCGAGCTCGTCGCGGCCCTCGCGAACTCGGGGTACCTGGCCTCCTACGGCGCGGCGGGGCAGCTCCCCGAGCACATCGACCACGCCGTGGAGCGGATCCGCCGGGCCGCGCCCGGGCGCCCCTTCGCGGTCAACGTCATCCACAGCCCCAGCGAGGCGGCCCTCGAGGACGGCGTGGTCGACGTCCTGCTGGGCCGGGGGGTCCACCTCGTGGAGGCGTCGGCGTACCTCGAGCTCACGGAGCCGCTCGTGCGCTACCGGCTCACCGGAGCGCACCGCACGCCCGACGGGCGCGTCGTGGCGCCGAACCGGGTGATCGCCAAGGTGTCGCGGCCCGAGACGGCCCGGCTGTTCCTCCAGCCGCCGCCCGCCGCGATCGTCCGCCGCCTGGAGGAGCGCGGCGCGATCACGGCGGCCGAGGCCGCCCTCGCCGGCGAGGTGCGCATGGCCGACGACATCACCGCGGAGGCCGACTCGGGCGGGCACACCGACCGGCGGCCGCTGATGCCGCTGCTGTCGAGCATCATCCTGCTGCGGGACCGCATGACGCCGGCGGGCACGGTCGGCCCGCGCGTCGGGGCCGCCGGCGGGCTCGGCACCCCCGAGGCGCTCGCGGCGGCCTTCGCGATGGGCGCGGAGTACGTGGTCACCGGATCGGTGAACCAGTCGTGCGTCGAGTCGGGCACGAGCGACGCGGCCCGCGAGATGCTGGCCGCCGCCGAGCTCACGGACTTCGCCATGGCCCCCGCCGCCGACATGTTCGAGCTCGGCGTGGAGCTGCAGGTGCTCCGGAAGGGCACGATGTTCCCGATGCGGGCGTCGCGCCTGCTGACCATGTACCGGGCGGCCACGTCCCTGGAGGCGCTCGCCCCGGACGACCGCGAGTGGCTCGAGCGCGTGGTGCTGCGGGCGCCCGTCGAGGAGGTCTGGGCGAGCTGCGTGGAGTACTTCACGCGGCGGGATCCGGATCAGCTCACGCGCGCCGCGGGCGATCCCCGCCGCCGGATGGCGCTCGTCTTCCGCTGGTACCTCGGGATGGCCTCCCGCTGGGCGTCCGTCGGCGAGCCGGGCCGCGAGGCCGACTACCAGGTCTGGGCGGGGCCGGCCCTCGGCGCCTTCAACGCCTGGGTCGAGGGCACGCCGCTCGAGCGGCCGGAGGGCCGGCACGTGGCCCGCGTGGCCGACGTGCTCCTCCGCGGCGCCGCCGTCGCGACGCGCGCCACCGTCCTCACGGCGAGCGGGGTGCGCACGGGCGCGGTGGACGCCGCCCGCCTCCTCGACGCGGTGGCCGCGCACGCCGCGGCCGCCGCCGCCCCTGCCCCCGACGACGCGGATGCCGCCGTCCCCGCGGGCGGAGCGCACCGATGACGCTCACCGCTCCCGCGACCGAGACGCGCGCCCCGGACACGGACCTCCGCTGGCTCGGCGACCCGTTCGCCCCCGACAACCCGGCGGGCTTCGCGCAGGCCGTCGCGCGGTCCCGGCGCGGGGTCCGGCCGGTCAAGGTGCTCGAGCGCGCGCGCCGCGCCGGCCTGCACCTCATCTACACGCCGCGGATCTGGGGCGGCGCCCTCGAGGATCCGGTCGCCTCCGGCCGCATCGCCCGCACGCTGGTGGCGCGCGACGCCGACATCATGACGAACCTCCTCATGTCGCTCACGCCCGTGCTCATCAGCGGCCTCCTCGGCGACGACGCGCAGCGGGCGGACGTGGTCGCCACGGTCGTCCGCGGCGGGCACGTCGGCTACGCGCTCTCGGAGCGGCGGCACGGATCCGACCTCCTGCACCTGGAGACGCGCGCCGAGCACGACGGCGACCGCATCACCCTCACCGGCCGCAAGTGGTGGGTCGGCCAGGCGCCCACCGCCGAGCGCCTTGTGGTCATCGCGCGCAGCGGCGAGCGGGGACCGCTCGCGTTCTCGGCCTACGACGTGGCCGCCCCCGCGCCCGGGCTGGCGGTGCGCCCGCCGCACGCCACCGCCGGGTTCCGGGGCACCGAGTTCAGCGACGTGGACCTCGACGGCGTGGTCGTGCCCGGATCCGCGCTCCTCGGCGAGCAGGGCGCCGCGCTCGGCGCCGTGCTCACCTCCCAGTCGATCGTGCGGACGCTGAGCCTGCCCGGCGCGCTCGCGTGCATGGACGCCGACCGGCTGCTGCTCACCCGGCTCTCCGCGGAGATCCGCGGGGGCAAGGCGCTGCGCGACGACGTCGTGTTCCTCGCCGAGGTGGGGCGCATCGCCGCGCGCGTGCTCGCCGCCGAGGCGGTGGCCGAGGCCGCCCTGCGGGAGATGGCGACGGATCCCGCCTCCGCGGTCCTCCGCTCCGCGTTCGCCAAGCACGTCGTGTCGCGCTGCACCCAGGAGGTGCACGACCTGGTGGGCGACGCGCTCTCGACGCGCGGCATCGCGGGCGACGGGGCCTGGGGGATGCACGACAAGGTCGTGAGCGACGCGCGCGCCATCCGCGTCATCGACGGCAGCCCGCTCGCGACCCTCCGCACGGTCGCCGGGTTCCTCCCGCGCTGCGTCGCCGACGCGGGCGAGGAGCCGCCGACCGTCCAGCGGGACGCGGACCTCCGCGGCTTCGACCCGGCCCGGGTCGCGATGACCCCGCCGCGCCGCGACGAGGCCGTCGCGCTCCTCCGCCGGGACGAGGACGCGCTCCGGGCCACGCCGGACGGCGCGTCGCGCGCCCCCATCGGCGCGCTCCTCGCGGCGCTCGACGACTCGACCCGCCGCATCGGCGCCGCGGCCTCCGCCGCGCGCGAGCTCCGGCCGGCCGCGCTCCTCGCCGAGACCCGGCGCCACGCCTGGCTGTCGAGCGCGGCGAGCGCCGTGGTCGCGCGCCGCTCCGGGCTCGTCGGCCCGGTCGCCGCGCGCCTCGGCGGGTGCAGCATCCCGCTCGCCGTGGCCGCGCTGCTGGAGGGCGCCGGTATCCCCGGCGTCGAGCCCTCGGTCGCGGAGGCGGCCGACCTCGGCCGCGCCCTGCTGGACGCGGGCGCCGACGAATTGCGGGAGTGGGGCGGAGATGCCTGAGCGGCGTCCGATGGAACCGTCGACCGATCCCGACGGCCGCGTCCGCCGCCTCGCGCTCGGCCGCGCGTTCGAGTCCGCCATGGGCGACCCGTGGGGCGAGGGTCCGTTCGGGTTCCCCGCCGCCCGGATCCGCGACGAGACCGAGCGCGAGGCGAGCGCCGAGCTCCGGGACCTCCTCGCGACGGGCTTCGTCCGCTGGACCGTGCCCGCCTCCGCGGGCGGCGAGGCGGTCGACGTCGACGAGACGTTCCTCCTCGCCCGCCTGCTCTCCCGCCGCGACCAGTCGCTCGCCGTCACGGCGATGGCCACGACGGTCGGCTACCTCCCGGTGTGGGTGGGCGGCACCGACGCGCAGCGGGCGGACCTCGGCGCCCGGGTGCTCGCGGGCGACCGCGTGGGCTTCGCGCTGTCGGAGCGCACGCACGGCAGCGACGTGCTGGCCAACGAGACGGTCGCGACGCGCGTGCCCGGCGGCTGGAGCGTCGACGGATCCAAGGAGGGCATCGGCAACGCCGAGCACGCGCGCTTCTTCACGTGCGTGGCGCGCACGGGATCCCGGCCCGGCCCCGGCAGCATGTCGATCCTGCTGGTCGACCGCGAGCGCGCCGGCGCCGCCGACGCCGTGCGGGACGCGCGCACCTGGCGGATGACGGGCCTCCGCGGCTTCGCCCTCGGCGACGTGGCGTTCCACGACGCCCGCGTGCCGGACGACGGCCTCGTCGCCCCCGAGGGCCACGGCCTGGAGACGCTGCTGCGCTCCGGTCAGGTCGCGCGGGCGCTCATCACCGCGCTGCCCCTCGGCGGCACCGACACCTCGCTCCGGCTCGCGCTCGACTTCGCGCGCCGCCGGCGGATCTTCGGCGGCCGCGTCTCCGACGCCCCGTACACCCGCCGCCAGCTCGCCGAGTGCTTCGCGCGCCTGATCCTCACGGAGAGCGGCAACACCGCCGCCATCCGCGGGATCCAGGCCTTCCCCGGCCAGGCGGTCGTGCTCAGCAGCGCGGTGAAGTACGCGATCCCGCGGCAGCTGACGGTGATCCAGGACACCCTCACCGACGTCATCGGCGCCCGCCACTTCGACCGCGAGCACCCCCGCTTCTCCCCGCACGCGAAGGCCGTGCGCGACGGCCGGGTGGCGCACTTCGCGGACGGCAACGCGGTCGTGGTCCTCAAGGCCGTCGCGGCGGCGCTCGACCGCGTGCTGCCCGGGGACCACGCGATCACCGCGGCCGGGGATCCGCCTGCCGACCCGTCCGCCGACCCGCGCGACGACCTCGCCCGGGTCGCCGACCTCTCCGCGACGCTGCCCGGCTTCCACCCCCAGCACCAGACGATCGCCGCGCAGGGACCGGACGTCGCGACCGCCGCGCTCGCGGGAGCGGCGCGCCGCCTCGCGGCCCTCGCGGCCGACCCGGCGGAGGGCGACGCGGCGGAGGGCGACGCCGCCAGCGCCGACGCCGGCCCCGCCCTGTCCGCCCTCGCCCGCCGCGCATCCGACGACCTCGCCCGCATCTGGGAGCGCGGCCGCGCCGCCCGCGCCCGGCACGCGCGGGCCCTCGCCGCCGAGGGGCCGCGGTACCTCGCCTCGGCCGGGCCGCTGCGCACGGCCGAGCTCGGCTGCGGGATCGTCATGGCCGGCTGCGCGTGCGCCGCCTGGTCCGGCAACCCCACCGCGCTCGGCACCGCGCGGGAGACGCTCGCGGTCCTCGCGCTCGGCCTCGCCCTCGACGCGGGCACCGCCGACGACGTCGACCCGGGCGTCGTGGAGCTGGTCGCGCGCGTGGCCGAGCGCCTGCACGACGAGGGCCGCCTGTTCTCGTACCTGCCCGTGGAGCTCGCGCCCGAGGCCGAGGAGCCGTCGTGGGCCTGATGCGCGGCAGGTCCGCGACCGCGACCGCGCCGGCCGCCCCGCCCGCGCCCGTCGCCCCGACCGCGCCCGCCGCCCCGGAGTCCCCGCCCCGCGCATCCGTCCTGCTCGCCGGCGCCGCCGACATGCGGGAGCTCGCCCGCCGCCCGCTCGCGCACCAGGCCGATCGCGAGCGGCGCGACGCGATGCGGTCCGAGCGCGCGCGCACCCGCTTCACGGCCAGCCGCGTCCTCGCCGCCGAGCTCCTCGAGCGCCACGACCTCCCCGGCCCGCCGCGCATCACGGCCGACCCCCTCGGCCGGCCGCTGCTCCCCGAGCGCTGCGGCCTGTCGGTGAGCATCTCCCACACCGAGTCGTGGATCGCCGTCGCCCTGTCGTCGAGCCCGAGCTGCGGCGTCGACGTGCAGTCCCCCGTGGATCCGGCGCGCTTCACGACCGTGATCCTGGAGCGGTTCCTGCCGCCCGGCTGGGTCGACCTCCTGGACCGGGAGCTCGACCCCACCCGCCGCTTCACGCGCATGTGGGCCTCCGTGGAGGCCGGCCTCAAGTGGCACGGCACGGGCTTCGCCGTGGGGGTCGACGCCCTCGACTGGCGCACCGACGGCCTCGCCTCCCGGGTCACGGATCCCGCGTCGGGCCGCTCGGCGCGCATCCACGTGCACGACCTCGACGACGGATCCGCCCTCGCCTTCGCGTCGGCCCCCTGCGCGCCCCGCGACGTCGAGCTCGGCACCCTCCGCGAGCGCCTGCGCCTCCCCGACGACACCATCCGATCCCCCGCATCCCCGACCCTCCCAGGAAGAGGTAGACCATGACCGACGCACTCCCCCGGCTCGCGATCATCGGCGCCGGCATCTCCGGCATCGCGGCCGCCTACGAGGCCCGCGACCGCGCCCGCATCGTGATGTACGAGGCCGCTGAACAGCCGGGCGGCCACGCGTGCTCCATCGACGTGGGCCACGGCATCGGCCTCGACACGGGCTTCGTCGTCTTCAACCGCCCCAACTACCCGCGCCTGGCGGCGTTCTTCGCGGAGCTGGGCGTCGAGACGACGCCGCACCGGGGCCAGTTCACCTTCTTCGACCACGTCGGCGGCCGCGTCTACGGCTCCCCGGAGCTCGAGTCGGAGACCGAGCCCGAGGATCCGGAGCTGGCCCTGATCTGGCGCGAGTCGGCGCGCTTCGGCCGGGAGGGCCGCCGCGACTTCCTGCGCGGCCAGGCCGACATGCCGCTCCGCGAGTACCTCGACCGGAACGGGTACGCGCGCTCGTTCCAGGACGGCTACATCGTGCGCCTCAGCACGGCCGTGTGGTCGGCCCCCTTCGACCTCGTCTGGGACATGCCCGCCGCGACCGTGATCGCGTACTTCCTCGCGCACGGCAACAGCTCGCTGGGCGGGCGGGGCGTCGGCTGGGAGACGGTCACGGGCGGATCCCGCCGGTACGTCGACGCCGCCCTCGCGGCCATCCGGCCGGACCTCCGCCTCTCCACCCCGGTCTCCGCCGTCGCCGAGGACGCGGACGGCGTGACCGTCACGACCGCGGCGGGCGACGTCGAGCGCTTCGACGCCGTCGTGATCGCGACGCACGGCGACACCGCGCGGGGGATCCTCGCCACGCCGACCGACGGCCAGCGGCGGGCGCTCGCGGGCATCCGGTACTCCACGAGCCGCATGGTGCTGCACACCGACACGAGCGTGCTGCCCGCCGACCGCGCCCGCTGGACGAGCTGGAACTACGGCGACCACGAGGGCCCCGCCGGGCCCGTGCCGTACGTGGCCTGGTACCTCAACGAGCTCCAGGGCTTCGAGTCGGCGACCGACTACGTGGTCACGCTCGACTACGCGGGCGAGATCGCGCCCGAGCACGTCATCGCCGACCACCGGGTCCAGCACCCGATCATCGACCTGCCGCTCCGGCAGCTGCAGAAGGAGATCCACCGGCTGACCACGAGCGACCGCGTGGCGCTGGCGGGCTCGTACTTCCACTCCTCGGACCTCGGCTGGGACGTGATCGGATCCCACGAGGCCGGGTTCACCTCCGGCACGCGCGCCGCCCGCGCGCTGCTGGCGACGCGGGCGGCGGAGACGCCGCCGGCGGTGACCGGCACGGCCGTCCCCGCCTGATCCGCGGACGCACGCGAGAGGGGCGGCGGGCCGATGCCCGCCGCCCCTCCTCCGTGCCGTCGGGCGCTACCCCTCCGCGAGCTTCTGGTGCACGCGCGTGCGCGCGTCCGGCCACGCGGCGGGGAGCGACGTGCGCGGTGCCTCCCAGAAGACGAACACGCTCGACTTCATGCTCGCCGTCTGGCTGCGCTGCGCCGTGGCGTGCGGCTCCTGGCGCGCGTACGCGTAGATGGCGGCCTTCGACTCCCACGCCGACAGCGTCCAGAACTCGCGCTTGAGCGGCAGCGCCTGGAGCGCGACCCCGACGTTGCCGGACGCGCGACGCGCCTGCAGCCACGCCTTGATGGAGTGCACGAAGAACGCCGGCACCGCGCGCACGGTCGTGAGCTCGAACCGCGAGGCCATGATCACGACCTCGGCGGACGCGGACGCGGAAGCGGTGCGGGATGCGGGCCCGGAGGTCCAGGGGATCATGGGCATGGTCGTTCCTCCATCACACGGTGGCGCCCGCGCGGGCGGGCCGGGCCGGGTCGGCGACGGCGTCGCCTCCGGTGCTGCTCGGGGTCGGTGCGGCCGCGGGCCGGGCGGCGCGCGGCAGGGCGAACATGGCGATGGCGCCCACGCCCGTGATGATCCCGCACGTGAGGAGCGCGGGGCGCATCCCGTCCACGAAGGGCTGGCCGGGCAGGTAGTCGCCGTTGCCGACGAAGATCGCGGTGGCCAGGGCGATGCCGACGGCCATGCCGAGCTGGCGGAGCGTGCTGTTCACGCTCGACGCGATCCCGTGCTCCGACTCCCGGCGCCCCATGAGCACCGCGTTGGCGAGCGGCGCGAAGGTGAGCCCCATGCCGATGCCCGCGACGATCATCGGGACCACGACGGTGCCGTACTCGGTCTGCGCCTCCACCACGGAGGCGATGACGAGGATCGCGCCCGCCTGGAGCGCCAGCCCCACGATGAGCACGGGCTTCACGCCGAACCGCTGCACGATGAACCCGCTGAGCGGCGCGACGACCATGGGCGCGAGCGTCCACGGCGCGGCGCGGAGGCCGGCCTCGAGCGCGCCGTACCCCATCGACACCTGCAGGAACTGGCTGAGCAGGAAGATCGCGCCGAAGACGCCGGCGCTGAACAGCAGGCCGCCCACGTTGGCGAGCGCGAAGGCGCGCTCGCGGAAGAAGCGCAGCGGCAGGAACGCGCGCGGGCTGCGGTGCTCGTGCCAGATGAAGGCGGCGAGCCCCGCGGCCGAGATGGCGAACGCGCCGACGATCTCCGGGGCCGACCAGCCGCGCTCCTCCCCCTCGACGACCGCCCAGATGAGCGGGAGGGTGAACACGATGCCGAGGACGGATCCGGCGCCGTCGAAGCCGAGGCCGGTGCCCTTCGACTCCCGCAGCGCGAGCGCCACGAGCACGAGGGTCACGACGCCGATGGGCACGTTGAGCCAGAAGATGCCGGGCCACGTGAAGCCCTCCACGACGGCGCCGCCGATGATGGGTCCCGCCGCGATGCCGAGGCCGTTGACGCCGCCCCACACGCCGATCGCGATGGGCCGGATCTTCGGCGTGGTCGACGCGGAGACGAGGGCGAGGGAGAGCGGGACGATGCCCGCGGCGCCGAGGCCCTGCAGCGCCCGGGCCGCGATGAGCATCTCGGAGCTGGTCGCCAGCGCCGCGGCCATCGACGCGACCGTGAAGAGCGCGACGCCGCCGAGGAACACCCGGCGGCGGCCGATCCGGTCGCCGAGCGCCGCGACGGGGAGCATGAACGCGGTGAACACCACGCTGTACGAGTTGACGAACCACTGCAGCTGCTCGACGGTCGCGTCGAGGTCCTGCTTGATGATCGGCAGCGCGAAGGTCATGACGAGGCTGTCGAGGGCTGCCATGAACATCGGCAGGGACGCCGCGGTGACGGCGAGGACCACTCCGCGAGGCGGGCGGTCGGCGAGTTCGCGGGACATCGGTCTCCCCTGATAGGTGGTGGGCGGACATGTGGATAGTAGCACTTCCTAGTTGACGCCGACAGGGCCGGATCGCGCACGCAGGGGCCGCCGCCCTGGCCGCGACCGCGTGCCGCCGGTACCGTCGCCGCATGAACGCCCACGGCATCGTCGCCCCGCCCCCGCCGCCGGACGGGCGGAAGGCGAAGGGACCCGCCTCCTACTTCCCGAGCATCGAGACGACGTACGGTCAGCCCGTGCAGCACTGGATCGACCTCGCCGACGCGCGCCTCGACGACGAGACGCACATGCAGGTCGTCGCCTGGCTGAAGGCCGAGCACGGCCTCGGGCACGGGCACGCGAACGCGGTCGTCGCGTTCGTGAAGGCGGCGCGCGCCGCCTGACGCGCGCCCTACCTCATCGAGCGCCCGCGCGCGCGGATCATCCCGAGCGGGCCGCGTCTCCCCAGGCCGCCGCCGCTTCTCCGCGCGGGGGGTTAGCGTCAGCCGCGATGAACACGCTCCGCCCCCTCCTCGTGATGGACTACGCCTTCTCCTACCTCGGTGGGGCCCAGACGGCCGTCGTCCAGCAGGCGCTCGCGCTCGCGCGCGCGGGCCACGCGGTCACCGTCGCGGCACCCGACGCGACCTCCGTCCGCGAGCTGCACGGCACGGGCATCGCCCTGCACGACGTCGCGCCCACCCTGCCCGTGCCCCTCCTCGGCCTGCCGGTGATCCGCGCCGACGCCGCCACCCGTCGCGACCTCGGCGCGCTGATGGAGGCGGCCGGCACCGACCTCATCCTCACCCACTCCGAGCACGGGCTGGCCGCGACCACGCTCCGGCTCGGGCGCGAGCGGGGGATCCCGACCCTGCACACCGTGCACACCTTCTTCCTGCGCGGCCCGGCCTGGGGCGCGTGCCTCGCCCCCGCCGTCACGGCCGTCCACCGCATGATGACCGGGCTGCCGGATCCGCGGGTGCGGCTGGCCCCCCGCCGCCTCGACAGCGCCCTCCGCGGCATGACCCTCGCCGTCTGCCGCGAGGCCGACCTCGTGATCTCCCCCTCCGCGCACCAGGCCGTCGCCCTCCGGCGCGCGGGCCTGCCCGCCGTCGAGGTGCTGTCCAACACGAGCTGCACCGCGCGCGGGGCGTCCGCCGAGCTCCCCGCGAGCGGCGCGCTGCGGCTCGTCTGGGCGGCGCGGTTCGCGCCCGAGAAGCGTCTCGACGTGATGCTCGAGGCGATGGCGCTGGTCGCCGAGAGGAGCGGGCCGGACGCCGTCCACCTCGACCTCGCGGGCGGCCGGCCGCGCGGCGTCACCCCGCCCGGCGTCACCGCGCACGGCCGGGTGTCGACCGCCACGGTCACCGCGCTCCTCCGCGGGGCGCACGCGGCCGTGATCACGTCGCTGGGCTACGACAACCAGCCGATGATCGCCATGGAGGCCTTCGCGGAGGGGCGCCCCGCGCTCGTCAGCGACGCCGTCCTCGCCGCGGAGTTCTGCGGGGCCGCGCTGCTCGCGGACGGCACGGACGCGGAGGGGCTGGCCACGACGATCCTCCGGATGGCCGGCGACCGGCGCCTCCTCGACGCCCCCGCCGGGGAGGCGCGTCGGCTCGCCGCCGCCGTCGCCCCCGCCGCGCACGCGCGCGCCGTCGAGCAGGCGTGCCGTCGCGTGGGCGGCGCGCGGCGCGGATCGGCCTCCGCGTGAGCCGGGTGACCGCGCGACCGGGGGCGCCGGCCGACAGCGGGGCCGCGATCGTGGGATCCTCGTCCGTGCGCATCCTCCTCTCCGTCGTCCGCATCGCCACCGCGATCGCCGCCGTCGTGGGCGTCATCGCCCAGTACCACGTCAACTACGCCTACTGGCAGGACATCGGCGTCACCGGCATCGCCGGCAAGTCGCTCGACTTCGCCCTCTTCTTCACCGTCGACGCGAACCTGCTCGGCGCGGTCGTGCTGATCGTCGGCGGCGTGCGGCTCGCGCGGGGCCGCGTGGCGGATCCGGGGGTCGGCTGGGTCACGCTGCGCCTCGCGTCCACCGTCTACCTCGTCATCACCGGCATCGTCTGGAACCTGCTGCTGCGCGGCCAGCCCCAGCCGGAGCCCCTCAAGCTCGACTGGGCCGACCAGATCGTGCACGTCGCCGTGCCGCTGATCGTGCTGCTCGACTGGATCATCGCGCCCGACCGCCGGCCGCTCCGCGCGGGCGCCATCGGCCGCGTCATCGCGTTCCCCCTCGCCTGGATCCTCGTCACGCTCCTCCGCGGCCCGTTCACCGGCGACGAGGTCTTCCGCACCGCCACCTACTACCCCTACGGGTTCCTGAACCCGGACTCGTCGCCCGGCGGGTACGGCACGGTCGCCGCGTACGTGGTGGGCCTCACGCTCGCGGTCTGCGCGATCACGGGCGCGCTCATCCTCGTCTCGCGGCTCCGCGCCCCGACCGCCCCGCGCCGGGCCGCGGACCCCGCTATACGCTGAGCAGGCGCCCGGCCGACGACCCGGCCCGCGCCGCCCGACCTCGAGGAGCCGCCATCCCGACCATGCGAGAGGTCGCCGCGCGCGCGGGGGTCTCGATCGCCACGGTCTCCTTCGTCGTCAACGGCACCAAGGCCGTCTCCGCGCCGACGCGGCGCGCCGTCACCGAGGCGATGGAGGAGCTCGGCTACCGCAACAACGTCGTGGCCCGCGCGCTCGCCAGCAAGCGCACCCGCATCGTCGCGCTGCTGTTCCCCGCCGACGTGCAGCGCCTCAGCCGCATCGCCCTCGAGATCTTCATGAGCGCCGCCACGCGCGCGTCGGAGCTCGGCTACCACCTCGTGCTCTGGCCCACGGGCACGTCGCCCGACGACGTGTCCGACCTCGTGAGCGGCCGGCTCGTCGACGGCGTGATCGTGATGGAGGTGCGCATGGACGACGCGCGCATCCGGGAGCTCGCCGCGCTCGACGTGCCGTTCGTCTCCATCGGGCGCACCGCCGAGACACGCGACCTGCCGTTCGTCGACATGGACTTCGCGCGCACGGTCGCCGACGGCCTCGACCACCTGCACGGCCTCGGCCACCGCCGGTTCGGGCTCCTGGTGGAGGACCTCGAGGGCGGGCCGCTGCGCGGATACGGCCCGACGACGCGCACCGAGCGGGCGTTCCTCGGGGAGACGGCGGCGCGCGGGCTCGGCGGACGGGTCGCCCGGTGCGCGCCGACGCCCGCGGGAGGACGCGCGGCGGCGGGCGAGCTGCTGGCGGCGGATCCGGGGATCACGGCGATCCTGCTCCTCAACGACCCGGCGGCGCGCGGCCTCATCTCGGGGTTCGACGCGGCGGGGCGACGGGTCCCGGACGACGTCTCGATCCTGTCGCTCGCGTCGTCCGCCGAGGCGGGCGCGCTCGTCGAGCCCGCTCTCAGCACCATGGACGCGCCCGGCCAGGAGCTCGGCCGCCTCGCCGTCGAGATGCTGCTCGCGCGGCTCGACGGCACGGCCGCGGAGCTGCCGCACGCGCTGCTGCCGTGCCCGCTGCACGTGGCCGCGTCGACCGGTCCGGCGCCGGCCGCCCGCTGAGGCGCGGGCGACCGGCTAGCGGCTGCGGCTGCGGTCAGCCGAGCGCGTGATCCGCGGCGACCCGCTCCGGCAGGACGTCGCCCTGCTCGTGGTCGACCCGCGCGAACGTCGCCGACGGTCCCGATGCGGCGTCCGCCCCGGTGCCCTGGTCCGGAGCCGCGAAGATCCCGGCGGAGCCGCCCGTCACGAACCACTGGGTGGCCGCGTCGCCCGGCAGGCGCGAGGGCCGCAGGTAGAGGAGGTACGTGGATCCGCTCGCCAGCATCGCCGCCGGGCCCGGCTGCGCCGCCGTGCCGATCTGCCGCACCTCGATCTCGTTGCCGGCCGCGACGCCGCGCGCGGTCTTCGCGACTGACGTGACCCGCACCGTCGAGACCGTGGCCGGGGCGCTCGGCCCGAGGTCGGCCACCTCGCGCTGCGCGACGACGGTGCCCGTGACGACCTCGACGCTGTCGTCCGCGAGCGCGGAGAGCGAGGCGTAGAGGGTGTGGCGGGATCCGTGGGTGTGCGATCCCGGCCCCGCTTCCATCGGCATGTCCATGCCGGGGTCCATCGGCGCCGCCACGGAGGCGTCGCCCGCGGGGGCGTCCGGGGAGGCCCCCGTGGGCGCGGCGGCGCAGCCGGCCAGCAGGAGCACGCCGGCTCCCAGGGCGAGGGCGGCGACGCGGATCGTCGGTGCGGTCGTGGACGTGTTCGTGTTCATGCGCGTGCCCATCAGTAGAGGGAGTCGATCCCGGCGACCTCGTCGTCGGTGAGGCCGGACACGCCGTCGTCGTAGGCGTCGGATGCCCGGTAGTACATGACGTGGTCGATCCCCGGCACGTGGGCGAGCCCGAGGACGTGCCCCGTCTCGTGCTCCCACACCACCTTCAGCCGGGTGGTGGGCATCGAGTCGTCGAGGTACTCGGTGTTGAGGTGCATCGACGCCGTGTACGTGTGGTCGTCGCCGTCGTAGCTCCAGGTCGAGTAGCCCTCGTAGCCGTCGTCCCCCGCGTCGATGACCTGCGCGCTCCACGGCGAGCCCGTCGTGTCCGCGGTGGTGACGGACGCGTCGGTGCGCGCGGTGTACTCGGCGGCCGCGTCGCCGAGGGCGTCGTGGAACGCGCCCGCGGGCACCGCGGTCGTGTCCACCGTCAGCTTCGCGGTGGGCCAGTGCGGGCCCTCCCGGTTGAAGGCCTGGGCGGGAGCGGCGACGGCGAGCGCGGCCAGCGCGGCGAGGGCCGCGGTGGCGAGCAGGGTGACGCGGCCGCGTCGGCGGGCAGGGGCAGGTGACCTCATGGGACCTCCGGGGATGTGGAGCAGGTGCATCCCGGCGTCCCCGCCCGTGCCTCCCCGCGGCCCGAAGGTAGGGCCCACCCGTCCGCCCGCGCGCGGATCCCTCCCAGGCGGTCGCCCGACGCGCCCGGATCCGCCCGGCCGGGTCAGGCGATCGCTCGACGCGCCCGGATCCGCCCGGCGGGTCAGGCGCCGGCCGGATCCACCGTCGTCCACGCGCTGCCGGCGGCCGAGCTGCGCTCCACGGCGTCGAGCACGCGCTGCACGCGGAGGCCGTCGGCGAAGGACGGCTGGGGCTCCTGGCCCGCGGCGATGTCGTGCACGAGGTCGCGCACCTGGTGGGTGAACGCGTGCTCGTAGCCGAGGCCGTGGCCGGTCGGCCACCACGCGGCGGCGTACGGGTGCTCGGGCTCGGTGACGAGGATCCGCCGGAAGCCCAGCCGGTCGGCGGGCGCGGTCGCGTCGTACAGCTCGATCTCGTTGAGGCGCTCGAGGTCGAAGGAGATGGCGCCGTCGGATCCGCTGAACTCCAGCCGTAGCGCGTTCTTGCGGCCCGTGGCCATGCGGGTCGCCTCGAAGCTGGCGAGCGCGCCGCCGGCGAGCTTCCCGGTGAAGTACGCCGCGTCGTCGACGGTGACCCTGCCGCGCTCGCTCGACGCGACGCCGCCGAGGCCGCGCGTCTCGGCGAGCAGCGGACGCTCCTCGACGAACGTGCGGAGCAGGCCGCTCACCGCGTCGAGCCGCTCGCCGGTGATGAACTGCACCGCGTCGACGATGTGCGCGCCGATGTCGCCGAGCGCGCCGGATCCGGCCGCCTCCTTGTCGAGGCGCCACGTCATGGGGCCCTCGGCGTCGGTCAGCCAGTCCTGCAGGTAGAGCGCGCGCACCTGGCGGAGCTCGCCGAGCGCGCCCTGGGCGACGAGGTCGCGCGCGAACGTGATGGCGGGCACGCGGCGGTAGCTGAAGCCGACCATCGCGCGGATCCCCTTGGCTGCTGCCTTCTCCGCTGCGGCCGCCATGATCTCGGCCTCCTCCACCGTGTTCGCGAGCGGCTTCTCGCACAGCACGTGCTTGCCGGCTTCGAGCGCGGCGACGGCGATCTCCACGTGCGTGCTGCCGGGCGAGCAGATGTCCACGACGTCGATGTCGTCGCGCTCGATGGCGGCGCGCCAGTCGGTCTCCGCACGCTCCCAGCCCCAGCGGTCCGCGGACCCCTGCGTGCGCGCCCGGTCGCGTCCGACGACGGAGACCATGCGCGGCGCGAGCGGCAGGTCGAAGAACGCGGGGGCGACGCGCCAGGCCTGCGAGTGGGCGGCGCCCATGAACCCGTGGCCGACCATCGCGACGCCGAGGGCGCCTCCGGTCTCCGTGGCGGGGGCGGCGGGCTGCGTGTCGGACATGGGACTCCTTCGTCTCATACGGGGTGCGGATCCGCGTGCGGGTGATTCGTTGCGGGTCACGTCAAATGTACGGGGAGGCCGCAGGGCGGGACAAGGCGGGCGGTCAGGACTTCCGTCGCCGGGCCGCCGAGCGCGGCGGCGCGGCTCGGAGGTGCGTGGTGACCGCGCCGAGGATCCGCGCGAGGTGCGCGGCGTCCTCGTCCGACAGAGGTGCGAAGAGCAGGCCGTGCACGGTCTGGATGTGACCGGGGAAGACGGTCGCGAGCACCTCGCGGCCCGCGTCGGTGAGGGCGACCACGGTGCTGCGCTCGTCATCCGGGGACGGCGAGCGGGTGATCAGGCCCCGCTGCTCGAGGAGCTGCGCCTGGTACGTGAGTCCGCTGCGGCTGTAGACGACCCCGTCGGCGAGGTCGGTCATGCGGAGGTGGCCGTCCGGGGTGTCGCCGAGCCGCGCCAGGAGCTGGAACTGCACGTAGCTGAGGCCGCCGGCATCACGGAGCTGCGCCTCGACCGCGGGGCGCAGCAGGCTGCCGACCTCGGTGAACGCGAGGTACGCGTCGAGCTGCGTCGGGGTCAGGGATCGGGGGGCCGGCGTCATGGATCCCATCCTAGGTGTTGCTTCGCATTCGAAGCAGTGTTAGCTTCGGGTCATTGCTTCGAACTCGAAGCACAATCGAAGGGAAGAGACCATGAAGGCAGTGCAGTTCCGGGAGGTCGGCGGACCCGAGGTCCTGGAGATCGTGGACATCGAGGTGCCCGAGCCCGGTGCCGGGCAGGTGCGGATCCGCGTCGTCGCGGCGGCGCACAACGCAGCGGATGCGGGGATGCGGGGTGGCTTCCTGCCGATCCCGATCGAGCTCCCGCACATCCCCGGCTACGACGTGTCGGGCACCGTGGACGCGGTCGGCGCGGACGTGACGGGCCTCGCGGTCGGCGACGACGTGATCGCGTTCCTCCCGATGACGACGGATGGTGGCGCGGCCGAGCAGGTGCTCGCGCCCGCCGAGGCCGTGGTGGCCGCGCCGACCCGGATCCCGCTGGCCGACGCGGCCGCGCTGCCGTCGGTCGCGCTCACCGCGTGGCAGGCGCTCTTCGACGACGGCCGCCTCGAGCGCGGCCAGCGGGTGCTGATCGTCGGCGCCGGCGGCGTGGTCGGCAAGTACGCGATCCAGCTCGCCGCGCGCGCGGGAGCGCATGTCATCGCCACGGCGAGCCCACGCAGCGCCGAGGCCGTCCGCGCCGCCGGAGCGGACGAGGTCGTCGACCGCACGACGACCGACCTCCTCGGCGCGCTCGACGGGCAGGTGGACGTGCTCCTCAACCTCGCGCCACTCGAGCCGGAGACGTTCGGCGCCTACGTGGCGGCCGTGCGCGACGGCGGCGTCGTGGTCAGCACGACCGCCTTCCTGGCGACCCCCGGCGACGAGGCGCGCGGAGTGCGTGCGGCCACGGTGTTCGTGCGGCCCGATCGGGAGAGGCTGGCGGAGCTGGTGTCGCTGGTCGACGCCGGCGCGCTCACGGTGGAAGTGACGCGCCGGATCCCGCTGGAGGGGCTCCCCGCACTGCACGTCGAGGCCGAGGCCGGGCGCATCGCCGGGAAGGTGATCGTCCTCCCCTGAGGTCGCGCCCGATCGCGACGACGGCCGGACCCCCGCGGGGATCCGGCCGTCGTCGTGCGTGGTGCGGGTGCTGCCGTGCCGCTACTCCGCGGAGCGCAGGCGACGGCGGGCGACGAGCGTACCCGCGCCGGCCAGCGCCATCAGGGCGCCGAGGCCGCCGAGGCCGAGGGCCGCGGCGCCGTCCGTGCCCGTGACGGGCAGCGTGTCGTCGTGGTTCGCGGCCGGCTTCGCGATCGGCTTCGGGGCGGTGCCCGCGGGGTCGATCGAGGGCGTGGTGGGCGTCGGGGTCGGGATGCCCGGGACGACCGGTCCGCCTGCGTCCTCGGCCGTCAGCTCGACGGTGCCGCCCTGCGTGAGGCCCGACTCGAGGCCCAGGACGGACACCTTGTAGGTGCCCGGCTGGATGTCGCCGAACAGGATGATCGGCTGCGCGAACATGCCATCGACGTCGGCGCGCACGAGGTCCTTGAGCGAGCGCGTGCTGACGCCCACGCCGCCGGTGGCGTCGCTGAGCTGGATCGCGCGGCCGTCGGGCGCGGTGACCGTGACCTCGACGGCCTCGTAGCGGAGGTAGCCGGTCGCGGTGACCTCGAGGCCGCCGAGCAGGCTGGTCGCCTGGGCGACGGTGGTCGGCGAGATGGTCGAGAACGACGCCTCGGCGCGCACGAACGGGCCGACGGGCGCCTCGGCGAAGCGCACCAGGCCGCGGATCTCGCCCTTGATCGTAAGGTCGAGGCCGACCTGCGTGAGCGTGACGCTCGCGGTCTTCGATCCCTGGAGCAGCTCGGTGAAGCTCGCGGGGAACGCGTACGTGCCGTCCTCGCCGACGATGCCGATGCCGGCGATCGACTTGACGCCCACTGCGTTGAAGTAGCTGGCCGTGACGATGCTGCCCGCGGTGCCGGTGCCGGCGAACGGCACGGCCTCGTTGATCGGGAGGGCGACGCCGCGGTCGGGCGTGGTCCAGGTGAAGGGCAGCTCGACGACGGGGACGGTCGGCTCGAGCGCCGGGAGGCCGGTCGTCGGGGCGCCGGGGGCGGTCGGGACGGCCGGGGTCGGCGTCGTCTCGGCCGGGGCGTCGGCGACGGGGGCGGCCTCGGTGGGCGCGGGGGTCGGCGTCGCGTCGGCGACGGGGGCGTCGGCGGCCGGGGTCGGCGTGGCGGCGGGTGCCTCGACGGACGGCGCGTCGACGGCGACGGGCGCGGAGTCGACCGGGACGGTCTCGGCGTGGGCGGCGGGCGCCATCGCCAGGGGCAGGATCACGAGCGAGGCCGAGAGGCAGGCGCCGGCGGCCGCGCGGCGGAACGACCTGCCGCGACCGGCGGCGGGGGTGGGACGGGTCATGACAGCTCCAGTGGTGCAGGACCGCCCGTGCGCGCCATTGCTGTGCCGCGATCGTGCGGTGGAGGAGACGCGCTCGGGGGTCTCGAGGACGCGTCGGGGAGGTTCAGCTCCCCGATCCCGACTGTAGGGACTTCCTTTCCCCACCTGGGGAGATATGTCGCGCAGTGTGACGCGTGTGACTCGTGATCCCCGGAGTTGCGAGGGTGACTCGCCGCACCGGCCCCCGGATTGGGGTGGCCGCAAGCGGGCCGGTCAGGACGAGGAGGGCGTCAGACGGCGGGCGCGAGCACCAGGTCGTCACCCGCCACGGCGATCAGCGCGACCTGGTCGCGACCCGACCGGCGTCCGGTCACGGACGGCAGGTCGAGGAGCGCGCGCGGGGCGACGAGGTCCCAGCCGGCGTCCGTCAGCCGGTGCACCAGCTCACGACGGGAGAGTCGACGCGTCGGCTCCTCGGCGAGCGCCTGCACGACGACGAGGTCCATGGGATCCAGCGCCAGCGGCACGCCCGCGAGCCACGCCTCGCCCGTGGTCGGGTCGAGCACGAGGTCGCCCGCGGTGATCGTCGCCGGGGCGAGACCGCGCCGGCGGAAGAGCACGCGCAGCGTCTCGACGACCTCCTCGAGGCCGAACGGCTTGGTGACGTAGTCGTCGGCGCCCGCGCCGAAGGCCGCGAGCCGGTCCTCCAGCGAGTCGCGCCCGGTGAGGAACAGGACGGGGGTGGCGACGCCCGCCCGCCGCAGCTCGCCGACCACCTCGACGCCGGAGACGTCGGGCAGCATCATGTCGAGCAGGATCGCGTCGGGCGCGGCATCCACGGCGGCGGCGATCGCGGCGCGGCCGGTGGCGAAGACGCGCACGTCCCAGCCCTCCATCCGCAGCGCGAGCGACAGCAGCTGCGTGATGGGCGCCTCCTCGTCGACCACGAAGACGCGGAGCGCGCGGGGTGCGTCGGGCAGGGCCTGCTCGTCGTCGCGGGCGGCGGGGCTCATGGTGCCGGTCATGCGGATCCTCTTCCGTCGGATGCGCCGCCGGCCCGGGGGGACGGGCCGGCGGCGGGTGCTCCTCGCGGAGCGTGCGGCCGGGGGTGGGCCGCGCCTCCATCCTCGCGAGCGGGGAGCTGCCCGTCGTCATCCGCGGGGACCGTCACGGGTAGTCCCTACGGCGCGCACGGGCAGGGCACCGGAGATGGCGAGGAGGCGCACGGCGCGTCCGCAGGCGGGCCGTGCACGCGCTGCCCCGCGACACCGGCCACGGGATCCGGGAGACTGATCCGCACGCCGACCTCACGGATCACCCCGCCCCGGCGTCTACCCGGTGTGGAGATGATGCAGCCGTTCGACAGGGTCGTGACCGAGCACGGCGCCGTGGTGCTCCGCGTGTGCCGGGCGGTGCTCGGCGGGCACGCGGACGCCGAGGACGCGTGGTCGGAGACGTTCCTGTCGGCTCTCGTCGCGTACCCGCGGCTCGGGCCGCGCGCCGACGTGCGCGCCTGGCTCGTCACCATCGCGCACCGCAAGGCCCTCGACGCGATCCGCGCCCGTCGCCGACGGGCGGTCCCCGTCGACGAGGTGCCCGAGCGGGTCTCGGACCTCGGCGTGCCCGGATCCCGCGATCCCGACCTCTGGCGCGCCGTCGCCGGCCTGCCCGAGCGGCAGCGGCTCGCGGTCGCGTACCGGTACCTCGGCGGGCTGCCGTCCGCGGAGGTGGCGGCGATCGTCGGCGGGACGCCCGAGGCCGTGCGGCGTGCCGCGGCGGACGGGGTCGCGAGCCTCCGTCGGACGATGGGAGCGGATCCGCCCGCCGCCCCGCGCGCACCAGCACCCGCACCCGCACCCGCACGAGGAGGACGACCGTGACCGACCCCGACGACGCCGCCGCGAACCTCGACGCCGCCTTCCTCGACGCCGACGCGCTCGACCGCGCCGACCCGACCGCTACCGCCCTCGCCGCCCTGCGCCTCCGCCTCGCGGACGCCGCCGAGGCCGACGGCGCCCTCGACGTCGGCTTCACCACGATCGACTCCCCGGTCGGCCCGCTGCTGCTCGCCGCCACCGAGCGCGGCCTGATCCGCGTCGCCTACTCCCGCGAGGACCACGACACCGTGCTCGGCGACCTCGCGCGGCGGCTCGGCCCGCGGATCCTCCGCGCCCCGAAGCGCCTCGACCAGGCCGCCCGCGAGCTCGACGAGTACTTCGCCGGCCGCCGCCGCGCATTCGACCTGCCGCTCGACCGCCGCCTGTCGACCGGCTTCCGCGACCGGGTCCAGCGGCTGCTCCCGGAGATCCCGTACGGATCCACGCGCACCTACCGCGAGGTCGCCGAGACCGCCGGCAGCCCGGCGGCCACGCGCGCAGTCGGCACGGCGTGCTCGACGAACCCGCTGCCCGTCGTGATCCCCTGCCACCGCGTCCTCCGCTCCGACGGCACGCTCGGCGGCTACATCGGCGGGCTCGCGGCGAAGACGACGCTGCTGGAGCTGGAGGGGCGGATCTGATCCGGCTCCCCCATCCGGCGGATGCGGGCGCGCCGCGCGGCTGCCTAGCGTGAGGGCATGACCGATCCGATGACGCCCGGCCGCCCCGCGGATCCGCCCGCCGAGGACGACGCCGACTCGAACCCGAACCTCGCGCTCGGCATCGTCTTCGGGATGCTCGGCCTCGTGCTCATGCTCACCCTCGAGGACACGCGCGTCGCCGGGCTGCCGTTCGTGGTCCTCGGCATCACCTACGCCGTGATGGGCATCCGTCCCGCGGCGGCGAAGCGCCGGCGCGCGGCGGCGGACGGCGGGACGCCCCCGCCCCCGCCGGCGTAGACAGGGTCATGGCCACATCGCCCGACCACCCGCGCCTGCTGCAGACCGTGCTCGACGCGCCGGATCCGCGCCGCCTCGCCGAGTTCTACCGCGAGCTCCTCGGCTTCCGGTACCGCCCCGGCGACGAGCCCGACGAGACGGGACCGGATCCGGACTGGCTGGTGCTCGTCGACCACGACGGCGCCCGCCGCCTCGCCTTCCAGCTCGCGCCGGACATGCCCGCACCCCGCTGGCCCGAGGGATCGCCGCCGCAGATGATGCACCTCGACCTCACCGTCGGATCCGGCGCGGACCTCGAACGACACCGGACCCGCGCGGTCGCGCTCGGCGCCGAGGTGCTGCAGGACCGGTCAGCGGATCCGCACGAGCCCCTGTACGTGCTGCGGGATCCCGCCGGCCACCCGTTCTGCGTCTTCGTCGCGCCCGAGCCGCCGGACGCAGCGCAGGCCTGAGCGGCGCCGCGCCGCGGATCAGCGCGCGCCGTACGCCGTCGACCGGCTGCGGTCCGCCCACGCGTCGACGTCGGCGCGCAGGTCGTCGAGCGCGCCTGTGACGATCTCGACCGCGTCGCCGCCGAGCAGCAGGTAGAAGGGAGCGCCCTCCTCGACCGCGTCCACGAGCACCTTCGCGCCGAGCGCCGGGTCGTTCGGCTGCGTGCCGTCGGTGGTGTCGTTCTCCTTGCGGCGCGTGCCCGCGGTCTCGGCGTAGTCGTCGATCACGGTGGCCGACTGCGTGAGCGAGCGGCCGGAGAAGTCGGTGCGGAAGGATCCGGGCGCCACCACGGTCGCGACGATCCCGAGCGGCGCGAGCTCGGTGCGCAGCGCCATGGTCATCTGCTCGATGGCGGCCTTCACGGCGCCGTAGTAGCCGGATCCGGCGCCCGTGCGCGCGGCGCCGATGGACGAGAGGTTCACGATGGTGCCGCTGCGGCGCTGGCGCATGCCGGGCAGCACCGCCTTGATCATGCGGACGCTGCCGTGGAACTGGGTGTCGAACAGGCGCGCGACGTCCTCGTCGTCGCCCTCCTCGACGGCCGCGCGGTAGCCGTAGCCCGCGTTGTTGACGAGCACGTCGACGCCGCCGAAGCGCGCGGTCGCCTCGTCGACCGCGAGCGACACCTGCGCCGGGTCGGTCACGTCGAGGTCGAGTGCGAGGGCGTGCTCGGGGAAGCGGTCGGCGAGGTCCTGCACGGCCGCCGCGTCGCGCGCCGTGACGACGACGTCGTTCCCGCGCGCCAGCGCCTCCTCCGCGAAGGCCCGCCCGAGCCCCGTGGAGCATCCCGTGATCAGCCAGGTCGTCATGCGCGTTCCTCTTCCTCGTGGATGCGGGTGTGGCGGCCCCTCCGGCGCGCCCTCATCGAGGCTAGGCGCATCGCGCGGCGGCAGCACCGCGAGCGGCGGGCGGCCGTCGCCGGGCACGGCACCCGGGATCGGGATGCCGCCCGTGCCCACCTCAGGGGCGTGCAGGCGGCAGCCCGGACCGATCAGTGCTGGATGTCGTGGCAGAAGAAGTACTTGCTCGGGTCGTTCTTGAGCACGCAGACGTCCACGCCCTTGGGGTGGAAGACGTACGCAGCCGCGCCCTGCACGACGGGTGCGGCCTGCGCAGCGGTCGCGGCCAGCGGGGTGAGCGCGAGCGCACCGGCGAGGGCGCCGACTGCCAGCGCGGAGCGCGCGGTGATGGAGCGGGTAGGGCGGATGGGCATGGTGATCCTGCTTTCTCGAGGGGGTGGCCGTCCGGGTCACGCGGGTACTCGAGGACGGATCCGCCACCGAGTCGCGGACGCGGAAGGATGCCCGTGGAATCTAGGGCCCCGCCTCGGCCCGCCCTGCTCCCGCTGCACAGGACGACGGGGACGCCCGTGGAGGAGCCGCTCGGCGGCGACCGGTCTACTGTCGGGACGGATGAGCGACGACGCCCGAGACCCGGCCCCCGATCCCGATCCCGATCCGCGGACGTCGTGGACCGCGCGCCGCGGACCGCTCCTGACCGTCGCCCTCATCGTCGGCATCTCGCCCTTCGCGACCGACCTCTACATCCCCGGCCTGCCTGCCATCGCCACCGACCTCGACGCCTCCACGGCCTCGGTGCAGCTGACGCTCACCGCCTTCCTCGTCGCGTTCGCGGTCGGCCAGCTGGTCATCGGGCCGATCAGCGACGGCGCGGGCCGCCGCCGCATCCTGCTCGCCGGGACCGCGCTCTTCACCCTCGCCAGCGTCGTCTGCGCGATCTCGCCCGACGTGACGACGCTGATCCTCGCCCGCGTCGTGCAGGGCCTGGGCGGTGCTGCCGCCGCTGTCTCGGCCCGCGCCATGGTGGGCGACGCCGCCACCGGCGCCCTCCGCAGCCGCCTCTTCGCGACGCTCGCGGTCGTCAACTCGGTCGGCCCGGTCGTCGCTCCGCTCGTCGGCGGGCTCGTGCTGACCTTCTCGTCCTGGCGCGCCGCGTTCCTCGTGCTGGCCGCGCTGGGACTCGCCCTCACGCTCACCGCGGCGCGCCTGCTGCCGGAGACGCTCGTCCGCTCGGATGCGGGCGGCACCTCCCTCCGCGCGGTGCTGGGTCGCATGGCGGAGCTGCTGAGGATCCCCCGCTTCCGCTGGTACCTCATCACCGGGTGCGCCGCGACCATCGGGTTCTTCTCCTACATCGCCACCTCCTCCTTCGTGTTCCAGGAGCAGTACGGATTCGGCGAGGGGCTCTACACGCTGGTGTTCGCCTCCAACGCGTCCTGCATGATCGCGTCGACCCTGGTCTTCCGCCGCCTCATCGGGCGCTTCGACGAGGACCGCCTCTTCACCATCGGCCTCGCCACCTGCGCGCTCGGCTCGACCCTCGTGCTCGTCGGCGCGCTCGCGGGCACGGGACCCGCGCTGGTCTGGCCGGCCCTCGCCCTCGTCACCGCGGGCTGGGGCTGGGTGATCCCGGGCTCGATCACCCTCACGCAGGCGCTCGGCCACCGCCACCCGGGGACGGCCTCGGCGCTCGTGGGCGGCCTGCAGTTCGGCCTCGGGGGCCTGGCGACGCCGTTCGCGGGCGCGCTCGGCGGCACCGCCACCGCCATGGGCGCGCTGATGTGCGGCTTCATCGTGGTGGGTCTCGCCGCGCAGCTGTGGGCGTCCCGGGCGCGGCACGGCGGCTGATCACGGCGGTCGAGGACACGGGTCGCGGGCCTCTCCCCCGACAGGCGGTGCCCTAGCCTCGGGATGGACGCCTCGCGATGCGTCCACCGCAGCGAGAGGGACGCCTGGACATGGACGCTCCCGATCCGACCCTGCTCGAGTCCGTCGTGCGGCACGCGCTGGCCGCCCCCGTCCCCGGCGTCCGCGTCATCGGCGTCGACGGGCCGTCCGGATCCGGGAAGAGCACCCTCGCGCGTCCCCTCGCCGCGCGGCTGGGCGCCCCCGTCATCGAGGTCGACGACTTCGTGTCCTGGGTCGACTTCTCCGGATGGTGGCCCCGCTTCGAGGAGCAGGTGCTCGCGCCCCTCCTCGCCGGCGAGGACGCCGTGTACCAGCGCCGCGACTGGGCCGGCGACGAGTTCGGGGCCGGGCTCGGGGAGTGGCGGACGGTGCCGTGGGCGCCCGTCGTCGTCATCGAGGGCGTCACCTGCACCCGCGCCGCGACCGCCGACCGCCTCGCCTGCCGCATCTGGGTGGAGGCCCCGGCCGACGAACGGCTCCGCCGCGGCCTCGAGCGCGACGGCCACGGCGCGACCCACCGCGGACGCTGGAAGAGGTGGATGGAGGAGGAGGACGCGTTCTTCCCCGCGGACGGCGCGCGGGACCGGGCCCACTTCCTGGTCACCACCGGCTGACGGGATCCGCGCGGGGTCGCCGCCCCGTTCCTGCACCATGCTGGGCACATGACCCGGACGGCGCCCGCGACCCTGCGCGACGTGGCGCAGGCCGCCGGCGTCTCGACCCAGACCGTGTCGCGCGTCCTCACGAGCCCCGACCGCGTCGCGGCGGCGACCCGGTCCCGCGTGCAGGACGCCATCGACGATCTCGGGTACGTGCCCCACGAGGCCGCGCGGCGGCTCCAGTCGGCCCGGCACCCGGGGACCGGGCGCGGCGGGACGATCGGCGTTCTCGCGCATCAGCTGACCGCCACCGGCCCGGCGGGGATCACGACCGCCGCGATGCGCGAGCTCCAGCGGTCGGGGTACTCCCTCGACGTCGCCTACCTGCCCGACGACGACGTCGACGCGATCACGTCCGTCCTGCGCCGGTTCGCGACCTCGACGGTCGGCGTCCTGGCGATGGCGCAGACCGCGGACGCCCGGCGCGCCGTCCTGGCGGTGGACCTGCCCGTCCCGCTCTTCGTCGACGAGGGGCTCGACCGCGGCACCGCCGACCGCCCGGGGAACGAGGAGCGCATCGGCGTGGCGGCGGCCGAGCACCTGCACCGACGCGGACACCGCTCGGTGCTGCACATCCCGGGACCCGGTGGCTCCCTCTCGGCGACGTACCGGGAGGGGGCGTTCCGCGACGCGTGCGCGACCCGGGGCATGGAGGTCCGGTGCACGCCGCCCGGCGACTGGACCGAGCGGTCGGGCGCGACGGCGATCGAGCGGACGGAGCTCCACGGCGCGACCGCGGTCTTCGCCGCGAACGACGCCATGGCGATCGGCGCCCTCGACGCGCTCGCGCGATCCGGGCTCCGCGTCCCCGAGGACATCGCCGTCCTCGGCGCCGACGACATCCCCGCCGCCGCGTTCGTCACCCCGTCCCTGAGCTCGGTCGCGCACGACCTCGACGAGCAGGGACGTCACGCGGCGAGGACGCTCCTCACGGCGCTCGGCGACGACCACGGGGCCGTCGCCGCCGCCGACCCGGCCTTCTGGGTCGCGATCCGGGAGCGCTCGTCGACCGCGAGCGCGGCGGACCCCCGACCGGATCCGCCCGCGGAGGGGCCAGTCCCCGGCGCCCCTACTCCGGGTCGCAGGGCCACCGCGCCCCGAACGCCGCGCGGACCTTCGTGAGCGCCTTGTCGGGACCCCACGTCTCGACGTCGGAGCAGTCCGCCGTGTACCGCGCCGCGATCACCCCGTGGTCGCCCACGTCCTCGTAGGCGTACCGGGTGGCGTCGTCGCCCTCAGCGGCGACCGTACCTCCGCCGCCGGAGATGGCGATGCGGTCGCCGGACGGGAAGAGGATGGTGGATCCGACGGGGCGGCAGGAGAGTCGTGCGGCGTCCGTGAGCTCGTCGGCCGGGATGTCCCTGGTCGTCGCGCAGGCCGGCTCGGTGAGCTCGTCCGCGCCCAGACGCAGGATTCCCTGGTCGCCGCACCCGCTCACAGCCGCGACGGCGAGGAGCGCCGCCACGACGGCGGCAGGTCTCGTGCGGGGCATGGTGATCATCGTCCTCCCTTGCCGCCCCTGCCGCGGTCTGCCATCGTCGCCTCTCGGTCTCGCCTGAGGTCCCGGTGGTCGAGCAGGGGATCCCGGCCGGCGATCCCCCTCGCCGCCCGCCGCCGACCATCCGCCCAGCGCCCGCCCGCATGACCGCCGCCTCCACGCCCACCCGCCTCCCGCCCGGAAGTGGCACGATGGGCCGACGATGTTGCCGGGCCCGACCGTCGCAGCCGCGAGACGGGGTCCTGGCGCCGCCTCAGGAGGATCACCCGTGCACTGCCCGGATCACGGTCAGATGACGTCACCGCTCCGCCGCGCCACCTCGGCGGCCCGCTCGTGAGCGCGCCGGAGCTGCTGCGCGCGCCCGAGCAGCGACGCGCCCGCGCCGGGATCACCGCCTGGCTCCTCGACGGCCTGCCCGGCGCGTCCGGCGCGCACCCCGGTCCGCACGCCGAGACCGTCGAGAAGACGCACTCCTGGTGGCGCGTCATGTGCCTCACGGGCGTCGACTACTTCTCCACGCTCGGCTACCAGCCCGCCATCGCGGCGGTCGCGGCGGGCCTGCTGTCGCCGCTCGCGACGCTCGTCCTCATCCTCCTGACGCTGCTCGGCGCGCTCCCCGTCTACCGGCGCGTGGCGCGCGAGAGCCCCCGCGGCGAGGGATCCATCGCCATGCTCGAGCGCCTGCTCCCGTGGTGGGGCGGCAAGCTCTTCGTGCTCGTGCTGCTCGGGTTCGCGGCGACGGACTTCCTCATCACCATCACGCTGTCGGCCGCGGATGCGACCGCGCACGCCGTCGAGAACCCGTTCGCGCCGTCGTGGTTCCAGGGCAACGAGGTGCTGCTGACCCTCGTGCTGCTGGCCGCGCTCGCGTTCGTGTTCCTGCGCGGGTTCCGCGAGGCGATCTCGATCGCGGTCGTGCTCGTGGGCGTCTTCCTCACGCTCAACGCCGTCGTGATCGTCGTCTCCCTCTTCCACGTCGCCGGCAACCTGCAGGTCATCGACGACTGGTGGCTCGCCCTCACCGCGCAGCACGGCAACCCGCTCGTGATGGTGGGCATCGCGCTCATCGTCTTCCCGAAGCTCGCGCTCGGCCTCTCCGGATTCGAGACGGGCGTCGCGGTGATGCCGCAGGTGCGCGGCGAGGACGACGCCGACGGGGTGCCGCGCACGCGGATCCACGGCACGAAGCGCCTGCTCGCGACGGCGGCGTTCATCATGAGCGCGTTCCTCATCACGTCGAGCTTCGTCACGACGCTGCTGATCCCCCAGGCCGAGTTCCAGGACGGCGGCAAGGCCAGCGGCCGCGCGCTCGCGTACCTCGCGCACCAGTTCCTCGGCGACGGGTTCGGCACGCTCTACGACATCAGCACGATCTGCATCCTGTGGTTCGCGGGCGCCTCCGCGATGGCCGGGCTCCTCAACATCGTGCCGCGCTACCTGCCGCGCTACGGCATGGCGCCGCACTGGGCCGCAGCCGTGCGCCCGCTCGTGCTCGTCTTCACGGCCATCGCCGTGATCGTGACGCTCGTCTTCCAGGCCGACGTGGACGCGCAGGCGGGCGCCTACGCGACCGGCGTGCTCGTGCTCATCACCTCGGCCTCGGTCGCGGTGACGCTGTCGGCGAAGAAGGCGGGGCAGCGCAAGCGCACGGTCGGCTTCGCGGTCATCGCGGCGGTGTTCGCGTACACGACGGTCGTCAACGTGATTGAGCGGCCGGACGGCGTGCGCATCGCGGCCCTGTTCATCCTCGGGATCCTCGCGGTGTCGATCGTCAGCCGGATCCAGCGCTCGTTCCAGCTGCGCGCGACCTCACTCACGATGGACGAGCAGGCCCGCGCCTTCGTCACCGAGGACGCGGAGGACTACGGCGCGGTGAGCATCATCGCCCACGAGCCGGACGAGCCCGACGAGGCGCTGACGGAGGAGGAGCGCATCGCCGAGTACCGCCGCAAGGCGAGCGACGAGCGGCGCGACAGCGGGATCCCGGCGCGCGCGCCCGTGATCTTCCTCGAGGTGACGCCGGGCGACTCGTCGGAGTTCGAGGAGGACCTCGTGGTGCGCGGCATCGTGCGCTGCGGCTTCCGCGTGCTCCAGGTCACGAGCGGCAACGTCCCCAACACGATCGCGGCCGTGCTGCTCGCCGTGCGCGACCTCACGGGCGTGAAGCCGGGCGTGTACTTCGAGTGGACGGAAGGGTCGCCGGTCGGCAACCTCCTCCGCTTCCTCGTCACGGGCACGGGCGAGGTCGCGCCGGTCACGCGCGAGGTGCTGCGGCGGGCGGAGCCGGTGCGGGCCCGGCGGCCGGACGTGCACGTGAGCTGAGGCGACCTGTGCAGTAGCGCCACGCGCGGAGCGGCAGAGGCCTACGTTCAGCGCGACGTCGATCGGCGTCACGAACCGAATGGAATCCCGTGCGCATCCACGCCCGGGGAGCGACGATGCTCCTCGCCTTGGCAGTCACCATCTCCCTCGATGGCCTCATGGCCGACGCGGCATCCGCCGCGGATAGCGCGAGCGACATGTCCACGCACGCTCTCGTGGAACGGGCGCTCGTCGCAGTCGGTCAGGGCGACCGCACCGATCTCGGATGGACCGCTCCGGATGATCCGGCCGCTTCCCCTGGGCTCACCACGGCATCCGGCACGGTGAGCGTCACGCCTGCCGCTTCGGAGGATTCGCTCGTCCAGGCGAGCTCGGGCGAGGTCCAGGCGGTGACGGTCCTCCGCGACGGAGCCAACACCACGGCCTTCTCCCTCGATCTCCCCGACGGCTTCCGGGCGGTGCCCCGGGGAGCGGGCTTCGATATCGTCGCCCTCGCACCGGACGCGGGGAGCATCACCGCCGGACACATCGACGCTCCGTGGGCGGTCGACGCGCACGGCCGTCCGATCCCGACGCACTTCTCGCTCGACGGGCACACGCTCACGCAGACCATCGTTCCTGGCCAGGCAGCGTTCCCCGTGGTCCTGGACCCGCTCGTGACCTTCGGGCTCGGCAACGCCGCTCAGGGCATCGGGTTCTACGTGAACCTCCTCGGCTCCCAGATGCGCGCGATCGCCGCAGCGGCTGCGTTCCTCGGCTCGGCAGGAGTAGCGACCCTGTGCGCCGGGTCATCGAAGATCCCCAGCGCGGTTCGGTGGTTCATCATCGCGGGCTGCGCAGCGTTCGGCGCTCCGCGACTGGGCGACATCATCAGCTTCGTGAGCCGCGCCTACAAATCCGGCAGCTACGGCTTCTCCACCTGCTACCAGACCCGCGTAGAAGGCAATCGGCCATGGGTCCGGACTGATCATGCGAACTGCGAGTGAGCCGGAGATGACCAGGATGAAGCGCTTCAGACCTTCGGACATCCTCTACCTGGCGATCTTGGTCGGGGTCGGCACGCTCAGTATCGTGCTCCCACAGGACCGCGCTCTCGTTCAGGGGATCGCGATCGGGGCGACAGCGGTCCTCCTGGTGGTCGGGTTCCTCGAGCACCGAGCCCGCAGGCGACGCGAGGCCGACCAGGATGCCTCGCGCGACCGCCCCGAGGGCAGCGGAGCGGATACCCCGCCGGTGACGTGACAGGAGGATCGAGTCAGCCGGGTTGCCCCCTCCTCCACTTTCTCATGACGGGCACGGGCGAGGTCGCCCCCGTCACCCGCGAGGTGCTGCGGCTCGCGGAACCGGTCCGGGCACGGCGGCCGGACGTGCACGTGAGCTGAGGCGGCTCCACGGCTGCCGAGGTCGATGCCGCCAGGCCCCCGCATTCGCCACGGGCCCGCATCTCCCCTATCGTTCACCTGAACGATAACGAGGAGGGCCCGTCCCGATGCCATCGATCGTCCCCATCCGCAGCGCGCTCGTCGGCGCGAGCGCGCGCACCCTGCGCATCGCCGACCGGCCTGACCGCCCCGACCGCCCGAGCACCCCCAGCCGACGGGCCGTCCTCGCGGGCACCGCCGGGATCGCCGGGCTCGGCCTGCTCGCCCTCACCGGATGCAGCACGGGCGCGAGCAGCACCACCATCCCCGAGGCCGCCGCCACCGGCACGCCCGTGCCGGGCGGCCGCCTCCGCGTCGCGCGGCCGGCCGCGTCGGCCGCCGAGACCCTCGACTCCGCCAGCTCGCTCTCCGCGTACGAGTACCTCGGCGCCCTCTACAACCGGCTCGTCAAGCTCGACGAGAAGGGCGAGACGATCCCCGACCTCGCCGAGGAGTGGTCGGCGAGCGCCGACGGCGTCACCTGGACCTTCCGCCTCCGCCGCGACGTGCGCTTCCACGACGGCACGCGCTTCACGGCCGACGACGCGATCGCCTCCATCCAGCACGTCATCGATCCCGCGACGGCCTCCCCGCAGGGCGGCGTGCTCGGGGACATGCTCGACCCGGGCAGCATGTCGGCGCCGGATCCGCACACCCTCGTCTTCCAGCTGAAGACCCCCAACGCGGAGTTCCCGTCGCTGCTCACGGCGTACCAGTGCTACATCGTGCCGGCCGACGCGATCGCGACCATCGGCCGCACCGGCATCGGGACGGGGCCGTTCCGCCTCTCGTCCTTCCACCCCGCGGGATCCGGCAGCGTCGAGGCCTTCGAGGACCACTTCGCCGGTCGGCCGGTGCTCGACGGCATCGACTTCTCCTCCATCCAGGACACGACGGCGCGCGTGAACGCGCTGCTCGCCGGGCAGATCGACCTCATCTCGCAGACCAACCTCGACTTCGCCACGGCCCGCGTCGTCTCCGCGTCGAGCCGCGCCACGGTCGCGCGGGTGGTGGACGCGCAGTGGTACACGATCCCGATGCTCGCCACGAGCGCCGAGTTCCAGGATCCGCTCGTGCGCCAGGCCATGAAGCTCGCGTACGACCCCGAGCAGATCGTCGCGACCGCGCTGCAGGGCACGGGCACGGCCGGCTGGGACAACCCGGTGCCGCCGTCGCTCGCCGCGTTCGTCGACGTCGACCGCGCCTACGACCCCGACCAGGCCAAGGCGCTGCTCGCGAAGGCGGGCGTGCCGGGGCTGCGGACGACGATCCACACCTCCAGCTACGAGTCGGTGTTCACGCCCATGGCGGTCGCCTACCGCGACCAGGTGAAGGCCGCGGGCATCGACCTCACGGTCACGAACGCCTCCTCCGACTCGTACTACACGGAGATCTGGATGCAGAAGCCGCTGATGGTGAGCTACTGGTTCACCGGCCGGCCCATCGACCAGCTGCTCAACCAGATCTTCCGCACCGGCTCCTCCTACAACGAGAGCGCGTGGTCGAACCCGACCTTCGACACGCTCCTCGACGACGCCCGCGCCACGATGGACGACGACAAGCGGCGGATGCTCTACCAGGACGCCCAGCGGATCGTCGTCGAGGACAGCGCCGACATGACGCCCATGTTCGGCGACCGGCTCGTGGGCATCTCGCGCGACGTCGTGAACTACCGCGAGTACGGCTTCGAGTTCGACCACCTCGCGATCGGATTCCGCCGATGAACGTCACCACGCAGGTCCTCCGCCGCCTCGGCACCGCGCTCCTCACGATCGTGCTCGCGTCGCTGTTCGTGTTCCTCGCGATCCAGCTGCTACCCGGCGACGTCGCGCAGCAGCTCCTCGGCCAGGACGCCACCCCCGAGGCCGTCGCGACCCTGCGCGAGTCGCTCGGCCTCGACCGGAACGTGTGGCTGCGCTACGGCGACTGGCTGCTCGGCGCCGCGCGCGGCGACTTCGGCACCTCGCTCGTGAGCGGGGATCCGGTCGGGCCGGCGCTGCTCGTCGCGTTCCGCAACAGCATGCTCATCGCGGTGCCGGCGATGCTCGTCGGCGTGACGCTGTCGCTCGTGCTCGGCGTCGCCGCCGGCGTGCGCCGCGGACGCACCAGCGACTCGGTGATCAGCATCGTGAGCCTCGTCGTGATGAGCGTCCCCGAGTTCATGGTCGCCACCGTGCTCGTGCTGCTGTTCGCCATCACCATCCCGGTCTTCCCCGCCGTGGTGCTCCGCGGTAGCGACGCGACGGTCGCCGAGCTGCTGCCCTCGGTGTGGCTGCCGGTGATCGTGCTGACGCTCGCGATGGCCGCCTACATCGTGCGCACCATGCGCTCGGCGACGATCGACGTGATGGCGTCCGAGTTCGTCACCACGGCCGAGCTCAAGGGGCTCACGACCCGGCAGGTGGTGTGGCGGCACGCGGTGCCGAGCGCGCTGCTGCCGACGCTGAACGTCGTGGCGCTCAACGTCGCCTGGCTGCTCGGCGGCGTCGTCGTGGTGGAGAACGTCTTCAACTACCCGGGCATGGGCAAGCTCATGCTCGAGTCGGTGTTCACGCGCGACCTGCCGACGATCCAGGCCATCGCGCTGCTGAGCGCCGCCGTGTACGTGGTCTGCAACCTGGCGGCCGACCTCGTGGCCCTCGCGCTGGATCCGCGGCTCCGCACGAGGCAGAGCGCGCGCCGCACCCGGCCCGCCCGATCCGCCGCCCGACCCACCACCCGACGGAAGGCCCGCGCATGACCGCGACGCCCCTGCCCACCCGCCGAGGCTCCCGCCTGCGCGGGTGGATGACGCCGCTCCGGGCGTCGACCGCGCTCTCCGTGGGGCTCGCGATCATCGCGATCCACGTCGTGCTCGCGGTGCTCGCGCCGTGGATCGCCGGGCACGACCCGGTCGCGACCGACTCGACCGACGTGCTCTCCGGCACCACGTGGGCGCACTGGCTCGGCACCGACCAGTACGGGCGCGACGTGCTCTCCCGCACCCTCAACGGCGGCCGGTACGCGCTCCTCGTCACCTTCCTCGCGACCACCATCGCCGTCGCGGTCGGCACGGTCGTCGGCTGCGTCACCGCGTACGCCGAGGGCTGGCTCGACGAGGTCGTGATGCGGATCGTGGACGCGCTGCTGAGCGTGCCGTCGATCCTCGCGCTGCTCGTGGTCGTGACGGTGTTCGGATCCGGCCTCGGGGTGATCGTGCTCGCGGTGACGGTCGTGTACGCGCCCGCCGTGACGCGCGTGGTGCGCGGCGCGGCGCGGACCGTGATCACGCAGGACTACGTCACGGCCGCGCGCGCCCGGGGCGAGCGGCCGCTCAGCATCGTGTTCCGCGAGATCCTGCCGAACGTGCTCGACGTCGTGCTCGTGGAGTACGCGATGCGGGCCTCCTGGATCGTGCTGCTCATCTCCTCGCTCTCGTTCCTCGGCTTCGGCGCGAACCCGCCGACGCCCGACTGGGGGCTCATGGTGCAGGAGAACCGCACCGCCCTCACGGTCGTGCCGCTCGGCACGCTCGCGCCCATCGTCGCGCTCGCGACCCTCGTGGTCGGCCTCAACCTCAGCGCCGACGGGCTCAGCAAGTCGCTCGGCGTCGACCGCGCGCAGAGGGGGATCGCATGATGCCCGGCAACGTCGAGGACACCCTCACCGGCCAGGTGCGGCTCGGCACCGTCGTCCGCGTCGCCGACCTCGCCATCTCCTACGCGGCCGGGCGCACCGACGTGCCCGTGGTCCGCGGCGTGAGCTTCGAGATCCGCGCCGGTCGCGCGCTCGGGCTCGTCGGGGAGTCGGGCAGCGGCAAGTCCACGGTCGCCCGGACGCTGCTCGCGCACCTGCGGCGGGGATCCCGCATCGTGGGCGGATCCGTCGAGGTCGCCGGCGACGACGTGTTCGCCCTCTCGCCCGCCGCGACGCGGGAGCTGCGCGGCGGCACCGCGGCGGTCGTCGCGCAGAACGCCGGCCAGGCGCTCACCCCCTCGATGCGCGTGGGCCGCCAGCTCCGCGAGGCGCTCGAGAGCCACGGGCTGCCGAGCGACGACGAGCGGGTCGCGGAGCTGATCCGGCTCGTGCGCCTCCCGGATCCCGCGACCATCGTCCGGCGCTACCCGCACCAGCTCTCCGGCGGGCAGCAGCAGCGCATCGCGATCGCCATGGCCGTCGCCGCGCGCCCCCGGGTGCTCGTGCTCGACGAGCCGACGACCGCGCTCGACGTCGTGACGCAGGCCGCGGTGCTGACCCTGATCCGCGACCTCGCCCGCGAGCTCGGCATGGCCGTGCTGCTCGTCAGCCACGACCTCGGCGTCGTCTCGACGATGGTCGACGAGATCGCGGTGATGCGCGACGGCGTCATCGTGGAGCACCGGCCGACCGCGGAGCTGTTCGCGTCGCCGGAGCACGCGTACACGCGCGAGCTGCTGGCGGCGATCCCGGGCGGCGCCGGCCCGGCGGCCCCGCCCGCCGCCGCCCCCGAGACCCCGATGGTCGTCGCCGACGGCCTCGTCGTCCGCTACGGTCGCGGGCTGCCGCCTGCGGTGTCCGACGTCTCGTTCACCATCGCGCCGCGCGAGACCCTCGCGGTCGTCGGCGAGTCCGGCAGCGGCAAGACCACGCTCGCGACCGCCCTCGCCGGTCTCGTGCCCACCGAGTCGGGCACGTTCCGGTTCGAGGGCGACGGCGTCTCGGGCGACCTGACCTCCGCGGTCGCCGGGCGCTCGCCCGCGCTGCGGCGCGCGGTGCAGCTGGTGTTCCAGAACGCGGACACCTCGCTCAACCCGCGGCGGACCGTCGGCGCGGCGATCGCCCGGCCGCTGAAGCTCTTCACGGGTCGGGCGTCGGCCGAGCGCGTGGGCGAGATCCTCACCGAGGTGGGGCTGTCGCCGGACTTCGCGGCACGGCTCCCGAGCCAGCTCTCGGGCGGCCAGCGGCAGCGCGTCGGGATCGCCCGGGCGCTGGCCGCGGATCCGCAGCTCGTCATCGCGGACGAGATCACGACCGCGCTCGACGTGCGCGTGCAGGCCGAGATCCTCGACCTGCTCGCCGGCCTGCAGCGCGACAAGGGCCTCAGCTGCCTCTTCATCAGCCACGACCTCGCCGTCGTCCGCGGGGTCGCGGACCGCGTGGCCGTGATGACCGGCGGCCGGATCGTGGAGATCGGCCCGACCGAGCGCGTGTTCCGCGGGCCGAACCACCCGTACACGCGGCAGCTGCTCGCCGCGACGCTCGAGCCCGGCGCCACCGAGCTGCCGGCCGTGGAGGACGTGACGGCCACCTGGCGCGACGCCCCGGGTGGCGGGTGGCGGGAGCTCGGCGACGGGCACCGGATCCGGGACTGGGAGGACGCACGATGACCGACGCCGCAGGAGAGACGACCGCGAACGCGACCGAGGCCGGGGCTGGCGACGGGGACGGCGTGACGCATCGCGACGTCTGGATCCCCATGCCCGACGGCACCCCGCTCCACGCCCGCGTCTGGGCGCCCGCGGGCGACGAGCCCGTCCCCGCGCTCCTCGAGTACCTGCCCTACCGGCTGGACGACTGGACCGCGCCGCGCGACAGCGAGCGGCACCCCTGGTACGCGGCCCACGGCTACGCGTCCATCCGGGTCGACATCCGCGGCACGGGATCCTCCGACGGCCTGTTCGTCGACGAGTACTCCGCGCAGGAGCTCGACGACGGCGTCGCGGTCATCGAGTGGATCGCCGCGCAGGACTGGTGCACGGGCGCCGTCGGCGTCTTCGGGATCTCGTGGGGCGGCTTCAACGGCCTGCAGCTCGCGGCCCGCGCGCCCGAGGCCCTCAAGGCCGTGGTGACGGTGTGCTCCACCGACGACCGGTTCGACAACGACGTGCACTACATGGGCGGCGCGGTGCTCGGCATCGACATGGCGGCGTGGGGCGCGACGATGTTCGCGTTCAACTCGCGGCCGCCGCGGCCCGAGGTCGTGGGCGACTGCTGGGTCGGCCGCTGGCGCGAGCGCCTCGAGGCGAACCGGCCGATGACCCCGACCTGGCTCGCGCACCAGGAGCGCGACGACTACTGGCGGCACGGCAGCGTGTGCGAGGACTACTCGTCGATCGGCGCGGCCGTGCTCGCGGTCGGCGGCTGGGCGGATCCGTACCGGGACGCCGTCCTGCGCCTCGTGGAGAACCTCCCCGGTCCCGTGAAGGGCATCGTCGGCCCGTGGTCGCACCAGTACCCGGACCGCGGCCTCGCGCCGGGCCCGTCGATCGGCTTCCTGCAGGAGACGCTGCGCTGGTGGGACCGCTGGCTGAAGGGCGTCGACACCGGCGTGGAGGCGGATCCCGCCCTCCGCGCGTTCCTCAGCGACTCCGAGCCGCCCGCCACGAGCTACCCCGAGCGCACCGGGCGGTGGGTCGCCGCGGAGTCGTGGCCGCCGCCCGCGTCCGACGCCGCCCAGCCCGTGCTGTCGCTGACCGCGTTCCACGGGCCGGCCGCCGTGGGAGACGCCGTCGTGGTCCGCTCCCCGCAGCGCACGGGCCTCGACGCGGGGCGCTTCTTCCCCTTCGGCAACGCGACCGACCTGCCGCCGGACCAGCGCGCCGAGGACGGCCTCTCCGTGTGCTTCGACCTGCTCCTCGACGAGCCGCTCGACGTGCTCGGCAACGTGCTCGTCGACCTCGCGGTCACGAGCGACCTTCCCGACGCGAACCTCGTGTTGCGGCTCTGCGACGTGGCGCCCGACGGCGCGTCCACCCTCGTGACGCGCGGCGCGCTCAACCTGAACACGCGGATCGACCGCGCCCGCAACGACCCGATGGTGCCCGGCTCCGAGGAGGTCGTGCGCGTGCCGCTCGTCTCCACCGGGCACGCGTTCCCCGCGGGGCACCGGCTGCGGATCGCGGTGTCGTCGGCGTACTGGCCGTGGATCTGGCCGCACGCCCACGAGGCGACCCTCGTCGTCGCGCCCTCCCGCAGCGCCGTGACCCTGCCGGTCTGGACGCGCGCGGAGGACGACGGCGTGCGCTTCGCGGAGCCCGAGCAGTCGACGCCGATCGCCATCCAGCGCATCCCGGGCGACTCCGACCTGCCCGAGCGCAGCGTCTCGCACGACGTCGCGACCGGCGAGTGGACGCTCGACGTCGACCCCGGCTACGGCGGATCCCGGATCTACCCCGACGGCCTGGTCTTCACCGAGTCGAGCCGCGAGACGTACCGGATCACCGAGGGCGACCCGACGTCGGCCGTCGCCGAATCGCGCTGGGCCATCGGCATGGAGCAGCCGGGCTGGCGCGCGCGCCTGGAGACGACCTCGCGCGTGACGGCCGACGCGGACGCGTTCCGCATCGTCAACACGCTCCAGGCCTGGGCGCGCGACGGCGGCCCGGATGCGCCGGAGGTGCTCGTCGCCGACCGCGCGTTCGACGACGTCGTGCCGCGGACGTCCGCGTGAGCGCGGGCACGGGCACGAGCACGGGCGCCGCGACCGCGACCGCCGCCCGCCGCGGCGGCAAGCGCGAGAAGCCCGAGGTGCGGCGCGCGATGATCGTCGAGTCGGCGCGCGCGGTGATCCTCCGCCAGGGCCTCACCGCCACCGGCCTCCGCGACATCGCGGCCGAGGGCGGCGTCTCAGTCGGGACCGTGACGTACCACTTCGCGAGCGTGGCGGAGATCCTCGACGAGGTCGTCGTGCTCGAGACCGACCGGTTCTACGCCGGGGCCGTCGAGGAGGTCGACGCGGATCCGGATCCGGTGCACGGCATCCGCCTGCTCGTCGAGCCGCTCTTCGACGGCACCGACGCCTCCGAGGCGCACTGGCGGCTCTGGTCGGACTACTGGACGGCCGTCGCCCGCAAGCCCGCCCTCACGCCCGAGCGCCTCGAGCGCCTCCGCGTGTGGGAGGCGTGCCTCGTCCGCACGATCCGCCGCGGCGTCGATGCCGGCGCGTTCCGTGCGGTGGACGCGCCCGAGGTCGGGCTCAAGCTCGCGGCCTACAGCGACGGGATCGCGACGCAGCTGTCCCAGAAGGTCCCCGGCCTCGACCACGCGCGTGCGCTGGAGTGGATCTGGACCTTCCTCGACGCCGAGCTCGCCGCCGGGACGCCGCTCTTCCGCTGAGCGCCCTGATCGCCTCATCCACCTGCCGGTCGGATCGCGATGCCGGCGATCGCGGCGTCCGCGATCCGGTCGCGGATGACGGGGTCCACCCCCGCCTCCGCGAGCGCCTCGAGACCCCGATGCGTGGTCAGGATCAGCCCGCCGAGCGCCTCGGCGTCCGCGGATGGGTCGACGAGACCCGCGCGCTGCGCCTGCTCGACGAGCTGGCGGCAGCTGTCGAGCAGTCCGTCGAACGCGGCGAGGGAGCGGGCCGCGATGGCGTCGTTCGCCCAGGCGAGTTCAGCGGTCCCCTTCGCCAGGAGGCAGTCGCGCCTCGGGGTGTCGTCCCCCGGCGAGCGCAGCCACGCGTGCAGCCGGACGAGCGCCT
This sequence comes from Clavibacter sp. VKM Ac-2873, assembly GCF_015351075.1. GTDB lineage: Bacteria > Actinomycetota > Actinomycetes > Actinomycetales > Microbacteriaceae > Clavibacter. Next base: position 307,472 of record NZ_JADKRS010000003.1, read on the forward strand.
GATCCTCCGGCCCCTCGACGAGCGCGGCGACACCACCGGTCGCCTCGGCGCAGTACTCGTCGAACACCCTCTCGAAGAGGGCCTCCTTGTCGCCGAACGCCCCGTACAGGCTGCCCTTGCTGAGGCCGGTCACCCGGGACAGCTCGTCCACCGACGTGCCGTGGTACCCGGTCTCCGTGAACCGCTGGCGCGCCGCCGCCAGCACGTCCTGCTCGTCGAACTTCCGAGGTCGCGCCATGGGCTGATCCTACGCGGTTCTGGACCCTGGGTTCAGAACTTCTGAACTTTCAGTCCAGAACCGGTACGGTGGCTGGCATGACCACTTGCATCACCCCTTCCGAGACCACCGAGTTCGCCGGCAAGCGCGCCATCGTCACCGGTGGCACGCGCGGCATCGGCGCGGCGATCGTGCAGCGGCTGCTCGACGGCGGAGCCTCCGTCGTCGCCACCGCACGCAGCGCCACAGCCGAGACACCCGAGGCGGCCACGTTCATCGCCGGCGACATCAGCACGGTCGACGGCGTGAAGACCCTCGCCGCGGCCGCGCTCGCAGCGCTCGGCGGCGTCGACATCGTCGTCAACAACGCGGGCGCCGCGCGCTTCCACGTCGGCGGCATCGGGACGATCCCCGACGAGGAATGGGTCGACGCGCTCGACCTCAACTACCTCTCCGCCGTACGGGTCACCGACGCCCTGCTGCCGGCGCTCCACGAGGCAGGGGCCGGCAGCGCGATCATCAACATCTCGTCCGCCGCAGCGCTCAACGCGGCCCCGCAGCTCGCTCATTACGGCGCCGCCAAGGCGGCCCTCAACGCGTACGGGAGGACACTGGCCTCCCAGCTCGCGCCCGCGGGGATCCGCGTCGCCACCGTCACCCCCGGCAACGTCCTCACCCCCGGCGCGGATGCGATCCGCCAGGACCTCGCCGATGCCATGGGGATCCCCCTCGAGGCCACCACTTCGGACACCCCGCTCGGGCGCCCGGGCGACCCGCGGGACATCGCGGAGGCGGTCGCCTACCTCGCGTCGGACCGCGCGCAGTGGATCACCGGGTCGAACCTGGTCGTCGACGGCGGCGAGCTCTCCCGCCGCTAGGTCGCGACCGTCCAGCAGGGCGGCCGCGCCGCGGGGCATGATGATCGAGGCGACGCGGCCCGACGGCCCGCGGGACGCCGACCGCCCGCCCACCGCCGAACGCCCGGAGGACCCATGCTCATCGAACCCGTCGACGCCGCCCGCGCCCACGTCAGCGACCACGTCGATCCGGACGACTTCGACGCCTTCTGGGCCGACACCCTCGCCGAGGCCGCGCGGCACGACCTCGACGTGCGGCTCGCGCAGGTGGAGACCGACCTCGCGCTCGTCGACGTGCAGGACGTGACCTTCGCCGGATCCGGCGGCACCGACGTGCGCGCCTGGCTCCGCACCCCCGCGGGCGCGACCGGTCCGCTGCCCACCGTCGTCTCGTACGTCGGCTACGGCGGCGGTCGCGGACGCGCCGAGGAGACGCTGATCTACGCGGCCGCCGGCTTCGCGCACCTGCAGATGGACACGCGCGGCCAGGGCTCGTACTGGAGCGCGGGCGACACCGCCGACCACGGCGAGGCCGGACCCGCGATCCCCGGCTTCATGACCCGCGGGATCGCGTCGCGTGAGACGTACTACTACCGCCGCCTCTTCACCGACGCGGTGCGCGCGGTCGACGTGGCCAGGTCGCTCGACGTCGTGGATCCGGCGCGCATCGCCGTGCAGGGCGGCAGCCAGGGCGGCGGCATGGCCCTCGCGGTCGCCGGCCTCCGCGACGACGTCGCCGCGGTCTCCGCGTACGTGCCGTTCCTCTGCGACATCGAGCGGGCCACCCACATCACCGACGCGTACCCGTACCACGAGGTCGTCGACTACCTGAAGACGCACCGGGGCCGCGGCGCGGACGTGCACGCCGTGCTGCGGTACTTCGACGGCGTCGCGTTCTCCCGCCGCGCGACCGCGCCCGCCCGCTTCTCGGTCGGGCTGATGGACGCGACCTGCCCGCCCTCGACCGTGTACGGGGCCTTCAACGCGTACGCGGGCGAGAAGGAGATCGTCGAGTGGGAGTACAACGGCCACGACGGCGGCGGCATCGACGACGAGCTCGGCACGCTCGCGTTCCTGCGGCGCACGATGGGCTGAGACCGGCCCGGCGACGACCGCCGACGACGCCCGCGGATCCGCACGGGGATGGGGGCGCGAACCGCCCCGCTGTCGGCCGTTCCGCGTACCCTGGGAGCACCTCGCCGGTGGAGCGAGCGGACCGGGAGGACATCATGCCCCGGCCCCGCATCCGCCCCGCGAAGCCCTCCAAGCCGGGCGCCCCGCCGCCGTCCGTGGCCGCCCGCGTCGCCGCGGATCCGGCGCAGAAGGAGGTCCTCGTCGAGGAGGCGCTGCTGCTCGTGGGCGTCGCGCTGCGGATCCAGATGGTGAACCTCATCATCCTGCGCACCCTGCGGGAGCGCCGCCCGTACGACGAGGAGTCGCTCATCGAGGCGCTCCGCGGCGAGCTGGCCGAGCTCATCGGCGAGAAGCGCGGCGAGGCCGAGCGGCTGCGCATGGCGCGCGACCGCGCGGCGCTGCGCGACGGCAAGGGACGCCGGCCCGACGACTACCGCGAGGGCGACGTGCCGGGGCTCCGGCTGCGCGCCGAGATCGCCGAGGAGATGGTGGAGCGGCTGGGTGCGCTCTCGCGCGACCCGGAGGCGCTCCGCGAGGTGCTGGTCATCGCGCGCGACGCGGCGCTCGAGCAGATCGTGCGCGCGCGGCTCGCCCCGCAGCTGCTGCCGGGCGCGTTCCCCGCGGAGGGGCGCGACGACCGGGTCGGCGAGCTGCGCGACGAGCTGGCGCGGCTGGCGGCGGATCGGGAGCGGGCGGCCGAGCGGGCCGAGGCGCGGGATCCGGTCCGCACCCGCGTGCGCACCGGCGGCCGTGGGCGACCGCAGAAGGTCTGACGCCGGACGGCTCCCCGCCTCAGGGCGCGAGCGCGAAGCGGGGCTCGACGCGCTCGCCGGTCGCCGCATCCGCCGCGAGGCTGCCGATGAGCGGCGCGAACTTGGCGCCGTGGCCGGAGCAGGGCGAGACGATCGTGATCCCGTCGACCCGGTCGATCACGAAGTCCTCGCTGGGCGTGCTCGTGAACAGGCACGTCGCCTCCGCGTATGGCACGGGTTCGACGCCCGGCAGGTTGCGGCGCACCCAGTCGACGACGCGGGCGCGGTTGGCCGGATCCACGACGCCGTCCTGGTGCGCGGCCGACGGGATCACGCGCCCGCCGTCGAACTCGGCCACCTTGTGGCCGCGGCCGTCCACGTCGCGGCCGCCGGGGAGCGCGTAGACCTGCATGCGCTCGTCCATGTGGATGGAGGTCGGCACGGCCCGGGCGGGCGGCCCGTCCATGTAGGGGAAGTGGAACACCTGCTCCTGCCGCACGCGCAGCGGCGGGATCCGGTCGAGGGCCGCGCGCGGCAGCGGCAGGGCGCCGCCGAGCAGCTCGGGCAGCCACGCGCCGGCGCCCACCACGACGCTGTCGCCCGCGACGCGGCGGCCGTCGTCGGAGACGACCGCGAAGCCCGCGCCGACCCGCTCGACGGACACGGCTTCCCAGCCCTCGTGCACGACGGCGCCGTGCGCGACCGCGAGGTCGAGCATCGTGCGCACCGCGGCCTCGGCGTCGACGACGCCCGCGGCCGGGTGGAACAGCACGTCGGAGTCGAACGCCATCTCCGGCCAGCGGCCCTCCGCCTCGCGCGCGCCCATCAGCTCGTGCTCGACGCCGACGCGCTCGAGCACGCGCGCGAGCTCGGCGGGGCGGCGCACCAGGCCGGAGTCGACGGATCCGGTCGGGGTCACGAGCCGCGCGCCCGTGGTGCGCTCGAGGCGGTCCCAGAGCACGCGGGCGTCGCGCACGAGGCGCACGTAGAAGGGGTCGTCGTAGGCGTAGCGGAGGATGCGCGCGGACCCGTGCGAGCTGCCGAGCATGCCCGCCGGCCGGTCGCGCTCCAGCACCGTGACCTCGTGCCCGCGGCTCGCGAGCTGCCAGGCGGTGGCCGCCCCCGCGAGCCCCGCGCCGATGACGACATGGTGCGATGCGCGCCCGCGCCCGGTGGATCCCGCCATGCATCCAGGCTACGGGCGCGCGCCGCGGACGACCGGGCCCGGCGGGAGGCCGTAAGCGGTGGGGGCTCCAGCTACCCTGTCGCGATGATCGCCACCCCGCCCGGTCGTCCGTGTGCCTGACGCGAAGGCCACGGCCGCCGTCTACGTCGACGGCTTCAACCTCTACCGCCGGCTGCTGACGCACGAACCATCGCTGAAGTGGCTGGACCTCGCTGCCCTGTGCGACCTGCTGCTCCCGTCCTTCGACGTCGTCCGCGTCCGGTACTTCACCGCGCTCATCCGGGCCACGGCGGGGACGGACCCTCGGAGCCCCGTCCGTCAGCAGGCCTACGTACGCGCCCTCCGCACCTCGCCGAGGGTCTCCGTCCACCTCGGCACGTTCCGGGTGGACAAGCGGACGATGCCCGTCCATCCGGTCCGGTTCGACGCTGACGGCGGGCTCGTCAAGGTCAACGTGCGGAAGACCGAGGAGAAGGGCTCCGACGTGAACCTCGCCGCCCACATGCTGGTCGACGCGTTCCGCGGAGTCTCCGACGCGTGCTTCCTGCTGTCCAACGACTCGGACTTCACCGACGCCTTCCGCCTCGTCCGAGACGAGGCGGGTGCCGAGATCGGTCTCATCTCACCGACGGACCGCCCCTCCGCTTCGCTGCTCGGCGTCGGGCCTGCGCACATCAGGAAGATCCGACGCGGGGCGCTCGAGCGATCGCAGTTCCCGGCCATCATCGGCGACTCCGTCGGGGAGGTCCACAGACCGGAAGCCTGGCGTCACATGGCTGAGGCTCCTTCCGGGGAAGGAGCCTCGCGCCCGGAAGCCGAAGCGACCGGGGGTGTGCCTCCATGTTAGCCGACCCCAGCTCCTCCTGAGGAGAGGCGTCTCGCGACTTGGTCGGCGAGGGAAGGGGGTCAGCTCAATCGAGCAGGATGCCGACGACGACGGCCAGCAGGCCGACCACGGCGAAGGGCAGGGGGGCGAGGTACACCGACCTCGGCGCCGGCTCGTTCGTCCGAGACATGTGATTCAGCGTGCGGAAGAAGCCCACCCCCCACGCCGATGATGCAGACGATGGTCACGAGCTGCAGAGCCTTCGCCAGCAGATCAGGCACGGGCCCGCCTCCGCGACCGCATCGCGCGCACCGTCGCCCACCCGAGCCCCGCGAGGCCGAACAGCACGAGGATGCCGGCGTACAGCCAAGCCGGCGCCTCCCACCGGAACCCGCCCTCGGTCGACAGGTCCGGCACGAGCCCCACGATCAGCAGGCCCAGCATCAGCGTGAACGCCCCGAAGCCCGCGAGCGTGCGCACCTTCCCGCCCTCGACCTCATCCGTGTCGCCCGCGCCCATCCCGCCTCCGCTCGTCCCGCGTCGGAGCGCGGCGTCCCCTCCATCGTGGCCGACGCGGCATCGCCCGGCTGCCACGCGTCCGGGAGGATGGACGCATGACCGCACCCGTCACGCTCACCGCCCGCGCGCTCCTCCTCGACATGGACGGGACGCTCGTCGACTCGACCGCGCTCGTCGAGGGGATCTGGACGATGCTCGCGCACCGCTTCGGCCACGACCCTGCCGACCTCCTGCGACGGATCCACGGCGTGCGCGCCGTCGACAGCATCGCCCGGTTCGCACCCGCCGACACGGACGTTCCCACGCTCCTCGCCGAGCTCGACCGGCTCGAGCTCGACGGCAGCCCCGCGACGGTCGAGATCCCCGGTGCCCGCGACCTCGTCGCGGCGCTGCCCGCCGGATCCCACGCCCTCGTCACGAGCGCCGGCCGCGAGCTCGCGCGCGCCCGCCTCACCGGCGCCGGCGTCCGGGTGCCCGACCTGCTCGTCACCGCCGAGGACGTGGCGGCCGGCAAGCCCGACCCGTCCGGGTACCTGCTCGCGGCATCGCGCCTGGGCGTGGATCCTGCGGACGCGATCGTCTACGAGGACGCCGAGGCCGGGATCCGCGCGGGCCTCGCCGCCGGCATGCGCGTCGTCGTCGTGGGCGACCACGAGAGCGACGCCACCGTCGGCCTCCCCCGCGTCCGCGACCACCGCGGCACGACGGTCGAGGTGCGCGACGGCGTCGTCACGCTCACCCTCCCCGGCGCCTGACGCCGGCCGTGCCCCTGCGGATCCGCCGGGAGGCGCCTACGCGGGAGATGCGATTGGGCCACGTGGCCGAATCCCGCGATACGGTCTTCCCATGACCTCGACGTCCCGCATCCGCCGCCCCGGAGCCCCCTCATGAGGTGGCTCCTCCTCGGCGGCGCCATCGCCTCCGAGGTCACCGCCTCCCTCGCCCTGCAGGCCGCCGTCGACGCGCCCGGCTGGTACGCGCTCGTGGTCGTCGGATACCTGGTCGCGTTCGGCTTCCTCACCCGGGTGCTGAAGGCGGGCATGGCCGTCGGCGTCGCCTACGGGATCTGGGGAGCGGCCGGCGTCGCGCTCACGGCGGTCGGCGCCACGGTGCTGTTCGGGCAGCCGCTCACCGGGCCCATGGTCCTCGGCCTCGTGCTCATCGTCGCGGGCGTGCTGCTGGTCGAGCTCGGCTCGCAGCGCGCGCACGCGGCCCGCGCGGCCGCCGCATCTGCCGCATCCGCCGCCGCAGCACCCACCCGCGCCGCCCCGACCGGCGAGGCCCGCTGATGGCCGGGCTGCTGCTCGCGATCGCCATCGTCACCGAGGTCGTCGCGACCATCTCCCTCAAGCTCGCGACCGACGGCCGGAAGCGCTGGTACGCGGTGGTCGCGGTCGGCTACGTCACGGCGTTCTCGATGCTCGCGGGCGCGCTCTCGCTCGGCCTGCCGATCGGCGTCGCGTACGGCATCTGGGCGGCGACCGGCGTGGCCCTCACGGCGATCCTCGGCCGCGTAATCTTCCGCGACCCGCTGACGCGCACGATGCTGGCGGGCATCGCGCTCATCATCGGCGGCGTGCTGCTCATCGAGCTCGGGCACTGACTCCGCGCGACCGGCTCTGGCACCATGTCCGCATGACATGGACGGACGCGGGCGACCCGCAGCGGTACGGCGCGGGGATCCTGCAGGGCGAGCGGATCCGGCTGCGTGCGCTCGAGGACGCCGACCTGCCCGACCTCGTGCGCTGGTGGCGCGACCCGGAGTGGGCGGTCGTGCAGCAGCTCACGGTGCGGCCTCGGCCCGAGGGCGACGTCGCCGAGATGTTCCGGAAGTGGAGCGACAACGAGCCCGCCGGCGCGGTGGGCTTCTGCGTCACCGACCGGATCTCCGGCCGACTCGTCGGCCACGTGACGCTCTTCGGCGCGAAGCTCCTGACGCGCGCGGCCACTCTCACGGTGATGATCGGATCCGAGCACACGGGCTCCGGCTACGGCACCGACGCCGTCCGCACGCTCGTCGACTACGGCTTCCGGGAGATGGGCCTGAACCGGATCGAGCTGCACGTCTTCGCGTACAACGCCCGCGCCCGCGCGACCTACCGGAAGGTCGGCTTCGTCGAGGAGGGCGTGCTCCGCGAGACGGTCTTCCACGACGGGACGTTCCACGACGAGGTGGTCATGTCGGTGCTGGCGAAGGACTGGTTCGCTCGCTGACGGCCCGCACTACTACGGGTGCGGCGTCTCCCCGCGCTCGAGCATCGCGACGAGCTTCGCGAGCCGGTTCGCGCGGACGGTCGCGTTCGGCGCGGTCGACACCCGGTGGATCACGGCGTAGCGGTTGACCGCGGACAGCGTCGCGAAGGTGGCGGCTGCGGCGGGCGATGCGGCGAGCGCGGCCAGCAGGTCGGCGGGCTCGGCCGCCGACGCCTGGCCCGCGTAGGCGCGCTCCCACCGGCCGTCGGCCTGCGCGCGCTCCACCTCGCGGATCCCGGCCGGCCGCATCCGGCCCTCCGCGGTGAGCGTCGCCACCAGGCCGATGTTGCGCTCCGACCACAGCGACGCCTTCCGCCGGGCGTGAACCGGCGCCGGAAGATCCTGTCGTCGATGCTCGCGGTCTGCCCGTCGATCCATCCGCTGCACAGCGCCTCGTCGAGGGCCTCGGCGTAGGTGAGCGAGGTCGGATCCGTGGTGCCCTTCTTCGCGAGCACGAGCCATACGCCGTCGGACGCCTCCTCGTGCGCGTCGAGCCAGGCGCGCCAGGCGGCCCGGTCGGGGACGGTCAGGACCTCGTGCGCGGCGGCGGGCATGGGTCCGATGCTACGGACGGACCCCGACACCTACCGCGTCGGCATCTCCATCATCCCGTCCGCGGTCATCTGCATCGCGCCGTCACCCGCCATCGGACCCATGTCGCCGAAGGCGGAGGGCGCGGCCGAGGCCGTCTGCGCCCGGCCCGAGCCGCAGGGCACCGTGACGTCGATGGTGGCGGTGTGCGCGGTCTCGTCCATCCCGGCCACGGAGACGGACATGCCGTCGGCGAGCGACACCTTCTCGCCGGGCTGCACGAGCTCGTCGCCGACGCTCGTGTCGCCGGGGCGGATGAGGATCGTCCCCGAGTCCGGCACGGTCGGGTCGGTGCGCAGGATCTGCACGCCGGACGGCCGCTGGACCTTGAAGCCGGAGATCCACAGCGGGTCGTACGCGGACTGGTCGACCACGTCGGCGTACTGCACGTAGTACCGGACCGACGGGCGCTTCGGGTCCGTCCAGGAGATGATGCGCAGCGCGTCGAAGCCCGCGCTCATGGTCTGGATGGGGATGCGCCGCGTGGCGCCGCACGTGGGGACGGCGCGACGCGAGATCAGGCCGATCCGGTCGAGCGAGGGCCCCGACGCCGGGTAGTAGGAGTACGAGGAGCCCATCAGGTCCGTGGTGTTCCCGTACTCGTCGCGCGAGCAGGAGGAGGGCAGCCCGTTCGAGGCGTCGAAGTCCCAGCCGGTGGTGCACCGGATGCCGGAGGCGTGGTGCAGGGAGAGGTTGTGCCCGAGCTCGTGGGTCAGGGCCGCCGGCGTGATGTCCGTGATGTAGGCCGTGCCCCCGGAGTCGATGCCGTCCCCCTGGTCGCCGGAGGAGAAGTCGCCGCACTGCATCCCGCCGGGGGTGAAGGCGACGAGGTCCTTGTCGGGGCCCGGCGTCCAGCCGGTCTGCGCCCGGGCGAAGGTGACGACCGCGTCGGGGTCGGTGCAGACGATGCTCGGGTCGCTCGGCTGGATCCAGTCGGTCACCGACGCGGTGTGGAACTGCACGAAGCCGTTCGACTCGTGCGCCCAGTACGCGGACGCGTCCTGGATGGTGGCGATGGCGTCGTCCCGGGTGAAGTCCCGCCTGGTGCCGGCCGGGGCGATGAGCACCGCCGTGATCTCGTGCACGGCCTTCGCCCCCGCGGGCGCCGACCGCACCACCGTGTACGGAGCCGTCGCCGCCAGCGCGGAGTCGGCCGGCACCGCGGACGTGACGGCCGCCATGAGCAGGAGCCCGGGCAGGATGAGCAGGGTCAGCGGTCTCCGCATGGGGATGCCTCACTCCCCGCGGGCGGGGCTTCACGCCGCAGGAGCTCCGCAACGTCGAGGAAGCTAGCGGACCGCCGCGGTCGCGCGGGGGCCCACCGCACAGGTGACGCGCCGGCCGGACGCCGGACTGCGCCCGTGGCCGCGGCGACTAGAGGACCACCACGAGCTTCCGCGCCGAGACGCCCGCGCGCAGCCGGTCCATCGCGGGCTGGATGCTCTCCAGCCCGGTGCCGACGACCTCCGCCTGCGGCGCCGCGACGTAGCGGCCCTCGGCGAGCGCGTCGGGCAGGAACCGCTCCCAGAGCATCGCGCCGACGCCGTCGTGCATGAGCGCGCTGCCCCAGATGAAGCTCGCCCGGATGCCGCGGACGCGCGCGCGGATCATGAGGGCCGGGGTGGCCGTGCCCATGCGGATCCCGAGGCGCACGAGCGGCAGGCCCACCCGGCCGCCGCGCGGCAGGGTGTCGAAGGAGACGGGCGGGCTCGCCATGCTGACCCGCGTCGCGCCCGTGGCGGCGGCGATGTCGACGGCCGGGCCGCCGGATCCGGTGCCGATGGCGAGCACGCCCGCGACCCCCTGACCGCGCGCCGCGAGGTCCGCCACGATGTCCTGCACCGCCGTCGGGCTCCGGTAGTCGAACGCGCGGCTCGCGCCGAGGGAGCGCACGAGCTCGTGGTTGCGCGGCGAGGCGGTGGTCACGACGTCGTACCCGGCCGCGACCGCGAGCTGGATCGCGTTGAGCCCCACGCTCGTGGATCCGCCCCACACCACCACGGTCTCGCCCGTCGCCGGGGTGGTCGCGTCGGGCGTGCGCAGACCGAGCTGGCCGGCGCCGAACAGCGCGGAGGCGGCGGTCGAGATCCCGAGCGGGAGCACGGCGGCGTCCTCGAAGGGCAGCGCGTCCGGGATCGGCGCCGCGAGGTCGGTGCGCACGACGACGCGCGTCTGGAACCCGCCCTCCGGCGCGTGCCGCCGCCCCTTCTCCATGCCGACCGCGTACGCGACGACCCGGTCGCCCACCGCGAAGCGCGTGACCCCGGGGCCGACCTCCTCGACGACGCCCGCGACGTCCTCGCCGAGCACGGCGGGGTGCGGGAGCCAGCGGTACATGAGGTCGCCCATGTGCTGCTTCATGGTGTCGAGCGGGTTGATCGCGACGGCACGGACGCGGATCGCGACCTCACCCTCCCGGGGCGCGGTCCGCGGCGCGGGGCCGACGGTCAGGTCGGCGGCGGACGAGGCGAGCCAGGCGGCGGATTCGGTGGGCACGGCGGTTCTCCGATCGAGGGGTGCGCTCCGCCTGATGACATCGCGTGTCATCACCATACACGCCGATGACACGTCGTGTCATCAGGTTGATGCCGGGCTGTCACGAGATGCCGTCCCGCCATCGGGTGCCGGTCGATAGATTCGTGTTCCCGTCCGGAAGGAAGCGCCATGACGACCACGCCCTCGGAACCGACCGCCCCGCTCGGCGAGGCGGAGCGGAGCTGGCGCCGACAGGTCGTCGACGAGACCCGCGCGTCGACCACCCTGGAGGGCGGCAGCTCGACGGACGCCATGCGCGATCTGCAGGAGCAGTGGGTCGATGGCCGCATCACCGCCGACGAGCTGCTCGCCGGAGCGCGCCGGCTCCACCCGACCACCGCACCCCGCTGATCCGCATGTCGACGGACGATCGCCCCTGGGAGACGGCGACCAGCCCCGAAGGCCGCTGGGCGGGATACCTCGATCCGAGCACCGGACTGCTCCGCACCCTCTCCGCCGAGCCGCTGGAGACGCAGGCCGAGCTACGGGGCTTCGAGGACGACCACGTGGAAGCACGGTCGATCGAGGCCCGCGTCCGGCCCATCACCGGCTCGTACGGCATCGATCACCTCCAAGCCATCCACCGCCGCCTCTTCCAGGACGTCTACCCGTGGGCGGGCGAGATCCGGACTGTCAACATCTCCAAGGGCATTCCCCCGGAGCCGTTCCTGTCGCCGGAGCACGCCGCGTCCGCCGTGGACCGCACCGCCCGGCGCATGCACGAGGACGGCATGCTGCGCCCGGGCATGGATCACGAGCGCTTCGTCGACCTGCTCGCCCGGAGGTTCTCCGAGATCAACGAGGCGCACCCCTTCCGAGAGGGCAACGGGCGGACCCAGCGCCACTACTTCGACCTGGTGGCGCGTGACGCGGGCCGGCGCATCGACTGGTCCCAGCTCACCTCGGCGCAGAACATCGCCATCTCCGCGAAGGCCCGCGCGGGTCGCCTCGCCCCGCTGCGTGACACCCTGCGCGGCATCGTCACGGTCGCCCCGGTGGGTGCAGGACGTCCCGCGAGCGATGGTGATCTGCGGATCCCGCAGGCGCGGCCGGCCACCGCGCGGACCGCCGATCCCCTCGGCCGCTCCTCGGCGCGACCGGGACGCGGCGGTGGTCGCGGCTCCTGACAGGCGGCGGATCGAGCCACCCGCGAGCCGGCCTCTTGAGCACGGTACGGCCATGGCACGGGATGTCATCACTAGGATCGACGCATGAGCAGATGGCAGCCGGACACGCGCGAGCGCCTGGCCGCCGCCGCTCTCGAGCTGTTCCACGAGCGGGGTTTCGCGGAGACGACCGTGCCCGAGATCACCGCCCGCGCCGGCCTGACGACCCGCACCTTCTTCCGCCACTTCGCCGACAAGCGCGAGGTGCTCTTCGCCGAGGAGGACGAGCTGCCGGCGCTCGTCACGCGCATCATCCGCGAGGCGCCCGCCGACCGCTCGCCGCTCCAGGTCGTCGAGGACGGCTTCCCGGAGGTCGTCGCCTCGCAGTTCGCGGAGGGGCGCGCGACGCTGCTCGCCCGCAAGCGCATCATCGGCGACGACCCGGGGCTGCAGGAGCGCGAGATGCGCAAGGTCCAGGCGATGCAGGAGGCCGTGCGCGCGGGCTTCGTGGAGCGCGGGTCGGATCCGCTCACCGCCGTGCTCGTGGCCCACGCCACCGCGACGGTCTTCGGCGTCTCCATCGGCCGGTGGCTCGCCGACGGCGACGGCACGACCGACCTCGCAGAGGTGCTGCGCGAGACGCTCGACGCGCTCCGCCGGGTGATGGCGGAGGGTGCGTGATGCGGGTTACGTACGACCCGGTCGCGGATGCCGCGTACATCGCGCTCGCGGGGCCGGTCGGTGACGGCGGGGCGGCCACGACGATCCACTCGATCCTGACGCCCGGCGACCGCGGCGAGGTCGCCCTCGACTTCGACGCCGACAGCTGCCTCCTCGGCATCGAGGTGCTGCGCGCGAGCGCGGTGCTGCCGGCGGCGGTGCTGGCGGATGCGGTGCGGATCGGCTAGCTGCCGCGCACCCCCCCTGGGCCTAAGCACGAGTGGTACGCTTTCCGGTACCACCTCAAGGAGCCCAGCATGTCCGCCATCACCGCATCCGACGCGCGTCGGAACCTGTTCGGCCTCATCCAGCAGGTCAACGACGACCACTCCCCGGTGGAGGTCGTCTCCAAGCACGGCAACGCCGTCCTGATCTCGAAGGACGACTTCGACGCCATGACGGAGACGGCCTACCTGCTCCGCAACGCCAAGGGTGCCGAGCGGCTGCTGCGATCGCTGGAGCGCGCGCGACGAGGCGAATTCGAGACGCACGAGCTGATCGAGGAGTGACGCGCCAGCTCTCCTTCGAGTCGGACGGCTGGGAGGACTACACCTATTGGCAGACCCAGGACCGGAAGACGCTGAAGCGGATCAACGCACTTATCCGCGACGTCATGCGCGACCCGTTCGAGGGACCGGGCAAGCCCGAGCCCCTCAAGCACATCCTCTCGGGCGCCTGGTCGCGGCGCATCGACGACGCGAATCGTCTGGTCTACCTGGTCACCGACGCGCACATCGTGATCCTGCAAGCGCGCGATCACTACTGATCGCGGCGCAGCCCTCAGCTCCGCAGCACCTTCTGCATGGGCCGCCCGCGGGCGATCTCGTCGACGAGCTTGTCGAGGATGCGGACCTTCTTCATCAGCGGGTCGTCGATCTCCTCGATGCGGACGCCGCAGATCACGCCGCGGACCTCGTCGGCGAGCGGGTTCATGCGGGCCGCGGCGAAGAAGTCGTGGAAGGTGGTCTCCGCGTCGAGGTGGCGCTGGAGCTCCGCGGCGTCGAAGCCGGTGAGCCAGGTGATGACCTGGTCGACCTCGGCCTACGTATGACCCTTGCGCTCGGCCTTCTTCACGTAGAGCGGGTAGACCGCGGCGAACGGCGTCGTGAAGATGCGGTGCATGTCCGGAGCGTAGGCCGAGGCCGACGCGGGGTCGAGGCCGGGAATAGCCGAGCGCCCCGGCGCGGTTCGACTCCATGCAGACGCATCCACCCGGATCCGTCGCCGTCGAGCACCGAGGAGCGCCCCATGGCCACGAAGATCGGCTTCCTGTCGTTCAACCACTGGCAGGACGTGCGCGGATCCCGCGTGCGCACCGCCCAGGACTCGCTGCTCCAGTCGATCGACCTCGCGGTCGCGGCCGAGGAGATCGGCATCGACGGCGCGTACTTCCGCGTGCACCACTTCGCGCCGCAGCAGGCGTCGCCGTTCCCGCTGCTGGCCGCCATCGCGAGCCGCACCAGCCGGATCGAGATCGGCACCGGCGTCGTCGACATGCGCTACGAGAACCCCCTCTACATGGCGGAGGAGGCGGCCATGACGGACCTCATCGCCAACCGCCGGGTGCAGCTCGGCATCAGCCGCGGATCGCCCGAGCAGGTCGAGGCCGGCTACGAGTCCTTCGGCTACGTGCCGCTCGACGGCGAGACCGACGCCGACATGGCCCGCCGCCACACGGGCCTCTTCCTCCGCGCGCTCGAGGGCGAGGAGCTCGCGACCGCGGCCCCGCAGCGCGGCATGATCGCGGGCGGCGTGGCCATCACGCCGCAGTCGCCGGGCCTCCGCGAACGGATCTGGTGGGGCGCCGGCACGCGCGCGACCGGCCAGTGGGCGGCCGAGCAGGGCATGAACCTCATGTCGTCGACGCTCCTCTCCGAGGACACCGGCGTGCCGCTCGACGTGCTCCAGGCCGAGCAGATCCAGCTGTTCCGCGACGGCTGGGCCGCCGCCGGGCACGCGTGGGAGCCGCGCGTGAGCGTCAGCCGCAGCATCATCCCGATCGTCGACGACGAGTCGGAGATGTACTTCGGGGTCCGCTCGCAGATCGAGGGCCGCGACCAGGTGGGCGAGGTCGGCGGCGAGAAGTGGCGCTTCGGCCGCTCCTACATCGGCACCCCGGAGCGCCTCATCGAGGAGCTCGGAGCCGACCAGGCGATCGCCGCGGCCGACACCCTCCTCGTCACGATCCCCAACCAGCTCGGCGTGGACTTCAACCTGCGCTCGCTCGCGGCGATCAAGCAGATCGGCGAGGCCTTGGGGTGGGACCGGGCCGACGTCGCGGTGGGAGCGTCGGCTTGATTGGTTGACGCCTGCCCGCCGCGCGCTCAGTCGCCGGTCGGCCGCTTGCGCTGCTGCTTCGTCGCGGAGCGCTGCGTCTTGGCCGCGAGGCGCCTCTTCTGGGATCCCTTCGTGGGGCGGGTCGGTCGTCGCGGGGCGGCATCGGGCGCGAGCGCCTCGGCGACGAGCTGACGCAGCCCGTCGATCGCGGCGACCCGGTTGCGCAGCTGCGACCGCTGCTCGGAGACCGTCACCGTGATCGTCCCGGCGACCAGGCGCCGGCCGAGCCGGTCGAGGATCCGCTCCCGCTGCGGGTCGGTGAGCACGAGCGATCCCGCGACGTCCCACGTGAGCTGCACCCGGCTGTCCGACGTGTTGACGTGCTGTCCGCCGGGCCCGGACGACCGCGAGAACCGCCACTGCAGCTCGGCGGCGGGGATGGTCAGCCCCGGCGACACGACGAGATCCATGCGCCAAGGGTCGCATAGTCCGCCTAAATGCCGCTGGAAACCGAGAGCCAATTAAGCGATCAGTGGGCAGGGTTCGACCTACGCTCGCTAGCCAGCACACATTAGGCCAGCCAGACAACACGCACTAAACCCCTGGGAGGCGTAGGCGCGCACCGCTCCCCTCTTCTTACGGACGCGGACTGCCACAAGCCCGGCACGCACGCACGCACGCACGCACGCACGGCAGACATAAGCAATAATGATTTCAATGGCACGGGCTCACCCGCATCAGGTATATGTACGTCGCGGGTATCGGTAGACCAAGAGCCGGAAAACAATACCCCCCCCTACTGGGTTATATACATAGGCACCGACAGGGCTATATATTGGCACTTTAAGCTCAGGCATCCGCGTTCGTGGGCCATTATCATCAGCCAGTCGGCGCTATAAACAGTGTCCAGCTCAGCTTCGGCAATACCATTTCTTCTCGAACGAAAGGCGCACACTTGAGGGATACGTTTCGCGCGTACTATTCATTAGACGAGCAAGAGCTGGAGTCCCTGTGGGCAAATGCGATCATAGTTCTCGACACGAATACGCTGTTAAATTTCTTCCGCTACACGCCGGGGACTAGAGATGAGTTTCTGCGAGTACTCGAAAGCCTGCAGGAAACGCTCTGGCTTCCCTACCAGGTGGGCCTTGAATTTCAAGAGCGACGTCTCGACGTAATTCGAGGAACGTCTGAAGCATTCACTAAAGTTAAGGGCTCTGTCGATTCTGCAAAAAACACCGTATTTAAAACACTCAACGAGTATAAGCATCACCCCTCGTTAAATCGGAGCGAGGTAACGACAGATCTCAACGAACTGTTCGCCGCGTTCACAAAAAAGATCGATGAGCAGCGAGTCACTCACGAGGAGTGGCTTGCGACCGAAGGCGATCCGGAAAAGACATTTTTGAGGATAAGCGCGCTCTATAAGGAGCGAGTGGGGAGCGCATTTTCAGCTGAGCAACTTGTGGAACTGAAGAGCGAGGGTGAAAAGCGTTATGAAGAAAAGGTCCCGCCCGGGTACAAAGATGCGGGTAAGACCAATGGCAATCAATACGGAGATTGGATCCTCTGGAAAGAGATATTAAACAGGGGGAAGCTTGTCAACCAACCAATTATCTTTGTGACAGATGATGCCAAAGAAGATTGGTGGAGAATTGAACACGGCGAAACGCAAGGTCCTCGAATCGAATTAACTGATGAGTACTGGAAAGCATCGGGGCATCGATTGCACATGTATGAGCCCCTGCAATTCTTGCGGCATGCTAAAGTGCGAACCAAAATCCCGGTCAGCGAGGGCTCGCTTGAAGAGGTTAAGGAAGTTTCGAACGCGAGCGATCGCGCGCTTCGGGTACTTCGGGAGCGGCGTGAACGACTTATTCAACAACGAGAAGCTCAAACGCAGAGCATCGAGCGACGCCGCCGGGATTCACTTAATCCGGAGCAACAGGCATCCTTGCGCGCGGAAATTACAGCGTTGCAAGTAGAGCAGCAGGATATGGAAATGCAGCGAGACCGCTTTGCTTCGTCGGTAGACGAGCTCATGTCAAAACTTTCTGGCACTCATAACGAAGATGCCCGAACGGAAGTAATCTCGCGGCTTGCGAACCAGATCTCGCATCGCACGGAGCTCGAAAATCAACTGCAAATTATTGTTCGACGTAGAGCCGAGCTTGAAAGGCAGCTGAGGCGGAGTGACCACAATGAGGATAGAATTTCAGATTTGTGGCTCCGTCGACTACGGTCGCTCGAGGATGAGCTAAAAGAAGTCTCTCTAGCCTTAGATGAGCTGGGTGGGTAGTCATGTGTTATTTGTCTCTCAACAAGCCTTGACTACCCCGCGGAGTAGTTGATGTGCGCACAATAAGCGCCCCAAACGAATAGCAAGATGCCGGGCTGGAGAGGTTCTAGGCAAACATCTCTCTTGGTTCCACTTGGGCGGAACATATCATCGGCGTGTCACCTCGGGCCGCCGCGCCGTCAGGTACAACCGATGCGCCGTGATCACCAGCGCCAGCCACGCGCCGCCGAGGAAGAAGGCAGCCAGCACGTCCGTGAACCAGTGGTGGCCGAGGTAGACGCGGGTGGCGCCGATGGTGACGGCGAAGACCACGGCGACCGTGATCGAGAGCACGCGCGTCGCGCGACGGTGCTGGCGGAGGAGGAGCAGGTAGGCGAGGATCCCGGCGATCGCGACCGCGTTCAGCGTGTGGCCGCTCGGGAACGACGGCGACGTCTCGTACGGCGGCACCGCGTCGGCGAGGTCGGGACGGGCGCGGGCGATGATGTCCTTGCCCGCGATGGTGAGCAGCAGGGATCCGGCGCCGGCCGCGAGCACGAGGATGACCGGGGTCCACGAGCGGCGGCGCACCGCGAGGAACAGCATCGTCACCACCGCGATGATCGGCATGCCGACGACGCCCGCGACGTCCGTGTAGGCGGTCGCCGCGTCGTTCAGCCACGGCGTGCGGATGCCGATCATGAAGGCGAGGAGCGGCCGGTCGAGGCCGGCGACCCCGTCGGCGTCGGTCACGTTGTCGTAGACCTGCGCGGCGATCGCGGCGAGGCCGAACGCGAGCACGAGGCCCACCAGCAGCGTGATCACGAGGGCCCCGTACGGGCCGAGCGCGCGCACGATCCGCTGCACGAGCCGCACCAGCGCGCGGCCGGGCGGCGTCGCCCAGCGGGTGAGGTCGCGCGCGCCGAGGTAGCGGTCGCGGCGGAGCTCGCCCTCGACGCCCCGGTCGGCCGGATCCAGCGGGTCGAGGGGCCTGCGCCTCGGGGTCTCGCTCATGTCGTCCACCTCGTCATCGGCGGAACCCCCGCACGTCCACGCTACCGACGCGGACCGGCGGCGACCTGCGAGCGCGCGTGCCCGGTCCCACCGGGACATCCCTCACCCTGCGGCGGATGCGAGGAGCCGGAGGGCGCCTTCTGCGTGCGCCGCCGCCGCGCGCCGGGAGGGGGCCGGATCCAGGGCCAGCAGACGACGGCGGTGCGCCTCGCCGAGCAGGAGCGAATAGAGGGCCGCCGCCCTGTCCCGGGCATCCCCGATCCCGCCGCCCTCCGCGCGCATGGCGCCCTGCAGCAGCCGGATGGAGTGCCCCGGCCCGGCCGCGTAGAACCGCGCGGCGAGCTCCGGGAAGCGCGGCGCCTCCGCGATGACCGCGCGATGCAGCGCCACCGCCCGATCGGAGTGCAGGACCACCACGATCTCCGTCGCCACATCGATCAGGGATCCCGCGTCCGCCGCCGACGCGCGGAGCCGATCGTGCTCGCGCTCGACCGCGGCGGCGAACAGGGCGGCCTTGTCGCCGATGTCGACGTAGATCGTGCGCTTGGTCACGCCCGCGGCGGCGGCGATCTCGTCGAGCCCGGCCGATCCGAACCCGTGCGCGGCGAACGCCTGGACCGCGCCGTCCAGGATGCGGTCGCGCCGTCCCTCGCGCTCGTCGGCGGTGGGTCTCCCCCGTTTGGCCATGCGTGCCTCCACAAGAATGATACTGTGCAGTCTCATTCAAGGAGGACGCCGTGGCAGCCATCGCGCACATCGCCATCGTCGACGACTGGGAGTCGGCGCGGAACATGGGGGAGTACGAGATCTCCACCCGGGGAGTGAGCCTCGCGGAGGCGGGCTTCGTGCACGCCGTCGCGCTCGACGGCATCCGCCGCGTGCTCGACGACCACTACGCCGACATAGCCTACGGGCTCGTGCTGGTGGTCCTCGACTCCGACGCCCTCGCCGCGGATGGCATCGCCGTCACCGAGGAGACCCCCGGCCTCCCGCACGTGCACGGCGCGCTCCCCACGGAGGGCGACGCGGTGCTGGCCGTGCTCCCGATCGAGAGCGCGGACGGCAGGCTCGTGATCCCGGACCTGCGCCGGTTCGACGGAGGCGCCACCGGCCGGTAGGCGATCCGCGGAAGTCCGCTCGCCGCAGGAGGGCCGCCGCGGATCCCGCCGCGTGCTTCGCTGTAAGGGACGCTGCGACGAGGATCCGCCGGATGGCAGCCGCGAGGACGAAGGAGTCCGCCATGCCCGACATCACGAAGGTCACCGTCCTCGGGGCGGGCGTGCTCGGCGCGCAGATCGCGTTCCAGGCCGCGAACCACGGGAAGACCGTGACGAGCTACGACGTGGACGACGCCGCGCTCGAGGCCGCGCGCGGACGGCTCGACGCGATCGTCGCGCAGTTCGTGTCCGAGACCGGCGAGGAGACGCGGGAGTCCGCGACCGCCGCCGCCGCGGGCATCCGGCTCACGAGCGACCTCGCCGCCTCCGTCGCCGACGCCGACCTCGTGATCGAGGCGGTCCCCGAGCGCCTCGACCTCAAGCAGGACGTCTACCGCCGCATCGCCGACGCCGCTCCCGAGCGCACGGTCTTCGCCACGAACTCGTCGACGCTCCTGCCGAGCGACATCGCCGACTCCACCGGCCGCCCCGACCGCTTCCTCGCGCTGCACTTCGCGAATCACGTGTGGGTGCAGAACACGGCCGAGATCATGGGCACCGAGCGCACGTCGCCCGCGGTGTTCGACCGGGTCGTCGCGTTCGCGGAGGAGATCGGCATGGTCCCGATCCCGCTCAAGAAGGAGCAGCCCGGCTACGTGCTCAACTCGCTCCTCGTGCCGCTGCTGGGGGCGGCTGCGGGCCTCGTGCTGACGGGCGTCGCGGATCCGAAGACGGTCGACACCACCTGGCGCATCGCGACCGGCGCGCCCCTCGGCCCGTTCCAGATCTTCGACCTCATCGGCCTCCGCACCGCCTACGCGGTCTCCGCCGCGAGCGACGAGCCGGGCGCGCAGGCGTGGGCGGCGCACCTCCAGAGCGAGTACCTCGACAAGGGCAAGCTCGGCAGGGAGTCGGGCGAGGGGTTCTACGCGTACCAGTGACGCCCGGGCCCCAGCCAGGTCCCGCCCCGCGCATGCGCCAAGCTGGTCTCCGGCCGCGGACGCCCCGCCGCCGACCCGCGAGGAGGGCACCGCATGATCACCCTGGCCGCCGCATCCGCCATGGCCGTCGTGGCCCTCGGCATGGTCCTCACGCCGGGCCCGAACATGATGTACCTGGTCTCGCGCAGCATCAGCCAGGGCCGTCGTGCGGGACTCGTCTCGTTGGCCGGCACCGGCGTGGGCTTCGTCGTCTACATGACCATGGCCAACGTCGGCCTCGCGGCGGTCTTCGTCGTGGTGCCATGGCTCTACACGGGGCTCAAGGTCGCCGGGGCGGCGTACCTGCTGTGGCTGGCGTGGTCCACGCTGCGCCCGGGCGGCGCCTCCGTCTTCGACACGCGGGACCTGCCGCGCGACTCCACCGCGAAGCTCTTCCGCATGGGGCTCGTCACGAACCTGCTCAACCCGAAGGCCGCGATCATGTACCTCGCGCTCATCCCGCAGTTCGTCGACCGGGGCGCGGGCGACGTCGTCGCGCAGGGCTTCCAGTTGGGGGCGGTGCAGATCCTGGTGAGCCTCGCGGTCAACGCCGGGATCGTCCTCGCGTCCGGCTCGATCGCCGTCTTCCTGCGCGGCCGACCCCGCTGGATGCGCTGGCAGCGCTGGGCCACCGGCGGGCTCCTCGGCGCGGTCGGCGTGAAGCTCGCCATCGAGGCTCCGGCGCCGGCCTAGGTCCCGTCCCAGAGGATCCCGCTACCGCGGACCCGCCGCCCCACCCGCCGCGAACGACCGCGCCGCGCGCGTGACCGCCTCCGACAGCGCGCGCATCGCCGGGGTCTCGACGCGCCGGGCCAGCGACGCGAGGTAGATGGTGCGTGCCGGGATCCGGTCGGCGGGCCGGAACGACACCGCCCGCACGTCCTCGCGGTGCGACGCGAGCGCGAGCCGCGGTGCCATCGCGATGCCGACGCCGGCCGCCACCATCGCCTGGACCTCCTGGTAGTCGTACGCCTCGTACGCGACGTCCGGCCGGATGCCCGCCGCGGCGCAGCTGCGGTAGAGCACGTCCGCCGCCGGATGCCCGCCGTTCCGCGTGATCCACGACTCCCGCCGCAGCGACTTGAGCGACACCCCGTCGCGGATGGGGCTGTCGGCCGCGACGAGCAGCATCGTCTCGTCCTCCACCAGCTTCCGCAGCGCGAGGTGCTTCTCGGCCTCCTCGGTCCACGCGTAGCTCCACAGGAGCGCGAGCTCCACCTCGCCGGAGCTGAGCTTGTCGATCAGCTCGGGCCGGAGCGCCGACTGCACGCGGATCTCGATGCCCGGCCACGCCGCGTGCGCGTCCTTGAGCGCGTCCGCCAGCAACGACGCGCTCACGGTGGGGAAGGACCCGAGCCGCACGGTGCCGTGCTCGAGCCCGCGGATCGCCTCCAGCTCCCCCTCGGCGGCCCGCAGCTCGCGGCGCACCGTGCGCGCCTTGGCCGCGAGCACCTGGCCCGCCTCGGTCAGGCGCATGCCGCGCGGGAGGCGGTCGAGCACGGGCTGGCCGATGAGCTGCTCGAGCTTCGCGATGCGCTGCGACGCCGCCGACGTGGTCATCCGCGAGCGGGCCGCGCCGCCGGTCAGCGTGCCGGTGTCGACCACGTCGAGCAGCAGATCCAACGTGACGAGGTCGAAGGAGGCCATGAGCTGACTTTAGCCCAGCTGAACGGGCACGTAGGAGATCGAGCTTCTGCTTGAGCCTCCGGATTCGTAGCGTGAGCACATCGACGACGACCAGGAGGCCTCGTGAGCATCCCCGCCACCCTCATGCGCGGAGGGACCAGCAAGTGCTGGCTCTTCGACCGCGACGCCGTCCCGGCCGACCGGGACGCGCTCGCCGAGCTCCTCATCGAGCTGTTCGGCGCCGACGACCCGCGGCAGCTCGACGGCGTCGGCGGCGGCACATCCGTGACATCGAAGGCCGTCATCGTGGGCCGGAGCGACGAGCCCGGCATCGACGTCGACTACCTCTTCGCCCAGGTCGCGATCGGCGCGCACGTCGTGGAGTGGGGCAGCAACTGCGGCAACTGCGCCACGGCCGTCGCGCAGTGGTCGGTCGAGCGGTTCGGGCTCGCGGGCGCCGGCGACGCGGCCACCACCGTGCGGATGCGCAACCTCAACACCTCCGCGGTCGTCGTCGCCCAGGTCGCGGGCGCACGGGACGTGAAGGTCTCCGTGCCCGGCGTCCGCGGTTCCGGCACCGCGGTCGACCTCGCGTTCGTCGACCCGGCCGGATCCACCACCGGCTCCCTCTTCCCCACCGGCGCAGTCCGCGAGGAGCTCGTCGTCGACGGCACCGCCTACGAGGTGACCATGGCCGACGCGGGCGCGCCCGTCGTGCTGCTCGCGGCGGCCGACCTCGGACTGCCGGCGGCCGCGACCGAGATCGAGATCCTCGCCGCCGTGCCGCTGCTGCGCCGGATCCGCGCGCACGCCGCCGTCGCGATGGGCATCGCGCCGAGCGTCGCCGAGGCAGGCGACGCGGTGCCGAAGGTCGGCGTCGTCGGCCCGGCCGTCGACCACGTCACCACGCTCGGCCAGGAGGTGCGCGCCGCGGACCACGACGTCTCCGTGCGCATGCTCTCCATGAACGCCGCGCACCCCACCATCGGCCTCACGAGCGCCGTCGCCCTGGCCCTCGCGGCCCGCGAGCCCGGCACCGTGCTCGCGCGCGTCGGCGTGGATCCGGCCACCTCGCCCCTGCGCCTCGGCACCCTCGGCGGACCCTTGCGCGCCGGCGTCGAGGTCGACGCCTCCGGCACGCGGGTCCTGCTCCAGCGGGCGGCCCGCCGCCTCGCGGACTCGGAGCTCCTCACGCACCACGAACCCATCCCGCTCGCCCCCACCCGCTGACGCGTCGCGCGCCCGCGATCACCAGGAGAAGACAGTGTCGTCTATCGAGATCATCCCCCTCATCGGCCTCGTCGTGATGTTCGTCATCGCGACCGTGTTCCCGATCAACATCGGCTTCCTCGGCTTCATCGGGGCCTTCCTCGTGGGCGCCATCGCGTTCGGCTACGACGACAAGGAGATCCTCGAGGTCTTCCCGTCGTCGATCGTGCTCACGATCATCGGCGTCACCTACTTCTTCGGCATGGCGAAGCAGAACGGCACCATCGACCTGATGGTGAGCGCCTGCATCCGTGCCGTGCGCGGGAAGCTCTACCTCATCCCGTGGGTCTTCTTCCTCGTCGCCGCGTTCCTCACCTCGCTCGGCACGTTCAGCCCGGCCGCGGTCGCGCTCATCGCCCCGGCCGCCATGAGCTTCGCCGGCCGCACGCGCATGAGCCCGCTCGTGATGGGGATCATGACGATCAACGGCGCGCACGCCGGCGCCTTCTCGCCCATATCCGTCTCGGGCGTGCTGGTGCGCGACATCGTCGAGGGCAACGGCCTGTCGCTCGACCCGTGGCTGCTGTTCCTCTCCAGCTTCGGGATCAACACGCTCCTGTCGGTGCTGACCGTCGCGGCGTACGCCATCACGAGCCGCGTGAAGACGCTCGAGTACACGGCCACCGGCAGCGTCATGACCATCGAGGACGACACCATCGACGCCGACCACGTGCCGCTCACCCGGGTGCGCATGCTGACGCTCGCGCTCATCGCCGCCATCCTCGTGATCGTGCTGGTGGGCCACCAGCCGATCAGCTTCGTGGCGATCGCCGCGGGAGTCCTCCTGTCCTTCACCGACCTGAAGAGCACGAGCCGGTCGATCGCCGGCATCAGCTGGCCGACCGTGCTGCTGGTCGCCGGCATGATCACCTACATCGCGATGCTCGAGGAGCTCGGCACCATCGACCACCTCGCCGACATGGCCCTGCTCATCGGCGCCCCCGTGGCCGTCGCGCTCGTGCTCTGCTACGTGATCGGCATCTCCTCGGCCTTCGCCTCATCCACGGCGCTGCTCGCGGCGATCATCCCGCTGTCCCTGCCGCTGCTCCAGCTCGGCGAGCTGCCCGTGGTGGGCGTGGTCGCGGCGCTCTCGATCGCGGCCACGGTGGTCGACGTCTCGCCCTTCTCGACGAACGGGGCGCTCGTGCTGGCGAACGCGCAGGGCATCGACCGCACGGTCTTCTACCGGCAGCTGCTGCTCAACGCCGGGGCCGTGGTGGCGGTGGCGCCGCTCATCTGCTGGGTGCTGCTGGTGGTCGTGCCGAACGCCTTCGCCTGATCCGACCGCACGACCCGTGCCGCCGCGGCACGGGAGGGAGAGCATGGAGCATGACCGCACCGATCCGCATCGCCGTCCTCGACGACTACCAGGGCGTCTCCGCCGGCCTCGCCGACTGGGGCGCGATCCCCGGGGCCATCGCCACCGCGTTCCGCGCGCACCTCGGATCCACCGAGGAGGTGATCACCGCGCTCCAGCCCTTCGACGTGGTGGTGGCCATGCGCGAGCGGACCCGGTTCGACCAGGCCGTGCTCTCCGCCCTCCCCGCGCTGCGCCTCCTCGTGACCACGGGACGCGCGAACGCGGCCATCGACCTGGGTGCGGCCGCGCGCGCCGGGATCCTGGTCTCGAGCGGCGCGACCGGCGGCAGCTCGGGAGCCGCCGAGCTCACGTGGGCGCTGATCCTCGCCGCCGTGCGGCACCTCCCCGAGGAGGATCGCCGGGTGCGCGACGGCCTCTGGCAGGGCACCGTCGGCGGCGACCTCCAGGGGCGGCGGCTCGGCATCGTCGGGCTCGGGGCGATCGGCGCGCGCGTCGCCCGGGTCGCGCTCGCCTTCGACATGGAGGTGGCGGCGTGGAGCCGGCACCTGGATCCGGAGCGGGCGCGCGCCCTGGGCGTCATCCCCGTCGACAAGGACGAGCTGATCGCCACCTCCGACGTGCTCAGCGTGCACGCCAAGCTCGACCCGGCATCCGTGGGGCTCATCGGCGCGCGCGACATCGCCGCGATGAAGCCCACGGCGATCCTCGTCAACACCGCCCGCGGCCCGCTCGTCGACGAGGCCGCGCTGTTCGCGGCCCTGCACGCGGGCCGGATCGGCGGCGCCGCGCTCGACGTCTTCGACCGCGAGCCGCTGCCGCTCGACTCGCCGTGGCGGTCGGCGCCGCGCACGGTGCTCACGCCGCACCTCGGCTACGTGACGGACGACACCTACCGCCGCTTCTTCGCCGAGGCGCACGAGAGCGTGGCCGCGTGGGCCGCGGGCGCGCCGATCCGGTTGCTCGGGTGACGAGCCTCGGCTGACGACCCTCGGCTGATCAGCGCGGGCGCGTGCCTGCCGCCGACCCGGGCGCCCCACCGCCGCCCAGCACGAACCGCACCAGCCGCCTCACGCTCTCCGCGTGGTCGCCCTTCCGGCCGAGCACGCGCAGCACGATGACGCCGAGGATCGCCTGGCCGAGCTCCTCGACGGGCGCGTCTGCCGGGAGCTGGCCCGCGCGGATCCCCGAGGCCAGGCGCTCCGAGAGGTCGCGGTCGACGCCGAGGCTCGCGCTCAGGCTGTCGCCGACGGCCGCGTCCTCCGCGGCGGCCGCCACGAGCGAGCGGACGAGCGGGCCGCCGGTCGGGGCGTCGAGCACGGCCAGCACGCCCGTGAGCCAGCGCTCGATGTCGGCGAGGAGGTCGCCCGTGTCGGGCACGGCGAACTCCACCGGCATCAGGCGGCCCTCCGTCATGCACTCGGCGATGAGGGCGCCGCGCGACGGCCACCACCGGTAGATCGTCTGCTTGCCGACGCCGGCCTCCTTGGCGACGCCCTCGATCGTGAGGTGGTCGTAGCCGACGGCGTGGATGAGGCGCACGGTCGCGCCGAGGATCGCCTCGCGGGCCGCCTCGCTGCGGACCCTGCCGGTTCGGTGCTCGTTCACCTGCACAGGGTAGCTCCAGAAACTAGACGAGACGTAGCGTATCGTCGAGCCGTCCGAAGGAGATGACATGGCGTCAGTGCTGTACCGGCTCGGTTCGATGGCCGCGCGTCGCGCGTGGCTCGTGATCGTCTCGTGGGTGGTGATCCTCGGGATCGGCGTGGGCTCGTTCCTCGCGTTCGCCGGCACCCTCGGCAACAGCTTCGACATCCCCGGCACGGCGTCCGGCGCCGTCACCGACGAGCTCGCGCGGACGCTCCCCGACACCGCGGGCGGCACCGGCACGGTCGTGTACCGCACCATCGACGGCTCGGCCTTCACCGACGAGCAGAAGGCCGACATCTCCGCCCTCGCCACCAGCGCGGGCGACCTCCCGGGCGTCGCGCGCGTGGTGGATCCGTTCGCCGTCACGCAGCAGCGCGCCGACCAGGCCGCGCAGCTCACGAGCGGCGACGCGCAGATCACCGCCGGCCGCGCCCAGCTCGACGAGGCGCAGCAGCAGCTCGACGCCGGGAAGGCGCAGCTCGAGGCGGGCCAGCAGCAGCTCACCGCCGCGCGCCAGCAGGCCGAGGCCGCGGGTGCTCCGGCCGCGCAGATCGCCGCGCTCGACGCGCGGCAGGCGCAGCTCGACCAGCAGACCCAGGCGCTCCAGCAGCAGCAGTCCACGGTCGACGCCAACCGCACGCAGCTGGAGTCCGGCGCCGAGCAGGCCGAGCTCGGCCGCACGCTCCTCAGCCTCACGGACGGCATCGGCGTCGTCTCGCAGGACGGCTCGACCGCCATCGTCAACGTCTCCTTCACGGATCCGCGCCTCCAGCTCTCCGAGGAGACCAAGCAGGACGCCATCTCCCACTTCCAGGACTCCCCCGTCGCCGGCACGAGCGTCGACTTCGCGACCGACCTCGCGCAGGGCGTGCCCGAGATCTTCGGCGTCGGCGAGGTCGTCGGACTCGTGTTCGCGGCGATCGTGCTCATCGTGATGCTCGGCACGCTCATCGCCGCGTCGCTGCCCATCGTCACCGCGGTGGTCGGCGTGGGCGTCGGCGTCACCGCATCGCTCGCGTTCTCCGGGGTCGTCTCCATGGCGTCCGTGACCCCGGTGCTGGGCGTGATGCTCGGCCTCGCGGTCGGCATCGACTACTCCCTCTTCATCGTCAACCGGCATCGCAAGCAGATGCTCGCGGGCACGGGCGTGCGCGAGTCGATCGGGCTCGCGAACGGCACGTCGGGCACGGCGGTCGTGTTCGCGGGATCCACCGTGATCGTCGCGCTCCTCGCCCTCAACGTGACGGGCGTGCCGTTCCTCGGGCTGATGGGCACGGTCGGCGCGGTCTGCGTGCTCGTCGCCGTGCTGGTCGCGATCACGCTGACGCCCGCGGTGCTCGGCCTCGCCGGCACGCGCGTGCTGCGGAAGCGCGACCGCGCGCGGATGGCGGCCGCCGACCCGGCCCGCGCGCAGGACGCCGCGGCGACGCTCAAGCCCATGTCGAACGCGCGCGCCGTGCTCACGGTGCTCGGCACGGTCGTCGCCCTGCTCGTCATCGCGATCCCCAGCCTCTCGATGCGGCTGGGCCTCCCCGACGGATCCAGCGAGCCGGCCGGATCCACCAGCCAGCGCGCCTTCACCACGGTCGCCGACGAGTTCGGCGAGGGCGCCAACGGCCCGCTGCTCGTGGTCGCCGACGTGCCCGCGGGCCTCGCCGACGGCGACCTCCTCGCCACGCAGGTCGAGGTCGCGCAGGCGCTGCACGACCTCGACGACGTCGTGGCCGTCGCGCCCGTCGCCAACACCGACGACAACACCGTGCTCGCGTTCCAGGTGCTCCCGCAGGAGGGCCCGAACAGCGCATCCACGGAACGGCTCGTGCAGGACATCCGCGCGCTGCCCGGGCTCGACGGCGGCATCACGCTCGGCGTCGCCGGGCAGGCCGCCACCAACATCGACATCTCGGAGGCGCTGGCCGCCGTGCTGCCGCTCTACCTGCTCGTGGTCGTGGGGCTGTCGCTGCTGATCCTGATCGTGGTGTTCCGCTCGATCCTCCTGCCGCTCATCGCGACCGGCGGGTTCGTGCTGTCGCTGTTCGCGACCTACGGCCTCATCGTCGCCGTGTTCCAGTTCGGCTGGGGCGCGGGGCTCATCGGGCTGGAGAGCCCGGGGCCGATCCTGAGCTTCCTGCCGGTGATCCTCGTCGGGATCCTGTTCGGGCTCGCCATGGACTACCAGCTGTTCCTCGCCAGCGGCATGCGGGAGGCGTACGTGCACGGCGCCGACGCGCGGCTCGCGGTGGTGCAGGGCTTCCGGGCAGGACGCGCGGTCGTCACGGCGGCGGCGCTCATCATGGTGTCGGTGTTCGGCGGCTTCGTCTTCTCGGAGTCGACCATCATCCGCTCGATCGGCTTCGGCCTCGCGTTCGGCGTGCTCCTCGACGCGTTCGTGGTGCGGATGCTGCTGATGCCCGCGCTCATGCACCTGCTGGGCCGCTCGGCCTGGTGGCTGCCGCGCTGGCTCGACCGGATCCTGCCGGACGTCGACATCGAGGGCGCCGCGCTCGAGCGCACGCACCCGCACG
This sequence comes from Clavibacter sp. VKM Ac-2873, assembly GCF_015351075.1. Taxonomy (GTDB): domain Bacteria; phylum Actinomycetota; class Actinomycetes; order Actinomycetales; family Microbacteriaceae; genus Clavibacter. The sequence goes on from NZ_JADKRS010000003.1 coordinate 336,262, forward strand.
CGTCGGCGGCGTCGGCGCCGGATCTCCCGGCCGGCCTCCCGGCGGACGGCGGGCACGGCGCGCACGCGGCCCCGCCCACGGCGTCCACCATCCAGGCCGAGACGGCGGCGGCCCCGCGCGACTGAGCGCACGCCCGGTATCGTCGGAGCGGGCTCGCCGTCGTGCCCGGGAGGCGAGCACCATGACCACGTCCGATCGCCGACCGGGGGCCGCCGACGCACCCGCATCCGCGCGCCTGCCCGTCGTCGTGGTGGGCGCCGGCGTCATGGGCGCGCTGTGGATCCGGATGCTCGCCGACTCCCCGCACGCCGCGCTCGTGGGGGTCGTCGACCTCGACGTGCCGCTCGCGGAGTCCGCCGTGCGCGAGGCCGGGCTCGACGGGATCGCCGTGGGCGCGTCCGTCGCCGAGGTCGCCGCGCGCTCGGGTGCCCGGGCCGTGGTGAACGTGACCGTGCCGCAGGCGCACCGCGTCGTGAACGAGCAGGCGCTCCGCGCGGGCCTCCCGGTGCTGTGCGAGAAGCCGCTCGCGCCGACCGTCGCCGAGGCGCTGCGCCAGGTCGCGCTCGCCGACATCACCGGCGGGCTCCTCATGGTCAGCCAGTCGCGCCGGTACTTCACGCACCTCACCGCCTTCCGCGCGGCCGTCGCGCAGCTCGGGCCGCTCGCGGTCGTGCACGCGCAGTTCCTGCACGAGGACCACGAGCCCGGCTTCCGCGAGCAGATGGCGCATCCGCTGCTCGTCGACATGTCCATCCACCACTTCGACCAGCTGCGCTACGCGACGGGCGAGGAGCCCGTGGCCGTGCGCTGCAGCTCGTGGAACCCTCCGTGGAGCTGGTTCGCGGGCGATGCCGCGGCCACCGCCGACTTCGAGCTCGCGTCCGGCGCGCGCTTCGCGTACGTCGGCAGCCGCTGCACGCCCGGCATGCCCACCTCGTGGAACGCCGACTGGCGCGCGTACGGCGAGCGCGGCGCGGCGCACTGGGACGGCGACGACGTCGTCGGGCTCGACGTCCCGGGCGGCCGGTTCGACGTGCCCGCGCACCCCGAGGGCATCGCCGCGTCGCTCGAGGAGTTCGTCGGATCCCTCCGCGCCGGCACCACCCCGCCGACGGAGGTGCGGCACAACGTGCTCAGCCTCGCGATGGTGGAGGGCGCGATCCGCAGCAGCGAGCGGGGCGGGGGGCGCGTCGTCATCGCCGACCTGCTCGAGGACGCGCTCGCCCAGGCCATCGCCGACGAGCGGAGCGCCGACGTCGCCGATGCGCTGCGCTCCTGGACGAGCGCGGCGGACGGCATCCGCACGCCGGCCTGGGGATCCGCGCCCGCCGCCACCCCGCCCGCCCCGACCGCCCCGCGCGACGCCCGCTGACCGACGCGCCCGCCTCCCGTCCGGCGCCGTCCCATCCCGCCGCGGCAGGCTGGCCTCGACCGCACCTCCCCTCCGTCTCGACAGAAGGAAGCCCGATCATGACCGACAGCACCGCGACCGCGACCGCCACTCCCGCGATCCCCAAGCCCGAGCACCCGCGCCCGCAGTCCACGCGCCCCGACTGGCTGAACCTCAACGGCCCGTGGCAGTTCGAGCGCGACCGCGGCGACAGCGGCCTCGAGCGCGGGCTCCTCGAGCGGGATCTCGCGGAGGAGATCCTCGTGCCGTTCGCCCCGGAGTCCACCGCGTCGGGCGTCGGCGACGTCGACTTCCTCACGGCCGTCTGGTACCGCCGCACCGTGCGGATCCCCGCGGGCTGGAGCGGCCGCCGCGTCCTCCTCCACTTCGGCGCCGTCGACCACGACGCGACCGTGTGGGCGAACGGCGAGGAGGTCGCCCGGCACCGCGGCGGCTTCACGTCGTTCACGGCGGATCTCGGCGTGCGCGCCGACGAGGAGGAGCTGACCATCGTGGTCCGCGCCCGCGACACCCGCGACGAGCCGCAGGCCCGCGGCAAGCAGGCGACCTGGTTCGAGAACACGTCCTGCTTCTACACGCGCACCACCGGGATCTGGCAGACGGTGTGGCTGGAGCCCGTTCCCGATGCCCACATCCGCTCGGCCCACATCGAGCCGCAGCGCGCGGACTCGTCGTTCACCGTCACCCCCGAGCTCTCGCATCGCACGGCGGGCCTGTCGTTCGAAGCGGTGCTCGCGGACGCTGCCGGCGAGATCACGCGGGCGCGGATCCCCGCGGGCGACCTGGGCGCGCGCGTCACGCTCCGCATCCCCGAGGACCGCGTGCGCCTGTGGTCACCCGAGGACCCGCACCTCTACGACATCACGCTGCGCCTGGTCGACGCCTCGGGCGCCGACGACGCCGTGGTCGACGAGGTCGCCTCCTACGGTGGACTCCGCTCCATCGCGATCGACGGCCGCGACGTGCTCCTCAACGGCCGCCGCGTCTTCCAGCGGCTCGTGCTCGACCAGGGCTACTGGCCGGACACCCTGATGACCTCGCCCGACGACGCCGCGCTCGTCCGCGACATCGAGCTGTCGATGGCCGCGGGCTTCAACGGAGCCCGCCTGCACCAGAAGGTGTTCGAGGAGCGCTTCCTCTTCCACGCCGACCGGCTCGGCTACCTGGTGTGGGGCGAGTTCGGCGACTGGGGCGCGGGCGGCGGCCTCGGGAAGGACGCGCAGCAGCCGACGGCGTCGTTCATCACCCAGTGGATCGAGGCGGTCACGCGCGACCGCTCGCACCCGTCGATCGTCGGCTGGTGCCCGCTGAACGAGACGTACCAGGCGATCCACGACCGCATCACCCAGCTCGACGACGTGACCGCCGGCATGTACCTCGCGACGAAGGCGGCGGATCCGAGCCGTCCCGTCCTCGACGCGTCCGGCTACTCGCACCGGGTGCGCGCCGCCGACGTCTACGACTCCCACTCCTACGAGCAGGACCCGGAGGCGTTCCGCCGCGAGCAGGCCGGCCTCGCCGACGGCCGCCCGTTCGTCAACGACCTCGACGGCCGCGCGATCTCCGTGCCGTACGCCGGGCAGCCCTTCTTCGTCTCGGAGTACGGCGGCATCTGGTGGAACCCGGACGAGATCGACCGCCCGCAGGCCGACGCCAGCGACCCGGCGCGCGCCGTCTCGTGGGGCTACGGCGAGCGCGTCGCGAGCGTCGAGGAGTGGCACGCCCGCTTCCGCGGCCTCACCGAGGTGCTGCTCGAGGATCCGCTCATGTTCGGCTACTGCTTCACGCAGCTCACCGACACGTTCCAGGAGCAGAACGGCATCTACGACTTCCACCGCCGCCCCAAGTTCGACATCGCCCGGATCCGCGAGGTGCAGGAGCGGCGGGCGGCGTACGAGATGCGCGACGACGCGTGACCGGCTGCCGCCGCGATCCTGATGGATCACGAGCGCCGGCTCTCGTACCCGGCGACTCACTCTCCCCGGCCCCGTTCCGCTGGACAAGCGTGTCGACGACGAGCTGTCCAGCGCAGCACGCGTCGCGATCACCGTGGCAACGCGAATGGCCGACCGGCTTGCTCGTACACGCGAGGAGGCCGCTCGCACCGGGCAGGGCCGCTCCGAGCACGAGGTGAAGCAGCTCCAGCAGCGCCTCAGGGCCGAGCGCGACGCCGCAGTGGCGAAGGTCTCCGTCGTCGAGCGGCCCGAGTACTGGGAGCGCTCGTCCCTCATGGACCAGGCGTCCATGCACGAGACCGCGCAGCAGTGGAAGGACGCCGACCCGCGGGCCCAGGCAGCCTCCGAGACCATCGGCCGGGAGCTGCGCGAGCGATACGGCATCGACGTCACCAACCCGCAGGCGAACCCCGACGCCGTGCGCGCCGCCCTCCGCGAGCGTGCCGACGTGGAGGCAGCACAGAACGCGGCGGCAGCGGAGAAGTCCGGACGCGGCGAGGCGGCCGTCGAGACGGCCCTCGGCGGCGCCGCGCTCGACGAGGCCGCACGGCTCGACGCGCGCGCCGCGTCAGAGCGCAACGACGGCCAAGCCATCGCCACCGAGCCGAACGCCGATGTCGACACCAGACGAACCGATCGGGCCGCCGAGCTCGAGCTCCAGGCGCGCGAGTACGACTCCCAGGCCGAAGCCGGTGGCGACATCGCCGGTCCCACTCCGGACGAGCTCCGTGAGCTCGCCGAGGACGCCCGCACGCAGGCGCAGCTCCACCGGGAGCCTGCAGAGGTCGGCGCCGCGCAGAGCGCCCCGCAGCAGGCCGCACAGGCCGGCGCCGAGACGAACGCCGCCAGCGACCAGGGCCCGCGAACGCCGAGCGCAGCGCGGGGGAGGCCCACTACGACAGCGCTGAGCGTCAGACGGCGATGGCCGCCGAGCTCGGCCGTCGGGGGGTGCCCCAGCAGACCGTCGACGTCCGCATGCGCGCCGAGGTCGCTCACGGGCGGCCCGCCTCCGAGGCACCCGTCCAGGGGCAGCAGGTGAACGTGCCGCAGACCAAGCGCGGCCGCGGCGCGAACCGCGCCACGGAGCGCATGCAGCAGGACCGGTGACGACGACGAGCGACGCCCGTCCGGCGACTACAGAGCGCTGGACCGAGTACCGGCAGATGCGCGACAACGACGCAGCCCGAGCCGCCCGCGGGGCCCCTCTCGTGAGGAAGCCTCCAGCGACTCCTACTACCGAGACGACATCGGCAAGCCGGGGCGCATGACCAGTCTCGGATCCAGAGTCGACCGGGACCACGAACCACCCCGCACCATCGCCGAGGAGAAGGCATTGATGCAGGCCGACGTCGACAGGCAAGTCACCGCTCTCAGCGATGCCGGAGTCCCGCCGGAAGCGATCTACGTCCAGATGCGGAGCCACCTCGCCGCGACCATGGCCGCCCAGATGCAGCGCGACGCCCAGGCCGCGGAGCTGCTGTCCTACCAGGGGGTCTCAGCCGAGACCCTCACCGCCCACATGCAGGCCTCGATCGAAGCTGGAGACGCCGTGGTCGCGGACCTTCGTGATCGCCTGCTCGCGCCCCAGGCAGATCCGCGACAGGAACGCGCGGACTCGCTGAGGGAGCTCGGCGTGCCCGAGGCCGCGATCGCGGCTCAGATGCGCGCCGGTGCCGCCACCCCGAGCGTGACGACGCAGGCCACCCCGAGTACCGCAACCGCTGATGCGCCACAGACGCGAATGGCGCGGCTCGCAGCTCGAGTCACGGGCCGCAGCGCGCCGCACGCGGCCGCCGAGAGGTAGCCGGGCGAACACGCAGAAGGGGGGGAGCGCGAATGCGCTCCCCCCCCCCTCGTCATGCTCGGTTGGGGTACTCCTCGTCGTCGTAGATCCCCGATGGCTGCCCACCCGGCTCGACGAGCGCCGATGATGGCCGCTGCGTGGGGGTCGTACGCGTTATCGGACATAACGTAAATTATCTGCACAATTCAACGAGCATCATGGAAGCTCACAGCATGGCTGTATTGAGGTCGTACGCGGCCCTGGCGCATTGGATGCCAGTGCACGAATGTGCACAGGCATCCTCTGTTATCAGAAGCTAGGGGTATTGCCGACGATGAGGCGTCAGTTGGACGCCGACGCCTCATCTACGATGAGACGACTGCAACGCAATCGGCTCCAGCAGTTGCATGCTGGAGCCGATTTGGCGTTTAACTCAACGCTGATTCTACTTGCGCGTCTTACCTACCTGAACCGAGCCGCGGACCACGACGACAGCGGTCATGATGATAGCTACGACGAGGAGGGCGAGGATGATGATTTTGAGAGCACCATCTTCCATGTAGTTGAGACCCAGGACAGCGAGGATCACTTCTACCGCGAGTATGACAAGGTAAAGAATTAACATGGGGCGTTTCACGAGGTTCTCTTCTCTTAATCACATTGTGCGTTGATGTCGGCAATTGCGTATCCCAGGCCGCCGACAGAAGCAATGAAGCCGATTGCTGCGGCTGCTCCTGCGAACACGGTGGGAGCGCCGACAACGACTCCGACCCCGGAGGCAAGAACACCGATAGCCGCAAGAATACCGAATGCGATGGCCCCTGCACAGTTGAGGCCGGTGGGATCGGAGTTGTTGATCGGGTTGCATGAGGCGTAGGCGTAGGGCTGCTTCTCCTGGCCGCTGGGATCCATCTGCGTGAAGCGTCCCAGGGTGGCGTCGTAGTAGCGCGCGCCCATCTTGTACAGGTTGGTCGACTCCTGGTAGCCGCCGATGTAGCGCAGCGAGTTCAGTGCGACCGCGCTGTTGGTCGACGTCGCCCGCTCCTCGCCGTAGGGGCTGTAGGAGTACCCGCCTTCCCAGATGCCTGCACCTGAGAACATGCCGATGACAGAGCCGAGCAGATCGGAGACGTAGTAGTGGCTGGACGAGATCCGGAAGCCGACTGCTTCGCCGTCATCGGTACGGCTGTAGTTCTGCACCAGGCTGGCAGACGTGTTCGTCTGGCGTGAGAGACCGAGTAGCGAGTTAGAGAAGGACCGGCCCCCGGTGGCGCTCTGGGTGTCCGTGTTGCCCTCGCCGAAGGCGGCGAAGTTCGTCGCTCCGATGCTCTGGACCTGGCCGCGGTCACCGTAGGTTGCGACGGCGCCGGTGATGCCGTTCTTGACCTGGTTGCCGGCGGCGTCGTAGACCCACTGGGTGGTGTCGTCGCTGGAGCCGACGAGTTGGTTGGCGGCGTTGTACCGGTAGTCCGTGGCGGTGTCCTGCGCTCCGCCAGTACTGCCGGCGCGGATCTGCGAGAGGCGGTTGCCGGCGGCGTCATAGGAGTACGCCCACATGGCGTTGGTATTGCCGCCGGCCTTCTCCTCTGCGATCTCGAGTCGGTTCAGCGAGTCGTACTGGTACGCGGTCACCGCGCCGGCGGGGACGCCTTCTTCCTTGCCGCTGACGCGGGTCTGGATCGTGGTGGTGTCCTTGCCGTCCTTCGCATACGTGTAGGCGACATCAGCGGTCACGTTGCCGGCGGCGTTCTTGGCTTGCACCTGGGTGGTGCGGCCGGACTTGTCGATGGTGGTGACCATCTGTGCGCCGGCCGGGAACACGCGTCGGGTCTCTGCACTGTTCGCGTTGTACTCGAAGAGCGTGCATCCGCTGTTCGCGGCGGGGTTGCCGCTGGTGGGGCAGACTCCGCCGGGCTCGCGCTGGGTGACGAGCTCGTTGGCACCGTTGTAGGTGTTGGTCGTGACGCCGCTGGTGTCCTCGAAGGTGAGGATGTTCCCGGCCGCGTCGTAGCTGTACTTCTGGTTGAGGCCGGCGAGAGCACCGATCTGGCTGGTGGTGTTGCCGAGGGTGTCGTACTCGTACTGCTTGGTCCCGGCGAAGCTGTCGGAGTCGTACTGGACGAGTCCATTCGGGTAGTACGTCTTCGCGAGGGTGCTGCCGTTGGCGAACGTGATGACCGTCTGGCGGTCACGGACGTCATACGCGTACTTGGTCACCTTGCCGCGCGGGTCGGTGACGCTGGTGACGCGAGAGAGCGCGTCGTACGTGTACGTCGTCGCACCCTGCGGCGCCGGCGGGGTGACCTTGATCAGGTTGTACATGCCGTCGTAGTTGTAGCGGGTGACGTTCCCGTTTCCGTCCTTGGCGGAGCAGAGCTGGCCCGGGGAGCCGCCACAGATGGTGTGGTCCCAGTTGTCGTACACGCGCTCGAATTCGACAGCGCCGGTTCCACCGGCGGTGGTGTCCGCCTTCTTGGTGGGGTTGCCGGCGGCGTCGTAGTCGTAGCTGGCGGTGTTGCCGCTGGCGTCGGTGGAGCACTTGACCTGGAAGGAGTCGCCGCCGCTCGAAGCGCAACCGGCGCCAGCCGAGTACACGGCGGAGGCTGCGGCACCGGTGGGCAGCTCGGTCTTCGTGGCGTTGTTGAGGCCGTCGTACTGGAACTTGGTGTCATTGCCGGGCGTGCTGCCGGATCCAAGAGCGTCGGTCGAGGTCTGGATGTCGCTGTTCGCGGTCCAGGTCTGCGAGCGGGTGCGGTTCAGCGGGTTCTTGGTGGAGGTGACGCGGCCCTGGTTGTCGTACGTGAAGGTCGAGGCCTTCCCGTTCGGGTTGGTGACGACGGTGTTGCCGCTGTTGTACGCGAAGTTCGTGACGACGTCGGCCTTGTCCCCGTACGTCGGGGAGGTGGACTTCTGCGTGATCTTGGTGACCTTGTGCGCGGTGTTGTAGCCGAACGTGATCGTCGTCGTACCGGGCGCGGACGGCACGGTCAGCGTGGAGAGCCGGCCCGTGGTGTCGTACGTCATCGTGGTGACGGCACCGCCGGGCTTCTCGATCTTCGTCAGCTGGCCGGAGCCGTTCCGCGTGTACGTGGTCGTGCGGTTGGCCGAGTCGAGGATCGAGGTGATCTTCGGGTCCGTGCCGGTGGTGTGGTTCACGCGCGTGAAGCGGCCGGAGGTGTCCTTGACCGCGTAGGTCGTGGCGGACGTGGTCCAGTCGTTGGTGAGGCCGATGCCGTTGCGGTCCACGTGGTAGATCAGACGCTTCGTGTTCACGTCGAAGTGGTAGGCCTCGCCGTTCTCGTTGTAACGCAGCTGCCAGGTGAACTCGCCCTTGTTGAGGGTGGCCTTGAAGCCGGCCGGGGCGGCCCAGGCGCCGCTGCTGTTCTTGGTGAACTTGGCCTGGAACCCGTTCGGGCCGACGAAGATCGCTTCGGTTTCGCCGCTGTTCACGGAGAGGCCGAAGTCCATGTAGCTCATGACGGAGGACCAGCCGCCGCCGAGGGCGCCGGCGGAGCTCGAGAGGCCGTTGTAGAACCGGTCTGCGCGGACGCCGATGCCCGCGGCCGAGCTCGTGCCGTCGTTCGCGGTCAGGAGCAGGTTGCCGTTGGCCACGTTGACGCGGGCGACCGTGTCGTCGGAGAGCGTGATGTCCTGGAACGACATGTAGGGCAGTGCGCCGAGTCCTGGCGCGCCGACCGGCGTGCCAGCCGGTGCGCGGTTGGCGGTCCCTGCCTTGGTGAGCGAGCGGTCCGAGCTTGGGATCTTCCACTCGGTTGGCTCAGCCGCGGGCGTGCCCGCATCGGCCGGCTCCGCCGAAATGCTGCCGGGCGTCCAGACCGCGTCCTTAGCGGCCTTCTGGGCCTCGTCCTGCATCTGCTTGTTGACCTGCGCAGGATCCTGCGTCTGGTCCTCGAACTGGACCGGCCCTGCGGCGGTCTCGGCGGTGGCCGGCAATGCGCCAAGCCCCGTGATCATCACGGTGCTCGTCGCGATGATCGCGATCGTGCACCTCACTTTGCCGGCCGTACGCCGGCTCAAGACGCGTTGACCGCGCATTTTGCTCCCCTAGTCGTGAGTGGGCATCGTCACCCGTTCCTCAAGCTAGGGGTTTCCTAACAGTTCGGCCTCAAATCGCTGTTTTCACCCCCCACTTCTGGGGCGCTAATCGGCCGGACGCCCCTGTGGGACACAGGGGGTGATCGTTTCGCAAGTCAGCGAAAGGGGGGACAAGCTGCATCTGGCGCTGGGCGCGAGCGGCGCCGGGGCTAAGTTGATGAAATGGGTAGTAGTGGCGCCTGACGGGTGGCCATGATGTGCACCGTGGGTACGAGAATCGTGCCCTGGGAAATCGGGGACAGAAACATGCGAGCACGTCAATATTGGATCACCGCTGCCGTGATTACGGCACTCGGAATTACGTCAGTCGCCCCAGCGTACGGGGCGGGGAACAGTCACGCTTTCGGAAAGGCGTCTACCAAAGTCGCCGTAGGTGAAATGGACGCTGAGTCACAGGATGCGGCTTTCATCGCGGAGGCCACCGGACGACCGTTTGAGGAGGTGTACGCGGAGAAGCACCGTCACATGCTCTTCGGGCAGGCACTCGCGAAGCTGCAGAGCGTCGACGGGTTCGCGTCCGCCGGCAAGGACGCCACCGGACCCGGGTACTGGGTCGCCTTCTCCGGCGACGTACCCGCGGGCGCGCTCGAGCCGTTGAACGAGCTCGCGTCCGACGTGCGCACCACCACGGACGCGCCCCTCACCGCTGAGGAGCGATCGATTGCTGTCGCCGCCGCAGCCCAGAGCGTGCAGGCGCAGCTCGGTGCCGAGAGCGTCGAGGCCAGCATGAGCGAAGACGGCACCACCATCACCGCCGCAGCCGTCCTCCCCGCCACCGCGCCCCTCACCGAGACCAGCGGCGCCGCGGCCGCAGGACAGGCCGCGGCCGAGGCCTCCGTCGACGGCGCGGCGCAGGTGCAGGTGCAGGTCGAGGTCGCTCTGACCGACGACGCTCCGGAACAGGAAGTCCTCTCCGGCGGCACGGCACTCGGCCTCGGCACCACCAGCCAGCTCGCCTGCACCGCCGGATTCACCGTCCGGAACGCCCGCACCGCGGCCACCGGCCTCATCACTGCGTCCCACTGCCCGGACGACCTCAACTACGAGTCCCGCCCCATCCTCACCTTCGAGGGCCGCGGCGACAGCGCCCAGCTCGACCAGCAGTGGTTCAGCTCCACCGAGGCCGCGCAGGGCGAGTTCATCAGCCAGAAGGCCGGCTCCACCCTTCTCCGCCGCAAGGTCACGGCCGTCGCCGCACCCTTTGTCGGCATGTCGGTCTGCAAGTACGGCACCGTCACCGGCAACGGCTGCTCGACCGTGATCAACGGGCCCACCACCACGGTGAACGCGAACGGCGTCACCTACGGGAACCTCTGGCAGGTCCAGAGCTACATCACTGCCGAGGGTGACAGCGGCGGCCCCTGGTTCTACGGCACCACCGCCTACGGCATCCACTACGGCAACGTCCCCCGCGACGGCTCCGACCGCAGCGCCTTCACCTCGGTCACCTCGATCGAGGCAGCCACGGACCTGCGCGTCCTGCGCTAGCCCGCGCGGCACGACGAAGGCCCGCCGCTCACAGAGTGGCGGGCCTTCGTCTCAGGCCCGGTGTGGGTACTCGTCGTCGTCGTAGATCCCCGGTGGTTGCCGGTCGGGCTCGAAGAGCGCCGCCGGCGGCCGCTTGTAGGGCAGCGGCTGTGTGCTGCGAGAAGTCGTTCTCCCGCACGCCGCCGAGGTACGCGAACACGTCGGACGCGGAGAAGAGCTTCAGCATGCCTTCCTTGCCGAACACCGCGACGCCCTGCGACCAGGACTGGAAGACCGACATGATCGGGTCCCGCGCGACCCGAAGTGCGAGCACAGGTCAAGTCCCGCCACCGGCACACGTTCGCGGCCTCGTCGAGGATCCCGACCAGCGGCGCCCGCATGCGGCCGCCGGCGCTGCCGTCCGCGAGGGCCGTTGCCGCCTCGAGGGTCGCCGCGGTGAGGGCGGTGACGAGAGGGCCGGTCGTCCTGCGGGCCGCGACATCTGACCCGATATGGCTCTTCGCACGACGAGAGCCCGCCCCCGCGATCCATCCGGACCACGGGGGCGGGCTCTCGTCGGGGGCGCGCCCGCATCACCTCCCGGCGAGCGACCCGCCGATCCCGCCGACGCTGAAGTACTTGTTCAGCAGGGCGAAGATCAGCACGGGCGGCAGCATCATGATGACCGCGACCGCCATCACCGAGCCCCAGTCGGCCGCGTTCTGCTGGAAGAACGTGTTGAGGCCGATGGGGAGGGTGTACTTCGTGAAGTCCTGCAGGAACAGGAGCGCGATCAGGTAGTCGTTCCACGCCAGCAGGAACGAGAAGATCGCGGTCGACAGGATGCCCGGCAGGGAGTTCCGCAGCACGACGTGGATGAAGCCGCTGAACACGCTCGCGCCGTCCATCCACGCCGCCTCCTCGAGGGTGATGGGGATGGAGTCGATGTAGGCCGCCATCATCCAGATCGCGACCGACATGGTCGACCCGATGTAGATGATCGCCACGCCCTGCAGCGTGTTGATGAGCCCGAGCGCCGAGAACGTGATGAACAGCGGGATCGCCGCGGTCACCACCGGCAGGGCCTGCACCACGAACAGCACGAGCGAGTACCCGGAGACGAGCTTCGACCGCGAGCGGCTGAGCACGTAGCCGGCCGGCGCCGCGATCACGACCGAGACGAGCACGGTCACGAGCGCGACGATGAGGCTGTTTCCGAGCCAGATCATCACGTCGGTGCCGCCGAGCACGCGCTCGAAGTTCTCGAACGTGAACCCGGTGGCCGTGGAGTTCTGCCCCGGCTGGGTGGAGAGGAACAGCACCGCGAGGATGGGCGTGATCACCACAAGCGTGATCACCGCGATGAGCAGGAAGCGCCACCACTGGCCCTTCTGCTCGCGCTGCTTCGCGGAGGTCCGCTTGACGCCCCCGAGGGTCGCCGACGTGGCGCCCCCGACGGCGAGTGCCTGGCTCATTCGATGTCCGCCTTCTTGATCTGCCGGTACAGCAGCGTCGACACGAGGACGAGCACGGCCGTCATCATGAAGGCCACCGCGGTCGCCGGGCCGGTCTGCAGGTTCTGGAACGCCTGCTGGTACGCCAGCACGATCAGCGACGTCGTCGCGTTCACGGGACCGCCCTGCGTGAGCAGGAAGATCGTCGGGAAGTCGTTGACGCAGAAGATCGTCATCAGCACCCAGCTGATGTACGTGGTGCGGGAGATGATCGGGAGGGTCACGCCGCGGAACGCCTGCCACGCGCTCGCGCCGTCCATCTTCGCCGCCTCGTAGACGTTGGTGTCCACCGACGCCAGCGCCGACGACATCATCATCAGCATGAACGGGAAGCTGATCCACACCTTGAAGACGCAGACCACGATCTGCGCCAGCACCGGATCCCCGAGGAAGTTCGCGTCGGGGAACCCGAGCCTGTCCAGGATGATCGGCACCGGGCTCTGCGGCGTCGCCACCAGCCAGTTCCACGAGGTCGCCGAGACGACCACGGGGACGATCCACGGCAGGAGGAGCAGCACCTTGAAGAACCCGTTGCCGGGGATCCGGGTGCGCAGCAGCAGCGCCAGCGCGAGCCCCACGATCCACGACCCGAACACGCCCACGACCGTGAAGACGATCGTGAACGTGGTCGCGTTGCGGAACGACTCCGAGGTGAGCACGTTCGCGTAGTTCTCGAACCCGACGAACGGCGTCTGCCACGGCAGCGTCGACGGCGTGCCCTTCTGGAGGGACTGCAGGAACGAGTACACGACCGGGTAGACGTTGAGCAGCACGAGCAGGAGGAGGGACGGCAGCGCGAACAGCGCCAGCGTCTTCCCCGCCCGGCCGAGCGGCGTCTTCCCGCGGCCCGTCCGCGGCGCGCTCGGCGGGCGGCCGGGGCCGGCCACGCCGACGCCGCGGCGGGCCAGCCCGATCTTGTCCGCGACGCGGGTGTCGCGGGTGTCGACGGCCATCAGATCATCCCGTCCACTTCACGGCCCGGGGGACGACGCGGGTCACGCGCCGGCCTCCAGCTCCTTCTGCAGGGTCTCGAGGGAGGCCTTCGCCGTGACCGTGCCGCCGAGGACCGCCTGCGCGAACGAGATCGTCGGCTGCGTGCCGTCGACCTTGGTCACGTTCTGGAAGACCGTGTTCGAGCCGGGGGCGCCCCACGTCTTCGAGATGGGCTGCCAGTCGTTGAGGATCTTCAGGGTGTTCGGGTCGTCGGCGTAGGCCTCGTCGGCGATGGACTTCAGCGGCGGCAGGCCGATGCCCGTCTGCTTCGTCCAGAGCGACTTCATGTTCTGGTAGTAGTACGTGAGGAACGCCTCGCTGTTCTCCTGGCTCGGCGTCGACTTGTACATCATGATGTTGTTCGGGAAGTAGAGCGCGCCCTTCTCGCCGCCGGGGCCCACGAGCGGGTCGCCCACCACCATCTGCGCGGCCGTCTCGGGCGTCACGTTGGCCGTGGCTCCCGCGCCGTCCCAGAACATGCCGAACGTGCCGGCGTCCATCTGCTGGTACGCGTTGTCGGACGTGTAGGTGGCGCTGCGGGGATCCACGTAGCCGTTCTTCACCATGCCGAGCACCCACTCGACGGCCTGGATGTTGGCGTCGGTGACGACGTCCGGGTTCTGGTCGGCGTCGAAGAGGCCGCCGCCGTTGTTGATCATGTGGGCGACGATCTGGTGGAAGCCGGTGAAGGCGCCGGCGCCCGAGCGGGTGCCGTAGCCGTAGACGCCGATCTTCTTGAGGGCGGCGCACGCGGCCTCGTAGCTGTCCCAGTCGGTCGGCACGTCCGCGCCGGCCTTCTCGAGCAGGTCCTTGCGGTACCAGTACATGCGCATGTCGAGGTTGTACGGGACGGCCGCGTAGCCGTTGGCCGTCTTCAGGGTGTCGACGAGACCGGGCAGGAAGTCGTCGTAGATCCCGTTGCCCTTCCACGTCTCGATGAGGTCGTCGGCGTACGCGATCTTGCCCTGCGACTCGAACAGGAACGCCGTGGTGCCGCCGCCCGAGCTCACGGCCGGGCCGTTGTTGGCGGCGACCGCGGTCGAGAAGGTCTGCGTGAAGTTGGCCCACTGGACCTGCTGGTAGCTCACGGCGCCCATGCCGCTCGCCGGCTTGTAGGCCGCGGAGATCACCTTGTCCTCGGTGAGGAAGGCGGGCGCGCCCCAGGGCATGTTCCAGAACTTGAGGGGCGCGCCGGGCCCCGATGTGCCTCCGCCTCCGCTGCAGGCGGCGAGGAGGCCGACCGCCGCGGCGCCGACGCCCGCGCTCAGGAGGGATCGTCGGGTGAGGCCGTTGCCGAAGGCGCTGGATGACTGCTGTGGCATTTCTGACTCCGTTGTCCGGTGGTGCTGTGTGTGGTGGAAGGGAAGGGGCTGGGTCTAGGGGCGCGCGTCGGCGGCGAGCGCGGGCGCGGCGGCGAGGAGGGAGCGGAGGTCGGCGACGTCGTCGGGCACGCATCGGCCGTGGGCGGCGTCGCGGGCCAGGCGCATCGCCGTGCGGTGGCCGGACTCGAACACGACGGGGAGGTCCTCGCGGCCGGCGGCGTCCGTGACGCTCGCGCGCCCGGGTGCGGCGGTGCCCGGCGCGGGGAGGACGACGTGGGCGGCGCGGTCGCCGACGACGAGCCGGAAGGTCGCGCACGCGTGGGCGTGGGCGGTCACGACCGCGCTCACGATCACGTGGACGCCCGCGGCGGTCCGGCCCGAGAGCATCAGGTGGTCGGGCGTCGACGCGAGCGGCGCGAGCTCCGTCAGCGGGGATCCGACGAGGGCCTGCGTGGTGAGGGCGAGCGCGCGGGCTGCGCCCGGGAGGTCGTCGGTCGACGCGACGGTGGCACGCGCCTCGAACAGGGCGCCGGGGGCGACGAGCCGGTGGATCCGCGGGGCGACCCGGCGGACGGCCTCGTCGTGCCGCCACGGCACGTCGAGCACCACGGGGACGCCCGCCGCGGCCAGGCCGGCCAGCTCGGCATCGGCGGCGGTGCCGGGATCGAGCACGAGGAGGGCGCGCGCGCCGGAGCGGCCCGCGGCCGTCGCGCGACCGGCCCAGCCGTCGCCGCCGGCGACCACGACCACATCGCCCGCGTCGTCCGTGCGGCGGAAGGACTCGGGCAGCGAGGCGAGGGTCGCGACGGCCGCGTGCGCGTGGCTCGCCGACGCCGCGGGGTCGATGCGGAGGGTGAGGGCGGTCATGCCGCGACCTCCGTCCGCGCGGCGCGGGCGTCGGATCCGGTCCCCGTCTCGGCGGGGACGGCGCCGCCCGCGCGGATGATCGCCGCGCTCTGCTCCGCGATGTCGGTCGCGAGGTCGAGGTCGGCGAGCTGCGCCCCCATGTCCACCGGCGCGGCCCGGCCGGTGATCACGTCGTGCACGTGCTCCCACTCGCCGAGGTAGCCGTTGTCGGCGTAGGGGCCCCAGCCGGTGGTGCCGCGGGCGTCGGTGAGGGTGGCGGTGCTGGATCCGGCGTGCACGTAGGAGAGGGAGAAGTCGAGGTGGAGGGTGCGGTCGCGCGCGACGGCGTCGAGCGTCCACTCCGGATCCCACGAGGCGCCGCCGATGCCGTGGATCTCGAGCACGCTCTCCCCCACCATCGCGACGATCTGGTAGCCCCAGGGCCGGAGGGCGCGCGCGCTGATCACGCGCGGGCGCCCGTCGGGCAGGAGGCGACGCGCGAGCGGGAGGTCGTGGATCGCGAGGCCGAGCACGCCGCCGGTGACCGCGAGCGCCTGCGCCTCGACGTCCGGCTCGCCCGCGACGCGCGCGGCAGGGCGGCCGACGATCTCGGTGGCGGAGTCCTCGGAGTCCGGGTTCGGGGGGATGACGGCCGAGATGCGGACGGTGTGCGGCGCGCGGCCGCACGCGTCCCAGGCGTCGGCCGCGGCGATCCACGCGGGGTCGAACGCGTGCATGGTGCCGACGATCACGGGGACGCCGTGCTCGGCGGACGCACGGGCGATGGCCCGGCCCTCCGCGGCGGAGACGGCGAGCGGCTTCTCGCAGAGCACGGCGCGCTTGCCGGCGCGGCACGCGGCGATGACCTGCTCGGCGTGGAAGCGGTTCGGGCTGCCGATGACGACGACGTCGACATCGGGATCCGCGATGAGCGCGTCCGCGTCGGTCGAGTGCCGTGCTCCCGCGCGGGCGGCGACGCGCTCGGCGACCTCGGCGTCGACGTCCATGACGTGGACCACCCGGAAGCGGTCGCCCATGCGCGCCAGCGTCGGCAGGTGGATGGCCTGCCCGACCGGCCCGGCCCCGACCAGGCCCACACCGAACACCTCTTCGCCCACGACGCCCTCGTCCCTAGCAATGATCACCGCGGAACGAATACTGACGCTTCGTTTACGATTGAGTCACTGTACGTCCGGGTCCACGCAGGCACAAGAGGGAGGATCCGCATCGTGACCGAGTCGAGGAGCGCCGGCCCGAAGCGCCGGGCATCACCCGCCCAGGTGGAAACTTTTCCGCTTGCTGACGGGGATCCGAGCCCACATGGAGGTGCCGACGCGACCGGTGGGACTGCCCCGCGCGGCCTCTATTCGGCGGGCGTCCGGCGACGCGCGGAGATCGTCGCCGCAGCTGTACGCGTGTTCGGTATTCGCGGCTACGGCGCCGCCACGATCAAGGAGATCGCCGACGAGGTGGGCGTCTCGCCCGCAGCTGTGCTCCGCTACTTCCGCAAGGAGGAGCTCTTGACGGAGGTGCTCCGGCAGTGGGACCGGCAGCAGCCCTTCGTCTCCGAGGCCGCTCCCGGCCTGCCCGCGATCCGCGCCTTCGTCGACCTGATGCGGTACCACGTGGAGCACCGCGGCTTCCTCGAGCTGTACCTGACCTTCGCGACCGAGACCAGCGACGCGACGCACCCGGCCCACGCGTACATGCGCGGCCGGTACGCCCGCACCATCGCGCAGATCCGCCGCCGCATCGGCGAGGCGGTCGCGCTCGGGCAGGTGCCGCCGATGGACGACGCGACGCTCGACTACGAGGCCGCGTGCTTCCTAGCGATCCTCGACGGCCTCGAGATCCAGTGGATCCACAACCCGACGCTCGACCTGCCCGCCCTCGTCGGCGAGTACGTGGAGCAGTCGATCGCGCGCTGGCGCGGGGGTTCTCGCGCTGCGGTCCCGCCGGGCGCCGCGAGCTGGGACTGAGGTGGGCGACGTGCGCCCCCGCGATCCCGAGCGCGTGCCGCGGATCGTCCGGATCCTCTGGATCGCGGGCTTCGGCATCGGCACCACCACCCACGTCCTCGACATCGTGATCGGCGGGGCGGACGTCTACGCCGGCTTCCCGCTCGTGCTCCGCGCCTTCTGGCTGTCGCTCACGGTGCTGGATCCGCTCGTCATCGCCCTGCTGGCCCGACGGCGCCGCACCGGGGTCGCGCTCGGCAGCGCCGTGATCGTCGCCGACATCGCGGTCAACTGGACGGTGTTCGCGACGATCGGCGGCCTGTCGGTGTGGGGCGTGGTGGACCAGACCCTGTTCGCGATCCTCGTGCTGACCACCGCGCCCACGCTGCTCCGGCGGTGACGACGCCCGGAGGCTGCGGCCCGCTAGCGCCGGCGATCGGCGGCGACGCCCGGTCGGCGACGCCGCGTCAGCGCCCGCCAGCGCGGCTGCTCGGTGATCACCACCGCGACGCACAGCGCCGTCACCGCCACGGCGATCCACGTGGGCCAGATCGCCCAGGCGGCGAGCGACGCCGCGGCCAGCTGCAGCAGCACGAGCAGGATCGTCACGATGCCGGGCGCCGCCACCGGGCCGTCGCCGCCGGGCCGGTCGCCCGGGGTGCTGAACACGGCGGGCAGGCCGATCAGCAGCACGACAGCGCCGACGGCGAGCGGGATCGAGTGCAGCCACAGCGCCCACGGCGTCGCGACCCACGCGACGAGCTCGGCGAGGAAGCGCAGCCCGCCGGCGAGGGGGTCGTGCCCGGGCGGGCGGGGCCGCGTCCCCGGCCGCGTGCCCGCGCGGACGCCGCTCACGATGCGCGCCCGCCGTCGGCCGCCGCCCGCAGGCCGCCGTCGAGGAACGCGACGATCCAGCCGAAGCTCACGTCGATGTCGGTCGCCATCTGGAAGTCGTCGGCGACCTCCAGGGTCGCGAAGCCGTGCAGCGCGCTCCGCAGCATCCGCAGGGCGTGGATCCGGTCGGCCTCGCCCAGCCGGTAGCCGTGCAGCACGGCGGAGAGGGCGCCGAGGGCGCGCTCGCGGGCGGGGTCGAGCGGATCCCCGTCGCCCCGCGACCGCGCGCCGACCGTCGCCGCGTAGCGCCCCGGGTGAGACGTCACGTAGTCGCGCAGCGCGTGCGCGGCGCCGGTGAGGGCCTCCTGGCCCGAGCGGCCCTGCGTCGCGTCGCGCATCGCGTCGCCCGCCTCGACGGTGGCGAGCACGGCGATGCGGTGCTGCAGGTCGGCGAGCGAGGCGACGTGCTTGTAGAGCGACGGCGTCTTGACGCCCAGCCGCTCGGCGACCGCGCCCATGCTGAGGCCCGCGAGGCCGATCTCGTCCGCGAGCGCGGCGCCCGCCTCGGTGACCGTCGCGGCGTCGAGCCCGGCCCTAGGCACGGGTCCCCGGGGTCGTCGCGGCGAGCGTGCGGCCGAGGAACGGCAGCACGAGAGCCAGCACCTGATCCGGCGTCTCGGCGTGGGGGTAGTGCCCGGCGCCGTCGATGACCGCGAGCTCGCCGAGGCCGGCGGGGAGGTCGGCGAGGATCCGCGCGCCCTCGGCCCGCGGATCGGCCCAGTCGGGATCCGCCCCGCCCTCGATCACGAGCATCGGGCACCGCACGTCGGCGAGCCGCGCGCCCGCGTCCGCCGGGCTCGTCTTCGCCATCGCCCGCAGCACGGCCATGCGCTCCGGTCGGCCGAGGCTCGCGCGGATGCGGGCGCTCTCCGCGGCCCAGTCGGCGGGCTTCGTGGGGAAGGCGAGGTCGAGGTACCGCATCCAGCCGGCGAGGCTCCCGGAGAGGAGCACGCGGGCGAGCTGCACGGTGGCCTTCCGATGGGTCGCGGCGCGGAGCAGGCCGCCGAGGTCCGCCGACTGCGCGCGGGTGAACGGCGCGAGCTCGACGACGCCGGAGATGACGTCGGGGGCGTCGGCCGCCGCGATGGTCGCCGCGCCGCCGCTGATGGACTGCCCGACGACGACCGCCGGGCCGCCGAGGTGCCGCACCAGGGCCACGAGGTCGCCCGCGATGTCGGTGCGGCTGTAGCCGCTCCAGCCGGTGCTGGACTCCCCGCAGCCGCGGATGTCGACGTTCGCCACCCGGTAGCCGGCGGCCACGAGCCCGGGCACGAGGAAGCGGTAGGAGCGGCGGCTGTCGCCCATCCCGTGGGCGAGCACGACGAGCGGGCCGTCGCCGACCAGGTCGTAGGCGAGGGTCTCCGCGCCGATGGAAAGGGTGTCGCTCATCGTGTCCTCCCGGGCAGCTAATTGTCTTAGCTAAAAGCTAACACAATTAGCTCCGAAACGGAACAGAGCTTCCGGCCCTACTGCTCGAGAGCCTGACCCACGGCCGCGACCGCGGCGTCGATGCGGGAACCCATCGTCTCGATCGTGAGAGCGTCGGCGCCGTGGGCGGAGGCTCGCCTCGGAAGTCGCGGCAGCGCTGACCGCAGCCGCTCGAGGTAGTCCCGTGCCGGTGACGGACGGACACCGAACAGATCGAGCGCGTCCTCGGCGGCGAACGCCTCGAGCCTCGCCTCGCGATCGCCGAGGAGCGCCAACTGGTGCAGCTCCCCGTTGCCGAGCGGCTCCGGGTTCACGTCGAACACGGGAGCGAGGTCCCAGGCCGTCCCCCGACGAAGGAAGCCGTGGTTGCGCAGATGGTCATCGAGGTTCCCGATGAGCGCACCGAAGACAGAGCGGCGCCATAGCTCCGTCGTGTCGGCGCCGGCCACGCGAGCGAAGTCGACGAGATCGAGCCAGTCGCCTCCGTCCCCGTCGGTGGCCTCGAGAGCGGCCATCGCCGAGATGTACGGGACGCGGACGGCATCGGCGGTGCGGTCGAAGCGCCTCAGGAACAGCACCGTGCGTCGGGTGCCCTCCACCATGATCGCCTTCGTGATGTGCTGCGGGACGTCGATCCCCATCTCGCCCATCACGTCGAGCGTCGCCGCTTCCCATGCCATCACGTCCCACTCGTCGCCGGTGGGCTTGGGGAACTTCGCCAGCCACAGGTCCGCGCCGATCCTCACGTTCGCCTTGGGGCGGGCCCCACCCAGCGAGCCGGTCGCCCGGAAGAGGCGCCGGACCGCGGCGTCGTCGATCTCCGCCTCGCCACGCTCGATCTGGTCGGCGACATGGATGATCTGGGACAGGTCTGCTTCGACGGGGACCCCGGCGCCCGGCGCCATCGCGACACCGCCCTCCCAGAAGCGGGTCGCCCCCTGTCGCCCTTCGTCGTTGACGCCGAGCATCAGCGTGAGCTCGTCGAGGGTGCGGCCGGCGGCACGGTTCTGCACCTTCCGACCCCAGGTGTCCGGTGCCGAGTCGCTGAAGGGGTTGGTGGGAGAGAGCGACTGGGCACCGGGGAACAGACCCAGGGCAGGCACGAGCGCGAACGCGTCCCGCCGTCGCAGGTAGTCCGAGTCGTACTCGAACGATCCGGAGGTCCTCGTGCGGTAGATCCTGCCGGCGAGCACCTCATCGCGGCCGAGCACCGTCGTCACCTCGTAGACGTCAGCCACGCTTGCGCACCCGGACCCGTTCCGGCAGCTTCTCATCGGCCATCAGCCGGCCTCGCTCGGTCCCGAAGGGATCGGTCGCGAGAACGACGGCGTCCATGAGGCCCAGGACGCGCAGGACCCGGAGCGTGATCTCCAGGCTGGTGCCCTGGCCGTTCTCGAGCTTGCTGATGGTCTGCTGCGTCGTCCCGGCACGCTCCGCAACCATCTTCGCCGTCAGTCCCAGCAGCTTCCGCTGGGTGGAGAGGTTGCTCCCGACGGTGCGCATCGCTCGGGAGACGGGGGGAGGCGTGGGCGGCATGACCTCACCTTAGATCAAGCATGCTGCAACTTGAACGGCCTTGCATCAAGCAGATGGGAAGCTACGGCCCGGATGTCCTCGTGGGGCAGCTGGCGCGGCCACGCCCGCGCGTCGCCGCTAGTGCGCCGCGACGCCCTCCGGCATCGGCTCCGCCGGGCGACGCACGAAGAACGACGCGACGATGGCGGCGAGCGAGATGAACCCGCCGATCATGAAGGCCGCCTGCACGCCGGCCGCGGTGGCCGTGACCTCCGACTGCCCGTCGGCGAGGCCCGCGACGGTCGTGGTCGTGAGCACCGTGACGAACAACGCCGTGCCCGCGGCGCCCGCGAGCTGCTGCATCGTGGAGACCGTCGCGCTGCCGTGCGAGTAGAGGCGCGGCGGCAGGGATCCGAGCGCCGAGGTGAGCAGCGGCGTGAACATGAACGCGAGCCCGGCGTTGAGCACCAGGTGCACCGCGATGACCCAGCCGATCGACGTGCCCTCGTGCAGCATCGTGGTCATGCCCCAGAGGGCGATGCTCACGACGATGGCGCCGGGGATCACGAGCGGGCGCGGCCCGACGCGGTCGAACAGGCGGCCGACGATGGGCGACAGGATCGCCATCAGCGCGCCACCCGGGAGCAGCAGCAGACCGGTCTCGAGCGTGCCGAGCTCCAGCACGTTCTGCAGGTAGAGCGGCAGGACGATGAGGCTGCCGAACAGCGCCATCATGCTGACGCTCACCATGATGATCGCGACCACGAACGGGCGGCTGCGGAAGGTGCGCAGGTCCATGAGGGCGCGATCCTGGCGCTGCAGCGAGATCTGACGGGTGATGAACGCGGCGAGCGCGAGCACGCCGACCGTGATCGGGATCCACAGCGGCAGCGGCGCGTCGCCCTCGGCCGACTCGCCCAGGCTCGAGAGGCCGAAGATCAGGCCGCCGAACGCGAGCGTGGAGAGCACGACCGAGAGGATGTCGAACGGCAGCTTCCGCGGGGTCGTGAGGTTCGTGATCTTCCAGAGCCCGAGCGTGAGCGCGACGAGCGCGATGGGCAGCACGATCCAGAACATCCAGCGCCACGACAGCGAGCTGAGGATGAGGCCGGACACCGTCGGGCCGATCGCCGGGGCGACCGCGATGACGATGGAGATGACGCCCATCAGGCGGCCGCGGCGCGCGGCGGGCACGAGGTTGAGGACGGTCGTGAACAGCAGCGGCATCATGATCGCCGTGCCGCTGGCCTGCACGATGCGGCCCACGAGCAGGATCCCGAAGCCGGGCGCGATCGCGGCGATGAGCGTGCCGAGCGAGAACAGCGTCATGGCGGCGCCGAACACCTGGCGCGTGGTGAAGCGCTGGAGGATGAAGCCGGTCGCGGGGATCACGACGGCCATCGTCAGCATGAAGCCCGTCGTGAGCCACTGCGCGGTGGCGGTGGTGATGTCGAGGTCGGCCATGAGGCTCGGCAGCGCGACGCTCATGATCGTCTCGTTGAGGATCACCACGAACGCGGCGACGACGAGCAGGCCGATGACGAGCGGGGCGCCGTGCGGCAGGCGCTCGTCCTCCGGGGTGGCGGCGCGGTCGGATGCGGCGCGATCCGTGGTGGGGAGTGTCTCGCGCCGGGTGTCGGCGGAAGGCGGCGTGCTCATGGGGTTCTCCGGTGGAGTGGATGGCGGGGCGCGCGCGACGGTGCGGGGCCGGGGACGATCCAGATGTCAGACTCGGACCATGTGGCAGTCTATGACACGAACGGCGGATCCGGCAGGTCGGCTCTGCGAGAGGCGGATGACGACATGAGCGCAGCGAGCGACCCGGCGGAGGCGTCTGGCCCCGGCACGACCGGCCTCCGCGAGCGGCGGCGCATGGCGACGACCACCGAGATCAGCGAGGCGGCGCTCGCGCTGTTCGAGGAGCGCGGCATGGCGGCCACGACGATCCACGACATCGCGCAGGCCGCGGGCGTCTCCGACCGCACGTGCTTCCGCTACTTCCCGAGCAAGGAGGAGTCGGTCCTCACGCTCCACCCCGTGTTCGACGCGCCGCTCGACGCGTGGCTCGCCGACGTCGACCGCGGATCCGCCCCGCTCCCCCAGCTCGAGGCCGTCTACGAGCGCGTGCTCGCCAGCCTGGACGGCGACCTCTCCGCCATCGCCCACCAGCAGCTCCGCGTGCGCCGGCTCATGGCCGACGAGCCGCAGCTGCGGTCGGCCGCGGTCTCCATCGACGCGACGCGCTCGTGGGAGCTGGCCGAGCGGATCACGACGGCGTTCGGCGGCCGCATCACCGCCCAGGAGGCGCGTCTCGTGACGGAGCTCGCCGGTGTCGCGGTGCGCGCGGCCTTCGACGAGTGGGCGGATGCGCGCACGGCCGGCCTCGACGCGACCCTGGTCGCCTCCCACGCCGCCGTGCGCCGCCGGCTCCGCGACATCGCGGGCACGGTCTGAGCCCCCTCCGTCGCGCGTCAAATTAACTCTAGGAGCGTTAGAGGTAGTGACGACCGGCGGGACGAACGCCTACCGTCTCAGCCGAACAGGTTCGCCCGGAGCCCGCCCGGCGCCAGCTCGTCGCGGAGGATGCCGCGTCGGCGGAGCACGGGCACGAGGTCGTCGAGCATGCGGTGCAGCGTGACCGGGTGCAGGTCGCCCGAGAGGAGCAGGCCGTCGTTGTCGGCGTCCTCGCCGAGCTCCTCGACGAAGTCGGCGAACGCCTCGGCCGTGCCGACGAACCCGGCTCGCTCGGCGACCAGCCCCTTGCGCGCCTTGCGGGTGAGCAGCTCGCGCAGAGGCGCATCCTCGGTGCCGCCGTAGAGGCCCGCGATGGTGCCGTGCGATACGTGCTCGCCGAAGAGGCCGCGGTCCACCGGGCGGTCGAGGTCGAGACCCGTGAGGTCGGTCTCCAGGTCGCTCGACCAGCCGAGCGCGATCGCCCGCAGCTGCGCGTCGGTCGGGTGCCGCGACGCATCCACGACCCGGCGCGCCTCCTCCTCGCTCGCCACGATCTCGGGCTTCACGACGAAGAGGATCCGGATGTCGCCCGGCCCGCGCCCGTGCGCGGCCGCCGCGTCGAGCACCTTCCCGCGGTACGCGAGGAGCTTCGCGGGCTCGAGCGGCGCGAGGCCGAGCTGCACGTCGGACTGGGTGCCGGCGAAGGACAGGCCGCGCGGGGATCCGCCGGGCGAGACGATCACGGGGTCGCCGAACGCGGAGGGCACGGCGTTGAGCGGCCCGTCGACGGAGAAGTGGGCGCCGCGGTGCTGGAACCCGTCGAGCAGGGATCCGTCGGCGAAGCAATCGGTGGCCGGATCCTCGACGAGCGCGCCGCCGTCCCAGCTGTGCCAGAGGCGGCGGACCACCTCCATCCACTCGTCGGCGCGGTCGTACGCGCCGTCGTGCGAGAGCGGTTCGCGGCCCACGTGCCGGGCGCTCCCGACGTCGGTGACGAGGTTGATCCCGAACCGCCCCGCACTCAGGTGCTGCAGCGTCTGCGCCTGCCGGGCCGCGAGGTACGGAGGCGTGATCCCGGCGTTGATCGTCGGCACGAGGCCGATGCGCGAGGTCGCCGCGAAGAGCCACGGCGCGAGCAGCAGCGGGTCGTGCTTGGGGCCGCCGTACGCGCCGCGGACACGCAGGTCGAGCGTCTCGGGCGAGCCGAGGGAGACGGCGTCCTCCATCACGATGAGCTCGAACCCGGCCTGCTCGAGCTCGCGCGCGGACTGCTGGTAGAGGTCGGGCCGCGTCCAGTCGTGGTTCCACTCGCGGTACGGGTGGCCCCAGCCTTGCGGCCCGAAGCCGCGGGACAGGAACCAGCCGAGGTGCTGGCGGCGCGCCACCGTCAGGATCCGATCGCGCGCGCGGCATCGAGGCCGCGCTCGAGGTCCCGCAGGATGTCGGCGATGTCCTCGATGCCGATGGAGACGCGCAGGAGCCCCGGCCAGATCCCCGCGGCGTCGCGCTCCTCGGGGGTGCGGCCCGCGTGCGTGGTGGACGCCGGGTGCAGCACGAGCGAGCGCACGTCGCCGAGGTGGGTCATGCGGCTGAACAGCCGCACCGCGTCGGTGAACGCCTCGGCCGCGGGCTCGCCGCCCGCGAGCGTGAACGAGAACACGGATCCCTGGCCGTCCGGCAGGTACCTGAGCGCCAGGTCGTGCGACGGGCTCGACTCCAGCCCCGGGTAGTCGACCGACGACACCTCGGGTCGCTGCTCGAGGAAGCGCGCCACCGCGAGCGCGTTGGCGGAATGCCGCTCGACCCGCAGCGAGAGCGTCTCGATCCCCTGCCGCAGCAGGAACGCGTTGAAGGGCGCGGGCGTCGGGCCGAAGCGGGAGGCCACGACCTCGCGGGCGTACGCCACGAACGCGCCGCGGCCGAACCGGTCGGCCCAGCTCGCGCCGCCGAAGGAGCGCTCGGGCTGGGTGAGGTGCGGGAAGAGGTCGGGCCGGGCGGCCCAGTCGAAGGTCCCGCCGTCCACCACCACGCCACCGAGCACCGCGCCGTGGCCCGCGAGGAACTTGCTCGTCGAGTGCACGACGACGTCGGCGCCGTGCTCGATCGGCCGCAGCAGGTAAGGCGTCGCGAGCGTGTCGTCGACCACGAACGGCAGGCCGTGGCGGTGCGCGACGTCGGCGATCCCGGAGAGGTCGAGCAGGTCGTTCTTGGGGTTCGGGATGGGCTCGCCGAACAGCACGCGCGTCTCCGGGGTGATCCGGCTGGCCCACTCGTCGAGGTCGCGGTGGTCGTCCACGAAGTCGACGCCGATGCCGAGCCGGCCGAGGTTCTGGCGGAAGAGCACGCGGTTGCCCTCGTAGACGCTGCTCGAGGAGAGGATCCGGTCGCCGGCCTGGAGGATCGCCAGCAGCGCCGTGGTGGTCGCCGCCTGGCCGCTCGCCAGGAGGATCGCCTCGGTGCCGCCCTCGAGCTCGGCGAGGCGCTTCTCGACCTCGTCGGTCGTGGGGTTGCCGTTGCGCGTGTAGAGGTAGCCCTCGTCGACCCCGGCGAAGCGGTCGCGGGCCTCGGCGAAGCTGTCGAAGACGAAGCCGGCGCTGAGGTGCACGGGCGAGACGCGGGCGCCGTGGTCGCGGTCGATCGCGGATCCGGCGTGGACCTGGCGCGTGGTGAAGCCGGCGGGCACCGGGGCGTCGGAGACCGGTGCGCCGTCGACCGCGCCCTCGCGCGGGGCGGCGGCGCGGATCCCGTCGAGCGCGCTCACGCGCCGAACGCCCGACGCGAGGCGATGGCCGCGCCCTCGACGAGCGCGCCGAGCTTCGCCCACGCCACGTCGGTGGCGACGAACTCGTAGCTCGCGAAGGTCGAGAGGCCGCAGTCGGTGCCGGCGATCACGCGGGTCGGGTCGCCCACGGCGTCGACGACCTCGAGGATCCGCTTGGCGATCACCTGCGGGTGCTCCAGGTAGTTGGTGGTCACGTCCACGACGCCCGGGATGAGCACGGCGCCGTCGGGCAGCGGATGCGCGCGGAACGACGGCGCCTCGTGCTGGTGCGCCGGGTTGCCGAGCGGGATGCTGAACGCGCCCACGTTCGCCCGGTACAGGTGGGGGAGGAGCACGTCGACGGGCACGTCGTCCTGGTGCGGGCCCTGCCAGTTGCCCCAGCACACGTGCAGTCGCACCCTCTCGCGGGGGATGTCGCGGATCGCGTGGTTGAGCGCGTCGACGTGCAGGTCGACGGCGGCGAGGAACTCCTCGAGGGTGGCGTCGCCGAACTGGATCACCCGCTCCATCGCGAGGTCGGGCGCGTCGAGCTGCAGCGTGTGGCCGCGCGCGACGATCGCGTCGTACTCGAGCTTCAGCTGGTCGGCGAGCGCGAAGACGTAGGCGCGGTCGTCGCCGTAGTGCGGGTTCGCGGCGTCGAGCAGCAGGGTCGTCGAGACGATCCCGGGAGTCGCCGCGGAGAAGAACGTGCCGGCGGGCACGAGGCCGTGCCCGGCCTGCACGGCGAGCTCGCGGTCGAACCCGTCGAGGTCCTCCGTGATCCCGGCGAGCGCGGGGTCGTACTCCAGCAGGCCCTGCGCGACCGGCGGATCCCAGACCCGCGCCACCTCGGCCCCCTCCACGATCTGCTTCGCCTGGAACGCGGCGTAGTCGGGGAACTTGATCGAGTCGAGCGTGGGCTTGCGGTGCCCGGCGCCGCCGAAGCCGTCGATGCGCTCGAGCACGTAGGTCGAGAAGCCGACGCGCGGCACCTCGCCGTCGTTGACGACGTCGAGGCCGGTCTCGAGCTGCCGGCGCACGGTGTCGGCGACGGCGGACGCGGTGACCTCCGCGAGCTCGTCCTGGTCGAACGCGCGCCGCTGGTCGCGGGCGACGAGCAGGCGGGTCAGCTCGGGCGTGCGCGGGAGGCTGCCGGCGTGCGTGGTCAGGATGCGGTCGGTCATGCGGGGGCTCCTCGGTGGATGGCGGCGCGGGCGGGGGCGGAAGCGGAGACGGCGGAAGCGGACGACGCGGCGGATCCGACGGCGGCCGCGATCCGGCGCACGGCCTCCCGCAGCACGTCGGGATCGCAGGCGAGGTTGAGGCGCGCGTGGCCGGCGCCCCCGGTGCCGTAGCAGTGGCCGGCGTTGAGGGCGACTCGAGCCCGCTCGAGCAGCACCGCGGCGGGATCGGCACCGAGGCCGAGCGGGCGGAGGTCGAGCCAGGCGAGGTAGCCGGCGGCGGGGCGGTGGTGGACGACGCCGGGCAGGTGCTCGGCGAGGAGGGAGGCGAGGAGCTGGTCGTTCGCGACGATTCGGGCGATGGCATCGTCGAGCCAGTCGGTACAGGAGAACGCGACGACGTTCGCGTGCAGCCCGAGGATGCTCGTGCGACAGGCCACCTCCTCCACGAGGCCGTCGAGCAGCGCGTGGGTGCGCGGATCCCCCGCGATGACGAGCGAGCACTTCGCGCCCGCGAGGTTCCAGCCCTTGCTCGCCGAGGTGACGCAGACGGAGCTCGCGCCGAGCGCCTCGGCCAGCGGCGCGAACGGCGTGAACGTCGCGCCCGGCAGCGTGAGCGGCGCGTGCACCTCGTCGCTGATCACGAGCACGTCGTGGCGGGCGGCCAGCCGGGCGACGGCCGCGAGGGTCCGGGCGTCGTGCACGAGCCCCATCGGGTTGTGCGGGTTGCAGAGGAGGAACGCGTCGACCCCGGACGCGAACGCGCGCTCGAGCCCCGCGAGGTCGAGCGACGCGCGGCCGTCGGACACCAGGAGTGGCACCTCCTCGACGCGCGCGCCCGCCTCCTCCACCAGCTCGAAGAACGGCGGGTACACGGGCGGCGTGACGACCACGCGTCCGCCGCGCGGCACCGCGAGCCGCAGCGTCTCGACGATGCCGACGCTCACGTCGGTGGCGATGCGCACGCGGGACTCGTCCACGGTCCAGCCCCAGCGCTCGCGGGCGAACCGCGCGAAGGCGGGCGCGAGCGGCCCGGGACCGTCGAGGTAGCCGACGTCGGACGCGCGCACGCGCCGCACCAGCTCCTCGACGACGGGCTCGGCGATCGCGTAGTCCATCTCGGCCACGAACAGGGGCAGCACGTCCGCGGGGAACCGCGTCCACTTGATGCTCGTGCGCTGGCCGCGGATCTCGTCGATCGGCGCCGTCGTGACCTCCACCATGGCGGCCATGGTGCCGCCCGCGGGGCAGCGGCCGCGAGCGGGCGCGTCACACGGAGACACGCGCCGACGTCGGCGCCGCTCCCCGGTCACGCCGCGGTGCGCTGCGTGTGGACAGATCCGCTGACCTCCAGGGACCGCTCGCTACGGTGCACCGTCCGACCGCGGGTCCCCGCGCACCCGACCGAGGAGCCCCCCGCATGCGTCATCCCCTGCACCGCGCGCTGCCCCTCCTCTGCGCGGCGGCCGCCCTCGGCGCCGGGTGCGTGGCCGCCCTCGTCGTCGGCACGTCCCTCGTGTCGGGCACCGTCGGGCTGCACCGGCTCCTGCTCGCGGATCCGGTCGCGCCCGCCGCCGCCACCTGAGCCACCGTCCCGCTCACCTCCCCCACCCGCCCCGCCGCCGTACCCGACCGGCGCGCCCCACCCCGACGGAAGCCGCGACATGTCCTCGTACCTCCTCTGCGCCCCGCCCATCTACGGCCACCTGGCGCCGCTCGTCGCCATCGGCCGGGGCCTCGTCGCCCGCGGCGCCGACGTCACCCTGCTGACGGGCGCGAAGTACCGCGAGGTCGTCATCGAGGCCGGGCTCACCTTCGCCGCGCTGCCCGCCGACGTCGACTTCGACGACGCGCAGCTCGACGGCCTGCTCGGCGAGGCCAACGCCGCGCGTGGCGTCGCCGCGATCCGCACGGGCATGATCGCCATGTTCGTGCGCGTGATCCCCGGCCAGCACCGCGCGCTCCTCGCGCTCCTGGAGCAGGGCCGGTTCGACGCGGTGCTCAGCGAGTCGGCGTTCACCGGGGTCGCGCCCTACGTCGAGCTCCCCCGGGCCGACCGCCTCCCCGTCCTGGGGCTGGCGACCACGCCCGTGACGCTCACGAGCGTCGACGCGGCGCCGTTCGGCGCGGCCCTCCCGCCCGGTCGCGGACCGCTCGGCCATCTCCGCGACCGGGCGCTGACGGCGGCGATCCGTCCCGGGCTCACCCGCCCGCTCCGGCGCGCGGTCGACGCCGTGCTCGCCGAGATCGGCGCGGCGCCCTCGCGCACGGACACCTTCGACTTCCCCTACCTCTCCTTCGACGAGCTCTTCCAGCTGAGCGTCTCCGCCCTCGAGTACCCGCGCCGCGAGCTGCCCGACACGGTGCGCTTCGTGGGGCCGCTCCGGCCCGCGACGGGCGGCGCGCACGACGCGGAGCTGCCGGACTGGTGGCCCGACCTGGTCGGCGACCGCCCGGTCGTGCACGTCACCCAGGGCACCATCGACAACGTCGACCTCGGCCGGCTCGTCGTCCCGACGCTGCGCGCGCTCGCCGACGAGGACGTGCTCGTCATCGCCTCCACGGGCGGGCGCCCGCTCGCGGAGCTGGAGCGCGCGCTCGACGGGCCGCTCCCCGCGAACGCGCGCGTGGCGGAGTTCCTCCCCCACGACCTGCTCCTGCCGCTCTGCAGCGCGGTCGTCACCAACGGCGGCTTCGGCGGCGTGCAGCGGACGCTGGCGCACGGCGTGCCGCTGGTGGTCGCGGGATCCACGGAGGACAAGCCCGAGGTCGCGGCCCGCGTCGCCTGGGCCGGATGCGGGAAGGACCTGCGGACGGGCAAACCGCGGCAGAGCGCGATCCGGAGCGCGGTGCGCGACGTCCTCAGCACGCCGTCGTACCGCGCGCGCAGCCGGGAGCTCGCCACCGCGATCGCCGCGCTCCCGGATCCGTTGGACGTCATCGCGGCCGGGCTGGACGCGGCCGTGGCGGCGCGGCGGGGCCCGTCGGCGACGCACGACGCCTGAGCGGGCCGGGCTCGGCCGCTAGCGAGCTAGCTGGCCAGCTGGCCAGTACGGGCGGTACTGCGAGAGCTCTCAGAGGATCCCGCTGATCACGAGCATCACGGCACCGGACGCGAGCAGCCCGACGGAGGACAGCGCGATGCCGCCCCCGATGAGGCGCGGCCGCTCCGCCGGATGCCGTCGCGCCTCGCCGATCCCCCGCCGGACGCCCACGATCCCGATCACGAGGGTGGCGATCGACACGGCAGCGAACAGCACCGCCCCGATCAGCAACTGCGGTTGGGGGACCAGCCAGGCGCCCATGATCGACGCGGCGACCCCCGCCGGCCCGATGAGGCTGAGCCAGCCGAGTCGCCAGGCGCGGGATCGCGGGCGGAGGGCGGCGTCATGCGGATCCGTCATGGGTGCAGGGTATTCGCAGGCCGCGCCTCAGCGACGGCTGCGCGCCCCCGTCGCGGCCCGTGCGGCGACACGGACGCTCACGCGATGCGGATCAGCTTCCGGTTCGCGAACTCGTCGACCGCGTGGCGGCCGAGCTCGCGGCCCGAGCCCGAGCGCTTCACGCCGCCGAAGGGCAGCTCGGCCGCATCGCCGAGCACGAGGTTGACCCAGACCATGCCCGCGTCGATCCCGTCGGCGACCCGCAGCGCCTGCTCCGGATCCGTCGTGTAGACGTACGAGCCGAGGCCGAAGGGGGTGTCGTTCGCGAGCGCGACCGCCTCCTCCTCCGATCGCACGCGGTAGAGCGCGGCGACGGGGCCGAAGAACTCCTCGCGGTAGGCGTCCATCTCGGGGGTCACGTCGGCGAGCACCGCGGGCGGGAACAGGTTGCCCACGGGCTCGCCGCTCGCGAGCACCGTGGCGCCCTGGTCGACCGCGCGGGCCAGCTGCTCCGCGAGCCGCTCGGTCGCGGCGCGCGAGGAGAGCGGGCCGAGCAGGGTGCCGTCGGCCATCGGATCCGCGGGCTGGGCCGCCGTGAGCTCCGCGGTGAAGCGCGCGGCGAAGTCGTCGTAGAGGTGGTCCATCACGAGGAAGCGCTTGGCGCCGTTGCAGGACTGGCCGTTGTTGTCGAGGCGGGCGGCGACGGCGTCCGTGACGGCGGCGTCGAGGTCGTCCGTCGACAGCAGGATGAAGGGGTCGGATCCGCCGAGCTCCAGCACGACCTTCTTCAGGTGCCGCCCGGCGATCTCCGCGACGGCGGCGCCCGCCCGCTCGGATCCCGTGACGGAGACGCCCTGCACGCGCGGGTCGGCGATCACGCCCTCGATCTGCGCGTTCGTCGCGAGCACGCTCACGTACACGCCCGCGTCGGCACCCAGCTCGGCCGCCGCGTCGCGGTACATCTTCTGGATCGCCTCGGCCGACTCCGGGCACTGCGGCGCGTGCTTGAGCAGGATCGCGTTGCCGGTCACGATCGCGGGTCCGGCGAACCGGGCCACCTGGTAGTAGGGGAAGTTCCACGGCATGATCCCGAGCAGCACGCCGAGGCCCGAGCGGCGCACGAACGCGGATCCGGTGCCGTCGGCGAGCGCGATGGCCTCGTCGGCGAGGAACTCCTCGGCGTTCCGCGCGTAGTAGCCGAGGATGTCGGCGGCGAAGTCGACCTCGCCGAGGGCCTGGTCGAGCGGCTTGCCCATCTCGCGCACGATGATCCGCGCCAGCTCGTCCCGGCGCTCCACGTGCAGCTCGGCGACGCGCGCGACGAGGGCGGCGCGCTCGGCGATCGTGGTGCGGCGCGACCAGCCGCGGTACGCGCCCTCGGCGGCGGCGATCGCCTCCTGCAGCTCCTGGTCGGTGATCTCGGGATGCTCGGCGACGGTCTCGCCGGTGGTCGGATCGGTGACGGCGTAGCTGCTCATGGGGGCTCCTCCTCTTGCTGCCGCGCGGGTCACGCGGATGGGCCCACGATATCGAGCGGGTGGCGCTCCCCCCGTTCGCGTCCGGGCCCTTGAGCCGGGGCGCGGACTGTGGGACGTTCGTGAGCGGGGGAGGACGCATCGTCGTCGCCTCGCGCGCATTCCTGGGGGGGGGATCCGATGAGCGACGTCCGGGGTGCCGAGCAGACGAGGGCGATGCGCCCGGGACAACCGCTGGGGCTGCGGCTCGACGCCCGCGTCGACGAGTTCCACGCGCTGCTGCTGCAGTGCCCGCTCGACGAGGTCCGGCCCGCCGGCCGCGACTGGCTCCGCCTCCGGTACGCCGAGATCGTGCCGCTGGTGCTCGGATCCGCGCTGTCGTCCGTCGAGCACGGTCGCCCGCTCCCCGCCTCCTGCCTCGACGACCTGCGAGCGGTCGCCCGACGCAGCGCCGCCGAGCCGGACGTCGACCTCTCCGTCGCCCTCCGCGGTGCCCTGCCCGCGCTCCGCGTCTTCGCGCTGGTGATGCAGGCCGCCGTCGCCGAGCGGAACGGGATGCTCATCGTCGCGATGGCCCGGGCGTCGCACGTGGCGCACGAGCTCGGCACCTGCTGGGTGGAGGCGTGGGCGCAGCACCGGGCGGAGGATGCCGCGCGGCCCGCGGTGCCGGCCGCGGTGCCCGTCGCGGTCACGGTGCCCGTCACCGCGGCGGCGGATCCCGAGGCGGAGCCGGAGCTGGACCTCGTGGCCCGCGCCGCCGACCTCGACGACGTGGAGGAGCGCATGCTCGCCCTCACCGCGTACGGGATGTCGAACGACGAGATCGCGCGGGCCACCTCGTACAGCAGGCAGGCCGTGGCCTGGCACCTCGGCCGCCTCATGCGCAGCTGGAACGCCCCGAACCGCACGCCGCTCGTCTCGGTAGCGTTCGTGCGCGGCGTGATCCGGTCCCGGCGGGTGCGGCGACCCCGCGGCGCGGCGGCGCAGCCCCGTGCCATCACGGGCACGACGGACGACCGCCCCGCCATCCCAGGAGGATGACGGGGCGGTCGCGGTGCAGCGCTCTCGAGGGGATCAGCCGCCGTTGATGCTGATGACGTTGTCCGTCTTCACCTGGTTGCCGAGCACGCCCCAGTTGAGGAAGCCGCCGTCGCCGTTGTTGGTGACGCGACCGGGGCCGTCGAACCAGTAGATGACGTAGCTGCCGCCCTTGATGTCGATGGGCTGCGCATCGACGATCGCGCCGGTGACGTCGATGGGCTGGTTCTTGTTGACGACCGCGACGGTGAGGCGGTCGGGGTTGCCCGCGTTGTAGTACCCCACGTCGAGCGCGGCGAGCACGGCGCCGTTGCGGTCGCCCTGGTCGTTCACCGCCTCGCTGATGGCACCGACGATGGCCACCGGGTCGAGGGTGACGCTGCCCGTGATGGGGCTGTTCACCTCGCTCGATGCAGCGGGTGCCGGCTCTGCGGCCTGGGCGGGGGCCGCGGCGAATCCGCTCAGCCCCGCGATCAGCGCACCGCTCAGGGTGGCCGTGGCGATGATCTTCGTGCTCTTCGACGTCAGCTTGCTCATGATTTCGTCCTCTTCCAATAGGGGTTCGGATTGATCTGTCGTGGTGTCGAATCGGCGATGCCGACGAGGAAGAGACTGCGGCAGGCGGCGCCCCGGCGCACGCGTCCGGGGCGGTCGTTGGTCGGTCGTCCAACGTCCGGCGGGACCCGGCTCGGACGGGTGTATCGGGGCGGCCGCGGTCAGTGCCCGGCGCCGAGGCGGCCGGCGAGGCGGCCGTGCATGGCGGCGGAGGAGTCGTTCATGCCGGTGATCTCCGCGCGCGCGCCGTGGCGCTCGTACTTGTACGTGATGGCGTCGAGGGCCGCGACGGTCGAGGCGTCCCACACGTGGGATCCGGACATGTCGATGACGACGCGCTCCGGGTCGCCCGCGTAGTCGAACTGCGTGGTGAGGTCGTTGCTGGAGGCGAAGAACAGCTCGCCGATCACGGCGTAGTGCGCGGTCTCGACGCCGTCGGCGTCCACCCGCACGGTGCGCTCGACCGTGGCGAAGTGCGCGACGCGGCGGGCGAACACGATCATCGCGGCGATGACGCCGACGATGACGCCGATGGCGAGGTTGTCGGTGAGGACCACGACGATCACCGTGAGCACCATGACGAGCGTCTCGCCCACGGGCATGCGGCGCAGCGTCGACGGCCGGATGCTGTGCCAGTCGAAGGTGCCGACCGAGACCATGACCATCACGGCCACGAGCGCGGCCATCGGGATGATCGCGACGACGTCGCCGAGGCCCACCACGAGGATCAGCAGGAAGACGCCCGCGAGGAACGTGGAGATGCGCGTGCGGGCGCCCGAGGCCTTCACGTTGATCATCGTCTGGCCGATCATCGCGCAGCCGCCCATGCCGCCGAACAGGCCCGAGAGGATGTTGGCGCCGCCCTGGCCGAGCGTCTCGCGGGTCTTGCGCGACGGGGTGTCGGTGATGTCGTCGACGAGCTTCGCGGTCATGAGCGACTCGAGGATCCCGACGAGCGCCAGGGCGAGCGCGTACGGCGCGATGATCCGCAGCGTGTCGAACGTGAGCGGCACGTCCGGGATGAAGAGGGTCGGCAGGCTGTCGGGCAGCGCGCCCTCGTCGCCCACGGTGGGCACGGCGAGCGCGGTGACGACCACCGCGACCGTGACCACGACGATGGCGACGAGCGGCGCCGGGATGACCTTCGTGATCCGCGGCATCACCACGATGATCGCGATCCCCGCCGCGACCAGCGGGTAGACGAGCCACGGCACGCCCACGAGGTTCGGGATCTGCGCGGAGAAGATGAGGATCGCGAGCGCGTTGACGAACCCGACCATCACGCTGCGCGGGATGAATCGCATGAGCTTCGCGACCCCGAGGAGGCCGAGGACGACCTGCAGGATCCCGCCGAGGATGACGGTGGCGATGAGGTAGTCGAGGCCGTGGTCGCGCACGACCGGCGCCACGACGAGCGCGACGGCGCCCGTGGCCGCGGTGATCATGGCGGGCCGGCCGCCGAGGAACGCGATCGCGACGGCCATCACGAACGAGGAGAAGAGGCCGACGCGCGGATCCACGCCGGCGATGATCGAGAACGAGATCGCCTCGGGGATGAGCGCGAGCGCGACCACGAGGCCCGCGAGCACCTCGCGGCTGAGGAGGCGCGGGCTCGTCAGCGCCTGGAGGACGGTGGGGCTGGGATGTCGCGCGGGCGGCGCGACGGCGGTCGGGGTGGCTGTTCCTGAGGCCATGGAGGGACTCCGTTCTGTCGCGGGCTGCGCGCCCGCTCTGATGAGGTCGTGGGCGCGTCGTCGCGCGGGTGACGGGCGGCCGTCCGGACGGCCGGGAGGGGACGGGGATCGGAGCGGGGCTCCTGCGGCCAACCCTAACGTGAAGGGAGGGTTGGCGTCACCTCGGCTCGTCGAGCGGGCGCGCGCGGAGCGCCCCGGCGGACTCCCCGGCGCGGGCATGGGAGACTCGACCCTGACCGCGCATCGCGCACCGCCGCTCCCCACCGTGACACGGACCCCAGTCGACACCGGCTGGTCCCTGATCCGACCGGGCGCGAGACGGCACCAGCACGACGCGCATCGCTCCCGCCCCCGTCGTCCGCGACCCGGCGCCGCACCACCCGTCCTCGCGGACGGCCCCTGAACATCACCGGAGGCACCGTCTCCACGCACGAACCGCGCGAGCACGATCCGCGCACCTCGGCATCACCCGCACGACCTGACCAGAAAGGCACCATGCCTCCCACCTCCCACGCCCACGCCCTCGACATCGCCAAGCCCGGGCGCCTGCCCCGCGGCGGCCTGCGCGTCACGCCCCTCGGCGGCCTCGGCGACGTCGGCCGCAACATGACGCTGTTCGAGTACGAGGGCGAGCTGCTCATCGTCGACTGCGGCGTCCTCTTCCCCGAGGAGAGCCAGCCCGGCATCAACGTGATCCTCCCCGACTTCAGCACCCTGCGCGGGCGCCTCGACAAGATCACGGGCATCGTCCTCACGCACGGCCACGAGGACCACATCGGCGGCGTCCCCTACCTCCTGCAGGAGCGGCCCGACATCCCCATCATCGGATCCCGCCTCACGCTCGCGTTCATCAGCGCGAAGCTCGAGGAGCACAAGATCAAGCCCGTCACGCGCCAGGTCAAGGAGGGCGACCGCATCGGCGCCGGCAAGTTCGACCTCGAGTTCGTCGCCGTGAACCACTCCATCCCCGACGGCCTCGCCGTCGCGATCCGCACCGGCGCCGGCATGGTCCTGCACACGGGCGACTTCAAGATGGACCAGTTCCCGATGGACCGCCGCCTCACCGACCTCGGCGCGTTCGCCCGCCTCGGCGAGGAGGGCGTCGACCTGTTCCTCGTCGACTCCACCAACGCGGAGGTCCCCGGCTTCGTCACCCCGGAGAAGGACATCGCGCCCGCCATCGAGCAGGTGTTCCGCACGGCGCCCAAGCGGATCGTCGTCTCCAGCTTCGCGAGCCACGTGCACCGGATCCAGCAGGTGCTCGACTCCGCCGAGAAGCACGGCCGCAAGGTCTCGTTCGTGGGCCGCTCCATGGTGCGGAACATGAAGATCGCCTCCGACCTCGGCTACCTGCGCATCCCGCGGGGCCTCGTCATCGACCTCAAGGCGCTGAACAAGCTGCCGGATGACAAGGTCACGCTCATCTGCACCGGGTCGCAGGGCGAGCCGATGGCCGCGCTCAGCCGCATGGCGCGCCGCGAGCACATCATCGAGGTGGGCGAGGGCGACACGATCCTCCTGGCCAGCTCGCTCATCCCCGGCAACGAGAACGCCATCTACGGCGTGATCAACGGCCTCATCCGCTGGGGCGCCGACGTCGTGCACAAGGGCAACGCGAAGGTGCACGTCTCCGGCCACGCCAGCGCCGGAGAGCTCGTGTACTGCTACAACATCGTGAAGCCCCGCAACGTGCTGCCCGTGCACGGCGAGTGGCGCCACCTGGTCGCCAACGCCGCGCTCGCGGAGAGCACGGGCGTGAAGAACGCGCTCGTCATCGAGGACGGCGTGAGCGTCGACCTCGTCAACGGCCGCGCCAGCATCTCCGGCCGCGTGCCCGCGCCCTACGTCTTCGTCGACGGCATGACCATCGGCGTCGCCACCGAGGACGCCCTCGAGGAGCGCCGCACGCTCGCCGCCGAGGGGCAGATCACCGTGCTCGGCATCTTCGACGAGAAGGAGCAGAAGCTCATCCACCCGGCCGAGCTCATCACGCGCGGCTTCGTGGAGCACGACGGCTGGATCCCCGAGGCCGAGGCCGCGATCAGCACCGCCCTGAAGAACGCGGCCGCCAAGCGCCACCTCGACGGCGTCGCCGCCGAGCGCGCCATGAGCGACGGCCTGCAGCGCTGGCTCCAGCGCCGCCACCGCCGCACGCCGGTGGTCACGGTGATCGTGGTGGACGCCGACTAGCTCGACCCGCGGAGACGCGACGGGGGCGTGTGCGGGGCTGAGCCCGGCACGCGCCCCTCGTACGATGCAGCATGCCCACCCGGATCCACCTCGCCGCCGACGGCGACCTCGACGCGCTGCAGCGGATCGAGGACGACGCCGACCGCCTGCTCGTCGACCTCCTGGCGCCGGAGGACTGGCCGCCCGCGCCGACCGGGGCGGCGCGGGCCGCGGAGCCGGGGTTCCTGCTCGTCGCGGAGGATCCCGTCGCGGGATCCCGCGGCGGACCCGGCGCCGTGCTCGTCGGCTTCGCGCACGTCCTCGAAGTGGACGGCCTCGCGCACCTGGAGCAGGTCTCCGTGCCGCCCGAGCACGGCCGCCGCGGCCACGGCCGCGCGCTCGTCGAGGCGTCCGCCGCCGAGGGCCGGCGCCGCGGGCACCGGCGGATCACGCTGCGCACGTTCGCGGACGTGCCGTGGAACGCGCCCGCCTACGCGCGCATGGGGTTCGCCGAGGAGCCGCCCGCGACGCCGTTCCACGCGGCGCTCGTGGAGACGGAGGCGCGGCTCGGCCTCGATCGGCTCGGGCGGCGGATCCAGATGGGGCGCGAGCTGGACGCATGATCGACCCGACCGACCTGACGCTCGCCGAGGGCGACCGTCGGCGGCTCATCGTCTGGGCGGCGGCGTGCGGAGCCCGGCTCCTCCCGGCCTTCTCCGCCGAGCGCCCGGACGACGGCCGGCTGCGCGACGCCATCACCGGCGCGGCCGCGTTCGCGGACGGGAGTCTGGGCGTCGGCGCGATGCGATCCCTCGCGTTCGCCTGCCATGCCGCCGCCCGCGACGCCGAATCCGCGGAGGCGACCGCCGTCGCGCGCGCGGTCGGGCAGGCCGCGGCCGTGGCCCACATGGCGGCCCACGGCCGCCAGATCCCGCGGTACACGCGGAAGGCGCTGTCGGGCGAGGCGCTCGTGGCGGAGCTGGAGTGGCAGCGCGAGAATGTGCCCTCGGAGTTCGCCGCGTACGTCTTCGGCTGAGAGGTCCGGCGGCGCGACGGGCCGGGCGGTTGCGCGGCGGACCGGATCCGCGGGCGGCCCGGGCGCGCGCTGCCCGCGGCCGCCACGATCTCCCTCGGGCGCCTGCGGCGCGGTGATCCGCACGCACCGCATCGACGCTGATGCGGCGCGCACCCGACCGTCCCATCGCGCCTCTCCCCGGGACAGGGACCGAGGTCCCGGGACGCCTCCGACCCCGTGCCGCCGCTGCGGCCGGTCAGGCGCCGGCCCACGCGGGCGCGTCCGACGCCGCACCCAGGGGCCGCTCCGCCAGCGGATGGAGGACGCGCGCCTCCGCGCGCGCCAGTGCACGCGCGAGCACGGCGAGGACATCCCCGAGGTCGCCGACTGGACCTGGGCCGACTCGGTCACGGGCAGCGTGCGCGGCGCGAACGTGGGCGTCGGGCAGCTGTCGGTCGCGAGCTCCACGGGCGGGGACGACGAGTAGGGCGGGGCGCGCGGGCCGGACCGCCGGACCGCGCGGGCATCCCGGCCGATAGGCTCCGAGGAGGCCCGGGATCCGGTGCGCGCACGCGTCTCGTGCGGCACCGACGGCTCGGGCGCCGAGGGGAACGGGACGGTCATGCGCGCTCTGAGGATCTTCCGCACGCGACCCGTCCTGCGGGGGCTGCTCTTCTGCGTCGTCGGCGCGCTGATCACCGGGACCGGCGTCTTCGGCATCGTCTCGGCGCTGCACGAGGCGGGCGCGCGCGACGCCCTGACGGACGGCGCCGGCGTCACCGCGGACGCGACGCTGACCGAGGTGGTCACGATCGACTCCGCGACGGACCGCAGCCGGAACTCCGGCAGGGAGGTCTGCCCGCGCTACGGCTTCACGGCCGCCGACGGCTCGACGCACACCGTGCTCGACCGGTCGCAGTGCAGCCGTCGAGCGGCGGACTTCACGATCGGCTCCACCATCCCCGTCGTCTACGACCCGGCGGATCCCGATGGCGCCCTCATCGACACCCCTGAGGCCCGCGGCGGCTCCCGCTTCGGGCTGGTCTTCGCGATCGCGATGACGCTCCTCGGCGGCGGGATCCTGGTCGCCGCGCCGTCCGCCGTGCGACGCGCGCGGCGGAACCGCGAGGCCGAGGACGCGGCGGACGCCGTGCGCGCGGAGATGCCCGCGACGAGCGGTGAGTCGACGGCGTACCCCGAGGTCGCCGCAGCCGCTGCCGCGGCCGGCACCGGCACCGCCGCCGGCACCGCCACGGAGCGGTTCGCGCGCCGGGTGGCGGCCGGCCTCGACGGCACCCCGTTCACGGTGGAGCCGCGACCGGACGGATTCCGCGTGGGGTACGCGCTGGCGGACGCGCGCTGGTGGTCGATCCTCCAGTACTCCGACGTGCGGGACAGCATCACCTACACGGTGCGCGTCGACGAGCGGCGGAACCGGTTCCGCATCACCGACACCCTCCGCACGCTGACCTGGACCGCGGGCGCGACCGGGATGGTGCCGCGTCTCGGGCTGTCGTTCTCGATCGTGTCCGGGCGCGTCCGGTACCGCCGGATCATCCAGCTGGGACTCGTGCCGGGCGGGACCCTCACGGCGTTCAGCCCCGACGCCGAGCGCGCCCGCATCGTGGAGACGGGCCGGTCGCTCGGGCTCCGGCAGGGCGCGGGCCGCTCCACGCTCATCGGCCTGTGGGCGGCGGGCGGCGCGATCGGCCTCTGCATCATCGGCGCGGCGACCGCGCTGCTGATCACGGCGCTGACGCGGTAGTCGCCGGACCCGCGCCGGACTACCGCCCCCTGGCCACCCGCCCGCGCCACAGCAGCCACACGAAGTACGGGGTGCCGACGAGCGCGGTCACGAGGCCCGCGCCGAGCTGGCCCGGGGCGATCACGGTGCGGCCGAGCAGGTCGGCGAGGGTCACGAGGGCGGCGCCCAGCAGGATCGCGACGGGCACGACGCGCGCATGGCGGGATCCGACGAGCGCGCGGGCGGCGTGCGGCGCGACCAGGCCGACGAAGCCGATCACGCCCACCGCCGCGACCGCCGTCGCCGTGAGCACCACCGCGATCGTGAGGGCCAGCAGGCGGGAGCGCCCGAGCGAGACGCCGAGAAGGCGCGGGGTGTCGTCGTCGAGGGCGACGAGGTCGAGCATCCGGTGCCGCGGTGCCGCGACCGCCACCGCGAGCACGAGCGCGGCCAGCACCGGCAGGGCGTCGTCGAATCCGCGGCCGTAGGTGGATCCGGACAGCCAGGTGAGCGCCTTCGCCCCGTTGAACGGGTCGGTGAGCACGATGATCATGCTGATGGCTGCGGCCGTGCCCGCCGAGACGCCGACGCCGATGAGCACGAGCCGGTTCTGCGGGAAGCCGCCGCGCGCGGCGAGGCCGAAGACGACGCCGGCCGCCGCGAGCGCGCCCAGCCCGGCCGCGCCGGCGATGCCCCAGCCGGACGCGAGCGGCGCGGTGGTCACGAACAGCACGGCGCCGAGGCCCGCGCCGCCGGAGACGCCGAGGATCGCGGGATCCGCGAGCGGGTTCCGGGTCACGGCCTGCACGAGCACGCCCGCGAGCGCGAGCGCGGCGCCCGCGAGCACGGCCGCGAGCACGCGCGGCACGCGGGTGTCGAGCACGTAGCTGACGACGGGGCCGGCGGTGCCGCGGATCCCGTTCGCGAGGTCGCCGAGGAGCAGCTTCGCGTCGCCGAGGAGCACGGAGGCGAGGAGCAGGCCGACGAGCACGGCGACCAGCGCGCCGACCACGAGCGCGGCGCGACGGCGGGTGATCACGCCGTGCCGCTCGGTGGGCGCGGGCGTCGCGCTGTCGCGGGTGCGGACGGCCAGCACCACGAGCACGACCGCGCCGATGAGGGAGGTGACGAGCCCGGTCGGCACGGCGACCGACGCCTCGGCGCCGACGACCGCGCGCAGCAGCACGTCGGCGAGCAGCACGACGGCCGCGCCCATGAGGCCCGCGACGGGCACGAAGACCCACGAGCGGCGGACGCCCGGCACGAGCCGGCGCAGCGGCCGCACGAAGGCGGGCGCGTACAGGCCGACGAAGCCGATGGGCCCTGCCACCGTCACGGCGGCGGCGGCGAGCAGCACCGACGCGAGCACGGCGATCACGCGGGTCGCCCGCACGTCCACGCCGAGGCTGCGGGCGGCGTCGTCGCCGAGCCCGAGCGCGTCGAGGCGGCGGGTGATGAGGAGCAGGATCCCGAGCGCGACCACCACGACGGGCGCCATCTGCGCGACCGCGTCGAACCCGTTCTGGCCGATGCCGCCCTGGCCCCAGCGGTAGAGGCCGCTGGTCTGTTGCGGGAAGAGGAGTAGGAGCGCGCTGGTGACGGATCCGAGGCCGAGCGCGAGCGCGCTGCCCGCGAGCACGAGGCGCACGGTGCCGGATCCGAGGCCCGAGACCGCGAGCACGACCGCCGCCGCGACGAGCCCGCCGACGAACGCGACGCCCGCGCCGGCGAGCACCGGCAGCGTGAGCCCGGTGACGGCCGCGACCGCGAGGGCCGCGTACGCGCCCGCGTTCACGGCGAGCGTGTCGGGCGAGGCGAGCACGTTGCGGCTCACCGTCTGGAGGGCGGCGCCGGCGGCGCCGAGGGCGAGGCCCACGAGGATCCCCGCGGCCATGCGCGGCAGCCGGGACGCGACCACGACGGACGCGTCGCCCGGCGTCGCGCGCCCGGTGAGCGCCTCCCACACCTCCCGCGGGCCGACCGCTGCGGTGCCCTGGGTGACGTCGATCACCGCGAGCACCGCCACGACGAGCGCGAGGACGGCGACGACCGCGATCGCCCGCACCGGGATCCGGCCGGCCCCGTCGGCGCGCGCGACGGCGGCGGGCGACGGGGCGGGATCCGGGATCGCCGCCGCGCGGGCCGACGCCTCGGGGGCGTCGGCCGACGGGGGCGCGGTGCGGACGGGAGCGGTCATCGGTTCGGCGGGGTGCGGGTCAGCCGGCCAGCAGGTCGGAGACGGCCTTCGCGTACGCCGTCATCGACGCCGGGCCGCCGAACGCCCAGATGCCGTCGGGCATGCGGTGCACCTCGCCCG
This sequence comes from Clavibacter sp. VKM Ac-2873, assembly GCF_015351075.1. Taxonomy (GTDB): domain Bacteria; phylum Actinomycetota; class Actinomycetes; order Actinomycetales; family Microbacteriaceae; genus Clavibacter. Next base: position 379,250 of record NZ_JADKRS010000003.1, read on the forward strand.
CCGTGACGAACGGCAGCGACTGCCAGACGGCGTTGCCGGCGAGCGTCGAGGTGAACGGGTCGTCGCCCTGCGTGGAGTTGGAGTTGTAGAGGAACTGCACGTCACCGATGGTCGTGAGGCCCTCGACGTCGGTGGATCCGAGGCCGTACGCCGGGTCGACCTCGCCCGTCCACGCGTTCTCGAGGCCGAGCTCGGTGGTCACGTCGCCGATGAGGGAGCCCTTCCCGAACGGGCGGACGGTGACGGCTCCGGCGTCCACGTACGCGTCGGCGAACAGGAACTTCGATCCCGCGACCCCGGCCGCGTCGAGCTTCGCCTTCGCGTCGGCCACGGCCTGGTCGTAGCCGTCGATGACCTTCGTCGCCTGGTCCTCGGTGCCCGTCGCCTTCGCGATGAGCTCGAGGTTGTCCTCGCTCTGCTGGATCTGCTTCGCGCCGTCGGCCGACTTCACTTGCAGCACGGGCGCGATCGCCGTGAGCTGCGTCACGGCGTCCGCGGGCAGGTCGTCGGTGGCGACGATGAGGTCGGGCGCGAGCGACGCGATGGTCTCCACGCTCGGCTCGCCGCGCGTGCCGATGTCTGCGGGCTCGTTCACGAGCGGGACGGCCGACGACCAGGCGCTGTAGCCCGCGACGTCCGCGATGCCGACGGGATCCACGCCCAGCGACACGAGGTTCTCCACGACGTTCCACTCGGTGCCGACGACCTTCGTCGCGGGCCCGTCGAGCGTGACCTCCGCGCCGGTGCCGTCGGTGAGGGTGATCTGCTGGCCGGCCGGCGTCGTGCCGGTGCCCGTCGATGCCTCCTCGGTCGTGCCGCATGCGGTCAGCGTGAGGGCTGTCGCGGCGGCGAGGGCGGTCATCGCCAGGGTTCGTCGTCTCGTGATCACGGGTGGAGCCTCTCGTTCCTGTGGTGGTGGCGGGCGACCGCGCGGGTGCGCAGGCTGCCCGTCGTCGGGTCCGCGTGGACCTCGACGGGGATGCCGTAGACCTCGGTGAGGAGGTCGGGGGTGAGCACCTCGGATGGGGTGCCGGTCTTCACGATCCGGCCGTCGGAGAGCAGCGCGACGGTGTCGGCGAGCGCGGCGGCCTGATCGAGGTCGTGGAGGACGACGCCGACGGCGATCGATGCGTCGTCGGCGAGGTCGCGCACCAGGTCGAGGAGCTCGACCTGGTAGCGGAGGTCGAGGTAGGTGGTGGGCTCGTCGAGGAGCAGCACCCCCGTCTCCTGGGCGAGGCAGCTCGCGAGCCAGACGCGCTGGAGCTGGCCGCCGGAGAGCTGGTCGACGCCGCGGTCGGCGAGGGCGACGAGGCCCGTGAGGTCGAGCGCGCGATCCACGGCGGCGCGGCCCTCGGGATCCGCCCCGCCGAATCGGCCGCGGTGCGGGTAGCGGCCGAACTCGACGACGTCGCGGACGCTGAGGCCGCCGGGCGTCGGCCGGCCCTGCGTGAGGAGCGCGACGCGGCGGGCGAAGCGGCGGAGGGAGAGGTCGAGGGCGTCGGACTCGCGGGCGTCGGCGCCGTGCGCCCCTGTCCCGTCGCCGCTCTCGTCGCGCAGCACGAGCGACCCGGAGCGCGCCGCCTGCAGCCGCGCCATCGTCCGCAGCAGCGTCGACTTCCCGCTGCCGTTCGGGCCGACGAGCGCGGTGACGCAGCCCGGCCGGATCTCGAGCCCCGCGCCGTGCACGACCTCCGTGTCGCCGTACGCGACCGTGATGCCGCGGGCCTCGAGGGCGGATGCGGCGGGCGACGCGGGCGTCGGATCCGGATCCGCGGCGCGCGCGATCGGGGCGGTCGAGGCGGGGGAGGTCACGATAGGTGAGGTTAGCCTAACCTCACGTCGGGCGACAACCCGTGGCCGGCGGCGCGGCCCGATCGGCGCCGGCGACCGCTCAGCGCGGCAGGCCCCCCGCGCCCAGCCGATGCGCCCCGCGCAGCCACGCGACGAGCTGCGCCGCCGTGGCATCGGGGGACGACGGCAGCGGATCCGCGCTCGCCAGCGCGTGCGCGATCTCGCCCGGCGCGCTGCCCAGCACGGCGTCGAGCAGCGCGGGGCCCCGCAGCCCGACCTCGCCGAGCAGCTCGACCTCCCGCGCGTTCAGGCCCACCGGGAGGTCGCCGTTGCCGAGGTCGGTGCCGTACGCGATCCGGCCGCCGAGCGCGACGTACCGCCGGGCGTTCTCGAGGGCCGTCGCGAGGTCGGCGCCGTCGTGGATCGCCAGGGTCGAGATCCAGAGCACGTCCCGCTCCGCCGACACCCGCAGCGCCCGGTCGTCCAGCCGCTCGGTCCACGGCACGTGCACGAGCACGTCGGCGCCGGCGCGGATCGCGCGCGCCGCCTGCCCCGCGCCCTCCGCGTGCACGGCGGCCGGGAGCCCGGCGTCGTGCGCGGCGTCGACCAGCGCGGCCAGCACGTCGTCGGCGAGGAGCGGACCGCCGTCGTGCAGCACGATCTTCACCGCGCCGGATCCGCCCGCCCGGGCCTTGGCCACGGCTCCCGCCGCGTCCTCCGCGCGCGCCACCTCGCGCACCGCGGCCGCGGGCGCCCACGCGCGATCGGAGGGGTAACCGCCCAGGGCGGTGTGGAACGGACCCGCGTAGCGGACGGCGACACCGTCCGGCGGCCGGGCGGCGATGCGGGCGATCTCCGCCGGATCCCACCCGAGGTCGACCACGGCCGTGACGGGCGATCCCGCGAGCGCCGCGTGCTCCACGAGGCCGAGGTGCACGTGCCGGTCGACCACGCCGTCGCTGATCGACAGGTCGAGCCGCCCGAGCACCCCCTCCGCCGGGTCGGCGAGCGCCACGAGACCGCCCGTGATCCGCACGACGACCTCGCGGTGGATCCGGTCGAGCCGCAGCTCCCGCACGCGCCAGGTGCCGTCGCGGGCATCCGGTGCGGCCTCGACGGCCCCCTCGTCCATGTGCCTCCCCGGGTCCCGCCGAACCTAGCGCGCCGCGGCATGTGCAGGAGCCGCGCCGCCGGATCCGCGCGGCCCGTAGCCTCATGGACCTCCCGTCCGAGCACAGCCCGAGGTCCCATGCCGCACGCACCGCACCCGCGCACGCCGTCGGCCGCCGGTCCGTGGCGCGCCCGCGGCCCGCACCGCAGCCGCGCGCGCCGCATCGCCCCGGGAGCCGGCGCGTGCTGAGCAGCCCCGATCGCGACGACGACCTCCTGCAGGAGCGGCTCCGCGCGCTGCACGACGTGTGGCCCGGGGATCCCGCCGACGACGACCCGCTCCGCGCGACCCGGCGCGCGGCGGGCGCCCTCGCGGCCCACGACGCCGGCATCCCGCGGCTGCCCGGCCTCGTCCGATACGGGTGCCGCGCGATCCTCCGCCGCCTCGGCGCCAGCGCCGCCGGCCTGCTCCTCCCGCCTGCCGCCGATCTCCCGCCCGCCGCGGATCCCCCGCCGGCCGACGACCCGCCGCCCGCGCACCCCTGACCCTCCCGCGCGCGGTGCCCCCGCATCGCTACCGTGGACCCGTGCCCACCGCCGCCCCGGACCCCGCGCCGATCCCCGCCCCCGCCGCCGCCCGCGGGCTGCCCGCCCCGCGGATCCGGGCATGAGCCGCCCCGGCGCCGCCCCCACCATCCACGACGTGGCCGCGCGCGCGGGCGTGTCCAAGTCCGTCGTCTCCCGCGCGCTCTCCGGCGCGACGGGCGTGGCCCCCGCCACGCAGCAGGCCGTCCGCGCCGCCGCCGCCGCGCTCGGCTACGTCGCCAACGCGCACGCGCGCGGGATGTCGGCGCACCGCACCCACACGCTCGGCGTCCTGGTGCGCGACGCGTCCACGCCCTTCTACGGGCACCTCCTCACGGCGCTCCAGCAGCGGGCGTCGGAGCGCGGGTACCGGGTCGTGACCGCGACGGGCTTCGGCGCCTTCGACGTCGACGAGGAGCGCAAGGCCCTCGAGACGCTCGTCTCGCTGCAGGTCGAGGGGCTCATCGTGTGCAGCGGCGCGCTCCCGGTCGCGGACATCCTGCCGTCCGCGCGCCGGATCCCCACGGTCGTCGCGGGCCGCCCCGAGGTGGACGCGTCGCTCAGCAGCGTCTACTGCGACGAGACGGCGGGTGGCCGCGGGCTCGCCGACCACGTGGCGTCGCTCGGCCACCGCCGCGTCGCCGTGCTCACGCTCCCGCCCACCATCTCGCTCACGATGTCCGCCCGCACCTTCGCGATGCTCGACCGCCTCACCGAGCTCGGCCTCGACGTCCTGCACGTGCGTGGCGAGGAGCACGCGGGCGGGCGCCTCGAGGGCGCGGACGGCATCGCGCAGGCGATCGTCGACGCAGGCGGCGTGACCGCGGTCATGGCGCCGAGCGACGGGTGGGCCCTCGCGATCCTCGACGGCCTCGGCCGCCTCGGCATCACCGCCCCGGCGGACGTCTCCATCACCGGCTACGACGGCCTGCCGCCCTTCACGAGCGCGCTCCTCGGCTTCACCACGTGGAGCCAGCCGGTCCCCGTCATCGGCGCCCTCGCCGTCGACGCGGTGGTCGACCGCATCGACGGCACCGTCACGACCACCTGCCACACCGCGGTCGACGGCGAGCTGATCCCGGGCCGCACGGCCGTCCCGCTCCGCGCCTGACGCGCACCGGACGCCCGCCCGGCTGACGCCGCGCCGCGCCTCGCCGCCCGCACCGCCCGCACCGCCCGTCCATCGTCCGTTCACCCCGCGGCCGCTCCCGCCCGCCCACGGTGTGGCACGGTTGTCGTCGCGTCGTAGGGAACGTTCCCTGCGCTCGCTCGACGCCTGGAGGATCCCCATGGACCACGACGACCCCACCGCCTACGCGCTCGCCGCCCCCGACACCGCGCCCGCGTCGGCCAGCCGGGTCGAGATGCGCCCGTCGCTGCTCCCCCGCGACGACAGCGACCCCTACCGCTACGGGATCTTCCTCCGCCCCGACCCGCGCACCTGCCGGGCCGTGACCGTCGTCACCGACCAGATCCGCGCGCAGTACGGCCTCGTGTCCGCGGGCGCGTTCCCCCCGCACGCGACGCTCATCGGGAGCCAGCCGTTCGGGCACGACGAGGCCCGGGTGATCGCGGCGGTCACCGAGCTCCTCGCCGACCGCCCCGCGTTCCCCGTGCACAACGCGGGCGTCCGCGAGCACGGCTTCGGCTTCGTCTACGACGTGGACGGCCTGCCGGACGGCAGCAAGAACGCCCAGCTGCTCGCGCTCGCGGCGGACATCGACCGCGTCGCGGCCCCGTTCCGCCGGCCCATGGACTCCCCCGAGCACCACTCGTTCGACCCCGCGCGCTTCAGCGCCCACCTCTCGCTCGCCTCGCACGACCTCCTCGTGCGCCCCGACCTGCACGACGAGGTCGGCGCCTTCATCCGCGAGCTCGACGAGCCCGTCCCGACAGGCTTCGTCGGCGACACGGTCGTCATGTACCGCACCGCCAGCCCGGACTGGTCCGGCCGCTGGTGGAACACCCTCACCTGGGAGCACGTGCGCACCTGGACCCTCGGCGGCACCTCCCGCTGAGACCGGATCCGCGGTGGGCGGGGCCTCTCACCCTCGCCTCACCCTCGGATCACCCGCACTTCGTGCACGACATGTCCCCCTAAATGAGGACCGGCGTCGTAGAGTCTTCTCAGCACAGCGGGTTCCCCCGATGCCGCGGTGCGAATGGATGCCCGACGAGCACCTCGCCGCGTCCCCCGCCTGGCGAGGCCGCTCATCAGATCCCTCCGCGATCCGACCCGAACGGACGCGGCAGCAGCAGGAGCCCGGCGCGCACCGTACCCGCGGACGCGCCGGGCTCTTGCTCGGAGCCGAGGGAACGGGTGGCGCCCCGACGTCGGGCGATGTCCGACGCGCGCGCCCCGTCCCCCGTCATCGACCGTGACGCGCGAGGATGGGGGGACGGCCTGAGGGGGACCCATGCGCACGACCGTCTACACGAGCACCGCCACGCGACCCATGAGCGACGACGACCTCGCCGAGCTCCTGGGCGAGTGCATCACGAACAACGAGCAGGCCGGGCTCACGGGCCTGCTCCTGCACCGCGACGGCCGCTTCATGCAGGTGCTCGAGGGCCCGCACGACGCGGTGGAGGCGGTCTACGCGACCATCGAGGCGGATCCCCGCCACACCGACGTGCGCCTGCTGCTCGACGAGGAGATCCCCGCCCGGCAGTTCCCGCAGTGGTCGATGGGCTTCCGCACGGTGGACGACGCGACGCTCCGCCACCTCCGCGGCTACGACGACTTCCTCGACACGCCGGTGTCCGCCGCGGCCCGCCCCGACGCGCCGTCCCGCGCCCGCTGGCTCCTGGAGTGGTTCCGCACCCACCCGGTGTGATCCGCGCGGGCCTCGACACGTGGCCGGAGCGCGTGCGACCATATCGACATTCGTTGTAACGATGATCGATGGGACATGACATGGGACGCTCGCCCCTCGCCGGCACCGGGTCCGGAGCGCGCCTCACGCGCGGCGTCCTGTGGACGGCCATCGCCATCGCCGTGCTCGTGCTGCTCGCGGTCGCCGCGGCTGCCGTCGCGAGCGCGGTGGAGACCCTGCGGACCGGGGTGGTGCACACGTCGCTCGAGATGCGCGGCTCCCTGCCCGCCGAGGCCGACGCCGGCCCCGCCGACCTGCGCTCGGGCGCGTACCGCACGGCCGAGGTGGCGGTGGGCGAGCTGCCCGGCGGGATCGTCGCGCTGCACGTCGTCCGCATCGCGCTGGACGCCTCCGTGGGCATCGCGCTCGCGGGCACCGTCGCGGTCCTCGCCCGGCGGCTGCTCCGGCCGGATCCGCTCGCCCGCCGCCTCAGCCTCGTGGTGACGCTCGCGGGCGGCACCGTGATGATCGCGGCGCTGCTCTCGCTCGCCGCGCGCACGGGCGTCGCGTGGATGGTCGGCGACGCGCTCAACGACCCGGACGTGGGGCTCGACGGGTTCTGGCCCGTCATCGCGGAGGTCGACGCCTCCACCATCGCGCTCGGCTTCGCCCTGATGATCGTGGGCCTCGTGGTCGAGCACGGCGAGACCCTGCAGCGCGACACCCGCGGCCTCGTCTGATGGGCGCCGACGACGACGGCCCCACCGGCGTCCACTGCCGCCTCGACGAGCTGCTCGCCGCGCGCGGCATGACGCTCACGCGGCTGAGCGCGATCGTGGGCGTGAGCCAGGTCAACCTGTCGGTGCTGAAGAACGACCGCGCCCGGGCGATCCGCTACTCGACCCTCGTCGCGGTCTGCCGCGCGCTCGAGTGCGAGATCGGCGAGCTGCTCGTGCTGGATCCGCCGGCCGCCTGACGCGCGCGGCCCGCGGTGGCCGCGGTGTCCGGCGGGTCAGCCGCGCAGCGCCGCCAGCGCCTTCTCCACCCGGCGCTGCCGGGTCTCATCCGTCTTCGCCTCGGCGATCGGATCCACGAGGGCGCGCTGCCGGCTCGACGACAGCGCGCCGAACGCCGCGGCGAGCGCCGGCTCCGCCGCGAGCGCGGCGGCCACCTCCTCCGGGACGACGGCCTCGCGGGGCGCGGCGTCGAGCTCGATGGTCACCTCGACCTCGTCGTCGGCGGCGACGCCCGACGCGGCCCGGTGCACGGCGGCGAGCGGGATCAGGGCCTGCCCGCCCATCGCGCCGACGCTCGTGCGGTAGGTGTAGCCCGCGACGGTGACGACCACGGCGGGCCGCTTGCCCGCGCCCAGCTCCTCGAGCGCCTCCGGGGGCACCGGCAGACCGGTCGCGTTGACGCGGGCCTGCAGGACGCGGGTGCGGAAGGTGGGCATGGCGACTCCTCGGCGAGCGGGCGCGGCACGGGGAGCCGCGGTAGGCCCGAGGCTAGGCCGGGGTGTCCGGCGTCGTCGAGACGGCGACCGTGAACTTCGCGTTCCGGCCCGCCTCGCGCGTGGGGCCGACGATGCGCGCCAGCTGCGGACGGTAGCCGAGCGGGCTGTTGTAGACGGTCCAGAGCTGGCCGCCGGGGCGGAGCATGCGCGCCGCCGCGGCGAACAGGCGCGGCGCGAGGCCCGCGTGCACGGTCGCGCCCGTGTGGAACGGCGGGTTCAGGAGCACGAGGTCGGCGGATCCGTCGGGCACGGTGGATCCCGCGTCGTCGCGCACCACGGTCACCCGGTCGGCGACCCCGTTCGCGGCGACGGTCGCGCGCGCCGAGTCGACGGCCGCCCACGACTGGTCGGTCGCGATGACGCGGATTCCCGGCCGCGCGAGCGCGACGGCCGACGCGATGGCGCCGGTGCCGCACCCGAGGTCGACCGCGACGCGGGCGTCGGCGGGCAGGTCGGTGAGGAAGGAGAGGAGGAAGCGCGTGCCGATGTCGATCTTGGATCCGGCGAAGGCGGCGCCGTGCGCGCGCACCTCGAGGCCGAGGTCGGGGTGGGACGCGCGGCGAGGGTAGGCGGCGGACTCGTCGGCGGTCGGGCGCTGGGGCTCGCGCGCCACGAGGATCCGGGACTTCTGCCGGGCGAGCGTCGCGTGGACGTCGCCGAAGCGGCGGGCGAGCACCTCGGTCATCGCGGGCGTCATGTGCTTCACGCGGCCGCCGGCGAGCACGGTCACGTCGTCGGCGGCGGCACGTGCGACCACGCCCGCCCACTCGTCGAGGGCGTCGAGGCTGCGCGGCAGGCGCGCGACGACGACGCGGGCGCCCACGGCCAGGGCGTCGCCGAGGCCGTGGTGCTCGAGGTCGGCGGTCTCGCCGACCAGCTCCGCGTTGAGGCGGAGGGCCGTCTCGGACGCGAGCGCGTCCTGGTGCACGCGGATCCGCAGGGGATCCACCGCCCCGGCACGACGCAGGGCCGCCGCGGCGCCCAGCGCGAGCGCGCCGTACTGGTCGCCGATCACGACGAGCTCGTCGGGCCGCACCGGACGGCCCGCGTCAGCCGCGGAGGCGAGGAGCGCCACGAGCTCGTCGAGGAGCAGCCGGTCGGCCGCGTCCGCGGCGAAGAGGTTCTCGGCCTCGATGTCGGGCCGGCGGCGCAGCGCACCGAGGTCGAGCAGGTCGTCGGCGGCGGATGCGGATGCGGCGTCGGGAGCGTCGCTCACCGCGCGTCGCGCCCGGCGCCGTCGCGGTCGTCGCCCGGCATCGCGAGCGCCGCCCGGTACAGCACGACCTCGGTCTGCCGCGACGGCCGCACGCCCGCGCGCAGCGACACCACGTCGCCGTCGCCGCGGGCCGCGAACACGCGGCGGCCGGGACGGGACAGCAGCTCGTCGGCGAGCGCCGACTCCAGCTGGCGCACGCGCCCGCGGAGCTCGGACACCTGGTTCTCGAGCTCGAGGATCCGCGCGATGCCCTCCAGGCTCACGCCCTCCGCGCCCAGCCGGGCGACCTCCCGCAGCTGCACGATGTCGCGCATCGAGTAGCGGCGGCTCCGCCCGGCGGTGCGGGTGGGCGACACGAGCCCGAGGCGGTCGTACTGCCGGAGCGTCTGCGGATGCATGCCCGACAGCTCGGCCGCCACGGAGATCACGAAGACGGGGGCGTCCTCGTCCATCGTGTCGCGGGGATCCACGTCAGCTCCTGGCCCGCTCGATGAGCTCCCGGCGCGGGTCCTCCTCGGGACCCGAGCTCGCGAACGCGTCGAGCGCCACGCGCTGGGCGTCGGTGAGCCGCGACGGCACCGCGACCTCGATGCGCGCGAGCAGGTCGCCCGTGCCCTTCGGGGTCGTGACGCCACGGCCCTTGACGCGCAGCACCTTGCCGCTGGACGTGCCGGGCGCGACCTTGAGCCGCACCGGGTCGCCGCCGAGCGTGGGCACCTCGATGGTCGCGCCGAGCGCGGCCTCGGGGAACGTGACAGGCACGTTGACCCGGAGGTTCAGCCCGTCCCGCTCGAACACCGGATGCGGTCGCACGTGCACCGTGAGGATGATGTCGCCCGACGCGCCGCCGTCGCCCGACGGCTCGCCCTTGCCGGCGAGCCGGATCTTCTGCCCGTCGGAGACCCCGGCCGGCACGCGCACCGTGAGGGGGCGGCCGTCGGAGTCCTGCAGGCGCACGACGTCGCCCTGCACCGCGGTGAGGAAGTCGATCGTGGTGGACGCGGTGACGTCGCGCCCCTTGGTGGGCGCGCCGTAGCCCCGGTAGCCGCCGGTCGACTGGCCGAAGCCGCCGTTGCCGAACATGCCGCCGAGGATGTCCTCGAACCCGCCCTGGCTGTACTGCGGCTGGCCGGATCCGAACCCGGCTGCCCGCCGCCCGCGACCGCCGGCCTGCTGGCCGAACATGCCGCCGAACACGTCCTCGAACCCGCCGCCGGGGGCACCGGCACCCGGGGCGCTGAAGCGCGCACCGGATCCCATGGCGCGGATCTGGTCGTACTCCTTGCGCTGCTCCTTGTCGGCCAGCACGGCGTGCGCTTCGCTGATCTCCTTGAAGCGCGACTCGGCGGCCGGATCCGGGTTGCTGTCCGGGTGGTACTGCCGCGCGAGCTTGCGGTAGGCCTTCTTCAGGTCGGCCTCCGAGACGTCCTTGGACACTCCGAGGACCTTGTAGAAGTCCTTGTCGAACCAGTCCTGGCTGGCCATCAGACGCCTCCCTTCTTCGTCGTCTCGTGGTGGGGGCCGCACGACCCGATCCGGGCGCCCGCGCGTGCGGACGCCCGGACCGGGATGGGTGCAGCCGGATCGATGCTGCGGTTGATGGCGCTACTCCGGCTTGTCGACGACGACCTTCGCGGCCCGCAGCAGCGTCTCGCCGATGTAGTAGCCACTCTCGACGACGTCCGCCACGGTGTCCACCTGGACCTCGGGGTTCGGCTTCTGGAAGATCGCCTCGTGCACCTGCGGGTCGAAGGCGTCGCCGACTGCGCCCACCTTGACCAGCCCGATGCGCTCCACGTTCGTCCGCAGCTTGGCGACGATCGCGGTGAGCGGTCCGCCCTCCGCGAGGTCGCCGTGCTTCTCGGCCCGGTCGAGGTCGTCGAGCACCGGGAGGATGCCCTTGACCACGTCGCCGATCGCGCGCTGGCGCTCGACCTCGCGGTTGGCCTCGGTGCGCTTGCGGTAGTTGGCGTACTCGGCGCTGACGCGCTTCAGGTCCGCGAGGTGCTCGGAGTCGCCCTCGGCGGGCTCGGCCCGGGTCTGCTCGATGAGGTCCTGGAGCTCGTCGTCCATGGCGTCGGTCGTCTCGACGTCGGGGCCCTCGGCCTCGACGAACGCGCCGTCCGCGCCGGGGACGGAGGCCGCGTCGGCCGCAGCGCCCGCCGTGGCGTCAGGCCCGGCCGAGGCCGGGGAGGCCGACTGCTCGGCCCCCTCGTCCTCGGGCGTCGTGCCCTCGCCGTTCGCGGTGTCCTCGGTCATCGGTCGGTCTTCTTGTCCTCGTCCTCGTCCACGACCTCGGCGTCGACGATGTCCTCGTCGTCCTTCTTCGCCTCGGGCGCGCCCTCGGCCGCCTCGCCCGCGGCCTGCTCCTGCTGGCCCTGCGCGTAGATGGCCTCGCCGAGCTTGGTCTGGCTCGCGGACAGCTTGTCGAAGGCGGTCTTGACCGCGTCCTCGTCGTCGCCGGCGAGGGCGCTCTTCAGGCCGTCGACGTCGCCCTGGACCTCGGACTTGACGTCCTCGGGCAGCTTGTCGTCGTTCTCCTTGATGAGCTTGTCGATCGAGTAGGCGAGCTGCTCCGCGTTGTTGCGGACCTCGGCCTGCTCGCGGCGCGTCTTGTCCTCCGCCGCGTGCTCCTCGGCCTCGCGCACCATGCGCTCGATGTCCTCCTTGCCGAGCGAGGATCCGCCCGTGATGGTCATCGACTGCTCCTTGCCGGTGCCCTTGTCCTTGGCGGACACGTGCACGATGCCGTTGGCGTCGATGTCGAAGGTGACCTCGACCTGCGGGATCCCGCGGGGCGCCGGCGCGATGCCGGTGAGCTCGAAGGTGCCGAGGTTCTTGTTGTCGCGGGTGAACTCGCGCTCGCCCTGGAAGACCTGGATGGCCACGGACGGCTGGTTGTCGTCTGCCGTGGTGAAGGTCTCGCTGCGCTTGGTCGGGATGGCCGTGTTGCGCTCGATGAGCTTGGTCATGATGCCGCCCTTGGTCTCGATGCCGAGGCTCAGGGGGGTGACGTCGATGAGGAGGACGTCCTTGCGCTCGCCCTTCAGCACGCCGGCCTGGAGCGCGGCGCCGACGGCGACGACCTCGTCCGGGTTGACGCCCTTGTTGGGCTCCTTGCCGCCCGTGAGCTTCTTCACGAGGTCGACGACGGCGGGCATGCGGGTGGATCCGCCGACGAGGACCACGTGGGCCACGTCGCCGACCGAGACGCCGGCCTCGCGGATGACGTCCTCGAAGGGCTTGCGGGTGCGCTCGAGCAGGTCGTTCGTCAGCTCCTCGAACTTGGCGCGGGTGAGCGTCTCGTCGAGGTTGGCCGGGCCGTTCTCCGTGAGGGAGAGGTACGGCAGCTGGATGCTCGTGCTGGTGGAGGAGCTGAGCTCCTTCTTCGCCTGCTCCGCGGCCTCCTTGAGGCGCTGCTTGGCGATCTTGTCGTTGGAGACGTCGACGCCCGTCGACTCCTTGAAGCGCTTGACGAGGTGGTCGACGATGCGCTGGTCCCAGTCGTCGCCGCCGAGGCGGTTGTCGCCCGCGGTGGAGCGGACCTGGATGGTGCTGAAGTCGTCGTCCTTGCCGACCTCGAGGAGGGAGACGTCGAACGTGCCGCCGCCGAGGTCGAAGACGAGGATGAGCTCGTCCTCCTTGCCCCGGTCGAGGCCGTAGGCGAGCGCCGCGGCGGTGGGCTCGTTGATGATGCGGAGCACGTTGAGGCCCGCGATCTCGCCGGCCTCCTTCGTGGCCTGGCGCTCGGCGTCGTTGAAGTACGCCGGGACGGTGATGACGGCGTCGGTGACCGAGTCGCCCAGGTACTGCTCCGCGTCGCGCTTGAGCTTGCCGAGGATGCGGGCGGACAGCTCCTGCGACGTGTACTTCTTGTCGTCGATGCCGACGGTCCAGTCGGTGCCCATGTGGCGCTTGACGGACGAGATGGTGCGGTCGACGTTGGTGACGTTCTGGCGCTTGGCGGTCTCGCCGACCAGCACCTCGCCGTCCTTGGTGAACGCGACGACGGACGGCGTGGTGCGCGCGCCCTCGGCGTTGGCGATGACGGTGGGCTCCCCGCCCTCCAGGACCGAGACCACCGAGTTGGTGGTACCCAGGTCGATTCCTACTGCACGAGCCATGGGGTGTTCTCCTTCTGTTGCCGCGGCGCCCGGATCACGGGGGTCGCTTCGTGGGGTGACGCGGGTGTCCCGCGGAGTCTCGCTCGCGGTGCCGCTTCGTCAGCGGCGTGCTACTTGAGCCGCGATGACTCAACTCTACCCACGGCGAGGCGAGCGTCAAGTCGGAGCCGTGCAAGTTGAGCGATGTCGGCTCAACTCACAGGATCCGGGGTCGTCGACCGGGCCCCGCGAGGGCGATGTGCCCCACCCGGGGGGCCAGAGGGGCGAGACGGGGGCTACTGGTTCACCTAGATCGCTACTGGGCCCCTTTTCCCGGGTCGACCGGCGGATTTAGCGTTGCCGACGCAGGGGCCGGGGGGCCTCCCGGCGTCCCGGATGGGGACGCGATCTCCAGGGGGTGGTCGAGGTGGTGGGTACGCGTGCGCGCCATGCCGCCGGACCGGATCCGGTCGCCTCCGGCGCGCGCTCCCGCCCCGCGATCCGTCGCCTGGCCGCGCTCGCCGCCGCCGCCGTGGGAGCCGCGCTGCTCGTGACCCTGCCCGTCCAGACCGCGACCGCGGCGTCGCAGCTGGTCGCCGAGTCGTTCAGCGGGACGAGCGTCACCGACGCCGCATGGAAGCCGCTCGGCAGCGCGTGCCTCACCCGCGCCACCTCCGCCCCGACGAGCGGGTCGACCATCGGCGTGTGCTCGAGCCGGAACCAGTCGCTGCCCGCGAGCGCGAGCCCCGGCGCCCTCCAGCTCACCGACAACCGCGCCAGCGCGGTCGGCGGCGTCGTCTACGACAACGCGATCCCGGCCAACGGCGGGCTCGACATCAAGTTCGACCAGTACCAGTACGGCACCTCGTCCGGAGGCGCCGACGGCATCGGCTTCTTCCTCACCGACGGATCCGTGCCCCTGACCGCGGCGGGCCCCTCCGGCGGGTCCCTCGGCTACGCCCAGACCACGACCGCGCCGGGCGTCCCGGGCGGCTACCTCGGCATCGGGCTCGACGCGTTCGGCAACTTCTCGAGCCCCACCGAGGGACGCGGCACGGGCTGCACCACCCCGGGCGCCGGCGTCGGCCAGCGCCCCAACGCGATCGCGCTGCGCGGACCCGGCACGGGCCTCACGGGCTACTGCTACCTGACGGGCACCACGCCGGCGACGAGCCTGCGCGCGACCACCACCCTGAGCACGCCCACCACGGACCTCGGCCGGACCATCCGCATCACGGTCTCCTCCGCGCGGCTCCCCGTCGTCACCGTCTACATGGGCGCGACGGCCGGCGCGGCCGCCTCCTCTCTCACGCAGGTCCTGCAGTACACGATGACGACCCCCGCCCCCTCCTCCTACAAGCTCGGCTACCTGGCATCGACGGGCACCTCCACGGACACGCACCTGATCCGCGAGGTGAGCGTGTCGAGCATCGACAACCTGTCCGCCCTCACCCTCGTGAAGCAGATCGACCGGACCACGGCGCAGCCGGCGGCCTACGCCGAGGGGCAGACGATCCCGTACCAGTTCGTGGTCTCGAACACCGCCACGCTCACGCTCTCGAACCTGGCCGTGAACGATCCCCTCATCTCGTCGATCTCCTGCCCGGGCGGCCTGCTCGGGCTGGGCGTGTTCCTCGCCGGCAGGTCGGTGACGTGCACGGGCGTCCACGTCGTGACGCCCGCCGAGGCCGTGTCGAGCACGCTCACGAACACCGCGACGGCGACAGCCGTCCTCACGTTGACGACGCCGGTGTCGAGCACGAGCTCCGTCACCGCCGCGATCGTGACGCCCGCCCCCGCGCTCGCGCTCACCAAGACCGGCGTGCTCACGGACGCGAACGGCAACGGCAAGGCCGACGTCGGCGAGAAGATCGCCTACTCGTTCGTCGGGCGCAACGCCGGGAACGTGTCGCTGCGGCAGGTGGCGGTCACGGATCCGCGCGTCACCGGGATCAGCCCCGCCTCCGTCACCCTCGCGCCCGGCGCCTCCCAGACCTTCACCTCCACCGCGTACACGGTGACCCAGGCCGACGTGGACGCAGCGGTGCCGCTCGTGAACACCGCCACCGTCTCCGGCCAGACCTTCGCCGGCGTGGCCGCCCCGACCGCGACCTCCTCGACGAGCACGCCCGTCAACGGCTCAGCGGCCCTCACGCTCACGAAGGGCGCCACGCTCACGGGCGGCTCCACGGCGGGCGCGACGGTCGCGTACTCCTTCTCCTTCACGAACACCGGCACCGTGCCGCTCACCGGGGTGGCGCTCACGGACCCGCTGCCCGGGCTGTCGGCCGTGACGTACGCGTGGCCGGGCACCGCGGGCACGCTCGCGCCCGGGGCGACCGCCACCGCGACCGCGGGCTACACGGTGCGGCAGTCCGACGTCGACGCGGGGCAGATCGCGAACACGGCGACCGTGCGCGGCGCGAGCTCCGGCGGCGTGCAGGCGCAGGCGACCGCGACCCGCACCGTGACCCTCGACCGCACGTCCACCATGACCCTCACCAAGACGGCGACCCCCGGGAACGTGCCGGCGGCGGGCGGCGTCGTGACGTACGCGTTCCGGCTGGCGAACACCGGCGCGACCACCCTGACGGGCGTCACCATCGCGGATCCGCGCACCGGCGTCTCCGCCCTCGCGTACACGTGGCCGGGGACCGCGGGCACGCTCCTCCCCGGCCAGGTGGTGACCGCCACCGCCACGTACACGGCCACGGCCGCCGACGTGACCGCCGGATCCATCGTCAACACCGCGACCGCCACCGCGACCGCGCCGACCGGGACCATCACCAGCACCGCGACCGCGACCGTGCTCGCCGTGGCCGACCCGCTGCCCGACGCCGCGACGACGCCGCAGGGCGTGCCGGTGGTGATCGACGTGCTCGCCAACGACGGACGCGCCGCGACGGGCGCGACGTTCAGCCGCGCGCAGCTCTCGGCGACGCCGGCGCTCGTCGGCGGCGCGGTGGGCCCCGTGCCCGCGTCGCCGACCGCCGGCAGCGCCACGTGCGTCGCGAGCGGCACCGACCGCGGGCGGTGCACGTACCGGTCGGCGGACGGGTTCACGGGCGTCGACGTCTTCGACTACGCGCTGCAGAGCGGCGCGGGCACCTGGAACGTGCGGGTCACGGTCACCGTCACGGCGGTCAACAGCACGGCCGTCGCGCGGCCCGACCGGCTGGTGGCCACGGTCGGCGGGCCGGACGTGACGATCGACCCCCGGGCGAACGACACCGACGTCGACGGCGACTCCCTCGCGATCACGGGCGCCACCCCGCCCGCGGCCCTGCCCGGGACGTTCAGCTGCACGGCCGTCCTGTGCACGTACCGGCCGCCGGCGACGGGGACGCCGGGATCCACCGTCGTCGCCTACGCGATCACCGACCGCCCCTCGGCGCCCGGCACCGGGCTCGCCGCGGCGTCCACCATCACGGTCCTCCTGGATCCCGCGCCCCTCCTGCCCCGCGGCTTCACGCACCGGGACGACACCGCGCTCGGCGCATCCGCGGGCACCTGGACGAGCACGACGACCGTCACCGCCGCGACCGCGAGCTGCGTCGCCGGCCGCCCGGTCACGGCGGTCGCGTGGAGCGCCGTCCCCGGCGCCACCGACCAGCTCGTCGAGCGCCGCATCGCGGGCACGACGCCCGGCGCGTGGATCACGGTCGCCCGGCTCTCCGGGTCCGCCACCTCGTTCTCGGACGACCGGGTCGGCGAGGCCCGCTCCTACCAGTGGCGCGTCCGACCCGACCTGCAGCGCTGGGTCGGCGTCGCGAGCGCGCCATCCGCCGCCGTCGCCCAGCCGGCGGTCGTCTCCGCGGTGGGCTGCTGATGCCCGCCCCGCCTCCCCCGGTGCCGCATCCGCCGCCCGGCACCGGGCCATCCGACCAGACCGGACGACAGCACCGCACCACCGACACCACCACAGCACGCATCGCATCGCATCGCACGACCCCATCGAGAGGAACGACCATCATGAGCACCACCACAGCACCCGAGACCCGCCGCCCCTGGAAGAAGATCGTCGCCACCGGCGCGATCATCGCCGGAGGCGGAGCCCTCATCGCCGGCGGAGCGTTCGCCATCTTCACCGACTCGGCCTCGACGACGCTCGGCGTCGACGCGGGCCAGCTCGACATCGCCGCGACGGGCAGCTACACCGTCGCGGACATCGCGCCGGGCGACACCGTGCAGCGCCCGATCCTGATCGAGCTGCCGAACGCCACGAACGACGGCAACCTGGTGCAGTCCATCCAGCTGTCGTACGCCGTGACCGGGCAGACGGTCGGGACGGACGACCCCAACGTCCCCGGCGGCGGCGAGTCCATCGTCACGGGCACGGACGGGCTCACCTACAGCCTGCTGACCTGCGTCGGCGGCACCTGGACGGCCGGCCCGACCACCACGCCGACCGGTCCGTACACGTGCGGCGGGACGACGCAGACGACGGGCAGCGGCACGCTCTCCTCCATCACGGGCGCGGGCAACTCCACCACGCTCACGCCGGCGGCCTTCGGCCTCACGCCCACGGCCGACGGCACGTTCCCGAGCGACACGGCCGACGTGACGCTCAACACGCTGATGGTGCTGCAGCTGCCGAACGGCGCCGACAGCGACTACGAGAACGCGTCCGCGCAGCTCACCTTCACGGCGGCGGCGATCCAGCGCGGCGGCCTGCAGCGCTGACCCGGTCCGATCGGGTCCCGGCACTCGCCGGGGCCCGGTCGGCCCGCTCGACCCCGCATCCACGCACCGCAGCACCCGAGGACACGCCCATGCGCGCACGCACCGGAACCGGCATCGCCGCCGTCGCGCTGTGCCTGGCGCTCGGGGCCGCAGCGCCCGCGTCCGGATCCGTGACCACCACGACGGACGCGCCCGCTTCCCCGTCCCCTTCCCCTTCCCCTTTCCCGTCGTCCCCCTGGGACGGCATGCCCCCTCTCGCCCCGGCCGACGGGTCCCTCGAGGTGGAGGAGAGGACCGGCCCCGACATCCCGCTCTCCGGTCTCGCCCCCGGCGACACCGTCGACTGGGCCGCGGACGTCACCAACGTCTCCGGCGCCGGATCCCCGCTCTCCGTGCGCCTCGACTCCATGCGGTCGATGGCCCTCACCGGCGACCCCCTGGGCGGCATCCAGCTGGACGTGCGCCTCTGCGCCGGCGGCTTCGACCCCACGACCTCGTGGATGAGCTGCCCCGGCTTCCTCGACCCCCTCGGCTCCGGCCCCGCCGCCATGCTCGACCACGTCGACACGAGCGCTCCCCTCGCGCCCGGCGAGACCGTCGGGATCCTCGTGCGCATCCGCTTCCCCGCCGAGGCGGACAACGGCATGGAGCGCACCGCCGGCATGCTGCGGGTGAGCTTCGCGCTCACCGACGACACGGGCGCCGTCCCCACGCCGGGCTCCGGAAGCGGATCGGGCACCGGGGCCGGCTCTCCCCCCGCCAGCGTCGGCGGCGGATCCGCGACCGCGTCCGGCCGCGTCCCCCGCGACCTGCTCCCCGTCACGGGCCGCGACATCGCCGCCGCGCTCACGGGCGCCCTGCTCGCCCTCCTCGGCGGCGGGATCCTCTACCTCGTCGCCCGCCGGGACCGCGCCGACGCCGAGGCCGCCTCATGACCCGCGGGCGAGGCGCACCGCGCGGCCCCCTCCGCCGCGCGCTCGGGATCCTGGGCGGGACCGCGACCGTCGTCCTGGTGCTCGCCGTCGTCGGGGTGATCGCGCTCTCCGCGCTCGGCGTCACCCGGTTCGTCCCCGTGCTCTCGAACTCGATGGCGCCGGGCATGCCCGTCGGCTCGCTGGCCATCACGGAACGCGTGCCGCGCGCGGACGTCGCGGTCGGCGACGTGGTCGTCTTCACGGCGCCGCTCGGCCCGAGCGTGCGGGTGATCCACCGCGTGACGCGCGTGTTCGGGCCCGACGACGCGGATCAGCTCGAGGACTGGTCCGCCGACCGCCTCGCCATCCAGACCAAGGGCGACAACAACCCCGCGGGCGATCCGTGGATCGTCACCATCGGCGACGACGCCGTCTGGCGACGCAGCGCCGTCCTGCCCGTGCTGGGGTGGCCGTTCGTCTGGCTGGGCGACCCCACCATCCGGTTGCTCGCCTTCGGCGTCGCGGGCGCGGGGGCGATGGCCTGGGCGCTCAGCGCCGTGTGGCGCCGCCCCGCGCGCGTCGTCTCCGTGGACGGCGGCGGCGCATGAGCGCCCGCGCCCGCCACCGCGGGGGCAGGGGACGCCACGCGCGCGGCACCGGAGCCCGCGTGCGCCCGCTCCTCATCCCGGCGATCTCCGCGGCGCTCGTGCTCGCCGGCGCCGGGACCGCGTACGCCGTGCTCACCGATCGCGCCTCGACGACCGTCTCGGTCACGGCCGGTGCCGTGGCGCTCGGCTGGGGCGGGGGCGGGGCGGATCAGCTCGCCGTCCCCGTCACCGGGCTGCGACCGGGCGACGCGCAGGTGCGGCTCGTGGACCTCGCGAACACGGGCACGATCGCGGTGTCGGACCTCATGGTCACGCTCGGCGGCACGGCCGTGGCGAGCACGTCCGACGGCCTGCAGGTGGCGTTCGACCGCTGCCCGGTCGCCTGGACCGGCGCCCCGGGCACCGCGCTCTGCTCCGGCACGGTGACCTCCGTGGTCGCCGACCGCCCCGCCGCGGGGCGGTTCGCGCTCCCCGACTCCCCGGCCCGCGCGGTCGGCGGTCGGGACCACCTGCGCGTCACGGTGCGGCTCTCCGCGTCCGCGCCCACCACCGCGCAGGGCGCCACCGGATCCGTGACCCTCCGGGTCGACGGCAACCAGCGCGCGGGCATCCAGCGATGACCCCCCACACGTCCCGCTCGGCGACCGCCGCAGCCGGGGATCGACCGTCCAGGGTCACGAAAGCATCACGGGACCCATCGCCCTGGCGAGGGGCGCCGAATGACCCTGCGACTCCAACCGGCGACCACGTCGGCCGCCACAAAAGACAAGGATCCATCATGCGCAATCTCACCAAGTCCGTCTTCGGCCTCGCCACCGCGGGCTTCCTCGTCGTCGGCCTCGCGGCCTGCTCGACCCCCGCCGAGAGCCCGGCGTCCTCGACGTCCTCCGCTCCCGCCGCATCCGCGACGACCGAGGCGAACCCCACCCCGCTCGCGTCGATCCCGACCCTGACCGGCGTCGACACCAAGGTCACCCTCGACTCCGGCTTCACCGGCGCCCTGAAGACCCTGGGCCTGACCCCCGGCGTCATCGGCACCGCGACCCTCGATGGCTCCACCGGCACCCTCGCGTTCCCCATCACCGGCGGCAACGTGAAGTACTTCGACCCCAAGGCCTCCTACCGCCC
>NZ_JADKRS010000004.1 GCF_015351075.1 Clavibacter sp. VKM Ac-2873
GCACGACCGCCGTCACCGACCAGCTCGTCGTCGGCATCGCCAAGATCACCGTCAACACCAAGTAGCACCCCACCCGGGCTCGACCCCGGGACAGCACCACCTGCGATCACAGCACGACGCATCGACGGCCTCGTCTCCCTCTCCGGGAGCCGGGGCCGTCGGCGCGTCCGGGGTCGGATCGCGCCGGCGCGTCAGCGGAAGGCATCCACCTGCCGCTCCACCGGGACCGTGCCGGCGTGCTCCGGGACCCGGAGCCGGTCTTCCGCCGCTCGGCGCGGGCTCAGCCGATCGTGACCTCGGAGCCCGCGACGCTGCGGGTCACCGTGCCCGTCGCGAGGTCGACGAGGAGCGTGGTCACGGTCGTGTCGCGCGGCTCGCGGGGGTAGCCGTCGCTGGCGCCGCGCGCGGGATCCGGCACGGTCTCGAGCAGCGCGAAGCGGCCGTTCGGGGTGACGGACAGGCCCGTGATGCGGGTCGCCGGGTCCGCGGGCACGTAGACGTCGCTCGCGCGGCCGTCGCGCACCACGACGAGGCGCTGCGTGGCGGCGCCTGTCGCGGGATCCCGTGCCGTGCGCACGCGGAGCACCGCGTCGTCGTCGCCGGGCACGAACGAGATCGCGTCGTCGTCCGGGAGGTCGCCGCCGCCGTTCGCGGTGGGCAGCGTCGTCTGCTGGGCCGTGCCCAGGTCGATCTCCGTGGTCGAGCCGGGATCCGTCACCGCGATCCGGGTGCCGTCCGCGGAGAACGCGCCCAGCGTTCCGTGGCGGCCGAGCGGGACGACGGGGGACGAGCCGTCGATCGCCACGAGGTCCAGGTCGCCGTCCCGCCCGTGCGCGACGAGCTGCGGATGCCCGGGCACGAAGCCCCACGCCTGCGCGCGGATCGGCTGGCCGTCGACCCCGATGGCGGGCGTGGGCACGGCGGCCGCCGCGACGTCGTCGACCATGAGGGTGTCGTCGAACGGGCCGCCGTCCGCGCTCGTGAAGCGGAAGCCGATGGTCGTTCCCGTGTCCTCGGCGTGCAGGTCCTGGAGCGTGCCGCGGCCGGGGAGCGGCAGGTCGACCTGGCCGGATCCGTCGAGCGCCGCGAGCACGAGTCCGTTCTCCCCGTCGTCCTGCAGGGTCGCCACGACCAGCGAGTTCCCGACGACCGCGTACTCCTGGATCCTCGCGGCCTGGAACACGACGTCGCTCGCGCTCGCGCCCTCGCCCGTGCCCGTGCCCGTGCCTGTGCCGGCGACGCTCTGCCGGAGGATCCGGTCGGGCTGCTGCCCGCCGCCCCGGACGAGCACGTGCATGCCGGGGTCGCCCGTGCGGAACGCGGTGCGGAGGTCCGACGCGGGCCCGCCGCCGACGCCCTGGACGCCGTCGACGGACACCGTGTAGTCGGCGTCGTAGGCCAGCGGCCGGGTGAAGTCGATGATGACGCGGTCGGCCTGCGTGTCGACGGTGAAGTCGGCGCCGGGCTCCATCCGGATGCGCGAGGCGTCGACGGGCTGGATCGGCCGGTTCGCCGCGAGCACGAGCCGCTGTCGGGACTGCTGCACGACGGCGAGCGGATCCACGTCGGTGCGCACGAGCCGCGGCCCCTGGCTGCCGGCCACCGCGAGCAGGCCGCCGCAGGCGAGCACGAGGACGAGGATCACGGCGGCGAACGCCCGCCGGAAGGCGCGCGGGGAGGCGGGTGCGTCGGTCACGGGCGGATCAGTAGACGTAGGGGTCGGCGGGCTGGTCGACCGGCTCGACGCCCTGCGGCATGACCGCGAGCGGCTGCCGGCTCCGCGCGCTCGGGTTCGACGCGAACGGGCCGGTGACGCGCACCCACTCGTCGGTCTGGAGCGTCGACCTCCAGCCGGGCCGGTAGACGGGCACGCCGACGGGCTGGGCGTCGACCGCGCAGCACGTGATGACGAAGCGGGTCACGTAGAACACGTCGTCGGGATCGTCGGGGTCGGCGCTCACGAAGCCCGTGACGTCGACGGACTTCGAGGTGAAGAACGTCGGGTCCGTCGTCTGCGCGAGGAGCCGCGCCCAGTCCTTGACGCCCAGGCGGGAGGAGTCGCCGGCGCCGACGAGCTGCTCGTCGGGCGCGGCGCCGGAGGCGACCGTGCTCGAGTTGAGCGCGCGCTGCGTCACGGTGCTCTGGGTGAGCGTGCGCGGCGGGAGCACGAGGACGGCGACGACCGTGACCGTGACGACGGCGGCGACGGTGACGCGCGAGACGCGGGCGCGGAGGGTGCCGCGGGCGTCCGGTGACGGGGATCCGCCGTCGTGGTCGTGCGCGTGGTCGTGGCCGTCGGCCGCCTCCGACGGGCGGAGGGCGAACCCGGCGACGGTCGCGACGAGGCCGATGACCGCCATGATCCCCGTGAAGACGAAGTAGCGCGGGTGGATGTACAGGCCGAGCTGCCCCGTGACCGCGAGCCACAGCGTCGAGACGATGCACGCGGCGAGGAGCACCAGGCCCGCCGTGGAGGACGCGCGGCCGCCCGCGGCGCGACGGCGGAGGACGCGGCGGAGGCCGGTCGTGGTGCGGTCGCGGGGCGCGCGGGCCTCGCGGTCGTCGCGCGTCCGGTCGTCAGGCGATGGCATTGACACCCCATCCCAGCGCGAGGCTGATCAGCGCGACGACCGAGGTGATCATCACGAGCGTGCGGGTCGAGTAGGTGGTGCGCATGAGCGCCAGCATCTTCACGTCGATGACCGGGCCGAACACGAGGAAGGCGACGATGCCGCCCGGCAGGAACACGGATCCGAACGAGAGCACGAAGAACGCGTCGACGTTGGAGCAGACCGAGACGACGAAGGCCAGGAGCATGAGCGCGAGGACCGAGAGGATCGGGCTGCCGCCGAGCGTGACCAGCACCTCGCGCGGCACCGCGACCTGGATGAGGCCCGCGAGCAGGGAGCCGATGACGAGCGCCGGCATGATCGTCGTCGCCTCGCGGCCGAACAGCGAGATCGACGTCCGGACCCGGGCGCCGCCGTGCGCGTGCGGATCCGGCAGGGCGCACTCGGCGCGGAACTCGTCGGTGAGGAGGCGGTCGGGGTCGGGGTGGAGGCTGAACAGCCACCCGACCACGTTCGCGATGAGGAAGCCGCCGACGAGCCGGGCCACGAGGATCCAGCCGTCCCAGCCGAATGCCGCGTGCGTCGTGATGATGGTGATCGGGTTGAGGATCGGCGCAGCCAGCAGGAACGTGATCGACTCCGGCACCGTGAAGCCGCGCACCACGAGGCCGCGCGCGAGCGGCACGTTGCCGCACTCGCAGACCGGCAGCGCCATGCCGAGGAACGAGATGCAGGCGCGGCGCGCGAACGGGTTGCGCGGGAGGCGGCGTTCGATGACGCCGGGCGGCACCCACACCTGGACGACGATCGAGAGCACGATGCCGAGGATCACGAACGGCAGCGACTCCACGATGACGCTGACCGAGAGCGTGACGAGGTCCTGCAGCCGGTCGGGCAGGACGCCGTCGCCGAGCGCGGGGGAGACCGCGCGGAGGGCCAGGAGCAGGAGGACGAGGGCGAGGCCCGTCGCGAGGCCGGTGCCGAGGCCGGCGGGGGTGGCGCGCGCGGGGCGCGGGGCGTCGTGCCCGTGGTCGTCCGGGTCGCCGTGCTCCTCGCGGACGGGGGTCGCGGTCGCGGTCGCGGTCGCCGTCGAGGGGGCGGTGGCGGTCGAGGCGATGCCCGCGGCGGCGGATGCGGCGGCGGGCCGGTCCGTCCGGGTCCGGCGCTCGCGTCGCGGGCGCGCGGGCCGGTCGAAGGGGGACGCGTCGTCGTCATCCGGCGCCCAGGGGGAGTGCCGATCCGTCATCGCGGTCCGGTGGCGCGAAGCCGGGGTCGGAGGCGGGCGCGCACGGCCTCCACCATAACCGCGGTGAGAAGCGTCCTCAGGAGGCGGGGCGGCGGGTCAGCGCAGGGGTCGGCCCTCACGGTGGTCGTCCAGCCAGCCGAGCGCGGCGTCCGTCAGGGGCCCCGTGGCGCGGCCGGGAAGCGGACCTCGCAGACGTACCGCACGACGTCGTCCGCCGAGTCGGTGGAGAGCCGCGCGTCGTCGCCGGTCCCGATCACCTGCACGCGCACGCCGGACTCGCCGAGGCACGCCGCCTGCTGTCGCACCCACTCCTCGCCGCCGAGGACCCGCTCGACCGGGACGTCGGGGCGCACGGCGTCCGGTCGCCGGTCGAGGACCCGCTGCCAGGCGTCGTCCGCGCGCTCCCGGAGCGCCGCGACGGTCACGCCGGCGGGGAGCTGCGCGCGCATGCCGGCGGGCGGCTCCGTGGTGGACGCGGGCCCCGTCTCGCCGCTGGGCGGATCCGGGGTGCCCGGCGGCCCGGCCGTCGCCGCGGTCTCCGCGGAGCCCCGGTCGTCGCCGTCGGCGAGGAGGCCGGTCGCGGATGCCGTGCCGAGCCCCGCGACGAGCAGCGCGCCCGCGAGCACCGCGGCGATGGAGCCGGGGCGGAGGATCCGGCGGCGGGGCGGCACGAGCCGACGCGCCGCGTGGGCCCCGGCGTCGGCGTCGGCGGTCTCCTCGGGCCGGGCCGGGGTGAGGTCATCCACGCGCGCCTCGGCCGCGAGCAGCTCCCGTCCCTCGCCGACGAGGCGCTGCTCCTCGGCCAGCAGGGCGGCGAGGGTGTCGGCCTCGTCCGCTGCTGCGCTCCGGACCTCCCTATGCGCCCCGACCCGCGACGCATCGTCGCCCGGGCGACCGTAGGCGTCCCGGCGGAGGGCATCGAGGGTGCGAGCAGCCGCCGGGTCATCGCGCAGCCGCCGACGCAGGGCCTCGGCAGACGAGACCGGGGACGTCACCGGTACGCCGCGGGCAGCACCGGGCACGCGGCGGCGAGCCCGTCGTCCATGGCATCGGGGAACGGGGTCCAGAGCCGATCGGCGTGCACGCCGGCGATGAAGTCGGCGACGGCGGGGACGTCGCCCTCGTAGGGTCGCCCCTCCGCGGCGTAGCAGGGGATGAGGAACGAGACGTAGTAGTCGTGGATGTAGGCGAGCTCGGCGTCGGTGCGCCCGCCGGTGTCGCGCAGCGGGAAGCGGACCGCGCACGCGTAGACGGCGACCGGGTCCCCGCCGGTGACGCCGTAGCCAGCCTCGCCCTCCATGTACGCGGAGACGCCCGCGTCCTGCAGGCAGGCCACCTGCTGCTCGGCGTGGTCCTCCTCGTCGTCGATCACCCGCTCCGTCGCGACCTCGGGCCGCACCGCGTCGGGCTGCTGCTCGAGCACGAGCCCCCATGCCTGGTCGGCGCGGACCCGCAGGCCCTCGGCCAGCTCCGCGTCGGTCGGCGGGACCCGGACGGGCGGGTCCGCCGTGAAGTCGGGGACGACGGATCCTCGTCGCCCGTCCGGCGTGCCCATCGCCTGCCCGCGCGGGGTGGCGGTCGAGGTGACGGCGGAGCCGACGTCCTCCGAGGTCGGCGGCGACGCGGTGGTGCGGCCGTCGTCGACGACGCCCGCGGCGAAGGCGACGCCGAAGCCGACGAGCACGAGGACGCCGGCGGCGATCGCGGCGATCGGGCCCGGTCGGAGCGCACGGCGGCGGGCGGGCGGGGCGACGGGCCCGTCCGGCGCGCGGTCGTCGTCCGCCGTGGAGGGCGCGACCGCGGGCCGCTCGGCCGCCAGCAGCGCGGCGCCCTCGTCGACGAGCCGCGCCTCCTCCGTGAGCAGCGCGACGAGCGGCCCCGGCTGCTCGTCCTCGTCGGAGCCCGTGCGCGCGCGGAGGCCGGCGGGGACCTCGACGAGCGGCGCGGCGGATCCGTCGCGGCCGTAGGCGGTGCGTCGCAGCTCCTCGAGACGGCGCGCGGCCTCGGGATCGTCGCGGAGACGTCGGGCGAGCGCGGCGTCGGGCGCCTCGGGTGGGTCGATCATGGGGCCTCCTCGTCGAGGGCCGGGCACCGCGGCCGGGCGGTGGTCGCGTGTCGCCAGGCTACGGCGGCGGATCCGTCCTGGCGAGGCCCCGTCCGGGTCACGGCGGTCGCCCCGTACCCTGGGCGCGTGGCCACCACCGTCATCGCCTGGATCATGACCGTCGCCGGTGCCCTCGTCGCCCTCGACGCGCTGGCCACGGTGGTCGTCGCGCGCCGCGCCGGCCGCGGATCCGCCCACCGCACGTGGATCCAGCTCGCGACCGGCCTCGCCGGCCTCGCGCTCGGCGTGCCGCTCCTCGTCACCTCCTGACCGCGCCGTCGCGGATCCGGCGTGCGTCGACGCGCAGCACGCGGCCTTCACGGAGTTCGTGGGGCCGCTGCTCGCGCCGGATCCGCACGGGGTGCTGGTGTTCGACTCCACCGAGCCGGGGACGTCGGCCGGCGGGTCGGCGGGGGCGTCCGCCGCCTGATCCCGCGCCCCAGACGTGGGCCGCGCCGCCGTCGTGATCGCGCGACGAGGACCCGGCGGCCAGCATGGGCGAGGACGCCCGCCGCCCACGATCCGCCGACGAGACGAGTCCCGTGCCCGCATCCGCCCGCCCCTCCGCATCCGCCCGCACGGCATCGGCCGGCCGGGATGACCCGGCCGCCGCCGCCGCGGATCCGCGCCGCGAGGCGCAGACGCGTCGACCGCAGCCCTGGATCCGCGCCGTCGCGGTCGCGCTCCTCGCCTGGATCGTGCTCGGGCTGGGGCTCGGCCTCGCCATCGGCATCGCGGACGCGGTGGCGCAGGCGACCGGCGCCGGCTTGATCCCGAAGGCCGTCCTGCAGGCCGTGCTGATGTCCGCGCTCGTCGTGCCCGCCGTCGTCCTCCTGCGGCGGCGGCTCGACCGCAGGAGCCTCGCGAGCCTCGGCCTGTCCCGCCGCGTCGGGCCGCCGATCGCGCTGGGCGTCGGCGTCGGAGCCGCCACGGGCGCCGCCGTCTGGGTCCCCGCGGGCCTCCTCGGCTGGATCCGCGTCGACGACGTCGACCTCGCCGCGTTCGCCGGGTTCCTCCTGCTCAACGGCCTCGTCCTCGCGCTCTACGAGGCGATCCCGGAGGAGCTCGCCCTCCGCGGGTACATGTGGACGAACCTCCGTGACGGCACCGGCCTGGTCGTCGCCACGCTCCTCACCACCGCGCTCTTCCCGGCGATCGGCGTCGTCACCGAGTCCGGCCGCTGGCTCGTGCGGACGCTCGCGGGCTCCGACACCGGCACCTTCACGCCGGTGCCCGCAGGGAACGACGCGATCGCCTACGTCCTCCAGCTCGGGCTCTTCGGCCTCGCGCTCATCGCCGCGCGGCGGATACCGATGGAGGGTGCGCTCCTCGTCGCGATGGCGTTCCACGGGACGCAGCTCACGGTGAACCGCGTGCTGCTGGGCGGGACGGGCTGGATGTCGTCGGGCTGGGACGTCGCGTTCGTCGAGCCCGACGCGATCGCGCTGGTGCTCGTGCACAGCGTGCTCGCCGGGGTCGTCTTCGTCGCGGTGCGCACGCGACTCGAGCGACGGGCGCCCGAGCTGCGGTCGCCCGGTCTGCGGTCGCCCGGCCGGCGGCCGGCGCGCGGAGGCCGCGCCCAGGATCCCGACCTACGGTAGGTATGTCCATGCGATCGCATGGATCAGCGGCTCCGCCCACGAGACGCGGGCCGCCGTCCCCGACTCGTCAGGAGACCCCATGACCACCACCCGCTTCACCGACAAGGTCGTCCTCATCACCGGCGGAGGGTCCGGCCTCGGCCGCGCCGCCGCCGTCCGCCTCGCCGCCGAGGGCGCGCGGCTCGCCCTCGTCGACATCTCCGCGGGCGGCCTGGCCGACACCGTCGCCGCCGTCACGGCCGCGACGCCCGACACCGAGATCCT
The DNA here is from genome assembly GCF_015351075.1 of Clavibacter sp. VKM Ac-2873. Taxonomy (GTDB): domain Bacteria; phylum Actinomycetota; class Actinomycetes; order Actinomycetales; family Microbacteriaceae; genus Clavibacter. The sequence goes on from NZ_JADKRS010000004.1 coordinate 7,786, forward strand.
CACGGTGCTCGCCGACGTCTCGAAGGAGACCGACGTCGACGCGTACGTGCAGCAGACCGTCGAGCGCTTCGGCCGCATCGACGGCTTCTTCAACAACGCCGGCATCGAGGGCCGCCAGAACCTCACCGAGGACTTCACCGCGAGCGAGTTCGACAGGGTCGTCGCGATCAACCTCCGCGGCGTGTTCCTCGGCCTCGAGAAGGTGCTCGCGGTCATGCGCGCGCAGGGCTCCGGCATGGTCGTCAACACCGCGAGCGTCGGCGGGATCCGCGGCGTCGGCAACCAGTCCGGCTACGCGGCCGCGAAGCACGGCGTCGTGGGTCTCACCCGCAACTCGGCCGTCGAGTACGGGCAGTTCGGCATCCGCGTCAACGCCATCGCGCCCGGCGCCATCTGGACGCCCATGGTCGAGGCGTCGATGAAGCAGATCAGCGCGGACGACCCGCGCGGCGCGGCCGAGGAGTTCATCCAGGGCAACCCGACGAAGCGCTACGGCGAGGCGGAGGAGATCGCCTCCGTCGTCGCGTTCCTGCTCTCGGACGACGCGGCGTATGTCAACGCGGCCGTGCTGCCGATCGACGGCGGGCAGTCCGCCAAGTACTGAGCCGCGGGGATCGCGTCGGCCGTGAGCGAGGCCGGCGCGATCCGCGGGATCCGCATGGTCGGCGCGATCCGCGGGGTCGGCGCGCCGGGCGCGCTCAGCCGAACGGCGCGGTGGGCACCTGGCAGGTCACCGGCTGGCCCGGCGCCGCGGTCGACGACGCGATCTCCCTCACGCCGTCGACGAGGATCCGGCAGGTCAGCGCCTCGCCGTCCACGGGGGTGGCCTGCACGAACGCCCAGTCCTCGGCGGTGACGACGGACTCGACCGACCAGATGGAGCTCGCCGAGTCGTCGCCGGGCGCGAGGGCGGCCGGGCCGACCTCCTTCACGATCGACGGGCGTCCGCGGTGCGATGCCTCCGCGTACGAGACGTCGGTCAGGCCGCCGTCGGCGGGGCCGGTGGTCGTCACCTGGTAGGTGATGGCGTAGATGTCGGCGATGTCGTCGGTGATGCCCGTGCAGCCCGCGAGGGCGAGCGACGAGGCCGCCGCGACGAGGGCGATGCCCGAGCGGCGGCTCACGCGACGGGGCGATGCGGAGGTCATGCTCCCAGTCTGGCGAGCCGGCGGCCGCGACCTCGTCCCTCCGAGGTGCCGGGGTCGGCCCGCGACCAGCACCCGGGTACCACCTTCGGGGGATCGGGCGCGGCCCGGGTCGCGGTCGCCGGGTCGTCGGCGCCCGGACCACCGGGGTCGGACCACCGGGGTCGGAGCACCGGGGTCGGACCACCGCGCTCAGACCACCGCGCTCAGACCACCGCGCTCCGCAGCGGCGCCGTCGCGAACTCCCGCATGCCCTCCTCGAAGGTCATCCGCGGCGCCCAGCCGAGCTCCGTGCGCAGCCGCTCGGACGAGGCCGTGATGTGCCGCACGTCGCCGAGCCGGTACTCGCCGGTGGTGACGGGCGCGGATCCGCCGGCCTCCCGCGCGAGCGCCTCCGCCATCTCGCCGATGGTGTGCACGGTGCCGCTGCCGACGTTGAAGGCGCGGAACGACCCGGGCTCCTGGACCCCGGTCCAGGCGAGCGCGGCGAGGTTCGCGCCCGCGACATCGCGGACGTGCACGAAGTCGCGGCGCTGCCGGCCGTCCTCGAAGACGCGCGGTGCCTCGCCGCGCGCGAGCGCCGAGCGGAACAGCGACGCGACGCCCGCGTAGGGCGTGTTCTGCGGCATGCCGGGCCCGTAGACGTTGTGGTACCGGAGGGCGGCCGCGCGGCCGCCGGTGGCGCGGGTCCACGAGCTCGCGAGGTTCTCCTGCGCGAGCTTCGTGGTGGCGTAGACGTTGCGCGGGTCCAGCGGCACGTCCTCGCCGATGAGCGTGGGGACGAGCGGCTCGCCCGTCGCGGGATCGAGCGGATCGAACATCCCGGCGTCGAGGTCGGCGACGCGACGTGCGGGCGGCCGGACGGGGCCCGCGGCACCCGCGTAGGCGCCTTCGCCGTAGACGACCATCGAGCTGGCGAGCACGAGCCGGTCGATGCCCGCGCGGGTCATGGCGGCGAGGAGCACGGCGGTGCCGCCGTCGTTCGTCCGCACGTAGTCGGGCGCGTCGAGGAAGTCGACGCCGAGCCCGACCTTCGCGGCCTGATGGCACACGATGTCGACCCCGTCGAGCGCGTTCGCCACCTGGCCGCGATCCGTGACGTCGCCGCGCACCAGCTCGACGCGCGGGTCGACCTCCGGTGCGCCGCCGTGCACGTCGGCCCGCAGCGAGTCGAGGATGCGCACGCGCCGGCCCTCCTCCAGCGCAGCCTGCACGATCGCGCCGCCGATGAAGCCCGCGCCACCCGTGACGAGGAGGATCCCGTCGCTCACGAGCGCACGCCCGACGCCGTGCCGGCACCGCTGACGGGCCGCGCGAGCACCGATGCGACCGCGTCCGGGTCGATGAGCGGGCGTCCGCGGTAGTCGTCGGGGATCGCGCGGACGACCGCCTCGATCGCCCGCACGATGCGCGGCTGCGCCTCCCGCAGCCGCGCGAAGACGAGGTCGGCCGTGACGGCGTCGCCCTGCTCGCCGGGCAGCGGAGCGAGGCCCGCGTCCGCGTCGGTCACGAACGACAGGTTCACGGTGCCGATGTTGAGCTCGGACGCGAGCACGACCTCGGGGTACTGCGTCATGTTCACGATGTGCGCGCCCGCCTGGCGGAACCAGAGCGACTCGGCGCGCGTCGAGAAGCGCGGGCCCTGGATCACGACGACCGTGCCGGAGGTGCGCAGCGGCCCCGCGGGATCCGCCCGGTCGCCTCCCTCGAGCTCCACGAGCGCGGCGGCGGCGCGGGCGTGCAGCTCGGGGTCGAAGGGATCCGCGGCGGAGAGGTGCTGCACGACGCCCTGGTCGAAGAACGTGTCGGGCCGGCCCCACGTGCGGTCGAGCAGCTGGTCGGTGAGCACGAGCGATCCCGGCGGGTAGTCCGGCGAGACGCCGCCCACCGCGGAGGACGACACGATGGCCGCGACGCCGAGAGACGCCAGGGCCCACACGTTCGCGCGGTAGTCGATGAGGTGCGGCGCGACCGAGTGGTCCGCGCCGTGCCGGGTGAGGAACGCGATGCGGCGGCCGGCCAGCTCGCCCACGGTCACCTCGCTCGAGGTGGGGCCGAACGGCGTCTCGACGCGATGCGACGTGCTGGTCGCGGGATCGAGCAGGGCGTACAGGCCGGATCCGCCGATGACGCCGATGTCGGCGCGCGGGGTGGACGCGGGTGCAGCGACGTGCGCCGGTGCGGGGGTGTCGGTCACGGGAGCTCCTTCGGGGCGGTGGCAGCAGTCAACCAGGGCACGCCGGACGCGGGCTCCGCCTCGGCGGTCGAGCCCGGGATCCGGCGGACCGCGTCAGTTGAGCGGCCGCGTCCCCTCGGGCAGCGCGCCGCCCGCGTAGAGGTCCTTCGCCGTGTCCTGCAGCGCGGTGAGCGCGACGCGCTGGGTCCATGGTCCGTAGGAGATGCGGCCGACGCCGAGCTCCTCGAAGCGCGCGGGAGAGAGGGATCCGGGGATGCCGATGACCGTGAGGCGCTGCGGGCCCACGGCCTCGACGAGGGTGCGCACCTCGTCCTCCGTGAGCGGCCCGGGCACGAAGACGCTCGTGGCGCCCGCGGCCATGTAGGCACGGGTGCGCTCGACGGCGTCCGCCAGGACGTCGGACCGGTCGCGGTCGCCGCCCAGGACGTAGGCGTCGGTGCGGGCGTTGAGCGCGAACGGCACGCCCTCGGCCTGCGCCGCGGCGACGGCGGCCTCCACCGCGCGGATGGAGTCGTCGAGGGGGCGCATGCCGTCCTCGAGGTTCGCGCCGACGACGCCCACGCCGATGGCGCGGCGCACGGTCTCGCCCGCGTCCCCGTAGCCCGACTCGAGGTCGGCGGAGACGGGCTGCTCGACGGCGGCGACGATGCGGCCGATCATGTCGAGGTGGAGGTCGAGCGGGATCCTCTCGCCGTCCTCGTACCCGAACGTGGCGGCGATGGAGTGGCTCGCGGTGGCGAGCGCCTTCGTCTCGGGGAGGGAGCCGATGGCGGCAGCCGAGATGGCGTCCCACACGTTCACCACCCGGAGGAGCTCGGGAGCGGTGTGGAGGTCGACGAGGGTCTGCCCGCGGGCGGCGATGGTCATGACCCGACCCTAGGGCGGCCGGGCGCCGCGCGGCAGGGGCGGCTTCGGGACGCGGACACGGATACGTCGACGCGTCCTGGGGAGGAGCGGGTCCGCGTCAGCGAGGTCGGTCCGCGGCGGATCGCACGGCCGAGACGACCAGGCCCACGCCGGCCGTGAGGAGCATGAGCGCCGCCACGAGCAGCAACAGCCCGAGGTCGGATCCGCCCGTGTAGACGACCACCCCGGCGATGCCGAGCGCGATCGCGGCGGCGAGCAGCACGGCGCCGATCTCGGTGGCCGTGCGGCGGCGGAGGGCGGCGCGGCGCTCGTGCGGATCCATGCGCACAGGGTCCCGCGTCCGGACCGCGACGGCAAGGCCCGTGTCCGGGGCGCGGATGACGGGGAGGACGACCGCGACTCGGGATCCGATGGCGTCGGGGGCGGACGCGGCCGCGTCGGGGATGATGGTCCCATGACCCCCGACCGCCCCGCTGGCCGCGGCCGACGCACGGTCGACGCGCACCGCGCGGACGTGTCCGCGCTCCTCGCCCCGCTCGCCGACCTGCCCGCGGAGGAGCTGCCCGTCTCCGCCGAGGCGCTCGCGGCGGATCCGCACCGGTACGCCGGCCGCGTGCTCGCGCGCGACGTCGTGAGCGGCATCGACCTGCCGCCGTTCCGCAATTCGCAGATGGACGGCTACGCGGTGCGCGCGGCCGACCTCGCGGGCGCGAGCGACGCGGTTCCGGCCGTCCTGCCGATCGCCCCGCGGATCCCCGCGGGCGTGGCCCCCGCGCCCCTCGCGCCCGGCACCGCCGCCCCCTGCATGACCGGCGCGCCCGTCCCGCCCGGCGCCGACGCGATCGTGCCCATCGAGGCCGCGATCCCCGATCGCTTCGTCGACGAGGCCGCGACCGACGCGACCGTCTCCTTCGTCGCGCCCGTGGATCCGGGCGCCTTCGTGCGCGCGCAGGGCAGCGACCTGGCCGCGGGCGCCGTGCTCGTCGCCGCGGGCACGCGCCTCCTCCCGGCGCACTGGGGCGTGCTCGCCTCGGCCGGCGTCCCGACCGTCGCCGTGCGCCGCCGACCCGTCGTGCTCTTCCTCTCCACCGGCCTCGAGCTGCGCGGGCCCGGCGAGGAGCTCGCGCCCGGGCAGATCCACGACGCCAACTCCGTCGCGCTCGCCGCGGCGCTCACGGCCGCCGGAGCCGACGTCCGCGTGCTGCGGGTCGCGTCCGACGACGCCGACCGGGTGCGCGACGCGATCGGCGGGGCCGCCGACGGCGTCGACCTCCTCCTCACGACGGGCGGCGTCAGCGCCGGCGCCTACGAGGTCGTGCGCGACCTGCTCTCCGGCGGCGGCGTCGAGTTCGTCTCCGTCGCCGTGCAGCCGGGCGGGCCCCAGGGGCTCGGGACGGCGCAGGTCGGCGGCGCGCGGATCCCCGTGGTCGCCTTCCCGGGCAACCCCGTGAGCGCGCTCGTCTCGTTCGAGCTCTTCCTGCGTCCGGTGCTCCGCGCCCTCGCCGGGCACCCGCACCCGGACCGCCCGTCGCGGGAGCGGCCGCTCGCCGCCCCGCTCGACTCGCCCGCCGGCAAGCACCAGGTGCGGCGCGGGCGCCTCGACGCGGACGGGCGGGTCGTCGCGGTGGGCGGACCCGGATCCCACCTCCTGCACGCGTACGCGACCGCCACCCACCTCGTCCACATCCCTGCGGACGTCGACCGGCTCGAGGCCGGCGCCCCCGTCACCGTCTGGAGCATCGATGACTGATCCCGCGACGAGCGCGGCCGCGCCGTCCCTCACCCACCTGCGGCAGGACGGATCCGCGCACATGGTCGACGTCACCGACAAGGCCACGACGAAGCGCCGCGCGGTCGCGCAGGCCGTGCTCGTCACGCGGCCGGAGGTGGTGGCCGCCGTGATCTCGGGCGACCTCCCCAAGGGCGAGGCCGTCGGCACGGCGCGCATCGCGGGGATCATGGCGGCCAAGCAGACGTCGAGCCTCATCCCGCTGTGCCACCCGCTGCCGATCGGGCGCATCGAGATCGACATCACGGGCGCCGACGACCGGCTCACGGTGGTCGCGTCGGTGAGCACCACGGGCGTCACGGGCGTCGAGATGGAGGCGCTCACGGCGGCCTCGGTCGCGGCGCTCACGCTCTACGACATGCTCAAGGCCGTCGACGCGCGGGCCGTGATCACCGACGTGCTCGTGCGCGAGAAGCAGGGCGGCAAGTCGGGCGACTGGGAGCGGTCGTGAGCGCCGCGGATCCGCGCGGACGGGCGGTCGTCATCGTCGCCTCCACGCGCGCCGCGGCGGGGGAGTACGAGGACCGCACGGGTCCCGTCATCGTCGCCTGGCTCGCCGAGCGCGGGTTCGAGGTGGGCGCGCCGGTCGTCCGCGCGGACGGCCCCGGGGTCGCCGCGGCGCTCGCCGAGGCGGTCGCGGGCGGCGCGCGCGTGATCCTCACCACGGGCGGCACGGGCATCACCCCCACCGACCGCACGCCCGAGGCCACGGCGCCGCTGCTCGACCTCGAGATCCCCGGGATCATGGAGGAGTCGCGGCGCATCGGCACGGCCCACACGCCCACGGCCGTGCTCACGCGCGGGCACGCGGGCCTCGCGGGCGGCGCGTTCGTCATGAACCTGCCCGGCTCGCCGGGCGGTGTGCGCGACGGCCTGGGCCTCCTCGACCGGATCCTCGACCACGTGCTCGAGCAGGCGCGCGGCGCCGTCCACCCGGCCACCGATCACGCGGCCGACACGGCGCCCGACGCCGGAGCCGGCTCGTGACCGCCGACCGCGTGCTCTTCGCGCGCATCGCCGGCGGCGCCATCCGCGTCGAGGACTGCGCCGACGCCGTCCGCGCGGACGACGCGGGCGCGGTCGTGACCTTCGAGGGCGTCGTGCGCGACCACGACGACGGCCGCGGCGTCCTCTGGCTCGACTACTCCGCGCATCCGGCCGCCCGTCAGGCGATCCGCCAGGTCGCGCTCGACGTCTCGGCGCGGTACCCCGAGGTGCGGATCGCCGTCGAGCACCGCATCGGCCGCCTCGGCATCGGCGACGTGGCGCTCACCTGCGCCGTCTCCTCCGCGCACCGCGCCGACGCGTTCGCGGCGTGCGGCCTGCTGGTGGACGAGGTGAAGCAGCGCGTCCCGATCTGGAAGCAGCAGGCCTTCGACGACGGCACGAGCGAGTGGGTGGCGTCGCTCGGCTGACCCGGGCGGCCCCGGCGGCGTCACCCCGATTCCCGGAGCTCCCCCACGTCCCCGTCGAAGCACCATGAGGCTCCGGAGACGGTGTACCCCTGCCGGTACGCCCGGAATTCGATCGAATCCACCGGGCCGCCGACGCCGGTGATCCCGATGAGGGGGGCCGAGCTGCCGCTCCGGTAGGGCTGGGTCGCGATGCCCCGGCCCTGCCACAGCTCATCGACCGTGCGGGTGTCCGCGGCCGGCGCAGGCCCGTCCGCGCCCTCCCGCTCGAGGATGTACACGAACCGGGCTCCGTCGCGGCCGCCGGGCTGCTCGCACACCTCGGGCCAGGGGCCCCGGTAGAGCGTCCAGTCGCCGCCGACCGCGGCGGTCGTGGCCTCCACGGCCGTGACGACCGACTCCCGCGCCTCCGACGGATCCACCGTGCTGACCGCGGACCCGCAGCCGGACAGGCCGACCGCCGCCGTCAGGGTGAGGACGACCGCGGAGCCGATGCGGGCGTTGCGGCGCGCGACGATCATGGTGTCGATCCTGCCGTGCCACGCGGCCGGTGCCCACCCGGCGCCCTCCTCGGGCGGCGACGGCCCCGACTCCGGACGGGACGGGCGGCTAGGCCTTGGGCGTCTTCGCGGCGTTGTAGCGGCGGCGCAGGCTGCCGAGGACGATGGTGCCGAGGATCAGGATGATGCCGATGATCCCGAGCCAGATGAGGCCCTTGATGGCGAAGCCGACCACGGTGAGGATCAGCCAGAGGACGAGCAGGACGACGATGAACGCCATGGGGACACCTTCCGTTCGGAGCCGGACACGAACGGGACGCCGTTCCGGTGGGGGCCGGCGGGCGGTGATCTCCCGGCCGCGCGGCGACGACGATGCTACCCGCGTGCGGACCGGATCCGTCGGCGGGCTCCTTACCCGGCGGCACCCCGGCCGTGGGCGTCCCAGGCGTCGGCGTCCCGCTCGGCCCGGCGCGTGCGGCGCCCCGCCAGCTGCAGGACGAGCGCGACCAGGGCGCTCGCCGCGACGAACGCGCCGTAGACCGTGAGCACGATCGGCAGCCCGTCCGCCTCGACGAAGACGCCCGCGACGATGCTCGGCACGCCGAAGGCGAGGTAGCTCGCCACGTAGACGGAGGAGAGGAGGCTCGCGCGCTGGTCGACGGGCGCCTCCGCGAGCACGAGCCGGAGCCCCGCCTGGAACCCGGCGCCGAAGCCGATGCCGCCGACGACCGTGGCGACCGCGAAGAGGGGGAGCGAGGCGGTCCAGATCGCCGCGACGAGGCCGACCGGCCCGAGCACGAGCGCGATCACCCCGACGATGAGGCCGCGGCGGGCGTCGCGGGTGCGGATCACGATGCCGGTGATCGCGCCGGTGCCGGTGAAGAGGGCGATGGCCGCGCCCGTCACCGCGGCGCTGTGCAGGCCGAACGTCGTGCCGAGCACGGATCCGATGAAGGCGAGGAACATGCCCCCGAGCGCCCAGCTCGCGATCATGCCGCCGACGACCGCGGTGAACACGGACCGGGCGGCGCGCGGCACGGCGACCGACGGCACGAGCGAGCGGAGCGCGCCCGCACGGCGCGGCTGGCGCTCGGGGACGAACGCGACGGCGACGCCCGCGGCGACCATGAGCGCCGCGAGGGCGACGAACACGGTCTCCTCCGGCGCGGGACCGTAGGCGACGAGGAAGCCGCTGCCGAGCGCGCCCACCGTGAGGGCGACGGGCGGCACGACGCCGTTGAGGAACGCGGCGATGCCCGAGCGGCGCCGCGGCTGGTGGTCGATCATGCCGGCGCCGAGCGCGCCGGTCGCGAGGCCGATCGCGAGGCCTTGGAGGATGCGGGCGACCACGAGGGCGAGCCCGTCGTGCGCGAACGCGAACACGAGCATGGCGGCGATAGAGATCACGAGGGCTCCGAGGATCACGGGACGCCGGCCGATGTGGTCGGAGATCCGTCCCGCGGTGAGCAGCGTCGCGAGGAGGCCGACGACGTAGACGGCGAACACGAGCGTGAGCACCACGGGAGGGAGGGCCCACTCCTCCTGGTACACGGGGTAGAGGGGCGATGGCGCGGCGCCCGAGGCGATCATCACGAGCAGCGTGAGCGCGTAGACCAGGAGGCCGGCGGCGGACTCGCGGCGGACGGGCGATGCGGCGCGCGCACCCGCGGCGGCGCCCGATGCGGTCTCGGTCTCGGTCTCGGTCTCGGTGCTGGTCTCGGTGCCGGTGCCGGTGCCGGTGGTCCTCATGGGCGCTCCTCGCGGTGGGCTGGTCCCCGCGCGTCGGCGCCGGGTGGGATGCTCCCCGTCGAGCGCGCGGCCCTCTCGGGTCGCCACCGAGGCTAATCCCGGACGCCCCGCGGGAATTCCCCGCGGCGGGGTCGCCTAGGCTCGTGCGGTGGCCCATCTGCTGGGAGCCGAAGCGCTCCACCTCGAGTTCCCGACGCGCGTGATCTTCGACGACGTGACCATCGGGGTGAACGAGGGCGACCGCATCGGCATCGTCGGACGCAACGGCGACGGCAAGTCGACCCTCCTCTCCCTCCTCGCGGGGCGGCTCGAGCCCGACCGCGGCCGCGTCACGCGCCGCCGTGGGATCACCATCGGCGTGCTCGACCAGAGCGACACCCTGCCCGACGGCCAGACGGTCGGCGAGGCGATCGTCGGCGGCATCGACGAGCACGAGTGGGCGGGCAACCCCCTCGTCCGCGACGTGATCGACGGACTCGCCTCGGACGTGCCGTGGGATGCGGACGTCGCCCAGCTCTCGGGCGGCCAGCGCCGCCGGGTCGCGCTCGCGAAGCTCCTCATCGGCGACCACGACATGCTCTTCCTCGACGAGCCCACCAACCACCTCGACGTCGAGGGCATCGCCTGGCTCGCCGGCCACCTCCGCCGCCGCTGGGCGCCGGCCTCCGGCGGACTCATCGTCGTGACCCACGATCGCTGGTTCCTCGACGAGGTCGCGAACGCGACGTGGGAGGTCCACGACCGGCTCATCGAGCCGTTCGAGGGCGGCTACGCGGCGTACATCCTGCAGCGCGTCGAGCGCGACCGCAGCGCCGCCGTCTCCGAGGCGAAGCGCCAGAACCTCATGAAGAAGGAGCTCGCGTGGCTGCGCCGCGGGGCGCCCGCGCGCACGGCCAAGCCCAAGTTCCGGATCGAGGCGGCCAACGCCCTCATCGCCGACGAGCCGCCCGCGCGCGACACCGTCTCGCTCGCGTCCATGGCGATGCAGCGGCTCGGCAAGGACGTCGTCGACCTGCTCGACGTGTCCGTCAGCTACGGCGAGAAGCAGATCCTGAAGGACGTCGAGTGGCGCATCGCGCCCGGCGAGCGCACGGGCATCCTCGGCGTGAACGGCGCCGGCAAGTCCACGCTGCTGTCGCTCGTCGCCGGATCCCTGCAGCCCACCACCGGCAGGGTCAAGCGCGGCAAGACCATCAAGGTCGCCGTGCTCACGCAGCAGCTCGACGAGCTGAAGGACGTGCTCGAGGACCGCGTGTCCACCGTCATCGGCCGCCAGCGCACCACGTACGTCGCGGGCGGCAAGGAGATGACGCCCGGCCAGCTCCTCGAGCGCCTCGGCTTCACGAGCGCGCAGCTGTCCACCCCGGTGAAGGACCTCTCGGGCGGCCAGAAGCGCCGCCTCCAGCTGCTCCTCATCGTGCTCGACGAGCCGAACGTGCTCATCCTCGACGAGCCCACCAACGACCTCGACACCGACATGCTCGCCGCCATGGAGGACCTGCTCGACTCGTTCCCCGGCACGCTCCTCGTGGTGAGCCACGACCGGTACCTCATCGAGCGCGTCACCGACCAGCAGTACGCGGTGATGAACGGCAACCTCCGCCACCTCCCCGGTGGCGTAGAGCAGTACCTGAAGCTCCGGTCGCAGCCGGGCAACGCCGAGAAGGCGACGGTCGCGCGGCCCGACGAGGTGGGCGGCCAGGCCACCGCGACGCTCGGCGGATCCGGCGGCTCGCAGCTGCAGGGCGCCGAGCTGCGGAACGCGCAGAAGGAGCTCGCGAGCATCACGCGGAAGCTGGAGAAGGCGGACACGCGCCGCCGCCAGGCGCTCGACGCCATGGCCGAGCACGACCCGAACGACTACGAGGGGCTGGCGAAGGCGAACGAGGGCGTGCGCGCCATCGAGGCCGAGGTCGAGGCGTTCGAGAGCCGATGGATGGAGCTCAGCGAGCTGCTCGAGGGCTGATCCGCTCGCGGGTCAGTAGGCGAGCAGGACGTCCGGCGAGCTCAGGGTGAGCGTGCCGTCGGGCGACCAGACGACGCTGAGCCCGCCTCCCTCCATGCGCACGCTCCCGTCGAACGCCCGCGCCGGGACGTTCGCGATCCAGGTGATCTCGAGGCCCGAGACCGCGAGCTGCGCGGGCGGGGCGCAGGACGCGACGCCGGATCCGGGGCTGTCCCCGTCCATGGGGGTGGATCCGGACCACGGGTACACGAGCAGGCACGCGTCGCCGGAGATCGTGCGCGCCACGTAGAGGCCGACGCTCGTCTGCACGCCGCGGATCGAGGTGAGGTCGATGTCGCCGGCGGGGGAGCGCGGCGGCCGGTCGGCCTCCTGCTGCGGAGCGGCGAGGATCCCGTCGACCGCGACGGGGGCCGACGTGCGGCTGATGTCGGTGCCGAGCAGAGAGCGCACGTCCGCGGGATCCGGCGGCGGCGCGGACTCGTCGGTCGCCGCGGCGGAGGGGACCACCGTCGTGTCGGCGGTCGGGTCCGCGGATCCGCCGACCCCCGCGGCGATGCCCGCGCCCGCGAGCAGCCCGACGACGAGCGCGCCGCCGGCCCACGCGAGCGTCCGGCGGGAGCGCGCGGGCGGATCCGCCGTGTCGGCCTCGTCGCTCTCCGCGTCCGGCCCGTCCGCATCCGCCGGACGGGCGGCGGGGGACGACGCGCGTTCGCGGCGGGTCAGCTCGGCGGCCGCGCGGATCCACCGCTCGTCGCCCTCGTCCGCGCCCTCGGCGTAGACGAGCTGGCGGAGCGCGTCGAGCGGGAGCGTGGTGAGGTCGTCGTCCGACCCCGATGCGCGTGCGTCCATGGTGGTGTCCCTTCCGACGCGTCGACCCTCCCACAGGGTGCGAGCGGTCCGTCGAGTCCGCCTCAGTACGCGAGGATGCGGTTCGGTGTCGTCAGGGTGATGAGGTCGTCCCCCGACCAGGTCGCCGTCACGTCGCCCGTGATCATGCCCGTCGAGCCGTCGCGGTTGCGCGACGGGAACTCGGTCGTCCACGCGATGCGGAGGCCGTCGGACGCGACGCGGTCGGGCGACGCGCACGTGACGACCCCGGCGCCGCCGCTCGGGAAGACCAGGAGGCAGAGGTCGCCCGACGTGGAGAGCGCGGCGTAGAGGCCGACGCTCGTCTGCACCGCGCGGATCGTGGTGGCGTTGATGTCGGCGCGGACGGCCTTGGGCGGGCGGTCGCCGTCCTCCTGCGGGCCGTCGAAGATCGCGCCGACCGGGCGGCTGCGCTGGTCGGAGGTGGAGTCGGGGCCGAGGAGCGTGGGTCCGTCGGCGCTCGCGCTCGGGCCGGGGGACGTCCCCACGGCGGTCGGTGGCGCGTCTGCGCCGGGGCTGGGCGTGCCGTCGGCGGACGTCGTGACGGGGGATCCGCTGCCCAGGGACGCGCCGACCGCGCCGCCCGCGGCGAGGCCCAGCGCGAGCGCGGCGGCGGCGACCCCGATGAGGACGCGCCGGGATCCGCGGGGCGGGGTGGGGGCCGCGTCGTGCGGGTCGACGGGAGCCTCGGCGTCCGCGTCGCCGGCAGCCGTGGTCGGCGTGTCCGCATCCGCGTCCGTGGGATCGCCGCCGTCGGCGTCCCGGACGGCGTCGGCCGCGGCGGGCCGGGACGCGCGCTCGCGGCGGGCGAGCTCGGCGGCCGCGCGGATCCGCCGCTCGTCGGCCTCGTCGGCCCCCTGCGCGTAGACGCGGCGCCGCAGCTCCTCCAGGGGGAGCGCGGAGACGTCGTCGTCGTCGTCCTCGTGCATGGGCACCTCCGTGGCCGACCCTGCCACATCCCGCGGGCGATGCGGGGTGTCCCCGTGTTACGGCCCGGTTCGACACGCCCCCGTCCGTCCGCCTACCGTCGAGGTGCTGCAGGGACGCGGCCATCGGCCACCGGAGGTGTCCCGCACCGCAGGCGGGACCGTCGTCCCGCGCACGCCTCGCGGGAGGCATCCCGAGCGGTCGCCGCCGTGCGCCCGCCAGACCGCGTCGGCGCGCGCACCCGCGCGTCGTCCGGCCGCATCGCGCGTCCCCGCAGCAGCATCCCCGCACCCGCACCACCACCGGACAGCACCGGCGCCCGCACCACCGAGAGGACCCCCATGACCACCCAGGCACCCCTGATCGACGCCCCGAAGCGGAGGAACCGCCTCGGCCTCATCATCGGCGCGGTCGTCGTCGTCCTCGCGGTCGTCGCGGCCGTCCTCTTCGCCACCGGCGCCTTCTCGGGCGGCGGCGGCAAGGCGGTGCGCATCGGCGTCGTCGGCGCGAGCGACCCGCAGTGGCCCCTCTTCGTGGACGCGGCGAAGGAGCAGGGCATCGACGTGCAGATCGTGGACTTCACCGAGTACCCGCAGGTGAACCCGGCGCTCGCGGAGGGCGAGATCGACCTCGACCAGTTCCAGCACCTCGTGTACCTCGCGCAGTACAACGAGGGCTCGGGCGAGGAGCTCGCGCCCATCGGCGCCACCGCGATCTACCCGCTCGGGCTGTACTCGTCGAAGCACACGTCGGTCGCCGACATCCCGCAGGGCGGCACCGTGATCCTCCCCAACGACGAGTCGAACCTCGCGCGCGGCCTCCTCCTGCTCCAGCGCGAGGGCCTCCTGACGCTGAAGGGCGGCGGATCCAGCGTCTCCACGCTCGACGACGTCGACCAGGCCGCGTCGAAGGTCACCGTCACCACGGTGGACGCCGCGCTCACCGCCACGTCGCTGCCGGATGCGGACGCCGTCATCATCAACAACGACTTCGTCACCGACGCCGGCCTCACCGCCGACGACGCGATCGCGCAGGACGACCCCAGCGACCCGAAGGCGCTCGCCTACGTGAACGTGTTCGCGGCCCGCGCCGACGACGCGCAGAACGCGACGTATCTCAAGCTCGCGCAGATCTTCCGGGACACCCCCGCCGTCGTGGACGCGGTCGTCGAGAACTCCGGCGGCACGGCGATCCCGCTGCAGACGCCGCCCGACGAGCTGCAGAGCCTCCTCGCCACCACCGAGAAGGCCGTCGCCGAGAAGAAGGCGGCTCGATGACGGACGCCCCGCACGTCTCCCTGCGCGGCGTCGGCAAGACCTACCCGCCGCGCGCGAAGGGCGAGCCGGCCCTCGACGCGCTCGCCGACGTCGACCTCGACATCCGCCGCGGCGAGGTGTTCGGGATCATCGGCTACTCGGGCGCCGGCAAGAGCACCCTCGTGCGGCTCGTCAACGCGCTCGAGCGGCCCACCTCCGGGACCGTCTCGGTCGACGGCCGGGAGATCCAGGGCCTGCCCGAGCGCGAGTTGCGGAAGCTCCGGCTCGGCATCGGCATGGTGTTCCAGCAGTTCAACCTCTTCACCTCGAAGACCGTGTGGGGCAACGTCGCGTACCCGCTCACGGTCGCCGGCATGCCGAAGGACCAGCAGCAGCGGCGGATCAGCGACCTCCTGCACTTCGTCGGCCTCGCCGACAAGGCGCACGCCCGCGTCGACGACCTGTCCGGCGGCCAGAAGCAGCGCGTCGGCATCGCCCGCGCGCTCGCGACGAGCCCCGCGATCCTCCTGGCCGACGAGGCCACGAGCGCGCTGGATCCCGAGACCACGAGCGAGGTCCTCGCGCTGCTGCGCCGGGTCAACGAGGAGCTCGGCGTCACCATCGTCGTCATCACGCACGAGATGGAGGTCATCAAGTCCATCGCGCACCGCGTGGCCGTCATGGACTCCGGCCGCGTCATCGAGCAGGGCGAGGTCTTCGACGTGTTCTCCCGGCCCACGAGCGACGCCGCGCGGCGCTTCGTCTCCACGGTCGTCGCGGGCGTGCCCGAGACGGACGAGGTGCAGCGCCTGCGCCGGCGCCACCCCGGCCGGCTCGTCACGCTGTCCTTCGCGGACGGCGGCGCGACGCAGAGCGAGGTGTTCGGGGCGCTCGCCGCCGCGGGCATCGCGTTCGAGGTCGTGCACGGCGGGATCACCGACATCCAGGGCCGCACGTTCGGCAACCTGACCCTCGCGCTCGGGGGCGACCCCGCGCGCATCGACGAGGTGCTCGCCGCCGACCGCGCCGGCGTCACCGTGACGGAGGTGGTCTGAGATGGACGCGCTCACCCCGCTCCTCCCGCTGCTCGGCCAGTCCACGGTCGAGACCTTCGTGATGGTGCTGCTCACCGTCCTGTTCGGCGGCCTCGGCGGCCTCCTGATGGGCCTCGGCCTCTACCTCACGCGCGCCAGCAGCCTGTTGCCGAACCGGGCCGTGTTCGCGGTGCTCAACGTGGTCGTCAACACCTTCCGGCCGATCCCGTTCATCATCTTCCTGGTCGCCGCCCAGCCCCTCGCCCGCCTGGTCACGGGCACCGGCATCGGGCAGCCGGCGATCATCTTCACGCTGTCGCTCGGCGCGTCCTTCGCGATCAGCCGCATCGTCGAGCAGAACCTGCTCACCGTGCAGCCGGGCGTGATCGAGGCGGCCCGGTCCGTGGGCGCGAGCCCGGTGCGGATCATCTTCACGCTGCTGATCCCGGAGGCGCTCGGCCCGCTGATCCTCGGCTACACCTTCGTCTTCGTCGGCATCGTCGACATGACCGCGGTGGCGGGCTCGGTCGGCGGCGGCGGCCTCGGGAACTTCGCCATCGTCTACGGCTACCGGCAGTTCGAGCCGGTCGTCACGTGGGCGGCGGTGCTCATCATCATCGTGCTCGTGCAGGTGGTGCAGTTCGCCGGCAACCGGATGGCCCGGGCGGCGCTCCGACGCTGACGCGCCCCCGACGCGACCCGCGGCCGCCCGCTCCCTACCGGAGCGAGGCGGCCGCGGTGCGCACGTGCCGGGTGAGCTCGGCGAGCACGGGGGAGTCGACGCTCCAGCGCTGCCAGTGCAGCGCCACGTCCACGTGGGATCCGGCGTCGAGCGGGACGAGCGCGCCGGCGGCGACGAGCTCCTCGCTCTGCAGGTCGGGCAGCATGCCCCAGCCCATGCCGAGCGTGACCGCCGTGACGAACTCCGCCGACGACGGGACGTAGTGGCGCGGCTGCCCGGCGGGCGCGCGACGGCCGCGCAGCCAGCGGTCCTGCATGGCGTCCTTGCGGTCGAACATCACGAGCGGGGCCTGCGCCAGCGCGCTCGGCGTGGGCCCGTCGGGCAGGTGCGCGGCGACGTAGGCGGGCGTGGCGAGCGCGCGGTACCGCATCCGCCCGAGGCGCTCCGAGGTGCAGCCCTGCACCGGGTCCTTCACGCTCGTGACGGCGGCCATGGCGGATCCGTCGCGCAGCAGGTCGAGGGAGTGGTGCTCGTCCTCGCGCAGCACCTCGACCGCCTGCCCGGTCTCCGCGGCCAGCGCCGCGAACGCGGGCAGCAGCCACGACGCGAGCGAGTCGCCGTTCACGACCACGGGCACGGCCGCCGTCCCGGCGCGGGGCGCGTCGCCGTCGCCCACGCCGAGCAGTCCGTCGAGGTCGCGCTCGAGCAGGAGCACCTGGCGCGCGTGCCGCAGCACGGCGTCGCCCGCCTCGGTCGTGGTGGCGGGCCGGGTGCGGCGGAGGAGCACGCGGCCGGCGCTGCGCTCGAGCGCCGTGATCCGCTGGCTCACCGCGGAGGGCGTGAGCCGCAGCGCCCGGGCGGCCGCGTCGAGCGTGCCCGTGTCGACGACGGCGGCCAGGGTGCGCAGGTGCTCGGTGCGGATGTCCATCATCAGCGATGCTAATGGTGCACCAGCAACATGAGCTGGTCTGATGCGCGTCCGCTGCCTACCGTGGGGGCATGCACCCGCTCGCGCACGCGCTCTCCGGCTTCGGCCTCGGCTTCTCGCTCATCGCCGCGATCGGCGCGCAGAACGCGTTCCTCCTGCGGCAGGGCACGCGGCGCGAGCACGTGCTCGTCGTGGTCCTCATCTGCGCGGTCTCCGACGTGATCCTCATCGGCCTCGGCGTCGCCGGCGTCGGCGCGCTGATCCAGGCGGCGCCCGTGGCGATCGTCGTCATCCGGATCCTCGGCGCCTGCTTCCTCGCCGGCTACGCGGCCCTCTCGCTCCTGCGGGCCGTCGCGCCCCAGGGCCTCGCGGTCGCCGTGTCCGCGCCGCGCGCGCTCGGCACGGTGGTCGCCGCGTGCCTCGCGCTCACCTGGCTGAACCCGCACGTCTACCTCGACACGGTGCTCCTCGTGGGATCCGTCGCGGCCGGCCACGGCGACGGCCGTTGGGCGTTCGGCATCGGCGCCATGGTCGCCAGCTGCGTATGGTTCGCGCTGATCGCGACGGCCGCCCGGGTCTTCGCGCCCGTGCTCGCGCGGCCGGCCGCCTGGCGCGTGCTCGACACCGTGATCGCCGGGGTGATGCTCGTGCTCGCCGTGCAGATCCTGCTGCCGCTCGTGCCGGCAGGGCCGGGGGAGGGGGCGCGGATCCTCCTCGCCACCGCCGCCTGCGCGCTGCTCGCCGGCCTGGTCGCGGCGTGGTCGGTCGTGCGTCGCCGTCGCGCGGCAGAGGCCGCACGCGACGAGGCGTCGGCGCCCGCGGACGCGCCCGCCGCGCCCGCCCGCGACGAGCTCGGAACAGTCGGGGCACCCGCGCTGTTGGGGTGAGCATGACCGTCCCGCTCTCCATCCTCGACCTCGCCCCCATCGCCCCCGGGGAGACCGCCCGCGACAGCTTCGCCGCCTCCGTCGCCCTCGCCCAGCAGGCTGAGCGGAGCGGGTACCGCCGCGTCTGGTACGCCGAGCACCACAACATGGCCTCGATCGCGTCCAGCGCGACGAGCGTGCTCATCGCCCACGTCGCCAGCCAGACGTCGACGATCCGGCTCGGCTCCGGCGGCGTCATGCTGCCGAACCACTCGCCGCTCACCATCGCGGAGCAGTTCGGCACGCTCGAGACGCTGCACCCGGGACGCATCGACCTCGGGCTCGGTCGCGCCCCCGGCAGCGACCAGGCCACCTTCCGGGCGCTCCGCCGCGACCCGGGATCCTCCGACCGCTTCCCCGAGGACGTCGTCGAGCTGCAGGCCTTCCTCTCCGGCGAGAGCCAGGTCCCCGGCGTCTCCGCGACGCCCGGCGCCGGCACGCGCGTGCCCCTCTACATCCTCGGATCCTCGACCTTCGGCGCCCAGCTCGCCGCGGCCCTCGGCCTGCCGTTCGCCTTCGCCTCGCACTTCGCGCCCGACATGCTGCTCGACGCCATCGCGATCTACCGCCGCGACTTCCGCCCGTCGGAGCAGCTCGACGCGCCGTACGCGATCGCCGGCATCAACGCCATCGCGGCCGACGACCGCGCCGACGCCGAGCGCCAGTTCGCCGGGGTCCGCCGCGCGCGGCTCATGATGCTGCTACGCCAGAGCGGCCAGATCCCGGCCACGCAGACCTTCACGGACGACGAGCTCGACCGGCTGCTCGAGGCGCCCGTCGGCGCGCACGTCGCCAGCATGATGACGTACACGGCGGTCGGCACGGGCGCCGAGGTCTCCGACTACGCGAACCGGTTCGCGGAGCAGGCGGGCGTCGACGAGGTCATCGTCGGGCACGCGTCGCAGCAGACGCCCGAGCGCCTCCGCTCGGTCGAGCTCATGGCGGACGCGCACGCGCTCGTCGCCGCGTAGCGCGGGATCCATGGCCGACGACGGCGCGCCCGGCCCGGCGGATCCGCGCGCGGCCCTCGCCGCCCTCCGCGCCGACACGCTCGCGCTGATCCACGGCCTCGACCGGGACGTCGCGGCCATCGTCGAGGCGCGCCAGGACGCCAACTCCGACGACGAGCACGACCCCGAGGGCGCGACCCTCGCGTTCGAGCGCTCGCAGTCCGACGCGATGATCCGCGAGGCCCGCGTGCGCCTGGCCGACGTCGACGCCGCGGTCGCGCGCCTCGACGCGGGCGCCTACGGCCGGTGCGAGGTCTGCGGCGAGGCGATCCCGGCGGGCCGGCTCGAGATCCGCCCGGCCGCGCGCCGCTGCGTCGCGCACGCCTGAGCGGGGGATCCTCGGCCCGGGTCGTGCCGGTCAGGCGCCGTCGTCGTCGAGGTCGAGGATCAGCTGCCGCAGCAGCCCGGCCAGCACGTCGCGGTCGGCGCCCGGCATGGTGTCGAGGAGCGTCGCCTCCTCGGCCACGAGCCGGGTGATCGCGGTGTCGACGCGGGTGCGCCCGGCGTCCGACATGACCACGAGGATCCCGCGCCCGTCGTGCGGGTCCGTCCGCCGCTCCACGAGCCCGCGCGCCACGAGCCGGTCGATGCGGTTCGTCATGGTGCCGGAGGAGACGAGCGTCTGCTGCAGGAGGGCCTTGGGGCTCAGCTGGTAGGGATCGCCCGCCCGCCGGAGCGCCGACAGCACGTCGAACTCCCACGACTCGAGCTCCGACTCCTGGAACGCCGAGCGCCGCGCGCGCTCGAGCAGCCGGGACAGCCGCCCGACGCGCGACAGCACCTCGAGCGGGGAGAAGTCGAGGTCGGGCCGCTCGCGCCGCCACGCGTCGACGATGCGGTCGACCTCGTCGCGGCTGGGCATCCCCCCATCATGCCGGTCCGGGGGCGTCCGCCCGGTCGCTCGCGTGAGGGACATGGCCGACCGTCCCTCCTTCCGCTCCGTCATGCCATGGTGGTACGTGGGCGGGCTCCTGCTGTCCGTCGTCGTCGCCCTGCTCCTCGCCCCGGTCGCGAACCTCGTCACGGCGGTGCCGATGTGGTCCGGCCTCGTCGGCACCGCGATCGGGGAACGCCGTCGCGGGACGGAGCGCATGTCCCTGCGGCAGGAAGCCGTGGTCGCGATGGTGCTGACCCCGGGCATCCTCGGCGTCGCCGCCCTCCTCAGCCAGGTGTGGCCGTTCCCGCAGGGCGCGTTCGACGCCCGCGTGCTCGTCGGCGGGGTCGGCGGGCTCGCGGTCTGCGGCGTGCTCTCCCTGCTGCTGCGGATCCGGGGGAGCCGGCGCCGGCTCCGCGCGCGCGGGGCCTGAGCGCCCGCCGCGTCCCGGTCTCCGCGTCCGGGCACCTCTGGCAGACTCGTCCTGCGCACGGCCGGACCGTGAGCGGTCCGCCTTGGTGTAACGGCAGCACTTCAGCCTTTGGAGCTGTGAGGTCCAGGTTCGAATCCTGGGGGCGGAGCCACGCTCGCAGGCCGCGCCGCACACGCGCACGAGGACCAGGGAGATCGCCATGACCGACCACGAGACACCGACGACCCGCGAGATCCCCATCGTGACGGGCGAGCTCGACGTCGACGGCGAGCCGCGCAGCCCCTCCATCGCGGTCGTGATCCTCGCGGCCGGCCAGGGCACCCGCATGCGCTCGCGCCTCCCCAAGGTCCTGCACCCGCTCGCGGGCCTGCCGCTCGTCGGCCATGTGCTCGCGACCGCGGAGGAGCTCGGCGCGCGCCACATCGTCACGGTCGTCCGCCACGACCGCGACCAGGTCGTCGAGGTCGTGCGCGCGCTGTCGCCGCAGGCGCTCGTGGTCGACCAGGACGAGATCCCCGGCACCGGACGCGCGGTCGAGGCGGGCATCACCGCCCTGCCCGAGGGCTTCACCGGCCAGGTCGTCGTCCTGTCCGGCGACGTGCCGCTGCTCGACGCCGCGACCCTGCGCTCGCTCGTCTCCGCCCACCGGCAGGCGCGCAACGACCTCACGCTCCTCACCGCCCGCCTCGACGACCCGACCGGCAACGGCCGCATCATCCGCGGCCAGGACGGCGCGTTCGAGGCCATCGTCGAGCAGAAGGACGCGACCGGCGACCAGCTCCGCATCGACGAGGTCAACGCGGGCGTCTACGTGTTCGACGCGGAGGCGCTCCGCCAGACCCTCGGCGCCATCGGCACCGACAACGCGCAGCGCGAGAAGTACCTCACCGACGCGGCCGACGTGATCCGCCGCGCGGGCGGCGCCATCGAGGGCCTGCCGGTGCGCGACAGCTGGCTCGTCGCGGGCATCAACGACCGCGTCCAGCTCACGGCGGCGGCCACCGAGCTGAACGCGCGCATCATCCGCCGCTGGCAGCTCGCTGGCGTGACGATCCAGGACCCGCGCACCACCTGGATCGACGTCAAGGCCACCCTCGCGGCCGACGTCACGATCCTCCCGGGCACCCAGATCCTCGGCGCCTCCACGGTCGCCGCCGGCGCGACCGTCGGCCCCGACACGACCCTCCGCGACACCGAGGTCGGCGAGGACGCGATCGTCCGCCGCACCGACGCGGAGCTGGCCGTCATCGGCGCCCGCGCGACGGTCGGCCCGTTCTCGTTCCTGCGACCCGGGACGCGGCTCGGCGACGAGGGGAAGATCGGCGCGTACGTCGAGACGAAGAACGCGGACATCGGCGCCGGCAGCAAGGTCCCGCACCTCAGCTACGTGGGCGACGCGACCATCGGCGAGCAGACCAACATCGGCGCCGGCGCGATCTTCGCGAACTACGACGGGCATGCGAAGCACCACACCGAGGTGGGGGACCACGTGCACCTCGGCTCGCGGAACGTCCTGGTCGCACCGGTTAGTATCGGTACCGGCTCCTACACGGGTGCCGGTGCCGTCATCCGCAAGGACGTCCCGCCCGGCGCACTCGGCATCTCGGTGGCGCCGCAACGCAACATGGTCGGCTGGACCGAGGCGAAGCGACCGGGCACCCCCGAGGCCCGGGCCGCCGTCGAGGCCGCCGAGGGGCACCAGGACGTTCCGTCCGGGACCGAGCACACCGAGCACCACTGACGAGACGGAGTCCCGTGTCCGCAATCAAGACAGCCGGAGAGAAGCGGCTCGTGATCGTCACGGGTCGCGCGCACCCCGAGCTCGCCGAGCAGATCGCGGAGGAGCTCGAGACGAGCCTCGTGCACACGGACGCGCGGACCTTCGCCAACGGCGAGCTCTACATCCGGTACGACGAGAGCGTCCGCGGCAGCGACGCGTTCGTCATCCAGTCGCACACGGCGCCCATCAACGAGTGGCTCATGGAGCAGCTCATCATGGTCGACGCGATGAAGCGGGCCTCGGCCAAGCGGATCACCGTGGTCGCGCCGTTCTACCCCTACGCCCGCCAGGACAAGAAGGGCCGCGGGCGCGAGCCGATCTCCGCGCGCCTCGTCGCCGACCTCTTCAAGGCCGCGGGCGCCGACCGCATCATGTCGGTCGACCTGCACGCGGCGCAGATCCAGGGCTTCTTCGACGGCCCCGTCGACCACCTCTTCGCGATGCCGGTGCTCCTCGAGCACATGCGCTCCGTGCTCGACTCCAAGACCCTCACCGTCGTCTCGCCCGACATGGGCCGCGTGCGCGTCGCCGACATCTGGAGCGACAAGCTCGGCGCCCCGCTCGCCATCATCCACAAGCGCCGCGACCCGAGGGTGCACAACCAGGTCACCGTGCACGAGATCGTCGGCGACGTCGCCGGCCGCGTCTGCCTCCTGGTGGACGACCTCATCGACACCGGCCGCACCATCGTCTCCGCCGCCGAGGCCCTGAAGAAGAACGGCGCCACGGGCGTCGTGGTCGCGGCCACGCACGCGGTCTTCTCTGACCCGGCCACGCAGATCCTGAACAGCCCGCACATCGACTCGGTCGTGGTCACGGACTCGCTGCCGATCCCCCAGGAGAAGCGCTGGGACAAGCTCACGGTGCTGCCCATCGCGCCGCTGCTCGCCCGGGCGATCCACGAGGTGTTCGACGACGGATCCGTCACGAGCATGTTCGACGGCGCCGCCTAGGCCGAGGCGCCGGACCGGGCCGCCCGCGCGGGCGGCCCGGGATCAGTCCCGGGAGTTCCGCTCGACGACCTCGCGCGCGACGCGCCCCGAGGGGATGGGCCCGAGCGACGCGATGTGCTGGTCGCCGCCGAACGCGTACTTCGTGTAGCACTCGTAGCCCACGACGCCGGGCCCGAAGAGCTCGAACCGCACCTCGTAGGACGGTGAGTCGGGTCGCTCGTACGCCACGAAGTCCTTGCAGGCCATGTCGGCCGTGCTCGCGCCCACGCGCACCATGGTGACGACGCCGGGGAGCAGCAGGCTGACGATGCCGACCACGACGACGACCCGCATCACGAGCAGCGTGCGCGTGCTGCGCAGGCTCCGCGGGCGGTGCGGCTCGTAGCCCGCGAGCTCCGGGTGCTCGTCCTCGTCCATCCGCCCCAGTGTGACAGACGCCCCGCCGCGTGCCGCGGTCGTCGCCCGCGCCCGTGTGCAGGGGATGCGCGGTGGCGAACCCGTCTCCCTAGGCTGCCCGCGACCGCGGCGATCGGTCCGCGGCCTCATGCGACACGGTTCCCGGAAGGACAGGACAGATGAGGAGATCCATGCGTGCGGCAGCCCTCGGGCCGGCCGCGCTGCTCGCGCTCGGCTTCGGGGTGGCGGGTGCGGTGATGGGCCCGGCTCCCACGGCGCAGGCCGAGGCGGGATACCGCGTGTGCGGTGTCTACAACTCCGCGACCGGAGGCCAGTACGGCACCGGTCTCGCGGTGAAGATCTACAAGGACGACCCGAACAACGACACCTGCACCGCGAAGTCGGACTACATGCGGCGCTACTACGCGCAGGCGTACCCGGGGTCGTCCGGCGACCTCTCGTTCGTCATGGTGACGTGCGAGGTGTTCGGCTCGAGGATCGGACTCGACAGGGGAGCGGACATCTGCCCGGAGATGAAGGTCAACAAGATCTACTTCTACTCCTCGCGCTACGACAAGCAGCACCCGACGAACTCGCCGGGCGTCTCGTTCTGGCGCAACTGATCCAGTGCGCGACGAGCCCGCCGGTCCATGACCGGCGGGCTCGTCCCCTGCGTCGCGGGAGGCGGCTAGTGCGTGTCCTCCGCCTCGACCTCGGAGCGGTCGCCCGACCACAGCGTGTGGAAGGTGCCCTCCTTGTCGGTGCGGTGGTAGGTGTGCGCGCCGAAGAAGTCGCGCTGGCCCTGCACGAGAGCGGCGGGCAGGCGCTCGGAGGCGAGCGAGTCGTAGTAGCTCAGCGCCGACGCGAAGCCGGGCACCGGGATCCCCGACAGCGCGGCGACCGAGACGACCCGGCGCCAGGCCTGCTCGCCGTCGGCGACGGCCTTCGCGAAGTACGGGTCCTCGAGGAGCGTCGCGAGGCCGGAGTCCTTCTCGTAGGCCTCGACGATGCGGTTGAGGAACTGGGCGCGGATGATGCAGCCACCGCGCCAGATCTCCGCGACCTTGCCCTTGTCGATGTCCCAGCCGTACTCCTTCGCGCCCGCGATGATCGCGTCGAAGCCCTGCGCGTAGGCGACGACCTTGCTCGCGTAGAGCGCGGCGCGGACGTCGTCCTCGAAGGTGTCGCCGCCCGACTGGATCTCGGGGCGGCTCGTGATGGTGGCCTGCACGGCCTTCCGCTGCTCGGGCTTCGACGACACGGCGCGCGCGAAGACGGCCTCCGCGATCCCGCCCACCGGCACGCCGAGGCCCACCGAGTTCTGCACGGTCCAGACGCCCGTGCCCTTGGACCCGGCCTGGTCGACGATCACGTCGACGAGCGGCTTGCCCGATGCGGCGTCCTTCTGGCGGAGCACCTCGGCGGTGATCTCGATGAGGTACGACTCGAGGTCGCCCCCGTTCCACTCCTCGAACACGTCGGCGATGGCGTCGGGCTCGTGGCCGCCGACGCGGCGCAGCAGGTCGAACGACTCGGCGATGAGCTGCATGTCGGCGTACTCGATGCCGTTGTGGATCATCTTCACGAAGTGGCCGGCGCCGTCGGTGCCGATGTGGGTCACGCAGGGCTTGCCCTCCGCGACCGCGGCGATCGACTCGAGGATGGGGCCGAGGGTCTCGTACGCCTCCGCGGTGCCGCCGGGCATGATGCTCGGGCCCTTGAGCGCGCCCTCCTCGCCGCCGGAGATGCCGGCGCCGACGAAGTGGAGGCCCTTCGCGCGGACCTCCTTCTCGCGGCGGATCGTGTCGGTGAACAGCGCGTTGCCGCCGTCGACGATGATGTCGCCCTCCTCGAACGCCTCGGTGAGCTGCTCGATGACGGCGTCCGTGCCGCGCCCGGCCTTGACCATGATGATCGCGGTGCGGGGCCGCTGGAGCGACGCCGCGAACTCCTCGATCGACGTGGCGGCGACGAAGCCGGCCTCGGGGTGCTCCTCGACGAGGGCCGTGGTCTTCTCGGTGGTGCGGTTGTACACCGCGACCGTGTTGCCCTCGCGGCTGGCGAGGTTGCGGGCGAGGTTCGACCCCATCACCGCGAGCCCCACCACCCCGATGTTCGCCGTGGCCTGCTGGTCATCTGACATCTGATGCCTCCTTGTCGACAGTCGTCCTCAGGCTACGCCCGGGCTCCCGACCGTCAGCGGGGCGTCGGGGAGCGTCTCGTAGGATGGATGGGCGCACCACGACGGAGCGCCGCACGAGTTCCTCACCGAACCGCAGGGAGTGATCCGCATCGACGCCGTCCGCCCGTTCCCGCCCGTGATCGTGATGGGGGTCTCCGGATCCGGCAAGTCGACCGTGGGCGAGCTCCTCGCGCAGGATGCCGGCGTGCCCTTCATCGACGGCGACGACCTCCACCCCGAGGCCAACCGCCGCAAGATGGCCGACGGCCACGCGCTCGACGACGACGACCGCCGCCCCTGGCTCGAGGAGGTCGGCCGGACGCTCGCCGGTCGCCCCGAGGGCGGCCCGGTCGTCGCGTGCAGCGCGCTGAAGCGCTCCTACCGCGACATCCTCCGCGCCGCCGCGCCCGACGCCGTCTTCGTGCACCTGGCCGGCGATCACGATCTGCTGGCCGAGCGCCTGGGCGGACGCGAGGGCCACTTCATGCCGTCGAGCCTGCTCGCCTCGCAGCTGCGCACGCTCGAGCCGCTCGGCGACGACGAGCAGGGCATCACCCTCGACATCACCGACGATCCCGTCGCGCTCGCCGACGCGGCCGTCCGCGAGCTGCTTCCGGGCGGTCGCACGGCCTCCCCGGGTCGGGTCGACGACGCCCCCGCCACCGCGACGGAGCCCGCGGCCGCGGTGCCCGCGGCGGACGTCCCCGACCTCGTCCGCGAGGCGCGGTCCGACGCCGACGTGCCGCGCGCGGACGTGCCGCGCGCCGATGAGGCGCCGGCCGACGCGCCCCGCGCCGATCCGGCACCGGCCCCCGGCGGGGAGGGAGCGCCCGCCGCCGCGGTCCACGAGCCCATCCGCGTCGCGATCGTCGGATGCGGCGTCATCGGCACGCACCACGCGCGCGTCCTCGCCGAGCACCCGGAGTTCCGCGTCGCCGCGCTCGTCGACGTCACGGCCGACACCGCCGACGAGCTCGCCGACGTCGTGGTCGACGAGCTGCGCGCCGACCGCCCGCGCGTCTTCGCGCACCTGGGCGACATGATCCGCGCGGACGCCGCCGAGCTCGTCGTCATCTGCACGCCGAGCGGCCTGCACATCGGCCTCGCCGAGGAGGCGCTCGCCGCCGGCCTCCACGTGGTCATCGAGAAGCCGCTGGACGTCGACCTGGCGCGCGGCCGCCGCATCGCGGAGCTGGCGCGCGAGGCCGCCGGGCGCGGGATCCTCTCGACCGTCATCAGCCAGCACCGCTTCAACCCGTCGAGCGTCATCGTCGACCGGGCCGTGCGCTCCGGCCGCCTCGGCCGCCTCACCACCGCCGTCGCCAGCGCGCCGTGGTGGCGCAGCCAGGGCTTCTACGACTCCGGCCACTGGCGCGGCACGTGGGACCTCGACGGCGGCGGCGCGCTGATGAACCAGGGCGTGCACACGCTCGACCTGCTCGTCTCGTACCTCGGCCGCCCGGTCGAGGTGTACGCGCAGACCGCGCTGCTCGCGCACGACGGCATCGAGGTCGAGGACGTCGCGGTGGCCGTGATCCGCTTCGCGTCCGGCGCCCTCGCGACGCTGCAGGCGACGACCGCCGGCTACCCGGGGCTCGACACCCGGGTGCAGGTGCAGGGCACGCGCGGATCCGCGGTCATCGAGGCCGGATCCCTCACCTACTTCCACGCGGCGCCCGAGTCCGGCGTGCCCGCCCAGGCCGACGTGCGCAACGACGCCGAGCTCGAGATCCACGCGGCCGAGCTCCCGCGCTCGCCCCGCCTCGACAACACGTACCTCGAGGGCCACTACCGCCAGTACGACGACATCGCCGACGCCCTGCGCACCGGTCGCCCGGCGGGGGTCACGGTCGACGACGCGTTCCTGTCGCTCGCGACCGTGGTGAGCGTCTACGTCTCGGCCACGCTCGGCACGCCGGTCGCCTTCGAGGACGTCGTCGACGGCGTCCACGACGGCCTCACGCTCCGGGTGGGGCAGTCGACGCCGCCCGCGCCGGGCTCCCCGTCGCCGGCGGCCGCACCGGACGCGTCGACCGAGGACCCGTCCGTCCGGTAGCATCGGGGGTTGAACTTCGGCGAGGGATCGCAGGGGCCGTGCGCGAGCACGGCGGCGGTCCGTTATCGACGCGGTGGACGGGGCTCGCACCTCACTCCTCACGCGCAAGCGTTCGAGCAGACGACACACACACGACGCGAGCCCTCACGGGCCGCAATTGGAGCGACACCATGGTGGACAACAACCTCTCCGCGGAGCTGCGCACGCGGTTCGGCAAGGGCGCGGCCCGCAAGATCCGCGCGATCGGCAAGATCCCCGCGGTCATCTACGGCCACGGCACCGACCCGCAGCACGTCACGCTGCCGGGCCACGAGCTCATGCTCATCATCCGCAAGGCGAACCAGATCATCACGCTCGACATCGAGGGCACGCCGCAGCTGGTCCTGGTGAAGGACGTCCAGAAGGACCCCGTGCGCCAGATCATCGAGCACGTCGACCTCATCGTCGTCCGCCAGGGCGAGCGCGTCGAGGTCGAGGTCCCGATCCACGTCGAGGGCGAGTCCTACCCCGGCACGATCCACAACCTCGAGAACACGTCCATCACGGTCGACGTCGAGGCCACCCACATCCCGGAGCGCTTCGTCGTCTCCATCGAGGGCTTCGAGGACGGCACGCAGGTCACGGCCGGCCAGGTCGACCTGCCCGCCGGCGCCAACCTGGTCACCGACCCCGAGACGCTCGTGCTCGCGATCTCGGTGCCGCAGCTCGACCTCACCACCGACGCGGTGGACGAGGACGTCGTGGCCGAGGGCGACGCGGACGTCGCGGTCACCGACGACGGCGCCACCGGCGACCAGTCGGGCGACGACAAGTAGCACCCGTCGCGGCCTCCGGGCCGCGTCGCCGCCGCGTGCGGCGCCGCACCACCAGCACCACGGAGCCCGTCGGCCGCCGTCCGGGACACCGGCAGCGGCCGGCGGGCTCCGCGCATCCGCCCCCGGATGCGACGACCAGGAGGAGAGCGCACGTGGACGACCGGACCCTGCTCGTGGTCGGCCTCGGCAACCCCGGTCCGCAGTACGCGGGCACCCGCCACAACGTCGGCCAGATGGCGCTCGACGTGCTCGCCGACCGGATGCGAGCCACCTTCCGCTCGCACCGCGCCAACGCGCAGGTCGCGGAGGGGCGCGCGGTCCCCGGCGGGCCGAAGCTCATCCTCGCGAAGCCGAGCTCGTTCATGAACCTGTCCGGCGGCCCGGTCGCGAACCTCCTCAAGTACTTCTCGCTCGAGCCCGCGCAGCTCGTGGTCGCGCACGACGAGCTCGACATCCCGTTCGACGCCATGAAGCTGAAGCAGGGCGGCGGGCACGGCGGGCACAACGGGATCCGCGACATCATCTCCTCCGCGGGCACCGGCGACTTCACCCGCGTGCGCATCGGCATCGGCCGGCCGCCCGGCCGCCAGGACGCCGCCGACTTCGTGCTCAAGCCCTTCTCCTCCACGGAGCGGCAGGTGCTGCCCAACGTGCTCGAGGACGCGGCCGACGCCATCGAGATGATCGCGTCCGACGGCCTCATCGCCGCCCAGCTGCGCTTCCACACCGCCGCGTCCTGATCCGCAGGCGGGCCACGGCGCGCACGCCGCGCGTCCGCCCACGGCGGACGACGGCGAGGGCGTCGGTGGCGGCGCGTACGATCGTCGGGTGATCCTCCAGGGCTTGATCCCGGCGCTCTCGCGCGCCTCCACGTTCGACGACGCCCTCGCGTCGGCCTCCCGCGACGCCGACTTCTCCCTCACCGAGGGGCTCCAGGGGCCGCTGCTCGCGGGGCTCCTCCGCCAGCGCATCCAGCGCGGCATCCCGGGGTGCCTGCTCGTCGTCACGGCCACCGGCCGCGAGTCGGAGGGCGTGCGCCGCAGCCTCGCCGCCGTGCTGCCGGATGCCGAGATCCTCGAGTTCCCCGCGTGGGAGACGCTGCCCCACGAGCGGCTCAGCCCGAGCGCGGAGATCGTCGGCAAGCGGATCCACGCGCTGCGCCGCATGGAGCAGTGGCACGCCGCGCTCGGCGAGGGCGCCCGCGAGGTCCCCGCCGAGCGGGTGCGCCCGCTCGTCATCGTCGCCTCCGTGCGCGCGGCCCTCCAGCCCGTCGCCGACAACCTCACCGAGCTCGCGCCCGTGCAGCTCGCCACCGGCAGCCGCGGCCACGACCTCTCCGAGCTCGCCGTGCGTCTCGTCGACCTGGCCTACTCGCGCGTGGACATGGTCACGCGCCGCGGCGAGTTCGCCGTGCGCGGCGGCATCCTCGACGTCTTCCCGCCCGTCTCCGACCATCCCGTGCGCGTCGAGTTCTTCGGCGACGAGGTCGACCAGATGCGGCCGTTCGCGGTCGCCGACCAGCGGTCGCTCGAGGAGGAGATCACCTCGGTCGAGCTGCCGCCGAGCCGCGAGCTGCTGCTGAGCGCGCCCGTCCGGCAGCGCGCCCGGGAGATGCAGCACGAGTTCCCGAACCTGCAGCAGATGCTCGCGAAGATCGCCGAGGGCATCCCGGTGGAGGGCATGGAGTCGCTGGCCCCGGCGCTCGTCGACCGGCTCGTGCCGGTCACGCACTACCTGCCGGTGGACGCGGCCATCGCCGTGGTCTCGCCCGAGCGCGTGTCCACCCGCGCGCAGAGCCTCGCGGACACGAACCGCGAGTTCCTCGACGCCGCGTGGAACGCCGCCACCGCGGGCGCGCAGGCGCCCATCGACCTCGCGTCGGGCGACTTCCTCTCGCTCGGCCGCCTGCGGGACGCCCGCGGTCCGCGCCGCTGGTGGACGCTCTCCGGCTTCCAGGCCACCGACGTGCTGCCGGAGGACCTGGGGATCGACGAGGTCATGACCGTGCGCATCCAGGCGGATCCCGTGCCGAGCTTCGCGGGCAACGCGGACGGCGCCATCGAGCATGTGCGCGAGCGCCTCGCGGCCGGCTGGAGCGTGGGCGTCGTGGCGCAGGGATCCGGCCTCGTCGAGCGCGCGGACACCGTGCTCCGCGAGGCGGGCGTCCCGGCGCGCGTGGTCGAGGAGTTCCCCGCCGAGCCGGAGCCCGGCATCGCCTACCTGATGCGCTCCGCGATCGACGCGGGCTTCGAGATGCCGGAGGTCAAGCTCGCGCTCCTCACCGAGAGCGAGTTCTACGGGCGCGCCGCCGGGTACGACAGCCGCCAGGTCAAGAAGCTCGCCACCCGGCGCAAGAACGTCGTCGACCCCATCCAGCTGAAGGCGGGCGACCACGTCGTGCACGTCACGCACGGCATCGGCCGCTTCGTCGAGCTCACGCAGCGCGAGGTCTCGTCCGGCGGCCGCAACGCCGTGAAGACGCGCCGCGAGTACCTTGTCATCGAGTACGCGCCCTCCAAGCGCGGCTACCCGGGCGACAAGCTCTTCGTGCCCACCGACCAGCTCGACCTCCTCAGCCGCTACGTCGGCGGCGAGGAGCCCGCCCTCAGCAAGATGGGCGGCAGCGACTGGGCCGCCGCCAAGGGCAAGGCGCGCCGGGCCGTCCGCGACATCGCGGTCGAGCTCGTGAAGCTCTACTCGGCGCGCATGGCGTCGCGCGGGCACTCGTTCCCGCCGGACACCCCGTGGCAGCGCGAGCTGGAGGAGGCGTTCCCCTTCATGGAGACGCCCGACCAGCTCACCGTCATCGACGAGGTCAAGCGCGACATGGAGAGCCCCATCCCCATGGACCGCCTGGTCTCCGGCGACGTCGGCTTCGGCAAGACCGAGATCGCCGTGCGGGCCGCGTTCAAGGCCGTGCAGGACGGCAAGCAGGTCGTGATGCTCGTGCCCACGACGCTGCTCGTGAAGCAGCACTTCGAGACCTTCTCCGAGCGCTTCGCCGGGTTCCCCGTGCACCTGCGCCAGCTCAGCCGCTTCCAGTCCGAGAAGGAGTCGCGCGAGACCGTCAAGGGGCTGGAGGACGGCTCGGTCGACGTCGTCATCGGCACGCACCGGCTGCTCACCGGCAACATCGCGTTCAAGGACGTGGGGCTCGTCATCATCGACGAGGAGCAGCGGTTCGGCGTGGAGCACAAGGACGCGCTCAAGAAGCTCAAGGCGAACGTGGACATCCTCGCCATGTCGGCCACGCCGATCCCGCGCACGCTCGAGATGGCGGTCACGGGCATCCGCGAGATGTCGACGCTCGCGACGCCGCCGGAGGACCGGCACCCGATCCTCACCTTCGTGGGCCCGAACAGCGAGAAGCAGATCGCCGCCGCCATCCGGCGCGAGCTGCTGCGCGAGGGCCAGGTGTTCTTCGTGCACAACCGGGTGTCGAGCATCAACCGCGTCGCGTCGGAGCTGGCGGAGCTCGTGCCCGAGGCGCGCGTCGCCGTGGCCCACGGCAAGATGAGCGAGTCGATGCTGGAGCAGGTCATCGTCGACTTCTGGGAGCGGAAGTTCGACGTGCTCGTGTCGACCACCATCATCGAGACCGGCCTCGACATCGCGAACGCGAACACGCTCATCATCGACCGGGCCGACAAGTACGGCCTCAGCCAGCTGCACCAGCTGCGCGGTCGGGTCGGCCGCGGCCGGGAGCGCGCGTACGCGTACTTCCTCTACGACGCCGACAAGCCGCTGTCCGAGACGGCGCACGACCGGCTGTCCACCATCGCCGCGAACAACGAGCTGGGATCCGGCATGCAGGTCGCGCTCAAGGACCTCGAGATCCGCGGCGCGGGCAACCTCCTGGGCGGCGAGCAGTCCGGCCACATCCAGGGCGTGGGCTTCGACCTCTACCTCCGGATGATCGGCGAGGCCGTGTCGACCTTCCGCGGCGACGTCGCGGAGGGCCAGACCGAGCTGCGGCTCGAGCTGCCGGTCGACGCGCACATCCCCGAGGAGTACGTCGACAGCGAGCGGCTGCGCCTCGAGGCCTACCAGAAGCTCTCCACCGCGGCCTCGCCCACGGCGACCGACGACCAGATCGACCGGGTCATCGAGGAGCTGTCCGACCGCTACGGCGAGCCGCCCGTCGAGGTCGACAACCTGGTGCGGGTCTCGCGGCTGCGTCGCGTGGCGCAGCGCGCCGGGCTCAGCGAGGTCGTCGCGATGGGCCCGAACCTGCGCATCGCGCCGGCCGACCTCGCCGACAGCAAGCAGGTGCGCCTGCAGCGCATGTACCCGGGCAGCAAGCTGTTCGCGCAGACCAACGCCGTGACCGTGCCGCTGCCCCGGCGCGACGGCGAGCCGCTGCCCGACGCGGAGCTCGTGGACTGGGTGCGGCAGCTGCTCGACGCCGTGTTCACGGTGGAGCAGGCGCCGGCCGCGAAGGAGTCCGCGCCGAAGGCCTGACGCGCGCCGCCGGTGGAGGCGGGCCGTGGGCGCCTAGACGCGCGTCGGTCCGCCGTCGACGTGCGCGGGGAAGTCGTCGCGCGTCGCGTCGTCCCCGTCCGCGGGCGCCCCGTCGCGGCGGGCGCGGCGGCTGCGGATCGAGAGCGTGACGGCCGCCGCGACGATGGACACGCCGGATCCGAGCAGCACCGCGAGCGTGCCCTCGTCGCGCACGTCGTCGAGGTCGGCGAACGCGAGCTCGCTCATCAGCAGCGACACCGTGAAGCCGATGCCGCCGAGGAGCGACACGGTCACGAGGTCGGGCACGGCGAGGCCGCCGGTGGATCCGCGTCGGCGCGCGACCCACGCGCCGAGCAGCCCGCCCGCCGTGATCCCCACGAGCTTGCCGAGCGGCAGCGCGAGCGCGATGCCCCAGAAGGCGGGCGCGAGCTCCGCGATGCCGATCGCCGGGATCGCGACGAGCGCGGCGGAGAAGGCGAACAGCGGCAGGACGACGCCGTTCGAGACGGGCTCCAGCGCGTGCGCGGCGCGGAGGCCGGAGAGGCGGGGGAGCGCGAAGCCGAGGGCGACGCCGGCGATGGTCGCGTGGATCCCGGAGGAGAGCGTCGCCCACCACGTGACGAGGGCGATGAGCACCAGCAGCGCGACGACGGCGCCCCGGGCGGCGCCTGTGCGCCCGACGCCCAGCCGGCCGACCACCGCGAACGCGACGACGCCCGCGACCGCGAGGCCGAGCGCGCCCACGTCGAGGTCGGTCGTGAAGAAGACCGCGATGATCCCGATGGCGATGAGGTCGTCGAGCACCGCGAGCGCGAGCAGGAACACGCGGACGGCGGCGGGCAGGCCGCGTCCGAACACGGCGAGGACGCCGAGCGCGAAGGCGATGTCGGTCGCGGTCGGCACGGGCCAGCCGCGCTCGAGGCCGCTGCCCGCGGTGATCGCGAGGTAGACGCCCGCCGGCACGACGACGCCGCCGACCGCGGCGATGGCCGGGACGAGCGCCGCCGAGACGCTGTTCAGCCCGCCGGCGAGGAACTCGTGCTTGAGCTCCACCGCGACGATGAAGAAGAAGACCACGAGCAGGCCGTCGCTGACCCAGTGGCGGAGCGACAGGTCGACGCCGAGCGCGGGGAGGGCGAGGTGGGCGTCGGCCCCGGCGAGGAGGCCGGGCCCGACGGGCGTGTTCGCGACGACGAGGCCGACGACGGCCGCGAGGAGGAGGAGCCCGGCGGCGACGCGCTCGGAGCGGATGAGGGAGGTCATGGTGGCCTTCCGGGGTCGATGGACGGGGAGACGGTCACCCGCCGCCGACCAGACTTCCCGGCACACCGACCATCAGCCTACCGGCGGCCCGGTGCGAGGATGTCGGGATGAGCGAGCCCGCGTCCCCGTCCGCATCCGCCGCCACCACCGGATCCGAAGCCGCCGCCGTCGCCGAGCTGGCCGCCGCGATGGCCGCCCTGCGCGCGCCCGACGGCTGCGTCTGGAACCGGGGCATGACGCACCGGACCCTCGTGCCGTACCTCCTCGAGGAGAGCCACGAGCTCGTCGAGGCCATCGAGACCGACGACGTGCCCGGCATGCGCGAGGAGCTCGCCGACGTGCTCCTCCAGGTCGTCTTCCACGCCGACATCGCGCGCACCGAGGGCGAGGGCTTCGACCTCGCGGACGTCGCCCGCACCGCCACGGAGAAGATGGTGCGCCGCCACCCCCACGTCTTCGGGGACGAGCGCGCCGACACGGTCGAGGAGGTCCTGCGCGTCTGGGGCGCCGCCAAGGACCGCGAGAAGTCGGCGCGCACGAGCGTCCTCGACGGGATCCCCCCGGGCATGCCGTCCCTCGCGCTCGCCGACAAGCTGCTCGGCCGGGCGGAGCGCGTCGGCCTGCTGGAGGCGGACGCGCCGGCCGCGATCCCCGTCGACGACGAGGACGACCTCGGTCGGCTGATCCTCGCGGTCGTGGTCTCGGCGAGGTCGCGCGGGCTCGACGCGGAGCGCGCGCTGCGGACGACGCTGCGCTCGCTGACCGCGGAGATCCGCGCGGCGGAACCGGCCGCCGGTGCGAGCGCGGCCGACGGCGAGGACGACGCCGGACCCGGCGCGGGCCGGAGCGCCTGAGGCGAGGTCCGGCCCGCGGGGGCGTCGCCCGGGATTTACCCGATCCCGGGGCGCCACGTCCGTCGCCTCCACCCGAAGGAGACGGCGGACAGACCTGGGCGGTCACACGCTAACGGCCTTCGCCGCCCGTCCATCACGGTTGTTATGGTGAGGCCGTGGCAGCCCCGGATCCGCATCGCCGCCAGGACCTGCTGGCCCACATCCTCGACCACCTCCGCGCGCACCCGCTCCAGTCGGTGACCTTCCGCGGCCTCGCCGACGCGCTCGGCGAGAGCACCTTCGTGCTCGTCTACCACTTCGGATCCAAGGAGCGGCTGCTCGAGGCCGCGATGGACGCCATCGACCAGCGCCAGGCCGAGATGGTGGAGGGAGACCCGCGGGACATCCGGCCCGGCCAGCTCCGCGAGTGGACCACGCGGGCGTGGAGCTGGCGCCTCACCGACGTCAACCGCGACTTCCAGCGCCTCGAGTTCGAGGCCGCGCTCCTCCGCACGCGCGACGGCGTCGTCCGGCCGGATGCCATCGCGAGCGTCTCCGCGTGGCGCCGGTTCGGCCTCGAGTGGATGCTCGCGCACGGCGTCCCCGACGACGTCGCCCTCGACACGGCCGACCTCCTGCAGGCCGGGTCCTACGGCCTGCAGTTCGACTTCGTGATCTCGGGCGACCGCGACCGGGCCATGCGGGGCTTCGAGGCGCTCATCGACGCCTTCACGCCGCGCATCCAGCCGTGGCTGGACCTGGCGGAGGAGGCGGGGCCGCCCGGGGCGCCGGAGCGGCCGCCCGCCGCCTGACAGAATCGGGGGATGCCCCAGCAGATCACGCCGCCCCGCGGCATGCGCGACTTCCTGCCCGCCGAGAAGGCCCGCCGCGAGCAGGCGCTCGCGATCATCCGCCGCACCTACCGCGCGCACGGCTTCGACGAGATCGAGACCCCGGTGGTCGAGGAGTCCGGCCGGCTGCACGCGGGCCTCGGCGGCGACAACGAGAAGCTCGCCTACTCGGTGCTGAGGCGCGGCCTCTCGGGCGACGACCTGCGCGCCGCCGCCGACGGGGGCGATGTGCTCGCGCTCTCCGACCTCGGGCTGCGCTTCGACCTCACGGTGCCGCTGGCGCGCTTCTACGCCTCGCACCGCGCCGAGCTGCCCGGCGTCTTCCGGTCGATCCAGGCCGCGCCCGTCTGGCGCGCCGAGCGCCCGCAGAAGGGCCGCTACCGCCAGTTCATGCAGTGCGACATCGACATCATCGGCGAGGCCGGGCAGCTGGCCGAGGTCGAGCTGATCTCCGCCACGGCCGCGACGCTCGCTGCGCTCGGCCTCACGGGCTGCACCATCCGCGTGAACGACCGGCGCATCCTCGCGGGCATCCTCCAGCACTGCGGCTTCGCGCCCGAGCGTCACGCGCAGGCGCTCATCAGCATCGACAAGCTCGACAAGATCGGCGCCGCGGGCGTCGTCGCGGAGCTCGCCGAGGGCGGCGCCGACGCTGCGGCGGTCCTCGGCGGGATCCTCGAGCACATCGAGCCCGCGCTCGCCGACGGCGGCGTGCCGCTCACGGCCCAGGCGATCACCGGGATCCTCCCCGCGGGCGTCGACCCCGACGCGGTCGCCGACCTCGAGACGCTGGCGGACGCGCTCGTCGGCCTCCCCGACGGCGTCACGCTCCGCTTCGACCCGACGCTCGTGCGCGGCATGGGCTACTACACGGGCACGATCTTCGAGATCGCGCACCCCGCGTCCGGCAGCTCCGTGGGCGGCGGCGGCCGCTACGACGGCATGATCGGCCGCTTCCTCGGCCAGGACGTGCCGGCGGCCGGCTTCTCCATCGGCTTCGAGCGCATCGTCGACCTGGCCGTCCTGCCCCGGGCGGAGGACGGCGACGCCATCGCGCTCGTGCACGACAGGCGCACTCCTGTCCAGGTGCTCGCGCGCCTCAAGGCCGAGCTCGTCGCCTCGGGGCGTCGCGTGCGGCTGGAGCCGCGTCCCAAGAACGTGGCGCCGCTCCTCGAGGCGCTCAAGGAGCAGGGCTTCCGCACGTTCGCGGCCGTCGACGCCGAGACGGCCGACGCCGCGTCCCTCCGCGAGCGCCCCCTCGACGGCGGCGCGCGCGGCTGATCCGCCACCTGCGCGACACCTGCGCGCAGGCCCCGCCGCCCCCGGCCCGGAATGACCCCGCGGCTAGGATGGATCCGACTTCCCACCCCTCACCGCAACGCAAGGAGACCATCCGTGGCAGCCATCGAAGCAGTCAACGCACGCGAGATCCTCGACTCCCGGGGCAACCCGACCGTCGAGGTCGAGGTGCTCCTGGAGGACGGCACGTTCACGCGCGCGGCCGTCCCGTCCGGTGCCTCCACCGGCGCCTTCGAGGCGTACGAGCTGCGCGACGGCGACGCGGGCCGCTACCTGGGCAAGGGCGTCCAGAAGGCCGTCGCCGCCGTCGTCGACGAGATCGGCCCGGCCATCCAGGACCTCGACGCCGCGGACCAGCGCATCATCGACGCGACGATGATCGAGCTCGACGGCACCGAGAACAAGTCCCGCCTCGGCGCCAACGCGCTCCTCGGCGTCTCCCTCGCGGTGGCGAAGGCCGCGGCCGACTCGGCCGAGCTGCCCCTCTACCGCTACCTCGGCGGCCCGAACGCGCACACGCTTCCCGTCCCCATGCTCAACGTCATCAACGGCGGCTCGCACGCGGACACCAACGTCGACATCCAGGAGTTCATGCTCCTGCCCGTCGGCGCGTCCACCTTCTCCGAGGGCCTCCGCTGGGGCGTCGAGACGTACCACGCGCTCAAGAGCCTGCTGAAGAAGAAGGGCCTCTCGACCGGGCTCGGCGACGAGGGCGGCTTCGCCCCGAACCTCGACAGCAACCGCGCCGCGCTCGACCTGCTGATGGAGGCCATCGACGCCGCCGGCTTCACCGCGGGCAAGCAGATCGCGCTCGGCCTCGACGTCGCGTCCAGCGAGTTCTACTCGGACGGCGCGTACACGTTCGAGGGCCAGAAGGTCGACGCCGCGCACATGACCGCGTACTTCGCCGACCTCGTCGCGTCCTACCCCCTCATCACCATCGAGGACCCGCTGGACGAGGACGACTGGGCCGGCTACGACCACTTCACCGCCGAGCTGGGCTCGAAGGTCCAGATCGTCGGCGACGACCTCTTCGTCACGAACCCGAAGCGCCTCGCCGACGGCATCACGCGCGGCGTCGCCAACTCGATCCTCGTGAAGGTCAACCAGATCGGCACGCTCACCGAGACGCTCGACGCGGTCAGCCTCGCGCAGCGCAGCGGCTACACCACCGTGCTGTCGCACCGCTCCGGCGAGACCGAGGACACGACCATCGCCGACCTCGCGGTCGCGGTGGACGCGGGCCAGATCAAGACCGGCGCGCCCGCCCGCAGCGAGCGCGTCGCGAAGTACAACCAGCTCCTCCGCATCGAGCAGGACCTCGGCGCCGCCGCGGTCTACGCCGGCCGCAGCGCCTTCCCGCGCTTCCAGGCCTGATCCGGCCGATCCGCACACGAAGGAGGACCGATGGCCCGCTTCCCCGGCCTCGACACCCTCCGCGCCCGCCGCGCCCCGCGCCCGCGCACCGAGCGGGTCCCCGTTGCGCTGCCCGACGGCGACGCCCCCGCGGGCAACTGGCTCCGCAGCATGCGCTTCTCCGGCTTCTCCGTGATGGTGCTCGTGCTGCTCGTCCTCACGGTCGTGGTGCTCGCCCCGGGCCTGCGCATCTACCTCGAGCAGCGGCAGCAGCTCAGCAGCCTGCAGAGCGCGGTGGACGCCCAGAAGGGCACCATCGCCCAGCTCCAGGACCAGCGCGCCCGCTACGACGACCCCGCCTTCCTCAAGGCGCAGGTCCGGGATCGCCTCTTCTACGTCATGCCCGGCGAGACGAGCTACCTCGTCCGCGGGCTGCCCGCCTCCTCCGGCGAGGCCACCACCACGCCGGACGGCGCGCCCATCAGCGCCGACCTGCAGGAGACGAAGCGGGACTGGGTGCAGTCCCTGCTCGGATCCGCGCTCACGAGCGGCCTCAGCGACACCCCGCCCGACCAGCTCCAGGGATCCGTCCAGGGAGGCGACCAGTGACCCGACCCCCCTTCGACCCGCCCTCCGAGCGCGACGTGCGCGTCGTCTCCGCCCAGCTCGGGCGCCCGGCGCGCGACGTGGTCGGCATCGCCGCCCGCTGCGTCTGCGGCAACCCCACCGTCGTGAGCACGGCCCCGCGCCTCGCCGACGGCACGCCGTTCCCCACGCTCTACTACCTGTGCCACCCCGCCGCGACCGCCGCCATCTCGCACCTCGAGGCCGAGCACGTCATGGCCGAGCTGCAGGACGGCCTCGCGGACGACGAGGCGCTGCGCGACGCGTACGCCGCCGCCCACGCGTCGTACCTCGCCGACCGCGAGTCGATCCTCGTCGTGCCCGAGCTCGCCGGCGTCTCGGCGGGCGGCATGCCCGTGCGCGTCAAGTGCCTGCACGCGCTCGCGGGCCACGCGCTCGCCGCGGGTCCCGGCGTGAACCCCATCGGCGACATCGCGCTGGCCCGGGCCTCGTGGTCGCCGGACGTCTGCGAGTGCGCCGACCACGACGCGGCATGACCCGGGCGTCCGGCATCCCCGCGCCGGGCGCGCGCGCATCGACCGGATCCGGCCGCCGCGTCGCGCGGGCGGGCCTCGTCGGGATCCTCGCCCTCGCCGCCGCGCTCGCCGCGGCGACGCCCGCCCAGGCGGATCCGGTGCGCGAGCGCGAGTACTGGCTCGCCGACTACGGCGTCGAGCAGGCCTGGCAGACCACCCGCGGCGAGGGCGTGAAGATCGCCGTGATCGACACGGGCGTGGACGCCTCGGTCGCCGACCTGCGCGGCGCGGTCGTGGGCGGGACCGACGTCTCCGGCGTCGGATCCGCGGACGGCACCACGCCGGTCGGCGCGTCGAGCGAGCACGGCACCATGGTCGCGTCGCTCCTCGCCGGCCGTGGCACGGGCACGGGATCCGGCGTCATCGGCGTGGCCCCGGCCGCGAGCGTCCTCAGCGTCTCGGTCGCGCTCGGCGGACCGACGCCCGGCGCCCGCGACGAGGACGCGCAGATCGCCGACGCCGTGCGCTGGGCCGTCGACAACGGCGCCCGCGTCATCAACATGTCCCTCACCCGCAACTCGCTCGACTGGCCGGAGAGCTGGGACCGCGCCTTCCTCTACGCCTACCAGCACGACGTCGTGGTCGTCGCGGCGGCGGGCAACCGGGGGAGCGGCACCACGGAGGTGGGCGCGCCCGCCACGATCCCGGGCGTGCTCGCGGTCGCGGGCGTCGACCGCGCGGGGGCCGCGAGCTTCGACGCGTCGTCGCAGGGCATCACGATCGCCGTCGCCGCGCCCAGCGAGCAGCTCGTGGGCGTGGAGCCCGGCGGCCGGTACGTGCAGTGGAGCGGCACGAGCGGCGCGGCGCCGCTCGTCTCCGGCGTCGTCGCGCTCGTGCGCGCCGCCCATCCGGAGCTGAAGGCGGACGACGTGGTGGAGCGCGTGCTCGCCACGGCCAAGCAGAAGGGCCAGCCGGAGATCTACGGCCGCGGGCTCGTCGACGCGGCGGCCGCCGTGACCGCGGACGTCGCGCCCGCGAGCGGGAAGCCGCTGGGCGACCTCGAGGAGTGGGTGCGCCTGTACCGCCGCGCGCCCGCCGCCACGGCGGATCCCGCCGCGTCCGCCACCCCGGACGCCGCACCCGCGGTGCCCGCCGACGCGCCCCCGAGCGACTCCACGGACGACGCGCTGCCGACCGCGGGCGAGCTCCGCCAGGTGGGGATCCCCGCCCTCGTCCTCTCCGTCTTCGCGGCGCTCGCGGCGGCCATGGCCGTCGTCGCGTGGCGGCATTTCAGGCGGCTGCTCCGGAAGGGGTAGCCTGATTTCGACCACAACCTGCAGGGAGTCATCCATCGTGCCCAAAATCCTGATCGTCGGCGGCGGCTACGCCGGTTTCTACACGGCATGGAAGCTCGAGTCGCACCTCCGATCCGGCGAGGCCGAGGTCACCATGGTCGACCCGCTGCCGTACATGACGTACCAGCCGTTCCTGCCCGAGGTGGTCTCCGGATCCATCGAGCCCCGCCACGCGGTCGTCTCGCAGCGGCGCCACCTCCGCACCACCAACGTCGTCACAGCGAAGGTCACCGGCATCGACCACGCGTCGAAGACCGCGACGATCACGCCGCCCGTGGGCGAGCCGTACGAGTTCAAGTACGACATCATCGTCGTGACCGCGGGCAGCGTCTCGCGCACGTTCCCGATCCCGGGCGTCGCGGACGAGGCCATCGGCCTGAAGACGATCGAGGAGGCCGTCGCCATCCGCGACCGCATCTTCGCCAACTTCGACCGCGCCGCCACGCTGCCGGCCGGCCCCGAGCGCGAGCGCCTCCTCACCTTCGTGGTGGTCGGCGGCGGCTTCGCCGGCATCGAGGTCTTCGCCGAGATGCGCAGCATCGCGACGGACCTCGTGAAGAAGTACCCCGAGATCGACTTCGAGGACACGCACTTCCACCTCATCGAGGCGATGGGCCGCATCATGCCCGAGGTGTCGCTCGAGACCAGCCACTGGGTGCTGAAGAACCTCGCCGAGCGCGGCGCGCTCGTGCACCTCGACACGCAGCTCAAGTCCGCCGTCGGAGGCGTCGTCGAGCTGTCGACCGGCGAGTCGTTCGAGTCCGACGTCATCGTCTGGACCGCGGGCGTCATGGCCAGCCCCATGCTCAAGAACACGGACCTCCCGATCGAGGAGCGCGGGCGCCTGCGCGTGCGCGCCGACGGTCGCGTCGAGGGCGATGACGGCATCGTCGCGGACGCCTGGGGCGCCGGCGACGTGGCGGCCACCCCCGACCTCACGGGCGGCGGCGTCGGCGGCTTCTGCGTGCCCAACGCGCAGCACGCCGTCCGCCAGGGCAAGCTCATGGCGAAGAACCTCACCGCGAGCCTCCGCGGCGAGGGGATCACCGACTACTTCCACAAGAACCTCGGCGCCGTCGCGGGCCTCGGTCTCTACCAGGGCGCGTTCCAGTCCGGCAAGCTCGGCATCACGGGCTTCCCCGCGTGGGTCATGCACCGCGGCTACCACGGCCTGGCGATCCCGTCCTTCGAGCGCAAGGCGCGCGTCGTCACGGGCTGGCTGAACAACCTGGTCTGGGGCCGCGACATCGTCTCCCTCGAGGCGCGCGAGACCCCGCGCACCGCGTTCGAGACGTTCGCGTCGCGTCCGCGTCCCGCCGCGGACGCTGCGCCCGCCGCCCCCGCGAAGAAGGAGGAGGCGCCCGCCAAGAAGGCCGCCGACGACAAGGCCGACGCGCCCGCCGAGGGCGAGAAGTCCCCGGCGCTCGCGGGCAGCTACAGCTCCGCGCCCAGCGCCGAGACCGCGGACGAGAAGCCCTCCGCCTGATCCACCCGCGCCACCGACGACGGCCCGCAGGCAAGCAGCCTGCGGGCCGTCGTCATGCCCGGGCACGCCGATCCGCACGGCGACCGTAGGCTGTCGGGAGCGCATCGCGCGCCGCCCCCGTAGTCCAATTGGCAGAGACGGGCGACTTAAAATCGCTACAGGTCAGGGTTCGAGTCCCTGCGGGGGCACCGACGCGGCGGTGGGATCGACCGGTCAGGCCGCGGGCTTGGGCGCGACCGGTGCCGCGTCCGCATCCGCATCCGCCGCCTCCGTCACGTGCACCTGCCGCGTGTTGAGGAAGTGCCGCTCGACGAGCTGGAAGAAGCCGAAGCCGGCGGCGACCGCGAGCGGCGCGACGACGAGCAGCATCAGCGCGGCGTGCGCGCCCGTCGGCAGCCCGAGCGGCAGGAGCAGGAGGTTCCCGAGCGCGAGGAACGGGCTGTGCACGAGGTACACGCTGTAGGAGACGAGCCCCAGCCGCTGCGCCGGCCGGGTGACGAACGCCCCGGGCGCGCGGGGACGGGATCCGGCCATCGTGCGCGCACCCGCCCACGCGAGGAGCGACGCGAAGCCCGCGCCGGCGACGAGCT
This sequence comes from Clavibacter sp. VKM Ac-2873, assembly GCF_015351075.1. Lineage (GTDB taxonomy): Bacteria > Actinomycetota > Actinomycetes > Actinomycetales > Microbacteriaceae > Clavibacter. Next base: position 51,124 of record NZ_JADKRS010000004.1, read on the forward strand.
CCGCGGCCCACACGCGGCCCTGCAGAACGGTGATCCCGAGGAGCAGCACGGCCGCGGCGCCCACGGCCACCGCGAGCAGCAGCCGGTCGGACGCCCAGCGCGGGCGCGCGCCGACGGTGAGCTCGGCCGCGAGCATCCCCGCGGCGAAGAGACCCAGCAGCCAGGGGCAAGCCCACGGGGCGAAGCCGGCGAGGGACGCGCCGGTCATCACGACCGTGGCCAGCGCGACGACGGGCAGGCCGCCCCATCGTCGCCAGAGCGGCAGCAGCACCAGCGGCATGAGGAAGTAGATCTGCCATTCCACGGCCACGCTCCACAGCGGCGCGTTCACCTGGCTGACCCAGTCGGGGGAGAGGTCCTGGAGCAGGAGGACGTGCGACACGATCCCGGCGGGGGCGGCGGGCGCCGCGCTTCCCCAGGCCGTTCCGCCGCCGTCGCTCATCACGGTGATCGCGAGCGCCATGAGCAGGCTGAGGGCGAGGGCGGCGAAGTAGGGCGGGAGGATCCGCCTGGCTCGGCGCCGGAGGAAGGTGCCCGTGCCGTGACGGAGGTCGAGCCCCGGGCGGCCGGCGACGGGCAGCATGAGGACGTAGCCGGACAGGACGATGAAGACGGGCACGCCGAGGTAGCCGTAGCCGGTGATCCAGCCGAGGAGCGGCAGATCCCGCCAGGCCTGCCCGCTGGGCCCCGTGTAGAGGAACGCGTGGAACGCGACGACGGCGAGGGCTGCTGCCCCGCGCATGCCGTCTAGGTAGGGCAGCTCGGGCCGCCGTGCTGATTCCATGAGATCCCCCGGTCCGCCGTCGAAGCTGGCAGCCCCTCCGCGACCACTGGGACGACTACCGAGGTCATCCGCGTAGCGCCACTTAGTACGCCCCCTATGGATCCGGGCACGTAAGCTGAGCGCGCCCGGCGATCCCGGGTGCCGTGGGCGGGGGCCCACATCGGCGAGGGGGCGGGGATGAGTCTGATCGAGGACGCGCGGGCGACCGCGTCGCAGCGCGCCGTCGAGGCCCTGGGGCTGCTCGACGGGGCCCCGGAGGAGCGCTTCGACCGCGTCACGCGCCTCGCCCGCACCGCGTTCGACGTGCCGGCGTGCACCATCGGGATCCCCGACCGGGACCGCATCTGGTTCGCGTCCCGCACGGGTCTCGAGATGTCGGAGATACCGATCACGAGCGCGTTCTGCGACACCACCATCCGCGAGGACCGCGTGCTCGTCGTCGAGGACGCGGCCGCGGATCCGGCGTTCCGCCACCTGCCGTCGGTCGCGGGACCGCCGCACGTGCGCTTCTACGCGGGGCACCCGCTGCGCGACAGCGAGGGCGCCATCATCGGGACGCTCTGCCTCTACGACGTCCGGCCCCGCAGCCTCGACCAGGGCCAGCTGGCGCTCCTCGCCGAGCTGGCCGACTGGGCCCAGCGGGAGCTGGCCACGAGCGCGGAGATGGATCGCGCGCAGGCCGTGCAGGCCGCCCTGCTGCCCGTCGCGGAGGTCGAGCTGCCCGGCTACGAGCTCGCGGCGGTGTGCATCCCGGCCCAGGTCGTCGGCGGCGACTTCTTCGACTACGAGCGCACGCCCACCGGCCTCCGCTTCGCCATCGCCGACGTGATGGGCAAGGGGACCGGCGCCGCCATCCTCACCGCCACCGTGCGCGCGACCCTGCGCGGCCTGGCCGGCACCGCCGACCGCTTCGGCGCGGGCGCGCTGGGGGACACCGGGGTCCTCGTGACGGAGGCCGCACGGTCGCTCGAGGGCGATCTCAGCCGCACCGGCGCGTTCGTCACGCTGCAGCACGGCCACATCGACGTCGGCACCGGCCTGGTGCGCTACGCCGACGCGGGTCACGGGCTGACGATCGTGGTGCACGCGGACGGCCGCGTCACGCACCTGCGCACGGGGGACCTGCCCGTGGGCATCGACCCGGAGCACAGCTGGGCGGAGCTGCGCCTCACGCTCGACCACGGCGACACGCTCGTCACCTTCAGCGACGGCCTCTTCGACATGTTCGGCGGCAGCGATCCCGCGTTCGAGGCCATCGGCGGCCTCGTGGCCGAGGCCGGCGGCGTGCACGCGCTCGTCGAGCGGGTCCGCGTCCTCGCGTCCGTCGGCGCGCCGCTCGACGACGTCACCGTCCTCGCCGTGAGCCGCACGTGAGCCGCTCGACGCATCGCGCGCCGACCACCGGCCGGTCGCCGCTGCGGTTCGCGTTCATCCGCTTCCTCGCCGTGGTGACCGCGATCCTCGGCCTCAACTACATCATCTGGCGGCTGCTGTTCTCGGTGAACACCGAGGCGCTCTGGATCGCGATCCCGCTCGTGCTCGCGGAGACGTACAGCCTCATCGACTCGCTGCTGTTCGGGCTCACGATGTGGCGCGCCCGCGACCGGCCGAGGCCGCCGACGCCGCAGCCGGGGCTCACGGTCGACGTGTTCATCGCGACGTTCAACGAGCCGCTCGACCTCGTGATGGAGACCGCGCGCGCCGCCCAGCGCATCACCTACCCGCACAAGACGTGGGTGCTCGACGACGGCAACCGCACCGAGCTCCGCGACCTGGCCGAGGCCGAGGGCATCGGCTGGATCACCCGCTCGGCCGACTGGTCGGGCCGCGCCCGCCACGCGAAGGCCGGCAACCTCAACAACGCGCTGCTCACCACCGAGGGCGAGTTCATGCTCATCCTCGACGCCGACCAGGTGCCCGTGCCCGAGATCCTCGACAAGACGCTCGGCTACTTCGACGACCGGCGCATGGCGATCGTGCAGACGCCGCAGGTGTTCGTCAACGTGCCCGACTCGGATCCGCTCGGCAGCCAGGCGCCGCTGTTCTACGGACCCATCCAGCAGGGCAAGGACGGGTGGAACGCGGCGTTCTTCTGCGGATCCAACGCGATCCTCCGCCGCGAGGCCCTCATGCTGCTCGGCGTCTCGCGGTACGTGACGGACATCGAGATCAGCGTGTTCCGCGCGCTCCGCACGGCGGGCGACGTGATCGACAAGGCGCGCGAGGAGCTCGACCCCGAGCAGCCCGAGCTGCGCAAGGCCCTCGACGACGTCGCCTACGACGTGCGCCGCGCCCGCGCCGAGCTCCGCCGCGGGCAGCCGCTCGCGGACGTGACCTACCGCTTCCAGAAGCGCGTCGACTCCATCGCCGCCCGCATGGTGCAGGACGACATGGCCGCCCTGAACGCCGACCTCGCCGAGATAGCCGCGCTGGCCGGCCGGCACTCGGCCGCGCGCGACGCCGTGTCGCTCGTCGACGAGAGCGCCATGGCCCGCCTCTCCGAGCGCGACTGGTCGCCGCTCGGCGCGCTCGACGCCGTGCGCGCGATCGTCCGCGACATCGACGTGCACCGCGACGACGACGCGCAGTCGATCATGCCGCTGGCCACCATCTCGGTCACCGAGGACATGGCCACCTGCATGCGCCTGCACGGGCTCGGCTGGAAGTCCGCGTACCACGACGAGGTCCTCGCGTACGGGCTCGCGCCGGAGGACCTGCCGACGATGCTCACCCAGCGCCTCCGCTGGGCGCAGGGCACGATCCAGGTGTTCTTCCGCGAGAACCCGCTGCTGCAGAAGGCGCTCTCCATCCCGCAGCGCCTCATGTACTTCGCCACGATGTGGAGCTACTTCTCCGGCTTCACGGCCGTGGTCTACGTGGCCGCGCCCATCATCTACCTCGTGTTCGGCGTGCTCCCGGTGCAGGCGATCTCGACGGACTTCTTCGTGCGGCTGATCCCGTTCCTCCTCGTCAACCAGCTCCTGTTCGCGGTGGTCGGCCGCGGCAAGCGCACCTGGCGCGGCCAGCAGTACTCGCTCGCGCTCTTCCCGGTGTGGATCTCGTCGGTCACCACGGCCGTCGCCAACGTGTTCTTCCGCAAGCCCCTCGACTTCGCGGTGACCCCGAAGGTCCGCGCCGCGAGCGGGAAGCCGCGGTGGGACCTCGTGAAGCCGCAGCTCTACGTGATGGGCGCGCTCATCGTCGCGTCGGCGATCGGCCTGCTGCGCCTCTCGGTCGGGCAGGCGACGCCGCTCGGCACGTTCACCAACCTCGCCTGGGTCGTCTTCGACCTGGCGATCTTCAGCATCATCATCCGTGCGGCCCGCTACCGGGGCTTCACGCCGGCCAAGGAGGACGCATGATCGACATCGCAGTCAACGAGCAGGGCACGCACGTGAGCGTCGTCACGCCGACCGGCCGCCTGAACATGGTCTCCGCCCGGCAGCTCACCACCATCCTCACCGAGGTCATCGACGGCGGCCGGGCCTTCGTCGTGGTGGATCTCGGCAGCACCGACTTCATGGACTCCTCCGGCCTCGGCGCCCTCGTCTCGGGGCTCAAGCGCGCGCGCCAGGCGGGGGGCGACCTCCGTCTCGCCCGCCCCAACGCGCAGGTCAAGGCCGTGCTGGAGTTGACGAACCTCAATCGCGTGCTCACGGTGCACGACTCGCCCGAGGGCGTGTTCCGTGACCGATGAGGGCATGACGCACCACGCGCCGCCGGTGCGGGCCAACGTCACGCTCCCGGCCGTCGAGGAGAGCCTCTCCGCCGTGCACGCGGTGATCGCGGCGGTGTGGGACCAGGCCTTCGACGTGAGCGACACCGAGCGGATGCTGTTCGAGACGGCCGTGGTGGAGATCGCCGGCAACGTGGTCGAGCACGGCGTCGCGGTGGGGGAGCGGGCGGGCTACCCCGTGACGTTCACGATGACCGTGATCTGCCAGCACGACCGCATCGTCGCGCTGTTCGAGGACGACGGCAAGCCCGCCGTCGTCGACCTCACCCGGGTGTCCATGCCCGACGACCTCAGCGAGAGCGGGCGCGGGCTGGCGCTCGCGCAGGCGGCCCTCGACGACCTCACGTACGAGCGCACGGACGGCAGCAACCGCTGGCGACTGGTCAGGCTGCGCGGCTGATGCGCGGCGGGGGGATGCGGGCACGCGGGGGCGGGCGCACGCGAGGACGGATCGGCGGGTGGGCCGCCGCGATGGTGGCGCTCGCGATCGCGGTCGTCCCGGCGACGGCGGCGCTCGCGGCACCGGCCGCGCCGCGGGCCGCCGCGCCCGCGGCGCCCGCCGACGAGGTCGACCTCACCCGGGGGCCCGCGGCGCCCTGGTTCGGCGGCATCATCGACTGGACCGCCGACGACGCGCAGAGCTACGCGGACCGCCTCGGGGCGACCCCCGCGGTGCTCGGGCAGTCGGTGCGCTACCCGCTCGGATCCGACGACGTCACCTACCTCGACCAGTTCGCGCAGCAGGCCGCGCAGCAGGGGTCGCTCCTCTTCCTCACGCTCGAGCCGACGAAGCCGCTCGCCGACCTGACCGCGGCCGACGCGACCGCCCTCATGGGCCGGCTCGAGGCGCTCCGCCAGCGCTACGACTCCCGCGCGCTGGTGCGGTTCGCCCCCGAGATGAACGGGTCGTGGACCCCCTGGGGGCAGCAGCCGACGGCGTACGTCGCCGCCTTCCGCCAGGTCGCGGACGCCGTGCACGCCTCCGACGCGGGCGCCGTCACCGTGTGGTCGCCCGCCTACGCGGCCGGCTACCCGTTCGGATCCGCGGACGGCCTCACGCAGGGATCCGCCACCCGCTCCATCGCCGAGCTCGACACCGACGGCAACGGCCGCGTGGACGTGGACGACGACGCCTACCGGCCGTACTACCCGGGCGACGACGCCGTCGACTGGGTGGGCCTGTCCGCGTCCCACTTCGGCGCCGAGCAGGACTTCACCGTCGGGGAGCCCACCCAGGACTACCTCGGCACCGAGGTGATCCCGCAGCAGGAGTTCGGGAAGAACGTCGTGCCCGAGCAGGACAAGTTCTCCCGCGAGCTCTCGGGCGCGTACGGCTACTCCGACCAGGGCGGCGCGGGGCGGGACTTCGCGGCCGAGTGGATCGAGGGCACCGGCAAGCCGGCCGTCATCGAGACGGGCGCGCTCTACGACCCGGCCCGCACCGACGGCGCCTCCGAGATCGACATCAAGAGCGCGTGGTGGGACCAGGTGCTCTCCGCCGACGTCCGATCTGCGCACCCGGGCATCGGCATGGTCGTGTGGCGCGAGCTCCAGCGCACCGAGGCCGAGGCCAAGGGCGCCGTCATCGACTGGCGGGCGACGGGCGACACCACCGTGGCGTCGGCGCTCCGCACGCACCTGGATCCGGCGACCGCGACCCTCGGGCCGGTCACGCAGGTCTTCGACCAGGAGCGCGCCAACATCGCCACCGCTCAGTACCGCGACCCGGGATCCCCGGAGGACGAGCAGATGGGCTGGATCGTGCTCTGCGCGGTCGTGCTCCTGCTGCTGTTCGTGATCTCCGGCCCCATCGGCCGCCTGAAGCCCGGCTGGCGCTACCCCGACGAGAACAGCCCCCGCGACCGCCGCCTCGACCTCTTCCGCGGCTGGATCATCGTCGTCGTGGTCGTCACGCACATCGAGGTGGCGAGCACGTACTCCTACATCAGCATCAACGCGATCGGCGCCATCACGGGCGCCGAGATGTTCGTGCTGCTGTCCGGCCTCGTGCTCGGCATGGTCTACCCGCTGGCGGTGAAGAAGTACGGCGAGGTGAAGGCGCTCGTCTCCATCCTCCGGCGCGCGGTGAAGCAGTACGTCGTGTCGATCGCGGTGGTCGTCATCGTCTTCGCTCTCACGTTCGTGCCGTTCCTGAACACCGATGTCATCACCACGTTCACCGACCGCGGCACGGGCGCCGACGGCAAGACGACCACCGGGCAGGTCTACGACCTCTACCCGAACGGCGCGCGCCTGCTCGACTACCCGCCGCCCTGGTACGCGATCCGCGACCTGCTGCTGCTGCGCATGGGGCCGTGGGTGTTCAACATCATGGGCCTGTTCGTGGTGCTGACCCTGCTCGTCCCCGCGATCGTCTGGCTGCTCCGCCGCCGCATGTGGTGGGTCGTGGTCATCGTCAGCTGGGCCGCGTACCTCCTCAACGCGCAGTACGACATCCGCGTGCTGCCGTCGATGTTCGAGGACGTCTTCCCGCTGCTCACGTGGCAGGTCGCGTTCCTCAACGGCTTGGTGATCGGCTACTACCGGAGGCAGATCACGCGTGCGCTCACGGGCCGCGTCGGCCGCGTGCTGGTGACGATCGCGCTCGTCGCGTACGTCGGCTCGCTCGCCGTGCTCTGGGCCGGCCACACCTTCGGCGTGCAGCTGCCGGGCGTGCCCGACGGCCTCTACTCGTCGCTGTACGAGTCGCTGTACCAGCGCACGTTCCTGCAGCCCGGCCGTCTCATCGACCTCGCGCTGATGCTCGTGGTCGCGTACACGTTCCTCACCCGGGTCTGGAAGCCCGTGGACCGCGCGTTCGGCTGGTTCTACACGCCGCTCGGATCCGCGAGCCTCTACGTCTTCATCGTCCACGTGTTCTTCGTGCTGCTCGTCGGCAGCCTGCCGTTCCTCGACAGGTCGAATTTCTTACAGGGGACAGTGATCCACACGCTCGTGCTCGCGGCGATCTGGTTCATGGTGAGGCACAAGGTGCTCTTCAAGGTCATCCCGACGTGATCGCCGCGGGTCGGATCCGCATGGATCCGACCCAAACCGCATCGAGCCGGGTTCCGAACGCTTTCCGACATCCGGCGAAACGATGCCCCGTGCCTCTTCCCGTATGCCGCACACCCGTTTAGCGTTCGAACCACCACGCGCTCGGTATCTGGGATACGGACGCGCCGATCAAGGGAGCTCATCCATGTTCGACAAGAAGTTCATCACCCAGGCCATCGACAAGAGCGCGCAGTCGCCGCTCGACCGTCGTCGCTTCTTCACCGCCGCCGGCGTGGCGGGGCTCGGCGTCGGCGCCGCGGCCCTGATCCCCGCGACGGGCGCCCAGGCGGCCGACGCGCAGGCCGAGGCCGACGCGGGCGCCGTCACGGACGCCGCGGTCCTCAACTTCGCGCTCAACCTCGAGTACCTCGAGGCCGAGTTCTACCTGCGCGCCTCCACGGGCGCTGGCCTCGTCCCGAACGACATCTCCGGCGTCGGCACGCCGGGCGCGGTCACGGGCGGTCGCCAGGTGCAGTTCAAGGACAACGCCATCCGCCAGTACGCGCGCGAGATCGCGCAGGACGAGAAGGCGCACGTGAAGTTCCTGCGGTCCGCGCTGGGCTCGGCGCGGGTCGCGCGTCCCGCGATCAACCTGGACGCGGCGTTCTCCGCGGCCGCCCAGGCCGCTGGCCTCATCAAGGCGGGCGAGAAGTTCGACGCGTTCGCGAGCGACGAGAACTTCCTGCTCGCGTCGTTCGTCTTCGAGGACGTCGGAGTGACCGCCTACAAGGGCGCGGCCCCGCTCATCACGAACAAGACGTACCTCGAGGCGGCCGCCGGCATCCTCGCGGTCGAGGCGTACCACGCGGGCATCATCCGCACGTCGCTGTTCGCGAAGGGCCTCGCGGCTCCGACCAACGCGATCTCGAACGCGCGCGACTCCCTCGACGGGTCCACGGACCTCGACCAGGGCATCACGGTCTCGGGCGGCGCCAACCTGGTGCCGACCGACGCGAACTCGATCGCGTTCAGCCGCACGACCGGCCAGGTGCTCAACATCGTGTACCTGAACAACAAGGCCGTGACGAAGGGCGGGTTCTTCCCCGCCGGCGTCAACGGCGGCATCAACACCAGCGGCGCGAACTAGCCCGCGGGTCACGACGCAGCAGGGGCGCCGCGTGCCCGCCTGGTCCGGTCAGCCGCGGTTGCGCGGGCTGTCGGGGGCGAGCACCGAGTTGCGGCGCGAGTACGTGAGGTAGATCACGAGGCCGATGACGAGCCACACCAGGAACCGCACCCACGTCTCCCACGGCAGCGACGAGACGAGCCACAGCGAGAAGCCGATGCCGATGATCGGCACCACGGGCATGGCCGGCAGCCGGAACGCCCGCGGGATCTCCGGGCGCTTGTAGCGCAGCACGATCACGGCCGCGCACACCACGACGAACGCCAGCAGGATCCCGATGTTCGTCAGCTCCGCCACCACCGTGATGGGCAGGAAGCCCGCGAACAGGGCCGAGCCGATGCCGATGATCCACGTCACGCGCGTGGGCACGTTGCGCTTCCGGTCGGTGACCGCGAACCACTTGGGCAGCAGCCCGTCGCGGCTCATGGAGAACCACACGCGCGACGCCCCGAGCATGAACGTGAGCATCACGGTGACGACGCTGACGATCGCGCCCACCGCCACCACGTTCGCCACGGCCGGCAGGCCCACCGACTCGAACGCCGTCGCGAAGCCGCTCTCCGGGTTGATGTCGCTGTACCTCTGCATGCCCGTGAGCACGATGGTCGCGAGCACGTAGAGCACCATCGCGATCGCGAGCGACAGCAGGATCGCCTTCGGCATGTGCTTGGTGGCGTCCTTCGACTCCTCGGCCGCGGTGCTCATGGCGTCGTAGCCGAACACGGCGAAGAAGACGGTGGCGGCGCCCGTGAAGACGCCGGCCGCGCCGAACGGGAAGTACGGCTGGTAGTTGGCGCCGGTGATCTGCGTGAAGCCGATGACGACGATCACGAGCACCAGCGTCACCTTGAGGCCCACGAGGTACAGCTCGAAGCGGCCGACGCTCTTCATGCCGCGGGTGAGGACGAAGGCGGTGCCGAGGCAGAGGATCACGGCGAAGAGGTCGACCACGTGGCCGTCGCCCGTGCCGGCGGCGCCGAGCATCCACGCGGGCAGGTCGACGCCGAACTGGTCGAGGAGGAAGCCCGCGTAGCCGGAGACGCCGATTGCCACCACCCCGACGATGGCGGTGTACTCGAGCAGCAGGTCCCACCCGATGAACCAGCCGACGATCTCGCCGAGCGCCGCGTAGCCGTACGTGTACGCGGAGCCGGCCTTCGGGATCATGCCCGCGAACTCGGCGTAGGAGAGGGCCGCCGCCGCGCTCGCGATGCCGGCGATGAGGAAGGAGATGAGGACGGCGGGGCCGGCCGTCTGGTTCGCGACGGTGCCCGCGAGCGTGAAGATGCCGGTGCCGATGATGCCGCCCACGCCGATCGCGGTGAGCTGCCAGAGGCCGAGCGAGCGGGTGAGGCCGCCCTCCTCCCCGGCCGCGCCGGGCTCCGCCTCGATCGTCTCCACGGGCTTCCGCCGCGTGAGCGCCGCCCAGAGGGACGTGCTCGATGTGCTCATGCTGGACTCCTGCCGTCGGGGCCGCGCGGGCCGGGTCGAGGCCGCCGGAGCCGGCGACGCCCCCAGTGTGGCCCCGGCCGAGGGTCCGCGCCAGGCGCGGCGCGGCAGCGGACGGCGGCGGGTGGTGGCTGCTGAGGGCGCTCAGCCGTCCTGGTGCTCCGCGCAGATCCCGTGGAGCGCACGTCGGGCGTCGACGGCAGCCCGGTCGGTGCTGCCCCGGTGCTCGACGCACGTGATCAGCGCCTTCCACAGCGCCCAGCCTCGCCCGCGGGACCAGAGGCCGTCGTCGACCGCCAGCCGGTCGCGGAACGCCGCGCGCCCCTCGGCGGGGAACAGCGTCCAGGCGGCCGCCACGTCGCACGCGGGGTCGCCGACGCCGCAGGTGCCGAAGTCGATGACGGCGGACAGCCTCCCGTCGCGCAGCAGGATGTTGCCGGGCGCCAGGTCGCCGTGGAACCAGACGTCCCTGCCGTCCCAGCGGGACGCGAGCGCGCGCGACCAGATCCGCGTGGCCGCCGCGCGGTCGACCTCGCCCTCCAGCTGGGTCAGGGCGCGGCGGGTCTGCGCGTCGTAGGTGAGGAGCGGGCCGCCCCGGAACCAGCTGTGCGTGCCCGGCTTCGGGCCGTCGGACGCGTCGACGCGCTGCAGGGCCGTGATGAAGCCGCCGAGGTCCTCCGCGAGCTCGATCGGGTCACGCGCGGGTCGGGAGCTCGCGGGCTCGCCCTCGATCCACTCGTACACGGACCAGGGGAACGGGTACCCCGACCCCGGGACGCCCTGCGCGCGCGGGACGGGGACGGGCACCGGCAGGCAGGGCGCGAGGCGCGGGAGCCACCGCTGCTCCTTCGGGACCGCCAGCGCGTACTCCGCGGCGCTCGGAAGCCGCACCAGCAGGCCGTCCCCGAGGCGGAAGGTCCGGTTGTCCCAGCCGCCCGCCGGCACGGGCGCGACGGAGAGGCCGGCCCACTCGGGGAACTGGTCGGCGACGAGCCGACGGACCTGTCCCTCGTCGACGGTGATCCGCGCGGGCGGAGCCCCCGGGTCGCGCGCGCCGCCCATCCCCGTGACCCCGGTGCGCGTCGCGCGGCTAGAGGCGCTGCAGCGAGGGCTCGACCACGCGGATCCAGAGCCACACGGCCAGGCTCACCGCCGCGAAGGCGCCGGCCATGACGAGCGCCGTGATCCAGACCTCGGCCGGTACCCCGCTCGCGGTCGTGGCCACCGCGGCGAACGCCAGCGTGAGGACGGCGACGCTGACGACGGCCCACAGCGGCAGGGAGCGCAGCAGCAGCGAGCGCCCGAGCACGAGGGAGACGGGCGCGAGCGCCAGCGCCGCGGAGCTGAGCGCGGCCAGGGTGATGACGCTGAGGAGCTCGTTCGCCAGCTGCGGCCACATCCCGCCGGTCGCGGGGACGAGGCCGTACAGGATCCAGGCCACGAGGCCCAGCGTCGCGAGCGATCCCGACTGCACGAGGGCGAGGCGGGCCCGGGACCGGTCGTCGCGGTCGTCGGCCACGAGGCCGAGGACCTGGCCGATGACGATGGGCGGCGCGAGGCCGAACGCCCGCGACGCGAGCACGGCGGTCGCCGAGAGGACGAGGAGGGCGGGCACGGCGCGCACGCGCGCGGGCCCGGCGCCCACGCGGCCGGCCACCGAGGCGACCGCGACCACGCCGACGCCGTTGACCACGGCGAGCCCCACGAGGGCGGCGAGGAACAGGCGCACGGCGTTGGGGTCGGATCCCACGGGCAGCGACAGGGCGGCCAGCGCGGCGGCCAGCGCGAGCGCTGCCGCGGCGGCGCCCCAGCGGCCGGCGCGGCCGGGCTCGCGTGCGGGGCGGGCGCCGAGGAGCGTCGGCTCGGGCTCGCGCCGGGCGGGCACGGGGAGCGGAGCGGAGTCGAGCCGGCCGGGGACGATGCGCAGCTGGCCGGTCGTCGCGGTCGAGCCGGTGAAGGCCGCGGCGGCCGCCCGCGTGGTGAGGGCGGCGGCGTCGCCGCGGGCGATGATCCGCAGCGGCGTGACGTCCTCGGCCGCGCGGTGGCGGCCACCGAAGCGGGCGACGAGGGCACCGCGGAGGAGGAGGGCCGGGAGGGTGACGAGGAGCACCGCGCCGAGGGCGAGGAGGAGGGGGAGGAGGCCGCGGCCGTCGGTGAACGCCGCGGGCAGGGGCTGGAGCGACGTGCCGAAGCGCGTGGGCGCGTTCCAGGTGCCGGGCGCGGCGGCGGCGGGCGCGGATCCGGATCCGGTCGCGCCGTCGTGCCCCGGCGCCGTGCCGGTCGTGCCGCCGCCCTCGCCGCCGCCGGGGACGGATCCGGGCGCGGGCGCCGCCTGCGTGCCCTCGGGCGAGCTGGTGGCCTCGGGCGTCGCGCTCGCGGGCGGCGTGGTCGCGCCCGGGGTGGGCGAGGACGCGGCCTGCGCGACCGTGATGTCGACCTCCGCGGCCAGCGTGCTGATGTTGCCGAGCGGATCCGTGACCGTCGCGGTGATCCCCCGCGGCCCGGGCGGCAGCGTGCCGGTCGTGCACGACCATCGGCCGCCGGCGACCTGCGCCTGGCACGCGGCGTCGCCGTAGCCCGTGAGGTAGGCGCGCACGACGTCGCCGTCCTCGTCGGAGGTGCCGGAGATCGTGATCCCCGCGGCGTCGACGGTGGCGCCGGCCGCGGGCGCGGTGATGACCGCGGCTCCGGGTGCCGTCGTGTCGAAGTTGCCGGTGCCGCGGCCGACGGCGGGCGTGCCCGTGCTCCACGGCGTGGACTGCGTGGCGGTGACGGGCACGCCGGTCCCGGACGCCGGCGGCGGGGCGAGGAGGCACGCCCACGTGCTCGAGGCGCCCACGGTGGCGCGGCAGGCGGCACCACCCGAGCGCGCGTCGACGACCGCGCCCGGGTAGCCCGTGCCGCTGACGAGGCCGGTGGTCACGACGGAGAAGCTGTTGACGCCGGGAGCCCGCAGGACGGTCGCGGTCGCGGTGGCCTCCTGCCCGCCCGCGGTGACGCGCACCGGGTTCTGCCCGTCCGGGACGCCGGTCGCGGTAGCGCGCCAGGTGGTGGAGGTGGGGAGCGTGACGGCGGCGGGCACGCTCGCGATGGTGACCTGCACGTCGGCGCCCGCGGGCCGCGTGCCGGTGACCGCGATGGCGCCATCGGTGGAGAACGGGGGCGTCTCCACCGTCGGCGCGGGCGCGGGCGCGCCGGAGGGGACGGGGCTCGGCGTGGGGGCTGGGGTCTCGGTGGCGGCGGAGGCGGCGACGGTGCCGCCGGCGAGGAGCGCCGCGAGCAGCAGGAGCACCGAGGCGGTGCGGACGGCCCGCTCGCGGGATCGACGGATCCCGCCCGCTCCACCCCCCGTGGACGGGCGCTCCTCGTTCCTCGCCAGTTGCTGCACCGTGCCTCCATTCAGGCGGGTGCATCCGGGCGTGTCAACCGCCCGCACCGACCGTGACGGAAGTGGTACCCGAACCTGTGCGGCGCATGCCCGACGCCGGGATGCGCGGTGTGCGTCCTCGGTGCGGCGCCCCGGGCGGCCCGGGTGCGATGCCGAGCGCCCGCACGGCCGGCCGGCGCGGGGAGGCGCCGTCCCGGTGCCCGATACTGGCTCACGTGACCCCTCGCGACGCCGCCCCCGACCGCCCGACGCCGACCGAGCTGGCGGGTCTGCTCGCGGGCGGCCCGCGCATCGGGGTGAGCACGAGCGCGACCAAGGTCGAGGGCCGCGCGCACGAGGGCGGCCGCACCGAGTCCGTGTGGGACGCGTTCGCGCGGCGGCCCGGCGCGGTGGCGGACGGCAGCGACCCGGAGCGCGGAGCGGAGCACATGGCCCGCAGCGCGGAGGACGTCGCGCTCGCCGTCGAGCTCGGCGCCGACGTCCTCTCCTTCTCCCTCTCCTGGTCCAGGATCCAGCCGGAGGCCCGCGGCGGCCTCCGTCGCGAGGGCATCGGGTTCTACGACGAGCTGGTGGACGCCCTGCTGGCCGCGGGCATCCGTCCGCGCGCCGCCCTGCACGACCACGACCTGCCCGTCGAGCTGCAGGACCGCGGCGGCTGGCTCCACCGCGACACCGCGCTCCGCTTCGGCGACCTCGCGTACCTCGCCGCCGAGGCGCTCGCCGACCGCGTGCCCGACTGGGTCACGCTGCGGACGCCCGCGCTCACGACGATGGGCGGCCACGTCGCCGGGACGCACGCGCCGGGCTCGCGCCTGGGGCTCGACGCGCTGCCCACCGTGCACCACCAGCTGCTCGCGCACGGCCGCGCGGTCGAGGCGATCCGCGGCGCGCGCTCCTCGGCGCGCGTCGGCATCGTGAACGCCCACCGCGTCGTCGAGGCCGCCTCCGGGGACGACGACGACCGCGCGGCCGCCGTCGTGGCGCGCGCCCTGCACCAGGACCTGTTCGCCGACGCCGTGCTCCTCGGGCGCTACCCGGACCTCGACGGCCCGCACGCGGAGGCCTTCGAGCGGCTCGGGCGCGTGGATCCCGCCGACCTCCGTTCCATCGGCCAACCGCTCGACCACTACGGGGTCGCGCTCGCCGACCCGATCCGCGTCGCCGCCGTGCCGCGACTCGTCGCCGGATCCACCGCGATCCCGTTAGCCGAGCTGCCCTGGACCGACCACCCCACCTCCCTCGACGGCCACCCCGTCGCGCCCGACCTGGTCCCCGTCGTGCTCGCCGACCTCCGCGCGCGCTACGGCGACGCCCTGCCGCCCGTCGTGCTCTCCGGTCTCGACGCCGCCCACCCCGAGCAGGTCGACGACCGCGACGGCTCCCGCCGGGATCCGCGCCGTGCGCACGCGATCTCCGACCACCTCGTGCAGGCGCTCGCCGCCGTCGCGCCGGGCGGCGCCGCGGAGGGCGTGCGGCTCGAGGTCGTCATCGCCGGCAGCCTCCTCGACGGCTTCGAGTGGGAGGCCGGGCGCCGGGCGCCGCGCGGTCTCGTGCACGTGGATCCGGACACCCGCGACCGCACGCCCCGCTCCTCCTACCGCTTCCTCCGCGACACCCTGCGCGAGCGCGGCTGACCCGGACGCGCACGGCCGCCCCGCCCCCAGAACGGGTGCGCGGGCCGTGGATCCCCCGGGTCCTCCCCAGGCCCGCGCGTAGGATCCGAGCATGGAATTGTGGATCGCGCTCGGAGTCGTCGTGCTCCTGGCAGTGCTCGTCGGCATCTACCTCTGGGCCACGTACAACGCCCTCATCACCCTGAACGTGCGGGTGGACGAGGCGTGGAGCGACATCACGGTGCAGCTGAAGAGGCGCGCGGACCTGCTGCCGACCATCATCGAGTCGGTCAAGGGCTACGCGAACCACGAGCAGAAGGTGTTCGAGAAGGTGGCCTCCGCGCGCACCGAGACGATCAGCGCCGGGAGCCCCGCGGAGGCGAGCGCCGCCGAGGAGCACCTGCAGGGCGCGATGAAGTCGCTGTTCGCGGTCGCCGAGGCGTACCCGCAGCTGCAGACGAGCCAGACGTTCCTGCAGCTGCAGGGCGAGCTGGTGGACACCGAGGACCGGATCCAGGCGTCGCGCCGCTTCTACAACGGCGGCGTCCGCGAGCTCAACACCAAGATCACGCAGTTCCCGAACACGCTCTTCGTGCGCGGGCTGGGCTTCGGCGAGCGGGACTTCTACGAGGTCTCCAGCCTCGCGTCCATCGCCGAGCCGCCGCGCGTGCAGTTCTAGCCGCCGCGCCTCAGCCGGCCGGATCGGCGGAGACCCCGGCCGCGACGGCCGCGACGGCCGCGACGGCCGGCAGGTGCGCCCGCAGCGCCGGCGCGAGCGTCCCGCGATCGACGACGCCGACGCCATCCAGCCCCTGCCACGCGGCCGCGCGCTCGACGAGCGGCGCGACGCGCTCGGCGACCGCCGCGGGATCGTGGCCCTCCTCGATCCACGACGCCTGCACGCGCAGGATGCCCGCCTGGCGGTCGCTCTTGAGGTCCACCCGGGCGACGATCTCGTCGTCCACCAGCACCGGCAGCACGTAGTAGCCGTGCACGCGCTGCGCCGCCGGCGTGTAGATCTCGATCCGGTAGTGCAGGTCGAACAGGCGCAGCGCCCGCTCGCGGAACCACACGACCGGGTCGAAGGGCGAGAGCAGCGCCTCGCCGCGGATCCGCCGGGGCAGCCGCGCGTCCCGGTGCAGCCACACGGGCAGCGGCTTCCCGCGCCCCTCCCAGCCCGGCACGGTCACGGGCAGCACCTCGCCCGCGTCGGCGAGGTCGCGGAGCGCGCGGTCGGTCGCGGCGCGGGACAGCCGGTGGTAGTCGCCGAGGTCGGCGGCCGTGCCGATGCCGTGCGCGACGGCGGCGCGGCGCACGAGCTCCCGCACGGCGTCCTCCTCCGGCACTGCGCGGTCGCGGGCCGAGGCCGGCAGCACGTCCTCCGCGAGCCCGTAGACCCGCTCGAACCCGCGCCGGCCGGCGCTCGCGATCTCGCCCCACGCGAACATCGCCTCGAGCGCCCGCTTCACGTCCGACCAGCCCCACCAGGGGCCGGTGCGGACGTTGGACTCGTGCTCGATCGCGCTCGCCGGCACCGGCCCCGTGCGGGCGAGCTCGGCGCGGACCTCGGCGATCAGCGGCGCGTGCTCGAGCGCCCAGGAGCCGGGCCGCGTGCGCCGGGCGCGCTCCGCGGCCATCCGCCATCCGAACAGCGGCAGGTCGTCGACGGGCAGCACGGCGGCCTGGTGCGCCCAGTACTCCGTGTAGGCGCCCCCGCCGCCGAACAGCATCCGGTCGAGCGCGGCGCGGTCGTAGGGCCCCACGCGGGCGAGCACGGGCAGGTGGTGGCTGCGCTCGAAGACGTTGACGGAGTCGATCTGCAGCAGCCCCAGCCGGCGGATCTCCGCGGACAGGCGGCGCGTGCCCGCCGCCTCGGCGAGCGGCCGGCCGAGCCCCTGCGCCGCCAGGGCCACGCGTCGGGCGAGGGCGGGGGAGACGGTGTCGGGCATGCTGCGACGCTAGCGGCGACCCCCGACCGGGCGGCGGGGACCGGCCGGCACCGGCCGGCACCGGCCCGGCGGGGAGCGGCCGCACGGGAGGCCCGTCCTAGACTCCCAGCATGATCTTCGGCCAGCGATCCCGTGCGCGCGCCGCGGCAGCCGCCCGCGCGGCCGAGCGTCCCGCCGAGCCCGACATCGACTCCGCCCCGCCGGTCGCGCGCACCGTCGCCGAGACCGTGCCGCCCGGGATGGTCATCGCCGGCGCGTGGGCCTGGCGGCTGCTGCTCATCCTCGGCGTGCTCGGGGTCGTCGCGTGGCTCGTGATCCAGCTGGAGTACGTGGTCATCCCGCTGTTCCTGGCCATCGTGCTCGCGGCCCTCCTCGTCCCCGTCTCCCAGTGGATGCAGCGCCACCACGTGCCCAAGTGGCTCGCGGTCGCGATCTCGGAGATCGGCGTGATCGTCGCGGTCGCGGCCCTCGTGTACCTCGTGACGACCCAGATCATCGGCCAGTACGACTCCCTCCGCGCGCAGACGCTCACGCGCTACGCCGACCTCCGCGGCTTCCTCACCGACGGGCCGCTCCAGCTGTCCGAGCAGCAGCTCAACGACGCGTACGCGCAGGCGGTCGACGCGGTGCAGCGGGACGCGGGCGCGCTCCTCAGCGGCGCGCTGTCCGTCACGTCGTCCCTCGGGCACGTGCTCACGGGCGTGCTGCTCGTGCTCTTCTCGACCCTCTTCATCCTCATCGACGGCGCGGGCATGTGGCGCTGGGTCGTGCGGCTGTTCCCGCGGCTCGCGCGTCCCGCGGTCGATGGCGCGGGCCGGGCCGGCTGGACCACGCTGCAGAACTTCGTGAAGGTGCAGGTGCTCGTCGCGCTCATCGACGCGATCGGCATCGCCGGCGGCGCCGCGATCATCGGGGTGCCGCTCGCGATCCCCATCGGCGTGCTCGTGTTCCTCGGGTCCTTCATCCCGATCGTCGGCGCGGTCGTCACGGGCACGCTCGCCGTGTTCGTGGCGCTCGTCTACAACGGGCTGCCGCAGGCGCTCATCATGATCGCCATCGTGCTGTTCGTGCAGCAGGTCGAGGGGCACGTCCTCCAGCCGCTCATCATGGGATCGATCGTCAAGGTGCACCCGCTCGCGGTCGTCCTCTCGGTCGCCGCGGGCGGGATGGTCGGCGGCATCGCCGGCACGTTCTTCGCGGTGCCGCTCGTCGCGACCGTCAACTCCATGGTCAAGCACGTCGCCAGCGGGGCGTGGCGGGGGCAACCCGAGCCGCCGCCTCCCGCGGTGCCCGCCGACGCCGCGCACGCCACCCGCCGCCCGAACCCGAGGAAGCCCAGCCGATGACCGACGCCGCACCCGCCCGGACCCCCGCCGACGAGGCGGCCGCCGCGCCGCACGCCGACCTGCCGCACCTCCGCGCCGTCGGCGACGAGCTCGACCCGTCGCAGCTGGGGGAGGAGGCCGCGGCGCTCGCCGGGGAGCTGCCCCGCGGATCCGCGCCCACGCTCGCGCGCATCGAGGCCGCGCGCCAGGTCGTCAGCCGCGTCGCCGAGGTGACACCCATGGAGTCCTCCCGGTTCCTCGCGGAGATCCTCGGCAGCCCCGTGCACCTCAAGTGCGAGAACCTGCAGCGCACCGGGTCCTACAAGATCCGCGGCGCGTACAACCGCATCTCGCGGCTCACCGACGAGGAGAAGGCGCGCGGCGTCGTGGCGGCCTCCGCGGGCAACCACGCGCAGGGCGTCGCGTTCGCGGCGCGCGAGCTCGGGATCCGCGCCACGATCTTCATGCCCGTGGGCGTCGCGCTCCCGAAGCTGCAGGCCACCCGCCAGTACGGCGCCGAGGTCATCCTGCGCGGGCACACGGTCGCCGAGCCGCTGCTGGCCGCGGCCGAGTTCGCCGCGCAGACGGGAGCCGTGCTCATCCCGCCGTTCGACCACGAGGACGTGATCACGGGCCAGGCCACGCTCGGCCTCGAGATCCTCGACCAGACGCCCGACGTCGAGACGGTCGTCGTCCCGATCGGCGGCGGCGGGCTCATCTCCGGCGTCGCGACGGCGCTCAAGCTGCGCGCCGCCGAGGAGGGCCGCACGATCCGCGTCATCGGCGTGCAGGCGCGGAACGCCGCCGCCTACCCGCCGTCCCTCGCCGCGGGCCGCGCGACCGAGATCGAGATCACGCCGACCATCGCGGACGGCATCGCGGTCGCGAAGCCCGGCCTGCTCAACTTCGACATCATCCGGGAGAGCGTCGACGAGGTCGTCACCGTCGAGGACGACGACACCGCGCGCGCCCTGCTGCTGCTGCTCGAGCGCGCGAAGCTCGTGGTCGAGCCCGCGGGCGCCGTGGGCGTCGCCGCCATCCTCGCGGGGCTGGTGACGGACGCCGGCCGCACGGTCGTGATCCTCTCCGGCGGCAACATCGACCCGCTCATGATGGAGCGCGTGATCAGCCGCGGCCTCGCCGCGAGCGACCGCTACGTGAAGCTGCGGATCATGCTGCCCGACCGCCCGGGCCAGCTCGCGCGCACCTCGCAGATCATCTCGGAGGCGAACGCGAACGTCGTCGAGGTGCTGCACACGCGCCACGGCCGCGGCCTGCAGATCAGCGAGGTCGAGCTCGAGGTGAGCGTGGAGACGCGCGGTCCCGAGCACACGAACGAGGTCGTCCAGCGCCTGCGCGACGCCGGCTACGACCCGCGCCTCCAGCGCGACTGACGTCCGGGTGCCCCGATCGGGTGCACCCCGCACGACGAGAGGGGACGCGGACCGGATGGTCCGCGCCCCCTCTCGTCGTGACGGCGGTGTGCGCTACGGCGTGTAGTTCTCCACGGCCTGGATCTCGACGGGGATCTCGCGGCCGTTCGGCGCGGTGTACGCGCCCTTCTGCCCGACCTCCCAGCCGATGATGGCGGCGCCGAGCGGCGACTGCTCGCTGTAGACGTCGAGGTCGCTGTCGCCCGCGATCTCGCGGTTGCCGAGCAGGAACTTCGTCGCGTCGCCGGCGATGAGCGCGGTGACGACGGTGCCGGGCTCCACGATGCCGTGGCTCTCGGGGGCGTCGCCGACCTCGGCCGTCCGCAGCAGCTGCGTGAGCTGGCGGATGCGCGCCTCGATCTTGCCCTGCTCCTCCTTGGCGGCGTGGTAGCCGCCGTTCTCCTTGAGGTCGCCCTCCTCGCGGGCGATCTCGATCTTCTTCGCGATCTCCTCGCGGCCCTGCACGCTGAGGGTGTCGAGCTCCCTGCTGAGGCGGTCGAACGCCTCCTGGGTCAGCCAGGTGACTGCCTGCTCCTCGGCCACGATGGACTCCTCGCACTCGCACGGACGCCCCGACGGAACCGTCGAGGCGAATCCCCCACTCTAGGCGGGCCAGCAGCTGTGGATCAAGCCGGTCACCGCGGGACCGGTGGTGCGGAGGCGCACCGTCTCCATCCGCTCGAACCCGTCCTGGGCCGGCAGCTCGACGACCTTCCACCCGACGATCGAGCGCTGCTCGTCCTGCGCCTGCACGGCGCAGAAGGCCCGGGTGCCGGCGGGCATGACCACGGAGAAGGTGACGTCGATGGTGCGGGCGTCGACGATGTCGAAGGCGCGGTCCGTGGCGTCGATGGATCCCGACGCCTGGTCGAGTCCCGCCCACAGCACCCACGCGCCGAACACGAGCGCGACGAGGCCGCCGGCCGTGCCGTAGAGCCAGCGCTGGCGGATGCGCGCGGGCCGCGTGCGGCCGTAGCGCTCGTCGAGCGCGGCGGTCGATCGAGGGGCGGGGACGCGGTGCTCGACGGTCTCGTCGTCGTCGGCGGAGGGGCCCGAGGGGGCGGGGGAGCGGGACTCGGTCGTCACGGCGAACTCCTCACACGCACCTTGTACTCTGGGTGGTCAGACTACATTCCCCACCCTTGGAGCCCCGTGACCCTGCGCCTCATGGCCGTGCACGCCCACCCCGACGACGAGTCCAGCAAGGGCGCGGCGACCTACACCCACTACACGCACCAGGGGGCCGAGGTCATGGTCGTCAGCTGCACGGGGGGCGAGGCGGGGGACATCCTCAACGAGGGGCTCGCGGAGCGGGCGATGGCCGAGCGCGACCTGCCGGGCCTGCGCCGCATCGAGATGGCGCGCGCGCAGGCGGTCATGGGCGTGCAGCACCGCTGGCTCGGCTACGTCGACTCGGGCATGGCGCGCGAGGACGGCTCGCTGCCGCCGGCGGCCTTCGCGAGCATCCCGGTGGAGGTGTCGGCCGAGCCGCTCATCCGCCTGGTCCGCGGGTTCCGCCCCCACGTGCTCGTCGCCTACGACGAGAACGGCGGCTACCCGCACCCCGACCACATCCAGGCGCACGTGATCGCGATGGAGGCGTGGCGCGAGTCCGGCGTCGCCGGCTCCTACCCCGACGCGGGCGAGCCGTGGCAGGTCTCCAAGCTGTACTTCGACCGGATCTTCAACGGCGCCAAGCTGCGCGCCGTGCGCGAGCACCTGGTCGCGACCGACGCGGCCCCGGAGATGCTCGAGGCCGTCGACGAGATGCTCGGGTGGATGGGCGACCGTCCCGACCTCGCGACCACGCACGTCCACGTCGCCGACCACTTCGAGGCCCGCGATCGCGCGCTCCTCGCGCACGCCAGCCAGGTGGCGCCCGACAGCACGTTCTTCCGCTGGCCGCGCGACCTGCAGCAGCGGGCCTGGCCGTTCGAGGACTTCCAGCTCGTGGAGTCGCGCGTCGAGGTGCCGGACGAGGAGCACGACCTGTTCGCCGGCGTCGTCGACGAGGAGCGGGCGGCGGTCGCGTGATGGGCGCCGACCTCGTCCTGCGGCTCGCGACCGCGGTCACCACCACGCCGAGCCCCACGCCCAGCGCGGAGTTCGACCCCGACACCGTCTCGCCCGGGCCCGTCGGCTTCCTCGCGATCTTCTTCGTGGCCGTCATGGTGCTGCTGCTCATGGTCGACATGACCCGTAGGATCCGGCGCACGCGCTACCGCGAGGAGATCCGCGGCCGGCTGGAGGCGGAGAAGCTCGAGGCCGACCTCGCGCGCGACTCGGCGCCCGAGCGCGGCGCGCGCACCGCTCCGCCCGCGGATCCCGCCGGCGAGGACCCGACGGCGCCCGACGGCCCGGCCTCCCCTCCGCGCACGTGATGCGCGGCGGCTCCCCGCGCAGGTGACCCGGCGGCCGGCGTCCCCCGTACAGGGGACGTTGGCCGTCGCTCGTCCACCGCCGCGCCATGCGCTGGAAGCGGTCCGTTCACCCCCGCTCGCGAAGCTCGCCGGGCATCCGGGAACGTTCCCGATCCGGCTGCGAGGAGGACCACCGACGTGACGCACACCACCGCGCCCGCCCGGGCGGCCGCGCCGCCCCCGACCGGCGCGCACCGCCCGACCGATGCCGCGCGCCCCGCCGCCGCGCCGCGCCCGCGCCGCCGCCGCCCCGGGAGCCTCCGCGACGGCCTGCTGTTCCTCGCCTTCGTCGGCCCGAACGTGCTCCTGCTCGCGGTCTTCACGTACAAGCCGCTCCTCGAGTCCTTCTACTACTCGACGCTGCAGTGGAACATCGGGTCCCAGGTGGCGCGCGAGGTCGGCCTCGCCAACTACGTCGCCTGGTTCCAGGACCCGCAGACGCCCACCGTCGTCTCGGTCACCGTGATCTTCACGGGCGTCACGGTGGTCGGCTCGATGGTGCTGGGGCTCGGCGTCGCCGTGCTGCTCAACCGCAGGATCCGGCTGCGCGGGCCCGTCCGCACCATCATCGTCGCGCCGTACGTGCTCTCCGGCGTCGCCGTCGGCTTCCTCTGGCTCTACGTCTTCGACCCGAACTTCGGCCTGATCTCGGCGGGCCTGCAGTTCCTCGGCCTCCCGTCGCCCGACTGGTACAGCGACCCGGGCGCCGCGCTCGCGATGGTCACCACCGTGCAGGTCTGGCGCGACCTCGGCTACTGCGCCCTCATCTACCTCGCGGGCCTCCAGGCCGTGCCGAAGGACCTGCTCGACGCGGCGGCCCTCGACGGCGCCGGCCGCGTCCGCACCTTCCTCCGCGTGGTGCTGCCGCTGCTCAGCCCGACCACGTTCTTCCTCAGCGTGACCACGCTGCTGAGCTCGCTGCAGACCTTCGACCTCATCAGCGCCATGACCAAGGGCGGGCCGTTGCAGGGGACCACCACGATGATGTACCAGATCTACCACGAGGGCTTCGTCGCCGGCCGGGCCGGGTACTCCTCGGCCGTCGCCACGATCCTCTTCCTCGTGCTGCTCGTCGTCACGCTCGTCCAGCTCGTGATCGTCCAGCGGAAGGTGCACTACTCGTGACCACGACCCTCGCCCGCCCGGAGCCCGCGGCCGTGCCCGCGGGATCCCGCCGTCCGCGTCGCGGCCCCCGTCCGTCGGGGAAGGGGTCGGCGCGTCCGTCCCTCGCCGGCACGTACCTCGCGCTCGCCCTCGCGGTCGTCGTCATGCTCCTGCCGCTCGTCTGGATGGTGCTCACGAGCTTCAAGGACTTCGGCGAGATCTACTCGCTGCCGCTGAAGCTCCTCCCGTCGTCCTTCGCGCCGACGAACTACGCGACGGCGTCCGACACGGTCTCCTTCTCGACGCTCGCGACCAACAGCCTCATCAAGACGATCGCGGGCTCGGGCCTCAAGGTGCTGCTCGGCCTGATGACCGCGTACGCGCTGGTCTTCATCCGCGTGCCCTTCAAGAACGTGTGGTTCGGCGTCGTGATCCTCGCGCTCCTCGTGCCCCAGCAGATCGTGATGATCCCGAACTACCAGGTCATCGCGGGCCTCGGCTGGATCAACACCTACCCGGGCCTCATCCTCCCCGGCGTCGCGAGCGCGTACGGCACGTTCCTCTTCCGCCAGCACTTCCTCACGCTGCCGGGCTCCGTCCTCGAGGCCGCCTCCATGGACGGCGCCGGGCACCTGCGTCGCCTGTGGTCGTTCGTGATCCCCATGTCGGGCCCCACGATCGCCGCGGTCGCCCTCGTCTCCATCGTGGGCGAGTGGAACGACTACCTCTGGCCGCTCCTCGTCACCACCGACCCCCGCATGATGACGCTGCCCGTCGGCCTCACCCTGCTGCAGGACACGACGGGCATCACCAACTGGGGCGTGCTGATGGCGGGCACCGTCATCGTCACGATCCCGGTGCTCGCGGTCTTCCTCGTCTTCCAGCGGCGCATCGTCGGCGGCCTCACCGCCGGCGCCGTGACCGGCTGACGCACGTCCCGAACCCCCCTCCCCACCTCACCCCTCCCCGCTCGACCCGCACCCCGAACCCAGGAGAACCATGCCCATCGACCCCCGCTCGGCCCTCGGCGGCTTCGCCGCCCGTCCGTTCGACCGCCGCGGCGTGCTGAAGCTCGGCGCCGTCCTCGGCGGCACCGCCATGCTCGCCGCCTGCTCCGGTCCCTCGGTCGGCGGCGACACGGCGGCCACCGCCGCCCCCGACACCGACTGGGACGGGATCCAGCCCGCCACGGACATCACCTGGTGGACCACGCACCCCGGCCAGACCTCCGACCTCGAGGCGCAGTTCGCGGCGGACTTCCTCGCCAAGACCGGCATCACCGTGAACGTGGTGACGGGCGGCGCGAGCTACGACGAGATCGCCCAGAAGCTGCAGGCGGCCGCGGGCACCGACAGCATGCCCGACATGGTGAACGCGAGCGACACCTGGTGGTTCCGCTACATGGTCAACAAGCAGTCGATCGCCATGGACGGCCTCATGTCGCACCTCGGCTTCGAGCTCGACGACTTCAACAAGGTCTTCCTCGACGACTACCTGTACAACGGCGCGCGCTACGCGGTGCCGTACGCCCGCTCGACGCCGATCTTCTACTACGACAAGTCGATCTGGCAGAAGGCCGGCCTGCCCGACCGCGCCCCCGACACCTGGGCCGAGCTCGAGGAGTGGGCGCCCGCCATCATGAAGGTCACCGGCGGCAACCCCGCGGTGCGCCTGCCGCAGGGATCCATCGGCACCTGGGCCATGAGCAACGTCCTCTGGGGCCGCGGCGGCCAGTACTCCGACGGCTGGGACCTGAAGCTCGACCAGCCCGAGACGCTCGAGGCGGCCCGCTACGCGAGCGGCCTCGTCTTCGACTCCAAGATCGCGAACGTCGCGGCGGCCAGCGGCGACACCGCGGTCGACTTCGCGGGCGGGCTCGCGCCGTGCACCATCGCGTCGGCGGGCGCGGTCGGCATCGTCACCGCGAGCGCGAAGTTCCCCATCGGCACGGGCGTGCTGCCCGGAGGCCCCCAGGGCCAGTTCGTCCCCACGGGCGGCACGGGCCTCGCGGTCGTCGGCAGCAAGACCAAGGAGCAGCAGCTCGCGGCCGCGATGTTCATCAAGCACGTCACCGAGGTCGACCAGCAGGTCGCCTTCGCGAAGAAGACGGGCTACGCGCCCGTGCGCACCTCGGCCGGCCAGTCGTCCGACCTCACGGGCTTCTGGGCGGCGAACCCGGCCTTCCGCACCGTGTACGACAGCCTCGAGCACGTCCGCTCGCAGGACTGGGCGCGCACGCTGATCCCGAACGGCGACACGTACCTGCAGCAGCCGTGGTCGCAGATCCTCACGCAGGACGCCGACCCGGCGGCGGTCTTCCCGGCCGCGGCCACGCAGCTCACGTCCGCCTACAAGGAGAACGTCGAGCCGTACCTGTGACCGACGCTCCGCGCACCTTCCTGCTGGCGGGCCACCGCGGCAGCATGGCGGACTGCCCGGAGAACACGATGCTCTCCTTCATGACGGCGGAGCGGGCCGGGGCGGACGAGATCGAGCTCGATGTGCGCCTCACGCGCGACGGGCAGGTGGTCGTGCTGCACGACCGCACGCTCGAGCGCACCGCGGCGGCGCCCGGCCCGCACCTCGGCACGCCCGTCGAGGAGCTGACGCTGGCCGAGGTCCGATCGGTGGACCTCGGCTCGGGCCAGCGCGTGCCGACCCTCGACGAGGTGCTCGACCGCACGCGCGGGTTCGTGCAGGTGGAGGTGAAGGCGCCGGCGGCGGCGGGACCCCTGGTCGCGCTCCTCCGCGCCCGCGGCGACGCCGACCGGACCCGCTGCACCGTCATCAGCTTCCACCCGCAGGCGCTCGTGGACGTGATGGCCGGGCTGCCCGACCTCCCGCGCGGCACGGGCCTGCTCGTCGCCGACATCGACGGCGAGTGGCGCGACGCGGTCGCGCCCACGGGGGCGCGCACGATCATGCTGCCGTGGCGCGGCCTCACGCGGTCGCTCGTGGACGGGCTCCACGACGCCGGGCTCCGCGTGCACGCGTCCCTCCTCGAGGGACCGGGCGAGGTGCGCCGCATCGTGGAGCTCGACGTGGACGCCACCACGGCGAACCACCCCCGCTACGCGCGCGAGCTGCTCGCGGCGCATCCGGGGTTCGTCGCGCGGTTCCCCGGCTTCGCGCGCGCGGGCGCGGGCGCCTGACCCGGTTCCGCGGGCGGGCGGCCGCGCGTCAGACGACGGGCGGGTGCGTCGCCACGAGCAGGATCCCCGTCCAGTGGCAGAGGAACGCCACCAGCGTGAACGCGTGGAAGATCTCGTGGAAGCCGA
This sequence comes from Clavibacter sp. VKM Ac-2873, assembly GCF_015351075.1. GTDB lineage: Bacteria > Actinomycetota > Actinomycetes > Actinomycetales > Microbacteriaceae > Clavibacter. The sequence goes on from NZ_JADKRS010000004.1 coordinate 77,786, forward strand.
AGCGGCCGGGCCAGGGGTTCGGCCGCTTCAGCGCGTACGCGACCGCGCCGACCGTGTAGGCGAGGCCGCCCGCGAGGATCAGCGTCATCATGGCCGCGTCGGCCCGGAAGAAGTCGACGACGAACACGAGCGACGCGTAGCCGAGCACGAGGTACAGCAGCACGTACAGCCAACGCGGGGCGTGGATCCAGAGCACGCGGAAGAGCACGCCGACCGTCGCGCCGGACCACACCAACCAGAGCAGCAGCACCGACTCGTCGTGCGGCAGCGCCAGCACCGTGATGGGCGTGTACGAGCCCGCGATGAGCAGGAAGATGTTGGCGTGGTCCATCCGCTTGAGGAGGATCTTGGCCCGCGGCGACCAGTCGAACCGGTGGTACACGGCCGAGACGCCGAACAGCAGCAGCGACGACGCCACGAACACGGCGCACGCGATCTTCGCCGCGGTCCCGTCGGCGACCGCGATGAGCACGATCCCGAGCACGAGCGCCACCGGCGTCATGCCCGCGTGCAGCCAGCCGCGCCAGGTGGGCTTGGGCTCCGGGCCGGCGTCCTGCGCGTCCTCGACGAGCGGCAGGTGGGCGACCGACGCGTCCTCCTCCGGGGCGTCTCCGAGCGGCCGGGGGGAGGAGGCGTCGCGCGTCATCCTGCGAGTGTAGGACAGCGGTCCACGACGTCAGCCGGGCGGTCGATCCGGCTCCCGGGTGCGTGGGATAGCGTTGCCCCCGTGCGAGAGAAGCCGATCCGACCGTGGCGCGGTCTGCTCTACCGGGCGTACCAGAAGCGCATCCGCCGCGGTCTCGACCGGAACGCGCTGCCGCACCACATCGCGATGATCCTCGACGGCAACCGCCGCTGGGCCCGCCAGCTCGGGCTCGAGTCCGCGGCGCACGGGCACCGCGCGGGAGCGGCCAAGTTCCTGGAGTTCCTCGAGTGGTGCGACGACCTCGACATCAAGGTCACCACGCTCTACCTGCTGTCGACCGACAACCTCACGGGCCGCGGCAGCGCCGAGCTCACCGCGCTCATCGACATCATCGGCGAGCTCGCGGAGGACCTCTCCCGGCACCGCGACTGGCGCGTGAAGCACGTCGGATCCGACGAGGGCCTGCCGCCCGAGCTCATCGCCCGGCTCGACGCCTCCGAGGAGCGCTCGAAGGGCAACGCCGGGCTCCACATCAACCTGGCCGTGGGCTACGGCGGGCGCACCGAGATCGCCGACGCCATGCGCAGCATCGTGCAGCAGCACCACCTGGCCGGCGGCACCCTGGAGGACCTCGCGGCCCTCCTCACGCCCGACCTCATCGGCGAGCACCTCTACACGAGCGGGCAGCCGGACCCGGACCTCGTGATCCGCACCTCGGGCGAGCAGCGCATCAGCGACTTCATGCTGTGGCAGTCGGCGCACAGCGAGCTCTACTTCATGGAGGCGCTGGGCCCGGACCTCCGCGAGGTCGACTTCCTGCGCGCCCTCCGCGACTACTCCTCGAGGCAGCGGCGCTTCGGCTCCTGACGCCGTCGCGGCCGTCGTCGGGGGCGGGTCGAGGAAGAGTTAATGTCCACGACACATCCGGACCCGCGTCGCTCTGGTCAGCACGGCGGTGGGCGACGTAGGTTCCACTCATCGGGCATGGCGCCCGATCGAGAGGGCCGCAGGATCTCTTCTCGCCACCGTGGCCCGATCGCCGTCAGGATCCGAGCGCGACCGCTCGGGGATGGAGTGGCCCGTGGCCCCGATGGACAGCCAGAGCAGCACCGCACGACGCGCGAGCCGGAGGGAGGGGACGCCGCAGGCCGAGCGCACGTACGTGCTCGACACCTCCGTCCTCCTGTCCGATCCGCGTGCGCTCTTCCGCTTCGCCGAGCACGCGGTGGTGATCCCGGTCATCGTCATCACCGAGCTCGAGTCGAAGCGGAACGACCCGGAGATCGGCTACTTCGCCCGCCAGGCGCTGCGCCTCCTCGACCAGCTCCGCGAGGAGCACGAGCGGCTCGACTTCCCCATCGAGGTGGGCGAGGCCGGCGGCACGCTGCGGGTCGAGCTCAACCACTCGAGCATGGCGTCCCTCCCGAACGGCCTGCAGCTCGGCGACAACGACTCCCGGATCCTCGCGGTCGCGCTCAACCTGTCGACCGAGGGCCTCGCGGTCACGGTCGTCTCCAAGGACATGCCGCTGCGCGTGAAGGCCGCGTCCATCGGGCTGCAGGCGGAGGAGTACCGTGCCGAGCTGGCCGTGGACAGCGGCTGGACCGGCATGGCCGACGTCACGCTCTCCAGCGAGCAGATGGCCGACCTCTACGACGGCGAGTCGCTGCAGTCGCGCGTCGTGCAGGACCTGCCCGTCAACACGGGCGTCGTGCTGCACTCCGACCGCGGATCCGCCCTCGGCCGGGTCGTCCGCCGCGGCACCGTGAACCTGGTGCGCGGCGACCGCGAGGTCTTCGGCCTCAAGGGGCGCTCGGCGGAGCAGCGCCTCGCGATCGACCTGCTCCTCGACCGCGAGGTGGGCATCGTCTCCCTCGGCGGCAGCGCCGGCACGGGCAAGTCCGCGCTCGCCCTCTGCGCCGCGCTCGAGGCGGTGCTGGAGAAGCAGCAGCACCGCAAGATCATGGTGTTCCGCCCGCTGTACGCCGTCGGCGGCCAGGAGCTCGGCTACCTGCCGGGCGACGCCGCCGAGAAGATGAACCCGTGGGCGCAGGCCGTGTTCGACACGCTCGGGTCCGTCGTGTCGCAGAACGTCATGGACGAGGTGGTGGAGCGCGGGATCCTCGAGGTGCTGCCGCTCACGCACATCCGCGGACGCTCGCTGCACGACGCGTTCGTGATCGTCGACGAGGCGCAGTCGCTGGAGCGCAACGTGCTGCTCACGGTGCTCAGCCGCATCGGCCAGAACTCGCGCGTGGTGCTCACGCACGACGTGGCGCAGCGGGACAACCTCCGCGTCGGCCGGCACGACGGCGTCGCGAGCGTCATCGAGACGCTCAAGGGCCACGAGCTGTTCGGGCACATCACGCTCACCCGCTCGGAGCGCAGCGCGATCGCGGCGCTCGTCACGGGGCTGCTCGACGGCGACCCCATGTGATCCGCCCGCTCCCCGCATGACGACGGGCGCCGGTCCCCGCGAGGACCGGCGCCCGTCGGCGTCCGTGGCGAGAGGCGGCTACAGGCCGGGCGCCGTCATCCGCAGCACGTCGAGGCCCGCATCGAGCTGCTCCTCGGTGATCTCGCCGCGCTCGACGTAGCCGAGGTCGATGACCGCCTCGCGCACCGTCATCTTCTGCGCGACCGAGTGCTTGGCGATCTTCGCCGCGGCCTCGTAGCCGATGATGCGGTTCAGCGGCGTGACGATCGACGGGGACGACTCCGCCAGCGCGCGGGCGTGCTCCTCGTTGACGCGCAGGCCGTCGACGGTCTTGTCGGCGAGCAGGCGCGTGGAGGACGCGAGGATCCGGATCGACTCGAGCAGCGACGAGCCCATGACGGGGATCGCGACGTTGAGCTCGAACAGGCCGGACGCGCCCGCCCAGGCGACCGTGGCGTCGTTGCCGATGACGCGGGCGCACACCATGAGCACGGCCTCGGGGATGACCGGGTTGACCTTGCCGGGCATGATCGAGGACCCGGGCTGGAGGTCGGGGATGTGCAGCTCGCCGAGGCCCGTGTTCGGGCCAGACCCCATCCAGCGGATGTCGTTGCAGATCTTGGTGAGGCTGACCGCGAGGGTGCGGAGCGCGCCCGACGCGTCGACGAGGCCGTCGCGCGCGCCCTGCGCCTCGAAGTGGTCGAGCGCCTCGGTGACGGGGAGGCCCGTGTCGTCCGCGAGCACGCGGATGACCTTCTGCGGGAAGCCGACCGGGGTGTTGATGCCCGTGCCGGTGGCCGTGCCGCCGAGCGGGACCTCCGCGACGCGGGGGAGCGCGGTGCGCACGCGCTCGACGCCGAGGCGGATCTGGCGCGCGTAGCCCGCGAACTCCTGGCCGAACGTGACCGGGGTCGCGTCCATCAGGTGCGTGCGGCCGGCCTTGACGAGCCCCTTCCACGCGTCGGCCTTCGTCTCGAGCGCCTCCGCGAGGTGCTCGAGGGCGGGGATCAGCTCGGCGAGGAGGGCGCCCGTGACGGCGACGTGCACCGACGTGGGGAAGACGTCGTTCGACGACTGCGAGGCGTTGACGTGGTCGTTCGGGTGCACGGGCTTGCCGAGCGACGCGGTCGCGAGGGCCGCGAGGACCTCGTTCATGTTCATGTTCGAGCTCGTGCCGGAGCCCGTCTGGTACACGTCGATGGGGAAGTGCTCGTGGTGGGATCCACCCGCCACCTCGTCGGCGGCCGACACGATGGCGGCCGAGACGTCGGCGTCGATGATGCCCATCTCGCCGTTCACGATGGCGGCAGCGCGCTTGATGCGGGCGAGCGCCTGGATCTGCGCGGGCTCGAGCCCGCGGCCCGAGATGGGGAAGTTCTCGACGGCGCGCTGCGTCTGGGCGGCGTACAGGGCATCCTTCGGGACGCGCACCTCGCCCATCGTGTCGTGCTCGATGCGGAACTCGTCCGTCGTGCCGCTGTCTGATCCGGGGGAAGTGTCGACCACGCTGTTTCTCTCTCCTTCGGGACGGGTGATGCGCCGGACCACCAGGATCCGGAGTCGGTGGGTCAGCGCGGACCGCCCTCTAGCGAGGGATGTCGCCCACGATGACGTCGGGCACCGCGGTGCCCTCGAGGAGCTTGTAGTTGGCGCCGACGATGGCCAGGCTACCGGCCGCCACCCTGTCGGAGATCATCTCGGATGCCTCCAGCATGCGGGTCACGGTGCCGCGGAGGTGCTGGCGGCCGACCTCGCCCGCGTCGACCTCGCTGGGCACGACGTGGTCGCCCGCGACGCGGCGCACGGCCGGCGCGATGGGCGCGATGAGGTTCGCGATGTGCGGCGGCAGCGCCTCCGCGCCCGGCGCCGCGCTCTCGATGGCCGCGCGCACGGCGCCGCACTCGTCGTGCCCGAGCACCACGATGAGCGGCACGCCCAGCACGGCGACGGCGTACTCGAGGCTGCCGAGCACGGAGTCGGAGATGATCTGGCCGGCGTTCCGGATCACGAAGAGGTCGCCGAGGCCCTTGTCGAAGATGATCTCGGCCGCGAGGCGCGAGTCGCTGCAGCCGAACAGCGCGGCGACCGGGCGCTGCACGTGGGCGAGCGCGGCGCGGCGCTCGACGTCCTGCCGCGGGTGCTCGGGCGTGCCGGCGACGAAGCGCGCGTTGCCCTCGACCATCTCCGCCCAGACGGCGGCGGGCGCCTGCACGGTGTCGTCCTGCGTGGTCTCGACCTGATCGGTCATCCCTCGATCCCCTCTCCGGGTGCGGTGGTGCTGGTCGTGCCGTCGGTGGTCGACGGCGTGGTGGCCGCCGGGGCGGTGCGCGCGGCGGCGACCGCCTCGATGGCGGTGCGGAGCTCGTTCGCGTCGGCCGTGCCGTAGATCGCGTAGGTGCTGTCGCCGTCGACGGCGCTCGCCGCGAGGACGACGTTGCCCGGGTCGTCGGCCTGCGAGTTGTCGTACAGGGTCCACTCGAGGCCGCCGATCTCCTCCGAGCTCACCTCGGGGGCGGACTGCAGCGTCTCGGCGAGCCAGGTGGGATTCGCGTCGATGCCCTGCGAGATCCCGATGTAGCGGTTGCTCGGCGTGATGAGGCCGATGTACCAGACGGCCACGCCGTCGCGGCCGGCCGGGCGGATCTCGGCGTCGTTGCTCTTCCAGGCGGTGGGCAGGTCGGGCACCACGAGGGTCTGCGGGAACCCGCCCTGCGCCTCGGCGGCCGCGGCGCCGTAGTCGACGTCGGGCAGGATCGTGGTGTTCGAGCGGGGCACGAGCGCGACGATGACGGCGACGGTGGCCACCGTGACGATGAGCGAGTAGAGCAGGTTGCGGAACGTCTGCTTGGCGCGGTGGCGGCGGGAGTCGGCGGCCTTGCGGGCGGCGGTCTCCTCGGGCGTCTCCGGTCGGCCGAGCTCGGCGACGACGTTCGGGGTGCGGTCCTTCGCCACGGTCAGCCGGCGTCGGACGCGGTGGTGCGGGCGGCGTCGAGCCGCGCCTTGGCGCCGAGCAGCCACTCCTCGCAGCGGGCCGCGAGGGCCTCGCCGCGCTCCCACAGGGCGATCGACTCCTCGAGCGTGGACGCGCCCTGCTCGAGGTCGTTGACGACGCGCACCAGGGCGTCGCGCGCCTCCTCGTAGCTGAGCTCGGAGACGTCGGGCAGGCGTGCGCCGGTGTCGGCGGGGCTGGTGGGCATGGGGGTGATCCTAGCTTTCGGCGCCGGACGCCGGCCGGGCGTCCGGGGCGGGGGAGGCGGGCAGCCGCGCGGCCGACGAGGGGATGTCGTCGGTGGGGCCGGTGGACGTCGCGCCGAGCGCGCCGGCCGCGAGGCGCAGCACGAGTGAGGTGCCGTCGGGGGCGTCCGCGGGGGCGCGGAGGGCAGATCCGTCGGCCGTCTGCACGATGGCGTAGCCGCGGTCGAGCACGTGCTGCGGCGAGAGCGTGCGCAGCTGGCGGGACAGCTCGCCGGTCTGCTGCATCCCGCGCTCGACGACGCGGCCGGCGAGCTCCGCGGAGCGGGCGATGTAGCGGCCGAGCTCCTCGGCGCGCGAGTCGACGATCCACGCCGTGCTCGCGAGCACGGGCCGCGACCGCAGCTGCTCGATGCGGTCGATCTCGCCGCGCACCTGGCTGGTGAGGCGCATGCCGATGCGGGCCCGCGCCTGCTGCACGCGCGACAGCTCCTCGGACACGTCCGGCACGACGCGCTTCGCGGCGTCGGTCGGGGTCGATGCGCGGAGGTCGGCGACGTCGTCGAGCAGCGGCCGGTCGGCCTCGTGCCCGATCGCGCTGACGAGCGGGGTGCGGCACGCGGCCGCCGTGCGCACGAGCTCCTCGTCGCTGAAGACGAGGAGGTTCTGGAAGTCGCCGCCGCCGCGCGCGATGACGATGACGTCCACCTCGGGATCCTCGTCGAGCACCCCGATGGCCAGCGTGACCTCGCCCGCGGCCCGGTCGCCCTGCACCGCCGTGTGCACGACGCGGAAGCGGACGCTCGGCCAGCGCAGCTGCGCGTTCCGGAGCACGTCCTTCTCGGCGTCCGAGTCCTTGCCGGTGATGAGGCCGATGCAGCCGGGGAGGAAGGGGAGGCGGCGCTTGCGGTCGGCGTCGAACAGGCCCTCCGCGCGCAGCGTCTGGCGCAGCCGCTCGAGCCGCTCGAGCAGGTCGCCGAGGCCGACGTGGCGCATCTCCAGCACCTGCATGGTGAGCGTGCCGCCCTTGACCCAGTAGTTCGGCTTCACGAGCGCGACGACGCGGGCGCCCTGGCCGAGGTCGGCCGGGATCTTCGACCGCACGGACGACCAGACGGTGAAGCTGATGGTGGCGTCGACGTCGAGGTCCTTGAGCTTCCCGTAGACGTTGCCGCCGGATCCGCCCCACTGGGTGATCTCGCCCTCGACCCACGCGGTGCCGAGCCGGTCGATCCAGCCCTTGATCTTCCCCGACAGCACGGAGACGGGCCAGGGCGCGTCGACCGTCGGGGCGTCGGCGGCGGGCATGGCCACCGTGCGCGTCTCGCTCATCCGTCCACCCCGCTCGACGCCCAGATCGGGCGCATACACTTGACCACGTGACTACAGCGACCACTGACCAGCGACTCGTGGGAGCACCCGTCGTCAGCCTGTCGATGCCGCGGATGCCCGGCGTCCGCAACAGGCTCAAGGATAACCCGGTGGCCGGACCCAAGAAGGTCCTGCTCGCTGCTCCCCGTGGCTACTGCGCCGGCGTCGACCGCGCGGTCGTGGCCGTCGAGAAGGCGCTCGAGCGCTACGGCGCCCCCGTCTACGTGCGCAAGCAGATCGTCCACAACGTGCACGTCGTGTCCACGCTCGAGCGCATGGGCGCGGTCTTCGTGGAGGAGGTCGACGAGGTGCCCGAGGGCGCCCACGTCGTCTTCAGCGCGCACGGCGTCTCGCCGGCCGTCGTGCAGGGCGCGGCCGACCGCGGCCTGCAGGCCATCGACGCCACCTGCCCCCTCGTCACGAAGGTGCACCGCGAGGCCGTGCGCTTCGCCAAGGCCGACATGCAGATCCTCCTCATCGGCCACGAGGGCCACGAGGAGGTCGAGGGCACCGCGGGCGAGGCGCCCGAGCAGACCATCGTCGTCAACTCCCCGGAGCACGCCGACGTGATCGAGGTCAAGGACCCCGACAACCTCGTGTGGCTCTCGCAGACCACGCTCTCGGTCGACGAGACGATGGAGACGGTCCGCCGCCTCCGCGCCCGCTTCCCCAACCTGCAGGACCCGCCGAGCGACGACATCTGCTACGCCACGCAGAACCGCCAGGTCGCCATCAAGAAGGTCGCGGTCGACGCCGACCTCGTGATCGTCATCGGATCCGCGAACAGCTCCAACTCCGTCCGCCTCGTCGAGGTCGCGCTCGAGTACGGCGCCAAGGCGTCCTACCGGGTCGACTACGCGTCCGAGGTCAAGCAGGAGTGGCTCGACGGCGTGCAGACGGTCGGCGTGACGAGCGGCGCGTCCGTGCCCGAGGTCCTCGTGCAGGAGCTGCTCGACGACCTGGCCGACGCCGGCTACGGCGACGTCACCGCGGTCGTCACCGCCGAGGAGGACCTCGTCTTCTCGCTCCCCAAGGAGCTGCGCAAGGACCAGTCCGGCAACACGGACTCCCGCGCCATCGGCGGGCGCACCCGCGCGTGAGCGACGACGACGGCACGCGCCGTCCCGGCCGACCCGCTCCGCGCTTCGGCGAGTACGCGTCGTCGTCCTCCTCGTCCGCGGGCGGGTCGTCGGAACTGTCCGAGGCGGATGCGCGGATCGTCGCGGAGGCCGCCGAGTACCGCCGCGCGCAGGCCGAGCGCGACGCCCCGGCGTCCGCCGGTCGCGGTGGGAAGAAGGGCGGCAAGCCCGCCGCGCCGCAGACCCTCGCCGAGCAGATGGCGGAGGAGCGCAAGGCCGCGCGCGAGCGGATGATCGCCGAACGCCGCGAGGCCGAGAAGGCCGCGGAGGCGGAGCGTCGCCAGGCGCGGCGGGCGCCGTCCCCGGCTCCCGCTCCGTCGACCGAGCCCGGGCGTCCCGGGTACCTGCCGACGCAGCAGCCCCGCCGTGCGGGCCGACGCCTGGACGCCGCCGTGACGGTCGGCCTCCTGGCGGGAGGCGGGCTGAACCTGCTGCTCAGCCTCGGCTCGTACACGGACCTCGCCGGATCCCTCGCCCGGGCGTTCCCGGCCCTCGGCATCTCGGACGCGTACACGCCCACGTCGGCGACCGGTCCCGTCGGCCTGGCACTCCTGGTCATCACGGTATCCGTGTTCGCGGCGACCGTGGTGCTCTCCCTCCGCCGGATCCGCCGCGGCCGCGTCGCGTTCTGGGTCCCGCTGGTCGGCGCCGTGGTCGCGACCGTGATCTCCGCCGTGCTCCTGTCCAGCCTGCTGTTGGCGGATCCGGCGTTCCAGCAGTTCGTCACGAGCCGCGGGTAGCCGGCACGACGCAGCGCGCACGACGGCGGGGCCGGTCCTGGTGGACCGGCCCCGCCGTCGTGCGCGCGCCCTCGGCGCGGCGACCCGCTAGCTCTGCGACCGGCCGTGCGAGCCGAGCTGGCGCGTGGCCTCGACGACGCGGGCGGCCATGGCCGACTCCGCCGTCTTGCCCCAGGCGCGGGGGTCATACGTCTTCTTGTCGCCGACCTCGCCGTCGACCTTGAGGAAGCCGTCGTACTTGCGGAGCACCGAGTCGGCGATGGAGCGGCTGAACGCGTACTGCGTGTCGGTGTCGATGTTCATCTTCACGACGCCGTTGCGCACGGCCTCGGAGATCTCGTCGTCGGAGGATCCGGATCCGCCGTGGAAGACGAGGTCGAACGGCTTCTCGCCCGTGCCGTACTTCGCGGCGATGCCGTCCTGGATCTCCTTGAGCAGCGACGGGCGCAGCTGCACGCCGCCGGGCTTGTAGACGCCGTGCACGTTGCCGAAGGTGAGCGCGGCCATGTAGCGGCCCTTGTCGCCGAGGCCGAGCGCCTCGACGGTGGAGATGGCGTCCTCCAGGGTCGTGTAGAGGTGCGAGCCGGTGTCGTGGCTGACGCCGTCCTCCTCGCCGCCGACGACGCCGATCTCGACCTCGAGGATCGCGTTGATCGCCTTCATGCGGGGGAGCAGATCCGTCGCGAGTCGCAAGTTCTCGTTCAGCGGGATGGCCGATCCGTCCCACATGTGCGACTGGAAGATGGGGTTCCGGCCCGCGCGGACCTCCTCCTCGCTGGCCTCGATCATGGGGATGACGAAGCCGTCGAGGGCGTCCTTCGGGCAGTGGTCGGTGTGCAGCGCGACGGTGATGGGGTAGTTCTTGGCGACCTCGGTGGCGAAGCGCGCGAAGGCGAGGGCGCCGGCCGCGCGGTTCTTCACGGTGTGGCCGGAGAAGTAGTCGGCGCCGCCCGTGGTGACCTGGATGATGCCGTCGGATCCGGCGTCGGTGAGCCCCTGGAGGACCGCGTTGATGGTCTGCGACGACGAGACGTTGACCGCCGGGTAGGCGAATCCGCCGGCCTTGGCGCGATCCAGCATCTCGGCGTACTGCTCGGGGGTTGCTACGGGCATGGTGCATCTCCTTCGGCGGATCCACGGCGGCGCCGTGCGGCTGGCGCGGGATCCTGATCGGCCGGCGGATGGAGTCGTGCGGCCGGGCCCCGCGTGCTCGCCACTCTACCCAGCGGGGGTGTCCGCGACCGGGGCGGGCGGGCGCGTGAACTCGTCCGCCGTGAGCTCCCGGGCGGTGGCCTCCAGCGGCTCCAACGTGCCGATGACCTTGGACTCGTCGAGCCGGGTGAGGCGGCGGGCGGTGGGGAGCACCTGGCGCTCCAGGGATCCGACGACGCGGTTGTAGTCGCCCACCGCGCCCGTGAGCGAGCGGCCGAGCTTGGCGATGTGCTCGCCGCTCGTGGCGAGGCGCGCGTGCAGCTCGCGGCTGAGGTCGAAGAGCTGCTTCGCGTCCTCCGTGAGCACTTCCTGCTGCCAGCTGAACGCGACGGTCTTGAGCACCGACCACAGCGTGACGGGGGAGGAGAGGGCGACGCGGCGGGAGAACGCGAACTCCATGATGCTCGGATCCGCCTCCAACGCCGACGACACCAGCGACTCGCTCGGGATGAACGCGATGACCAGCTCCGGGCTCGCGTCGAGCCCCTCCCAGTAGGCGCGGCTGCCGAGCGCCGTGATGTGGTCGCGCACGGCCTGCACGTGCTGCTTCATGAGGGAGTCGCGGCGCGCTCCCTCGGGCCCGGTCGCGGAGGCGGGGATGGCGCTCGCCTCGAGGTACGCGGTGAAGGGCGCCTTCGCATCCACGGCGATGTGCTTGCCGCCGGGGAGGTGCACGACCATGTCGGGCCGGCCGACGCCCTGCGCGGTGGCGACGGAGGTCTGCACGTCGAAGTCGACCCGGTGGATGAGGCCCGCCGCCTCGACCACGCTCCGCAGCTGCGTCTCGCCCCACACGCCGCGCGTGCTGTTGGAGCGGAGCGCGGAGGCGAGCGTCTCGGCGGTGGCGCGCAGCCGCTCCTCGGCCTCGGTGGCGCTCCGCAGCTGCTCGCTCAGCTCGCCGTGCTGCTGCCGCCGCTGCTCCTCGAGCTCGTGCACCTTCGCCTGCACCTGCTTGAGGCTCTCGGCGACCGGGCTGAGCGCGGTGAGCACCCGGCCGTCCTCCTCGGTGCGGGCGACCTCGGCGCGCTGGATCTCCCGCAGCCGGGTCTGCAGCTCGGCGATGCGGTCCTCCTGCTGGCCGATCTGCTCGCGGAGGTGCGACTCCTGCGCATCGAGCCGCTCGCGATGCAGCGCGTCCTGCGTCTGGGCGCGCTCGGCGTACTGCGCGGTGGTCTGGGCGACCTGCTCCTCGGCGAGCCGCTCCGTGCGATCCAGCTGCTCGCGCAGCGCCGTGACCGTCGCCTCCGCCGCAGCGAGGCGGGCGGCCTCGCCCGCGCGGCCCGGCGCATCCACCCCGGAACGGGCGCGCGACACGGCAAGCCCGACCACCGCGCCCACGGCCAGGCCGATGACGAGGCCGACGAGCAGGGCGATGACGGGATCCATGCGTGCAGTGTGCCAGCGGCCCCCGACACGGCCGGGACGCGGGGCGGCGGGTGGCCGAGCGGCGGATCAGGCCCAGTCGATGGGCGGCGTCGCGGCGGCGGACGCGCGCGTGACGGTCTGCGTGCGCGGCGCGCCGATGCGGCCGAGGCCCACGCCGGCGGCCTCCGCCAGCCCCGCGATCGACGCGGCGCCGTGCCGCCCGGCCGCGTGCACGACGATGGCGGCGCACGCCCGCGCATCCGCCAGCGCCTCGTGGTGCGAGAAGTCCTCGAAGCCCGCGGCCCGCGCGGCGACCGGCAGCCGGTACGAGTCGAGCGCGTAGGTGCGGCGCGCGACCTGGAGGCTGCAGAGGTAGGAGTACGGCGGCGGGATGAGCGCGGTGGCCTTGCAGGCGCCCTGGATCACGCCCATGTCGAAGCGCGCGTTGTGGGCCACGAGGTGGTCGTCGCCCGCGAAGGCCATGAGGCGCGGCAGCTGGTCGGCCCAGCCGTCGGCGCCGGCCACGTCGTCTTCCACGAGGCCGTGGATCCGCGTGTTCCAGATCGAGAAGGCGTCGTGCCCCGCCGGCGGCCGGATGAGCCACGACGCGGTCTCGACGACGACGCCGTCCCGGACCTTGACGAGACCCACCGAGCACGCGCTCGCCGACGAGTTGTTGGCGGTCTCGAAGTCGATCGCGGTGAAGTCCAACGGCATGGGTTCGAGTGTTCCACGCACGACCGACGCCGGATGCCGGAGAGCCCAGGGCAGCCGCGGGCGGGGGAGGAGCCGGCCCGCCCCGTACGATGGACTCCCGTGGCTCTCACTATCGCGATCGTCGGTCTCCCCAACGTCGGCAAGTCGACGCTCTTCAACGCCCTGACCAAGAACCAGGTGCTCGCCGCGAACTACCCGTTCGCGACGATCGAGCCGAACGTGGGCGTGGTGAACCTGCCCGACCCGCGCCTCGAGGTGCTCGCCGGCCTCTTCGGCAGCGAGAAGATCCTCCCCGCGCCCGTCTCCTTCGTCGACATCGCGGGCATCGTCCGCGGTGCGAGCGAGGGCGAGGGCCTCGGCAACCAGTTCCTCGCGAACATCCGCGAGGCCGACGCCATCGCGCAGGTCGTCCGCGGCTTCGAGGACGAGGACGTCGTGCACGTCGACGGCCGCGTCGACGCCGCGAGCGACATGGAGACCATCAACACCGAGCTGATCCTCGCCGACCTGCAGACCCTCGAGCGCGCCGAGCCGCGCTACGAGAAGGAGCTGAAGACGAAGCGCATCGAGCCGGTCGTGCTCGAGACCGCGAAGGCCGCGCGCGAGTGGCTCGACTCGGGCAAGCCGCTGTCGGCGTCGAAGATCGACCTGGAGCCCGTCCGCGAGCTCGGCCTGCTGACCGCGAAGCCCTTCATCTACGTGTTCAACGTCGACGAGCAGGTGCTCGGCGACAAGGGGCGTCTGGATGAGCTGGCCGCCCTCGTGGCGCCCGCGCAGGCCGTGTTCCTCGACGCGAAGATCGAGTCGGAGCTCATCGAGCTCGACCCCGAGGACGCCGCCGAGATGCTCGCCAGCACCGGCCAGGAGGAGTCGGGCCTCGACCAGCTCGCCCGCATCGGCTTCGAGACCCTCGGCCTCCAGACCTACCTGACGGCGGGCCCCAAGGAGACGCGGGCCTGGACCATCGGGCGCGGCTGGAAGGCCCCGCAGGCGGCCGGCGTGATCCACACCGACTTCGAGAAGGGCTTCATCAAGGCCGAGGTCATCTCCTACGACGACCTGGTCGAGACCGGCTCCATCGCCGAGGCGCGCTCGAAGGGCAAGGCCCGCATCGAGGGCAAGGAGTACGTCATGCAGGACGGGGACGTGGTGGAGTTCCGGTTCAACAACTGAGTCCCATACTGCTCATCCAGATCTTCAGGGGCTCCGGCACCGGCTAGATGAAGGCTCTCTGACGAGCCCCGGGTCATCCTGACTGACTACTCAAGTGGCCAGACCAGATGGAGGGCTCGCGTGCTAGTTTCAACCCATGCCTGACCCGGTGCAGCCACACTCAGACGACGCGACCGGTGACCACCAGGGCAGCAAGTTTGGGCTGTTCGTGCTTGAGGGTGCGCCGTTTGACCGACGCGGAGTGCCCGTCGAGGCTCTGTTTGAGCTAGTGACTTATCGGGCCATCATTGTCGACGTAGCCAAGCAGTGCTTCCTTCGAGACAATCCGGAGCGGTTAAGATCGCGCCGGAATATGGAAAAAGATTTCGATCTTCGGCTCGTTGATATTGATGAGGGTAGCTCCGACCTTGTTCTTGAGCGTGCGCCCGTGTCTGAACTCGACCAGCGCGATGAGCCAGTATTTTCTGATTATTTCGATCAGGGTCGCGATCTTGTCTCGAAGGCAATCGTGGCAGTTGCTACAACGGGAGCCGTACCCTCCGACTTTCCACTTAAGTCTCTTGTCAAGTTTCGCCACCTAGGGCGAACGCTGGAACGGGGATGTCGCATTAAGACGGGTCGTGTCGACGGCAGTAACACCGCTTACGTCACCACGGCCGTACATGACGCATTTGCGGAGATTATTGCATCAATGTCTGACGTGTCACATCAGGAAGTGGTGGGCCGTATAGTTGAGCTAGACACTGAACGACTAGTCTTTCACTTGCGAACGGCCGAGGGCACCCGCGTGCTCTGCAACTATGGGTGGAATGGTCTCTCAATTCCAGCCAGTTTACTAAGTGACGAAAGCGGAGAGGGGCCTCTCGTAGAGGTTGATGGGGATGCGCTCGTCAACGCCGAGGGTGATATTCAAAGATTTGAGACCGTCACTAGCGTCACTAGGTTTGCAATCGTGCGCCTGAAGGAACATCTTGTCAAGCTTCTTGAACTGCCGTCGGGTTGGCTTGGGGGAGTAGCAAGCGAACCTGTCAAACGTGAGCTTGTAGTTGACGCGACTAACATTTTAGAGCAACTCGATGATGTGCCGGAAGACCTGGCACCTGCGCCTCTGCCTGATGGTGGCCTGCGCTTTGAGTGGAGTCGCAACAGCGAGGACTTTATTCTTGAGATGAATGTGGATGGGAGCGCTTACATGTGCATCCTCGCGGATCGAGCTGAAGACGATCGTGATGTGCTGCTTGAGGCCAGAGACATGGGTCGCATCCGCCACTTCCTTGAGGAGGGTTCAATTGGTTGACGACTCTCCTAGCGAGTTGGGCCAGCGCGCCCCCTCAGAGGCGAATCAATCCCACCAACCTACGGAAGTTACCAATTCCACCGATGTTGCCGAGCCTGCTCCGGTCACGGAGCCGTCCGAAATAGTTGAATCTGGAGAAGTTCTACGGCGCCAGGTAGTAGTGAGCTGGATTCGTGACGGTAGTCCCTTATCCGTGGCATTTCGTCCAACGCCAAAGGATGAGCGGCGCTTGTCGACCGACAAATCCACTGTAAGTCCAGCTGAGTCTTTTGGGAATTATGAGCGGCGAACGGGTGTCCGACCCGGTGGCACATGGGGTGTTTCTGTCGGCTGTATCCTTACCGCAAACAACTCCCTTTCCGCACAAGACCAAACCGTTGGTCAGCTACGAGTTCTCGATGACGGCGGTTTCGACGACTTGCATCAAGAGCATGCATCGATCGTATTTTCTGACGACTATGCTGGCGCTTCGGCGAACCGGTGTCGGAAGCTAGACGAGCGCATTGCGCGCGAATTAAAGAATGATGCCATTGCTCGCGGTCGAATGTATCCCTCGTCATAGATAAGATGCAGGAATGCGGGGCGAAGGGGGCTTTAGGTGCACTCGAGTACTCTTACTTGCACCCAGCTTTAGGGTGAGGTGCTTGGCAGTAAGCGACTTAGAGTCGCTCTGCTTCAGCGACTGAATGTCGTCGGTGGGTGGTTACTCTTCGTATGGGGCTTAGAACAGCGGCCAGGGCACCGCGGACTGCTGTCCCGCCGGCGCCGGGAACCGCGCTTGCGAGCGCAACCGCGTGCACCGCTCTGCCAGCGCCTCCAGCTCCTCCACCGTCAATAGCCCCGCCAGCTCCCGCCCCAGCTCCCCATCCAACCCCGCGAGCACCCGATCCACACCGGCGAGCTCCTCCGCGGTCAGCGCATCCCCGACCCACCCCCACAGCACAGTCCGCAGCTTGTGGTCCTCGTGGAACGTGAGCCCGTGGTCGACGCCGAAGCGGTGGCCGTCCGGCATCGCAAGAACGTGGAAGCCCTTGCGGTCGGCGTTGTTGACGATCACGTCGAAGACGGCCATGCGGCGCAGCACCGGGGTGTCCTCGTGGATGAGGGCGACCGTGTTGCCCTCATCGTCCTCGCCGCCGAGGACCGTACGGTAGCCGGTCTCCGGGATCTCGGCCACGGGGATCAGATCCACGGCGTCCTGGTCCGGATCCTCGTCCTGCCAGAGCTGCACCATGCCCTCGCCCGCGGGACCGTCGCGGAGCCACGTGCGCGGCACGACGCCCCAGCCGAGCGCCTCGGAGACCAGGTACGCGGCGACCTCGCGGTGCGCGAGCACCGCGTCGGGGAAGTCCCAGAGCGGGTTCTCCCCGCGGATCGGCTTGTAGACGACGGCCACGTCGCCGATCGTCCCGAGGAAGGTCGCGTTCGACGCGGTGCGGATGCGGCCGGTGACGATCAGCTCGCCGTCCAGCGGGTCCGGCTCCGACATCATTCGTCGGGGAATGTGTGGATGTGCCCGTCGGGGTCGATGGGGTAGCCGCACACCGCGCAGATCGGGCGGCCGGCGCCGACGATCTCGTGGGTGCGCTTCGCGAACGCGCGGGCCGCGCCGACGGGCATCCGCACCACGAGCATCTCGGTGTCATCCGCGTCCACGTCGTCGTCGGCGCTCGGCAGGTCGAAGTCGTCGCTGTCGTCGTCCTCCGCGAGCGGGTACGCCTCGATGACCACCTGGGCCGTCGTCGGATCCCAGCCGAGGCCCATGGCGCCGGTGCGCCAGCGCTCGTCGACGTCCTCGAGCGGATCGTTGTCGACGAGCTCCGGGGGCGTGCTCTCGGGGATGCTGAACGGGTTGCCCTCGACCGTGACGAGCTGGTCGAGGATCTCGTCGATCTTCTCGGCGAGCAGCGCGGACTGCTGCTTCTCGAGGGCGATGGTCACCAGCTGGGGGCCGGATCGCACCTGGAAGTAGAACGTGCGCGCGCCCGGGAGACCGATGGTGCCGACCACGGCCCGGTCCGGCCAGTCGAATTCGAGGGCTCGTGTGGGCATGCGTCCACTCTAGGCGCGGTGGATCACGGCGTCGTGTGCCCGGCGCCGCCGCCCACGGGAGCGTCACCGGATCCGACGCTCGCGGCCAGCCACGAGAGGTCGCCCGCGTCGGTGTTCGTCGCGTGCACGGTCGGCCGGCCCGCGCCGTAGCGCACGATGGAGATCGACGCCGGGCCCACGTCGATGCGCTGGAACAGGTCGAGGTGCGTGCCGAGGGCGTCGGCGAGGATCGACTTGATGACGTCGCCGTGGCTCACCGCGACCCACACGGCGCCCGGCCCGTGCTCGGCCTCGATGGCGGCGTCGTGGCGGCGGATCGCGGCGACCGCGCGCCCCTGCATCCCGGCCATGGACTCGCCGCCGGGGAAGACGACCGACGACGGGTGCGACTGCACGCGCGCCCAGAGGTCCTCCTTCGCGAGGTCGGCGAGCGCGCGGCCCTGCCAGTCGCCGTAGTCGCACTCGGTGAGGTCGGGGTCGACGGGCTGGGCGGGCTTCGCCTGCTGCCGCTCGAGGATCCGCTGCGCCGTCTCCCAGCAGCGCTGCAGCGGGCTGGAGACGACGGCCGCGAGCGGCACCGCGGCGAGCCGGTCGCCGGCGCGGTCGGCCTGGTCGCGTCCGGTGTCGTCGAGGTCGACGCCGGGGGTGCGCCCCGCCAGGATCCCGGTCGCGTTCGCTGTGGTGCGTCCGTGCCGCACGAGGATCACTGTCGCCATGCGGCCAGCCTAACCAGCGGGCCCGCCGACCCCGGCGGGCGGGATCAGGCCTCGCGCGCCACCGGGACGGCGGTCTCCGGTGCGTCGACGGGCTCCGCCGCCACCGGATCCACCGACCCGCCCCGCGCCTTCGTCACCGCGTACAGCCCGAGCACGACCGCCCACGCCACGAGGCTCAGCACGAGCTGCGGGCGGATCTCGGGATCCAGCGCCATCTGCACGAGCACCGCGACGATCCCGACGACGGTGAGGATCGAGAGGCCCGGGAACAGCCACATCCGCACGACGAGCCCTGCGGATCCGTTGCGGCGGCGGAGGACGATCTGCGAGATCGCGATGAGCAGGTAGACGAACAGGATGATCGCGCCCGAGGAGTTGAGCAGGAACAGGAAGACGGTGTCGGGGGAGACGGCCGCGGCGATCACGCAGAGGAAGCCGACGACCGACGAGAGCAGGATCGCCGCGCGCGGCACGCCACGGGGCGTCACCTGCACGAGCCGCGCCGGCGCCTCCCGCCGGCCGGCGAGCACGAAGAGCATGCGGGACGCCGTGTAGAGCCCGGAGTTGAGGCAGGAGAGCACGGCCGTGAGGACGACCGCGTTCATCACGTCGCCCGCGAACGGGATGCCCATGCGGTCGAACGCGCTCACGAAGGGCGAGGCGCCGAGCTCCGTGGAATCCCACGGGAGGATCACGGCGAGGAGGAACAGCGAGCCGACGAAGAAGAGCGAGATGCGGAGGATCACCGAGTTGGTGGACTTCCGGATCGCGGTCGCCGGATCCTTCGACTCGGCCGCGGCGATGGTGGCGATCTCCGCGCCGACCATGGAGAAGATCACGACGACGACCGAGGAGAAGATCGCGCCGACGCCGTTCGGGAAGAAGCCGCCGTGCGTGGTGAGGTTCGAGAAGTCGGCGGAGCGACCCGGCCAGATGCCGAGCACGTAGAGCCCGCCGAGGCCGAGGAACAGGATGATCGCGGCCACCTTGATCCCCGCGAACCAGTACTCGAAGGCCCCGAAGGCGCCGACCGAGAAGAGGTTGGTGGCGGTCATCAGCGCCATGAGCGCCAGGGACAGCAGCCAGAGCGGGGCGTCGAACCAGTACGTGAGGGCCTTCGCGCCGGCGACCGCCTCGAAGCCGACGACGATGACCCAGAAGTACCAGTAGAGCCAGCCCATCGAGAAGCCGGCCCAGCCGCCGAGGGCGTGCCGGGCGTAGTCGGCGAAGGAGCCGGTGCTGGGGTTCGCGGTGGCCATCTCGCCGAGCATCCGCATCACCAGGATGATGAGCACGCCCGAGATCGCGTACGTGATGAAGGCGCCGGGACCCGCGCCGTTGATGACGACGCCGGATCCGACGAAGAGTCCGGCGCCGATCACCCCGCCGATCGCGATCATGCTGAGCTGTCGCTGCGTCAGTCCCTTGTGCAGCTGGGGGGCGGGTGCCATGAGGGCCTCCGTGCGGGTCGGCGTTCTCGGGTAGGGGATCCTCCCGCTCGGTCGCGACGCGTCGGGCGGGAGGTGCTCAGCACGATACGCACGCTATCGACGCGACCGCGAACTGTTCACATGGGCTTTACATTCGGGCGTCGCGCGTCGCGGCCCCTGATCCGCCGTCCGCCATCGACGGGCACGATCTGCCGGCCGTCGGAGGACGATGGCCGGAGGATCACACGACGAGAGGCGAGACGATGGCACAGGAGACGCAGGCCGGTTGGTACGACGACGGCTCGGGCACCATGCGCTGGTGGGACGGTACGCAGTGGACGGACACGGTGCAGCCGCCGCCTCCTCCCGGGTACGGACCGGCTGTGGCGACCACGCCTGCGGGTCCTGCGGCAGCGTCGGCCTCGGGCGCGGCAGCGCGCACGCGAGGCAAGGAGTACGTCGTCCTGCAGACCATCCTCAAGGAGAAGGTGTGGGGGACCGGGTCGGGCAACCTCACGGAGCTGGAGAACGCGATCAACGCCCAAGCCGCGCGCGGCTACCGGCTGCACACCATCTCGACGGCGGTGTCGGGCAGCAAGGGGCTCGACGGTGGCGACCGGATCCAGGCGACGATGGTGTTCGAGGCGATCGACTGACGCGCCGTAGCATGGCGGCATGATCCGGCGCCCCCTCGTCGCTGCCGCCCTCGCGCTCGCGGCCGCCCTGACCCTCGGCGGGTGCACCGCGACGGACCAGCTCGCGAGCGACTTCCACACGGGCGACGGCGCCGGGTCCCGCGACGACCGCGTCACCGAGTTCCCGGTGGGGGAACGGGGCGACCCGATATCCTTCCGCGCGCCGGATGCATCCGGCGCCGAGGTGACCGCGGAGCAGTTCCGCGGGAAGGTCCTCGTCGTCAACTTCTGGTACGCCGCCTGCGGTCCGTGCCGCCTCGAGGCGAAGGACCTCCGCGAGGTCAGCGCGGCGACGACGGACACGGCGACGTTCCTCGGCGTCGACACCAGCGACTCCGCCGATACCGTCACGTCGTTCGTCGACGCCTACGACATCCCCTACGCGAACGTGCTCGACGTGGAGGACAACGCGGTGCAGCTCGCCTTCGCCGCCCGCACCGCGCCGAACGCGACCCCCTCGACGCTCGTGCTCGACCCGGAGGGCCGCGTCAGCGCGCGGATCCTCGGGCCGGTGGACCCGAGCACGCTCACGACGCTCATCGCGACGGCGGCCGCGACGCCGCAGGGCTAGTCCGCTACGCCCGCCCGCGCGCCGTCGGCCGGCAGATCAGCACCGGGCACGGCGCCGAGTGCTGCACGCGCGACGCCGTGCTGCCGAGCAGGATCGTCGCCGTGAGGCCGCGGCTGCCGGCGGCCATGGAGATCAGGCCCGCGGAGAGGTCCTCGGCGGCGCGGATGATCTCGGTGGCGGGGGAGCCGCTGCGCACGTCGCGGTGGATGGTCGGGCCCCAGCCGTCGAAGACCGCGGCGACCGTCGCGACGGCAGCCTCGGCATCGCGGCGGTAGCTGAGCTCGGTCTGGCCGGTCGCGCGGCGCGGGCCGAGGTCGTTGGCGAACGGCGCGGCGGCGTACGGGCTCACGACCGCGAGCACGGTGACCTCCGTGATCTCGCGGGAGTCGGCGATCACCTGGAACTGGCGGGCCGCCTGCAGCGACGCCTGGGATCCGTCGGTGGCGACGATGACGTGCACGGGTCAGACCTCCCTGTCGGTGGGGCCCGCCGCGGCGACGCCCGCTGCGGCCTCGAGGTCCGGCTTCGTCGCGCCGAACGTGCGTTGCGCGAGGTAGAGCACAAGCCCCAGCGCGAGCAGCCCGGCGACCCACCACAGCGCGTCCGGGTCGTCGATGAGCGTGTAGACCAGCACGGCGACGTTGCCGAGGATCCCGACGATGAGCAGCGGCGTGTTCGCGCGGTACGTGTCGTCGGTCTCGTCCTGGCCGCGCAGCTTCAGGCACGCGACGATCACGAGCGCGTAGATGAAGAGCAGGAACACCACGGTGATGGTGGCGAGTCGGTCGACGATGTCGAGCCGCTGGTCCTCGGGGATCCCCGCCTGGCTGGAGCGGATCGCCGCGCCGATGACGAGGAGCGCGGCCACCACGGCGCCGCCGAAGATCAGCGCCACGTAAGGGCTCTGGCGGGCCGGGTGCACCTTCGCGAAGACCGCAGGGACGACGTTCTCGCGGGCCATGCCGAACAGGATCCGCGACTGGGCCACCACGGTCACGAGCGCCGTGTTGCTGATGGCGACCATCGCGATCACGGCGAAGACCACGAGCATCACGGCCGCGGGGATGAAGAAGAGGTCGGCGCGCACGACCTCGAGGAGCGTGTTGCCGGCGAGGTCGCCGATGGGCACGGCGAGGGCCGCGGCCATCGAGACGAGCACGTAGACGACGCCGGCGGTCATCATGCCGCCGATGAGCGCGCGGGGGAACGCGCGCGACGGGTCGATGGTCTCCTCGGCCACGTTCGCGGCGTTCTCGAACCCGGTCATGGCGAAGAAGGCCAGCGAGACGCCGGCGAGCACGGCCAGCACCGCGGATCCGGGGCCGCCCTCGACCTGGAACTGGAGCAGCACGGCGGGGTCGCCCACGCCCTCGACCAGCGCGATGACGCCGATGGCGACGACGATGATGAGGCCGCTGATCTCCACGAAGGTCATGACCACGTTGGCGATGACGGACTCGCTGATGCCGATGAGGTTGATGGCCGTGATGACGGCGACGAACGCGACCGCGATGCCGGTCGTCGCCCAGATGGCCGACTCGGGCAGGCCCACCAGGTCGGCGAGGTAGCGGACGAAGCCAGCGGCGAGCGACCCGACGGCGGCCATGTTGGCGCTGAGCATGCAGATGGTGATGAAGAACGTGAGCACCGGGCTCCGGAACGCCTTGTTGATGTAGAGCGAGGCGCCGGCGGCCTGCGGGTACTTCGTGACGAGCTCGGCGTACGCGAGGCCCGTGATGGTCGCGATGGAGACGCCGACGAGGAACGCCATCCAGAACGCGCCGCCCACGGCCGCGGCCACGAGGCCCACGAGCACGTAGATGCCGGATCCGAGGACGTCGCCGACCACGTAGAAGTACAGCTGCTTCACCGTGATGGAGCGCTTCAGCTCGGATCGCGGGGGTGCCTGGGCCTCGCTCGTGTTCGCCATTTCCCCACCCTATGGGCGCGATGGCGAGGTGGTCGAGGGGGAGGGATCGGGCGAGGACGCGGGGTAGCTCGCGGTCAGGCGCCGTCGGCGATGCGCTGCAGGGCGCCGATCGCGCGCCGGAGCTCGCCCTCGTCGACGGGCGGCTGCACGGAGGCGCAGGCCCCGCGGATCCAGCCGATGCGGGCGCGCATCACCGTCTCGAGGAGCTGCCGGCCGGCGGGTCCGACGACGAGGTGCGCGGCCTCCCCATCCGCCTCCTCCACGAGGATCCGCCGCTGCAGCAGCGCCGCGAGGCTCGGCACGAGGGCCGCGCGCGAGGTGCGGGTCCACATGGAGAGCGACTGGCGGTCCACCTGCATGCCGGTGGCGACGACGCGCAGCAGCTGGATCTGCAGCCCGGTGAGGCCCTCCCAGGCGTCGAGGGTGGCGGCGTCCATGAGGTCGAAGACCGTCGCCATGGAGGCGATCAGCTCCTCGTGCGTGCTCGGCTCGGACACGGCGCTCCTTCGGCGAAGCGGATGGGGGAGCCGGCCGACCGCCCGCTCGTCGGGGGAAAGCTACCCATCAGGACCGTTCCCGGTCCAGCGCCGTGGGCGACTCGTCACACGGGCGGGCACCAGGGGATACTGAGGCAGGGCGCGCCGTCTCGCGAGCGCGGCCGCGGGGACGGGGAGGTCGCATGAGCGCAGCAGTCGACGCCGGGCGGGCGCGCGCATGACGCCCCGGATCCGCGCGCTCCTCCTCACCGGGATCATCACCGGCTTGACGATGGCGATCGTCGCGGTCGCGCGCCCCTGGATCCGCGAGGACGAGCCCGACGACTGGGTGGTGCTCCGCTTCGAGGCGGGCGAGGCGGCATCCGCCTACGAGGCGTTCGAGTCGCTGGCCGCCACCGAGACCGCGGGCGACGATGCGCTCCAGCTGCTCGAGGCGGGCGGGATCGACGGCAACGAGTTCGGCGACGGCTCCTACGACGTGTACTTCGTGGGACCCGACCGCCGCATCATGTGGGAGGTGCTCGAGCCGATCTTCGCGGACGCTCCCGTGCCGTGGACTTCCGTCGAGCTCCGCCGTGGGCTCGAGGACGAGGCGCCCGTGGTGGTGCGGGCGGCGCGCTGAGCGTCTCCCGACCAGATCCCGCAGGCGCCGGTGTCGGCCCTCGCGCCTAGCGTCGGGGCATGACGTCGAACGGATCCGCCCGGTGCCGCGCCGAGGCGTGCGCCGCCCCCGTCGAGCCCGGGGCGCCCGTGCCGTTGTGCGCGACGCACCTCGTGGCCGCGGCCGCGTGGGCGGAACGGGAGCACGGCGTCGAGGACGTGCTGCCGTCGCCCTGCCCGGCATGCGGATCCCGTCTCGGCGTGCGGTATCCGTCGGGCTGGCTGTGCGCCGTGTGCGAGTGGCGGCATGGCGATCACCCGGACGGCGAGCTGGCGCCGCCGCGGGTCGACGTCGTCTACTACATCCGCTTCGGCGACCGCATCAAGATCGGCACCAGCGCGAACCCGCGGCAGCGGCTCGGCACGCTCCGGCACGACGAGCTGCTGGCGTTCGAGCGCGGCGGACGCGCGGTGGAGCGGGCGCGGCACGCGCTCTTCGCGCGGCAGCGTTACGCGCGCACCGAGTGGTTCGCGCTCGACGAGGAGCTGCGCGCGCATGTCGCTGCGCTCGCCGCGGGGCAGCCGGATCCGTGGGAGCTGGTCGCCCGGTGGCGGAGCGAGGCGCTGGCGCTGCGGGTCAGCTGAGGTGGGCGGGCGAGCGCGCCGGGCGCGCGCGTCACCCCGTCGCGGCCGACGGCGGCACCTCGCGCAGGTAGGCGTCCACGAAGAGCGGGCCGCGGATCTCGCGCAGCCGGTCGAGCAGCTGGTCGACCGTGCCGCGGGTGAGGCCCGAGACGCAGAGGTCGTAGGGGCCGAGGGGCGGCAGCTTGCCCGTGCGGATGCGGATGACCTCCCAGCCGGCGGAACGGAGCGCCCGGTCCTTGCGGCGGTCGGCCTCCTCGCGCCGGCCGACGTGCTCGAGGCCGTGGCGGCCGGTGGAGTCGTACTCGATCGCCACCCGCAGCTCGGGCAGCAGGATGTCGGGCCACGCCTCGAGGTGCTCGAAGAACGGGCGCGCGAGCCGCACGGCGGTGAGCCCGGGCGTGTGATCCAGGCGCGCGGCCAGATCCTGCCGCAGGCGCTCCTCGACGGCGGACGCGGGCGGCGGCGCGCAGGCGCTCGCGAACGGCTCGCCGACGGGGAGGTCGGGCGTCTTCGTGCAGATGCCGGGGGAGCGGCGGGGGCGGGCGGGGGTCGCGGCCGCGGCCGGGGACGCGCGCCGCTCGGCCGGACCCGCGGTGCCCGAGGCGCTCGGGGTGCCGTCCTTCCCGCGCCGGTCGCGGCCCGTGCCGCCCGCCGCGGGCCGGCCGTCGCGCGCGCCCCGACGCGGACGTGCGGACGCGGATCCGGGCCCGGCAGCCGACGACGGTGATCCGCCCGACGCGTCGGACGCGTCGGACGCGGATCCCCCCGCCACCGGCCCCGCCACGAGCGGCGACGCCCCCGGCCACCGCACCTGGTCCGCCATCGGCAGCACCGGTGTGCGCGGCGCGGCGGCCTCCGCGCAGTCCGGGCACCACGACGAGCGGCGGCGCTCCCGGCCCGGCCGCCTCCGCTGCTCCTCGGGCGTCGCGACGAAGACGTGCCCGACGTCGCACTGCCAGGTGAGGAGGACGTCGGCCGCGGGCGGCACCTGCGTGAGCGTGATGCCGCGGTTGAGATCCGGGTGGTACTGCCGGACGAGCACGGGGAACGACGCCCACGCCTCCCGGTAGGTGCCCACCGGGTACGGCACGTCGAGGCCGCGCGACCAGCGGCGCCGCGCCCACCACGCATCCACCGGCTCGGGCATGCCGTCACGCTAGGGGCGACCACCGACGTCCCCCTAGCCTGGGGCGGTGCCCGACCTCGAGACCGACCGCCTGCTCCTCCGCCGCTTCACGGAGGCCGACGCCCCCTTCCTCCTCGACCTGCACGCGCGGCCCGAGGTGATGCGGTGGATCGGCACGGGTGCCGTGCACACGGATCCCGCCCAGGCCGTGGCGCGCGCCGCCCGCTACGCCGCCCTCGACCACCCCGTGCGCGGCATCTGGGCGATCGAGGACCGCGACGGCGGCGCGCTCCTCGGCACGCTGCTGCTCAAGGACCTGCCCGCGTCGGCCGCGCCCCTCGCCGGCGACGACCCCGCCCCGCGCGACGCGCCGGAGGAGGGCGAGACGGAGATCGGCTGGCACCTGCACCCGGACGCCTGGGGGCGCGGCGTCGCGACGGAGGCCGCGCGGCGGGTGCTCGCCCACGCGGCCGAGGGCGGGCTGCGCCGCGTGCTCGCGGTGACGAACCCGGCGAACGCGCCGTCGCAGGCCGTGTGCCGACGGATCGGGATGCGCCCCCTCGGCCGCACGCGCGCCTACTACGACACGGAGTGCGCGCTGTTCCGCGTCGACTTGCCCTGAGGCCCGGGCGCTCGGCCGCGACCGTCCTCGTCAGCCGGCGCGGAGCGCGATCTCCAGCGTCGTCCACGGCAGCATCGCGCACTTGACGCGGCCGACGTAGCGGGAGACCCCGTCGAGCGCGACGGCGTCGCCGAACTCCTCCGGGTCGAGGTGGGACGCGCCCCGGCTCCGCATGACCTCGCGGAACGCCGCGATACGCGCGTGCACCGTCTCGAGGCTCGCGTCGTCGAGCACGCCGACGAGCATCGACGCGGACGCCTGCGAGATCGCGCAGCCGTGGCCCGTCCAGGCGATCTCGGCCACCCGCCCGTCCTCGACGCGGACGCCGAGGGTGATCTCGTCCCCGCACGTCGGGTTCACCTGGTGCGCGTGCATCGGCCACCCGGTGGGATCGCCCGTGCCCTCGGGGGTCCGCGAGTGGTCGAGGATCAGCTCCTGGTAGAGCGCGCCGCCGCCGACGCCCGGGGCGCTCATCGGCCGGCCCCGAAGAACGCGGCGGCGTCCTCGACGCCCTGCAGCAGCAGGTCGATCTCGGCGTCGGTCGTGTGCAGCGTCCCGCTCGCGCGCGTGGACGCGGTGAGGCCGAGCCTCCGGTGCAGCGGCTGCGCGCAGTGGTGCCCCACGCGCACGGCGATGCCGCGGTCGTCGAGGATCTGCCCCACGTCGTGCGCGTGCACGCCCGGGAGGTCGAACGCGGCGAGGCCGACGCGGTCGCCGGCGGGGCCGAGCACCCGCACGCCCGGGATCCCGGTGAGGCCCGCGACGAGCCGCGCGCCGATGCGCCGTCCGTGCTCCTGGATCCGGTCCATGCCGACCGCGTCGAGGTAGTCGACCGCGGCGCCCAGCGCCACGACCTGCGAGATGCGCTGCGTGCCGGCCTCGAAGCGCTGCGGCGGCGGCAGGAACTCGGCCGCCTCCATCGTCACCGTCGTGATCATCGACCCGCCCGTGAGGAACGGCGGCAGCGCCTCGAGCACCGAGCGCCGCCCGTAGAGCACGCCGATGCCCGTGGGCGCGAGCATCTTGTGGCCGGAGAAGACGGCGAGGTCGACGTCGAGGGCGCGCAGGTCGACGGGCAGGTGCGGCACGGACTGGCAGGCGTCGAGCACGACGAGGGCGCCCACCTCCCGCGCGCGGGCGACGACGGGACCGAGCGGCGCGACGCCGCCCAGCACGTTGGAGACGTGCGCGAGCGCGACGACGCGCGTGCGTTCCGTGATGACCTCGGCCAGGGTCTCGAGCCGCAGCGCACCCTGGTCGTCGACGGGGATGAAGCGCAGCCGGGCGCCCGTGCGGAGCGCGAGCTGCTGCCACGGGATGAGGTTCGCGTGGTGCTCCGACTCCGTGACGACGATCTCGTCGCCCTCCCGCACGCGGATCGACGTCGGAGCGGCCGCGCTGCCCAGCCCGTACGCGACGAGGTTCAGGCCCTCGGTCGCATTGGAGGTCCACACGATCTCGCCCGCGTCGACGCCCACGAAGCGCGCGACCTTCTCGCGCGCCTCCTCGAACTCCTCGGTCGCGAGCGCCGCGAGCGTGTGTGCGCCGCGGTGGACGGCCGCGTTCCGGTGCTCCAGGTACGCGCGCTCCGCGTCCAGCACCTGACGCGGCTTCTGCGAGGTCGCGGCCGAGTCGAGGTACACGAGCGGGTGGCCGTTCACCTCCGTGTCGAGGAGGGGGAAGTCGCGGCGGATCCGGTCGATCTCGTCGGCGGACAGGCCGGCGGATCGCGCCGGGCCGTCGCCGGGGGCGTCCTGGGGGGCGGTGTGCATGCGACGAGTCCATCGTGCCGCGGCTCCCGGCGCAACACGAGCGCGGGCCGACGACGCCCGGAGACGCGGAGGGCGCCCCCGCGACCGTGGTCGTGGGGGCACCCGTGGTGGATCCGCGGTGCTAGCGGACGGTCACCTTGGCGGTGGCGACCTTGCCCGTCTGCACCCCGGTGAGGGTGAGCGTGAGCGGGCCGCTCGTGGCCGGGGCCGTGAACGGGATCGCGACCTTGCCGTCGACGACGTCGTAGGTGCCGACCATCTGCCCGGCGGAGGTCGTGAGCGTCACCTGGCGGTCGCCGGCGAAGCGGGTGCCCGTCACGGTGATCTCCTCGCCGCGGTCGGGTCGGTAGTCGCTGGCCACGACCGACGCGCCCTTGCTGAGCGCCCCCGTGCCGCGGTCGAGCTTCAGCGCGTTCGCCATCGTGAAGAAGGTGTCGGTCTGGTCGGTGAGGCCGACGACGTTCGCCGCCCCCGGGCCGAAGGCCGCGACGCGGACCTGCGTGCCCGTGTGCTGCTGCGATCCGCCGAGGCCCGCGGTGCCGTAGGACAGCTTCATCACGCCGCCCTCGAGCGTGCGCACGGCGGCGCTGAGCGAGGTGGGAGGCGTGTTGTCCACGATCTGGCTGGAGTGCGCGTGGTCGGCGGTGACGATGACGAGCGTGTTGCCGTCCTTCTTCGCGAAGGCCATGGCGGCCTGCACGGACTCGTCGAAGTCGAGCGTCTCGCCGATCTGGCCGCACGGGTTCGCGGCGTGGTCCTGCTTGTCGATGCTGGCGCCCTCGACCTGAAGGAAGAAGCCCTTGCCGGCCTTCTTGGTGTCGAGCAGCGTGATCGCCTTGTCCGTCATCGTCCGGAGCGACAGGTCGCTGCCGAGGCGCTCGGGGTTCTCGGTGCAGGTGACGGGCGCGAGGTCGGCGCCGCCGACGGTCGCGGGGGTCGGCGCGAAGCGCGTCGGGAAGTTCCCCGGGGTGAACAGGCCGAGCACGGGCGCGGTCTGGTCGGCGGTCTTCACACCGGCGAGGCCGGCGCCGTCGCGGACGACCTGGTAGCCGCGCTGGTCGGCCTGGTCGAACAGGGTCTGGCCCTCGTACTGCCCGGCCTTCGCGGTCTGCGTGAAGCTCGCGGATCCGCCGCCGAGCGTGACGTCGGGGCGCGTGTTCAAGAGCTGCTCGCTGATGGATCCGAGGCCGCCGGCCGCGAGCGCGTCGTCGCCGCACGAGGCGGAGTCGGGCCCGTAGCAGGAGCGGCTGTCGACGTGCGCGACCTGGACGGCGGGGGTGGCGTCCTGGATCTCGGCGGTGCTGACGTCGCCGGTGCGCAGGCCGTTGGCCTTCGCGATCTCGGTGAGGGTCGCCTGCGGCTTCCCGTCGATGTCGACGCTGATCGCGCCGTCGTAGGTCTTCGTACCGGTCGCCCAGCCGCTGCCGGTCGCGGCGGAGTCGGGCACGTAGTCCGGCTTGCCCTTCCGGTCGCCGCTGCGCTCGAGCGAGTACGTCGTGTACTGGCCGGTCAGGGGCGGGGCGTCGAGGCCCGGGAGGCGGCCGGCGGCGCCGTAGGCGTAGTCGCGGGCGATGGTGATCTCGGAGTCGCCCATGCCATCTCCGATGAGGAGGATGACGTTCTTCGCGGACGCGTTCGTGATCTCGGAGCGGATCTGGGCGGTCTGGTCGCCGGCGAGGCGCTGGGCGCCGCCGTTCTGCGACAGCGCCGCGCCGGCGGCGAACGCGCCGGCCGGCAGCAGGATGGTCGCGGCGACGGCGGCCGCGGCGATCGGGAGGACGCGGCGACGCGTCCGGGTGGGGGTGGTTGTCATGGGGGTGGGGTCTCCTCGGGTGATGCCCCCGGTGCGGGGACATTTCAGAATCCGCCGAAATCGGGGGCGCGAGGAGAACCGGAGGCGACCGGCAGGCGAACATCGTCGCCTCGCGTCCGCTTCTCCCGCTCCCGGGCGCAGGGGATGATGGACCCATGGCGTCTCCGCACCACCCCCGCACCCCGTCCCTCCTCCGTCGCGCCGCGCTCGCCGCGGCCGCCGTCGCGCTCGTGCTGGGCGGGGCGTTGATCCCGGCGGGCGCCGCGTCCGCGCACGACCGGCTCGTGGGATCCATCCCCGCCGCCGACGCGACCGTCACGGACGAGCCGGGCACCATCGCGCTCGACTTCAGCGAGGAGCTCCTCGCGCTCGACGCGCAGGCGTCCGGCTTCGCGATCCAGGTGGTCAACGCCTCCGACGGCTCCTTCCACGAGGACGGCTGCATCGCGGTCGACGGGACCCGCGCCACGACCCGCATCGCGCTCGGCACGGCCGGCACCTACCAGGTCACGTGGCGCGCGGTCTCGAGCGACAGCCACCCGATCGACGGCACCTACTCCTTCACCTACGCGCCCACGGGCGACACGACCGGCACCCCGGCGATCACGGCGGCCCCGGCCTGCGGCGACGCCTGGGCGGGCAGCGCGGCCACCGCGACGCCGGAGCCCGAGGGCACCATGACGACCGAGGGCGCCGCGCCCGTCGCGCCCGCACCCACGTCCGATGCGCGGTCCGGCGCGTCCGTGCCGCTCGCGGAGACGGCCGAGACCACGCCCGTGTGGGTGTTCGTGCTCATCGGCCTCGTGATCCTCGCCGCCGCCGTGCTCGTGGTGGTCGGCGTCGTGCGCCGGTCGTCGCGTCGGTTCCCCGGCGAGGACGGCCCCGGCGAGGACGGCCCGAGCGTCGGCGGACCGTACGACGGCGCCGACGACCCGCGCTAGCGGATCCGGCCTAGGCCCGGTCGTCCCCGCCGAGCGCGCGGCGGAGGGCCGTGAGGTCGTCCCCGTCGAGGGTGCCGGCGAAGCGCAGCAGCGCGGCCTCGCGGTCCTTGGTGGCCGCGAGCGCGCCCGACATGAGCGACGCCGCGTGGTCCGTGCGCGAGCGGGCGGGCGCGAACGTGAGCGCGCGCGCCTCGTCGGATCGGGTGACGAGGCCCTTCTGGCCGAGCCGGTCCAGCACCGTGAGCACCGTCGTGAGCGCGGGGCGCGGATCCGGGATCCGGGCCACGACGTCCTTGGCCGTGAGCGGCTCGTCGGCGTCCCAGAGGGCGTCCATGATGGCGGCCTCGAGCTCGCCGCGGGGGCGCTGGCGTCCGATCGACACGGGCGTCTCCCCTCGGGACGGATGGCGGGTGGAAGAGACGATCCTAACTCCGCGCCAGGCCGCGACGGCGCTCGGCCAGGCGGCCTCGATCAGCGGCCGCCCCGCCGGATCGGGCACGATGGACCCATGACCGATTCACAGGACCGAGAGCCCACCCCCCTCGAGCAGGCCATCGCGCGCGGCCAGGCGGGCGAGTCCGACATGACCGCCGTCCTGACCGAGTTCATCAACACGACGGTCGTGGTGCCCACCGCCACGCCCCTCACCCCCGAGACCGACCAGCTCCAGCCCGTCCTCTTCGACCGCGACGGCGTGCCCATGCTCGCCGCGTTCACGCACGAGGACCGCATCGACGAGAAGGTGACGAGCGTCGCCGACCACGTCGCCACCATCCCCGCCGCCGAGCTCGTGCAGGCGATCCCCGAGGGCACCGGCCTCGTCATCAACGTGGGCACCACCGACGGCTTCGAGATGATGCCCGAGGGCGTCGCGCAGCTCGCCGACGACGTGCGCCGCGTCATCGACCAGGACGAGGACGGCGCCCCGCAGGCGCCCGCATCGCCCGCGCCCGACGCGATCTGATCCCGCCGGTCGATCCGACCACCCGACGCCGCCGCATCCACCCGGGTGCGGCGGCGCCGTCGCGTCCGATCGGGACGGCTGCGCCGGTCGGATCCGCCGGGAATCGTCACACGGCCGAAACGTCCCGCTCGATATGCTGGAGCACGAACACACGGCCGCGCACGCATCGCGGGAGAGCTCCTCCGGGAGCACCGAAGGAGCAAGCCTCCCCGCCAATCTCTCAGGTCCACGTACCGCGATGCACTGGCCACTCTGAAAAGCAGCCGTCCCGCACGGCTCGCCCACGGTGAAAGCCCGTCCTCGGACGGCGCGAAGCTCTCAGGCACATGACAGAGGGGGAGTCCCGCATCCGGCGCCCGCGCCGGTCACGACCGGAGGACTCCATGACCGACGCACCCGCCGAGACCGCGCCCGCCGCGGCGACCGCGGCCCCGCCCCGCCGATCCCCGCTGCACGCCGTGCACGAGGCGGCCGGTGCCTCCTTCACCGACTTCGCCGGCTGGCTCATGCCGGTGCGCTACACGAGCGACCTCGCCGAGCACCGCGCCGTGCGCGAGGCCGCCGGCATCTTCGACATCTCGCACATGGCCGAGATCGCGGTCGAGGGGGAGGGCGCCGCCCGGTTCCTCGACTCCGTGCTCGCGGGCAAGCTCTCCGCCATCGCCGAGTGGCAGGCGAAGTACACGCTGCTGCTGGATCCCTCGGG
Source organism: Clavibacter sp. VKM Ac-2873 (assembly GCF_015351075.1). GTDB lineage: Bacteria > Actinomycetota > Actinomycetes > Actinomycetales > Microbacteriaceae > Clavibacter. Next base: position 110,155 of record NZ_JADKRS010000004.1, read on the forward strand.
CGGCATCGTCGACGACCTCATCGTCTACCGCACGGGCGAGGAGTCCTTCCTCGTCGTCGCCAACGCGGGCAACCACGACCCCGTGCTCGCCGCGCTCGCGGAGGCCGCCCGGGGCCTCGACGACGTGGAGGTCGACGACGCGAGCGACGACGTCGCCCTCATCGCCGTGCAGGGTCCGGTGTCCCGCGCGATCCTCGAGGCCACCGGCGGGCTCGAGACCGAGACGCCGCTCGAGGCGCTCCGCTACTACCGCGCCACCGCGGCGCGCTTCGCCGGCCAGGACGTGCTCGTCGCCCGCACCGGGTACACGGGCGAGGACGGCTACGAGCTGTACGTCGCGACCGAGGACGCCGTCGCCCTGTGGGAGGCGCTCGTCGCGGCCGGCACGCCGCTCGGCCTCCTCAACACGGGCCTCGCCTGCCGCGACACGCTGCGCCTCGAGGCCGGCATGCCGCTCTACGGCCACGAGCTCGGCCTCCACACCCTGCCCGTCCAGGCCGGTCTCGGCAAGGTGGTCGCGCTCGGCAAGGAGGGCGACTTCCGCGGGCGCGCGGCCGTGGAGAAGGGGCCGGATCCCGTCGCCCGCGTGCTCGTCGGCCTCGTCACCGAGGGCCGCCGCGCGCCCCGCGCCGACTACCCCGTCTACGCCGAGGAGGCCGCGGGCGACTCCGCCGCCGCCCTCGAGGCCGTGATGGACGCCACCGAAGGCGCCGTCGCGCCTGTCGGCATCGTCACGAGCGGGGCCCTGTCGCCCACGCTCGGCCACCCCGTCGCCATGGCGTACGTGGATCCCGCGCTCGCCGCCCCCGGCACGCGCCTGACCGTCGACGTCCGCGGCACGCGCGTGCCCGCCACCGTCGTGACCCTCCCCTTCTACTCGCGAAAGGCCCTCGCATGACCGACCAGACCAGCCTCCAGTACACCGCCGAGCACGAGTGGGTGCAGGTCGACGGCGACGTCGCGACCGTCGGCATCACGGCCTACGCCGCCGACAAGCTCGGCGACGTCGTCTTCGTCGAGCTGCCCGCCGTGGGCGACGAGCTCGCGGGCGGCGAGGTCGTCGGCGAGATCGAGTCGACCAAGTCGGTCGGCGAGCTCTTCGCGCCCATCGACGGCACGGTCACGGAGGTCAACGACGACGTCGTGGCCTCGCCCGACCTCGTCAACAGCGACCCGTTCGGCGCCGGCTGGCTCGTGAAGGTCCGCTTCGAGGCGCTCCCCGCGCTCCTCAGCCACGACGAGTACGTCGCGCTGGTGGGCGAGTGACCGCCGTCGACGCCGGCACGCGCCCGGCCACGCCGTCGCCCGCCGCCGCGCCCGACATCGCGGAGGAGTCCTCGACGTTCGCGCCGGGCGCGTTCGGCGCCCGCCACATCGGCATCGACTCCGAGGCCCGCGCCACCATGCTCGCCCTCCTCGGCCACGACTCGATCCCGTCCCTCCTCGCGAAGGCCGTGCCCGAGACGATCCAGGTCGACCGCTTCCGCACCGAGGGCGACTCCGTGCTGCCCGAGGCGGCCACGGAGCGCGACGCCCTCGCCGAGCTGCGTCGCATCGCGAGCCGCAACCGCGTGCGCACCTCGATGATCGGCCTCGGCTACCACGACACGATCACGCCCGCGGTGATCACCCGGAACGTGCTCGAGAACCCGAGCTGGTACACGGCCTACACGCCCTACCAGCCGGAGATCTCGCAGGGCCGCCTCGAGGCGCTCATCAACTTCCAGACGATGGTCGCCGAGCTCGCCGGGCTCGCGACCGCGAACGCGTCGATGCTCGACGAGTCCACCGCCGTGGTCGAGGGCATGCTGCTCGCGCGTCGCGCCTCGAAGGCCAAGACGAACGTGTTCCTCATCGACTCCGACGCCCTGCCGCAGACGCGCGCGCTCCTCGACAGCCGGGCCGCCGCGCTCGGCATCGAGCTGGTCGCGCACGACCTCGCCTCGGTGGATCCGGCCGAGCTGCCCGACGCGTTCGGCGCCTTCATCCAGTACCCGGGCGCCTCCGGCCGCGTCTGGGATCCGAGCGCCGTGATCGCGCGCGTGCACGCGGCGGGCGGCCTCGCGGTCGTCGCGGCCGACCTGCTCGCCCTCACGGTCATCACGTCGCCCGGCGAGCTCGGCGCGGACATCGCGGTCGGCACCTCGCAGCGCTTCGGCGTGCCGATGGGCTTCGGCGGCCCGCACGCGGGATACCTGGCGGTGCGCGCCGGCCTCGAGCGCCAGATGCCCGGCCGCCTCGTCGGCGTCAGCCAGGACGCGGCCGGCCACCCCGCCTACCGCCTCTCGCTGCAGACGCGCGAGCAGCACATCCGCCGCGAGAAGGCCACCAGCAACATCTGCACGGCGCAGGTGCTCCTCGCCGTCATGGCCTCGATGTACGCGGTCTACCACGGGCCGAAGGGCCTCCGCGTGATCGCGCGCCAGGCGAACCGCGGCGCCCGCCGCCTCGTCCGCTCGCTCGCCACGGTCGGCGTCACGCCGATCCACGCCGCGTTCTTCGACACCGTGCGCGTCTCCGTGCCCGGCCGCGCCGACGAGATCCTCGCGGCCGCCGCCCGAGGCGGGGTCAACCTGCTCCGCGTGGACGCCGACACCCTCGGCTTCAGCGTCGACGAGGCCACGCGCCCCGAGGACCTCGCCGCCGTCGCGCGCGCGTTCGGCGCCGAGCTCGCGGAGGACGAGGGCGCCGCGGGCGATCTCTCCTCCATCCCCGAGGGATCCGTCCGCACGAGCGAGTACCTCACCCACGCCGTCTTCTCCACGCACCGCTCCGAGACCGGCATGATGCGCTACCTCAAGCGCCTGTCCGACAAGGACTACGCGCTCGACCGCGGCATGATCCCGCTCGGCTCCTGCACCATGAAGCTCAACGCGGCCACCGAGATGGAGGCGGTGACCTGGCCCGAGTTCCAGGCCATCCACCCCTTCGCCCCGGCCGACGATGTCGAGGGCTACCTCGAGCTGGTCCTCCAGCTGGAGACCTGGCTCGCGGACGTCACCGGCTACGACACCGTGAGCCTGCAGCCGAACGCGGGCAGCCAGGGCGAGCTCGCGGGCCTCCTCGCGATCCGCGGCTACCACCTCGCGAACGGCGACGACGCGCGCACCGTCTGCCTCATCCCGCAGAGCGCGCACGGCACGAACGCGGCCAGCGCCGTGCTCGCCGGCATGCGCGTCGTGGTGGTCGCGTGCGACGAGCTCGGCAACGTCGACCTCGACGACCTGCGCGCGAAGATCGCCGCGCACCGCGACGAGCTCGCCGGGCTGATGATCACGTACCCCTCCACCCACGGCGTCTACGAGCACGAGGTCGGCGCGATCTGCGCAGCCGTGCACGAGGCGGGCGGCCAGGTCTACGTCGACGGCGCGAACCTCAACGCGCTCCTCGGCTTCGCCCGGTTCGGCGACTTCGGCGGCGACGTCTCGCACCTCAACCTGCACAAGACGTTCTGCATCCCGCACGGCGGCGGCGGACCCGGCGTCGGCCCGGTCGCGGCGAAGGCGCACCTCGCGCCCTTCCTGCCCGGCCACCCGCAGGCGCAGCGCAACGTGCACGCGCTCGTGCAAGACGGCGTCGTGTCCACCATCGAGCACGGCGGCGCCCCGGTGTCGGCCGCGCCCTACGGGTCGCCGAGCATCCTGCCGATCAGCTGGGCCTACGTCCGCATGATGGGCGCCGAGGGCCTGAAGCAGGCCACGGGCGCCGCGGTCCTGTCGGCGAACTACATCGCCGCGCGCCTCCGCGACCACTACCCCGTGCTCTACGCGGGGGAGGACGGCCTCGTCGCGCACGAGTGCATCCTCGACCTGCGGCCGCTGACCGCGGCGACGGGGATCACGGTGGACGACGTGGCCAAGCGCCTCGTCGACTACGGCTTCCACGCGCCCACGATGAGCTTCCCGGTCCCCGGCACCCTCATGGTCGAGCCGACCGAGAGCGAGGACCTCGCCGAGGTCGAGCGCTTCATCGCGGCGATGATCGGCATCAAGCAGGAGGCCGACTCGGTCGCCGCGGGCGAGTGGCCGGCGGACGACAACCCACTCCGGAACGCGCCGCACACGGCCGAGTCGGTCATCGCGGGGGAGTGGACGCACGCGTACACGCGCGAGCGCGCCGTCTACCCGGTGGCGACCCTGGTGCGCGACAAGTACTGGCCGCCGGTGCGCCGCATCGACCAGGCCTACGGCGACCGCAACCTGTTCTGCGCCTGCCCGCCGCCGGAGGCCTTCGCCTGATCCGCGGGCGCGCCCGCGCGCCGCACCGCACCACCGCCGAGGGCGGCGGGACCACCCGGTCCCGCCGCCCTCGCGTCGTCCCGCCCCTGCCCGTCCGCCCGCGTTCACCTGCCGTCCACCGGGGATGGTCGAAGCGTCGACGGTGGATGCCTATCGTGGACGCTGCGTCCACAGGATCCCGAACGGGGATCCGCGACCCGGACGCGGAGACGAGCGCCACCCGTGACCACCCCCGGCCGGACGATCGTGTTCGACTTCGACGGCACGGTGTCCCTCGGCGACGGACCGGTCCTCCGCTACGCGCACCACGTGTCCGAGACCCTGGCGGTGGACGCCCGTGCCCGCTTCGACGACGCCGTCGCCGCCGGGCTCGGGGACGTCGGCCGAGCCTCCGGCGCCATCGACGGCTACGCGCTCGTGCAGCGGCTCGCCGCCGACCACGACGTGCCCGCCCGTCTCCTCTCGGCGGCGTTCCTCGCCAGCCGTGCCGAGCTCGGCGGTCCGCATGCGCCGGTCCTGCCCCCGGCCGGCCTCGCGGCGTTCCTCGGCGGTCTCGCCGGTCGGGCCCGCCGCGTCCTCGTCACCAACTCGCCCGCCGTCCGGATCCCGGAGGCGCTCGCCGCGCTCGGCCTCGACGGCGCGTTCGACGAGGTCGTCACGGGCGCGGGCAAGCCGGCCGGCATGCCCGCCGTCCTCGGACGCGTCGACCCCGGTCCCGCCGCGGGTCCCGCCGCCGCCCGCCTGCTCAGCGTCGGCGACCTCTGGGTCAACGACCTGGAGCCCGCCCACGCGCGCGGCTTCAGCACGGCGCTGGTCGGTCCCGGCGCGCGCGACGACACCCGGGCCACCTTCCGCGCCGCCACCCTCGCCGACCTCTACGCCGACATCGGCGCCTGGGCCGCCGCCACCCCCGTCTCCTCCGCCCGCCCCTCCTCGCTCCCCACCGAAAGCAGATGACCCCATGAAGAAGACCGCCATCCAGGTCCTGGCCCTCGGAGCCGTGGCCGCCCTCGCGCTCACCGGCTGCTCCAGCGGATCCGGCGCCGACGCGTCCGGCACCCCCGGGGCCGCCGCGGATCCGACCTCCCTCACGCTCGCGCTCGTCCCGTCCCAGGACCAGGACGGGCTCGTCCAGACGGCCGCGCCGCTCACCGACATGCTCACGAAGGCGCTCGGCATCCCCGTCACCGGCGTGGTGTCGAAGGACTACCAGGCCGCGGTGGAGGCGATGGGCGCCGACCAGGCGCAGATCGGCTTCCTCCCGTCGCTCCAGCTCTGGCAGGCGAGCGACATGTACAAGGCCAAGGTCGTCCTGCAGACCGAGCGCAACGGCAACATCACGTACCCGGCCCAGTTCATGACGAACGACCCCGACAAGTACTGCGACGACGCGCCCGTCGAGCGCGACGGCATGCTGTTCTGCAACGGCGCGGACGCGCTCGCGGGACCGCAGGGCCTCGACTCCATCACGAAGGTGAAGGGCGCGAAGGTCGCCGTCCTCGGCCCGGGCTCGCCCGCCGGCTACATCTACCCGATGCTGGCGCTCAAGGACGCCGGGCTCGACATCGACTCGGACATCCAGCGGATCCCCGTCACGGCCAACGACGCCTCGGTGCTCGCCGTCTACAACGGCGACGCGGAGGTCGGCTTCAGCTTCTGGGACGCCCGCACCATCGTGAAGAAGGACAAGCCGGACGTGGGCCAGAAGGTCGTCGTCTTCGCCATGACGGACGAGATCCCGAACGACGGCGTCGCGGTCTCCGGCTCGCTCTCGCCGGAGCTGCAGGACAAGATCACGAAGGCGCTCGCCGACTACTCGGCCACGCCCGAGGGCTCAGCGGCCCTCACCGCCATCTACTCGATCACGAAGCTCGCGCCCGCCGACCCGTCCTCGCTCGACGTCGTGGCCCGCGCCGCGCAGTCGCTCGGTCTGCAGTAGCGCATGCCCGCCACCCGCTCCCTCGCGGAGGCCGACGCGCTCGCGCCGGCCTCCGCGCCGTGGGCCGTCCGCCTCCGCGGCGTCACGGTCCGGTACCCCAACGGCGTCGTCGCGCTGAAGGACGTCTCCCTCGACATCGCGGGCGGCGAGATGGTCTCGATCGTCGGCCTGTCCGGATCGGGGAAGTCGAGCCTCATCCGCACCATCAACGGCCTCGTCCCCGTGTCCTCGGGCGAGGTGGAGGTGGGCGGCACGCGCGTCGACGGCCTCGCGGGTCGGCGGCTGCGCGCCCTCCGCGGCGACATCGGCATGATCTTCCAGGGCTTCAACCTGGCCTCCCGCACCAGCGTGCTGAACAACGTCCTCGTCGGACGCCTCGCGCACACGCCCGGCTGGCGCACCTTCCTCGGCCTGCACACGGCGGCGGACCGCGAGATCGCGTTCCAGGCCCTCGAGAGCGTGGGGATACTCGCCAAGGTCTGGGACCGTGCGTCCACCCTGTCCGGCGGCCAGCAGCAGCGCGTCGCCATCGCGCGGGCGTTGGCGCAGCGGCCCCGGCTCGTCCTCGCCGACGAGCCGGTCGCGAGCCTCGACCCGCCGACCGCGCACGGCGTCATGGGCGACCTGCGTCGGATCAACCGGGAGCTCGGGATCACCGTGCTCACGAACCTGCACCTGCTCGACCTCGCGCGCGGCTACGGCGACCGGATGATCGGCCTCCGGGCGGGCGAGGTCGTCTACGACGGACCGGCCGCGACCGCGGGCGACGACGTCTTCGAGGCGATCTACGGCCGGTCGATCCGGCCGGAGGACACCCTCGGATGAGCGTCCGCGAGCTGCCGCCGCGGCCGGCCGGCCGCTGGCGGCCCTGGGTCGCGCTCGCCGTGGTGCTCGTCATCACCGCGGTCGCGATGAGCCCGCAGCTGGGCGTCGCGTTCGGGTTCGACGCCATCGCGCGCAACTGGCGCAACGGCGCCGACAAGCTGGTGCGCCTGGTCCAGCCGGACTGGGCCTTCTTCCCGCGCACGGTCGCGCCGATGCTCGAGACCCTGGCCATGGCCGTCATCGCGACGGTCGCGGGCGCGGCGGTCGCGCTGCCGCTCAGCCTGTGGGCGGCGCGGCTCACCAACCCCCACCCGGTGAGCCGGGGGATCCTCCGCGCGATCCTCAACGTCGTGCGCGCGGTGCCCGAGCTGCTCTACGCCTCGCTGCTCGTCGCCATGGTGGGCGTCGGCGCCCTCCCCGGCATCATCGCGCTCGTCCTGTTCAACGTGGGCATCATCGTGAAGCTCGTGTCGGAGTCCATCGAGTCGAACGACGCCGGTCCCCTGGAGGCCGGTCGCGCGGCGGGCGGGACGCGGATGCAGGTCGACCGCGCCGTGGCGCTCCCGGACGTGCTGCCCGGCTTCATCGGGCAGACGCTCTACGTGCTCGAGCTCAACGTGCGCGCGTCCACCGTGCTCGGCCTGGTGGGAGCGGGCGGCATCGGCCTCCTCATCGACGCCGTGCGCACCTTCTACCGCTACGACCAGCTCGCGCTCATCGTGCTCGAGATCCTCGTGATCGTCATCGTCATCGACCTCGTCTCGAACGAGATCAGGAAGAGGATCGCATGAGCCTCGCCGTGCCCGTCCGCCCCCGCCGCCCCGGCCGCGTCGTCGCCGCCGCGGGCGTCACCGTCGTCGTGGTCGTCGCCTGCTGGTCGGCCGACATCGCGTGGGACCGCCTCGCCGACCTGCCCGCCGAGGTCGTCCGCTACCTCTGGCTCATGTTCGCCAGCCCCGACTGGTCGAAGCTGCCCGAGGCCCTGGCCCAGACCTGGGTCTCGGTGCTCATGGCCTGGGTCGGCACGGTCATCGGCGTCGTCGTGTCGGTGCCGCTCGCGTTCGTCGCGGCCCGCGGGTTCGCTCCGGCCGGCGTGCGCTGGCCGCTGCGGATCCTGTTCTCCGCCATCCGCGCGGTCCCGGAGATCATCACCGCGATCATCATCCTGTCCGTCACCGGGCTCACGCCGCTCACGGGCGCGCTCGCGCTCGCCGTCTCGAGCGTCGGCACCCTCGGCAAGTGGGGCTACGAGTCCGTCGAGGGCGTGGGTCGGGGCCCGATCGAGGCGGTGCGCGCGGCCGGCGGCGGCGCGTGGTCGATCATCCGCTGGGGCGTGTGGCCGCAGGCGAGCGGCGAGTTCCTCTCCTTCTGGCTGTACCGGTTCGAGATCAACGTGCGCGCGTCGGCCGTCCTCGGCCTCATCGGCGTCGGCGGGATCGGCGACATGCTCACCTCCTACACTCAGTACCGGGAGTGGTCCACCGTCGGCGTGCTCCTCATCGTGGTGGTCGCCGTCACCATGTCGATCGACGCGATCTCCGGAGCGATCCGCCGCCGCATCACCGAGGGGGCGAGGGTCCGTGCAGTGGAGTGACGACGTCGGGCCGACCACGCGCATCGCGACCGTGGTCAACGCCCTGCAGCCGAGCGAGCGCCGGGTGGTCGAGCTCATCCTCGACGACACCGAGGGCGTGGTGGAGATCACCGCGCAGGAGCTCGCCGATCGCGCGGGCGTCGCGCGGTCGACCGTGATCCGCTCCTGCCAGAGCCTCGGCTACCGCGGCTACCCGCAGCTGCGCGTCGCCCTCACGCGCGAGCTGGCCCGCAGCTCGGCGCGGGCGTCGACCGCCGCGGGCGACGGCGCGCACGGCACCAGCGCCCTCGGCCGGATCCGCTCCGACCTCGACGCGCTCGCGGCCGCCCTGCCCCGGGTCGCGAGCGTCCTCACCGAGGCGGAGGTGGAGGACGCCGTCGCGCGCGTGGTCGCGGCCCGCCGGCTCGTGATCGTCGCGAGCGGCCTGTCCTCGCCGCTCGCCCTCGACCTCTCGATGCGGCTCACCGCCGTCGGGCGCCCGACGGAGCACGTCGCGGATCCCATCGGCCAGCAGATCGCCGTCAGCCGCCTCGGCGCCGACGACGTGGTGCTCGTCATCAGCGGCAGCGGCGCCAACGAGCTGAGCCTCCGGGCCGCGCGCGCGGCCCGCTCGGCCGGCGCGGGGATCGTCGCGGTCACCTCGTTCGCGACCTCGCCCATCGGCGCCATCGCCGACGTCGCCCTCGTCGTCGCGCCCGCGAAGGCCGGCTTCCGCCACGAGGTGGAGCACACGTCGCGCATCCCGCACGTCATCGTCCTGGAGTCGCTCGTCGAGATCGTCGCCGATCGGCTGGGCGCGACCGCGGCCGACACCCGCGCGGGCGTGCTCGCCATCCTCAGCGACGCGCTCAGCGACTGACCGCGTGCCGGGCGCCTCGACGGGGGCGCCCGGCACGAGCCCCTAGTGCTCCGTCGCCTTCTCGGCGCCGTGCCCGGTGAGCGACCGCACGTCCATCTCCGCCGCGACGAGCGGATCCTCCGTGCGGGTCGAGGTCACCGTCCCGATCCAGCCCAGCAGGAACCCGACCGGGATCGACACGATGCCGGGGTTGCTCAGCGGGAACCACGAGAAGTCGGCCCCCGGGATCATCGACGTCTCCGCGCCCGACACGACGGGCGAGAACGCGATCAGCACGAGCGCCGTCCCGAGCCCGCCGTACATGCTCAGCACCGCGCCCCGCGTGGAGAAGCGCCGCCAGTAGAGCGAGTAGAGGATGGTCGGCAGGTTCGCGCTCGCGGCCACCGCGAACGCGAGCGCCACGAGGAACGCGACGTTCTGCCCGTTCGCGCCGATGCCCGCGATGATCGAGACGATGCCGATCACGACCACCGTGATCCGCGCGACGCGCACCTCGCCGTTCGCCGAGACCTGCCCCTTCTTGATGACGCTGCCGTACACGTCGTGCGCGAACGACGCCGCGGCCGTGATCGTGAGCCCCGCCACCACCGCCAGGATCGTCGCGAACGCGACCGCCGCGATGATGCCGAGCAGGATCGGCCCGCCCAGCTCGAGCGCCAGCAGGGGCGCCGCCGAGTTCACGCCGCCGGGGGCCGCGAGGATCCGCTCGCTCCCGAGCAGCGCGCCCGCGCCGTACCCGAGCACCAGGGTGAAGAGGTAGAAGATCCCGATGAGCCAGATCGCCCACACGACGCTGCGACGCGCCTCCTTCGCGGTCGGCACCGTGTAGAAGCGCATGAGCACGTGGGGGAGGCCCGCCGTGCCGAGCACCAGCGCGAGCGCGAGCGAAAGGAAGTCGAGCTTCGTGATCCCCGTGGCCCCGTACTGGTTGCCGGGCTCGAGCACGGGCTTGTCGGCCGCGGCGGCCGCGGCGCCCAGGAGGTCGGACACGTCGAACCCGTGGATCGCGAGCACCCACACGGTCATGACCGCGGCGCCCGCGATGAGCAGGCAGGCCTTGATGATCTGCACCCAGGTGGTGCCCTTCATGCCGCCCACGAGCACGTAGACGATCATGAGCGCGCCCACCACGGCGATCACGAGCGACTGCCCGAGCCGGTCCTCGATCCCGAGCAGCAGCGAGACGAGCCCGCCGGCACCCGCCATCTGCGCGAGCAGGTAGAAGAAGCACACCGCGAGCGTCGTGGTCGCCGCAGCCAACCGCACGGGCCGATGCTTCAGCCGGAAGCTCAGCACGTCGGCCATCGTGAACTTGCCCGTGTTGCGCATGAGCTCCGCCACGAGCAGCAGCGCCACGAGCCACGCGACGAGGAACCCGATCGAGTAGAGGAACCCGTCGTACCCGTTGATGGCGATGGCGCCGACGATGCCGAGGAACGATGCCGCCGAGAGGTAGTCGCCCGCGATGGCGGTGCCGTTCTGCGGGCCGGTGAAGGAGCGACCCGCCGCGTAGTAGTCGGCCGCGGTCGAGTTGTCGCGGCTCGCGCGGAACACGATCACGAGCGTGATGACCACGAACGCCCCGAAGATGGAGATGTTGATGGCGGGATCGCCCGTGTCGGTCGTCGGCGTGGTCGCCAGGACGGCCGTGCCCGGCGCGATCACCGTCCGCCGCCCTTCCGGCGCTCCGGGGGAGTGGATCCGCCCGCCCCGTCGAGCGCCCCGCGCTCCCGCTCCTCCAGGTCGGCGCGGATCTCCGCGGCGATGGGGTCGAACCGCGAGTTGGCGCGGCTCACGTACCAGGTGGTGATCGCGAACGTCGTGACGAACTGGCCGAGGCCCAGCAGGATCCCGAGGTTCACGTTCCCGATGACCGGCGTGGACATGAACTCGTGCGCGTAGTCCGACAGCAGCACGAACGCGGCGTACCAGACGAGGAACGCCACGGCGAGCGGGAAGACGAAGCTGCGATGCGCCCGCTTCAGCTCCTGGAACCGGGCCGAGTCCTCGACCTCCCGGTAGTCGACGGCCGGCCGGGGGTCCCCGGGCGGATGAGCGGCGTCGCCCATGTGATCTCCTCGAGATACGGCCGCACCTCGTCGTGCGGCGTTCCCAGGTTAGGCACAGGCGCGGGTGATTCACCAGGGCAGCGCCCCCGCGGGGGCGCGGCCACCCGTCAGGCGAACAGCCCCGGCACCAGCGCGAGGGCGACCGGGTAGCCCACGAAGCTGACGACGTCGAGGATCAGGTGCGCCACCACGAGCGGCGCCGTCCGGCCGAAGCGCACGTAGCACCAGCCGAACACGACCCCCATCGCCACGTTCCCGAAGAACGGCCCGTAGCCCTGGTACAGGTGGTAGCTCCCGCGCAGCACGGCCGCCGCGACGATGACGCTCCACGCGCCGAGCCGACCGTGCCCCCAGCCGAGCTCGCGCAGCCGCGTGAAGAGGTACCCGACCACGATCACCTCCTCCTGCAGCGCGGCGCGGAGGGCCACGAGCACGAGCACCGGCACGGTCCACCAGTACGAGTCCAGGGCGGTCGGCACGACGTCGACCGTGATCCCGAGGGCGCGGCCCGCGAAGTACAGGCCGAGGCCGGGCACGCCGATGAGCGCCGCGAGGCCGAACCCGGCGGCGACGTCCCGGCCGGGGCGCGCGAGGTCGAGCCCGATCCGGCGGAACGCGCTCCGCCCCGGCTGCCACAGCAGGAAGAGCACCAGGGCCACCGGCACGAGCGCGGTCGCGATGTCGAGCAGCTGGTACAGGAGGTCGAACGCCTGCCGGTCGTTCAGGCTGCGGTTGATGGTGGCGCTCTGCGAGCCGAGGGCCTCCCGGCGCGTGGACAGGTCGACGATCCGGAGCACCGAGTACACGGCGCTCGCCCCGAGCGACAGCCCGAGCACGATCGCGATCTCCCACCGCAGCCGCGTCCGCTGCGCGCGCCCGAGCTGCGGGCGGGGATCGTCGAGGAGGGCGGGAGCGTCGGGCACGGGCCGATCCTAGGCGCGCGATGTCGACCGGCCGCCCGCCGGCCGGACGTGGCCGGTGAGGGCCCTGACGACGCGATCCGTCGCCGAGGGCGGCAGGAACGCGCGATCCCGACCGTCGGGACGCACGGATCCGGACCGCGACGCGTGGATCCGCGCGTCTGAGTTACCGGTATGTAACGTTTGGGCCCAGTTTTTGCAAAGACTCCCAGCCGAACCTAGGGTCATTCTTATCTGCGCGGTCGACCGCACGCACGGTGGGTCCGCGCCATTCCCATGCACAGGAGGAACCTTGAAAATCAGACGCCTCGCAGCGGCTGGTGCCGTCATCGTCTCCGGTGCCCTCGTTCTCAGCGGCTGCTCTGCGCCCGCTCAGAAGTCCGAGGTCATCGCCGGCACTGAGATCACCGTGGCCTGGAACGACCCGTTCCTCGAGTACAACAACGCGTCGGCGACCGGCAACGCGTCCGCCAACACGAACATCGTGTACCTGACGAACCAGTCCTTCAACTACTACGACGACGGCCCGTCCCTCGTCAAGAACACGGACTTCGGCACCTACGAGAAGGTCTCCGACGACCCGCTGGTCGTGAAGTTCACGATCAACGAGGGCGTCAAGTGGAGCGACGGCACCCCCGTCGACGCCGCGGACATGCTCCTCAACTGGGCCGCGAACACGACGAACGTGAACACGACCGAGGACGTGAAGACGAACGACGACGGCACGGTCTCCACCGGCGACGACCAGGTCTTCTTCAACTCGGGCGCCGTCAAGGACACCCGCCTCGGCCTGGTCACCAAGACCCCCGAGATCGGCGACGACGGCCGCAGCCTCACGTACACGTACGACCAGCCCTACGTGGACTGGGAGATCGCGACCGGCAACGGCGTCGGCGTCTCCGCGCACGGCACCACGCAGCTCGCGTTCCCCGACCAGAACCTCTCGCCCGAGGACGCGAAGAAGAAGCTCATCACGGCGATCCAGGACAAGGACGCCAGCGTCCTCGCCCCGGTCTCCAAGGTCTGGAACGACGGCTACCGCTACTCGGACATGCCGAGCGAGCCGCAGAAGACCCTGGGCGACGGCGCGTACACGATCACCGACCTCAAGGCCGACCAGTACGTCACCCTGACGGCCAACAAGGAGTACACCGGCACCAAGAAGCCGAAGTACGAGAAGATCACGGTCCGCTTCATCGCGGACCCGCAGGCGCAGATCCAGGCCCTCTCCAACGGCGAGGTCCAGATCGCGTCCGGCCAGCCCACGGCCGACCTCCTCCAGCAGGTCCAGGGACTCAGCGGCATCGAGTACAAGGGCCAGGCCGAGGGCACGTACGAGCACGTCGACCTCCAGGTCACCAACGGCGGACCGTTCGACCCCACGAAGTACGGCGGCGACGCCGACAAGGCCAAGCTCATCCGCCAGGCGTTCTTCAAGACGCTCCCGCGCGAGGAGATCCTCGACAAGCTGATCAAGCCCCTGCAGGAGGACGCCGAGCTCCGCAACTCGAACGTCTACGTGCCCGGCACGCCCGAGTACCAGGCGTCCGTCGAGAAGAACGGCTACAAGGACCAGGCGGTCGACATCGAGGGCGCCAAGGCGGACCTCGCGAAGGCCGGCGTCACGGGCACGATCGACGCCCGCGTCATCTACGGCCAGGGCAACACGCGCCGCCAGCAGGAGTTCGAGCTCATGCGCCAGTCGGCCGCCCTGGCCGGCTTCAACCTCATCGACGTGAACAGCGCGACGTGGGGTGCCGACCTGTCCAGCAAGACGGGCTCGTACGACATCGCCCTCTTCGGATGGCAGTCGGTGAGCCTCGGTGTCGGCGAGTCCGGCCCGAACTACCAGACCGGCGGCATCAACAACTACTACGGCTGGTCGAACCCCGAGATTGACTCGCTGTTCAAGCAGCTGGACACGGAGACGGACAAGGACAAGCAGCTCGCGCTGGTCATCCAGGCCGAGACCCTCATCCAGCAGCAGGGCTGGACGACGCCGATCTACCAGTTCCCCGGCCTCACCGCCTGGAGCGACACCGTGTCGGGCGTCAAGCCCGCGTTCCTGTCGCCCAACTGGTTCTGGAACTACTGGGAGTGGGCTCCGGCCCAGGCAGCCGCGCAGTAGCGCGACACGTGAGCGCCGTCCCCTGAACGGGAGGGTGCGAGGGTGCCGAGGTCTTCTGGCCTCGGCACCCTCTCCATGTCCGTTGCCGATTCGTGATCCGCGGATCCGGCCGCGTATGCTCTCGTCGGGTCGGGTCACGAGCCCTGGCCGAACACAGAAAGGGACGTCGTCGCCCCGTGCTTACCTTCGTCTTGAGACGCCTCGTCGCGTCGTTCTTCGTCCTGCTGGGCGCCAGCTTCATCATCTACAACCTCGCCGCCAACTCGGGTGATCCCCTGCAGGATCTGCGGGAGAACCCGTCGCCGAACCGCGATGCGCTCATCGCCGCTCGCGTCGACCTCCTCGACCTCGACGTGCCGTCGCCGCTGCGCTACTTCATCTGGCTCGGCGGGGTGTTCAAGGTCTTCATCGGCCAGGTCGACCTCGGCAAGGCCATCGACGGCCGCGAGGTCAACGAGATCATCGCCAACGCCGCCGGGCAGACGATCCAGCTGGTCACGATCGCCACGATCATCGCCGTGCTCATCGGCGTCTCGATCGGCATGACGACCGCGCTCCGCCAGTACAGCGGCTACGACTACACGGTCACCTTCGCGTCGTTCCTCTTCTTCTCGCTGCCGATCTTCTTCGTCGCCGTGCTGCTCAAGCAGTACGTCGCCATCGGCTTCAACGACTTCCTCGTGAACCCGTCGATACCCCCGGTCCTGATCGTGGTCCTGTCGCTCGTGTCGGGCTTCGTCTGGATGAGCATCATCGGCGGCGATCCGAAGCCCCGCCTCATCGTCTTCGGCTCGGCGACGGTCATCACCGCGGTCGTGCTCATCTACCTGCTCGCCACGGACTGGTTCACGCGCCCCGGTCTCGGCATCGTGCTCATCGGCGCCCTGGGCGCCCTGGTCGCGGTGCTCATCACCTCGCTCTCGACGGGCCTGCGCAACCGACGCGCCTTCTACTCGGCGCTCGCCATGGCGGTCCTCGGCGCCGCGCTCTGGTACCCGCTGCAGTACGTGCTGACCGTCTCCGCCCCCTGGTGGATCACGATCGTGCTCATCGTCGCGTTCGTCGTGATCGGCGTGGTGGTCGGCTACGTGGTCGGCCAGAACGACAAGCCGATCGTCGCCCGCGGCGCCGGCATCACGGGCGGCCTCGTGGCGCTGCTGATCATCGTCGACCGCGTCATGCAGGTGTGGCCCGACTACGTGACCAACACCCGCGGACGCCCCATCGCCACCGTCGGCGCCGTCACGCCGGGCCTCAACGGATCCGTGTGGCAGGGCATGCTCGACAGCTACACCCACCTCCTGCTGCCCACCATCGCGATCCTCCTCATCTCCGTCGCGAGCTACTCCCGCTACTCGCGGGCGAGCCTCCTCGAGGTGATGAACCAGGACTACGTGCGCACCGCGCGCGCCAAGGGCCTCACCGAGCGCACCGTGATCATGCGCCACGCGTTCCGCAACGCCATGATCCCCGTCGCCACCGTCATCGCCTTCGACGTGGGCGGCCTCATCGGCGGCGCGGTGATCACGGAGACGATCTTCGCCTGGAAGGGCATGGGATCCGTCTTCCAGGACGCCCTGACCAAGACCGACCTCAACCCGCTGATGGGATTCATCCTGATCACCAGCATCCTGACCGTCATCTTCAACATGCTGGCCGACATCCTGTACTCGGTCCTCGATCCTCGAATCCGGGTGAGCTGACACATGTCCAACGCACTGATGGGGAACCCCAACGACCCCCACAACGACCCGCACCTGCCCGAGGGCGGCGCGAACTCCGAGCTGACGATCGAGCAGCGCGAGGTGGAGGGGCTCAGCCAGGGCACCGTCGTCCGCCGCCGGTTCCTCCGCCACAAGGGCGCGATGAGCGCCCTCGTGGTGCTGGTGCTGATGGCGATCCTCGTGTACTCGTCGGTCGGCGTGCAGTTCTTCGGCCTCCGCATCCCCGGCTGGTGGATGTGGAACTACGAGGACGTCGCGCCCATCGTCAACGGCGGCAATCCCACCTGGGAGCTGCCGTTCCAGTTCGGCGTGCACCCCTTCGGCCAGGACGAGATCGGGCGCGACATCTTCGCCCGCGTCATGCGCGGCACGCAGCAGTCCATCGTCGTGATGGTGCTGTACGGCATCATCGCCGCATTCATCGGCATCGTGATCGGGGCCGTGTCCGGCTTCTTCCGCGGGCGCATCGACTCGCTGCTCATGCGCTTCACCGACCTCATCATCGTGATCCCCGTGATCGTCATCGCGGCCGTGCTCGGCCGCACCTTCGGCGGTCTCGGCGCGGTGGTGCTCGGCATCGTCCTCGGCCTCATCGGCTGGCCGTCGCTCGCCCGCCTCGTGCGCGGCGAGTTCCTCAGCCTCCGCGAGCGCGAGTTCGTCGACGCCGCGCGCGTCGCGGGCGCCTCGAACAGCCGCATCGTGTTCCGGCACATCCTGCCGAACGCGATCGGCGTGGTCATCGTGTCCACGACCCTGCTGATGAGCGCCGCGATCCTCCTCGAGGCGGCGCTGTCCTTCCTCGGGTTCGGCATCGTGAAGCCCGACGTCTCGCTCGGCCAGATCATCAACGAGTACCAGGGCGCGTTCGCCACCCGGCCGTGGCTGTTCTGGTTCCCGGGCCTGTTCATCATCATCATCGCGCTGTCGATCAACTTCATCGGCGACGGACTGCGCGACGCGTTCGACCCGCGCCAGCGGCGCATGCCGGGCGGACAGGGGCCCTACCAGCAGATGTTCGCCATGCTCACCGGTCGCACCCGCCGCGAGCAGGGCCCGACGACCGGCTCCGGCGCCGAGGGCGTCCGCGTCCCGCCGCCCGTCGGCTCGGCCCGGCCCGACGCGCAGGCCGACGGTCCCGCCGAGGGCCAGGCGCCCGACGCCACGGACGGCCGATGACGGTCCCGGCGGCGAGCCGGGAGCTCCGCCGCGGACCCGCCGCGGGACGGACCTCAGATGAGGCCGGTCACCACCGTCGCGACGACGAGCACCGCGAGCACGGCGATCTCCGCCCAGTGCGTGCGCACGCGCCGGCCCTCCTCCTCGACCGGGCCGCCCAGGTGGCCCGCCTCGGCGAGGTCGGCGAGGCGCCTGCGGATCACCGTGGCCGCGTCGCCCGAGTCGGTGCGCGGGAGGTCGCCCCGACGCGCGTCCTGCATCATGGCGCTGAGGTAGGGGTGGACCTTCTCCTCCTTCGTGGTGATGTAGGCGTTGGAGCGGCGGCCGGGCGCCGGAGCGGCCCAGGCCGTGACGCGCTCGTGCGCGGTCGTGACGTTCAGGGCCCACTTGGTGTCGACCTCGCGGATCGCGGGCCACGACATCTCGTGCGTGCGGAAGACGTTGCGGATCTCGACGCCCTCGGTCGCGATGCGCACGCGCGGCGCCCAGAAGACGAGCCACGACGCGTAGGCCAGCAGCAGCGGGCCCCACACGGCCGTCGGGAGCAGGTCGGCACGACCTCCCACCACGGTGCTCACGAGCACGAAGACCACGATCGCCGAGACGATCACGGTCAGCAGGCGTCCGAACGACGGGCGGATGACGACGGGCTGATCCATGGCCACATCGTCCCACGGCCCGCATGGGCGCCCCTCGACACCCCCACTTCCAGCAGCCAGGAGGCCGCAGCATGAGCGCTCACGCGAACGGGGCGGACCCGATCGTCCCCATCCTCGAGGTCTCCGGACTCGGCGTCGACTTCTGGGTCGGCGACGAGTGGATCCCGGCGGCCATCGACCTCGACTACAAGGTCAACCCGGGCGAGGTCCTCGCCATCGTCGGCGAGTCCGGCTCCGGCAAGTCCGTCAGCTCCATGTCGCTGCTCGGCCTCCTGCCCAAGAACGGCCGGGTCCGGGGGAGCGCGAAGCTCAAGGGCGTGGAGATGGTCGGCGCCGACCAGGCCACCCTGCGGAAGGCGCGCGGCAACGACATCGCCGTGATCTTCCAGGAGCCGATGACGGCGCTCAACCCCGTCTACACGGTGGGCTTCCAGATCGTGGAGGCCCTGCGCGTCCACAACTCGATCATCCCGTCGGCCGCCAAGGTGCGCGCGCTCGAGCTGCTGAAGCTCGTCGAGATGCCGGACCCGGAGAAGGCGTTCGACTCCTACCCGCACCAGCTGTCCGGCGGGCAGCGCCAGCGCGCGATGATCGCCCAGTCGCTCTCGTGCGACCCCGACATGCTCATCGCGGACGAGCCCACGACGGCGCTCGACGTGACGATCCAGGCCGAGATCCTCGACCTGCTGCGCCGGCTCCACCAGCGTCTCAACAGCGCGATCGTCATCATCACGCACGACATGGGCGTGGTGGCCGACCTCGCGACCAACGTGATCGTGATGAAGAGCGGCCGCATCGTCGAGCGCGGCTCGGTGCGCGAGATCTTCCAATCGCCGAAGGACCCGTACACGAAGCAGCTGCTCGCGTCGGTGCCGCACCTCGGCACGGGCGAGGCCTCGCAGGTCGAGATCGTCGAGCGCACCACGGAGCCCGCCATCTCCCTCAAGGAGGTGGACATCGACTACCCGAAGCTCGGCCGCGTGCCGGCGTTCCGGGCGGTCTCGGGCGCGTCGTTCGACATCCACCCCGGCGAGGTCGTCGGCGTCGTGGGGGAGTCGGGATCCGGCAAGACCACCATCGCGCGCGCCGCGGTCGGCCTCCTGCCCGTCGCGGGCGGCGAGCTGACCGTCGCGGGTCGCCGCATGACCGGCATCTCCGCGAAGGACCTCCGGGCCGTGCGCCGCGAGATCGGGATCGTGTTCCAGGACCCGGGCTCCTCGCTGAACCCGCGCTGGCCCATCGGCCAGAGCATCGGCGAACCGCTCGAGCTCTCGGGGCAGTTCTCGAAGAAGCAGCAGAGCGACCGGGTCGAGGAGCTCCTCGAGCAGGTGGAGCTGCCGCGCAGCTTCCGCAACCGGTACCCGAACGAGCTCTCCGGCGGTCAGCGCCAGCGCGTGGGCATCGCCCGGGCGCTCGCGCTCCGGCCGAAGGTGCTCGTCGCCGACGAGCCCACCTCGGCGCTCGACGTGTCGGTGCAGGCCCGCGTGCTCGCGCTGCTGCAGGAGATCCAGAAGGAGCTCCAGTTCGCGTGCCTCTTCGTGAGCCACGACCTCGCGGTGGTCGACCTCCTCGCCGACCGCATCGTCGTGATGAACCACGGCAAGCTCGTGGAGCAGGGGCCGACCGAGTCGATCCTCCGGAACCCGCAGCACCCGTACACGCAGAAGCTCATCGCGGCGGTGCCCCTGCCCGATCCCGACCAGCAGAAGGAGCGCCGCGAGCTCCGCGAGGCGCTGCGCGACCAGCAGCCGCCCGCCGCCTGATCCGCGCCTGCACGACCCGGCCCGCCGTCCGACGCACCCCCTCGCGGGGGCGCGTCGGACGGCGGGCCTCGTCGTGCCGCTCGCGTAGGATCGACGGCGATGGACAGCGACACGCGAGGCCCCGGGGCCGTTCGAGCCGGGCGCCCGCGAGGGATCCGCCGGGCCGTCCGCGGTGCCTCCGCCGCCGTCGCGCTGGCGCTCGTCGCCGGTCTGGCCGCCTGCTCGCCGACGACGGGCATGGTCGCCGACACGGAGATCCGCGCCGCGGTGCCCACCTCGTTCACCTCCTACAACACGGCCTCCCGCACGGGCGGAACGGCGGGCAACGAGGAGATCGTCCACGCGACGAACTCCCGGTTCTCCGAGGTCTCCGCCGACGGCACCGTCGCCGCCGACCCGGGCTACGGATCCGCGAAGGTCGTCTCGCGCGATCCCTTCACGGTGCAGTACACCGTCGCCGAGGGCGTCCGCTGGTCGGACGGCGAGCCCGTCGACGCGGCCGACCTCCTGCTCGCCTGGGCCGCGGGATCCGGCGCGCTCGACACCCCCGGGTTCGACCCGGCCGGGTACGTGGACGACGCGACGGGCGGCTACACGGGCCCGCTGCCCGACCAGACCGTCTACTTCGACGCGGCCGCCGACGAGACGCTGACGCACGTCACGCGCACGCCCGAGATCGGCGACGGCGGCCGGTCGATCACCATGGTCTTCGACGAGTACACGCCGGACTGGCGCCTCGCGTTCGAGGTGGGCCTGCCCGCGCACGCGGTGGTGCAGCTCGGCCTCGACATGTCGAGCCCTGGCCGGGCGAAGCAGACGCTCGTGGACGCCGTGCAGGACCGCGCGCCCGAGCTCCTCTCGCCCATCTCCGACGCCTGGAACCGCGGCTTCGGCGTGGCGGAGATCGCGGCGCACCCGGACCGCGCGGTGGGCTCGGGGCCCTACGCCATCGAGTCGATCGACCCGGGGACCTCCATCACGCTGCGCGCCAACCGCTTCTACACCGGGCTGCACCGTCCGTCGGTCGAGCGCATCGTCGTGTCCACGATCGAGGATCCTGCCGCTGCCGTCGCCGCGCTCCAGGCGGGCGACCTGGACGTCATCGCGCCCCCGGCGGACGCCGAGGTGTCCGACGCGCTGGCCGGGATGGCCGGCGTCCAGGTGGTGCGCGGCGCCTCCGACACCTGGGAGCGGCTCGACCTGCAGACGCTCGGCGCGCGCGACGCCGCCATGTCGGACGCCGCGGTCCGCACCGCGTTCCTCTCCACCGTGCCGCGGGACGCCATCGTCCGGGCGGCCGCTCTGCCGGCGGATCCCGACGCCGCGACGCGCGACTCCTTCGTGCTCGCGCCCGGGGCGGAGGGGTACGCCGACCAGGTGCGCGCCAACGGATCCAGCCGGTTCGACGACGTCGACCTCGACGAGGCACGGCAGCTGCTCGCCTCGGTCGGACGCGCCGCCCCCGAGGTCTGCGTGCTCTTCGATCCCGCCGACGCACGGCGCGCGGCCGCGTTCGCGGCCATCCGCGACTCCGCGGAGAAGGCCGGCTTCGTCGTGACCGACTGCTCGACCCCGCAGTGGGAGAGCGTCATCGACCAGCCGGGCGCCTACGACGTCGCGCTCCTCTCCTCCGAGGACGCGTACCCGTCCGTCGCCGGGATCCGCGCCGCGCACGAGGCCCGCGCCGATGCGCGCGACGGGCAGTCCACGGCCGACCCCGACGTCGCGTCCCTCTTCGCCTCGCTCAGCCGCACCGAGGACCAGGACGCGCGCGACGAGCTCCTCCTGCGCCTGGACCGCCGCATGTACGGCGACCGCGCGGGCCTCCCGCTCTACCAGCTGCCCGCGCTGGCGGCCATGCGCGACACCGTGGGCGGGGTGCAGGTCTCGCCGCACCAGGCCGGGATCCTCGACGACGCCTGGCGTTGGACCCTGTCACCCGACGCTCCCTGAGCCCGGCTTGCATCGGCACGGTAGGCTGTAGGTCGCTGGGAATAGCAGACGGCGGCTCTTCGCCCTCCTCCCTTGATGACAAGGCCGGCACCCTCTCCACTGAAGGACAGCACTATGGCGCTAGTCGCGCGCAACGACCTCCGCAATGTGGCCATCGTGGCCCACGTGGACCACGGCAAGACGACCCTGGTCGACGCCATGCTCAAGCAGACGAACTCGTTCGACGCCCACTTCGAGGGCGAGGACCGGATGATGGACTCGAACGACCTCGAGCGCGAGAAGGGCATCACGATCCTCGCGAAGAACACCGCGGTGCTCTACAACGGGAAGCACGCCGACGGCACGCCGATCGTCATCAACGTGATCGACACCCCGGGCCACGCCGACTTCGGCGGCGAGGTCGAGCGCGGCCTGTCCATGGTCGACGGCGTCGTGCTCCTCGTCGACGCGTCCGAGGGCCCGCTGCCCCAGACGCGCTTCGTGCTCCGCAAGGCGCTCGAGGCGAAGCTGCCCGTGATCCTCCTGGTCAACAAGACCGACCGTCCCGACGCGCGCATCGACGAGGTCGTGGCCGAGAGCCAGGACCTCCTCCTCGGCCTCGCCTCCGACATGTCGGACGAGCACCCGGACCTCGACCTCGACGCCATCCTCGACGTGCCCGTCGTCTACGCGTCCGGCCGCAACGGCGCCGCGAGCGCCAACAAGCCGGAGAACGGCACGCTGCCCGACAACGACGACCTCGAGCCGCTCTTCAAGGCGATCCTCGACCACGTCCCGGCGCCCACCTACGACGACCAGCACCCGCTGCAGGCCCACGTCACCAACCTCGACGCGTCGCCGTTCCTCGGCCGCCTCGCCCTCCTGCGCGTCTTCAACGGCACGCTCAAGAAGGGCCAGCAGGTCGCCTGGGTCAAGCACGACGGATCCGTCAAGAACGTGAAGATCACCGAGCTCCTCATCACGAAGGCGCTCGACCGCTTCCCGACCGAGTCCGCGGGCCCCGGCGACATCGTCGCCGTCGCCGGCATCGAGGACATCACCATCGGCGAGACGCTCGCCGACCCGGACGACGTCCGCCCGCTGCCCACCATCACGGTGGACGACCCGGCCATCTCGATGACCATCGGCACCAACACCTCGCCGATGATCGGCAAGGTCAAGGGCCACAAGCTCACCGCCCGCATGGTCAAGGACCGCCTCGACCGCGAGCTCATCGGAAACGTCTCCATCAAGCTGGTCGACATCGGTCGCCCGGACGCCTGGGAGATCCAGGGCCGCGGAGAGCTCGCGCTCGCGATCCTCGTGGAGCAGATGCGCCGCGAGGGCTTCGAGCTCACCGTGGGCAAGCCGCAGGTGGTCGTCAAGCAGGTCGACGGCAAGGTGCACGAGCCCTTCGAGCACCTCACCATCGACTCGCCCGAGGAGTACCTCGGCGCGATCACGCAGCTCCTCGCCGCCCGCAAGGGCCGCATGGAGGGCATGGCGAACCACGGCACCGGCTGGGTCCGCATGGAGTTCGTCGTCCCGTCGCGCGGCCTCATCGGCTTCCGCACGGAGTTCCTCACGATCACGCGCGGCGCGGGCATCGCCAACGCCGTGTCGCACGGCTACGAGCAGTGGGCGGGCGAGATCACGACCCGCGTCAACGGCTCGATCGTCGCGGACCGCTCCGGCGTCGCCACCCCGTTCGCCATGGTGGCCCTGCAGGAGCGCATGTCGTTCTTCGTGGAGCCGACCCAGGAGGTCTACGAGGGCATGGTCGTCGGCGAGAACTCGCGCGCCGACGACATGGACGTGAACATCACCAAGGAGAAGCAGCTGACCAACATGCGTCAGTCCACCTCCGACTCCTTCGAGCGCATGACGCCCTCGCGGCGCCTGACGCTCGAGGAGTGCCTCGAGTTCGCCCGCGAGGACGAGTGCGTGGAGGTCACGCCCGAGTTCGTGCGGATCCGGAAGGTCGAGCTGGACGCCAACGCGCGCCAGCGCAAGACCTCGCGGCTGAAGAAGCAGAACGCGTAGCGCAGCATGACCCCGACGAGCCCGTCCGCCCGGTCCCTCCGCAGGAGGGGGCTGGCGGCCGGGCTCGTCCTCGTGCCGGGCCTGGTGCTCTCGGGATGCAGCCAGGTGGGCGACGTCGTCCGCGAGGCCGCCCATGAGGGCGCGAAGCAGGTGCGCCACAGCGTCGAGGACGTGATCGGCGACACGCTCGGCAAGGTGCAGGTGTCCACGGACGGCCACGTGCCGCCCTCGTTCCCGTCGGACGCCGTGCCCTTCGCCGACGGCAAGCTCCTCGGCGGGGGAGCGGCGCCCGACGACGCCGGCTGGGTGGCGCAGGTCGCCGTGCCGGACGTGGAGGGCGGCTTCGCCGACGCAAAGGCGCGGCTCGAGGCGGCCGGCTACGCGTCGAGCGAGGTCGCCAGCGACGCGCAGAGCGGCTACGGGCGGTTCACGACCGACGCGTACTCGGTCATCGTCACGGTCTCCGCCGATCTCGGCTCCCCGGTCGCCACGTACGTGGTGCTGCCCGCGGGCTGAGGCCGGCGGGCGCGCCGGCCGGCGGGCGCGCAGGGCGCCGGGCGCCGGGCGCCGGGTCAGGAGGCGAAGAGCGTCTCCCCGACGTAGCCGTCGCGCGAGGCGCCGGGCGGCACCGCCCAGATCCCGCTGCCCACGTGACGCAGGTACTCGTTCATCGCGTCGCGGGCGAGGCTCCGCTGGATGGGGATGAACTGCGTGCGCGGATCCCGCTGGAACGCGAGGAAGAACAGGCCCGCGTTCAGGCGGCCGAGATCGTCGTTGCCGTCGACGAAGTTGTAGCCGCGGCGGAGGAGCACCGCGCCGTCGTTCTGGTCCGGATGCGCGAGGCGCACGTGCGACGCCGGGTCGATGAGCGGGGCGCCGGCGCGGCCCGTGGCGTGGAAGTCGGGAGCGGTCGTCTCGATGCCGCCGCTCAAGGGCGCGCCGGATCCCTTCGTCCGGCCGACCACGCGCTCCTGCTCGCGGAGCGACGACCGGTCCCAGGTCTCGATGGTCATGCGGATGCGCCGCGCCACCAGGTACGACCCGCCCTGCATCCACGCCTCGGTCGGCGCGGATCCCGCGTCGGCCCAGACGTGGTCCTCGACCTCGCGGGTGTCCTCCGACTTGACGTTCGCGGTGCCGTCCTTGAAGCCGAACAGGTTCCGCGGCGTGACCTGCGCGCGGCTCGTCGACGACGTGCGGCCGAAGCCGACCTGCGACCAGCGGATGGACGCGCGGCCGAACGCGATGCGCGAGAGGTTGCGGATCGCGTGCACGGCCACCTGCGGATCGTCGCTGCACGCCTGGATGCAGAGGTCGCCGCCCGTGGCCTGCGCCACGAGGGCCTCGCCGGGGAAGCGCGGCAGGTCGACGAGCGCGGCGGGGCGGCGGTCGGCGATGCCGAAGCGGTCGACGCCGTCGGCCGTCGTGAACAGCGTCGGGCCGAGGCCGAACGTGATGGTGAGGCCGGCCGGCGGCAGGTCGAGCGCCTCGCCCGTGTCGTCGGGCGGGGAGTCGTACGGGCCGTCGACGGCGCCGAGCGCGCCCGCGGATCCACCCGCCGTCATGCGGGCGGCCGCGGCGCTCCAGTCCTGGAGGAGCGAGATGAGGCCCGCGCGGTCGATGTCGGCGACGTCGAACGCGGCGAAGTGCAGGCGGTCCTGGGCGGGGGTCGTGATGCCCGCCTGGTGCGCCCCGTGGAACGCGTAGGTCGCGCCGCCCGCGGCCCGGCGCGCGCCCGCGAACGCGCGGTCGGCCATGACGCCGCCCGCGGAGCCGACCAGGCCGCCGCCGAGCGCGCCCGCGCCGAGGAGGCCGAGGATCCCGCGGCGGGAGATGCCGGCGGGCCCCGCGGGCGCCGCAGGGGCAGACGGGGCCGCGGCGTCCGCGGTCGGCGTGGTGTCGTGGTCCGTCATCAGCCGACGAGCGCGCCGGTGAGCTTCGACAGCGGCTCGGCGAGCGCGTTGACGCCGTCCGCGAGGCCCTTGACCTGGTCCGTGGTGAGGCGGTCGTAGGTCGTGAAGCCCTCCTCGAGCGATCCGTACGCCGCGAGCGACTTCTCGAGCGACGCGAACTGCGCGTCGAGCGTGGACACGAGCTGCGGGTCCTTGGCCGCGACGATGTCGCGGACGCCCTCGTACGCGACGCGGGCGCCCTCGAGGTTCGCCTGGAAGTCCCAGAGGTCGGTGTGCGACCAGATCTCCTCCTCGCCGGTGATCTTGCCGGAGGCGACCTCGTCCATCAGCCCGACGGCGCCGTTGGAGACGGTGGAGATGTCGACCGCGAAGCCGTCCGCGTGGACCGCGTCGTAGAGCTTCTGGGTGTCCGCCGTCAGCTCCTGGGCGAAGTGCGCGCGATCCCCGGCGTCGAGCGGCGTGTAGACGTCGCCGCCGTTCGCGTCGGGCGAGGGCCGCCAGAGGTCCTTCTCGATCCGGTGCCACCCGGTCCACTCGGTGCCGGGCTCGACGTCGGCCTCGCGGAAGTCGATCTCGGGGTCGAGGTCGCCGAACGACTCCGCGACGGGCTCGACGCGCTCGTAGTACGCGCGTGCCGTGGGATAGAGAGAACGCGCCTTGTCGTCGTCGCCCGCGAGGTACGCGTCCGCGAACTCCTGCGTGGCCGGCAGGAGGCGTCCGACCTGGTCCTTGACGTACGCGAGGTACGCGGCCGCCGCGTCCTGGCCCTGCTGCTCGGCGTCGCCCGCGAGCGCCACCTGGTCGCCCGTGACGGTGAAGGGCGCGCGGCCGACGCCGTCGCCCACCATGCCCGGCTTGCAGACGGTGAAGTAGCTGCCGGGCTGGGCGGTGAGCACGAGGTCGCGCTCGATGCCGGGGCTCACGTTCTCGACCTCGCCCACGATGCGGAGGCCGTCGTCCGCGAGCAGGTAGAACTCGGTCACCTGGTCGGTGGAGTTCGTGACGTGGAACGACACCGTGCCGCTGGGGGCGGTCGCGGCCGACACCGTGCACGCGTCGGCGGAGCTGTCGACCGTGAGCTGCGTGACGCCGGAGTCGGCGGCCGCGGCGCCGGCACCGGCGCCGGCGGATCCGGTCGGGGTGTTCGCGACGCAGCCCGAGAGGGCGAGGGCGGCGCCGGCGAGCAGGGCGGCGGCGGGGAGGGTGGAGCGCTTCATGGGTCCTCGGGGGGAGCGGGCCGGCGGTGCCGGGCGGTGGATGGAGCGGGGGAGGCGGAAGGGGCGGCGGTGCGCCGGGTCAGCGGGCGGCGGTC
Organism: Clavibacter sp. VKM Ac-2873; assembly: GCF_015351075.1. Classification (GTDB taxonomy): domain Bacteria; phylum Actinomycetota; class Actinomycetes; order Actinomycetales; family Microbacteriaceae; genus Clavibacter. Next base: position 137,249 of record NZ_JADKRS010000004.1, read on the forward strand.
GCGTCGGCGACGCGGGCCGGGTCGCCGACCGCGGGGGCGGCCGGGGCGGCCGGGGCGGCCGGGGCGGCGGAGACCGCCGACGGACGCGCCCCCCGACCGCGGCGCGCGAGCGTCAGGTAGGTCGCGAGCGTCGGCACCACGTAGAGCGTCCACGTGATCGCCTCGAGCCACGTGGTGGCGGGGGAGAAGTTGACCGTTCCCTTCAGGAGCGTGCCGTACCAGGATCCGGGCGGGACGGCGCCGGAGACGTCGAACGCGAGAGCGCCGATGCCGGGCAGGATCCCCGCCTCCTGCAGGTCGTGCACGCCGTACGCGAGCACGCCGCCGGCCACGACGATCAGGAGCGCGCCGGTCCAGGTGAAGAAGCGCGCGAGGTCGATGCGCAGCACGCCGCGGTAGACGAGCCAGCCGAGGGCGACCGCGGTGACGAGCCCGAGGCCCGCGCCGACGAGCGGCATGGTCGTGGCGCCCGTGGCCTGCACGGCCGACCAGAGGAACAGGGCCGTCTCGATCCCCTCGCGGCCGACGGCGAGGAACGCGACGGCGACGAGTCCCCACGCGGCGCCCGCGATGGCCCGGTCGACGGCGCCCTGCAGCTCGGAGCGCATGTCCTTCGCGGTGCGGAGCATCCAGAACACCATCCAGGTCACGAGGCCGGTGGCGACGATGGAGAGGGATCCGCCGATGGCCTCCTGCGCCTCGAACGTGAGGCCGTAGGCGCCGTAGGTGAGGATCGCGCCGACGGACAGGGCGAGGAGGACCGCGAGCCCCACGCCGAGCCAGAGCCGGCCGAGGACGTCCCGGCGGCCGATCTTGACGACGTAGGCGATGAGGATGGTGACGACCAGGGCGGCCTCGAGGCCCTCGCGCAGGCCGATCAGGTAGTTCGCGAACACGGGTGCGCCTCTCCGGGCGGCGGGCGCGGGGGACGCGCCCTATTGCTGGCTGTGGGGAAATTAAGGTGAGGCTTGCCTTACCTCGTGCAGGGTAACGCCGGGGGCGGGGGCGCGTCCAGTCGGCCGTCCCGGTGCGCGCCCAGGGAGCGGCGCGCGGCCCGCGGCTAGGATCTCCGGATGACCTCCGGCACGTCCCGACGCCCCGATCGGGCCGCCCGCATCGACCGCCCCGCGCGCGAGCACGTCGTCGTCGTGCACGCCCACCCCGACGACGAGAGCATCGTCACGGGCGGCACCATCGCGAAGCTCGTGCGCGACGGCGTGCCCGTCACCGTGGTCACCTGCACGCGCGGGGAGCGCGGCGACGTGATCCCCGACGACCTCCGCCACCTCGAGGGCGACCTGCGCGCGCTCGCGGACCACCGCGAGACCGAGCTGGCCGACGCCATGGCGGCCCTCGGGGTCACCGACCACCGCTTCCTCGGGGATCCCGACGCGCGCTGGCGCGGCCTCGCGCCCCGCCGCTACGTCGACTCCGGCATGGAGTGGGGGGAGGACGGCGTGCCCGTGGCGCTGCGTCCGCTCGATCCCGACTCGCTGTGCGCGGGCGACGAGGCCGACGAGGCGCGCGACGTGCTCGCGGTCATCGCCGACGTCGACGCCACGAGCCTCATCACCTACGACGACCACGGCGGCTACGGCCACCCGGACCACGTGCGCACGCACGTCATCGCGACCTGGGCGGCCGAGGAGGCGGGGATCCCCGCGTACCTCATCACCACGACCGAGTCCTCGGCCCGCGAGGCCCACGAGCGCGTCGCGGCGCGCGGCCGGTTCCCCGCGCCGGATCCGCGGCCGGCGGGCATGCTCGTGCTGCCGGACGACGCCGTCGACGTCACGGTCGACGTCGCGGAGGCGCTCGACGCCAAGACCCGCGCCATCGCCTCGCACCGCACGCAGGTCGTGGTCGACGGCGACCAGTTCGCGCTCTCCCACGGGATCGGCGAGCCCATCGCGGCCGTCGAGCTGTTCCGGATCCACCGGCCGGCCGGCGCCGCGGCGGACGACGGGGCGCCGCGGCCCCCGCGCGGACTGCAGCGCGCGGGCACGGCGGTGGCGTCGCTCGCGCTCGGCCTGCTGGTGGGCGCGGTGAGCACGGCCGCGCATCGGGCGACGCTCCCGGTCGCCGGGATCGCGCTGCCGGTCGGCCTCGTCCTCGCGCTCGCGACCCTCGCGTGCCTGCTGGTCGCGTACCGGCTGCTGCTCGTCGACCGCCTGCACGCGCTCTGCCTCGGGCTCGGCGTGGTCGCCGCCACCGTGGTGCTCCGCTCGCGCGGGCCGAGCGGATCCGTGCTGTTCCCCGACGACGCGATGAGCCAGATCTGGGCCGTCGCGCCCGCGATCCTCGTCGCGGCGGTGGTCGTGTGGCCGCGGTTCCCGGCGCGGGCGCCCGCCGCCGACGCGCGCCCGGATGCCGCCGGCGCCGCGGGATCCGACGCCCCGGCCCCGGCCGGCACGCCCTCGCGGCCCGCGTAGACTCGTCGGGCCACACCGCTCCCGGAAGGACCCGCCCGAAGTGACCTACGTCATCGCCCTGCCCTGTGTCGACGTCAAGGACCGCGCCTGCATCGACGAGTGCCCGGTGGACTGCATCTACGAGGGCGAGCGGTCGCTCTACATCCACCCGGACGAGTGCGTGGACTGCGGCGCCTGCGAGCCGGTGTGCCCGGTCGAGGCGATCTACTACGAGGACGACCTGCCGGAGAAGTGGTCGGACTACTACACGGCCAACGTCGAGTTCTTCGCGGAGATGGGATCCCCGGGCGGCGCGACCAAGGTCGGCGTCACCGCGGGCGACCACCCCGTCATCGCCGCCCTCCCGCTGCAGAACGGCTGAAGCGCGTGGCCTTGGGCGAGCTCCCCGACTACCCCTGGGACCTGATGGCCCCGTACGCCGAGCGGGCCGGGCGGCACCCGGACGGCATCGTCGACCTGAGCATCGGGTCGCCCGTGGATCCGACCCCGACGCTCATCCGCGACGCGCTCGCCTGGGCGACCGACGCGCACGCGTACCCGACCACGGTGGGCACACCCGAGCTCCGGCAGGCGATGGTCGACTGGCACGCACGCCGCCGGAACGCGACCCTCGGCACGGACCAGGTGCTGCCGACCATCGGGTCGAAGGAGATGGTGGCCTGGCTGCCCTTCATGCTGGGCCTCGGCGCGGGCGACGCCGTCGTGCACCCGCGCGTCGCGTACCCGACCTACGCGATCGGCGCGGCCCTCGCGGGCGCGGACGCCGTGCCCGCGGACGACCCGGCCGACTGGCCGGCCACCACGCGCCTCGTCTGGCTGAACTCGCCCGGCAACCCGGACGGCCGCGTCCTCGGCGTCGACGAGCTGCGCGCGGCCGTCGCCCGGGCCCGCGAGCTCGGCGCCGTCATCGCGAGCGACGAGTGCTACGCCGAGCTCGGCTGGGACGGGGAGTGGGCCCAGGGGCCGGCGCCCTCGATCCTCGACGCGCGCGTCGTCGGCGACGACCACGCGGGCGTCCTCGCGCTCTACTCGCTGAGCAAGCAGTCGAACCTCGCCGGGTACCGGGCCGCGCTCGTCGCGGGCGACCGGGAGCTCATCGCCCGGCTGATCCGCGTGCGCAAGCACGCGGGCCTCCTCCCGCCCGCGCCGCTCCAGCACGCCATGACGGTGGCGCTCGGCGACGACGACCACGTGCGCGCCCAGCGCGAGCTGTACCGCGCCCGCCGCGCGGCGCTCCGACCGGCGCTCGAGGATGCCGGCTGGCGCATCGACTCGAGCGAGGCCGGCCTCTACCTCTGGGCGACCCGCGGGCGGGACGCCTGGGAGGGGATCGCCGAGCTCGCCGACCTCGGGATCCTCGCCGGGCCCGGGCCCTTCTACGGCGACGCGTCGCCCGAGCACGTGCGCCTCTCGCTCACGGCGACGGACGAGCGCATCGCCCAGGCGGCGGCGCGGCTCCGCGCGAGCGCGACCGCGGCATCCCCCGCGTAGCACGACCTCCAACGGATCCGGCCGGATGCTGGCGGAGGCGACAGTGTCCCGGTCGGCCCTTTAGGCTGTAGTCGGCTCGGAACCCGACGCCGCGACGACGCCACGAGCGTCCGGCGGCGCGCATCCCCCCGGGCCATCCACCCAGACTCGAGGAGGCGCCGTGACCGATGGCGGGCAGCAGGCGGACGACCGGCCGAAGGCGGACGAGCCCCAGCCGCAGGAGAAGCCCACGGCGACGCTGACGTACCCCGGCGGCCGGGTGGAGTTCCCCATCCTCCCCGCGGTCGACGGCGCGTCCAGCATCGACATCTCGGCGCTCACGAAGAAGACCGGGCTGACGACGCTCGACAACGGCTTCGTGAACACCGCGTCGACCCGCTCGGCCATCACGTACATCGACGGCGAGCAGGGGATCCTGCGCTACCGCGGCTACCCGATCGAGCAGCTCGCGCGCCAGTCGAGCTACCTCGAGGTGGCCTGGCTCCTCATCCGCGGCGAGCTGCCCACGAGCGACGAGCTCGCGGGGTTCGAGGACGACATCCGTCGCCACACGCTCCTCCACGAGGACTTCAAGGGGCTCTTCCGCGCGCTGCCCACCAACGCGCACCCCATGTCGGTGCTGTCGAGCGCGGTCTCCGCGCTCTCCACGTACTACGAGGACTCGCTGAGCGTCCACGACCCCGAGCAGGTCGAGATCTCCACGCTCCGCCTGCTGGCGAAGCTGCCGGTCATCGCGGCGTACGCGCACAAGAAGAGCCTCGGCCAGGCGTTCCTCTACCCGGACAACTCGCTGGGCTTCGTCGACAACTTCCTCCGCCTGAACTTCGGCAACAACGCGGAACGCTACGAGGTCGATCCCGTCGTCAGCCGCGCGCTCGAGCGCCTGCTGATCCTGCACGAGGACCACGAGCAGAACGCGTCGACGTCGACCGTGCGGCTCGTCGGATCCACCGAGGCGAACATGTTCTCCTCCGTCTCCGCCGGCATCGGCGCGCTCTTCGGGCCGCTGCACGGCGGCGCGAACGAGGCCGTGCTCGCGATGCTCGGCCGCATCCGCGACTCCGGCGAGGGCGTCGACCGCTACGTGGAGCGCGTGAAGAACAAGGAGGACGGCGTCCGCCTCATGGGCTTCGGGCACCGCGTCTACAAGAACTTCGACCCGCGCGCCCGCCTCGTGAAGGAGAGCGCCGACGAGGTGCTCGCGGCCCTCGGGATCCAGGATCCGCTGCTCGACATCGCCAAGGAGCTCGAGGCCGTGGCGCTCGCCGACGACTACTTCATCGAGCGGAAGCTCTACCCGAACGTGGACTTCTACACGGGCGTCATCTACAAGGCGATGGGCTTCCCCACGCGCATGTTCACGGCGCTGTTCACCATCGGGCGCCTGCCCGGCTGGATCGCGCACTGGCGCGAGATGAACGAGGACCGGGCCACGAAGATCGGCCGTCCGCAGCAGCTCTACATCGGCCAGCGCGCGCGCGACCTGCCGCCGCGCGACTAGCCCGCCGAGCACCACCCTCGCTCCCGAAGAGGGGGCGTCCGGAGGCCGCCGACCCGTGTACCCGCGCGGATCGGCGACCTAGACTCGTGTGACAGCGAGAGATCCATCCGCCGCCCGCAACAGCCCCTGCCGTCGGTCCCGACCCGAAGAGGGGGCCATGGCCAGACGCCTGCCGTCCTCCCCGCCGGTGCTGCCGGGATTCACGTACGTCACCGTCCTCGGGTCAGGGGGCTTCGCCGACGTGTTCCTCTACGAGCAGGACATGCCGCGGCGCCAGGTCGCCGTGAAGGTGATGCTGGCCGAGATCGTGACCGACCGCCTCCGCGCGATGTTCCGCGCCGAGGCCGACCTGATGGCGCAGCTCAGCGCCCACCCGTCCGTCCTGACGGTGCACCAGGCGTCCGTCGCCGCCGACGGCCGCCCGTACCTCGTGATGGAGCTGTGCTCGTCGAGCCTCAGCGACCGGTACCGGCGCGAGCCGCTCGGCGTGGCCGAGGTGCTGCGCGTGGGGATCCGCATCGCGAGCGCCGTGGAGACCGCCCACCGCGCGGGCGTGCTGCACCGCGACATCAAGCCGGCGAACATCCTGACGACCGCGTTCGGGCACCCCGTGCTCAGCGACTTCGGCATCGCCTCCACGCTCGAGGACGCCGCGGCGACCGACGCGGTCGGCCTCTCCATCCCGTGGTCGGCGCCCGAGGTGCTCGCCGACGAGAGCCCCGGCACCGTGCGGAGCGAGGTCTGGTCGCTCGCCGCGACCGTGTACTCGCTGCTCGCCGGGCGCAGCCCGTTCGAGGTGCCGGGCGGGCAGAACGCGCCCGCGGACCTCGTGGCCCGGATCCAGCGCGCCCGTCCGCTGCCGACCGGGCGCGCCGACGTGCCCGAGCGGCTCGAGCTGGCGCTGCGCCGCGCGATGTCGCGGCAGCCGGAGGCGCGGCCCGAGTCGGCGCTCGCGTTCGTGCGCGAGCTGCAGGCGGTGGAGGCGGAGCTGCGGCTGGCGCAGACGCCGCTCGAGGTCGCGAGCGAGGAGTGGGCGTCGGCCGTGGCGGCGGCCGCCGAGGAGGACGACGACCCGACGCGCGTGCGCGGCATCGTGCAGGTGGATCCGGGGACGACCGGGCCGCGCGGCACGGCCGCCCCGCGGCGTGCCCGGCGGAAGGCGGCGCCCGCTGGCGTGCGCGCGACCGTCGGCGCCGCGCGTCCCGGTGCGCCGGCGACCGCGTCCGAGCCCGTGCGCGCGGGGTCCGCGTCCACGTCCCTCGGCCGGTCCGGATCCGGGCCCGTCGGCGCGTCGACCCCGGCGCGACCTGGCGTCCCCGGCCGGCGCGCGTTCCTCGCCCGGCACCGGGTCGCGATCGTGGCGGCGGCGGCGGGCGCGGTCGTCGCGAGCGTGGCCGTGGGCATGGCGCTCGGCGGATCCGGCGGCACCGCGGCGCGCGACATCCCGGTCGTGGGCGCGATCCAGGCGTCCCCCGCCGCCGACGGCGTGCTGTTCTCCTGGAGCGACCCCGGGCTCGGCGCCGAGGACGCGTACCAGGTGGTCCGCGACGGCGGGCTGCCGAGCACGCAGCGCGACACGACGTTCCGCGTGACGGCGGGCGCCGCCGGCGCGGGCGGCGCCGCGGGCACGGGCGAGCGCGCCTGCATCCGCGTCACGGTCACGCGCGACGGCATCGCCGGGGACGCGTCGACCGAGAAGTGCGCGGAGCTCCCGCGATGATCCGCGAGTGGATCCGCCGCCACCGCCAGGCCGCGACGACCGTCACCGGCGGCGCCGTCGTGCTCGCGCTCCTCACGGGCTTCGCGCTCGTCTCGGACGGCTACCAGGCGCAGCGCGTCGACCTCGACGACGGATCCGTGTGGGTCGTCAACTCCGCGCAGCAGGCGATCGGCCGCGCCAACACGGCCGTGCTCGAGCTCGACAGCGTCGTCGACTCCCGCAGCGAGGACATCGACGTGCTGCAGGCCGGATCGACCGTGCTGCTCGCCGACCGCGGCAGCTCGCGCCTCGACGTGGTCGACGACGCGACGAGCCAGGTGGTCGACACCGCGCCGCTGCCCGCGGGCGCCGAGGTCATGCTCGCGGGGACCCGCGCGGCGATCCTCGTGCCCGCGACGGGCCAGCTGTGGCTGGTGCCGGTCGCGGGCCTCGCCGCGTTCGACGCCGCGAGCCCGCCCACGCTCACGCTCGGCGCCGACGCCGTCGCGTCGATGGGCGACGACGGCACGCTCCTCGTGTACTCGGCCGCGACGGGCGCGCTGTCGCGCATCGATGCCGCCACCGACGACACGGTGCGCGCGACGGTGGACGTCGGCCCGGTCGGGGCGCCCGCGGGCGCGGCGGCCGACGCGACCCTCGACCCGGCGGCGGCCCTCGCCGGCGAGACCGTGCAGGCGGGGGATCCCGGGCGCCCGGCCGGGCAGCGCCTCGCCCTCACGTCCGTCGGCGGGCACTGGGCGCTGTACGACGCCGACGCGCGCGCCCTCCTCGTCGACGGCCGGGCGGTCGACCTCGCCGGATCCGTGGCCGCCGACGCGCGCGTCGCCCTCCAGCGCGGGTCGTCGGGTGGGAGCGGCGTGCTCGTCGCGCACTCGGGCGGCCTCGTGGACGTGCCCGTCGCGGGCGGGGACCCGGTCGTCGTGACCGGCGACGTGCGCGGGGAGCCGGCGCGGCCCGTCCGCGTCGCCGGCTGCGAGTACGCGGGCTGGACCGACGGATCCGGCTGGCAGCGGTGCCTCGCGCCGGCGGCCATGGCGGGCGAGGTCGCGCAGGACGCGCGCCGCACGGCGGCGGGATCCACGAGCGGGCTCGGATCCATGCCCGCGCGGGCCGCCCTCCGCTTCGTCGTGGACGGCACGCGCGTGGTCCTCAACGACACGCGCGGAGGCGCCGCCTGGGCCGTGCAGCGCGAGGCGGGCCTCATCGACAACTGGTCGGACCTCATCGACCGCGACCGCTCCGACACCGTCGTCGAGCAGAACACGGCGGACACCCCGCCCGAGACCGACCGCGTGCAGCAGCCGCCCGTCGCGGTCGACGACGACCTCGGCGCGCGCCCCGGCCGCACGACCGCGCTGCCCGTGCTCCTCAACGACCACGACCCGAACGGCGACGTGCTCGTGATCGACTCCGTCACGCCCGTGGACGCGGGCGTCGGCGCGGTCGACATCGTGGACGAGGGGCAGGGCCTCCAGCTCGCGCTCGCAGCGGGAGCCTCCGGCACGGTGCGGTTCTCCTACGTCGTGAGCGACGGGCGCGGGGGGACCGCGAGCGCCGACGTGCGCGTCGCCGTCCGCGCGCCCGACGCGAACGCCGCGCCCGTGCAGGTGCAGCCCGCGACGGGGACGGTCGCGGAGGGCGACCGGCTGCAGGCCGACGTGCTGGGCGGCTGGTACGACCCCGACGGGGATCCGATGTACCTCACGCGCGCCAGCGTCGCCGCGCCCGACGCCGTGAGCTGGAAGCCCGAGGGCCGCGTCGTCTACACGGACGCGGGGGCCGGCGGCGACACGCGGACCGTCGCGCTGCAGGTGTCCGACGGACGCGAGGAGGGATCGGGCGCGCTGGTCGTCACGGTGCGCCGCGCCGGGGACGTGCCGCTCGTGGCCGAGGGGTTCGTCGTGCAGGCGTCCGTCGGGCGCGAGATCACCGTGGAGCCGCTCACGCACGCACGCGGCGGGAGCGGGGCGATCCGGCTGGCGGCCGTGCCCGCGCGGGCCGGGGTGCAGATCACGCCCGACCTCGAGGCCGGCACGTTCCGCCTGCAGGGCGGCCAGGCGGGCACGCACCTGCTCGAGTACACCGTGACCGACGGGCGGACGAGCGCCACGGGCGCGGTCCGGGTGGAGGTGCGCGGCGCGCCCGCGTCCGACGGCCGGCCGGTGACCGTGCCGCACACCGTGTTCGTGCGCGCGCTCCAGACCCAGGACGTGGACGTGCTCCAGGCCGACTTCGACCCCGCGGGCGGCGTGCTCGTGATCACCGACGCGGTCTCGCCCGAGGACGCGGTGGGCGTGCGCGCGGAGGTCGTCGGGCAGCGGCTCGTGCGGATCAGCCTGACCCGGCCGCTCGACGGGCCCGTGGACGTCGCGTACCGCGTCAGCAACGGCGTCGCGGAGGCGACCGGCGTGATCACGGTGATCGAGGTGCCCGAGCCCGCCCAGCGCCAGCCGCCCGTCGCGACCGACGACCGCGTGGCCGTGCGCGTGGGCGACGCCGTCGACATCCCCGTGCTCGCCAACGACGAGCAGCCCGACGGCGACCGGCTGCGCCTCGACCCCGTGCTGGTGGATCCGCTCCCCGAGGGCGCCGGCCTCCTCGTCGCGAGCGAGGACCGGCTCCGCTACCTCGCGCCCGACCGCACGGGCGACTACACCGCCGTCTACCGCGCCGTCGCGCCCGACGGCCAGTGGGCGACCGCGACGCTCACCGTCTCCGTGCGCGAGGCCGACGTCGCGACCAACGCGGCGCCCGTGCCGCGCCCGCTGACGGCGCGCGTGCTCGCGGGGGAGACCGTGCGGATCCCCGTGCCGCTCACCGGCATCGACCCCGACGGCGACTCGGTGCGGCTCCTCGGGCAGGACGCCGGGCCGGAGAAGGGCCAGGTCGTCGAGGTCGGGCCGGACTGGATCGACTACCAGGCGGGCGACTACTCCACCGGCACCGACGCGTTCGCGTACGCCGTGGTCGATGGGCTCGGCGCGCGGGCGACCGGCACGATCCGCGTGGGCATCAGCACGCGCGTCGAGGGCGCCAGGAACCCCGTCGCGACCGCGGACACCGTCACCGTCCGGCCCGGCCGCGTGCTCCGCGTGCAGGTGCTCGCGAACGACACGGACCCGGACGGCGGTGCGCTCTCGCTCGTCTCGGTGCAGCCGCAGGCGGAGGGGCTCGTCGCCGGGCTCGACGGCGACACCGTGCGCGTCGTCGCGCCCGACGCCGCCGGCCGCTACGGCTTCGTCTACGGCGTGCGCAACGCGCGCGGCGGCAGCGACGAGGCGTTCCTCACGGTGATCGTGGATCCCGCCGCGCCGCCCACCCGGCCCATCGCGCGCGACACGGTGCTCCAGCTCTCCGACGTGCTCGACCGGTCGAGCGTCGACGTCGACGTGATGCGCAACGTCTTCTCCGCGGAGGGCGACGCGTCGTCGCTCGTGCTCTCCGTCGGCGCGGGCTACGAGGACGTGGCGCGCGTGACGGCCGACGGCCGGATCCGCGTCGAGGTGGGCGACGCGCGCCGCATCGTCCCGTTCACCGTCGCGCAGCCGGACGACCCGTCGATCTCCGCGACGGCGTTCGTCTGGGTCCCCGGCTTCGCCGACACACTGCCGCAGCTCCGCGTCGGCTCGCCGCGGCCGACCGTGGCGAGCGGCGAGCGCCTCGTGGTCGAGCTCGACCAGCAGGTGGTCGCGGCGGGCGGGCGCGCCGTGCGCATCGCGGATCCGAACGCGCTGTCGGCCACGCACGCCGACGGGCCCGTGGAGCTCGTGGACGACGACACCATCGCGTACCGCAGCGAGCCGGGGTACTTCGGGCCGGCGGCGATCTCCTTCACGGTGACCGACGGATCCGGCGCGGGCGGGCGCACGGCCGCGCTCGTGCTCCCGATCACGGTCACGCCCACCGAGAACCAGCCGCCCGTGTTCACGGGCGCGGTCATCGACCTGGAGCCCGGGCAGTCGAAGGACGTCGACCTCGGCCGCCTCACCACCTACCCGTACCAGGACGACCGGGGGCAGCTCGCGTTCGCGCTGGAGGGAGCCGTCGCGGCCGGGTTCCGCGCCTCGGTCGACGGCGGCACGCTGCGCATCTCGGCCGACGAGGGCGTCGCGACGGGCGCGGCCGCGTCCTTCCCGGTGAGCGTCCGCGACGCCACCCAGACCGGCCGGGCCGGCCGCGTGGACCTGCGCGTCGTGCCGTCGACGCGCCCCCTCGCCCAGCCCGCGACCGACGAGGGCACCGTGACCCGCGGATCCTCCACCTCCATCGACGTGCTCGCCAACGACCAGGCGGGCAACCCCTTCCCGGGCACGCCGCTCACGGTCGCCTCCATCCGCGGCGCCGACGGCGCGAGCCTGCCCACGGGCGTGACCGTGACGCCGTCGGAGGACCGCGCCACGCTCGCCGTGCGCGCGACCGCGGAGGCGGAGCCCGGCGACGTGCGCGTGCAGTACGAGGTGCGCGACGCCACGGGCGACGCGGGGCGGGCCGCGTTCGGCACCGTCGTGATCCACGTGCAGGACCGCCCGGGACCGGTGTCGGCCCTCCGCGCGACCGGCTTCGCCGACCGCTCCGTCACGGTGGCGTTCGAGCCGGGCGCGTTCAACGGATCCGCCATCACCGGCTACCAGGTGCGCGTGCTCCGCGGCGGCACGGCGACCGCGACCGTCACGTGCCCGTCGACGACCTGCACCGTGCCGACGCCCGGCAACGGCCCCGCGAGCGGGGTGCAGGTGGAGGTGGCGGCCGTGAACGGCGTGGGCGCCTCCGACCCGGTGTCGATCTCGGGCCTGTGGTCGGACGTGCTCCCGGCCGCGCCCGCGGGCCTCGCCGTCGAGCCGCTCGTCGACGGGCTGCGCCTCTCGTGGCAGCCGTCGGCCGTGCCCTCCTCGTCGAGCCCGGTCACGCAGTACGTGGTGGGCGTGGGCGGCATCTCCCGGCAGGTCGCCGCCGACGCCACGAGCGTCGAGGTGCGGGATCCGTCGCTCGTCGCCGAGGTGCCCGTCGCCGTCTCGGTCGCCGCCCGCAACAGCGCCCAGGTGCAGGACGCGTCGGCGTGGCTCGCCGCCACCGCGACCGGCACGCCGCGCGGCGCCCCCACCGCGACCGGCGCGCCCGCCGCGGTGGCCGACCCGGCCGACGAGACGCGCGTGACCGTGTCGTGGCCGGCGTTCCAGGGCCCGGGCGTCGACGGGATCCGCTACCTCGTCGCCGCGTACGCCCCGGGATCCGCGCCCGGCTGCTCCGTGCCCACCGAGGGCGTGTCCCCGTGGGCGGCCGAGCACGGCCCCGCGATCGAGGTGGGCGGCGCGACCAGCCACGAGTTCACGGGCCTCGCGGCCGACCAGCCCGTCGCGTTCGCGGTGCTCGCCGCCAACAGCCAGGGCTGCACGGTCGTCGAGGCCGGCCAGCTCACCCCCCGCACGGCGCCGTCGACGCCCGTCGTCCGCGTCGACCTGCCGAGCCCCGACCGCTCGGCCGACGGGGTCTTCCGCGCGGTCCTCGCCGACGCCCGCTACCGGCCGGGCGACCCGTCCGCGTCCGCGCAGCTGCTGTACCGGGTCGACGGCCAGGGAGACGGCGTGCCGATCGGCGTCGGCCAGGCGCTCGCGCTGCCGCGCACGGGGACGGGCGCGACCATCCAGGTGCGCGTCCTGGAGGACTCGGGCGACGGGCGCCAGCGCTCGAGCGGCTGGTCGGATCCCGTCCCCGTCGGCACCGCCGTGGACGCGCGCGCGGGCGACGTGCGCTCGGCCACCGACGAGGCCGGCGTCACGACCTTCTCCTGGACCTCGATGCCGCCGGCCGCCGGTCGCGGCGCGCGCGTCGCGGACGGCGGCGGGTACGCGCGCAGCGAGTGGCGCTGCGGCGGACAGGGCGCCTGGACCGACGCGTCGTCCGGCGCGGCCGGATCCTGCCGGGTCCCGGCGGGCGGCGAGCGGATCCTGGAGGTGCGCGTCACCGCGAACTCGGGCACGCTGTACACGTACGCCCACCGTGGATGACGGCCGTTCCCGCGGCTCCGACGCCGGACCCGAGGCCGCACCCGAGAGGCACGAACCCATGACGATGACCGCCGACGAGGCCCGCGCCTTCCAGGACGAGTTCGCGCGGCTCGTGCGCAACGTCGAGCAGGTGCTGCTCGGGAAGTCCCACGTGGTGCGCCTCGCGTTCACCGCCATGGTCACGGGCGGCCACCTCCTGCTCGAGGACGTGCCCGGCACCGGCAAGACGTCGCTCGCGCGCGCCATGGCGCAGACCGTGGACGGCACGCACAGCCGCGTGCAGTTCACGCCCGACGTGCTGCCCGGCGACATCACGGGCGTGAGCGTCTACGACCAGCGCACGGGCGACTTCGAGTTCCACCGCGGGCCGGTGTTCGCGAGCATCGTGCTGGCCGACGAGATCAACCGCGCGAGCCCGAAGACCCAGTCGGCGCTCCTCGAGGTGATGGAGGAGGGCCGCGTCACGGTCGACGGGGAGCCGCACGACGTGGGGCACCCGTTCATGGTCATCGCCACCCAGAACCCCATCGAGCAGGCCGGCACCTACGCGCTGCCCGAGGCGCAGCTCGACCGGTTCCTGCTGCGCACCTCCATCGGGTACCCCGACCACGAGTCGATGCTGCGGATCCTGCAGGGCGCCGCCGTCAGCGCCCACGACGTGACGCTCGCGCCGGTCGCGACGGCCGCCTCCGTGCGGGCGCTGCAGGAGCGCGCGGGGACCGTGCACGTGGATCCCGCGGTCGCCGACTACGTGGTGCGGCTCGTCGACGCCACCCGCACGGCGCCGGAGGTGCGCCTGGGCGCGAGCGTGCGCGGCGCCCTCGCGCTCGTGCGCGCGTCCCGCACGTGGGCCGCCGCCGACGGGCGGCACTACGTGGTGCCCGACGACGTGAAGGCGCTCGCCGAGCCCGTGCTCGCGCACCGGCTGCTGCTGGATCCCGAGGCCGAGTTCGACGGCGTGACGCCCACGAGCGTGCTGTCGCAGATCCTCATCGAGACCGCGCCGCCGCGCGACGGGCACGCGGGGGCGACGGCGTCGGCGTCCGCGACCGGTGCGCGTGGCGCGGGCTCCCACGCCGCGGGCGCGCGGCCGGGCGGATGAGCGCGGTCGGGACGCGCGGCCGGGCCGCCGACCCGGATCCCGCCGCCGTGCCGGCGCCCCCCGCCGCGCCCGCGGCCCCCGCCCCGCCCGGGGCGCTCCCGCCCCTCCCCGACACCGTGCCGTCGCGGAACGCGCTCGCGCGCCTCGCCGCCGTCGTCACGCCGCTCGGCCGCGTCGTCGCGCTGGCCGCGATCGTCGCGGGCGCCGCCGGATACGCGCTCGGCTGGCGCGAGCTCGTCGCGGTCGCGTGGACCGGCGCCGCCCTCTGGGCCATCGCGCTGCTGCACCTCGTCGGGTCGTCGGGCGTCGAGGTCTCGCTGCGCCTGCCGCGCGACCGCGTGGTGGCGGGGGAGCGCGCGCCCGCGACCGTCGCCGTGCGGAACCCGCTGCGCCGCCGGGCCGTGGGGCTCACGGTGGAGGTGCCCGTCGGATCCGGTCTCGCCGAGGTCCACGTGCCCTCGCTCGCGCACGGCCACTCGCACGAGGACGTGTTCGTCGTGCCCACCTCGCGGCGCGGCGTGATCGCGCTCGGCCCCGCGCGCATCGTCCGCGGCGACCCGATCGGCCTGGTGCGCCGCGAGTCCGCCGAGGCCGCCGCGACCCGGCTCCTCGTGCACCCGCGCACGCTCGCGATGCCCAGCACCAGCACGGGCTTCGTCCGCGACCTCGAGGGCCGCGCCACGCGCGACCTCACCGACAGCGACGTGTCGTTCCAGTCGCTGCGCGAGTACGTGCCCGGCGACCCGGTGCGGCACATCCACTGGCGGTCGACCGCGAAGACCGGCGTGCACATGGTGCGGCGGTTCGAGGAGACCCGGCGGAGCCACATCATGGTCGCGCTGTCGCTGCACGCGGGCGACTACGGCGACGGCGGCGCCGCGGCGGCCGGGGACGCGGGAGGCGCGGCGGTCGCGGCCGGCGGCACCACGGTCGCGGCCGGATCCGCGGCGGGCGCGCTCGCCGGATCCACCGCCGACGCCGAGTTCGAGCTGGCCGTGAGCGTCGTCGGATCCCTGGGCGCGCGCGCCATCGTCGACGCGCGCACCGTGCAGGTCGTCGCGAGCGCCGACCGGGCCGCCGGTCGCGCCAGGGCCCGCCGCCTGCCGACCGTGCCCACGCTGCCCGGCCTCGCCCGCACGGTGGCGCGCTCCGGGCCGCCCGGATCCCGCTCCGCGCGCCTGCGCCGCCTCGCCACCGTCACCCGCGACCGGCTCCTCGACGACCTCGCCGAGATCGCCGCGTCGGACTGCGCGGCGTCGCTCGTGGAGCTGGCCCGCGCCGCCGCCGACGAGGTCGCCGGCGTCTCGGTCGTGTTCCTCGTCTGCGGGACGGGGGCGGCGCCCGCCCGGATCCGCGCGGCCGCCGTCGGCTTCCCGCCCGGCGTGCAGGTGGTCGCGGTGGTCTGCGACCCCGAGGTCGAGCCCGGCCTCCGGCGCCTCGGCGACCTGTCCGTCCTCACGATCGGCTACCTCGACGACCTGCGCGGCGCCCTGCAGCGGAGCGCGTCGTGAGCGCGCGGGGCGCAGGGGGCCCGCGGGGCGCGGGGGACGCTCGCCGCCCGGCCGCGCGCCGCCGCACCGGCCGCGACGCCCGCCGCCCCCGCGGCCCCGGCCGCGACGCCCGCCGCCCCCGCGGCCCCGCCGGATCCCGCGACCCCGGCCGCACCCTCGTCCCCGTCCTCGCGATCACGCTCCTCACCGGCCTCGCGGCCGCCGCGTTCTGGCCCGTCTACCGGGACGCGTCGTTCGTGCGCATGGTCGCCGTCACGCTGGTCGTCGGCGCGCTCGTCGCGGTCGCGGGCGCCGGGTTCCGGTGGGGGAGCGCGGTCGTGGCGGGCGCGATCCTGGTGGCCTTCCTCGCGCTCGGGGTGCCGCTCGCGGTGCCCACCGGCGCGGTCGACGGCTGGCGCCCCACGCTCGCGGGCCTCGGCGAGCTCGTGGAGGGCGCGTCCCTCGGCGTCGTGCGGCTCGTGACCATCGCGCTCCCGGTCGGCGACTACCAGGCGCTGCTCGTGCCCGCGTTCGCGCTCGTGCTGCTGGGATCCGTGATCGGCGTGTCGGTGGCGCTGCGCACCCGGCGGCCCGAGCTCGCGGTGATCCCCTCCCTCGTGGTCCTCGTCGCCGCGGCCGCCCTCGGCCCCGACCGCAGCCAGGGCCCCGACGCGCCCGACACCGCGGGGCTCCTCGTCCCGGTCGCGCTCGCCTGGCTCGCGGCCGCGCTGCTGTGGATCGCCCGCTGCCGCTGGCGTCGGCGCCACCGCGCGGTCCGCCGGCTCGGCCGGCAGTCGGGGATCCCGGTGGAGTCCGCGTCCGACCGGCGCCGCTCGGGCACGCGCGCCGGGATCTCCGCGGTCGTCGTGCTCGCGGCCGCCCTGGTCGCGGGCGTCGCCGCCACGGCCGCGGCCCCGCCAGGCGCATCCCGCACCGGCCTCCGCTCCACGGTCGAGCAGCCGTTCGATCCCCGCGAGCAGGTCAGCCCGCTCTCGTCCTTCCGCACCTACTGGAAGACGCCGACGGTGGACGACACGCTGCTCACGGTCGCGGGCCTCCCCTCCGGCGGCCGGGTGCGCCTCGCCGCGCTCGACACGTACGACGGCGTCGTCTACGGCACGGGCGGCGCGCGCGGCAGCGACGACGCGTCGCGCACCGGCCAGGCCTCCGGCACCTTCGCGCGCGTGCCGTACCGGCTCGACCAGACGGGCGTCGCCGGCGACCGGGTCACCCTCGACGTGGTCGTCGACGCCTACCGCGGCGTGTGGCTGCCGGGCGCGGGCCGCCTCGAGCGCATCGCCTTCGCGGGCGACGACGGCGGACGCCTCGCCGACTCCTTCTACTACGACGACGCGAGCGCCACCGGCGCCGTGATCGGCGGGCTGGCCGCGGGCGACGCCTACGAGATCGAGGCCGTCGTCGCGTCGACGCCGCCCCTGGACGCGCTCGCCGACGAGCGCCCCGGCGACGCGGTGGCCCCGCGACCCACGGGCGTGCCCGACGAGGTCGCCGCGCGCGTGCAGGCGTCCACCGCCGCTCCCGACGGCGCGACGGCGGGCGGCACCGACGCCGGAGCCGGGACGTCCGCGTCGCCCGGTGCGCGGCTCGTGGCCGCCGTCTCGGCCCTCCGCGCCGACGGGTACGTGAGCCACGGCGTCGGCGACGCGCCCTTCAGCCGGTCGGGCCACTCGGCCGAGCGGATCGCCGACCTCCTCACGAACCGCCCCATGCTGGGCGACGCGGAGCAGTACGCGGTCGCGGCCGCGCTCATCGCCGACGACATCGGCTTCCCCGTCCGCGTCGTGATGGGCTTCGCGCCCGGCGAGGCCGCCGTGCGGGAGGCGCGCGGCGGGCCGGTGCGGATCCGCGGATCCGACGTGTCCGCCTGGATCGAGGTCGACACGGCGTCGTCCGGCTGGGTCGCCGTGGATCCGAACCCGCCCGTCCGCGACGTCCCCGACGCCCTGCCCGACGAGCCCACCGAGGTCGCGCGCCCGCAGACCGTGCTGCCGCCGCCGGTCGAGGAGCAGGCCGAGCCCGAGGACCGCACGCCGCCGGACGCGGGCCGGGACGACCGGCCGGAGGCGGATCCCGCGCTCCAGGCCGTGCTCGCCGCCGTGCGCGTCGCCGGCTGGTCGCTCCTCGGGCTCGGTCTCGCGGTCTCGCCGTTCCTCGCGGTGGTGGGCGCGAAGGCCGCGCGGCGGCATCGACGGCGCCGGGCGGCCGTGGCGCGCGACCGGGTGGGCGGCGCGTGGGACGAGTTCCACGACGGCGCGCTCGACCGCGGCCTCGTGCCGCACGTCGCGGCCACGCGGCGCGAGGTGGCGCGGCTGGTGGGCGTCGGCGGTGCCCGCGGGCTCGCGGACGTGGCCGACGAGTCGGCGTTCGCGCCGGGCGAGGTCCCGGATCCGCTGGCCGACGCCGCCTGGCGCCGCGTCGACGAGCTGGCCGTGCGCATGGACGCGGGCCGGACCCGCCGGCAGCGGCTCCGGGCGATGGTGTCGCTCGCGTCGCTGCGGGGTGCGCGGGGAGCCGGTGGACGCGGGCCGGGTGCGCGGATCGGGCGGCGGCTCCCGCGTCGCTGAGGGCTCCTCCCCAGGGCGCGCTCGCGCCGTCCGTCCCCGGCGTGCGCCCGGCCCTCCGCGGCGGCACCGCGCGCATGGTGTCCTCGCGCGGTGGACATCTCCCCGCCCCCGTCGCCCGCGCCCGCGCCGCCGCCGCCGTTCCCCGTGCTCGGCGTCGCGGCGCCCCTCGTCGTCAGCGTCGCCGTCTGGGCCGTCACGCGCTCGCCGTACGCGCTGCTGTTCGCGGCGCTCGGCCCGGCGGTAGCGATCGCGGGCGTCGCGGACCAGCGGATCTCCGGTCGCCGCTCGGCCCGCCGCGTCGACCGCGCGTCGCGCGTCGCGGTCGCGCGGCTGCACGCCGAGGTGCGGGCGCGCGTCGCCGCCGCCCGCGTCTCCCTGCGCGCGCGGGCGCCGTCCGCGCGCGAGATCCTCGACGGCAGCGTCAACCCCGCGCTCCTCTGGCGGGCGGATCCGGGCGGGGGCGGCGGGCTCCCGATCGCGCTCGGCACGGGCGACGTGCCGAGCGGCATGGTCTGGCGGGGAGATCCGGACGCGCGCGTGCCCGACGCCCGCGGCCGCACCGGATCCGGGGCCCTCCGGCGCGTGCTGCTGCGGCGCTCCACCCTGCCGCGCGCCCGCGGCGCGTCGACGCGAGCGCGGTCGGTGGCGGCCACCCCCGGCGCCGACGCCGCGGAGCACCGTCCCGGGCGGTGGGCGGATCTCGTCCGCTGGGTCCCCGACGCGCCCGTCCTCGTCTCCGCCGCGGGCGGCCTCGGGCTGCGTGGCGCCCCCGCGCTCGTCGCGCCGGTGCTCCGCGGCGTCGTCGTCCAGCTCGTGCACGCCGTCCCCCCGGACGACCTGCGCGTCCTCTCGCGCCCGGCCGGGCCCGAGTGGGACTGGCTCGAGCGGCTCCCGCACGCGGCCGACGGGTTGCGCGAGGAGCGGACCGATGCCCTCCTGCCGGCCCCGTCGGGCCGCGCGCCGAGGGAACCGGAGACCACGGCGATCCGCCTCGTGCTCGGCACGCGGGAGGTCGTGCTCGCCACGGCGCCGCGGGTCGAGTCGCTCCCGGCCGCGTGCCGCACGGTGCTCGACGTCCGCAGCCCCGGCGCGGCGCGGATCCTCGCGGCCGACACCGCGGCGGAGGCCGCGGACGCGCACGTCCCCCTCGGCGCGCTGCCCGCCGCGGAGCCCGTCGTGCCCGCGCTCCGGCCCGGGGACGGCCGCATCGGGGTCCCGTCCACGCGGCTCACCCGCACGGGCCTCGTGCGCCCCGACCTCGTCTCCCTCACGGAGGTGGAGCGCCTCGCCGACGAGCTGGCCGACCTCGCGCGGCGGCGCGGGCTGGCGGCGGCCCGGACCCCGCTCCCGGCGCGCGTGGCCTTCGCGGAGCTCCCGGCCGCCGGCCGCTCCGGCCCCGCCGTGCCCGCACCCTCGTCGGGCAGCGGCCGCGATGCGAGCCCGCCCCCGGCCCCGGTCCGTCGTCCCCGCACGCTGGCGGCGACCCTCGGCGTCGGGCACGCCGGTCCCGTGGCCGTCGACCTCGTCGCGGACGGCCCGCACGCGGTCGTCGCGGGCACCACGGGCAGCGGCAAGAGCGAGCTCCTCGTCACGTGGATGGCGGCGCTCGCCGCGGCGCATCCGCCGGAGGAGGTCACCGTGCTCCTCGTCGACTTCAAGGGCGGCGCGGCCTTCGACCCGCTGCTCGTCCTGCCGCACGCCGTCGGCCTCGTCACCGACCTCGACGGCCAGGGTGCCCGCCGCGCGCTGGAGAGCCTGCGCGCGGAGGTCCGGCACCGCGAGCGCGTGCTCCGCGACGCCGGGGCCCGCGACATCGACGACCCCGCCGCGGCGGGCGTCCTGCCGCGCCTCGTCATCGTCGTCGACGAGCTCGCCGCCCTCCTCGCCGACCAGGACGGCCTGCACGAGGTCGTCGCCGACATCGCCGCCCGGGGCCGCTCCCTCGGCATGCACCTGGTGCTGTGCACCCAGCGCCCCGCCGGCGTCGTGCGCGACGCGGTGCTCGCCAACTGCGACCTCCGCCTCTCGCTCCGCGTCAACAACGAGGCCGACAGCCGAGCGCTCCTCGGCACCGTCGAGGCGGCCCGCCTCGCCGACGCCCCCGTGGGTCGCTGCCTCGTCGGAGCGCACGGCGTGCCGGCGCGCCCGTTCCAGGTGGCGGTCACGACGCCGGACGACCTGGCCCGCATCGCCGCCGCGCAGGCGACGGCCGCGCCCGTGCGGCGACCGTGGCTGGATCCGCTGCCCGCGGCGGTCCCGCTCGCCGCCCTCGCCGCGGTGCCGCCCCTCGTGCGGCGCGCGACGGCCGCGCCCGACGCCGCCGCGCCCGACGCCGCCGCGCCCGCCGTCCCGTTCGCCCTCGTCGACCTGCCCGCGGAGCAGCGGCGGGCCACGGCCGTGTGGTGCCCGGCGACGGACGGCCACCTGCTCGTCGTCGGCGGTCCCGGATCCGGCCGCAGCACGTGCCTGCGCACCATCCGGGCGTCGGCCGCGGCCGCCGGCGTCGAGGTGCTCCGGGTGCCCGCGGACGCGGAGGGCTGCTGGGACGCGGTCACCGCCGTCGTCACCCGCATCCGCGATCCGCGCGCCCCGCGCGACCACCTCCTCGTGCTGGCAGACGACCTCGACGTCGCCGTCTCCCGCCTGGAGCCCGAGCACCAGGCCGCGCTCCTCGAGGGGCTGGCTGCCGTCGTCCGGGAGGGGCCGCATGCCGGGGTGGCGCTCGCCGCCTCGGGTCGTCGCGCGGGCGGGCCGCTCCAGGTGGTGGCGGCTGCCGCGGGGCCGCCCGTGGTCCTGCCGCTCCCGACCAGGCAGGAGCACGTGCTGGCGGGCGGCGACAGCCGCCTCTTCGACGCCCGTGCGACGCCCGGTGCGGGGGAGTGGCGCGGCGAGCGCATCCAGGTCGCCCGGCCGCCCGCGGTCGAGGAGGCATCGGGCCGGCCCGCCGAGGCCTCCGGTCCTCCGTGGCTCGCCGATCCCGCGCCCCGCGTGGTCCTCGCCGCCGGTGTCGTCCACGCGCTCGTCACGTCGTCACCCGCCAGCGCGGTCGCGCGACTCCGGGAGAGCGGGATCGACGCCGTCGAGGCGGCTCGGCTCCCTCCGGGCTGGTCGTCGGATCAGGCATTCCCCGCTGCCGCCGCGGACGGCGTCGGCGCGCGCGACGGGATCGGCCCCGGCGCGCACGACGGCGGCGTCCGCGGTCCGCACCCCCGGGTCGTGGTCGGGGACCCCGACGCCTGGCTGCTGCGCGGCCCGCTCCTCGCGGACCTCCGCCGCACGGGCGACGTCGTCCTGGAGGGCTGCGCCCCGCGGGACGCGCGCACGCTCCTCCGCATCCGCGTGGTCCCGCCGCCGCTCGCTCCGGTCCACGGACGGGCCTGGCGGATCACCCCCGACGGCGACGTCCGCCGCTGCTCGTGGCCCCCGGCGACGACCGGGGCGCCCGTCGCACGGATGGCGGGAGCAGCGGCCCGCGACGACCCCGCGCGCCCCGCCGGGATCAGCCGATGAGCGCGGGCGACACGCGGATCTCGCCCACCGGCACGCCGCCGCCGAGCACCTGGAGGTCGAGCTCGGGGCGCACGCGCTCCACGTCGTCCCGCGCGATCGCGCCCGTCTGCGCCAGCAGCTCGAGCGCCACGATGGTGGACGCCCGGAGGCTGCCGTCCAGGGTCTTGGAGGCCACCGTCGTGCCGTCGGGAGCGGTCATGATCATGATCCCCTCGGCCCCGCCCTTGGCGAACAGGCCGAGCCGCTCGATCACGACGGTGTTCGCGCGGCCGGGTCCGTCGATGGCCCAGCCCTGGGCGCGCACCGCCGCGGTCAGCGCCGCCGCGTGCCGGTACAGCGCGAACGGCGAGCCGGGCGCGGAGGTCGCGATGCGGTGGATCCCGCGCGCGAGGGCCGTCAGCGACATCGCGTGCACGGGCGCGCCGCACCCGTCGACGCCCGTCGTGGCGATCCGCTCGCCCGTGAAGCGCTCGACCACGTCGCGGATCCGCACCTGCAGGGGGTGGTCCGGGTGCAGGTAGTCGTCGGTCGGCCAGCCGTTGGTCACGCAGGCCAGCAGCATCGCGGCGTGCTTGCCGGAGCAGTTCATGTAGATCGGCGACGCGGGGATCCCGGCACGCACGAGCTCGTCGCGCGCAGCCCGGTCGAGCGGCCAGTCGGCGGGGCAGCGCAGCGCGGACTCGTCGAGCCCGGCCTTCGCGAGGATCCCGCGCACGACCTCCACGTGCCGCGCGGTCGCCGCGTGGCTCGCGGTGGCGAGCACGTGCTCCTCCTCGGTGAGCTCCGCGCCGCTCGCCAGCACGGCGAGGGCCTGGAACGGCTTCATGCTCGAGCGCGGGAACACGGGCGTGGTCGCGTCGCCGACCTCGCGCAGCACCTCGCCCGCAGGCGACAGCACGACGGCCGCGCCGATGTGGCGCGACTCCACGAAGCCGCTGCGCTCGAGCACCGCGAGCTCCACGGCGCCCTGCACGGGGATCGTCTCGACGGCCGTCGCCATCAGAGCGCCCGGAACGCGTCGGCGATCACGCCGAGGGCGTCGTCGAGCAGCTCGTCGGAGATCGCGAGGCTCGGGAGGAAGCGCAGCACGTTGCCGTACGTGCCGGCGGTGAGGATGATCACGCCGTGCGCGTGGCAGTGCGCCGCGATCGCCGCGACCGCGTCCGCGTTCGGCTCCTTGGTGGTGGATCCGGTGCCCGGCTGCACGAGCTCGATCGCGATCATCGCGCCGATGCCGCGCACGTCGCCGATGATGTCGTGCTCCTGCTGCAGCTCCGTGAGGGCGCGGTGCAGGTGGTCGCCGATGCGGGTGGCCTCGGCGAGCAGGCCGTGCGTCTCGATCGCCTCGAAGACGGCCACGGCGGCGGCCGCGGCCACGGGGTTGCCGCCGAACGTGCCGCCGAGCCCGCCCGGGAGGGCCGAGTCCATGATCTCGGCGCGGCCGGTCACGCCGGCGAGCGGCAGGCCGCCCGCGATGCCCTTGGCCGTGAGCACGAGGTCGGGCACGAGCCCGAGGTGCTCGCTCGCGAAGAAGCGGCCGGTGCGCGCGAGCCCCGACTGGATCTCGTCCGCGATGAAGACGACGCCGTTCGCCGTGCACCACTCCTGGAGCGCCGGCAGGAAGCCGTCGGCGGGGACCATGAAGCCGCCCTCGCCCTGGATGGGCTCCGCGACGACGCACGCGAGGTCGGTCGCGCCGATGCGCTTCTCGAGGTACGAGATGGTGCGGGCCGCGGCCTCGGCGCCGGTGAGGCCGTCGTGATACGGGTACGAGCTCGGCGCGTGGTAGACGTCGCCCGCGAAGGGGCCGAAGCCCGTGCCGTAGGGCGACGCCTTGTAGTTCATCGCCATGGTGAGGTTAGTGCGGCCGTGGTACCCGTGGTCGAGCACGGCCACCGCGCGGCGGCCCGTGTGCTTCCGGGCGATCTTCACGCCGTTCTCCACGGCCTCCGCGCCCGAGTTCACGAGCACCGTGCGCTTCTCGTGCGTGCCGGGCGTGTGCTCCGCCAGCAGCTCCGCCACGCGCACGTACTCCTCGTACGGCGTCACGGTGAAGAGCGTGTGGATCACGTCGCCGAGCTGGGCGGTCGCGGCGTCCACGACCTCCTGGCGGGTGTGGCCGACGGTGGTCACGCCGATGCCGGCGCCCAGGTCGATGAAGCGGTTGCCGTCCACGTCCTCCACGATCGCGCCGTGGGCGCGGGCGATGTAGACGGGGAGGAGGGAGGAGACGCCGGGCGGCACCACGCGCTTCCGGCGCTCGTGCAGCTCGCGCGAGAGCGGGCCGGGGATCTCCGTCACGATGCGTCGCTCCTGCGGCACCTGCGGGCGCGCGTCGCGGGCGGACGCGGCGGGGGAGTCGGAGGCGGAGCCGGCAGGAGTGCCGACGCGGGCGGAGTCCAGGGTGTCTGTCATGATCCGGCGAGTTTACCCGCGCGGACGCCCGCGACCAGGAGGGCCGCGGCCCGGTTCGCTACCGTGATCCCATGCAGATCGAGCACCGGTACGCGCTGTCCCTCGAGTGGACGGGCGACCGTGGATCCGGCACGTCCGACCACCGCTCCTACGGTCGCGACCACGTCGTGCGCGCCGCGGGGAAGCCCGACCTGCTCGGGTCCGCCGACCGCCCGTTCCGCGGCGACGTCGACCGCTGGAACCCCGAGGAGACGCTCATCTCCGCGCTCGCCCAGTGCCACCTGCTCAGCTACCTGCACGCGGCCGCGATGGCGGGCGTGGTCGTCGTCGGCTACCGGGACGAGCCCACCGGCACCATGCGGCAGACGGACGACGGCGGCGGGCACTTCGTCGAGGTCACCCTGCGGCCCGTCGTCACCGTGCGGGATCCCGCGCACGTCGAGCTCGCGACCTCGCTGCACCCGGGCGCCTCCGCACGGTGCTTCATCGCGTCCAGCGTCAACTTCCCCGTGCACCACGAGCCGCGCACGGTGCTCGCGGCCGACGCGGGCGCCTGACCGGACGCGTCTCCTCGCGCACGCGGCGGAGCGCACCCGGCGGAGCGCACACGGCGGCGCGGACCCGGCGGAGCGCACCCGGCGGCGCGCACCCGGCGGGGCGGAACCGCACCGCCCTGATCGCGCCCTGTCAGGCGGACCCCGGCCGCGTCGGGCAGACTGTGCGAGTCCCTCCCACAAACCTGGTGCGTCCGGCGCGCCGATGAAAGCGACTCACGTGAAGCGACGCATCCCCCTCACCCTGGCCGCGGCCGCCATCCTCGCGCTGTCCGCCTGCTCCAGCAGCGGCACGCCGGTAGCGGATCCGTCCGCGAGCCCGACGGCCGGCGCCCGCACCGCGGGGGCCTCCTGCATCGACACCCCCTCGGGCGACGCGTCGAAGTCGGTGAAGGTCTCCGGGGACTTCGGGAAGGCCCCGGACGTGAAGGTGGACGGCCCGCTCACGGTCGACACGACCGAGCGCACGGTCGTCACCCAGGGCGACGGCGCGGAGATCGCCGCCGGCGCCACCGCGAACATCGCGCTCGCCGCGTACAACGGCAAGACCGGCGACGCCATCCCGCAGCTCGCCTACAACGCGGACTCCCCGCTCCCGGCCACGCTGGACGACAGCGCGCTGGTCCCCGGCGTCGTCCGGGCGGTCGAGTGCACCACGGTCGGATCGCGCATCGTCGCGGTGGTCCCCGCTGCGGACGGCTTCGCCGCCGAGCAGGCCACCACGCTCGGCCTCGGCGCCGACGACCCCATCGTCATCGTGGTGGACGTGCTGAGCCAGGTCCCCACGCGCGCAGACGGCGCGGACCAGCCGGCACCCGATGGCTTCCCGACGGTCACCCTCGCGGACAACGGGGCGCCCACCATCACCATCCCGGACGCCGCACCGCCCACCGAGACGAAGATCGCGAACCTCAAGGTCGGCGACGGCGCAGAGGTCACGGACGGCGCCAACGTCACGGTGCAGTACACGGGCATCAACTGGAACACCAAGAAGGTCTTCGACTCGAGCTGGGACAAGGGCGCCAAGCCGGTCTCGTTCCAGACGAGCGGCGTCATCCCCGGCTTCACGAAGGCGCTCGTCGGGCAGAAGGTCGGCTCGCAGGTCATCGCGATCATCCCGCCCGCCGACGGCTACGGCGAGAAGGGCTCCGGCGAGGACATCGGCGGCACCGACACCATCGTGTTCGTCGTCGACATCCTCGGCACCCAGTCCGCTCCGGCCCAGTAGGAGGAGCCGTGCGCCGCGTCATCATCCTCGGATCCACGGGCTCCATCGGCGTGCAGGCCCTCGAGGTCGTCGCGCGGCACCCGGAGCTGTTCGAGGTGGTGGGGCTCGGCGCCGGCAGCAAGCGCGAGGCGCTCGCCGAGCAGGCGCGCGTCGCAGGCGTCGAGCACACGGCCCTCGGCGCGGACGAGGCGGAGCAGCTCATCCGCTCGGTCGACGCCGACGTGGTGATCAACGGCATCACCGGATCCGTGGGGCTCGGCCCCACCCTCGCCGCGCTGGAGGAGGGCCGCACCCTCGCCCTCGCCAACAAGGAGTCGCTCATCGTCGGCGGCGAGCTGGTGCGCTCCCTCGCGGCGCCGGGCCAGCTGGTCCCCGTCGACTCGGAGCACTCGGCCATCGCGCAGGCCCTCCGCGGAGGCACGGCGGAGGAGGTCAGGCGCCTCGTCGTCACGGCGTCCGGCGGCCCGTTCCGCGGCCGCTCGCGCGCCGAGCTCGAGCACGTCACCCCGCGTGAGGCGCTCGCGCACCCCACGTGGGACATGGGCCTCGTCATCACGACGAACTCGTCGACGCTCGTCAACAAGGGCCTCGAGGTCATCGAGGCGCACCTCCTGTTCGACGTGCCCTACGAGCGGATCGACGTGGTCGTGCACCCGCAGTCGCTCGTGCACTCCATGGTCGAGTTCATCGACGGCTCGACGCTCGCGCAGGCGTCCCCGCCGGACATGCGCCTCCCCATCGCGCTCGGCCTGAACTGGCCGCACCGCATGCACGACGTCGGCGTGCCGATCGACTGGACCCGCGCCGCGACGTGGACCTTCGAGCCGCTCGACGACGAGGCGTTCCCCGCCGTGCTGCTCGCCAAGCAGGTGGGAGCGGCCGGATCCACGTACCCGGCCGTCTACAACGCGGCCAACGAGCAGGCCGTGCAGGCGTTCCACGCGGGGCGGGCGGGCTTCCTCGACATCGTCGACACCATCCGCCGCGTCGTCGACGCCCACGCGCCGGCGTCCGGCCCGCTCACGCGCGGGTCGCTGGCCGAGGCGGAGCGGTGGGCGCGCGCCGAGGCCGACCGCGTGCTCGGGGTCTGACCCGACCCGCCCGAGGGCACCGCCCGATCCGAGGGCCCCGCCCGATCCGAGGGCGCCACCTCGCACGCGGGCTCCGCGGATCCCCCGGATCCGGCCCGCGATCCCGGGCTGCACCGCACGCGGAGCCCGGGTCCGATGATCCCCGGCTCAGCCGTTCCCCGGCTTGCCGGCCCCGCCGTTGCCGTTCCCCGGGTTGCCGGGGCCGCCGTTCCCGGCGCCAGGGGCGCCCGGTCCGTCGTCGCCCGGCGTCGGGCTCGCGCTGGGGGAGGGGGTGGGCGACGTGGTCCGCGTCGGGCTCGGGGTGGGCGACGGCGTCGGCGTCCGCGAGGGGGACGGCGACGGCGACGGGCTCACGGACGGCGAGGGCGAGGGCGTCGGGGTCGTCGCCGCGTCCCGGGCCGCCTCGAGCTGCGTGCGCACCTCGTCGATGCGCGCGATGACCTCGTCGTGCCGTGCCTGGTCGATGGATCCGTCGGCGAGGTCGGCCTCGACGGCCGCCCGCAGCTCCTCGAGCTGCGCGAGCGCCTTGGCGTAGTCGCCGTCGGCGGACGACTGCGTGACCGACTGCGTGCGCTGCTGCAGGTCGTCGAGGGCGCGGTCCGCCGGCGTCGACGATCCCGCGCAGCCGGCGAGGAGGAGCACGGCGGTGGTCACGGTCGCGAGGCCGAGGGCGGCGCGCCCGCGGAGCGCGCGGCGTCCGGGACCGGGCGTCCGGCGGGTCGATGTGCGGATCACGGGGCGTCCTCCACGCTCTTCTGCAGCTCCTCGAGGCTGGCGCCGAGGGGTCCGGGGACGGACGGGTACGACGTGTCGCGGTCGGACAGCAGGGGGATGGTCACGACGCCCACGACGGCGGCTGCCGCGATGAGCACGGACACGACGGCGATGCTGAGGGCCCGGCTGCCGCGGCGCTTCGCCGGGACGCGATCCGCGGGGGAGCCGGCGGCGGGGGAGGCCACCGCCGTGGGGTCGGCGCCGCGCGCGGGAGGCGTCGACGCGGCGGCGAACCGCTCGGTCCGGGCGTCCCGATCCGCGGACGGCGCGAGGGCCGCGGCGGCCGCACCCGCGCCGGCCGCGCCGGCCGCCGCGGTCGCCGGCATCACGCGCGTCGACGTGGCCGTCGGCGCCTCCACCGCGGACCCGGGCGCGCGCCCGGTCCGCAGCTCCGCGGCGACCTCGCGCGCGGTGGGCCGCGTCGCCGGATCCCGTCGGGTCATGCGGCCGAGGAGGTCCACCCACGAGGCGCCGAGGCGCGCGGGGATCTCCGGGTCGCGCACCACGCGCGCCATGGTGGACTCGGCGGCCGTGCCCGGGAAGGTGCGGCGGCCGGTG
Organism: Clavibacter sp. VKM Ac-2873; assembly: GCF_015351075.1. Taxonomy (GTDB): domain Bacteria; phylum Actinomycetota; class Actinomycetes; order Actinomycetales; family Microbacteriaceae; genus Clavibacter. The sequence continues at coordinate 165,705 of NZ_JADKRS010000004.1, forward strand.
AGGCACTCGAGGAGCACGAGGCCGAGCGCGTACACATCGGTCGGCGCGCCCACGTCCTCGCCGAGCGCCTGCTCGGGGCTGAGGTAGCTGACGGTGCCGACGATGGATCCCGTCGACGTGAGGCGCGTGCCGTCCACGAGGCGCGCGATGCCGAAGTCGGTGAGCTTGGCGGCGGCCGGCTCGTCGTCCTCCTCGGGGCGCGCGAGCAGCACGTTGGCGGGCTTCACGTCGCGGTGCACGACGCCGCGGCGGTGGATGTAGCCGAGCGCGTCGCTGAGGATCCCGCCGATGCGCGCGACCTCGGGACCGGGCAGCGGACCCTGCGCCATGCGCTCGGCGAGCGTGGTGCCGTCGACGATCTCCATCACGATGAAGGCGAGCGCGCGGTCGCCGACCAGGTCGTCGCCCACGTCGAAGAGGGTCACGAGACCCGGGTGGCTGAGGCCCGCGAGCATGCGCACCTCGCCCTCCTGGCGCTCGACCTCGGCGGGGTCGGCGGAGTCGGTCGCGAAGACCTTGACGGCCACCTCGCGGCCGAGCGTCTCGTCGGATGCGCGGTACACGGTGGCCATGCCGCCGCGTCCGAGCAGGCCGCTGATGCGGTAGCGGCCGGCCAGCAGGGTGCCGGCGAGCGGGTCGGGCCGTTCTCCGGGCATGGGCGCACCTCTCGTCACGGTCTCCCAGACTAGCCCGGGGCTCCTGGGCGGGGCCCGCCCGCCTCCGTACGCGCCGCGCCCCCGTCGCCTCCGGATCCGCGCCACGGCGGCGTCCGCCCAGGGTGCGGGAGGTAGCCTCTCCCACCATGGACGGCGTCTTCCTCTACATCCTCGGGGTGCTCATCATCGTGGTCGGCGTCGCCGTGTCCATCGGCCTCCACGAGGTCGGGCACCTGGTGCCCGCGAAGCTCTTCGGCGTGCGCGTCACGCAGTACATGATCGGCTTCGGGCCGACCGTCTTCAGCCGCCGCAAGGGCGAGACCGAGTACGGCGTGAAGGCCATCCCGCTGGGCGGCTACATCTCGATGATCGGCATGTTCCCGCCGCAGAGCTCGCGCGCCGGCACCAGCAGCACGGGGATCGCGCAGCTCGTCGGGCCCGACGCCCGCCGCGGCGCCGACGCCGCCGGATCCCCGGCCGCCCCCGACGGCGACGACCGCGCCGGCCGCGGCTTCTTCGACCTCCTCGTGCAGGACGCCCGCCAGGCCAGCGCCGAGAGCGTCGGCGACGACGAGGACCGCGCCTTCTACAAGCTGCCCGTGCTCAAGCGCATGGTCATCATGCTCGGCGGGCCGGCGATGAACTTCCTCCTGGCGATCGTGCTGTTCGCGATCGTGCTCTGCGGCTTCGGCGTCACGACGCCCACCACCACGGTCGGCCAGGTGAACGCGTGCATCGTGCCCGCCGGATCCACCGCGTCGGCCGACGCCGCCACCTGCCCCGCCGGCGCCCCCGAGGCACCGGGCGCCGCGGCCGGCCTCCAGCCCGGCGACACGATCGTGAGCATCGACGGCACGCCGATCACCGCGTGGGACCAGGTCACGGGCACGGTCCAGGTCTCCGCGGGCACGGAGCTCGACGTCGTCGTGGAGCGCGACGGCGCCCGCCAGACGCTCGCCATCACGCCCGTGCTCACGCAGCAGGCGGTCATCGGCCAGCGCGGCGCGCCCGAGGTCGACGCGCAGGGGATGCCCGTCACGCGCGAGGTCGGCCTCATCGGTTTCAGCCCCACCCAGGCCGTGCAGCAGCAGCCGCTCTCCGCCGCCTTCACGACGACGGGCGAGAACATGGCCGCGGTCGGCAACCTGATCCTCCACCTGCCGCAGCGCCTGGTCGACGTCGGCCGTGCCGCGTTCGGCGGCGGCGAGCGCGACCCGAACGGCCCCATGAGCGTCGTCGGCGTGGGCCGCGTCGCGGGCGAGATCGCGAGCCTCGACCAGACGCCCGTCGCCGCGCGCGCCTCGGCCATGATCGGCCTGGTCGCCTCGCTCAACGTGGCGCTCGGGATGATCAACCTCCTGCCGCTGCTCCCGCTCGACGGCGGACACGTGCTCGGCGCGATCGTGGAGGGCATCCGCCGGGCGTCCGCCAAGGCCTTCGGCCGGCGCGACCCGGGACCCGTCGACGTCGCGAAGCTCATGCCGTTGACGTTCGTGGTCGTGATCGTCTTCGGCGCCATGAGCGCCCTGCTGATCTTCGCCGACCTGGTGAACCCCGTCCGCCTCACCTGACTGCGCCCAGCGCCCGACGCCGCCCACCGCCTGACCCGTCCGCGCCCCCGACGCACCGGGCGCGCAGGAATCGGACGTAGGCTCTTCCCGTGCCAGCAGTCAATCTCGGAATGCCGAAGGTCCCTGAGGTCCTCGCGCCCCGCCGCAAGACCCGTCAGATCAGCGTCGGCAAGGTCAAGGTGGGCGGGAACGCCCAGGTCAGCGTCCAGTCGATGACGACGACGCAGACCACCAACATCAACGCGACGCTCCAGCAGATCGCCGAGCTCACGGCCACCGGCTGCGACATCGTGCGGGTGGCGGTGCCGCACCAGGACGACGCGGACGTGCTGCACATCCTGGCGAAGAAGAGCCAGATCCCGATCATCGCGGACATCCACTTCCAGCCCCGCTACGTCTTCACGGCCATCGACGCCGGTGTCGGCGCGGTGCGCGTGAACCCCGGCAACATCCGCAAGTTCGACGACCAGGTCGGCGCCATCGCGAAGGCCGCCAAGGCCGCGGGCACCTCGATCCGCATCGGCGTCAACGCCGGATCCCTGCACCCGAGCCTGCTGCAGAAGTACGGCAAGGCCACGCCCGAGGCGCTCGTCGAGTCGGCCGTCTGGGAGGCCAGCCTCTTCGAGGAGCACGACTTCCACGACTTCAAGATCTCGGTCAAGCACAACGACCCCGTCATCATGGTGAAGGCCTACCGCCTGCTCGCCGAGCGCGGCGACTGGCCGCTGCACCTCGGCGTCACCGAGGCCGGCCCCGCGTTCCAGGGCACCATCAAGAGCGCCACGGCGTTCGGGATCCTGCTCTCCGAGGGCATCGGCGACACGATCCGCGTCTCCCTCTCCGCGCCGCCGGCCGAGGAGGTGAAGGTGGGCCTGCAGATCCTGCAGTCGCTCAACCTCCGCGAGCGCAAGCTCGAGATCGTCTCCTGCCCGAGCTGCGGCCGCGCGCAGGTCGACGTCTACTCGCTCGCCGAGCAGGTCACCGAGGGCCTCAAGCACGTCAACGTGCCGCTGCGCGTCGCCGTCATGGGCTGCGTCGTCAACGGACCCGGCGAGGCCCGCGAGGCCGAGCTCGGCGTCGCGTCCGGCAACGGCCGCGGGCAGATCTTCGTCAAGGGCGAGGTCATCAAGACCGTGCCCGAGGCCGAGATCGTGCAGACGCTCATCGAGGAGGCGAACCGCCTCGCCGCGGAGATGCCCGCGGGATCCATCGGCAGCCCCGAGATCCTCGTCTAGCCCCACCCTTCCCCACCCGACCGCGCGGCGGCCGTGCGCCCGCGCGCGCCGGCTGCGCGTAGGCTCTGCTAGTCGTCCGCCCGGCGGACCGCCCCACGAACTGAGGATGCTGTTGAACGGTAACGCCACTTTCCGGCATCGGAACACCTCCCTGCTGGGGCTCGCCAGCGTCCTCGCCCCGCACACCGTCACGTCGGTCGAGATCGACGACCGCCTGAAGCCCGTGCTCTCCCGGCTCCGCCTCCCCACCGGACTGCTGCAGCGGGTCGCGGGCGTCCTCGAGCGCCGCAACTGGGACGCGTCGATGTCCTTCGACGCCGCCGCCACGGAGGCCGGCCGCAAAGCGCTCGCCCAGGCCGGGGTCCAGCCGTCGCAGATCGGGCTGCTCATCAACACGTCGGTGACGCGCGCGCACCTCGAGCCGAGCGTCGCCGTGAGCATCCACAACGGGCTCGGGCTGCCGTCGTCCGCCCTCAACTTCGACATCGCCAACGCGTGCCTCGGCTTCGTCAACGCCATGACGCTCGCGGGCCACCTCATCGACTCGGGCCAGATCGACTACGCGATGATCGTCGACGGCGAGGACGCCGGCGAGATCCGCCACAACACGGTCGCGCGCCTGCTCCGCCCGGAGACCACCCGCGCCGACTTCCTCAGCGAGTTCCCGAGCCTCACGCTCGGCGCGGGCGCGGCGGCGGCGGTGCTCGGCCGCACGAGCGACCACCCCGAGGGCCACCGGATCCTCGGCGGCGTCACGCGCGCCGCCACCCAGCACCACGAGCTCTGCATCGGCGACGTGGACGGCATGTTCACCGACACGAAGGAGCTCCTCCGCGGCGGCATGGAGCTCGTCGTCGACGCGTGGAAGGAAGCCGCCCAGGACGACTGGGACTGGTCGGACATGGACCGATACATCCTCCACCAGGTGTCGGACGTGCACACCAACGCCATCGTCAAGGCGGCGAAGCTCGACAAGTCGCGCGTGCCGCTCACCTACCCGCGCTACGGCAACGTCGGACCCGCGAGCATCCCCATCACGCTCGCCGACCAGGCGGACAGCCTCAGCCGCGGCGACCGCGTGCTCTGCATGGGCGTGGGCTCCGGCCTCAACACGGCCATGACCGAGATCCTCTGGTAGCCGCGGCGTGAGCGCATCGGCCGCGACCGCGCCGGCGACCCTCCCCGCGGCCGGGCCGGACGGTCGGCCGCTGCCCGGCCTCGACCCCGCCTGGTCGCGCGTCGTGCGCGCGGGCGGGCACGGCTGGCACCTGCTCGACACGGGGGAGCGGCTGGCGGCGACGGGCGCGCCCGTCGCCGGCACGATCCTGTGCGTGCACGGCAACCCGACCTGGTCGTACCTGTGGCGGCGCATCGCGGCGGAGTCGCTGGCGCGCGCCGAGCGGGATCCGTCGAGGCCGGCATGGCGCGTGGTCGCGGTCGACCAGCTCGACATGGGCTTCTCCGAGCGCACGGGCACGGCCCGCACGCTGCCGACGCGGCTCGACGACCTGCAGGCGCTCACCGACGAGCTGGGGCTCTCGGGATCCGGCGCCACGGCGCCCGTCGTCACGCTCGGCCACGACTGGGGCGGGGTCGTCAGCCTCGGCTGGGCGCTCCGCAACCGCGATGTGCTCGCCGGGGTCATGGCGCTCAACACGGCCGTGCACCAGGAGGAGGGCGTGCCCATCCCGTGGCCGCTGCGCCTGGCGCTCGCCACGGGGATCCATGACGCCGCCACGCGGGGCACGCCGGGCTTCCTCGCCACCACGCTCGCGCTCGCGCACCCCCCGCTCGAGCCGGCCGTGCGCCGCGCGTTCGCCGCGCCGTACCGGGGCGCCGACCGCCGCGCTGGGATCCGCGGCTTCGTCGCCGACATCCCCGTCGGCCCCGCGCACCCCAGCCACGCGACCCTCACCACGATCGCCGAGGGCCTCCGCGACCTCGACCTGCCGACCCTGTTCGTCTGGGGACCGCGCGACCCGATCTTCTCCGACGTCTACCTCTCCGACCTCCTCGAGCGCCTGCCGCACGCCGACGTGCACCGCGTCGAGGGCGCCGGCCACCTCGTCGCCGAGGACCACGACTACGCGTCGACCGCGCTCGACTGGCTCGCGGACCGGATCGCGCCGGGATCCGCGCCCGCCGCGCGTCCCGCCGCGCGTCCCGCTCCGTCGCAGGCCCCCGACGCCGCACCGGTCCGCCTGCTCGGCGCCCTCCTCGAGGAGCTGCGCGACAGCGACGCACCCGTGCTCGTGGAGATGGCGCCGCGCGGTGGCGGCTCGCCGCGCACCGTCTCGTGGCGGCTGCTCGCGCGCCGCGTCCGCGAGATCGCGGCGGGCCTCCACGCCCGCGGGCTCCGCGCCGGCGACCGCGTCTCACTCCTCGTGCCGCCCGGCGCCGACCTCACGGCCCTCCTCTACGCGTGCCTGCGCATCGGCGCGATCGTCGTGGTGGCCGACGCCGGCCTCGGCGTGAAGGGCCTCGGGCGCGCGGTCGCGGGATCCCGGCCCGACATGGTCGTCGGCATCCCCGCGGGCCTCGCCCTCGCGCGCGCCCTCCGCTGGCCGGGGGAGAGGATCTCCGTCACCACCCTCGCGCCGCCGGTCGCCCGGGCGCTGGGCGTCGCGGCGAGCCTGCCGGAGATCGCCCGCGCGGGCCGCGCGCAGGTCCTGCCGCCCGAGCCCGCGGCCGACGACGACGCCGCGATCCTGTTCACCTCGGGATCCACCGGCCCCGCCAAGGGCGTCGTCTACACGAACCGCCAGCTGGCCGCCCTCCGCGACACCCTCGGCTCCCGCTTCGACGTGGGCGTCGGCACCGGCCTCGTCGCGGGCTTCGCCCCGTTCGCGCTGCTCGGCCCCGCCCTCGGCGCCACGAGCGTCACGCCGGACATGGACGTGACCCGGCCGCGCGACCTCACCGCGTCGGCCCTGGCCGCCGCGGCCCGCGCCGCCGACGCGACCGTCGTCTTCGCGTCGCCGGCCGCGCTCGCCAACGTCGTCGCCACCGCGGGCGACCTCACCGTCGACGACCGCGCGGCGCTCGCCCGTGTCCGCTCGCTGCTCTCCGCGGGCGCCCCGCTCTCGGAGGCCCTGCTCACGCGCGCCGCCGCGCTCGTCCCCGCCGCCGAGGTCCACACCCCCTACGGCATGACCGAGGGGCTGCTGCTCACCGACGTGACGCTCGAGGGGATCCGCGCGGCAGCCCTCCGCGGCGACGCCGGCGTCTGCGTCGGCGCGCCCGTCGGCCCGGTCGCCGTCCGCATCAGCCCGCTCGGCGCCGACGGCGCCGCGACGGGCGCGCTCACCGACTCGCCCGGCGTCACGGGCGAGATCGTCGTGGCCGCGCCGCACGAGCACGACAGGTACGACCGCATCCACGTGACCGACCGCGCGGCCCGCCGCGACTCGGCCGACGGGATCCGCCGCCACCGGACCGGCGACGTCGGCCACCTCGACGCCACGGGCGCGCTCTGGGTCGAGGGCCGGCTGCCGCACGTGATCACCGCATCGCACGGCGTGCTCACGCCCGTCGGCCCCGAGCAGCGCGCCGAGTCCGCGCCGGGCGTCGGGCGAGCCGCCGCCGTGGGCGTCGGACCCGCGGGCGTGCAGCAGCTCGTGCTCGTCGTCGAGACCGCGCCGGCCGCGCGGCGCGTCGGGCTCGCGGACCCCGACCTCGCGTCCGCCGTGCGCGCCGCGGTCGGTCTGCCGGTCGCCGCGGTGATCGTCGTCCCCGTCCTGCCGACCGACGTCCGCCACAACTCCAAGGTCGATCGCGCGGGGCTCGGCCGCTGGGCTGCCGGGATCCTCGCGGGCGGCCGCGTGAGCGCCCCGTGATCGTCCTCGTCACGGGCGCGAGCGGCATGCTCGGCCGCACCGTCGCCGAGCGCCTCGCCGCCGCGGGGCACGCGGTCCGCACCTTCCAGCGCCAGCCGTCCGGCCTCGCGGGGACCGGCACCGCGCCGGTGCCCGGAGCCGTCGTCGACCTCCGCGGCAGCGTCACCGACCCGGCCGCCGTCGTCCGCGCGGTCGACGGGGTCGACGCCGTGATCCACCTGGCCGCCAAGGTCTCGCTCGCGGGGGATCCGGCCGACTTCCGCGCGGTGAACGTCGAGGGCACCCGCTCGCTCCTCGAGGCAGCCCGCGCAGCCGGCGTCACGCGGTTCGTCCAGGTCTCCTCGCCGTCGGTCGCGCACACGGGCCTCTCCATCACGGGTGACGGCGCCGGCCCCGCGGATCCCGTCCGCGCGCGCGGCGACTACGCCCGCACCAAGGCCGAGGGCGAGCTGATCGCGCTGGCCGCGGACGACCCCACGATGCGCGTGCTCGCCGTCCGCCCGCACCTCGTCTGGGGCCCGGGGGACCCGCAGCTCGTCGCCCGCATCGTCGACCGCGCCGCCCGCGGCCGCCTCCCGCTCCTCGGCCACGGCGCCGCCCTCATCGACACCGTCTACCGCGACAACGCCGCCGATGCCATCGTCGCCGCGCTCGACGCAGCGGACACCGCGCACGGCCGCGCCTACGTCGTCACGAACGGCGAGCCGCGTCCCGTGGCGGAGCTGCTCGCCGGCATGTGCCGCGCGGCCGGCGTGCCCGCGCCCCGGATCCGCGTGCCCGCCGCCCTCGCCCACGCCGCCGGGGGAGCGGTGGAGCGCGTCTGGGCCGTGCGCCCCGGATCCGACGAGCCGCCCATGACCCGCTTCCTCGCGGAGCAGCTCTCCACCGCGCACTGGTTCGACCAGCGGGAGACCCGCCGCGCGCTCGGCTGGACGCCGGCCGTCTCCCTCGACGAGGGCTTCGAGCGCCTGCGCCTCTCGTACGCCGCCGCGCGCGGAGCCGGCCCGGGCGGATCGCTAGGCTGATCCGGTGTCCACACGCCTCTCGAAGCTCTTCGTCCGCACCCTCCGGGAAGACCCCGTCGACGCCGAGGTGGCCAGCCACCGCCTCCTCGTGCGCGCCGGCTACATCCGCCGCCAGGCCCCCGGCATCTTCGCCTGGCTGCCGCTCGGCCTCCGCGTCAAGAACAAGGTCGAGGCCATCGTCCGCGAGGAGATGGAGCGCATCGGCGCCCAGGAGGTGCACTTCCCCGCGCTGCTCCCCGCCGAGCCGTACCAGGCCACCGGCCGCTACGACGAGTACGGGCCCGGGATGTTCCGCCTCGAGGACCGCAAGCGCGCGCCCATGGTGCTCGCGCCCACGCACGAGGAGTTCTTCGCGCTGCTCGTGAAGGACCTCTACTCGAGCTACAAGGACCTGCCCCTGTCGATCTACCAGATCCAGGACAAGTACCGCGACGAGGCCCGCCCCCGCGCCGGCATCCTCCGCGGCCGCGAGTTCACGATGAAGGACGCCTACTCCTTCGACCACACCGACGCGGGCCTCGCCGTGAGCTACCAGGCCCAGCGCGACGCCTACGAGCGGATCTTCCAGCGCCTCGGCCTCGAGTACGTCATCGTCGCCGCCGACGCGGGCGCCATGGGCGGGTCCAAGAGCGAGGAGTTCCTGCACCCCACGCCCATCGGCGAGGACACCTTCGTGCGCAGCCCCGGTGGCTACGCGGCCAACGTCGAGGCCTTCACCACCCTCGTCCCCGACGCGATCCCCGTCGAGGGCCAGCCCGCCGCGCGCGTCTTCGACTCGCCCGACACCCCCACCATCGCCACCCTCGTCGACCTCGCGAACGCGCGGGAGCCCCGCGAGGACGGCCGCGCCTGGACCGCGGCGGACACGTTGAAGAACATCGTGCTCGCGCTCACCCACCTGGACGGGACGCGCGAGCTCGTCGTCGTCGGGATCCCCGGCGACCGTGACATCGACCTCAAGCGCGCCGAGGTGGCCTTCTTCCCCGCCGAGGTGGAGCCCGCCACCGAGGGCGACCTCGCGAAGCAGCCGGGCCTCGTGAAGGGCTACATCGGCCCGTGGTCGGCGGACGGCCCCGTCCTCGGATCGACGTCCAGCACGAAGGTGCGCTACGTGGTCGACCCCCGCGTGGTCGACGGCACCTCCTGGATCACGGGCGCCAACGTCGCCGGGAAGCACGTCCTCTCGCTCGTCGCCGGCCGCGACTTCACGCCCGACGGCGTGGTCGAGGCCGCGGACGTCCGCGACGGCGACCCCGCGCCCGACGGATCCGGCCCCATCAGCACCGCGCGCGGCACCGAGATCGGCCACGTGTTCGAGCTCGGCCGCATGTACGCGGAGGCCCTCGGCCTCAAGGTGCTCGACGAGAACGGCAAGCTCGTCACCGTCACGATGGGCTCCTATGGCATCGGCATCACCCGCAACCTCGCGCTCGTCGCCGAGGCCACGCAGGACGGCCGCGGCCTCCTCTGGCCCGCGTCCATCAGCCCGTTCGACGTGCACGTCGTCATGACCGGCAAGGACGAGGGCGTCAGGACCGCGAGCGAGGAGCTCGTGGACGCGCTCGACGCCGCCGGCCTCGACGTGCTCTTCGACGACCGGCCCAAGGTCTCGCCCGGCGTGAAGTTCGGCGACGCCGAGCTCATCGGGGTGCCGACCATCGTCATCGTCGGCCGCGGCGCCGTCGACGGCATGGCCGAGCTCTGGGACCGCCGGACGAACGAGCGCACCCCGCTCGCGCTCGCCGACGTCGTGGGCGCGCTCACCGCCGACCGCTGATCCGCACCGCGCCCCCGCTCGAGGCTGCCCGACCCCTCCCGGTCGGGTAGCCTCGAGTGTTTCCAACCGAATAGAGGAGTCGCACCGTGGACATCGACCTGAGCGTCTTGCGCCTGATGGAGCGCGAGCGCGAGATCCCGTTCGAGGAGCTCGTCTCGATCATCGAGCAGGCCATCCTCACCGCCTACCTCAAGCACACCGACCAGGCCGACGCCAAGCCCGTCGCCGACGGCGTGCCCCCCGCCCGCGTGCACCTGGACCGCAAGTCCGGCCACGTCTCCGTGCACGTCCCCGAGCTCGACGAGGACGGCCTCGTCATCGGCGAGTCCGAGGACAGCCCGAGCGACTTCGGCCGCATCGCCGCCTTCGCCGCCAAGCAGGTCATCAACCAGCGCCTGCGCGACATCGGCGACGACCGCATCCTCGGCGAGTTCAAGGGCCGCGAGGGCGACATCGTCGCCGGCGTCATCCAGCAGGGCCCGAACCCCCGCATGATCCACGTCGACCTCGGCACCATCGAGGCGATCCTGCCGCCCGAGGAGCAGGTGCCCGGCGAGAAGTACGTGCACGGCTCGCGCCTGCGCGTCTACGTCACGAGCGTCTCCCGCGGGGCCAAGGGCCCGCAGATCACGGTCTCGCGCACGCACCCGTCGCTCGTCCGCAAGCTGTTCGCGCTCGAGGTGCCGGAGATCGCGCAGGGTCTCGTCGAGATCGTGTCGCTCGCCCGCGAGGCCGGCCACCGCACCAAGATCGCGGTGCGCGCGACCGAGCCGGGCATCAACGCCAAGGGCGCCTGCATCGGCGAGCTGGGCCAGCGCGTCCGCGCGGTCACGGCCGAGCTCAACGACGAGAAGATCGACATCGTCGACTACTCCGAGTCACTGCCCGTGTTCGTCGGCAACGCGCTCTCGCCCGCCCGGGTCACGAGCTCGTTCGTCATCGACCAGGCGACCAAGGCCGTGCGCGCGCTCGTGCCGGACTACCAGCTGTCGCTCGCCATCGGCAAGGAGGGGCAGAACGCCCGACTCGCCGCCAAGCTCACGGGCGCGAAGATCGACATCCAGCCCGACTCGATCCTCGAGGGCGACGACTGAGCGCCGCCCGCCGGGACCCGGCCTCCCCGCCGCCGGACGCAGGGGGTAGTATGGATCCGGTAAGAACGTGCGTCGGCTGTCGTCGGCGTGCCCCGAGGTCCGCTCTCCAGCGGATCGTCGCCGACACCTCCACCCGCTCCCTCGTCCTCGACGAGCGCGCGGTGATGGCCGGCAGGGGCGCGTGGATCCATCCGACCATCGAGTGCATCGACAGAGCGATCGCGCGGCGTGCCTTCGGGCGGGCCCTGCGGAGCGACGTGGCGCTCGACCCCGCAGCTCTTGGGGGACTACGAGAGCGGCTCGCGGCCCAGCCGAGCGCGCGAGCATCCGAGAGAACAGGCTGAACGGCACATGGACAACTAATGAGCGGCTCGAAATGAGATCCGTCCAGCACTAGCGGTCCCCTCCTGCCTGGGAGAGGACCCCCAGACAGGAGAACAGTGGCAAAACCACGCGTACACGAGATCGCCGCCGAGATCGGCGTCGACAGCAAGACCGCACTCGCCAAGCTCAAGGAGATGGGCGAGTTCGTCAAGGGACCGTCGTCGAGCATCGAGCCCCCCGTGGCCCGCAAGCTCAAGGCGGCGCTCGAGGCAGCCGGTCTCACCGGCCAGGCCGCGGCACCCGCTGCCGCGCCGTCCTCCGCCCCGCGCCCCGGGAGCCGTTCGTCGGCGCCCAAGCCCGGCGGCCGTCCCACCCCCGGCCCGCAGCCCACGGCCGCACCCGAGCCCGAGGCTCCCGAGGCGTCCGACGTGCCGGTCCCGGCGCAGCCGCTGACCGTCGCCGAGCGCCAGGCGCAGGCCGAGGCGAGCCGCAAGGCCGCCGCGGAGGAGAAGGCGCAGGCCGAGAAGTCGGCCGCGTCGGCCACCCCCGACGCCCCGGCCGCCGAGACCCCGAGCGCCCCGCGTGCGGACTCCGGCAGCGCGCCCGCCCCCTCGAACGGCATCCCGCGCCCCGGGATCCCGCGCCCGGCGGCCCCGCGCCCCGGCAACAACCCGTTCGCGAGCAACCAGGGCATGGGCACCAAGCCCCGCCCGGGCAACAACCCGTTCGCGAGCAACCAGGGCATGGGCCAGCGCCCCGCCGCGGGAGCCGCAGGCCCCCGTCCGGCCGCGCCCCGTCCCGGATCCCCCCGCCCCGGCGCCCCGCGTCCCGGCGGCGTCGGCCAGGGCGCGCGCCCGGCCGGCTTCGGCCAGCGTCCCGCGGGTGCGGGTCGTCCCGGCGGCGCGCCCGGCGGAGCGGGACGCCCCGGCGCCCCCGCAGCCGGCGGCTTCCAGCGTCCGGCCGGCGGCTTCGCGGGTCGTCCCGGTGGCGGCGGCCGTGGCCGCGGCCCCGGCGGCGGCACCGCTGGTGCCTTCGGTCGCGGTGGCGGCAAGAGCAAGTCGCGCAAGTCGAAGCGGACGAAGAGGGCCGAGTTCGAGCTGCGCGAGGCCCCGTCGCTGGGTGGCGTCAGCGTCCCCCGCGGCGACGGCAACACCATCGTCCGCCTGCGTCGCGGCGCGTCCATCTCGGACTTCGCCGACAAGATCGACGCGAGCCCCGGCAACCTGGTGACCGTGCTGTTCCACCTCGGTGAGATGGCCACGGCGACCGAGTCGCTCGACGAGGCCACCTTCGAGGTGCTCGGCACGGAGCTCGGCTACAAGATCCAGGTCGTCTCCCCCGAGGACGAGGACCGCGAGCTGCTCGAGGGCTTCGACATCGACCTCGACCAGGAGCTCGAGGACGAGGACGACGACGTGCTGGAGATCCGGCCGCCCGTCGTCACCGTCATGGGCCACGTCGACCACGGCAAGACGCGCCTGCTCGACGCCATCCGCAACGCCAACGTCATCGAGGGCGAAGCGGGCGGCATCACGCAGCACATCGGCGCGTACCAGGTCTGGGCGCCGCACGAGGGCTACGAGCGCGCCATCACCTTCATCGACACCCCGGGCCACGAGGCGTTCACCGCCATGCGCGCCCGTGGTGCGCAGGTCACCGACATCGCGATCCTCGTGGTCGCGGCCGACGACGGCATCATGCCGCAGACGGTGGAGGCCCTGAACCACGCCCAGGCGGCGAACGTGCCGATCGTGGTCGCGGTCAACAAGGTCGACAAGGAGGGGGCCAACCCCGCCAAGGTGCGCCAGCAGCTCACCGAGTACGGCCTGGTCGCCGAGGAGTACGGCGGAGACGTCATGTTCGTCGACGTCTCGGCGCTCACCGGCAAGGGCGTGGACGACCTCCTCGAGGCCGTCCTGCTCACCGCCGACGCCGGGCTCGACCTGCGCAGCAACCCGAACAAGGACGCGCGCGGCGTGGCCATCGAGGCGCGCCTCGACAAGGGCCGCGGTGCGGTCGCGACCGTCCTCATCCAGTCGGGCACGCTCCGCGTGGGCGACGCCATCGTGGCGGGCACGGCCTACGGCCGCGTCCGGGCGATGATGGACGAGAACGGCGACGCGGTCCACGAGGCGTACCCCTCGCGGCCCGTCCAGGTCCAGGGCCTCTCGTCGGTCCCCGGCGCGGGCGACACCTTCCTCGTCACCGAGGAGGACCGCACCGCCCGTCAGATCGCCGAGAAGCGCGAGGCCGTCGAGCGCAACGCCCAGCTGGCCAAGGCCCGCAAGCGCATCAGCCTCGAGGACTTCACGCGTGCGCTGGAGGAGGGCAAGGTCGAGTCGCTCAACCTCATCATCAAGGGCGACGTGTCCGGTGCCGTCGAGGCGCTGGAGGAGTCGCTCATGAAGATCGAGGTGGACGACTCCGTGCAGCTGCGGATCATCCACCGCGGCGTCGGAGCGGTCACCGAGAGCGACGTCAACCTGGCGACGATCGACAACGCGATCATCATCGGGTTCAACGTCCGCCCCGACCCGAAGGCCCGTGCACGTGCGGCGCGCGAGGGTGTCGACATCCGCTTCTACAGCGTCATCTACTCGGCGCTCGAGGAGATCGAGTCGAGCCTCACGGGCATGCTCAAGCCCGAGTTCGAGGAGGTCCAGTCCGGCGTCGCCGAGATCCGCGAGGTGTTCCGCTCCTCCAAGTTCGGCAACATCGCGGGTGTCATCGTCCGCTCGGGCACCATCACCAGGAACGCCAAGGCGCGGGTCATCCGCGACGGCGTGGTGGTGGGCGACAGCCTGGCCATCGAGTCGCTGCGCCGGTTCAAGGACGACGTGTCCGAGGTCCGCACGGACTTCGAGGCGGGCATCGGCCTCGGCAAGTTCAACGACATCCAGATCGGCGACGAGATCGAGACGATCGAGATGAAGGAGAAGCCGCGGGTCTGACCCCGGCCGATCCGGGCCCCGCTCCCCACCAGGGGAGCGGGGCCCTCCCCGTCCCGCCACCCGCGGGGCACCAGCACGACCCGGGCGCTCGCGTCCGGTCGTTCCCGCCACCCGCGGGGCACCAGCACGACCCGGGCGCTCCTGTCCGGCTGCACCCGCGACCCGCGGGGCACGAGCACGACGCCGGGGCTCGCCCGGCCGCATCCGTCACGGAAGGACGTCGACCATGGTCGATCACGCGAGGGCCAGGAAGATGGCCGACCGCATCAAGGAGATCGTCGCGCGCAAGCTCGACCGGGGGATCAAGGACCCGCGTCTCGGATTCGTGACCGTCACCGACGTGCGCGTCACGGGCGACCTGCAGCACGCCAGCATCTTCTACACGGTCTACGGCACCGACGAGGAGCGCGCCGATACGGCCGCCGCCCTCAAGTCCGCCACCGGCATGCTCCGCAGCGAGGTCGGCAAGAACATCACCGCGCGCCTCACGCCCTCGCTCGAGTTCATCCTCGACGGCGTGCCGGAGAACGCGGCCGCGATCGACGCGCTCCTCGAGGAGGCGCGCCGCCGCGACGCCGACGTGCAGGCGCAGGCGAAGGCCGGCGTCTACGCGGGCGACGAGGACCCGTACGTCAAGCCCCGCGTGATCGGGGAGGACGAGGAGGACGAGGACGAGGACGACGACGACGAGGAGGACGGCGACGACGTCGACCGCTCGGCGCCCGGGTACGCGCCCGCGCACTGATCCACCCGGCCGGCCGGCGTCCGCGTCGGGCGGACGCCGTGCGTCAGCTCGGCAGCGCGTACGTGCCGTCGGGCTGGCGCACCGCGAGCCCGTCGGCGAGCAGCCCGTCGAGCGCGCGTCCGCGCTGCACGGGCTCCGGCCAGGCGGTCGCGAGATCGGCGGCGCTCACGGGGGAGTGGCTCGACCGGAGCTCGGCGAGCAGGAGGCCGCGCACCTGGCGGTCGGATCCCTCGTACCGCTTCTGCACGACGCGCGCCGGCCCGTCGTAGGCTCGGTACCCGGCGGCGCGCCACGCGCACAGGTCGCGCACCGGGCACTCATCGCAGCGCGGCGCACGAGCCGTGCAGACCACCGCCCCGAGCTCCATCGCGCCCGCGTTGAACAGGCGCGCCTCGGCGACGTCGTCGGGCAGCTGCGCCTCCATGGCGGCGAGGTCGACGGCGGTGCGCGCGGGCCCGGGATCGCCCTGGCCCGCCACCGCTCGGGCGAGCACGCGGCGCACGTTGACGTCGACGACCGGGTGCCGGTGCCCGAACGCGAACGCCGCGACCGCGCGCGCCGTGTACGGGCCGACGCCGGGCAGGTCGAGGAGGGCGTCGACGTCCTCCGGCACCACGCCGCCGTGCCGCTCGACGATCGCGACCGCGCACGCGTGCAGGTTGAGCGCGCGCCGCGGGTAGCCGAGGCGGCCCCACGCGCGGACGGCCTCGCTCGCGGGCGTCGAGGCGAGGGCCGCCGGCTCGGGCCAGCGCGCCAGCCACTCCTCGAGCCGCGGGATCACGCGGACCACGGGCGTCTGCTGCAGCATGAACTCGCTGACGAGGATGCCCCAGGATCCGAACCCCTCGCGCCGCCAGGGCAGGTCGCGGGCGTTCTCCCGGAACCACGCGGTGATCCGGGGGGCGATGGCGGTCTCCGGCATCCGGCCAGCGTACGAGACCATGAGCCTAGGCTCGGCGCATGCCCCTGTACCGCGCCTCCTGCGCCGAGGTCCTGGCCTCGCTCGCGGACGAGTTCCTCCACAACTACGGCCGGGGGCGCGCCTTCCTCGCCGTCGACGGCGGTCCGCTCGCGGATCCCGTGGCATTCGCGCACGACCTCGCCGACGTGCTGCGCCAGGACGGACGCGGGGCCTACGTGGCCGCGGCCGCCGACTTCGCGCCCGACGGCGGCGTCGCCGACGCGGACGCGCTCCGCGACGGGCTCGTCCGGCCGTTCCGCAAGGCCGGCGGCGAGTTCGCGTCGCGCCCCGCCGGCGACGCCGTGACCGACGCCCCCGACGACGCCGTGCTGATCGTCGCGGGCGACGCCCTCCAGGTCCCCGAGCTGCGCGGTCTGTGGAACGCCGTCGTCTACCTCCTGCTGCCCGACGAGCCGCTCGCGACCGAAGGCGGCGACGCCGGCTCCGCGGCGCAGGAAGCGCACGCGCGCTACGTCCGCCAGGTGAACCCGCGCCGGGCCGCGACCATGATCGTCGACGTCGCCGATCCCGAGCTCCCGCGCCGCGTCTTCGCCGACAGCTGCTGAGGCCCGCGCCGCCCGCCCCGCCCCGACGCCCGGGCGTCGCCGCGCGAGCGCCGGATCAGCGCGGCACGAGCCGCGCGAGCTCCGCGGGGGAGATGTGCCGCCCGCTGGCCTCCACGCCGTGGACGAGCTGCACCAGCGCGGTGTTGACGCGCGCGTCCTGCCCGGCGCCGGGCGCGAGGGCCGCGACCGCGCCGTTGAGGTGGTCCACCTCCGTGGGGCGGTTGCGGCGGATGCTCTGCAGCGTCGACCCCGGGTTCGGCACCTGCCCCATGTTCCGGGCGAGCGAGACCGGCAGGCGCTCGGCGAGGGGGAGCGGCAGCGACGCGAACAGCCGGAGCCTCCGGTGGGTGAGGCCGCCGAGCCGGCCGAACGTCACGCCGCGCGCGAGGCCCGTGCGCACGGTCTCCTGCATGGCGCGCGTGACGATGCGCCGCAGCACGGGCTCGGCGATGACCGCCTGCACGCTGAGGCCGGTGACGGCCGGCACCGCGTTGATCCCGTTGATGACGAGCTTGGTCCACTGGGCTCCGCGGAAGTCGGCGGCGACCGTGACGGGCATGACGGGATCCAGCACCTCGCGGACGAGGGCGACGCCGGCACCCTGCGGGCCGTCGGCCGTGCCGATCTGGATGCCCGCGGGCGACGTGACGGTGACGAGCCCCGGCTCGGTGAGCGACGTCGCCGCGAGGGCGAGCCCGCCGACGACCTGCGAGCGCGGCAGGCACTCGACGCCCATCGTGACCGCGGAGAGGCCGTTCTGCACGACGAGCACCGGGATCCCGCGGAGCCAGCCCGCGTTCTCCGTCATGGCGTCGCGGGCGTCGGCGATCTTCGTCGCGACGATCGCGAGCTCGGGCGGACGGCCCAGCCGCTCGGCCGCCGCGACGCGCGCGACGTGGTCGCCGTAGCCGCCGGCGAGGCGCAGCCCGCGGTCCTGGATCGCCCGGAGGTGCGGTCCGCGCGCGGTGACGTCGACCTCGTGGCCGGCGCGCTCGAGCAGCGCGGCGAGGGTGCCGCCGACGGCGCCCGCCCCCAAGACACCGATCCGCACACGTCCTCCTCCGACGGCTCCGATCCTAGGCCGGGCGCCTCCGAGGGAGCCGGGCGGGCACCTCGGCACGGCATGATGGTGGGCGATGGAAACCCCGACCCCCCGCGCCGCGCCCTCCACCGCGAGCGGCCTGCTCCTCATCGACAAGCGCGGGGAGTGGACGAGCCACGACCTCGTCGCCCGCACGCGTCGCCTCGCCGGCACCCGCAAGGTCGGGCACGCCGGCACGCTCGACCCGATGGCGACCGGCCTCATGATCCTCGGCGTCAACAGCTCCACGCGCCTGCTCACCTACCTCGTCGGCCTCGACAAGGAGTACCTCGCGACGATCCGCCTCGGCCGCGCCACCACGACGGACGACCGGGAGGGCGAGGTCGTCTCCCGCGCCGAGCCCGGGCGGATCCGCGACCTGGCCGTCGCCGACGTGGAGCGCGCCATCGCGGACCTCCGCGGCACCATCTCGCAGGTGCCGAGCGCCGTGAGCGCCATCAAGGTCGACGGCAAGCGCGCCTACGCCCGCGTCCGCGCCGGCGAGGAGGTCGAGCTCGCCGCGCGCGAGGTCACCGTCTCCGCGTTCGACGTGCTGCGCTTCGACGCGGTCGAGGCCGAGGAGGGCGAGGAGGACGGCGCGCAGCTCGACCTCGACGTCCGCATCACCTGCTCCTCGGGAACGTACGTGCGCGCCCTCGCGCGGGACCTCGGCCGTGCGCTCGGCGTCGGCGGGCACCTCACGGCGCTCCGCCGCACGCGCGTCGGTCCCTTCCACGTCGACGACGCCGTGGCCGTCGACGACATGGTCGTCGCCGACCGCCTCATCCCGCCGGCGGACGCCGCCGCGCGCCTCTTCGACGTGCTGCACCTCACCGACCAGGAGGCCGTCGACCTCGGGCACGGCAAGAAGCTCACGACGCCCGACGAGGCGCCGACGGAGGATCCGCTCGCCGCGGTCGCGCCCGACGGCCGGCTCGTGGGGCTCGTCGCCTTCCGCGGCCGCACCGGCACGTCCATCGTCAACTTCCCCGCCGACGATGCGGGCGCGTCATGATCGCCTGGTTCACGGTCGCGCAGATCGCCGTCGCGGTCGTGGCGGGCGTCCTGTGCCTCGTGCTCGGCGCCGTCGGACGCAAGCCCAGCGACCTCACCATGGGCCCGACCGCGCTCGTCGAGGTGCTCCTCGTGGCGCAGCTCGTGGTCGCGATCGTCGCGCCCGCGGTCGGCAACCCGCCGTCGGGCAGCCTCGTCGAGTACTACGCCTACCTGCTGAGCGGGCTGCTGATCCCGCCGCTCGCCATGTTCTGGGCGCTCGTGGAGCGCACGCGCTGGAGCACGGTGATCCTCGGGGCGTCGTGCCTGGCCATCGCGATCATGGTCTACCGGATGGACGTCATCTGGAACGTCCAGTCCGCGTGACCGCCCTCTCCCTCGGGTAGGGGATAATCGCAGGTGCCATGACTGACTCCCGTACCTCGCGCATGACCGGTCTCGGACGGGTCCTGGTCTTCTTCTACGGGCTGCTGGCCCTTGCCGCCACGGGCCGCTCGGTCACGCAGATCCTCACCAAGTTCGACGAGGCACCCGTCGCGTACGCGCTCTCCGCGCTCGCCGCGGTCGTGTACATCGTCGCGACCGTCGCGCTGGTCGCCCCGGCGCGCACCCCGGAGGCCGCGCGCCGCTGGTACCGGATCGCGTTCGCCACCATCGCGTTCGAGCTCGTCGGCGTGCTGGTCGTGGGCACGCTGAGCCTCGTCGACTCCCAGCTCTTCCCGCACGACAGCGTGTGGTCGGTCTACGGCTACGGCTACGTGTTCATCCCGCTCGTCCTGCCGGTGCTCGGCCTGTGGTGGCTCCGGAGCGGCGGCCGCGCGCGCGTGAGCGCCGTCGACGAGCGCCGCGTGGCCGGGGACCGCTGACCGTGCTCGTCGTCCACGACCCGGCCGAGGTGCCGGGCGGCTTCGGGCCGAGCGCCGTCACCATCGGCAAGTTCGACGGCGTCCACGCGGGGCACCGCGCCGTGATCCGGCGCCTCATCGGCATCGCCGCCGACGAGGGACTGTCGTCGGCCGTGGTCACGTTCGACCGCCACCCCGCCGCGCTCCTCGCGCCCGCCGCGCGGCCGCAGAGCCTCGTGAGCAACCGGCAGAAGATCGAGCTGCTCGCCGAGCTCGGCGTCGACGCGACCCTCATGCTCCCGTTCGACGAGCGCCTCCAGCGCCTCAGCCCGGAGGAGTTCGTCCGCTCGGTGCTGGTCGATGCCCTCGGTGCCCGCGTCGTGCTCGTGGGCGAGGACTTCCGCTTCGGCGCGCAGGGCGCGGGCGACGCCGCCACGCTCACGCGCCTCGGCGACGCGCACGGCTTCCGCACGGTCGTCGTCGGCGACGTCATGCCCGACGGCAGCCGCAAGGTGTCGTCCACGTGGATCCGCGACCTCATGGACCGCGGCGACGTCGAGGCCGCCGCGGAGCTCCTCGGCCGGGCGCCCGCCGTCCGCGGCGTCGTCGTGCACGGCGAGAAGCGCGGCCGCGAGCTCGGCTTCCCCACCGCGAACCTGTCGCCCGAGGCCGAGGGGCTCATCCCCGCCGACGGCGTCTACGCGGGCTGGCTCCGCGACGGCGACCGCACGTACCCGTCGGCCATCTCCGTCGGCACCAACCCGACCTTCGCGGGCGAGCGGCCGCGGGTCGTCGAGGCGTTCGTCCTCGACGAGACGCTCGACCTCTACGACCACGAGGTCGAGGTCGTGTTCGTCGCGAGGATCCGCGGCATGGTCGCCTACGAGGGGCGCGAGCCGCTCATCGCGCAGATGACGGACGACGTGGTGCGCACGCGGGCCGTGCTCGGCTCCTAGGCGGCGCCGGAGCCGCCGTCCTCCGCGGGGGCTGCCGCGTCGCCCTGGGGGCGGGGCGTGCGGCCGAAGAGGTACATGATCAGCGTCGACGCGGTCGCCTCGATCGCGGGGCCGTGGCCGACGCTCCAGCCGGCGTCCGACGCGCGCAGCGTGCGCGCCCGCAGCACCCCGCGGACCTGCGCGGGGGCGATCGCGGCGCGCGCGACGGCGACGGCGCCCGTCGAGCGGTGGTCGAGCTCCAGATCGACCTTGAGCGCGTGCGCGATGTCGAACGCGTGCACGACCACCTCGAGCAGCTCGGTCAGGCGCTTGCGGCCCTTCCCCGCGCGCTTGTCGGCGGCGATGGCGCGGATCCGGGCCACGAGGTCCTCGGGGGAGCGCGCGGCCTCGTCGGCGCTGAGGTCGTCCATCACGTGCATGGGGTTGAGGTGCGGGCGGCGGCGCATCGAGCCGACGGCCGTGCGCAGCATGGCGGCGTTGCTCGCGCCGACCCGCCAGACGATGTGGCCGGCGACGTCGCGGACTCTCCAGCCGTCGCACATGCTCGCGGCCTCCCACCCGTCGGCGTCGAGGGACGCGAGGAGGTCGGCGGTGCGGTCGAGGACGTCGGCGATCTCCTCGCTCCACACCCCCGTCACCTTCGCCTCGGGCTCGGAGGGGCGCTGGCTGAGGGGCAGGTGCCGGGAGATCTCGCTCATGGCCGAGAGCCTATTCCGGCCGCCGTAGAATCTGGTGGTGACGACGACTCCCGCAGCTCCCCGCGCGGGTGCGCTCCTCGCCCTGGTCGGCATCGTGCTGGTCGCCCTCAACCTCCGCACGGCCGTCGCCGTCTTCTCGCCGATCGTCGACGAGATCGGCCGCGACGTGCCGCTCGACAGCGTCTCGATCGGCGTCCTCGGCGCCCTGCCGCCCGTGTGCTTCGCGCTGTTCGGCCTGCTCGCGCCCGCGATCTCCCGCCGCATCGGCCTCGAGCTCACCGTGGTGGTGGGCCTCGTGGCCATGGTCGTCGGGCACCTGCTGCGCGCCGGATCCGACACCGTGGTCGTCTTCGGCGTCGGCACGGTCCTGTCGCTCGCGGGCATGGGCCTCGGCAACGTGCTCCTGCCGCCGCTCGTGAAGAAGTACTTCCCCGGGCGGATCGGGCCGCTCACCTCCCTCACCACCGTGATGCTCTCGATCAGCACGGGCGTGCCCTCGCTCGTCGCCGCGCCGCTGGCCGACAGCGCGGGCTGGCGCGTGGCGATCGGCGCGTGGGCCGCGGTCGCGGTCGTCGCGCTCGTGCCGTGGGTCGCGCTGCTGGTGAACCACCACCGCGACACCCTCCGCGATCGCGCCGCCGCGGCCGCGCTCGACCAGGTGGAGGAGGCGCCCGCCGCCATCACCGGCCGCGTCTTCCGCTCGCCGGTCGCGTGGGCCCTCGTGGGGATCCAGGCCGCGTCGTCGTTCAACGCGTACGCGATGTTCGCGTGGCTGCCCGCGCTCCTGCAGGACACCGCGGGGCAGTCGCCCGTGGCATCCGGCGCGCTGTTGGCCGTCTTCGGGTTCATGGGGCTGCCGGCGGCCATCGTCATGCCGCTCCTCGCCGCGCGCATGCGGAACGTCGGCATCCTGATCCAGGTCGGCGTGCTCTTCTTCGTCGTCGGCTACGTCGGCCTCCTGGTCGCGCCTGCCGCCGCCCCGCTCCTCTGGGTGGCCGCCGCCGGATCCGGCCCGCTGCTGTTCCCGCTGGTCTTCGTGCTCATCAACCTCCGCACGCGCACCCACGGGGGAGTGGTCGCGCTCAGCGGCTTCGTGCAGGGCATCGGCTACTCGATCGGCGCGATCGGCCCGCTCATGTTCGGCGTGCTGCACGAGCTGTCCGGCGGCTGGACCGTGCCGCTGCTCATGCTCTTCGTCATGGTCGCGGTCGCATCCGCCTCCGGTTTCTACCTCGCCCGGCCGCGCATGCTCGAGGACACCTGGGACCGCGCGCCGCGCGAGGCCGTCCGCGGGCGCTGACCCGCTCCCGCGTCCGCCGTCAGAAGCTCGGGACCACCTCCCGGCGGTGCACGAGCGCGCCGGCGCCGATGATCGGGCCGTCCGATGAGAGGCCGGAGGGCACCACGCGCGTCTTGGTGACGAAGCCGAACTGCTCGCGGAGGGCGATGGGCTCGCGGATCATGTCGAAGAGGTCGGGCGTGACGCGGCTGAACCCGCCGCCGATCGCGACGACGTCGAGGTCCACGAGCGAGCTCGCCGACGCGATGGCCCGGCCGATCGCGAGGCCCGCTCGCCGCACCGCCCGCACCGCGATCTCGTCGCCGTCCCGGTAGGCCGTGGCGAGGTCCTCGCCGGTGGATCCCGTCCATCCCTGCGCGCGCGCCCACGCGACGCTCTTCGGTCCCGACGCGATCGCCTCGACGCAGCCCCGGCCGCCGCACGTGCACGGGTCGTCGAAGCCGGCGACCTCGACGTGGCCGACGTGGCCGGCGTTGCCCGTGGATCCCGCGGCGGTGCGGCCGCCGAGCACGAGCCCGCCGCCGATCCCCGTGGAGACGATCATCCCCATCACGTGGTCGTGGCCGTGGCCGGCGCCGACCCAGTGCTCGGCGAGCGTGATGGCGAGGCCGTCCATCTGCAGGGTCGTGGGCACGTCGGGCGTGAGCTCGGCGAGGCGGTCGCGCAGCGGGTAGTCGCGCCAGGCGGGCACGTTGAGCGGCGAGACGAGGCCGTGCGGCACGTCGACGGGACCGGCCGCCGCGAGGCCCGTGCCGACGAGCTCGGCGTCGTCGGGGAGGGCGTCGAGCGCCTGGCGGGCGACCCCGAGCACGGCGTCGAGCAGCTCGTCGGCGGATCGCTCGGGCCCCGTCGGACCGCGGAAGCGGCTGCCCTCGAGCACGCGGCCGGCGTCGTCCACGAGCGCGGACTCGACCTTGGTGCCGCCGAAGTCGACGGCGAGCGCGAGCGTGCGAGGCATCTTCGTCCTGTCCCGGTCCCGGATCCGCCCGTCGACCGGCGTCCAGGATACGGGCGGCCGCGCGGGCGCCCGCATGACGCGCGGCCCGGGGACGGCATCGCGCCGGGAGCACCATGCCCTGCCACCTGTGTGGAATTCACGGACCGCACCCGCGGTCCGCACCTAGGCTCGGCGTGTGGATCCCGAACACACCCCCGGACAGGCCCCCCGCGAGGCGTCCGACCCGCGCGCCGACGGCGCCACGCCCTCCCGACGGGGCGGCGCCACCGCCCTCGAGCACACCGACGCCGCCGAGTCGCGCCTCGCCTCCCGCGAGCTCGACGAGGGGATGCCCGCCTCCGCCGGCCTCGACGACGGCCAGGCGGGTGAGCAGGAGTCCTATCGCACCCGGTTCCCCTCTCTGCCCGGCGCCTTCCTCTCGGAGGCGCGCGAGAACACGGTCTTCCTCCCGTACGAGTTCGTCTTCCGCCGGCTCATCGACCTGCCCGCGCTCATCGTGTGGGACGCGGTCTCCGACGCCGACATGGTCTCCGGCTGGCTCGCCGAGGCGTCCATCGAGCAGATGGACGGCGGCGACTTCTGGTTCGAGTGGATGACGGAGCCGGACCGCAGCCTCGCCTCCGCCTCCGGCGGCGTCATCACGCGCTTCGAGGAGGGGCGGGCGATCGACTACACGTTCGTGCACGAGGGCGAGGTCTCGGCGCGCTTCCTCCTCCGCCTCCAGGAGGTGGCCGGCGGTCCGCGCGACCGGCAGACGGAGCTCGGCGTCACGGTCTCCGGGTACCTCCCCGCCGGCATCGCGAACGTGCTGAAGGCGAGCTGGCGCCTGCACCTCGACCTCCTCGAGGACCTCGTGCACGGCCGCCCGGTCGACTGGACGACGTGCGAGGTCGAGCACGGCGCGACCTGGCGCAGGTACCTCGCCGAGCTCGAGTCCGCAGAGGGCTGATCCTCCGATCCCGCCCACCTTCCGTCCCGGCTCCTGGGAGCCGCTTGCCAGGCTGATTGCCTAGCGTGAGGGAATGACTTCGCCGAGCGCCGCCTCCCGTCTCGCCCTCGTGACCGGAGCGACGGGCTACATCGGCGGTCGGCTCGTGCCCCGCCTCCTCGAGGCCGGCTTCCGCGTCCGGGTGCTCGTGCGGGACCCGCGCCGGCTCACCGACGTGCCCTGGCGCGACGACGTCGAGGTGGTGCGCGGCGACCTCGCGGACGCGTCCACCCTCGTGCCCGCGGTCGACGGCGTGGACGTCCTCTACTACCTCGTGCACGGCATGGGATCCAAGGGCGACTTCGCGTCGTCGGAGCGCGCCTCCGCCGAGCACGTCGCCACGGCGGCGAAGGCCGCGGGCGTGGGGCGCATCGTCTACCTCGGCGGGCTCCACCCCGACGCCGACGTGCTCTCGAAGCACCTCGCGAGCCGCAAGGTCGTGGGCGACGTGCTCCTCGCGAGCGGCGTGCCGACCATCGCCCTGCAGGCGGGCGTGGTCATCGGATCCGGCTCCACGTCGTTCGAGATGATCCGCCACCTCACCGAGGTGCTGCCCTTCATGCCGGCGCCCGGCTGGGTGCGCAACTTCATCCAGCCCATCGCGATCCGCGACGTCCTCTACTACCTCGTCGCCGCCGCCGACCTCCCCGACGGCCTCAACCGCACGTTCGACATCGGCGGTCCGGACGTGCTCCGCTACGGCCAGATGATGAACGGGTACGCGGTCGAGGCCGGCCTGCCGCAGCGGCCCATCGCGTCCATCCCGATCTTCGCCCCGCGCCTCGCCGCGCACTGGGTCAACGTCGTCACGCCGATCCCGCGGACGCTGGCCGTGCCGATCATCGAGTCGCTGCAGTACGACTGCGTGATGGGCGAGCACGACATCTCGAGCTACATCCCCGACCCCGATGGCGGCCTCACCGGCTACCGTCGCTCGGTCCGCCTCGCGCTCGGCCGGATGCGCGACGGCGTCGTCGAGACCAGCTGGAAGGACTCGGCCGTGGTCGGCGCCCCCAGCGACCTGCTGCCGAGCGACCCCGAGTGGTCGGGCCACACCGTCTACCTCGACCTCAAGGAGCGCGCGACCGATGCGGCCCCCGAGGACCTCTGGGCCGTGATCGAGGGGATCGGCGGCGACAACGGCTGGTACTCGCTGCCGGTCGCCTGGGCGGCCCGCGGCTGGATGGACAAGCTCGTCGGCGGCGTGGGGCTGCGTCGCGGCCGCCGCAGCGCGACGACCCTGCAGACGGGCGACGCGCTCGACTTCTGGCGCGTCGAGCACATCGAGCGCGGCTCATCGCTGCGGCTGCGCGCCGAGATGAAGGTGCCGGGCGAGGCCTGGCTCGAGCTCAGCTCCACGCCCCGCGAGGGCGGCGGCAGCGACTACCGGCAGCGCGCGATCTTCTTCCCCTCGGGCCTGGCCGGCCGGCTCTACTGGTTCTCGATCCTGCCCTTCCACGGCGTGATCTTCACGTCGATGGCCACGCGCATCACCGCGAAGGCGCTCGCCGCGACGGAGCGCCGCGAGGCCGAGCGCGCCCTCGAGGGGGCCGCACGGTGAGCCGGAGGATCGGGGCCCCGCGCATCGGCCTGATCCTCCTGACCCTCGTGGGCATCGCCCTCGCGTCGGCCGGCCTCGCGACCGCCGTGACGATGAGCGTGTCGGCGCCCGTGCAGGCGCGCGCCGACCTGACGACCATCGCCGGTGATCCCTCCGCCGCCTCGCGCACGCCCTCGGCCAGGAGCACGCCCGACCCGGCCGCGTCCGAGGCGTGGAAGCCCGTGCCGGTCGACGCGGCCGGGGATCGCGGCATCACCGACCTCACCGACGGCGCCGCCTCGCGCGTCACCATCGACGTGCTCGGCATCCCCCTGAACCCCGGGCAGGCGGGTGCGCTGGTCGCGACGATCCTGTCCCTCCCGCTCCTCATCGCGGTCGCCGTGCTCGTGCTCTCCCCGCGCCGCCGTCGCTGGTGGCGCCGGGTCGCGCGCCGTCAGCACGGCTGAGGCCGCGCCTCGTCCCGGTGACTTCCGCGGGCGCGGGGACCATGATGGGCACGACGAGAGGCGGATCCATGGCACCGCGCACGCGCACGACCGTCCTCCTGGGCGACAGCCTCACGGGGGACGGCGGCTGGGGCGGCATCGTCCCCGGTCCCGACGGGGATGACGGGGCGGCGCGGATCGTGGACCTCGGCCGGGCCGGCCAGACCACCGACGACGTGCTCGCGCTCCTGCCGGAGGCGGTGGCCGCGGATCCGTCGACGCTCGTGGTGTCCTGCGGCACCCACGACCTCGGGGCCGCGCGCCGCGGCCCCGAGCAGACCGTCCGCGCGCTGGAGACGATCCTCGCGCACCTCCGACGCGACCTGCCCGCGGCCCGGATCGTCGTGCTGTCGGTGCCGCCCCGCGGGCGCGAGCACGCCGAGCGGATCCGGGTGGTCAACGTGCACATCCGCCAGTACGCGCCGGCGGTCCGCGCCGAGCACGTGGACCTGTGGCCCGCCCTCGGCTTCGGCGACGGGGAGCTCGCCCCCACCCTCACGGACGACCGCCTGCACCTGAACGACGACGGGGCGGCGGCGGTCGGCGCGGTCCTCGCGCCCGTCCTCGCCGCGCGGGACGCCTCGGACGCCGAGGACGAGGCGGACGGCCCGGACCGCTCCTAGCGCTCGGCCGCGGCGGGGCCGGGGGAGCGCAGCTCGCCCACGCCCGCGAGGATCACGCCGAGCTTGCGCCGCCACCAGTCGCGCGGCGTCGCGGCGGATTCCGTCGGCACCTGGCCCGAGAACCGGGCCGTGACGCGGTGCGCCGTGCCGTGGGCGTCGCGCTGGTCCTCCTCCTCGCGCGCGTGGACCGCGTCGGGAGCGCCCGCGGAGTGCGCGGGGCCTCCGCGGCGGGACGCGGGGGCGGCCGCGTCGGCGCCGGCGTCGGCCGCGTGCTCGGCGGCGATCCCGTCGGCGGCGAGCGCGAGCAGCCCGCGTCCCACCGCGGCCGGCAGCGTCGCGTCGGCGATGGGCGACGACGACGAGGGCCGCGCGGCCGCGCCCGCGCCCGCCGTGAGCGCGCGCTCCCAGGCGACGTAGGACTCGACCCCGATGTCGAGCACGGTGTCGAGGACCAGCACGGCCTCCGCCTCCGCGAAGCCCATCCGGGTGAGGTCGCGGATCGCCCCGGTGAAGCGCAGCACGACCTGGTCGGGCGCCGTGTCGAGGTGGTGGATCGCGCTGGCGAGGCCCGGGTGCCGGTCGTACATGTCCCAGATGCGCTCGACGGCCTGGGCGAGGTAGGTGCGCCACGAGGAGTCGTCGGCGGACTCGAGCACGGCGGCGGGGGCGTCGGGGACCTGCGGCCAGTCCATGCGCGCGACCGCGGTGTCGCAGGCGAGGACGACGATGTCGTCCCGGCTCGCGACGTGCCGGTACAGCGTCGAGTGGTCGACGCCGAGGCGATGCGCGAGCGAGGTGAGGGTGAGGGTGCTGAGGCCGACCTCGAGGGCCGCCTCCGCGATGAGCCTCCGCGAGACGCGCGCGGGCCTCCCGACCCGACCGGCTGGCCGCTCCATGCAGGAGATCATACCGGGACGGCGCCAGCCATTTGGGCCCAAAGGATCGGCTCCTCGCGCGCCGCGGCTAGCGTGGGAGCATGCCCGACACCCGCACCCCCTTCTCCGAGCTCGACGACCTCATCGCCATCCCGCGCCTCGGCGGCCTCGTGCTCTCGCCCGACGGAGGCCGCGCGGTGCTCACCGTCACGACCCTCGACGCCGCGCGGACCGGCTACCGCCACGCCCTCTGGGTCGTCCCCGCGACGGGCGGCGGCGTGCCGCGGCGCCTCACCCGCTCGGCGAGGAGCGAGGCCGGCGCGGCGTTCACCGCGACCGGCGACCTGCTGTTCGTCTCCTCCCGGCCCGACGCCGACGACGCCGACGAGAAGGACGCCGCGCAGCTGTGGATCCTGCCGGCCGCCGGCGGCGAGGCCCGCGCGCTGACGCGCCTGGCCGGCGGCGTGGACGGCATCGCGGCCGTCGCGCGCGACGCCGCCACGGTGATCCTGCGGGCGCCGCTGCTGCCCGGATCCACCTCGCTCGAGGCCGACGCCGTGGCGCGGAAGGCCCGCGCCGACCTCCAGGTGAACGCGATCCTGCACGAGAGCTACCCCGTGCGCTACTGGGACCACGACCTCGGCCCCGACGAGCCGCACCTGTTCGCGCTCGACCTCGCCGACGCGCTCGTGGAGGAGCCCGCGCGGCCCACGACGGCCGACTCCGCGACCGCGCTCGCCGCCGAGGCCGCGACCGAGGACGGCGGATCCGCGGCCGCCGCGCCCGGTGCCACCGCGCAGCCGTACCCGACCTCCCTGCCGCGCCCGCGCGACCTCACCCCTCGTCCCGGCCGCACGCTCGAGCACGCGTCCGCCGCGCTCGCGCCGGACGGCCGCACCCTCGTCGTCGCGGTGGGCGTGAAGGAGCGTCGCGGCTTCCGGCAGGCGCTCGTGTCGATCGACGTCGCGACCGGGGAGCGCACCACGCTCCTCGACCTGCCCGGCGTCGACCTCGAGATGCCCGCCATCAGCCCGGACGGCGCGCTCGTCGCCTACGTCCGCACCGACCGCGCGACGCCCGCCGCGCCCACGCAGCAGGAGCTCTGGGTGTCGGCGCTCGACGGATCCGACGCCCGTCGCGTCGCCGCGGGCTGGGACCGCTGGCCGTCGTCGCTCCGCTTCGACGCGGACTCGCAGGCGCTCGTCGTCACCGCCGACCAGGACGGTCGTGGACCGGTCTTCCGCATCGGTCTCGACGACTCCGTCACCCAGCTCACGACCGACGACCACTCCTACACGGACGTGCAGGTCGACCCCGAGACCGGCGACGTGCTCGCCCTCCGCTCCTCGTGGATGGCGCCCGCGCACCCCGTGCGCGTCTCGGCGGCCGACGGATCCGTGGCCGAGCTGGTCACGCCCGCGCCCGTCCCCGCGACGACCGGCACCATGACGGAGGTCGAGACGACGGCCGCCGACGGCGCGCGCGTGCGCGGCTGGCTGCTGCTGCCGGAGGGCGCGTCGGCCGAGGCGCCCGCACCGCTGCTGCTGTGGATCCACGGCGGCCCGCTCAACAGCTGGAACGCGTGGAGCTGGCGCTGGACCCCGCAGGTGATGGTGGCGCGCGGCTACGCGGTGCTGCTGCCGGATCCCGCGCTGAGCACCGGCTACGGCCTCGACTTCATCGCCCGCGGCTGGGACGCGTGGGGCGAGGCGCCCTTCACCGACCTCATGTCGATCACCGACGCCGTCGAGGCGCGCGACGACGTCGACGAGACGCGCACGGCCGCGATGGGCGGCTCGTTCGGCGGCTACATGGCCAACTGGGTCGCGGGCCACACCGACCGCTTCCGCGCGATCGTCAGCCACGCGAGCCTGTGGGCGCTCGACCAGTTCGGGCCCACGACCGACTCGTCGCAGTACTGGCAGAGCATCTTCTCCGCCGAGGGGCTCGACCGGAACTCGCCGCACCACTCCGTGCGCGACATCGTGACGCCCATGCTGGTGATCCACGGCGACCGCGACTACCGCGTGCCCATCGGCGAGAGCCTGCGCCTCTGGTCGGAGCTCGCGGAGCACCACGCGGCCGACGACGGCACCACGCCGCACAAGCTCCTGGTCTTCCCGGACGAGAACCACTGGATCCTGAAGCCGCAGCAGTCGGTGGTCTGGTACCGGACGGTGCTCGCCTTCCTCGACCAGCACGTGCACGGGGAGGACTGGGTCCGTCCCGAGGCGCTCGGCTAGCGGCGGCGTCGGCGTCCGGCCGTGACGTCGATCGCCACGGCGTCGAGCGAGCGGCGGAGCCAACGGGAGGCGGGATCCGCGTCCGCGCGGCGGTGCCAGCGCTGGTCCACCTGCACCTCGGGCAGGTCGAGCGGCAGCCGGTGCGCCCGGAGCGGGACGCCGCCCTCGATGAGGCGCTCGGTCATGAGCTCCGGGAGCAGGCAGATGGATCCGCTGCCCACGACCATGAGGGCCGCCACCGCGTAGGTGGGCGCGACCGCGACCACGCGGCGCGTCCGCCCCGTGGCCTCCAGCGCGTCGTCGACCGGCCCGCGCGCGCGGCCCCGCCGTGACGCCGAGACGTGCGGGTGGGACGCGAGGTCGTCGAGCGTGAGCCGCGCCTTCCGGCCGAGGGCCGCGCGCGCGCCCACGACGGCGACGAAGCGGTCGGTGAGGAGCGGCGCGGCGAGCACGTCGGGCGGCGAGGCCACGCGGATCCCCACGTCGAGGTCGAGCGTCCCGTCGCGGAGGCCCCCGGCGTCCTTCGACTCCTGCGGCACGAAGCGGAGCAGCACGCCAGGCGCCTCCGCGACGACGCGTTCCGACAGGGCCGGCGCGAGCACGGGGATCAGCGACTCGTTCATGCGGATGGTGAAGGCCCGGTTCCAGGTGGACGGGTCGTCCTCCCCGGCGCGGGTGAGGCCGTCCGCCTCGTCCAGCAGGGCGCGGACAGACGCGGCGACGCGCAGAGCGAACGGCGTGGGAACCATGCCGCGGCCGGCGCGGACGAGGATCTCGTCGCCCATGCTCACGCGGAGGCGGCCGAGCGCGCGGCTGGCGGCGGGCGGGGAGAGGCCGAGGCGGGCCGCGGCCTCCGTGACGCTGCTCGTCGCGACCAGGGCGTCGAGCACGCGCAGCAGGTTCAGGTCGAGCTGTGCCATGCGTCCTCCAGTTGCATCAAGTGCAATGCATGCTTACCACGATTGCACTGGACGCATGGGAGGTGCGGGCCGAGACTGGCCGAGGCGCATGGCGCATCCATCCGGATGCGATGGAGGCGCCGCCCACGAGAAGGAGCACCCGTGTCCCGAGCCATCCGCCCCCGCCAGCACGGAGGACCCGAGGTCCTCACCGTCGTCGACGTCCCCACACCCCGAGCGGGAGCCGGCGAGGTCGTCGTCCGCGTCCGCGCGGCGGGCGTCAACCCCATCGACTGGAAGCTCTACGGCGGTGCCTTCCACGACGTCGACGACGATCAGCGCGCGGAGGCCGGCATGACGGAGGCGCTGCCGACCCTCGGCCTCGAGTGCTCCGGCGTGGTCGTCGAGATCGGCGCGGACGTGCGCGACGTGGTCGTCGGCGAGGAGGTCGTCGTCTACCCGGTCACCGCCGCGTACGCCGATCACGTGGTCGCGCCGCCGTCCTCGCTCATCCCGCGACCGGCCGCGCTCGGCGAGGAGGAGGCCGCTGGCCTGATGCTCGCCGGCACCACCGCGGCGCACGCGCTGCACGCCGTCGGCGCGGGGGCGGGCGACACCGTCCTCGTCCACGGCGGATCCGGCGGCGTGGGGCTCATGGCCGTGCAGCTCGCGGGCATCGCCGGCGCCACGGTCGTCGCCACTGCGTCGGACCGCAACCACGAGGTGCTCCGCGGCCTCGGCGCGATCCCGGTCGCCCACGGCCCGGGGCTCGCCGACCGGATCCGCGCGGCGGCGCCGCGGGGGATCGACGCGGCCGTCGACACGGTCGGCACGGACGAGGCGCTCGACGTGTCGGTCGAGCTCGTCGCGGACCGCGGGCGGATCGCCTCCATCACGGGATCCGACCGGAGGGCGGATGCGGGCATCCGCCTCCTCGGCTACGGCCCCGGGCAGGACGCGGGCACGGAGTACCGCGCGTCGGTGCGGCAGACGCTGGCCGACCATGCGGGTGCGGGGCGCCTCCGGGTGCGGATCGCGGGGACCTTCGCCCTCGCCGACGCCGCGGACGCGCACCGCTTCGCGCGCCGGAGCCACGCGCCCGGCAAGGTCGTGCTGGTGCCCTAGGCCTCGTCGCGGTAGAGCACCCGGCGCTCGCCGGCACGCACGGCCGCGGCGAGGCGGTTGCCGGCGGGCGGGAGCGGGCAGTTCATCCAGTCGGAGAAGCCGCACGGCGGGACGACGGCGCGCGTGAAGTCGAGCGTCACGGGCCCGTCGCCGTCGGGGCGCGGGAGGAAGAGGAAGCGGCTGGGCGCGTAGCTCTCGCGGCCGGTGGTCGCATCCGCGAAGACGAGCTGGAGGCGGTCGCCGTCGGCGAACGCGCTGAGGCGCACCTCGCGCCCCTCGATCTCCACCACGATGTCGCCGGGCACCGGCAGCTCGCGCGTGCGGCCGGCGTCGGCGATGTGCTCGAACGGGATCACGCGGTCGTCGTCGACGCGCTCGAAGCGGCCCTCGAGGATCCACTCGGGCGCGTACGGGTAGACCTCGATGTCCTCGAACGCCTGGTTCTTCGGCGACGCCGCGTCCCACAGCCGGTAGCCGTGCTCGGGCTCGCCGGTGTCGAGCGAGGTGCGCTCGATGCGGGTGAGCTGCACGGTGTCGGGCTGGCCGTCGAGCGCCTCGAGGTCGCTGACCTCGCGGCCGGGCTCGAGCCAGGTCGTCTGGATGAGCGCGAGGCTGCCGAACGGGCTCGTCACGGCGGCGAGGCGGGCGCGGTGCCAGGCGTCGTACGCGGCGAGGTCGTCGGATGCGGCGGGGCGGGCGGGGGTCTCTCGCGTGTCGGTCACCCCGGGTCAACGTGCGGGACGTCCGGCGGCATTCCCGACGGGCGCCGGGGCCGCCGCGGAGGTCGCGCGGAGGCACCGGGTATTGACTGGATCCACCGACGGAAAGGACGCACCCATGGCACGCACGGTCGCCGACCAGCTCATCGCCCAGCTCATCGAGGCGGGGGTGAGCCGCATCTACGGGGTCGTCGGCGACAGCCTCAACCCGGTCGTCGACGCGGTGCGGCGCACGGGCGGGAGCCGCAAGGGCGGCATCGACTGGATCCACGTGCGCCACGAGGAGGCGGGCGCGTTCGCCGCCTCCGCCGAGGCGCAGCTGACCGGGAGGCTCGCCGTGTGCGCCGGATCCTGCGGCCCCGGCCACCTCCACCTCATCAACGGCCTGTACGACGCGCACCGCTCGGGCGCGCCCGTGCTCGCGATCGCCAGCCACATCACGACGAACCAGATCGGCTCCGGCTACTTCCAGGAGACGCACCCCGACCGCCTCTTCGTCGAGTGCTCGCACTACACGGAGATGATCTCGACCGCCGTCCAGGCGCCGCGCGTCGTCGACCAGGCGATGCGGCACTCCCTCGCGCTCGGCGGCGTCAGCGTCATCACGCTGCCGGGCGACGTCGCGGAGTTCCCCGCCGAGGGGGCGGCCCCCGCGTTCTCGCTGCCGCGGCGTCCCGCGGTCGTGCCGGCGGAGGAGGACGTGCGCGCGCTCGCCGCCGCCATCGACGAGGCGCGGACCGTCGCGATCTTCGCGGGGCGGGGAGCGGGATCCGCGCACGCCGAGCTCCTGGAGCTCGCCGACAAGATCGCCGCGCCGGTGGGCCACTCGCTGCGCGGCAAGGACGTGATCCAGCAGGACAACCCGTTCGACGTCGGCATGACGGGCCTCATCGGCTACGGCGCCGCGGCCGCCGGCATCTCGGGCGCCGACCTGCTGATCCTCATCGGCACCGACTTCCCCTACGACCAGTTCCTGCCCGGCAAGGACGTGCGGACGGCGCAGATCGACGTCGCGCCCGAGCGCCTCGGCCGCCGCACCGACGTCGACATCGCGATCCACGGCGACGCGCTCTCCACGATCCGCGCGGTGCTGCCGCTCGTCGAGCGGAAGACGAATCGGAAGTTCCTGGAGAAGCTGCTCGCGGAGCAGGAGAAGAAGGTCGAGCAGGTCGTCGGCGCGTACACGACGAAGGCGGAGGAGCTGCGGCCCATCCACCCGGAGTACGCGGCCAGCATCCTCGACGAGGTCGCGGGCGACGACACCGTGTTCACGGCCGACACCGGCATGTGCAACGTGTGGAGCGCGCGCTACCTCACCCCCAACGGGCGGCGGCGGATGATCGGCTCGCTCGTGCACGGGTCCATGGCGAACGCGCTCCCGATGGCCATCGGCGCGCAGGTCGCGTACCCGGAGCGGCAGGTCGTTTCGGTCTCGGGCGACGGCGGCCTGGCGATGCTCATGGGCGAGCTCGTGACGGTCGCGGCGTACGACCTGCCCGTGAAGGTGGTCGTGTTCAACAACTCGACGCTCGGGCTCGTGAAGGTCGAGATGCTGGTCGACGGGATCCCCGACTTCGGGGTGGACGTGCCCATGGTCGACTACGCCGCGGTCGCCGCCGCCCTGGGGATCCACTCCCAGCGCGTCGAGGACCCGGCCGACATCCGCGGCGCGCTGGAGGCCGCGTTCGCGCACGACGGTCCCGCGCTCGTGGACCTCGTGACCGACCCGATGGCGCTCTCGATCCCGCCGGAGATCACGGCCGCGCAGGTGAAGGGCTTCGCGCTCTCGATGTCGAAGATCGTGATGAACGGCGGCGTCGGCGAAGCCGTGAAGCTCGCCCGCTCGAACCTGCGGAACATCCCGCGGCCGTGAGCGGTTCCCCTGACGTCCCCGCACCCGTCCCATCGCCCGTCCCACCCCGAGGAGATCCCATGTCCCAGCCCGTCGTCGTCACCGCCGTCTTCACGCCCGTGGAGGGCAAGCACGATGAGGCGGTCGCCGCCCTCTCGCGCGGCATCGCCGGCGTGCACGAGGAGGAGGGCTGCGAGGTCTACGCGATCCACGACGCGCCCGACGGCACCATCGTGATGCTCGAGAAGTGGTCGTCCGTCGCGGACCTCGAGGCGCACGGCACGGGCGAGGCCGTCGCCCGCATGGGCGCGTCGCTCGCCGGCCTCATCACCGGGCCCGCCGTCGTCACGCGGCTCACACCGATCCCGGCCGGCTCGGAGCTGCAGGGCGCGCTCTAGGGATCCGCGCTCCGCTCAGCCGACCTCGACCAGCGTGATCCCCGCCGAGCGGTCGCCCGACGCGAGCGCCTCGAGCGCGGTCGGGGCCTCGTCGAGGGTGATGCGGTGCTCGATGAGCAGCTCGGGCTTCAGCGCGCCCGAGGCGACCAGGGCCATCAGCTCGGCGTAGTCGTGCGCGGGCATGCCGTGGCTGCCGTGCAGGCTCAGCTCCTGGCTGATGATGAACGGCACGGGCACCGTCGGCTCGCTCGGGAACAGGCCGATCTGGACCTGCCGGCCCGTCGGCGCGAGCGCGAGCAGGCTGATCCGGAGCGTGGACTCGCGGCCGAGCGCCTCCACCGAGACCTGGACGCCGTCGGGGGAGACCGCGTGGATCGCGTCGAGCACGTCGAGCTCCGAGAGGTCGGACGAGTCGATCGTGTACTCGGCGCCGAGCTCCGAGGCGCGCGCGAGGGCGGCGGGATCCACGTCGACCGCGATGACCTCCGCGCCGACCGCGACCCCGATCATCACGGCGCTGAGGCCGACGCCGCCGCAGCCGATGACGAGCAGGCGCTCGCCGCGCTGGATCCGGGCGCGGTGCACGAGCCCCCGGAACGCGGTGGCGAAGCGGCAGCCGAGGAGCGCCGCGGCGCCGGCGTCGAGGTCGTCGGGCACGGGGATCAGGTTCACGTCGGCGTCGTGCAGCACGACGAGCTCGGCGAAGGATCCCCAGTGCGTGAAGCCGGGCTGCGTCTGGTCCCGGCACACCTGGCCGTTGCCCGCGCGGCACTCGGCGCAGCGGCCGCACGCGCAGACGAACGGGACGGTCACGCGGTCGCCGACCCGGAAGCGCGTGACCTCGGGGCCGACCTCGTGGATCCGCCCGACCAGCTCGTGGCCCGGCACCTGCGGGAGCGCGATGCCGTCGTCGTGCCCGAGCCAGCCGTGCGCGTCGCTGCGGCAGACGCCTGTGGCCTCGACGCGGACGACGACGCCGGCGGGGGACGGCGCGGGATCCGGCAGCTCGCGGACGACGGGCGTCTCGCCGAACCTCTCGTAGACGACGGCGCGCATGGGGGCTCCTCGGGATCGGGGCGGGACGGGCTCGTCCACGCTATCCGAGCGGGGACCTCACCCGGCGCGCGGGGGGACCGGCGGCCCCGTGCCGTGTCCCGCTCCCGGCGCGCGCTGACAGACTGACGGGGTGACCCGCACCCCCGCCGCCCCCGCGTTCACCCGTCCGTCGCTCGCGCCCGGGCTCCTCGGCGCCATCGTGCTGCTGGCCGGGTTCGCGGTCATCGACGGGGAGTTCTTCACGGTCGTGCGCTTCGCGGTGGCGATCCTCGCGCTCATCATGATCGTGTTCTCGGTGCGCGCCCGCAGCTGGTGGAGCGCCGTGCTGCTCGCGGCCGTCGCGGTCATGTGGAACCCCGTCGCCGTGATCCCCGTCGAGGCCGTCACGTGGCAGTCGCTGCAGTACGTGGCCGCGATCGTGTTCATCGCCGCGGGCATCCTCGTGAAGGTGCCCGCGGAGGCCGCCCCTACGCCGGGCCGACCCCGAACGCGCGCTCCTCGGTGAGACCCCGCCGCAGGTAGGCGACGATCTCGTCGAGCGACCGGCGGGCGAGCCGGGGGTCGGCCGCCGGGTAGGCGAGCCAACCCTGGTCGGCCTGCGGGATCCGGATGAGCCGCGCCTTCGCGCCCGCCGCCTTGAGCGCCGCGACGCCCTCGACGACGTGGTCGATGCGCGGGTCCGCGGCACCGACGTGCACGAGCGCGTCGGGCATCCCGTCGCGGTCGCGGCCCCGGGAGTCGGTGGACCCGGGGCTCGGCACGTCGCCGGACGGGCTCACGAGCACGAGCCGCAGCACGGCGGGGCCGCCGGCGTCGCGGGCGAGCGCGGTGACGCGCAGCGCGCGGTCGGCGCCGGGGCCGTCGCCGAGGATCCCGAGCCGCTCCGCCGTGCCGTTCCACCCGGCCGCGTGCGACGCGATCCAGGAGAGGGTCGCGAGCGCCTGCGCGTCGTCGTCGGGCGCCATGGTCACGACGACCGCGCGGAGGTCCTTGGCGAGCGTGGACGGCAGCCAGTCGCCGTCGTGCCGGGCGAGGACGACGAGCACGGGGGATCCGGTCGCCGAGCGGTCGTGCCCGGGCGGCGTCCAGACGGCGACGTCGAGCGGCAGGCCCTGCTGGCCGGCGGGGAAGCGCGTGACGTGCGTGCCGGCCGCGGGCGTGCCGCGGAGGGAGCGCGCGACGGCGGGGACGTGCCGGATCGCGAGGCCGAGCAGGCGACGACGCGGCGTGACGCGGGCGGCGGTGCGCGCCGCCATCAGGACGTGCTCGCGGGACCGGCGCCGGCCGAGCCGGGCACGGGCGTCCCGGAGACCGCGGCGCGCGCCTCGGACGGGCGCGTCTCGCGGCCGCCGCGCGGCACCGCGCCGTGGCCCTCGGGCACGCGCTCGCCCTCGCGGACCGGGCCGGGAGGGGTGCCGTCGCCGAACGGCCGGCCGCCCAGCTCCTCGCGCCCGTGCGGCTCGAGCCAGCCCCACGTCTCGGGGCCGACCGGCACGACGCGGGTCGGGTTGATGTCGGTGTGCGTCAGGTAGTAGTGCTGCTTGATCTGCACGAAGTCGATGGTGTCGCCGAAGCCGGGCGTCTGGAAGAGGTCCCGCGCGTAGGCCCACAGCACGGGCATCTCGTCGAGCTTCTGCCGGTTGCACTTGAAGTGCCCGTGGTAGACGGCGTCGAAGCGCGCGAGCGTCGTGAACAGGCGCACGTCGGCCTCGGTGATGGTGTCGCCCACGAGGTAGCGCTGCGTGCTGAGCCGGTCGCTCAGCCAGTCGAGCCGGGAGAAGAGGCGGTCGTAGGCCTTCTCGTACGCCTCCTGGGATCCCGCGAAGCCGCAGCGGTACACGCCGTTGTTCACGTCGCGGAAGACCAGGTCGGCGACCTCGTCGATCTCCGCCCGCAGCGCGACGGGATAGAGGTCGGGCGCGCCCTCGCGGTGGTGCTCGGTCCACTCGGTGGAGAGGTCGAGCGTGATCTGCGGGTAGTCGTTGGTGACGACCTGGCCGGAGGGGATGTCGACGAGCGCCGGCACCGTGATCCCGCGCGGGTAGTCGGGGAAGCGCCGGAAGAACGACTCCTGCAGGCGCTCGGTGCCGAGCACCGGGTCGCGGCCGTCGGGGTCGAGGTCGAAGGTCCAGCTGCGGGCGTCGTGCGTGGGGCCGGGGAGGCCGAGCGAGATCGCGTCCTCGAGGCCGAGCAGCCGCCGCACGATCACCGAGCGGTTCGCCCACGGGCACGCGCGCGCCGCGACGAGGCGGTAGCGGCCGGCCTCGACGGGCCAGCCCTGCGAGCCGTCGCGGAGGATCCGGTCCTCGATGTAGTTCGTGTCGCGGGTGAACTCACCCTCCTCGACGTAGCGGCCGGGAGCGCCCGCCTCGTTGCTGCCTGCGGGTGTCGCCTGATCCGTCATGCATCCACCCTAGGCCGGGCCGCCCACGGCGACCGGGCCGCGTCCAGCCGCACCGCGCACACCGGCGCGCATCGCCGCCCGCGTACCGTAAACTCCTCTACGTGCCCGTCCTCCCCGAGGCGGCCGGGCGCAGGCGGCGGACCCTCATCCCATCCCCGACCCGGAACCCCGGTTGCTCGAGGCAGGTCCCCTCGCCACCGTCCGACCGCACGCGTCACCGTGCGCGACGGGCTTACGTCCTTCCGATCCGGGAGCGCAGGCAGCGCCTGGCCCCGGCAGTGAACAAGGAGTTGCATGGCTCGCACCGGCCAGCGGCGGTCCTCCGCCCGCACGCGCACGATCGACAACGAGGGGCTCATCCCCGTGCTGGCGCGCGCCGTGCGCGAGATCGAGCAGGCCGCGCAGCGCGGCAAGCTCAAGCCCGTCAACCGCACGAAGTTCCAGGTCATCGCCGTGCTGATGCGCGAGGAGCGCACGCACGCGAAGGACCCGGCCACCCCGCTCAGCGACCCCGAGCGCGCCGAGACCCTGAAGCGCCTCGACGGCATCGCGAGCATCCTCGCCCGCACGGCCGCGCGCGACACCTCGGTGCTGCCGCTGCTGGATCCCGACGCCAAGCTCTCCGAGACCGCCCGCGCCATGCGCAAGCACATGCTGTTCGACGGCGGCGTGGAGATGGTCGTGGAGGAGGAGCCGGAGCCCGAGCCCGAGGATCCCGCCCTCGCCAAGCTGCACGAGCGGCAGGTCGTGCCGCCCTCGGTGAAGGCCCGCGTCCTCGCCAACCCGTTCCTCGAGCCCGACCTCGACCGGCCCGCGCCCGCCGCGCCGCCCACCCGCCTGCTGGCGAACTGGGAGCTGCTCGGCCCGCTGTTCAAGTCGTTCGAGTACGGCGCCGGCGGCGGCATCGCGAGCATGGACCTGCCCGAGAGTCCCCGCATCGACCGCCTCTCCCCGCAGAACCTCGAGCTCATGCGCCACCAGGCGCGCTTCCTCGAGAGCGTGCGCCTCGGCCACCGCGAGTTCCTGCTCGCCGACGAGCCCGGCCTCGGCAAGACCGCGCAGGCGCTGCTCGGCGCGTCGGTCGCCGACGCCTACCCGCTGCTCGTCGTCGTCCCGAACGTCGTGAAGATGAACTGGAAGCGCGAGGTCGAGCGCTGGACGCCGCACCGCCGCGCCACCGTGATCCACGGCGACGGCGCGGGGCTCGACGCGTTCGCGGACGTCGTCATCGTCAACTACGAGGTGCTCGACCGGCACATCGGCTGGCTGCGGACGCTCGGCTTCCGCGGCATGGTCGTCGACGAGGCGCACTTCATCAAGAACCTGCAGTCGCAGCGCTCGAAGTTCGTGCTGGCGCTCGCCGAGAGCATCCGGCAGCGCCAGTCGAACCCGCTGCTCATGGCGCTGACGGGCACGCCGCTCATCAACGACATCGACGACTTCCGCGCGATCTGGCAGTTCCTCGGCTGGATCGACGGCGACAAGCCCACCTCGCGCCTCATGGGCGAGCTGGAGGAGGCGGGTCTCACGCCCGCCGACCCCGGCTTCTTCGCGGAGGCGAGGCGCGCGGTCATCGACCTGGGCATCGTGCGGCGCCGCAAGATCGACGTGGCGACGGACCTGCCGTCCAAGCGCATCGCCGACCTGCCCGTCGAGCTCGACGACGACCTGGGCCGCTCCATCCGCCAGGCCGAGCGCGAGCTCGCGGCGCGCCTCGTGAAGCGGTTCACGGCGCTCGTCGGCGCGCGCGGCACCACGGTCGCCGACGTCATGGACGGACCGGCATCCGAGCGCGCGAGCCTCGTGCGGCTCGTGGCGCAGTCCGAGCTCGACGAGGCCAAGGCGCAGAAGACCGGCGAGAACGTGTTCACCATGGTGCGGCGCATCGGCCAGGCCAAGGCCGTGCTCGCGGCCGACTACGCCGCGCAGCTCGCCCGCTCGGTGGGCAAGGTCGTGTTCTTCGCGAAGCACGTCGACGTGATGGACCAGGCCGAGGCCACGTTCGCCAAGCGCGAGCTGAAGAGCGTGTCGATCCGCGGGGACCAGACCCCGGCGGCGCGCCAGCACGCGATCGACTCCTTCCAGAACGACCCCGAGGTGAAGGTCGTGGTCTGCTCGCTCACCGCGGCGGGCGTCGGCCTCAACCTGCAGGCCGCGTCCAACGTGGTGCTCGCGGAGCTCAGCTGGACGAGCGCGGAGCAGACGCAGGCCATCGACCGCGTGCACCGCATCGGCCAGGAGGAGCCCGTCACCGCGTGGCGGATCATCGCGGCGCAGACCATCGACGCGAAGATCGCGGAGCTCATCGACAGCAAGGCGGGCCTCGCGGCGCGCGCGCTCGACGGCGAGGACTTCGACGAGGCCGGATCCACGTCCGTGCAGCTCGACGCGCTGTCGCACCTCCTCGAGGAGGCGCTGGCCGCGTAGCCGGGGCGGGCTAGTCGCCGTCCCGGCTGCGTCGGTGCCGGGCCACCCTGATCGAGTAGGCGAACGCGAACAGGAGGACGGCCCAGACCGCGGCCGGGGCCGCCTGCTCGGTGGCGGGGCGCCCGGAGGCCACCGGCACGATCACGAGCTGCGAGACGAGGTAGACGGCGGAGAGGATCGCGGCGTCGCGTGCGGCTCGGATGCGGCGGCGCCTCATGTCCTCCGGGGTCATCCGCCCAGGATGCGCGTCGGACGCGCGTGGGATGCGGATCCTCCCCAGCGCGGATCAGCCGCGCTCGGCCTTCCGCCGCGCCCGCTCCGCCTTCCGCGCCGCGCGGCGCTCACGGGCGACGGCGTCCTGCGCGTCCTGCGTCGGGTTCGAGCGCCTGGTGCCGATGACGGCGAAGACGAGGAGGATCACGATCGGGATGAAGACCAGGTAGATCAGGATCGACAGCTCCACGCGGGCTCCTCGGGTCGGGTGGCGCCAGCCTACGGGCCAGGGAGCAGAGCGGGATCCGGCATCCGCCGCGCCCGGGACGACATGCCCCGGCGCCGGGATGGGAACCTTCCCCACCCGCTTCCGCACCCACTGCTCCCGCGGTTCTCCGGGGCCGTGGGCCGATGT
The DNA here is from genome assembly GCF_015351075.1 of Clavibacter sp. VKM Ac-2873. Taxonomy (GTDB): domain Bacteria; phylum Actinomycetota; class Actinomycetes; order Actinomycetales; family Microbacteriaceae; genus Clavibacter. The sequence goes on from NZ_JADKRS010000004.1 coordinate 207,581, forward strand.
CCCCCCTTTCGGGTGGCGCCGGAGCCCCGGATCGGTACGCGGCGCCCGAGAAGGGGCATACGGTTCGGCTCGTCGGGGCGATCCCCGACACCCGTGCAGTACGAGCCCACAAGGCGGCAGCATGCGCAAGTCCCTGATCACCACCACCACCGTCGTCGTCGGAGCGCTGGCCCTCACCGGCCTGACCGCGCTCCCCGCGTCCGCGGCGACCACCACCGCGACGATGGAGGTGACCGCCGGCGCCCTGAGCATCACGGCCCCCGCCGCGGTCGCGCTCTCCAAGGTCGCCCCGGGGTCGACCTCCACCGGCACGCTCGCCGGCGTCCAGGTCTCCGACCTCACGGCCGACACGATCGGCTGGACCTCGTCGGTCAGCATCACGCCGTTCGCGTCCGCCACCACGAAGACCTCGATCCCCGTCGCGGGCATCACCTACACGCCGACGACCGCCACCACCACGGGCACCGTCGCGGTCGCGGCGGCCGCCGCGGCCGCCGGCACGGGCGCCGTCCAGACCGCCACCGCGGTCACGGGCAACAACACCGCGACCTGGGGCGCGACGGTCGCCGTCGCCGTCCCCGCCGACGCCCTCGCGGCGACCGACTACACGGCCACGCTGACGCAGTCCGTCCTGTAGCACGCGCACCAGACGGGGGCGTCCGCATCCGCGGTCGTCCCCGTCCGCATGTCGCCCGGCCGGTCGACCTGCCCGCAACCAGCATCGGGAGCCCGTCGTGCGCCGTCACCTCCGCATCGTCCTCATCGTCACCGCGCTCGCGCTCGGTCCTGCCGCATCCGCGTCGGCGGCGTCGCCCGCACCGGCGATGGCCGACGGCATCGGCATCCGCCTCCTCGACATCCCCGTCGCCACGCAGGACGACCCGCGGGCGCGCTCCTACGTCGTCGACCGCGTGCAGCCCGGCGCGACGATCACCCGCCGCGTGCAGGTGCAGAACGGCACATCCGCGCCGCAGTCGGTGAAGGTCTACGCGGGCGGCGCCCGGATCGACGGCGGCTCGTTCGTGGGCCTCGACGGCGCGACGCCGGACGAGCTGACCTCGTGGATCGCCGTCGCGCAGCCCACCCTGCAGCTCGCGCCCGGCGCGACGGCCGACGTGCCCGTGACGATCGCCGTCCCGGACGATGCCGCGGAGGGCGAGCGCTACGCCGCCGTCTGGGCGGAGGTCGCCGTGCCCGCCGAGGCCGGTGCCACCATCGCGGCCGCGAGCCGCGTGGGCGTCCGGGTCTACCTCTCGGTCGGGCCGGGGAACGGCCCGCCCGCCGACTTCGCCATCGGGTCCGTCGTCGCGGGACGGGACGACGCCGGTGCCCCGCGCCTCGTCGCCTCCGTGACCAACACGGGTGGGCGCGCCGTCGACGTGTCCGGCACCCTGGCCCTGTCCGGCGGTCCCGGTGGTCTCTCGGCCGGGCCGTCGCCCGTCGACGCCGTGACGACCATCGCTCCCGGGGGTACGGGGGAGGTGGCGTTCACGCTCGCCGCGGGGATACCGGCCGGGCCGTGGACCGCGCAGCTCGCGCTCACGAGCGGCCTGGTCGCCCACGCGACGACGGCGGACGTGACGTTCCCCGACGTCGGCAGCACGACCGCCGTGCAGCAGGCGCGGGGGCCGGATCTCGCGCTCGTCCTCGGGGTGGCTGCCGCCGTGATCGCGCTCCTCGTGGCGCTCGTGGTCGTGCTCCTGCTGCGCCGCCGCCGGGCCGCACGCGCCGCTGCCACGATCGCCGTCACCGCCGCGGAGTAGGCCGACGGGCGACGCGTCCCGCAGGGCGCGCCGCCCATCGGCCTCCTCCGCGAGCCGGCTCGATCAGCGGTGGGCGTGCTCCCGCAGGCGGTCGAACACCTCGGCGTGCGTGACCCGCAGCGCATCCCACGACGCCGTCATGTCGACGCGCTCGGGATCCGCGACCACCTCGGCGAAGCCGTGCTGCGCGCGCGGCACCGCGTCGCCCGGGAGCACGAGCGACTGGATGAAGGCGCCCGTGTCCTCCGAGAAGGTGAGCGTGTGGCTCGCGACGTTGCGGTGCCAGTCGTCCGACGGCCACGACAGGAACGCGACGTGGCGGGGCGCGACGCCCGTCCCGGATGCGGAGACGTAGCTGCCGTAGTGCTCCTCGCCGGGCGAGAGGATCTTGTACGAGCCGTTGTCGAGGTACACGAGCAGCGCCTCGTCGAACGGCTTCTCGCCGAACATGGCGGTGTAGTGCAGCGCGTGCACGAGGACGGGCGCGCCGAGCGGCACGGGCAGCGCGGCGGCCGGGGTGGCGGTCGGCGCGGCGACGGACGCGGGGGCGGCGGGCCGCAGGAACTCCTCGTCGGTGACGTGCGGGCCCCAGGTGGTCGCGTCGACGGGGTCGTCGCCGTCCTCCAGCACCGCGACGTGCTCCATCGGCGCGTGGGCCGTGGCGCCGTGCCAGTGCTCCTCGCCGGCCGCGATGTACACGGATCCGCCGGGTCCGACCTCGACCACCTCGCCGCCGCGCGTGCCCACCCGGGCGATGCCCGAGGTCACGTGCAGCGTCTGGCCGAGGACGTGGGAGTGCCACACGGTGCGGGCGCCGGCGGCGAACGCGACGGACGCGACGACCGCGCGCTGCTCGGGCGTCTGCGGGGTGGAGAGCCAGCGGAGGCGGGCCTCGCCCGTGACCTGGTCGGCGGGCATCGTGGTGGCGGGGGTCTCGGCTTCGACGCGCATGCGGAGTCCTCTCTGTCGGGCATGCGGGATGCCCGGGTCGTGGAACGGGGAGCCCCGGCGCGGTGGTCGCGTCGGGGCACGGGCATCCTCCCGCGGGTGCGGCGGGGGACGCGGCCGGGCGTCCCCAGGGCGGGCGCGCGGCGGGCGCGCGCGGCGGGAGCCGGGCCGGGGCGCGCCGGGTCAGCCGAGCGCCTCCGGGGCGCGGAAGAAGTCGCGCTCGTACGCGGACGACAGGAGCGACGCCTCGAGCATGGCCGGGCGCCGGAGCGGTCCCGCGATGACCGCCGCCTCGTCCACCAGCTCGCACGCGCGCCGGGTGGCGGCCGCGAACTCCGGATCCGCGTACGTCGCCAGCCACGCCGCGTACGGGTGGGCGTCGCCCGCGGCCGCCGCCGCGGATCCCGCCGCCCGGAGCCGCGTGCCCACGTCCGCGTAGATCGTGAAGCACGGCAGCAGCGCCGCCACGAGCACCGCGTAGTCGCTGCCGGCCGCGTGCGCGAGCAGGTGGTCGACGTAGGCGCGCGTGACGGGGCCGGCGACCATCTCCGCGGGATGCCGGGACAGCCACTCCTCGTGCAGCGCCGACTCGGCGGCGATCGCGTCGGCCGCGGAGCGCGCCCACTCCACCTGCGCGTCCGGCGTCGGCGCGAGCTGGCTCGCCCGCGCGAGGACGCGGGAGTACGCGCGCAGGTAGATGGCGTCCTGCGCGAGGTAGTGCGAGAACCACGCCTCGGGGAGCGTGCCGTCGCCGAGCCGGCGGACGAAGGGGAGGTCGTCGATCTCGGCGCGGAGGTCGGCGGATCCCGCCCACATCTCGGCGGAGATCGGACCCGCGTGGGTGCCGGCCGCGTCCCACAGCGCGCGCAGGTGGTCGAGCGGGCCCGCGCCGGCACCCACCTCCAGGTCCTCGGCGTGCGCGAGGGATCCGGTGAGCCAGGTCTTCGCCTCCGCGAGCGCTGCGAGCCAGTCGCCGCGGCGCGGGCGCAGGGTCGCGAGCGCGCTGGAGAGGGAGCAGCCGGTGCCGTGCGTGCTGGTCGTCGCGATGCGCGGGCCGTCGACGACGTGCACCCTCGGATCCGCGTCGCCCGCGCCGGGGACGACGAGCGCGTCCGGGCAGTCGTCGACGCGGAGGTGCCCGCCCTTGACGATCACCCGGACACCGTGGCGCGCCGCGAGCGTCCGGCCCTGCGCGAGCGCCGCCTCCCAGCCGTCGGCCTCGCGCTCGCCGAGGAGCGCGGCGAGCTCCGGCAGGTTCGGGGTGACCACGTCCGCGAGCGGCAGCAGGCGGCGGAGCGCGTCGGTCGCGTCGGCGTCGAGGAGTGCGTCGCCGGACTGGGCGACCATCACCGGATCCAGCACCACGACCGGCGGCCGCGTGGCGCGCAGCCAGTCGGCGACCTCGTCGACGACCGCGGCGGATCCGAGCATGCCGATCTTCACGGCGTCGATCACGACGTCGTCGGACACCGCGTCGAGCTGCGCGCGCAGGAACGCGACGGGCGGCACGTGGATCTCCCGCACGCCCGTCGTGTTCTGCGCCACGAGCGCCGTGACCACGGCCATGCCGTAGCCGCCGTTCGCCGCGATGGACTTGAGGTCGGCCGGGATGCCCGCGCCGCCCGTGGGATCCGTGCCTGCGATGCTGAGGACGCGGGGGACGCGCGCGGGGTCGGCTGCCGCGGGTGGCGTGACCGGCTCGGGGGTCGTCGCCCCGTTCGGATCCGCGCCGGCCGCGTCGGGAGCCGTCGCGGGGTCCGCCTCCGAGCGCGCCCGCGCCCACGCCTCCGCCAGCTCGCGCGCCGCGGCCTCCGGATCCTCGGCCGCGCAGATCGCCGACACGACGGCCGTGCCCGCGCCGCCCGCTGCCGCGATGGCCTCCACGTCGCCCACGTCCACGCCGCCGATCGCGACGCAGGGGACGGGGGAGAGGCCGGCGATGATCCCGAAACCGTCGTGCCCGAGCGGCGCGGGGTGGTCGGGCTTGGTGGTCGTGGGGCGGATCACGCCGACGCCGAGGTAGTCGACCGTGCCCGCCGGGAGCGCGCGCACCGCCCGGACGTGCTCGGGCGCGTTCGCGGTGAGGCCCACGACGAGGCGGCGGTCCGGGCTGGCCGCGTCGAGCATCCGCCGCGCGAGGTCGGCCGGCACGTCCGACTGGCCCACGTGGACCCCGTCCACGCGCACGCCGCGGGCGACGGCCGCGAGGACGACGTCGACGCGGTCGTCGACCAGCAGCAGCGGACGAGGGGCGCCGGGGTGCGCGGAGGCGTGCGCGTCGACGGCCGCGGCCGCCGCGGTCACCGTCGCCAGCAGCTCGGCCGCGCTCGCGCGCTTGTCGCGGATCTGCACGGCCGTCGCCCCGCCCGCGACCGCCGCGGCGACGACCGCGGGGACGCCGCGCTCGCCGCACAGGGCGGGATCGGTGACGAGGTAGACGGAGAGGTCGAGCCCGTTCACGAGAGGCGCTCGCGCTGGGCGACCAGCTCGGGCGTGACGGCGTCGAGCGCGTCGAGCAGCGCGACCGCGAAGGATCCGGGCCCGCGCGCGCCCTCGGCGGCGACCTCCGCGGCGATCGTGTACACGCTCGTCGCGGCGACGGCGGCCCGCAGCGGATCCGGATCCAGCGACGCGAACGCCGCCATCACGGCGCCGAGCGCGCAGCCGCCGCCCGTGACCTTCGTCAGCAGCGGATCGCCCGTGTGCACGCGCACGACCCGCGTCCCGTCCGTGATGTGGTCGACCGGTCCGGACACGGCGACGACCGTGCCGAAGGTGCGCGCGAGCAGCGTCGCGGCGTCGAGCGCCGCCTCCACCTCGTCGGTCGCGTCGACCCCGCGGCCGCCCGCCCCGCCGGTCGCGAGCGCGATGACCTCCGACGCGTTGCCGCGGACGATGGTCGGCGACAGCGCCACGAGCTCGTGCGCGAGCCGGGTCCGCACCGGCAGGGCGCCGACTGCGACGGGATCCAGCACCCACGGCGTGCCCGCCGCGCGCGCCGCGTGGGCCGCCTCGACCGCGGCCTCCCGCTGCTCCGCATGCGGCGTGCCGAGGTTGACGAGCACCCCGGAGGCGATCCGGGCGAACGGCCCCGCCTCGGTCGGCACGTCCGTCATCGCGGGCGCGGCGCCCAGCGCGAGGAGGACGTTCGCCGTGAAGCCGGTGACGACGGCGTTCGTGATGCACTGCACGAGCGGCACGCGCTCCCGCAGCAGGAGGAGGAGATCCGCCGAGGCGGTCCCCGTCCCCGTGGTCTCGTGGGCCGATGGGCGCGCAGCGCTCATGATGACATCCCTCCGCCGGTGCGAACCGGATCAGGTGCGACGGGTCTGATCTCAGCCCTCGTGGGCACCCCGTGTCAGGGATCCACCCTAGGGGCAGACGCGTCGCACCCGCCCGGTCGATCGGCGGTGGGAGGTCGCCGGGCGCGCTACGCCAGCCCCGCCACGTCGAGCACCCACGCGTAGTCCGAGGCGCGCTCGCGCCACGCGTCGTAGCGGCCCGACTTGCCGCCGTGGCCGGCCTGCATCTCGGTGCGCAGCAGCACGGGCGCGCCGACCTCGCGGAGGCGGGCCGTCCACTTGGCCGGCTCGACGTAGAGCACGCGCGTGTCGTTGAGGCTCGTGACCGCGAGGATCCGCGGGTACTCCACGCCCTCGCGCACGTTCTCGTACGGCGTGTACGACTTCATGTACGCGTACACCTCGGGGTCGTGCAGCGGGTCGCCCCACTCGTCCCACTCGATCACGGTGAGCGGCAGCGACGGGTCGAGGATGCTCGTGAGGGCGTCCACGAAGGGCACGCCCGCGAGGATCCCGGTGAACCGGTCCGGCGCGATGTTCGCCACCGCGCCCATCAGCAGGCCGCCGGCGCTGCGGCCCTCGGCCACCAGCTTCTCCGGGCTCGTCCACCCGCGCGCGATGAGGTGGTCGGCTGCGGCGACGAAGTCCGTGAAGGTGTTCTTCTTCGTGAGCGTCTTGCCCTCGTCGTACCAGAGCCGGCCCATCTCCCCGCCGCCGCGCACGTGCGCGATGACGAAGGCCATGCCCCGGTCGAGCAGCGACAGCCGGGCGATGGAGAACGACGGGTCGATGCTCGCCTCGTACGAGCCGTAGCCGTAGAGCAGGAGCGGCGCCGGCGTCCCCGGGTGCACGAGGCCGCGCTTGTAGACGACGGACAGCGGGATCTCGGTGCCGTCCTCCGCCGTCGCCCACTCGCGGGCCTGCACGTAGTCGTCCGCGTCGAAGCCGCCGCGCACGGGCTGCTGCTTGAGGAGGCGGAGCTCGCGGGTCGCGAGCACGTAGTCGTAGGTGGTGGCCGGGGTCGCGAGGCTCGTGTAGCCGAGGCGGATCGTGGGCTGCGCGAACTCGGGGTTGCCCGCGGTGCCGACCGTGTAGATCGGCTCGTCGAACGCGATCTCGTGCAGCTGCTCGCCGTCGAGGACGCGGTCGAAGGGGATCACGCCGACGCGCGTGAGGCCCTCGCGGCGGTAGGAGACGACGACGTGGTCGGCGAACGCGCTGGCGTCCTCGAGGCGCACGTCGTCGTCGTGGGGGATGACGACCTGGCGATCGGTCGTGGAGGTCGGGTCGTCGGCCGGCACGTCGATCAGCTCGAAGTTCGTGGCGCCGTCGTTGTGCAGGATGAGGAGCCGGTCGGATCCGTCGATGACCGCGTGGTCGACGTCGTACTCGACGCCGTGGCGGCGCGGCCACACCGGGCGGAACGCGCCCGTCGGGTCGCCCGCGTCGAGCAGCAGCACCTCGGTCGTGATCTTCGAGCCGACCTGGATGACGAGGTACTGGCGGCTGCGCGTCATGCCGAAGCCCACGAAGTAGCTCTCGTCGGGCTCGGTGAAGACCTTCACGTCCTGCGAGGCGGGGGTGCCGACGCGGTGGCGCCACACGGTGTCGGGGCGCCAGGCGTCGTCGACGGTGACGTAGAAGAGGTGGTCGCCATGCGCCGAGAAGGTGGCGCCGTGGCTGGTGCCCGGGATCTCGTCGGCGAGGTCCGCGCCCGTGGCCAGGTCGCGGATCTTGAGCGTGAACCGCTCGTCGCCCTCGGTGTCGGTCGAGTACGCGAGGAGGGAACCGTCGGGGCTGACCTCGAACGCGCCGAGCGAGAAGAACTCGTGGCCATCGGCCTCGGCGTTGGAGTCGAGCAGCACCTGCTCGCCGGGGATCGCTCCGCCGTCGGTCGCGGGCTCGATGGCGGGCGGCGTCCAGTCGTCGGGACCGGCGACGGGACGGCGGCAGCGGATCGCGTACTGCGACCCCTCGACCGTGCGGGCGTAGTACCACCAGTCGCCCTCGCGGACGGGGACGGAGAGGTCGGTCTCCTGCGTGCGGTCCTTGATCTCCGTGAAGATCGCCTCGCGCAGGGGCTCGAGGTGCGCCGTCGCGCCTTCCGCGTACGCGTTCTCGGCCTCGAGGTGGGCGATGACGCGGGCGTCGTCCTTGTCGCGCAGCCACTCGTACCGGTCCACGAACGTGTCGCCGTGGAACGTGCGCTCGATCGGTCGCTGCTCCGCGACGGGAGGGACGGAGGGGGAGTCGGATGCGGGGGAGGAGACGGCCGGGACGGCGGGGTCGGTCATCCCGCCAGCCTACCGACGGGGCATGCGCACCTTCGATGCGGTCCGAAGGTGCGCATGCCCCGCCCCTGCGCGCGGCTGCCGTCCGAGGCTGACCCGCGTGTCAGTTCTCCGGTCGACGCCGACGCCGACGCCGACGTCTTCGAACTGCGACCACCACGGCACCCACGACGATGAGCGCGCCACCGAGCACACCCCACCAACTGCCTGCCCCATCAGTCGCTCCGTAGGGGATCGACAGGAAGATCAATCCGATGCCCACGAGGGCGAGGAGGATCTGACCCGACATCTGCCTCTGCCTTTCAGTGCCTGAATCTCGACGTCGCGTTCCAGAAATCACTGCACACCCCCTCGAGCGCCTCTCCTCCGTTGAACGCTGCCCCGAGGACAGCGAGCCAGTTCCCCGTCATCACACCACCGGCACCGGCGAATCCGGTTCCCGCGAGTCTCAGGTAGCAGCGCCGCTGAAGGGCCTGCTCGTGCAATGTCAGGTGCGGGCCGTAGGTGGTGTGCACCGGGCGGCCGTGATCCATGTAGCAACCTACGGACGACGAGCAGTAGGTGGTCGGCTGCTCTCCCCACTGGTCGAGGACCTCGGCCTGTGCGGGGGCCGCAAGTCCGAGCGTGAGCAGGCCGACCGCACTGATGCTCAGGATGACGCGTCTTGCACGCATGACTACCTCTACTCGGCGATCACGGATCGCCGTTCACTGCAGCCTCGTTGCTGCGGGTGAAAGATAAAAGGCATTTCGGTGTTGGCGTCGGAGAAGTGCACAGCCCCGGCACGGCAGGCGCTCTGCGTCCTTGGAGATCAGGAGGTGATCGGCCCCGCCTCGCGCGGCCCGGTCGCACCCGGCGTGGTCGCCGCGCCGAGCGTGCTCGAGCGGGTGGCCAGGCGCGCGACGGCCTGCAGCGGGATCGACAGCCAGCCGGGCCGGTTGCGGACCTCGTAGATCGCCTCGTACACCGCCTTGTCGATCTCGAACGCGTCGAGCAGGGCGCGGTTCGCGCGGAGGTCGGTGCCCGAGCGGGCGATGTAGCCGTCGACGAACGCGCGCCGGGCGGCGGAGGCCCACGTGGCCGCCGACTTCCCGGGGTGCGCGAGCGCGTACGAGCCGGCGACGTAGTCGAACGAGCGGAGCATGCCGGCGACGTCGCGGAGCGTGACGTCGGGCAGCGAGCGCTCGTGCATCGGCCGCAGCGGCTCGCCCTCGAAGTCGAGGAGGACCCAGCCGCGGTTCGGCACCGAGAGCACCTGGCCCAGGTGGTAGTCGCCGTGGATGCGCTGCAGCTTCGGCCACTCGCCCTTCTCGGCGGCGTCGTACACGCTCGCGATGGCGTCGTGGAACGCGGCGATCTCGGGGACCTCGCGCTCCGCCGTCGCGTGGCGGCGGCGGAAGCTGACCATGATCCCCTCGATGACGTCGGGCGTGGCCTCGACGGTGGGGAGGGCGGCGGCGAGCGTCGCGTGCACGTCGGCGGTCGCCTCGCCGAGCGCGCGGGCCTCGGCCTGGAAGTCGGCGTCGGCCTCGGCCGCGCGGAGCGCCACGCGCCAGGCGTCGGTGACGCCCGGCAGGAACTCCTGCGCGAAGGCGACGTGCCCGACGGCGCGTCCCTCCTCGCGGCCGGAGTCGCTCCACTCGGCGAGCACGCTGCCCATGGTCTGCGGCACGAGGCGGGATCCGGCGCCGGCGATGGCCGACTGGAGCACCACGTCGGGGTTCTCGCCGTGGTGCAGGGCGCGGAACACCTTCACGATCATCGGGTTCACGGCGTGGCCGTCAGCCGAGACCATGTCGTAGATGATCGACGTGTTCGACTGCTCGCCCGAGAGCACGTGGGATCCGACGACCGTCGCGATGTCCACGCCCGGCTGGCGCTGCCCGCGCGCGGTGGCGCCGAGCGACGTCTCGTCGACGTCCGCGTCGCGGTCGTCGAGGATGGTGCGGATGAGCGCCCACGCGTACGCGGGGTCGTGCGGGCCGTCGTAGACGTGCAGCTCGACGCCGTCGTCCTCGACGGTGGTGCCGATGTGGAAGGGCCTCAGCTCCTCGAGCGGCGCCTGACGGTACGTGAGCGGCACCTGGTACAGCACGGGCTTCGCGCTGCCGTGGTCGATGATCAGGTGCGTCTCGATGCGGGCGAACCAGCCCTCGTCGCTGAAGCTCCAGCCGCCGATGCGCTCGAGGCGCGGCTCGGTGCCCTTGGAAGCGAACCAGCGCTGCTCGCGCATCCACGCGGCGAGGAAGTCGGGGATGACGCTGAGGTCGTGGTGCTGCATGTCTCAGGCCACCTTCGCGGTCACGTCGGCGAGCGACGGGTTGGTGGCGGAGGTGCCATCGGGGAACAGCACCGTCGGCACGGTCTGGTTGCCGCCGTTGATGGCCTCCACGAGCTCCGCGGTGCCGGGCACCTGCTCGATGTCCACCTCGTCGTAGCCGATGCCGGCCCTGTCGAGCTGCGACTTCAGCCGGCGGCAGTAGCCGCACCAGGTGGTGGAGAACATCGTGATCCGCCCGGGGGCAGGTACGTAGGAGGAGGTCTCGGGCGCCATGGTGCTCACCCTACGCGCCGTTCTGGACGCCGACCCGGGATCCGCGGCGCGCGAGCGGGTGCTCGGCGCGTCGCGGATCCCCGGGTGCGGTCCCGGTCAGCGGCGGATGCGGATCAGCCGAGGATCGAGCGCGCGAACCACGCGTTGCGGAACTTGTGCGTCGGATCGAGGCGCTCGGCGAGGGCCAGGAAGTCGCCCGATCGCGGGTACAGCGGGGCGATGTCCGCCGCCTGGGCGGTGAAGACCTTGCCCCAGTGCGGACGCGCGCCGAACGGCCGGATCGCGGCCTCGAGCTCGGCGAGCACCGCCTCGACGGCCGCCTGGTCGCGCTTCCACGTGAAGTGCAGGCCGATGGTCGTCTGCCCGAACTGGGGGCTCAGCCACAGGCGGTCCTCGGCCACGGCGCGCAGCTCGCAGACGAGGAGGATCGGGCGGATCCGGTCGCCCATCTCGCGCAGCGCCCGCACGGCCTCGACGGCCCGGTCGAGCGGCACGTGGAACTCCGACTGGATCTCCTCGCCGTCGCTCGGCGTGAAGCCCATCTTGAAGTGCGAGAGGCGGTCGGACCAGAGGCCGACGACGCCGAGCTGCGAGGTGCTGTTCACCGGATCGATGCCGAGGATCGGGTGGCGTTCCTCGGTGGCGGCCGGCGCCCCGAAGTAGTCGGCCACGATCACCTCGTCCTCGGGCTGGCCGTCGACGTCGAGCGGCACGCGGCTCTTCAGCCACACCTGGTCGGTGGCCTCGCCGAAGCGCGTGAAGACGCTGACGCTGTACGCGCCGCCGAAGACGTCCTCGAGGTTCGCGTCGAACGCGTCCCAGGAGAGGCCCTCGAAGACGCGCTGGCGCACGAGGTAGGCGGGCTCGACGTCGAGCGTCACGCGCGTGACGACGCCGAGCGCGCCGAGGCCCACCACGACGCCGTCGAAGTCGTCGTCCCCGCGGCGGTACGTGACGGTCTCGCCGTCGGCCGTGATCAGCTCGAGCGCCGCGACGGCCGTGCCGAGGTTGCCGTTGCCGATCCCGGATCCGTGGGTCGCCGTCGCGATGGCGCCGCCGACCGAGATGTGCGGCAGCGACGCGAGGTTGTGGATCGCGAGGCCCTCCTCGCCGAGGAGCTCGGCGAGCTTCCCGTAGGCGAGGCCCGCGGAGAAGGTGGCGGTGCTGGCGTCGCGGTCGATCACGAGGTCGGCCGGCAGCTCGGCGAGCGAGACCAGCACGTCGGAGTCGGCGATGTCGTTGAACGAGTGGCGGGATCCGAGGACGCGGATGCGCGTCGCGTCGCGGACGATGCCCCGCAGCTCCTCGACGCTCGTCGGCGTGCGGACCCCGCTCGCCCGGTACGCGTAGTTGCCGGCCCAGTTGGTGCCCGCGGTGCCCTGCTCGATGGTGTCGGTCATGCGTCCTCCTCGCGCCCGCCATCGGACGCCGTCGTCTCCAGCTTGCCCGCCCTCCGGTCGGAGGGCGAGCGATGTCGTGCGGTCGATGCGCGCGGGGCGCGGCGGCGGGCCCCGGGAGGCCCGCCGCCGGTCCGTCAGCGGCTGCGGATGCTGAGCTCCAGCGTGCGCTGCGCGGGCCAGAGCTGATGCTCGGGCAGCACGTCGAGGCCGCACGCGCGGGAGCCGAGCCCGTGCTGCGCGGCGTCGACGTACAGGTGCACCGCCTCGCTCGCGGGCAGCTCGTGCGGGTGCGTCGCGCGGTCGAGCTCCTGCGGCGTGTGCCGCGAGGCCGTGAAGCCGGGGCGGCGGCCTGCGGTGTCGGGCCGGGCCCGGATCACGATGCCGCCCTCGCCGTCGAACGTGCCGAGCTCCAGCTCCCGGAGGTCGCTGCGGTGGCCGGTCTCCTGGGGCATCGAGTACACGGCGCCCAGGTCGTCGACGAGCGACGAGAACCGGCCGACGAGCGCCGCGCGGCGTGAGTCGGGATACGACTCGAACGGCCCGGTGCCGAACCACTCCGCGTTGGTGACGCTCGCGGGCAGGTCGATGCGGATCCCGACGCGCGGCCAGGTGATGGCCCACCCGGCGCTCGGCACGATGTCGACGCGCACGTCCAGCGCGCCGTCGGCCCCCTCGGTCCAGCAGTACGTGGTGTCGACCGAGTCGAAGGACTGCGCCGCGCTCGTGCGCACGACGACCGTGAGCGAACCCGAGCCGACCTTCACCGAGCGGACCCGGTGGGTCAGCCGGTCGAGGCCCGCCCCGCGCCAGCGCGCCTCGCTCGACGGGCCGGGGACGCCCTTCCCGAAGGTGAGGCGCGGATCCGCCAGCTCGTACGAGCCGCTGCTGTCGCTGCGGTCGTTGTCGGTGGGCGCGCGCCACAGCTCCAGGCGTGGTCCGTCGACCTCGAGCGAGCCGAGGCGCACGAGGCGCCCGGTGGCGAGGTCGAACTCGCCGTCGCCGAGCGTGAGGCGCGTGGCGCCGGATGCGGGGTAGGTCTCCTCGTCGGCGTCGACCCAGCGCGCGGGCACGGCCGGGCGGGGCGCGGGCGTGAGGTCGAACTGCTGGACGGCGACCACGTGGCCGGCCTCGGCCCACGGCTCGTCGTCGCGGAGGATCGCCTGCACGGTCAGCCAGACCTCGGGCGCGGAGCCCTCGGCGCCGTCGCCCGCGAGCTCGCCCGCGTCGAGCGCGTCGGCGGGCAGCGGGATCCGTACGGTCTCGCCGGCGGCCACGGCATCGGCGTCGAGGACCCCGGTCGCCACGTCGTCGCCGTCGACCGCGAGCACCCAGACGAGGCTCGCGTGCGCGGTGGAGATCGAGTGGTACCGGTTCTCGACCACGAGCGACGCGGATCCGCCGTCGCGTTCGAGCGCGAACGCGATCGGCTGCACGACGGCCTTGTACTCGGCGAGGCCGGGCGTGGGGGTGTCGTCGGGCAGCACCAGGCCGTCCATCACGAAGTTGCCGTCGTGCACGACCTCGCCGAAGTCGCCGCCGTAGGCGTAGAACGCCTCGCCGTCCGCGGTCTCGGTGAGGATTCCGTGGTCGCGCCACTCCCACACGAAGCCGCCGTGGAGGCGCGGGTAGCGGAGCACGAGGTCCTCGTACTCGCCGATCTGGCCCGGGCCGTTGCCCATCGCGTGCACGTACTCGCACAGGATGAAGGGCTTCGTGCGCTGGCGCATGCCCTCGCCGGGCGTGCAGCCGAGCAGGTCGCCCGGGATCGCGTCGCTGCCGATGGACTCGGTCTCCTGCAGGTTCGAGTACATGCGCGAGTAGACGTCGGTGTACTCGCCCGTGTAGTCGCCCTCGTAGTGCACGGGGCGTCCCGGGTCGCGGCGGTGGACCCACGCCGACATGGCGGCGAGGTTGCGTCCCGTGCCGGACTCGTTGCCGAGCGACCACATGACGATGGACGGGTGGTTCTTGTCGCGCTCGATGGTGCGCTCGATGCGGTCGAGGTAGGCGTCGGCGAAGCGGGGATCGTCGCTGGGGTTGCCGACCCAGCCGCCGAACTCGAAGCCGTGGGTCTCGAGGTCGCACTCGTCGATGACCCAGAAGCCGAGCTCGTCGGCGAGGTCGAGCACGCGCGGGTGCGGCGGGTAGTGGCTGGTGCGGATCGCGTTGACGTTGTGCTGCTTCATGAGCAGCATGTCGGCGCGCGCGTGCTCCTCGTCGAAGACGCGGCCGCGCTCCGGGTGGGCCTCGTGCCGGTTGACGCCGTGGAAGACCACGCGGCGGCCGTTGACGAGGAACCGGTCGCCCTCGATGCGCACGGTGCGGAAGCCCAGGCGGATGGAGAGCGCCTCGACGTTGGTGCGCAGGAAGCCCTGGTACTGCCTGGGGCTCTCGGCGCTCCACGGCTCGACGCGGTCCACGTGCACGGGCGCGACGTCGGCCGGGGTGTCCCACGTGACGTGGATGCCGAGATCCTCGACCTCGAACGTGACGGGGAACGCGCTGGGCTCGGCGTCGACCTCGACGTGCACCGTGCCGGCGCCCGTCTCGTGGTCGTACTCGGCGCGCGTCCACGCGTCGTCGATGCCGCCCGTGGGACGCCCGAGGAGGGTGACGTCGCGGAAGATGCCGGGCATCCACCACTGGTCCTGGTCCTCGAGGTAGCTGGCGATCGACCACTGGTGCACGCGCACGGCGAGCACGTTGGATCCGGGGCGCAGCGACGCGGTGACGTCGAACTCGTGCGAGAGGCGGGATCCCATCGCGGTGCCGACCTCGTCGCCGTTCAGCCACACCTTGAAGGCCGACTCGACGCCCTCGAAGCGGAGCACGACGCGCTCGAGCGACTGCCAGTCCGTGGGCACGTCGATCTCGACGCGGTAGTCGCCCGTGGGGTTCTCGTCCGGCACGAACGGCGGCTCGACGGGGAAGGGGTACTGCACGTTCGTGTAGGCGGGCAGGCCGAAGCGGCCGTCCTGGCCGAGCACCCAGTGGCTCGGCACGGGGATCTCGTCCCAGCCGGAGTCGTCGAACGCCGGGTCGGCCATCTCCTCGGAGAGGCCGCGGGGCGTGGGGGAGAGGCGGAACCGCCAGTCGCCGTTCAGCACGATGCGCGGGGCATCCGAGTGCAGGCAGGAACGGGGACGGCGGGCCGCGCCCGTGGTGGGGGCGAAGTCCTCGAAGTAGGGGAGGGCGTGCGTCATGGGCTTCCTTGCGCGTGGGCGGGGGCGGCGACGTGCCGCGCATCCATCATCGTGGGTCGGGGGGCGACGCGCCGAATGCGCGGACGGCCGGGCAGGTCGCCCCGCCCGGCCGTCCGCGATCGGTCGCGTCGGGGGATCAGCCCTTGACGGCTCCGTCGGTCAGGCCGCCCCGCCAGAAGCGCTGCAGCACGATCATCGCCGCGATGAGCGGGATGATCGAGACGAGGACGCCGCCGGTGGTCAGCTGGTAGAACTCCGGCAGCCGGTCGACCTGGCTCCGCCAGTTGTTGAGGCCGAGCGTGATCGGGTACAGCTTCGTGTCGGCCAGCATGATCAGCGGCAGGAAGTAGTTGTTCCAGATGCCGACGAGCTGGAAGAGGAACACCGTCACGAGTGCGGGCGTCATGGAGCGGAGCGCCAGCGTGTGGAAGATGCGCAGCTCGCTCGCCCCGTCGATCCGGCCCGACTCGATCACCGCGTCCTCCACCGACGCCTGCGCGTAGATCCGGCAGAGGAACAGGCCGAACGGCGAGACGAGCGACGGGATGAGCACCGACCAGTACGTGTTGGCGATGCCCATGGCGCTGAACAGCAGGAACAGCGGCAGCGCCGTGGCGGTGCCCGGCACGAGCACGCCGCCGAGGATGGTGCCGAACACGATGTTCGATCCCCGGAACTTGTACTTGGCGAGCGCGTATCCGCCGGCGGCGGCGAAGTACGTCGCGATGAGCGCGCCCACCCCGGCGTAGAGCACCGAGTTGAGGAACCAGCGCACGAATATGCCGTCGTCGTACGTGAACACCAGCGTGAGGTTCTGCCAGAGGTTCATGTTCGCGAACAGGAACCCGTTGGTGCTGAACAGGTCGGCCGTCGTCTTCGTCGCCGCGACGACGATGTAGTAGACGGGGACGAGGAAGTAGAGCGCGACGACCACGAGGATCGCGGTGACGATGATGCGGGTGGCGGGCTTCGCGCCCGCTCCCGGTGTGCTCCCGGCCTTCGACGGCCGGCTCACCTTCGCCTCGGCCGCCTGCGCCGCGCGCTTCTGCTCCGCCTTGTCGGCGGTGGACTCGTCCGTGGTGGGTCGGATCTCTGTGGCGGTCATGCGCGCGCCCCCTTCTTCCTCGCTGCGGCGGCTTCCCGCTCCTCCTTGGGCTTCCTGTTGGTGATCGCGAGGAAGACGAACGACAGGATGAACGCGGCCAGGGCGATGATGACCGCCTGGGCCGCGGCGACGCCGTAGTCGTTGTACGCGAACGCCGTGGTGTACGCCGACAGGTTCGGCGTGTACTGCGAGTCGATCGCGGGGGCCGAGGTGGCGAGCACCTGCGGTTCCGCGAACAGCTGCAGCGTCCCGATGATCGAGAACACGGTCGCGAGCACGAGCGCCGGCCGGATCAGCGGCAGCTGGATCGACAGCGCCGTGCGCCACGCGCCCGCGCCGTCGATGCGCGCGGCCTCGTAGACGTCCCCGGGGATCGACTTGAGCTGGGCGATGATGATGAGCATGTTGTAGCCCGTGTAGGTCCAGGTCACGATGTTCGCGATGGACCAGAGCACGGTGCCCGCCCCGAGGAAGTCGAGCTGGATCCCGAACATCTGGCCGATGTCGATGATGGGCGACAGGCCCGGGATGTAGAGGAAGCCCCACAGGATCGTCGCGATGACGCCCGGGACGCCGTACGGCATGAAGTACGCGGCCCGGAAGAACTGGGGCCACTTCGCCGACGCCGACTCGAGCAGGAGCGCGAGGATCGTGCAGAGGATGATCATCACCGGCACCTGCACCACGCCGAACAGCAGCACCCGGCCGATGGACGCCGTGAACGCGTCGTTCGCGAGCGCCAGCGCGTAGTTCTCGAACCCGGCGAACACGGTCGTGACGCCCTGCTCGCCGAACAGGCCCTCCCGCCGCACGGTCGTGAACGACTGGAACACCGCGTAGAGGATCGGGAGGACGAAGGTCAGCAGGAACACCGCGAGGAACGGCGCGAGCATGACCCACGGCGCGATGGTCTGCGACTTCTTCAGCTGGCCCTTCGTGACGCCCGAGCGCGGGGCGCGGGCGGGGCGGGTGGCGGCGCGCGCGCCGCTGGCCGGTCGCGTGTCGACGCTCATGCGGAGGCCGCCTCGACCGTGAGGCCCTTGTTGCGGAAGGCCTCGATCACGGCCTCCTGCGCGAGGGGCAGGGATTCCACGAGGGTCTGGCCGCTCGTGAGCTTGCGGCGGAACTCGTCCTGGAGGGTGTTGAGCGTGAACTGCGTGAGCGGGCACCAGGACCAGTCGAGGTTCTGCTCCTTCGCCGCCGGCGCGAACACCTCCTCGTTGTAG
Organism: Clavibacter sp. VKM Ac-2873; assembly: GCF_015351075.1. Classification (GTDB taxonomy): domain Bacteria; phylum Actinomycetota; class Actinomycetes; order Actinomycetales; family Microbacteriaceae; genus Clavibacter. The sequence goes on from NZ_JADKRS010000004.1 coordinate 225,373, forward strand.
CTCTGGCCGCTGAACCACTCGCTCGGCTGCTGGCGTGCGGCGCCGATGTAGTCGGGGGAGGGCGACCAGCCGATGCCGGAGTTCTCGATCATCGCGTCGATGCCCTCCTTCGACGTGGTCATCCACGTCATGAACTTGAGCGCCTCCGCCGGGTGCTTGCTGTTGGCCAGCACGGCCGCGGTGGATCCGCCGAGGTAGCTGGATCCGTACGCCCCGTCGAAGCCCCAGGTCTGCATGGGCGCGACCTTCCACTTGCCCTCGCCGCCGGAGACCGACTGGATGAGGGCGTCGCCCCAGCTGGCGCTCGTGACGCCGAAGACCTTGCCGTCCGCGGCGGCCGCGGTCCAGGGCGGGGAGAAGGCCGAGTACGTGGTGTTGACCACGTCGTCGTCGATGGCCTTGTCGAAGAACGCGGCGACCTCCATCGTGCGCTCGTCGAGCATGTCGACCACCCAGCGTTCGCCGTCGACCTTGAACCAGTTGGCGCCGGCCTGCGTCGCGTAGGAGGTGAAGACGGAGGCGTCGGCGACGGGGAAGCAGTCGAGGTAGTTGCCGGCGCCGGTCTTGCGCACCTCGGCGCCGAGCGTCGCCCAGTCGTCCCAGGTCGCCGGCGGCTGGCCGCCCACCTGGTCGAGGAGCTCGCGCTGGTAGTAGAAGGCCATGGGGCCGGAGTCCTGGGGGATCCCGAAGACGCCGTCCTGGAAGCTGACCTGCTTCCACAGCGCCTCGTCGTACTTGTCGCGGTACTCCTCGACGCCGTAGCGGGTGAGGTCGACGAGCCCGTTGGCGAGGAGGAACTCGGGCAGCTGCCGGAGCTCGACCTGGCCGATGTCGGGGCCGCCGCCGGCCGTGATGGCCGAGTACATCTTCTGGTAGCCGCCCGCGTTGCCGCCGGGGATCCAGACGGCCTCGACCTGGATGTCCGGGTTCTGCGCGTTCCAGACGTCCGCGACCTTCTGCAGGTCCTTCAGCCACGCCCAGTACGTGAGCGTGACCTTCTCGCCGGCCGCGACGGCCGGGATGACCGGATCGGAGTTGACCAGCCTCCCGCCCGGTGCCGAGCACGACGCGAGGGCCAGCGTGCCCGCGGCGGCGGCCCCCACCCCCAGTGCCTGTCTCCTGCTGATCGAATGCGTCATCGCATCCCTCCCGTCGTCGTTGATGGCAGATGGGCCGGAGCCCTGCGATCACTCTAAGCGCGCGACGAAACTTATTCCTCACCCCTGGTAGGGATTCCCGGGAGACGGACGGGAGCCGGCTCAGCGGCGGGCCCCCCGATTCCGCACGGCCCACTCGAGGGCGTGCATCGCCTGGTCCTTCGTGAGGCGCGTCTCGAGGCCGCAGTGCGGGCAGACCACGCGGTAGGTGGAGCGCAGCGGGATCAGCGGGACGAGGAACACGGTCGCGCGGACGGTGCGGTGGAGCACGCGCTGGGCGCTCGTCACGCCGCAGCGGAGGCACGCGAACGTCACGATGACCACGAGGGCGTCGCGCGCCCGGGTGCCGAACAGGAGGATCACCTGCCGAGGCTACGCGCGGCCGGCGGAGCATAGGCGGTGGGGCGGCCCCCGGACGAGGAGGCGACGCTCGGCGGATCACCCGGTACGTTCGGAGGACACACCCAGCAGATCGGCCCCGCATGACCACGCACCACGACGGCGCGCACGTCACCCCGGCGACGGCCTGCCCGCGGGGATCCGCGTGATCGTCTTCGTGGTCGTCGGTGCCGTCGGCCTCCTGCTCCTCCTCTGCAGCATCGTGCTCGGCGACATCCTCGACGCGATCGGCGGTGGCGACGGCCTCGTGTCCGGCGTCGCGCTCGGCGCGGCCCTCGCCATCTACGGCGTCGGCGGCGTGCTCGCCGACCAGGCCGGCATCGGCTCCGGCGGCGCCATCGCGATCGCCGTCGCCCTCGCGCTCGTGGCGCTGGTGGTCGTGCAGCTCACCGTCCGCTTCGTCGCGAAGCAGGAGAGCGGCGGCTCGTACTCGCCCGTCGGCATGGTCGGCGTCGTCACGTCGCCGACCTCGCCCACGGGCGGCGAGGTGCGGCTCGAGCACATCCGCGAGCTGGAGCGCCGGCTCGCCATGAGCGCCGAGCCGCTGGCCGTCGGCACCCGCATCCGCGTCGTCTCGGAGGACGGGTTCCGCGTGCGCGTGGAGCACGACCCCGACGGCGCCCCCACCACCTAGCAGCACCCGTCCCAACGAGAGGAACCATCCCGTGGACCTGATCTCCGGCGGCACGACAGCCATCGCCGTCATCGTCGTCATCGTCATCCTGGTGGCGCTGGTGGCGTTCATCGCCTCCCGCGTCCGCCGCGTCCCGCCGAACCAGGCGCTCGTCATCGTCGGCCGCAACGCCGAGAGGAGCGAGGGCGGCGCCGGGTTCTCCAGCCCGCAGAAGGTCATCATCGGCGGCCGGACCTTCATCTGGCCGATCTTCCAGGAGGGCTTCACGCTCTCCCTCGAGCAGTACCAGACGAGCGTCACGGCCGAGGCGCGCGACGCGAACTTCATCAACACCGCCGTCGTCGCGACCGTGAACTTCAAGGTGACGGGCACGGAGGACGGCGTGCGCCGCGCCGTGCAGCGCTACCTCCTCCAGCAGGACGCCCTGCCGGAGATCGTGCGGCAGTCGCTCGAGGGCGCGATCCGCGGCCTCATCGGCGACCGTCCCGTCGACGAGCTCGTGAAGAGCTTCTCCGTCGTGGCGCAGGAGGCCGTGAACCAGACCAAGAACGACCTCGCGGAGCTCGGCCTCCAGATCGAGACGCTCAACGTCCGCGAGATCACGACGCCCGGCAGCTCCTACCTCGACGACCGGGCCCGCTCGAACGCCGCGCGCGCCCGCCAGGTGGCCGAGGTCGCGGAGGCCGAGAACAAGAGGATCTCCGCGCTCGCCGCGATCGAGAACGACCAGCAGACCGCCGAGCGCCAGCTCGAGCTCGACCTGCGCCGCGCGGCCATCAAGGCCGACACCGACCGCGCCAACGCCACCGCGTACGCGGCGGGCGAGCTGGCCAAGGCCGAGCAGGACCGCCTGGTCGCCGACCAGGAGCGCACCGCCGTGGCCGCGCAGGCCGAGGTCTCGAAGGAGCGCCTCCGCATCGACGTGGAGCTCCCCGCCGAGGCGCGCAAGTACGCGACGGTGCAGGACGCGCAGGCCGCCCGCGACGCCGAGAAGGCGAAGGTCGACGTGGAGGTCTACCAGCGCACGCAGAACGCCGAGGCCGCGAAGACCGCGGCCGTGAACGAGGCGGCGTCCATCACCGCGCTCGGGAAGGCGAACGCCGACGCGATCCAGGCCCGCGGCCAGGCCGAGGCCGAGGCGGCCGCCGCGCTCGCCGAGGCGCAGAACAAGCTGTCGCGCGAGGCCCTGCAGGCGCGCATCATCGCGTCGATGCCGGAGATCGCCCGCGAGATGGCGGCGCCGCTCGCCAACGTCGACAACATGACGATCATCTCCGCGGACGGCGCGAACGCGCTCAACCGCTCGGTGGCCGAGAACATGGCGACGCTGCCGAAGCTGCTCAAGGACACCACGGGCATCGACGTCGCCACGGCGCTGAGCTCGTTCCTGGGCTCGACGGCCGCGGGCGCGTCCGCCGGTGCCGGATCCACCTCCACGGATGTCGGCCCGAAGACGGCCGCGTCCGAGGGCGCCGGGATCTGATCCCGATGCCGGGGCTCCTCGGGGCGCACGTCGCCCCGGGGAGCCCGGCGTGAGACGCACGAGCCCGTTCCGGGCGCTGTGGGGCGCGAACGCGCTCTCCAACCTCGCGGACGGGCTCGTCTTCGTCGCCATGCCGCTCGTCGCGGCGGGCCTCACGGACGACCCGCGCGGCGTCGCGGGACTCGCGACCACGTACGCGCTCGTGCGGCTCCTCGTCGCGCTGCCTGTGGGCGTGTACGTCGACCGGCTCGACCGGCGCACGCTGATCGTCGTCGCGAACGCCCTCCGCGGCGTCGCCGTGCTGGGGCTCGCCGTCACGATCCAGTCGGGCGTCGCGTCGCTCGCCGTGCTCTACGCGGTGATGGCCGTGGTGGGCGTGCTCGAGAGCGCCGCCGACGGGGCCGCGGTCGCCGTGCTGCCGTCGATCGTGCCGGCAGGCCGCCTCGACCGGGCGAACGCGCGCATCACCGGCACGCAGCTCGTGGCGGACGAGTTCGTGGGGCCGCCGCTCGGCGGGATCCTGTTCGCGCTCGCCGCCGCGGTTCCCGTGTACGCGACGGGCGGGCTGTGGGTCGCGGCCGGGGCGGTGGCGCTCGCGCTGCCGCGGCGGGTGGATCCGGCGCCTTCCGCTTCGGGGCCGCGGCCCTCCGTCTTCCGCGAGGCCGCGGAGGGCGTGCGCTGGCTCGCCGGGCACCGCGTCGTCGGATCCCTCGCCCTCATCGGCGGCCTCGCCAGCGTCGGCTACATGCTGCCGTTCTCGGTGCTGGTGCTCTTCGCGGGGGAGCGGCTCGGGCTCGACGCCGCCGGCTACGGCGTGCTCCTCGCGGCCAGCGCGCTCGGCGGCCTGGCCGGATCCGCGATCGCCGCGCCGCTGCGCGCCCGCCTCGGCTCCCGCGGCACGATCACCGCGGCCCTGACGCTCGGGGCGGCCAGCCTCGCGGGCCTCGCCGTGACGCGGGACCCGATCGTCGCGGGGATCCTGCTCGCGCTCTACATCCTGCACGCGGTGGTCTGGAGCATCTGCGCGACCACGCTGCGCCAGCGGCTCGTCCCGGCGGACCTCCTCGGCCGCGTGGGCGCCGCGGGCCGCGTGGTCAGCCTGCTCGGCCTCGCCGCGGGATCCGCGCTGGGCGGCACCCTCGCGACCTCGGGGATCGCGCTGCCGACCGTCGCGGGTGCGGTCGTGTTCGCGGGATGCGCCGTGCTCGCGGTCGTGGCGCTGCGCGGAACCGCCGACCGGGATCCCGCGGCCTAGCCCGCGTGCGGCAGCCGCACCTCCACGAGCCCGCCCGTGACGCGCGTCTCGAAGCGCGGCTGCGGCGCGGTCGCCGGGCCGTGGATGACCTCGCCGGTCGCCAGGCTGAACACGCTGTCGTGCCACGGGCACGTGACGCACGCCGCGCCGGTCTTCGGGTCGGTCCCGAGCTCGCCCTCGTGGAGCGGCGCGGAGAGGTGGCTGCACACGTCGCTCAGGGTGTCGACCGTCATGCCGTTCCTGCGGACGAGGAGCGGGAGGCCCGCGACGTCACGCGCCGTGAGGCGGCCGTCGGGCAGGTCGTCGAGGCGGCCGAGCTCCTGCCAGCCCGCGGGGAAGCGGTGCGGCACGTCCTCGGCGTGGTCGGCGCCCGCCGCCTGGCGGTAGGCGAGGTGGCCGCCGAGGAACCCGCCCGCGGAGACGAGGCACAGGCCCGCGAAGCCGAGGACCTTGCCGCTCGTGTGCCTGCCGCGGGCGCGCTGGATCCACGAGAGGCCGTAGAGGCCCGTCGCGACCGCGTTGGCGGCGGAGTGGACGATGCCGACGCGCATCTGCTGCTCGTGCAGCTGGGACCAGTCGGCGTAGCCGGAGACGATGGAGGGCGCGGCGCTCAGCACGCCGACGCCGACGAGCGCGCGGCTCGCCCTCTCATTGCCGGGCAGGAGGTCGAGCACCGCGGAGGAGATCCACGCGCCGGTCGGGACCAGGACGGCAGCCGGGTGCAGCGGGTGCCCGAACGGCACGCCGTGCAGCAGGTCGGCGAGCGCCCGCGGCTTCAGCAGCGCGGTCACGACGCCCTTCACCCGGTCGACGATCGGATCCAGCGCATCCGCGTCCTCGATCCGCGTCACCGCCTCGACCAGCCCGATCTCCCGCATGGTGCCTCCGTCCCGAGCGCGACACCGTCGCCCTCCTCCCAGGCAACGCCTGCGGGGGAGCACTGACAAGACCGAGGGCACGGTCGCCCCCTGTGGGCGATCTCCGCCCGGTGCGCGCGCCGTCCCTAGCCTCGGAGGGATGGCAGCGCGGGGACCCGACATGACCGCGTCCCCGGAGGGCGGATCCGGGCTCGGCGGATCCCCGGGCTTCCTCCTCCTCTGGGGCGCGCAGTCGATCTCGACGCTCGGCGCCAGCTCGGCGTCCTTCGTCCTCGGCCTCCAGGTGTTCGGCGACACGGGCAGCGCGGTCGCGCTCGCGGTCCTCACGGTCATGTCCTCGACCGGCAACATCTACCTGGCGCCGCTCGCCGGCGCGTTCGCCGACCGCATCGGGCACCGCCGGGCCGCGATCCTCGCCAACGTGGTCCTCGCGATCGTCTCCGCCGGCATGTTCACGGCATCCCTCATCGGCCCGGGGCGCCTCCTCGGCGTCGTGTACCCGCTCGTGCTGGTCTCCGCGATCGCCGCGAGCACGCTCACCCTGACCCTCACGGCCAGCGTCCGGCGCATGCGGCAGGACGCGGACCTGACGCGCATCAACGGCGTCACGACCCTCCTGCAGCGCGCGCCCGTCATCGTCGCCCCTGTCGTGGGTGCGGCCCTCTACGCCACGGTCGCGCCCGCGTCCGTCTTCCTGGTCGACGGCCTCACCTCGCTCGGCTGCGTCGCGGCGCTCCTCGTCGTCCGCTGGGACGCGCCGCCCGCGCCCGGGCCGCGGCGGGCGAACCCGTTCCCGGGCGCGCGGGAGGGCATCGCGTGGATCCTCCGGCACCGGGGCATCCGCGACATGCAGATCGGCTTCGCGGGCCTCAACCTCTTCAACGGGCTGGGCGTCACGGCCACGACTGCCTACGTGATCCTCCTCGCCGGCCGGCAGTGGGGATCCGCGTCCGGGCTCGCCGCCTACACCGTGAGCGCCGCGATCGGCCTCGTCGCGGGAGCGGCCGTCGTCGCGTGGCGCGGCGACCGGATCCCGCGCCTCGTCGCGATCACGTGCATGCCGCTGGTGCTCGGGCTCGTCGGCCGCGCGTCGCTCGGCGTTACGGATGCGCTCGTGCTCGTGGTCGCGGCCGGGTTCGTGCGCAACGCTGCCATCCAGCTGCAGGGCGCGCCCCTCGCCGCGGTGTGGCAGGAGTCCGCGCCGCCGGCCCAGCAGGGCTCCATCCTCGGCGGCGCGCGCCTGCTCGGCCAGGGCCCCTACCCGTTCGCGGTCCTGGCGGGCGGCGGTCTCATCGCCCTGCTCGCGCCGCTCGGGCAGGAGGAGGCGATGCGCGTCGTGCTCGTGATCGCCGGTGTCGGCGAGGCGGCGTGCGGGCTCGGCATGCTGGGATCGCGTCACGTGCGGGCGCTGTTCGCCTGACGCGCGCCACCACGGACGACGGAGGGCCGGAGGGGTGATCCCCTCCGGCCCTCGCGCGATCGCGTCCGGCGCCTGCCGGAGCGCGTCTCGCTACGGCGTCGGCATGCCGCCGTTCACGTTCAGCGTCTCGCCGACCACGTAGCTCGACTCGTTCGAGGCGAGGAACACGTAGGCGGGCGCGAGCTCGGCGGGCTGGCCAGCGCGGCCGAGCGGGGTCTGCTCGCCGAACTCCGGCAGGGCGTCCTCGGGCTGGCCGCCCGCGGTCTGCAGCGGCGTCCAGATCGGGCCGGGCGCGACGACGTTCACGCGGATGCCCTTGGGCGCCAGCTGGCCGGCGAGGCCCTTCGAGAACGCGTTGATCGAGGCCTTGGTCGTGGCGTAGTGCACGAGGTTCGGCGACGGCGCGTAGGCCTGGATCGACGACGTGTTGATGATGGAGGAGCCCGGCTTGAGGTGCGGCAGAGCGGCCTTCGTGATCCAGAACATCGCGTAGACGTTGGTCTTGAAGGTCCGGTCGAACTCCTCGTCCGAGATGTCCTCGAGCGCGTCGACGTTCTGCTGCTTGCCCGCGTTGTTGACGACGATGTCGAGGCCGCCGAGGCCCTCGACCGCCTTCTGGACGAGCTCGCGGCTGAACTCCGCGGTCGCGATGTCGCCGGGGATGGCGACGGCCTTCCGACCGGCCTCCTCGATGAGGGCGACGACCTTCTTCGCGTCCTCCTCCTCCTCGGGGAGGTAGGAGAGCGCGACGTCCGCGCCCTCGCGGGCGTAGGCGATGGCGACGGCCGCGCCGATGCCGGAGTCGGCGCCGGTCACGAGGGCCTTGCGTCCCTCGAGGCGGTTCGATCCGCGGTACGTCTTCTCGCCGCGGTCCGCGGTGTCGTCGAGCGCGGCGTCGAGGCCGGGCCCGTCCTGCTGTTGCGCGCTGGGCTGGATGTCCGCGTACATCTTCGTCGGGTCCTGGAACGTGTACTGGTCGGTGCTCATGTGTCTCCTGGTGCTGTGATCTGCGTGCGGGAAGGGGAGGGCGGGATCAGCTCGGCGGGGTGTCGTCGAGGTCGATGTCCTGGCCGGCGAGCTCGTTGTCGGCGAGCACGGGCTCGGCCTCGCCGTCGACGCCGAGGACGTCGGCCTCGGGCTCGGCGTCGGCTGCCGCGACGGCGTCGTCCTCGTCGATCTCCTCGACGGGCTCGTCGGCGTCGGGGAGGACGGTCTCGCCGGCGACGGCGTCGTTCACGACCGTGTCGTGCGCGAGCGCCTCGGTGTCCAGGGCCGTGTCATCACCGGTGGCGTCGTCACCGGGGGTGGTGGAGGTGGCGTCGGTCACGGTCACTCCCCGGCCTCGGGCTTGGGGTGGCCGGGGATCGAGTCGCCGCTGAGGTTGAGCTCGTCGGGATCCACGTCGATCTGGCCGACGTCGTCGGGTCCGCCCGAACCGGGGAGCACCTGCACGTCGTCCGCGGCGGCGGGGACGTCGTCGGAGACGCCCTCGCTGTCGGCGATCTGCTGCTCCTGCTTGACGCGCGTGTCGTCCTCGCTCTGCGAGATGAAGTCCTTGTCCTGGCGCGTGTCCGAGGTGTCGGCAGGCGCGAGGCGGGGGTCGTCGGTGTCCATGCCTTCGACGCTACGCTCGGCCCCGAGAGCTGTGTGGTGGCGCTCAGGCAACGCTCATGTGCGGGATCCGAGGCGCTCCGCAGCGGGGCGTCCGGGGTGGATCACTGGTCGTCGGGGCCCTCGCCGAACGGGTCGGGAGCGGCCTCGCGGGCGTCCTCCTCCGCGGCCTCCAGGCGCTCGGCGACCGAGTCGGCGTCGAGGGGCGTGGGCTCGGCGATCGGGCGCCGCGGGGCGTCGGCGGCGGGATCCGTCATGTCAGCGGCCCTCGGGGTCGACGTGCCCGGCGGCGTCGTCGGCCGGCGCGCTCATGTGCGAGTCGGCGGCGGTGACGGAGCGGTTGTCGGGCACCGCGGGGTACTCGGCGCTCGCCGGATCCGCGTCCTCCACCTCGAGGGTGTCCTCCTCCGCGTGCCCGTAGGCGGTGCCGTCGGGCGCCCGCACCGCGTCGCCCACGCCGGCGGGAGCGCCGCCGGGGGAGACCACGTCGTCGACCGTCACCAGTCCGTCGGGATCGCCGGGTCCGCGCCCGGTGCGGATGCCGTCGGCCTGGTCGTCGCGATCGCTCATGGTCCCCACCCTACGAGCGACGGCCCGCGCGCGTCCGCTCCCGCGGATGTGCACGACGCCGTCGGCGGATGTCGGCCCCTCGGTTGACTGGACTCTCGCCGCACGGGCCTCCCGCGTCCTCGACGGACCGGCCTCGGAGCGCGACGACGAGCGCGGGAGGCGACGGCCACATGGACATGCGATACGGGATCAACCCCCATCGGGCGCCGGCGCGGATGACGGCCACGGGTCCGGGCGGCCTGCCGTTCCGGATCGTGAACGGCGACCCGTCCTACGTCAACGTGCTGGACGCGCTGAACGCCTGGCAGCTCGTCCGCGAGGGCGGCGTCGCCCTCGGGACGGCGGTCGCGGCGTCGTTCAAGCACGTGTCTCCGGCCGGCGTCGCCCGCGCCGGGTCGCTGGACGCGGTGGTCCGCGCCGACTCCGGGCTCGACGCCTCCGAGGAGGCCGACGACGTGACGAGCGCGTACCTCCGGGCGCGGGACGCCGACCCGAAGTCGTCCTACGGCGACGTCGTCGCCGTCAGCCATGAGGTGTCCCGCGACCTGGCGATGCGCCTGGCGGGGATGGTCTCCGACGGGATCATCGCGCCGGGGTTCGCGGACGGCGCCGTCGAGATCCTCCGGCGGAAGAAGCGGGGCGCGTTCCTCGTCCTGGAGGCCGACGCGGGCTTCGTCGCGCCGCCCGAGGAGTCGCGGGACCTCTTCGGGGTGCGTCTCACCCAGCCGGCGGACCGCGTGGCGATCGACCGCGGGCTGCTCGCGCGCACGGACGGCGCGCCCCTGCCGGATCACGCCGTGGACGACCTGCTGCTCGGCATGGTCGCGCTCCGCTACACGCAGTCCAACTCCGTGGCCTACGTGCGGGACGGCGTGACGCTGGGGATCGGCGCCGGGCAGCAGTCGCGCGTGGACTGCACGCGCCTCGCCGGGGCGAAGACCGACACCTGGTGGCTGCGGCGGCTCCCGGCCGTGCGGGACATGGCGTTCCGGGCGGGCGTCGGCCGGCAGGAGCGGATCAACTGGCGGATCCGGTGCGTCGAGGGCGACATGACGCCCGACGAGGCGTCCCGGCTGGCGGACGCGCTCGTCGGCACCGCTCCCGACATCGACGACCACGACCGGCGCGCGTGGATGGCGGGCCTCGACCACGTGGCCTTCGCCTCGGACGGCTTCCTGCCGTTCCGGGACAACATCGACCACGCGCGCCGGCACGGCGTGCGGTACGTCGCGGAGCCCGGCGGATCGGTGCGGGCCGACGAGGTCGCGGCTGTCTGCGCCGAGCACGGCATCACGCGGGTGCGGACCGGGCTGCGGCTGTTCCACCACTGATCGCGATCGCGTCTCCGGTCTCCGCGAGACGGCTTCCACGCCCCCGAAACGGGTCGCCGCAACGCCCCGCGGAGGGTCCCCGCGAGTCGTCATGGGCCGGGTTGCGTTCCCGTCCCGGCGCCTTCATATTAGGTGAGCCTTGCCTAACCAGGCTGGGTGCTCGTGACCCGGACACGGCTCCCCATCGAACCGACGAAGGACCCATGACCCTCTCCCCGCACGCCTCCCGACCCTCCGATCCGACCCTCGACGACCTCCCGTCGGCAGACGTCGTCGTCGCGGATCCCGCCGCGGAGCTGTTCTCCGACCGCTCGCTCCCCGGCTGGGACGCCGCCCTCCGCGCCGCCGCCGCCCACGTGCGCGCCGCCGCCCGCCGCGCCGACGGACCGTTCACCGGCATCACGCCCGAGCGCCTCCGCGGATCCTTCGCCGGGCTCGACCTCGAGCGCCCGCTGGGCGCCCTCGACGACGCCCTCGACGAGCTCGACGACCTGTACCTCCGCGACGCGGTCTGGTTCCACGACCCGTCGTACGTCGCGCACCTCAACTGCCCGATCCTCATCCCGGCCATCGCGGGCGAGCTCATCCTCTCCAGCGTCAACACGTCGATGGACACGTGGGACCAGAGCGCGGGCGCGACCCTCATCGAGCGCGCGCTCATCGACTGGACCGCGGGCCGCATCGGCCTCGGCGACGACGCCGACGGCGTCTTCACGAGCGGCGGCAGCCAGTCGAACCTCCAGGCGCTGCTGCTCGCGCGCGACGAGGCGGCGGCCGCGCAGGGTCTCCCGCCCGCCGACCGGCAGCGGATGCGCATCCTCGTCAGCGACGTCGGCCACTTCAGCGTCGAGAAGAGCGCCCGCATCCTCGGTCTCGCCCCCGACGCGGTCATCCGCGTGCCGAGCGACGACGCCAAGCGGATGCGCGTCGACGCCCTCGAGCGCGAGCTAGCGCGCTGCCGCGCTGCAGGCCTCCTGCCCATCGCGGTCGTCGCCACCGCGGGCACCACCGACTTCGGCAGCGTGGACCCGCTGCCCGCGATCGGCGACGTGTGCCGGCGGGAGGGGATCTGGCTGCACGTCGACGCGGCGTACGGCGGCGGGCTCCTGACGTCGCTCCGGCACCGGCACCTGCTCGACGGGATCGGACGCGCCGACTCGGTGACCGTCGACTACCACAAGACCTTCTTCCAGCCCGTGAGCTCCAGCGCGCTCCTCGTGCGCGACGGCCGCACGCTCCGGCACGCGACGCTGCACGCGGACTACCTGAACCCCGCGGATCGCGCGCACGAGGAGATCCCCAACCAGGTCGACAAGTCCCTGCAGACAACGCGGCGCTTCGACGCGCTGAAGCTGTGGCTGACGCTGCGGACGGTGGGCGCCGACGGCGTGGGCCGGATGCTCGACGACGTCATCGCGCTCGCGGACCGCACCTGGTCGGCGGTGCGGCGGGATCCGGCGCTCGACGTGGTGGTCCGGCCCGAGATCAGCGCGCTCGTGTTCCGGTACGTGCCGGCGGGGGAGCGGGGCGGATCCCCGGGGCCGGACGCGGGAGCGCGCTCCGACGTCGTCAACCGCGGCATCCGCCAGGCGATCCAGGACTCGGGCCGCGCGATGGTCGCGGCGACCCGCGTCGGCGGGCGCGCCCACCTCAAGCTCACGCTGCTGAACCCGGCGACGACCGACGCGCACATCCGGGAGATCCTCGGGATGGTGGTGGCGGCGGGCGACGCGCTCGAAGCCGGCCTGAGCGGCGTCGCGGCGCCCGGCGTGCCCGCCGTCGCCGTCGCCGTCGCCGTCGCGGAGGCCGCACGATGAGCGCCGCGTCCGCGTCCGCGTCCGCGCCCGCCGTCGCCAGCCGCATCCACGACGTCGTCGCGGTGGGCCTCGGCCCCGCGAACCTCGGGCTCGCCTGCCTCGCCGATCCCCTCGACGACCTCGATCTCGTCGTGCTCGAGCGGAAGCCGCGCTTCGACTGGCACCCCGGCATGATGCTGCCGACCGCGCACCTGCAGACGCCGTTCCTCGCGGACCTCGTGACGCTCGCCGATCCGACGTCCCGCTTCTCGTTCCTCGCTTACCTCAAGGACACCGGGCGGCTCTACTCCTTCTACATCCGGGAGGACTTCTTCGTGCTGCGCAGCGAGTACGTCGCGTACTGCCGGTGGGCGGCGGAGCGCGCGCGGGGGATCGAGCTCGACCGCGACGTGCGGGCGGTCTCCTACGACGAGACCCTCGGCGCGTACGTCGTCGAGTCGGTCGACGCCGCGGGCACCGCGCACGTGCACCGGGGGCGGAACCTCGTCGTCGGCGTCGGCACTCCACCGTGGCTGCCCGAGGCCGTGCGCGACCTCCCGGGCGTCGTGCACAGCTCCGGCTACCTCGGCGCCAAGGACCGGCTGCAGGAGCGGGACGCGATCACGGTCGTCGGCAGCGGGCAGAGCGCCGCGGAGATCTACCGCGACCTCCTCGAGGACGTGGACTCCCGCGGCTACCGGCTCGACTGGATCACGCGCTCGCCGCGGTTCTTCCCGCTCGAGTACACGCGGCTCACGCTCGAGATGACGAGCCCCGAGTACAGCGACCACTTCTTCGGCCTGCCCGCCGACGCGCGCGCGGCGCTGCTGCGCGAGCAGCGGAACCTCTACAAGGGGATCGACTCGGAGCTCATCGACGACGTGTTCCAGACGCTCTACCGGAAGCGCCTCGCCTTCGACGCGCTGCGGGCGGAGGGGCGGCTCGCGGCAGGCGGCGACGCGGGATCCGGCGTGCCGACCCGGCTGCTCACGAACGCCGAGGTCGTCTCGGCGCGGGCGACGGCCGACGGCGGCGCGGTCCTCGGGCTCCGGCACGCCGAGACGGGCGCCGAGCGCGACTGGCCCACGAGCGCGGTGGTCATGGCGAGCGGGTACGACGCCTCCGCCCCCGGGATCCTCGACGGGCTCGGCGACCGCGTGCACCGCGACGCGCGCGGCCGGCTCGACGTGGCGCGCGAGCACACGGTCGATGACGCGGGCACGCTCTTCGTGCAGAACGCCGAGGTGCACACGCACGGCTTCGTGGCGCCCGACCTCGGCATGACGGCGCACCGCAACTCGCGGATCCTCCGCGCGATCACGGGCCGCGAGGACTACCGGGTGGAGGAGCGGATCGCGTTCCAGGAGTTCGGGCTGCCCGAGGACGAGCCCCTGGCCGGATCGGGGGTGCTCGCGTGAGCGCGCCCGTGACCGAGGCGCCCGCCCTCGCGCTCGCGCTCCGCCCGCTCGATCCGGACGCCGACGCCGCGCTCGTCCACGCCTGGGTCACCGCCCCCCGCGCCCGCTTCTGGCAGATGGAGCACGCGACCCTCGACGACGTGCGGGCCGAGTACCGGTCCCTCGCGGCGGATCCCCGGCGCGCGGCCTGGATCGGCCTCCACGACGGCGTCCCCGCGTTCCTCCTGGAGTCCTACGACCCGGCGGACGACCCGATCGGCGCGCACCTGGATCCGCTCCCCGGCGACCTGGGCATGCACCTGCTCGTCGCCCCGCCGGCCGGTGACCCGCTGCCCGGCTTCACGACCGCCGTCATGCGGCACGTCGTCGCGCACCTGCTGCGCGATCCGGCCGTGCGGCGCCTCGTGGTCGAGCCCGACGTGCGCAACGAGGCCATCCAGCGCCTCAACGCGCGCGTCGGCTTCCGGCCGCTCCGGGTCGTCGACCTCGGCACGAAGCACGCGCTCCTCAGCGTCGTCACGCGCGACGACGCCCTCCTGCACGCCACCCCCACGGACGGACACGCCATGACCCTCACCCACGACCGCACGACCGATACCCACCCCGAGGCCCGGCCCGCCGCCGCGTCGAGGACCGCCGCGCCGGATCCGCGCGTGCACCCCGCGGGGCACCTCCGCCCCGACGTGTGGGCCGCCGCCACCCGCCACCTCGTGCGCAAGGCGCTCGCCGAGTTCGCGCACGAGCTGCTCATCGCGCCCGAGCGCGTGGATCCGGAGCGGCCGCCCGGCGCGCCCCGCCGCCCGCACGACCCGCGCGACTGGGCCGCGTACCGCGTCGCGAGCGCCGACGGTCGGAGCGCGTACGCCTACCGCGCCCGGATCCTCGAGCTCGACCACTGGGACGTCGACGAGGCGAGCATCCGCCGCACGGTCGACGGCCGGCCCGCCGAGCTCGACGCCACCGACCTCGTGCTCGACCTGCGCGACCGCCTCGGCATCACCGACGAGGTGTTGCCCGTCTACCTGGACGAGATCCAGAGCACGCTCTCGGCGGCCGCGTTCTCGCGCCTCCGCGACGTGCCCGACGCGCGCGGCCTCCTCACGGCGTCGTACGCGGAGGTCGAGTCGACGATGGACGAGGGCCACCCGTGCTTCGTCGCGACCAACGGCCGCATCGGCTTCGACCTCGACGACCACGACCGGTACGCGCCCGAGGCGGGGGAGGACGTGCGGATCCTCTGGCTCGCCGTGCACGAGCGCCTCGCGCACTTCGCCGCCGTCGACGGCCTCGACCGCGAGGCCTTCCTCGACGCGGAGCTCGGCGCCTCCGCCCGCGCCCGCTTCCGCGCCCGCATGGCGGAGCTCGGCATCGACCCCGCGGAGCGCGTGCTCGTGCCGGTGCACCCGTGGCAGTGGGAGAACGTCGTCACGGTGACCTTCGCGGGCCTCGTCGCCCAGCGCGACATCGTGCTCCTCGGCACGGGCGACGACGAGTACGGCGCGCAGCAGTCCATCCGCACGTGGGCCAACCGCACGACCCCCGAGCGCTGCTACGTGAAGACGTCGCTCTCGATCCTCAACATGGGCTTCACGCGCGGGCTGTCGCCGGCGTACATGGCGGTCACCCCGGCGATCAACGACTGGGTGCACGCGCTCGTCACGGGTGACGACGAGTTCGCGCGGCTCGGGTTCGGGATCCTCCGCGAGGTCGCCTCGGTCGGCGTGCGCGATGCGCGGGTCGACTCCGCCCTGCCGCCCGGCCACTCCCACGGCAAGATGCTGTCCGCGCTCTGGCGGGAGTCGCCCGTGCCCGGCCTCGCCGAGGGCGAGCGGCTCATGAGCATGACGAGCCTGCTGCACGTCGACGCGCACGGCGACACGGTGCTCGGAGCGCTCATCGACGCGTCCGGGATCGGCGCGGCCGCCTGGCTCCGCCGCTGGCTCGACGCCTACCTCGTGCCGCTCGCGCACGCGCTCCTCGCCCACGACCTCGCCTTCATGCCGCACGGCGAGAACGTGATCCTCGTGCTCCGCGACCACGTCGTCGTCCGCGTCCTGATGAAGGACATCGCCGAGGAGGTCGCCCTCTTCGACACGGAGCGCGAGCTGCCGGAGGATGTGCGCCGGATCCGCATGGACGTCCCCGAGGGCGAGCGCACCCTCACGGTCTTCACCGACGTGATGGACGGCTTCCTCCGCTTCGCCGCCGCGCTCCTGGAGGACCGCGACGACCTCGGCCCCGAGGGCCTCTGGCGCGTGGCGGCGGAGGCGCTCGCCGACCACGAGCGGGCGCACCCGGAGCTGGCGGAGCGCTTCGCCCGGTTCGACCTGTTCGCGCCGTCGTTCGACCGCTCGTGCCTCAACCGGCTGCAGCTGCGCGACAACCGGCGCATGGTCGACCTGCAGGCGCCGGTGATGCAGATCCACGGCTCGCTGCGGAACCCGCTCGCGATCCACGCGGGGCTGCGACCGCGGATCGGCTGACGCACCGCGGCCGTCATCATCTCGTTGACGCTCATGCGCGTCAATGAGATGATGACGGCGTGGAAATCGTGCCGAGTGCGAGGAAGCACGGCATCTCGGACGAGGACATCTCGCATGCCCTGGATCATCCGTTCCGCTATCGAGAGCAGGAGGACCGCGGGGAGCTCCGCATGCTCGTGATCGGAGCGGATCGCTCCGGGCGGCTGCTCGAGATCGTGCTCGTCCCCGCAGATGAGCCAGCACGTGTCATCCACGCGGACGTGCTCCGGCCGGGCCGGTTCGGGTACCTATGAAGGGAGAAGCGCACATGAGTGGGAGAGAAGCAGGAGCGGCTGACGAGGGCATCCAGGAGTTCATCGACAGCATCGATCCCTCGACCATGCGCGATGCTGCGCACCTCCGGCGCATCGCCGCCGCCCGGACGGCGGTGGAGGCGGCGGAGGAGGGGCTCGTCGAGGCGATCCGTGCCGCCCGGCATGCCGGTGACTCGTGGACGGCGATCGGCATGGCCTTGCGCACCTCCAAGCAGAACGCGCACCGGAAGTACGCCCCGCTGGTCGGCGAGGAGGGCGTGGGGTCCACCTCCTCGGCGAGCGGCGCAGTCGTCGACATCGAGGGCGAAGTGGTCCCCTCCGGTACTGGAGGCTGGGACATCGTCATAGCGGGATCACCATCCGCTGCGGCTCACTTCGACACCCAGGCGGAGGCCGCCGCGCGCGCTCGCGAGATCATCTGGGGGGCCGGCGGAGGGGAGGTCAGCATCCACGGTCGAGACGGTGCGGTCCGGGCTCGGACCCGGGTCCCACGCCGGGTCTCCTGAGTCCGGTCGCGAAGAGACGGGGGATGCGCTCGTCGGTGTCCTCGCCTGCCCCCGGACACGCGAGGAGCCGCCGCCCGCTCGTGCGGACGACGGCTCCTCGTCGTGCGCGGCGCCGGCACGCCGCCGGGTGGATCAGCTCGCCGCGTGCGCGCCCTGCTCCACCGTGAGCGTCTGGCTGCCCTGGCCCTGCTGCTCGTCGGACGTGACCGCGATCTTGCGCGGCTTCGCCCGCTCGCTCACCGGGATGGTGACGCTCAGCACGCCGTTGGCGTAGTGCGCCGAGATGCGCTCCGTGTCGATGCCCTGGCCGAGGGTCAGCTGGCGGAGGAAGGTGCCGGCCACGCGCTCGCGCGTCAGCCATCGCACGTTCTGGTCGCCGGCGAGCGTGCGCTCGGCGCGGATGGTGAGCAGCTGGCCGTCCACATCGATGTCGACCGAGCCCGGGTCGATGCCCGGGAGGTCGGCAGCCAGCACGTAGGTGTCGCCCTCGCGATGCAGGTCGATGGGCATCGGACGGTTCGCCTGGCGGGTCTCGGCCAGCGCGCCCATGGCGCGGTCCAGCTCGCGGAACGGATCGAAGGTCATGTTCATGCTCGACTCCTCTGATGATCTGCGGTGATGATCTCCGGGGTTGAGCCCTCTCGGCTCAACCACGTCGAGATTAGCACTCGACCCATGCGAGTGCCAAGCCGTTCGCCGAGGGCGAATGCCGCTCTCACCACCTCTTCAGGAGCGCCGGCGGAGGTCGCGCTCCATGCGGCCGATGAGGGTCCACACCGCGCGCGACAGGTCGGGGTGCTCGAGCGCGATGCCGCGCAGCAGCCGGTACTCGAAGCGCGCGACCACAGCGGCCTCCGCCGAGGGATGCCGCACGCGGGCGAGCTCCTCGGCCATCCCGTCGGCCTCCAGCGCGTCCTGCCGGAGGGTCGCGACCACGTGCTCGTCCACGGTCGGCAGCTCCGGGATCACCTCCCACGGGTCGGCGCCGTCCCGGCAGCGGTGCTCGATCACGGCGTCCAGCTCGTCGCGGGCCTCCTGGCGCAGCACCTCGAGGCTGGCGGGGAAGCGGGCGTGCACGGGCGGATCCTCTCGGGCGGCGGGCCGCTCGGCGGCGGACCCCCTCACGCTACGTCATGCCCCGGAGCGCTCCCGGCGGGATGGCCGGATGCCGTCGGTAGCCTGGAGGCCCGCCACCCAGGAGGATCCATGACCGACCACGCCCGCCCCGTCGCCCTCGTCACCGGAGCCACCCGCGGCATCGGCCGCGCCGTCGCGGAGGACCTCGCCCGCACCCATCGCGTGATCGTGCACGGCCGCGACCGCGACGTCGTCGACGCGCTCGCCGCCGCGCTCCCCGACGCCGTCGGCTGGGCCGCCGACCTCGCCGCGGGCGGCCTCGCCGACCTCGTGCCCGACCTCGACCGCCTCGACGTGCTCGTGCACTCGGCCGGCGTGATCGGCGGCGACGCCGTCGACGCGACGCCCGTCGACGAGTGGCGCCGCGTGTTCGAGATCAACGTCTTCGCGGTCGCCGAGGTGACGCGCGTCCTCCTGTCCGCGCTCCGGGCGGCGAAGGGGCAGGTCGTGCTCGTCAACTCCGGATCCGGCTTCACGGCGAGCCCCAGGGGCGGCATCTACGCGGGATCCAAGTTCGCCCTCCGCGCGCTCGGCGACGCCCTGCGCGAGGAGGAGCGCCCGCACGGCGTGCGCGTCTCGAGCGTGCACCCGGGCCGCGTCGCCACCGACATGCAGCGCGAGCTCCGGGCGAAGGAGGGCGGCGAGTACGACGAGACGCGCTACCTCGAGCCCGCGTCGGTCGCGCGCGCCGTGCGGCTCGTCGTCGACCAGACCCGCGACGGCACCCTCGAGTCGGTGTCGCTGCGCCCGTTCGGGGGCTGATCCGCGCCCGCCCGCCGGCGTAGCGTGCGGGCATGACGACCACGGCCCCCGACGACGCCTCCGGGCTCGCTGCCGCGGCCGCCCTCCTCGGCGCCACCGCGCCGATCCGCGTCGTGGGTCGCGGCTCCCTCCGCTCCGCGCTGCCCGTCACCGACCTCGTCGTGTCCTCGCTCGGGCTGCTCGGCGCCGCCGTGGCCGCGCTCCACGAGGCCGTCGGCCTGCCGGGCCCCCGCGAGGTCGTCGTCCACCGCGGCCGCGCCGAGGCGTGGTGCGGGCAGCACGTGGAGCCGGTGGGGTGGGCGCTGCCCTCGCCGTGGGATCCGCTGTCCGCCTCGTTCCCCACCCGCGACGGCTCGTGGATCCGCACGCACGCCAACGCGCCCCGGCACCGCTCCGCGCTGCTCGCGGCCGCCGGGTGCGCGCGCGACGCCGACGCCGACGCGCTCGCTCGGGCGATCGGCGGGTGGGACGCGATCGCCCTCGAGGACGCGGTCGTCGCCGCCGGCGGCGTCGCGGCCGCCCTGCGCAGCGCGGGGGAGTGGGTCGGGACGGACGCCGGCCGGGCGGTCGCCGCCGAGCCGCTCATCGCTTGCGCGGACGGAGGCCGGGACGCGCGCGCGTCGGGCTGGCGTCCCACCGCGGAGGCGCCGCTCGCCGGGATCCGCGTGCTCGACCTCACGCGCGTCATCGCCGGCCCGGCGTGCACGCAGGCGCTCGCGGCCCTCGGCGCGGACGTGCTGCGCGTGGATCCGCCCGACTGGGACGAGCCCGCCGTCCTGCCGCTCGTCATGGCGGGCAAGCGGACCGCGCGCCTCGACGCGCGGACCCCGGCCGGCCGTGCGCGCCTCGTCGAGCTGCTGGCGGGCGCCGACGTGCTCGTGCACGGCTACCGTCCCGGCGCCCTCGACGCGCTCGGATTCCCGCCCGACGAGCGGGAGCGGATCCGCCCGGGCCTCGTGGCGGCGACCGTCGACGCGTACGGGTGGTCGGGTCCGTGGGCGGGGCGACGCGGCTTCGACTCGATCGTGCAGAGCGCGTCGGGGATCGCGCACGCCGGGATGGTCGCGTCGGGCGGCGACCGGCCCGTGCCGCTGCCCGTGCAGGCGCTCGACTGGGGCACGGGGTACCTCGCGGCCGCCTGCGTCGTCGCCGGGCTGGCGCGGCGGGCCGGCTCCGGGCGCGGATCGACGTGGCGGCTCTCCCTCGCCCGCACCGCGCACGCCCTCCTCGCGCTGCCGCGCGCCGCGTCGCCGGACGCGGCCGAGGGGAGCGGGGATCCGCGGGACGAGGCACCACGGCTCGCGGCCACCCCGCTCGGCGATGTCCGCATGACGGCGTCGCCCCTGCGCGTCGGACCCGCGTCGCTCGTTCCGACCTGGATCGCCACCGGGCTCGGCGGGGATGCACCGAGCTGGCGCTGAACCGGCGGTCGCCGTCACCCCGTCCGACAGATGATCTTGACAAGAGACGATCTCTTGTGGATATGATTTCCACATGAGCTCATCCACCGCGACCCGTGACCGCGACGGCGCCGACGGCGACGTGGACGCATCCGGCATCGACTGGGGATCCGGCGGCATCGAGACGCAGCTCGGATGGTCCATCCAGGCCGTCTACCAGGGCTTCGTGCGCACCGCGTCGGCGGCCGTCGCGGACGTCCCGGGCGGCCCGCGCGGGTACCAGGTGCTCGTGGCGATCACCACGGAGGAGCCGTCGTCGCAGCTCGCGCTCGCGCAGCGCCTCGGGATCGACAAGACGCAGATGACCTACGTGATCGACGCGCTCGCCGCGGGCGGGCACGTCGAGCGGCAGCCGCATCCGCGGGATCGCCGGATCCGGCAGGTCGTGCCGACCGACGCCGGGCGCGCCCTGCTGGCGACGGCCCGCGTCGCGCTCGGCACGGTCGAGGACGGCCTGATGGGCGCCCTCGCCCCGGACGAGCGCACGGCGCTCCGTCGCCTCCTCGCCCGCGTCGCCCTCGGGATCGGCGAGGCCGCCGGCCCCGCCGCCGAGCAGTCGGACGTCGCGCGCCTCGAGCAGCCCGTCGCGGCCCCCCACCGTTCGCGCCGACCGGCGCGCCGCACCCCCCGAGATGGAGAACCCTCGTGAGCACCTCTTCTCCCGCATCCGGCCCCGTCGTCGTCGCCGGCGCCACCGGCGACCTCGGCCGCCGCATCGTCCGCGAGCTGCTCGCGGCCGGCGCGCGCGTCCGCGTCCTCACCCGGCCCGGCAGCACGGCCGCCGCCGAGGCGTGGGGCGATGACCCGCGCGTCGAGGTCGTCGAGGCGGCGTACACCGACCGGACCGCGCTGATCCGGGCGGTCGCCGGCGCGCGCGTCGTCGTGTCCGCCGTCAGCGGCGCCCGCGCGGTGATCGTGGGGGCGCAGCGCGCGCTCCTGACGGCGGCGGTCGCGGCCGGCGTGCCGCGCTTCGTCCCGTCGGACTACTCCTCCGACTACCGCCGGGTCACGCCCGGCAGCAACCGCAACTTCGAGCTGCGGCGCGAGTTCGCAGCCGACCTCGACGCGGCGCCGATCCGGGCCACCTCGGTGCTCAACGGCGCCTTCGCCGACATGCTCACCGGCCAGGCGCCCCTGGTCCTGTTCGACCGGCGCCGCGTCCTCTACTGGTCGTCCGCGGACCAGGTGCTCGACTTCACGACCAAGGACGACACGGCCCGCGTGACGGCGCTCGTCGCCCTCGACGACGACGCGCCGCGCGTGGTCGAGGTGGCCGGCGACCGGGTCTCGGCGCGCGACATCGCCCGGACGATGACGGAGATCACGGGCACGCCGTTCGCGCTGCAGTGGGCGGGGTCGACGGGCGTCCTCGCCACGGCGAGCAGCATCATGCGCCGCGTCGGCCGCGACGAGCAGGCGACGTTCCCCGCCTGGCAGGGGATGCAGTACCTCGTCAGCATGTACAGCGGCGAGGCGGAGCTCCTGCACGTGGACCGCGAGCGGTTCGGCGCGCACACGTGGACGAGCGTGCGCGACGTGCTCGCGGAGCACGTGGCGAGCCGCCGGACGAGGGCCTCCGCCTAGCCGCGCGCGACGCGCCCGGCCGGGCGTCGGACGGGCCCGCCGATGAGGCGACGCGCCCGGCCGACACGCCGCGAGGCCACGCCTCGCTGGGTGCCGCGTCCAGACGGTGGTGGGAGGGTGGGGCCGCGCCACGAGCGCCGCGGGCCGGCCGTCCGACCGCCCGCACCCGAGAACGCAAGGAGACCCATGTCTGCACGCAGCATCCAGTGGCAGCTGGCGAAGCGCCCCACCGGCGAGCCCACCCCCGACGACGTCCGCCGCGTCGAGGTCGACCTGCCCGACCTGCAGGACGGCGAGGTCCGCGTCGAGAACGAGTTCATCTCCGTCGACCCCTACATGCGCGGTCGCATGAACGACGTGCCGTCCTACGTGCCGCCGTTCCAGCTCGACGAGACCATGACGGGATCCGCCGTCGGCCGCGTCGTCGAGTCCCGCTCCGACGACCTCGCCGTCGGCACGCTCGTCAGCCACGCGCTCGGCTGGCGCGACATCGCCCAGGGCCAGGCCTCGGGCTTCCGCCCCGTCCCCGAGGTCCCCGGCGTCGCGTCCTCCGCGCACCTCGGCGTGCTCGGCCTCACGGGCCTCACCGCCTACGTCGGCCTCACCCGCATCGCCTCCATCCAGGAGGGCGACGTCGTCTTCGTGTCCGGCGCGGCCGGCGCGGTCGGCTCGATGGTCGGCCAGATCGCCCGCCTGCTCGGCGCCTCGCGCGTCGTCGGCAGCGCCGGATCCGCCGAGAAGGTCGAGCGCCTCACGTCGCACCTCGGCTTCGACGCCGCGTTCGACTACCACGGCGGCGACCTCGAGCAGAAGCTCGCGGAGGCGGCGCCCGACGGCATCGACCTCTACTTCGACAACGTCGGCGGCGACCACCTCTCCGCCGCGCTGGGCGCCCTGAAGAACGGCGGCCGCGTCGCCAACTGCGGGTCGATCTCGACCTACAACTCCACGGGCGAGGAGATCGCGATCCGCAACACGGGTCGCATCGTCACGCGCGGCCTCACGCTCCGCGGCTTCACCCTGGGCAACCACCAGGACCTCGCGCCGGAGTTCGCGTCGAAGATGGGCCCGTGGCTGGCCGAGGGCCGCATCACGGCCGACGAGACCGTGATCGACGGCATCGACCGCGCGTTCGAGGCCTTCACCGGCCTCATGCGCGGCGAGAACGTCGGGAAGATGGTCGTGCGGACCAGCGCTTCCGCCTGACCCGCACCTCCCTCGCGTCGTCCTCGGGGAGCGTCGCCGGTGCATCCGCCCGGCGCTCCTCGGCGGCCGTCGCGTCACGCCCCGAGCGCGCCTCGCGCAGGCGCCGCCCCTCGTCCTCGAGGAGGGCGCGGCGCCGCGCGAGGCGGTCGGCGCGCGTCGTGTCCCGCACCGGCAGCCGCAGCGCGTGCTCGGCCGGGATCCCCGCCTGCAGCTGCCGGGCGCGGATGATCTCCACGTCGAGCTCGCCGCCCAGCACGAGCGACAGGTTGCCGATGTAGAGCCACAGCAGCAGCACGATCACCGCGCCGAGCACCCCGTAGGTCGACTCGTAGGTCGCGATGGTCGTCACGTACCAGACGAAGCCGGCGGTGCCGAGGCCCCAGGCGACGATCGCCACGAGGCTGCCCCACGTGAGCAGGTCCACGCGGCGGCGGCGCAGGTTCGGCGTGGCCGCGTACAGCACCCCGATGATCCCCGTCAGCAGCACCACGAGCAGCGGCCACTTCACGACGGCCCACACCACGAGCGTCGTGTCGCCGAGGCCGAGCTGCTGCCCGAGCGCCCGTGCGCCGTCGTCGGTGAGCAGGAGCATGCCCACCATCACCACGCTGACGACCAGCAGCGCGACCGTCACCCCGAGCATCAGCGCGCGGTACTTCACGAGCGGCCGGCCCTCCTCCGTCTCCTGCACGCGGTTCATCGCGCGGCCGAACGCGGTGACGTAGGCCGCCGAGGTCCAGAGCGCGCCCAGGAAGCTGACCGTGAACGCGATGCCGGAGCGGGGGCCGTCGGCGAGCTGCTCGACCGGTTCGCGGATCACGTCGACCGCCGAGTCGCCCAGCACGGCGGTCAGCACGCCCAGCACGCCCTCGACGCCCGCCCGCGTGTCGCCGACGACGCCGATGAGGCTGAGCACGGCGACCGCCGCCGGCACGAGCGAGAGCGTGGAGTAGAAGGTGAGGCTCGCGGCCATGTCGATGCCGCGGTGCTTCATGAACCCGTAGACCGCCCGGCGGCACGCGTACCAGCCGAGCTCGCGACCGATGCGCTGGCGGCGGTGGAGGGCCGCCTCGTCGAGCTCGACCTGCGGCGGGGCGTCGTCGGCTGCGACGCGGCGCGGGCGGATGGGCATGCCAGCCAGTCTGACCCACGCCCGGCGCCGTGATGCTCCCGCGGACCGTCGCCGGATGGCCGCGTCCGGCCGGGTGCGCTACACAGGGGGGATGGTGCACACATCCTCCGTCGAGATCGAGCGCAAGTACGACGTCCCGGAGGGGATCCCCGTCCCGGGGTTCGTCGGGATCGAGGGTGTCGCCGAGGCGCGGCCCGCGGAGCCCGTCACTCTCGTGGCGGTCTACCTCGACACCGCCGACCACGCGCTCGCCGACCGCCGCATGATCCTCCGCCGCCGCGAGGGCGGGCACGACGCGGGCTGGCACGTGAAGCTCCCGGCCGACGGCGGCGAGGGCCGCACCGAGCTCGGCTGGCCGCTCCAGGACGGCGACGACGGCGACGGCGCGATCCCCGGCCCGGTGCTCGACCAGGTGGCGGTGCACGTCCGCGGCCGCGATCTCACGCCGCTCGCGCGCCTCGAGACCGTGCGCACCATCGTCACGCTGCACGACGCGGAGGGCAGGGCGGTCGCCGAGTTCGCCGACGACCGGGTCACCGGATCCGACGTCCGCGGCGGCACGGTGCGCGCCTGGCACGAGTGGGAGGTCGAGCTGCTGCCCGACGCGCCCGCGAAGCGGAAGCAGCGCACCGCGCTCCTCGACCGGATCGAGCGCCACGTCCTCGACGCCGGCGCCCAGCCCTCCGACAGCGCCTCCAAGCTCGCCCGCGCGCTCGGCGCCGACGCGCTCGGGCGGCAGGCGCCCGCCGGGCCCGCGCTGCCCGATCCCGCGACGCTCACGAAGGAGAGCCCCGCGTCCGACGTCGCCCGCGCGGTCCTCGCCCGCGGCGTCCGCGACCTCGTCGCCGCCGACCCGCACGTGCGCGCCGACGAGCACGACGCCGTGCACCGGATGCGCGTCGCCGTCCGCCGTCTCCGCAGCGCCCTCCGCACCCACCAGGACGTCGTCGATCCGGCCGCCACCGCACCCGTCCGCGCCGAGCTCACCGCGCTCGGCGCCGTGCTCGGCGACGCGCGCGACCTGGAGGTGCTGCGCGACCGCGTGGTCTGGTCCGTCGTGGAGCACGACACCGCGACCGTGCCCGACCACGTCGGTGACGCCCTGCACGACGTCCTCGACGAGCGCCACCGCCGCGCCCGCGAGCGCGTGCTCCGGGCGCTCTCGTCCGCGCGCTACGTCGCCCTGCTCGACGACCTCGACCGGCTGGTGGCGGATCCGCCGCTCACGCACGACGCGAGCGCCCCCGCCGGCCCCGCCCTGCACGCCGCCCTCCGCCGCGACGCCGAACGCGTCGGCCGCCGGGCCGCGGTCGCGCAGGAGGCGGTCGGCGAGGCCGCGCGCACCGAGGCGCTGCACGAGGTCCGCAAGGCCGCCAAGCGCCTCCGCTACGCCGCGGAGGAGGTGAGCGGACGCACGGTCCAGGTCCTCGGCCGGAAGGCGATGCGGCTCGCGACCGCGGCCGAGGAGGTGCACGACGAGCTCGGCGAGCACCGCGACGGCCTCGCCATGCAGCGCGTGCTCCGCGACGAGGCGAGGCGCCTCGCGGCCCGCGGCGAGGACTCCTTCGCGCTCGGCGTGCTGCACGAGGCCGAGCGCCTGCGCACGGAGTCCGCCCTGTGGCGCGCCGAGCGCGCGCTGGAGCGCCTGCTCGCGACCGCCGTCCCGGGAGCGTGAGGGCGGACCGTAAACTCGACCGGGTGACCCCCGACGCCGATCCGCCCACCCCGGCGTACGACCCGTCGGAGCTCGACGTGCGGGTCACGGGCGGCACGGTCCGGGGCGTCCGCGAGCGCGGCGTCGAGGCCTGGCGTGGGATCCCGTTCGCGGCCCCGCCCCGCGGCGATCTCCGCTTCCGGGCACCGCAGCCCGTCGTCGGCTGGGAGGGCGCGCGCTTCGCCCAGCACTTCGGCAAGGTCGCCCCGCAGGTCAGCGCCGGCGCCTTCATGGGCGCGCCGCAGGGCACGCCCATGGGGGAGGACTGCCTCACCATCAACGTCATCGCCCCGTCCGGCCTCAGCCCCGACGCCGCGCGCGTGAACCGCGAGTCGCAGCTGCGGCCCGTCATGGTCTTCATCCACGGCGGCGCGTACGTCGTCGGATCCTCGCGCGAGAACCCCGTGCAGGGCGAGGGCCTCGTCCGCCAGGGCGGCATCGTCTACGTCAGCTTCAACTACCGGCTCGGCGCGCTCGGCTACCTCGACTTCAGCCGCTATTCGAGCCCCGAGCGCCCCATCGAGTCGAACCTGGGCCTGCGCGACCAGGTGCAGGCGCTCCAGTGGGTGCGCGACAACATCCGGGCGTTCGGCGGTGATCCCGACAACGTCACGATGTTCGGCGAGTCCGCGGGCGGCAACGCCGTCACGACGCTCATGGCCGTGCCGGCCGCCCACGGGCTGTTCACCCGGGCCATCGCGCAGAGCTCGCCCACGAACGCCGTCTACCCGGCCGAGCAGACGGCGCGCTGGGCCGAGGAGTTCGTCGGCCTCCTCGCGGATCGGGCGGGCCGCGTGCCCGACGACGCCGAGGCCGTGCGCCTCCTCACCTCCGCGAGCGCGTCCACGCTGGCGGCGGCCGCGAACGAGCTCATGGTGCGGACGCCCGACCAGGAGCCCGGCACCATCACGTTCAGCCCCGTCATCGACGGCGACGTGCTGCCGGAGCGCCCGCTCGACGCCTTCAAGCACGGTCGCGCGGCCCGGGTGCCGCTCATCATCGGCACCAACGAGCGCGAGGGATCCCTGTTCACCGGCCGCCTCGACATCCTCGCGACGACGCCGCCGCGCATCGAGGCCGTGTTCGCGAAGACCGACGAGGGCCACCGCGAGGAGCTGGCCGCGCTCTACCCGGGCCTCCCGAAGCGCCGGGCCGCGCTCGACTTCGGCGGCGACTACGCCTTCTGGTTCCCGTCGATCAAGGTCGCCGAGCGCCACGCCCGCTACGCGCCCGTGCACTTCTACCGCTTTGACATCGCGCCGCGCCTCGTGCGCCTCATGGGGCTCGACGCCACGCACGGGCTCGAGCTGTTCGCGCTGTTCGACCGGATGGACTCGATGCTCGGCCGCGGCATGACCCTCCTCGGCGGCCGGCGCGCGTTCGTCGCGGCGGGGGAGCGGATGCGCATCGCCTGGCTCCGCTTCGCGCAGGACGGGACCGTCGACGAGTCCTGGCCGCCCTACGTCGGCGGCGACGACGAGGCGCCGGGCGCCGGGGCGTCGACCTCCGCGTCGGGGGAGCGCGCGACCCTGGTCTTCGACGTGGTCGACCGGGTCGAGCACGACCCGCACGCCGAGCGCCGCGTCGCGTGGCGGGACTTCGTGCCGCACATCTGAGCCGGCCGCGGCCGCGGTGTCGAGGGATGTTCACCTGCCCGACATCCGGCGGTCGCCGTTCGAGGTGGCCGTGTGCAGGCCGTTAGGATCGACGACTGTGACATCCGCTCGAGGGATCCGGTAGTGGATCTCACCCTCATCGTCGTCCTGGTCATCGCGCTGGCGCTGTTCTTCGACTTCACCAACGGCTTCCACGACACGGCGAACGCGATGGCGACCCCCATCGCGACGGGTGCGCTGAAGCCGCGGGTGGCCGTCGCCATCGCCGCGGTCCTCAACCTCGTGGGCGCGTTCCTCAGCACCGAGGTCGCGAAGACCGTGTCCGGCGGCATCATCCGCGAGGGCGACGGCGGCGTGCAGATCACGCCGACCATGATCTTTGCGGGGCTGATGGGCGCCATCGTCTGGAACCTCGTCACGTGGCTCCGCGGGCTCCCGTCGAGCTCCAGCCACGCGCTGTTCGGCGGCCTCATCGGCGCGGCGGTCGTGGGCGCGGGGCTCGGCTCGGTCGACTTCGGCGTCGTGCTGTCGAAGGTGATCCTCCCGGCGCTGCTCGCCCCCGCGATCGCCGGCCTCATCGCGTACACGACGACCAAGCTGGCCTACTCGATCACGCGCCGCTCGAGCGGCCCGAACGAGCGCGGAGGCTTCCGCTACGGCCAGATCTTCACGTCGTCGCTCGTGGCCCTCGCCCACGGCACCAACGACGCGCAGAAGACCATGGGCATCATCACCCTCACGCTCATCGCGGGCGGCTTCCAGGCCGCGGGCTCTGGCCCCGCATTCTGGGTCATCGCGGTGTGCGCCGTCGCCATCGCGCTGGGCACCTACATGGGCGGCTGGCGCATCATCCGCACGATGGGCTCCGGCCTCACCGAGGTCAAGCCCGCGCAGGGCTTCAGCGCCGAGGCGTCGACCGCGGCCACCATCCTCGCGTCCAGCCACCTCGGCTTCGCGCTCTCGACCACGCAGGTGGCGTCCGGGTCCGTCATCGGCTCGGGCCTCGGACGCCGTGGCGCGTCCGTGCGCTGGAACACGGTCGGCAAGATCGCGCTCGGCTGGCTGCTCACGCTGCCGTCGGCCGCGATCGTGGGCGCGGTCGCCGCGCTCATCGCGAGCACCGGCACGGTCGGCTTCGTCATCGACGCGGTCGTGGGCGTCGCCGTGATCGTCTGGATCTTCTGGCGCTCGCGTCGGAACGCGGTCGACGCGCGCAACGCCATCGTCGAGGTCGACGCCGCTGGATTCGCGGTGCGCGGACGCAAGGCCA
Source organism: Clavibacter sp. VKM Ac-2873 (assembly GCF_015351075.1). Classification (GTDB taxonomy): domain Bacteria; phylum Actinomycetota; class Actinomycetes; order Actinomycetales; family Microbacteriaceae; genus Clavibacter. The sequence goes on from NZ_JADKRS010000004.1 coordinate 254,509, forward strand.
CCAAGGCCGCCCGGAAGGCCAGGGAGGCCGCATGATCGACTGGAGCGCGTTCCTCGTCGTCGCCGTGGCGGCCCTCGTGGGCGCCGTCGCGGTGGTGTGCCTCTTCGCGCTCGGCGTGCGGCTGCTGGCCGTCGGCACCGAGTACGACGACGAGGGCGACAAGGTCTCGGTCACGGGCATCCGCCCGCAGGCCGCGACCGTGGGCGGCTACGTCTGCTTCGCCCTCAGCGGCCTCGCCGTGCTCTACGGCGTCTACCTCATCATCCCGGCCCTGCACTCCTGACCCGCGGGCGCCGCAGCCGGGCTTCTCCCCACCGCGCCCCCGCCCCTAGGCTCGATCCCGTCCCGACAAGGTCGTCGGCTCCTCTCCCTCCCGTCGTCCGACCCGACCCCTCGCGGAAGAAGCCCATGACCGAAGCACGCACGTCGTCCCCCGCCCCCGTCCCCGAGACCACGGGAGGGCGCGGCGCGCTCGACCGGTTCTTCGAGATCACGAAGCGCGGATCCACCTACGCGCGCGAGATCCGCGGCGGCGTCCTCACCTTCGTGACGATGGCGTACATCGTCGTGCTCAACCCGCTGATCCTCGGCGGCTTCAGCGCGGACGCGGCCACGCTCGACGTCGAGGGCAACTGGCTGCGGGCCTCGCAGGTGGGAGCCGCGACGGCCCTCACCGCGGGCGTCATGACGATCCTGTTCGGCCTCGTCGCGCGCCTCCCGTTCGCGTTCGCGGCGGGCCTCGGCATCAACTCCTTCCTCGCGGTGAGCGTGGTCGGCGAGGTCACCTGGCCGGAGGCGATGGGCCTCGTGGTCATCAACGGCCTCGTGATCGTGCTGCTCGCCACCACGGGCCTGCGCACGCTGATCTTCCGCGCCGTCCCGCGGGAGCTGAAGACCGCCATCACGGTGGGCATCGGCCTCTTCATCGCGTTCATCGGATTCGTCGACTCCGGCTTCGTGCGGGGCACGGGCGTGCCCGCGTCGCCGCTCGCGCTCGGGATCGACGGCTCCATCGCGTCGCTGCCGACCGTGGTCTTCATCCTCGGCCTCGTGATCATGGGCGTGCTCATGGCCCGCCGCGTGCCGGGAGCGCTGCTCATCGGGATCGTCGCGACCACGCTCATCGCCATCGTCGTGGAGCAGGTCTTCCACATCGGCCCGTCGAACACCTCCGGCGCCACCGGCTGGAACCTCAACGCGCCCGTGCTGCCCGGCACGCCCGTGTCGCTGCCGGACCTCGGCCTCGTCGGCGCGTTCGACTTCGGCGCGTTCGGCCGCATCGGCATCATCTCGAGCCTCATGCTCGTCTTCACGCTGGTGTTCACGAACTTCTTCGACGCGATGGGCACCATGACGGGCCTCGCCAAGGCGGCCGACCTCTCGGACGAGCGCGGCGACTTCCCCCGCCTCAAGGGCGCGCTGGTCGTCGAGGGCTTCGGCGCGGTCGCGGGCGGCGCCACGTCGAGCTCGTCGAACACGGTCTTCATCGAGTCGGCCTCCGGCATCGGCGAGGGCGCCCGCACGGGCCTCGCGTCGATGGTCACCGGCGTGCTGTTCCTCCTCGCGATGTTCTTCACGCCGCTCACGCAGGTCGTGCCGCTCGAGGTCGCGGCCGCCGCGCTCGTCATCGTCGGCACGCTCATGGCGTCGCAGATCCGCGACATCGTGTGGACCGACTTCTCGGTCGCGCTGCCCGTGTTCCTCACCGTGCTCGTCATGCCGCTGACCTACTCGATCGCCAACGGCATCGGCGTCGGCTTCCTCTCCTGGGTCCTCGTGCGCTCGTTCTCCGGCCGCGTGCGCGAGGTGTCGCCGCTGCTGTGGGTGGTCTCGGCGGGCTTCCTGGTCTTCTTCGCGCGCGGCCCGATCGAGCAGCTGCTGGGGGTCTGACCGCCGGGATCGCCGTCGTGGACCCGCGTCGGGACGGCGACGCTGGAGGCGACGCCCGAAGGGGCGGGCGCGATGTCCCTGCCGTCGGACGTACGGTCGGAGCCATGAGCACAGCTGACGCCGCATCCCTCATCGAGTCGCCGATCGCACCCCCGCTGCAGGGCTACTACGCCCCCCTCCAGCTCGCCGCTTCGGACCGGGGCTCGGACGCCGACCTGAACTTCATGGTGTCCGTGCCGGACATCGCCGACCAGGAGGCGTTCTTCGCGGCCGGGTGGAAGTCGACGGGGTACTACGGCGCGGGTTGGCGCAAGGGCCAGTCGCCACCGGAGATCGACGGAACCGCCCGGGGATTGTGCGTGAGGGCGTCGTCGTCCGACACCACGGCGCCCCTCGCATCGAACGGGACGGGCGATCGCGTCTGGTACGACACGAATCGCGCCCGGACGAGTCTCGAACTCTGGTCAGCGGATCCGCCCGCGGGCTACGTCAAGATCAGCGACACCACCGGCCAGATCGGGCCCTACTACGCATTCGTCCGGGCGGACCTCTGCGAGGCGCTCGGCGGGGTCGAATCGGCGTGGAACGATCACGGCACGGGCTCTGACGTGGGGGCGAGCGTGTGGACGTGGGTGTCGCCGGGCGAGGGGCCCAATCGCGGTCAGGTGCCGTGGCGCGTGGATCCGGGGTACGACACGCCGACCTGGACGCCGCATCGGATCGCCGCGAGCGCGATGACCATCGTCGACGAGACGCAGCTCCTGCTGCCGTTCTGACCTCCGCCTCGCGGGACGGAGCGGGTCGGCGGGCGGGTGTCCCCTGCTCAGTCGGCGGACGCCGCCTGGCGCACGGCGGGGGAGCCGTCGGCATGCGGCACGGCGGGCAGGCCGTCGCCCGGCTCCGCGGGCGGCCGGAACACCACGAGCCGGTACAGCGTGAAGTTCCACACGAGGCCGATGAGCACCGCGGTGGCCTTCGCGATGTTGATCTCGAGGAACTCCTGCTCCGCGCTCGTGCCGAACGTCAGGAGCGAGCGGCCGAAGGTCGTGTCGAAGCCGCGCTCGAAGAGCCAGATGACGCCGCTCTGCAGGAGCAGCGAGCTGAAGCCCGTGACCGCGAAGAAGCGCAGGAACCGCCCCCACGTGACGGGCTCGCCGTGGCGGAACACGAAGAAGTGGTTGAGGAAGTACGAGATGGTGATGCCGACCGTGACCGAGATCAGGTTCGCGGCGAGCACGGGCATGTGCGCCACGAGGATCAGCGCGTTGAGCAGCACGAAGTCGAGGCCCGTGTTGAGGAGCCCGGCGATGAGGAAGCGGACGCGGCGGTCGGCGAGGAGCTTCGTCACGCTGATCCTCCCGGCACCCGGCGCGGTCGCCGGTGGGTTCGGCGGGTGCGCACGGCGTCAGGGCGCCGGGCCTCTCGAAGTGTAACAAGCGGATAACGGACGACGGCCGTCCCGCGCGGTCGGATCCGCGGTCGCTGGCTAGACTCGACGAGGCCCGAATCCGGGTCATCCCCCGATTCGGAGACGGAACCACCAGCTTGAGCAGTCTCACGATCGTGATCCCCACCTACGAGGAGGCGCGCAACGTCGGGGAGCTGCTGCCCCGACTCGCGGCCATGGCGGCGGAGAACGCCGACTTCACGATCACGGCGATGATCGTCGACGACTCCTCGCCGGACGGCACCGCCGACCTCGCCCGGTCGCTCGCGTCGAGCGTCGAGACCGACACGTTCCGCGTGCGGGTCGAGACCCGCGCGGAGAAGGCGGGCCTCGGGGCGGCGTACATCTGGGCGTTCGAGAAGCTGCTCGGGTCCGACGAGCCGCCCACGCACATCCTGCAGATGGACGCCGACCTCTCGCACGACCCCGCCTACATCACCGAGATGCTGCGACGGGTCCGCGGCGGAGCCGACCTCGTGGTGGCCTCGCGCTACATCCGCGGCGGCGCGACGCCCGACTGGAACCTCAAGCGCCGGTTCCTCAGCGTGGGAGGCAACCTCTACACCCGCCTGTTCCTCGGCTCGCGGATCACCGACTACACGGGCGGCTTCAACCTCTACGAGACGCAGCTGCTCCGGTCGATCACGCCGTCCACCATCACGACGACGGGCTACGGCTTCCAGATCGAGATGAAGCAGCGCGCGCTGAAGCTCGCGACGCGGCCGACCGAGGTGGCGATCGTGTTCATGGACCGCACCGAGGGCGAGTCGAAGATCCCGAGCGACACGCTCGTGAAGAACCTGCTGCTCGTGCTGCAGCTGCGCTTCGGGCTCCGTCGCGGCTGACGCGCCCGGCCCGCGCGACCGGTCCGGCGCCCGGCTCAGGCCTCGGGTGCGAACCGCGGATCGTCGGGCGCGCGCTGGTGCGGCCGGGCCGGCGCGATGATCGTGCCGCGGCGCCCGCGCTCGTCGACCACCGGATCGCGCGCGCCCAGCGCCTGCGAACGCGTGAGCCCGTGGCGCGCCCAGTACGCGGCGGTCCACGCGCAGATCAGGCCGTCGAGCAGGTCCTCGAGGTGCTTGTGCTGCCGCTCCACGATCGCGGGGCCCTCCGCGACGAGCGCGGCCGCGCGCGGGTGCGTCGCGACGTCGAGCGGCGGATCCGCGGACGCCAGCCCGGCGACCGCGTCGAGCACCACGCGGAACTCAGCCGCGCGATGGGGCCGGCGCTCCGCCGTCGCGAGCAGTGGCGCGAGGCGCTTGTACCGCGGCTTGGGACCCGCGAACCCGAGCTCGGGCGCGCCGACGAGCGTGGTGTACGGGTAGCACTCGAGCATCGTGCGGGCACCGGCGTCGCGCGCGACACCCGACCCGTCGTCGTACTCCCAGCCCGCGTCCTCCAGCCTCCGCCGCAGCGCGACCGCGCCCTGCGCCGGCCGTCCCGTGTTCGACGGGTAGGCGGAGATCCCGAGGCGGCCGTAGCGGGACGCCACCTCCTTCTCCGCGAGCCGGCTGCCGGTGGCGTTGGCGACGACGAGCGGCCCGTCGACCGCGGCGACCGCGCCGGGGCCCTCCCAGCGGGCGACCCAGGCGACCACCTCGTCGATCCCGCGGGCCGTCACGAGGTCGAGGACACGGCCCGACGCGTCGATGCAGGCGAGCCCCGTCTCGCGCGCCGGGCGGGCCGCCGTGCCCTCCGCCCAGGCGAGGTCGATCCCGAGGAAGCGGCGCATCCGACGAGCCTATCCGCGGGCCGGGGCGGCCTCGGCGGGGTCCCGGGCCGCTAGTAGGGTCGAAGGATCCTCATGCCACGAGCGACGAGACGACGGAGCCTCCACCATGACCGCTGCCAGCCCGAACGACGACCGCATCCCGACCCCGGACGGCCACCCCGTCCGGACCGAGACCGACAGCCTGGGGAGCATGGACGTCCCCGCCGACGCCTACTGGGGGATCCACACGGCGCGCGCGCTGGAGAACTTCCCCATCAGCCTCCGGCCGCTCAGCGTCTACCCGGAGTTCGTCGTCGCCCTCGCGCAGGTGAAGCAGGCCGCGGCCCGCGCCAACGTGCAGATCGGCGTGCTCGACGCGCGGAAGGCGAAGCAGATCGACGAGGTGTGCACCGAGATCATCGCGGGGCACCTGCACGACCAGTTCGTGGTCGGCGTGATCCAGGGCGGCGCCGGCACGAGCACCAACATGAACACCAACGAGGTCATCGCGAACCGCGCCCTCGAGCGGGCCGGCCACGCGCTCGGCGACTACCAGCACATGCACCCGCTCGACGACGTGAACCGCAGCCAGTCGACGAACGACACGTACCCGACCGCGCTCAAGGTCGCCCTCATCCACTCGCTGCTGCAGACGCTCGACGAGCTCGACCTCCTGCGCCGCTCGTTCCTCGCGAAGGGCGCGCAGTTCTCGCAGGTGCTCAAGGTCGGCCGCACGCAGCTGCAGGACGCCGTGCCGATGACGCTCGGCCAGGAGTTCCACGGCTTCGCCACCACGCTGGGCGAGGACCACGCGCGGCTCGGCGAGCTGGTGCCGCTGCTGTCGGAGATCAACCTCGGCGCGACGGCCATCGGCACGGGCATCACGGCGGATCCGAACTACGCGGCGGCCGTGCGCGGGCACCTCAGCGCCATCACGGGCTACACGCTCGTCACCGCGAGCGACCTCATCGAGGCGACGAGCGACGCGGGCGTCTTCATGACGCTGTCCTCGACGCTCAAGCGCGGTGCCATCAAGCTGTCGAAGATCTGCAACGACCTGCGGCTGCTGTCGTCGGGGCCGCAGGCGGGCCTCGGCGAGATCAACCTGCCGCCGCGCCAGGCGGGGTCGAGCATCATGCCCGGCAAGGTCAACCCGGTGATCCCCGAGGTCGTCAACCAGGTCGCGTTCTCCATCGCGGGCGCCGACGTGACGGTGACCATGGCGGCCGAGGGCGGGCAGCTGCAGCTCAACGCGTTCGAGCCGGTCATCGCGCACTCGCTGCTGCAGTCGCTGAGCTGGCTGCGGAACGCGGCGAAGACGCTGCGCGTGAACTGCATCGACGGGATCACCGCCAACACCGAGCGGCTCGCGGCGCAGGTGGAGTCGTCGGTCGGCGTCGTCACCGCGCTCACGCCCTACATCGGGTACGCCGCCTCGTCCAGCCTCGCGAAGACGGCGCTCATGACGAGCGCGTCGATCCCGGACCTCGTCGTGGAGGCGGGCCTCATGACGCGGACGCAGGTGGAGAAGATCCTCGCGCCCGACCGGCTCTCCGGGCTCGAGCCGGTGACGGCGGCCATGTCCGTCATCACGCCCGAGATGCTCGCGGCCCACGCGGCCCAGGAGGGCGGCCAGGCCGACTGACCCGTCCGGGACGACGACAGCGCGCCGCGGCCCGAGGGCGGCGGCGCGCTGTCGCGTGCGGGTGTCGTGCGAGCGGTGAGGCGTGAGGCGTCAGGCGTCAGGCCTCTTCGCCCGAGGTGCGTGCCGGGGTGGTGCCGGTCGCGTCGTCGGCGGGGGCGTCGTGCGCGGGCTCCTCTCGGTGCACGGATCCGGCGATGTCGCCCGGGGTCGGCAGGTGCGCGGCTTCCGTGGCCTTCGGGGCCGTCTTCGGCGTGGGCGCGGCCTTCTTCGGGGCGGGCTTCGGCTTCGCCGGGGCGGGTGTCGGCGCTGCGGGCTCCGTGTCCCCGGCGATCGGGACGGGACCGGTCTCGTCCTCGTCGTCGAAGGACGCGAGCGCCTCGTCGCGGGCCTCGGCCGCGGTGAAGACGGCGCGGCGGCCGGCCTCCTCGCCGCGCTCGCGGAGGTCCTCTGCCGTGGCCTGGACGCGCGTGCGCGCCTCCTCGGCGCCCTCGACGACGCGGTCGCGCACGTCCTCCGCCGTCTCGGCGACGCGGTGGCCGACCTCGGTGGCCTGCTGGCCGACGCGGTCGACGACGTGCTTGGTCTGGTCGGCCGTGCGGGTGCCGAGGTCCTTGGCGGTGTCGCCGACCCGGCCCGCGATGTCCTGCGTGGTGCTGCCGACGCGGCCCGCGACATCCTGCGTCGTCGTGCCGATGCGCTCGCCCACTGTGTGCGCCGTGCGGCCGACGGCGACGGCGGCGCCCTGCACCGCGTGGCCGACGAAGTCCGCGACCTCGCGGGCCGTCTCGACGGTGCGCTCGACCACGACGGGGCCCTTCTCGTCGAGCACCGTCTGCGCCTGGCGGACGCCGCGCTGGACGGGCTCGCTCGCCCACACGGAGCGCGACGTGCGCGCGATCCCCTCGTAGCGCTTGCGCCCGGCGCGCGCGCCGAGGACGTATCCGGTGCCGATGCCGGCGAGGAAGAGGAGACGGTTGATCATGCGTCGAGCCTAGACGCGACGGACGTGCGTCGGCCGGGAGCGGCTACGCGTCCGTCCCGCCCCGACGGCCGGTGGCGTCGTGCAATTCATCCGTCTCGGGATCGACGGCGTCGGGCGCCGACACGTCGGCGTCCTCGGGGATCGAGTGGTCGTGGATCGGGTCCTGCGGCTGGTCGGTCATGCGATCGAGCCTACGCGCGGGCGGTCGGCCGACCGGGTCACGTCAGAGGATGCGCGTGTGCGTCGTGAGCGAGCCGATGCCCTCGACGGAGACCGTGACGGTGCTGCCGTCCTTGAGGAAGATCTGCGGGTCGCGCGAGTAGCCGGCGCCGCTCGTGGTGCCGGTGGAGATGAGCGTGCCCGGCTGCAGCGTCGACGAGGTGGAGAGGTAGGAGACGAGGCGCGCGACCGTGCGGACCATGCCGCTCGTGCGTCCGTCCTGCACCGTCTCGCCGTCGAGCACCGTCGTGATGCGGAGGTCCTGCGGATCCGGCACCTCGTCGCGCGTGACGACGACGGGACCCGTGGGGGAGAAGCCGTCGAAGCTCTTGCAGCGGCTCCACTGCTGCTCCGAGAACTGCAGGTTGCGGGCAGTGATGTCGTTGACGACGGTGTAGCCGAAGACGTGGTCGAGCGCGTCGGCTTCCGACACGTCGCGGGCGGCGCGGCCGATGATCACGCCGAGCTCGACCTCGTAGTCGACCTCCTCGCTGAGCGAGCGCGGCCAGCTCGTGGTGCCCTCGTGGCCCGAGAGGGAGTTGGGCCAGAGCGCGAAGACGGTGGGGGCGGAGGCGCTCGTGATGTTGAGCTCCTCGGCGTGCGCCGAGTAGTTGAGGCCCACGGCGTAGACGGCCGGCGGGCGGAGGACCGCGGACGCGTGCGTGAGGCCGTCCACCGGCGTGGTGCTGGTGCGGCTGGCGACGGCGCGCTCGACGGTGGCGCGGACCCGGGCCATCTCGTCGTCGCCGCGCTCGATGAGGTCCTGGAGGTCGCGCGGGGAGTCGTCGAGCACCTCGTCGAGGAAGAGCGCCTCGCCCTCGGAGACGATCGCGGCCAGTCGGGGGGTCACGCCGTCGTCGGCGAGCAGGTGGGCGAACTTCATGACCCCGAGCGTATCGGGCCCGTGTGAACGGACGCGGTTGCGGTCATAACGTGCATGGGAAGGTCCGCCTCACCTCGGGGCGCGCGGTTCAGTCCTCGCGCACGACCTCGTCGGGCGACTTGTCCGGTCGCCACCCGCGCCAGGACGCCTGGCGGAGGCGGCCCGTCCCGGTCCACTCGGCGAACGCGACCTCGCCGACGAGGCGCGGCGTGATCCAGCGCGCGTCGCGGGCGTCGGAGGCCGGCACGTCGGCGAACGGGCTCGTCTTCCGCGCCAGCGGGCGGAAGCGGCGGAGCGCCTCGGCGAGGTCGCGCTCGGTGAAGCCCGTGCCGACGCGGCCCGCGTACACCAGGCCGTCGGCGCCGGGGACGCCCACCAGCAGGGAGCCGATGCCGGAGGCGCGGCCGCCGGATCCGGGCCGCCAGCCGCCGACCACGACCTCCTGCGCCCGATGGTGCTTGATCTTCACCCACGCGCTGGAGCGGCGGCCCGACTCGTAGGGCGCGTCCACGCGCTTGGCGACGACGCCCTCGAGACCGAGCTCCCGGCTGGTGGCGAGCGCGCCGTCGAGGTCGCCGTCGAAGGCAGGCGGGACCTGGATCCGGCCGCGGCCCGGCGACCGGACGGCGTCGAGGAGGGCGGCGCGGCGCTCCAGGTACGGCTCCTCGACGAGCACGCGGTCGCCGACCGCGAGCGCGTCGAAGAGCATGAGGTGCACGGGCGCGGTCGTCCGGGCGCGCGCGATCTCCTTCTCGCCCGTCAGGCCGAGGCGCGTCTGCAGGAGGCCGAAGTCGGGGCGTCCGCCGGCGCCGAGCACGACGATCTCCCCGTCGAGCACCGCGGCGTCGACGGCGAGCTGGTCGGGCAGCTCGGCGAGCTCGGGGAAGGCGGGCGTGAGGTCGACGCCGTTGCGGCTCGTGATGGTCGCCCGGCCCTCCGCGACGACGGCGATCGCCCGGTAGCCGTCCCACTTCATCTCGACCGCCCACTCCTCGTCGGGGTCGAGGCCGGCGCCGGTGGCTGCCGTCGCGAGCATGGGCGCGGGGGCGGAGGCGGCGGCGCCCTTCCGACGCGCGCCGACGCGCGTGCGCCCGCTCGCCTTCTCGAGCGCGGCGGGGCGCGCGGGCGTCGCACGCGGCGTCGCGGGGGCGTCGGCCGGCTCCATCAGGTGGATCAGCCAGTTCGCGTCGGCCTTCCCGTGCCCGCCCGTGTGGATGAGGGCGTACCGCCGCGGCCCGTCGATGCCGGTGCCGTGGCCGCGTCCGTGCAGCGTCGCGATCACCTCCTTCCCGTCGCGCCACTTCTCCAGCTCGAAGGTGCCCGCGTCCCAGATGGTCACCTCGCCGCCGCCGTACTCGCCCGCGGGGATCGTGCCCTCGAACGCGCCGTACTCGAGCGGGTGGTCCTCGGTCTGCACCGCGAGGTGGTTCGTGCCGTGCTCGGTTGGGACGCCCTTGGGGAGGGCCCAGCTCACGAGCACGCCGTCGTGCTCCAGCCGGAAGTCCCAGTGCAGCGCGCGGGCGTGGTGCTCCTGGATCACGAACGACCGGCCCTCGGACGGCGCGGGCGCGTCGGCGGGCACGGGCTCGCTCGTCCTGGCGGCGTCGCGCTTGGCGCGGTAGGTCGCGAGGCGGTCGTCGGCGGGATCCGCGTCGTCGGACGGCTCCTTCCGCGCGAAGCCCGCGAGGCGCTCGCGCGTCGGCTCCAGGCTCTCGCGGTGGCCGTCCTCGACGGGCGCGAGCGGATCCGTGCGCCTCCGCATCCGGGCGACCACCTCGTCCAGCTCCAGGTGCCGGAGCGTCGGCGACACGAGCTCGCGCCAGGTGCGCGGCACCGCGACCGTCGGCCGGGAGCGCCCGCGCAGCGAGTACGGCGCGACCGTGGTCTTGTTCGGGTTGTTCTGGCTCCAGTCGACGAGCACCTTGCCGTCGCGGAGCGCCTTCCTCATGTCGCTCACGACGAGGACCGGGTGGTCGGCTTCGAGCGCGCGCGCCAGCTCGTGCGCCACCTCGGAGATCGCGTCCGCGTCGTGGCTGCCGTCGAGCGCGGCGTAGAGGTGGATGCCCTTGGATCCGCTCGTCACCGGGTACGGGTCGAGGCCCATGTCGCGGAGGATCGACCGCGCCGCCGTCGCGACCTCGACGCACTCGGGGAGGCCGGCGCCCGGGCCCGGGTCGAGGTCCAACACGAGCCGGTCGGGCCGGCGAACGTCGCCCGTGCGACCGAACCGCCACTGCGGCACGTGCAGCTCGAGCGCCGCGATCTGCCCGAGCCAGGTGAGGGTCGCGACGTCGGCCGCCAGCGGGTAGTCGTTCTGGTGGTCGCGGTGCTGGATCGCCCGCCGCAGCACCCAGTCGGGCGTGTGCGCGTCGAGGTCCTTCTGGAAGAACATCTTCCCCGGCGCCTCGTCGGTGCCGACGCCGTCGACCCAGCGCTTCCGCGTCACGGGACGGTCGCGGAGGTGCGGCAGCATGTGCGGCGCGATGGCGGCGTAGTACGCGATCACGTCGCCCTTGGTGGTGCCGGTCGCCGGGTACAGCACCTTGTCGAGGTTCGTGAGCGTGATGCGGTGCCCGTCGACCTCGACCTGCTGCTTCTGCCCCGCCATCGCTCCAGCATGGACCCGCGGGTGTTCACTCGACCCATGAGAGCCATCTGGAAGGGCGCCGTCACCTTCGGCCTCGTCAACGTGCCCGTGAAGGTCTACAGCGCGACGCAGGATCACGACGTGCCGCTGCACCAGGTGCACGACGCCGACGGCGGGCGGATCCGCTACCAGCGCCGCTGCGAGGTGTGCGGCAAGGTCGTCGACTACGCCCACATCGACAAGGCGTTCGACGACGGCGACCGCACCGTCGTGATCACCGAGGAGGACCTCTCCGCGCTGCCCGAGGAGAGGAGCCGGGAGATCGACGTCGTCGAGTTCGTGCCGAGCGACCAGATCGACCCCGTGATGCTCGACCGCAGCTACTTCCTCGAGCCCGACTCCTCCAGCCCCAAGTCGTATGCGCTCCTGCGTCGGACGCTCCAGGAGACCGACCGCACCGCGATCGTCCACGTGACCCTCCGCCAGCGCACCCGCCTCGCGGCGCTCCGCGTGCGCGGCGACGTGCTCATGCTGCAGACGCTGCTCTGGGACGACGAGGTGCGCGAGGCCGACTTCCCGTCGCTCGACGCGACGCCGAAGGTCTCGCCGCGGGAGCTCAAGATGTCGGCGCAGCTCGTGGAGGGCTTCGCGGAGGACTTCGACCCGTCGAAGTTCGGCGACGAGTACCAGGAGCAGCTCAAGATCCTCATCGACGCGAAGCTCGCGCAGGGCGACTCGCTCGACACCGACGCGACCTTCGGGGAGTCCGACGACGACGAGGGCGAGGGCGGCGAGGTGCTCGACCTCATGGACGCGCTGAAGCGGAGCATCGAGCGGAGCCGGGGCGGGGGATCCGGCGCGAAGGGGAAGGCGCCGGGGGCGAAGGCGGGCGCGACGAGGGCGGCGAAGAAGCCGGCGAAGACGGCGGCGAAGGGGAAGGGGTCCGGCGCGTCGGCGTCGGCGGGCGGCGAGAAGGAGACCCCGGCGAAGAAGAGCCCCGCGAAGAAGGGCACCGCGAAGAAGAGCCCCGCGAAGAAGAGCCCGGCGAAGCAGGGCGCAGCCAAGGAGAGCCCCGCGAAGAAGGGTCCCGCGACGACGAAGCCGGCCGCCGAGCGGAAGAGCGCCTAGGCGTCAGCCCGCCGCCGGCATCCCGTCGGTCATGACGCGCCAGAGGTGCAGCGTCGCGTAGGAGCGCCACGGCGACCACGCGGCGGCGCGCGCGTCGAGGGCGCGCGCCTCGTCGGGGAGCCCGAGGGCGGCGGCCCCGCGGCGGACGATGAGGTCGCCCGAGAGCAGGATGTCCGGCTCGCCGAGCGCGCGCATCGCGACGTAGTCGGCGGTCCAGGGGCCGACGCCGTGGAACGCGACGAGCGCGGCGCGCAGCTCCGCTCGGGGCATGCCGTGCTCGATCGCGAGCTCGCCTGTCTCGAGGGCCTCGGCGATGCGGATCAGCGTGGCCGTGCGCCGGGCGGGTCCCCGCAGCAGCTCGGCGCCGTCGCGGGCGATGCGGGCGGCGGTCGGCGGAAGACGGGTCACGGATCCGTGCGCGACCGACGCGGGCAGGTCCTCGCCGAGGTCGGCGGTCATGCGGCCGTGGGTGGCGCGGGCGGAGGCGACGGAGATCTGCTGGCCGACGATGGTGCGGAAGAGGGTGCTGCGCGGATCCAGCGTGCCGGGGATCCGCAGGCCGGGCGTCGCGCGCACGGCCGCGGCGAGCGCGGGGTCGCGGGCGAGGTCGGCGTCGATGCGGGCGGCGTCCACGTCCAGGCCGATGAGGCGGCGCGTGCCGGCGAGGAGCTCGGCGGCGTCGATGGAGTGCTCGACGCGCGTGGTGACCTCGACGCGCGCGTGCCCGTCGTCGCCCGGCTCGGCGTCCCGCAGCCGCACGGTCACCGTGCCCGCGCCGTGCGCGAGCCGCGCGGACTGCGTGAACGACGTGTCGTCCCCCTCCTCCGCGCCCGTGACGGCGTGCCAGGAGAGGAAGCGGATCACGCCGCCGCCGTCGAACGGGGCGGGGACATGGAGCACCGTGCGGTCGACGTGCGCGGCGGCGCCGGGGGAGTCCATGCGACCAGCCTGCCCGACGCCCCCGACCGCGGCGGGCGCGCGACCTAGGGTGGATCGCATGATCGACGACGACGTGATCCGCACCCCACCGACGCCCGCCACCGCCGACGCCGTCCGCGCCGAGCTCGTCGCGGCCCTCGGCGACGTCGTCGCGACCGACCCGGCCTCCCTCGAGGAGGCGCGCAGCGACCGTTCCGGCTACCGCAGCCCGGCCGCGCCGATCGCCGTCGTGCGCGCGACCGAGGTGGATCACGTCGTCGCCACCCTCCGCATCGCGCACGCCACCGGCGCGCCCGTCGTCACGCGCGGCGCGGGCACGGGCCTCGCGGGCGGCGCGACGGCGACCGCGGGCGAGATCGTGCTCTCGGTGCGGGGCATGGACCGGATCCTCGAGGTGAACGAGGCCGACGAGCTCGCGGTCGTGGAGCCCGGCGTCCTCAACGACGACCTGAACGCCCGGCTCGCGCCGCTCGGCCTCTGGTACTCGCCGGATCCCGCGAGCAAGGCCATCTCCACCATCGGCGGCAACATCGCCACCAACGCGGGCGGCCTGCTGTGCGCCAAGTACGGCGTGACCCGCGAGGCCGTCCTCGCGCTCACCGTCGTGCTCGCCGACGGCCGCGTGGTCGACACGGGCCACCGCACCGTCAAGGGCGTCACGGGGTACGACCTCACCGCGCTCATGATCGGCTCGGAGGGCACGCTCGGCGTCATCGTCCGCGCGACCGTGCGCCTCCGGCCCCTGCCGACCGCGATCCCGTCGACGGTCGCCGCCTTCTTCCCCGACTCCACCCGGGCGGCGGCCACGGCCTCCGCGATCACGGCCGCGCGGATCCGGCCGGCCGCCATGGAGCTCATCGACGCCGGCGCCCTCGAGGCCATCGACGCGTTCCTCGGCACCGACCACGCCACCCGCGGATCCGCGCACCTCCTCGTGCGCTGCGACGGCCCCGACGCCGCCGTCGAGGCCGCGCGCGTCGTCGAGGTGGTGGTCGCCGCCGGCGGCACGGCGGACGTGACCGACGACGCCGACGAGGGCGAGCGCCTCCTCGCGATCCGCCGCGCCTTCCATCCGGCGCTCGCCGCCCGCGGCCGCGTGCTCATCGAGGACGTGGCCGTGCCCCGGTCCCGGCTCGCGGACATGCTCGCCCGGATCCGGGAGATCGAGCGGGAGACCGGCCTCCGCATCCCGACCGTGGCGCACGCGGGCGACGGCAACCTGCACCCGAACTTCCTTCTCCCGGAGGACCCGACCACGCCCGACGGCGATGCGACCGGGATCCCCGACGAGGTGTGGCGCGCGGCCGACCTCCTCTTCCGCGCGGCCGTCGAGCTCGGCGGCACGCTGACGGGCGAGCACGGCGTGGGGCTCCTGAAGCGGCGCTGGCTGGCCGACGAGCTGGGCGACGACGTCATGGGGCTGGCCGCCGGGATCCGCCGCGTCTTCGACCCGCGGGGCATCCTCAACCCGGGCAAGGCGGCCTGATCCCGCGCGTCGCCGGCCCGCGCGACCCCGCGCGACCCCGCGCGACCCCGCCCGGGCGGCCGTGGACCCCGCCACTAGGCTGGCGACGCCGATCCGCCGAAGAGAGGGCCGTCGTGACCGACCCGTCCGTCCCCGTGACCGTCCACCGCCCCTCGCCGACCTCCCCGCCGCCCGCCATGGAGCTCCCGACGGCGCACGCGCCGTCGCGCATCACCGCGTCGGCCGTGCTCGGCGTCGTGGGCGTGGCCGTCCTGCTGCTCGTCGGCCTCCTCGTCGCCGCGTACCTCGTGCTCAGCCTCGGGATCCAGGCCGTCGCGATCTGCGCGCTCCTCGCCCTGATCCCGCTCGCCGGCGTGCTCCTCGCGATCCGCTGGGTCGACCGCTGGGAGCCCGAGCCCCGGCTCGCGCTCCTGTTCGCGCTGCTGTGGGGCGCGGCCGCGTCCGTGGCCATCGCGCTCCTCTTCGACCTCGTCGCGCAGTACGCGCGCCTCGCGATCGGCGTGCCCACGCGCTACACCGAGTTCCTGCAGCTCGCCGTCCAGGCGCCCGTCGTCGAGGAGGGTGCGAAGGCCATCGGGCTGCTCCTCATCTTCTGGGTCGCGCGCCGCCACTTCGACGGGCCGGTGGACGGCGTCGTCTACGGCGCGACCATCGCGGCCGGCTTCGCCTTCACGGAGAACATCGTCTACTTCGGCGGCCCGCTCGTCTCCGGCACGACCGGCACGCTCGTCGGCACCTTCGTGCTGCGGGGCCTGTTCTCGCCGTTCGCGCACGTGACCTTCACCATGATCACCGGCATCGCGATCGGCTACGGCGCGCGCCGCGGTCCGGGCGCCGCCCTCGGGTTCGGGGCCCTGGGGCTGGTCGGCGCGATCGTGCTGCACGCCCTCTGGAACACGGGCGTCACCATCACGGGCGACTTCCTCTCCTTCTACGTGCTGCTGCAGGTGCCGATCTTCGCGTTCCTCGTGCTGGTCGTGATCCTGCTGCGCCGCTACGAGATCCACCTGACGCGCCGTCGCCTCCGCGAGTACGCGGCCGTCGGCTGGTTCACGCCCGCCGAGGTCGAGATGCTGAGCACGTGGCAGGGGCGCCGGCGGGCCCGGCTCTGGGCGCGCACGCGCGGCGGGGAGGCGGGCAAGGCCATGGGGCTGTTCACGCGGGACGCCACGCGGCTCGCGTTCGCCCGGCAGCGGATGCTCTCCGCACGGCCCGCCGCGTCCGGCCGCTCGGAGGCCGGCCACCTCGACGACGAGCGGCGCCTGCTGCGGGCCGTCACCGAGCACCGCGAGGCCCTCCTGCGCGGCGGCCGGCGCTAGCCGCCCGGCGTCGTGGCCGACGCCCGCACCCGTCCGGCGTCGGCGGTCGCGAGTAGCGTCGGAGGCACCACACGAGGAGGCACCACCATGAGCGATGCGAACCAGGACACCACCGGCGGCGACGAGAAGGAGATGCTCGGCTCCTCCACCCCCACGCCACCGCAGAGCGCCGAGAAGGACCCGAGCACGTGGGTCACGGGCGACGAGCCGATGACGGGTGCGCAGCGCAGCTACCTCGACTCGCTCGCCACGCAGGCCGGCGAGGAGATCCCCGCCGACCTCAACAAGGCGGAGGCGAGCGAGCAGATCGACCGCCTGCAGGAGAAGAAGGAGACCGCGTCGCCGCAGTCGGACGACGCGAGCTGATCGGAGCACGATGGAGACGGACGGGCGCCTGTCGGCGCCCGTCCGTCGTCGCGTGACGCGGGGGCGCACGCAGGGGAGGCGACGCATGAGGGAGGGCGCATGACCACGCTCGTCGGGTACGTCCGCGTCGCGCGCTCCGAGGAGCCGTACCAGGACCAGGTCGACGCCCTCGACCAGGCCGGCTGCGAGCGCATCTTCGTCGACGTCGCCGGCGGCGCCAAGGCCCCGCGCCCCGGCCTGCAGGACGCGCTCGACTACCTCCGCGAGAACGACGAGCTCCTCGTCGTGAGCCTCGACCGGCTGGGCCCCGGAGTCGCCGACGTGGTGCGGATCCTCAACGGGCTCGAGGCGCGCGGCATCGCGTTCCGCGCCATCCGCGACGGGCTGGAGGCCGGCACCGCGGCCGGCCGCGGGCTGTTCGCGGCCACGCTCGCGCTCGCCACGGTGGAGGCGACGACGGAGGCGGAGCGGCACCGCCGTCGCCGCGCCGAGGAGGCCGCCGCCGCCGAGCCCGCCGGGCCGCCCGCCGCCCCCGCGCCGCCGTCCCTGCCCAAGGGCATCACGCGCCGGAAGCTCATGATCGCCGTCGAGGAGCGATCGAAGGGCCGCGACACCGCGGAGATCGCCCGCGTGCTGGACGTGAGCGAGCGCGTCGTCACGCGCGCGCTCGCGTGGGCCGAGTCGGGGCGTCCGGGCGGCATGCTGCGCTGACGCGGGGAGCCGGGCCCCGGCGCGCTCCTCGGCCCGACCCGGTCCGCGCGACCTGGTCCGTGCGACGGAGCGCGTCGGCACCCGCGGCCGAGGTGACGGGCCCGACCCCTTCCTACTGTGGGGAGCATGACCGGATCCCGCCCCGCGCCCGCTCGACGACCCGCGGGCCGATCCCGGGTCCTCCGCCGTCGACGCGACGCGGTGCTCGCGGCCGTCGTCGCGACCGCGGTGGTCGGCGCCGGCCTCGTCACCGGGATCCTCCCGTCGCCCGCGGGCGGAGCATCCGCCGATCCCACGTCGTGCACCGCGGACGCGCTCACGGGCGGCTGGTCCACCGGCACGCTCCACCTCTCGGCCGCGGAGGTCGACGGTGACGCGGGGCGCACCGTCCTCGACGTGCGCGGCGACGCGCCGGCGGCGACCGCCAGCACGATGAAGGTCCTCACCGCGGCCGCCGCCGTGGAGTCGCTCGGCCCCGACCGGCGCATCGCCACGCGCGTCGTGCAGGGGGCGCGGGCTGACACGGTCGTCCTCGTCGGCGGCGGCGATCCCACGCTCAGCCGCCTCCCGTCCGGCACCGACGGCGTCTACCCCGACGCCCCGCACCTCGACGACCTCGCGCGCCAGGTGCTCGAGGCCCGACGCCTCGATCCGGCCCTCGCCGGCGTCCCGATCCGCCGCCTCCAGGTCGACAGCGCGCTGTTCTCGGGTCCCGCCTGGCTGCCGGAGTGGCCGCTCGCGGCCAGGCGCGGCGGATCCATGTCGAACATCACGGCGCTCATGGTCGACGGCGACCGCGACGACCCGGCCGAGCCGTACTCGCGACGCGGCGAGAAGGCGGTCGCGCGCGCGGCCGACGCCTTCGCGGCGCTCCTCGGCGACGGCGTGGCGGCCGACGGCCCGCTCGTGACCGCGGCACCGGGATCCGCCGTGCTCGGCACCGTGGAGTCCGCGCCCGTCCGCGACCTGGTCGGCTACATGCTCACCCACTCCGACGACACGCTCGCGGAGACGCTCGCCCGGCTCGTCGCGATCGAGACGGGCGCGGGCAGCGCCGCGGCCGACATCCAGCGCGGCACGCCCGCCGCGCTCGCCGGCCTCGACCTGCCGACCGACGGCGTCGTGCTGGTCGACGGCTCCGGCCTGTCGGACGCGAACCGCGTGCCGGCCGCGCTCCTCACGCGGCTCATGGTGCGGATCGCCGAGCACCGCGACGACCTCGCCATCGTCGACGCCGGGCTGGCCGTCGCCGGGCGCACCGGCACGCTCGCGGAGGGCGGCCGCTTCACGGGCGAGGCGGACGCGGCGGCGGGCCGGATCCGCGGCAAGACGGGCACGCTCGAGCGGATGCACGGCCTCACCGGCATCGCGGACGCGGAGGACGGCACCGAGGTCGCCTTCACGATCTGGGCGGAGGACGTGGATCCGTCCGTCTCCGCGGAGTCCGCGCGTGCCGAGATCGACGCCCTCGCGACCGAGCTGCACCGCTGCGGCGGCGCGCTCGGCTCCTGACCGCCGGCCAGGACGGCGATCGCACCCGCGGCTAGGACCCCGCGCGCTCCACGAGCCGGTGGTCGTGCGCGTACACGACGAGCTGCACGCGGTCCCGCAGCGCGAGCTTCGCGAGGATGCTGCTCACGTGCGTCTTCACGGTCGACTCGCTCACGAACTCGAGCGCCGCGACCTCCGCGTTCGACAGCCCGCGCGCCACGTGCCCGAAGACGTCCTTCTCGCGCGCGCTCAGCGAGCGGAACGCGGGCGGCGCCGGGGGAGCGGGGGCTGCGGTGGCGTCCGAGGTGAACAGCTGCGTGAGCTCGTCCGGCGCGAGGACGGCGCTGCCGGCGTGCACGGCGCGGATCGCCGCGGCGAGGAACGCGGGCGTCGCGTCCTTGAGCAGGAAGCCGCTGGCCCCGCCGCGGATCGCCGTGGCCGAGGCGCGGTCGAGCGCGAACGTCGTCAGCACGATGACGCGCGGCGGATCGGTCCGGCTCCCGTCGAAGAGCGCCCGCACGGTCTCGAGGCCGTCCATCACGGGCATGCGCATGTCGAGGAGCACGACGTCGGGCCGCGCCTCGTCGATCACGGCGAGGCCCTCGCGCCCGTCGCCGGCCTCGCCGACGACCTCGAGGTCGGGCTGGGCGTCGAGGGCGACGCGCACGCCGCCGCGGAACAGCTCCTGGTCGTCGACGAGCACGATGCGGATCACGGGCGGCCTCCCGGCACGGTGGGGATGGGGTGGGCGCCCGGCAGCGGGATGCGGGCCCGGGCGGTGAACAGGTCGTCGACGGCCTCGGCCTCGAGGTCGCCGCCGACCGCGGCGAGCCGGGCGCGCATGCCCTCCACGCCGGTGCCGACGCGGAGGGACTCGAGGCCGAGCGGGCCCGTGCGGTCGAGCGCCGCGTCGCGCCGGGCGACGGGGTTCTCGACCTCGAGCACGACGTCGGACGCGCGCCAGGTCTCGGGCAGGCGGATCCGCCCGCCCGGCTCCCCGTGCCGCATCGCGTTGGTCGTCATCTCCTGCGCGACGCGGCGGATGACCACCTGGCGCGCGGGATCCACGGCCCGCCGGACGCCGCGAACCTCGTGCGCGAGGTCGACGCCCGCGGCCCGCACCTGCGCGACGACCGCGTCGAGGTCCTCGGGGCCGTCGTCCGTCTCGGCCGTGCTCGTGCCGCTGAGCACCTCGCGCACCTCGGCGAGCGAGCGGCGGGCGGTGTCGGCGATGGTGGCGGAGACCCCGCGGATCCGCTCCTCGTCGTCGAGGAACTGCACGGAGTCGGCCTGCGCGATGATCACCGCGAGCGAGTGCCCGACGATGTCGTGCACGTCGCGCGCCATGCTCGCCCGCAGCGTCTCGGCCTGCGCGAGGTCGACGGCCTTCACGGCCGTGTCCTCGGCCTGGACGCGGAGCCGCGACTCGTCGGTGCGGGAGCGGATCACGCGCACCACGAGGCCGGTCAGCCAGGCGAGGAGCAGCATCAGGACCGGGGCCGCGACGAAGATCATGGCGCCCAGGCCGCCCGGGCTGATCAGCAGCGAGTAGCGGGCGCCCGTGTGCAGCAGGTACACCGTGGCCATGGCGCCGCCCACGACCGCCGATGCGGCGCCGAGGACGGCTGTCGCGCGCGAACCCCGCCGGGCGGTCGAGTACAGCACGAGGAGGAGGGCGAGGTCCGCGAAGCCGGGTCGCTCGCCCAGCTGCCACTGCGCCAGCGCCATCACCCAGGCCAGCGCAAGAGCCGCCCCCGGGAACACCGAGCGGACGGCGACGGACACGAGCACGAGCGCGGCGACGGGGAATCCCGCCTCCTGCACGTCCACCGGCGGCTTGAGGGCGAGGCCCGCGAGCACGAGGCCGACGACCGCGTCCACGAAGAGCTCGATGCCGTCGCGGTGCCGGGGCGCCCGCGTCGACGTCGAGCGCGTCGCGGCGGCGGTCCCGGTGTCCATCGGCCACAGCCTAGGCGCGGGCCGGGAGGCGGGGCGCCCCCCGCGGGTACCGGTCGCCGGTACCCGCGGGGGAGGAGGCGCCTACTTCTTCTTCGTCAGCGCGGATCCCTTGTGGGCCGCGGTCTTGCCGGACGTGTCGCTCTCCACGATGTACGCGGGCTCGTCGCTCGACGCGGTGAAGTGCTGCCCGTCGTGCGGGAAGTCCTTCGTCTTCTCCTCGACGACCTTCCCGTGGGTCTCGCCCTGGGGCGTGTTCCAGGTGACGTGGTCGCCCTTCTCCAGCTCGGCCATCAGATCGTCGCCACCGATCCGGAGTCGACGCGGTAGTTGGATCCGTTCACGAACGACGCGAGGTCGGAGCAGAGGAACGCGACGACGTTCGCGACCTCGGCGGGCTCGCCGCGGCGCTTGAGCTCCATGTAGGGGCGCTCCTCGTCGAGGAACGACTCGATCGCGTCGCCCGTCGAGGTGCCCAGCTGGTCGGCGCGCTTCTCCATCATCGCGTCGGTCATGGGCGTGTGGATGAAGGCGGGCGAGACCGCGTTCACGAGCAGGCCCTCCTTCGCGTAGCTGCGCGACAGGCCCTTCGACAGCGCGAGGATCCCGGCCTTGGCGGCGCAGTAGGGGAGCTCGTCGTCGTACGGCTGCACGGCGTCCTCGGAGGCGAGGAACACGATCCGGCCCCAGCCGCCCTTCCGGAGCGACGGGAGGAACTGCTGCACCAGCCGCACGGGCCCGAGCAGGTCGACCTCGATGGTGTTCGTCCAGCCCGCGTCGTCGATCTCGTGGAAGAGGCCCTGCGCACCGGTGATGCCCGCGGACTGCACGAGGATGTCGATGTCGCCGACCGCCTCCTGCACCTTGCCGTGCAGCGCGGCGAGGGAGTCGACGCTCGTCACGTCGGCCGCGAACGCGTGGACGCGGTCTCCGCCGTCGAGCTGCGCGGCGGCCTCGTCGAGCGACCCCTGGTCCTGGTCGCTGAGGACGACGGTCGCGCCCTCGCTGAGGAGGATGCGGGCGGTCTCCCACCCGATCCCCGAGTCGGCGCCCGTGATGAGCGCGGTCTTGCCGGTGATGCCGAGATCCATCTCGGTCTCCTCACTGCCCCGTGGGGCGGTCGATGCGGTGGGATGCGCCGCGTCCGGGGACGCGACGAGGGCCGCACCGGGTGGTGCGGCCCTCGGGATCGTGCTGGAGCTACTTCGCGGATCCGACGCGGCGGTTCTCCGCGGAGACCATCCACGCGTACTGCTCGAGCGCGGTGATGAAGCCGTGGAGCAGGTCCGCGGTGGTCGGGTCCTCCTCGTCGACGTCGTCGTGGACCTCGCGCATGGTGTGCACGGCGGCCTCGAGGCGCTGGGTCACGAGGTCGACGGTCTCGGCCGTGTCGACCTCGCCCTGCGGGTACTCGGGGAGGGTCGTGTTCTCGGCGACGGTGTCGCTGCGGCCGTCCGGGGTGGCGTGCAGGGCGCGCATGCGCTCGGCCAGGTCGTCGCTGAACTCGCGCGCCGAGTCGATGATCTCGTCGAGCTGGAGGTGCAGGTCGCGGAAGTTCGCGCCGACGACGTTCCAGTGGGCCTGCTTGCCCTGGATGTGCAGCTCGATGAGGTCGACGAGCACCTTCTGCATGTTCTCGTGCAGCTGCTGGCTCGCCGGGAAGCCGCGCTCGGCGTTCTGGCGCTTGGTCTTCTTCGAGCCCTCGGCCTGCGTGGCCTTCTCGGATGCGCTGGTGGGGCGGTCGACGGTCGTGGTCATGTGCGACTCCTCGTTCTGTTCGTCCGTGGGGTCGGGGGTTCCCGATCCGTGCGGGGCGGCGTCCGGTGGGATCCTGCCCGCGGGCCGGGCGCGCTCGCGCACGTCATCCGGCCTCGCTTCGACGGTACGCCCGCTGGATCCTGTTCGCACGAACGATGAGGGCGCTCACAGTGTGCGCCCAGCGTCGCCCCGCGTCGCCCCGCGCCATTCGCTCCGCGGACGCCCCGCGCTCCCGGTGCTTGGCTGGGTCCATGAGCGCCATCACGTCCGACCTCCGCGTCCTGCGCGACGCCCGCGCGATCCTCGTCGAGAGCCTGTGGTGGGATCCCGCGGGCGACGTGATGTGGAACGACATCACCGCGGGCACCCTGCACCGGAGCCCGTGGACCGGCGCGGTCGACGGATCCGACGACACCGTCCTCGAGCTCCCGCCGCCGCTCGCGTCCTTCCAGCCGGCCGACGACGGCGGCTACGTCGCGGGGCTCGGCGACCGCATCGTGCTCGTCGACCGGGACGGCCGGATCACGCGCGAGCTCGCCCGGGTGAGGCACGCGCACGGCGGCATCCGCATGAACGAGGGCAAGGTCGATCCCGCCGGCCGCTTCGTCATCGGATCCATGGACGTCACCGACGGCGAGCCGGACGCGGCCGTCTACTCGATCGACGGATCCGGCACCCTCCGCACGCTCCTCGGCGGCTTCGCCGTCACCAACGGCTTCGAGTGGACCGACGACGGCCGCACCATGGTGCTCGCCGACACCGGGCAGCAGGCCGTGTACCGCGCGCCCTACTCCGCCGACGGCGAGCTCGGCGAGCTCGAGCACTGGATCCACGGCGAGATGAGCGACGGCCTCACCCTCGACGTCGACGGCTACGCGTGGAACGGGATCTACGGCGGCGGCAAGGTGATCCGCTGGGCGCCCGACGGCACGAAGGACCTCGAGATCGAGGTGCCGGCGCCGAACGTCACGTCCGTCGCCTTCGCAGGACCGGACCTCCGCACCCTCGTCATCGGCACCGCGCGGGAGAACCTCACGGAGGATCAGCTCGAGGAGCACCCGCTCTCCGGCGGCGTCTTCGCGATCGACACCGCCGTCTCCGGGCGACCCGTGAACGTCTTCCGCACCGTGGTCGACGACGCCTGGCGAGCGTAGCGTCGAGGGGGCCGCCCGACCGGGCGGCGACACTCTCACGAGGAGGAACGCACATGACCGGAGAGAGCATCCAGGGCCGCACGGTGGCCTTCCTGCTGACGGACGGCTTCGAGCAGGTCGAGCTGACGGAGCCGTGGAAGGCCGTGCAGGAGGCCGGAGGGAAGCCCGTCCTCGTGTCCCCGAAGTCGGACACGGTGCAGGGCCTCGACCACATCGACAAGGCCGACACGTTCGACGTGGACGTGCAGGTCACGGACGCGGACGCTGCCGACTACGACGGCCTCGTGCTGCCCGGCGGCGTCGTGAACGCGGACGACCTCCGCGTCGACGCCGACTCGGTCGCCTTCGCCAAGGCCTTCTTCACGGCGGGCAAGCCCGTCGCGTCCATCTGCCACGCGCCGTGGATCCTCATCGAGGCCGGCGTGGTCGACGGCCGCCGCATGACCTCGTACCCGACGCTCGCCACCGACCTCCGCAACGCGGGCGCCGAGTGGGTCGACGAGGAAGTCGTGGTCGACAGCGGCTTCGTCACGAGCCGCAACCCCGACGACCTGCCCGCGTTCAACGCGAAGCTGATCGAGGAGATCGCCGAGGGCGAGCACGACGAGCAGCACGCCTGACCCGTCCGGCCCGCCCGTACGCCCGACCCGGGCGGACCGCCGCGCACCTAGGGTGAGGGCGTGACCACGCCCTCACCCGATGCGCGCTTCCGCCAGACCACGCCCGCCCCGCGCGCCGTCCGCATCGCCGGGCTCGCGCTCGCGGTGGCGGGCCTCGTGGTCCTCGTCGCCACCGGGGGCGCCGCGCTCGGCGTCGTCGTCGCGGTGCTGCTCGTCGCGGCGGGCGCGATCGTCGGCTCGCTGCGGATCCGGATCACGCTCGACCCGGACGCGGTCGAGGTGGCGCTCGTGCCGCTGAGGCGCATCCGCATCCCGTACTCCGCCATCGCGGACTGCACGGTGGTCGACCACCTCCGCCCGCGCACCGTCGGCGGCCTCGGCGTCCGGTCGCTCCCGGGCGGCGGCGCGGCGATCCTGCTCGACGCAGGCCCGGCGGTCGCCATCGAGGCCGCCGACGGCACGCGCCACCTCGTCCGCAGCACCTTCCCCCGCGAGGCCGCCACCCGGATCCGCGACCGCGCCGCGACCGCGCCCGTCGTCGACGTCACCCCGGAGGATCCGGCCGCGCCCACCGCCTAGGCTCGTCGCGTGACCACCGCTCCCGCCGCCGCACGCCGTCCCCGCACCTCCCGCCCCGTCGTCGTGGCGCTCGCGGTCGTCGTGGTCATCGTGGGCCTCGTCCTCGACCAGCTCAGCAAGCGCTGGGCGGTCGACGCGCTCGGCGGCGGCGAGACCATCCCGCTCTTCCCCACCGCGCGCTTCGCGCTCGTCTACAACCCGGGCGTCTCGTTCGGCATGGGCGCCGACGTGGGCCCGCTGCTCACCGTCGGGATCATGGCGCTGTCGCTCGGCCTCGCCGTGTGGGTCGGCTGGCAGATCCGCCACCGCGCCTCGCTCCTCCAGGTGCTGCTGCTCTCGGCCGTGCTCGCGGGCGCTCTCGGCAACCTCCTCGACCGGATCACGCGCGCCGAGGACGGTCCGCTGTCCGGGCACGTCGTCGACTTCATCGCCGTCGAGTGGTTCGCGGTCTTCAACGTGGCCGACATCCTCACGGTCTGCGGCATGATCGCGTGGGCGCTCACGACCGTGTTCGGGCGCGACCACGCGGCCGACGCGCGGGACGCGGACGCCGACGAGGAGGCGGCCGACGCGGCCGCCGCCTCGCCCGCGGACACCGGATCCGCGCCCACCGACCGCGCCTGACGCCCCGGCGTAGCGTGAGGGGATGACCACGATCCCCGCACTCGAACTGTCCGACGGGAACCGCATCCCCGCCATCGGCCTCGGCACCTACGGGTTGGACGACGACGCGGGCGCCGAGCTCGTGTCCGGCGCGATCGGCGCCGGCTACCGCCTCCTCGACACGGCCCTCAACTACGGCAACGAGACGGCGGTGGGCGACGGGATGCGCCGCTCCGGCGTCCCGCGCGAGGAGCTCTTCCTCACCACCAAGCTGCCCGGCCGCCACCACGGCTACGAGGAGACGCTCGCGTCCTTCGAGGAGTCGCGCGCGTCGCTCGGCGTCGACTACGTGGACCTGTACCTCATCCACTGGCCGAACCCGAGCGTCGACCGGTACGTCGACAGCTGGCGCGCGTTCGTCGAGCTGAAGGAGCGCGGCCTCGTCCGCTCGATCGGCGTCTCGAACTTCACGCCCGCGCACCTCACGCGGCTGCGGGACGAGACGGGCGTGCTGCCCGTCGTCAACCAGGTGGAGCTGCACCCGACGTTCGCGCAAGGCGAGCTCCGCGCGTTCCACGCCGAGCACGGCATCGTGACCGAGAGCTGGTCCCCGCTCGGCACGCGCGAGCGGCTCATGCAGGACCCGCACGTGGTGGCCGCCGCCGAGGCGCACGGCGTCACGCCGACGCAGGCCGTGCTGCGCTGGCACGTGCAGTCGGGCGCGCTGCCGATCCCGCGGTCGACGGATCTCGAGCGCCAGCGCCAGAACCTCGACGTCTTCGGCTTCGAGCTCACCGAGGAGGAGGTGCGCGCGATCGGCTCCGGCCCGCAGTCGCGCCTCTGGGACGGCGACCCGGACACGCACGAGGAGATGTAGCCCGCCCGTTCTGGCGTGCTCGGCCGTCGCGTCCCTCCGGGGCGCGGCGGCCGCGGCGTGTGCGGGGCGGGTCAGCGCCCGAGGAGCGCCGGGATGCCGAGCAGCGCGACGCCGGCGACGAGGCAGGCGGCCGCGACGACGACGAGCGCGCCGACCCACAGGATCCCCGGCAGGTGCGTCAGCCGCCCGAGCTGGTCGGCGTCCGACGCCTCGCCGCCGCGCCGCGAACGGGCCCGCTGCAGCTCCAGCGTCGCCCGGAGCGCACCGAGCAGCAGGAACAGCGCGAGCGCGTGCGCGGCGACGCCCTGCACGACGATCGGCGCGATCCCGGCGACGACGCCGACCACGACCCCGGCGACGAGGCACGACCACAGCCCGAACCAGTTGCGCACCTGGATCACGACGAGCGCGAGCAGCAGCAGCCACAGCCACAGGACGGCGGCCGAGCGCCCGGATCCCGCGAGCCACGCGGCGCCGAGGCCCGCGAGTGCGGGAGCCGGGTAGCCGGCGAGCAGCGTCACGACCATGCCCGGCCCGCGCGGCCGGCCGACGCTCACCGTGAGGCCCGAGGTGTCCGAGTGCAGCCGGATCCCCGCGAGCCGTCGCCCGCTCAGCGTCGCCGCGAGCCCGTGGCCGCCCTCGTGCACGATCGTCACGGCGTGGCGCGTGAGGCGCCACGCCGCGGGCACCAGCACGAGCGCCGCGGCCAGCGCGACGGCGACGAGCGCCGGTCCCGTAGCCAGCGGCGCCTCCACGGCGGTCGCGCGCGCGACGACGTCGCGGACGATCTCGACGGGGTCCATGGGCGCTCCTCGGGTCGGCGGGGGATGCGGGCGTCGGGCGATGCAGAGCATCGGGCGGGAGCGCCCAGCCCACCACATCCGCCTGGCGGACCGCCGCCGCCCGCCCAGCGACTACCGTTGTCGGGTGCCCGACACCCCCGTCTCCGACCTCGTCCGCTCCCTGCTGCTCACCGTCCCCGACTTCCCGCAGCCCGGGATCCTCTTCCGGGACCTCACGCCCGTGCTCGCCGACGGGACCGCGCTCCGCGCCGTGGTCGACGACCTCGTCGCCGCCGGCGGTCCGGTGGACGCCGTCGCGGGCGTCGAGGCGCGCGGCTTCCTCCTCGCCGCGGCCGCCGCCTACGCGTCCGGCGTCGGCACGCTCGCGGTCCGCAAGGCCGGCAAGCTCCCCGGCGAGGTGCTCCGCGAGACCTACGCGCTCGAGTACGGCGAGGCGGCCATCGAGCTGCACCCGGGCCAGCTGATGCCGGGATCCCGCGTGCTGCTGCTCGACGACGTCCTCGCCACCGGCGGCACCCTGGAGGCCGCCGCCCGGCTGCTGGAGCGCGCCGGCTACGAGGTCGCCGGCATCGGCGTCGTGCTCGAGCTCGCGGACCTCGGCGGTCGGGCGCGCCTCGGCGGCCACGACGTGCACGCGATCCTCTCGCTCTGACCCACCCGCTGCATCAGCGCCAGAGCCGCCGGGTCGCGATCTCCGCGCCCTGCGCCAGGCTCTCCAGCTTCGCCCACGCGATCTGCGGGTGGATCCGTCCGCCCAGCCCGCAGTCGGTCGACGCGATCACGCGCTCCCGGCCCACGAGCCGCGCGTAGCGCTCGATGCGGTCGGCCACCAGCTCCGGGTGCTCGACCACGTTGGTCGCGTGCCCGACCACGCCCGGCACGATGAGCTTCCCGTCGGGCAGCTCCACGTCCTCCCACACGCGCCACTCGTGCTCGTGCCGGGCGTTCGCGCCCTCGAACGAGTACGCGCCCGCGTCGATGTCGAGCATCGTCCGCACGATGTGGCGGAACTCGATGTCGGTCGTGTGGGGCCCGTGCCACGAGCCCCAGCAGAGGTGGAAGCGGATCCGCTCCTGCGGCAGCCCGCGCAGCGCGTGGTTGAGCGCCTCCACGCGGATCCGCGTGAACGCCACGTAGTCCGCGACGCTCGGCTCCGGGTTGATCTGGTCCCAGTTCTCCGCGATGGACGGGTCGTCGATCTGCAGCACGAGCCCGGCGTCGATGATCGCCACGTACTCCTCGCGCATCGCGTCGGCGCACGCCCAGATGAACTCCTCCTCGGTCGCGTAGTGCAGGTTGCCGATGCGCGAGGCGCTGCCGGGGGAGAGGGAGGTGAGGAAGCCCTCCTCGTACCCGTTCGCGGCGAGCCCGTGCTTCAGGTGCGCGATGTCGGCCTGGATGGCCGCATGGCCCGTGTAGGAGACCGGGCCGGTGGCGCTCGGGAACTCGATGGGCGCGTCGCCCACCGTGATGCCGCTCGCGGGATCCCGGTACGCGTCGGCGAAGATCGTCCAGTCGCGGCGGTCGGGGAAGGTCGTCAGCCGCACGTCCCCGGGCGAGCTGCGCACGGGCTCCGAGGAGAACGGGCCGCCCGGCACGAGCTCGAGCCCGCTGAGGCGCTGGAACGAGTACGACCACCAGGCGCCGTAGTCGATCGCGCTCGACATGGCCTTGCCGTACTCGCCGTCGCCGGGCACGGTGATCCCGACCTCGCGCTGGCGGGCGACGAGGCCGTCGACCGCGTCGGCGAGCACGGCGTCGAGGCCGTCGTCCGCCGGGGCCGGGGCCGGCGCGGACGAGGCGTCGCCCGCGCCGACGAGGACGGCCTTCCTGCGGTCGGCGCGCGCCGCGTTGGCGGCGATGAGCGCGTCCGTCCGCGGCAGGCTGCCGGCGTGGGACGTCTGGATTCCGTCGGTGCTGTCGAGCATGGGGACCTCCGCGGGTCTCTCGTGCCGTCGGGCGGCCTGGCACGACCGCCCGCGGCGAGCGGGAACTGATCGCAGGCGGTGTCCGGCCGCGGATGCGGAGGGGACGCGAGGCTTCGCGGGGTGCGCTGCACGCACATGGTCCCACCGGGTCATCCCCGAGGACGGGCGAGGCGCAACAGGGCGTCACGGAACCGGCACCTCCGGCGGATCCGCCGCACAGGGGCGAGCCCGGATGATGGACGGATGCTCCTCCGCCACCCCGTCCTCGGAACCGCCACGGGCCTGTACCTCGGCCTCGTCGCGTGGATCACGCTGTCGCCGGAGCCCTACGACCGCCGCATCGACGGCTACCTCTTCCGCGCCCTCCGCGCGCTGCACCGGCACGACGGCACGTCGTGGATCACCTACTCCTTCGTGGAGGGCGCCGCGAACGTCGCGATGTTCCTGCCCGTGGGCATGTTCCTCGTGCTGCTCCTCGGCCGGTCACGCTGGTGGCTCGCCATCGCGCTCGGCGTCGGCCTCTCGGCGCTCATCGAGACCGCGCAGGCGTTCCTCCCGACGCGCGTCTCCGACGTCCGCGACGTGGTGCACAACGGCCTCGGCGCCCTCATCGGCGTCGTGGTCGTCCTGATCCTCACGGCTCGCTCCGAGAACGCCCGCCGCCGTGCCCTCCGCCAGCGCCCGCGGCCGGCGGCGACGGGCCCGCAGCGCCTGGTCGGCACGCGGCGCTGACCCCGCGCGGGCCTCGCGGGGGAGCCCTCGCCGGCCCCGGGCGCGGTCAGGCGGAGCCCCCTCGGCTCGATAGGATTGACGCCGGATTCCAAGGGGTGTGCAGGTGACCGGTACGGAGCTGGAGCGCGAGCGGGCGTACGTCACCCGCCTCTACGGGCGACTCGACGCGGTGCGAGCGGAGACCCGCGATCAGCTGACGGCGGTGCGCGACAGCCCCACGGGCGGCACGCACCAGAACCGCTCCGAGCGCGACGCGTTCGCCCGCATCTACGAGGACCGGCTGCAGGCGCTCCGCGAGGTCGACGAGCGCCTCGTCTTCGGCCGCCTCGAGTTCGAGGACGGGCACCTGCCGGAGGACGAGCCGCGCGACGGATCCCCGGCGCGGGCCGCCGGCGACGGGGATCCCGTCTACCGGTACATCGGCCGCATCGGCCTCCGCGACGACGACCTCCAGCCGCTGCTCCTCGACTGGCGCGTGCCCCAGGCGAGCGCGTTCTACCAGGCCACGGCCGCCACCCCGCTCGGCGCCCGCGCGCGCCGGCACCTCACGACGCACGGCCGCGAGGTCGTGCACGTCGAGGACGAGGTCTTCGACCCGACGCTGCTCGACGAGGGCCGCACCAGCCTCCAGGGCGAGGGCGCGCTGCTCGCGGCGCTCGGCGCCGGCCGCACCGGCCGGATGAACGACATCGTCGCCACCATCCAGGCCGAGCAGGACCGCATCATCCGATCCGACCTCCGCGGCGTGCTCGTCGTGCAGGGCGGCCCCGGCACGGGCAAGACCGCGGTCGCGCTGCACCGCGCGGCGTACCTCCTCTACTCCCACCGCGACCGGCTCGCGTCCTCGGGCGTCCTCGTCGTCGGCCCCAGCCGCTCCTTCCTCCAGTACATCGAGGCCGTGCTGCCGTCCCTCGGGGAGACGGGCGTCGTGCTCGCGAGCGTCGGCCAGCTGTACCCGGGCATCGACGCCGCCGGGGAGGACGCGCCCGAGGTCGCGGCCGTCAAGGGCGGATCCGAGATGGCGGGCCTCCTGCAGCGCGCCGTCCGCTCGCGCCAGGTCGTCCCCACCGAGGCCGTCACGCTCGACGTCAACGGCGAGCGCATCGTGCTCGAGCCGTCGCTCGTCGCCGGCGCGCTCCGCCGGGCGCAGGACAGCAGGAAGCCGCACAACGAGGCGCGGGTCGTCTTCAACAAGGCCGCGCTCGGATCCCTCGCGCAGGTCCTCGCGTCGCAGATGCGCCGCAACGGCAGCGCGCTCGACGACAGCGACCTCGCGATGCTGCGCGAGGACCTCCGCACCTCCTACGACGTGAAGGTCGCGCTCAACACCGCGTGGCTGCCGCTCACCCCGGAGAAGCTGATCCAGGACCTCTACGCGCGGCCGAACTGGCTCGCCTCGCTCACGCCGCGCTGGAGCCCCGAGAAGCGCGCGCTCCTCCGCCGCGACCGCGACGCGCCGTTCACGATCGCCGACGTGCCGCTCCTCGACGAGGCCGCGGAGCTCCTCGGCGAGTTCAGCGCGCAGGCCGACGCGAGCGCCCGCGAGCGCGAGCAGCAGCGCCTCCGCGACATCGAGAACGCCGAGCAGGCCATCGAGAACATGGGCGTCGGCGGCATGGTCACGGCCGAGCGCCTCGCCGAGGGCTTCGCGGAGCAGGCCGCGCGACGCACGACCGCCGAGCGCGCCGCGTCCGACCGCACCTGGACCTACGGCCACATCGTCGTCGACGAGGCGCAGGAGCTCTCGCCCATGCAGTGGCGCGTGCTCCTGCGTCGCTGCCCCCTGCGTTCCTTCACCATCGTGGGCGACGTGGCGCAGGCGAGCTCCGCCGTCGGCGTCGGCAGCTGGCAGGACGCGCTCGGTCCCGTGCTCGGGCGTGAGTGGCGCCTCGAGGAGCTCACCGTCAACTACCGCACGCCCGCCCGGATCGCCGAGGCCGCGGAGCGCATGGCCATCGCGCACGGCCTCCCGGTCACCCGCTCGCGCGCCGTCCGCGAGGGCGACCACCCCATCGACACGGTCGAGGTGGACGCCGACGAGGTCGTGTCCGCGGTCGTCGACGTGGTCGACGAGGAGCGCGAGGGCGGCGACCGGGGCACGCTCGCCGTCATCGCCCGCGACGACCGCGTCGAGGAGCTGCACGGCGCGCTCGCCGAGCGCTTCGGATCCGCGGTCGGCATCGGCGTCGGCGGCCTCGGCCGGCCCATCGCGGTGCTCGGGTCGCAGGAGGCGAAGGGCCTCGAGTTCGACGTCGTCGTCATCGCCGAGCCCGACGAGATCCTCGCGCACACGTCGCGCGGGGCGGCGGGCCTCTACGTCGCGATGACGCGGCCGACGCAGCGCCTGCACATCGTCACGTCGACCGGCTTCTCCGCCTGATCCGCGGTGCCCGCCCGGCGCATCGTGGGCCGGCGCGCGGCGCTCGCGTGAACACTATGAAGACAAGTGGCACGCGGCTCCGCACGCGCGGAGGATGGGCCGGTCATGACCCCTCCTCCTGCATCCTCCGGCCCCTCGTCCGCACCCGGCACCGGGACGGATCCCGGCCCGGGAGGAGCGTCGCGGGATGAGGCGGACCCGGCGCCTGACGGGGTCGCGTCGGTCGCCGCCGCGCACGAGCCCGACGCCGCGGCCGCCCGCCGCGCCCGCCGCGGCCGCCGCTCGCGCGTCATCCAGGTCGTCGTCATCGTCGCCGTCGCGGTCGGCATCGCGCTCGTCCCGCCGCCCGCCGGCGTCGACCCGCGCGGCATGCACATGGCCGGCATCTTCGTCGGCACCGTCCTCGCCCTGATCCTGCAGCCGCTGCCCACCGCGCCCGTCGCGCTGGTCGGCCTCGCGGTCGCCATGCTCACCGGCACCATGACCACCGACGGCGAGGCGCTCGTCGGCTTCGCGAACCCCACCATCTGGCTCATCGTCGCGTCGTTCTTCATCGCGGACGGCTTCCTCGTCACGGGCCTCGGCCGCCGCATCGCGCTGGTCTTCGTCTCGCGGCTGGGCGGATCCAGCCTCGGCCTCGCGTACGGCATGGCCCTCACCGACCTGGTGCTGGCGCCCGCGACGCCGTCGAACACCGCGCGGGCGGGCGGCGTCGTGTACCCGATCGTGGCGTCGCTCAGCCGCGTGCAGGGATCCACGCCCGATTCGGACGCGTCGCGCCGCCGCCTCGGCTCCTACCTCGCGCTCACGAGCGTGCAGGTCAACACGGTCACCTCCGCCATGTTCGTCACGGCGATGGCGGGCAATCCCGTCGCACAGAAGGCCGCGGCCGACCTCGGCATCGAGATCACCTGGGGCGGCTGGGCGCTCGCGGCCCTCGTCCCCGGGCTCCTCAGCCTGGTGGTCGTCCCGTGGGCGATGGCGCGCGTCTACCCGCCGACCCTCACCCGCACGCCCGAGGCACCGGCCCACGCGCGCGCGGAGCTGCGCGGCCTCGGCCCGCTGTCGGGCCACGAGCGCATCATGGCCGCGACGTTCGTCCTGCTGCTCGTGCTCTGGTGCGGCGGATCCCTGCTCGGCATCCCCGCCACCGCCGCGGCCTTCGGCGGCATCGCGGTGCTGCTCGTCACGGGCGTCCTCAAGTGGTCGCACCTGGCCGCGAACGCGTCGGCCTGGTCGACGCTCATCTTCTTCGCCGTGCTCGTGGGCATGGCCGACCAGCTCGACGCGCTCGGTGTCATCGACCTGGTGGGCGGGGCCGTCTCCGGATCCGTCGGCGGGCTGCCCTGGCCGTGGGCCTTCGCGGTGCTCGCGCTCGTGTACTTCTTCTCGCACTACCTGTTCGCGTCGAACACGGCGCACATCGTCGCGATGTACGCGGTCTTCCTCGGCGCCGCGGTCGCGACCGGTACGCCGCCGCTGTTCGCCGCGCTCGTGCTCGGTTTCATCGGCAACCTCTTCGGCGGCATCTCGCACTACGCGTCGGGGCCGTCGGGCGTGGTCTTCGGATCCGGCTACGTCACGACCACGGAGTGGTTCCGCGTCGGCTTCGCGATGGCGGTGGTGCTCATCGTGATCTGGGGTGTCGTCGGCACCGCGTGGATGGGCGTGCTCGGCCTCCTGGCCTGACCGCCCGATCGCCCGAGGGCAGGGAGATGGGCCGACCCGATGACGGGCCGGCCCTGCGGTCGTGGTCCCAGTGCCGAGACCCCTCTCCATGCGCTGTCCGTGCGACCGCTCTCCCCATGACATCCGGACCCGTTGTGCATCGCGTCTCTGGTGGTCCGGCGCATTGCAGTGTCTTCGGACCGAGCGCACGATCGGTTGGGGCGCGAAGGTGACGGCTGCCTGGGCGCCGCCGGGCGCGTTCAGCGTGCGGGCGCCGGCCAGCCCACGTCGTCGGACGTGAGGAGCGGCACGTCGCCGCACCCGTCGAGCACGCGCGCCATCGCGTCGTGCTCGGCGCGCGTCACGCTGAGCTCCGTGCGCACCTTGACCGACACCTGCCGCGCGACGAGCGCGCACGCGTCGCCCGGGTCCTCCGGCAGCCACGCGTCGGCCGTCGCGTCCGACTTCGCGTTGTTCTCGGCGGCCGAGGCGGCGACCAGCTCCAGCGGGTCGTTCGCGAACGCCACGCGGTAGTCGGCGTCCCAGCGCCACGCACCGGACGACCACGCGTCCGACAGCGACACCACGTGGTCGATCTGCACCGCCTCGGGATCCCGCGACCGGTCGAACGCCACGCGCACGCCCGAGTACGGGTCCTCCAGCACGCCGGCCTGCACGACGCAGCCGCGCGTCCCGCCGCGGATCTCCGCATCCGCGAGGTCCCGCCGGAGCACGTCATCGCGGGTGTCGCAGCCGTTGCGGTCGACGTCCGTGCGCCACGCGAAGGACTCGCGGTCGTAGCCGGCCACGCTCTCCTCCGTCCGCACCTCGAGCCCGTCCAGGGCGAGGCGCGCGGATCCGGTCGCGCCCGGCTCCGAGCCGAGCCCCGTCGCGGATCCGCCGCCCGTGCCCGCGGGATCCGTGCCCGGGTCCCCCCGCCATTGCGCGACCGCCGCGACGATCACGATGGCGAGGGCCGCCAGCGTCACGAGCACGGGCGTCCGCCGTCGGCGTCGCCGCGTCACGGGGTCGGGTTCCGGGAGTCGTAGCGCTCGAACGACGGCAGCGCCCGGATCAGGGTCCACACCAGCACCGCGATCAGCAAGCCGCCCACGAGCGACGGCACCCACAGCGCCGCGAACAGCGTGACGATGCCGATGTACGCGTCGCCGAGCCGTGGCCCGCCGGTCACCACGACGATGAAGATGCCCTGCAGCCGCCCGCGCATGTTGTCGGGCACCGCGGTCTGCAGCATCGTGTTGCGGAAGATCGAGGAGATGTTGTCGGCCGCGCCCGTGAGCGCGAGCAGCACGGAGGCCGCGACGATGCCCGGGACGCTCGCGTCCTCGATCCGCGACCCGATGCCGTGCAGCACGCCCGGCCGCGACGCGAGCAGGAGCACGAGGCCGAAGCCCGCGGTGGAGAGGCCGTACGCGACGATGGCCCAGCGGATCGCCCGGCCGTGGCGCGTGACCCGCCCCACGGATCCGCTCAGCACGCTGCTCACCAGGCTGCCCACGGCGCCCGCCGCCGTGAGGATCCCGACGGTCACCGGCCCGCCGCCCAGCACCACGGCGCCGACCGCGGGGAACAGCACGCGCGGCTGCCCGAGCGTCATGGCGATGATGTCGACGATGAACGACATCCGGATGTTCGGCGCCGTCCGGAGGAAGCCCAGCCCGTACCTGATGGATGCCAGCCCTGGCCGCTGCACCTCGCCCTCCGGCGCGATCCGCGGCAGCGCGAGCACGCCCGTGAACGCGGCGAGGAAGAGCACGGCGTCGACCGTGTAGGTCCACTGGAACCCGACCGACGCCACGAGCACGCCCGCGAGCGCCGGTCCCACCGTGACCATGACGCCCAGGCTGATCCCGCCGAGCGCGCTGGCCGCGGGCAGGAGGTGCGGCGGCAGGATGCGGGGGAGGATCGCCTGCCGGCTGGTCCCGATCACCGTCGCCGCGACCGCGTTGAGGATGCTCAGCGCGTAGAGCGACCACACCGTCTCCGCGTGGGTCCACGCGAGCGCCGCCAGCAGGATGGTCGACCCCCAGGCCACGCACGACGCGATGAGCGCGACCTTCCGACGGTCGAACGCGTCGGCGAGCATGCCGCCGTAGAGCCCCGCGACGATCATCGGCAGGAGCGACAGCACGCCCACGAGCGCGACCGAGCCGGTGGATCCCGTCAGCTCGTACACGTGCAGCCCGATCGCCACCACGGTCATCTGGCTGCCGATCCCCGCGATCGCGTTGCCGGCCCAGAGCCGCGCGAACGCGGGGCTCTCCTTCAGCGGCGTCAGGTCGACGAAGTGGCTGCCACGCACCTGCCGCTCGTCGGGGATCGGGATGGGGGAGGTCTCGGGCGGGGTGCTCACGTGTCGCTGCGTCGTCTCTGTCGGGTGGTTTTCCACGCTAGCCGAGATCACCGACGTCGCCCCCGCGCGAGGCTCCCGTCCGCCCGCGGGGGCGGCCCTGCCCCTCTGGTATGCTCGTGCGGTTGCCGTCTGAACGGCCGCGGATCAAGAGAGCTCGCACATCCTGTGACGGGCGCCGCGCAACGAACACGAGAGGGGATCATCACATGGCTCTGGAAGCAGACGTCAAGAAGGCGATCATCGACGAGTACGCGACCCACCCCGGTGACACCGGATCCCCCGAGGTGCAGATCGCGCTCCTCACCAAGCGGATCACGGGCCTCACCGAGCACCTCAAGGAGCACAAGCACGACCACCACACGCGTCGTGGCCTGCTCCTCCTGGTCGGCCAGCGTCGTCGTCTCCTCGGCTACCTGTCCAACGTCGACATCGAGCGCTACCGCGCCCTGATCGCGCGCCTGGGCATCCGCCGCTGACACGCACCACGCGTCGCTGATCGCATCACGTGCGGACGGACGAGCCGCCACCCTCCGGGGTGGCGGCTCGTTCCGCGTTAACGAGCGCGACGTCCTCCCGACACCCGCCCGCGCCCGCCCTCCGGGGCCCGCGAGGGGCCGGGTGCTACCATGGCCGAAGTGATCCAGCGGACGCCCAGCGTCACGATGCGATCACGACAGATGGAGCTGGCCGGCAGGAGCTGGTCGTTGGTGGTGGTATTCCGAGTCGCTCGGAGCATTCCCACTGATGGCCAGACATGCGCCCGCCGCCGTCGGCCACCGGCCGCCGAGCGGAACCAGCCGCGCACGTGCACCCGGGATCCGCATCAGGCGGGCGCCGTGGTGTCGCCTCGCCCGCTCCTCCTCTGTCGCAGGAGGTCCGCATCCACACGGGATGCAGGACGAGCGCCCGACGGGCGTCGCCGAGAGGCGCAACACGAAGGAGAGAGACCTCAATGGAAGGTCCAGAGATCAAGTTCGCCGAGGCAGTCCTCGACAACGGCAAGTACGGAACGCGCACGGTCCGGTTCGAGGCCGGCCGCCTCGCGCAGCAGGCGCAGGGCGCGGTCGCCGCGTACCTCGACGAGGACACCATGCTGCTGTCCGCCACCTCGGTGGGCAAGCACCCGAAGGACAACTTCGACTTCTTCCCCCTGACCATCGACGTCGAGGAGCGCAGCTACGCCGCGGGCAAGATCCCCGGCTCGTTCTTCCGCCGCGAGGGCCGCCCCTCCACCGAGGCGATCCTCGTCTGCCGCCTCATCGACCGGCCGCTGCGCCCGTCGTTCATCACCGGCCTCCGCAACGAGGTCCAGGTCGTCATCACCGTCCTCAGCATCGCGCCGGACGAGTTCTACGACAGCCTCGCCATCAACGCGGCGAGCGCATCGAGCATGCTCTCGGGCATCCCGTTCTCCGGCCCCATCGCGGGTGTGCGCCTCGCGCTCATCGGCGACCAGTGGGTCGTCTTCCCGAAGCACTCGCAGCTCAAGGAGGCCGTCTTCGACATCACCGTCGCCGGCCGCGTCGTCACCGACTCCGCGGGCAACGAGGACGTCGCGATCATGATGGTCGAGGCCGAGGCCACCGAGGGTGCCTGGGACCTCATCCAGGGCGGCGCCACGAAGCCCGACGAGGCCGTCGTCGCGCAGGGCCTCGAGGCCGCGAAGCCGTTCATCCGCCAGCTCGTCGCCGCGCAGGCCTCGCTCGCGCAGCAGGCCGCGAAGCCCACGGTCGACTACCCCGTCTTCCTGCCGTACGCGCAGGAGACCTACGACGCCGTGAGCGCGCTCGCCCTCGACGAGCTGGGCACCGTGTACCAGACCGCCGACAAGATCGAGCGCCAGGACGCGGACGACGCCCTCAAGACCCGCACCAAGGAGGCCGTGGCCGCCAAGGTCGAGGCCGGCGAGCTGCCGCAGTCGGCGCTCACCGAGTTCTCCGCGGCGTACAAGTCCGTCACGAAGACGGTCGTCCGCGGCCGGATCCTCCGCGACGGCATCCGCATGGACGGTCGCGGCCTCGCCGACATCCGCCCGCTCGACGCCGAGGTGCAGGTCATCCCGCGCGTCCACGGGTCGGCCATCTTCCAGCGCGGCGAGACCCAGATCCTGGGCGTCACCACGCTGAACATGCTCAAGATGGAGCAGCAGATCGACTCGCTGAGCCCCATCACGAAGAAGCGCTACCTGCACCACTACAACTTCCCGCCCTACTCCACCGGTGAGACCGGTCGCGTCGGGTCGCCGAAGCGTCGCGAGATCGGGCACGGCTTCCTCGCCGAGCGCGCCCTCGTGCCGGTGCTGCCGAGCCGCGAGGAGTTCCCCTACGCGATCCGCCAGGTGTCCGAGGCCCTCGGGTCCAACGGCTCCACGTCGATGGGCTCCGTCTGCGCCTCGACCCTGTCGCTGCTGAACGCGGGTGTGCCGCTGCGCGCGCCCGTCGCCGGCATCGCCATGGGCCTCGTGTCCGACACCGTCGACGGCCAGGTCCGCTACGCGGCCCTCACCGACATCCTCGGTGCGGAGGACGCGCTCGGCGACATGGACTTCAAGGTCGCCGGCACGTCGGAGTTCGTCACGGCCATCCAGCTGGACACGAAGCTCGACGGCATCCCCACGTCGGTCCTCGACGGCGCGCTCAAGCAGGCGAAGGAGGCCCGCACGGCCATCCTCGGCGTGCTGAACCAGGCCATCGACGCCCCCGACGAGATGGCCCCGACCGCGCCCCGCGTGATCTCGGTCAACATCCCCGTCGACAAGATCGGCGAGCTGATCGGCCCGAAGGGCAAGACGATCAACGCCATCCAGGACGAGACCGGCGCCGACATCTCCATCGAGGAGGACGGCACCGTCTACATCGGCGCCGTCGACGGCCCGTCGGCGGAGGCCGCGCGTGCGCAGGTCAACGCCATCGCGAACCCGACGAACCCCGAGGTCGGCGAGTCCTTCCTCGGCACCGTCGTCAAGATCGCGACGTTCGGCGCGTTCGTCTCGCTGCTCCCCGGCAAGGACGGCCTGCTGCACATCAGCGAGGTCCGCAAGCTCGCCGGCGGCAAGCGCGTCGAGAACGTCGAGGACGTGCTCGGGGTCGGCCAGAAGATCCTGGTGGAGATCACCAAGATCGACGACCGCGGCAAGCTGTCGCTCGCTCCCGTGCTGGAGGAGGCCGCCGATCAGGAGGGCCGCGACGCCGCCAGCCACGGCTCGGAGGCGCCCGCGGAGGGCTAGACCCCGCCGCAGCACCCGCACGACACGGATGCCCGTCCCACCTCGGTGGGGCGGGCATCCGTCGTGCGCGGGCTACTTGCCGTGGTTCGGATCCGTCGGGTACGGCACGTCCTGCACGGGCGGTTCCGTGAGGGACGGGGCCGGGGTCGGATCCGCGGACGGACCGGGTGCCGGCGTCGGCGCCGGCTCATCCGTCGGCGCCGGGCTCGACGACGGCGCCGGGCTCGATGACGGCGTGACGCCGGGCGTGGTGCCCGGCTCGCCCGTCGTC
Source organism: Clavibacter sp. VKM Ac-2873 (assembly GCF_015351075.1). GTDB lineage: Bacteria > Actinomycetota > Actinomycetes > Actinomycetales > Microbacteriaceae > Clavibacter. Next base: position 294,242 of record NZ_JADKRS010000004.1, read on the forward strand.
GGGACGGGCGCCACCCGCTCGGCGTCGCCCTGCGACAGCGCGATCGCCGCGATGACCCCGGCGATGACGAGGATCGCGGCGACGACCGCGAGAACCAGGCGGAGGCGCCGGCGCCGAGCCGGGGCGTCATCGCCCTTGCCCGGCGTCGGTCGATCTCCCTCGTGGGTCACGTCGTCGCCTCGATCCGGACGCTCAGTCCGCGACGGTGATCGCGGTGCCGACGAGCTGTGCGCGCCCGATCACGTGCGGGAGCATCAGGAAGCCCAGGATCGCCGGTGTCGCGCCCTCCGGGATGTCCAGCGACTCCACGTCGAGCGCGGTGACGGTGAAGAAGTAACGGTGCGTGCCGTGGCCCGCGGGCGGCGTCGCCCCGTAGAACCGGGTCTCGCGCGCGTCGTTGTGCAGCGTCACCGAGCCGGCCGGCAGGAGACCCGCCTCCGGATCGCCCGCACCGGCGGGCAGCGAGGTGGTGGACGCCGGGATCCCGCGCACCGCCCAGTGCCAGAACCCGCTGCCGGTCGGCGCGTCGGGGTCGTAGGCGGTGAGGACGTAGCTGCGGGTCGCGGCCGGCGCGCCCGTCCAGGTGAGGGTGGGGGAGCGGTCCTCGCCGCCCTGGCTCGCGCCGCGCGCGAACCCGGGCAGCGGTGCCCCGTCGGCGAAGTCGGGGCTGGTGAGGTGGAAGGGGGCGGCATCCGGCAGGCGGTGCAGCGGGTCGTTGGGCACGGGGGTTCCTCTCGGTGGTGCTGACCGCCCCAGCCTCGCACGATGGCTCGTGATGCGGCCGGAATCGTCCGCCATGCGCCTCGGGGAAGTCCGCCGGACGGCGCATGCGGCCGCGTGGGCCCGGGCAGGGCCCCCGAAGAGGGGCTGGGTCTCGATGCGGGCACCTCGTTAGCGTGGAGGTCGCGGGCAGGTCCATGTGACCGCCCGCCTCCGGGGGACGCATCGGGGGATGCTGACCGCCGAGGGGTGCCGGGGTCGGGGGATCCACGGCACCCCTTCCGGCGCCGATGCCGACTCGCCACCGGCCTTCCGCGAGTCGGCACGAGGCCGATGTCCCGGGGGCGAACGACGGTGCGCGCATTTCCTTGGTACGCAAACCTTTCGCCTGCTGGACGGTACTCTGAGGGGTGTGACGACGTCCCCTCCCTCCGCCTCCGACGTCGCGCCCGGTTCGCCGCCGCGGCCCCGTCGCGGGGGATCGCTCCTCTCGCGTCGCGCGCGACCGGTCGACACGGCGACCCCGACCGGATCCCTCGTCGAGACCGCCGTCCAGGCGGCCGGCACCCTCGTCCTCGAGGCCGCGTCGACGTCCGCACCCGGCCTGCGCACCGGCGGGAGCATCCCGCAGCCCGCCCGCCGACGGGCCATCGGCGACACCGATCTCCGTGTGTTCCCGCTCGCGCTCGGCGGCAACGTCTTCGGCTGGACAGCGGGCCCGGAGGACACCGCCGCGATCCTCGACCGGTACCAGGAGGCGGGCGGCAACTTCATCGACACCGCCGACTCCTACGCGAGCGGCCGCAGCGAGCACATGATCGGCTCGTGGATGCGGGAGCGCCGCAACCGCGACTCGATGGTCGTCGCCACCAAGATCGGCAAGAGCGAGGACTTCCCCGGGCTCGGCGCGTCCCGCATCGAGCGCGCCGTGGACGCCAGCCTCTCGCGGCTCGGCACCGACTTCATCGACCTCCTCTACTTCCACTGGGACGACCTCGACGTGCCGCTCGAGGAGAGCCTCGCCGCCGCGGGTCGCCTCATCGCGTCGGGCAAGGTCCGGCATCTCGCGGCGTCGAACTACGCCGCCGAGCGGCTGCTGCACGCGCGGATCATGGGCGGGCTGTACGACGCACCACGTTTCGTCGCGCTGCAGACGCACTACAACCTCGTCAACCGCGCGCCCTTCGAGTCGGAGTACCTCGACGTCGTCCGCGGTCAACAGCTCGCGGTGATGCCCTACTTCGCTCTCGCGAACGGGTTCCTGACGGGCAAGTACCGCACCCGCGACTCCGTGCGGGAGGGCGCCCGCGGTGCCCGTGCCGCCAGGTACCTGACCCGTCGGGGCCTCCGCGTGCTCACCGCCCTCGACGAGATCGCCGACCACCACTCGACGAGCGTCGCCACGATCGCCCTGGCGTGGCTCCTCGCCAAGCCCGGGATCGTCGCACCCGTCGCGAGCGCGAGCCGACCGGAGCAGATCCACGATCTGGTCCAAGCGGCACATGTGCAGCTCTCGCGCCACGACGTCGCCCGGCTCGACCGCGCGTCCGAGTAGTCCTCCCCAGAGCGCATCCCGGCCCGGTCCAACTCGTCATGTGGAAGGCGGGGGTCACGCGCGTGATCCGGCGGCTACCTTTCCTGGACCCGTGCTGCCCGGCGCTCCGGCGCCTGCTTGTCCGCGCGGGTTCCGTATGGCCCGGGGGAGACGACCTTGTACGAGCGACTGCGCGTTCCGATGCGACGACGAGGGGGAGTGGTGGCGCTCGCGCTGACCGTCCTCGTCACGAGCCTGCTGCTCACTGGATGCGCCACGGCAGCGGCCCCGGCTCCCGTGCCAGCTCCGGCCCCGTCGCTGACGCAGGAGCAGCGGGACGACGAGGCGTTCCATGACGTAATTAACCGATATATCGACCTCGACGCGAATTCCCTGACGGATGAGGACCTCGCGGCGTTGCTCACGGGGAGCGTGCTGAAAAGCGAGGAGGCGGGGCTTCTCAAGGCACGTCAGAAGGGGCAGCGGACCGACGGTCAGGAGCTGGTGTCGGGATTCGAGGTCACGGATCGCGGCATCGACCCGCAGGGAGCGCAATACATGACTGCCCAGGTCTGCCTTGACGTCAGTGGCACGAGGATCATCGACTCGAGCGGTGCAGATGTGACGCCCGATCGTGCGGTACGCCAGTCCCTGCAAGTGAAGGCTGTCAAATCTGACGATGCGCTCTGGCGTATCAGCGACATCGTGCGCAATGAGGACGTGCACGCATGCGGTTGAGTCTGCTCGCGCCTCTGCTGGCTCTGATCCTCGCCCTGTCGCCTGCTCTCGTCGCCGACGCAGAATCATCGGACGATCCCTGCAGCGTCAAATTCGACGGTGAAGGCATCTGCACGACAGGAGGCATTCAGAGCGGGGGAGTGGCCTTGCAGGCGGACACCACCCGCGCGGGGGCTGCTTCCTCCTCCCGCGCAGGTGCTCATTCGCGGGCCGATCCCTTGCAACCCCCAGCGTCTACGGCGCCACACGTTGAGGCGCCGGTGCCGCGGGGTCGGATGGCAGCGGATATTGACGTGCCGTGCACCCCGAGCGCTCGCCTTCCAGGCGGGGGTCAGTGTTCGGATGGGCAGCATGCGTTCTTGCCGCCGGCGAAGGCGCCGGTGAAGCCGGCGGATCCGGTGCCGGTCGCAGCGGTGGTGCCGGGGGTGTCGTTGGCGGATGTGGCGCAGTTCGTGCCGCGGGATGCGGGGATCAGGTCGCAGCCGAACGGGTGGGCGATCGTGGGGGCTCCGGTGAATCTGTTCACGGATGCGGCCACGCAGGTGGTCGACGGGGTGTTGTTGGGTCGGCCGGCGCAGGTGCGGTTCGTGCCGGTGTCGTTCTCGTGGGATCACGGCGACGGGACCACTACGACGGTGGTGGGGGCTGGTGCGTCGTGGAAGGAGTTGGGGCAGCAGGACTTCACCCAGACGGACACGAGTCACGTGTATTCGAGCGTCGGGGATCGGCAGGTGTCGCTGACGATCGCGTATTCGCCGGCCTACCGGTTCGATGGCGGTGGCTGGCTGCCGATCCCGGGCACGTTGCCGGTGCAGGTCGGGCCGGTCACGATCCGTGTCCTGCAGGGGTCGACGGTGTTGGTGGGTGGTGCGTGCGGGGAGCGGAACGCCGGACCCGGATGCCCATGACGTCGCTGTCCTCCGGCGTCGGCCCCCGGGTCGCCGCGGGGCCCGTGGCGTAGGGTGACGCTGATGTCCCGCGCCGTAGAACTCCCCCTCGACCTCCCCGAGCTCACCGTGCAGTCGACGGGCGGCGCCCGTGTCCGGCGTTCCGTCCTTCCGTCGGGCGTCCGCATCCTCAGCGAGGACGTGCCCGGCAGCCGCAGCGCCACCATCGGCATGTGGGTCGCGGTCGGCTCGCGCGACGAGCAGCCAGGCGACCTCGGATCCACCCACTTCCTCGAGCACCTCCTCTTCAAGGGCACCGCGTCGCGCACGGCGCTCGACATCGCCGTGTCCTTCGACGCGGTCGGGGGCGAGCACAACGCCGTCACCGCCAAGGAGTACACCTGCTACTACGCCAAGGTGCAGGACCGTGACCTCGGCATGGCGGTCGACGTGCTCGCCGACATGGTCACCTCCAGCCTCATCGACGTCGAGGAGTTCGAGACCGAGCGCGGGGTCATCCTCGAGGAGCTCGCCATGGCGGACGACGACCCGGGCGACGTCGTCAGCGAGCGCTTCTTCGAGGCCGTGCTGGGGGACCACCCGCTCGGCCGTCCCATCGGGGGCAGCCCCGCGGACATCGAGGCCGCTGAGCGCGACGCCGTCGTCGCGCACTTCCGCCGCAACTACCGCCCGCAGGACCTCGTCATCACGGCGGCGGGCTCGGTGGACCACGACGCCCTCGTCGCGCGCGTCACCGCCGGCCTCGAGCGCGCGGGCTGGGACCTGTCGGTCGCCGCGGCCCCTGTCGCGCGTCGCACCGGCGCGACCCCGCTCATCACGCGCGGCAGCGACCTCGTCGTCGTCGACCGCCCCATCGAGCAGACCAACATCCTCCTCGGCGTGCCCGGCCTCGCGGCGTCCGACGACCGTCGGCCCGCCCTCGCCATGCTCAACTCGGTGCTCGGCGGCGGGATGTCCTCGCGCCTGTTCCAGGAGGTGCGCGAGAAGCGCGGCCTCGCGTACTCCGTGTACTCGTTCGGCGCCTCCTACTCGGACGCGGGCGTGTTCGGCCTCTACGCCGGATGCACGGCCGCGAAGACCGCCCAGGTCTCGCGCCTCATGGTCGACGAGTTCCAGAAGCTGGCCGAGGAGCACGTCACGGATGAGGAGCTCGCGCGCGCGTTCGGGCAGCTCTCCGGCCAGTCGGCCCTCGCGCTCGAGGACTCGGACACGCGCATGTCGCGGCTCGGGCGCTCGGAGATCACGACCGGCGAGTACGTCGACCTCGACGAGACGCTCTCCCGTCTCTCCCGCGTCACCTCCGACGACGTCCGTGCCCTCGCGGCCGACCTGATCTCCCGACCGCTCTCGGTCGCCGCCGTGGGCACCGTCGGCGCCGACGCGTTCGCCCCGCTGCTCGAGACCCCCGCGCTCCTGTAGGAGGAACCGTGTCCCACTACATCTACCTCGTGCGCCACGGCGAGCAGCAGGACGCCGAGCACGGCCTCCCGGACGGGCCGCTGTCGGGCCGTGGCAAGCGCCAGGCGCACTGCATCGCCGACCGGCTGAGCGGCGTCCCGTTCACGTCGGTGCGCCACTCGCCGCTCGCGCGGGCGGAGGAGACGGCCGCGATCATGGCGGAGCGCATGCCCGCCATCGAGCCGGAGCCGTCGTCGCTCCTGTTCGACTGCATCCCGTCCGGGCCCACGCCGGACATGCCGCACGCGTTCGCGTCGTTCTTCGGCGGGATCACCGAGGAGGAGATCGACGCCGGCAGCGCCCAGATGGCCGACGCCGTGAGCGAGTTCCTGGCACCGGCGCGCGGCGACCGCCACGACCTGCTCATCACCCACAACTTCGTCATCGCCTGGTTCGTGCGGCACGTCTTCGACGCGCCCGAGTGGCGGTGGATGGGCATCAACCAGGCCAACTGCGGCCTCACCATCATCCGCGTGCGCTCCGCGAAGCCGCCCGTGCTCGTGGTGCACAACGACCTCGGTCACCTGCCGGCCGAGCTGCGCACCGGCCTCCCGGAGCAGCAGCCGTACTAGAGGTCCCGCCACGTCCGTCGCCCAGCGTCTCGGCCGGGCGCGCCGGTACGCTGGACGGATGACAACCACGGTCGCCGTCGTCGGCGCAACGGGACGCATGGGCCAGCTGATCTCGCAGATCGTCGACGCGAGCACCGAGTTCGAGCTCGTCGCGAGCCTCGACTCCAAGGACGAGCTGTCGGACATGCTCGGCGCGGACATCGCCGTCGACGTGACGCTGCCGGCGGTCAGCCAGGGCGTCGTCGAGTTCGCCGTCGCGCACGGCATGAACGTCCTCGTGGGCACGAGCGGCTGGACCGGTGAGCGCATCACCGAGCTGGAGCGGCGGATCACCGGCAACCTCGCCGTGGGCGTCGTCATCATCCCGAACTTCTCCGTCGGCAGCGTGCTCGCGACCTCCTTCGCGCAGATGGCGGCCCGGTTCTACGACTCCATCGAGATCATCGAGGCGCACGGGGCGTCCAAGATCGACTCCCCGTCGGGCACCGCGGTCCGCACGGCTGAGCTCATGTCGCAGGCGCGCGGCACCCGCGGTCCGGTGCAGGCGCCGCACACGGACCAGCGGGCGCGCGGCCAGCAGGTCGCGAGCATCCCCGTGCACAGCCTCCGCATGCAGGGCGTCGTCGCCAAGCAGGACGTGGTGTTCGGCGGCAACGGCGAGGTGCTCACCATCAGCCACGACACGCTCGCGCCGAGCGCCTACGAGGCGGGGATCCTCCTGGCCCTCCGCGCGACCCGCACCGCGCGCGGCGTCACCGTCGGGCTCGACCGCCTCATCGACCTCGACGGCTCGCGCGATCGCGCGACGCAGGAGGCGTCGGCAGGTGCGGCATCGGGACCCGTCGACGACGGCGGGCCGAGCGGTCAGGCCGCCACCGTCACGAGCGCCTGATGGGGACGCGCATCGGCGTCGCCGTCATGGCGGTGCTCATGGTGCTGTACCTGGCGCTGGCCGGCCAGATCGCCGTCCTGCTCCTGATCTCGGGCGAGCCCGTCGGCGTCGTGTTCGGGCTCGCGCTCCTGATCCTCCCGCTGGTCGGGGTGTGGGCGCTCGTGCGAGAGCTGTCCTTCGGGGTGCGCAGCGCGCGCCTGGTGCGGATCCTCGACCAGGAGGACGGCCTGCCCGTCGCCGATCTGCCGACGCGTGCGAGCGGCCGGCCGCTCCGCGACGCGGCCGACGCGGCCTTTCCCGCCTACCAGGCCGAGGTCGAGCAGGATCCCGCCAGCTGGCGCGCCTGGTTCCGCCTCGGCCTCGCCTACGACGCGAGCGGGGACCGGCGCCGGGCGCGGGGTGCGATCCGTCGGGCGATCTCGCTGCACCGCGCCGAGCCCGCCGCCTGAACGACCCTCGGGCGACTCAGCGCGCCGAGGTCAGCTCTTCGCGAGCAGCCGGTCGATCGCGAGCTCGACCGTGGGATCCCGGAAGGCGAACCCGTCGGCGAGCAGCTTCTCGGGCCGCGCCGGCTGGCTCGACAGCAGCAGCTCCTGCCCGGCGTCCTGCAGCGCGAGCCGGATGAGGAACTCGGGCGCCGGCACCAGGTAGGGCCGGTGCATGCGCTTCGCGAGGTGGCGCATCAGCCGGTCGGCCATGACGGGCTCCGGACCGGTGAGGTTCACGGGTCCGGAGACGGGCGACGACAGCAGGTGGACGATGGCGGCAGCCTCGTCGCGGAGGGAGATCCACGGCCAGACCTGGCCGCCGGTGCCGAGCTTCCCGGCGAGCCCGAGGTTCGTGAGGAGGCGGAGCGGCGCGAGGGCGCCCGCCTGCGCGAGCACCAGGCCGGTGCGCAGCGTGGCGACGCGCACGTCGGCCGACGCCTGGAACGCCTCTGCCTCCCACGCCTCCACGACCTCGGCGAGGAAGCCGGCGCCACGCGGCGAGTCCTCGGTGAGGCGCGCGGCGGGGCGGTCGCCGTAGAAGCCCACGGCGGATCCGTTCAGCAGCACCCGCGGCGGGTTCGCCGCCGACGCGATCGCGCCGACGATCGTCCGCGTGGCGGAGACGCGCGACGCGCGGATCTCCTCCTGGTACGGCTTCGTCCAGGGCAGGCGGCTGATGGAGGCGCCCGAGAGGTTCACGACGGCGTCGACGCCGTCGAGCACCGCGGGATCCAGGCGACCCTCGGCCGGCTGCCACTCGTGCTCGTCGGGCGATGACGGAGCGTGGCGCACCAGCGTCTGCACGCGATGCCCGGCAGCGTGCAGCTGCGCCTGCAGCTCGGTGCCGATCGTGCCCCCGGCGCCGGAGATGAGGACGGTGAGCGGGGCGGGGGATGCGGTGCTGTCGGACATGGTCGAGCCCTTCGTCGGTGCCCATCAGCCTAGGACGCGGCCCCGCACGCCGGCCGGGAGCAGGCCGGCGCGGCCACCCGACGGGCGTCGCGTACAGTGACCGTCGTGCCCCACGACGACATCGCCTTCCGCTCCGACATGACCGTGGAGCTCGTCCGCTCCAGCGCCCACGACTCCGACGTGATCTTCGCCGCCCGCGTGTCCACCGCCGGCGAGAAGACCCTCGAGCGCGCGCTCGACGAGCCCGACGACCAGGACCGCGCCCTCGAGGGCGACGTCGACACCGAGGCGGAGGAGAAGCGCGTCAAGCGCGACCGCGGCCTCATCAACTACCTCATGCGCGACCGCCACGGCTCGCCCTTCGAGCACAACTCGATGACCTTCTACGTGCAGGCGCCGATCTTCGTGTTCCGCGAGTTCATGCGGCACCGCATGGCGTCCTACAACGAGGAGTCGGGCCGATACAAGGAGCTCGACGCCGTGTTCTACGTGCCCGGCCCCGAGCGCAACCTCGTGCAGGTCGGCAAGCCCGGCGCCTACGAGTTCCACGCGGGCACCCCCGAGCAGACCGCGCTGGTGCAGGAGGAGACCCGTCGCACCTCCGCCGAGGCCTACGCCTCCTACCAGCGCATGCTCGAGCAGGGCGTGGCGCGCGAGGTCGCGCGCATCGTGCTGCCGCTCAACATCTACTCGTCGATGTACGTCACGCTCAACGCGCGCGCGCTCATGAACTTCCTGTCGCTGCGCACCAAGCACGAGGACTCGACGTTCCCGAGCTTCCCGCAGCGGGAGATCGAGATGTGCGCCGAGAAGATGGAGACCGAGTTCGCGCGGCTCATGCCCCTCACCCACGCGGCCTTCCAGAAGAACGGCCGCGTCGCGCCGTAGAGGGTAGCGCGCGGCGCGGCCGGCCCTCGGCGGACCCTCCGGTCGGAGCCGACGCGCTCCGCACAGGGGTGCACCGGCGTGGCCCACGGGAGGGCTGCCGAACACCCCGCTCGACGACGGTCCGACCGTTACGATGGAGCGCGTGTCCACAGAGAACCCGTTCGGCCAGGTCCTGGTGGCGCTCGTCACCCCGTTCACCGCCGACGGCGAGGTCGACTGGGCGGGCGTCGAGAAGCACATGGACGACGTCATCGTCGCGGGCGCGGACGGCATCGTCGTCACGGGCACCACGGGGGAGACCAGCACGCTGACCGACCCCGAGAAGATCAGGCTCGTCGAGGTCGGGCGCTCGGTGAGCGCCGGCCGGGCGAAGATCATCACGGGCGGCGGATCCAACGAGACCGCGCACGCCATGCAGCTCGCGCGCCAGAGCGAGAAGGCCGGCGCCGACGGCAACATGATCGTCACGCCCTACTACAACAAGCCCACGCAGGCCGGCGTCCTCACGCACTTCCGGATGATCGCGGACGCGACCGACCTCCCGGTCATCCTCTACGACATCCCCGGCCGCACGGGCATCCCGATCCAGTACGACACGATCCTCCGCGCCGCGAAGCACCCGAACATCCTCGCCATCAAGGACGCCAAGGGCGACCTCGCGCAGGCCAGCCGCGTTCTCAACCAGACGAGCCTCATGTACTTCGCGGGCGACGACGCGAACGCGCTGCCGACCCTCGCGATCGGCGGCACCGGCCTCATCGGCGTCACCGCCAACGTCACCGCCACGCCGTACCGCACCATGGTCGACGCCGTGAACGCGGGCGACCTCGCCGCCGCCACGCACGCGCACCAGCAGCTGGAGCCGCTCGTCCGCGCGGTGATGACCCACGTGCCCGGCACGGTCGCGGCGAAGTACATCCTCCATGGGCTCGGCCGCATCGGCAGCCCCCGCGTGCGCCTGCCCCTCGTGGGGCCGGAGGAGTGGGAGGCCGCGCAGATCGAGGACGAGATCGATCCTCTACGCGACGTCCCCGGCGTCGACTTCCGCAACTTCCGCCCCGACCGCAACGCCGCCGCGGGCGGTGCGCTGCCCCAGGTCGCCGGCACCACGCGCTGACGCGCGCCCCGAGCATCCCCGCCGGCCGCATCGGCCGCACCGTCATCAGAGGAGTCCCATGCCCCACGGCGTCTACGACCCGCCCGAGCTCAAGCCAGGCACCCTGCGCATCACGCCCATCGGCGGCCTCGGCGAGATCGGCCGCAACATGACCACGTTCGAGATCGACGGCAAGATCCTCGTCGTCGACTGCGGCGTGCTCTTCCCCGAGGAGCACCAGCCGGGCGTCGACCTGATCCTCCCCGACTTCTCCTCCATCGCGGACCGCCTCGACGACGTCGTCGGGATCGTCCTCACGCACGGGCACGAGGACCACATCGGCGCCGTGCCGTACCTCCTCAAGCTGAAGCAGGACATCCCGCTGATCGGCTCCGGCCTCACGCTCGCCCTCATCGAGGCGAAGCTCAAGGAGCACCGGATCACGCCGTACACGTTCCAGGTGAAGGAGGGCGACCGCGAGCGCCTCGGGCCGTTCGAGCTCGAGTTCGTCGCCGTCAACCACTCCATCCCGGACGCGCTGGCCGTCGCCATCACGACCGAGGCGGGCCGCGTCCTGCACACCGGCGACTTCAAGATGGACCAGCTCCCGCTCGACGACCGGATCACGGACCTCCGCGCGTTCGCCCGGCTCGGCGAGGCCGGGGTCGACCTCTTCATGTCGGACTCCACCAACGCGGACGTCCCGGGCTTCACGCCCACCGAGCGCTCCATCGGCCCGGTGCTGGAGGCCGTCATCTCGAAGGCGCCGCGCCGCGTCATCGTCGCGAGCTTCTCCAGCCACGTGCACCGCGTGCAGCAGGTGCTCGACGCCGCGCACGCGAACGGCCGACGCGTGGCGTTCATCGGCCGCTCGATGATCCGCAACATGACCATCGCGGCCGAGCTCGGCTACCTCAAGGTGCCGGACGGGGTCCTCATCGACTCCAAGAAGGCCGTCAACCTGCCGGACCACGAGATCGTCTACATGAGCACGGGATCGCAGGGCGAGCCGATGGCGGTGCTCAGCCGGATGGCGAACCTCGAGCACCAGATCGAGATCGGGCAGGACGACACCGTCATCCTCGCGTCGAGCCTGATCCCGGGCAACGAGAACGCCGTCTACCGCGTGATCAACGGGCTCACGAAGCTCGGCGCGAACGTGGTGCACAAGGCCAACGCGAAGGTCCACGTCTCGGGTCACGCGGCCGCCGGCGAGCTGCTCTACTGCTACAACATCCTCAAGCCCCGCAACGTCCTGCCGGTGCACGGCGAGTACCGCCACCTGGTCGCCAACCAGCAGCTCGCCATCCAGACCGGCGTCCCGGAGCGCAACACGTTCCTCGCGGAGGACGGCACCGTCCTCGACATGAAGGACGGGCACGTGCGCGTCACGGGCCAGCTCGACGTCGGCTACGTGTACGTCGACGGCTCCACCGTGGGCGAGATCACCGACGCCGACCTCAAGGACCGCCGCATCCTCTCCGAGGAGGGCTTCGTCACGATCTTCGCCGTCGTCGAGCCGCAGACCGGGAAGGTCATCGTCGGCCCGGAGATCGAGGCCCGCGGGTTCGCCGAGGACTCGAAGGTGTTCGACAGCGTCAAGCCGCTCGTCGTGAAGGCGCTCGCGGAGGCCGCGGCCAACGGCACGCGCGACACGCACGCGTACGCGCAGGTCGTCCGCCGCACCGTCGGGCGCTGGGTCAACTCGTCGCACCGCCGCCGTCCGATGATCATCCCGGTGGTCATCGAGGCGTAGGCCGAGCGCCGGCGGGAGCCGGCGCGCTCCGCCGCACGGCCCCCTCTCGGGGGTGGGCATCTCATCCGCGCGGCCGACCCGCCGCGCCGGTCGGCGCCCCTAGCGTCGGAGGCGACCGGACGGGCCGCTGGGGACCGCCGGGGAAGGAGCGGCCGTGGGCGTCTGGCGGAGATGGATCCTCCCGATCACGAGGCTCGTCGTGCTGGCCGCGATCGCCGTGGCGCTCGTGCGCATGGCGTTCTTCGGCACCACGACGGAGGAGACCGCTGAGGTGCCGACGGGCTCGGTCGTGGAGTCGCAGGTGCCCGCGTCCATCGCGACCGTGGTCAACGACGTGACCGTGAAGGGCAGCATCCAGCCGGATCCCGACGTGTCCGTGAAGGCGACGCTGCAGGGCAAGGTCTCGAAGCTCGTCGCCGGTCAGGGCGCGACGGTCAAGGCCGGCGACCCGATCCTCGTCATCCGCCAGGAGACGCCGGTGGATCCGGTGGTCGCCGCGGACGGCACGGTCACGCAGCAGAAGCCCAAGGTCGTCACCGAGACGGTCACCGCGTCGGCCGCCGGATCGCTCGCGGAGCTCGGCGTCCTGGTCGGCCAGGAGGTCGCCGTGGGCGACGCGGTCGGCCGGATCGCGCCGCCCACCTTCCGCGCGACCGCGCCGCTCACCGCGGAGGAGCAGTACCGGCTCGTCACGCAGCCGACGGCGGCCACGGTCGCGATCACGTCGGGCCCCGCGCCCTTCGAGTGCGGGGAGCTGCGCATCGGCCAGCAGGCGGCGGCCTCCGCCGAGGGTGCCGGCGGCGGCGCCGGCGCAGCGTCCACCGAGGGCGCAGAGTCGGCCTCCACCGGCGCGACCGTCTCCTGCGCGGTGCCGGCCGGGACGCGCGTCTTCCCGGGCCTGGCCGCGGACATCACGATCCCCGCGGGCGAGGCGCCCGACGTCCTGACGCTGCCGACGACGGCGGTCGAGGGCCTCGCCGACACGGGCAACGTGTGGCTCGCGTCGGAGTCCGGCGAGCCGGAGGAGCGTGCGGTCGGCCTGGGGATCAGCGACGGCAAGGTCGTGCAGATCACGTCGGGCCTCGCGGAGGGCGACATGGTGCTGGAGTTCGTGCCCGGCGCCCCCGCGCCCGAGGACGAGGCGATGATGATGCAGGGCGGGTACGGCGGATGAGCCTGATCCGTCTCGAGCAGGTGACGCGCACGGTGCAGCGTCCGGATGATGCGCCGCTGACGATCCTGCACGGCGTCGATCTCGACGTGTCCGTGGGTGACCACGTGTCGATCGTGGGCCGGTCGGGTTCGGGGAAGTCGACGCTGTTGAACATCCTGGGCCTGCTCGACACCCCGACGACCGGCGAGGTGTACCTCGACGACGTCCCGATGGCGCGTGTCTCGGGGTCCCGGCGCGACCGGGCCCGGGGTGGCGACATCGGGTTCATCTTCCAGCAGTTCAACCTGCTCCAGGGCCGCACGGCCCGCGAGAACGTGATGACCCCGCTGCTGTACTCGACGGGCCGCACGTTCTGGCGGCGGGCGTCGATCGCGGCGGACATGCTCGAGCGGGTCGGCCTCGGCCACCGGATCGATTCGATGCCGGAGACGATGTCCGGCGGCGAGCAGCAGCGCGTCGCGATCGCGCGGGCCCTGGTGCGGTCGCCGCGGCTGATCCTCGCGGACGAGCCGACCGGCGCCCTCGACATCGAGACCGGCGCGACCGTGATGACGCTGCTCGCGGAGGTCGCGCACGCGTCCGGCGCGGCGCTGGTCACGATCACGCATGACCCGACCGTCGCGGCCCGCGCGGATCGGCACCATCGCCTCGAGGCGGGCGTCCTCGCGCCCGCCGAGGCCCTCACCCGCGAGGTGCTCGCGTGAGCGGCTGGCTCGCACGCACCGGCACGGGCCTCGTCGGCGCCGTCGTCGAGGCGTGGGCCGAGCTGCGGATCCACCGCACGCGCGTCCTCCTCTCCCTGATCGGCGTCGCGGTCGCGGTCGCGGCGATCACGTCGGTCGTCGGCCTCGGCGCGGTCGTGCAGCAGTCCCAGACCGAGCAGATGGAGCGGCAGTCGGGGCGTCCCGCGTCGCTGTCCGTCTCGATGTACTCCGAGACGGGGGAGGGGATGGCGTTCGCCGACCAGCGTGCGCTCCTCTCCGAGGTCGCGGACCGCTACGGCATCACGTGGTCGACGGCGATCGGCTACTCGCAGCTGCCCGTGGAGCTGCCGGGCGGAGGCGTGCAGGTGCCGGCGACCGTCGTGGATCCGGACTTCGGCCAGATGCGCCGCGTCGACGTGACCGAGGGGCGCTGGTTCGACGACCGCGACGCCACGCTTCTCGCCCCCACGATCGTGGTGAACCGCGCGTTCCTCGCGGAGCTCGGCTCGCCCGAGGTCGCGACGCACCCGACGGTCGTGCTGCAGGGGGAGCAGGGAGACGTCACGGCCGTGGTCGTGGGCGCGGTCCCGGACCAGTACGCGGAGGAGGGGGCGTCGATGTACGTCCTGTCGTCCACCGCCGAGCGCCTCCTCGGCCAGGAGGCTCTCACCGCCCTGCAGCCGCAGATGGAGCTCTGGGTCCCGGAGGAGGAGTCCGACGGGCTGACCGCCGCCATCCAGTCGGACGTCGCGGCGTCCGCCCCCGACGGCGTGCAGGCGACCGTCAACCGGAACGACTACGGCACGTACGACTACGACCCGCTGCTCTCGCTCAAGATCCTCGTCGGGGGAGTGGCGGGCCTCGTGCTCCTGCTCGGGGCGCTGGGCCTCGTGAACATCTCGCTCGTGACGGTGAAGCAGCGGATCCGCGAGATCGGCGTCCGGCGCAGCTTCGGCGCGAGCGCAGGCCGCGTGTTCTTCGCCGTGATGATGGAGAGCATCGTGGCGACGGTCGCCGCGGGCGTGGTCGGGGTGATGGCGGCGGTCGCGATCGTGAAGAACCCGTGGATCCTCTCGTTCGTCGCCTCCGGCGTCACCGAGTTCCCGCCGTTCCCGCTCTCGGCGGCGCTGCTCGGGCTCGGCGCCTCGCTCGCCGTGGGCGCGATCGCGGGCCTCCTGCCGGCGCTCGTCGCCGTGCGCGTGTCCGTCATCGACGCCATCCGGTACTGATGCCGGGGCCGCGCGGGGACCGTCCTGCCCGGCCCGGCGCACCGCCCGCGACGGCGGCGCGGGATAACGTGGGTCGCATGGCTACGAGCACCAGGTCGACCAGCCGCGCCGGGAAGACCTCCTCGGGCGCGCCGCGCGCCACGCCCCCGCGCAAGGGACGTGCCGCCGAGACGAAGCAGCAGACCGTCGCCTACCCCGTCCAGTCGGAGCGGCGCGGCCCGCTCGTGGCCGCGTGGATGGGGCTCGCGCACGCCACCGGCGCGCTCTTCCGGGCCCTCGGTCCGGAGAAGCTCGCCAAGGAGGAACGCCGCGACGGCATCCCCTTCCTCCTCGTGGTGCTCGCGATCGCGGGCGTGGTCGTCGAGTGGTTCAACCCGCTCAACGACGTGGCGATGTCCTTCGACGCGTACACGTTCGGCGGCCTCTTCGGCCGGGTGGCGTTCGCGCTGCCCATCGTGATGGTGCTCCTCGCCCTCTGGCTCTTTCGCCACCCGTCGTCGGTGAGCGACAACGGGCGGATCGGCGTGGGCGTCTCGCTCTTCCTCGTCTCCATCGCCGCGCTCTGCCACATCTTCAACGGGGCGCCGGATCCGCGGGACGGCATGCTCGCCCTGGCCCGCGCCGGCGGCGTCCTCGGCTGGGTGCTCGCGGCGCCCCTGTCCCTCCTGGTCACGTCGATCGGCGCGGGGATCGTGGCGGGGATCCTCCTGGTGCTCTCCCTCTTCATCATCACGCGCACGCCGCCGAACCGCGTCGGCATGCGGCTGCGTGAGCTGTACTCGTACCTCTTCGGCGCCCCGCCCGTGGACGAGGAGCAGCGTGCCGCCGACCGCGCGGCCCGCAAGACGCAGGCGACCGAGCAGGTCGAGCTCGAGGGCCTGGACGACGAGGGCCCGGTCGACACCGACAGCCTCCCGTGGTGGCGCCGCAACCGCAGCCAGCGCGAGGACGCGCCCGCGTTCGACAGCCCGGTCCTCGCGCCGCACGCGGGATCCGAAGACGACGCGGGCAGCCGCGCCGCCGCCGAGGCGCCCACGACCGTCATCGACCGCACGGTGGACCCGGACGCCTCCCGCCCCGAGCCCGGCGCCTTCGCGGGCGACGACGCCGCGACCCGACGCATCGACCTCGACCCGCCCGTCGACGCCGCGGCCACCGCGATCCTGCCCTCCGTCCCCGTCCATCCCACCGGCATCCGCGACGACGACGAGTCCGCGGTCCTCCCCGGCTTCGAGGACGACGGCTCCGACGCGGCGATCGTCTCGGGGGACGCCGACGCCCCGCAGGCGCCGTACCGCCTGCCCGCCGCGAGCACGCTGTCGCCCGGCACGCCCGCCAAGTCGCGCTCGTCCGTCAACGACGACGTGGTGCGCGCGCTCACCGAGGTGCTCACGAACTTCCAGGTCGACGCGACCGTCACGGGCTTCTCGCGCGGCCCGACGGTCACGCGCTACGAGCTGGAGCTCGCGCCCGGCGTCAAGGTCGAGCGCGTCACGGCGCTCGCGAAGAACATCAGCTACGCGGTCGCCTCCAACGAGGTCCGCATCCTCTCGCCCATCCCCGGTCGCAGCGCCATCGGCGTGGAGATCCCCAACACCGACCGCGAGATCGTCTCCCTCGGCGACGTCCTGCGCTCCTCGGCGGCCACGAGCAGCGCGCACCCGCTCACCATCGGGGTCGGCAAGGACGTGGAGGGCGGCTTCGTCATCGCGAACCTCGCGAAGATGCCCCACCTCCTCGTCGCGGGAGCCACGGGCTCCGGCAAGTCGAGCTTCGTGAACTCCATGATCACGTCGCTCCTCATGCGCGCCAAGCCGAGCGACGTGCGCATGGTCCTCATCGACCCCAAGCGCGTGGAGCTCACCATCTACGCCGGCGTGCCGCACCTCATCACCCCCATCATCACCAACGCCAAGAAGGCGGCGGAGGCGCTGCAGTGGGTGGTGAAGGAGATGGACATGAGGTACGACGACCTCGCCAGCTTCGGCTTCCGCCACGTCGACGACTTCAACAAGGCCGTCCGCAGCGGCTCGATCGTGCTGCCCGACGGCAGCGAGCGCACCCTCCGCCCCTATCCCTACCTGCTCGTGGTGGTCGACGAGCTCGCCGACCTCATGATCGTCGCGCCGCGCGACGTCGAGGACTCCATCGTCCGCATCACGCAGCTCGCGCGCGCGGCCGGCATCCACCTGGTGCTCGCGACGCAGCGTCCGAGCGTGGACGTCGTGACCGGACTCATCAAGGCCAACGTGCCCTCGCGCCTCGCCTTCGCGGTGTCGAGCATGACGGACTCGCGCGTGATCCTCGACCAGCCCGGCGCCGACAAGCTCATCGGGCAGGGTGATGGCCTCTTCCTCCCCTCGGGCGCGAACAAGCCCACCCGCGTGCAGGGCGCATGGGTGCAGGAGTCGGAGATCCAGAAGGTCGTCGAGCACGTCACGCGGCAGGCGCGTCCGGAGTACCGGCAGGACGTCGCCGTCGTCGCCGAGCGCAAGGAGATCGACGCGGACATCGGCGACGACCTCGAGGTGCTGCTCGCGGCCGCCGAGCTCGTCGTCAGCACGCAGTTCGGATCCACGTCGATGCTGCAGCGCAAGCTCCGCGTCGGCTTCGCCAAGGCCGGCCGGCTCATGGACCTCCTCGAGGCGCGCGAGATCGTCGGCCCGTCCGAGGGATCCAAGGCGCGCGACGTGCTCGTGTCGGCCGAGCAGCTCCCTGGCGTGCTCGCGACGCTGCGCGGGGAGACGCCCGCGGCCGCGCCGGCATCCGCGGCGCCTGCCGGCGCTGTCCCGGCGATGCCGCCGGCGGCCGACGCGGACGACGGGAACCGCTACGCGTCCGATCCGCTGCACAAGGACCTGGACGCCTACGAGCAGGTGGAGGCCGAGGGCGACGACGACGCCTGGGGCCTGACGGGAAGGGACTGACCCGTGGTCGAGCGGAGCGCATCGGGAACCACCGGCATCGGGGCGCCGCGCGTCTGGCGCGCGGGCGACTCCCCGGCGAGTCCCTGGAACGTCGCCAACGTCCTCACGATCGTGCGGATCCTCCTGGCCCCGGTGTTCGTCGTCCTCCTCGTGGCGGACGACGGAGCCGACGGCCCGCTCCGCTACGCGGCCGCGGCGCTCTTCATCCTCGCGATCGCGACCGACGGGGTCGACGGGCACATCGCCCGCAGCCGGAACCTCGTCACCGACCTCGGCAAGCTCCTCGACCCCATCGCCGACAAGGTGCTCACGGGCGCCGCGCTCGTGATGCTCTCGGTGCTCGGCGAGCTCCCCTGGTGGATCACCATCGTGATCCTCGTGCGCGAGCTCGGCATCACGGCCTACCGCTTCGCCGTGCTCCGCGACCGGGTGGTCGCGGCGTCGCGCGGCGGCAAGCTCAAGACGGTCGCGCAGGCCGTGGCGATCAGCGTGGCGCTGCTCCCGCTGTGGGACGTGGTCGGCGACGGCATGCACGTCGTGAACACGGTGCTCATGTCTATCGCCTTCGCGCTCACCGTCCTGTCCGGACTCGACTACATGCGCCAGGCGCTCCGAGCGGGGCGCGCCTCGTGAGCGGGTCCGAGGACGCGACCGACGCGCAGCTCGCCGAACGCGTCATCGCGGCCCTCGTCGGCAGCGGCCGGCGCATCGCGGTCGCGGAGTCGTTGACGGGCGGCCTGCTGACCGCCGCCCTCGTGGGCGTCCCCGGCGCCTCGCAAGCCCTCCTCGGCGGCATCGTCTCCTACGACACGGCCCTCAAGCGCACGATCCTCGGGGTCGAGTCCTCGATCCTCGCGGTCCATGGGGCGGTCCACCCCGACGTCGCCCGGCAGATGGCCCTCGGCGTGCGTCAGGCGTGCGCGATCGACGGGCGCCCCGCGGACGTCGGCATCTCCACGACGGGAGCCGCCGGTCCGGATCCCCAGGACGGCCAGCGTCCGGGCACCGCGTTCGTCGGCCTGTCCGTCGACGGCGACTCGCGCGCCATCGCCCTGCACCTCGACGGGGACCGCCAGGCGGTCCGAGCGGGCGTCGTCCGAGCGGCCCTCGAGGTCCTCGTCGACGTGCTCGAACCCGCGGGGAACATCTGATGCGGCTCCGGCGTTGTCGTAATCACGTTCACAAGCAACGCCCAGTGCCCCTGCTTAGCCTGAGTCCTCGGCCAGATGCTCACCCATCAGCCCCGGACCTCCGGTTCGATCAGGCACCAGGCGCAACGAGGAGGCTCCCGTGGTTCTAGTCCGTCAGGAGATCGGCGACGTCCTTCGCGACTTCCGCCTGCAGAAGGGGCGCACGCTCCGTCAGGTCGCGAGCAAGGCCAGCGTGGCGCTCGGCTACCTCAGCGAGGTCGAGCGGGGCCAGAAGGAGGCGTCGAGCGAGATCCTCGCCTCCGTCGCCGACGCGCTCGACACCCCCATCTCGGTCATCATGCGCGAGGTCGGCGACCGGCTCGCCGTCATCGAGGGGCTCAACCCCATCCCCGACACCATCCCGGACGACCTCGTCGCCGGCTTCGACAGCGACCTCGTCGCGCGCTGATCCGCTCCTCCCTTCCTCCCGCCCCGCCCGTCCTCGCGACGGGCGGGGCGTCGTCGATCACGCGGCAGCAGGTAGCGTGGTCGGCATGCGATTGAGCGAGTTCCAGCGGGCCGTCAGCGACGAGTTCGGCGCCGGCTACGGGCCGGTCCTCGTCGCGGACCTCGTGCTCGGCGAGCTCGGTGGGCGCACGTGCGCGCAGGCGCTGAAGGACGGGACGCCCGCCCGCGAGGTCTGGCTCGCCCTCTGCCGCGCGCAGGACGTGCCGCGCGCGCGCTGGAACGGCGCCGGGGTCCCCGAGCCGCGCGCCTGACGCCCTCCTTCCTCCGACGCGCGCTGGATCCGTCCACGACACGCGGCGCGTCGTTCGAATATCCCTTCGAACGCGCGTAGTCTCCCCACAGGAGCGATTCGAAGCGCGGACTGCACAGGTCTGGCCCCTCCGGCAGCGATGTCGGCGGCGCCGCATAACGTGCACCTCGCGGAGATCACCCGTCGCCTTGTCGGCACCGGACCCGCGGCCAGCGGGAGCGGAGCGACAGCCTGCAGGCAACCCACCTTCGACACGAGGAGCACCCCATGGCATCATCGGCAGACCGCGAGAAGTCACTCGAGACCGCGCTCGCACAGATCGACCGGCAGTTCGGCAAGGGCTCGGTCATGCGACTGGGCAGCGACGAGCGCGCGCCCGTCGCCGTCATCCCCACCGGCTCCGTCGCGCTGGACGTGGCGCTCGGCATCGGCGGCCTTCCGCGCGGCCGGATCGTCGAGATCTACGGCCCGGAGTCCTCGGGAAAGACCACGCTGACCCTGCACGCCATCGCCAACGCGCAGCGCGCCGGCGGCATCGCGGCATTCATCGACGCAGAGCACGCGCTCGACCCGGAGTACGCGAAGAAGCTCGGCGTCGACATCGACGCGCTCCTCGTCTCCCAGCCGGACACGGGCGAGCAGGCGCTCGAGATCGCCGACATGCTCGTGCGCTCGGGTTCCATCGACCTCGTGGTCATCGACTCCGTGGCGGCGCTCGTGCCGCGCGCGGAGATCGAGGGCGAGATGGGGGACTCGCACGTGGGCCTCCAGGCGCGCCTCATGTCGCAGGCGCTCCGCAAGCTCACCGGTGGTCTCAACCAGACGCAGACCACCATGATCTTCATCAACCAGCTGCGCGAGAAGATCGGCGTCTTCTTCGGCAGCCCGGAGACCACCGCGGGGGGCAAGGCACTGAAGTTCTACGCCTCGGTCCGCCTCGACATCCGCCGCATCGAGACGCTGAAGGACGGCACCGACGCGGTCGGCAACCGCACCCGCGTCAAGGTCGTCAAGAACAAGATGGCGCCGCCCTTCAAGCAGGCGGAGTTCGACATCCTCTACGGCACGGGCATCTCCCGCGAGGGCAGCCTCATCGACTTCGGCGTCGAGCACGAGATCGTCCGCAAGTCGGGCGCCTGGTACACCTACGACGGCGACCAGCTCGGCCAGGGCAAGGAGAACTCGCGCAAGCACCTCCTGAACAACCCGGAGATCGCCGCCGAGATCGAGCAGAAGATCAAGGTCAAGCTGGGCCTGGTCAAGGACCCGAACGCGGTCGCGGCCCCTGCGGAGGACGCCGCTCCTGCTCCGGTCGCGGCCGTGGCGCCCAAGGCGTCCGCACGCAAGAGCGCCTGACCCGGCGCTCCCTCGACGGGGTGCGTCCCGCGACGCACCCCGTCCCCGCACGACACCGGCTCGGCCTGACGTCACGCTCCGCGTGATGCGCGCTCGGGCCTCCTGAGGACGGAAGCACCATGGTCAGATTCCCCTCCGAGGGCGAGCAGGGCACCGGCCCCGGGCCGGACGAGATCGCACCCGTCGCGTCCCTCGCCGACCGGCGCTCGCGTCGAGCCGCGGCTCGCCCTCTCGTCGAGCCCGGGGCGCATGTCGAGGAGGCGCCCACACCTCGCGTCGAGCCATCGCATCCGGCGCGTGGCCGCTCCGTCACCGAGGTCGACGGCATCGTCACGATCGGCGCTGCGGTCGACGAGTCGGAGGCGGGCCGCGCCCTCGCGGCGCAGGAGCGCATCGCGGAGGCGCGGCGAGTGCTCGCCGAGGCCGAGGCCCAGGCAGCTCGAGGATCCGACGGCGGCGTCCCCTCGGCGCCGGACGCGCCTGCGGTAGCGGAGGGCGCCGGGGACGACGCGACCCCAGCCGCATGGCGTGCCGAGCAGGAGCGTGCCGCGCGGGCGCGCGCGCAGGCGGAGCAGGACGAGGCGTATCGGCGGGACATGATCCGTCTCGAGGAGGACCGCGTCGAGGACGAGCGCCGCGAGGCGGAGGCCGAGGAGGAGCGCGCCGCGGAGCGGACGCCCGAGCGCCAGCGGCGCCGGGCCGACAACGTCCTCGCCAACCGGCTGCGCGGGCGGGGGCTCTCGCTCGCGGAGGCCCGCGATGTCCTCGACGGGGCGGACATCGATCCGGACATCGCGGAGGAGACCCTCGCCCGGTACGTCTCCCTCCAGTACATCGACGAGGCAGCTCTGGCGGAGCAGATCCTGCACACGCACCTGGACCGCAAGGGGCTCGGCCGGCGCTCGGTCGAGATGGAGATGCGCCGCCGCAAGCTCGATCCCCTCGTCATCGAGGAGGCCATGGCCGAGCAGCCCGACGAGGAGCTCGCGCGCGCCACCGAGGTCGCCATGAAGCGGGTGGGGCAGCTCTCGTCCTATGACGACGAGACGGCCGAGCGCCGCCTCACGTCGTTCCTCATGCGCCGCGGCTACGGCGGCGGCGTCGTGCGTGATGCGGCGAAGGCCGCGCTCGCCACCCGCCGCGGCTCGTCCCGCGTCCGCTTCCGCTGACCCGCCGCCCGGCAGCGCGAGGCGTCTCCGCACGTAGGATCGAGTCATCATGAGCACCGTCGCCGAGCACGTCCGCGTCGCCCCGCCCGCAGCCGACCGGCCCCGCACGTACGAGGTCCGCACCTACGGCTGCCAGATGAACGTCCACGACTCGGAGCGGCTCACCGGATCGCTCGAAGCCGCCGGCTACGTGTCGGCCGACGGCGCCGAGGCCGACATCGTCGTCATCAACACCTGCGCGGTGCGCGAGAACGCGGACAACAAGCTCTACGGCAACCTCGGCCACCTCGCCGGGGTCAAGCGCCGGCACGAGGGGATGCAGATCGCCGTCGGCGGATGCCTCGCGCAGAAGGACCGGGCGACCGTGCTCGAGAGGGCTCCGTGGGTCGACGTCGTCTTCGGCACCCACAACATGGGCGCGCTGCCGACCCTGCTCGAGCGCGCACGGCACAACGGGGAGGCGCAGCTCGAGATCCTGGAGAGCCTCGAGACGTTCCCCTCGACGCTGCCCACGAAGCGCGACGAGATCGCGAGCGGCTGGGTGTCGATCTCCGTCGGGTGCAACAACACCTGCACGTTCTGCATCGTGCCGGCACTCCGAGGCACGGAGAAGGACAGGCGGCCGGGCGACATCCTCGCCGAGATCCAGGCGCTCGTCGACGACGGGGCGGTCGAGGTCACGCTGCTCGGCCAGAACGTCAACTCCTACGGCGTCGAGTTCGGCGACCGGCAGGCGTTCGGCAAGCTGCTGCGTGCGGCGGGCGCCATCGAGGGGCTGGAGCGCATCCGCTTCACGAGCCCCCACCCGGCCGCATTCACCGACGACGTCATCGATGCGATGGCCGAGACGCCGGCGGTCATGCCGCAGCTGCACATGCCGCTGCAGTCGGGATCCGACCGGATCCTCAAGGCCATGCGCCGGTCGTACCGTTCCGAGCGCTTCCTCGGGATCCTCGACCGGGTGCGCACGCGCATCCCGGACGCCGCGATCACGACCGACATCATCGTGGGCTTCCCCGGGGAGACGGAGGAGGACTTCCAGGAGACCCTGCGCGTCGTCGAGGCGGCCCGCTTCTCCTCAGCCTTCACGTTCCAGTACTCGATCCGTCCGGGCACCCCGGCCGCCACGATGGAGGAGCAGGTGCCCGCCGACGTCGTGAAGGAGCGCTACGGGCGGCTCATCGCGCTGCAGGAGCGCATCAGCCACGAGGAGAACCAGCGCGTGGTCGGACGGACGGTCGAGGTCCTCGTGAGCGCGCACGAGGGCCGGAAGGACGGCGACACGAGTCGGGTCACGGGGCGCGCCGAGGACGGGCGCCTCGTCCACCTGGAGGTGCCCCCGGGCAGCGGCGAGCCGCGCCCCGGAGACGCCGTCGAGGTCCAGATCAGCCGCGCGGCGCCGTTCCACCTCATCGCGGACTCCGCGGACGGTGCCCCGCTCCGCATCCGCCGCACCCGGGCGGGTGACGCATGGGAGCGCGCGCAGGCCGACTCCTGCGGCGTGCCGGCCCCGACGGCGGGCGCGGGGACGAGCCACGGCGGGGCGCCCCGCGTCTCGCTCGGGCTGCCCTCGCTGCGCGTGCCCGCGGCTGCGGCCGACGGGTCCGCGCACCCGCGCCACCGCGCGTGATCCCGGTCGTCGCGGTCGTCGGTGCCACCGGCACCGGCAAGTCCGCGCTGTCCCTCGACATCGCGGACCGGCTGCGGGCGGAGGGCCGCGCGGCGGAGATCGTGAACGCCGACGCGATGCAGCTCTACCGGGGCATGGACATCGGCACGGCGAAGCTCCCCGAGGCCCAGCGTCGCGGTGTGCCGCACCACATGCTCGACGTCCTCGACGTGACCGCGGAGGCCACCGTCGCCGCGTACCAGGAGGAGGCGCGGCGGGTCATCGGCGACATCCTCGGGCGCGAGGCCGTCCCCGTCCTCGTGGGCGGATCCGGGCTCTACGTCTCGTCGGTGCTCTTCGACTACGACTTCCCCGGGACCGACCCCGAGATCCGACAGCGGCTGGAGCAGGAGCTCGCGGCGACCGGGCCCGGCATGCTCCACCGACGGCTCCGCGAGGTCGATCCTGCTGCTGCCCAGCGGATCGGCGCCCACAACGGGCGTCGCCTGGTGCGCGCGCTGGAGGTCGTGGAGATCACGGGTCCTCAGCCCGAGCGGGCGTCGGCGGAACCGCGGCCCTGGCATCCGGCGCGGATCCTCACGCTCACGCTGCCGCGCGAGGAGCTCGTTCCGCGGCTCGACGCCCGCGTGTCCGGGATGTGGGCGGACGGCCTGGTGGACGAGGTGGCGGGTCTCCTGCCGGCCGGACTCGCCGACGGGGTCACGGCCTCGCGTGCCATCGGCTATGCGCAGGCGGCCCGGCAGCTCGCGGGCGAGCTCACCCAGGAGCAGGCGGTGGAGGAGACCCGCGCGCTCACCCGTCGCTACGCGCGGCGGCAGGTGTCGTGGTTCGGCCGCTACGCCGACGCCGTGCGGCTCGACGCGCGCGACGACCGCCTGCTCGAGCACGCGCTCGACGCCCTCCCGGCGGCGCGCCCGTAGGCTGGCGGGATGGCAGACCTGCAGTTCACCAAGGGCCAGGGCACGGGCAACGACTTCGTGCTGTTCGCGGATCCCGCGGGCGAGATCGACCTGACCGACACGCAGGTGCAGGCGCTCTGCGACCGGCACTTCGGCATCGGCGCCGACGGGACGATCCGCGCGGTGCTCTCCAGCCGCATCCCCGAGGGACGCGCCGCCCTCGACGAGGACCCCGACGCCGAGTGGTTCATGGACTACCGCAACGTCGACGGCAGCCTCGCCGAGATGTGCGGCAACGGGATCCGCGTCTTCACGCTCTTCCTCATCGAGAACGGCCTGATCGAGCTGCCCGCGGGTCGCACGGTGCCCATCGGCACGCGGGCCGGCGTGCGCGAGGTGCAGCGCAGCGGATCGGGTTTCCAGGTCGACCTCGGCCGCTGGTCGCTCGCGGGCGGCGAGCCGCTCGTCCGCGCCAAGGACCTCCAGGTCGCGCGTCCGGGGCTCGGCATCGACGTCGGCAACCCGCACGTGGTGGTCGCGCTGTCGAGCGAGGACGAGCTCGCGGAGGCCGACCTCGCCTTCGTGCCGCACCTGGATCCGGAGCCCGCCGACGGCGCGAACGTCGAGCTCGTGGTCCCCGCGGATCCGCTCGTCGTGGACGGCGTGGGTCACATCACGATGCGCGTCCACGAGCGCGGCAGCGGCGAGACGCTGAGCTGCGGCACGGGCGCCGCGGCCGCCGCGCTCGCGACGCGGCACTGGGCGGGTTCCGCCGCTCCGCACCAGTGGCGCGTGCAGCTGCCCGGGGGAGCGCTGGGCGTGCGGATGTTCCCGACGGAGGACGGCGAGCACGTGGGCCTCTCCGGTCCCGCGGAGCTGGTGTTCGACGGGGTCGTCGCGCTGGCCTGATCGCGTCGTCCCGTCCCACGGGCGCACCGCCCGCTCGCGGACGTGGCGGCGAGCCGGCCTAGGACTCCACGGCGCGGTGCACCCGCAGGACCCGGAAGCCCTTGTCGGAGGCTGCGCGCGTCGTCTCGAGGCCCGCGGGCAGCGCGTCGACCAGCCAGCGCTGCAGCGAGTCGGATCCGAGGTTGCGCTGCACGACGAGCCAGGCGTCGGCGTCGGGCGAGAGCCGGGGCATCCAGTCGAGCAGGATGCCGTGCAGCGCCTCCTTGCCCACGCGGATGGGCGGGTTCGACCACACGGTGCTGAACGTGAGGCCCGCGGGGACGTCCTCGGGGAGCACGGCGTTGATGTTCGCGAGGCCGAGGGTCCGGGCGTTCGCCCGGGTCAGGTCGAGCGCCCGCTCGTTCACGTCGACGGCCCACACGGTGGCCGACGGCGAGCGCATCGCCAGGTCGAGCGCGACGGGCCCCCAGCCGCAGCCCACGTCCAGCAGATGGCCCTCGGCGGGGGGCCGCGGGACGGTGCGCAGCAGCACGAGGGTGCCCTGGTCGACGTGCTCGGGGCTGAAGACGCCACCGGCGGTCTCGACGTCCACCGTGCGACCGCCGAGCTCCACCGTGATGGTGCGTGTGCGCAGGGGGCCGGCCGGCGACGAGGAGAAGTAGTGCGCGTCGGCCATACGGGGACGATACCGGACGCCCGCGCTACGATGGGAGCACATGACAACGCACGACGAGCACGACCACGAGCCCGCGGACACGACGACGACGTCCACCGAGAACACCGACCGGGACGACGTCGTCGCGCGCGTCCTCGGGCGGGCGGAGAACCGCTCGGCCGGCTACGCCCTCTTCCGCGGATCCGGCGCCCAGGCCCTGTCCGCGAACCCGGACACGGAGCAGGGGTCGGACGGGGACCAGAGCGAGCGCGCCGACCGGCAGGCGCTCCGTCGCGTCCCCGGCCTCTCCACCGAGCTCGAGGACGTCACCGAGGTCGAGTACCGGCAGCTGCGCCTCGAGAACGTCGTGCTGATCGGCGTGTACTCGCAGGGCTCCGTCGACGATGCCGAGAACAGCATGCGGGAGCTCGCGGCCCTCGCCGAGACCGCGGGCGCCGTCGTGCTCGACGGCCTCCTGCAGCGTCGTCCCACACCGGATCCCAGCACCTACTTCGGCCGCGGCAAGGCCGAGGAGCTGCGCGCGCTCGTGGCGGCGGTCGGCGCCGACACCGTCATCGCCGACACGGAGCTCGCCCCGAGCCAGCGGCGCGCGCTGGAGGACGTGGTGAAGGTCAAGGTCATCGACCGGACCGCGGTGATCCTCGACATCTTCAGCCAGCACGCCAAGAGCCGCGAGGGCAAGGCCCAGGTCGAGCTCGCGCAGCTGCAGTACCTCCTCCCGCGTCTCCGCGGATGGGGCGACTCGATGTCCCGCCAGGCCGGTGGCCAGGTCGGCGGCGCGGGCGCGGGCATGGGATCGCGCGGTCCGGGTGAGACGAAGATCGAGCTCGACCGCCGGCGCATCAACACGCGCATGGCGCGGCTCCGCAAGCAGATCGCGGCGATGAAGCCGGCGCGGGACACCAAGCGCGCCAACCGCGACCGGAACCAGGTGCCCTCGGTCGCGATCGTCGGGTACACGAACGCCGGCAAGTCGTCGCTCCTCAACCGGGTGACGAAGGCGGGCGTGCTCGTGGAGAACGCGCTGTTCGCGACCCTCGACGCGACCGTGCGGAAGACCGAGACGGACCAGGGTCAGCTCTACACGCTCGCGGACACGGTCGGCTTCGTGCGGAACCTGCCGCACCAGCTGGTCGAGGCATTCCGCTCGACCCTGGAGGAGCTCGCCGACTCCGACGTGCTCGTGCACGTCGTCGACGCGTCGCACCCGGATCCCGCGGCGCAGCTCGCGACCGTGCACGAGGTCATCGCGGAGGTGGACGCCTCGTCCATCCCCGAGATCGTCGTGTTCAACAAGAGCGACCTCGCCTCCGACGGCGACCGGGTCGTCCTGCGCGGCCTCGCGCCCCAGGGCATCTTCGTCTCCGCCCGCACGGGCGAGGGCGTCGCGGAGCTGCGTCGCCGCATCGCGGAGCTGCTGCCGCAGCCGACCATCGAGGTCGACCTCCTGGTGCCGTTCGAGCACGGCGAGGTCGTCGCCATGCTGCACGACGGCGCCAAGGTGCTCGAGACCTCGTACGTCGAGGCGGGCACGCGCGTGCGTGCGCTCGTGACGGCCGAGCAGCAGGCGCAGGTGCAGGCGTACTCGGTGGTCCCCGCGGTCTGACACGCGCGGCGCCCGCGCGCCGTCATTCACGAGAGCGGCCGGCCCCCTCGGGACCGGCCGCTCTCGTGCGTCGTGCGCTGCGGATCAGACGGAGCGCATGACCGCCACGACCTTGCCGACGACCTCGGCGAAGTCGCCGAGGATCGGCTCGAACGCGCTGTTGCGGGGGAGCAGCCAGGTGTGGCCGTCGCGCTGGCGGAACACCTTGACGGTGGCCTCGTCGTCGAGCATGGCGGCGACGATGTCGCCGTTCTCCGCGGTCTTCTGCTGGCGGACGACCACCCAGTCGCCGTCGCAGATGGCCGCGTCGATCATCGAGTCGCCGACGACCCGCAGCATGAAGAGGTCGCCCTTGCCGACGAGCTGGCGGGGGAGCGGGAAGACCTCCTCCACCATCTGCTCCGCGGTGATGGGGATGCCGGCGGCGATGCGGCCGACCATGGGCACCATGGCGGCGTCGCCCACGGGGGTCGACGGCTCACCGCTCTCCGCGGCGCCGGTGCCCGGCAGGTCGATGAGGACCTCGAGGGCGCGCGGCCGGTTCGGGTCGCGCCGGAGGTAGCCGGAGAGCTCGAGCTGGTTGAGCTGGTGGGTCACGCTCGACAGCGAGGCGAGGCCCACGGCATCGCCGATCTCGCGCATGCTCGGCGGATAGCCCTGGCCGGCGATGGTGCGCTGGATGAACTCCAGGATCGAGATCTGCTTGTCGCTGAGGCTCTTGCGGCGCCTCGTCGCGCCGCCTCCCGCCGCTCGCTCGTCCGTCATGCCACGGCCCGCCTCTCGTCGCCGACGCCGCCGCGGCACGTGCGACCCGGCGGGCCGACGCCCTCGCGGGGGCGATGTCGGTGGTGCCCGATGGAATGGACACCAGGCACTCGAAACTGTATCCAGCCGAGGCACCTCGTACAAACACCTGTTCGAGCGTGTCGCGCGTCGGAGGGCCGGATCGAGGCTATGTGGGCTTGCGCGGGGCTCGTTTCGAATGTATGTTCGGAACACAGCTTCGCACCCGGCTCTCCCGGCCGAGAGCCGGGTGCGAGCTGCCCGACCCGCATCGCATGCCGTATCGCACTGCACCGCTGAGCGCGTCGCTTCGACGCCCCACCGTCTCGCACGAGAGGTCACCATGAACACCGCAGCAATCGCCCCCGCCGTCAGCATCTCCGCCGTCACCACCCCCGCAGCTCCCGTCGCGGAGCTCGCCATCGCGCCGCGCACGCGCCTGCGCATCACGCGCCGAGGCCGTGCCGTCCTCACCGCGCTTGTCGCCGTCCCGCTCGCGCTCGGCGTGGGCCTCGTCGCGCTCAACGGTGGCGCGGCCGTCGCGTCGAAGGACGCATCGGGCACCACCTTCGAGTACGTCACCGTCGCCAGCGGCCAGTCCCTGTGGGACCTCGCCGAGGAGATCGCGCCCTCGGCCGACCCGCGCGACGTCATCGCGTCGGTCGTCGACCTCAACCGCCTGCCCTCGTCGGACGTCGCGGCCGGCCAGCAGCTCGCCGTCCCCGCGCAGTACGCGCACTGACCGTCGGCGTCGCGTCGCCCGTCTCGGGCGGGCGCTGTCCACGGCCGCGCTCCCGGTGGCGGCCGGGAACGCGGCCGGTGGGCGGGATGCGATCGGTAGCATGGAGCCCATGACCACCCTCGCGCGCACCGCGCACGTCACGCGGCAGACCAGCGAGTCCAGCATCGACCTCCAGCTCGACCTCGACGGCACCGGCGCCTCCGAGATCACCACCTCGGTGCCGTTCTACGACCACATGCTCACCGCCTTCGCGAAGCACTCGCTCACCGACCTGAAGGTCACCGCCACGGGCGACACGCACATCGACGTGCACCACACCGTGGAGGACGTGGGGATCGTCCTCGGCCAGGCCATTCGCGAGGCGCTCGGCGACAAGTCGGGCATCGCGCGCTTCGGCGACGCGCTCGTGCCGCTCGACGAGGCGCTGGTGCAGTCGGTCGTCGACATCTCGGGCCGTCCGTTCCTCGTCCACTCGGGCGAGCCGACGGGCTTCGAGATGCACCTCATCGGCGGGCACTTCACCGGATCCATGGTCCGCCACGTCTTCGAGGCCATCACCTTCCACGCGGGCCTCACGGTGCACGTCACCGTGCTCGGCGGGCGCGACCCCCACCACATCGCCGAGGCGGAGTTCAAGTCCTTCGCGCGTGCCTTCCGCCAGGCCAAGGAGCTCGACCCGCGGGTGTCCGGCATCCCGTCCACCAAGGGCGCGCTGTGACGCGGCCCTCCGTCGTCGTCCTCGACTACGGCAGCGGCAACGTCCACTCCGCCGTCAAGGCGCTCGAGCTGGCGGGCGCGGACGTCGAGCTCACGGGCGACGCGACGCGGGCGCACGAGGCCGATGGCCTCCTCGTCCCCGGAGTCGGCGCCTTCTCGGCCGTCATGACCGCGCTGCGGAAGGCCGGTGGCGACCGCATCGTCGACCGTCGTCTGGCGGGAGGTCGTCCCGTCCTCGGCATCTGCGTCGGCATGCAGGTCATGTTCGACCGCGGCGTCGAGCGCGACGTCGACGTCGCGGGACTGGGCGAGTGGCCCGGCACGGTGGATCGCGTGCGGTCCGAGGTGCTCCCGCACATGGGGTGGAACACGGTCGAGGTCCCCGAAGGGTCCGCGCTGTTCTCCGGGCTGGAGGAGGAGCGCTTCTACTTCGTGCACTCCTACGCCGCACGGACATGGGGCATCGATCCGCTCCCTCCGCTGCCGGCACCTCGCGTCACATGGGCCACCCACGGCGAGCGGTTCGTCGCGGCCGTCGAGAACGGCCCGCTCTCCGCCACGCAGTTCCATCCCGAGAAGTCGGGAGCGGCCGGGATCCGGCTGCTCGCGAACTGGCTCGGGACACTCCGCGCCGCCTGACGCTCCGCACCCGCACCGCCGTCGCCGACGGCACCGCCCGCACGCCCGATCGATGGAAGGCCCCCATGAGCGAGTTCACCCGCACGCCCCGTCTGACCCTCCTGCCCGCCGTCGACGTCGCGGGCGGCCAGGCCGTCCGCCTCACGCAGGGCGCCGCCGGCACGGAGACCGGGTACGGCGACCCCGTCGACGCCGCCCGCGACTGGGCGGAGCAGGGAGCGGAGTGGCTGCACCTCGTCGACCTCGACGCCGCGTTCGGCCGCGGCGACAACCTGTCGGTCATCTCCCGCGTGATCCGCGCCATCGACGGCGTGCAGATCGAGCTGTCCGGCGGCATCCGCGACGACCGGTCGCTCGACGTGGCGCTCGAGAGCGGCGCGACGCGGATCAACCTCGGCACGGCGGCGCTGGAGAACCCCGAGTGGGCCGCCAGCGTCATCGCCCAGCACGGCGAGGCCGTGGCGGTCGGGCTCGACGTCCGCGGGCGCACGCTCTCCGCGCGCGGCTGGACGCAGGACGGCGGCGACATCTGGGAGGTGCTCGAGCGCCTCGAGGACGCCGGGTGCGCCCGCTACGTCGTCACCGACGTCACCAAGGACGGCACGCTCCAGGGCCCGAACCTCCAGCTGCTGCGCGACGTGCTGGAGCGCACCGAGCGCCCCGTCGTCGCCTCGGGTGGCGTCTCGAGCCTCGACGACATCGCCGCGCTCCGCGAGCTCGTGCCGCTCGGCCTCGAGGGCGCCATCGTCGGCAAGGCCCTCTACGCGGGCGCCTTCACGCTCGGCGAGGCGCTCGACGTCGCCGGGGATCGATGACCGGATCCACCCCGCACGCCGACTCGGCCGGGACCCCCTGGGCCGGCCGCTCGTTCGAGCCGACCCCGTTCCCGGACGACGACGGCTCCGCGCCGCCCGCCGTCGCGGAGGCGCTCGCGCGGCACGCGCGCGGCGAGGTCGGGCCGGCTGCGGTCGTGGAGGCCCTCCGGGACGCGCGCCTGCTGATCCCGCTCGTGGCGCGCCTCGGCGAGGAGGGCGAGGGAGCGCACGGCCTGAAGGCCGACAAGAGCGCCGAGCTGTCGATCATCACCGTCGCCGGTCCCGACGGCCGGAGCGTCATGCCCGTCTTCACGTCCGTCGCGGCGATGGGCAGGTGGAACGCGAAGGCGCGTCCCGTCCCCGCCGATGCCGTCCGCGTCGCGCTGGCGGCGGCGAGCGAGGAGACCGACCTCGTGGTCGTCGACCCGATGTCGGACACCGAGTTCGTGCTGCGCCGGCCGGCGGTGTGGGCGGTCGCGCGGTCGCTGCCGTGGATCCCGAGCCCCGAGGATCCGGAGGTCGTCCGGGCTCTCCGGGCGAGCGTCGCCGACGAGCCCGCGGTCGTGGACCTGAGCGTCGCGCCGGGTGATCCGCGGGCGCGCCTCGAGGGGCCCGAGCTGATGATCGCGCTCGAGCTCATCGACGGCTTGGATCGCGCGGCGTTGGATGCGCTGATCGCGCGGTTGCAGGGGGAGTGGTCCCGGAGCGCGGTCCTCGCCGATCGCGTCGACAGCATGGGCCTGCGCATCACTTCCGCGCGCTGAGCTGCCGTCTCGGCTCCTCCGGGAGGCGCTGTCCGGCGCCGTCCCGGAGCGACGGCCGCCTAGGAGACGGGCCCGGTGTACTTCTCGCCCGGTCCCTTGCCCACGGCGTCGGGGTACGGGGACGCCTCGCGGAAGGCGAGCTGGAGGGAGCGCAGGCCGTCGCGGAGGCTGCGCGCGTGCTGGTCGCCGAGCTCCGGGGAGGCGGCGGTGACGAGACCCGCGAGCGAGATGATGAGCTTCCGCGCCTCGGCGAGGTCGGTCTGCGTGGCCGGGTCGTCCGCGAGCCCGCACTTGACGGCGGCGGCGCTCATGAGGTGCACGGCCGTCGTCGTGATGACCTCGACGGCCGAGACCTCCGCGATGTCCCGCGCGTACTGGTCGGCCACGAAGTCGGCGGTGTCGTCGTCGGGGACGCCCGCGGCGGCGCCGGTCGCGTCGGCGGGCTCCTCGAAGCGGTGGACGTGCGCGTCGGGCGCGGTCGCCTCGGGATCGGGGGTCGGGTCGGTCATGTCTGTCCTCCTGCTCGGGGCGGCCGGACGGCGCAGGACCACCGCGGAGCCCATCGGCACCCGCCCTTCCGGGTCGGGGTCGGCGTCTGCTATGCTGATCGACGGCTCCGGGGCTGTCACAGTCCCGGTTCGAAAGAGGATTGATCTCCCACCCGCGCTTGACCGCCTCCATAGGTTACCGGGTCGATTTCGCTCCCCCGTCCGCACGGCGCCCCTCACCGGGACCGGAGGACGGGAGCCCCGCACACGCGGGGAATGGGCGTGTTGCCGAGTACGACGTACCGTCGCACCCTGGTGAAGAACTCTCCTCGTCTCGAATCCGAGCGGCACGCAGCCGCAGGGCCACCCGAAGACACGAAGAGGAGCAGTCCATCAGCGATCCCCGTACCAACGATCGAATCCGAGTTCCCGAGGTTCGCCTCGTTGGCCCAGCAGGCGAGCAGGTCGGCGTCGTATCCATCGACGTCGCACTCCGGCTCGCGCAGGAAGCCGACCTCGACCTCGTGGAGGTCGCGCCCAATTCCAAGCCCCCTGTGGCGAAGATCATGGACTACGGCAAGTTCAAGTACGAGGCCGCGCAGAAGGCCAAGGAAGCGCGTCGCAACCAGGCGAACACCATCCTCAAGGAGGTGCGCTTCCGCCTGAAGATCGACAAGCACGACTACGAGACCAAGCGCAAGCGCGCCGAGGGCTTCCTGCAGGACGGCGACAAGGTCAAGGCCATGATCCTGTTCCGCGGGCGCGAGCAGTCGCGTCCGGACCAGGGCGTGCGACTGCTCAAGATGTTCGCGGAGGACGTCGCCGAGTTCGGCAGCGTCGAGTCCACCCCCACGATCGACGGCCGCAACATGGTCATGGTCATCGGACCCCACAAGAACAAGTCCGAGGCCAAGGCCGAGGCCAACGCGAAGCGCGACGCCACCAAGGCGAGCGCACGAGAAGCGAGAGAAGAGAACAATGCCTAAGCAGAAGACCCACTCGGGTGCCAAGAAGCGTTTCAAGGTCACCGGCAGCGGCAAGATCATGAAGCAGCAGGCGGGCATGCGGCACAACCTCGAGGTCAAGTCCTCCAAGCGCAAGGCGCGACTCAACCAGGACCAGCCCCTGGCCAAGGCCGACATGAAGGTCGCCAAGAAGCTCCTCGGCCGCTAGGCCCCTCGTCGTCCGCGACACCTGAACTCGAATAGGAATCACTGAAATGGCAAGAGTCAAGAGGGCCGTCAACGCCCACAAGAAGCGTCGGGTCATCCTCGAGCGCGCCGCTGGCTACCGCGGGCAGCGCTCGCGCCTGTACCGCAAGGCCAAGGAGCAGGTCACCCACTCCCTCGTCTACGCGTACCGCGACCGCCGTGCGAAGAAGGGCGAGTTCCGCCGCCTCTGGATCCAGCGCATCAACGCCGCCGCCCGCGCGAACGGCCTGACGTACAACCGCCTCATCCAGGGCCTGTCGCTCGCCGGCGTCCAGGTCGACCGCCGCATCCTCGCGGAGCTCGCGGTCCACGAGCCCGCGACCTTCGCGTCGCTCGTGCAGACGGCCAAGGCCGCCCTGCCCGCGAACACCTCGGCCCCCAAGGTCGCGGCGAACGCGTAGCGCATCCCGCCCCACCGCCGACGGCGCGTCCCCATCCGGGGGCGCGCCGTTAGTGTTGGGCCATGCTCGACAACCCCCGCTCCCCGCGTGTCCGTGGCGTCGCCAAGCTCGCGAAGCGGGACGCGCGCGCCGACACGGGCCTCTTCCTCCTCGAGGGGCCGCAGGCCATCTCCGAGGCGCTCGCCTTCCGACCGGACCTCGTCCAGGAGCTGTTCGCGACGCCCACGGCCCTCGATCGCTACCCGGACCTGGCGCGCGCCGTCCGCGAGGCGGACGTCGAGGTCGAGTTCGTCACCGAGGACGTGATCGCGTCCATGGCCGACACGGTCACGCCGCAGGGCGTCGTGGGCGTCTGCCGGCAGTT
Organism: Clavibacter sp. VKM Ac-2873; assembly: GCF_015351075.1. Lineage (GTDB taxonomy): Bacteria > Actinomycetota > Actinomycetes > Actinomycetales > Microbacteriaceae > Clavibacter. The sequence continues at coordinate 329,315 of NZ_JADKRS010000004.1, forward strand.
CCCGACCTCGCTCAAGCAGATCCTGGGCGACGAGCCGCGCCTCATCGCGATCCTCGAGGAGGTGCGCGACCCCGGCAACGCGGGCACCATCATCCGCGCGGCCGACGCCGCGGGCGCCGACGCGGTCATCCTCACGGGACGCTCCGTCGACCTCTACAACCCCAAGGTCGTCCGCGCGACGACGGGCTCGCTCTTCCACCTGCCGGTCGCGATCATGCCCGAGCTCGACGCCGTGCTCGAGCGCGTGAAGGCGGCGGGGCTGCAGGTCCTCGCCGCGGACGTGAAGGGCGACGACCTCCTCGCGGAGCGCACCTCGGGCGGCCTCGCCGGTCCCACGGCCTGGCTCTTCGGCAACGAGGCGCGCGGTCTCCCGGACGAGCACCTCGCCCTCGCCGACCGCGCCGTCGTCGTGCCGATCTACGGACAGGCCGAGTCCATGAACCTGGCGACGGCCGCATCCGTCTGCCTCTACGAGTCCGCGTTCGCGCAGCGCGCCTGATCCTCCGGCGTCGGACACCTGTCGGGTGCCAGCTGTCTGACCGGCGCTGAGACCGCCCCTGATCGGCGGTAATGCGGCCTACGCGTCACGATGGGGTGACGATGCCGCGCGGAAACGCGGACGAAACACCGTCATGGATATGGTGTTCGCATGGAGCAGAGCCCGACGACGGACCCCGCCTCGCCCGCCGCAGCAGCGGTCGGCGAGCCCCTGGTCGTCGTATCCCACGTGAACAAGCACTTCGGGGACCTGCACGTCCTCAAGGACATCTCGACCACGGTGAACCGCGGCGAGGTCGTCGTCGTCATCGGCCCCAGCGGATCCGGCAAGTCGACGCTGTGCCGGGCGATCAACCGGCTGGAGACCATCGACGACGGCACCATCACGATCGACGGCCAGGACCTCCCGTCCGAGGGCGCTGAGCTCGCGCGCCTCCGCGCCGACGTCGGCATGGTGTTCCAGTCGTTCAACCTCTTCGCGCACAAGACCGTGCTCGAGAACGTGACGCTCGGGCCCATCAAGGTGCGCAAGCAGGGCAAGGCCGAGGCGGAGAAGCGGGCGATGGAGCTCCTCGACCGCGTCGGCGTGGCCAACCAGGCGCAGAAGATGCCGGCCCAGCTCTCCGGCGGCCAGCAGCAGCGCGTCGCGATCGCCCGCGCGCTGGCGATGGACCCGAAGCTGATCCTCCTCGACGAGCCCACGTCGGCGCTCGACCCCGAGATGATCACCGAGGTCCTCGACGTGATGGTCGGCCTCGCGAAGGACGGCATGACGATGATGGTCGTCACCCACGAGATGGGCTTCGCCCGCAAGGCCGCGGACCGCGTGATCTTCATGGCCGACGGCGCCATCGAGGAGGACACCACCCCGCAGGCCTTCTTCGACGACCCGCAGAGCCCCCGCGCGAAGGACTTCCTCTCCAAGATCCTCGCCCACTGACGCGCGCGGGGGGCACGCGCCCTCCCGCCCTCCCGCATCCGGACGCCGCCGAGGCAGGCGCGTCCGGGCGCCGCACCACGGCACGACCCGCACCACGCACCACGAGCGATCCCCATCGCCTCCGTCATCCACCTCACCAGCAGAGAAACGGGAACCATGAAGAACAGGAAACTGACCATCGCCGCGGCCGCCGCGATCGTCGTCGTCGCCCTCACGGGCTGCGGCGCCGCCGGCAGCGCGTCGAACAGCGGCATCGACGCCGGCACGAACGCCCCCGAGAACGGCGACGGCCCCTACAAGCTCGCGCTCGCGGAGAACCCGACGTTCGACGAGGGCACCACCATGGCGCGCCTCGCGGCCGCCGGCGAGATGAAGGTCGGCACGAAGTTCGACCAGCCGCTCTTCGGCCTCGCCGGCCTCGACGGCAAGCCGGCCGGCTTCGACGTCGCCATCGCGGCGCTCGTCGCCAGCAAGATGGGCATCCCGTTCGACGGCATCACGTTCACGGAGACGGTGTCCGCGAACCGCGAGCCCTTCATCCAGAACGGCTCGGTCGACGCGGTCGTCGCGACCTACACGATCAACGACAAGCGCAAGGAGGTCGTGGGCTTCGCGGGACCGTACTACGTCGCCGGCCAGGCGCTCATGGTCCTCGCGGACGACACCACGATCAACACGCCCGAGGACGTCCGCGGCAAGCAGGTCTGCTCCGTCGCCGGATCCACCCCTGCCGCGAACATCGAGGCCACCTACGGCGCGGTCGTCGTGCCGACCGACGTCTACAGCAAGTGCCTCGACCCGCTGCGCAACGGCCAGGTGTCCGCGGTCACGACCGACAACGTGATCCTCTCGGGCTTCATCGCGCAGAACGAGGGCGAGTTCAAGCTCGTCGGCGACGGCGAGACCTTCACCGAGGAGCCCTACGGCATCGGCGTCGCCAAGGACGACGTGGCCTTCCGCACCTTCATCGACGACACGCTGCAGGAGGCCTACGACGACGGCACCTGGGCGCGCCTGTTCGAGGCGACGGCCGGCACGGTCATCGACACGCCGCAGCCGCCGGCGATCGACCGCTACTAGTCCCACCGGGTCCCGCGTGCGCCGACGCGCGCGCGGGACCCTCCCTCGTCCGGGCACGAAGAGCCCGGATCCGACCATCGCCCGGCCGCGCCGGGCGCCGACCATAGGAGGTGCGCCGTGGATGTGATCCTCGACAATCTCGACGTGTTCCTGCGGGGGTTCGGCGGCACGCTGCGCCTCCTCGGCCTCACCGTGCTGTTCGCCCTCCCGCTGGGGATCGTGATCGCCGCGATGAGGATCTCGCCGGTGGCGAGCCTGCGCGCCACCTCCACGGTCTACGTCGAGCTGCTGCGGAACACCCCGCTGCTGCTCGTCTTCACCTTCTTCAGCGTCGTGATCACGTCGATCTCGGGCGCGCTGCCGTTCATGACGGCCGCGGTGCTCGCGCTCACGCTCTACACGGCGCCGTTCTTCGCCGAGGCGATCCGCTCCGGCATCAACAGCGTGCCGGTCGGCCAGGCCGAGGCCGCGCGCAGCATCGGGCTGACGTTCTCGCAGACGCTCGGGTCGGTCATCCTGCCCCAGGCCGTCCGCACGGTCATCCCGCCGCTGATCAACGTGGTCATCGCGCTGACCAAGAACACCTCGATCGCGGGCGCGTACTTCATCTACGAGCTGTTCAACGTGGGTCGCGACGTCGCGAACGCCAACGGGAACGCGGTCGTCTGGGTGTTCGTCGGCGTCGCGTTCTTCTACCTCATCATCACGGTCCCGCTCGGCCAGCTGGCGGACCACCTCGAGAAGCGAGTGGCGGTCTCCCGATGAGCCAGGTCCTCTACGACGTGCCCGGCCCGAAGGCCCGCCGTCGATCCCGCATCCTCTCCGTCGTCACGGGCGTCGTTGTCGTGGCCGTGCTCGCCTTCGCCGCGGTCAAGCTCCAGGAGGCTGGGCAGTTCAGCGCCGAGCGCTGGCTCGTGCTCAACGACCCGCTCGTGTGGGGCCTGCTCCTCAGCGGCCTGTGGGTGGTGCTGCAGTCGGCTGCCGTGGCCGCCGTCCTCGCGGTCCTCCTCGGCATGGTGCTGGCGCTCCTCCGGATGAGCGAGCACCGGGTCATCCGCTATGCCGTCACCGTCGTGCTCGAGTTCCTCCGCGGGATGCCCGTGCTGCTGATGATGCTGTTCATCTACCTGATCTTCCCGATCGGCCCGTACTGGTCGGTCGTCACCGCGCTCGCGCTCTACAACGGCGCGATCATCGGCGAGGCGCTGCGCTCGGGGATCCTCGGCCTCCCGCGCGGACAGCGCGAGGCCGGTCTCGCGATCGGCCTGCGCCCGCTGCAGAACCGGCTGCTCGTGGAGTTCCCGCAGGCGTTCCGCACGATGCTGCCGATCATCGTCGCCCAGCTCGTGGTGCTCATCAAGGACACCGCGCTCGGCACGATCGTCAGCCTCGTCGGCCTCACCAAGCAGGGCGAGCTGATCCTCGAGGCCACGAGCCGCGCCAACTCGCTGCCGATCTTCGTGGTGATGGTGGGCATGTACCTCGTGCTCAACCTCACCGTGTCGACCGTCGCGCGGCGCCTCGCCCGGAAGCGCGGACCGCGCGTGGCGAAGACCGTCGCAGCGGGGACCTCGCAGGGCGCGTAGGCGCGTCCCGGAGCCCGGTCGCGGGCCGGGAGCGCCGCCCCCGATCGGTAGACTCGGGCCTCATGTCCGAACCCCAGATCTCCGAGGAGACCGTCGGCGCCGCCGTGGAGCAGGCGATGGCCGCGCTCGCCGCGACCACCGGCTCCGCGTCGCTCGCCGAGGCGCGCTCCGCCCACATCGGCGAGGCCTCGCCGCTCGCCCGGCTGAACGGATCGCTCCGCTCGCTGCCGCCCGAACAGCGCAAGGACGCCGGCAAGCTCGTCGGCCAGTCGCGCGCCCGCGTCACGCAGGCGTTCCAGGCGCGCGAGGCGGAGATCCAGGAGCAGGAGGCCGCCGAGCGGCTCGTCGCCGAGGCCGTCGACGTCACCGCGCTGCCGAGCCGCTGGCGCGCCGGCGCCCGCCACCCGCTCACCATGCTCGAGGAGCGCATCGCCGACATCTTCGTCGGGATGGGCTGGCAGGTGAACGAGGGCCCCGAGCTCGAGAGCGAGTGGTTCAACTTCGACGCGCTCAACTTCCCGCCCGACCACCCGGCGCGCGCGATGCAGGACTCCTTCTACGTGGATCCGACCGACGCCCACCTGGTGCTGCGCACGCACACGTCGCCCGTGCAGATCCGCACGCTGCTCGCGGACGAGCTGCCCGTGTACACGATCGCCCAGGGCCGCACGTTCCGCAGCGACGAGCTCGACGCCACGCACACGCCCGCGTTCCGCCAGGTCGAGGGGATCGCGATCGACCGCGGCCTCACCATGGCGCACCTGCGCGGCACGCTCGAGCACTTCGCGCGCTCGATGTTCGGCGAGGACGCCCGCATCCGCCTGCGCCCCAACTACTTCCCCTTCACCGAGCCGAGCGCCGAGATGGACGTCTGGCACCCGGCCGCCGCGGGCGGACCCCGCTGGATCGAGTGGGGCGGCTGCGGCATGGTGAACCCGAACGTGCTGCGCTCCGCGGGCATCGACCCCGACGAGTACCAGGGCTTCGCGTTCGGCATGGGCACCGAGCGCACCCTCATGTTCCGCAACGACCTCTCCGACATGCGCGACATCGTCGAGGGCGACATCCGATTCGGCGCGCAGTTCGGGATGGTGGTGTAGTCGTGAGGATCCCGATCAGCTGGCTCGGCGAGCACGTCGAGCTCCCCGCGGGCGTGAGCCCCGAGGACGTCCACGCCTCCCTCGTGAAGGTGGGCCTCGAGGAGGAGGACGTGCACGCGTTCGCGATCTCCGGCCCCGTCGTCGTCGGGCAGGTGCTCGAGGCGAGCCCCGAGCCGCAGACCAACGGCAAGACCATCAACTGGTGCTCCGTCCGCGTCGCGCCCGAGGGCGCCACGGCGGCCGACGGCGGCGAGGACGTGCGCGGCATCGTCTGCGGAGCGCACAACTTCCGCGTCGGCGACAAGGTCGTGGTGAGCCTGCCCGGCGCGGTGCTCCCCGGCCCGTTCCCCATCAGCGCGCGGAAGACCTACGGGCACGTGTCCGACGGCATGATCGCGTCGTCGCGGGAGCTCGGCCTCGGGGAGGAGCACGACGGGATCCTCGTCCTCTCCTCGCTCGGCCTCGACCCGGAGGTCGGCACGGACGCGCTCGCGCTCCTGCACCTCGACGACCGCGCGGTGGAGGTGAACGTCACGCCCGACCGCGGCTACGCGTTCTCCATCCGCGGCATCGCCCGGGAGTACGCGCACGCCACGGGCGCCGCGTTCACCGACCCCGCCGACGCGCTCGCGCTGCTCGCGGCCGACGCGCCCGTCCAGGGCGTGGACGTGCGCGTCGACGACGCCGCCCCGATCCGCGGCCGTGTCGGCGCGGACGTGTTCGTCACGCGCGTGGTCTCCGGCCTCGACGTGTCCCGTCCGACGCCGCCGTGGATGGTGTCCCGGCTCACCCTCGCGGGCGTCCGGTCGATCTCGCTCGTGGTCGACATCACCAACCACGTCATGCTCGAGCTCGGTCAGCCGCTGCACGCGTACGACCTCGACCGGCTGCAGGGCGGCATCGTCGTCCGCCGCGCGGCCGATGGGGAGACGCTCGTCACGCTCGACGGGCGCGAGCGCGCGCTCCACGTCGAGGACCTCGTCATCGCCGACGGCTCGGGCCCGGTCGGGCTCGCGGGCGTGATGGGCGGCGCGGCCACCGAGATCGGCGCCGGCACGAGCCGCGTGCTGATCGAGGCGGCGGGCTTCGACCCCGTGTCGATCGCGCGCACCGCCCGTCGGCACAAGCTGCCGAGCGAGGCGTCCAAGCGCTTCGAGCGGGGCGTGGATCCCCGCATCGCCCCCGCCGCCGCGGCGCGCGCCGTGCAGCTCCTCGAGGAGCTCGCCGGCGGCCACGCGAAGGGCATCGGCTCCGTCCTCGACACGACGGCGCCGCGCGAGGCGATCGAGCTGCCCCGGGGCTACCCGGCGTCGCTCGTGGGCGTCGACTACACGGCGGACGAGGTGCGCCACGCGCTCGTCGACGTGGGCTGCGCGCTCGAGGAGCGCGACGGCCTGCTCGTCGTCACGCCGCCGACGTGGCGCCCGGACCTGCGCCACCGCGCCGACCTCGTGGAGGAGGTCGCGCGCATCGTCGGCTACGACCGGATCCCGGCCGTGCTGCCCGTCGCGCCTCCCGGCCGCGGGCTGACCGCCGCCCAGCGCCTCCGTCGGCAGGCTTCGATCGCGCTCGCCGCGGGCGGGCTCACCGAGGTCATGGGATCGCCGTTCGCCTCCGAGGCGCAGAACGCGCGCTTCGGCGCGGCCGACCGCGACGACGCCCCCGCGGTGCGCCTCGCGAACCCGCTCGACGTCGCGTTCCCGTACCTCCGCCGCTCGCTGCTGCCGGGGCTCATCGACATCGCCCGCCGCAACCTGTCGCGCGGATCCACGGACCTGGCGGTCTTCGAGACCGGCACCGTGTTCCTGCCCCGCGCGGGCGTCGCGTACGGCTCTCCCGAGATGCCGCCCGGCGCCGCGCGCCCCGACCCGGACGCCCTGCAGGCGCTCGACGCGGGCATCCCACCGCAGCCGCGCCACGTCGGCGTGCTGATCCTCGGCGACGCCGTGCCGAAGCAGCCGGGCACCCCGGCGCAGCGCGCGGGACTCGTCGACGCGCTCGACGCCGTCCGGCAGCTCGCGCACGCGGTGGGCGTGGAGATCCGCTTCGAGCAGGGTGCCCACATCGCGATGCACCCGGGACGCACGGCAGCGGTCGAGGCCGTGACCGCGGACGGTCCCGTGATCGTGGGCTTCGCCGGCGAGCTGCTGCCCGCGCTCGCCGCCGAGCTCGACCTGCCCGAGCGCGTGGCGCTCGCCGAGGTCGACCTCGACCGGCTCGTGGAGCTCGCGGGCGGCGCGGTCGAGGTGCGCACGCTCACCTCGATGCCCGTCGCCACGCAGGACCTCAGCCTCGTGGTGCCGCTCGAGGTGCCGGCGGGTCAGCTCCTCCGCACGGTGATCGAGGGGGCCGGCGAGCTGCTCGAGTCCGCTCGGCTGGTGGACGACTACCGCGGTCCCGGCGTCGCGGACGGCACCCGCTCGCTCACGTTCGCGCTCCGCTTCCGCGCGCCCGACCGCACGCTGACCGCGGCCGAGGCGAGCGAGGCGCGCGACGGATCCGTGCGGCTGGCCGCCGAGCGCTTCGGCGCGGCGCTCCGGGAGTAGGCACCGCCGCGGCGGTCGCGGCACGGCCATCCGCGTGGGCGGGCTCCTCCCCAGGGAGGGCCCGCCCGCGCGTGCGTCTGCGGGTGCCCGCCCGGCGGGACCCCTCCGGCACCGGCACTAGATTTGATGCATGTCATTCTCAGTCGCCGTCGCGGGCGCGAGCGGCTATGCCGGCGGGGAGCTCCTCCGCCTGCTCGCCGACCACCCGCGCCTCGAGGTCCAGACGCTCACCGCCTTCCAGAACGCGGGCGAGCGTCTGCGTCAGGTGCACCCGCACCTCACCTCGTACGCCGACCGCACCTTCGTCGAGACGACGGCAGAGCAGCTGGCCGGCCACGACGTGGTCTTCCTCGCGCTGCCGCACGGGAAGTCCGGCGCCATCACGGCCGAGCTCGACGACCAGACGCTCGTGGTCGACTGCGGTGCCGACCACCGGCTCGTCGACGAGGCCGCGTGGGACGCGTTCTACGGCGGCGACTTCGCGGGCGCCTGGCCCTACGGCCTGCCCGAGCTGCTGCACGCGGAGGAGGGCGGGACCCAGCGCACGCGCCTGTCGGGCGTGAAGCGCATCGCGGTGCCCGGCTGCAACGTCACGGCCATCACGCTCGGGCTGCAGCCCGGCATCCGCGCGGGCGTCATCGAGCCGGAGGACATCGTCGCCGTGCTGGCCGTCGGCCCGTCCGGTGCGGGGCGATCGCTCCGCACGAACCTGCTGGCGAGCGAGATCCTCGGCTCCGCGAGCGCCTACGCGGTCGGGGGCACCCACCGCCACACGCCGGAGATCCGGCAGAACCTCGAGACGGCGGGCGGCGGGCACGTGAGCGTCTCGTTCACGCCCGTGCTCGTGCCGATGGCCCGGGGGATCCTCGCCACGGCCACCGCGCGCATCGCCCCCGGCTTCTCCGCGCACGACGTGCGGGCGGCGTGGGAGCTCGCCTACGCCGACGAGCCCTTCGTGCACCTGCTGCCGGAGGGCTCGTTCCCGAACGTGTCCGACGTCACGGGCTCGAACACCGCGCTCGTGGGCCTCGCGATCGACGAGGCAGCGGGCCGCGTCGTCACGGTCACGGCCATCGACAACCTGGTCAAGGGCACGGCGGGCGCGGCGATCCAGTCCGCCAACATCGCGCTCGGCCTCCCCGAGGCCATGGGCCTCCCGGTGAACGGGGTGGCCCCGTGAGCGTCACCGCCGCGCGCGGCTTCGTCGCCGCGGGGGTCGCCGCCGGCCTCAAGTCCACTGGCGCGCTCGACGTCGCCCTCGTCCGCAACACCGGCCCGTCGCAGGCCGCCGCCGCGGTCTTCACCAGCAACCGCTGCCAGGCCAACCCCATCCTCTGGTCGCGCCAGGCCATCGGCGACGGCCGGGTCAGCGCCGTCGTCCTCAACTCGGGCGGGGCGAACTGCTACACGGGATCCCGCGGGTTCCAGGTCACGCACGCCACCGCCGAGGCGGTCGGCCGCGCGCTCGACGTCTCGAGCGGCGACGTGCTCGTCTGCAGCACCGGCCTCATCGGCGAGCAGCTGCCGCTCGACAAGCTCGAGGACGGGGTGGCCCGCGTGGCCGTGGCCCTCGGCACGGGCGGCGGGGACGACGCGGCGCGCGCCATCATGACCACCGACACGAAGCCGAAGCAGTCCGTCCGCGCGTCCGACGCCGGCTGGACCGTCGGCGGCATGGCCAAGGGCGCGGGCATGCTCGCGCCGGGGCTCGCCACCATGCTCGTCGTGATCACCACCGACGCCGACCTCGACGCCGCCGCGCTCGACGCTGCGCTCCGCGAGTCCACGCGCGTCACGTTCGACCGCCTCGACTCCGACGGCTGCATGTCCACCAACGACCAGGTCACGCTCCTGGCCTCCGCCGCCTCGGGCGTCGTGCCCGACGCGGACGAGTTCCAGGCCGCGCTCACCGCGGTGTGCGCCGACCTCGCCGAGCAGCTCCAGGCCGACGCCGAGGGCGCGTCGCACGACATCGCCATCGAGGTCGTCCACGCGGCGTCCGACGGCGACGCCGTCGAGGTGGGTCGCGCGGTCGCCCGCAGCAACCTCTTCAAGGCCGCCGTCTTCGGCAACGACCCCAACTGGGGCCGCGTGCTCGCGGCCGTCGGCACCACGGACGCCGCCTTCGACCCCTACGGCATCGACGTCGCCATCAACGGCGTCCAGGTGTGCCGCGCGGGCGAGCCGCACGAGAGCCGCGACCTGGTCGACCTCCACCCGCGCGCCGTGCACGTGCTCATCGACCTGCACGTGGGCGAGGCGACGGCGACCATCCTCACCAACGACCTCACGCACGACTACGTGCACGAGAACAGCGCGTACGCCAGCTGATGGGCGGCGCAGACGGGACGGACGTGACCGCCATCACGCAGGACGCCGCCGAGCGCGACCAGGCGCAGGCCGAGTCGAAGGCCGCGACGCTCATCGAGTCGCTGTCGTGGCTGCAGCGCTTCCACGACCGCATCGTGGTCGTGAAGTTCGGCGGCAACGCCATGGTCGACGAGGACCTCACGCGCACCTTCGCGGAGGACGTCGTCTACCTCCGCTACGCGGGGCTGCGTCCCGTCGTCGTGCACGGCGGGGGGCCGCAGATCAGCGCGATGCTCACGCGCCTCGGCATCGAGAGCGAGTTCCGCGGGGGATACCGCGTCACCACGCCCGAGGTGCTCGAGGTCGTCCGCATGGTGCTCACCGGGCAGGTCAGCCGCGACGTCGTGCGCGGCATCAACGCGCACGGCCCGCTCGCTGCCGCCGTCTCGGGCGAGGACGCGGGGCTCTTCACGGGCCGCCGCCGTGGCGCGGTCGTCGACGGCGTCGAGGTCGACCTCGGCCTCGTGGGCGACGTCGTCTCCGTCGACCCCACGGCCGTGCTCGCGCAGCTCGACGCCGGCCGCATCCCCGTCGTCTCGTCCATCGCGCCCGACGAGTCCGACCCGGCCGTGTCGCTCAACGTCAACGCCGACGCCGCGGCCGCCGCGCTCGCCGTGGCCCTCGGCGCCGAGAAGCTCGTGATCCTCACCGACGTCGCCGGCCTCTACCGCGACTGGCCCGACCGCGGATCCCTCGTCTCCGACATCCGCGCGGATGAGCTCCGCGCCCTGCTGCCCTCGCTCGAGTCGGGCATGATCCCCAAGATGGCGGCATGCCTCGAGGCCGTCGACGGGGGAGTGCCCAAGGCCGCGATCATCGACGGCCGCATCCCGCACTCGATGCTCCTCGAGATCTTCACCACGAACGGAATCGGAACGGAGGTCGTGCCCGCATGACCACGACCCAGCCAGAGCGCCGCACCACCCAGACCGAGAGCGAGTGGTCCGACCGGTTCCAGGCCGCCATGATGCGCTCCTCCCCGCCGCCGCTCGCCATGCTCGTGCGCGGCGAGGGCTGCCGCGTGTGGGACTCGACGGGCCGCGAGTACCTCGACTTCCTCGCCGGCATCGCCGTCAACTCGCTCGGGCACGCGCACCCGGCGCTGATCCGCGCCGTCACCGAGCAGGTGTCCACGCTCGCGCACGTGTCCAACTACTTCGCCACGCCGCCGCAGATCGCGCTCGCCGAGCGCCTCCGCCGCATCACGGGCGCGGGCGACACGGGCCGCGTCTACTTCGGCAACTCGGGCGCGGAGGCGAACGAGGCCGCGTTCAAGCTCGCGCGCCGCAACGGATCCGACCGGCGCACGCGCGTCATCACGCTGCAGGGCTCGTTCCACGGCCGCACGATGGGCGCGCTCGCGCTCACCGGGCAGCCCGCGCTGCAGGCGCCGTTCCTGCCGCTGCCCGGCGGCGTCGAGCACATCGCGCCGACGCTCGAGGCGCTCGAGGCGGCGATCGACGACACCGTCCAGGCGCTCATCCTGGAGCCGATCCAGGGCGAGGCCGGCGTGGTCGACCTGCCCGCCGGCTTCCTCCGCCGCGCCCGCGAGCTCACGCGCGAGCACGGCGCGCTGCTCATCCTGGACGAGATCCAGACCGGCGTCGGCCGCACCGGGCGCTGGTTCGCCTACGAGCACGAGGGCGTGCGGCCCGACGCGGTCACGATCGCCAAGGGCATCGCGGGCGGCGTCCCCATCGGCGCGCTCGTCGCGTTCGACGCCGCGGCCGACCTCCTGCAGAAGGGCCAGCACGGATCCACCTTCGGCGGCAACCCGCTGGCCACCGCGGCCGGGGACGCGGTCCTCGCCGAGATCGAGGAGGCCGGGCTCGTCGAGAACGCCGCGCGACGCGGGGAGGAGATCCGCGCCGCCATCACGGGCCTCGACTCCCCGCTCGTCGCCGAGGTGCGCGGGCGCGGCCTCCTCATCGGCGTCGGCCTCCACCACGAGGACGGCGGGCGGATCGCCGCCGCCGCGCTCGGCGAGGGCCTCATCATCAACGCGCCGAACGCGCGGAGCCTCCGCATCGCGCCGCCGCTCATCGTGGGCGACGCCGAGGTGCGGGACTTCCGCGAGCGGTTCGGCCGCGCCCTGGCGCACCTGCGCTGACCCGGGCGGGAGGCCGCCGGCGCGAGCGCCTGCGCCTCCCGCCGCACCCGCCGACGGGCACCCCCGCGCGGGGGTGCCCGCGGACGGATCCGCCCCCGCACGTCCCCTAGGCTTGTCTGATCCGCCAGTCCCCCGAGAGCGAGCGATGCGATGACCCGCCACTTCCTGCGCGACGACGACCTGACCCCGGCCGAGCAGGCCGAGGTCCTCGATCTGGCGGTGCAGCTGAAGCGCGAGCGCTGGTCCGAGCGCCCCCTCGCGGGCCCGCAGACGGTCGCCGTGATCTTCGACAAGTCCTCGACCCGCACGCGCGTCTCCTTCGCCGTCGGCATCGCCGACCTCGGGGGCGTCCCGCTGATCATCAGCACCGCCAACAGCCAGCTCGGCGGCAAGGAGACCGCGAGCGACACCGCGCGCGTGCTCGAGCGCCAGGTCGCGGCCATCGTCTGGCGCACCTACGCGCAGTCCGGCCTCGAGGAGATGGCGGCCGGCACGCGGGTCCCCGTCGTCAACGCCCTGTCGGACGACTTCCACCCGTGCCAGATCCTCGCCGACCTGCTCACGATCCGGGAGCACCGCGGCGACCTCGCCGGCCAGACCCTCGTGTTCCTCGGCGACGGCGCGAGCAACATGGCGCACTCCTACCTGCTCGGCGGGGTGACGGCGGGCATGCACGTCCGCATCGCCGCCCCCGCGGGCTACGTGCCGACAGCCGCCGTCGTCGCCGACGCCGAGCGCATCGCCGCGTCCACGGGCGGCTCGGTCAAGATCCTCGCGGATCCCGTCGAGGCCGTCACCGGCGCCGACGTCGTCATCACCGACACCTGGGTGTCGATGGGCCGCGAGGAGGAGAAGGCCGTGCGGCTCGCCGAGCTCGGCGCCTACCAGGTCACGACCGAGCTCATGGAGCACGCGGTCGACGACGCGATCTTCCTGCACTGCCTTCCCGCCGACCGCGAATACGAGGTGGCCTCCGAGGTCATCGACGGCCCGCGATCGGTGGTCTGGGACGAGGCGGAGAACCGCCTCCATGCCCAGAAGGCGCTGCTCGTCTGGCTCCTGCGCCAGTCCTGACGCAGCCCCACACCCCGAGACACCTCAGCAACGAAACGGAGAACGGCATGGCCGAACGCGTGGTACTGGCATATTCCGGCGGACTCGACACCTCGGTCGGCATCGGCTGGCTCAAGGACGCGACCGGCAAGGAGGTCGTGGCCCTCGCCGTCGACGTCGGCCAGGGCGGCGAGGACATGGAGGTCATCCGGCAGCGCGCGCTCGACTGCGGCGCGGTCGAGGCCGTCGTGGTGGACGCCAAGGACGAGTTCGCGGACGACTACATCGTGCCCGCGCTCAAGGCCAACGCGCTCTACCAGAAGCGCTACCCGCTGGTCTCGGGCCTCAGCCGCCCGCTGATCGCCAAGCACCTCGCCCGCGTCGCCCACGAGCTCGGCGCGAACAGCGTCGCCCACGGCTGCACCGGCAAGGGCAACGACCAGGTGCGCTTCGAGGCGGCCGTCGCCGCGCTCGCGCCCGACCTCACCTCCATCGCGCCCGTCCGCGACCTCGCCCTCACGCGCGACAAGGCCATCGTCTACGCGAACGAGCACGACCTGCCCATCGAGCAGAGCAAGAAGAGCCCGTACTCGATCGACAAGAACGTGTGGGGCCGCGCGGTCGAGACCGGCTTCCTCGAGGACCCGTGGAACGGCCCCATCGAGGACCTCTACGAGTACACGCAGGACCCCGACGTGCTGCGCGAGGCGACCGAGGTCACCATCACGTTCGAGGCGGGCGTCCCCGTCGCGATCGACGGCGTGCGCTACTCGCCGCTGCGCATCGTCCAGGAGCTCAACGCCGCCGCCGGCGCGCACGGCATCGGCCGGATCGACGTGGTCGAGGACCGGCTCGTCGGCATCAAGAGCCGCGAGGTCTACGAGGCCCCCGCGGCCATGACCCTCATCGAGGCGCACGAGGAGCTCGAGAGCCTCACCATCGAGCGCGACCTCGGCCGCTACAAGCGCGGCGTCGAGAAGGACTGGGCGAACCTCGTCTACGACGGGCTCTGGTTCTCCGGCCTCAAGCGCTCGCTCGACGCGTTCATCGAGGACTCGCAGCGCCACGTCTCCGGCGACATCCGCATGACGCTCCGCGGCGGACGCGCGGTCGTCACCGGCCGCCGCAGCGAGTCGAGCCTGTACGACTTCGACCTCGCCACCTACGACACGGGCGACACGTTCGACCAGTCGCTGTCCAAGGGCTTCATCGAGCTGTGGTCGCTGCCGAGCAAGATCTCGGCGCGTCGCGACCTCACGGTCGAGCAGGCCGCGCTGGCGGCCGACGCCGCGCCCGCCGCGGAGTAGCCGCATGACCGAGAGCACGGATCCGTCCTCCCGCGCGGGCGAGGCGGGCGCCCTCTGGGGCGGCCGCTTCGCCGGCGGCCCGTCGCCCGAGCTCGTGGCGCTCAGCCGCTCGACGCACTTCGACTGGCAGCTGGCGCCGTACGACATCGCCGGATCCCGGGCGCACGCCCGTGCCCTCGCGGCAGCCGGATACCTGTCGGACGCCGAGCGGCAGGCCATGCTGCAGGCGCTCGACACCCTGGAGGACCGCGTGCGCTCGGGCGCGCTCGTCGCCTCCGAGGCGGACGAGGACGTGCACGGCGCGCTCGAGCGCGGGCTCATGGACATCGCGGGCACCGAGCTCGGCGGCAAGCTCCGCGCGGGCCGCAGCCGCAACGACCAGATCGCCACGCTCGTCCGGATGTACCTGCGCGACCACGCGGCGTCCCTCCACGCGATGCTCGTGCAGCTGGTCGACGCGCTGGCCGCGCAGGCCGAGGCGGCGGGCGGCGCGATCATGCCCGGCCGCACGCACCTGCAGCACGCGCAGCCGGTGCTCCTCGCGCACCACCTGCTCGCGCACTGCTGGCCGCTGGTCCGCGACCTCGACCGCCTCGCCGACTGGGACGCCCGCGCCGACGTCTCGCCCTACGGATCCGGAGCGCTCGCGGGATCGACCCTCGGCCTCGACGCCGGCGCGGTCGCCCGCGACCTCGGCTTCGCGCGCAGCTCCGAGAACTCGATCGACGGCACGGCGGCGCGCGACGTCGTGGCCGAGTTCGCGTTCGTGCTCGCGCAGGTGGGCATCGACCTGTCGCGCCTCAGCGAGGAGATCATCCTCTGGAACACGCGCGAGTTCGGGTTCGTCACGCTGAGCGACTCGTACTCGACCGGGTCGTCGATCATGCCGCAGAAGAAGAACCCCGACATCGCGGAGCTCGCCCGCGGCAAGTCCGGGCGGCTCATCGGCAACCTGGCCGGCCTGCTGGCGACCCTCAAGGGCCTCCCGCTCGCGTACAACCGCGACCTGCAGGAGGACAAGGAGCCGGTGTTCGACTCGGTGCAGACCCTGGAGGTCCTGCTGCCCGCGTTCACCGGCATGATCGCGACCTTGCGCTTCGACGCCGACCGCATGGCCGAGCTCGCCCCGCAGGGCTTCTCGCTCGCGACCGACGTGGCCGAGTGGCTGGTGAAGCACCGCGTGGCCTTCCGCGACGCGCACGAGATCACGGGCGAGCTCGTGAAGGCCGCGGAGTCCCGGGGCGTCGGCCTCGAGGATCTGACCGACGAGGACCTGCGGGCCGTCTCGCCGCACCTGGTGCCGGAGGTCCGCGAGGTCCTGAGCATCGAGGGATCCGTGGCGAGCCGCGACGGCGTCGGCGGCACCGCGCGTGTCCGGGTCGACGAGCAGCGCGCCGAGCTGGTGCGCCGCGTGGCGGAGCTGCGGGCGCGGGCCGATGCCGCGGCCGAGCGCCGGGCGTCGTCCTCGGGGCAGGCGTCGGCGTGACGCTGTCCAACGGCCGTCGTCCCGAGCGGCCCGAGCCGCGGCACCGCTGGCTCCTGCCGCTCGTCATCGGGGTGGCCGTCGCCGTGCTGGTGTTCGTGGTGGTCGTCGCGACCCTCAACGGCGAGCTGATCTGATCCCCGCGTGATCGACGCGGCCTTCTTCGCGCGCGACGCGGTCGAGGTCGCGCCCGCGCTCCTCGGCGCGATCCTGTCGCGCGACTCCGACGAGGGCCGCGTCTCCGTGCGCCTGACCGAGGTGGAGGCGTACCGCGGGGTGGGCGAGGATCCCGGATCGCACGCCTTCCGCGGGAAGCGCGCGCGCAACGCCACGATGTTCGGCCCGCCCGCCCGCCTCTACGCGTACTTCACATACGGCATGCACACGTGCGCGAACATCGTCTGCGGTCCCGAGGGCGCGAGCGCCGGGGTCCTGCTGCGCGCCGGCGAGATCGTCGAGGGCGCCGACCTCGCGCGGCGCCGCCGGGGTGCCGCCGTCCGCGACCGCGACCTGGCGCGCGGCCCCGCGCGTCTCACCGTCGCGCTCGGCATCCCGCTGTCCGACGACGGCGCGCCGCTCGACGCGGCGCCGTACGCGCTCGTCCTGCCGGACGCGCCGCTCGCGCGGCCGGCATCGGGTCCGCGCGTGGGGGTGTCCGGTCCGGGCGGATCCGGGGAGCTCTTCCCGTGGCGCTTCTGGGTGCCGGGCGACCCCACCGTCTCGCCCTATCGCGCCCACGTGGCGCGCGTCCGGCGCTGAGCGGTCGCGGCTCGCGGGCTAGCGGACGACGAGCACGACCGCCGCGCACGTCGCGGCCCACAGCCAGCTGACGAGCGTGCCGATGATGAAGCGCTCCCGCGCCTCCGCCGCTTCGCCGAGCTCGGAGAAGCGGCCGACGCCCTTGATGGCGATGACGACCGCCAGCGCCTCGGGGTAGCCCGCGAGGATGACGGCCACGACGGCCAGCCGTTCGAGCATGCCGATCGTGGCACCGCCCCGCAGCACCTCACGGGTCGGCCGACGCCGCGCGGCCGGCTCGTCCTCCTGCCCACGCGGCGCCACCAGGATCCCGCCGTACGCACCGGGCGGCACCGAGCCGCGCGTCGCGAGGGCGAGCACGACGGTGGACGCGGATCCGCCTCCCAGCACCGCGAGCACGACGGCGACGAGCCCGAGGTACCCGACGACCAGCGGGGACGCGACGCCGTCGAGCGCGAGCCCCAGCATCACCGCGGCGGCGAGAGCCGCGGCAGCCCCGGCGACCGTGCCCGCGCGCGGGGAGCGCACGGCCAGCAGGGCGAGCACGAGGGCCGCGGTGGTGAGCACGCAGAGGACGATCCAGGCCGCGACCTCCGCCGGGGTGCCCGCGGGGATCACGAGCGCGCTCCGTCCCGCGTGCCCGCGGGAGCCCCTGCCGCCGATGCGCCGGCGTCCAGGTGCGCCAGCAGCGCCTCGAGCCCGGGGATGGCGGCGCGCTCGGCCCGCCACCCGGTCGTGCGGAGTCGCGTGCTCACCGCCTGCGGGGTGATCCCGAGCGCGGCGGCCACCTCGCGCTGCGTCCCGCCGTCGGACATGCGGTCGACGACGTCCCAGCCCTGCGGGGTGCGCCGGTCCCGTGCGAGCAGCAGCAGGGTGATGAGCGCCTCCACCTCCGCGGCGCCGGGCAGCCCGGATGCGGGGCCGCCGTCGGCGCGCGCGGTCGGCGGATCCGTGGCGAGGGCGAACCGCGTGGCGCTCCGCTTGGCGGTGGTGACCGCGTCGCGTGCGGCGATGAACGCCGGGCCCGTCGCCTCCCGCGTCGCCCGCGGGAGCGGCATCCGCACCGTCCCGATCCCGAGGCCGACGCTCCAGTGCCCGGCGCGCGTGAGCAGCAGCACGATGTCGAGGGCGGTGGCGGCGTCGGCGACGAGCGCCTGCACCTCGTCGCCGGACGTGCGGTCGACCGGCAGCGCCAGGCGGCCCGCGTAGCGTGCGGCGAGGTCGTCCCGTCCGGTCCCGGCCCGGTCGATGTCGTGTCGGCTGGCCTTCTGGTCGGCCGTGATGGCGAACATGCGCTCTCCTCACATCTGTCAAGTCCCTGAGCTTGATGATGGCACATCAATGCCCAGAACTTGACTCGATGTGATCAACGCCATCGGATTGATGCACCCGTCCGACGGTGCACGCCAGCATGACGCGGACCACCGACGTCCGACCCGTCGGCTCGCGCCGCGTCCCCCCGTCCCGGCGGTGCCCCGCTGGTACCGTGATCGGGTGACGAACGCCGATCCCGACCTCCTCTCCTCCCAGCGCAACGACCCGTCCTTCGAGGACGTGTGGGAGGAGATCGTCTGGCGCGGGTACGTGCACGTGTCCACGGACCGGGATGCGCTGAAGGAGCTGCTGTCCGGTCCGCCCATCACCTACTACTGCGGCTTCGACCCCACCGCGCCGAGCCTGCACCTCGGGAACCTCGTGCAGCTGCTCCTGATGCGACGCCTCCAGCTGGCCGGGCATCGTCCGCTCGGCCTCGTGGGCGGGTCGACCGGCCTCATCGGCGATCCCCGGCCCACGGCCGAGCGCACCCTCAACAGCCCGGAGGTCGTGGCGGAGTGGGTGGGCCGCGTGCAGGCCCAGGTGTCGGCCTTCCTCAGCCCCGAGGGCGACAACGCCGTGCGGATCGTGAACAACCTGGACTGGACGGCGCCCATGGGCGCCATCGACTTCCTCCGCGAGGTGGGCAAGCACTTCCGGGTGGGCACCATGCTCAAGAAGGACGCGGTGAGCGCACGCCTCAACTCCGACGAGGGCATCAGCTACACCGAGTTCAGCTACCAGATCCTGCAGGGTCTCGACTTCCGGGAGCTGCACCGCACGTACGGGTGCGTGCTGCAGACCGGCGGCAGCGACCAGTGGGGCAACCTCACGAGCGGCACCGACCTGATCCGGCGCAGCGAGCGGAGCACCGCGCACGCCATCGGCACGCCCCTGATCACCAACTCCGACGGCACCAAGTTCGGCAAGAGCGAGGGCAACGCGGTGTGGCTCGATCCCGAGCTCACGAGCCCGTACGCCTTCTACCAGTTCTGGCTCAACACCGACGACGCCGACGTGATCCACCGTCTGCGCATCTTCACGTTCCTGGACCGGGCGCGACTCGACGAGCTCGCCCGCGCCGTGGAGTCCGAGCCGTTCCGGCGCGAGGCGCAGCGCGCGCTCGCGTGGGAGGTGACGTCGCTGGTGCACGGGGTCGCGGCGACGGAGTCCGCGATCGCCGCGGCGCAGGCCCTGTTCGGGCAGGGCGAGCTGACCGCGCTCGACGAGCCGACGCTCCGCGCGGCCCTCGGCGAGCTGCCGTCCGCGGAGATCCCGGCCGGCACGACGGTGATCCAGGCCCTCGTCGACACGGGGCTGGTCTCGAGCGCAGGGGAGGCCCGGCGCGCGATCACGCAGGGCGGCGTGTACGTCAACAACGTGGCCGTGAGCGATTCGGCGGCCGTCGTGGACGACCTCCTGCACGGCAGTTTCGCCGTCATCCGCCGGGGCAAGAAGACGCTCGCAGGCCTCACCGTCAGCTGAATGCAGCCGTGATCGGGTCTTCCCCGAGGACGCCTGTACGACACGCCCGGGATGCGGGTTGTTTTGCGGGGGTGGGGTGGTCCGCGTAATGTCTCCTCTTGTCGCCGGAACGGGC
>NZ_JADKRS010000005.1:0-2107 GCF_015351075.1 Clavibacter sp. VKM Ac-2873
GTGATCCTGGTGAAACAGAAGTTGCCGTGGCCCTGAAGGGTTGCGTGTTTACCATCAACTGAGCTAGGGTCTGATTCTGCTTCCGACGTGAGTGCTGGGCTTTGTTGTCTGGATCACTCCCACGGGGAGCGGTGGAGTGTGAGCTCCGATGGCTGGCTGTGATGGTCGGTGTCGGGAGCGTCCGTTCCTTGAGAACTCAACAGCGTGCACAATGTCAAATGCCAAATACCCGTTGCGGGTGTCCTTCGGATGCTCGTTTCGGATTCCTTTGGAATACATTTAAACAAACAAGCAAGTCAGTAATGATTTGTTCTGTCGGTTTCAAACTTGCTGGTTCGTGTTCGATTCCCGTTCACGTCTGGCTTTAGATGTGCCGGCTGCTTTCGGGTGGTCGTGCGTTTAAGCATTTATGGAGAGTTTGATCCTGGCTCAGGACGAACGCTGGCGGCGTGCTTAACACATGCAAGTCGAACGGTGATGTCAGAGCTTGCTCTGGCGGATCAGTGGCGAACGGGTGAGTAACACGTGAGTAACCTGCCCCCGACTCTGGGATAACTGCTAGAAATGGTAGCTAATACCGGATATGACGATTGGCCGCATGGTCTGGTCGTGGAAAGAATTTCGGTTGGGGATGGACTCGCGGCCTATCAGGTTGTTGGTGAGGTAATGGCTCACCAAGCCTACGACGGGTAGCCGGCCTGAGAGGGTGACCGGCCACACTGGGACTGAGACACGGCCCAGACTCCTACGGGAGGCAGCAGTGGGGAATATTGCACAATGGGCGAAAGCCTGATGCAGCAACGCCGCGTGAGGGATGACGGCCTTCGGGTTGTAAACCTCTTTTAGTAGGGAAGAAGCGAAAGTGACGGTACCTGCAGAAAAAGCACCGGCTAACTACGTGCCAGCAGCCGCGGTAATACGTAGGGTGCAAGCGTTGTCCGGAATTATTGGGCGTAAAGAGCTCGTAGGCGGTTTGTCGCGTCTGCTGTGAAATCCCGAGGCTCAACCTCGGGTCTGCAGTGGGTACGGGCAGACTAGAGTGCGGTAGGGGAGATTGGAATTCCTGGTGTAGCGGTGGAATGCGCAGATATCAGGAGGAACACCGATGGCGAAGGCAGATCTCTGGGCCGTAACTGACGCTGAGGAGCGAAAGCATGGGGAGCGAACAGGATTAGATACCCTGGTAGTCCATGCCGTAAACGTTGGGAACTAGATGTGGGGACCATTCCACGGTCTCCGTGTCGCAGCTAACGCATTAAGTTCCCCGCCTGGGGAGTACGGCCGCAAGGCTAAAACTCAAAGGAATTGACGGGGGCCCGCACAAGCGGCGGAGCATGCGGATTAATTCGATGCAACGCGAAGAACCTTACCAAGGCTTGACATATACCGGAAACGTGCAGAGATGTGCGCCCCGCAAGGTCGGTATACAGGTGGTGCATGGTTGTCGTCAGCTCGTGTCGTGAGATGTTGGGTTAAGTCCCGCAACGAGCGCAACCCTCGTTCTATGTTGCCAGCACGTAATGGTGGGAACTCATAGGAGACTGCCGGGGTCAACTCGGAGGAAGGTGGGGATGACGTCAAATCATCATGCCCCTTATGTCTTGGGCTTCACGCATGCTACAATGGCCGGTACAAAGGGCTGCGATACCGTAAGGTGGAGCGAATCCCAAAAAGCCGGTCTCAGTTCGGATTGAGGTCTGCAACTCGACCTCATGAAGTCGGAGTCGCTAGTAATCGCAGATCAGCAACGCTGCGGTGAATACGTTCCCGGGCCTTGTACACACCGCCCGTCAAGTCATGAAAGTCGGTAACACCCGAAGCCAGTGGCCTAACCGCAAGGGAGGAGCTGTCGAAGGTGGGATCGGTGATTAGGACTAAGTCGTAACAAGGTAGCCGTACCGGAAGGTGCGGCTGGATCACCTCCTTTCTAAGGAGCATGTGCACCTCTCCTCTGTATACAGGGAGATCATAGGTGCCAAGTCACGCGTCAGGCGTATGTCCTGGTGGTGGCGCTCATGGGTGGAACATTGACATTGATGCCGGCTGATGTGTCGGGCTGCTAGTACGCCTCCTTGTGGGGTGGGAACGTGGTTCGGTGTGTCGAGGG
>NZ_JADKRS010000005.1:2207-3476 GCF_015351075.1 Clavibacter sp. VKM Ac-2873
ATCCGGTAGGAGTTGCATGGTCGGGGTTGCGGGACTTTCCGTACAGTTCTACCGAGCTGTGAGGGCAATGAGCGCGATATAGACGAATGGTCTTGAAAGGCCAGTCATAGAGGGTGCGAACCCCGTAGTCGAAATGTCGTCGCCTGTCCGGAGAGTATCCCAAGTAGCACGGGGCCCGAGAAATCCCGTGTGAATCTGTCAGGACCACCTGATAAGCCTAAATACTCCCAGATGACCGATAGCGGACAAGTACCGTGAGGGAAAGGTGAAAAGTACCCCGGGAGGGGAGTGAAATAGTACCTGAAACCGTTTGCTTACAAACCGTTGGAGCACCCTTGTTGGTGTGACAGCGTGCCTTTTGAAGAATGAGCCTGCGAGTTAGTGATATGTGGCGAGGTTAACCCGTGAGGGGCAGCCGTAGCGAAAGCGAGTCTTAATAGGGCGAATGAGTCGCATGTTCTAGACCCGAAGCGAAGTGATCTATCCATGGCCAGGTTGAAGCGACGGTAAGACGTCGTGGAGGACCGAACCCACTTCAGTTGAAAATGGAGGGGATGAGCTGTGGATAGGGGTGAAAGGCCAATCAAACTTCGTGATAGCTGGTTCTCTCCGAAATGCATTTAGGTGCAGCGTTGCGTGTTTCTTGCCGGAGGTAGAGCTACTGGATGGACGATGGGCCCCAAAAGGTTACTGACTTCAGCCAAACTCCGAATGCCGGTAAGTGAGAGCGCAGCAGTGAGACGGTGGGGGATAAGCTTCATCGTCGAGAGGGAAACAACCCAGACCACCATCTAAGGTCCCTAAGCGCGTGCTAAGTGGGAAAGGATGTGGAGTTGCATAGACAACCAGGAGGTTGGCTTAGAAGCAGCCACCCTTGAAAGAGTGCGTAATAGCTCACTGGTCAAGTGATTCCGCGCCGACAATGTAACGGGGCTCAAGCACGCCACCGAAGTTGTGGCATTTATATTATAGGCAGGCCTTCGTGGTCCAGCCGTATGGATGGGTAGGAGAGCGTCGTGTGGCCAGCGAAGCGGCGGTGTGAACCAGCCGTGGAGGCCACACGAGTGAGAATGCAGGCATGAGTAGCGAAAGACGGGTGAGAAACCCGTCCTCCGAAAGACCAAGGGTTCCAGGGCCAGGCTAATCCGCCCTGGGTAAGTCGGGACCTAAGGCGAGGCCGACAGGCGTAGTCGATGGACAACGGGTTGATATTCCCGTACCGATGAAGAACCGCCCAAGACAATCCAGTAATGCTAAGTGTCTGAATCC
>NZ_JADKRS010000005.1:3576-276106 GCF_015351075.1 Clavibacter sp. VKM Ac-2873
AAGCGTTTGAAGGCCGCAGAGACCAGTGGGAAGCGACTGTTTACTAAAAACACAGGTCCGTGCTAAGTCGCAAGACGATGTATACGGACTGACGCCTGCCCGGTGCTGGAAGGTTAAGAGGAACGGTTAGCACGCAAGTGCGAAGCTGAGAATTTAAGCCCCAGTAAACGGCGGTGGTAACTATAACCATCCTAAGGTAGCGAAATTCCTTGTCGGGTAAGTTCCGACCTGCACGAATGGCGTAACGACTTCCCAGCTGTCTCAACCGCGAACTCGGCGAAATTGCACTACGAGTAAAGATGCTCGTTACGCGCAGCAGGACGGAAAGACCCCGTGACCTTTACTACAGCTTGGTATTGGTGTTCGGTGTGGCTTGTGTAGGATAGGTGGGAGACTGTGAAGCTCGGACGCTAGTTCGGGTGGAGTCATTGTTGAAATACCACTCTGGTCACTCTGGATATCTAACTTCGAACCGTAATCCGGTTCAGGGACAGTGCCTGGTGGGTAGTTTAACTGGGGCGGTTGCCTCCTAAAAAGTAACGGAGGCGCCCAAAGGTTCCCTCAACCTGGTTGGTAATCAGGTGTCGAGTGTAAGTGCACAAGGGAGCTTGACTGTGAGACTGACAAGTCGAGCAGGGACGAAAGTCGGGACTAGTGATCCGGCAGTGGCTTGTGGAAGCGCTGTCGCTCAACGGATAAAAGGTACCTCGGGGATAACAGGCTGATCTTGCCCAAGAGTCCATATCGACGGCATGGTTTGGCACCTCGATGTCGGCTCGTCGCATCCTGGGGCTGGAGTAGGTCCCAAGGGTTGGGCTGTTCGCCCATTAAAGCGGTACGCGAGCTGGGTTTAGAACGTCGTGAGACAGTTCGGTCCCTATCCGCTGCGCGCGTAGGAAATTTGAGAAGATCTATCCCTAGTACGAGAGGACCGGGATGGACGAACCTCTGGTGTGTCAGTTGTTCCGCCAGGAGCACCGCTGATTAGCTACGTTCGGAACGGATAACCGCTGAAAGCATCTAAGCGGGAAGCCGGCTTCGAGATGAGATTTCCATCCCTTTCAGGGTGAAGGCTCCCGGCTAGACTACCGGGTTGATAGGCAGGATGTGGAAGCGAGGACTAAAGACTCGTGGAGCTGACCTGTACTAATAAGCCGATATCTTGAAAACACTTTGCTTGCGTCCACTATGTGGTTCCCGATATACGGTCGGGTGCTAATTGAACAACCAGCTTGACTGGTCGATTCATCACAGATTTCATGCCCCTTGTAGGGGTGTGTATGAGGTGTTTCGGCGGCCATAGCGAGAGGGAAACGCCCGGTCACATTCCGAACCCGGAAGCTAAGACTCTCAGCGCCGATGGTACTGCAGGGGGGACCCTGTGGGAGAGTAGGACACCGCCGGACTTAACTTGAGAATGATCGGGGAGGCCCGTCGCACATCGTGCGGCGGGCCTTCCTGCGTTAACGGCCCACACAGGCCCGTGCTCCTTTCGGGCAGGACCCGGGAGCGGTTAGGCGTGGAATCGGGTGGCACAGGGTGTCTCGCGCAGGTGCCCGGCGTCTGCAGGACCGAAGGGTGCCCGCGCCGCTTAGCCGTTCTCCACGTGACGAGGACGAGCGAGATGCCCCGTTCGTCGACCTCTCGTCTGTCAGCCGCCTCACATGGCGGTCATAACCGGTGCCGTTATCGTCGTCGTTCGTGACCGAATCCTCCGAGAACGACCGCACGCCCGGCCAGCCCCGAGACGATGAGGCGGATGGCGCATCCACGACCTCCGTCGTGTCCCCGAAGCCCGCCCCGCGGGGGTCGCGACCGACGGCAGGCGTTCCGCTGGGGAAGGCGTTGTCGGCCGCTCTCGTGTCCGCGGGCGTCTCCGCGATCCTCGGACTGCTTTTCAGCGTCCTCACGCTCTTCAGCGCCAACCAGCCGGCTGCTGCTGTCCTGGGGACGCTCCTCGACTACTGGACCGTGCACACCCTGGTGGCCTTCGTGCTCCTCGCGGCGCTGGCAGGTGTCGGATTCCATCGGCGACTGTGGACGTCCATCGTCGGATCGGTGGCTGCCGCCGTCGTCGGAGCGCTCACGGGCAGCCTCGTCGGCGCCATGGGCCAGGGCGCGACCATCTCGGGTGACATCGTGGGCCCGCTCCTGGAGACGCTCCTCGGTCTGAACCTCATGTTCGTGCTCGGGGTGTCGCTCGCGTCGATCCTGCTCGGTCGGCGCATCTGGATCCGGCTCGGGGGAGCGGGTGGCGAGGAGGTCGCCCGAGAGCGTGTCGCGCTCGTGCGCATCCCCTCGTCGCGACTCGCGGACGGTGAGCTCACGCACATCGAGCGCCGTCCCGTGGACGCCGAGCTCGCGGATCAGCAGTGGGAGCGCTACGTCCTCGCGCTCGAGGAGGGCGGATGGTCGACCCGCGAGGTGCCGCCGGCCGACGACCACCCCGACTCCGTGTTCGTCGAGGACGCGGTGCTGGTCCTGGGCACGACAGCCGTCCTGCTCACGTCCGGGGCGGACTCGCGGCGCGGCGAGCGGATCGGCGTGGAGCGCGCGCTCGAGGACATGGACCTCGAGGTGACGTCCATCGACCTGCCGGCGACCATCGACGGGGGAGACGTGCTCGAGGTCGGACGCACCCTGTACGTCGGCTCCAGCTCACGGACCAACGCCGCCGGGATCCAGCGCCTGCGTGAGATCGCCACCCCGCTCGGCTACGCCGTCGTCGGCGTCCCGGTCAGCCGGACCCTGCATCTCAAGTCGCAGGTCACCGCGCTTCCGGACGGCACCGTCATCGGATACGAGCCGCTCGTCGACCAGCCGCGGCTGTTCCCGTCGTTCCTGCCCGTGCCCGAGGCGGAGGGCACGGCCGTCGTCGCGCTCGGTGACGACACGCTGCTCCTCTCGGCCGCCGCACCGCGGACCGCCGACCTGCTCCGGAGCCTCGGCTACGAGGTCGTCACCGTGGACATCAGCGAGTTCGAGAAGCTCGAGGGCTGCGTCACCTGCCTCTCCGTCCGCATCGGCTGATCCCCGCAGCGCGCGCGACCGCGTGCGACCTCGCGAGCCCGGCCTGCATCCTCGGATGCGGGCCGGGCTCTTGTGCGCGTGGCCTGCGCTCCGTATCCTGGAAGGCTGCCTGTGGCGACCATTCGCGTGGTCCATCGGTGCGGCCCATACGTGAATCGCATACGCAGCCAGGGAGGGTGTCATGACCACGACATCGACGCACGCACGCACGACCTCGAGCCGGATCGGCGCCGCGGCCGCGCGCGTGCTCCCCGCGTTCCGCGGTCCTCTCCGCTAGCAGGCCACCCCGCTCGACGAGCGGATCCCCGCGCCGGCTGCGACCTGCGACCGGTATCCGGTCCGGCCAGAGCGGGCTCGGTCGCTCCGCCATCCGACAGGGGGCGTCGGCGCCGACCCGTCGCGTGCGGCCCGTTACCGCCCGCGCCGCACGCACGGCCCCGGCCGCCCGTCCCCTCCGTCCCTCCGATCCGCCCCGTCGTCCCTCGGGCGCCGGACCTGCCCGTCTCTCCATCCCCCTGATCCTCCGTCGCGCACGTCCTCGCGTCCGCGCCCGCAGAGCACGTCCGGCCGCGCATCGGCCGATTACAGAAGGAATGACACGTGTCCACCTCACCGCCCGCATCGCCCGACCAGGCGCCGTCCGAGCGGCACGGCCCCCGGCCCGGCACGATCGCCGTGCTCATGCGGCTGCTGCCGTTCGCCCGGCCCGCCATGCCCAGCATCATCGCGGGGATGGTGGTCGCGCTCATCGGCTCGCTGCTGTCGCTCGTGATCCCGCAGATCCTCCGCGGGCTCGTCGACGGACCGCTCGGCGACGGCGACGCGGCCGCCGTGGTGCCCGCCGTGCTCCTCATCCTCGGCCTCGGGATCCTCGAGGCCGCCATGATCGCCCTCCGCCGCTGGTTCGTGCTGAAGCCGGGCACGCTCATGGAGGCGGACATGCGGAACGCGTTCTACCGGAAGCTGCAGCGACTCCCCGTCGCGTTCCACGACCGGTGGCAGAGCGGACAGCTGCTGTCGCGCATGGTCAGCGACCTCAACCTCATCCGCCGCTGGATGGCGTTCGGCCTCGTGCTGTTCATCGTCAACATCCTCACGATCCTCGTGGGCATCGGCTTCCTGGTGTCCATCGACTGGCGCCTGGGCCTCGGCTTCCTCGTCTGCTCCATCCCGCTGTGGGTCTACGGCTACCTCTTCGAGCAGAAGTACTCGTCCGTGGCGCGGCTCAGCCAGGACCAGTCCGGCGACCTCGCCACGAGCGTCGAGCAGTCGGTGCACGGGATCCGCGTGCTCAAGGCGTTCGGTCGCGGCAAGCACATGCACGACGCGTTCGCCGAGCAGGCGGAGGAGCTCCGCGGCACGGAGATCAAGAAGGCGAAGGCCATCGCCGGCATCTGGCTGTGGCTGCTGCTGGTGCCCGACCTGACCTTCGCGCTGGCGCTGCTCGGCGGCGTGCTGCTCGCGGCCGGCGGGCAGATCTCGGTGGGCGACCTCGTGGCGTTCTTCGCGACCGCCGCGGTGCTGCGCTGGCCCATCGAGTCGGTGGGCTTCCTGCTGTCGATGACCTTCGACGCGCGGACCGCCATCGACCGCTACTTCGAGGTGATGGACGAGGAGGACGCGATCACGGATCCCGCGACGCCCGTCCGCATCCGGGAGCCCCGGGGGCACCTCGTCTTCCGCGGCGCGCGCTTCCGGTACCAGGACGCCGTCGCGGGCCAGCCCGACCTCATCGACGGGGTGGACCTCGACCTCCAGCCGGGGGAGACCATGGCGCTCGTCGGGATCACCGGCTGCGGCAAGTCCACGCTGACGGCCCTGACGACCCGCCTCTACGACGTGACGGGCGGCAGCATCGAGCTCGACGGCGTGGACGTCCGCGACCTGGGGCTCGAGGAGCTGCGCAGCCGCATCGCCATGGCGTTCGAGGACGCGACGCTCTTCTCCTCGAGCGTCCGCGACAACGTGCTGCTCGGCCGCCCCGACCTCGCCGACGGCGGGCCCGAGGCGGAGCGCGTGCTGCAGGAGGCGCTCGACATCGCGCAGGCCGGCTTCGTGCACGACCTGCCCGACGGCGTCGAGACGACCGTCGGCGAGGAGGGGCTCAGCCTCTCCGGCGGCCAGCGGCAGCGGCTCGCGCTCGCCCGCGCGGTCGCGGCGGCGCCGGACGTGCTGGTCCTCGACGACCCGCTCTCGGCGCTCGACGTCGACACGGAGGCGCTCGTCGAGGCGGCGCTGCGGCGCGTGCTCGCCTCCACCACCGCGCTCATCGTGGCGCACCGCCCCTCGACCGTGATGCTCGCGGACCGGGTGGCGCTCATGCAGGACGGCCGCATCACCGCGGTCGGCCGGCACTCCGACCTGCTCGCCACGAGCGAGCACTACCGGTTCGTCATCTCGAGCCTGGACGTGGAAGGGAACACCGTGCGCGAGGAGGCCTCAGCATGAGCGTCACCGGAGTCACCGGCGAGGAGAGGGACGACTTCTCCCGCGCCGAGAGCAAGCAGATCCGCCAGCGCTCGACGCGCCTGCTCGTCAGCACGATCCAGCCCGTCAAGCGGACGCTGATCCTCACGGCCGCGACGATCCTCGTGGCCACCGCCGCGAACGTCGCCGGCCCCGCGCTCATCGGCGTCGGCCTCGACCGCGCGCTGCCGTCGCTGCTGGGTACGGGCGACGCCACGCTGCTCGCGCTCGTCATCGGGGCGTACGTCCTGGTCGCGGTCACGGGCGCGGTGCTGGTGGCGAAGTACCAGGTGATGTCGGCGCGCATCGCGCAGGAGATCCTCCTCGACCTCCGCAAGCGCATGTTCCTGCACACGCAGAAGCTGAGCCTGGAGTTCCACGAGACGTACACGTCCGGCCGGATCATCTCCCGCCAGACGAGCGACCTCGACTCGATCCGGGAGCTGCTGAACGGCGGCATCAACCAGCTCGTGCAGGGCGCCCTCTACATGGCGTTCACCGCGATCGCGCTGTTCTCGTTCGACTGGGTCTCCGGCCTCGTGCTGCTCGCGGCGCTCGTGCCGCTGTTCTTCCTGAGCCTCTGGTTCGCCGTGAAGTCGCAGGCGCTGTTCCGGCAGACGCGCGTGAAGTCGGCGCGGCTGATCGTGCACTTCGTCGAGACCATGACGGGCATCCGCGCGGTGAAGGCCTTCCGCAAGGAGAAGCGCAACGCGGAGGAGTTCTCCGAGCACGTCGAGGGGTACCGCGACACCAACATGCGCGTGATCCAGGTCTTCGGCATCTTCGACCCGGGCCTGATCCTCATCGGCAACGTCACGGTCGCCGTGGTGCTCCTGGTGGGCGGCCTGCGCGTCGCGGACGGGCAGCTCGGCATCGGCGCGCTGCTCGCGGTGGTGCTCTACACGCGGCAGTTCTTCGGGCCGGCGCAGGACATGGCGATGTTCTACAACAGCTACCAGTCCGCGTCGGCCGCGCTCGAGAAGATCTCGGGCGTGCTCGAGGAGGAGCCGAGCGTGCCGGATCCCGTGACGCCCGTCGACCTGTGGGAGTCGACCGGACACGTCTCCTTCGAGGGCGTCGAGTTCGGCTACGGGAAGGGCAAGACGATCCTGCCGCGCTTCGACCTCGACATGCCCGCCGGGCAGACCATCGCGCTCGTGGGATCCACCGGGGCGGGCAAGACGACGCTCGCGAAGCTCATCTCCCGGTTCTACGACCCGTCGGACGGGCGTGTGGCGCTCGACGGGATCGACCTGCGCGACCTGCACCCGAAGGACCTCCGCCGCGCCATCGTGATGGTGACGCAGGAGGCGTACCTCTTCTC
The DNA here is from genome assembly GCF_015351075.1 of Clavibacter sp. VKM Ac-2873. Lineage (GTDB taxonomy): Bacteria > Actinomycetota > Actinomycetes > Actinomycetales > Microbacteriaceae > Clavibacter. The sequence goes on from NZ_JADKRS010000005.1 coordinate 10,397, forward strand.
CGGATCCGTCGCGGACAACATCGCGATCGGCAAGCCCGACGCGACCCGGGGTGAGATCCGGGCGGCGGCGGAAGCCGTGGGGGCGCACACCTTCATCGAATCGCTGCCCGACGGCTACGACACCGACGTGAACAAGCGCGGCGGTCGGGTGTCGGCGGGTCAGCGCCAGCTGATCTCGTTCGCGCGGGCGTTCCTCGCGGACCCGGCCGTGCTGATCCTCGACGAGGCGACGAGCTCGCTCGACATCCCGAGCGAGCGGCTCGTGCAGCAGGGCCTCACGACGCTGCTCGCGGACCGGACGGCGATCATCATCGCGCACCGGCTCTCGACCGTCGCGATCGCGGACCGCGTGCTCGTGATGGAGAAGGGCACCATCGTCGAGGACGGCACGCCGGAGTCGCTCGTCCAGGGCACCGGACGGTTCTCGCAGCTGCACGCCGCATGGCGGGAGTCGCTGGTCTAGCGCGGTCGCGCCATGACGGCCCGGGTGCTCCCCTGCGGGGAGGCGCCCGGGCCGCGTCGCGTCCGGTGCGACGCGGTCAGAGGTCGACCGCGGGGGAGCCCTTCGGCAGCCACGCGTGCACGGCGTCGCCGTCCGCGGCGGCCAGCCAGCCGTCGCCGCACGTCATGCTGGCGGCGGGGGACGGATCCGGCCACCACGTGTCCTGCACGGACGGCGCAGGCGCGTCGCTGGGCGCGGCCGCGCAGCCCAGTCGATCGGCGGGCGTCGCGGACCGGAACTCGAGGATCGCGCCGTCGCCGCGGAGCGACGTCTTGATGCGGACGTCCGTCGCGTCGGCGGGGATCCACGCCGGGATCCGGCCGCCCGCGTCCGCCGCCGTGGCGTAGACGCGCGCATCCGCCGGGGTGGTCATGCCGCCGATCGCGCTCGCCGCGCCGCAGCCGCCGAGCGCCAGCACGAGGGCGATCGCGAGGGGGACGGCGACGAGGTGGCGGGGGGACGGGCGATGGGGCATGGTCCCAGTCCAGCGGAGCAGGGCGCACCGCGCATCGGCCGCGAGGCCCCGGCCCTGGTCCCGCAGCATGATCCGCGGTCGCCCGCGAGGCGGACGGTCGCCCGCGAGGCGGACGGTCGCCCGCGAGGCGGACGGGCGGCCGGCGGGCCGTCAGCGGATCACGGGAACCAGCGGGCCGCCTCGAGGTCGACGCGGTACCCGGCGTCGGTGGGGGCGTCGAGGAGCGGCGTGCCCTCGGCCTCGTAGCGTGGCCGCGCCTCGTCGGCGAGCCCGGTCGGCGGGTGGCCGCCGGCCCGGAGCACGCGCCACCACGGGAGCCCGGCGCCGTGGTAGCGCAGCACCATGCCCACCGCGCGGGCGCCGCGGCGGCCGAAGACGGCGGCGACGTCGCCGTAGGTCATGACGCGGCCCGACGGGATCTCGGCGACCACCTCGAGCACGCGGTCGGTGAACTCGCCCGGGGTGGCGAAGACGGCCACGCGCTAGAGCGCCAGCGCGCCGATGGCCTCGCCGTACTGGGTCTCGCCGATGACCTCGAAGCCGACGTGCGTGAAGAACTCCTCGGGGCCGTCCTCGCCGGGCTCCCACACGACGGTGAGGCGCTCGAATCCCCGCGAGCGCGCCTCGTCCGCGAGGGCGAGGACCGCGAACCGGCCCACGCCGTGGCCCTGCGCGTCGGCGTCGACGTTGATGCGCCAGATGCAGCTGCGGAAGATCTCCTCGTGGGCCTCGGGGTCGAAGTTGCCCATGATGAAGCCGACGACCTCGCCGTCCTCCACGACCACGCGCGGCCAGGCGGTGGTGGGGTTGACGTAGGCCTCGGCGATGGAGTGGGACACGGGGGCGACGTAGTTCTCCTGACCCGGCTTGAGCGTCAGCGTGTTGGCCGCCACGATCGTGCGGGCGCTCAGCTCTTCGAGTGTCATGTCGCTCATGGGCACAGGGTATCGGGCGGGCCACCTCCGGGCCAGGTGCCGCCGGCCCGTCCGCGAGGTCGCGTCGGGAGCCGCTGCGAGGGCGGGGATCCGACAGGGACCCGCCGATGTCTCGATGTCGAGAGACAGGGCCCGCCGGGTAGGCTGGCCTGCGGATCCACCGGCGACGAGCCGGACCCGACGCGCGCCGACGGAGACGCGCACCGGAGGCGACCGACGAGCATGAGGAGGACTTCGTGGAGAAGATCAAGGTAGAGGGGACCGTCGTCGAGCTCGACGGCGACGAGATGACGCGCATCATCTGGCAGTCCATCAAGGACACGCTCATCCACCCGTACCTCGACATCGACCTCGAGTACTACGACCTGGGCATCGAGAAGCGCGACGAGACCGACGACCAGATCACGATCGACGCGGCGAACGCCATCAAGAAGCACGGCGTCGGCGTCAAGTGCGCGACCATCACGCCCGACGAGGCGCGCGTCGAGGAGTTCGGCCTGAAGAAGATGTGGCGCTCGCCGAACGGCACCATCCGCAACATCCTCGGCGGCACGATCTTCCGCGAGCCCATCATCATCAGCAACATCCCGCGCCTCGTGCCCGGCTGGAACAAGCCGATCATCGTCGGCCGCCACGCGTTCGGCGACCAGTACCGCGCCACCGACTTCCGCTTCGAGGGCGAGGGCACGCTCACGATGACCTTCACGCCGAAGGACGGCTCCGAGCCGCAGCAGTTCGAGGTGTTCCAGAGCCCCGGATCGGGCGTCGCGATGGGCATGTACAACCTCGACGACTCGATCCGCGACTTCGCGCGCGCGTCGCTCTCCTACGGCCTCGCCCGTGGCTACCCCGTGTACCTCTCCACCAAGAACACGATCCTCAAGGCCTACGACGGCCGCTTCAAGGACCTGTTCCAGGAGGTCTTCGAGGCCGAGTACGCCGACCAGTTCGCCGCCGCGGGCCTCACCTACGAGCACCGCCTCATCGACGACATGGTCGCCGCCTCGCTCAAGTGGGAGGGCGGCTACGTCTGGGCCTGCAAGAACTACGACGGCGACGTGCAGTCCGACACCGTCGCGCAGGGCTTCGGCTCGCTCGGCCTCATGACGAGCGTGCTCACCACGCCCGACGGCAAGGTCGTCGAGGCGGAGGCCGCGCACGGCACCGTCACGCGCCACTACCGCCAGCACCAGCAGGGCAAGCCCACGTCGACGAACCCCATCGCGTCCATCTACGCCTGGACACGGGGCCTCGCGCACCGCGCCAAGCTCGACGGCAACGACGCGCTGAAGACCTTCGCGGACACCCTCGAGGACGTCGTCATCACGACGGTCGAGAGCGGCAAGATGACGAAGGACCTGGCGCTGCTCATCGGCCCCGACCAGCCGTACCAGACGACCGAGGAGTTCCTCGCGTCGCTCGCGGACAACCTGCAGACGCGCCTGGCCTGATCCCGCGGCGTCGCGTGACGCCGACGCACGCCGAGAGGCCCCGCCCCCGATCCGGGGGCGGGGCCTCTCGCGTGCCCGGGTGCGCGTCGCGTGTGCAGAGGGCCGACGCCGTTCGTCGATTCCTCCCTACGGTTCTGCCCATCGCGTCGACGACGCGACTCCGCGAGGGCGCTCGCGCGTCCTGCGCATCTCGTGCTCCGCGGATCCACGAGCCGGCCGACGCCGGCGACAGGGGGGAACAGCCATGCCCATCCAACGAGACCCATCCCGGCCCGGCCGGAGGAGCCGCCTGCGCGCGGCCCGGCCCCTGGCGGCCTGCGCCCTCGCGTTCGCGCTCGTGGCGGCCGGCGCCACCACAGCCAGCGCGGCGGACGCGCCCACGGCGGCGGTCCCCCTCGGCGCGCAGGACGGCAGCTACCTCGTGACCCTGCGGGACCAGCCCGCCGCGTCCTACGACGGCACCCTCGACGGGCTCGCGCCCACGCGGGTCGAGTCCGGCGCCCGCCTCGACGCGCAGTCGGACGCCGTGCAGCGCTACTCCGACCACCTCACCCGGATCCAGGACTCGGCCGCCAGCGCGGCGGGCGTGACCCCGACCAACCGGTACTCCCTCACCGTCAACGGCTTCTCGGCCAAGCTGACGGCGGCGCAGGTGCAGGCGCTCGGCCACGATCGCGACGTGCTGAGCGTGGAGCCCGACCAGACCCTGCACACCACGTCCACGCCGGACTCCCGCTTCATCGGCCTCGAGGGCGACCACGGCCTCTGGTCGAAGGTGGGCGGCTCCGACAAGGCGGGCGAGGGCACGGTGATCGGCGTCCTCGACACCGGCATCTCCCCGGACAGCCCCTCCTTCGCGGGGAAGCCCCTCGGCACCGCGCCCGGGACGGATCCGTACCTCGACGGCTCCCGCATCGACTACCGCAAGGGCGACGGCACCGTCTTCCACGGCACGTGCCAGACGGGCGACGGGTTCACCGCCGCCGACTGCTCCACCAAGATCGTGGGCGCGCGCGCGTTCGAGGCAGGCCGTGCCGCCTCGGGCGAGCCGATCGGGCCGCAGGAGAAGGTGTCCCCCCTCGACACCGAGGGCCACGGGAGCCACACCGGGAGCACGGCCGCGGGCGACGCGGGCGTGGCGGCGACCGCGGGCACCATCCAGGAGACCATCGCCGGCATCGCCCCCGCCGCGAAGATCGCGGCCTACAAGGTGTGCTGGAGCGGACCCGACCTGACGAAGGAGACGGACGACGGCTGCGAGACGTCGGACATCGTCGCCGGGATCGAGCAGGCCACGGCCGACGGCGTCGACGTGCTCAACATGTCGCTCGGCGGCCCCGGCAAGACCGAGGACGCGTTCCAGCGCGCCCTCCTCGGTGCGGCGGACGCCGGCATCTTCGTCGCCGCGTCGGCGGGCAACAGCGGCCCCGACGTCGGCACGGTCGCGAACACCGAGCCGTGGATCACCACCGTCGCGGCCAGCAGCGTGCCGGACAACTACTCCGGGACGGTCACCCTCGGCAACGGGGCGAAGTTCGCCGGCGCCTCCGCGACCGTGGGGTCGCCCGTGTCGGGCCCCCTCGTGCGCGCGGTGGACTCCGGGGTCGCGGGGGCCACGTCCCCCGAGCTGTGCGGCGCGGGGACGCTGGATCCGGACAAGGTCCGCGGCCGCATCGTGCAGTGCGACCGCGGCATCGTCAACCGCATCGACAAGAGCGCCGAGGTGAAGCGCGCGGGCGGCATCGGCATGGTGCTCACCAACGTGAAGCCCGACTCCCAGGACCTCGACATCCACACCGTCCCCACGGTGCACCTCGATTCCGACGCCCGGCAGACGATCGTCGACTACGCGGCGAAGGCGGGCGCCACGGTGACCCTGACGGACGGCAACACGACGGGCGTCGAGCGCCCGGCGCCGCAGGTCGCGGGGTTCAGCTCCCGCGGTGCCTCGGAGGCGGTCGACGGCGGCGACACCATCAAGCCCGACATCACGGCCCCCGGCGTGGGGATCCTCGCCGCGGTCAGCGACGAGGACGGCAAGCCCGCGTTCGCCCCGGAGTCGGGCACGTCCATGTCCTCGCCGCACATCGCCGGATTCGGGCTCGTCTACCTCGGCGTCCACCCGAAGGCGACGCCGGCCGAGGTCAAGTCGGCGTTCATGACGACCGCGACCGACACGCTCGACGCGAACGGCAAGCCCGCCACGGATCCGTTCGCCCAGGGAGCCGGGCAGATCGCGCCGGACCGGTTCCTGGAGCCGGGTCTCTTCTACCCGAGCGGCGCGAAGGACTGGGCCGGCTACGCCGCGGCCACGGGCCTCGAGCTGCCGCACCCGGTGGCGCCCGTGGCGCCGTCGCAGCTGAACCTGCCGAGCATCGGCGTCGGGAAGCTCATGGGATCCACGACGGTCACGCGCACCGTGACGTCGCTGACCGCGGGCACCTGGACGGCCTCCGTGCAGGGCGTGTCGCAGGCCGACGTGAAGGTGACGCCGGCGCGGCTGACGTTCACGGCCCCTGGCCAGACGAAGTCCTTCCAGGTGCGCATCACCGCGAAGCGCGGGGCGCCGTCCGACGCGTGGTCGACCGGGTCGCTCACCTGGACCGGATCCGCCGGCACCGTCCGCAGCCCCATCGCCGTGCGGCCCACCGCGATCGTCGCCCCGGCGTCGGTCGACGGCACCGGCACGAGCGGGAAGGTCGACGTCTCGGTCGACGCGGGCGTCACGGGCCGCATCCCGCTGACGACCGCCGGGCTCACGCCAGGGGAGCTGCTGAGCGACGGTGACACCGGTCATTCCGGCCACTCCGGCAACGTCACCGCCACCGAGGCCGATGGGGCCGAGATCACGGTGAAGGCGGGCGAGAAGGCGCTGGTCCTCGACGCGGTGCCGGTCGACGGGGCATCCGACCTCGCGCTGTATCTGCAGAAGGTGGGCAAGACCGACGACGACCGGAAGCTCATCAGCCTGCAGCAGACGTCCTCGCTGTCGGAGCGCATCGTCGTGCCGGCACCGGAGGCGGGCGACTACATCGTCGGCGTGGAGGCGACGAAGCTCGCGGGTTCGGCGACGAGCGTCGACTTCGACCTCACGCGGTACGACGTGCAGAGCACGGGCGGGGAGGGATCCTTCGCGGTCTCGCCGGCCCAGCTCCCCGTCACCGCGGGGAAGAAGGCCACCTACACGGCCTCGTGGTCGGGTCTCGCCGCCGGGAAGTCGTACGTCGGCGTCGTGAGCTACGGCGGGACGGCCGCCACCACGGTCGTGGGCGTCACCACGCCCGCGGCCTCGGCGGCTCCCGTCGCGACGACGGCGCCCGCCATCACGGGCACGCCGGACGTCGGGCAGACGCTCACGGCGTCGACGGGCGCGTGGACGCCGCAGGGCGTCACGCTGGCCACGCAGTGGCTGTCCAACGGCACGCCGATCGCCGGGGCGACGGGATCCACCTTCCGCGTGACCTCGGCGGTCGCGGGCACGGCGCTCGCCGCCCAGGTGACGGCCACCGCGTCCGACGGGCAGACGGGCGTCGCCACGAGCCCGACCGTCACCGCGCGGGACGTCGCGACGGTGCACCTGCAGGCGACGCACCCGCGGGGCGCGGCGAGCGGCAGCGTGCACGTGCAGGTGTCGGTGACGTCGGCCGCGAAGCAGGCGGCCACCGGCGTGGTGCGGGTGACCGTGGACGGCGCGGAGCACGACGTGCCCCTCGACGGCTCGGGCAACGGGTGCGCGGACATCACGGGCATCGCCCCGGGGACCCGCACGGTGCAGGCCTCCTACGCGGGCGACAACCTCGTCGGCGGGGGCACGAGCCGCGCGCAGAGGATCGTCGTGCGCTGATCGCGCGGATCGCGCGAGCGACCACAGGAGGGCGGGTGCCGGACGGCACCCGCCCTCCGTCGTGCGCGCGGCACCCGGCCCACTACACGAGAGAGGGTGGCTGTGCCTGAAAGGCATCCGTGCGGCAGGTGGTGGGGCGATGCGGCACGCGATCCGCGATCGGGGCGCGATGGTCGCCCTGGCGGGGATCCGCGGCCGGACGCAACTGTTACACGGCGGTAACACCGATCCGTTCTCAGGGCGAATACCCGGGGTATGTTGAGGATTCGCGCGTGTCACACGGGGTACGCGCGGGCCATTCATCCCCTCTCGAAGGACGTGTTCGTGATCCCACGCTCCCCCCGGCTCCGCTCGGAGTCCGACCGCGCATCATCCCTGCGTCGGGCGACGGCCTCCGTCGCCGCCACCGCGCTCGTCGCCGCCGGCCTCGTCGCCTTCGGGGCCGGAGGCGCCATGGCCGCCCCGGCGCCGACGGTCGCGACGCCGGCGTCCGCTCTCGAGGACGGCCGCTACATCGTGACCCTCGCCGACGAGGCTGCCGCGACCTACCGCGGCGGCGTCGACGGGCTCCCCGCGACCGAGGCCCGCTCGGGCGCGCAGCTCGACGCGAAGGCCGGCCCGGTCGTCGCGTACACCGACTACCTCCAGGACCAGCAGGAGGATGTGGCCGCCAGCGTCGGCGCCGACATCGACTACTCCTACTCCCTCACGGTCAACGGCTTCTCCGCCGACCTCACGGCCGAGCAGGCGTCGAAGCTCTCCGGCGACCGCAAGGTCGCCTCCGTCGAGCAGGACCGGATCTACCACCCCACCTCCACCCCGGCCGCCGACTTCCTCGGCCTCTCGGGCGCCGACGGCGTGTGGGCGAAGACGGGCGGCCGGGAGAAGGCGGGCGAGGGCGCCGTCATCGGCGTGATCGACACCGGCATCGCGCCGGAGAACCCCGCGTTCGCGGGCGACCTGCTCGGCACGACGGCGGGCGCCGAGCCGTACCGCGACGGATCCGCGATCGCGTACGCCAAGGCCGACGGCACCACCTTCCGCGGCGCCTGCCAGACCGGCGAGCAGTTCACGGCGGCCGACTGCTCCACGAAGATCGTGGGCGCGCGCTACTTCGTGACGGGCTTCGGCCAGGGGAACATCGGCACCGCCGCGACGGGCGAGTACGTCTCCCCGCGCGACGGCGACGGGCACGGCTCGCACACCGCATCCACGGCCGCCGGCGACGCGGGCGTCACGGCGACCATCGACGGCAACGACCTCGGGGAGATCTCGGGCGTCGCGCCCGCCGCCAAGATCGCGGCCTACAAGGTCTGCTGGTCGGGTCCCGACCCGGCCGTGCAGACGGACGACGGCTGCGCCGGGGCGGACCTCGTCGCGGCCATCGAGCAGGCGACGAAGGACGGCGTCGACGTCATCAACTACTCCATCGGCGGCGGATCCGCGCAGACCACGTTCTCCGCGACCGACAAGGCGTTCCTCGGCGCGGCCAGCGCGGGCATCTTCGTGTCGGCCTCCGCGGGCAACTCCGGCCCGGGCGCCTCCACGCTCGACAACGCGTCGCCGTGGATCACCACGGTCGCCGCGAGCACGGTCGCCGGCAACTTCGAGGCCACCGCGAAGCTCGGCGACGGGCAGCAGTACGCGGGCTCGTCCATCACGGTGACCGAGCCGGTCGCGGGCGCCTTCGTCACGGCGGCCTCCGTCGCCGCGGCCGGCGCCACCACGCCGGCCCTCTGCGGACCCGGCGTGCTCGACCCGACGAAGACCGCGGGGAAGATCGTCCTCTGCGAGCGCGGCACGTTCGACCGGGTCGCGAAGTCGGCCGAGGTCGAGCGCGCGGGCGGCATCGGCATGGTGCTCGTGAACCCGACGCCCAACTCGGTCGACGCCGACACGCACTCCGTGCCGACCGTCCACCTCGACGCCGACGTCTACGCGGCCGTCTCCGCCTACGCGGCGACGCCCGGCGCGACCGTCACGCTGGTGCCCGACAACACGACGGGCGTCACCGCCGCGGCGCCCCAGGTCGCGGGCTTCAGCTCGCGCGGCCCGGTGCTCGCGGACGGCAGCGACATCCTGAAGCCCGACATCACGGCGCCCGGCGTCTCGATCATCGCGGCGACCAACAACGCCGAGGGCGAGGAGCCGACCTTCGCGCTCCTCTCCGGCACCTCGATGGCGGCCCCGCACATCGCCGGCCTCGCGCTGCTGTACCTCGGCGAGCACCCGAAGGCGACGCCCGCCGAGATCAAGTCGGCGATGATGACCACCGCCTACGACACGCTGGACGAGGACGGCGCGAAGGTGACGGACCCGTTCACCCAGGGCGCCGGCCACGTGGACGCGCGCCGGTACCTCGACCCCGGCCTGCTCTACCTCAACGACCGCGCCGACTGGCTCGCGTACCTCGCGGCCACCGGCTACGCCTCGGGCATCGACCCGGTCGACCCGTCGGAGCTCAACCTGGCGAGCATCGCGATCGGCGCCCTCACCGGCTCCGAGACCGTGACGCGCGAGGTCACCTCCACGCGGGCCGGGACGTACACGGCGAGCGTGCAGGGCCTCGCGGGCGTCACCGCCGAGGTGACCCCGAAGACGCTCGAGTTCACCGAGGCGGGCCAGACGAAGTCGTTCGAGGTCGCGTTCACGCGCACCACGGCGGCCGTCGACGCCTACGCCACCGGATCCCTCACCTGGACGAGCGGCGCCACCACGGTGCGCAGCCCGATCGCGGTGAACCCGGTCTCCATCGCCGCGCCGGACGAGGTGCAGGGGAAGGGGATCACGGGATCCGTCGACGTGACCGTGACGCCCGGCACCACCGGGCCGATCGCGCTCACCGCGGAGGGCCTGACCGCCGGCCGCGTGTACGCGAACCCGGCGGACGCGTCCTCGCCCATCTCGGGCACCGGAGCGGCCAAGGCGGAGCTGCAGTACGCGACCACCGTCCCCGCCGGCCAGCTGGCGACCCGGATCGACCTCGACTCGGCCGACGACGCGGCCGACCTCGACCTCTCGGTGTTCCGCCTCGAGGACGGGCAGCCGGTCGAGCAGTTCGACTCGGCGACCGAGTCGGCCGACGAGTCCGTGACCATCGAGACGCCGGAGGCCGGCGACTACGTGGTGGTCGTGTCGGTCTTCTCGCTCCCCGCGGGCGCGACGACGCAGGACTTCACCCTCACGCAGTTCGACCTCTCCGCGTCGACGGACGAGGGCGCCTTCCAGGTGTCCCCGAACCCGCTCGACGCCGTGCAGAGCCGACCGGTCACGTACACGGCGTCGTGGAGCGGGCTCGCGCCCGAGACCGCGTACCTCGGCCGGGTCGCCTACGCCGGCACGGATGCGCTGACCTACGTGCGCGTCGAGTCGGGGGCGATCCCGGCCCCGGCCGCGACCGCGCCTCCCGTGATCTCGGGCACGCCCGTCGCCGGTCAGACGCTCACCGCATCACCCGGCACGTGGGACCAGGAGGGCCTGACGTTCTCCTACCAGTGGTTCGCGGACGGGAAGGCGCTCGCCGGCCAGACGCGCGCGACCTACAAGGTCTCGCCGTCGGTCTCGGGCGGGTCGATCACCGTCGTCGTGACGGCGAAGCCGGCCACGGGCCCCTCGGGCACCGCGACCAGCGAGGCCGTCGTGATCAAGCTGGCGAGCACCATCACGGTGAGCGTCAAGCCGTCGGTGCTCACGAGCGCGCAGAAGGCCGTCGTCACGGTCAAGGTCGACAGCACGGCGAAGGCGGCGCCCACGGGCAGCGTCACCGTGAAGGTCGGCGCGGACGCGTTCGAGGTCGCGCTGGATGCGGCGGGCACCGGCCGCCTCGAGCTGCCGGCGTACGCGAAGGGCCGGTACGCGGTCACCGCGACGTACGCGGGCGACACCGCGAACGCGGCGAAGACCAGCGCCCCGAAGTACCTCTACGTGAGCCGTTGATCCGCGGCTGACCCGGAGTGACCGCCGAGGGGGCGGGTGCCGTGAGGCGCCCGCCCCCTCGTGGCGTGTCCGGGCGGATGCGCGGGGCCGGCACCATGCGCGGGGCCGGCCCGGGCCGGTGCCGGCGTCGGCCTCAGCGGAAGATGATCGTCCGCGCCCCGTCGAGCAGCACGCGGTGCTCCGCGAACCAGCGCACGGCCTGCGTGAGGGTGCGCGACTCCTCGTCCTGGCCGATCGCCATGAGCTCGCGGGCGCTGCGCGAGTGGTCGACGCGCACGACGTTCTGCTCCACGATCGGGCCCTCGTCGAGGTCGCTCGTGACGAAGTGGGCGGTCGCGCCGATGAGCTTCACGCCGCGCGCGTGCGCCTGCTTGTAGGGGTTCGCGCCCTTGAAGCCGGGCAGGAAGGAGTGGTGGATGTTGATGATCCGGCCGCTGAGGCGCGCGCAGAGCTCGGGGGAGAGGATCTGCATGTAGCGCGCGAGCACCACCAGCTCGATGTCGTGCTCCTCGACCGCGCGGATCACGCGCTCCTCGAAGGCCCGCTTCGACGCCTCGTCGGCGACGGGCACGTGCTCGAACGGCACGCCGTAGAAGCCCGCGAGGTCGGCGAGCCTGTCGTGGTTGCTGAGCACGAGCGGGATGTCGACGGGCAGCTGCCCCGCGCGCTGCCGGAACAGCAGGTCGTTCACGCAGTGCTCGGCGGTGGATCCCAGCACGAGCGTGCGCAGCGGCCGGCCCACCTCGTCGAGGTGCCACGTGGCGTCGTAGCGCTCGACGACGGCGGCGAGGGCGTCGGCCAGCCGGTCGTCGTCGGCGGCGCTCTGGATCTGCAGGCGCATGAAGAACCGGCCCGTGTCGGCGCTCGAGAACTGCTGCGACTCGGTGATGTCGCCGCCGGCCTCGACGATGGCGCCCGCGATGGCGTGCACGATGCCCGGGCGGTCGTCGCAGGAGAAGCTGAGGACGCGGTGCGGCGGGCGCGCGCGGGTGGCCTGGTCGGTCATCCGTCTAGGCTATTGCCTGGCTGCGCGGATCCCGCCGGCCCCGGGAGCCCTCCCGCCGTCACGTCCCCCACAGGTCCCATGACGAACACCTCCCCCATCTTCCTGCCCGACCTCGAGCGCGCCGAGCGCTCCGGCCGCCGCCGTCCACGGCCCGGCGTCGACCCGTCGTTCCGCTTCCCCTGGGTCGGGATCCTCACGCTCGCCGCGTGCGTGTTCCTCAGCGTCACCAGCGAGATGCTGCCCACCGGCCTCCTCAGCGAGATGAGCGGCGACCTCGGCGTGGACGAGTCGCGCGTGGGCCTGCTCGTCTCGGTGTTCGCGGTCGCGGTGGTCGTCTCCAGCGCGCCGCTCGCGGCCCTCACCCGCCGGGTGCCGCGGCACGCGCTGCTGCTCGCGGTGCTCGCGGTCTTCGCGACGAGCAACCTCCTCACGGCCCTGGCGCCCACGTTCGAGCTCGTCACCGCGACGCGCGTGCTCGGCGGCCTCGCGCACGGCCTGTTCTGGGCGGTCGTCGGCGCGTACTCGGCCCACCTCGTGCCGCCCGCGCTCATCGGCCGTGCGGTCGCGCTCACGGTCGGCGGCGGCAGCCTCGCGTTCGTGCTCGGCGTGCCGCTCGGCACCGCGGCCGGGCAGGCGTTCGGCTGGCGGGCGGCGTTCGCGGGGATCGGCGTGCTCACGCTCCTCGGGATCCTGCTCGTGTGGCGGTTCCTGCCGGCGGTCGGGCGGCCCGAGCGGGAGGCGCCGGTCGACGCGCCCGCGGGCGGCCGCGTCGGGATCCGGCAGCGCATGGCCGGGCAGGGCCTCGGCGGCGTGCTGCTCGTGTGCCTCACGGCGATGGTCATCATGATCGGCCACTACGGCCTCTACACGTACGTCGACCCGTTCGTCACGCGCGTGATGCGCATCCCCGAGCAGCAGCTCAGCGCCATGCTCTTCGGCTACGGCATCGCCGGCGCGGTCGGGCTCCTCATCGCGGGCACCGTCTTCGCGAGCCGCCCGCAGCTGGGCGTGCTCGCGGGGCTCGCGGCAGCGGCCCTCGGCGTCAGCGCCCTCGCGTCCGTGCCCGGGCTCTGGGCGGTCGCGATCCCCGGCTTCCTGCTCTGGGGACTCGCGTTCGGCGCGATCCCGACCCTGCTCCAGACGCGCATGCTGCACGCCGCGCACCCGTCGTTCCGGGACACGGCCAGCTCCTTCTACACGACCGCGTTCAACGTCGGCATCGGCGGCGGCGCGCTCGTGGGCGGCGCGCTGCTCGACGGGCTCGGGATCGCCGCGCTGCCGGGCGCGTTCCTCGCGGTGATGGCGGTGTCGGTCGTGCTGGTCGTCGGATCCGCGGGCCGCGCCGCCCGGGGTCGCGCGGCCGCGCGCGCGGCTGGCTGACGCCTCGCGACGGCGGGAGGCCGCCGGCGTCCCCATCCGCATCGGGTCCCCTCCGGCCTGCGGGAGGATGGAGTCGTGACCACGACCCCCGCGCCCCTCGGCCTCCTCCTCGACGTCGACGGCCCCATCGCCAGCCCGCTCACCCGCACGCTCGCCATCCCGAGCATCGCCGCCGACCTCGTGGAGCTCGCGGCCGCCGGCGTGCCCGTCGTCTTCAACACGGGGCGCTCGGACGCCTTCATCCGTGACCAGGTCGTCGGCCCGCTGCTCGACGCGGGCCTGACGGCGGGCGCGCGCGTGCACGCCGTGTGCGAGAAGGGCGCGTCGTGGTTCTCCATCACGCCGGACGGCGCGGGGGAGGTGCACGTCGACCGGTCGCTCGCGCTGCCGGAGGCGTACATGCGCGACATGGAGCGGCTCGTCGCCGAGAGCTTCGCCGACTGGATGTTCTTCGACACCACCAAGCACGCGATGGTCTCGCTCGAGCAGCTCACGAGCGTCTCCTCCGCCGACTACCTCCGCGTGCAGCCCGACCTCGACGCGCGCGCGGTCGAGATGCTCACGGCCCACGGCCTCGGCTCGGTGCTGGAGGGCGTGGAGGTGCCGGACGCGGAGGGGAACGTGCAGGTGCGCGTGGATCCCACGATCATCTCCACCGACGTCGAGTCGATCCGCCTGGGCAAGGACCTGGGCGCCGCGCGCGCCCTGGAGCTCCTGGCCGACAGCGGCCCGCTGCCGCTGCGCTGGCGCACGGTAGGCGACTCGCGCACCGACTACGCGATGGCCCGCTGGCTGCACGAGAACGGGCACGAGGTCGCGCACGTCGACGTGCGACCGGCCGACGGGATCCCGGCGACGCCGTATCCCGTGCTCACCGCGGGCGACCTGATCCACGACGCGGCGGGCGCCGCCCTCCTAACGCAGTGGGTGCGCATCGTGCGCGGCGAGGCCGAGGACGACTCCGCGTTCCTCGCGCCGGGGCGCTCCGCGAGCTGATCCGCGTCGATCCGCGCGCGGCCGCCCGCCGCGCTCGCCGCATCCCCCGAGGGCCCGTCCGCATGCGGACGGGCCCTTCCGCGTGTGCGCGAACGGATGTTAGCTTCGGCTAACACTTCGACGGAGAGGCCGCCATGACCCGCACCGCCCCCGAGCGCGCGCGCCGGCCCGTCGCCGGCCCGCGGCTCGTGCTCCTGCTCGGGCCGGCGTTCGTCGCGGCCATCGCCTACGTGGATCCCGGCAACGTCGCCGCCAACCTCACCGCGGGCGCGCGCTACGGCTACCTGCTCGTCTGGGTGCTCGTCGCCGCGAACGCCATCGCCGTGCTCGTGCAGTACCAGTCGGCGAAGCTCGGGCTCGTCACGGGCCGTAGCCTCCCGGAGCTGCTCGGGCAGCGGCTGCCGACCGGGCGCCGCCGCGCGTTCTGGGTGCAGGCCGAGCTGATCGCCGCGGCCACCGACCTCGCGGAGGTCATCGGCGGGGCGATCGCGCTGCACCTGCTGTTCGGCATCCCGCTCGTCGCGGGCGGCGTGATCGTCGGCCTCGTCTCCATCGGCCTGCTGGCCGTCCAGTCGCGACACGGGCAGCGGCCGTTCGAGATCGTGATCGGGGCGCTGCTGGTCGTGATCACCGTCGGCTTCCTCACCGGGCTCGTCGTGAGCCCGCTGTCGGCGTCGGGCATCGCGGGCGGCCTCGTGCCGCGCTTCGACGGGCCGGACAGCGTCCTCCTCGCCGCGAGCATGCTCGGCGCGACCGTGATGCCGCACGCCGTCTACCTGCACTCGTCCCTCAGCCGCGACCGGCACGGCGTGCAGACCGACGACGGCGTGCTCCGGCGCCTCATCCGGGCGACGCGCTGGGACGTGGTCACGGCGCTCGCCGTGGCGGGCGCCGTCAACGTCTCCATGCTCCTGATCGCGGCCGCGAGCCTCGGCGGCGTGCCCGGCACCGACTCGATCGAGGGCGCGCACGCGGCCATCACGGCGTCGCTCGGGCCGGTCGTCGGCATCGTCTTCGCGGTCGGGCTGCTCGCCTCGGGGCTCGCGTCGACGTCGGTGGGCGCCTACGCGGGCGCGGCGATCATGGGCGGGCTGCTGCACGTCAAGGTGCCGCTGCTCGCGCGGCGCGTGGTGACGCTGATCCCCGCGCTCGCGATCCTCGCCATCGGCGTCGACCCGACGACCGCGCTCGTGATCAGCCAGGTGGTGCTGAGCCTCGGGATCCCGTTCGCGCTCGTCCCGCTCATCCGCCTCACGGGCGACCGCCGTGTCATGGGCGCGCACGTCGACCGGCCGCTCACGCGCGTCGCGGCGTGGGTCGGGGTGTCGCTCGTGGTGGTGCTGAACGTCGCGCTCGTGGTGCTGACTTTCACGGGCTGACGCACGCGGGTCGGCCGGGCGTCAGTCGGCGTCGGACACCCAGACCGCGGACGCGGCGGCGGGCGTGAGCGGCCTCGCCGCGGATCCGTCGACCGTCACGCGCACGGCGCCGGGAGAGCCGGCCGCGGCCTCGCGCACGAGCGTCGCGTCCAGCCCGATGCCGTGGTCGGCGAGCTCGCGCAGCAGCCGGGGATCCTCGTCGGAGATGCGCCGCACGCGCATGGGCCGGTCGGCGGCGGCCTCCGCGAGCTGGGTCGCGTCG
The DNA here is from genome assembly GCF_015351075.1 of Clavibacter sp. VKM Ac-2873. Classification (GTDB taxonomy): domain Bacteria; phylum Actinomycetota; class Actinomycetes; order Actinomycetales; family Microbacteriaceae; genus Clavibacter. The sequence continues at coordinate 26,563 of NZ_JADKRS010000005.1, forward strand.
GGCAGGTGCGGCTCGCCGTCGGCCGAGGGGATGGGGTCGCCGTGCGGATCCCGGGACGGGTGCCCGAGGTGCGCGTCGATGCGCGCCACGAAGTCGTCGGAGACCGCGTGCTCGAGCACCTCGGCCTCGTCGTGCACCTCGTCCCACCCGTAGCCGAGCACCTCCACGAGGAACGTCTCGAGCAGGCGGTGGCGGCGCACCATCTGGATCGCGTGGCGGCGGCCGTCGTCGGTGAGCTCGATGCTGCCGTACGGCCGGTGCTCCACCAGGCCCTGCGCGGTGAGGCGGCGGATCCCGTCGGAGGCGGTGGCGGGTCGGATCCCGAGCCGCTCCGCGAGGCGGCTCACGGTCATGGGCTGGTCGGTCCACTCGGTCGCCGACCAGATGAGCTTGAGGTAGTCCTGCGCGGCGCTGGAGAGCTCGTCGACGGACATGGCGCCATGGTACCGAGCGCTCCCTGTCGGCCCGCGGCCACGCGGCGCCGCCGCGCGGTGCAAGCTGGATGCGGACCGCGGGCAGGGACGCCCGCGGCGGATCCGATGGAGGAACCACATGCACTACCGGAATCTCGGGAACAGCGGCGCGGTCGTCTCGACCTACGCGCTCGGCACCATGACCTTCGGCGCGGAGGCGGACGAGGAGACCTCGGGGCGCATCCTCGAGGCGTACGTCGCCGGCGGCGGCACGTTCATCGACACGGCGGACGTCTACACGTCGGGCGTCTCGGAGGAGATCGTCGGCCGGTGGCTCGCGGCGCACCCGACCGAGGCCGACCAGCTCGTCATCGCCACGAAGGGCCGCTTCCCGATGGGGGAGGGCAACAACGACGTCGGCACCTCGCGCCGTCACCTCACCCGCGCGCTCGACGACTCGCTCCGTCGCCTCGGCGTCGACACGATCGACCTGTACCAGATGCACGCCTGGGACGCCGTGACCCCGCTCGAGGAGACCCTGCGCTTCCTCGACGACGCCGTGCGCGCCGGCAAGATCTCCTACTACGGCTTCTCGAACTACCTCGGCTGGCAGCTGACCAAGGCCGTGGGGCTCGCGAAGGCGCTCGGGTACACGCCGCCCGTGACGCTGCAGCCGCAGTACTCGCTGCTCGTGCGCGAGATCGAGTCGGAGATCGTGCCGGCGTCGCTGGATGCGGGCATCGGCCTGCTGCCGTGGTCGCCGCTCGCGGGCGGCTGGCTCACCGGCAAGTACCGCCGCGACGAGACGCCGACGGGCGCCACGCGCCTCGGCGAGGACCCGGAGCGCGGCATGGAGGCCTTCACGCCCCGGAACGGCCAGGAGCGCACGTGGGCGATCCTCGACGAGGTGCGCCGGATCGCCGACGCGCACGGATCCAGCTCGGCGCGCGTCGCGCTCGCGTGGCTCGAGGCGCAGCCGGCGGTGACCAGCGTGATCCTCGGCGCCCGCACCGTGGAGCAGCTCGAGGACAACATGGCCTCGGCCGACCTCGCGCTCACGGCCGACGAGATCGCGTCGCTCAGCGCGGTGAGCGCACCCGTGGTGTCCGACTACCCGTACGGCCCGGCCGGCGTGCAGCAGCGCCACCGCGCGATCGACGTGCGCGGCTGAGCCCGCCGCCTGCCGCCCCTTCGTCCGCTCCGGCGACGCGGGGGCGGCCGGCCCCCGGCGCCCGGGGCGTGATCCGCACGCGCGGCACGTGCCGGCGCACCACGACCTCGAGGGTCAGCTGCCCGCGCCTGGCGAGCACCACGGCGACCACCGCAGCGGCCAGCGCGGGGACGCCGCCCGAGACGACCATCCCCACGTGCACGCCCCACGCCTCGACGATCCCGCCCATGAGCGGGCCCCCGACGGCCTGGCCGCCGAGCAGCACGAGCACGTAGACGCTCATCACGCGCCCACGGATGGCGACGTTGCTGGAGAGCTGCACGAGCGAGTTCGCGGCCGTCTGGAACAGCAGCGACGCCATCCCCACCGTCACGAGGACGACCGCGAACGGCGCGATGCCGGGCATGAGCCCCGCGGCCGCCTGCAGGAGGCCCGTGATCCCGACGCCGACCACGATGGTCCGCAGCCGCACGGTCGCCCGGCGGGTCGAGAGCAGCGCGCCCGTGAGGGCGCCGATCGCGACCATCGAGTTGAAGAAGCCGTATCCGCCCGCGCCCACGTCGTAGACCTGGCTCGCGAACGCCGCGAGCAGCACGGGCATCGTCAGGCCGAAGACGCTGAACACGGCCACGAGCACGACCGGCCACAGGATGGTCGGCTTCGACCGGGCGTACCTGAGCCCCTCCGCGAGCTGGCCGCGGCGGCGCGGGGCGGGCGGGATGCGGATCAGGTCGCGGGTCTCCAGGCTCCACAGTGTGAGCACCACCACGACGCACGCGAGCGCGTTGATCGCGAACGACCAGCCGGCGCCGACGGCCAGCAGCAGGATCCCGCTGAGCGCGGGCCCCACCATGCCGCCGAGCTGGAACACGGAGGAGTTGACGCTGATGGCGTTCCGGAGGTGCTGCTGGCCGACGATCTCGGTGACGAACACCTGGCGAGCCGGGTTGTCGATCACCGTCACGAGCCCGGTCGCGAACGCGATGGCGAAGATGTGCCACGCCTCGACGGCGCCCGAGAGCGTGAGCACGGCGAGCAGCGCGCTGAGGAGCGCGTACGTGCCCTGCGTGATCATCATCAGCATCCGCTTCGAGCACCGGTCGACGATGACGCCGCCGAGGAGGCCGAAGAGCAGCATGGGCGCGAACTGCATGGCGACCGTGATCCCGACCGCGGTGACGCTGCCGGTGAGCTCGAGCACGAGCCAGTCCTGGGCGATGCGCTGCATCCAGCCCGAGGTCATGGCGATGACGTTGGACGCCGTGAACCGGCGGAAGTTCGGCACGCTCAGGGCGATGAGCGTGTGGCGCCACGGCGGGCGCTGCGTCTGGGTCGGGAGCGGGGCGGTCGGGGGGAAGGCGTTCGGCGGCGGGGTCACGGTGTTCCTGCGGTGGCGGTTGCGTATGGGTGGCGTCGGTTCTGCATGGATGGGGCTCGGCGTCGAGCCGCGATCGACGCTACCCGCGGGCTTCCCATTCGGATCCCGTCTCGACATGATGAGTGGCATCACGTTCTCGAATGGCCGGGAGGCGCCGTGCTCGACCCCACCCTGCTGGCGACCTTCCTCGCCGTCGCCGACACCCGCAGCTTCACGCAGGCGGCCGCGCGGCTCGGGATCAGCCAGCCGACGGTGAGCCAGCAGGTGCGCCGGCTGGAGCGCGCGGTCGACCGCACGCTCATCGCGCGCGACACCCGGGCCATGCGCCTCACCGACGCGGGCGACGCCATGGCCGGCTTCGCGCGCACGATCCTCGCGGCGCACCGCGCGGCGGAGAGCTACTTCGGCGGATCCGAGGTGAGCGGCCGCCTCCGCTTCGGCACCGCGGACGACCTCGCGATCACGCAGCTCCCGCGGATCCTCCGCCACTTCCGGCAGCTGCACCCGCAGATCGAGCTGGAGCTCACGGTGACGCAGAGCGGCCCGCTGCACCGGCGGCTGCTGGCGGGCCAGCTCGACCTGATCCTCACCAAGACCACGGTCGACGAGCAGCCGGGCGCGCGGCTCGTGGGCCGCGACCGGATGGTGTGGGTGGGCCTCGAGCGCACGCTCGTGGAACCCGGCGCCATCGTGCCGCTCATCGCGTACCGCGCCCCGAGCATCAGCAGGCAGATGGCCATGGACGCGCTGGAGCGGGAGGGCCGCACCTGGCGGATCACGTGCAGCACGCGCGACGTGAACGGCGTGCTGGCCGCCGTGCGCGCGGGCATGGGCGTGGCGGTGCTGCCCCAGGCGCTGATCCCCACCGACCTCGTGAAGGTCACCTCGCGCCTCGGCCTGCCCGAGCTCGACGAGGTGGACTACGTGCTGATGGACAACCCGGCGGGGCCGCGCGCCTCCATCGAGGCGCTCACCTCGGCGATCATGTCGCGCGGGGTGACGCGCGCCAGCTGACGCGCGCCTACCAGCGGGCGACGGGCGGCATGTCGTCGTCGGGCCAGACCTCGCGGGCGCGGCCATCGCGAGCGCGGCCATCGCGGGCGCGGTCACTCCGTCCGCGACCCCAGCCGCGGCGGTGGCCGGCGGGCTGGTGCGGGGGCTCGGGCTTGTCGGGATCCGCGCCGGGCGTGCCGGGCTGCTCGAGCTGCATGGCGAGCGCGCGGAGCCGGGCGTCCATCTCCGCGTGCGCGGCCGCGGCCTCGGCGATCCGGGCGCGCTCCTCGTCGACGTCGGCGGGGATCCGCGTGACCTCGTCGAGCGGCAGCGCGTCGGCCTCCGCCTCGGCGAGCCGGCGCGCGCGGCGGCGCGAGGCGAGGATGCCGAAGGCGCCCACCGCGATCTGGAACAGGCCGAGCCAGCCGGACGCGTCGTTGACCGGCGCGAGCATGTGCCAGGCGCCGAGCGCGATCCAGCCGATGTTGACCCACATGGGCCAGGCAAATCCCGATGCGGGGCGCGCCTGCTCCCGGGGCTCGTCCGTCCCGCGTCCCTCGTCGCTCATGCCGTTCCTCCGTGCCGACCCGTCCGTGCCTGCGAGTGTGTCACGCGAGGTCGTGAGCGGCCTGGAGCCAGACGAACGTGCGCGGGCTGAGGACGATGCCCTTCGTGAGGCGGAGGCGCTCGTCGCGCACGAGGTCGACGGCGTGCTCGGCGAAGCCGCCGAGCGTCTCGGCGGACACCGTCGCGGGCTCGTCGCCGAGGTTCGCGAGCACGAGCACCGTGCCGTCCGCGTGCGGGCGCTGGTAGCCGAGCACGTGCGGGTCGTTCGCGTCGAAGCCGACGACGCGCGTGCCGCCGAGCGCGGGCGTGGCCCGGCGGACCGCGATGAGCCGGCGGATCCCCGCGTGGATGACGCCCGTGCTCGTGGTGCGGTCGTCGCGCTCGTCGTAGCGGTCGAACGGGTAGAGCGGCCGGTTCACCCACCTGCTGTCCTCGGCGTGCGCGGGGACGTCGTCGTAGCCGTAGTCGTTGAGCTGGCCGACCTCGTCGCCGAGCACGAGGAGCGGGAGGCCGCCGGTGCTGAGCGCGATGGAGTGCGCCAGCAGGATCCGCTCGACCGCGCCCGGGTCGTCCTGCTCGAGGCCCGCGAGGGACGCGGTGGTGCCGGCGACCGCGCCGTCCGCGTGCGCGACGCCGCGGGCGTGGCTGCCGGCGAAGCGGCCCAGGTGGAAGTCGGCGAGGAAGCGGCGGTGCTCGTCGGGGTCGATGCCGATGGCGCGCGCGTCGTCGTCGTCGAAGGCCCAGCGGAGGGCGTCGTGGCTGCGGACGCGCGCGGTGCGGGCGGATCCGGTCGGCACGTCGCCGCGACGCTCGAGGGCGCGGGACAGGAGCCCGGCCGACCGGGTGGCGAGGGCCTCCCAGACGAGCGCGGTCAGCGCCGGGTCGTCCGCGAGGCGCACCGCGTCGCCGTCGAGGAGCTCGGCGGATCCGCGCGGATCGGCGTCGGCGGCGACGGCGAGCGCGAGCGTGGGGGAGACGCGGCGGCCGAGCGCGGCGATCGCGCGGAGCAGGGCGGACCGGTCATCGACGGGCCGGTCGGCGTCGGGGCGCTCGCCGAGGACGGCGGCGGGATCCACGCGGACCACGTCCACCCCGACGGCAGCGAGGGCGACGGCCTCGCGGACGGCGACGCGGATCCGGTCGGCGAGCGCGGCGTCGGGATCCGCGGGGGAGAGGTCGACCGCGAGCGTGAGGCCGGCGTCGTGCAGGGCGTCCACGAGGTCGCCCAGGTCGGCCGCGGAGCCGAGGCCGGCGCGCACGCGGACGCCCGGCGCGAGGAGCGCGTCGGTGTCGGTGTCGGCGTCGTCCGCGTCCGCGTCGCCCGCGGGCGCGGGCTCGGCGACCGGCGTGATCTGGAGGTGGGTGAGGCCGAGGTCGCGGAGGGCGGGGATCCGCGCGGCGAGGCCCCGCAGGTCGTCGGCGTACCGGTCGACGTAGCAGACGCCGCCCGTGCGGCGGTCGAGGCCGAGGTCGAGGTCGAGGTCGGCGGGGGTCGGCACGGCCGGGCGGGCGCGCACGTCGCGGAGGTCGGCGGCCACCGCATCGGCGAGGGCGTCGGCGTCGTCGCCGACGAGCGGACGGAGGTCGGCGGCGAGGGCGTCGCGGTCGAACGAGGGCGCGGCGGGCGGCTCGACGGGGGCGTCCGTCCCGGCGACGGAGACGGCGTCCGCGCGCGCGTCGTCGCGGTCGTGTCCGCCTGCCGCGGGATCGGTCGTGAGCGCTGCGCTCCCCATGCTCGGTCCTTCCTCCGCATCCGGCGGGCACCGTCGCCCGACCCCCTGATCCTACGGGCGGGCGGGTCGCGTGACCCCGGGATCGTTCGTGCCCATCGGATCCCGTCGCCCGGCGGCCAGCCCGGAGCCCGCCCCGGCGACCATCCCGGCGTCCGGACGGTGGTCCGCCCGCGCGGAGGCGCGCCTCGCGGGCGCGCGCTCGCCCGGGTAGGATCGGACCCGTCGCGACTGGCGTTCGGATGGGTCACCATCGGGGAGCGACTCACACGGTTGGTGGCCGTACGCCTGGGCCACGACGCATCCGCTCGTCCACCGTGCACAAGGAGTCCCATGCCCGTCGACCAGTCCTTCAACGCCCCCCTCTCCGAGGTCGACCCGGAGATCGCGGCCGTCCTCGAGCAGGAGCTCGGCCGCCAGCGCGGCACCCTCGAGATGATCGCCAGCGAGAACTTCGTGCCGCGCGCGGTGCTGCAGTCGCAGGGATCCGTGCTCACCAACAAGTACGCGGAGGGCTACCCTGGCCGCCGCTACTACGGCGGCTGCGAGTTCGTCGACGTCGCCGAGCAGCTCGCCATCGACCGCGCCAAGAGCCTCTTCGGCGCCGAGTTCGCGAACGTCCAGCCGCACTCGGGCGCCACCGCGAACGCCGCCGTCCTCGCCGCCATCGCGCAGCCCGGCGACACGATCCTCGGCCTCGAGCTCGCGCACGGCGGCCACCTCACGCACGGCATGAAGCTCAACTTCTCCGGCAAGCTCTACGACGCCGCCGCGTACGGCGTGGATCCCGACACCTTCCTCATCGACATGGACGTCGTGCGCGAGAAGGCCCTTGCGCACCGCCCGCAGGTCATCATCGCCGGCTGGTCGGCGTACCCCCGCCACCTCGACTTCGCCGCGTTCCGCGCGATCGCGGACGAGGTCGGCGCGAAGCTCTGGGTCGACATGGCGCACTTCGCGGGCCTCGTCGCCGCGGGCGTGCACCCCTCGCCCGTCCCGTACGCGGACGTCGTCTCCTCCACCGTGCACAAGACCCTCGCGGGTCCCCGGTCCGGCGTGATCCTCAGCCGCGACACCGCGCTCGCCAAGAAGCTCAACTCGGCCGTCTTCCCCGGCCAGCAGGGCGGGCCGCTCATGCACGTCATCGCGGCCAAGGCGACGGCGTTCAAGATCGCGGCCACCGAGGAGTTCGCGGACCGCCAGCGCCGCACCATCCAGGGCGCGCAGATCCTCGCCGAGCGCCTCGTCGCGGCCGACTCCACCGAGGCCGGCGTCTCCGTCCTCACGGGCGGCACCGACGTGCACCTCGTCCTGGCCGACCTGCGGGACTCGCCCATCGACGGCAAGCAGGCGGAGGACGCGCTGCACGAGGTCGGCATCACGGTCAACCGCAACTCGGTGCCGTTCGACCCGCGCCCGCCGATGGTCACCTCCGGCGTCCGCATCGGCACGTCGGCGCTCGCGACCCGCGGCTTCGGCGAGGCCGAGTTCACCGAGGTGGCGGACATCATCGCCGAGACCCTCAAGCCCGGCAGCGACCTCGCCGCCCTGCGTGCGCGCGTGCTCACGCTCACCGACGGCTTCCCGCTCTACGAGGGCCTCACCCAGTGACCGCGGTCGTGCTCGACGGCGTCGCGACCGCGTCGGCCGTCAAGTCGGAGCTCGCCGTGCGGATCCGCGCCCTCCGCGAGCAGGGCCTCGTCCCGGGTCTCGGCACGCTCCTCGTGGGCGAGGACCCGGGATCCCGCTCGTACGTCGCGGGCAAGCACCGCGACTGCGCCGAGGTGGGCATCGAGTCCATCCGCGTCGACCTCCCGGCCGACGCGACCGAGGACGACGTGCGCCAGGCCATCGAGCGCCTCAACTCGGATCCCGCCGTCACGGGCTACATCGTGCAGCTGCCCCTCCCGGCGGGCATCGACGAGAACGCGATGCTCGAGCTCATCGACCCGTCGAAGGACGCCGACGGCCTGCACCCGACCAACCTCGGGCGGCTCGTGCTCGGCGTGCAGGGCGAGCTGACCTCGCCGCTGCCGTGCACGCCCGCCGGCATCGTCGAGATGCTCGAGCGCTACGAGGTGCCGATCGCCGGCCAGCACGTGGTCGTCGTCGGCCGCGGCCTCACCGTCGGGCGCCCGCTGGGGCTGCTGCTCACGCGCAAGGGCCTCGACGCCACCGTCACGCTCACGCACTCGCGCACGCGCGACCTCGAGCAGGAGGTCCGCCGGGCGGACATCGTGGTCGCGGCCGTCGGCGTCGCGCACCTCATCCAGCCGGAGTGGGTGAAACCGGGCGCCGCGGTGCTCGACGTGGGGATCACGCGCGTCGTGGATCCCGAGACCGGGAAGGCGCGCCTCACGGGCGACGTGGACCCGGCCGTCGCCGAGGTCGCCGGCCACCTGTCGCCGAACCCGCGTGGCGTCGGGCCGATGACGCGCGCGATGCTGCTCGTGAACGTGGTGCTGGCCGCCGAGCGCGACGCGCGCCTGGCCGCCGAGCTCCGCGGCTGACGGCGCTCGCCGCGACCGCGCGGCGGTGGACGTGGAGGGGACGGCCGGTCAGGCCGTCCCCTCCACGCGTCCGGGCTGCGACGACTCGCCCAGCAGGACGGCGGGCGTGGGGATCGTGCCCGCGTGCAGCCGCGCGTTCTCCACGTAGTGCGCGGCGTTCGCGCGGAGCCCCGCGACCTCGTCGTCCGTGAGCTCGCGCCGCACCTTGCCGGGCACGCCCGCGACGAGCGAGCGCGGCGGGATGCTCTGCCCTTCCAACACGACCGTGCCGCCCGCGAGCAGCGACTCCCGGCCGACGACCGCGCCGTTCATCACGGTCGCGGACATCCCGACGATGCAGTCGTCCTCGATCGTGCAGCCGTGCAGCACCGCGTTGTGCCCGACGCTCACGCCCCGGCCGACCGTGAGCGGGAAGCCCGCGTCGACGTGGCAGCTCACGTTGTCCTGCAGGTTCGAGCCCGCGCCGATCGCGATGTCGGCGGCCTCCGCGCGCACGACGGCGTTGAACCACACGCTGGATCCCGGGCCGAGCGTCACCCGCCCCACGACGCGCGCGCCCGCCGCCACGAGGGCGTCGGGCGCGATGTCGGGCGCGGGCGATCCGGGGAGCGCGCGGACGGTGGCCTGGGGATCGACGGTCATGCGGCCAGGGTAGGCCGCCGGGTCACGCGCCCGGGCGCATCCGCGTGCCGCGCTCCATCGGCGCGAAGCCCGCGGCGACGTAGGCGTCCCACGGCGCGCGGTAGTAGGGGAGCGGCGAGGCGTTGATGAACACGTCGTGCCCGCCCAGCTCGCCGACCCGGCGGCACACGTCGAGCGCGAGGGTCTGCGCGAGGCCCCGGCGGCGGTGCGCGGGCACGATGCCGAGCGGCTCGAGCTCCGCCCAGCCGCTCGCGGGGTCGAGCCAGGCCGTGCAGGTGCCGGCCAGGGAGCCGTCGGGCGCCTCGACGACGAGGTCGAGGTCGCGCCGGTACACGGCGGCGGCCTGCATGGCCGCGTAGCCGTCCGCGTCGAAGCGGCTCTCGGCGTCCGGGTCGATGCCGTCGCCTGACCCGTCGGTGAAGGGCAGCTCGACGGGCTTCCAGGCGCGGCGGTGCGCGTCGACCTTGGCCCGCTCCTCGCCCTCCGCGACCGGGCGGATCCGGTACCCCTCGGGCGGCCGCGCGCCCGTGTCGCGGGCCGCGTGGCGGAGCCCGGCGAGCGGGACGGCCTCGTCGACGAAGCCGCGACCGGCCAGGATGCCGCGCAGACGGCCCTGCCCGCGGTGCACGGCGACGCTCACGCGCCCGTCGCCTGCCGCGTCGAGGATCCACGCCGTGAGCTGCTCGGTGGTGGCGTCGTCGCCGGGCGCGCACTCGACGCGCGCGTCGTCCGCGGAGAAGGCGGCCCAGCTGATCAGGGCGCCCGCCCCGTCGCGGACCACGGCCATCCGCTCGGGCAGCTGGCCGGTCGACGCCTCCCACGCGAATCCGCCGGGGTGGGTGGACGCGGGGAACCACGGGGAGAGCGCGCGCGCGATGTCGCGGACCGCCCCGTCCCGGTCGTCGGCGATCTCGGTCAGGCCCGCGGGTGGTCGCATGGCACCGACCCTAGGGGGGCGGGGCGCGGCGACCGTGCCCCTACTGCTCCGCCTTCGCCCCGTCCGACGGCGTGACCGTGAAGACGGTCGGCCCCGTGTAGCCGTGCTCGGCGAACGCGCCGTCGATGGCGACCTGCAGGCGCGAGAGCGCGTCGACGTCGATGAGCGCGATGGCCGATCCGCCGAAGCCGCCGCCCGTCATGCGCGCGCCGATCGCGCCCTCGTTCTGCGCCACCTCGACCGCGAGGTCGAGCTCGGGGACGCTGATCTCGAAGTCGTCGCGCATGGAGCGGTGGCTGGCGTCGAGCAGCTCGCCGATGGCGCGTGGGCCCTCCTCGCGGAGCGCGCGCACGGTGTCGAGCACGCGCTGGTTCTCGGTGACGATGTGGCGCACCCGGCGGAACGTCTCGTCGTCGAGCACCTCGCGGGCGCGCACGAGGTCGTCGACCGTGAGCTCGCGCAGCGACGACACGCCCATCAGGCGCGCGCCCTGCTCGCACGACTCGCGGCGCGCGCGGTAGCCGCCGTCGGCGTGCGCGTGGGCCACGTGCGTGTCGATCACGGCGATGGTGAGGCCGGCCGCTTCGAGCCCCAGCGGGATGACCTCGGAGTCGAGCGAGCGGCAGTCGAGGAACACGCCCGCGTCCTGGCGGCCGAGGAGGCTCGCGGACTGGTCCATGATCCCCGTCGGCGCGCCCACGATCTCGTTCTCGGCGAGCTGGCCCACCGCGGCGAGCGTCGGTCGGTCGAGGCCCAGGCGCCAGATGTCGTCGAGCGCGAGGGCGATGGATCCCTCGAGCGCCGCCGACGAGGACAGCCCCGCGCCCACGGGCACGTCGCTGTCGATGAACACGTCGAAGCCGGGCACGGCGCCGAGGTCGGCCCCGCGCTGGCCGAGGGCCCACGCGACGCCGAGCGGGTAGGCCTGCCAGCCGTCGATGCGCTCGCCGGTGAGGTCGGCGAGGCGCGCCTCCACGACCTCATCGGAGAAGGAGCTGGCGAGGCGGATCCGGTCGTCGTCCCGCGGCGCGAGCGCGATGACCGTGCGGCGGTCGATCGCGAACGGGAACACGAAGCCCTCGTTGTAGTCGGTGTGCTCGCCGATGAGGTTCACGCGCCCGGGCGAGGACCACACGCCGTGCGGCTCGCGCTCGAAGCGGGCGCGGAATCCCTCGCGCACGTCGTCTCGGATGTCGGTCATGCGTCCTCCACTGCCTTCCGGATCATCTCGGCCGCCTTCTCCGGCGGCACGTCGCCGATCCAGGCGCCCATGGCCGCCTCGGATCCGGCCAGGAACTTGAGCTTGTCGGCCGCCCGACGCGGCGACGTGATCTGCAGCATCAGCCGGATCTCGTCGCGGTGCGCGTCCACGGGCGCCTGGTGCCACGCGGCGATGTACGGCGTCGGGGTGTCGTACAGCCGGTCCATCCCCTGCAGCAGCCGCAGGTACATCGTCGCGAGCTCGTCGCGCTCGGCCGGGGTCGTCTCCGCGAGGTCGGGCACGTGGCGGTGGGGGAGCATGTGCACCTCCACGGGCCAGCGCGCCGCGAACGGCACGAACGCCGTGAAGTGCTCGCCGCGGAGCACGACGCGCTCGGACGCCTGCTCGGTCTCGAGGATCCGCTGGAACAGGCCCGGCCCGAACCGCTCGATCGACTCGACGAGCCGGCGCGTGCGCGGCGTGACGTAGGGGTACGAGTAGATCTGCCCGTGCGGGTGGTGCAGCGTGACGCCGATGGCCTCGCCGCGGTTCTCGAACGGGAACACCTGGCGGATCCCGGGCAGCGCCGAGAGGGCGCGCGTGCGCTCGGCCCACGCCTCCACCACGGTGCGGGCGCGCGACGGCGTGAGGCCGCTGAACGAGCCGGTGTGCGCGGGGCTGAAGCAGACGACCTCGCAGCGGCCGACCGAGGTGCGCGTGCGCTCCAGGCCGATCGAGGTGAGGTCGTCGTCGTCGACGGGCGCGTCCACGCCCGCCGTGTCCGCGAGGGCCGGCCCGAAGGACGGCGACTTGTTCTCGAAGACCGCGACGTCGTACATGCTCGGGATCTCGGACGGGTTCGACGGGGTCGCGGGGGCGAGGGGATCCAGCTCCGCGGGCGGCAGGAAGGCGCGGTTCTGGCGCGCGGCCGCGATGGAGACCCACTCGCCCGTGAGCACGTCCTGCCGCATCGTCGCGGTGGGCGGGCGGGGCGCTGTGGGCCGGGCGTCGGCGGCGCGCTCGGGTGGGAGGGTCGTGTCGGCGTCGTCGAAGTAGACGAGCTCGCGGCCGTCGGACAGCAGCGTGCGGCGCTGCGTGATCCCGGACGGCGACGTCGTGACGGTCTGGTCGGCATGCATGATGCCTCGATCCTACGGGCTCGCCGCGTCCGGATCTGCGTCCGCGAAAGCCCCGGCTTGCGTTCGGGTAAGCGACTGCGGGAAGCTCGCGGCATGGCCGACGACTCCGCATCCGTCCCCGCGGCGACCCGCCGCTCGCGCATCCTCGAGCGGCTCGGCGACCGCGGCTTCGCGACCGTCGCCGAGCTCGCCGCGGACGCCGGCGTCTCCGCCGTCACGATCCGCGCCGACCTCGACGCGCTCGCCGACTCCGCCGCCGTCCAGCGCGTGCACGGCGGCGCGGTCCTCCGCGCCGGCCTCGGCGCGCGCGAGCAGAGCCTCGAGGTGACGCTCGAGTCCGCCGCCGACGCGAAGCGCGCCATCGGCCGGGCCGCCGCCGACATGGTGGAGAGCGGCCAGAGCGTGCTGCTCGACGTCGGCAGCACGACGCTCCAGGTGGCGCGCGCCCTCGTGGCGCGGGAGGACCTCGTCGACGTCACGGTGATCACGAACGGGTTGACGCTCGCGCTCGAGCTGGAGCGGGCCATGCCGCGCTTCACCGTGGTCGTGACGGGCGGCACGCTCCGGGCGCTGCAGCACAGCCTCGTGGATCCGCTCGCCGCCGAGGTGCTCGACCGCCTCCACCCCGACGTCGCGTTCATCGGCTGCAACGGGATCGACGTCGACCGCGGCGTCACGAACGTCAACCTCCCGGAGGCCGAGGTCAAGCGGCGGATGGTCGCCGCGAGCGCGCGCACGGTGGTCGTCGCCGACGGCTCCAAGCTCGGGCGCACCCACCTCGGATCCGTCGCGCCGCTCGACCTCGTCGACACGCTCCTCACGGACGCCGACGCGGATCCGCACGAGGCCGGCCGGCTGCGCGACGCGGGCCTGCGCGTCGTCGAGGCGGGCGGGTCGCTCGAGGCCGGGCGGCCCTAACGTGGATCCCATGAGACCCGTCACCGGAGAGCAGCACCACCTCGTCCACGCCGGCCCGTCCGGCGAGCTCCGCGCCACCGTCGTGCAGCTCGCGGCCGCCGTCCGCGGCCTGACCCTCGACGGCGTCGACCTCGTCGAGCCCTACGGCGACGACGTCGTGGCCCCGATGGGAGCCGGCATGGTGCTCGTGCCGTGGCCGAACCGGATCCGCGGCGCCCGCTACGAGCTCGACGGGAAGTCCCAGGCGCTCGACGTCTCCGAGCCCTCGCTCGGCAACGCCTCGCACGGGCTCCTCCGCAACACGGGCTACGCGGCCTCCGACCGCGCCGACGACCGCGTCACCCTCTCGGCCACCGTCTTCCCGCAGCACGGCTACCCGTTCCTCCTCGACACCTCCGTCACCTACCGGCTCACGGACGACGGGCTCGTCGTCACGCACCGGATCCGCAACGACTCCGACCGCGCGGCCCCCGTCGCGGTCGGCGCGCACCCCTACCTCGCCATCGGCGGCGTCCCCTCCGCCGAGCTCACGCTCACGGTCCGGGCCGACACGTGGTCCGAGGTCGACGACGCGCTCATCCCCGTGGCCGACCACCGCGTCGACGGCGCCGACGAGGACCTCCGCCAGGGCCGCGTCGTCGGCGAGCTCGACCTCAACACGGGCTACGGCGACGTGGACGTGGAGGGCGGCACGAGCCGCCACGGCCTCACGGCGCCCGACGGACGCGGCGTCGAGCTGTGGGCGGACGCGTCGTTCCGGTTCCTGCAGGTCTACACGCCGCACGCGTTCCCGACGCACGGATCGCAGGCCGTCGCGATCGAGCCCATGACCGCCCCGGCCGACGCCTTCAACTCCGGTGTCGGCGTGCGACGCCTCGCGCCCGGCGAGGAGTGGACCCTCAGCTGGGGGATCCGCGCGACCGGCTTCTAGCCCTCGTCCTCCTGCGCCCACTGCAGCGCCACCCGCTGCGTGTACCGCTCGAGCGCGAGCCGGTTCTCCTCGGGCTCGCGCAGCCCGTCGATGTAGGCGAGCAGCCGGCCGACGACGCCCGACAGGTACTGCACGCCGCGGTCGTCGTGCTCCTCGAGCGCGGACTTCAGCAGGTCGTAGCGCTCGCTCGTCTCCTCGGCGGTCAGCATCGCGATCACGAGTTCGTCGGCCTGCATGCTCATGCGCTCCAGCATCGCATCGCCTCCGCCGTGGCCCTCGCGCGGCGGGCGACGGGATCCCCCTGGCCATGCGGATCGGACGCCGTGCACACCCGCGATCGCGCCTCCCCGAACTGGGGGTACGCTCCGGGCGGCAGCAGGACGCACCCTTGCGCTATCCAGCGTGGGGCGTCCGGTGCTCGGGGGAGCGGATCGACGCCGCCCGACTGCGCCCGTCAGCACGGCCCACCCGGAAGGCTCCCCCTTGCTCCACTCTCGCGCGGACGCGCCTGCGCCCACCTCCGCCCTGGCCGCGGACGCCCTCGCCCCGGGCGCCCTCGCCCCGGGCGCCCCGGCACCCGCCGAGCGGCCGCCGCTCCTCGGACGCCGCTCCGTCTTCCTGGCGGCCGTCGGCGCCACCGCGGGCGCTGCCGTCGTCGCCGCGCCCGCCGCGGCGCCGCCCGCCTCGGCCGCCGCCGTCGTGGGCGACCAGTCGCGTGTCTACTACCCCGAGCAGTTCGGCTTCGTGCCGTCTGCTGCCGACC
This sequence comes from Clavibacter sp. VKM Ac-2873, assembly GCF_015351075.1. Lineage (GTDB taxonomy): Bacteria > Actinomycetota > Actinomycetes > Actinomycetales > Microbacteriaceae > Clavibacter. Next base: position 41,856 of record NZ_JADKRS010000005.1, read on the forward strand.
ACACGAAGGCCATGGCCGCGTTCTTCGCGGCGCTGCAGAAGACCGGCGGGCGGGGGATCCTGCCGCCGTGCGAGATCCGCGTCACGTCCACCGGGATCGACTACTCGGGCGCCGCATGGCCCAAGCAGCCCCTGTCGGGAGCGCCCTACGGGTACCCGGCCATCTCGATCGAGGGCTACGGGCGGCGCGTCACGACCATCCGGCAGATCGCGGGATCCACGGGCGACGTCTTCACGGTGCAGGGGAAGACCGGCGCCGACGCCGGGCCCGCCGCGAACAACAAGGCCACGGTCTCGCTCACCGGCTTCAGCATCACCGGCACGCGCACGGGCCGTCACGGGCTGTACCTGCGCTCGCTGCTGCACTGCCGGATCACCGACATCGAGCTCAACGCCACCGGCGCCGCCGGCGTCTTCTTCGCGCGCCAGGCGTTCACCGCGGCCAGCGACGAGTACTCCTACGCGAACGTCATCGAGGGCCTGCGCGTGATCACGGCGGGCACCTGGGGCGTCGACTGCGACGGCGTCAACGCCATCGACATCGTGATGCGCGACACCGAGATCGTGAACTGCACCGCGGGCGGGATCCGCATCGCCCCCACCAACGCGCGCTTCGAGAACACGCGCGTCATCGGCTGCGGCGCCGGCAACAAGGCGGCGCGCGGCTTCCTCGCCATCCCCACGAGCAACCCGTCGTCCATGGTCTCCGAGCTCGGCATCAACGGCATGCGCCTCGAGGGCAACTCGGGCCCGGGCGGCTACCAGATGGAGATCGGGGCGGGCGTCGGGGCCACCGTGGCCGGCTACAACATCGTGACCGGCGGCGACGGCGGCGCCCACGGCATCGGGGTGGGCCTCGTCGACCAGGGCGGGCGGCTCGCCCAGGACACGTCCATCGGCCGCGGCACCATGTTCATGACCCCGAGCCGCTACCCGTCCCAGCGCGTCGTCGTGGTGGGCGCCTTCGCGAACGACACCCGCGTCGAACGCCCGTCCCTGCCGAACAACCCCGACACGCCATTCGCGTCGGTCGTCACGGACCGGGGCGTCCGCAGCGTCGACGGATTCGGCCGCGCGCTCGCGGGCCCGGGGGCCTGACCGGTACGACGCCCGGCTCAGCCCGCGAGGGACGTGAGCGCCACCTGGATCCCGGCGGCGATGGCCTCGTGACCGGTCGCGCTGGGGTGCCACTCGTCCTCCGTGCGGAGGTCGGGCCGGTCCACGGGCAGCCAGGTCTCCGGCCCCGTCGCGTCGATGACGTGGGCCTTGCCGAGCGCGGGACCCGTGTACGCGGACGCGAGCTTCTCGTAGCTCCGCACGCCCGTCATCGGCGTGATGATCACGGTCTGCGCGTCCGGCCAGCGCTCGGCGATGTCCGCGAGGGTCTTCGTCACGCCCATGCGCACCGCGACCTCGCCGGGCTTGATGTCGTTGACGCTGCCCTGCAGGATCACGAGGTCGGGCGTGAAGTCGTCGCCCATCGCGGCCAGGCGGTCCGGGTACGACGGCTGATCGGATGTGGCCGCGAAGCCCGTGCCGGCCGCCGCGTCGAGGCGCACGTCGCTCCACCCCTCGCGGTCCGCGAGCAGCGCGGGGTAGCCGGGCCGTCCCGACGTCTCGATGCCGTGTCCGAGGATGAACGAGTCGCCGAACATGAGGACGGCCGGATCCTCGGGGAGGTCCAGCGCCGCCACCGGCGCGATCGTGGCGCCGGGACCGGAGACGAAGCCCGACTCCGCGACGGCGCCGGCGTTCTCGACGGGCGGCCCGCCGCTCCCGAGCGCCGCGACCACCAGGCCGACCGAGCACGCCGCGACGGCGGCCGCGGCCGTCCAGCCGGCGATGCGCCATGCTGCCCGCGCCCGTGCGCCCGCCCGATACCCGTATTTCCCCACCTGTGAACCGTACGGCGATCCCGGTCGGCGGTGGCGTCCGCGTCCCACCCCGTTCGGGGGTCCGCCGACCGCGCGCGAGCCGCGGCCGAGCCGCGGTCTCCGCGCCACTGGGATCGCCACTGGGTCCACGGCCGTCGGGCGCCTCCGACACGAGCCGGACACATGGACCCGATACCGTGCCGATCATGTCTGGGGGAGACGGGACGACGATCACTGCCGCGCGCGCGGACTGGGTGGATGCGGCCAGGGCGATGGCCATCCTGCTGGTCGCGCTCTTCCATGCGGGCCTCCTGCTCATGCAGGAGGACCTCGCGTCACCCGTGTGGGCGACCATCAACAGCGCCTTCGTCACCTTCCGGATGCCGATCTTCTTCCTCGCGTCGGGGCTCCTCGCGGGATCCGCCGTGCGCCGCTCCTGGCCGGAGCTCTGGAACTCGCGCATCGCGATCCTCGTCTGGGCGCTCACGATCTGGTCCGTGCTGCGCTTCCTCTACTTCTCGGCCGTGCCGCTCGACTCGCGCCCGCACGAGGGCGACCCGCGCGCGCTCCTGCTGGCGCTCGTCTTCCCGGCCACCGGCCTGTGGTTCCTGCACGCGCTCGCCGTGTTCCTCGTGCTGGCGAAGCTGGCGCACGGGCGCGTGCCGCCGTGGATCCAGCTCACGGTCGCGGCCGTCGTCTCCGCCCTCTTCCTCAGCGTGCTGCGCATCGGCAGCCTGAGCTGGGACGGCATGGCGAAGTACCTCGTCTTCTTCCTCATCGGGCTGCACGCCAAGGACCTCGTGTTCCGCGTCGCGTCGCGCCCGCGGCCGATCGCGGCGGCTGCGGCCCTGGTCGCGTTCGGGGCGGCGGGGGTCGCCGTGGAGCTGACCGGCGTCAGCGGCATCCCCGGCGTGCTGCTCGTCGTCTCGTGCCTCGCGATGGCGGTCGGCGTCCTGTGGGCTGCCCTGCTCGCGCGCACGCGGCTGGTGCGCCCTCTGCGCTTCCTCGGGCGGAACACCCTGCCGATCTACGTGGCGCACGTGCTCGTGATCGCCGCGGCCTGCGCCGTGCTCGACGCCGTCGAGTTCGAGCCGTCCGGCGCCGTGCCCTACCTGCTGCCGGTCGTGGTGAGCGTGGTCGCGATCGTGGCGTCGCTGGCGATCCACGCGGTGGCGATGCGCACGCCGCTGCGGTTCCTCTACCGCACGCCGCCGTTCCTCGTGCTGGACCGGGCCGGTCGGTCCTGAGCGGCGGGCCGTTTGCGTCACTCCGAGTGGTGCTTCTCCGGATCCGTGGCCGTGACGACGGGCTCCTCGGGCGTGCCCTCGATGCTGCACTCCAGGATCGCGCCGACCGGGTCCTGGATGCCCTCCTGTCGGAAGTGGCCGAGGATCTGGACGTCGTGGACGTCGCCCACCTGCGGCTCGACGACGACGAGCTGGTCCCACTGGTTCCACGAGCCGACGGGATGCTCCCAGCCGTTCCGGTCCTCCTCGGCGGTCCGCCAGTCGACGCAGGCCCGCCAGAGCTGCTCCTTCGTCCACGCGGGGCCCTGCTCCGACTGGAGCTCGACCGCGGGCGCGGGAGGGCATGCCCCGACGCTAGCGACGGGCCCCCTGCGGGGCGTCCGCCGCGAGGGGTACGGGCATGCGACGAGCGGAGCATCGTCCCCGTGCGCATGGCCCGCGGGAGGTGGGCCCCGTCGGGCTCGAACCGACGACCCAGGGATTAAAAGTCCCTTGCTCTACCAACTGAGCTAGAGGCCCGCGCCCCCGATGGTACGGGATGGGCGGCGGACGCCCGGAGGCCATCGGCCCGACGCCGGCCGGGAGCGGCCCCCCGGCGTACGCTTGCCGGGATGTCCGGCGATTACCACAAGCCCACCAAGTTCTCCGGGGCCAAGTTCGAGAGCATGCTCGGCGGCGAGGATCCCGCCACCATCAGCCGCGTGGCCCACGAGACCGCGTCGGCCCTGCTGGCCCGCGTGCGGGCGGATCCGGACCCGGCCGTCGTCGAGCGCCTCATCGCCTACACCGACGAGCACGGCATCGACGCGGTCGCCGAGCTCTGGTCGCGTGCCAGCCCGCGCAGCCTGCCGGGCGCGCTCTGGCGCCTGTACCTCATGCGCGCGCTCATCCGCCAGGATCCCGACGGCATCAGCCTCCTCTACCAGCGCGGCACCGAGGTGGCCACGACCATCGACCCGGTGGTCGCCGGAGCCACCGCGCCGACGGGGCCCGCGGAGATCGTCGAGCTCGCCGACAGCATCCTCCGGGGCCTCTTCACGGGCGACTTCGCGGTGGCCCTCGACCGCGCCGGCGCGTTCAGCCGGCTGGCCGCGCTCGGTGCCACGAGCGTCGCCGACGACCTCGACGCGACGGCGTCGCCGGAGCGCGCGGGCGACCTCACCACGCGCGCGCTCCGCCTCTCGCAGATGGCGGCCGACCTCGTGCAGTGCGCCCGGCTCTGGCGGAGCGAGCGGCTCGACTGACCCGTCGCCGCCGCGGATCCGCCCGTTCGCTGTGAGCGCGGCCCCCGGGACGACAGCCCGCGCCGACTCGGTTACAGTGGACCCTGGTCGGGCCGCAGTACTCCCGGGTACCAATATTCGCCGCTCCGAGCGGCCTCGCGCCGAGAGGCGTTCTGCGGCCCGGCTCCTCATCTCCCTCCTGCCCCACCGTGGAGGCACGGCCCCCGCGCGAGCGGCCGAGCGCTCCGCATCCGCACCGGCGAATCCCCACGGCCTGTGACCAATCCGCGATGCGGCTCGCGCCGAAGAGTCATCGTGAGGCGCTCACCCGCCTCGCATCCGTCACCCGCGAGGGTGCGACCCGCATCGGTCGGGTCCTGCCCGCGTGGCAGGCCGCCCGGCCATCCCAGATGTCCCGTTCCGCGGGATCCCGGCTGATGTGGGGCACCGGACGCCCGCTCTCCACCCATCCACACCCGACCGGAAGCATCACATGACCTCCCCGCAGCACCACCCCAGCTCGCCGGGTCCCGCCCTGCCTGCATGCGGTTCGCACGCGCGTCTGGGATGCTGGGGCTCGTGCCTTCATCGATCGAGCGTCCCGACCTCCCCGGTCCGGCGGACCCCGAGTCGAAGGAAGCCCTCCTCGGCCGCGTCGCCCAGGGCGACAAGCGCGCCTTCTCGGAGCTCTACGACCAGCTCGCGCCGCGTGTCCTCGGCCTCGTCCGTCGGCTGCTCGTCGACCACGCGCAGTCGGAGGAGGTCACGCAGGAGATCTTCCTGGAGATCTGGCAATCCGCTTCCCGCTTCGACCCCGCCAAGGGCGCAGCGACCACGTGGGTGCTCACCATGGCCCACCGCCGCGCGGTCGACCGCGTGCGCGCATCCCAGTCCAGCCGCGACCGCGACGTCCGCATCGGCATCCGCGACCACGAGCACGGCTACGACCAGGTGTCCGAGACCGTCGAGATCAGCATCGAGCACGAGAGGGTGAAGAAGGCGATGACGAAGCTCACCGAGATCCAGCGCCAGGCAGTGTCCCTCGCCTACTACGGCGGCTACAGCCACAGCGAGGTCGCGTCGATGCTCGACGTGCCCATCGGCACCGTGAAGACACGTCTGCGCGACGGCATGATCCGCCTGCGCGACGAGATGGGGGTCGCATCATGACCACCGAGGACGACATCCGCATGCTCACCGCGGCGTACGCGCTCGGCGCCGTCGACGCCGAGGAGGCGGCCGAGTTCGAGGCGCTGCTCGAGCGCGATCCGATGCTGCGCGCCGAGGTCGAGGAGCTGCGGGCCACCGCGGCCGACCTCGCCTGGACCACCGAGCCGGCCGATCCGTCGCCGCGCCTCAAGGTCGACATCATGGCCATGCTCGACGCCACCCCGCAGCTGCCGCCGCTCGCCGTCCCGTCCGCCGTGACGGACGATGACCGGCGCTCCGCGCCCGTCACCGAGCTGCGTCCCGCGGCGTCCACCGGCACCGGCCCTGTCGCCCCGTCGGCGTCCGCGCCCCGGGAGCGGCTGGGATCCGCGTCCGCCCGCGCCTCCGACCGCTGGTTCCGTCGGCCGGGCGCCCTCATCGGCGTCGCCGCGGCGGCCGTCGTGCTCGTCGTCGGCGGCGTGGTCGTCGGCACGAACGTGGGCGGTCCGGGCACGTCGCAGACGCCCGTCGCCTCCGCCTACGAGCAGGTCACCACGGCATCCGACGTCGTCATCGACAAGCGCGACGTCGTCGGCGGCGGCACGGCCACGGTCTACTTCTCCCCCTCCGAGGCCAAGACGGCCGTCGTGCTGAACGACGCGTCGCCGGTGCCCGAGGGCCACGTGCTCCAGATGTGGTACGTCAGCGCATCCGGACCCGTGTCCGCCGGGGTCATGCCGTCGGCGGACGGAACGGGTCATGCGGTGCTCGAGGGCAGCTACACGCCCGGCGACACCGTGGCCATCACGGTCGAGCCCGAGGGCGGATCCGAGCAGCCCACGACCGAGCCCATCGTGGCGGTCACCAGCACCTGATCCACCCCGCGCATCCCGCGCAGACGAAGGCCCCCGCATCCTGAGGATGCGGGGGCCTTCTCCGTGCGCTCGGCGGATCAGCCGAAGCGGCCGCTGACGTAGTCCTCGGTGGCCTGCACGCTGGGCTTCGAGAACATGGTGGTGGTGTCGTCGTACTCGATGAGCTTGCCGGGCTTGCCGGTGCCGGCGATGTTGAAGAACGCCGTGCGGTCCGAGACGCGGCTGGCCTGCTGCATGTTGTGCGTCACGATGACGATCGTGTACTGCGCCTTGAGCTCCTCGATGAGGTCCTCGATGGCGAGCGTGGAGATGGGGTCGAGCGCGGAGCACGGCTCGTCCATCAGCACCACGTCGGGCTGCACGGCGATGGCGCGCGCGATGCAGAGGCGCTGCTGCTGGCCGCCGGAGAGGCCGGAGCCGGGCAGCGCCAGGCGGTCCTTCACCTCGTTCCAGAGGTTGGCGCCCTGCAGCGACTGCTCGACGAGCGCGTCGGCGTCCGACTTGGAGATCTTGCGGTTGTTGAGCTTGACGCCCGCGAGCACGTTGTCGCGGATCGACATGGTGGGGAAGGGGTTCGGCCGCTGGAACACCATGCCGACCTGGCGGCGCACGAGCACCGGGTCGACGCCGGGGCCGTAGAGGTCGTTGCCGTCCACGAGCACCTCGCCCTCGACGTACGCACCCGGGATCACCTCGTGCATGCGGTTGAGCGTGCGGAGGAAGGTCGACTTGCCGCAGCCGGACGGGCCGATGAAGGCGGTCACCGTGCGCGGCTCGATCCGCAGGTTGACGTCCTCGACCGCCTTGAACTTGCCGTAGTAGACGTTCAGGTCGTTGACTTCGATGCTCTTGGACAAGGGGTTCCTTACCGTTCGGGTTCGTGGCCGGGGGAGCGGGCGCTAGCGGCCGAGCTTGGGGGCGAAGATGCGGGCGATGAGCCGCGCGACGATGTTGAGCAGCATGACGATGAGGATCAGGACGAGCGCGCCGGTCCACGCGCGGTCGACGTAGGCCGCCGCGTCGCTGCCCTGGTCGGCGTACTGCCGGAAGACGAACACCGGCAGGGTCATCATCTGGTCCTTGAAGGGGTTGTAGTTCATGCTCTGCGTGAAGCCGGCGACGATGAGCAGCGGCGCGGTCTCGCCGATGACGCGGGCGATCGCGAGCATGACACCCGTGACGATGCCGGCGAGCGAGGTGGGCAGCACGATCTTCAGGATCGTCAGCCACTTCGGCACGCCCAGCGCGTACGCCGCCTCGCGGAGCTCGTTCGGCACCAGCTTCAGCATCTCCTCGGCGCTGCGCACGACCACGGGGATCATCAGCACGGAGAGGGCCAGCGCGCCGCCGAAGCCGAGGCGGACGCCCGGGCCGAGGAAGATCACGAGCAGCGCGTAGGCGAACAGGCCCGCGACGATGGACGGGATGCCCGTCATCACGTCCACGAAGAACGTGATCGCCCGGGCCAGCCGGCCGCGCCCGTACTCCACGAGGTAGATGGCGGCCATGAGGCCGACGGGGATCGAGATCACGGCGGCGATGGCCGTGACGATCAGCGTGCCGATGATGGCGTGGAGGCCGCCGCCGCCCGCGCCCACGACGTTGCGCAGGCTCGAGTTGAAGAACAGCGGGTCGAAGCGCCCGGAGCCGTTCGTCAGGGCGGTGAACACCAGCGAGACCAGCGGGATGAGCGCGAGCACGAACGCGACGGTGACGAGGATCGTGATGACCCGGTCCTTCGCCTTCCGCTCGCCCTCCACGGCGAGCGAGATGCAGAACAGCGCGACGCCGAACAGGATCGTGCCGAACACCGCGGTGCCGACGATGTTGAAGCTGTCCGAGGCGCCCGAGAGCTCGAGCACCAGGAAGATGGCCGCCATGACGAGCCAGGACACGAGGAAGATCGCGGGGGCCGTGAAGCGGTGCAGCTTGCCGGCGGTGAGGGAGTTGGGCAGGGTGCTCGCGACGGGCCGCGTGCGGGAGGGGGCTGTCGTCGCCATTAGTTCGCTCCGGAGAAGGCCTTGCGGCGGCTGATGATGTAGCGGGCCAGCATGTTCACGGCCAGCGTGATGACGAAGAGCATGAGGCCGGAGGCGATGAGCTCGTTGATCTTGAGGCCGTACGCCTCGGGGAAGCTCAGCGCGATGTTCGCGGCCACGGTGTTGGAGTTCGTCGACTGGAACCAGGCGAAGTTCACGACCGCGGCGGGGGAGAGGACGATCGCGACCGCCATCGTCTCGCCGAGGGCACGGCCGAGGCCGAGCATCGAGGCCGAGATGATGCCGGGGCGGCCGAAGGGCAGCACGGCGGTCTGGATCATCTCCCAGCGCGTCGCGCCGAGCGCCAGCGCGGCCTCCTCGTGCAGCTTCGGCGTCTGCAGGAAGACCTCGCGGCAGAGCGCGGTGACGATCGGCAGGATCATGACGGCGAGCACGACGGCGACCGTGAAGATCGTGCGGCCGGTGCCGGAGACGGGACCGGCGAAGAGCGGGAACCAGCCGAACGCGTCGGTGAGGAACGCATAGAACGGCTGCAGGAACCGCGCCAGCACCGTGATGCCCCAGAGGCCGAAGACGACCGAGGGCACGGCGGCCAGCAGGTCGATCACGTAGCCGAGTCCCTGCGCCAGGCGGCGGGGCGCGTAGTGCGAGATGAAGAGGGCGATGCCGATGGCGACGGGGACGGCCATGAGCATGGCGAGCGCCGCGGCGTAGACCGTGCCGAACATGAGCGGCCCGACGTACGCCCAGAAGCCGGCACCGCCGGAGATCTCGGCGGGCGAGGCCGTGAGGGCCGGGATGCTCTGCACGATGAGGAACAGCGCGACGGCCGCGAGGATGACGAGGATGAGCGTGCCGGATCCGCGGGAGAGCCCGGAGAAGACGCGGTCGCCGACGCGGGCCTTCGGCTTCGCGTCCTGAGAGCTGCGGGGAGCTGCGGGGGCGGCGGCGACGTCGCGCGGCCGATCGGACTCGGGAGCCTGGGGTGGCTGCGGGGCGGCGGTCGTCATGGGTCGGGGTCCCTACGGTCTGGATGGTGGGGCTGCGGGCGGCGGTCCGCCCGTGGGGACGCCCCCTGACCCGCGCGAGCGCGGATCAGGGGGCGGGCGGAGGGTGCTACTTGATCGACTCGACCGCGGTCTTCACCTGGGCGGCGACCGTGTCGGAGAGCGGCGCGGCGCCGGCCTTGTCGGCGGCGAGCTGCTGGCCCTCGCTGCTGGTGACGTAGCCGAGGTAGGCCTTGACGAGCTCGCCGACGGCCGGGTCCTTGTACTCCTGGCAGGCGATGAGGTAGCTGACGAGGACGATCGGGTAGACGCCCGACTCGGTGGTGGAGTAGTCGAGGTCGAAGACGACGTCGTTCGCCTCACGGCCCGAGGCCTCGGGCGACGCCTCGACGACGGCGGCAGCGGCCTCCGGCGAGAAGCCGACGAACTCGTCGCCGACCTTGATCTTGGCGACGCCGAGGGAGCCGGCCTTGGACGCGTCGGCGTAGCCGATGATGTTGGTGCCGCCGGTGACGGCGTCGACCACGCCGGAGGTGCCCTGGGCCGCCTCGCCGCCCTGGTAGGGCCAGACGCCCTTGGGCTCCGCGTCCCAGACCGTCTTGGCCGTGGTGTTGAGGTACCTCGCGAAGTTCTCGGTGGTGCCCGAGTCGTCCGAGCGGTGCACGGCGGTGATGCCGGCGTCGGGCATCGTGGCGTCGGGGTTCAGCGCGACGATGGCCGGGTCGTTCCACTTCGTGATGGTGCCCTTGAAGATGCCCGCGGCGGTGGCGGCGTCGAGGTGCAGCTCCTTCACGCCGTCGATCTTGAACATGAGGGCGATGGGGGAGATGTAGGCGGGGACGTCGATCGGCTTGACGCCGTCGGCGCACTGGCCGAACGTGCCCGTGAGCTCGTCGGTCTTGAGCGCGCGGTCGGAGCCGGCGAAGTTGGCGTTCTGGCCGCCGGCCATGAACGCCTCGCGGCCGGCGCCGGAACCCTCGCCGGCGTAGCTGACGGTGACGCCGGGGTTGGCGGTCTGGAACGCGGCGTTCCAGGCCTCCTGGGCCGCGCCCTGCGAGGTGGCGCCGATGCCGTTGAGCGTGCCGGACAGGGTGGACTCCGAAGCGGTGCCCCCCTCGGCGGGCGCCTCGTTGGAGGCGCAGGAGGAGAGTGCGATGGCGGTGACGGCGGCGAGCGCTGCTGCGCTGCCGAGACGCGAGATCTTCACGTGATGAGGCCTTCCGGGTATTTCTTGCTGTGAGGAGGCAGGTGCATGCCCCTCGATGAAGCTATGTCGGGCTCTTGACCGGTTCGGCGGATATCGGTGAACGGGAGGTGAACAGACCGCGTGGATGGGCACGGGCTCAGGCGCCTGGGCGCACAGTGGTCGGTCGGGCAGCGTGCGGGGAGTCGGGAGGCCGAGCCCGTCAGGCCGAGGGCCCGTACGTCTCCACCGCGAGGATCCCCGCCGCCGGGTCCGCCGCCGACAGGTGCACCACCGAGAACTCGGCGGGCGACAGCATCCCGGCCCGCGGCATGCGGCTCGCGCGTGGCGTCTCGGTGGCGAGGGCGATCTCGTGCAGGATCTCCGGCAGCACCGGGCTGTGGCTGCAGAGCACGGCGCTGCGGGCCTTGCGCACGCGCTTCGCCACGGTCTCGCGCACGGATCCTCCGTCGGTCTCGTACGCGTCCTGGCTGATCCCCGCGTCGTCCTTCACCCGTCGGCCGAGGGCCTCGGCGAGGGGCGCGACGGTCTGCAGGCAGCGCTCGGCGGTGCTGCTGGTGACGACCCGCGGGCCGAACGCGAGCAGCGTCGGCACGATCGACCGCGCCTCGTCGCGTCCGCGCGCGCTGAGCGGTCGGGAGGCGTCCGGCCCGTCCCACTCGTACGGCTGCACGGCGTGGCCGTGGCGCAGCGCGATGAGGGCGAACGACCGGTGCGCGCCCGTCTCCACGAGCCCGGCGAACAGGTCGAGGATCTGCACCTCGCCCGGGTAGTCGAGGCGCTTGCGGGCGTTGGGGAGGGAGACCCACTCGACGCTCTCGACCTCGTCGTCCGGCTCGAAGCGGCCGGCCTCCACCATGGCGTCCGTGGCCTCGGCCGCCCAGTAGCTCACGGACTTGCGGCGACCGCCGGAGATGCCGTACTCGATGGCGCCGAGGGGCACGCCGAGCGCGACCCGGAGGCCCGTCTCCTCGTGCACCTCGCGGACGGCGGTCTGCGGCAGCGTCTCGCCGGGATCCACCTTGCCCTTCGGCAGGGAGGTGTCGCGGCGGCGCGCGCGGTGGATGATGAGCACCCGGATCCGGTCGTCGACCATGCGCCAGACCACGGCGCCCGCGGCGAAGACGGAGGGGGCGGGTGGCACGTCCTCCACGCTAGCGGGATCGGCGCCGGGCGCAGCGGTGCTCAGCGGAGCACGCGCCGCTTGCGCTTGGACACGATGCCCATCACCGCGGTCTGCAGGTCCTCCAGCGTTGTGCCGTCCGCGCCCTTGTTGCGGCGCGTCCACTCCCCGTCGGAGTCGAGGATCCAGGCGGAGGTCGTGTCGGCCATGGCGCGGTCGAACAGGTCCTCGATCTCCTGCAGGTGCGCGGGGTCCACGAGCCGCACGAGCGCCTCGACGCGGCGGTCGAGGTTGCGGTGCATCATGTCGGCGCTGCCGATGTAGGTGGCCTGGTCGCCGTCGTTGACGAACGAGAACACGCGGCTGTGCTCGAGGTAGCGGCCGAGGATCGACCGCACCTCGATGTTCTCGCTGAGCCCCGGCTGCCCCGGCGTGAGCGAGCAGATGCCGCGCACCCAGACCTGCACGGGCACGCCCGCGTTGCTGGCCCGGTACAGCGCGTCGATGATCTTCTCGTCGACGATGGAGTTGACCTTGATGCGGATGCCGCTCGGCTTGCCGTCGAGCGCGTTCTGCGTCTCCACGGCGATGCGCTTGAGCAGGCCCTTGCGCAGGTGCAGCGGCGCGACGAGCAGGCGCTTGAACTTCTTCTCGATGCCGTAGCCGGAGAGCTCGTTGAACAGGCGCGTGAGGTCCTTGCCCACGACGTCGTCCGCGGTGAGGAGTCCGAGGTCCTCGTAGATGCGGCTCGTCTTGGGGTTGTAGTTGCCCGTGCCGATGTGGCTGTAGTGCCGGAGCACCCCGCCCTTCTCCTGGCGGATGACGAGCGCGAGCTTGCAGTGCGTCTTGAGACCCGCGACGCCGTAGACGACGTGCACGCCGGCCTTCTCGAGCTTGCGGGCCCACGTGATGTTGGCCTGCTCGTCGAACCGCGCCTTGATCTCCACGAGCGCGAGCACCTGCTTGCCGGCCTCGGCGGCGTCGATGAGCGCCTCGACGATGGGGCTGTCCCCGCTCGTGCGGTAGAGGGTCTGCTTGATGGCGAGCACGTGCGGATCCGCCGCCGCCTGCTCGAGGAACGCCTGCACGCTCGTGGTGAACGACTCGTAGGGGTGGTGCAGCAGGATGTCCTGCTGCGCGATGGAGCGGAAGATGTCGGCGCGCGAGTTGTCCTCGGCGGGCTTCAGGGCGACGGCCGTGGTGGGCACGTTGTTCGGGTAGTGCAGCGACGGGCGGTCGAGCTTCGCGAGGTCGAACAGGCCGCCGAGGTCGAGCGGGGACGGGAGCGTGAACACCTCCTGCTCGGTGATGTCGAGCTCGCGCATGAGGAGGTCGAGCGTGACCGCGTCCATGTCGTCCGAGATCTCGAGGCGGATGGGCGGGCCGAAGCGGCGCCGCAGCAGCTCCTTCTCGAGGGCCTGGATGAGGTTCTCGGTCTCGTCCTCCTCGATCTGCACGTCCTCGTTGCGCGTGACGCGGAAGACGTGGTGCTCGACGATCTCCATGCCGGGGAACAGCGTCTGCAGCTGGTTCGCGATGAGGTCCTCGAGCGCGATGAAGTCGATGGGACCCGAGCGTGTGTCGGGCGTGAGCGGCATGAAGCGCGGGAGCATCTGCGGCACCTTGATGCGCGCGAACTCCTGGCGGTTCGTCTTCGGGTTGCGGATGCGCACAGAGAGGTTCAGCGACAGGCCGGAGATGTAGGGGAACGGGTGCGCCGGATCCACCGCGAGCGGCATGAGCACGGGGAACACCTGCTCGGAGAACAGCTCGTGCAGGCGGTCCTGCTGCGCCTCGTCGAGCGAGTCCCAGCGGACGATGCGGATGCCCTGCTCCTCGAGCGCCGGGCGGACGCTGTCGTTGAAGGCGGCCGCGTGCCGCACCTGGAGCCGGTACGCGGTCTCGTTGATGGCGGAGAGCACCTCGGCCGGGGTGCGGCCGATGTTGGTGGGGACGGCGAGGCCCGTGGCGATGCGGCGCTTGAGGCCGGCGACGCGGACCATGAAGAACTCGTCGAGGTTGCTGGCGAAGATCGCGAGGAAGTTGGCCCGCTCGAGGACCGGCAGCTCGGGGTCCTCGGCGAGCTCCAGCACGCGCCGGTTGAAGGCCAGCCAGCTCAGCTCGCGGTCGAGGAAGCGCCCCTCGGGGAGGGTCCCGTCGTCCTCGAGGAGCTCGTCCTCGTCGTCGAAGTCGTCCAGGGATTCGGCGACCGCCTTCGCATCCCCGATGTACGTCTCGCTGTCCATCCGCCCATCATGGCATCGCAGTGCGCGCTCCGACCTCCGGCAGGTGAACGCACGGTGAACCGCATCCGGGGAGAGCCGGGGGAGGCACGGGGATCAGGCGCGGCGGTACTGGACGTCGACCGCGGCGTCGCGGAACGCGGCCCGACGGTACAGCGCCAGCGCGGGCGCGTTGTCGGCCTCGACGTAGAGGTCGACCTCCTCGTGCCCGCGCTCGGCGAGCAGGCCGAGGCCGGCCGCGAGGAGGGCGGATCCGAGGCCGCGGGCGCCTCGGTCGGGATCCACGCCCAGCACGTACACCTCCGCCTCGCCGCCCTCCACCTTGAGCCAGTGGAAGCCGGCGAGCCGGCCGTCCTCGTCCCGGGCGAGGAGCAGCAGCGCCGGATCGAACCACGTCTCGGCGACGCGGTCGTCGAGGTCGCCGCGGGTCATCCGGCCCTGCTCGGGATGGCTCGCGAAGGCGCGCGCGTTGAGCGCGACCCAGTCGTCGGCGTCCTCCGGCGTGAAGGAGGAGAGCGCGAGGCCCGCGGGAATCGGGCGCACGCCGAGCCCGGTGCGCGCCTCCGCGACCGACGCGCGCAGCTGCAGGAGCTCGCGGGCGCGCTCGAGGCCGGTCGCCGCGGCGAGGGCGCGGGCCGCGGGGTGGTCCCCGTGCGCCCAGACGGAGACGGGGGATCCCGCGGCCTCCCCGAGCACGGCGTCGAGGAGCGCACGGCCGATGCCTCGGCGGCGGTGGGCGGGATCCACGACGAGCTCGGCCTCGACGCCGCCGTCGCCGCGCGCCACGACGGCCGCGCCGATCGTGCGGTCGTCCGTCCCGTCGATGCCGAGGAGGGCGGGCCCGCCCTCGGTGCCGAGCGTGAGGCGGGTCTGCTCGTTGAACGGGGCGACGCCGTCGGCCTCGCGGGCGCGGTCCGCGAGCGCGAGGGCCCGGCGCACGGCGTCGGGCGTCGGGCGGGCGCGGTCGACGCGGACGGCGTCAGGCGCGTCAGGCTCCTGCGGGGGCGGGATCGCGCTCACCGTCCTCCTCGTAGACGTTGAAGCGGTAGCCGACGTTGCGCACCGTGCCGATGAGCGACTCGAGGTCGCCGAGCTTCGCCCGCAGGCGCCGGACGTGCACGTCGACCGTGCGCGTGCCGCCGAAGTAGTCGTAGCCCCACACCTCGCTGAGCAGCTGCTCGCGCGTGAAGACCCGCGACGGGTGGCTCGCGAAGAAGCGCAGCAGCTCGAACTCCTTGAAGGTCAGGTCGAGCGGCTTGCCGTGCACCTTGGCGGAGTAGCTGGCCTCGTCGATGACCACGCCCGAGGCCTGGATCTTGCTGCCCGTGTGCTCGAGCGCCGCCCGGCCGATGACGAGGCGCACGCGCGCGTCGACCTCGGCGGGACCGGCGGAGTCGAGGATCACGTCGGTCGCGCCCCAGTCGGCGCTGACCGCGGTGAGCCCGCCCTCGGTGAGCACGAGGATGAGCGGCGTGCCGCCGCCCGTGGTGGTGAGGATCTTGCAGAGGGACTTCGCGCTCGCGAGGTCGCGGCGGGCGTCGACGAGCACGAGATCGGCCGCGGGGGCGTTCACGAGGCTCGACGCATCCGCCTGGATGTGCCGCGTCCGGTGGCTGAGGAGCCCGAGCGCCGGGAGCACGTCGGTGTCCGCGGACGAGGTCAGGATCAACAGCTGGGCCACAGGGATCCTCCATGGATGAATTCCCCCCATGATACGTGGGGCAGGATTGCAGGGTGACCTCCCCCTTGCGCAGCCTCCTCCCCGTCTGGCTGGCCGCCGCCGTCGGCGCGGTCGTGGTGGCGGTCGCGGTCGGCCCCGACGCGGCCCCGCGGTGGTTCCCGCTCGTCCTCGCCGCGTGCGTCATCGCGACCTTCGTGATCCAGCTGGCGCTGCCCCGCAAGACCGGCTTCGTCGACCGGGCGGTCGGCAGCGTCGTCGGCTCCGTGCTCGTGCTGGCGGCGGCCACGGCCGTCGTGCTGCTCGTGCCCGTCGCCGCCTAGGTCGGCCGGCCGGATCCGGCGACCCGTGGGGTAGATTGGGCACCATGTCGTCGCTGCTTGCTCTGGAACTCTTCTTCACCGGACTGCTGGTCCTGGCGAGCCTCTCCATCGGCTGGGTGTCGCTCGTCGTGGTCTACAACCTCTTCCGCGGCCAGCGCTGACCGCGCGCCGCATGATCGAGATCCCGACCGGCCTCCCCGCCGAGCTCGTCCCCCTGTCCTGGCTGCTCGGCGTCTGGGAGGGCACGGGCGTCGTCGAGTACGCCGTCGGGGACGAGGTCGTCCGCCGGGAGTTCGGACAGCGCATCAGCTTCAGCCACGACGGCCTGCCGCACCTCAACTACTCGTCGTACGCATGGGTCGAGGGCGACGACGGACCCGTCCCCTTCGTCACCGAGACCGGCTACTGGCGGCTGCGGCGCCGCGTCACCGAGGGCGACCCGGGGCCCGCGATGCTGCCGCCTACCGGGGAGCGCCCCTTCACGACGGCCGACGAGGTCGAGACGCTCCGCAACGCGGAGGGCGGCTTCGACGTCGAGGTCGCGCTCGTGCACCCGGGCGGCGTCAGCGAGCTCTACGTCGGGCAGGTGAAGAGCGCGCGCATCGACCTCGCGACCGACGCGGTGCTCCGCACCGAGGGCGCCAAGCCGTACACGGGCGCGACGCGGCTCTACGGCCTCGTGGAGCGCGACCTGCTCTGGGCGTGGGACATCGCGGCGCTCGGCCAGCCGCTGCGCACGCACGCCTCCGGGCGGGTGTCGCATGTCGACTGACCCGGATCCCGCCATCGCCCGCTCGCCCTTCCTCGACCTGCCCGGCGCCGTCGCCGCCGAGGGGCCGGACGCCGGCGTGCCCGCGCACCTCGGATCCCTCGTGCAGGAGCAGCGCGCGCTCGCCGCGGGGACCGCCATCGTGGACCTGTCGCACCGTGCCGTCCTCTCGGTCACAGGGGAGGACCGGCTCACCTGGCTCGACTCCATCACCAGCCAGTCGCTGCGCGGCCTCGCGCCGGGCGACTCGGCCGAGACGCTCTTCCTCGACCAGAACGGCCGCCTGGAGCACGCGGTCGGCGTGCTCGACGACGGCGTCACCACGTGGCTGCTCCTCGGTGCCGGAGACGCGGCGTCGCTGCTCGCGTACCTGCAGCGCATGCGCTTCATGCTCCGCGTGGAGCCCGCCGACCGCACGGCGGAGCTCGCCGTGATCGGCGCGCTGGGCGAGCCCGACCTCCCCGTCGCCGCGCCCGCCGGGGTGCCGCTCGTGTGGCGCGACCCGTGGGCCCACGTCGTGCCCGGAGGCCACCAGTACGCGGCCGCCGCGTCCCACCCGGGTGAGGGCTGGAGCTGGAGCGAGCGCCTCGTGCCGCGGTCCGAGCTGCCGGGCGTCGTCGCGCGGGCCGCGGCCGGCGACCTGCCCGTCGCGGGCGTCCTCGCGGCCGAGGCGCTGCGGATCGCCGCCTGGCGTCCGCGGTTCGCCACCGAGGTCGACGACCGCACCATCCCGCACGAGCTCGACTGGCTGCGGAGCGCCGTGCACCTCAGCAAGGGCTGCTACCGCGGACAGGAGACGGTCGCCAAGGTGCACAACCTCGGCCGGCCGCCGCGCCGCCTGGTGCTCCTGCAGCTCGACGGATCCGATGCGGTGCTGCCGGGCGCGGGATCCGAGGTGCGGCTCCCCGCCGCCGCCGACGGCACCGCGGGCGAGGTCGTCGGGGCCGTCACCTCGAGCGCGCTGCACCACGAGCTCGGGCCGGTCGCGCTCGCGGTCGTCCGCCGCGGCGTCGATCCCGCGCTCCAGCTCGAGGTCGTCGCCGACGACGTGCGCGTGCAGGCCATGCAGGACGTGATCGTGCCCACCGACGCCGGCCGCTCCGCCGACGTCCCCCGCCTGCCGCGGCTCGGTGCGGTCCGCCGCTGAGCGCGCGCGGGAGCGGTCGGCCCGTGCCGCCCGCACCCTGAGGCACCGGGCGGATCCGCGCGCCGCGATCCTGCGTCTCTGGGGATCCGCGCCCGCCGCCCTGCAGATCGCCATCGCGGCCACGGGCGGCTGGGCCTTCGCGCACCACGTCCTCGGCCACGACACCCCGCTCCTCGCGACGACCGTCACCATCACGAGCCTCGGCTTCGTGCGCGACGCGCGGCCGGTGCGCGTGCTGGAGACCGCGATCGGCATGACGGTCGGCATCACGCTCAGCGAGGTGCTGCTGCTCGGCATCGGCCGCGGGGCGTGGCAGCTGTTCGTCATCATCCTGGCGACCCTGCTGGTCGCGCGGCTGCTGTCGTCGAACTCCGCGTTCGCGGTCGCCGCCGGGGTGCAGGCCGTGCTCGTGGCGCTGCTGCCCGCGCCGCCCGGCGGCGTGTTCGTCCGCAGCGTCGACGGGCTCGTCGGCGGCGCGGTGGCGCTCCTCGCGACGGCGCTCATCCCGCGGGATCCCCGGCGGCAGGCCCTGCGCGAGGCCCGCCGCGTGTTCTCCGAGTGCTCGTACGCGCTCACCTCGCTCGTCACGGCGCTGCGGCTCGGCGACGCGACCGCCGCCGACCGCGCGCTGGACCGGCTCCGGCGCACGCAGCCGCTCATCGACGCGTGGAGCGCCGCGGCCGACTCGGCCCTGTCGATCGCGCGCATCTCGCCGTTCCTCCGCCGGCACCTGCCGGAGCTGCGCGCCCAGCGGCGCGTGCTCGACGGCATGGACCTCGCGGTGCGGAACCTGCGCGTCATCTCGCGCCGCATCGACTTCCTCGTGGTCGACGGGGTGCGCCGGCCCGTGCTCGCCGAGCTCCTCGCGACCGTGTCGAACGGCGTGAACCTCCTCGGCCAGAGCCTCTCGGACCCATCGGCCGCGCCCCTCGCGCAGCAGAACCTCGTGCTCGTGGCCGTGCGGCTGGATCCGCGCGAGCTCATCCCCGGCGCCCCCGTCGGCGAGGTGATGCTCGTGATGCTGCTGCGCCCGCTCCTCGTCGACCTGCAGGTGGCGGCGGGCGTCGACGCGGTGGCCGCACGGGCGGCGCTGCCCGACGTCTGAGCACCGGGCTGGCGCCCGCGCCATCCGGGGGCGTGCGCCGTCGCCCCGACGTCGCGTGTTGAGCATCCCCCAGGCGATCGTCTGGTGAGCGGTACCGTGCCGGGATCCGCGTGATCCACCCGCGGTCGAAAGGGCGCTCGATGGCGCCACGTCCTGCACGACCTCCTCCCCGCACGGCCGACCGGCGTGCTCGAACGACAGGACACCGCGTGCGCAGGGCCCGATCGACGCTCATCTCCGCCGCGGCAGCCGTCGCGCTCGTCGCCGTCTCGGCGCATGCCCAGCCGCCCGCGGCCGCGCACGCGGACACGGCGTACGCGGTCCAGCCGGCCGCCCCGAGGTCCACGGCCGCGACGCAGGAGGTCACGATCGTGCTCGTGGCTCCGCAGGGCGTCGCGCCCGACTTCTCGCGGGTCGACGTGATGACCTCCATGTCCCAGGTCGACGCGTACTACGCGCACGAGACCGACGGGGCCATCCGCGTCCACGTGGCGTCGATCACCGACTGGATCACGCCCGATGACGCGAGCGTGCGCTGCGACGACTTCGACTCGGTCAACGCCTTCGCCCTCCGGGAGTCGGGCTTCACCCCCGCGGCGAACGCCCACCTCATGGCCGTCACGCCGAGCGCGAACGGATGCCTCCCGACCTCCAACGCGTCGGAGGGCGCCGACGTGAACGAGGGCGGCATCGTCTTCATGAGCAAGGACGATCCGGCCACGTTCGCGCACGAGCTCGGCCACAACATGTCGCTGTACCACGCGTCGAGCGTGCAGTGCCCCACGTGGGACCTCGATGCGTCGCAGGGGGTGCCCGCCGACTGCCACCGCGACGAGTACGGCGACGACAGCGACCTGATGGGCGTCACGCCGCGCACGCTGGTGCCGTTCAGCGCCGGGACGCTCGACCGCCTCGGGCTCATCTCGCACCGCGTCGTCCCCGCGTGCGGGGGTGCGCGCCGGATCGAGCTGCAGACCATGTCGGCCGGCTTCGACGCGCAGCGCATCGTCTCGTGGGCCGACCCGGTCGATCCGTCCGTGCAGTACTTCCTGCAGTACCGCGACGCGGTGGACGGCGACGAGTACATGTCCGTCTACCCGTCGCCGTCGAGGGACTACGACGTCCCCGCGTCCGGCGTGCAGATCTCGCGCACGGACCCGCTCCACCCGGAGGCGGCGTCCACCCTCGTCCGTCCGGATGACGGATCCAGCGCCCACCAGCGCCTCGCCGCCGGCGACGTCGTGCCGCTCCAGCACGGCATGTCGGTCAGCGTCGTCGCGATGGACGAGGATGCGCACGTGGCGACGGTCGACGTGTCCGTGCCGTGCGGATCCGGCGGCCGGACCGTGACGGCAGCGCCGAGGGCCGACGCGGCTCCCACGGCGACCCAGATGGACAGCTCGAGCGCGACGCCCATGGCCGGGATGAGCGGCACGGGCGGGATGCCGGGCATGTCCGCCATGCCGATGATGCCGGGCATGAGGCTGATGGACACCCGGGCGCACATGACCGGCGCAGGCGGGCGCCTCTCCTTCGACGCGGCCGCCGTCCTCCGCGCCGGGTAGGGCGCCCGCACGTCGATGACGGCTACGGGCGCGGTGAAGGCACCTCTTCTGCACCGGGCGCGACCGTCGACCACGGCACCGTCAGCTCACCCAGCCGCCAGCGCGCCGGTCCGTCCGCCACGGGCACGCCCGCGGCGCGCATCCGGGCGACGGCGCCCAGCCACTGCTGCCGGGGGCCGTACACGCCGAGCGGGGCGCTGAGGATCCAGCTGCGGTCGAGGAGGGCGAGCAGCCCGTGCACGCGCTCGCCGGGGACGTTGCGGTGGATGAGCGCCTTGGGCAGCCGCTCGGCCACGATCGACGGCAGCTCCAGTCCCGCGAGCCGCAGCGAGATGGTCAGGCTGCGCGGCCCGTCCGGCCGCACGTCGACCCAGCTCGCGACCCGGCCGATCTCGTCGCACGTGCCCTCCACGACGGATCCGCCGGGAGCGAGCCGCGCGGCCATGCGCTCCCACGCCGCGGGCACCTCGTCCTCGTCGTACTGCCGCAGCACGTTGAACGCGCGGATCACGGTCGGGCGCTCGCCGCCGGGCAACGGCACCTCGAACCCGCCGCGGACGAACGACACGCGCTCCCGGGCCTCCGCGTCGGGCCACGCCGCGAGCTGCTCGCGGGCGCGCGCGACGCGTCCCGGCTCGATCTCGATGCCCACGACACGCACGTCCGGCCGCGTCGCGCGCAGCCGCCGGTGCATCTCGAGCGCCGTGATCCCGCTCGCGCCATACCCGAGGTCGACCACCAGCGGGGCATCCGCGGTGCGCAGCGAGCCGAGGGTCGCGATCCACCTGTCGACGCGCCGGAGGCGGTTCGTGTTGGTCGTCCCGCGCGTGACGGAGCCGACGGGGGAGACGGCGCCCGGCATGGGACCAGTCTCCCATCGCTCGATAGGCTGGCGGCATGGCTGAACCCCGCACCCTCGTGCTGCTGCGTCACGGCAACAGCGACTGGAACCAGAAGAACCTGTTCACCGGATGGGTGGACGTCGAGCTGAGCGAGCAGGGCGTCGCGGAGGGCCAGCGCGCCGGCGAGCTCCTCGCCGAGTCCGGCATCCTCCCCGACGTGCTGCACACCTCCGTGCTCATCCGCGCCATCGACACCGCCAACATCGCGCTCAAGCGCGCCGGCCGCTCCTGGATCCCCGTCCAGCGCACCTGGCGCCTCAACGAGCGCCACTACGGCGCGCTGCAGGGCAAGGACAAGGCGCAGACCCTCGCCGAGTACGGCCCCGAGCAGTTCGCCACCTGGCGCCGCTCGTTCGACGTGCCGCCGCCCGCCATCGCCGACGACGACGAGTTCTCGCAGTCGGCCGACCCCCGTTACGCCGACCTCGGCGACGCCCTGCCCCGCACCGAGTGCCTCAAGGACGTCATCGAGCGGATGCTGCCGTACTGGGAGTCCGACATCCAGCCCGACCTCGCCTCCGGCCGCACCGTGCTCGTCACGGCGCACGGCAACTCGCTGCGCGCGCTCGTGAAGCACCTCGACGGGATCTCCGACGCGGACATCGCCGAGCTCAACATCCCCACGGGCATCCCGCTCGTGTACCGCCTCGACGAGGACTACCGCCCGATCGTCCCCGGCGGCGAGTACCTCGACCCGGAGGCCGCCGCCGCCGGCGCCGCCGCGGTGGCCGCGCAGGGCTCCAAGAAGTAGCCCGCCCGCACGGACGACGAGAGCCCGACCGGATCATCCGGTCGGGCTCTCGTCATCGCTGCGGGTCGTGGCCCGCGGCGGGATCAGGCGTCGGCCTGCACCCAGTCGCCGGTCGCGAGGTACTGGACCGTCTTCGCGATGGACACCGCGTGGTCGGCGAAGCGCTCGTGGTAGCGGCTGGCGAGCGTGGAGTCGACCGTGTCGACGGCCGCGCCCTTCCAGGTCTCGCCGAGCACCTTGTCGAAGACGCTGAGGTGCAGCTCGTCGATGCGGTCGTCGTCGTTGCGGATCTCCTCGGCGAGCTTCGGGTCCTCCGTGGTGAGGAGGTCCGTGAGCTTGCGGGCGATGGCCACGTCGAGCTGGCCGAGCTCGAGGAACGTGGGGCGCAGCGACTTCGGCACCACCTTGTCGGGGAAGCGGTAGCGCGACAGCTGGGCGATGTGCTCGGCGAGGTCGCCCATGCGCTCGAGCGACGCGCTGATGCGGAGGGCGCTCACGACGATGCGCAGGTCGCGCGCCACCGGCTGCTGCCGGGCGAGGATGTTGATCGCGAGCTCGTCGAGGCTCGTGGCGAGCTCGTCGATGCGGCGGTCCTGCTCGATGACGGTCTCGGCGAGGCTGACGTTCGACTCGTTGAACGCCCGGGTCGCGTTCTCGATGGAGATGGCGACGAGCGCGGAGATCTCGATGAGACGCTCCTGGACCTCGTGGAGCTCCTGCTGGAACACTTCGCGCATGGGGGACGTCCTTTCAGGCCGCCCCGCTGCGAGGGGCGGGGTGGTTCTCGGGCACGGCGGACCCCTGGTGACGGGCCCACATCCTCCGACTCTGGTCATGCGAGGTTAACGCACGGTGCCGGCGAGCTGAATTCGCGGCCTCCTCGGGCGGATGGCGGGGCCGGACGGCCGGGACGGCCCGACGCCGTCTCCTAGTGTGGGCGCATGGACACCGGTGCGTTGGTGCTCGTCTGCCTCCTCATCGGTCTGGCGGTCGGCGCGGGATTCGTGTGGCTGCTGCACCACGCGGCGGACCGCGGCGACCGTGCCGTCGAGATCACGAACCCGGTCGTCCCCGACGGCGTCGACCAGGTGCTCGAGGCGCTCGAGTCGGCGGGCATCGTGCTCGACCCCTCCAACAACGTCATGAAGGCGTCGCCCGGCGCCATCTCCTCCGGCCTCGTCTTCCACCAGGCGCTCGTCCACCCCGAGCTCGTCTCGATGGTCGACCGCGTGCGTCGATCCGGCGAGCCGCTGGCCGAGGAGGTGTCGCTCGCGCGCGGCCCGTTCGGCGCGGCCGAGTTCCAGATGCACGTCCGCGTCGCCCGCCTCGGAACGCGCTACGTGCTCCTCCTCGCGCAGGACCGCACCGAGTCCCATCGCCTCGACCAGGTGCGCCGCGACTTCGTGGCCAACATCAGCCACGAGCTGAAGACGCCCATCGGCGCCGTCGGCCTCCTCGCGGAGGCGCTCGACTCGTGCGCGGACGACGGCGTGCAGGTGCGGCGCTTCGCGGCCCGGCTCACCACGGAGTCGGCCCGGCTCGCGCGCATCACGCAGGAGATCATCGAGCTCTCCCGGCTCGAGGCGGCCAACGCGCTGGAGAAGGCGGAGCCCGTCGACGTCGACCACGTGATCAGCGTCGCGCTCGACCAGGTGCGCCTCGGCGCGGAGCTCCGCGGCATCGA
This sequence comes from Clavibacter sp. VKM Ac-2873, assembly GCF_015351075.1. Taxonomy (GTDB): domain Bacteria; phylum Actinomycetota; class Actinomycetes; order Actinomycetales; family Microbacteriaceae; genus Clavibacter. The sequence continues at coordinate 65,724 of NZ_JADKRS010000005.1, forward strand.
GCTCGCCCGCGGCAAGCGGTCGCGCTCCACCGTCTACGGCGACGAGGCCCTCCTCGTGGTCGCCGTGCACAACCTGCTGAGCAACGCGGTCAACTACTCGCCCGACGGATCCCGGGTCGGCATCGGCGTCATGGTCGACGACGGGGCCGTCGAGGTCGTGGTCACCGACCAGGGCATCGGCATCCCCGAGGACGAGCAGGGCCGGATCTTCGAGCGCTTCTTCCGCGTCGACCAGGCCCGTGCCCGCGACACCGGCGGCACGGGTCTCGGGCTCAGCATCGTCAAGCACGTCGTGCAGAATCATGGCGGCGACGTGCGCGTCTGGTCCCGGCCGGGCCGCGGCTCCACCTTCACCATCCGCCTCCCCGAGGCATCGCAGACCCCGGCGCTCGCCGGTACGGACATCGGAGAACCCACGTGACACGCATCATGCTCGTCGAGGACGAGGCGTCGCTCAGCGAGCCGCTCGCCTTCCTGCTCCAGCGCGAGGGATACGAGGTGGACGTCGTCGAGGACGGTCCCGCCGCGGTCGCCGCGTTCGACAAGGACGGCGCCGACCTGATCCTGCTCGACCTCATGCTCCCCGGCCTCCCCGGCACCGAGGTGTGCCGCGAGATCCGCACGCGCTCGGCCGTGCCGATCATCATGCTCACCGCCAAGGACTCCGAGGTGGACATCGTCGTGGGCCTCGAGCTGGGGGCCGACGACTACGTGACGAAGCCCTACTCGACGCGCGAGCTCCTGGCGCGGATCCGCGCGGTCCTGCGCCGCCGCGTCGAGGTCGACGACGAGCCGCTGAACGTCCTCGAGGTCGGCGCGGTGCGCATGGACGTCGAGCGGCACACGGTCGAGGTCGACGGCCGCGAGATCGCGATGCCGCTGAAGGAGTTCGAGCTGCTCGAGCTGCTGCTGCGCAACGCCGGGCGCGTGCTCACGCGCGGTCAGCTCATCGACCGGGTGTGGGGATCCGACTACTTCGGCGACACCAAGACGCTCGACGTGCACATCAAGCGGATCCGCTCCAAGATCGAGCGGGAGCCGTCCGACCCCGTGCTCCTCGTCACCGTCCGCGGGCTGGGCTACCGCTTCGAGGCCTAGCCCGACGATCCGCCGGCGACGACGACGGCCCCGCCCTCGGGAGGGCGGGGCCGTGGTCGTGGCCGGGACGCGGACGCGACCCGCTGGCTAGTTCGTGGTGCCCGGAGTGGTGGTGGCCTTCGTGTCCGGGGTGGACCCGGTCTCTCCGGGGACCAGGTCCGTGTAGGTCCCCTGGTCGCCGTTGAGCACGGGCACGTCCATCTCGACGCCCTCGGCGTCGCCGTACTGGATGTAGACCTTGGTGAGCGAGCCCGGGGTCGCGTCGACCGAGTCGAAGGTGATGCGCTGGGAGTCCTCGGCACCGAACTTCGTGAGGCCGGGGGCCGCGGTGACGGTGCGCGTCTCGCGATCCGCGCTGCCCTCGGTGAGCTCGTGCTGGAACGAGACGCGCTGGCTGGCGCCCGAGTCGTTGACGAGCGTGACGACGAGGCTCGCGCCGGCCGATGACCCGTCCTCGGCGAGGAGGATCGCGTTGCGCACCTGGACGTCGCCGACCGTGGCGTCGAAGCCGTCGCTCGGGAAGTAGGAGATCTGCGTGGCCTGGGGCGTGATGAACGTGCACGACGACGTGCCGACCGCGATCAGGGCCGCGAGGACGATGGACGATGCGGTACGCGCTCTCACGGGACCCTCCGGTTGTCGCGCGGGCCGGCGCCGGGGCGTCCGGAGGCGTCCGCGCTGGATCAGCTGACCCGCTCAGCCTACGGGATCGGGTGGCGGGCGGCCGCCCGGGGGCGCGCGGGACCCGGCTGGTAACCTGGAGATCACGTCCACAGAACGGGGAACCCATGATCTTCGAGGTCGGCGAGACCGTCGTGTACCCGCATCACGGTGCCGCGACCATCATCGAGGTGAAGAAGCGCGTCATCCGCGGCGAGGAGAAGCTGTACCTCAAGCTCGACGTCAACCAGGGCGGCTTGCAGATCGAGGTCCCCGCGGAGAACGTCGACATGGTCGGCGTGCGCGACGTCATCGGGCGCGAGGGCGTGGAGCGCGTGTTCGAGGTGCTGCGCGCCGAGTTCACCGAGGAGCCCACCAACTGGTCGAGGCGCTACAAGGCGAACCTCGAGAAGCTCGCGTCGGGCGACGTGCTGAAGGTCGCCGAGGTCGTGCGCGACCTGTGGCGTCGCAACCAGGACCGTGGCCTGTCCGCGGGCGAGAAGAGCATGCTCCAGAAGGCGCGCGGCATCCTCGTGGGCGAGCTCGCCCTGGCCGAGAAGACGGACGAGGAGCACGCGTCCACGCTGCTCGACGAGGTCCTCGCCTCCTGACCCGCCCGGCGTCGGCCCGCGCGGCCGCGGGTAGCCTGACGGCATGAGCCACGACCCCGTCGTCCCGTCCGCCCGCGTGATCGACGACGGCGCGACGGACGGGCCCCGGCTCGGCGTCGTCGTCGTGGCCGCGGGCAGCGGCACGCGGCTGGGGGCGGGGATCCCGAAGGCGCTCGTCGAGGTCGGCGGCGTCACGCTGCTGGCGCGCTCCCTCGGGGCGATCCTCGCCCTCGCGGAGGAGGCGCACGTCGTGGTCGTCGCGCCGGGCACCCACCTGGCCGAGACCACCGCCGTCGCGGACGCGGTCGCCGGGGTGGCGCGCGGATCCGTCGCCGTCGTCGTCGGGGGAGCGACCCGGCAGGGGTCCGTGCGGGCGGGCCTCGTGGCGCTCGCCGTGTCCGTCGACACCGTCCTCGTGCACGACGCCGCCCGCGCGCTCACGCCCACCGCCCTCTTCGCCGCCGTGGCGCGCGCCGTCCGCGCCGAGGGCGCCGGCGTCGTCCCGGGCCTGCCCGTCACCGACACGGTCAAGCGCGTGGACCCGGAAGGGGAGTGCCTCGGCACCGTCGACCGCAGCGACCTGGTCGGGGTCCAGACCCCGCAGGGCTTCCCGCGCGCAGCCCTCGACGCCGCGTACGCGCGGGCCGCCGCCGAGCACACCGACGACGCGGCCCTGTTCCAGGCCTCGGGCGCCCGCGTCCGCGTGATCCCCGGCGACGCGCTCGCGTTCAAGGTCACCACCGCGTGGGACCTCCGGCGCGCCGAGGAGCTCGTCGCGCGGGACGCGGGCGTCGGATCCGCCGCCACCCGCCTCCGCTCGGGCATCGGCACCGACGTCCACGCGGTCGACCCGACCCAGCCGCTCTGGCTCGCGGGCCTGCACTGGCCGGGCGAGGCGGGGCTCGCCGGCCACAGCGACGGCGACGCGGTCAGCCACGCGATGTGCGACGCCCTGCTCTCGGCCGCGGGCCTCGGCGACATCGGCGGGATCTTCGGCACCGACGACCCGGAGCTCGACGGCGCCCACGGCGAGGTCTTCCTCCGGCGCACCGCGGAGCTCGTGCGCGGCGCCGGCTACCGGATCGTCAACGTGGCCGTGCAGGTCATGGCCGTCCGGCCCAAGCTGTCGCCGCGGCGGGCCGAGGCCGAGCGGATCCTCTCGGCCGCCGTCGGCGCGCCCGTCTCGCTCGCCGGCACCACCACGGACGGGCTCGGCTTCACGGGTCGCGGCGACGGCGTCGCGGCGGTCGCGACGGCCCTCGTCGAGCGCCTCTGACCGCGTCGTCGCGGCGGTCGTCGCACGCCGTCCCGCCCCGTCATCCGGCGGGGGCGCGGATGCGCGCTGACTAGGATCTCTCTGTGACCCTGCGCCTCCATGACTCCCGGACGCAGTCCCTGCGGGACTTCGTGCCGCTCGTCGACGGCAGGGTCGGCATCTACGTCTGCGGCCCCACCGTGCAGTCGGCGCCGCACATCGGCCACCTCCGGAGCGCGCTGGCCTACGACCAGCTGCGCCGCTGGCTCACCCACCGCGGGCTCGACGTCACCCTCGTCCGCAACGTCACCGACATCGACGACAAGGTCATCGACAACGCCCGGCGCGGCCAGGAGGCCGGCGGCACGGAGGAGTGGTGGGCGCTCGCGTACCGCGTCGAGCTCGAGTTCTCCGCCGCCTACGCGGCCCTCGGGATCCTCCCGCCCAGCTACGAGCCGCGCGCGACGGCGAGCATCGGCGAGATGCAGGAGATCGTGCGGCGCCTCGTCGACCGCGGGCACGCGTACGCGGCCGACGACGGATCCGGCGACGTCTACTTCGACACCGCCTCCTGGCCCGAGTACGGCGAGCTCACCCGCCAGCGCGCCGGCGACATGGAGGCCGCGACCGACGCCGATCCGCGCGCCAAGCGCGACGTGCGCGACTTCGCCCTCTGGAAGGGCGCCAAGCACGGCGAGCCCGCGAGCGCGTCCTGGCCGTCGCCGTGGGGCGCCGGCCGCCCGGGCTGGCACATCGAGTGCTCCGCCATGTCCACGCGCTACCTCGGCGCCGAGTTCGACATCCACGGCGGCGGCCTCGACCTGCGCTTCCCGCACCACGAGAACGAGCTCGCGCAGTCGCGGGCCGCGGGGGATCCGTTCGCCCGCTACTGGCTGCACAACGGGCTCGTCGCCGTGGCCGGCCAGAAGATGAGCAAGTCGCTCGGCAACTCGCTCTTCGCCGCCGACCTGCTCGCCTCCGCACGGCCGGTCGTGGTCCGCTACTTCCTCGGATCCGCGCACTACCGGTCCACCCTCGAGTTCCACGACGGCGCGCTCGCCGAGGCGGAGGCCGCCCTCGACCGCATCGAGACCTTCCTCGACCGCAGCGCCCGCCGCCTCGCCGGCACGCGCTTCCAGGCCGCGGCGGCGGTGCCGGGCAGCGCGCCCGCGACCGTGCCCGACGAGTTCGCCGAGGCCATGGACGACGACCTGAGCGTCCCGCAGGCGCTCGCCGTCCTCCATGACGCCGTCCGCGCGGGCAACGCCGCCCTCGACGCCGGCGACCTGCAGGAGGCCGCATCGCTGCGCGCGGACGTCTCCGCCATGGTGGCCGTGCTCGGGATCGACCCGCTGGCCGACGAGTGGCGCACCGCGTCCGACCAGCCCGCGCGCCGTGCGCTGCAGGCCCTGGTCGAGCACCGGATCGCCGAGCGACAGACCGCGCGGGAGGCCAGGGACTTCGCCCTCGCCGACCGCATCAGACAGGAGCTGGCCGAGGCCGGCATCACGATAGAGGACTCGCCTGGCGGGTCGCATTGGAGCATCGATGGCGAATAAGCCCAGCCGCTCAGGCGCGGTACGGAAGACCAAGAAGGGCCCGCTCAAGGGATCAGGAGGGCAGGGCAGGCAGGCCCTCGAGGGCAAGAAGCCCACGCCCAAGGCCGAGGACCGGCCGTACCACCCCGCCGGCAAGCGCAAGCTCGCGAAGGACCGGTACGAGGCGGCGTCCGCGGGCGCGAACCGCGGCCGTGACGAGCGCGCCGAGCGCTCGCCCGCACCCCGGTCCGCGGCGCCGCGCGCTCGCGCGACCGACCGCCCCGCCGGGGCCGACGCCCCGCGCGCCCGGCGTGCGAAGCAGCAGGACGAGTCCGAGGTCGTCACCGGCCGCAACTCGGTGGTCGAGGCGCTCCGCGCCAAGATCCCCGCGACCGCCCTCTACATCGCCTCGCGCATCGAGTACGACGACCGCGTCAAGGAGGTCCTGTCGCTCGCCACCGGGCGCGGGATCCCCGTGCTCGAGGTCATGCGCCCCGAGCTCGACCGCATCGCCGGCCATGACGCGGTGCACCAGGGCCTCGCGCTCAAGGTGCCGCCGTACGAGTACGCGGACGCGCTCGAGCTGCTCGACAAGACCATCTCGCGCGGCCAGGTGCCGCTCATGGTCGCCCTCGACGGGATCACGGATCCGCGCAACCTCGGGGCGATCATCCGCTCTGTCGCCGCGTTCGGCGGCCACGGCGTCATCGTTCCGCAGCGTCGCTCGGTCGGCCTCACCGCCAGCGCCTGGAAGACCTCGGCGGGCGCGGCTGCGCGCACGCCCGTCGCCATGGCGTCGAACCTCACCCAGACGCTCAAGGCGCTCAAGCAGCGCGGCGTCTTCGTCGTCGGCCTCGACGGCGGCGGCGACATGTCGCTGCACGAGTTCACGCTCGCCGACCGGCCGATCGTGGTCGTCGTCGGATCCGAGGGCAAGGGCCTGTCGCGCCTCGTCACCGAGACGTGCGACACCGTCGTCTCGATCCCGATCGGCGCATCGACGGAGTCGCTCAACGCCGGCATCGCGGCGAGCGTCACGCTCTACGAGATCGGCAAGCTGCGGGCGGCCGCGCGCAAGTAGGACGCCGCACGCAGGAGGAGCCGGGGCCCACGGGTCCCGGCTCCTCCTGCGTGCGGGCCTCGGCCCGCGCCGTTCAGACCTTCGTGCGCCAGTCCTCCGCGGCCTCGGCCTCGGTGATCGGCACGTCCGACTCGTCCTCGATCACGCCGATGGACTCGGTGGGCGGGTCGATGACCGTCGCCTCGTCGCGCCGGTGCCGCAGGATGTCCTGCACGTAGGCGGTCACGGCCTCGGCGAGCGGGATGTCGCGGCTCAGCTTCTGCGACATGTACCAGCGGTGCTCGAGCAGCTGGTGGAAGACCTCGGCCGGCTCGAGCTTGCCGCGGAGGTCCCGTGGGATCGCCCGCACGACGGGCTCGAACACGCGGGCCAGCCACTCGTGCGCGACCATCTCCTCGTCGAGGTCCTGCTTGTCGGCCGCCGCGGTGTACGAGTCGAGGTCGTTGAGCAGGCGCCTGGCCTGGTTCTCCTGCGCGTCCACGCCCGTGAGGCGCAGCAGCCGGCGCTGGTGGTGCCCGGCGTCGACGACCTTGGGCTGGATCCGCACCTGCGAGCCCTCGGCGGTCGTGCGGATCGCGAGCTCCTCGATGTCGAAGCCGAGGTCGTTGAGGCGATCGACGCGCTCGTTGATCCGCCAGCGCTCCGAGGTCGGGAACTCCTCGCGGCCGGTGAGCTCCTTCCAGAGCGTGCGGTACTGCGCCACGATGCGCGTGCTCGTCTCGAGCGGGTCGAGGCCCTCCTCGATCCGGCCGCCGGCCTCGAGGTCCATGAGCTCGCCGGCGATGTTCACGCGCGCGATCTCGAGGTCGTTCTCGCGCTGTCCGTTGGAGAGCCCGCCGTTGAAGAGCTTGCCGGTCTCCGCGTCCACCAGGTAGGCGGCGAACGCGCCCGCGTCTCGACGGAACAGCGTGTTGGAGAGCGAGACGTCTCCCCAGAAGAAGCCGATCATGTGCAGCCGCACGAGCAGGACGGCCAGGGCGTCCACGAGGCGCGTCGCCGTGTCGGGTCGCAGCTGCTGCGAGAAGAGCGCCCGGTAGGGGAGCGAGAACTTGAGGTGCCGGGTGACGAGCACCGACTTCAGCGGATCGCCGTCCTCGTCGGTGCGGTTCGTGATCACGGCGACGGGCTCCACGCAGGGGATCTCGAGCCGCTGCAGGGTCCGCAGCATGTCGTACTCGCCGCGGGCCATCTCGTCCGTCGTCTCCTTGATGGCGATGACGTAGCCGGAGAGGTTCGCGAAGCGCACGAGGTGGCGGGAGATGCCCTTCGGGAGGGTCGCGATGGCCGAGGACGGCCACTCGTCGAGCGGCAGCTGCCAGGGCAGGTCGAGGAGCGCGGGATCGACCGTCGCCGAGGTGATGTTCAGGGATCCGGCCATGCTGCGACCCTACCCGACCCCGGAAACGCGGCTGCCGCGGCCCCCGGTGCTCCCGGCGAGGGGAGCGTGGGGACCGCGGCAGCGGTGGTGCGGGAGGTCGATCAGCCCGCGGCGACCGGCGCGTTGAGGCGGAGGCCGCTCTCGGCGTCGAAGGCGTGGAGGTGACCTGGCTGGGGCGTGATGAACACGGTGTCGCCGGCGTTGGGGTGCAGTCGGCCGTCGACGCGCGCGACGAGGTCGGTGCGCTTGCCCTCGATGTCGGTGTGGCCGTAGAGGTAGCCGTCCGCGCCGAGCTCCTCGACGAGGTCCACCGTGACGGAGAGGCCCTGGCCCTGCGTCGTGCTGACGACGACGTCCTCGGGACGCACGCCGATGGTGACGGCTCCGCCGGTGGCGTTGGTGAGCACGTCGCGCTCGACCGGGACCACCGCGCTGCCGAACTGCACGCCGCCGTCGACCACGTTCGCCGTGAAGAGGTTCATCGCGGGGGAGCCGATGAATCCGGCCACGAACACGTTCTGCGGCTTCTCGTACAGGTCGCGGGGGGTGCCGACCTGCTGCAGGACGCCGTCCTTGAGGACCGCGATGCGGTCGCCCATGGTGAGCGCCTCGGTCTGGTCGTGGGTGACGTAGACCGTGGTGACGCCCAGGCGGCGCTGGAGCGACGCGATCTGCGTGCGGGTCTGGACGCGGAGCTTGGCGTCGAGGTTCGACAGCGGCTCGTCCATGAGGAACACCTGCGGCTGGCGCACGATGGCGCGGCCCATGGCGACGCGCTGGCGCTGGCCGCCGGAGAGGGCCTTCGGCTTGCGGCTGAGGTACGGCTCGAGGTCGAGGAGCTTGGCCGCCTCGAGGACGCGGGTGGCGCGCTCGTCCTTGCCGACGCCCGCGATCTTGAGCGCGAAGCCCATGTTCTCGGCGACGGTCATGTGGGGGTACAGCGCGTAGTTCTGGAAGACCATCGCGATGTCGCGGTCCTTCGGCGGCACGTCCGTGACGTTGCGGTCGCCGATGAAGATGTTGCCGTCGTTGACCTCCTCGAGGCCCGCGAGCATGCGGAGGGTGGTCGACTTGCCGCAGCCGGACGGTCCGACGAGGACGAGGAACTCGCCGTCGGCGACCTCCAGGTCGATCTGGTCGACCGCGGGGCGCGTCGAGCCCGGGTACAGGCGCGTGGCCTTGTCGAAAGTTACAGATGCCATTTCGGTGTTCTCCTTCACGGGCAGGTACGTGCCCGACGATCCGTGGTGATGGATGTGATGCTCATGGCTCATCGCTGTGGGCGACGACGACCACGTGTTGAGTATTGCACGGGGGTCTGTGGTCGGGAAGCGCGGCACGACGGGGATCGGCGGTGATTCCTCACCTGGGGACAGGGTGCCTCGGGCCTGTATCGTCTCCTGCGGCGCCGTACCCGCGCCCGCCGCGTCACCGCTTTCCCAGACTGGCCGCCTAGAGTCCTGAGGTCGTCCGGGAGCCCGCCCGAACCCGACTCCCCATCCCCTGAGCGAGGATCCATGAGCAGCACGCCGCCCGCGCACGAACCGCACGGCGGTCACCGACGACGCCGCGAGGCCGCGCGCGAGAAGGCGCGGCTCAACCGGATGAAGCAGCGCCGTCGCGACGTCGTGGGCCGCTACCTCATCCGCGGCGGCATCGCGGCGGCCCTCGTCGCGGTGGTCGTGGTGGTGGGCCTCGTCGTCGTCCAGGGTGCGCGGCCCGCGGGACCCGGCCCCCAGAACATGGCGAGCGACGGCATCCTCATCGGCAAGGACCTGGCCGCGACCCCGACGAAGGCCCTCGACCCCCAGCAGGATCCGGTCCCCGCCGCGTCGGACGCGGCCGGCGTCGCCCGCATCCGCGTCTACGTCGACTACCTCTGCACCGCGTGCAAGGAGTTCCAGGACACCAACGGCGCGCAGATGGAGGGGTGGCTCCAGTCCGGCGCCGCCACCGTCGAGATCCACCCCGTCGCGATCCTCACCAGCAAGTCGCAGGCGTACTCGCTGCGTGCGGCCAACGCCGCCGCCTGCGTGGCCGACTCCTCCCCGGACGACTTCTGGGCCTTCAACTCCGCGCTCTTCGCGGACCAGCCTGCTGAGCAGAGCACGGGACTCAGCGACGATCGCATCGTCGAGCTCGCCGGGCAGGCGGGCGCCGGCTCGCCCGACGTCGCGAAGTGCGTCTCCGACCAGCGGTTCCAGTCGTGGGTGAACGCCGCGACCGATCGCGTCCTGGACGGGGACATCCCGGACTCGAACGTCGACAAGGTGGTGGGCGCGCCCGTCATCGTGGTCGGCGACCGCCAGTACACGGGACAGCCCGACGACGCCAAGGCGTTCGCGGCGTTCGTGCTCCAGGCCGCCGGCCAGGACGCGACGACGTCGCCCACCCCGACCCCGTCGCCCTCCGAGACGCCGACGACCGCCCCTTAGCGCGGCTCGTATGATGGATCGACGGCCCGCGAGGTCCGTCGGCCGGCCTGGCGCAATTGGTAGCGCACCGCACTTGTAATGCGGCGGTTACGGGTTCGAGTCCCGTGGCCGGCTCTCGACGCCCGACCTCAGTCCAGGACGGTGATCATGCGCTCGCCCTCGACGGTCGAGCGAGGGCCCTTGGCGTCGTCGGCGGCGACGTCGCCGACGTAGAGCCAGCCGAGGAGATCCTCGCCGTCGTGCAGGCCGTGCATCCGCCGCACCGCGTCGCTGCGCGTCAGGCCGCCCGTGCGCCAGAACACGCCCCATCCCCGCTCCTCGAGCGTCAGGGTGAGGGCGTGGGCGACACCCGCGGCGACCGCCTCCTGCTCCCAGTCCGGCACCTTCCTGCTCGGCGTGCGACAGACGACGACGGCGACGAGCAGGCTCGCGCGATGGGTCTTCTTGCGGTGCTTGCCGGAGCCGGGATCTCCCGCGGCCTCGTCCATCGCGGCGCCGAGGCGGTCGCGTGCTCCTGCGCGGATCTCGATGACCCGCCAGGGACGGAGCGCGCCATGGTCGGCGAGCCGGGACGCGGCCTCCACGAGCGGCACGAGCTCCTCGTGCGTCGGGGACGCGTCGCCCACGGACGAGCGCGAGCGTCGGCCGCGGAGCGCCTCGAGAACGGGTCCGCCGTGCGCGCCAGTGCCGGGCCCGGACGGATCGGCGGCGCCGCCCGCCCGATGCCGCGGCACGTCGGTCACTCCGCGGTGCGGAACGACATGGAGACCGAGTTCATGCAGAACCGGTCGCCGGTGGGCGTCTGCGGCGCGTCGTCGAAGACGTGCCCGAGGTGGGATCCGCAGCGGGCGCAGACGACCTCGACGCGCTTCATGCCGAGGCTCGTGTCGGTGTAGAGCTTGACGGCGTCGCTCTCCTTCGGCGCGTAGAAGCTCGGCCACCCGCAGTGGGAGTCGAACTTGGTGTCGCTCGTGAAGAGCTCGGCGCCGCAGGCCTTGCAGCCGTAGACGCCGGTGCGCTCCTCGTCCAGCAGCTCGCCGGTCCAGGGGCGCTCGGTGGCCTGCTGGCGCAGCACCGCGTACTCCTCCGGGGAGAGCTCCTGACGCCACTCGTCGTCGGTCTTCTCGATCTCGTAGGCCATGTGCGGGTCCTTTCTCGCTGGTCGATCCTAGGGGCGGCGTCCCAGCGCGCCTCCATGGTCAACCGCCGCGGGGCCCCGTCGATTCCTGCATGCGGGGGATGATCCGCCCCGGGGCGCGGGCGGATGCGCGCCCGGGGCGCGCCGCGGGCGGCGGCGCGCGGACACCCCGGGGACCTGCGCGGGGCGCTCAGCGAGCCGCACCTAGTATGTGGTGGATGTCGGGGAAGGAGCACGCCGTGGACCAGCGCGAGACCCGCTCCGCGACCGCTTCGGCGGCCGGGCCGCATCCCGTCGCCGAGCTCGATCCGCGCGACCGCGAGGTCCTCGACTTCGAACGCGACTGGACGCGTCACGCCGGGGCGAAGGAGGAGGCGATCCGCCAGACCTTCGGCCTCTCCGCCACCCGCTACTACCAGCTGCTCGGGTCGCTCATCGAGACGCGCCAGGCCCTCGCCTACGATCCCCTCCTCGTCGGGCGCCTCCTGCGCCTCCGAGAGACGCGCGCCGCGGCACGAGCGGCCCGCGCCCTGCCCACCGGTCTCCCGCACCGACCGACCGCACGCTGACCCCGCGCCCCACCGAGGAGACACGAGACCCGCATGCCCTCCCACGCTCCCGACCGCTTCGACGAGGTCCCCGGCGACCTGAGTCGTGTGGGCGCGCACCGCGCCCCCCGTCCCCGCCACCACCGCTTCCGCGCGTTCGCCTGGGCGGCGCTCGCGACCGGCCTCCTCGTGGGCCTCGGCGTCGTGGGGCTCTTCGTCATCGACGACCGGGTCTCGTTCACCGACATCACCCCGAGCGGTGGCGCCTCGGAGGAGGCGGCGCCGACGGATGCGCCCACCGCGGCGCCCACCGCCGTCCCCGGCATGATCGTCAGCGTCCTCAACGGCACGAAGACCTCGGGCCTCTCCGCGCGCGCGGCGACCACGCTGCAATCGGGCGGCTGGGCGATCGCGTCGCGTCTGAACGCCAGCTCCAACGACATCTCCACCACGACCGTCTACTACTACGACGAGGCGGACGAGGGCGCAGCCCGCGGCCTGGTGGCGGCGCTGGGCGTGGGTGACGTGGAGCAGTCCGACCAGTTCCGGCCGGCAGCGGGCACGCCGGCGGCGCAGGCGGCGAAGCTCACGGCCGTGCTCGGCGCGGACTACGTCGCCAAGGGCTGAGCGGTCCCCGCATCGGGCTGCCGGACCCTCTCCGTGGACTAACCCGGCGGGGCATCCACGGCTCTGTCTATCGTGCTGACTGGTCGCACGCCCGCCGCGTACCAGGTGCTGCGCGCCGTACGTCCCGAGGGCGTGGCGCGGGGTCGATGCAGGGTCCCGCGGCCGACCCGGGGGTGGCGGCACCGCGCTCCCGACAGCTCGCATTCGCACATGGAGAAGCACATGGCCAACGGCACCGTGAAGTGGTTCAACGGGGAGAAGGGGTTCGGGTTCATCACCGTGGACGCCGTCGAGGGCGGTCCTGCCCAGCAGGACGTCTTCGTCCACTACTCGGCGATCGAGATGTCCGGCTACAAGGTCCTGGAGGAGGGGCAGCGCGTCGCCTTCGAGATCGGCCAGGGGTCCAAGGGCCTGCAGGCGGAGAACGTCACGCTGGCCTAGGGGCAGCCCAGCACCACCACGACGCCGTCGCCCGTCCGGGCGGCGGCGTCGTCATGTCCGGACCTGCTCGCGCCTGTGAGCGGCTCGCTTGCACTCCCGTAGGGCGAGTGCCAGAATCGTCCCTGGCACTCCCTCACGGGGAGTGCTAGACGACTGCCTTTTTCCTGACGTCCGGGAGGGACGAGAGATACACATGGCTAAGATCATCGCTTTTGACGAAGAAGCCCGCCGCGGCCTCGAGCGCGGCCTGAACATCCTGGCCGACGCGGTCCGCGTGACCCTCGGCCCGCGTGGCCGCAACGTCGTCCTCGAGAAGAAGTGGGGCGCCCCCACCATCACGAACGACGGCGTGTCCATCGCCAAGGAGATCGAGCTCGACGACCCGTTCGAGAAGATCGGCGCGGAGCTCGTCAAGGAGGTCGCCAAGAAGACCGACGACGTCGCCGGCGACGGCACGACCACCGCGACCGTCCTCGCGCAGGCCCTGGTCCGCGAGGGCCTCCGCAACGTCGCCGCGGGCGCCGACCCCATCAGCCTCAAGCGCGGCATCGAGAAGGCCGTCGCGGCCGTCACGGAGGAGCTCAAGGCCGCCGCGAAGGAGATCGAGACCAAGGAGGAGATCGCCGCCACCGCGTCCATCTCCGCCGGCGACTCCACCATCGGCGCCATCATCGCCGAGGCGATCGACAAGGTCGGCAAGGAGGGCGTCGTCACCGTCGAGGAGTCCAACACCTTCGGCACCGAGCTCGAGCTCACCGAGGGCATGCGCTTCGACAAGGGCTACCTGTCGCAGTACTTCGTGACCGACCCCGAGCGCCAGGAGGCCGTGTTCGAGGACGCGTACATCCTGATCGTCAACTCGAAGATCTCGAACATCAAGGACCTGCTGCCGATCGTCGACAAGGTCATCCAGTCGGGCAAGCAGCTCCTCATCATCGCCGAGGACGTCGACGGCGAGGCCCTGGCCACGCTCGTCGTGAACAAGATCCGCGGCATCTTCAAGTCGGTCGCCGTCAAGGCGCCCGGCTTCGGCGACCGCCGCAAGGCGCAGCTGCAGGACATCGCCATCCTCACCGGTGGCCAGGTCATCGCCGAGGAGGTCGGCCTCAAGCTCGAGAACGTCACCCTCGACCTGCTCGGCACGGCCCGCAAGGTCGTCATCACCAAGGACGAGACCACGATCGTCGAGGGCGGCGGCGACGCCACCGAGATCGCGGCCCGCGTGCAGCAGATCCGCAACGAGATCGGCAACACGGACAGCGACTACGACCGCGAGAAGCTCCAGGAGCGCCTCGCGAAGCTGGCCGGCGGCGTGGCCGTCATCAAGGCCGGCGCGGCGACCGAGGTGGAGCTCAAGGAGCGCAAGCACCGCATCGAGGACGCCGTCCGCAACGCGAAGGCCGCCGTCGAGGAGGGCATCGTCGCCGGTGGTGGCGTCGCCCTCATCCAGGCGGGCAAGCTCGCCTTCGAGAAGCTCCAGCTCGAGGGCGACGAGGCGACGGGCGCGAACATCGTCCGCGTCGCGGTCGACGCTCCGCTCAAGCAGATCGCCCTCAACGCGGGCCTCGAGCCCGGCGTCGTGGCCGAGCGCGTCCGCAACCTCCCCTCGGGTCACGGCCTCAACGCCGCCACGGGCGAGTACGTCGACATGCTCGCCGCGGGGATCAACGACCCGGTGAAGGTCACGCGCTCGGCTCTGCTGAACGCCGCGTCCATCGCCGGTCTGTTCCTCACGACCGAGGCGGTCGTCGCCGACAAGCCCGAGAAGAACCCGGCCCCGGCCGGCGACCCCACGGGTGGCATGGACTTCTAGTCCGACCGGGCCGGAGCGGCAGCGCTCCGGCCCCCAGCACGATCAGCACGACGAAGCGGGCGGCTCCTCACGGGGCCGCCCGCTTCGTCGTGCACGGGGCCTCCGGGGCCCCCGGGGCCGCCTCTCGGCCGCCGCGCCGCGCTAGTGGGCGAACATGCGCGCGTTGCCTTCCTCCACCTCCGCGTACTGGCGCGCTGCGGAGCTGAGCGCCTGGTTGATGCTCGCGAGCGCCTCCTCGACGCGCTGCTGCGTGCCCTTCCACTCGGCGACCACGCCCTGGAACGCCGTGGCCGCGCTGCCGGACCACGACCCCTGCAGGTCGGCGAGCTGACCGTGCAGGCCCGCCACCTCCGCTTGGATGCGACCGATGCTGCCCTGGACGGCCGCGGTGGCCGACAGGACGGCCTCGCTGTCCACCTGGTACCTCGTCATGCGTCTCCTCCTTCTCGTCGTGGGACGGGCGGAGGCTACGCGTCGTTCAGGACGCGGGGTCGGCGGGGACGCTGGCGGTGGGCGCCGTGGGGTTCTCGGAGCTGGGGAGGAGGGGCAGGATCACACGGAAGGTGGCGCCGCCGCCCTCGGTCTCGACGACGTCGACCCGGCCGCGGTGCGCGGCGACGATGGCGGACACGATGGCCAGGCCGAGCCCGCTGCCGCCGGTCTCCCGGGTGCGTGACGTGTCCGCGCGCCAGAAGCGCTGGAAGATCTTCTCCCGGATCTGCGGGGGCACGCCGTCCCCATGGTCGCGGACCTCGATGCGGGCCTCCCGTGCGGCCTCGTCGACGACGGTGGCGAGCTCGATCGGGCTGCCGGCGGGCGTGAAGCGGACCGCGTTGCCGATGAGGTTGGTCACCACCTGCCGGATCTTGTTCTCCTCCGCCTGGACCATGGCGAACCCCTCGGCGGGGATGCGGGCGTCGTCGTCACCGGGGCGGGCCGGCGCGAGGGCATCCGTGGCCGTCTCGCCGGGGCGACGCGAACGGCGCGAGCGGAACCGGGACAGGGTGGCGCCCGCGAAGGCGATGGGCCCCGTTGCGTCGTTGCCGGTGGCGGTCCCGGTGCCGCGCGGCGCGTCCGGCGAGAGCTCCTGGGTGGGCTCGAGGCCGTCGGCGTCGAGGACCGGGCCGACGGGGTTGACGAGCACCGGCGGCAGGGCGGTGACGGTCCGTGTCTGGGAGGAGGCCATGGCGTCGAGGGCGGCGTCGCGCGCGATGGGGTAGAGGTCGACGGGGGCGAGCTGCAGCGGCTTCGTCTCGTCCAGACGCGCGAGCTCGAGGAGGTCCTCGACGAGCCCGCCCATGCGGATGGCCTCCTTCTCGATGCGCTCCATGGCCTGCGAGACCTCCTCGGGCGTCTGCAGCGCGCCCATCCGGTACAGCTCGGCGTAGCCGCGCACCGAGACCAGCGGCGTGCGGAGCTCATGGCTGGCGTCGCCGACGAAGCGCCGCATCTGGTCGATGGTCTTCGCGCGGTCGGCGAACGCGCGGTCGATCCGGCTGAGCATCATGTTGAGGGAGCGGTTGAGGCGCCCGACCTCGGTGTTCGGCGTGGCGCCGCCGAGGCGCTGGCTGAAGTCGCCGCCGGCGATGGCGGCCGCGGTGCGCTCGACCTCGCGCAGCGGACCGAACGTGCTGGTCACGAGCATGCGGGTGACCGCGGCGCCGAGCACGACGACGGCGAGGCCGAAGCTGGCGAAGATCACGATGTACGTGGCGACGAGGTCGTCCACCTGCTCGAGCGGGCGGGCGACGACGAGCGTCGAGTACTCCATCGCGTCCGGCGAGGCGTTCTGCGAGACCCGGACTATGCCGTGCCACGCCTTCTTGCCGGAGTTGTCCGAGAAGACGACGATCTCGTTGTTGATCTGGGAGGCCCGAGCCAGGTCGAGCCCGAACACGCGGGGATGCTCGGCGGAGTCGCCCGACCAGTTGTCGGCGAGGACGTCGCCCTGGGCGTCGAGGAGCACCACGAACCAGGCCGGATCGGCGGTGGCCACGTCGTCCTGGGTGAACGTGTCCGGCATGGTCGCGTCCGTGTTGAGGACCTTCGGGAGCTGCGTGATCGTCACCCGGAGCTGGGCGTCGAGCTGGCTCACCATCTGCTGCCGCAGCAGGTACATGGTGCCCGCGCCGGAGACGAGGAGCCCGAGCAGGAGGAGGAGGACCGTGACGCCCGTGATCTTGGTGCGGAGGGAGACGTTGTTCCACTTCGCCGCGACGTAGTCGTGCACTGGCCGCACCTCGTGTTCCCTCATGGTGACCGTGTCGTCATGAGGATATGCGACGCCGGATGTGCGATCGGCCGGGCGCCCGCGGGCACCCGGCCGATCTGGTGATGCGGGTCGCCCACGCGACCGCCGTTCAGGACTTGGCGGCCTTCAGCATGTAACCGAAGCCGCGCTTGGTCTGGATGACCGGCTCCGAGGAGTGCTGGTCGAGCTTGCGACGCAGGTAGGAGATGTACGACTCCACGATCCCCGCGTCGCCGTTGAAGTCGTACTCCCACACGTGGTCGAGGATCTGGGCCTTCGACAGGACGCGGTTGGGGTTGAGCATCAGGTAGCGCAGCAGCTTGAACTCGGTGGGGCTGAGCTCGATGGGCTCCTCGCCCACGAGGACCTCGTGCGTGTCCTGATCCATCGTGAGCTCGCCGGCGCGGATGATCGCGTCCTCGTCGGCGTGCATCGTGCGGCGGAGGATCGCCTTGATGCGCGCGACGATCTCGTCGAGGCTGAACGGCTTGGTGACGTAGTCGTCGCCGCCGACGGTGAGGCCCGTGATCTTGTCCTCGGTGTCGTCCTTCGCCGTGAGGAAGAGGATGGGCGCCGTGTACCCGGCGGCGCGGAGGCGCTTGGTGACGCCGAAGCCGTTCATGTCCGGCAGCATCACGTCGAGGATGATCAGGTCGGGCTCCTCCTCGAGGACGGCCGAGATGGCCTGGGCGCCGTTGCCGACGGCGCGGACCGCGAACCCGGCGAACCGGAGGCTCGTGGTCAGCAGGTCACGGATGTTGGGTTCGTCATCGACGATAAGGATCTTCGGGCCATCGCTCATGGGATGAAGTATCTGCGCGCTCGCTGGGAGCTACCTGGACGAGCGGAGGCGGCCGTGGAGAGCGTCGGCCGGGAGGATCAGGCGGCGATGCCGGAGGCGTCGAGGATCGTGTAGCTGTAGCCCTGCTCCGCGAGGAAGCGCTGGCGGTTCTGGGCGAAGTCCTGGTCGACGGTGTCGCGGGAGACGAGCGTGTAGAAGCTCGCGGAGAGGCCCGACGCCTCGGGGCGGAGCAGGCGGCCGAGGCGCTGGGCCTCCTCCTGGCGGGATCCGAACGAGCCGGACACCTGGATCGCGACGGTGGCGTCCGGCAGGTCCACCGAGAAGTTGGCGACCTTGCTCACGACCAGGACGCGCTCCGTGCCGTCGCGGAACGCCTGGTAGAGCCGCTCCCGCTCGGCGACGGGCGTCGCGCCCGTGAGCTTCGGGGCGCCGAGCGCCTCCGCGAGCTCGTCGATCTGGTCCAGGTACTGGCCGATGACGAGGATGCTCTCGCCGCGATGCCGCTCGACCAGGGCGCGCGTCACGTCGAGCTTGGCCGGTGCGGTGGCGGCGAGGCGGTAGCGCTCGTCGTCCGCGGCGGCCGCGTAGACGAGGCGCTCGTCGTCGGGCAGGTCGATCCGCACCTCGAAGCACTCGGCGGGGGAGATGAAGCCCTGGGCCTCGATCTCCTTCCACGGCGCGTCGAAGCGCTTGGGACCGATGAGGCTGAAGACGTCGCCCTCGCGGCCGTCCTCCCGCACGAGCGTGGCCGTGAGGCCGAGGCGGCGGCGGGCCTGGAGGTCTGCGGTCAGCTTGAAGACGGGCGCGGGCAGGAGGTGCACCTCGTCGTAGACGACGAGGCCCCAGTCGAGCGCGTCGAGGAGGGCGAGGTGGGCGTACTCGCCCTTCCTCTTGGCGGTGAGGATCTGGTACGTGGCGATGGTGACGGGCTTCACCTCGCGGGACTGGCCGGAGTACTCGCCGATCTCGTCCTCGGTGAGCGTGGTGCGCTTCAGCAGCTCCGAGCGCCACTGGCGCGCCGACACCGTGTTGGTGACGAGGATCAGCGTCGTCGTCTTCGCGCGGGCCATCGCGGCGGCGCCGACGAGCGTCTTGCCCGCGCCGCAGGGGAGGACGACCACGCCGGATCCGCCGTCGAGGAAGTGGTCGACCGCGTCCGTCTGGTACCCCCGCAAGGTCCAGCCGTCCTCCACGAGCGCCATGTCGTGGGGCGTCCCGGGCGTGTAGCCCGCGAGGTCCTCGGCGGGCCAGCCGATCTTCACGAGCTCCTGCTTGAGCTGGCCGCGCGCCCAGGCCTGCACGCGGTAGGTCGTCGCGTCGACGCGCTCGGTGAGCAGCGGCGCGATGCGGCGGGAGCTCGCGACCTCGGAGAGGACCGCGGACTCGGTGCTCGACACCTGCAGCTCGCCGTCGGCGTCACGCCCGATGACCAGCCGACCGTAGCGGCCCACGGTGTCGGTCACGTCGACCGTGACCGACTGCGGCACGGGGAACCGGGAGTATCGCTCGAGGGTGGCGAGCATGTCCTCGGCCGTGTGCCCGGCGGCGCGGGCGTTCCAGAGGCCGAGCCGGGTGATCCGGTACGTGTGGATGTGCTCGGGGGCGCGCTCCAGCTCGGCGAAGACCGCGAGGTCGTGGCGCGCGTCCTCCGCGTCCGGGTGGGCCACCTCGAGGAGGACGGTGCGGTCGCTCTGGACGATGAGGGGGCCGTCGGGCATGCCCGCCAGCCTAGGCGCGCTCACGCGGTCGCCGGCCCGGGGGAGATCGCCACGATGCTCGACAGCGGCAGGGTGCGCTCGACGTCGGCGACGCGGTCGCGGGCGCGCAGCCGACCGCCGGCCACGCTGGAGGGCTCGAGCACGTGATCCACCTCGCGCCCGTCCGGCATGCGCACGCGCACGCGCAGGGCGGCCTTGGCGCGGATCGCCACCTCGAGCTGGCGCGCCGTCCAGGCGGCGCCGTCGTCATGGCCGTCGGCGGCGCGGACGCGGGCCACCAGGGCGTCCACGGCGTCGGGCTCGGGATCCGCGGCGGACGGGATCGGCGGCGCGGCCCGCGGCGCGAGCGCCACGCGGCGGCCCTCGGCGTCCTCGCGGACGGGGGCGAGCCGTGCGGCCGCGAGCGCGCGCTCGACGGCCTCGGGCGACGCGGCGGACGTGAGCACCGCGCCCGACGCGCGCACCAGCCGCAGCGGCGCCAGGTCCCGGTCGACGAGGAGGGTGGCGAGCAGCGATCCGTCCTCGGACACGACCGCCGTCCGGGCGTCCGTGACCGCGTCGGAGGGCGACGCCGGCCGGATGCGGAGGCGCCCGAACCGGGCGGCGGCCTCGTCGATGAGGTAGTCGAGGGGCTGGGGGACGCCGGTCAGCGAGACGTCCGTCAAGAAGGTGCGGATGGCGTCCACCGTCGCGCCGGAGGCGAGGGCGCGCGTGATGGATGCGGCGGAGATCCGGTAGGTCGCGGCGAGGCCTCGGCCCTCCGCGACGGCGATCTCGAGCAGGCGCGACTCGACGCCGGGATCGAGCGGCCCGGGGGAGACGACGGTGAGGTCGTGCTGCAGGTAGACCCGGTCGACCTCGGCGGGCAGGTGCGGCGCCAGCGCGTCGGCCGCGGCTCCGGATCCCGTCGTGAGGAGGGCGCGGCCCGCGGAGCTCGGGACGTCGCCCGTCGTGATCCCGAGGAGGCCGGCGTCGCGGGTGAAGGCGGTGATGCGCTCGCCGATCCAGGCGGATCCCCCGGGGAAGCGCCAGAGGACGCTGTCCACGAGCCCCGCTCCCCACGACGCGTCGGCGCGCTCGGCGAGGATGCCGCGGGTCGCGGGCGCCAGCGCGTCCAGCCAGGCCGCGGCGAGGGCCTCCCAGCGCTCGGCGGTCGGATGCGCGGACCACGCGGCCGCCGTCGCGGACGTGGACCAGGTGCGGCCGGACCGCGCCACGAGCGCCGCGCGGGCGGCGAGCGAGAGGTGGGCGGGGACGTCGTCGACGTCGGCGCCGAGCGCGGCCGCCAGCCGGCGCGCGTCGGGCAGGGACATGCCGCCCCGGCTCAGCTCGCGCGCCGGTTCACGGCCGAGCTCCTCGACGAGGGCCGCGACGGCGACCACGGAACGGAAGGCGCTCTCGCCCGCGCGTCGATCGACCTCGTCCGGGTCGACCCGCGGGACGGCGGCAAGCGGCGCGGGAGGCGCGAGGCGGGCGAGCTCGTCGGCCCCCGGGAGGCCGGCCGCCGGCCAGGCGGCGAGCGCGGCCGCGACCTCCGGATGCGTCGTGATGCCCGCGTCGTCGACCACGGCCAGGAGCGTGTCCGCAGCGCGGTGGGCGGCGTCCGCCAGATCCGCCGGATCCCGCGGGTCCTCTCCCGAGCGCCGGGCCAGCGCGTCGCGGATCGCGTCCAGGGCGACGGGCCTCGCTGTCGCCCCTTCCTCGGCGGCGACGGCGAGGACGGCCAGCGCCGTGCGATCGAGCTGCTCCATGGCCCGCGCGACGGCGTCCGGGGTGAGGAGCGCGTCCGCGAGGTCGAAGAGGTCGGCGATGCGGGCGACGTCGACCCCCCGGTCGCGGACAAGGGCGGCGAGCGATGCGTCGTCGAGCGCGCGCAGGCGGGCCGCGAGCACGAGGGCGTCGGTCATGGTCGTCCCGCTAGCGGGACGTGCCGTCCATGCGACGTCGGCGCCGGACGCTGATGATCAGGATCGCGATGAAGAGGAGCGCGGCGATGGGGATGCCCACGGCCGGCAGCAGCAGGATGACCTGCCACATGGGGGTGCTGTACTGCGACGCGTCGACGGCGATGAGCGGCGCCAGCAGGATCGCGAGGATGCTCAGCACGGCGATCAGGAGGATGCCGGCGAGCATGTACGCGAGGATGCGCTCGGCCCGTCCCTCGCTCGGTGCGGTCTCGGATGCCATCCGCCCAGACTACGCCGTGGCACGCGCCCGGGCGCGTCTCGGGCGATCCGGAGCGGGCGGTCGCCGCCGGCCGGCACGGGCCGCGGCGGGGCTCGGCGAATAGACTGGACCGCCAATCAGCACATCGAGCCCCTCCGGGGCGAGGGAAGAGGAACGCATGCCCACCGGCAAGGTGAAGTTCTACGACGAGGACAAGGGGTTCGGGTTCATCAGCTCGGACGACGGCCAGGAGGTCTTCCTGCACGCCTCGGCCCTGCCCTCGGGCGTCGCCGGCGTGAAGGCCGGCACCCGGCTCGAGTTCGGCATCGCGGACGGCAAGCGCGGCGCGCAGGCCCTCTCCGCGCGGATCCTCGACGCCCCGCCCTCGCTCGCCCGCATGTCCCGCAAGCCCGCCGACGACATGGCCGTGATCGTCGAGGACCTCGTGAAGGTCCTCGACGGGATCGGCACCGGCCTCAAGCGAGGCCGCTACCCCGACGACGCGCACGGCCGCAAGATCGCGGCGCTGCTGCGCCGGGTCGCGGAGGAGCTCGATGCCTGAGCCGCGGGACGAGGAGACGACGACGGTGGACGAGGTACCCGTGGACGCGGCTGATGCGATGCCCGACGACGTGACGCCCGGCGACACGGCGACGGAGGCCGAGTCGCCCCGGGAGCCCGTCGTCCCCGACGCCGAGCTGCTCGCGGCCGTGGACCTCGCGCGCGCGGCGCTCCTCGAGATCACGCCCGCGGACACCGTCGGCGAGCCGGCCGGCTCGATCGTCGAGGACGACCGCGTCCTGTCGCTCCTCTTCGCGAACACGATGCCCGGCTACCCCGGCTGGTTCTGGACGGTCACGCTCGCCCGCGTCGACGACGCCGCGCCGACGGTGCTCGAGGCCGAGCTGATGCCCGGCGAGGGCGCCCTCCTCTCGCCCGAGTGGCTGCCGTGGTCCGATCGGCTCGCCGGCATCGAGGCCGACCAGGAGGCGGAGCGCCTCGCGTCGGAGTCCGACGACGACGACGAGGACGACGACGACTCCGCGGAGGACGCCGAGGACACGGACGACGTGCTCGACGGCGTCGACTTCGAGGCGCCCGCGTCGGACGACGACGACGACGATGACGATGACGATGACGATGACGATGACGATGATGATGATGACGACGACGACACGAGCTTCGACGGCGCCGATCGCTGACGCGCGTCCCGCATGACGACGGCGGCGGCCCTCGAGGGGACCGCCGCCGTCGTCATGCGCGGGGCGGGATCAGCCCGCGCCCTGCTCCACCACGAACTCGATGCAGCGCACGAGCGCTCGCACGTCGTCCGGCTCGATGGCCGTGAACGTCGCCACCCGCAGCTGGTTGCGCCCGAGCTTGCGGTACGGCTCGGTGTCGACGATGCCGTTGGCGCGGAGCGTCTTCGCGATGGCGGCGGCGTCGATCCCGTCGTCGAAGTCCATCGTCACCACCACCTGCGAGCGGTGCGCGGGATCCGCCACGAACGGCCGCGCGTAGTCCACGCGCTCCGCCCACTCGTAGAGGACGGAGGACGACTCGCGCGTGCGGGCATCCGCCCACGCCAGCCCGCCGGCCCGCTCGATCCAGTCCAGCTGGTCCTCGAGCATGAGGAGCGTGGCGAGCGCCGGGGTGTTCAGCGTCTGGTTCAGGCGGGAGTTGTCCACGGCGTTCTTGAGGCTCAGGAACTCGGGGATCCACCGGCCGGACGCCGCGATGCGCTCGACGCGCTCGAGGGCGGCGGGGGAGAACAGCGCGAGCCAGACCCCGCCGTCGCTCGCCAGGTTCTTCTGGGGGGCGAAGTAGTAGACGTCGGCCTGGGTCACGTCGAAGTCGATGCCGCCGGCCGCGCTCGTCGCGTCCACGACCGTGAGCGCGCCCGCGTCTCCCTGGACGCGCGTCACCGGGGCCATCACGCCGGTCGAGGTCTCGTTGTGCGGCCACGCGTAGACGTCGACGCCCTCGACCGGGTTCGCGGAGGCGCGGCTGCCGGGCTCGGCGCCGATGACGTCGGGCGCCTCGAGGAAGGGCGCGCCGGCGGACTTCGCGAACTTGCCGCCGAACTCGCCGAACACGAGGTTCTGGCTGCGGCGCTCGATGAGGGAGAAGGCCGCGGCGTCCCAGAAGGCGGTGGACCCGCCGTTGCCCAGCACGACCTCGTAGCCGTCGGGCAGGCGGAAGAGCCGGGAGAGCCCGTCGCGGACGCGTCCGACCATGTCCTTCACGGGCGCCTGGCGGTGGGAGGTCCCGAGGATCTGCGCCCCCGCGAGCGCGAGGTGGTCGAGCTGCGCCTGCCGCACCTTGGACGGCCCGCAGCCGAATCGTCCGTCGAGGGGCAGCAGTTCGGTGGGGATCTTCGTGGTCGGCATGCGGCAATGGTAGGGGACCGTCCGCCGCCGCCCCCGGCCGTCCCGCGACCCGCGCCGGTCATCCCGCACCCGGGGAAGTAGGCTGGTCCACGGCGCAAGGGAGGCCCGATGACTGATCTCGTGGACACGACGGAGATGTACCTCCGCACCATCCTCGACCTCGAGGAGGAGGCCATCGTCCCGCTGCGGGCGCGCATCTCCGAGCGCCTCGGCCACTCGGGTCCCACCGTCTCGCAGACGGTCGCGCGCATGGAGCGCGACGGCCTCGTGATCGTGAGCGGCGACCGCCACCTCGAGCTCACCCCGGAGGGCCGCAGCAAGGCCGTGCACGTGATGCGCAAGCACCGCCTCGCCGAGCGCCTCCTGAGCGACGTCATCGGCCTCGAGTGGGAGTTCGTCCACGACGAGGCCTGTCGCTGGGAGCACGTGATGAGCGAGCAGGTGGAGCGCAAGATCCTCGACCTCCTCGGGCACCCGACGGAGTCGCCGTACGGCAACCCCATCCCCGGGCTCGACGAGCTGGGCGACTCGCCCGCCGTCGCGTTCATGGCCGGCGTCGTGAGCATCGTCGAGGCCTCGCTCGGCACCACCGAGGACGCGCCCGCGCGCGGCGTGATCCGCCGGCTGGGCGAGCCCGTCCAGTTCGATCCCGAGCTCCTCGCGCAGCTCAAGCAGGCCGGCGTGCTGCCGGGCGCGACCGGGTCCTTCTCCCGCGAGGGCGCCTACGTCCTGGTGCGGGTCGAGGGGGCGGGGGCGGGGCTGGAGCTCCCGCTCGAGGTCGCCGGGCACATCTTCATCGAGCGCTGATCCCGCGTCGCGTCGGCATCGCTGTCGCGGTCGGCGCTGGGCGGATCCCCAGGACCACCCCCGGACGGGGTACGCAAGCGGGGCACGCCGCGCTCACCGGGGGTTCTGTCCCGCATCCGTCGCGAGGATGACGTCTGCCGTTATGGATTCGTTAGAAATATGGTCCCTCAGGATGACAAACGGGTGCGCGTCCCTTACTCTCGAACAGGCCCGACCGACCACCACAGAGGTTCCGGGCCCGATGCAGGGCGTCTCGACACCCGTCCCCTGCATGAGTACCCCTCGACGACCTTGGAGGGACGGGGCGCCAGCATGTCCGGCGTCGAGACGCAGGAGGTTGACAACTTGGCCCATGGTGACATCAGCGGTTCCGTCGGGAACCCGTCCGACCCGACCCGACCGCCCGCACCCGGGATGGATCGCCTGCCCACTCGCCGCGAGCTCCGCGCCGCCGAGACCGCGAAGGCCGTCCGCCCCCGGCGCGACTCCGCGACCCGCACGCTCCAGGCTCCCGCGCCCCGCCTGTCCCCGGCACCCGTGCCCACGGGACGTTCGCGCCGCACGAAGGCCGCCAACGCGGTCGTCATGACCTTCGTCACCGGCCTCGTGGGCGTCATGGCCATCCCGGCCTACGCCGCCGGATCCTCGCTCGAGCACACCGCGTCGGCGCCCGGTGCGTCGCTACAGGACTACACGGCCGCCAACGCGCAGGTCGTCACCGCAGACAACGCGTCGTCGGCTCCGGTCGAGGAGGAGGGCTTCACCGCCACCTCCGTCGCCGACCTCAACGCGCAGAAGGCCGCCTCCGCGCGCGCCGCCCTCGCGGAGCAGCGGCGCACGCAGCTCGCGTCCTCGGTCACGAGCTACACGGGCGCGTCCGCATCGCAGCTCTCCCAGAACCCGATCTACCCGGGCACCTCGGCCACCGGCGTCGCCGCCGTCGCCCGCCAGTACCTCAACGTGCCCTACGTCTTCGGCGGCAACACCCCCGCGGGCTTCGACTGCTCGGGCCTCGTCCAGTACGTGTTCGCCCAGTTCGGCCTCAACCTGGCGCACTCGGTGCGGGCACAGGGCGCGGCCGGCGTCACGGTACCCGCCTCCGAGGCGCGTGCCGGCGACATCGTCGTCTGGAACGACTTCAGCCACGACGGCATCTACACCGGCAACGGCATCATGATCGACGCGCCGAAGCCCGGCGACCACGTCAAGGAGCGCCCCGTCTGGAGCTCCAACGTGCACTACGTCCGCCTCCTGGGCTGACACCGTCACGAGAACGACCCCGGGAGGCCGGCGGCACGCATCCTGTGGGATGCGCCGCCGGCCTCCTGCGTTCCCCGGGACAAACGGGGATCGAGGGGTTACCCTGTCCGGTGAGACGTCCCTCGACCCGCTCGGGAGCCCCGATGACCACCGCACCTGACATCCGCACCATGGATGCGCACGTGCGCCACGGCCATCGGCACCATCCCCGGATGGGCAGCCACCTGTTCCACCCGAGCGGTCACCCGCTCTCCTAGAAGGCATCGCCGAGCACTCGGCGGTGCCTTCGCGTGTTCCCGGGGGCGGGACGCCTCATTCGGATTCCTGGAAGCCGTCCAGGCCGGTCTGAGAGGGATGTCGTGCGCACACTGGTACTCAACGCGGGCTTCGAGCCGCTCGCCGTCGTGTCGTTCAAGCGGGCCCTGGTGCTCGTGCTGAGCGGCAAGGCCACCATGCTCGCCCAGGACGAGGAGCACCCGATCCTCGGCAGCGGCGGCGCCTGGGGCCGCCCGTCCGTGATCCTGCTCACGCGGTACGTGCGGCTCCCGCACGCGCGCCGCGTGCCCGTCTCGCGGCGCGGCGTGCTGCGGCGCGACGGGGGCCGGTGCGCGTACTGCGCCCGGAACGCGACCACCATCGACCACGTCCTCCCGCGCTCGCGCGGCGGCAAGGACACGTGGGAGAACCTCGTGGCCTGCTGCCTGTCGTGCAACAACCGCAAGAGCGACCGCACGCCCGAGGAGATGGGCTGGACGCTCCGGACGTCGCCGCGGGCACCGCAGGGGAGCGGCTGGGTGGTCAGCGGGATGGAGCGGCCCGCCCCCGGGTGGGACGAGTTCCTGGCGCCCGCGGCCTGATCCGCGCCCCGTCGCCTCCGTAGGCTGAGGGGATGACCGCCGACGCTCGCACCTCCTCGACACCTGACGATCCCTTCCTCTGGCTGGAGGAGATCCACGGCGACCGCGCCCTCGAATGGGTGCGCGCGGAGAACGAGCGGACGCTCGGCCGATCGCCGGAGCGCGACCGCGCGGAGCTCACGGGCGAGCTGCTCGCGGTGCTGGAGTCCGACGAGCGGATCCCGTACGTCTCGCGGCACGGGGAGCACCTCTACAACCTCTGGCGCGACGCGGACCACGTGCAGGGCCTCTGGCGGCGGACGACGCTCGACGAGTACGAGGCGCCGGCGCCCGAGTGGGAGGTGCTGCTCGACCTGGACGCGCTGGGCGCCGCCGAGGGGATCCCGTGGCAGTTCTCGCGGGCGCAGCTGCTGTCGCCCGCGCGCGACCGGGCGCTCGTGTCGCTCTCGCCCGACGGCGGCGACGCGGTCGCGGTCCGCGAGCTCGACCTCGGCACCGGGCTGTTCGTCGAGGACGGATTCGAGGTGCCGGTCGCGAAGACGATGGTGTCGTGGATCGACCGGGACACGGTCTTCGTCGGCACCGACTTCGGGCCGGGCAGCCTCACCGAGAGCTCGTACGCCCGGACCGCGCGCCGCTGGGGCCGCGGGCAGGCGCTCGCGGACGCGCCGGAGGTGCACGCGGTCGCGGCCACCGACATGCTCGTCCACGTGACGCACGACCCCACGCCGGGATTCGAGCGCGACGTGGTGCGGGAGGTGCCCGACTTCTTCACGTCCAGGACGCTCCTGCTGACGGACGCGGGGACCGTCCCGATCGACGTGCCCGAGGACGTGGACGTCGACCTGCACCGCGAGTGGCTCGTGCTGCGGCCGCGCACCGACACGGAGATCGGCGGCGTCGTGCACGCCGCGGGCTCGCTGCTGGCGGCGCGCCTCGACGACTTCCTCGCCGGATCCCGCGAGCTCGCCGTGCTGTTCGCGCCGACCTCGTCGCGGAGCCTCGAGGACTGGGCCTGGACCGCGGGGCACCTCGTGCTGACGCTGCTCGAGGACGTCGCGAGCCGGATCCGCGTCCTCACGCCGCCGACGGCGGTCGGCTCCGGCGGCTGGCGGGAGGAGGACGTGCGCGTGGGGACGCCGCTCGCATCCGTCTCCGTCGTCGCGACGGACCGGGAGACCGACGAGTACTGGCTCGCCGTGACCGGGTTCCTCACCCCGCCGACGCTGCTGCGCGGCGTGGTGGGCGAGGGCGCGCCCCGGCCGGTCAAGGAGCAGCCCGCGTCCTTCGACGCCACGGGCCTCGAGGTGCAGCAGCACTTCGCCGTGTCGGACGACGGGACGCGCGTGCCCTACTTCCAGGTGGGGCCGCGTGGCCTGCCGCTCGACGGATCCGCGCCGACGCTCCTCTCCGGCTACGGCGGCTTCGAGAACAGCCGCCTGCCGTCGTACAGCGGCGTCGTGGGGCGCGGCTGGCTCGCGCGCGGCGGGGTCTACGTGCTCGCCAACATCCGCGGCGGCGGCGAGTACGGGCCGGCGTGGCACCGCGCCGCGCTGCGGGAGCGCCGGCATCGCGCGTACGAGGACTTCGCCGCCGTCGCGCGCGATCTCGTGGAGCGCGGCGTGACCGTCCCGGCGCGCCTCGGCTGCGAGGGCCGGAGCAACGGCGGCCTGCTGGTCGGCAACATGCTCACGACCTACCCGGAGCTGTTCGGCGCCGTGATCTGCGGGGTGCCGCTCCTGGACATGCGGCGGTACACGCGCCTGTCGGCGGGAGCCTCGTGGATCGCCGAGTACGGGGACCCGGACGTGCCGTCCGACTGGGACTTCATCCGGACCTTCTCGCCGTACCACAACGTGCGCGCCGGGATCGCATACCCGGCGACGCTGGTCTACGCGGCCACGAGCGACGACCGCGTCGGCCCGGTGCAGGCGCGGAAGATGGTCGCGCTGCTGCACGAGACCGGCGTCGAGGATGCCTGGTACTTCGAGAACACCGCGGGCGGGCACGGCGGATCGGCGGACAATCCCGCGACGGCGAGGCTGCAGTCGCTCATCCACGCGTTCCTCTGGGAGCGGCTCGGGGGCGCAGCGGCGCGCGTGTGAGCCGCCGCGCGGCGGCCTGATGCCGGGCGGTCGCCCAGGCGGTCAGGCGTCGCGGCGGACCGTGGCTCGGGGTCGCAGGCCGGACACGAGGCCGGTCAGCATCGCCGTCGGCTCCAGGCCCACCTCGCGCTCGAGGCGCGTGCGGTAGACCTCGAAGGCGCGCAGGGCGTCCGACTGGTTGCCGGCCGCGACGTGCACCGCGATCAGGCAGCGCTGCGCGGTCTCGCGGAGGGGATCGACGTCGATGGCGCGTCGGGCGGCCGAGGCCGCCTCGTGCAGGCGCGAACGGGTCAGGAGCGCCTGGGACTGGGCCTCCAGCGCGTTGACGCGCAGGTGCCGCCACTCCTCCGCCGCGGGCTCCAGCCAGGCGTCGAACCAGTCGGGCAGGAGGTCCGCGCTGAAGAGGGCCACCGCGGCGGGCGAGATGTCCGCGTCGTCCGGCTCCTCCTCTCGTGGTTCGAGCAGGCGTGCCGCCGTCGCCCGGGCCGTCCGGAGGTCGACGGCGACCGCGTCGTTCAGCGTCAGCCCGCCGGGTGCGGAGCCGACGATCTCGCGGCCGCCGTCGCCGAGACGCGCGATGGCGGATCGGAGGCTCGATGCGGCACGGCCGTCCACGGCGTCGGGCCACAGCTGGCTGGCGAGCGTGCCGCGGTCGGCGGGGCGGGCCCGGATCGCGAGTGCGGCGATGAGCCGCCTGGTGCCGTCGGAGAGGGCGGCTCCGGTCGGATCCGGGCCGATCGACGCGGAGGCGGGACCCGCGCCGAGACCCTGGACGCGGAATCCGCCGAGCACGTCGACGCGGATCACCACGGCGCCTCGCCGGGGAGAGGGCGGCGGGCGAGCGCAGGCGAATCGCGCGTCGAGCGGAGGGATCCGCCGTGGACTCGCTCATGCATCCGGCACCTCCATCGCGGCCACCGTATCCGCTCGGGGGCGAAAGCCCACCATGGACGTGCTTTTGGGGCTACGCACGACGCATCGCCCGACGACGTGTCGTCGGGCGATGCGTCAGGGGATCCGCGGTGCGGCTACCGCTGGGCGGACCGGCGTCGCGCGTTCCAGCCCAGGCCGAGCGCACCCAGGACGAGCGCGGCCAGGCCCCAGCCGATCGTGGGCGTGGGGTCGTAGCCCGTCACCGGCAGCGATCCGCCCGGCGTCGTGCCGCCGGGGACGATCGGGGTGGCGGTCGTGCTCGTGGGGGTGGGCGTCCCCACGGTCGGGGTGGGGGTCCCGACGGTCGGGGTGGGCGTGGGGGCCGTGGCGGTGGGCGTCGGAGCCGTGGGCGTGGGCGTGGGAGCCGTCGCGGTGGGCGTCGGGACGGTGGGCGTCGGGGTCGGCGCGGTGGCCGTCGGCGTCGGGGCCGTCGGAGTGGGCGTCGGGGCCGTCGGCGTGGGGGTCGGCGCGGTGGGCGTCGGCGTGGGAGCCGTGGGCGTCGGGGTCGGCGCGGTGGGCGTCGGGGTCGGAGCCGTGGGCGTGGGGGTCGGCGCGGTGGGCGTCGGCGTGGGGGCCGTCGGGGTGGGCGTCGGGGCGGTGGGCGTGGGAGTGGGCGCGGGCGTGGTGGGCTGCACCGTCGGGGTCGCGGTGGGCGTCGCCGTCGGGGTCGGGGTCGGCGTCACGACCGCCGTGACGAAGTTGCTGATGTTCGTGCTGCAGGTGACGGTCGCGCCGCCGCCGTTGCCGGAGCCGTTGCACTGGTTCACCTGGACGAGGAGCGCGGAGGTGGAGGTGGAGGTCGGCACGGTGCAGGTGACGCGGCCCGCGGCGCCGCCGCCGTTGCCGGAGCCGTTGCACTGGGTGACGTCGGCGCCCGTGGTGCTGGAGACCGGATTGCAGGCCGTTCCGCCCGCCGCGCCGTCCGTGGCGGATCCGACGCACTGGTTCACCGTCGCGGGCGTCGTGGTGCTGTCGCCGACGATGTTGTTGGTGATGTCCACGTTGCAGATGACATTGCTGCCGCCGCCGTTGGCGACGCCGTTGCACTGCTGGACCGCGGTGATGATGATGCCGTCGCGCTGCGACACCGTGGTGGTGCAGAGGGGCGCCGCTCCCGCGGCACCGGCGCACACGCGGGTGGTGACCGTCGAGGATCCGGTCTGCGTCGCGACGTTCAATTCGTTGACGACCGTCACGTCGCATTCGACCTGGTCGCCACCGCCGTTCGGGGTGTCGTTGCACTGCGCCGTGGTCGTCGGGGAGACGGCAGCGGACGCGGACTGGATCTGGCCGCTCACGCCGACCACGGCGACCAGCGCGATGAGCGCGGCGCCCGCCGACGCGAGGAAGCGCCCGCGGAGGGGACGACGCGGACGGCGGGCGGGAATTGCGGTCCCGGATGATGCGAGGTGATTCGGCACGGTGCTCCTTCTTCCCGGCGAGCGTGCTCGCGACCCCGCGACGTGCCCGCGACGCCCGCGTGACGGGCCCGTGACACCCGGCGCGCCGCGCATGCCGGCCCCCGGCATTCCGGGGGCTGCGTAATTCATTACGGGGAGCCCCCGGGACGACGAAGAGGGCCGATCCGCTGGCGGATCGGCCCTCTTCGCAAGTGCTGCGCGCGATGCGCGCGTCGTGTCGCCTACTTGTTGGCGCGGTACTCCTCGAGCAGGTCGGCGGAGATGCGGCCGCGCTCGGAGACCTTGTGGCCGTGCTCGCGGAGCCACTCGCGGGCGGCGCCGAGGTCTTCCTTGGGGGCGCTGGAGGACGAGCGGCGCGAGCCGGCCGAACGGCCGGTGGAGGCGCGGCCGACGCGGCGCGCGCGGTCGACGTACGTGTCGAGCGCCTCACGGAGCTTCGCGGCGTTGGCGTCGCTCAGATCGATCTCGTAATTCACGCCGTCGAGCGCGAACGGGACGGTCTCGCCCTTTCCCTCTTCGATGACGACGCCGTCGATGTCGTCGACGAGCGTGGTGACAACCTTGCGAGCCACGTCTGTTCCTCTCATTGCAGATGGTGCATCAGATGATGCGGCGAGAACCACGATACCCGTTGTCCGCGGGAAATCCGACATCGTTCGTGAATCGGCGACGGAATTGACCGACAATCCACGGGAAGACGGTCCCCGATACGTCGCCGCGTCGTCGCCGCGCGCATTCCGACGCATCCGCGCGCGATCCCCGGCGCGGTTTCCCGCGCATCGCGGCGGCGTGTCGCCGGCATATCCCGGGGGAATGCCGTTCGATCTCCCCGCCTAGGGAATTGCAGGGGCGCCCCGCGAATGGGCGCGCGGGGACGCGGGAGGGCCCGCGGAGACGTGCTCCGCGGGCCCTCGAGGTGCTGATCCGGACGGGATCAGTAGTACTCGCCGTGACGGTAGTCCCACGACGGGAACGACCGCGCGAGCGCCGACATGATGACGTCCACCGCGAGTCCGCGACGGATGAGCGTCGGGTTCGGGGTGACCGAGCGCTCGCCGTGCTGCTCCGGGATGAGCGCGCCGGATGCGTCGACCATGGAGACCATGACGCCCTGCTCGTGGCGGCTCGTCTCGTCGAGGCCCGGCTGGATGGAGGCGACGTAGTCGTCGGCGGCCACGATGACGTCGGCCTGCTGCTCGATGCGCTCGCCGATGCCCTCGACGCGTCCGCGGTTGCCCTTGCCGGACGGGTTCGCGGAGCTCGCGAACGCCAGGCGGCCGCTCTTCCACAGGTGCTCGGCGAGCTGTTCGGCGGGGCGGCCGAAGCGGATCACGAAGCAGCTGGTGCCGCGGCGGTCCATGGCGAGCTGCTGCGCCGTCTCGTCGGGGAGGAGGTGCTTCGCGTCCTCGCGCCACGGGAGGATGCAGCCGAGGAGCACGTCGGCGTCCCAGTGCTCCTGGTAGAAGGCGAGGATCTCGTCGTTGAGCACGGCGAGCTGCGTCAGCTGCTCGATGCTCGTGCAGAGCACCACGCCCGGCTTGTCGCGGTTGCGCTGCTTCGCGTCGAACTTGCGCTCGAGGCCGGTGCCGTCGGTCGTCATGAGGATGTAGCCGACCTTGGTGGCGGCGACGACGAGGCCTCCTGGCGCCTCGAGGGCCCGGGCCGCGCGCTCGTCGAGCGTGCCGTCCCAGGGGATCGTGCGGGTGGTGTCGGTCATGGGCGGGTGCCTCTCGTGCGTGTGGGGTGGATCCGCCGGCCGGCGCACCTGCGTCGGGGCGGGGCGCGCCTGGCCGCGCGTGCGGCGGAAGAGCGGTGATGTCGACGGTAGGCGCGCGGGATCGGCGAAGCGGGCGAGCGTCCACAGGATAGCGCGGACGCCGCCTCGGACGGGGGCTCCCGGCGGCCCGGCCTACGCTCCCGCCGCCAGCACCGTGCGGCAGGCGAGGTGCAGGGCGAGGCGCGTCTCGGCGTCCTGCAGGTCGACCTGGAGGATGCGCTGGACGCGCTGGATCCGCTCGGCCACGGTGTTGCGGTGCACCGCGAGGATCGACGCGGTCTCCGCGACCGACGATTCGGCGTCGAGGTAGGTGGCGAGCGTGGCGAGCAGGTCGCCCGTGGTCTGGCGGCGCAGCGGGGCCAGCAGCTCGAGGGCGGCGGGCTGGAAGGTGTCGGTCTGGGTCCAGGCGAGGAGGAGCTGGGCGAGGCCGAGCCGGTCGACGTGCAGGAAGCGGCCCGACTGCGGGCGGGACGCGGCCAGGCGGGCGGCGTCGGCGGCCTCGGCCAGCGACCGGGCGATGCCCGCAGGGCCGTGGTGCACGCGGCCGACGCCGACGTCGCTCGGCAGGTCGTCGTCCCAGCGCTGGTGGGCGCGGCGGACCGCGCGCGCGGCGTCGTTCGCGGCGGGGACGTCGGGCTCGAGCGCGAACGAGATCCACGCGGCCCAGCCGTCGCCCTGCTCGACCACGCCGACGTCGAGGCCCTCCGCCGCGAGCGCCTCGATGAGCTCGTAGCGGCGGCCGACGTGGTCGGCGTCCTGGCGCGCGACGACGCGGATCCCCATGTGCCAGCCCTCGACGCGCCACCCTAGCTCGAGCGCGCGCCGCAGGAGCCCGGCGCCGGGGGAGTCGCCGGCCTCGAGGAGCTCGCCGAGGAGGGCGATGCGCCAGCGCGCCTCGCGCTCGTCGATCACGCGGCGGAGCGAGAGGCGCTGCCCGAGCGCGAGGGCGACGACGGGGAGCGCGGCGGTGACGGCGTCGACCTCGGCGGCGACGGATCCGGGCACCTCGACCGCGATCCAGCTCGGCGCCATGAGGCCCGAGTCGACGGGCGCCGTGACGAGCGTGCCGCCCTCGCCGACGGGGCGGGCGTCGACGTGCCCGGGGAGGCCGGCGGCGATGGCGGCGTGCGCGGCGGGAGAGGGCGCTGAGCGCTCGGGCGCGAGCGCGCGGCCGGAGGAGTCGACGAGGAGGGCGGTGCGCCCGAGGGTCGCGGCGGCCGCGCGCAGGGCGTCCGCGGGATCCGGGCCCGCGTCCGCCACCGCCGCCACGGCGTCGAGCGCGGCGCGGCCGGCGGCGGCCCGCGCGTCGCCGAGGCGGTCGTGCAGGGCGATGGAGGTCGCCCACGCGTCGTCGCAGGCCAGCACGACGATGCCGAGGCGGTCCGCGAGGAGCGTCGTCGCGGGATCCACCACGACGGACGCGTCGAGCACGACGGCCGCGACGCCCCGGTCGGCGAGGCGGCGCAGTCGCGCGTCGAAGCGCCAGGTGGTCCGCTCGGCGCGGTCGAGGACGACGAGGACGTCGGCCCCGCCGGCCCGGCCCGCTCCGTCGCCGGCCGTCGCGTCGTCCGCCGGCGCGTCCATGCGCACGCCGCGCACGCCGGAGACGGCGGGATCCGCGGTGCCCGCCACCCGGCGCACGTCCGCGAGCGACGCGTGGTCGAGCAGCGCGGAGAGGGGGACGGGCCGGATCACGCGGGAGCACCGACGGCGTCGGATCCGACGTCGACCCGGCCGAACCCGAACGCCGCGGGCGAGACGGCGGCCAGGCGCTCGGGCGTCGCGGTCCACCACGCGGGCGCGTCGAGGGACACGACCACGACGCGCGTGCCCGGGCGCGCGTCGTCGACGAGGAGCACGCGGGCCCCGGCCACGGACGTGCCGGGGACGGCGATCACCGCGATGAGGTCGGGCGATGCCGCGACCGGTCGGCCGTCCGCGAGCGCGATCACGAACTCGTTCTCGGCCTCGAGCCGGATCACCGCGCCCGTCGACTCGTCGACCACGCTCACCGTCGTCACGTCGAAGCGGCCGGGGCGGGGCGACGTGACCACGTCCGCGATGCGGCCGTGCCCGAGGAGCGCGCCGCCGAGGGCGGCCGCGAGGCCGGCCGGGGTGCCCGCGCCGGCGGCGTCGCGGAGGGCGCGGCCGAGCCGGATGGCGCGCTCGGCGGTGCCGGGGATGGCGGTGGCGCGGAGGTCGGCGGCCCGCTGCGGCGGCAGGGCGAGCGCCGCCCAGCCGGAGGAGTGCGCGATCACGAGCCGGAGCAGTGCCTCGACCTCGGCGGGCGTCATGCCGTCGAGCAGCATCGTGCGACCGCCCGGCTCGGTGATGGCGCACGGCGAGATGTCGCGGCCGGAGACGACGAGGCTCGACTGGTCGATGCGGGGGAGCGCGCGCCCCGTGAGGTCGGCGTCGAGGAGGGGGAGGCCGAGCGTCGAGGCGGCCGAGAGGGGCGCGAGCCCGTTGACGCCCGCCATCTCGAGCGCCATGAGGGCAGCGGGAGGCGTGCCCGTCCAGCGGGTGAGCGCCTCGACGGCCTCGGCCAGCTCCGTGCCGGACGGGAGCTTCTCGCGCAGCACCGACGTGGATCCGATGTAGCCCACCGGCACCACGAGGTCGTCCGCGTCGAGGTCGTCGAGCGCGAGTCCGCGCACCGGCGCGTCCCGCAGCTGGCGGGCGGTGGCGGCCGCGAGGATCCGCGGGTCGCCGCCCCCGCCCGAGCCGAGCAGGAGGAGCCCGGAGACGAGGTCGGGGAGGTCGTCGACTCCCAGGTCCCGGCTCACGGGCGTCACGGTAGCACCCGGCCCTATGCGCCCGGCGGCTCGGAGAAGTCGTCCACGGGCGAGCGGACGGGGTCGATGTCGTAGCCGAAGTAGCGGGGCCCGGCGAGCGCGATGCCGCCCGGGCTGTGCCACCGCTCGTCGGCCGGCGCGGAGACCACGCGCACGCGCTGCCCGAAGCGGAGCGTCTCCGTCGTGATCGGCTCGCCCGTCTCGCTGTCGAGCACCATGATCAGGTCGGGCGTGGAGGCGACCGGGACGCCGTCGATCGACGCGAGCAGCATCTCGTTCTGGAACCCGAGCACGATCACGCGGTCGGCGTCCGCGCCCGTGCCCTGGATCCTGGCCTCGCCCCGTGCGAAGCCCGCGACGGTGCGCCGCGCGACGTCCACGACCTTGCCGCCCAGCAGGACCGCGCCGCCGAGACGCGCGGCGACCGCCTCGACCGGGTCGACGAGGGCCTCGCGCGCCTCCTCCACGAGCGTGCCGAGCTCGTGGCAGAGCGACAGGGTGTGCGGCACGAAGGACGCCTTCACCTGGGCGCCGGTCATCGCGTAGTTCGACATGATCATCGAGCTGCCCATCTGCACCGCGACCGGCCGCGTGAGGCGTTCGGCCCACGCGTTGTCGATGGTGTCGACGACGCCCGTGTTGCCCTTCTCGTCGGCGAACGACATGGGGGTGGCGCGGATGCCGTCGATGGTCGGGATCACCATCTGGATCTCGGGGAACGCGCGCCCCATCCCGTCGCCGTCCACGATGGGCAGGCCCATGCGCGCGGCCGCGACCATCGGGATGGTGGAGTTCGCGCCGCCCACCTCGATGCACGCCACGTGCGTGGGCGTGACGCCCAGGTAGCGGGCGAGCGAGAGGATCGCCCCCTGCAGCTGCTCGACCGTCGGCAGCTTCTCGACCATCACGGTGGGCGCGCCCATCATCGCGACGGGGATCACCACGGCGTCGTCCGGGAGCTCGAACGGGTCGGCGAGCGGGATGGGCCCGAGCTCCTTGATCGCCTCGCCCGCGAGCAGCCGGCCGATGTACGGGTCGCCGCCGCCGCCTGTGCCGAGGATGGCCGCGCCGCGCGCGATGGCGGGCAGGTGCTCCAGCCGGATCTCGGTGAGGCGGGTGCGGGGCACGGTCGTGTCAGACATTCGCGGCCTTCCTGATGTCGAGGTCGCCGACGGCCTTGGCGCGGATGCGGATCGCGTTGCCGGGCAGGTACGGGATGGGGAGCTCGTCGAAGTCGACGATCTCCACGGTCGAGGGGGAGGCGCCGGCGGCGACCGCCCGCTCGACGGCCTCCTGCCTGGCGTCGTCGAGGGCCTGCTGGCGGGATCCCTCGCTCACGCTGTAGACGCGGTCGAGCTCGCCGGAGACCTGTGCGATGGCCGCTCCCACGGCGTTCGCGACGGCGAAGTTGTCGGGGCGGTGCACCCGGCCGAGGCCCTCGAGCTCGTCGGGCAGCAGGATGGATCCGCCGCCCACGGCCACGACGGGCAGCGGGGCGGACGACGTGCGCATGCGCTCCACGACGTCGGCGACGCGCATCGCGATGGTGTCGAGCACGCGGCGGACGAGCTGCGGCGACAGGTGCGCCACGCACGCCGGATCGCCGACGTCGACCATGCCGGCCGCGACCGCGATGTCCGTGGTCGTCAGGGTGTCGCCGCCGAAGACGAGCGCGCGGCGCCCGAGCTCGTAGCCGACCGAGTCGGGCCCGACGACGTCGCCGTCGCCGCGCACGAGGGATCCGCCGCCGATGCCGATGGAGAGCACGTCCGGCATGCGGAAGTTGGTGCGGACGCCGGCCACGCTGATCTCCGCGGTCGCCTCCCGCGGGAACCCGCCCGCGAGCACGCCCACGTCGCTCGTGGTGCCGCCGATGTCGACGACCGCGCACGTGCCGAGGCCGGACAGCAGCGCCGCGCCGCGCATCGAGTTGGTGGGGCCCGACGCGAAGGTCGCCACCGGGTAGCGGCGCGCGAAGTCCACGCCCATGAGCGTGCCGTCGTTCTGCGACAGGTAGAGGGGAGCGGTGATCCCGTGCCCGCGCACCGCCCGCTCCAGCCCGCCGACGATCTGGTCGGCGAGCTCCCGCAGCGACGCGTTGATGATGGTGGCGTTCTCGCGCTCGAGCAGGCCGATGCGGCCGATCTCGTGCGAGAGCGAGATGGCGACGTCCGGTCCGAGCTCGGCGGCGAGCACCGCGGCGGCCTCCACCTCGAACTCGCTGTTCACGGGCGCGAAGACGCTGGAGATCGCGACGGAGCGGAGGCCGCGCCGGGCGATGTCGGCCGCGTGGCGCTTCAGCTCGTCGTGGTCGAGCGGCGAGATGACCCGCCCGTCGAACTCGTGGCCGCCGTGGGCGAGGTACCCCGTGCCGCGCACGGCGGCCACGAGCTCCTCCGGCCAGTCGACGAAGGGCGGCAGCGACGCGGTGGCGGGCAGCGCGAGCCGCACGGCCGCCGTCGGCGCGAGCCGCCTGGCCTCGACGAGCGCGTTGATGAAGTGGGTCGTGCCGATCATGACGCCGTCGATGCCAGCCGGGTCGAACGGGTGCTGCCGGTCGAGCTCGGCGAGCGCGCCGACGATGCCGCTCGTCACGTCCTGGGTGGTCGAGGACTTGATGCCGACGACCACGCGGTCGCCGTCCATGAGCACGGCGTCCGTGTTGGTGCCGCCGACGTCGATGCCGATCCTCATCGGGTCGCCACCTTCCCTGCCGTGGCCGAGGCCGCGTCCGGCGCCGCGACGCCGGGGGCGGCCTGGTCGGCCGTCTCGGTGCGCACCTCGCCGACGCCGCGGATCAGCCCCGCCTTGCCGAGCACCGCGTAGAGCACGAACGCCGTGATGACGGCGTTGAGGCTGCCGAGGCCGAAGGTCGCGTAGTAGCCGACGAGCGCGGAGACCACCCAGATCACGAGGCTCACGGGCACCCAGCGCGGGGCGCTCGCCGGGAGCGTGCCGGCCTCCCGCGAGGCGTCGAGCGCCGGCCGCCAGCTCTTGACGACGAAGTACTCGGCGATCATGATCCCGACGATCGGCGGGAACGCGACCCCGAGCAGGGTGAGGAACGCGGTGAACTGCCCGAGGATCCCGGCGGCCGCGAGCACCGACCCGATCACGCCGACGACGACCGTGACGAGCGCCCGGTTCACCCGCCGCCCGAACACCGTGTCGATGAAGTTCACGACGCCGAGGCCCGACGAGTAGAGGTTCCAGTCGTTGATCTTGATGGTGCCCAGCAGGATCACCAGCACGCCGACCCAGCCGACCGACGACAGGATGATGGCCGACACGTCGGCCGTGCGCACCGCGTGGGCGAGCAGCACGCCGGACAGCCCCGTGAGGTACTCGCCGACCGTGATGCTCACGACCGTCTGCTTCACGACATCGGCGGCCGACCGGTTGTAGCGCGTCTGGTCGGGCGAGATGAGCGCGCCGACGATGAAGCCGCCGGCCACGATCGAGGCGCCCGCGATGATCGACATCGGCGGGCCGGGCGCCGGCTGCGTCAGGAGCTCCGAGATGTCGTGCTTCTGCAGCTCGATCACCACGGCCCAGCCCACCAGCAGCAGGAAGAGCGGCACGGCGACGTTGGCGACCCACTGCATGCCGTGGAAGCCGAGCATCACGACCGCCGTGATGATGAGGCCGAACGCGAGCGACCAGGCCCACACCGGGAGCCACGGCATGATCGAGTGGAGGCCCGACGCGGAGACGCCCGACTGGATCCCGAACCAGCCGATGAGGCTGACGCCGATGGCCAGGCCGATGAGCGCCGAGCCGTTGTGCCCGAAGCCCGTCCAGCGCGACAGGATCGAGGTGTTCAGGCCCTCGCGCTGCCCGATGAGTCCCGTGAAGACGCAGACGACCTCGAGGATCACGGCGCCGATGGTGATGGCCCAGAAGGCATCCCAGAAGCTCATGCTGAAGCCGAGCGTGGCGGCGACGACGAAGGCGCTCAGCGCCGAGAGCTGGCCGACGCGCTGGGTCGCGATCTGGAACCAGTGGTAGCGCGCCTCCTGCGGGACCCGCGCGAGCGCGTAGTCGTCGGGTGCGGTGGATGCCATGGGGAGTCTCCTCGGGTGTGGCGACGGGTTGACACAGGGTAGGGATCCGCCGCGGGAGGGCACCATGTGCAGAGTGTCGTGTCGGGGGCGTGAAGCGGGGCGGAGTGCCCGGGGGGGCTTCCGCCGCCGCCGCTAGGCCGGATGGCCGAGCTGTCGAAGATGTCCGATCGAGCGCGAGGCTGCGTTGTGGACAGGCCGCCACAGCGACCGCGTGTTGCGTCAGCCTCGTCTCGACGAGGCGACGAAGCCTCGCACGTAGAAGGTAGCCACCCATGAGGTTTGAAGCTCGACTCGCGCGCAACTTCCGCACCGGAGCCGTCGCCGCCGCGATCGCTGGAGCGGTCACCATCGCTCTGGCCGTCACGACTGTTGTTCCGTCTGGGCCGCCAACTCCTGTTCATCATGCGATGTCGAAGTCCGGTGCCGCAGGTACGAACGCGCTTCTCGCCTCTGAGTCCTCCAGTACACAGGGTTCCTCCGTCGACCAACTCGATCAGTTGCTGTCGCTACTCGAGTCACTTCCTGCGGACCTCAAGGACGCCGATCCAGCTTCGACTCCCGGCTACGAGCGCCGACTTGCTGACGCGATCAACGCCAGGGTCAGCAACGCGTCTGTGCCGGCTCAAACTGCTTCGGAAGCGCTCGTAGTGAGCACGGTGTCCTTTCGCAAGTCGAGCCAGAGCCCGGTAGGAGGAGTGCCGCAGGTCCGTCTCGCCGCCAACTGGTTCGCGTGCGCGACTGACATCGTCGGCTTGATTGTCCAATACGGCATTCCGGTCGGCAGGGTCATCGGCTGGATCAAGGAAGCTCGCTCCATCTTCGGTTCGCTGTCGGGGATCGTTCGTGCGATCGCCAGAGGCGACTTCGCAGTGGCCGTCGGCGATGACGCTGCTGAGGTGATCGAAGCGTTGCTTGGAGTCGACGGAGTTATCGCAGACTGCTTCGGATGAACCGATCTAGAAGGAGGGCGCTCTCATGACAGGTGATCGACCACGCAACCCCGACTCGTGGGAGCCGCCTGGCCTGTGGGCACCCCTGTCAGGACATCTCGTCCTCGGGCTGGTCAAGGCGCCGGTCGTGCTCGTGCTCTTGTGGCTCGCGACCCTCCTGCCCGCCGTCCCCTCGCGGGGAGTCGGTGACCTGGTGGCGCTCGTCGCCGTGGCCATCAGCGTCGGCGCGTTGATCGAGGTCCTGGTCGAGGATCCCTTCGCCCGGCGGCGGAAGCTCTCGTCGCCGGGCGGCTGGGACTTCGCGCTCGTGCCCCCGCTCGTCGCGCTGGTCGGCGTGGTGGCCCTCGGCTGGCTCATGAGCGGCTCGTTCGCGATGGGCACGGCGGTGGGAGCTGCCTGGGGGCTGGCATCCGCGGTCGGGATCGCCATCGGCCGCCCGTGGGAGCCCGGCATGACGCAGGACGAATTCTACGGGAAGTACGCCGAGCTGAAGGACATGACCCGCGAGACCTTCGCGCCTGACGTGGAGGAGATCCGTCGTCGTGCCGGGGAACGGACCATGCGGAGGTATCGCGCCGCCATCGAGCGGAAGCGGCGGGAGGCGGGTGGGGACGGGGACCCGCGCTGATGCGTCGCCTCGGCGCGGAACCGCTCAGAGGCCGCGCGGACCCCACGCCTCCGCGAGCAGCTCGTAGGAGCGCACCCGCGCCGCGTGGTCGTGCGTCGTCGTCGTGATCAGCAGCTCGTCGGCCCCCGTCACACGCTGGAGCGTCTCCAGCTTCCGCGTGACCGTCGCGGGATCCCCGACGATGCGCGTGTCGAGGCGGTCCTGCACCTGCGCGAGCTCCGCGGCGTCGGGCGGTGCGGCGGCCTCGTCGTCGGGGGCGGGGTCGGGGATCGCGCCGCGACCCGAGCGGATCGAGAGCACCCAGCACGCGAACCCGGAGGCGAGGCGCCGGGCCTCCGCGTCGGTGTCGGCCACGAGCACGTCGGCCGAGACGATCACCCGCGGGGCAGCGAGGACGCCCGGCACGAAGTGCTCCCGGTAGGCCGCGACCGCGTCGAGGACGCCCCACGGGGTCGAGTGGTAGTTGGCGCCGAAGGGGAGGCCGCGGGATCCGGCGACGCGGGCGCTCTCGCCGGCGGACGACCCGTGGATCCACACCTCGACGGCGGACCCGTCCGACGGGGGAGCCGCGATCGGCCCGAACTCCGGATCCGCGTACGTCCCGTCGAGGAAGGCCAGCAGGTCGTCGACCGTCTCGCCGAATGGCGCGACCTCGGAGTCGCCGCGACGGAGGAGCCGGGCCTGCAGCTGGGCGCGGGACCGGTCCTTGAACATCACGGCGCGCGCGGGCACGACGAGGCCGTCGACGACACGGGCCTGCGCGTCGGCATCGGCTCCCGCCCCCGCCGGCCGCTTCGGCGGCATCGGGCTGCGGCCCAGCCCCAGGTCGAACCGCGGCCCGTAGAGCCCCGTGACGGTGCCGAACGCCTCGGCGACCTGCAGCGCGCTGTGGTTCCCGATGAGGGTCGCCGCCGAGCCGACCCGGATGGAGCGGGTCGCCGCGGCGACGGCGGCCAGCATCGCGTGCGGGCTGGATCCCGCGAGACCCGGGTTCATGTGGTGCTCGGCGAGCCAGTACCGCGCGTAGCCGGCCGCTTCCGCGCGCACGGAGAGGTCGAGGCTGTCGCGGAGGGCCTCGGCGGACGACGATCCGGCGGACACGGGGACCAGGTCGAGGACGGAGAGCGGGGCGCGGGTGCGGGAGTCGATCCGGTCGCTCGCAGGGGTCATGGGCGGGGCTCCTCGGATCGGGGGTGCGGGCTTGCCGGGCGACGCGCGCCGAGCCGATGGCTGCTGCCCGGAGCGGCTGCGCCGTCGGATCAGCCGGGGAGACGCATGCTGGCCGCGAGCGTGGGGAAGGCCCCAGTGTGCGCTGAGGGGGATC
The DNA here is from genome assembly GCF_015351075.1 of Clavibacter sp. VKM Ac-2873. Classification (GTDB taxonomy): domain Bacteria; phylum Actinomycetota; class Actinomycetes; order Actinomycetales; family Microbacteriaceae; genus Clavibacter. The sequence goes on from NZ_JADKRS010000005.1 coordinate 108,595, forward strand.
CCGACCGGTCAGGTTGTCCACCGCGCCGGAGCGCTCGCTCGGCTCAGGGGGACGACGGGATGAAGCGGCGCAGGTGGTCGCGCAGAGCCGGGTCCACTACGTGGACGAAGGTGCCGCGGATCCCGCGCGTCATGAGAACGGCGTAGACGTTGCTGATGAGGAGCCGGAGGTCGGCGTCCGTGTAGGTGATCCCGAGCGTCGGGTTGTTCTCCTGGCCCTTCGCGTCGAAGTACGACGCGCGATCCATGGCGAGGCGGCCGCTCCCGGTGTCGTAGCGGAGGTCCGGGCCGATGATCACGCCCGCGTAGTTGAGGTCGTATCCCTGGACCGTGTGGATGGACCCGACCTCGTCGAGCGCCGTGCGCGAGCCGATCCAGTCCTTCGTCGTGCTGTTCCAGCGCGCGCGGTAGTCGCCGATCACGATGTCGAACGCGGCCGGGTCCTTCTTCGAGACCCACTTCCACGCGTATCCCGCGACCATGCGGGCGAGGCCGTGCTCGGCATCACGCTCGCGGATGACCTGATGCATCGCCGCGACGTCGTCGAACATGCGGAACTCGTAGTCGCCGAGGGAAGCGGATGGGAGCCGCCGCTCCGATCCCGCGCTCGAGGTGGCGCCGAGGATGCGACGGATGTGGCCGACGTAGTCGGAGCCCGCGGCGACCCGCATCTGGGACATGAGCGGGAAGAGGCGATCGTCACGACGGGCGTCGTCGAGGAGCGCGCCGACCGTGGCCGCCGGGAGGTCGGCGGGTCGGACGGTCTGCGCGGGATCGAGCATCAGGATCTGGTGGTCGCTCTGGGCGCGGATCCAGTCGAGCTGCGTCTTCCTCGTGTCATCGGAGCCGAACAGCCGTGCGGTGATCTCCGAGAACTTCGTGTTCAGCGGGCCAGATGCCTGGTTCGCGCGCTGGTTCAGCCGATGCGCCTCGTCCACCACGAGCAGGCCGAAGCGCTCGCGGCTCTCGCCCACCTGGAACGGCGTGAGCACCGCGATGTCCTGCAGGCCCGGAGTGCTCGCGAACACCTTCGCGACCGATCTCCGGAGCGACTGCTGGGGGACGACGAACGCCGTGCGCAGCCCCTCGAGGAGACCGCGGTTCTCGCCCAGGAAGTAGTCGGTGAGGAGCGAGTCGCTGTCGATCACGTCGTCCGGTTCGAGGCGACGGACATCCGCGATCAGCTTGAGCAGGTAGATCGCGAGGATGGTCTTGCCCGTGCCGGGCTCGCCCTGGATCACCGTGGTGCTCGTCGTGCCGGCGCGAAGGTCCTCGACCAGCGCCTCGAGCACGCCCTCGACCGCCACCTCCTGATCGCGCGTCAGCGCCTTGAACGGCGAGAGCTTGAAGAGGTCGTCGTTCTCGATCTCGGTGATCGAGCGCCGGAAGAGCCCCTCGGCACGCAGCTGGTCGAAGACCGCCTCGAACTGGGCCGTATAGGCGACGCGGTCGTAGTACTCGGCGTTCGTGATGCCGATGTTGCGGTTCAGCACCGTGTAGCGGCCGTCGCCCGAGAACAGCTCGATGAGGCGCGACTCGAGGTCGAGGCACGCCGACTTGTTGAACGTGTCGCTGACGATCACGCGTGCGGTGCGGAGGTGCCCCCGTCTCGGGGAGGCGATGTGCTGGCGCAGCCGACCCGCGGCATTCAGCGATTCGCCGACGTACACGTCATCCCGGCGGGGTCCCCGGGCGGGGCGCGTGGAGGGCGGCCCGTCGAGCACGTAGACGACCGGCCAGTTCGCGTGGCGAGGATCCTCGTCCGCCCACCCCGTGACGACATCGCGGTCGAGGGACGTCGGGTGGATCTCAGAGCGCGTCATACCGTGTGCTGCGTCCGCGAGCCTTGTCGACCGGGTACTTGGCGCGCGTGACAGCGAGCTTGTCGAGCACGATCCGATCGGGATCCACGCCCAGGCGCTCGGCGAGGAGGAGGCAGTACGTGAGCACGTCGGCGAGCTCCGCCTGCACCTGCTCGGGATCCCCTTCGGCGTCCCACTGGTAGCACTCGAGCAGCTCGCCGGCCTCGATCGCGATGCTCTTGGCGAGATTCTCCGGCGTGTGGAACTGCGCCCATTCCCGCTCGGCGACGAAGGCCGCGAGCTCCTCGCGCACGTCTCGGCTGGGCATGCGGTCACGGTAGCAGCCGTCGCGCGCGCCGTCCGAGGGGAGCACGGCCATCCCGAAATGGGGGCACCCGCTGTTCCATGAACGCGCATCGACATCCGTATCGTCGGCATCACCGAGACGAGGGAGTCCCCATGGAATTCGCCGAACGACTGGCCGCCCTGGCCCTGAAGGTGCGCAACCAGCGCGAGGCCATCCAGACGGAGGAGGCGACGAAGAACGCGTTCATCATGCCGTTCATCTCCACGATCCTCGGATACGACGTCTTCAACCCGCTCGAGGTGGTCCCCGAGTTCACGGCGGACCTCGGCCTCAAGAAGGGCGAGAAGATCGACTACGCGATCATGCGCGACGGCGAGGTGCAGATCCTCATCGAGTGCAAGAAGTCGACGGAGCCGCTCAAGATCGAGCACGCGTCGCAGCTCTTCCGCTACTTCGCCGTGACGAACGCGCGCATCGCGGTGCTCACCAACGGCGAGGTGTACCACTTCTACACGGACCTCGACGCGCCGAACCGCATGGACGAGAAGCCGTTCCTCGTGCTCGACCTGGCCGACATCGACGAGACCCTGCTGCCCGAGCTGATGAAGCTCACCAAGGACGTCTTCGACCTCGACTCGATCATCAGCGCCGCGGGCGAGCTCAAGTACGTCGGTGCTCTGAAGCGCGCCATCGCCGCCGAGTTCCGCGAGCCGACCCCGGAGTGGGTGAAGCTCCTCACCCGCCGCGTGTACGAGGGGTCGTTCACGGAGAAGGTCCGCGACCAGTTCACTACCCTCGTCGGCAAGGCGTCGAAGCAGTACCTCAACGAGCAGGTGAACGACCGGCTGAAGACGGCGCTCGGGGCTCCCGCGTTCCCCTCGGCGCCGACCGCGGCCTCGGCCGACGTGATCACCAGCGAGGAGGCCGTCGAGGCGGACCTCGACCGCGACACCGAGATCGAGACGACGCTCGAGGAGCTCGAGGGCTACCAGATCGTCAAGGCGATCGCCTGCAGCGAGGTGAAGCCGCAGCGCGTGGTGCACCGCGACGCGAAGTCGTACCTGGCGATCCTCCTCGACGACAACAACCGCAAGCCCATCGCGCGCCTGCACTTCAACGGCAAGAAGCAGAAGTACCTGGGGCTCTTCGACGCGCACAAGGTCGAGACGCGCCACCCGATCGGGTCGCTCGACGAGATCTACGCGCACGCGGATACGATCCGCGAGGCCATCCGCATCCACGCGGGGGAGCCGGTCGGCACGTAGTCCGAGGCGCCGACCGGGGCGGATGGTCTGTGCCTCACCTCATCTAGTCGGGGAGACGAGGGCGGCCTTCCGGATCCGCGGATCCGAGCTCGCTCCGATCAGCGCTGGCTCCGGGCTCGGCCATCGTGCCCGGTCACCGGCCGCGTCCTCCGGGCGCATCACGGCGACCGGCGCCCCTCCCGAGCCGTGCCGCGGCCGGCGTCGCACGTCGGACGATCGCCGCCGGCAGTCCGGTGGGATGTGTCCGCGGAGCTGGAGATGCGCCTGCGCTCGCCGTCGTAGGTTCACCGTCCTCCGCTGGCCCTCCTGGGCGTCCCTCGCGCTCGCCCGCCGACGCCACGGGAACCGATCGTGTTCCGGCCACGGGGAGATCCTGCGGATGAGGCAGGTCGCCTCGGAGAGCCGGGGCATCGCTCCGGGTGGAATCGCGCGCGGCTTCGATCCGCTCCTCCTGCTCCTCGCGTCTCTCGACCGGTGTCACGGCTGCTGCCTCGACGCTGTCCAGCAGCGCGTTCGGATCCGGACCGTCGGCCTGAGGGGGGATGCCCGCGGCGCCGATGAAGGCGACTCCTCCGACCAGGACGCCGCCCAGGATCCGGTGCCCTTTCACGGCCCCTCGGTCGCCTCGAATGTCACGGCCACGCGACCCTGGAGGGCGGAGATGAGGCGGTAGGCCTCGTCCATCAGGAAGCGCTCGAACGACTGCCCGGTGCGCGCAACGCCCTCCTCGATCGCGGTGCGGTCGGCGTCGTCCGCGAGGGCATCGTCGCGCGTCGCCTCGGCGATCTCTCCGAGCGTGCGTCGGCCGTCGGCCTTGGTGAGGAACCGGGCGCCGTACTCGGTCAGCTCGAACGGCTCGTCGGATCCCGAGCTGAAGCGGTATCCGTCGTCGAGCACCTCATCGAGGATGATGTCCACGCGCGGCACGGGTATGACGTCCAGGGCCGATAGAGGTGCGTCGTCGCCGATGAGGGCGACGATGCCGAGCTTCGCGTACCCGACGAGGAGACGGCGCTCCTGCTCGTCGAGATCCTGGTCGGCCAGGGTCGGGTCGATCGACCGCAGCAGCTGGGCCGTCTCCGGCGCGAGCGTGTGGTTCCTGGTCTTCGACGTGAGGGGATCCAGCAGCGCGAGGTTCGGCTTGCCCTCGAACTCGCCCAAGTACCCGAGTGGGACGACGTGCACGGGTGCTCCTTCCTGTCGTGGGACTGCTTCGATGCGTCGCGCACGCTCAGGCGGGCACCCGTCTGGCGATGGTAGCGACGGCGCGGTGCGGCTCGCCGGAGCTGTGCCCCGCGGTCCTACCGCGACGTAGGCGACGGCGGCGACGACGACGACGACGGCGGCGCGAACCGGAACCGCACCGGCGGGCCGTCCGGCAGCGCCGCCACACAGGTCCCGACTCCCAGGCTCGAGAGGTCCCAGTCCTCGACCATCGCTCCCGTGATGACCTCCTCGCGGAGTCCCGACCCACGCACGGCGGCGTCGAAGCGCGTCAGCTTGCGGTTCGCGCCGAAGCGGTCGCCGACGAAGCGCCGCGAATCCCCGTCGTAGAGGCGGAACGCGAACACGGATCCGAACGCCGACAGCACCGACGCGGCCATCTCCGGCCCGTACATCTCCTGCACCTGCTTCACGTTCTGCGTGCCGACGATGAACCGCAACCCCAGCGAGCGGCCGAAGTTCACGCCGTCCGAGAGGTGCGTCAGCTCGGGGAGCAGCGCGAACTCGTCGAGCACGAAGAAGACGCGCCCGGCCGCGCGGCGGCGGGACATGGCCTCCTTCATCGCGACGTCGAGCATGGTCGTGAACACCGGGGCGAGGGTGCTGCCCGAGGCGATGTCGTACTCGAGGAACAGCGCCCGCGCCCCCTTCGCGCGGAGGAACGCGCGGATGGAGAAGTCGCCCGGCCGCCCGAACGACGACCGGAACGACTCCTGGATCACCTGCTGCATGAACGCCATCGTCGCCATGGTCGAGTTCGACCCCTCCTTGGCGATGTAGTGGCGCGCGCCGCGGAGGTCGGCGTTGCCCGGTCGGTCGAGCAGCGCGTGCATCTCGCCGATGCCCATGCCGCCGACGATCATGCGGATGTCGCGGTTCGACCGCTCCTCGGATTCCCGGTACATCGCCGTGACGAGGGCCGTGAACACGTCGCGCGCCGCGTTGGCGAAGTACGCGTTGTCGCCGGCGTCGGCGATGAGGCGGGAGGACAGGCCGCTGCACATCTCGAAGATCTCGTCCTCGGGCAGGCGGCCCGGCGGCAGCGCGCGGAACTCCTCGAACAGGTTCCACGACACCTGGCCCGCGAACTCGTCGGCGAGCGTCGCCGCGATGACCGCATCGCCCGGCCGGTGGAACGTCTCGTGGTAGTCGCCCTTGGTGTCGAACACGACCATCACGTCGTCCGCGGTCATGCTCGCGCGCACGGAGGCGACGAGCGCGGAGATGCCCACGGTCTTCCCCGTGCCGATGCCGCCGAGGTAGAGCACGTGCCGGCCGAGCATCGCGTCGTCGAACCCGATGCTCGTCCCGGCGACGCCGTGGACCCCGAACTCGGCCGGCCGCGGACCGATGTGCCCCGTGCAGTCCCGCAGCGCGGTGCCGCTGACGACCTCCTCCGAGTAGGGCATCACCACTCCGGTTCGGGGTCGTCGGTGTCGGGGTCCGGACCGGCGTCCTCGGAGCCCTCCGACGGCGTCGATGGCTCAGGCGCCGCAGCATCCACCTGCTGCTCTCCGCCCGCCTCGGTCGCTGCCTCTTCCACGACTTCACGGTCGCCCGACGAGTCGACATCCGCGGGAGCGCTGTCCGGTCTGACGGGCGGATCGCTCGCGGTCGCATCCGTCGCCGTCTCCTCCACGCCGCCCTGGGGCGCGTCGGCTCTCCGGGGAAGCGCGGAAGCTGCATCCTCGGGTTCGGGTTCGGGTTCGGGTTCGGGTTCGGGTTCGGGTTCGGGTTCGGGCTCCGGCTCCGGCTCCGGCTCCGGCTCGGGTTCGGGCTCCGTTTCTGCTCCGGTCGCCGGATCCGCGGATCCACCGACCGGCGCTGGCCCGCCCTCGCCGGCGCCCGGTTCAGATTCGACGGGATCGACGGCGACCGACGTAGTGCCCGTCGATTCGATGGCGTCGGGCTCCGGGAGGTCGTCCCGGAGAGATGGAGTCTCGTCGTCAGACGAGATGCTCGCCTCGTCGAGGCGCGCTTCCAGCTCCTCTCTCCTCTCGGTGGGCGTCACGGCGACCGCCTCGATGCCGTCGAGGAGTGCCTCGGGGTCGGAGTCCGCGAGGTGCGGCGCCCCGCCCAGCGACGCGATGACGACGGTTCCTCCCAGGAGGCCCCCGCCGATGAACGTCCTGCCTCTCATGTCCCGGCGGTCGCCTCGAACGTGATCGCTTCCCGCCCGCGCAGGGCGGCGACGAAGCGGAAGGCCTCGTCCTCGATGTACTCGTCGAACGTCTGCTGCAGTTCCACCTCGCCGACGCGGATCGCGGCGCGGTCCTCCTCGTTCGCGAGCGCGTCCTCCTTCACTGCGAGGGCGATCTCCCCGAGGGTGCGTTCGCCGTCGACCCGGAGCAGGAACCTTCCCCCGTACTCGGTGAGCTCGAAGGGCTCGTCCACCTCCGACGTGAAGCGGTAGCCGTCGTCGAGGATGGCGTCGAGGACCACGTCGTACCGAGGAGCCGGGATGATCGACAGCTCGGACAGGGGCGCTCCGTCCTCGATGATCGCGACCATGCGGAGTGCGATGCAGATCTCGAGGAGGCGATGCTCTTCCGGGGTGAACACGCGGCCGGTCTCGGTGGGGTCGAGGGAGAGGAGGAGCTCGAGCGCCTGCGGGGTGAGGTCGTAGCTCGCGGCCTTGCGCGTGAGGGGATCCTGGACGGCCATGTTGTGGCGGCCATCGAATTCGGCGATGTGGCCGAGCTGCACGACGCGCATGTCGTTCATCCTCTCGAGGGTGCTGTGAGTGAGGTGCGATGCGTGTTCACTCGCCGGACTCGCCCGTTGGGGGGAGTCTGCCTGGCTCCGCCTGACGCGCGATCGGCTCATCCACGGCCAGGGGGATCGCGTGCGGTTCGAACGAGACCGCATCGTTCCCGCGGAGCGCTCGGATGAACCGGTACGCCTCGGCTTCGAGGAACTCGCCGAAGGACGCGCCCGATTCCCGCTCGATCTCCTCGATGGCGGGCTGCTCCTCCGCGCGCGCGAGAGCCTCCTGCTGGACGGCCGCGACGATCTCCGCGAGACTCCGTTTGCTGTCGGCCATCCCGAGGAAGCGGGTGCTGTGCTCGCTCAGCTCGAATGTTCGGCCGAGCGTCGACGTCAGCTCATAGCCGCCATCGGTCATCCCGATGAAGCGGATGTCGGCGCGCGGGACCGGGATGAACGTCAGCTCGTCGACGGAGTCGCGGTCGCTGGTGAGGGCCACGATTCCGAGACGAGCGAAGCCGCGGAGGTACCGCCATTCCTCCGGCGTGAAGTCGTGGACAGTGTCCGCGGGGTCGAGCTCGTGCAGCAACGCGTACATGGACGGGTCGAGCCGATACGCCTTCCTCTCTTCCGTACGGGGATCCTGAATGGTGACATTGGGCTCACCGTCCACCTCGCTCAGATATCCGAGCCCTAAGACGTGCATGCCGCCCTCTTCTCCGTCGTCGTGATGGCTGTCGCTGGTGGAGCGCTGGCGTGGGACTCGCCGATGACCGACGCCGTGGGCGCCGGCTCGAAGGTGACCGTCGGGTTCCCGCGGAGGGCGTCCATCCCGGAGGAGATCGTCGAACGGGACGCCGCGTCGCTCGTCCTCCTCGATCTCCCGGCGCTCGTCGTCATCCGCGAGCGCGCGATCCTTGACGCTCTGCACGATCTCGCCGAGGGTGCGCCGGCCGTCGGCCTCGCGCAGGAACCTCGCGCCGTACTCGCTCAGCTCGAACGGACCCCCGGCTCCGAGGTGAGGCGGTACCCGTCCTCGAGCGCCTGGTCGAAGAGGATGTCGTCGCGGGTGACGGGGAGGAAGTCGAATCGGGCGAACGGCGCGTCGTCGGGGACGAGCGCGATGACGCCGATCCCGGCCATGTCGCGGAGGATCCGGCGTTCATCCGCCGTGAAGGGCTGGTCGGCGGCGACCGGGTCGACGCGTCGGATCAGATCCAGCAGCCGCGGGGTGAGGGCGTAGCTCCGGGCCTCGTTCGTCACGGGATCCTGGATGGTGATGTCCGGCGTCGGCCCGGAGTCCCGGAGCTGGCCCAGCTGCACGACGTGCATGTGTCTCCCTGTCTGCGGCGTGATCCGCGATCGTGCGGCGGCTCAGTCCCACGTACCCGCGAGCTTGCCGCGTGCCTGGGCGTCGAGGATCAGGGCGCCGGCCTCGAACGAGATGCGCTCGAGGTCGTCGGGGCGGATGTAGAGGCCCGCGTTCGACGCGCTGACGATGCCGAGCTCGCGCGCCAGTACCCAGAGCGCGGCGCCGAGCACCGCGATCGGCCCCAGCGCGACGAAGAGGACGAGCACGAAGAGGATCTTCGCCACGTCGTGCCGGGTGGTGATCTCCTGCCGCTGGCTGCCGGTGATCACGCTGAGGACCGCCGCCCTGCTGCGGAGCACGAAGAACCCGATCACCCCGAGGACGAGGGCGAAGAAGGTGCCCACGCCGAACAGCCACGCGAGGCCGTCGAGGCTGGAGGAGTCGGCGCCCACGAGCACCAGCCAGGCGATGAGGCTGACGAGGAGGTTGATCGCGGTGCCGGCGAGCGCCGCCACGCCGAGCGCGTCGTAGCCGGTGTCGCGGCTCACCTCGATGCCGTCGACCTTGTCGATCTTGTACTCGCGCGAGTAGGTGGACGAGGACGAGACCGTCTTGGCCTCGGCCGAGTAGATGACGCGGGAGTCGGTGACGAAGAGGTAGCTCACCAGGCGGCCGAGCGGGCGGGTGCGGCGCGCCACGGGGTAGGTGGCGAGCACGGTCTCGTCGGGGAGGAGGCGGAAGGGGTAGGCGGTCGCGGCCGCGACGGGCTCGGCCCCTCCGCCGCCGTCCTCGACGATCGGCTTCGTCGCGGCGGCGTCATCCATCTGCGGTTCGAACATGCGGTCAGGCTCCCCAGGGGTCGGTGCGGTCGGTGGTGCGTGCGGTGGTCGTGGTCGTGTTCGTGGATGCGGCGGGTCGGTCGCCGAGCAGGGTCGGTCGCGTGCCCGCGGCGGCGGGCGGCGGCTCGACGGCCAGGGCGCCGTGGTGGGGCGTCCGGATGGCGCCCTCGGGCGGTGGATCCACGTCGAGCGCACCCGTGCGTCCGCCGGATTTCGCAGGCGGGGCCGGCGACGCGAGCAGCGAGCCGCGCTCCGCCGCGCGGGCGTCGAGGGGCGGATCGCCCGCGAGCCGCTCGTCGAGCCGGGTCCGGCGTCGCGCGGCCAGCAAAGTGTCCAGACGCGTCCGCGCCGTGCCGACGCGCACCGCCACCGCCTGTCGGCGCCGGATGAGGAGCACGAGCCCGACGGCGAGCGCGAGTGCCAGGACGCTCGCGGCCACGACGCCCGCCGGGGTCATGCTGCTCGTCCGGACGACGGTGATCCGGGCGCCGTCGCCGGCCGAGCCGCCCTGCGCCCCGTCGACCCACGAGCCGAGCGGGAGGTCCAGCGTCACGTCGGTGCCGTCGAGGACGCGGTGCCCGGACGCGAGGGCGTCGAAGCCGGGGTCGATCGCGTACTCCGAGCGCCGGACGAGGAAACCGTCGTCCACGATCCGCATCCCGACGGAGGCTCCCGGGGCCCACCTCGCGTACCGGTCCGCGAAGTCCTCGACGCTCGCGCCCGCGATGGTCACGGTGTAGGTCGTGCTGTCCGGTCCCGCGTCGGAGGCGATCGTGCCGACGTCCGGATCCGGCCGGTAGCGCTGCAGGAAGCCGTCCCCGACGGCGTCGGCGCTGGACCTCGGGACGACGATGGTGGTCGTGCCGGTCACGTCCCCGCCGGAGCCGATGGAGAGGTGCGACGCGAGCGACGTGATGGGCGGGCTGAGCACGAAGCTCACCGGGCTGGCGGTGGCCGACCCCACATCCATCGACTCCGGGGCGTAGCCAGCGCCTGCGGTGACGTGATCGGGCACCCCGCCGTGGCCGATGGCGTCGGGGGCGCACACCGCCGCGCACGACGCCGTGTCGGTGAGCTGCATGACCTCCTTCGACGGGTCGTCCGGGCTCGGAGAGATGTCGACCGCGAAGCTCGTGGCGCCTCCGCCGAGCGCGGTGGTCGTGTCCGACTGGATCGCCGCCGCGTCGCCGGAGAAGGCCATCGTCCACGTGCCCGGCTCGGGCGCGGCGACCTCGCCTCCTGTCGGGGTGGCGTCTCGGAGGAACGCCTCGATGCGCTGCTCGTCCGCCGGATCGCGGCCGGCGTCGAGGCGGTATGTGATCGTCCGTGTGATGGCGCCCTGGTCGGATGCGTCGGTCGCCATCGAGACGCCGTCGAACCCGTGGTTCTCCTCGTGCGAGTAGGAGAGCGGATCGCCGACGTCCGTGTGCCGCTCTCCCGCGAACACGACGGCCGCGCTGCCCTCCCCGCGCAGGGATCCGACGCCCTGGCTGCCGTCCACGACGCCGTCCGCGATCAGGCCGGAGAACATCCAGCCCAGCAGGTCGCTGCTCGTGAACGACTCCTGGAGGTCGATGCCCCGCACGAGCGCGGAGTCGGTGACCGCGAACCGGGGCGCGGAGGAGCCCGTGCGCGTCGAGAGCAGCGTGCCGACCTTGCCCGCGTAGTCCTCGGGGGAGGAGAACGGGAGGGTGAAGGTCGCGGTGATGCCGCCCGAGTCCGTGCCGGTGATGCCCGAGTACGCCAGCGGGGACGGGAGGTGCCGGCGGACGGACGCGTCGATGGCGGCCGAGCCGCCCGACGCCTTCGCGAGGTCCTGCTGGCTCAGCGTGACGGTCATCTGCCGGGAGCCGGACCCGCCGGCGTCCACCGTCATCGTGGTGTCGATCACCGCCCCGCAGGCGCTGAGGGCGAAGGCGATGACGATGCCCAGCGCGGCTGCGGCGAGGCGGCGGCGCCCGCGCGAGACCGGCGCGTCCCCGGTCGGTCGGCGCCTCGTCACAGCGTGCACGGGACTGCTGACCTGATCATGCGCTGAAAGTAGCGGCCGCCGACGCCTGGCCACCGGGGTTCTCCACGGCGGGACCGGTGCCCGGCTCGATGTCGGACGCCATCGGCGTCCACGCGGGCGTGGGGATCGGGCGCTAGGGACCCGTCACGGGGCCAGCGCCTCCGCGATGCGTGGGAACTCCACCGCGATCACGCGCCACAGCACCTCCATGTCGGTGCCGTCGTAGTCGTGAGCGACGAAGTTCCGCACCGCGCGGATCCCGCTCCAGTCGATGTCGGGGCGGGAGTCGCGGAAGGCCGTCGGGAGACGGTCGGCCGCGGTCGAGAGATCTACGACGAGCGAGCGGGCGATGCGGCGCTGCTCGTCGTCATCGGGGTCGACGAAGCGTGCGTGTCCGCGCACCGTCACCCGTCGGGCGGATGCCGCGAATCGCGCGATGTCCGCGAGGAGCGCCGGCACTCGTTCGTCGCCGATCATCAGAGGGCCACGGCCTCGGCTCGGATGCGGTCCATCGTCGGTCCTGTGCCCCGGTCGGAGACCACGTCCACGGCGATCCCCAGCAGCTCGGCGATCTCGGCCATGAAGCCCGCGAGATCGAAGAGCGACGCGTCCGGCGCCGGATGCACGAGGAGGTCCACATCGGATCCCGGGGTGGCGTCCCCGCGCGCGACGGACCCGAACACGCGGACGTCGCTGACGCGTCGGCGCGCGGCGGCCTCGAGGATCGGCGTGCGTGAAGCGCGGAGCCTCTCCATCGACGGGATCCGGAGGGCCGCGCCCAGGCGACTCAGCGTGTCGGCCGACGGCTGTCGGCGCCCGCTCTCGTACGCTGCGATGTTCGGCTGTGGCACGCCCGTGATCGCGGCGAGCTCGCGCTGCGAGAGCGCGGCCTCGTGGCGGAGTCGCCGCAGCTCCTCGCCTATGGACGGATCGCTCATGGCCGTGATGATAGCGGGCCGATATCGCGAATCGCGAGGGTGCCCCTGGAGGGACTCGAACCCCCAACCCTTTCCTTAGGACGGAACTGCTCTTCCATTGAGCTACAGAGGCTGACCGGCCCATGGTAGCGGAGGGGAGCCCGGCCGGCCGAGGCTCGCGGGGTCTCGCGAGCGGCCGGGCGACGGGCCGGGCGGCGCCCGCGAACCAGTAGCCGACATGGCTCCCGGATCGTCCCCGCGCCGCCCCGCCTGCCGGTTTCCCCACCCGCCGCGTCGTACTGTTGCCGGGTGTGGCGTGCCAATGAACGATCCGACGACGACGACGACCTGCTCTCCGGGTTCGCCGCCGAGCCTCTTGAGGACCCCCACGTGAATGCTTCCCACAACAGCACCAGCCCCCACGACCTCCGCGTCGGCGACGTGCAGCTCGGGAGCGGCAACGTGGCCGAGCCCCGCTGGCGCGAGTGGCGCGAGCAGCTGGCAGGCATCGGCGGCACCTCTCCTCTCCTGCACTTCGTGGACGCGCCCGGCTCGCGCATCGAGCTGAGCACCACGCACCCGGGCGGCCTCGCGCAGTTCATCACGGGCAAGACGACGCTGCTGTCGTCCCTCATCCGCGACGACCTCGCGCTCCGCAGCGCCCGCAAGGCCGCCAACCGCATCACGCAGAAGGGCATCGAGCTGGTCTCGGCCCGGGGGATCGAGTCGATCCACCTGGCCATCGGCCTCGCCGAGTGGCGCTTCGCCGACGAGCAGTTCCGCGCGCCGGTGCTCCTGCGCCCGCTCGCGATCCGCCGCCACGGCAGCGACTACGAGGTGCGCCTCAAGGGCCAGCCGTTCCTCAACCCGGCGCTCGCCCGCGCGCTCGAGGAGCAGTTCCAGATCACGCTCGACGCCGAGTCGTTCGTCGCGCTCGCCGTGCAGAACGGCGCCTTCAAGCCGCAGCCCGTGATCGACCGCCTCCGCGGACTCACCTCGCACCTGCCCGCGTTCGCCGTGCAGCCGCGCCTCGTCGTCTCGTCCTTCGCGGAGGTGGGCCGCGCGCTCGCCGAGGATGCCGAGCACCTCGAGCACCTCGTCATCGACGCGATCGCCGGCAACCCCACCGCCAAGTGGGGCGTGGGCGAGTCCTACGCGCCCGTCGACCCGATCCCGCAGGACCAGCGCCCGCCCGTCACCGACACGCTGCTGCTCGACGCGGATCCCGAGCAGGAGTACGTCATCGCGCAGATCAACGCGGGCAACTCGCTCGTGGTGACGACGCTCCCCGGCACCGGCGGCACGCAGACCATCGTCAACTCCATCGGCTGCCTGGTCGCGCAGAACAAGCGCGTGCTCGTCGTGAGCCCCCGCGCCTCCTCGCTCAAGGGCATCGGCCAGCGCCTCGCCGACGTCGGCCTTCCGGGCCTCGCGGTGGCGCCGAAGTCGCTCAAGCGCGACGTGGTGCAGTCCATCGTCCGCAACGAGAAGGCCGCACCCGCGCAGACCGCCGAGGTCGACGACGCGCTCGTGCGCCTCCGCCACGTGCTGCTCGACTACCGCTTCGCGCTCGGACGCCCCGACAAGGACCTCGGCGTCTCCGTGCTCGACGCGCTCGGCGAGCTGTCCCGCCTGGCCCTCCTGCCGGATCCGCCGGCCACGACCGCGCGCCTCACCCGCGACGCCGTCACGGCCATCGCGCACGACCGCGCGAGCGCCGCCGCCTCCCTCGTCAAGGCCGCGAGCCTCGGCGAGTTCCGCTACGGCCCGGGCGACTCGCCCTGGTACGGCGCCACCTTCTCGACGAGCGCCGCCGCGACGCACGCGCACGACCTCGCGAAGTCGCTCTCCGCCGACGGCCTGCCGCGCCTCCTCGAGCGCGCCGACGAGCTCATCGGCCAGACGCGCATGCGCGCCTACACGTCCATCGACGAGCTCGGCGTCTACCTGCGCCTCCTCCTCGACGTGCGCGAGACGCTCGACAAGTTCCAGCCCGTCGTGTTCGACCGGTCGCTCAGCGAGATCATCGCGGCCACCGGATCCCGCCGCGACGCTCCCGAGATGACGAGCATCACGCGCCGTCGCCTCCGCAAGCTCGCGCGCGAGTACGTCCGCCCCGGCGTGCACATCTCCGACATGCACGCGAGCCTCACGGCCATCCAGAAGCAGCGGATCCTGTGGCAGCGCTACGTCGCGGTGGGCTCCACCCCCGAGGTCCCGCGCGGCATCTCCGACGTGCACGTGCGCTACCAGGAGGTCGCCGCCGACCTCAAGGTGCTCGACGCGCCGCTGAGCATGCTCACGCGTCCCACCCCGCTCGGCCAGCTGCCCATCGGCGAGCTGCGCGAGAAGGTCGCGCAGCTCGCCGAGGACAGCGAGGTGCTCCAGAACCTGCAGGAGCGCACCTCGCTCCTCGCCGAGCTCCGTCGCCTCGACCTCGATCCGCTGCTCCGCGACCTCTCGGACCGGCACGTGCCGCAGGAGGCCGTCGCCGCCGAGCTCGAGCTCGCCTGGTGGCAGTCCGTCCTCGAGCAGATGCTCGCGGGCGACAAGGCGCTCCTCAACGCGAACACGAGCGTGCTCGACCGCCTCGAGTCCGACTTCCGTCTCGTCGACGAGGCGCACGCCACCGCCAGCGCGGGCCTGCTCGCGTGGCAGCTCGCGGAGACGTGGAAGATCGGCGTCGTCGACTGGCCCGAGGAGGCGCACCACCTGCGCCAGCTGCTCGGCGGATCCGCCCCCGTCGACGCCGCGGCCCTCCACCACTCCGCGCCCCACCTCTCCCGCACCATCGCGCCGGTCTGGCTCGCGTCGCCCTACGAGGTGCCCGCGATCACCGACGAGATGCCGTTCGACGCCGTGTTCCTCGTCGACGCCGGCGCCATGACGCTCGCGGAGGCCCTCGGCGGCATCCGTCGCGGCAAGCAGACCGTCGTGTTCGGGGATCCCGTCACGCAGACGCCGTCGCCGTTCACCATCGCGGTGGTCCCGCAGCCCGAGCGCTCCACGCCGCAGCTCGCGGACGACGACTCGACGCTCGAGGAGCGCCACGCCGATTCCGCGCTCGCGCGCCTCGGCGAGCTGCTGCCCACCCTCTCCCTCACGCGCAGCTACCGCGCGGGCGGCGAGGACCTGGCCGAGCTCGTCAACCGCCGCTTCTACGGCGGCCGGATCCAGTCCCTCCCGTGGGCCGGCACGTTCCTCGGCCACGGCAGCCTGTCGCTCGACTTCGTCGCCGACGGCCACGGCATGCCCGACGAGGACACGGGCGCCGTCGAGAGCGTCGACGCCGAGGTGATCCGCGTCGTGGAGCTCGTGCTCGACCACGCGAGCCACCGCCCGCGCGAGTCGCTCATGGTCATCACCGCGAGCGCCCGTCACGCCGTGCGCGTGCAGCAGGCCGTGCTCCACGCGGCCGCCAAGCGCAGCGACGTCACCGAGTTCTTCATCGGCGACCGCGCGGAGCCGTTCATGGTCGCGACGCTCGAGCAGTGCGTCGCGCAGAGCCGCGACCGCGTGATCTTCTCCGTCGGCTACGGCCGCACCCCGCACGGACGCGTGCTGTCGAACTTCGGCGCCCTCGCGGCGCCCGGCGGGGAGCGCCTGCTCGCCGTCGCCATGACGCGCGCCCGCCGCTCGATGGTGGTCGTCTCCTGCTTCCAGCCCTCGGACATCGACCAGGACCGGATGAAGCACGGCATCGTCGCGCTCGCCCAGATCCTCTCCGAGGCGGAGGCGCGCTTCCGCGAGGACCCGATCCCGGACGACGGCGACGCCATGCTCGTCGACCTCGCCCGCCGCCTCGAGGGCCTCGGCCTCGCGCCCGCCCTCGGGCACCGCGACAAGCTCGGCCTCGTGGCCTCCTACGGCGGCCGGGCGATCGCGATCGAGACGGATCCCGTCGTCAACCAGACGAGCCTCCGCGAGTCGCTGCGCCTCCGGCCCGAGATGCTCAAGCGCCTCGGCTGGCACTACCTGCGCGTGCACTCCTTCGAGCTGTTCGCGGATCCGGACGCCGTCGCCCGCCGCATCGCCACCGCCCTCGGCGCGATCTCGGATGCGCATCCGGTGACCGCTCCCGTGCAGGTCCAGGCCGGCGCGCACCGGGCGGACTGATGCCCGACCGCGACGCGTCCGGAGCCGACTCGCCGGACGCCGCGGGGGAGCGCCGCCCCGTCCGCCGCTCGCGTCGCGCGTCGACGCAGCCCGTGCCCGGATCCGACCCCACGCCGCAGGCCGCTGCGCGCGCTCCCGCGGTGCGCGCCGCCGAGGACGCCCCGCAGGGCTGGGGTGACGCGCCCGCCGCCTCCGACGCCAACGACGACCGCCTCCGGCTCGACCGCCCGCCCCACTGGGGTTGAGCGGCGACGCCGGAGGCGGTCGGGTGGTGCGGGCGGAGCGCTAGGCGGGCTTCCCGGGCTCGGCCACGTGCTGGCCGGTGGACGACGGGATCGTGTGCGCGCCCTCGGGCGACGGCCGCCCGGCGAGCAGGTCGCGGATCTCGATGAGCAGCTCGGTCTCGGTCGGCGGCACGTCCTTCGGCGTCGCCTCCTCCTCCGCCTTCTGCTTCGCGAACGCCACCTTCTTGAGGTGGTTCACCGGCAGCACGAGCGCGAAGTAGACGACCGCGGCGACGATGAGGAAGTTGATCAGCGCCGCCAGCACGGCGCCGAACAGCAGCGTCGCGGGCTTGCCGGTCGCGGTGGGGATGTCCACCTTGAACGCCTCGCTCAGCGTCGAGGCGTTGAACAGCGCGCCGACCAGCGGGTTGAACACGGACGTGACGATCGCCGTCACGATCGCGGTGAACGCGGCGCCGATGACGACGGCGACCGCGAGGTCGATGACGTTGCCGCGGAGGATGAACTCCTTGAAGCCCTTCACGGGTGCTCCTGACGTGCGGGCCGTCCGATCAGGTGGACGGCGAGGACGGACCGGAGCCCGAGGACGCGGGACCGGAGGGGGTGCTGGGGGTCACGGTACCGGAGCCCTGGCCGGTCGTCCCGGATCCGGACGAGCCGGATGAGTCCGAGGATCCGGAGGACGAGGACGAAGACGAGGACGAGTCGGACGAGGACGAGGACGACGCATCGCTCGACTTCGCCGACGACGCCGACCCGGACGACGACCGCGACCGCTTGGCCGCGTCCTCGGTGCGCGAGTCGTTGCGGTAGAAGCCGCTGCCGGTGAAGCTCACGCCGACCGCGGCGAACAGCTTGCGGAGCTTGCCGCCGCACACGGGGCACTCGGTGAGGGAGTCGTCGGTGAACGCCTGGACGATGTCGAAGGCGTTGCCGCACACCGTGCAGCGGTAGGAGTACGTGGGCATGTGTCCCTAGAAGGAGTGGATGAGGGTCGGGGTCACGATGCCGTCGACCGGCATGTCGTGCTTCTCCCGCGGGAGCTCGTCGACGAACTCGGCGTCGAACACCACAGCGTAGACCGGGGGGCAGGCCTCCATGGATCCGAGGGTCTTGTCGAAGTACCCGCGGCCCCAGCCCATGCGCATGCCGCCCTGGTCGACCGCGGCAGCGGGCACGACGATGAGGTCGACGTCGTTGATCGCGATCGGCCCGAGCAGCTCGCCCACCGGCTCCGGCAGGCCGAACAGGCCCTCGGTCTCGGCGCCGTCGCTCACGACCCAGTCGAGCAGGCCGTCGTTGCGCGACACCGGCAGGAGCACCCGCTTGTCGTTCGCGTGCAGCCACTGGAGGAACGGCCGCGTCGTGGGCTCGTCGACCGTGGAGAGGTAGCAGGCCACCCGGTCCGCGTCGTGGTTCGCCACGAGCTCCGTCAACCGGCTGGTCAGCCCGTGCGCCGCCTCGTCGCGCTCCGTCGCGGTCATCTGGCGACGACGCTCCCGCAGCTGGGCGCGCAGGGCCCTCTTCTCGTTCCCGACATCGCTCGGCATGGGTCGAGTCTAGGTAAGTTCGCCCGGTACGCTCGATCGCATGGTCACCCACATCACGAAGGCCGTCATCCCCGCCGCGGGACTCGGAACGCGCTTCCTTCCCGCGACGAAGGCGATGCCGAAGGAGATGCTGCCGGTCGTCGACCGCCCGGCCATCCAGTACGTGGTGGAGGAGGCCGTGGGCGCGGGACTGCACGACGTCCTCATGATCACGGGCCGCAACAAGACCGCCCTCGAGAACCACTTCGACCGCAACGCCGAGCTCGAGGCCACCCTCCAGCTCAAGGGCGACGACGCGAAGCTCCGCAAGGTCAACGAGTCCACCGACCTCGCCGACATGCACTACGTCCGCCAGGGCGACCCCAAGGGCCTCGGCCACGCCGTGCTCCGCGCCGAGATGCACGTGGGCCGCGAGCCCTTCGCCGTGCTCCTCGGCGACGACATCATCGACAAGCGCGACGTGCTCCTCTCCCGCATGATCGAGGTCCAGCTCCAGCGCGGCTGCTCCGTCGTCGCGCTGCTCGAGGTGGATCCCTCGCAGACGCACCTCTACGGCGTCGCCACGGTCGAGGAGACGGACGACGACGACGTGGTGCGCATCACCGGCATGGTCGAGAAGCCCGCCGCCGGCACCGCGCCCTCCAACCTGGCGATCATCGGCCGCTACGTGCTGCGCCCCGAGGTCTTCGACGTGCTGCACAAGACGGAGCCCGGCAAGGGCGGCGAGATCCAGCTCACCGACGCGCTCGAGAAGATGGCCGCCGCGCCCGAGTGGACGGGCGGCGTCTACGGCGTCGTCTTCCGCGGCCGTCGCTACGACACGGGCGACCGGCTCGACTACCTGAAGGCCATCGTCCAGCTCGGCGTCGACCACGAGGACCTCGGCGAGGGGCTGCGCGCGTGGCTGCCCGAGTTCGTCAAGACGCTCGAGCGCTGATCGCCGGCGCGCCGGCCGGGCGCACCGGCGCGCGCGCTGAGGCCTAGGCTCATGGACGTGCCGCAGACCGTTCCGACCATGCGGGACGGGCGCATCTCCGTCCGGCCCATCCGGCTCCGCGACTCGCGGGCCCTCGAGCGCTCCCTGCTCGACAACCGCTCCTGGCTCCGCAAGTGGGAGGCCACGAGCCCCTACGCTCCCATGGCGTTCGACACCCGCGCGAGCATCCGGTCGCTGCAGGCCAACGCGCGCGCCGGGCTCGGCGTGCCGCTCGTCATCGACTACGACGACGAGTTCGCCGGCCAGCTCAACGTGTCGTCCATCGCCTACGGGTCGCTGTCGAGCGCGACCATCGGCTACTGGGTGGGCCAGGAGTTCGCCGGCCGCAACGTGACCCCGACGGCCGTCGCGCTCGCGACCGACTACTGCTTCACGACGCTGGGTCTGCACCGGATGGAGATCTGCATCCGCCCGGAGAACGCGCCCAGCCTCCGCGTGGTGCAGAAGCTCGGCTTCCGCTACGAGGGCCTGCGTCGCCGCTACATCCACATCAACGGCGACTGGCGCGACCACTTCTGCTTCGGCCTCGTCGTGGAGGAGCTGTCCACCAGCGTGCTCGCGCGCTGGAAGGAGGGCGGCGTGGATCCCGAGTGGTCGCGCGTCCCCGACGCGGACCTCCAGGCCGCCGCGGTGCCGCTGGCCGTGCAGCGCCGGATCTGACGCCCGGGAGTCCGCCCAGCTGCGGATGCGCCGGTCCGGGCGTGGACACGCGGCGCGCTTCCCGCACGGCGCCCGCGCGACCTCCTAGCCTCGGGACATGCAATCCGGCGGCATCATCATCGCGCTCTCCGCGGTGCTCTGGCTCGCCTACCTGCTGCCCACGTGGCTGCACCGGCGCCAGTACATGGCGACCGAGCGCAACGCCGTGCGCCTGCAGCAGACCCTGCGGATCCTGGCCGAGACGGCCGAGGTCCCCGACGCGGTGCGCGCCGAGACCAGTGCCCGCAGCGTCGTCGAGCAGCAGCGCGCCCTCCGCCGGGCCGCAGAAGAAGCCGAAGCCGCCGCGCGTGCGCGAGACGCCGCCGCCCAGCGCGCCCTACCGAAAGTGGCCCCCGTGTCCGCAACGTCGCCCTCCGCCGCCACGCGCCTCCGCCGCAGCCGGCTCGCCGCCACCGCCGTGCTCGCGCTCGCCCTCGTCGGCGTGATCGCCGGGATCGGCCAGGTCTCCGCTGCCGGCGCCTGGACGCTGCTCGTGATCTCGTCCGTCGCCGCCATGGGGTCCCTCGCGGTACTGCAGCGCATGTCGCAGGTCGCCGCCGCCCGCCGCCTCCAGGCGCCGGAGGCCCGGCCGATGCCGCGCACCGGCTTCACCGACTTCCACGAGGCGACCGCGCAGCAGGCCGAGCCCGTCGCGGAGCGCGAGGAGGGGGAGTCCTGGACCCCCGTGCCCGTGCCGAAGCCGCTGTACCTGTCCCGCTCGCAGGCGCCCGGTCCGCGTCCTGGCGCCGGCAGCGCGCCCCGCACGCCGCTGTCGCCCGTCGAGGAGATGCGCCGCGCCGCCGCCGCGTCCGAGGAGACGCTGCGTCGCGCGCACCTCGAGCCCGAGGTCGCGCGCCTGTCCGCCGAGGAGGAGGCGGCGCCTGCCGCATCCGCCGCCCCGGCCGCGCCCGCCGCGCTCACCGCTCCCGTCAGCCGCTTCTCCCGGATGGGCATCGTCGACGACGCGGAGCCCGGCATGGGCGACCTCGACGAGGTGCTGCGACGTCGCCGGGCGGTCGGCTGACGCGGTTCGGAGGGCTCCTCGCGGCGTGGTAGTCTCGTGGAGTTGTCAGGGCCTATGGCGCAGTTGGTAGCGCGCCTCGTTCGCATCGAGGAGGTCAGGAGTTCGAATCTCCTTAGGTCCACAAGAACCCCGCTCCGGCGGGGTTTTTGCGTGTCCGGGCGGCTTTCGCCGACGCACCCTCACGGGGTGTGAGGGATCTGCGCACGGTGGACGCGGCCGTCCTAGCCTTCCCGCATGAAGACACGAAGAGGCCTCACCACAGCACTGCTCGGATTGCTCCTCCCGGTCGCGCTCGCGGCGGCGGGAGCGTCGACCGCCTCCGCCGCCGATGCGGGCTCCGCCTCGGCACGGACGGTCGCGGCGTCGAGCGCCGCCGCGACCACCGCATCCGGCTGGCTCCACACGGACGGCGGCAAGATCGTCGACTCGTCCGGTTCCACGTACACGATCCGCGGCGCCGCCTGGTTCGGGCTCGAGTCGTCGGGCTGCGTGCTCCACGGGCTCGACAAGATCACCCTCGACAGCGGCATGAAGCACCTCCACGACATGGGCTTCACGACGGTGCGCATGCCGTTCGCGAACAGCTGCCTCCGGGCGTCGAGCGTCGCCGACTGGGGGACCACCGCCAATCCGGATCTGAAGGGCATCACCCCGCTGCAGCTCATGGACCGGGCCATCGCCTCCGCGAAGGCCAACGGCCTGAACGTGTTCCTCGACCAGCATCGCCCCACGACGGACGGCCAGTCGGAGCTGTGGTACTCGAACGACCTCTCCGAGTCGCAGTGGATCTCCGACTGGAAGATGCTCGCGGACCGCTACAAGGACGACCCCACGGTCATCGGCGTCGACCTGCACAACGAGCCGCACGGCCAGGCGACGTGGGGCGCGGGGGACATGGGCACCGACTGGCGGCTCGCCGCCGAGCGCGGTGGCGACGCGGTGCTGTCCGTCAACCCGAAGCTGCTCGTCATCGTCGAGGGCACGGACAAGCAGCCCGACGGATCCGGCACGTGGTGGGCTGGTGCCCTCGGTGCCGCTGGCGACAAGCCGGTCGAGCTGAGCGTGCCGAACCGCGTCGTCTACTCCCCGCACGACTATCCGTCGAGCATCTACGCGCAGTCGTGGTTCAGCTCGCCCGACTACCCGAACAACCTCACGGCCGTGTGGGACACCCACTGGGGCTACCTCGCGAAGAAGAACATCGCGCCCGTGCTGCTCGGCGAGTTCGGCACGAAGCTCGAGACCACCAGCGACAAGCAGTGGCTGTCGACCCTGGTGTCCTACCTCCAGACCACCGGGATCAGCTCGTCGTTCTGGTCGTTCAACCCGGACAGCGGTGACACCGGCGGGCTGGTGAAGAGCGACTGGGTCACGCCCGAGCAGGCGAAGCTCGACGCCATGGCGCCGCTCCTGCACCCGACGTCCGGTTCGGGCTCCGGTTCGGGCTCGTCGTCGGGATCCGGGTCCTCCTCGGGCTCCGGCGCGTCGAAGGGGTCCGGGTCCTCCGGGACCACGCCTGCACCGCAGCCGCAGCCGCAGCCGCAGCCGGCGCCCGCCACCTCGGGTGCCGTGACGGCCACGTGGCAGCCCGGCGGATCCTGGTCGTCCGGCTACGTGGCCGACGTCGACGTCACCGCGAAGTCCGCGGTGGCCGGGTGGACCGTGTCCTGGGCGAGCCCGGGGACGACCTCCGTCGGCAACAGCTGGGGCATGCGCTGCACCGTGGCGTCCGGCACGGTCACGTGCACGGGCGCCGACTGGGCGGGCGCGCTGTCCGCGGGTCAGACCGTGCACGTCGGCCTGCAGGCGGCCGGCGGCCCGGCCCCGTCCTCCCCGCAGCTCACGGTCACCAGCCGCTGAGCCGCGTCCCCCATCCACGGCGCCGGTCGTCGGGCACCCGCCCGGCGGCCGGCGCTTCGCCGGTTAAGATCGACCAATGCCCCGCCCCGCGATCCCGCCCGTGACCGTCGCGACCCCCGAGGTGCGGGCGCTGCGGGCGGACCTCGAGGCGGCCCCGTTCACGCTCGCGTCGGCGCTCGACGTCTGGGGCGACGCCGCCGGGCAGGCCCTGCACCGGGGGAACCGGATCCCGGCCCGTCGCGCTGTCGAGGCCGCCCGCACCGCCGAAGGCCTCCCGGCAGCTGCCGTGCTCGCGGCCCTGTTCGTGCTCGGCGACGCCGTCGACGCGAGCGACCTCCGTGCCGCCCTGCCGGCGCTGGGACTCGACGGCGCCGTGCGCCTCGGCCTCGTCGAGGTCGACGGGGACCGGGTGCGACCGTCCGTCGACCTCCGCCCCTACGGCTTCATCGACGCGCACGGCGTCGGCGAGTGGTGGATCGCGTCCGACCTGGGGGAGCTGGCCACCGGTGGGGCGCTCGACGAGGACCACGTGCTCGGCGTCGGCGGCGCGTCCGCCACCCTCAGCGGCCTCATGATCTCTACGCCCGTCGCGAGGGCGCTCGACCTCGGGACCGGGTGCGGGATCCAGGCGCTGCACGCCTCCCGCCACGCCGACCGCGTCGTGGCGACCGACATCTCAACGCGCGCCCTCGCGTTCGCGGCGCTGAACGCGGCCCTCAACGGGGTCACGACCATCGAGCTGCGGCTCGGCAGCCTGTTCGAGCCGGTGGCGGGGGAGCGGTTCGACCACATCGTCTCCAACCCGCCCTTCGTCATCACGCCGCGCGCCGAGGGCGTGCCGGCCTACGAGTACCGCGACGCGGGCCTCGTCGGGGACGCGCTCGTGGAGGGCGTCGTGTCCGACCTCGCCGGCCACCTGACGCCCGGCGGCGTCGCGCAGCTGCTCGGCAACTGGGAGCACCGCGCCGGGGAGCCCGGCCTCGACCGGGTCGCGGGCTGGCTCGACCGGGCGGCGGCGCGCACCGGATCCGGGCTCGACGCATGGGTCGTCGAGCGCGAGGTGCAGGACGCGGCGCTGTACGCCGAGACGTGGATCCGCGACGGCGGGACGCGCGCCGGCACCCCGGAGTCCGAGGCCCTCGTGGGGGCCTGGCTCGACGACTTCGCCGCGCGCGGCGTGGACGCGGTCGGCTTCGGCTACCTCACCCTCCGCCGCCCGGCGACGGGGAAGCCGACGCTCCGTCGCATCGAGCGCCTGCACGGCGGCCTCGGCCACAACCCGACCGGCCTCGGCGACCACCTCCTGGCCTCCCTCGCTGCGCACGACGCCCTCGCCGGCGTCGACGACCGGGCGCTCGCCGGCCTCGCGCTCGTGGTGGCGGGCGACGTCACGGAGGAGCGGCACTACTGGCCGGGCGCCGAGGATCCCACGGTCATGACGCTCCGCCAGGGCGCGGGCTTCGGCCGCGAGGTGCCGCTCGACACGGCGCTCGCGGCGCTCGTCGGCGCGTGCGACGGGGAGCTCGCGGTGGGCGCCATCGTCGACGCCGTCGCGCAGCTCACCGCGGTGGACGCGGGCGACCTGCGCGCCGAGCTGCTGCCGCGGATCCGGGCGCTCGTCGCCGACGGGTTCCTCCTGCTGCCCGGCGCGACGGCCGGCGACGCGCACGCCGACCGCCCAGCGCGCGACGCCTAGGATCGCCGGGTGACTCCCCGCACCTCCCGCCGCCGCGCCGCCCGTCCCGAGATCGTCCGCGCCGTCGTCCTCGACGCCGCGCTCATCGTCGTCTTCGTCCTCATCGGCCGCGCGAGCCACGGCGAGGACCTCGCGCCGTCGGGCGTGCTCGGCACCGCGTGGCCGTTCCTCGCGGGCGGGCTCGTCGGCTGGATCGTCGCCCGGGCCTGGCGACGCCCCTCGCCCGTCGTGCCCACCGGCCTCCTGGTCTGGGGCGTCACGGTCGTCGTGGGCATGGTGCTCCGCGCGCTCAGCGGCGAGGGCGTCGTGGTGCCGTTCGTCATCACGACCGCGATCATCCTGGGGCTGCTGATGCTCGGCTGGCGCGCGATCTCGGCCGTCGTCGTCCGCCGGCGCGCGCGGGCCTGAGCACGCCGGCCGATCCGCCTCAGGCGTCGCGCGGGGTCGGGGCCGCGGCCTCCATCACGGCGATGAGCGCCTTCGCGTAGGCCTCCTCCGCCTCGAGGTCCCGGTGCTCGACCTCCTCGCCGTCGATGACGACGAGCACCACGTGCGCGCCGTCCTCCGCGCCGCCGATCTCGCGCCGGAGCGATCGGAACGCCCCGCCGAGCAGCGTCCGGAGCTGGTCCTCGCGCGGAAGCCACAGGCTGTCCTCGAGCGCCACGGAGTCGAGCGCCCACTCGGTCGTGCCGTTGAAGCCGAGCACGGTGCCGGTCGCGTGCTCGTGCGCCTCGATCGTGAGCTCGCTGATGGTGAAGACGTCGGACTCGAAGCCCTGGCCGCGGATCCGGAACCGGTCGCCGGGCTCGGGGCTCCACTCGAGGCCGAGCTCCAGGAGGGTCGTGGCGTGCGCGGTGGAGATCATCCGTGCAGTATGCCGGGCGCTCCCGGACGTCGCCTCCGCGGGCGGGGGAATGCGTGTGCATTAGATTCGCAGGAAACCGCCTGCCGCAGACGCCGCCGGTCGGACGAGGGGAGGGCCATGCGCGCGACAGTGAAGGACGTCGCCGCGCGTGCCGCCGTCTCCCCGAAGACCGTGTCGAACGTCATCACCGGCCGGGTCGCCGTGAGCCCCGCGACCCGCGAGCGCGTCGAGCGGGCGGTCGCCGAGCTCGACTACGTGCCGAACCTCTCCGCGCGCGGCCTCCGCAACGGGCGCACGGGCGTCATCGCGGTCGCCCTGCCGGATCTCGGCACCGCGTACTCCGCGGAGCTCGCGCACCACCTCGTGGAGGTCGCGCACGAGGCCGGCTACAGCATCCAGATGGAGGAGACGGGCTCGCGGCCCGACCGCGAGCGCGACCTCATGTCGCGCGCGCGCGAGCACCTCGTCGACGGCCTGATCCTCAACCCCGTGCTGCTCTCGCGGAGCGCCATCGCGCGCGCCGAGTCGCTGCCGCCCGTCGTGGTGATCGGCGAGGTGGAGCAGGAGATCGTCGACCGGGTGCTCGTCGACAGCGTCCAGGCGGCCTACGACATGACCCGCTTCCTCCTCGGGACGGGAGCCCGCCGCATCGCCGCCGTCGGCACCGCGACGCGCGAGGAGTCCGCCGCCGGCGACCTCCGCCGCATCGGCTACCTGCGCGCGATGGAGCAGGCGGGCGAGGCGCCCGTCGAGATCGACCGCACGGGCTGGAACAGCGCGTCCGGAGCGGAGGCCGTCGACGCCTGGCTCACCGACGGCAACCCCGTCCCCGACGCCCTGTTCTGCTTCACCGACGGACTCGCGTTCGGCGCCCTGCGCGCGCTCGCCGACCACGGCATCCGCGTCCCCGAGGACATCCAGGTGGCGGGCTTCGACGACGTCGACCAGTCCCGCTTCTCGATCCCCACCCTCACCAGCGTGCACTTCGACATCCGCGCCTACGCGGAGGCGGCGGTCGGCCAGCTCGTGCGCCGGATCGAGGAGCGCGACGGCCCGCCCGTGCAGATCGTGATCCCACACCGCATCGTGGTCCGCGGCAGCACGCGCCCGTCCGCCTGACCCGGCCCGCCGCTCCGCGAACGTGCGGCGGATCGCCGAGGAGAAACGTTGCGCTGCGCATTACAACGATGTA
Organism: Clavibacter sp. VKM Ac-2873; assembly: GCF_015351075.1. Lineage (GTDB taxonomy): Bacteria > Actinomycetota > Actinomycetes > Actinomycetales > Microbacteriaceae > Clavibacter. Next base: position 135,221 of record NZ_JADKRS010000005.1, read on the forward strand.
ATGATCGCTCCATCACAAAGGAGTGGTCAATGGATCCTGTTACGGGAAAGGCCGGGGGACGTCCCTCGGCATGGTCGAGGCGTCAGGTCCTCCTGGGCGGAGCGGCGGCCCTGGGCGGCGCGTTCCTGGTCGGGGGCCTCGCCGGCTGCGCACCCCAGGTGGCGTCGGCCGGCGGCATCGTCGACCTGAAGTACTGGCACCTGCTGTCCGGCGGCGACGGCATCCGCATGACGGAGATGGTGAAGGAGGCGAACGACTCCGGCGGCGGGTTCGACGTCACGGCCACCGTCCTCGCCTGGGGCCAGCCGTACTACACGAAGCTCGCCATGGCGTCGGTGGGAGGCCGAGCCCCCGACGTGGCCATCATGCACGCGGCCCGCGTGCCCGGGTTCGCGCCCGGCGGCCTGCTCGACCCGTGGGACACCGACAAGCTCGCCGAGCTCGGCGTCAGCCAGGCCGACTTCGAGCCGCGGGTGTGGGACAAGGGCGTCGTGGACGGGAAGCTGTACTCCATCGCCCTCGACAGCCACCCGTTCATCCTCATGTACAACACGGACATCGCGGCCCAGGCGGGCGTCCTGGGCGGGGACGGCCGGCTCGAGGAGATCACGTCGCCCGACCGGTTCCTCGAGGTCATGCGGGCGATGCAGGCCGTCACCGGCGAGCACGCCCTGAGCTACGGCTACCTCGGCGACGGCGCGCAGATGTGGCGGTTCTTCTACACGTTCTACAAGCAGATGGGCGGCGACATGGAGCTGCCCACGGGCGGCCAGGTCGTCTACGACCGCGACAAGGCCGTCGCGTCGCTCGAGTACATCCAGACCCTGCTCGACGGCACGATCGCCACGCCGAGCGGCGACGCCGGCACCGCGATCGCCGAGTTCGCCGGCGCCAAGAGCGGCGCCATCGTCACGGGAGTGTGGGAGCTCCCCACGTTCCAGAAGGCGAAGGTGCCGTTCGACGCGATGCCCATCCCGAACCTGTTCGGCACGCCCGCGACCTTCGCCGACTCGCACGCGTTCGTGCTCCCGCACCAGAGCTCGCCGGATCCGGTCAAGCGCGAGAGGACGTACGCCTTCGTCACGGACCTCCTGAAGAACTCGCTCCAGTGGGCGGGCGCCGGGCACATCCCGGCGTACAAGCCGGTCGTCGACAGCCCCGAGTACGCCGAGCTCCTGCCGCAGGCGCACTACGCGAACGCCGCCGAGCAGATCAACTACGACCCGGTGGCGTACTTCACCGGATCCGGCTCCGACTTCCAGACGTACTTCGCCGAGAACGTGCAGAACGTGTTCCTCGGGCGCCAGGAGGCGGGCGAGGGCCTCGACGCCTTCATCCGGCAGATCGACGCGCTGCTCGCCAAGCCCAACCCCCTGTAGGGCCCGACCGGCCTCGCGGTCGCCGCCCGTGCGCGGCGTCGCACCCCTCTTCCCAGCGAAACGACGAAGGAGTCCACTCGTGACGACAGCAGCACCACCCACCCCGGTCGCCCCCGCGGCCGGATCCCCGTCCCCGCGGCCCGCCGTGGGCAGCCCGAAGACCCGGGCCAAGGAGCAGACCCAGGGCATGCTCTTCATCGCCCCGTTCCTCATCACCTTCCTGGTGTTCCTGGTCTGGCCGGTGCTCTACGGCTTCTACCAGAGCCTCACCGGGCAGAGCCTCACGGGCGCCAACAGCGAGCTCATCGGCTTCGCGAACTACGCCGAGGCATTCGGCGACTCCCAGATGTGGCGCTCGCTCGGCAACACCGTGGTGTTCACGATCGCGAGCACCATCCCGCTCCTCGTCGTCGGCCTCGTGCTCGCGCTCCTCGTGAACCTCGGGCTCCCGGGCCAGTGGCTCTGGCGGCTCGCGTTCTTCCTCCCGTTCCTGCTCGCCTCCACGGTCGTGTCGCTGTTCTGGCTCTGGATGTACAACCCGCAGCTCGGCGTCGTCAACGCGATCGCCGGCGCGTTCGGCCTCCCGCAGCCCGCGTGGTTGCAGGACCCGAACGTCGCCATGACGAGCGTCGTCGTCACCACCGTGTGGTGGACCGTCGGGTTCAACTTCCTCATCTACCTGGCGGCGCTGCAGAACATCCCCGACCAGCAGTACGAGGCGGCCGCGCTCGACGGCGCGGGGAAGTGGCGGCAGCTGTTCTCCATCACGATCCCGCAGCTCGCCCCGACCACCGCGCTCCTCGCCATCCTGCAGGTGCTCGCGTCGCTCAAGGTCTTCGACCAGATCTACCAGATGACGCAGGGCGGCCCGGGCGGCGCGACCCGGCCCATCGTCCAGTACGTCTTCGAGACCGGGTTCACCGGCTTCCGCTTCGGCTACTCGGCCGCCATCTCGTACATCTTCTTCGCCCTGATCGTGGTCATCTCGGTCATCCAGTTCACCGCCACCCGGAGGAAGTCATGACCACCGCGACCCGTCCCGCCTTCTCCTCCGGCACGCTCGCCCGGAGGCCCGCGACCCGCGTCGCCGCCCGGCAGGGCCGCACGGGCACGCCGAGGTTCCAGCCCTCGCGGATCGCCGCGCTCCTGATCCTCATCGTGCTCGCCGCCGCGTGGCTGCTGCCGTTCCTGTGGGCGGTGCTCACGTCGTTCAAGTCGGAGACCGACGCCGCGGCGTTCCCCGTGACGATCCTCCCCGCCGGCGGATTCACGCTCGACGCCTACGCGGCGGTGCTGAACGGCGGGACGATCCCGCTGTGGACCTGGAACAGCCTGCTCACCAGCACGGTGATCACGGCCGTGGCGGTCGTGTTCTCGGCGCTCGCCGGCTACGCGCTCAGCCGCATCGACTTCCGCGGCCGCAAGCTGCTGATGGGCGCGATCGTGGCGTCGATCATCATCCCGCCGCAGATCCTCATCGTCCCGCTGTTCTACCAGATGCTGTCGTTCAACCTGGTGGACACCCTCTGGGCCGTGATCCTGCCGCAGATCGTGCAGCCGGCCATGGTCTTCATCCTGAAGGCGTTCTTCGACCAGATCCCGATCGAGCTGGAGGACGCCGCGCGCGTCGACGGCGCCGGACGCGTGCGCGTGTTCCTGCAGATCGTGATGCCGCTGTCGCGCCCCATCCTCTCGGCGGTCGCGATCTTCGTCTTCATCGGCGCGTGGAACAACTTCCTCTGGCCCTTCATCGCCACGAACGACTCCACGCTCATGACCCTGCCGGTCGGCCTGCAGACGGTGAAGAACGCCTACGGGATCCAGTACGCCCAGAACATGGCCTCGGCCGTGCTCGCCGCGCTGCCGCTGATCCTGGTGTTCCTCTTCTTCCAGCGCCAGATCATCAAGGGCATCTCGACCACCGGGTTCGGCGGGCAGTGACCCGCGCAGCGCCCGCGACCCCGACCGACCGATCCACCCACCTCGCCCGGGACGCACGCGCCCGGGCCGCGCGCCCAGGAGGACGCCCATGACCCGCGCCCGCATCACCATCGACCGCGACTTCACCGTCGGCGACGTGCCCCGCCGGCTCTTCGGCTCGTTCGTCGAGCACATGGGCCGCTGCGTCTACACCGGCATCTACGAGCCGGGCCATCCGACCGCCACGCCCGAGGGCTACCGGCAGGACGTGCTCGACCTCACGAAGGAGCTCGGCGCCACCGTCGTGCGCTATCCCGGCGGCAACTTCGTCTCCGGGTACGACTGGGAGGACGGCGTGGGTCCGGTCGCGGACCGGCCCCGCCGCCTCGACGGCGCGTGGCACACGGTGGAGGCCAACGCCTTCGGCCTGCACGAGTTCGTCGGCTGGTCGAAGGCGGCCGGCGTCGAGGTGATGGAGGCCATCAACCTGGGCACGCGCGGCGTCGACGCGGCGCGCTCGCTCGTGGAGTACGCGAACCACCCCGGCGGGTCGAAGCACTCCGACATGCGGCGGAGGAACGGGGCCGAGGAGCCCTTCGACATCAAGCTCTGGTGCCTCGGCAACGAGATGGACGGACCGTGGCAGATCGGCCACAAGACCGCGGACGAGTACGGCCGCCTCGCGCAGGAGGCGGGCAAGGCCATGCGGCTCGTGGATCCGACCATCGAGCTGGTCGCGTGCGGCAGCTCCAACTCGGGCATGCCGACGTTCGGCCAGTGGGAGCAGACCGTGCTCGGCCACACGTACGACGTCGTCGACTACGTCTCGCTGCACGCCTACTACCAGGAGCACGAGGGCGACGTGCGGAGCTTCCTCGCGAGCAGCGTGGACATGGACTTCTTCATCGAGTCCGTCGTCGCGACGGCCGATGCGACCGGCGCGCGCCTCAAGAACAGGAAGCGGATCGACCTCTCGTTCGACGAGTGGAACGTCTGGTACCAGCGCGGGCTCGACGGCGAGGACCAGCCGCACCGCATCGAGGAGGCGGGCTGGCGCGAGCATCCGCGGGTCATCGAGGACGAGTACAGCGTCACCGACGCGGTGGTCGTGGGCACGCTCCTCAACTCGCTGCTGCGGCACGGCGACCGGGTGAAGATCGCGAACCAGGCGCAGCTCGTGAACGTGATCGCGCCGATCCGCAGCGAGGAGGGCGGGCCCGCCTGGCGGCAGTCGATCTTCTGGCCGTTCGCCCGGATGGCGCAGCTCGCGACCGGCCGGATCCTCCGGGTCGAGGTCGACAGCGACCGCTACGACAACGACCGGTTCGGCACGGCCGACGTGGTCGACGTGAGCGCCACCTGGGATGACGAGGCCGGCACCGTCTCGCTCTTCCTCGCCAACCGCGGGCTCGAGGAGGATGCGTCGACCGAGGTCGCGCTGCGCGGCCTCGACGCCGGGCGGATCCTCCGGGCCGAGGTACTGCGCGTCCCCGAGGGCGGCGACCGGCACTCGAGCAACACGCTCGAGTCGGGCGAGCAGGTCGGCCTCGTGCCGCTCGAGGGCGTGAGCGCCGAGGGCGGGCGCCTCACGCTCACGCTGCCGGCGCTCTCGTGGGCGGTCGTCGTGCTGGACGTGACCCGCAGCTGACCCGACCACGACGACGACGGCCGGCCCTGCGCGATGCAGGGCCGGCCGTCGTCGTGGGGGAGCGGTCGATCAGCTCACGGGGCCCTCGGTGAGGGTCACGGTGCCGGTCTTCGCGGCGCCGGCCGCGGTGGTCCAGCCGAGCTCCACCGACTCGCCGGGCTTGTGCGCGGAGATCGCGGCGCTGAGCTCGGACGCCGAGGCGACGGCCTTCCCGTCGACCGAGGTGACGACGTCGCCCTGGCCGATGCCCGCCTTCGCGGCACCGGATCCGTCGACGACGCCCTGCACGGGCGCCCCCGCGACGGTGCCCGCGCCGTTCGCGAGCAGCACGCCGAGGAACGCCGGGTAGCCGATCCGCACCGTGCCGGACTCCGTGCCGCTCTCGATCTGCTTCGCGATGCCCATGGCCTTCTCGATCGGGATGGCGAAGCCGGCGATCTGCGCGGAGCCGGAGGAGGCGGCGGTGTCGATGCCGACGACCTCGCCCTGCGCGTCCACGAGCGGCCCACCGGAGTCGCCGGAGACGATCGCCGCGTCCGTCTGGATCAGGTCGGTGAGCGTCTCGCCCGCGGCCGTGCCCTCGGACTGCGTGGTGATGGTCTGCCCGAGCGCGGTGACCTGGCCGGTCGCCGCGGTGAGCGTGCCGGTGCCGCCCGCGTTGCCGACCCCCGTGACGGCCTCGCCCACTTGGGCGCCGTCGGTGTCGAGCTTCGCCGGCGTGAGGCCGGACGCGCCCTCGAGCTTCAGGACCGCGACGTCGTTCGTGGCGTCGGTGCCGACGACCTTCGCGACGTAGGCCTTGCCGGTCGACTCGACCGTGACGCGGATGCTGGTCGCGCCGCTGACGACGTGGTTGTTCGTGAGGATCGTGCCGTCGGACGACAGGATGATGCCCGTGCCCGCGCCGGCGGCGTTCTCGTAGGTGAGCGCGGAGTCGATGGTGACGACGCCGGACATCTGCGCGGTGGTCGCCTCGGGCGAGGTGACGGACGTGCCCCTCCCGGTGCCGGACTGCGCGCCGGATCCGGATCCCGAGCCTGAGCCGTCGCCGGATCCCTGCCCGGGCACCCTGGTCGTGCCGCGGCCGAAGCCCTGGCCGGGTGTGAACGAGCCCGGGTCCTGGATCTGCGTGCTCCCGGCCTGCGCGCTCGAGCGGCCGAGGTCGGCCATGAAGCCCACCGCGGTGCCGCTGCCGAAGGAGAGGAGGAGCGCGAGGGCGGACGCGCCGGCGATGAGGCCCGTGCGGAGGCCGCGGCGCATGCGCTTCGGCGGGACGGGGTTGCCGGCCGCGTCGACGGCGAGGGGGCGTCCGAAGGCGTCGGTCGCGGGGGCGGGCCACGGCGATCCGGCGGGGTGGCCGCCCGCGGGCATCGCGGTGGCGTAGGCGGCGGTGGGGTGCTGTGCGGTGGGCTGCTGCGCGGTGGGGGCGCCGGCGCCGACCGCGGGGCCCGCGGTGGCGTGCGCGTCGGTCGGGGCGGTCCACGATGCGGCGGTGGCGGGCGCGCGGGGCGCGGCGGGTGCGGCGGGGCCGTCGGTCGCGGGACCGGCGGGTGCCGGCCAGGCGGGCTGGCCGGTCGCGGGCGAGCCGTCGGCCGCGGCAGGCGCGGCGGCCGGGGTCGCGTCGTCGGCGGGGCGGGTGGCGTCGATGGGGGCCTCGTCCGGACGTCCGGTCGGCTCCTGGGGTGTCTCGTTCATGACGGGTCCTTCGTGTCTCGGCTGGCCCGTTGGGGGCCATGAGGAGATCACACCCGGCGACCCTATGAGCACCCCATGACGGGCACGAGCGTCCGCCATGCATCCTGGGCCCTGCCCGGGCGTACCCTGAACGGCATGACGCGAAGGTCGGACGGGGACGGTGGGCCGGCCGACGTGGATCCCCGGTTCGACCCGGCGTTCCAGCGGTCCGCGGCACCGGCACCGGGACCGCGTCCACATACGGATCCCGAGACGCGCGTCGGCGCCGACGGGCCGGCCGCGCCGAGCCCGGTCGGGGAACCCGCGCCCGAGACGACGTCGCCGGCCGGGCCGCGCGACCAGCCGACCGACGTACCCGCCCTCGCCGCCTGGCTCGCCCCGGTGCTCTGGATCCTCGCCGTCGCCTTCCCCGCCGCGGGCCTCGGCCTGCGCGCGCTCGCCGCCGGGATCACGACCTCGATGCCGTACTCCAGCTTCGGCGACCCGCTGGGGGAGCGCTGGCTCCTCGAGCTCGTGCCCCTGCTCGTGACCCTGGCGCCCGGCATCGTCGCGGGCGGGCCGATGGCCGTGATCGCCGCGCTCGCCGTGCACGCCCTGCGCCGTCGGCCAGCCGACGAGACGATGGGCGACAGCGGGGGCGACCGCCGCCGCGCGTAGGCTCGACGCATGGAGCAGAGAAGCCTCGGCAGGACCCATCGGAACGTCTCGGTCATCGGACTCGGGACCTGGCAGCTCGGCGGGGACTGGGGTGACGTCGCCGAGGACGACGCGCTCGCCGTGCTCGACGCGGCGGCCGACGCGGGCATCACCTTCTTCGACACGGCCGACGTCTACGGCGACGGCCGCAGCGAGACGATCATCGGATCCTGGCTCCGCGCGCACCCGGACGCCGGCGTCACGGTCGCGACCAAGATGGGCCGCCGCGACGCGCAGGACCCCGCGAACTTCACCCTCGACCGCTTCCGCGAGTGGACCGACCGCTCGCGCCGGAACCTCGGCGTCGACACGCTCGACCTCGTCCAGCTGCACTGCCCGCCCACGCCCGTGTTCTCGAGCGACCGCGTGCACGACGCCCTCGACGAGCTCGTCGCCGATGGCGCGATCGCGTCCTACGGCGTGAGCGTCGAGACGACCGACGAGGCCCTCCTCGCCATCGCGCGCCCCGGCGTCGCGAGCGTGCAGATCATCCTCAACGCGTTCCGCCTCAAGCCGCTCGACCGCGTGCTGCCGGCCGCCGTCGAGGCGGGCGTCGGGGTCATCGCGCGCGTGCCGCTGGCGTCCGGGCTCCTCAGCGGCCGCTACACCGCGGACACCACCTTCGCCGAGACCGACCACCGCAACTTCAACCGACAGGGCGCCGCCTTCGACGTGGGGGAGACGTTCTCGGGCGTCGACTACGACGACGGCGTGGCCGCGGCCCGGGAGTTCGCGGCCGCTGCGCACGAGGCCGCGCCCGACCTCACGCCGGCGCAGGTGGCGCTCGCCTGGATCGTGCAGCGCGAGGGCGTCTCCACGGTGATCCCCGGGGCCCGCAACGCGGAGCAGGCCCGGGCCAACGCGCGCGCCGGCGACGCCCCCGCGCTCGGCGAGGTCTTCGAGCGCCAGGTGGCGGACGTGTACGACCGGTACTTCCGCGCCGCGGTGCATCCGCGCTGGTAGTCCCGCCGGATGTGCGACGGCCCCGGTCAGCGATGCTGACCGGGGCCGTCGTCCGTGCGGATGCGCTACTGCAGCTGGTCGCAGGCGGTCGACATCTGCGTCTTCAGCTCGTCGCTGATCGGCTGGCCGACGCCGGGCGCGAGCTGGTCGGCGAGGGCCGTGATCTGCTGGCCGGCCGCCGCGGCGCCGCTCTCGGTGGAGGCGGAGATCTCGGTGCCGAGGTCGCGGAACGCCTGCACGTCGGACTCCTCGAGCGTGGACTTGTCCTTGAGGCCGCACGCGATGTCGCGGGTCTTCGCGGCGATGGCCTCCCGGGATCCGGACGCGGCGGCGTCGCCGGAGCCGGCGTCCGCGCTCGACTCGGGCGTGGGGCTCGCGGCGTCGGCGGAGGCGCTCGCGGAGGCGGAGGGCGTGGGGGTCGCGGCGTCGTCGGCGGCCGGCGAGCTGCAGCCGGCGAGCGCGAGGCCGAGCACGAGGCCCAGCCCGGCGATCCCGGCGCGCAGGCGGCGCGTGGTCTGAGGGGTCTGCGGAGAGGTCATGCCCTCACACTATCCAGCGCGAGGGGTCGTTTTTCCGCGGGGGCGGAGACTCTGGGGCGCGGATCCGGCCGGGCATCGCCCACGTGGCCGGATCGGCCGTCAGGTCATGACCGGGACGGGCTCCGTGTCCGGGATGGGGCCCGCGTCGCGGCCGCGGAGGTCCGGGCTGTGGCGGTGGAAGACGACGGCGATGACCGTGCCTGCCGCGAGCAGCGCCGCCGCCACCACGAAGGCGCCCTGCGCGCCCTGCCCGTCGATGACGAAGCCGGCCGCGGCCGAGCCGAGCGCGGCGCCGATGAGCTGCCCCGTGCCGACCCAGCCGTAGGCCTCTGCGGTGTCGCTGAAGCGCACCGACGAGGAGACGACCGCGAAGAGCACGGCGAGGGCCGGCGCGATGCCGACGCCCGCGAGGAAGAGGAACACCGACAGCCAGACGACGTTCATCGACACGGCCGCGACGGCGGTGCCCGCGAGGATGATCGCCATCCGCCTGGCCATCGCCCACGGGCTGATGGGGATGTGCCCGAGCGAGAGACCGCCGATGAGCGAGCCGACCGCGAAGATCGCGAGGACGAAGCCCGCCTCGGGCCCGCCGTGCCCGAACACGGCGACGACGCCCGCCTCGATCGCCGCGCACGCCGCGATGAGCAGGAAGCCGACGACCGTGCTGAGGAGCACCGGCGGACGCCCGAGGACCACGCCGAACCGGCGCTTGCTGCGCGGGATCCGGACCCGGCCGAGCTCGGGGGAGGAGATGAACCAGGCGCCGCCGCCCACGAGGAACGCGGCCGCCACGAGGATCCCGGCGCTCGTGTCCACCTGGATCGCGAGGAACGTCGCGATGACCGGGCCGAGCACCCAGATGATCTCCTGCGCCGACGCGTCGAGGGAGAACAGGGGCGTGAGCTGCTTGGAGTTGACCATCTTCGGGTAGATGGTGCGGACGGCCGGCTGCACGGGCGGGTTGGCGAGGCCGGCGACCAGGCCGAGTCCCATGAACGCGGGGACGGACGTGCTCGCGTCGCCGAGCGCCACCGCGACCACCGCGACCGTGCACACGGCCGAGGTGAGGATGAGCACCGGGCGCATGCCCCAGACGCCCATCCACCGGCTCGTGAGGGGGCCGGCGACCGCCTGGCCGATGCTCGTCGCGGCGAGCACGAGGCCGGCCGCGCCGTACGACGCGTGGATCCGCTCGACGTGCATGAGGAACGCGAGCGAGAGCATGCCGCCCGGGAAGCGCGCCACGAGCTGGGCGGCGATGATCCGGCCCACGCCGCGGGTCTTGAGGAGGCTTCCGTACGTGCTCACGAGGGTCAGATCCTACCGGCCGCGGGGCCCCCTGCCGCAGCGCCGGGCGCCACCGGACAGCGATGTCGGCGGCCCTCCGTAGCCTGTAGAACCTGTGGACAAGTCCGCGGAGTTGTCCACACCTGTGGACGACACGCCCACTACATGTGGGGTTGCCGGTGTCCGGACGCCCGCATATATAGTGATGGGACGGCGGGCAACCCCCACCGTCCTAGCTCTGCGGAGCAGGACGGACGAGGGCTCGACGAGCATTTCCCCTGGTGAGGACCAGGGCTGTGAGGCACAGGCGCGGCGGGTACGTCCCACATCGCGTCGCCTCCGACAGAAGGACAGTCCGCAGCCGATCAGCGCGGGCGACGAAGACGACGAGGAGCAGAGTGTCCATCACCGTAGTGAAGCGCGACGGCACGCGGGAGCCGTACGACGCGAACCGCATCAACCTGGCCATCGAGGACGCCACGCAGGGCCTCGACGAGAACATCGGCTGGGTCACGCAGATCGCGTCCGAGCTGGAGATCACCCTCTTCGACGGGATCACCACGCAGCAGCTGGATGAGGCCGTCATCCAGGTCGCGCTCCAGAACGTGAAGGACGACCCGGCGTTCGACACCGTCGCTGCGCGCCTGCTCCTCAAGACCATCTACAAGCGCGTCCTCGGCGACTACTCGTCGCCCGAGGAGCTCAAGCGCCTCCATGCGGAGCACTTCGCCCGCAACATCCAGCGCGGCGTCGACGAGATGCTCCTCGACTCGCGCCTCGTGCAGCTGTTCGACCTGGAGCGCCTCGCCCAGGCCCTCGAGCCCGCGCACGACGAGCTGCTCAAGTACATCGGCGTCGTCACGCTGAACAACCGCTACGGCATCAAGGGCCGCAACGGCGACGCCCTCGAGGTGCCCCAGTACTTCTGGATGCGCATCGCGATGGGCCTCACGCTCAACGAGCAGGACCCCACCTCGACCGCCATCGCCTTCTACGAGAAGATGTCGAAGCTCGAGTACCTCGCGGCCGGCTCCACCCTGGTCAATGCGGGCACCATCTACCCGCAGCTCGCGAACTGCTTCGTCATGGAGATGCAGGACGACATCGAGCACATCGCGAAGACCACGCGCGACGTCATGTGGCTCACCAAGGGCACGGGCGGCATCGGCCTCTCCGTCTCCAAGCTGCGCGCGCAGGGCTCGCCCATCCGCTCGAACAACACCACCTCCACGGGCCCGATCCCGTTCATGCACACCATCGACTCGGTGCTGCGCGCGGTCAGCCGCGGCGGCAAGAAGTTCGGTGCCCTGTGCTTCTACATGGAGAACTGGCACCTCGACTTCCCCGAGTTCCTCGACCTGCGCCAGAACTCGGGCGACCCGTACCGCCGCACCCGCACCGCCAACACGGCCGTGTGGATCAGCGACGAGTTCATGAAGCGCGTGCAGGACGACGACGACTGGTACCTCTTCGACCCGCTGGAGGTCGCCGACCTCAACGAGCTGTACGGCAAGGCGTTCTCCGAGCGCTACGCGTTCTACGTCGGCGAGGCCGAGGCCGGGCGCATCCGGATGTTCAAGCGCATCAAGGCGCGCGAGCAGTTCAAGTCGATCCTCATCTCGCTCCAGACCACCAGCCACCCGTGGCTGACCTGGAAGGACACGATCAACAACCGCGCCCTGAACAACAACACGGGCACGATCCACCTCTCGAACCTCTGCACCGAGATCACGCTGCCGCAGGACGAGGACAACGTCTCCGTCTGCAACCTGGCGTCCATCAACCTGTCGCAGCACTTCTCCGACGGCAAGATCGACTTCGCGAAGATCGAGCAGAGCGCGCGCCTCGCGGTGCGCCAGCTCGACAACCTCATCGACATCACGCGCTCCAGCGTGAAGGAGGCGGACTTCTCCAACCAGCAGAACCGCGCGGTGGGCCTCGGCGTCATGGGCTTCACCGACGTCGTCGAGAAGCTCGGCTTCTCGTACGAGTCCGAGGAGTCGTACGACCTCATCGACGAGATCATGGAGCACGTCTCCTACGCGGCCATCGACGAGTCGGCCGATCTCGCGAAGGAGCGCGGCTCCTACCCGAACTTCGAGGGCTCGCGCTGGTCGGAGGGCCTCGTGCCGCTCGACTCGATCGCGCTCATGGAGGCCGACCGCGGCGTGCCCGTCAAGGTCAACCGCACCACGCGCCTCGACTGGGACGCCCTGCGCGCCAAGGTCAAGGGCGGCATGCGCAACGCGACGCTCATGGCGATCGCGCCCACCGCGTCCATCGGCCTCGTCGCCGGCACCACGCCCGGCCTCGACCCGCAGTTCTCGCAGATCTTCAGCCGCTCCACCTCCTCGGGCAAGTTCCTCGAGGTCAACCGGAACCTCGTGAAGGACCTGCAGGAGCTCGGCATCTGGGAGAGCGTGCGCGAGAACATCCTGCGCAGCCAGGGCGACATCCAGAACATCGCCGCCATCCCGGACGCGGTCAAGGCCACGTACCGCACGAGCTTCCAGCTCTCGCCGTACGCGTTCCTCGAGGTCGCGGCCCGCGCGCAGAAGTGGATCGACCAGGCCATCAGCCGCAACATGTACCTCGAGACGCGCGACCTCGGCGACATGATGGACATCTACTTCGCCGGCTGGGAGCGCGGGGTCAAGACCACGTACTACCTGCACATGAAGCCCCGTCACACGGCCGAGCAGTCGACCGTGAAGGTCGACAAGTCGCAGGACGCCGACGGCACCAAGCGCAAGGGCTTCGGCGGATTCGGCGGCGGCGCTCCCGCGGCCGTCCCCGCCTCGGCCGCTCCCGCATCCACCGCGACCGCGGAGGTCCCGGCACCGCAGTCCGCTTCCGCGCCCCGCAAGGGCTTCGGCTTCGGCGGAGTGGGAGGTGCACGCTGATGAACGACGACACGTTCGGCGACTACGTCGTCCCCATGGACCCCATGGACGAGCTCCAGTGCGACTCCTGCCAGTAGGCAGGCGCCGCTCCTAGAGCTCCCCCCGGCCCGACCGGCCGCCCCACCCGCACCACCACGCACCACGCACTCGGAGAGAAGAAGCAGATGTCGAAGATCCTCGGCACGGGAATCCAGGAGGGCCTCCTCCTCAAGCCCGTCAACTACCAGTGGGCCATGGACCTGTACGACCAGGCCGTCGCCAACACGTGGTTCCCCAACGAGATCCAGCTCGGCGAGGACATCGCGGACTTCAAGAAGATGACGGACGAGGAGCGCCACGCGATCACGTTCCTCATGAGCTACTTCAACCCGAACGAGCTCCTCGTGAACAAGGCGCTCGCGTTCGGCGTCTACCCCTACATCAACGCGCCGGAGTGCCACCTCTACCTGGCGAAGCAGATGTGGGAGGAGGCGAACCACTGCATGTCGTTCGAGTACGTCCTGGAGACGTTCCCGATCGACCGCGAGGCCGCGTACAACTCCCACGTCGACATCCCGTCGATGGCGCGCAAGGAGGAGTTCGAGGTCAAGTTCATCAAGCGCATGACCGAGCAGACCCTCGACATCACCACCACAGAGGGCAAGAAGGACTTCGTCCGGAACCTCGTCGCGTACAACGTGATCCTCGAGGGCATCTGGTTCTACTCGGGCTTCATGGTGTCGCTGTCGTTCCGCCAGCGGAACCTGCTGCGCAACTTCGGCTCGCTCATGGACTGGATCGTGCGCGACGAGTCGCTGCACCTGAAGTTCGGGATCAACCTCATCCTCACGGTGCTCGAGGAGAACCCCGACCTGCAGACGGAGGAGTTCGCCGCCGAGATCAAGCAGATGATCCTCGACGCCGTCGAGATGGAGGAGCAGTACAACCGCGACCTCCTGCCGAACGGCATCCTCGGGCTCAACGCGAACTACATCAACCAGTACGTGAAGTACCTGGCCGACCGCCGTCTCGAGGAGCTCGGCTTCGAGGCCGAGTACAAGGTCTCCAACCCGGCGAAGTGGATGGCCACTGCGAACGACACGCTGCAGCTCGTCAACTTCTTCGAGTCGACCAACACGTCGTACGAGTCGAACGCGTCGGCCACCGTCGGCGCCAAGTAGGACCGCACGCCGCGGGAGACCGCGGCACCGAACCACCGACGACGCCCGCCCCGCGCATCCACCCGGATGCCGGTGCGGGCGTCGTCATGCCCGCGCCGTCCCGGCCGGGACGGACAGGGAGAGGGAGCATGACCGAGCAGCAGACCGGCGGCCGGCACGTCGCGCGCGACGGGCGGGTGTACCGCACCGAGGTCGTCGGCTGGGACGACCCGCGCGGCGCGCGGATCCGCCGGGCCATGGAGGCCGAGATGGACGTGCGCTACGAGGGCCGGCACGACGACGACCCCGACTGGCCCGCGAAGGCGGCGGTGGCGTTCGCGTTCGACCCGGCCGACGTGGAGGCCGTCGTGCTGCTCGTCCTCGACGGCGACGACGGGGAGGCCGCCGCGCACGGCGTCATCCGGCACCTCGGCGACGAGCTGGAGCTCAAGAAGGTGGTCGTGGATCCGGCGCATCGCGGCACGGGCCTCTCCCGCGTGCTCATGGCCGAGCTGGAGCGCGTGGCGCAGGAGCGCGGCGCGCGGCGGCTGATCCTGCAGACGGGCGACCGGCAGCCCGACGCCATCCAGCTCTACGCGACCGCGGGCTGGCTGCCCATCGACGTGTACCCGCCGTACATCCCGGTGACGAACTCGGTCTGCTTCGAGAAGCCGCTCGTCTGATCCCGCGCGGCGCTGCGAGCATGGGGCGATGGAGATCCTCATCGCCCCCGCCGCGCTCGATCACGCCCTCCGCACCCGCGACGACGTGCGCGTGCTCGACGTGCGCTGGTCGCTCGGCGGCCCTCCCGGCCGGCCGCTGCACGAGGCCGGGCACATCCCGGGCGCCGTGTACGCCGACCTCGACACCGAGCTCGCCGGGCACGGCGCCCCCGAGGACGGACGCCATCCGCTGCCCGCGACCGCCGACCTCGAGCGCGCGGCGCGCGGCTGGGGGATCCGGCAGGGCGACACGGTCGTGGTGCACGACGGGGGCGGCAACACGGCGGCCGCGCGCGCGTGGTGGCTGCTGCGCGACGCGGGGATCGCGGACGTGCGGATCCTCGACGGCGCCCTGCCCGCCTGGGTCGCGGCCGGGCTGCCGCTGGCGACGGGATCCACCGTGCCGGAGCCCGGCGACGTGACGCTCACGCGCGGGGAGTCGCCGACCCTCGACGCGGAGGCCGCCGCCGACCTCGCGCGCACGGGGACGCTCCTCGACGCGCGCGCGGGGGAGCGATACCGCGGCGAGGTGGAGCCGGTCGATCCGCGCGCGGGCCACATCCCGGGCGCCGTGAGCGCGCCGACCTCCGAGAACCTCGGCGCGGACGGGGCGTTCCTGCCGGCGGACGCGCTGCGCGAGCGGTTCGCGGCCCTCGGGATCCGGCCGGGCGCACCGGTGGGCGTCTACTGCGGCTCCGGCGTCACGGCGGCGCACGAGATCGCGGCGCTCGCGATCGCGGGGATCGACGCGGCGCTGTACCCGGGATCCTGGTCGGCGTGGGCGAACCGGCCCGAGCTGCCGGTCGCGACGGGCGCAGCGCCCGGCGGGGACGGAGGATCCGTCAGGCGAGACGGCCGTCGTCGAGGGTGAGCACCGTGTCGGCGCGGTCGGCCGCCGTCGCGCTGTGCGTGATGAGCAGGATCGCGACGCCCGTGCGCCTGCGCGCCTCGTCGAGGGCGTCGAGCGCCATCCGCTCTGCCGTGGCATCGAGGGAGGCCGTGATCTCGTCGCACACCAGCACGGTCGGTGCCGCCGCCATCGCCCGGGCGATCGCGACGCGCTGGCGCTGACCGCCGCTCAGCTCGTGCGGCCGGCGCTCGAGGAGGCGCGGATCCAGCCCGAAGCGCTCGAGCAGCTCGGCGGGATCCGCGGGAGGGGAGCCCTGGCGGTCGGCGGCGCGACCCGCGCGGACGATGGCCGTGCGCACCGACTCGCCCGGATGCAGCGCGGCGCGCGCGTCCTGGAGCACCAGGCCCACGAGCGGCTTCTGGGATCGGGAGCGGTCGGCGCCCGCCCACGGGAAGCGGGTGCCCGCCACGTCGAGCGCGCCCGCCTCGGGGACGAGGAGGCCGGCGATCGCCCGGCCGATGCTCGTCTTGCCGGACCCGGAGCGGCCGCGGAGGGCGAGGATCCCGCCGGCCGGGATGCGGAAGGAGGTCGTCTCGACCACCGCGTGCGTGCCGAAGCGGATGCGGAGATCCGAGACCTCCACGGCGGGTGCGACCGGCCGGGCGAGACCCCGTGCGGCCGCGCGCGCCTCGGCGGTCACCGGACCGCGGCCGCGCGGAGGCGTCGCAGCGGCTGGTGCAGGACCGGGTCCCTGCGCGCCGTCGCGCAGGGTGAGGACGCGTCCGCCGGTGCGCGCGAGCACCTCGGGGGAGTGGCTCGCGATGACGACGGCCGGGAGCCACGGGAGGCGGCCGACGTGCTGCGCGACGAGGCCGGCGGTCTCGGCGTCCAGGGCGCTCGTCGGCTCGTCGAGGAGGACCACTGCGGGCCGGCCGGCGAGGAGCGCCGCCAGGATCACGCGCTGCGCCTGGCCGCCGGAGAGCTCGGATCCGCGGCGACGCAGCAGCGCCGGATCGAGGTGCGCGTCGTGCGCGGCCTGGAGCACGAGCCGGCCGAGGTCCGCGCGTCGCGCCCCTCCTCCGGAGCGCCGAGCCGCGGCGCGGATGTGGTGGAGGGCGGTGCGCGCGGGATCGAGTGCGCTCGCGGGGTCCTGCGGCACGTGCCCCACGACCCGTCCACGGAGGAGGCGGCGGCCGGCCGGGGTGAGCGGATCCACGCCGTGGACGCGCACGCTCCCCGCGGTGAGCCGGGTCCCGGGGGAGAGGTGCCCGAGGAGCGCGTGCAGGAGGGTCGACTTGCCGCTGCCGGACGGCCCGGACAGCCCGACGACCTCGCCGGGCGCGACGCGGAGGTCGATCCCGTCCAGGAGCGTCGTCCCGGTGCCGCTCGCGTCGGCCGCGCCGCGGATCGTGAGGCCGCTGACCTCGATGGCGGGGTTCATCTGCCGCCTGCGTGACGCCGGCTCGACGCATCGATCGCCAGCGTGACGCCGAGCGAGACCGTCACGAGGAGCGCAGCGGGCACCAGGGTCGCGAGCGGGTTGGCGCGGATGCCGACCACGTCCTCCCGGACCATCCGCCCCCAGTCGGCCGCGGGCGCGCCGGCGCCGACGCCCAGGAACCCGGCCGCCGCGGCGAGCTGGAGCGCGGCGATGAAGCGCAGGCCCGCGTCCGCCAGGGCGACCGAGCGGATCCCGGGGAGGACGTCGTGCCGCAGCCGGCTGCCGAGCCCGTCGCCGCGCGCGCGGGCGATGACGACGTGGTCGGCCGCCGCGACGATGCGCGTCTGCTGCCGGATGACGCGCACGGAGAAGGGGGCGCTCACGAGGGCGATGGCGGCGACGATCGCCGCGGGCTGACCCGGGGCGCCCGCGGCGAGCACGAGCAGGACCAGAAGCGCGGGCAGGGCGGCGACGGCGTCGACGACGCGCACCGCCGTGTCGGCCAGGCGGGACGGGCGGAGTCCCGCCCAGATCCCGAGCCCGAGTCCCACGGCGCTCGCGATCAGGGTCGCGGCGACGGCCTCGAGCACGAGTCCGCGACCACCCTCGGCGACGCGTGCGAGCAGGTCGCGCCCGAGCAGCTCCGTGCCGAGCGGATGCGCGGCGTCCGGACCCGCGAACGGCCGGCCCGCGACCTCGTCCGGCGAGCCGAGCGGCAGGAGCGGTCCGAGCAGGGCGGCGGCGACGACGCCCGCGGCGAGGACCAGGGCGAGGATCCGGAAGCCGGCACGGGCGCGGGAGCCGGCGGGCGCGTCGCTCATCCGCGCGCCGCTCATCCGCGCACCGACTCGGCGCCCCGGCGTCGGCGGAGGAGGGCCGCGCCGATGTCGCCCGCCAGCAGGATCCCGAGGGCGGTGCCGCCGAGCGTCAGCGCCACCGCCTGCACCATCGGCACGTCCCGGGCGGACACCGCGCGCGTGAGCTCCAGGCCGATGCCCGGGATGCCGAACAGCGTCTCGACGACGATCCCGCCGCCGAGCAGCCCGGCGGACACCAGCGCGAGCGACTGCAGGGCAGGAGCCGCCGCGTTCGGCAGCACGTGGACGAGCGCGAGGCGGAGGCCGTGGATCCCGTTGAAGCGCGCGTGCTCGATGAACGGCGCGCGCATCACGTCGACGACGGCCGCGCGCAGCATCCGCGCGGCCGGACCCGCTCCCGCGAGGGCGAGCGTCGCGACGGGCAGCACGAGCACCGCCGGGTGCTGCCACGCGGCGTCGCCCAGCGGCAGGAGCGCGACGGCCGGGAGCACCGGCACGAGCGAGGTGAACAGCACGAGGAGCGCGATCGCGACGAGGAAGTCCGGGGTCGCCATCATGACCACCGTGAGGGAGGTCAGCAGCCGGTCGGCCGCGCTGTCCTCCCGCATGCCCGACGCGAGGCCGAGGCCGGTCGCGACCACGGCGATCACCGCGACCGCGAGCGCCGTGACCGTCAGCGTGTCGGCGAGGCGTCCGACGAGGAGCGGCGCGATCTCGCGGCCCGAGACGAGGGATCGCCCGAGGTCGCCGTGCAGGGCGCCGGCGGCCCAGGACAGGTACCTCTCCACCACGGGGCGGTCGAGGCCCAGGCCCGTGCGCAGGGCGTCGCGCTCCGCCGCGGTCGCGCCGCTGCCCGCGAGGGCGCCCGAGGCGTCGCCGGGCAGCGCGGACGCGCTCGCGAACACGACGATCGAGAGCGCCACGAGGGTGACGAGCGCGGCGCCGCACCTGCCGGCGATCCACCGGCCGAGCGGCGCCGCCGAGCTCACCGTCCCGCAGCCGGCGTGACGGTCGCCCGCGACAGGTCGGGGAACTGCAGCTCGCGCACGCCGCCGACGCCGTCGGACTGCGCGCTGATCGAGGGCACGGACACCGGTGCGATCGTGTAGCCCTTCGCCCAGATGATCTGCTGCGCCTGGTGCGACGCGGCCAGCCGGGCCTCCGGGGTGGCGGCGCTGCGGGCCTCGGCGACGAGCGCGTCCGCCTCCGGCAGCGCTCCCGGCACGTGGTTCGGCTCGAAGAGCGCCGGCGGGGTGTACCCGGCCGCGAACGGCAGCTCCTGGTACGCGGCGTAGTCGGCGTAGAGCTGGCCGGCCGGCAGCTCGGAGAGGGTCGCGTCCACGCCGATCGCGCGGAGGTCCTGCACGACGAGCGTCGCGGTCTCGACCATGCCGGGCAGCTCGGGGCCCGCCGTGAGCGTCACGGCCATGCCGCTCTGGCCGGCCTCCGCGAGCAGCGCCTTCGCCCGGTCCGGATCGTGCTCGCGCACGGGCAGCGTCGTGTCGTAGCTCGGGAAGCCGAGCCCGGGCACGTCGTCGCCCGCGAACGCGTGGCCGTAGTAGACGGTGTCGACGATCTGCTGGCGGTCGATCGCGAGCTTGAACGCCTCCCGCACGCGCTCGTCGGCGAAGGGGGCGAAGGACGGGTTCATCAGGAACTGCAGGGAGGAGGCGTACGGCAGCTCGCTCGTGGAGACGGTGATCCCCTGCGCTCCCGTGAGCTCCTGCGCCTGCGCGGGGGCGAGCCCGCTCGCGTAGTCGACCTGGCCCTGGCGCAGCGCGTCCTCGCGGGCGGTCGGGTCGGAGATGGAGAGCAGCTCGATGGAGTCGAGCGTCGGTCCGGTGCCGAGGGCGGCGCCGTAGAAGGTCGGGTTCCGGGTGAGGACCGTGCTCTGGCCGGGCTCGAATCCGCTGATCGTGAACGGCCCCGAGGACGGCGTCGTCGCGGTGAACTCCGTGGTGCCGTCCTTGATGGCGAGCATGCTCTGGCAGATGAGCTGGCGCCCGTCGGCGACCGGGTGGCGCGTCGGCAGCGTGACGGTGAGGTCGTCGACGGCCGTGGCGGCGTCGACGTCGAGGTCGCGCGCGACGATCTGCGTGAACGGCAGCCCGTGCAGCAGCCCGGGAGCGCGGAGCGAGTAGATGACGTCCGCGGCGGTGAGCGTGGATCCGTCGGTGAACGGCACGTCGGGCCGCACGTGCAGCGTGTAGGAGGAGAGGTCGGGGCTCACGTCGATGGAGGAGAGGGCGCCGTAGGAGACCCCGTCGGCCGCCGACGCGTCGATCTCGCAGAAGGGCGCGTGCACCAGCCGCGCGCGCACGTAGTCCAGGGCGGTCGGGCCGACCAGGTAGTCGAGCGTCTCGGCCGCGCCACCGCCGGGGAAGGCCGCGCGGAGCGTGCCGCCGGGCGCGGCGGCGTCCGCGGTGGAGGTCGCGGACGGCGCGCAGCCGGACGCTCCCGCCGTGATCGCGAGGGCGAGCAGCGCCGCGGTGATCGCGGGATGCCTCCTGGGGAGCGTGGTCATGGGATCCTCCGTGCAGCTGCGTGGGGATCCGCGCGACGGCGCGGATCGAGACGCAGACTACAGCTTATCGAGAATGATTCTCACAAAGTGTGCACACCCGCACCCCGATCTTCGGCCCGACCTGTGCGACCGGCGCGACGGTCAGCGGCCGGCGCCGAGGTGCGCCCGCCAGGATCCGCCGTCCGTGATGTCCTCCGCGCCCGCGATGGCCGCGGGCTCGCAGAGGAAGCCGAGCACCTCGGAGCCGTCCGCGAGCGCCACCTTGCCCACCACCATGGGGCGCGAGAGCTGCGTGACGAAGTCGCCGACCCGGCCCGACGGGATCGCCCACAGCTCTCCGGTGATGGACGCGCCGCCCGTCCCCGTGGCGACGAGCCCCGGCTTGGGCGGCACGGTGTCGAGCGCGTGGAGGCGGTAGGCGGGCGCGGTGACGGCGTCGCCGAGCAGGCGGGCGCCGAGCGCGGTGAGCTGCCCGTTGAGCGGCTGCCCGTCCATGTGGGCGCCGAAAACGGCGATCGGCGTGGCGGCGGGGCCCCACGACGGCGCCGGCGTGCGCGGCTCGCCCGGCGCCGTGCCGACCGCGCGCTGCAGCCGGTCCGCGGCGTCGACGAGCGCGGCGTCCGAGAACGCCGGGCCGACCAGGGTCACGCCGAAGGGCCGGCCGTCGGCGTCCGGCCCGGGCACCGCGACGGCGGCCAGGTCGAGGAGGTTCACGAAGTTCGTGTAGGTCCCCACCCAGGAGTTCACGCCGATCGGATCGGCGGCGACCTCGGCCCGCGAGGGGTGTCCGGGCGCGGTGGGCAGCAGGAGCGCGTCGACGTCCGCGAGGATGCGCCGCGCGTCGATCCGGTGGCGGCGGAGAGCCTGCTGGTCGGCGACGAGCTCGACGGCGGTCTTCGCGGCGCCGGATCCGATGATGCGGGCGACCGACGGATCCGCGCCCTCGGGCGACCCGGCGAGCAGGTGCCCGACGGCCTGGGTGCGCTCGGCGACGAGGGCCCCGTCGTAGAGGAGGGCGGCGGCCCGGAGCAGCGGCGCGATGTCGACCTCGACGATCTGCACGCCGGCGTCCGCGAGCACCGCGACGGTCCGGTCGAAGGCCCGCCGCCACGCGGGCGACATGGGAGCGAGGTCCGCGTCGCCGGGGACGGCGAGGCGGAGGACCGGGGCCGCGCTCAGCGGGGCGTCGGTGGGCCACGGGCGGCTGGCCGGATCCGCGTCGTCGACGCCCGCCATCACCCCGGCCACGCGCTCGGCCAGGCCGAGGGTGCGCGCGAACACCGTCACGGTGTCGTAGGAGGGCGCGGCGGGCACGACGCCGCGGGCGGGCAGGAGGCCGAGGGTGGGCTTGATCCCCACGAGCCGGTTGAAGGCGGCGGGCACGCGCCCGGATCCGGCGGTGTCCGTCCCGAGCGCCGCGTCCACGATGCCGAGCGCCACCGCGACCGCGGAGCCCGAGCTGGATCCACCGGACACGAGCTCGGGATCGGCGGCTCCCCGCACCTCGCCGTAGGGGCTGCGCGTCCCCACGAGCCCGGTGGCGAGCTGGTCGAGGTTCGTCTTGCCGATTACCACGGCGCCCGCCGCCTCGAGGCGCGCGACGACCGTGGCGCTCTCCGCCGGCGTGTAGGCGCTGACCGGCAGCGCAGCGGTCGTCGGGAACCTGGCGGCGTCGATGTTGTCCTTGACGGCGACCACCAGGCCCGCGAGCGGCAGGGCGGCGGCCCCCTTCTCCGCGAGGTCCCGCGCGACGCCGGTCGCGATGGCGACGGCCTCCTCCTCCGGGCGGAGTGCGATCCACACCTCCGGCCGGTCCGCCTCCGCGATGCGCCGGTAGGCGGCGCGGACGCGGGCGACCGGATCCGGTGCCGAGGCGGCGGCGTCGGCGGGAGGGGTGGGGGGAGCTGTCGGGGACGATGCGGTCATGCGGGTCTCTCCGTTCGGGGTGCGGCGGTCGGGGCGCGGCGGCGATGGCGGGGCGGCGCGCGGACGGGCGCCTCCATCTTCCCGGCCGCGGGAGGGAGGAACGCGGAGCCGGCGGGCGCGCGTCGCATCGTGGAGCCGAGGGCGGATCCGGCGCGTCAGCCCGCGAGCACCTTGCGGATCCGCTGCAGCGACACCGGCTCCGCCGTCGGCAGGTGCTGGGCGAAGAGGCTGAGGCGCAGCTCCTCGAGCATCCAGCGGGCGTGCACGAGCGAGTCGGGCGCGTGCGGCGCCGAGGGGATGACGCCGCCGGCCTCGCGGTAGAGGTCGGTCGCCTTCTGCACCTCCGTCATCCACGCGCGGTCGCGGGCCGGCTGGTCGGGCAGGCGCTGCACGCGGTGCGTCAGGCCGGAGAGGTAGGTGGGCAGGCGCTGCAGCCGGGCGAGCCCGGTCGCGGAGACGAAGCCCGGGTGCACGAGACCGGCGAGCTGCTCGCGCGCGTCGGTGAGCGCGCCGATGAGCTGCATGCTCGTGGCCTGCTTGATCGCCCGCTCGGCGTCACGCGCGCCCGTGAGCACGCGGTTGACGAGCGCCACGGTGTCGAACATCGAGTCCATGACCACGCCGGACACGCGGTCGCGCGCCGTCTCGAACAGCTCCTTCGAGTAGATCGCGCCGCCGGGGGCCACGCGCTCGAGCACCTGGTCGATCGCGGCCAGCAGGCAGTCGTCGAAGAGCGCCTGCACGTTCGCGTACGGGCTCGTCGCGAGCATCAGCTTCTCCTGGCTCGTGAGGTGCTGCTTCACGTAGGCCGACGGGTTCGCGATCGCGAGCACGAGCAGGCGCCGCACGCCGCCGGGCATGGCGCGGGCCTGGTCCTCGGCGGTGGCCATGAGGCGGATCGCGACGGTGGATCCCTCGTCGACGAGCGCGGGGTAGGCGCGGATGACGTGCCGGCTGTCGCCCGTGCCGCCCTGCGCGGTGTCGACGAAGCGGGGCAGCTCGTCGAGGTCCCACGTGGTGAGGCCCGTGCGCTCCATGCCGCGGGTGGCGGATCCGGATGCACCGGCGACGCGCTCGACGGGACGCGCGGTGGCGCGCGCGACGCTGTCCCGCGCGCGGCTGGAGAGCCGCGCCTGCAGCTCGGTGAGGTCGCGGCCGGCGGCGACCTCGCGGCCGCGCTCGTCGACCACCCGGAACGCCATGCGGAGGTGGGCGGGGATCCGGTCGAGGTCGAAGTCGTCGTCGGCGACGCGCACGTGGGCCTTCCGCATGATGAGGCCCGCGATGGTGGTCGTGAAGGCCACGGGGTGCTGCGGATCCGGCTCGGGCAGCCCCTCGAGCAGACGGTCGGCCCAGTCGGCGGCCGGCACCACGTTCTTGCGGAGCGCCTTCGGGAGGGCCTTGATCATGGCGGTCACGAGGTCGCGCCGCATGCCCGGCACCTGCCAGTCGAAGCCGGCGGGGCTGAGCCGGGCGAGGAGCGCGAGCGGCACCTGCACGGTGACGCCGTCGTCGGGCGCGCCCGGCTCGAAGCGGTAGGTGAGGGAGAGGCGCTGGTCGCCCTGCTGCCAGGTGGGCGGGAACGCGGCCTCGTCGACGTCCACCGCGTCCTCGGACAAGAGCTCCTCGGCGGTCATGGTGAGGAGCTCCGGGTTCTCCTGCCGCTCCTTCTTCCACCAGCCCTCGAAGGCGCGCGTGGAGGCGACGTCGCGCGGGATGCGCTTGTCGTAGAACTCGAAGACGGCCTCGTCGTCGTTGAGGATGTCGCGGCGGCGCGTGCGCTCCTCGACCTCGGCGAGCTCCTCGCGGAGCTTCCGGTTGGCCCGGTCGAACGCCTGCTGCGACTCCCAGTCGCCCTCGACGAGCGCGTGCCGGATGAAGAGCTCGCGCGCGTACGCCGGGTCGATGCGGGAGAACTGCACGCGCCGCTTGAGCACGATCGGGACGCCGTACAGCGTCACGCGCTCCCACGCCACGGTCGCGCCCTGCTTCTTCTCCCAGTGCGGCTCGCTGTGGGTGCGCTTCACGAGCGAGCCCGCGATCGGCTCGGCCCACGCCGGGTCGATGGCCGCGTTGGTGCGCGCGAACAGGCGGCTGGTCTCCACGAGCTCGGCGCTCATGATCGCGTCGGGCTGCTTCTTGGCGAGCGCGGATCCGGGGAACACCACGAACCGCGCCTGGCGCGCGCCGACGTAGTCCTTCTTCTGCGCGTCCTTCAGCCCGATGTGGGAGAGGAGGCCCGCGAGCAGGGACTTGTGGATCCCGTCGGGGTCGGCCTTCGGCTCGTTCATCTGGAGGTCGAGCGGGCGGGCGAGCTGGCGCAGCTGGCGGAACACGTCCTTCCACTCGCGCACGCGCACGTAGTTGAGGAACTCGGCCTTGCACATGCGGCGGAACGCGCTCGAGGAGAGCTCGGCCTCCTTCGCCTCCAGGTGGTTCCAGAGGTTGAGGAGCGTGATGAAGTCGCTCGCCGGATCCACGAAGCGCGCGTGCTGCTGGTCGGCCTGCGGGCGCTTCTCGAGCGGGCGCTCGCGCACGTCCTGGATGGTGAGGCCGGCCACGATGATCATGACCTCGCGGCTCACGCCGTGCTTGCGGGACTCGACGACCATGCGCGCGAACCGCGGGTCGATGGGCAGGCGCGACAGGTCGCGGCCCACCTTCGTGAGGGCGGGCGTGCCGTCGGGGGAGCGGACGACCGCGCCGAGCTCGGTGAGGAGGTCCACGCCGTCCTTGATGCCTCGCGAGTCCGGCGGCTGCAGGAACGGGAACGCCGCGATGTCGCCGAGGCCGAGCGACACCATCTGCAGGATCACGGCCGCGAGGTTCGTGCGGAGGATCTCGGGCTCGGTGAACTCGGGCCGGCGGAGGAAGTCCTCCTCGGAGTACAGGCGGATCGCGATGCCGTCGCTCGTGCGGCCGGAGCGGCCCGAGCGCTGGTTGGCGGAGGCCTGCGAGATCGCCTCGATGGGGAGCCGTTGCACCTTCGAGCGCACCGAGTAGCGGGAGATGCGCGCGGTGCCGGCGTCGATCACGTACTTGATGCCGGGCACCGTGAGGCTCGTCTCGGCGACGTTCGTGGCCAGCACGATCCGGCGGCGCACGCCCGCCTGCGTCGACGGCTGGAAGACGCGGTGCTGGTCCGCGGAGGAGAGCCGGCCGTAGAGCGGCAGCACCTCGGTGTGCGGGAGGTTCCGGCTGCGGATCGCGTCCTCGGCGTCGCGGATCTCGTTCTCGCCGCTGAGGAACACGAGCACGTCGCCCGACGACTCGCCCGCCAGCTCGTCGAGGGCCGCGTTGATCCCCTCGAGGAAGTCGCGATCGTCGGCCGGCCGCTCCAGCGGAGCGTCGGCGAGGTCGTCGTCCTCGCCCGCGACGGCGGCCTCCGCGACGAGCGGGCGGTACCGGATCTCCACCGGATACGTCCGCCCGGAGACCTCCACGATGGGCGCGTCGCCGAAGTGCCGCGAGAAGCTCTGCGGGTCGATGGTGGCCGACGTGATGATGAGCTTGAGGTCGGGCCGCCGCGGGAGCAGCTGCTTGAGGTAGCCGAGCAGGAAGTCGATGTTGAGGCTGCGCTCGTGGGCCTCGTCGATGATGATCGTGTCGTACTTCCGCAGCAGCCGGTCGCGCTGCAGCTCGTTGAGCAGGATCCCGTCGGTCATCAGCTTGATGCGGGTGTCGGCCGAGACCTTGTCGGTGAAGCGCACCTGGTAGCCCACGAGCTGTCCGACCTCGCCGCCGAGCTCCTCCGCGATGCGCTCCGAGATGGTGCGCGCGGCGAGCCGGCGGGGCTGCGTGTGGCCGATGCTCTCGCGGCCGAGCTCGAGGCAGATCTTCGGCAGCTGCGTGGTCTTGCCGGAGCCGGTGGCACCCGCGACGATGACGACCTGGTTGTCGCGGATGGCGTCGGCGATCTCGTCCCGCATCCGGCTGACGGGGAGCTCGGGCGGGTACGCGATGCTGAATTCCATGCTGGTGTCAGTCTATCCGCGGGCCGTCGGGCACCCCCGGGGCGGGTGCCGGTGGCTATCGTCGAGAGAAGGCGCCGGCCACACCGGCGCGCGGGCGGCACCGCCTCCCGAGTCGACGACGACCGACGGGATCCGCCCATGACCTCCGACACGCCCCTCCAGCCCGAGCACGAGCAGCCCCACGGCGGGTTCTCCACCGTCTCGGTCGCCGCGATCCTCGCCGAGTCCGCCGAGCGGCACGCCGACCGCGTCGCCGTGGTGGTGGGCGACGTCTCCACCACCTACCGCGAGCTCTGGGACGAGACGCGCGCCTACGCCGGTGCGCTCGCCGGGCAGGGCGTGGGGGAGGGCACGCGCGTCGCGATGCTCATCCCGAACGTGGCCGACTTCCCCCGCGTCTACTACGCGGTGCTCGCGCTCGGCGGCGTGGTCGTGCCCGTGCACGCGCTGCTGAAGGCCGAGGAGATCGCGTACGTGCTGCGCGACTCGGGATCCGCGCTGCTGGTCTGCGCGGGCCCGCTGCTCGAGCAGGGCGCGAAGGGCGCGGCGCTCGCCGAGGTGCCCGTGCTCAGCGTGCTCGTGCCGGCATCCGCCGAGGGCGGGCCCGACCGGCTGGAGGAGCTCGCGCGGGCCGCGACGCCCATCCGCACCTACGTGCCGCGCCGGCCGTCCGACACCGCGACGATCCTCTACACCTCCGGCACCACGGGCCAGCCGAAGGGGGCCGAGGGCAGCCACCTCGCCCTCGTGATGCAGGTCGACGTGGTCCTCCTCGACACGTTCGACCTGCGCGCGGGCGACCGGATCCTCGGCTGCCTGCCCCTGTTCCACACCTTCGGCCAGACCTGCACCATGAACGCGTCGTTCCGGGCCGGCGCCACGATCGTGATGGTGCCGCGCTTCGACGGCGACACCGCGCTCGCGCTCATGGTCGAGCACGACACCCAGGTCTTCATGGGCGTGCCGACCATGTACTTCGCGCTGCTCGCGGCCGCCGCCCGGAACCCCGCGCGCCCGGCCCTGCGCTACGCGGTCTCGGGCGGCGCGGCGCTCCCGGTGGCCGTGATCGAGGCCTTCCGCGAGGCGTTCGCCGCGGAGATCCACGAGGGCTACGGCCTCACGGAGACCTCGCCCGTCGCGTCGTTCAACCACGTGGGCGTCCCGGCGCGGCCCGGCACGGTGGGGAAGCCGATCTGGGGCGTGCAGATCGAGATCGCCGACCCCGAGCACGAGGACCGCGTCGAGCTGCTGGAGCGCGGCGTGCTCGGCGAGATCGTGATCCGCGGCCACAACCTCATGAACGGCTACCTGCACCGCCCCGAGGACACCGCGCGCGCGATCGTCGACGGCTGGTTCCGCACCGGCGACCTCGGCACCATCGACGACGAGGGCTACATCCGCGTGGTGGACCGGACGAAGGACATGATCCTGCGCAACGGCTACAACGTGTACCCGCGCGAGGTCGAGGAGGTCCTGGCGCGGCACGAGGCCGTCGCGCAGTGCGCCGTGTTCGGCGTGCCGCACGAGGAGCACGGGCAGGAGATCGTCGCCGCGATCGTGGCGAAGGCGGACCACGACGTCGATGCGGCGGAGGTCGTCGCCTACATGAAGGAGCGGATCGCGTCCTACAAGTACCCGCGCCGGGTAGAGGTGGTCGAGGCGCTCCCGCTCGGGCCGAGCGGGAAGATCCTCAAGCGGACGCTCGTCGAGCGGTTCGGGGCGTGAGCGGCGCCCTCCGCACCCCCATCCCGTCGGTCGCGATGGGCGACGGGGTCCCCATCCCGCAGTTCGGCGTCGGCACCTACAAGGTGGCGGACGCCGACGCCGAGCGGATCGTCGCCGAGGCGCTCGAGGTCGGCTACCGGCACATCGACACCGCGGCCATGTACGGCAACGAGGAGGGCGTCGGGCGGGCGATCCGCGACTCCGGCATCCCGCGCGACGAGCTGTTCGTCACCACCAAGGTCTGGAACGACGACCACGGCAGGGACCGGGCGCGCGACGCGATGCGCCGGAGCCTCGAGCGGCTGGGCCTCGACGCGGTCGACCTGATCCTCATCCACTGGCCGGCGGCCGAGCGCGGCCTCTACGTCGAGACCTGGGAGGCGCTCGCCGCTGCCCGGGACGAGGGGCTGACTCGCTCCATCGGCGTCTCCAACTTCCTCGTGCCGCACCTCGAGGCGCTGGACGCGGCCGGGCTCCCCGCGCCCGCGGTGGACCAGATCGAGCTGCACCCGCGGCACCAGCAGCGCGAGACCACGGACCATCTCGCCGCGCACGGGATCACGGTGCAGGCGTGGAGCCCGCTCGCGCGCGGCGCCGTCGCCGACGCCCCCGTCGTGCGCGACGCCGCCCGGGCCCACGGGAAGACGGACGCGCAGGTGGTGCTGCGCTGGCACGTGCAGCGCGGCACGGTCGTCTTCCCGAAGACCACGCGCCGCGAGCGGCTGGTCGAGAACGCCGACGTCTTCGACTTCGCGCTGACCGACGAGGAGATGGCCGGGATCACCGCGCTCGAGGCCGCGGGACGCGTCGGCAGCCACCCCGACCGGGTGGTCTGAGCGGGCCGCTCCCCAGCGGCGCGGACGCGTCATCCGGGGCGGGTACCGTGTCCGTCATGTCCCAGCACCGCATCCGCACGCGCCTCAAGTCCGTGGTCTCCCGGGGCGTCGCGCCCCTCGGCGGCGGGCATGCGGGCGGCGCGGCGCGGGCGCGGGCCGAACGGGAGGATCCGGCGGACCCGGCGGGCGCGCGCCGCCCGAGCCTCGTCGACAACGGCGTGTACGTCGACGGCTGCCGCGTCGCGAGCCCCGCGACCCTGGCGGACACCTTCCGCGAGCTCGACGAGCGCCCCGAGGCCATGGCGTGGATCGGGCTCTACCGCCCCACGGTCGAGGAGCTGCAGGCGCTCGCCGAGGAGTTCGACCTCCACGAGCTCGCGGTGGAGGACGCGGTCCAGGCCCACCAGCGCCCCAAGACCGAGCGCTACAGCTCCACCCTCTTCACGGTGCTGCGCGCCGCCCGCTACGTGGACGACCGCGAGGAGGTGGAGTTCGGCGAGCTGCACGTGTTCCTCGGCCGCAACTTCGTCATCACCGTCCGGCACGCCGAGTCGCCCGACCTCTCCGCCATCCGCACGCGCATGCAGGAGCGGCCGGAGCTCCTCTCGCACGGGCCGCAGTCGGTGCTGTACGCGATCCTCGACGCCGTAGTCGACGGGTACGCGCCCGTCGTCACGGGCCTCGCCAACGACATCGACGAGATCGAGGACCAGGTGTTCGACGGGGACCCGGCCGTGTCCCGCCGCATCTACGAGCTCTCCCGCGAGGTCATCGACTTCCAGCGCGCGGTGCGCCCGCTCGGCGGCATGCTCCAGCAGCTGCAGGCGGGATCCGGCAAGTACGAGGTGAGCGACGACCTCCAGCAGGCGCTCCGCGACGTGGCCGACCACGTCATCGTCGTGAACGAGCGCGTGGAGGAGTTCCGCGTGCTGCTGCGCGACATCCTCACCGTGAACTCGACGCTCGTCGGCCAGCGCCAGAACGAGGAGATGCGGGAGCTCAGCGAGTCGAGCAACCGGCAGAGCGTGGAGACCCGCAAGATCTCCGGCTGGGCGGCCATCCTGTTCGCGCCCACGCTCGTCTCGAGCGTCTACGGCATGAACTTCGACATCATGCCGGAGCTGCACTGGGACTGGGGCTACCCCTTCTCCCTGGTGCTCATGCTCGGCGTGAGCGGCGTGCTGTACGGCATCTTCCGCAAGCGCGACTGGATCTGACGCCGGGCCCCTCGCCGCCCCGCGCGTAGCGTGGACGCATGCCCAACCGCCTCGCCGACGCCGTCAGCCCGTACCTCCAGAGCCACGCGGACAACCCGGTCGACTGGCGGCCGTGGGGCGAGGAGGCGTTCGCGGAGGCCCGCCGCCGCGACGTGCCGGTGCTCGTCTCGGTCGGCTACTCGACCTGCCATTGGTGCCACGTCATGGCGCGCGAGACGTTCTCGGATCCGGCGCTCGCCTCGCGTCTCAACGCCGGGTTCGTCGCGATCAAGGTCGACCGCGAGGAGCACCCGGAGGTCGACGCGGCGCTCATCACGGCGGCGGGCGCGTTCACGGACCAGCTCGGCTGGCCGCTCAACGTCTTCACGACGCCCGAGGGCCGCACCTTCCATGCGGGCACGTACTCGCCGCCCGAGCCGCGCGCCGGGTACCCGTCGTTCCGGCAGGTGCTCGACGCCGTCGCCGACGCGTGGACCACCCGGCGCGACCAGGTCGAGCAGGGCGCGGGGCAGCTCAGCGCCGCGATCCGCGAGGCGTCCGCGCGCGGATCCGTCGCCTCGCCGCTGCCCGACGCCCCGGCCCTCGACCGGGTCGCCGCCGAGCTCGCCGGGTTCGAGGATCCCGAGCACGGCGGCTTCGGGTCCGCGCCCAAGTTCCCCGTCGCGCCCGTGCTGCTGCTGCTCGACACGCTCGCGACCTCGGGCGCGCTCGCGCCCGAGCGCGCGGCGGCGACCGGCGCGCTCGTGCGCCGCACGCTCGACGCGATGGCCGGGTCCGACCTGCGCGACCCGGTCGAGGGCGGCTTCTTCCGCTACTCGACGCGCCGCGACTGGTCGGAGCCGCACTACGAGCGGATGCTCTACGACAACGCGCTGCTCCTCGACGCGTACGCGCGGGCCGGGGACGAGGAGGTCGCTGGCGGGATCGTCGCGTTCCTCACGACCACGCTGCGGCGCGCGTCGGGCGGGTTCGCGTCGGCCCAGGACTCGGAGAGCACGGTCGGCGGACGCCGCGTCGAGGGCGGCTACTACGCGCTCGACGCCGCCGGGCGCGCCGCCGAGGAGCCGCCGGCGGTCGACGGCAAGGTGCTCACCGGCTGGAACGGGCTCGCCATCGGCGCGCTCGCCCGGGCGGGCCGCGCGTTCGACCGGCCCGCGTGGATCGCCGCGGCCTGCGCCGCCGCGGACATGCTGCTCGCGGAGCACGTGCGCGCCGACGGGTCGCTCGTGCGGGCCTCGATCGACGGCCGGACCTCGCCCGCGGTCGCCACGCTCGAGGACCACGGGATGCTCGCCGACGGGCTCCTCGCGCTCGGGCTGGCGACGGGCGAGGTCGCGTACGCGGAGCGGGCGCGGGACGTCGTGGACGCGCTGATCGCGGCGGCCGACGCCGAATCGGAGGCGGGCTCCGCAGGGTTCCGGGTGCCGACGGGCGCGGATCCCGTGCTCGCCGGCTTCGGCCTCGACCTCGCGTCCGACCC
The DNA here is from genome assembly GCF_015351075.1 of Clavibacter sp. VKM Ac-2873. Classification (GTDB taxonomy): domain Bacteria; phylum Actinomycetota; class Actinomycetes; order Actinomycetales; family Microbacteriaceae; genus Clavibacter. Next base: position 166,906 of record NZ_JADKRS010000005.1, read on the forward strand.
CTCCGAGGGCGCGTACCCGTCGGGCCTCACCGCCGCGTCGTCGGCCGCGCGCGTGCTCGGGCGGCTGACGGCGGATCCGCGCTACGAGCGGGCGGCCCGCGCCGCGCTGGCGACGGTCGCGGCGGGCGGCGCGACCCGGCCCATCGCGTTCGGCGGCGCGCTCGAGCAGGCGGCGGCGCTCGAGGCCGCGGGGCGCCAGCTCGTGGTGGTGCTGCCGGACGGGGGAGCGAGCGCCGAGGATCCGATCGCCGCGATCGCGCACGCGCTGATCCGCCCGCCGCACGTGTCGCTGGTGGTCACGGAGTCGGCCGCGCGCGCCTGGGCCGACGCGGGCTTCGAGCTGCTCGCGGACCGCACGGCCGGATCCACCGCCACCGCGTACCTGTGCGCCGACTTCGTCTGCCGCCTCCCGGTGACGACGGCCGACGCGCTGCGGGCCCAGCTGGCCGACGGGGCCTGACCGCTCAGGCGACCACGTCCTCCCCATGGGCGAGGATCCGCTCGAGCTCGGCCAGCTGCCGCGGCGACGGATCCACGAGCGGCGCCCGCACGGATCCCACGGGCACGCCGCGCAGCCGGAGCCCCGCCTTGATGAGCGACACCGCGAACCCGGGCGTCTCGTCGCGCAGGCGCACGAGCGGCGTGAAGAACTCGTCGAGGAGGAACCTCTGTCGCTCGAGGTCGTCGGCGCGGTACGCCGCGTGGAACGCGCTCGCGATGCGGGGCGCCATCGCGAACACGGCCGAGGAGTACAGCGGCACGCCGATGGCCCGGTACGCGGCCTGGCTCGACTCGGCCGTGAGCAGCCCGTTGAAGAACTGCACGTCCTCGCGCCCGGCGCGGCGGGCGGCGAGCACGAAGCGCTGGAACAGGGCCACGTCGCCCGCGCCGTCCTTGATCCCGGCCAGCGTCGGCAGCGCGAGCAGCCGCTCGACCGTGGACTCCGTGAACTGCGCCTGGCCGCGGTGGTACGCGATGAGCGGCAGCGGGGTCGCGCGGGCGACGGCCTCGACGTAGGCGGCGAGGCCCTCCTGGGGACCGGCGACGAGGTAGGGCGGCAGCACGAGGATCCCGTCGGCGCCGAGCTCGGTGGCCAGCTGCGCGCAGCGGCGCGCGTGCCCGAGGGGCCCGCCGACCCCCGCGATGACGAGGTGGCGGCCGCCCGCGGCGGCGACGCCGGCGCGCACGGCCTGGGCGTACTCGTCGATGTCGAGCGCGTGGAACTCGCCCGTGCCGCAGGCGACGAACGCGGCGCCCGCGCCCTGGTCGAGGCCCTGGGACACGTGCGCGGCGAGCACGTCGACGTCGACGCGGTCGGCGGCGTCGAACGGCGTGACGGGGAAGAAGAGCACGCCCTCGAAGGGCGGCAGGAGGCCGGCCGTCGCGGGTGCGGGGGCGGCGGCGGGGTGGGCGGCGGTGTCGGTCGTCGTCATCAGAACCTCGGGAGGGTGGGGTCGTAGGCGGGCTGGATGCTCTGCATGTACCCGGAGTCGTCGCGCGCAGTGCGCCCCGACTCCACGAACACGCGGTGCTGGCGGTCGAGGGCGTCGTGGTCGAGCTCGACGCCGAGGCCGGGGGCGGTGGGCACGGCGACGGCTCCGCCGACGATCTCGAGCGCGCCGGGCACGATCACGTCGTCGCCGCGGTTCCACGGGTAGTGCGTGTCGCAGGCGTACGCGAGCTCGGGGCTGGCGGCGGCGACGTGCGTCATGGCCGCGAGCGAGATCCCGAGGTGCGAGTTGGAGTGCATGGAGAGCCCGACGCCGAAGGTGCGGCAGATGGCCGCGAGCTCCCGGGTGTGCGCGAGGCCGCCCCAGTAGTGGTGGTCGGAGAGCACGATCTGCACGGCGTCCTCCTGGAACGCCTCGCGGACCTGCTCGAAGGTCACCACGCACATGTTCGTGGCGAGCGGCTGCGGCACCTCGGCGGCGACGCGCGCCATGCCGTCGATGCCGAGCACCGGATCCTCGAGGTACTCGAGCACGCCGTCGAGCTCGGCCGCGACGCGCACCGCCGTCTCGTGCGTCCACGCGCCGTTCGGGTCGATCCGCAGCGGGTGCGTCGGGAACGCCTCGGCGAGCGCGCGGATCGCGGCGACCTCCTCGTCGGGCGGGAAGACGCCGCCCTTGAGCTTGATGGAGCCGAAGCCGTAGCGGTCGATGAGGAGGCGGGCCTGCGCGACGATGCCCGCCGGATCCAGCGCCTCCCCGAACGCGTCGGGCGCCTGGCCCGGGTGCGCGGCCCACTTGTAGAAGAGGTACGCGCTGTAGGGGACCCGGTCGCGCACGCGCCCGCCGAGCAGCTCGCTCACGGGGAGCCCGGTGATCCGGCCCCACGCGTCGTGCGCGGCGACGTCGATCATCGAGAACACGACGCGGCGCTCCTGCCGGCTGAGCGGCCCGGCGTCCCCGCCGAGCGCGGCGTCCACCGCGCGCTCGATGCCGTGCAGGTCGGTCACGCGGAGGCCGACGACGGCGTCGCGCACGGAGGCGACGCGCGCCGCGACGACCGCGCCCCCCTGCCCCTCGCCGAGGCCGACGATCCCGCCGTCGACGACGAGCTCGACGATCGTGCGGAGCGCGAGCGGCTCGTGCACGCCGTCGGCGTTGAGCAGGGGCGGATCGCGGAAGGCGATGGGGGTGACGACGAGGTCGTGGATGATCATGGTGCTATCCCTTCGTCGCGCCCGAGGTGATCCCCCGGATGAGCGAGCGCTGCATGAGCAGGTAGATGACGAGGCTCGGCAGGAGCGCGAGCAGCGCCCCGGCGAGCAGGACGCCCGAGCCGACCGTGGGGTCGGTGCGGAGGACGCCGAGCGCGACCGTGAGCGTGTAGTCGCTCGGGTCGTTCGCGGCGATGAGGGGGAGCAGGTACTGGTCCCAGATCATCATGAACCCGAAGATCGTGACGACCCCCAGCACGGGCTTGCACAGCGGCAGGATCACGGTCCACAGCATCCGCAGCTCGCCGCAGCCGTCGAGGCGCGCGGCCTCCTCGATCTCGAGCGGGATGTCCTTCATGAACTCCGTCATGACGAGGATCGAGAAGCCCCACACCGCCACCGGCAGGATCACGCCGAACGGCGTGCCGCGGAGGTCGAGGCCCGTGCCGCCGACGTTCCCGATGACCTGCGACAGCGGGATCGCGATGACCTCCTCCGGCAGCATCATCGTGAGCAGGAACAGCAGCAGCACGAACGACTGGCCGCGGAACCGGTGCCGGGCGAGCGCGTACGACGTGAGGATCGCGACGCTCACCTGCAGCAGGAGCCCGCCGCCCGCGATCACGAGCGAGTTGCGGAGGTAGCCGAGCACGCCCGAGTCGAACGCGACCCGGAACGACTCCAGCGACAGCTGCTGCGGGAAAAGGTGGATGCTCGTCGAGGACGTGAAGGCGTCGAAGGCGCCGGACACGATGATCACGAACGGCGCGGCGAACACCACGAACGCGACGGCGCAGAGCGCGAAGCGGATCACGTTGGACGGGCGGAGGCCGGGCTTCCAGCCCAGCGCGCTGTCGAACTGGCCGTCGTTGCCGCGGCGCGCGGCGCCCGTGGGGCGGTCGAGGATGCTCATCTGGCCTTCTCCTTGCGCGATGACAGGGCGCGGACGCCGAGGGTGAGGCCGAGCGTCGCGAGCAGCAGCAGCACGGAGGCCGCCGATGCGACGCCCAGGTCGTTGGCCTTGAAGCCGAGCGAGAACACCCGGGTCATCCAGACCTCGGTGGATCCCGCTGGCCCGCCGCCCGTGAGCACGTACACCTCGGTGAAGGTGCGGAGGCTGCGGATCGCCGCGAGCGTCAGCACCACGCTGACGGCGGGGCGCAGCGCCGGCATCACGATGTACCGGAAGCGCTGCCGCAGGGTCACGCCGTCGACCGCGGCGGCCTCGTAGAGCGTGCGGTCGATGCCGGTGAGGCCCGCGAGGATGATGACCATGTTGTAGGGCGCGCCCGTCCAGACGCCGACGAGCATCACGTACCCGAGGGCCGTCGACTGGTCGCTGATGAAGCCCTGCGGCGGGATGCCCACCATGCCGAGCAGCGAGTTGAGGAACCCGGTCTCGGTGGGGAAGTAGAGGATCCGCCAGATCTCGCCGATGACCGCCACCGCGGTGACGACGGGCAGGAACACGGCCGTGCGCACGAACCACAGCCGGCGCGACGTGCCCTCGAGCAGCAGGGCGAGCGCCATGCCGATGATGAGCGCGCCGACGGTCTGCCCGATGCCGAGCAGCACGGTGTGCCCGAGCGCCTCGGTGAACCGCCGGTCGCGGAGCACGTGGACGTAGTTGTCGAGCCCGAGGAACTTGTCGCCGAGGAACGGCTGGACCTTCACGAAGCTCATCCGGAAGCCCTCGAGCATCGGGATGAACTTGAAGAGCGCGCCGAGCACGAGGCCGGGGACGAGGAAGGCCCAGGGGATGAGGGAGCGCGTGCGGAAGGGGAACCGGCCGCGCGGCTGCACGGGGCTCGGGGCCGCCGGCGCGCGGCGCTCGGGATCGACCAGGAGCGGTGCGGGGGCGCCGATGCTCATCCCTGGACCCCCTGCTCGTCGAGCTCGTCGGAGAGCTGGGACTGGATGTCGGAGAGCGCCCCGGGGATGTCGCTCGAGCAGTCCGCGATGACGCCGTTCAGGCCGTCCGCGACGATCTGGCGGTACGGCGTGAAGTCGATGGCCCACGGGAACGACCGGCCGTGGTCCTCGTAGACCTCCTTCGCGGTGTCCCAGCGCGGGTCGGCCTTGACCTGGCCGATGTCGACCGAGGTGTTCACGGGGATCCGCACCACCGGCTGCGCCAGCACGCCCTGCGCGTTCGTCTTCACCTGCATGGCGAGCTCCTGCGCCTCGGGCGTGATCATGAACTCGGCCAGCTGCTCCTGCAGGTCCTGCTTCTTCGAGGACGCGCCGAAGTAGATGTCCTCGCCCTCCGCGAACGAGTCCGTGCCGCCGCCCGGGCCCGCCGGGGTCGGGATGACCTCGACGTTCTCCGCGCCGACCGCCGCGTCGAACGAGCTCAGGTTGTAGGGGCCCGTCTGGTAGATGCCGGCCGTGCCCTGCGCGAAGAACGGCGTGTTGGCGGTCGTGAGGTTGACCGAGCCGGGCACGACGACGCCGGGCGTGCAGAACTGGTCGCGGATCCACTTCACGGCCGTCGCGGTGCCCGGGTTGTCGAAGTCGGCGGTGTAGGTGCCGTCGCCCCCGGCCTTGAGGATGTCGCCGCCCGCCTGCCAGATGTAGGACGCGGCCCAGCGCGCGATGTAGCCGTTCTCGGCGCTGCCCGGCACGACCATGCCGTAGGTGTCGGCCTTGCCGTCGCCGTCCGGGTCGTCCTCGGCGAACGCCTTCGCGACGGCGGTGAGCTCGTCCCAGGTCTTCGGCGGCGCCATGCCGACCTTCGCCAGCCAGTCCTTGCGGATGAAGGTGATGTTCGCCTGGCGCGACCACGGGATGCCGTAGTAGTCGCCGTCGATGCCCCGGGTGCTCTGCCAGCTCGCGTCGGAGATCTGGTCGCCGCCGGCCACGGCGTCGCGGTCGACGGGGCGGAGGAAGCCCTGCGACTCGTAGGTGCCGAGGTTGCCCGCGTCGGTGACCATCACGTCGGGGAGGCTCCGCTGCTGGGCGCGCGCCTGCAGCTGCGTGTCGAACTCGGGGATCGGCTTGTAGTCGATCTTGATGCCCGTCTTCGCGGTGAAGGCGTCGAACACGAACTGGTACGACGCGGCGTCGTCCGGCGTGCTGCGCGTCCACACCTCCAGGGAGCGGTCGTCCGCGGAGGTGGATCCGCCGCCGTCCGACGCGGAGCAGGCGCTCAGGGTGCCCGCGAGCGCGGCGACGGACGCGAGGGCGATCGCCCTCCGCCCGAGTGGGGTCATCATCATCGAATCTCCATTTGCATGTGTAAATGCATTACTTCAGTGTGAATGCGCTGCTACCGTAATGCACACGAGGGCGACGTCGAGCGCCACGGACATCAACCTGGGGAGAACGCATGACGAACCCGACGCGCATCGTGATGACGGGGGCCGCCGGCATGGCCGGGCGCGGCGTCCGGCCCCTGCTGCGGGCGGCGGGCCACGAGCTCGTGCTCCTCGACCTGGTGGATCCCGACCCGGTCGACGGCGAGCGCGCCGTCACCGCCTCGGTGCGCGACCTCGGCGCGATGCGCGAGGCCGTCCGCGGGGCCGACCTCGTGGTGCACCTCGGGGGCATCAGCCGCGAGCGGCCGTGGGACGACGTCCTCACGGCGAACGTCGACGGCACGCGGACCGTGCTCGAGGCCGCGCGCGCGGAGGGCGTCCGCCGCGTGCTCCTCGCGAGCTCCACGCACGCCGTCGGCTTCCACCCGGTGCCGACGGAGCCCGTCGCCGATCTCGCGCCCCGCCCGGACAGCCTCTACGGCGTGACCAAGGCGGCCATGGAGGCGCTCGGATCCGTGTACGCCGACCGCCACGGGATGAGCGTCGTGAGCGCGCGGATCGGCACCCTCCTCGAGCGCCCCACGGGTCGCCGGTCGCTCTCCACCTGGCTCTCCTTCCCCGACCTGGCGCGGCTCATCGCGGCGGTCGCCGCGCTGGAGGAGCCCGGGGCGCACATCGTCTGGGGCGTGTCGCGCAACGCGCGCGCGTGGTTCTCGCCCGACGCCGGCGAGCGGATCGGCTACTACCCTGAGGATGACGCCGAGGCCTTCGCCGCCGGCATCGACGACGGGGACGACGCGGACGCGAACGGCCTCATCGGCGGCGAATGGGCCGCACCGGAGCACGCACTGGGAGACGCATGGTGACCGACGGACCGGCGACCGAGCGCGGCGCCCGGCCGGTCAAGTCGGCGGAGCGCACGCTCGCCCTGCTGGAGCGGCTGGCCGGATCGTCGGAGCCCGTCTCCGTGGTGGACCTCCATCGCGCGTCCGGCTACCCGCGCTCGAGCCTGCACCAGCTGCTGCACACCATGGCCGCGAGCGGCTGGATCGAGATGCTGCAGGACGGCACGCACGTCTCCATCGGATCCCGCGCGCTCGTCGTCGGCACCGCCTACCTCGACCGCGACCGGGCGCTGCCGCACGCGCTCGCCGCCCTCGAGCGGATCCGCGACGAGACCGGGTACACCGCGCACTACGCGCGCCGCGAGGGCGACCGCGTGCTGTACCTGGCCACGCGCGAGACGACCGAGTCCCGGCGCGCGACCTCGCGCGTCGGCCGGCAGCTGCCCGCGCACGCCACCTCGCTCGGCAAGGCCCTGCTCGCGGAGCTCAGCCCCGAGGAGCGGCGGGAGGCGCTCGGCTCCGGCCCGCTCGCCGCCCTCACCCCGCAGACCGTCACCGATCGTGCGGCCCTCGACGCGCAGCTCGACGCGGCCCACGAGCGCGGGTACGCGCACGAGCGCGAGGAGAACCTGGCCGGCGTCAGCTGCGTGGCGGTGAGCGTGGGCTACCGGATCCCCGCGACCGACGCGATCAGCTGCTCCATGCCGATCGACCGCGCGACCCCGGAGGAGGCGGAGCGGGTCGCGGGCATCATCGCCGCGCACGCGCACCGGCTCGCCCAGACCCTGCGGTCGGCGGGCGTGCGGTGAGCGTCTCCTTCTGCGCGTACCCCTGGGACCTCATCGACGACCCGGACGCCGCGTCCCGCGTGCGGGCGGCGGGCGGCGACGGCGTGGCCATCGCGGCGGCGTACCACTCGGTGCGCGCCGCGACGCCCCTGCATCCGCGGCACCGCATCGTCGACGCGCGCTCGTCCGCGCTCTACCTCCCGGTGCGCGAGGGGGCATGGGGCGAGCTCCGCCCCGATGACGACACGCCCTGGGTCGGGCCGGACGCCTTCGCGCGCGCCGCGGCGGTCGCGCGCGCCGCGGGCCTCGGCGTCGAGGCGTGGATCGTGCTCACGCACTCGACGTCGGTCGGCACGCGCCACCCGGACAGCCGCGTCGTCAACGCGTTCGGCGAGGCCTATCCGTACGCGCTCTGCCCCGCCCGCGACGAGGTGCGCGCGTACGCGGCGGCGCTGGTCGCCGAGACGGCCGCCGCGGCGGACCTCGACGGCGTGATGCTCGAGGCGTGCGGCCCCATGGGCCTCGGCCACCTCGGGCACCACGAGAAGACCGCGGGAGCCGACTGGTCGGCCGAGGCGGAGGCGCTGCTGTCGATCTGCTTCTGCACGGCGTGCGTCGCGCTGCTGGCGGCGGAGGGCGAGGATCCGGACGCGCTGGGCTCCGAGGTGCGCGCTCGCGTCGACGCCGACGGCGGGCTCGCGGGCCTCGACGCCGTCCTGCGCGTGCGCGGCCGGGCCAGGCGGCAGCTCCTCGACGCGTGCGTCGCGGCCGCGCGCACCGCGGGCGTCACCCGCGTCGTGGTGCACGCGCAGGCGGATCCGTGGGCCACCGGTCCGTTCGCCGCGCTCCTCGACGACCTCGACGAGGTGGACGGCGCGGTGGTGCTCGACGCCGTGGCGCACGACGCCGAGGCGATGCGCGGGCTCCGCGCGCGCCTCCCCGGCACTCGGATCGGCGGCTACCTCTGGGCGCTGCCGCCGGCGACCCCCGCGAGCATCCGCGCCGGCTGGCCCGACGCCGTCCGCGGGCTCGACGACACGTACGTGTACCACCTCGGGCTCATCGGCCGGGAGCGCCTGGCGGCCGTGGGCGACGCCCTGCACGCGGCGGCGGCCCGGTCGTGACGGCCTAGTCGCGACGCGGGCGGGGCTGCCTGCCCCATCGCTCGGCATCCTGTCGCTCGACCTCGCGGCGTCGGGTGACCCGCTTGGCCGCCTGCCCCGCGCGGAACGTGCTCCAGACGATGCCGCCGACGAGCAGCAGCGAACCCCAGCTGGCGACGCTGTTCATGCCGGCGCCGGCCGCGATCCCGCCGATGACGCCGCCGATCGCGACGGGCAGGCACGTGCTGCGGAGCGCGGGGAGGGCGGCCACGTGCCCGGCGCGCCAGGCCTCGTCGCTCGCCATGAGGGGACGCGTGCGGATCCCGATCCACCCGTTGCGCTTCAGGAGGCCCCAGGCCGCGAGCTGCGTGGTGCCGAGGATCAGCAGCGCCGCGACGGCGAGCAGCAGCGCGGGGACACCCATGCGCCCAGCCTGACACGGCCGGCCGCGCCCCGCGCCCTCAGCACTCGATGACGTTGACCGCGAGGCCGCCGGTGGACGTCTCCTTGTACTTCGTGGACATGTCGAGGCCCGTCTGGCGCATGGTCTCGATCACGGTGTCGAGCGAGACGAGGTGCGTGCCGTCGCCGTGCAGGGCCATGCGCGCGGCGTTCACGGCGGTGGAGGCGGCGATCGCGTTCCGCTCGATGCACGGGATCTGCACGAGCCCGCCCACGGGATCGCACGTGAGGCCGAGGTGGTGCTCCATCGCGATCTCGGCGGCGTTCTCGACCTGCCGCGGGGATCCGCCGAGCACCGCGCAGAGGGCGCCGGCGGCCATCGCGCACGCCGTGCCGACCTCGCCCTGGCAGCCGGCCTCGGCGCCCGAGATGGACGCGTTGGCCTTCACGAGCGAGCCGATCGCGGTCGCGGTGAGGAGGAAATCGCGGATCCCGGCGCGGTCGGCGCCGGGCACGAACCGCAGGTAGTAGGAGCCGACGGCGGGGATGATGCCGGCCGCGCCGTTCGTGGGCGCCGTCACGACGCGCCCGCCGGACGCGTTCTCCTCGTTGACCGCGAGCGCGAACGCGTGCAGCCACTCGTGGCTGGTGTCGCGCGCGCCCTCGGCGTCGATGGTCGCGAGCTGCGAGGCCACGCGTGCCGCCCGGCGCCGCACGTTGAGCCCGCCCGGGAGCGTGCCCTGGCCGCCGAGCCCCGCGGTCACGCACGCCGCCATGGCGTCCCAGATCGCGTCGAGGCCGGCGACCGCGCGGCGGGATCCGTGGATCGACTCCTCGGTGTCGCGCGCGACGTCGGCGATGGAGCGCCCGGTCGACTCGGCCAGCGCGATCAGCTCGTCGGCGTTGGAGAAGGAGTGCGGCAGTCCGGTGGGCAGCACGGCCGACGGCGCCTGGTCCTCACGCAGCACGAAGCCGCCGCCGACCGAGAACCACGTGCTCTCGAGCACCGTGCCGCCGTCGGCGTCGAGCGCGGCCAGGTGCATCGCGTTGGGGTGACGGGGGAGCCGCGTGAACGGCTCGAAGGTGAGGTCGCGGCCCACCATCCGCACCGGGTGGATCCCCGCGAGCGGCACGTCGACGCCCTCGCCGAGCCCCGACCAGCGCCCGCGCACCTCGTCCGGGTCGCACGTCTCGGGCGCGAGGCCGGCGAGCCCCGCGACGACCGCGTCGGGCGTGCCGTGGCCGAGGCCGGTGGCGCCGAGCGAGCCGAACAGCCGCACGGTGACGCGCGTGATCTCGGTGAACCGGGGCGACGCCTCGCACTCCCGGGCGAAGAGCAGGGCGGCGCGCATGGGTCCGACGGTGTGCGAGCTCGACGGCCCGATCCCGATGGAGAAGAGGTCGAGTGCCGAGACGTACGCTGTCATCCCGTCAGACTATGCCGCGGCCGTCTCCCGGTCGGCCGCGGGAGCCCCCGGGCGCGCGAGGCCACGGCGGGCGGGGCCGCGCGACGCGACCGCCAGCCAGGTCCAGCCGACCGCGAGGCCGAGCATGGTGATCACGCCGCGTGGGAAGAAGATGTGGCTGTCGACGAACGAGACGGCCGCGATCACGGCGATCACCGCGCCCGGCAGCGCCCGGAGGCCCGCGTGCCGGATCACGAGCGCGCTCGCGAGCACGGTCGCCGCGACGTAGGACCAGACGCCCGCGACGACGATGTCGTCCGCGAGGCCGTACATGGTGTTCACGCCCTGGCTGCCCTCGAGCTGCAGGGCGCCCGCCGCGATGCCCGCGAGGATGTCGAGCGCCTGGTAGCAGACGGCGTAGACGAAGCCGAGGACCACGGCCACGATCCCGAGGCGGCGGTCGTGGCGACGCGTGAGGAGGATCGGCGCGATCGCGAGCAGCGGGAAGACCGGGAGCAGGGCGATGTGCATGTCGCGCCAGTGCATGGCGGTGTCGTCGGTCAGCTGGTTCGGGTGGCCGAGGCCGGCGGCGGCCAGCGCGAGCGGCGGGAGCGCGACCGCGACGAGGACGGCGGCGGTGCGGGAGCGGGAGGGAGCGGAGGGGGCGACGGCGTCGGGCATGCGGTCATCGTAGGCAGACCGCGTGGCGCGACCCGCCCGGATCAGGAGTCCGACATGACCTCCGGGATGACGAGAGCCCCCGCCGCCGATCCGGTGCAGATCGGCGGCGGGGGCTCTCGGGATGCGGAAGGACTAGGCCTTCTTGCGGCCGACGATCGCGCCGTAGACCAGCAGGACGATGATCGCGCCGACGATGGCGAGCGCGAGCGAGCCGAGGTCGAACGCGTCCACGCCCTTGTTGAACAGCGCGCTGCCGATGAAGCCGCCGAGGAAGGCCCCGACGACGCCCAGGATCAGCGTGACGATGATTCCGCCGCCCTGCTTGCCCGGGAGGATCAGCTTGGCGAGCGCTCCGGCGATCAGACCCAGAACCAGAAAACCGATGATGCCCATGTGCGTTACTCCTCGAAGATCTCTTGCTGTGTGACACCCGAATGCGGGTGGACGTGTCCCAGTCAAGCACCCGGGAGACCATTCGTGCAAAAACTGTTAGTGCTATCCCCTTAACCGGATGGGGTACCGCAGACGACGAAGCGCCCGTCGGCGATGCCGACGGGCGCTCCATCTTGTGCTCGAGAGGTCAGCCGATGCCGGGGCTGGCGGTCATGCCCACGTTCCCGGTGTGGGCGAAGCCGTCCGTGCCGGGGGTGCCCGACCACGTCCACAGCGAGCCGGTGTTGGCCTGCACCGCGACGGCGATCTCGCCGCCCACGGTCTCGACCGACGGGCTGGTCGCGGCCTTCATCCCGACGTTCGCGGAGTGCGCGGAGCCGGCGGTGCCCGGATTGCCCCGCCACGTCCAGAGCGTGCCCGTGTTCGCCTGGGCTGCGACGGCGAGCTGGGAACCGAGGAGGGTGATGGACGGACTCGTGCCGGCCTTCATCCCGAGCGAGGTCTGGACGGCGACGCCCGCGGTGCGCGGAGTGCCGCTCCACACCCAGAGCTTGCCGGTGTTGGCCTGGGCGGCGACCGCGACGGTGGACCCGTTGACCTTCGTGATCGACGGACTCGTGCCCGTCATCATCCCGAAGCCCGTGTCGGCGGCGGTGCCCGTGGTCGCGGGCGAGCCGTACCAGGTGTAGAGCTTGCCGGTGTTCGCCTGGAACGCGACGGAGACGCCGTTGCCCACCGTGACGATGGACGGGCTGGTGCCGGCCATCATCCCGTACCCGGTGGAGGCGGCGGTCCCGGTGGTGCCGGGGGTGCCGGTCCACGTCCACAGCTCACCGGTGTTCGCCTGGAAGGCCACCGCGTACGTGCCGCCGCCGAGCGAGACGATGGACGGGCTCGTGCCCGACTTCATCCCGACCTTCGCGGACGCGGCGGACGCGCCCGCTGAGCCCGCCGTGCCGCGCCACGTCGCGAGGGAGCCGTCCGACGAGTGGAACGCGACGCCGGATTGCGCGCCGTTCGAGGCCATCGCCGGGGACGTGCCCGCCTGGACGACCTGGCCCGAGTCCGCGGCGAAGCCCTCGCTGCCGGCCTCGCCGCGCCAGGTCCAGAGCGTGCCCGTGTTCGCGCGGACGGCGATGTGCGACTGCACGACCGTGCTCGGGAATCCGGGGAACGACCAGGGGATCGCGGTGCCCTGCGTCACCGACCTGCCGCAGGTGAAGTAGCTGTTCATGCCCGACTGGCTCACGCCGTCGATGCGCGCCTCCCAGTGCAGGTGGTTCCCGCGCGACGCGCCCGTGTTCCCGACGGAGCCGATCCGCTGGCCCTTCGCGACCGACTGCCCGACCGTGACCGTGGCGCTGTCGACCAGCATGTGGCCGTAGAACGACTGGTAGCCGGAACCATGGTCGATCAGCACGCTGGTGCCGTAGCCGCTGGTCCCGGCGCTGTTGACCACGCTCCTCACCGTGCCCGCCGCGGCCGCGACGATGGAGGATCCCGCGCCCGCGGCGATGTCGATCCCCGTGTGGTCCGTGGTCCCCGAGCCGTCGCAGTGGCGGGGTGCGACCTGGCCGGTCACGGAGCCGGTCGTCGGCACGATCATGTCCCCGGAATCCGCCTGAGCGGATGCCGATCCCAGCACCACCAAGCCCGCGGCCATCGCGAGCGTCGCCGTCATGGCGAAGAGCTTCTTCATGTGCATCCTTCGAGAGTGGGCGGCCGATCGTGACCGCCGACTGCACTCTCCCAGCCGGGGAGCGTCCGCCGTACCCCTCTTTCGGGGGCGCGGCCGACGATGCGGCCGTGCGGCGATCGGCCACCCAGGCACCCGGGGTACCGTCGGCGCATGCGCATCCCACCGGCCCGTCGTCCCCGCGAGATCCCCGGCGACGGGCAGGAGTCGGTGTGGGACTACCCGCGTCCGCCACGCGTCGAGCCGACCGCCGAGCGCGTCGTGATCGAGCTCGGCGGCCGCGTCATCGTCGACAGCCGATCCGCGGTGCGCGTGCTCGAGACGAGCCATCCGCCGGTCTACTACCTCCCCTCCGCCGACTTCGCCGCGGGCGTGCTCTCCTCCGCCGCCGGCCGGTCGTGGTGCGAGTACAAGGGGGAGGCCTCGTACCTCTCGCTCACCGCGGGCGGCGTCACGGCCGACCGCACCGCCTGGTGGTATCCGTCGCCGACGCGCGGCTTCGAGGTGCTCGCCGACATGGTCGCGGTGTACCCGTCGCGCATGGACCGCATCACGGTCGACGGCATCGCGGTCGAGGCGCAGGAGGGCGACTTCTACGGCGGCTGGATCACGCCGCGCGTGGTCGGCCCGTTCAAGGGCGCCCCGGGCACGCTCGGCTGGTGATCCGCGGGAGCCGCTAGACCGCGGCCTTCCGCGCGCTGATCACGCCGGTGTCGAAGCCGAGCAGGTGCAGACCGCCGTGGAAGCGCGCGTGCTCGACCTTGATGCAGCGGTCCATCACCACGGTGAGGCCGCGGGCCTCCGCGTCGACCGCCGCCTCCTGGTTCCAGATGCCGAGCTGCACCCAGATGACGGGCGCGCCGATCGCGACCACGTCGTCCACGACCGACGGGATGTCGCTGGCCTTCCGGAACACGTCGACGATGTCGGGCACCTCGGGGAGCGACGCGAGGTCGGGGTACGCCTTCTGCCCGAGGATCTCGGTGGCGTTCGGGTTCACGAAGTAGACGCGGAAGTCGCTCGACTGCTGGAGGTACGTCCCGACGAAGTAGCTGGAGCGCGCGGGATTCGGCGAGGCGCCCACGATGGCGACGGACTTCGCGCGGCGGAGGATGGCCTGGCGCTCCTTCGCGCTCGGGCCGGTCCACGTGCGCTCGGAGCGCAGCAGCGCCGCGAGCGGGCTGGGGCGGGGGATCGCGCAGGTCAGGCCGTTCTGGAGCTGCGTGGTCTGGGTGCCGTCGGCGTCGCCCCCTCCGGCTGGCGCTGCGGCGACCGGCTCGACGGGAGTGGATGCATCCGCGTCGGCTGCGTCCGCCTCCGCCGCGTCGCCGGCCGCGCGGTCGGCGGCCACCTCGGCGGGGTCGAGCGGCGCGAGGTCGTCGGCGTCGGCGGCGGGGTGGGGCGCGGATCCGGTGCGCTCGGGCGGCACGCCGCCGGTGTCGAAGCTCACTTCGCTCCCTCCGTGGCGGCGGTCAGCGCCTGGTCCAGGTCGTGGATGATGTCGGCGACGTCCTCGATGCCGACGCTGATGCGGACGATGCCGGGCAGCACGCCCGCGTCCACCAGCTGCGACTCGCTCAGCTGCGCGTGGGTCGTGGACGCCGGGTGGATGACGAGGGTCTTCGCATCGCCGATGTTGGCGAGGTGGCTCGCGAGCTCGACCGACTCGATGAAGCGCTGGCCGACCGCCCGGCCGCCCGCCACCTCGAACGTGAACACGGATCCGGGTCCCGTCGGCAGGTACTTGCGCGCCCGCTCGTGGTGCGGGTGCGCGGGGAGGCCGGCCCAGTTGACGGCGGTGATGCGCGGATCCTGATCCAGCCATTCGGCGACGGCCCGCGCGTTGTCGATGTGCGCCTGCATCCGGTACGGCAGCGTCTCGACGCCCTGCGCGAGGAGGAACGCGGAGTGCGGGGCGAGCACGGGCCCGATGTCGCGGAGCTGCTCGGCGCGGAGCCGGGTGAGGAACGCGTACTCGCCGAAGTTGCCGGTCCAGTTGAGGCCGCCGTAGCTTGGCACGGGCTGGTCCAGCAGCGGGAAGCGGGCGCTCTCCCAGTCGAACAGGCCGGACTCCACGACCACGCCGCCGAGCGTGGTGCCGTGCCCGCCGAGGAACTTCGTGGCCGAGTGGATGACGATGTCGGCGCCCCACTCGATCGGCCGGTTGAGGTACGGGGTGGCGATGGTGGAGTCGATGACGAGCGGCACGCCCGCCGCGTGCGCGACGGCGGCGAGCCCCTCGATGTCGGCGATCTCGCCCGACGGGTTCGCGACGGTCTCCGCGAAGACGAGCTTGGTGCGGTCGGTGATCGCGGCGGCGTAGTCGGCCGGGTCGCTCGACTGCACGAAGGTGGTCTCCACGCCGAAGCGGCGGAGGGTGACGTCGAGCTGGGTGATGGATCCGCCGTAGAGGGCCGCGGAGGCGACGATGTGGTCGCCGGCGCCCGCGAGCGACGCGAAGGTGATGTACTGCGCGCTCAGCCCGCTCGACGTCGCGACCGCGCCGAGGCCGCCCTCGAGGCTCGCGACGCGCTCCTCGAACGCGGCGACCGTGGGGTTCGACAGGCGCGAGTAGACGTTGCCGTACTTCTGCAGCGCGAAGCGCGCGGCGGCGTCGGCGGTGTCGTCGAAGACGAACGCGCTCGACTGGTAGATGGGGAGGGCGCGCGCACCCGTGGTGGCGTCGGGGATGTTGCCCGCGTGGATCGCCCTCGTCTTGAACCCGTACTCGCGATCGACCATGACCCGACGCTAGCCCGCGCTCCCGCGAGCCGACCGGGACAGGCGTAACACGACGACGCGGGCGCGCCAGCGCATGCGGGGTACCGGTGAGGACTGCCTGATGCGGGGTCCCCCGCGTTCGCGGCGATGCGGGGTCCCGGCGGATCGTGCCCTAGCCGTAGTAGAAGGAGCCCGTCCAGCCGTTGAAGCCGTTCACGCCGTAGGCGCACGGCTTGTATTGCGTGATCCGATATCCGGCGCGCACCGCGTCCACATAGCCCGTCCTGAGCTCGGAGACGCACGGGTCCTGGGCAGCGGCGGAGATGGAGAAGAACTGCGGTGTAGCGGCCTGCGCCGGTGTCGCCCCAGCGAGGCCGATGCCGCTGGCGCATGCCACAGCGGAAGCCATCGCGATGACCCGGTTCTTGATCTTCATCTCTACCCCTTGATCAGATGTGCGCGTAGTCGGACTCTATGGGCGGGCGCACCGCATGTCCATCGGCAGGGTCACCGCCGACCGGCGATGCCCTCCCGGCCCGATCGTCCGCGTGGGACGCCCGCCTCGTGAACGCGTGCTCGCGGTCGACCGCGGCGTCACGCCGGGCCGCATGGGTGACGACGCGTCAGGACAGGCGCACCGCCGCGAGGGCGAGGCCCGCGATGAGCGCCCAGGAGAGGAGGCCGGCGGCGAGCGCGGATCCGCCCTGGCCGACGAGCTCGCGGAGGCGCACGGCGGATCCGAGCGCCACGAGCGCGATCGCGAGCAGAGCGGTCTGCACGACCTGCGCGCCGTCGAGCACGCCCGCCGGCAGCGGCACGAAGGTGCGCACCAGCACGGCGGCGAGGAAGCCGAGGACGAACAGCGGCACGATGGGCGGACGCGCCGCGCCCTCCACCCGGCCCTCGCGGCGGCGCATCACGACGCCCGCGACGGCGACCACGGGCGCGAGCAGCAGCACGCGCGTGAGCTTCACGGCGATCGCGATGGTGAGGGCGGCGGATCCGGCGATCTGCGCGGTCGCGACCACCTGCCCCACGTCGTGCACGCCCGCGCCGACCCAGTGCCCGAAGGCGACGTCGTCGAGGCCGAGCGGGCCGGCGAGCGGCGGCAGCACGGCGATCGCGAGCGTGCCGCAGAGGGTCACGAGCGCGACGGGGGCGCCCTGGTCGGCGGGCTTCGCGCGCGTGACGCCCGACATCGCGCCGATCGCGCTCGCGCCGCAGATCGAGAAGCCCGTGGCGAGGAGGAGCGGCTGCTGGCCCGGCATCCGGAGGGCGCGGGCGATCGCATACGTGCCCGCGAACGCCAGGACCACGACGGCCACGATGAGGAGCACCGCCCGCCAGCCGAGCCCGACGATGTCGGAGAGGCCGAGCTGCAGGCCGAGGAGCACCACGCCGGTCCGCATCAGCCGCTTCGACGCGAGCGCGAGGCCGGGCTTCAGCGGTCCGGTCAGCGCGGGCCGGGCGGCCGGGATCTGCGCGGCGACGATGCCGAGCGCGACCGCGACCGTGAGCAGCGGGATCGCCGGGACGAGCGCGTGCACGGCCCACGCGACGAGCGCGGCCGCCGCCGCGGCGCCGAGGCCGGGGAGCGCGGGGTGCACGCGTGCGGCGGTGGCGGGCATCAGATCCAGCCCGACGGGATCCACGCGTGCAGCCGCCAGAACCACGTGGGCACGAGCTGCCCGGTCCACAGCGGGTAGAAGAACGCGCTGACGAGCGCGCACACGACGAGCACGACGGCCACGATCACGATGCCGCGCGTGCGGCGGGGCCGGGGATCGCCGCGGTCGCCGAGGATCATGCCGAGCACCAGGGCGAGGCACAGGATCAGGTACGGCTCGAAGGCGATCGAGTAGAACTGGAAGACCGTGCGGTTCACGTAGAGCAGCCACGGCAGGTAGCCGACGACCATCCCCATGAGCACGAGGCCCACGCGCCACTCGCGGCGGGCCGCGAGCCGGTAGACGAGGTACAGCATCGCGGCGACGGAGAGCCACCAGATGATCGGGTTCGCGATCGACGTGATGGACGCCGAGCAGGCGTCGATCGTGCAGCCCGACTGCCCGTAGCCGTAGGCCTCGTAGTAGAACTGCGTCGGCCGGTAGAGGAGCAGCCAGAGGCGCGGATCCGCGCGGTACGGGTGCGTCACGTCGAGCCCCACGTTGAACGCGTACTGCTGCGAGAGGTAGTGCCAGAGGCTCTGGATCGACAGCGGCACCCAGGCGAGTCCGCCCTGCCAGGCGTTCGCCCCCTCTGCCGCCCAGCCGCGGAAGTACCCGTTCGAGGTCGCGAACCAGCCCGCGTAGGAGGCGAGGAACGCGGCGATCGCGGGCGGCACGAGCAGGAGGAAGGAGACCGGGCCCTGCACCGCGGCGCCCGCCGTGAACCACGCCGCGAGCCCGTGGCGGCGGCGCAGCAGCATGTCGGTGAGCACGACGTAGAGCCCGAAGCCCGCGAGGAAGAAGATGCCGGACCACTTGACGGAGGAGGTCGCGCCGAACGCGAGGCCCGCGGCGACGAGCCACGGCCGCCACAGCACGACGGGTCCGAACTCCAGCGGCCGGGCGTCCGCGGGTAGCGCGTCCCGGCGGCGCGCGAGCCGCGCCGTGAACCGCCGCTCGTGCCAGGTGCGGTCGAGGAGGATCGCGCCGAAGCCGAGCAGGCCGAAGAACATGACGTGGGTGTCGAGCAGCGCGATGCGGCTCATCACGATGGCGTGGCCGTCGATCGCGAAGAGGAACCCGGCCATCGTCGCGACGACCGCGGAGCCGGTGAGCCGTCGGGCGATGAGCATGAGCAGGACCACCGCGAGCGTTCCCACGACGGCCGTCGCGATGCGCCAGCCCACCGGATCCGCCGCGCCGAAGACCGCGAGGCCGAGCGCGATGATCCACTTGCCGAGCGGGGGATGCGCCACGAACCCGGGCGCCGGCAGGTAGCCGTCGGTCTGGCCGGCGATGAAGGCGGGGTTCGGATCCGTGGGCCACGAGCCCTCGTAGCCGAGGTGGAGGAGGGTCCACGCGTCCTTCACGTAGAAGGTCTCGTCGAACACGAGCGTGGCGGGGTGGCCGAGGCTCTGGATGCGGAGGACCGCCGCGAGCAGCGTGATGGCGATCGGGCCGCCCCACTGCCAGGCCCGGCGGCGGGCGGGGGTGGAGACCAGGCGCGCCCAGAGGTCGTCGAGGCGGGATCCGCGGGCCGTGACCGCGCGCCCGTCCGAGCGCCGCGCCGCGCGGGTGGCGGCCTCGTCGTCGGCGACGACGGGAGCGACGACGGGACCCGTGTCCGCCGCGACGGGTGCGGCTGCGCCGTCCGCGATCGTGCCCTCGTCACCGTCCTGGGCGGGGCGGTAGGGCGAGTCGGGCACGGCTCATCATCGCATGCACGTGCGCGGGTGCCCGGGTCGCGGACGCTCCGCGGCTCCGCTGCGCGTCGGGACCCCGTGAGGTTCCGGGCGGGAGCCGTAGGGGTGTCGTGAGCGGGCTCGCGGCCGAGATCCGCGCGGAGGTGGACTGGGCGCATGCCCTTCCCGTGCCGTGTGCCTCCCGTCCCCGTCCGTCCCGCGTCCGACCGCACGGCGGGGGTGCGGCGATGAGCGTCCTCGAGGCGGGAGCTCCGCCGCGCGTGGACGCTCCAGCCGCGGCCGCGCCCGCCGCGCCTCCCGTCATCGACGACGTCGTGGTCGCCGGGGTCTCGATGCGGCGGCTCGTGGACGTGTGCGGGACGCCGTGCGTGCACTCGGGCGAGGCCATGGGGATCCGCGCGGACGCGTCCGGCTGCGGCGCGCTCGTCGTCGTGGCGGTGACGGCCGTCCTCCCGGGACCGGGCGGCGAGCGCGTCGTGTGCGTCGACGGCCACCTCGACGGGGTGGACGCGCGCTGGGGGGACGCGCGCGTCCTCGGCCGGGCCCCCGGCCGCTCGTCGGTCGCGCGGATCGTGGCGGCGGCGTCGACGTCGGGGACGGCCGCGGTCGCGCTGCCGGACGACCTGGCGGTCGGCGACCTCGTCGTCGTGCCGTGCGGGGGAACGCCCGCCCTGCACGACGTGCGGCTCGGCGGGCGTCCCGTGGGGACCGGGCGCGTGGGCGGCGGGCACGGCGCGGGGGAGCGCCGCGTGCCTCCGCGCCGTCGGCGGAGGCCCTGAGGTGCGCGCGCCGCTCATCGACCCCGCGGCCGGCGGCAGCCGTCCGCGCACGCCGCGCCTCGCGTTCGCGGGCGACCCCATCCCCGCGCTCGCCGACCTCCGCGCCGCCTTCGACGGCCGGGATGCGGAGGATCCGCGTCCCGTGCGCGCGCTCGTCGTGGGCGTCGACGCGCAGGCGGGCGGGATCCGCGGGGTGCACGCCGCCGCCCGGTGCCTCCGCGCCGTGCACGTGCCGGAGCACCTGCCGCAGCTCCGGCACCTGGTGGTCGTGGTCGGCGGCCGCATCGGGGCGATCCGGCCGGACCTCCGCGCGCTCGACGCGTGGGTGGTGCGCACGCACGCGGGGCTCGAGCGCACGCGCGGCGCGGACGTCGCCGTGACGGGGATCCTCGCGTCCGGCTGCGTGACGCCGCGGCTCCTCACGAACCAGGTCGTCGACCTCGTGCGGCACCCGATCGCCGCCCCGCGGATCGCCGTGGAGTGGGCGGACATCCGCGACCGGCGGATCCGCGACGTCGCCCTCGAGGCGTGGTGCTGATCCGCCCGCCGGAGGGCGCGGCCTCGGAGCCCGGAGGCCGGGCGGCCTAGGCCTCCTCGGCCTCCGGCTCCTCGTCGAGCATCAGGAACAGGCCCGCGTAGGGCTCGAGCTGCACCGGGAAGCTGGACAGGTCATCGACCGTGCCGACCTCCTCGCCCGTCGTCGCGTCGCGCACGACGCGGCGGCTCGGCAGGTGCTCGGAGCGGACCGTCGCGAGGATCGGCTCGCCCGTGAAGTTCAGCACCGTGAGCTGCAGGCGCGCGTCGGCCTCCGGGTCGCCGTTGTCGAGCCGGTGCACCATCACGAGCATGCCGGGGTGGCCGACGTCCGGGACGTCGAGCTGCGTGCCGAGCGCGACGTCGAAGCGCTCGCGCACCTCGAGCACGCTGCGGAGCCCGGAGGCGAACGACGCCGGGTCGCCGACCTGCGCGGGCAGCGAGCCGTACAGCGACCGTCCGCGCGGCATGCCGGATCCGGACCCGGTCGCCTCGGGCGCCGCGTCGAGCAGGTCGTGCCCGCCGCGGTGCACCCAGCGCGTGTCGCCGCCCTCGATGAGGTCGGCCACCTGCGAGGCCTGCAGCGGCAGCACGCCGAGCAGGTCCCACGCGGAGAGCGCGAAGACGCCCGGCTGCCACGCGTTGAACTTGGCCAGCAGGAGGTGCGCGGCGCGGATCCCCGCGATGTCGCCCTCCCCGATCGCGTCGAGCGTGGTGAAGCCCTGCGCGGCCGCGATGACGGATGCCGTGGTGCACGCGATGCCGTTCGTCGTGAACACGTGGTTGTAGTCGGCGCTGTCGCCCGTGAGCTCCTCGAGGAGGTCGCCGCGGATGGTCTCCGCGAGGTCCGCGCCCGTCATCTCGTCGCCGCGGAACGGGAACAGGTCCGCGCAGTGCTCGGTCGCCCAGTGCACGAGCTCGTACGTGAGCTCGTCGTGGTTCTGCAGCGCGTGCACGAGGGTCACGGGCTCGACGCCGACCTCGAGCGAGGTGCGGAGCGTCAGGCGCAGGAACTCGGTGTCGCCCGTCGCGAGCGCGTGCTGGTAGGCGGGCCGGTTGATGAAGTCGTAGGAGAGGTCGGCGCCGACGCGGCCGGTGTCGCGGATGTCCTCCATCGTGAGGTTCAGCTCCTGGAAGGAGAACCCGCCGACCTTGCGCACCATGCTCGCGATGAGGTGGTTCGCGGCCTCCGAGAGCGGGTGGCCCTCGGACCACGCCGGGCCCTCGACGCTCTTCTCCACGCCGAGGAAGCCGTTCGCGTCGAGCCGCAGCGCGCTCGCGCCGAGGTCGCCCAGCGAGTGCAGCGCGTCGCCGATGACCATGCGCATGCCGGCGAACGTGGGGTCCAGCCAGTTGATGGAGGGCTGGCCCTGCTTGAAGTAGTGCAGGTACACCCAGCGGCGGACGCGGCCGTCGACGCCCAGCACGGGCGCGGTGGCGCTCCAGTTGGTCTCCTTGACGCCGGGCGCGTAGAAGATCACGCGCTGCAGGCGGCCGATGATGTAGCCCTGGTCGGCGAGCGCCTGCTCGGCGGCCACGTCGAGGTTCACGGCGTCGCGGCCGGGGAGCACGTCGGGCAGCAGGCCCCAGTCCTCCTCGGGGATCTCGACCATGTGGTAGATCCCGGGGAAGTCCTTGTAGCCCATCTCGGCGAGGCGGAAGTCGGCGCCCTTGCCGGTGTGGCCGGGCACGATGTCGTCGATGACGCTGCCGCCGTGCTGGTCGGCGACCTCGGTGAGGCGGCGGAACTCGTCCTCCGTGCCGAAGGCCGCGTCGATCTGGGTGCTGATGCGGTCGAAGTGGCCGTCGACGCTCGCGGTCTGCGACCACTCGGTGA
The DNA here is from genome assembly GCF_015351075.1 of Clavibacter sp. VKM Ac-2873. Taxonomy (GTDB): domain Bacteria; phylum Actinomycetota; class Actinomycetes; order Actinomycetales; family Microbacteriaceae; genus Clavibacter. Next base: position 189,380 of record NZ_JADKRS010000005.1, read on the forward strand.
TGCCGCCCGCGAGCTTCACGGGACCGGTGTGCACGGCCTCGATGCCGATCGACTGGAAGATCTCCCACAGCTGCGGGTCGCCGAGCGCGCCGAGGTACGACTCGCCCTCCTTGGTGATGAGCGAGATCGGGTAGGCGGTGAACCAGACCGACGCGGTGTCGATGGCGCGGCGCGCGTCCGGCCGGGCGTACGGGTTCGACCACATGCTGGGCGATCCGGAGAGGCCGCGGCTCAGCACGTCGGCGTCGCCGAGCATCGACTGGCGGCGGAGCCACTCGACGTAGGAGGGGTTCGACGCGTCGGCGGCGCGCGGGTCGTTCGACGAGCGGCGGATCCCGCTGGCGCGCAGCTGCGGACGGGCGCGGAGGCGGGCGGGGCGGGCCGGGAAGCGCTCCTCGTCGTACGTGATCTCCGTGGGCTCCGGCTCGGGGATCGCGTTCGTCTCGATGGCGTCGTCCACTGGTGCTCCTCGGGTGTGGTGGTGCGCGCCCGATGCGGGCGCCGTCGGCCCGCGGGGCCGCTGTGACGAGCGTACGCAGGATGCGGGGGCGTCGTGCGCGGCGGCGGGGGCGACGACGAGGGGGCGGCGGGATCCTGCCCTGCCGTCTCCGCGCGGGCTGGCCACCGGGGGACCCTCTCGACCCGCGCCGCCCTGGTCTCGATAGCGTCGGTCGTCGAGCCGGGCGCGACCCTCCTCCTCCGCATCCCCGCCCACCCCCCTAGGAAGGCCGATCATGATCGACGCATCGAGCATCGCCCCGCTCGCCGGCATCCGGGTCCTGGAGCTCGGCAACCTCATCGCCGCTCCCACCGCCGGACGCCTCCTCGCGGACTTCGGGGCCGAGGTGATCAAGGTGGAGCGGCCCGGCACCGGCGACGAGCTGCGGAGGTGGCGCCTGCACGAGGGCTCGACCACGTCGATGCTGTTCCACGCCATCAACCGCAACAAGCGCTCCATCACCCTCGACCTGCGCACGGACGAGGGGCGCGACGCCGTGCGACGGCTGGTCGCCGAGTGCGACGTCGTGCTCGAGAACTTCCGGCCGGGGACCCTCGAGCGCTGGGGGATCGGGCCGGACGTGCTCGACGCGATCAACCCCGAGATCGTCATCGCGCGCATCTCGGCCTTCGGGCAGACCGGGCCGCTGTCGCAGCGTCCCGGCTTCGCGGCGGTCGCCGAGGCGATGGCGGGGTTCCGCGATCTCGTGGGCGACCCCGATCGTCCTCCCGTGCGCGTGGGCATCTCGATCGGCGACTCCGTCGCGGGCCTCTACGCGGGCTACGGCGTCATGATGGGGCTCTACCAGCGCGAGGCGCGACGGGGCGCCGGCCTCGCGCCGGCGCCGCTCGCCGAGCGGGTCGTCGACGTCGCTCTGAACGAGTCCATGTTCTCGATGATGGAGTCCCTCATCCCCGACTACCAGGCCCACGGCATCGTGCGCGAGCGCGTCGGCGGGCGCATGGAGGGCATCGCCCCGTCCAACGCCTACACGTGCTCCGACGGCGCCAGCATCATCATCGCCGGCAACGCCGACGCCATCTTCCCGCACCTGATGGGGATCATCGGACGACCCGACCTCGCCGCGGACGAGGGCCTCGGCGCGAACGACCAGCGGTGGATCCGCCGCGACGAGCTCGACGCGGCCATCGGCGCCTGGACCGCGACCCGGACCGCGACGGAGGCGCTCGCCGCCCTCGACGAGGCGGGCGTCCCGTCCGGACCCATCTACACGGCCGCGGACATCAGCTCCAGCGAGCAGTACGCCGCCCGCGGGATGATCCAGGAGTTCGACGTCGACACGGGAGCGGGGATCGTCCCCGGCGTCGGGTTCCCGGGCATCGTCCCCGTCTTCGGCGGACGCTCGCTCCCCATCCGCACGCTCGCGCCCGCCCTGGGCCAGGACACCGAGGAGGTGCTCGCGATGCTCGACGACGCGCGCGCGACAGGCGCAACGGACAGGACCCGCGCGACCCGCGGCGACGACGAGACGGCGGGCGACCGATGACCGGCGTCCGGCTCCGCGACGTCACCCTCCGCGACGGCCTGCAGCTCACCGGCGGGATGCTCCCCACCGAGCGGAAGGTCGAGCTCGCGCGGGCCCTCTTCGCGGCGGGGGTCCCCGAGCTCGAGATCGGCTCCATGGCGCGCGGCGACCTGGTCCCGCCGATGGCGAACACGCTCGACGTCATCGCGGCGTTGACGCCCGAGGAGCTCGAGCGCTCGTGGGTGTGGGTCGCCACGCCGCGTCACGTCGCGCGCGCCGCGGCCGCGGGGGCCCGCAACTTCCAGTACTGCCTGTCCGCCTCCGACGCCCACAACCAGGCGAACATCGGCCGGACCACGGACGCCAGCCTGGCGGCCATGCCGGAGGCGGTGGATCTCGCCCGCGGGGTCGGCGGGCGCATCCAGCTGTGCATCGCGACCTCGTTCACCTGCCCGTTCGACGGCGACGTCCCCGAGCAGCGGGTGATCGACATCGCGGACGACCCGCGGACCACGGGAGCCGAGGACATCGTGATCTGCGACACCCTCGGGCAGGCGCACCCGCAGCAGGTGGCGTCCCTCGTCGGCCGCGTGGCCGCGGAGACGCCGAAGCGCGAGATCGTGTTCCACGGGCACGACACGTGGGGCGCCGGCGTCGTCAACGCGCTCGCCGCGATCCAGGCCGGGGCCACGGTGGTCGACGGGGCGCTCGGCGGCCTCGGCGGATGCCCGTTCGCCCCGGGCGCGAGCGGCAACACCGCCACCGAGGACCTCGTCTTCGCCCTGCGCCCGGACTGGCTCACCACCGCGGCCTTCGCCGACCTGGTGCGCGCATCCGAGCGGCTGCTCGACGACCTGGGCGAGCCGAACCGCTCGAAGGCCCGGCAGGGAGCGCGCTCCACGGCGCGGGCGTTCCCGTGGGTCGTCGCCGACGGCTGACCGCGCCGGCCGGCGACGGCCGGGCGCCGCCGGCTCCGCTCAGGCGGTGCGGGTGCGGCGGCTGAGGAGCCCGTCGACGCTGAGGCGGCCGGCCCCGAGGAGCGCGACGACGATCAGGCCGGCGATCAGGGCCAGCACGAGCTCGTAGCCGCCGCCGTCGACGAAGACGCCCTTGTCGGCGTGCACGATGACGAAGGCCCCGAGCAGGTTGAGGACGTTGAGGGCCGCGACCACGGGGGTCAGGAGGCCGATGATCAGCGCGGCACCTCCGACGGTCTCGACCGTCGCGGCGAAGACCGCCGCCGCGGCCGGGATCGGGATGCCCATCTGCGTGAAGGAGGCGGCGGTGCCGTCGAGCGTGTAGTCGAGGAACTTCTGCAGCCCGTGGGCCATGAGGATGAAGCCGATCGCGGCGCGGGCGATGAGCAGGGCGGCGTCCTGGAGGACGGGCGATGTGCGGGCGGGGTGGAGCAGCGTGCGCATGCGGGGTTCTCCTTCTGTTCGGGGATGACGGTCGACGTGCGGATTCGCGGTCGAGCGGTCCGGCGCGCGGGGCGCCGGCGTCGGCGGGAGGACGCGGGAGCGCCGGGATCCGGGAGGCCTCGAGGGGCCGGCGAGCCGGGGCGGATCCCTCCGGCGCGGTCTCCCTGGACGTCCGACCGCGCACCCGTGGTGCGTGACGGTCGACAGGTCCGTTCGGCGCCGCGACGCCCGACGCTCAATCATTGAGCGTTCAATCAACGTAGGCGCGAGCGTCCGGGGGAGTCAAATCCCGCCACGGGCGGATCGGGGGACCCGCATCCGCCGTGCCAGCATGGATCCGTGCCCGTCGTCGAGTCCCGCCGCATCGTCCCCGTCTCGCCGGAGGTCGCGTTCGCGATCTCGCAGACGCAGGGGGAGATCCGGAAGCGGTGGGATCCCGTCATCGCGCACCAGCACCTCATCGGCCCGGGCGCGGACGCGCCCGACGTGGGCTGACCCGTGTTCCTGAGGAGCCGGTCGCGAGGGCGCGAGACGTGGGGGTGGCTGATCCTCGGCGTCGCCCTGTGCGCGGTCTCGGTGCTCGGCCTCACGGGCGCGTTCGGGGAGATCAGCAACGCGGGGCGCGGCGACACCATCGTCCTCTTCGGCGTGCCCTTGGGGCTCCTCGCGATCGGTGGCGGGGTGGCCAACTGGATCCGCGGCTGGAGCGACCCGGGCGACGAGGAGGTCGAGGACCCCGCGCACGTCGGCGACCGGGCCGGCCTCCCGGTCGACGGCGAGGGTGACGGCGAGGTCGAGGACCAGAGCCGCCCGGATGGGATGATCGACCGGTGATCATCCTCGGCGCGACCCCCATCGGCAACCTGGGCGACGCGTCGCGGCGGCTCGTGGAGGCGCTGTCCTCCGCCACGGTCATCGCCGCCGAGGACACCCGCACCACCATCCGCCTGCTCGGCGCGCTCGGCGTCGAGAACCGGCCGCGCCTCATCGCGCTGCACGACCACAACGAGCAGGAGCGCTCCGCCGACCTCGTCGAGCTGGCGCGCGAGACCGACGTGCTCGTGCTCTCCGACGCCGGCATGCCCGCGATCTCCGACCCCGGCTTCCACCTGGTGGAGGCGGCGGCCGCGGCGGGCGTCCGTGTCACGGTGATCCCCGGACCGAGCGCCGTCCTCAGCGCGCTCGCCGTCTCCGGCCTCCCCACCGACCGCTTCACGTTCGAGGGCTTCCTCCCGCGGAAGGGCGGCGACCGGCGCCGGGTGCTCCGCGAGCTCGTGCGCGAGCGCCGCACGATGGTCTTCTTCGAGTCGCCGAACCGGCTGCAGGCGTCGCTCGAGGACGTCGTCGCCGAGTGGGGTCCGGATCGCCGGCTCGTCGTGTGCCGCGAGCTCACGAAGCTGTACGAGGAGGTGCGCCGGGGATCCGCCGCCGAGCTCGTCGCCTGGGCCGCCGAGGGCGTGCGCGGCGAGATCGTCGTGGTCGCGGAGGGCGCCGCGGCGCTCGAGGTGGATCTCGCGACCGGCGTCACGCAGGTGCTCGAGCTGGTGTCCGACGGCGCGCGCCTCAAGGACGCGGCCGGCACCATCGCCGAGGCGACCGGCCTCGGCAAGCGCGACCTGTACCAGGCGGCGCTCCAGGCGCGGTGAGGCGGGCGGTGGGCTAGCCCACCGGATCCTGCGCGCGGCGCTCGCGGAACGCGACCATGTTCATCCGGTTGCCGCAGCGCACGCTGCAGAACCGCTTCGAGCCGTTGCGGGAGAGGTCGACGAGCACGCCGTCGCAGTCGTCGGCGGCGCATTCGCGGAGGCGGTCGGTGGCGTCGGAGCGCACGACGTCGACGAGGGCCATGGCGGCCTCCACGAGGATCCGGTCGGCGAGCGGCGCGTCCTCCGGCGTCGCGTGCAGGTGCCAGTCGAGGGCGTCGTGCCGCACGAGGCGCGGCGCCGCGTGGTGGCGCGCGAGCAGCTCGTTGACGGGATCCACCATGGCGTCGCGGTCGAGGCCCCAGATCTCCCGCAGGCGGGCGCGGGCGCGGTGCACCTCGCGGAGCTCGCGCTCGTCGCGGTCGAAGCGGCCGGAGAAGCCGCTGCGGGTCATCAGGTCGGCGAGCTGCTCCGGGGTGGCGAGCAGGTCGTCGCCCGAGCGGGTGGCGCGCGGGGCCGTGTTGAGGATCACGGCGTCGAACGTCAGCACGTCCTCCGTGTCAGGGGTGAAAAGCAAGTTGACTCCTTATCCACGACGAGTCTAACGTCAGGACCGTAGGCCGCATGGCCCCTGACGAGACGAGCGCACCATGGATCGACGCCACCTGACCACCGGACTCGTCCTCGCGATCGTCGCCGCCTGCTCCTTCGGGCTGTCGGGCGCGTTCGTGAAGCCGCTGCTCGAGTCCGGCTGGAGCCCGGTCGCGGCCGTGGCTCTCCGGGCGCTCGTCGGCGGGCTGATCCTCGCGCCCGTCGCGCTCGTGCAGCTCGGCGGCGACCTCCGGCCCGTGCTGCGGGCGTGGCGCCGGGTGCTCGGCATGGCGCTCGTGGGCGTCGCGGGCGCGCAGGTCATGTACTTCGCCGCCATCGAGCGGATCCCCGTCGGCACGGCGATCCTCATCGAGTTCATGGCGCCGCTGCTGCTCGTGGCGGTGGCGTGGGCGATGGGCCGCCGGCGGCCCGCGGTGCCGGTGCTCCTCGGATCCGTCGCCGCGGCCGGCGGGCTCGCGCTCGTGGTGTCGCCGTCGGGCGGCGGGACGCTCGATCCCCTCGGCCTCCTCTTCGCGCTCGGCGCGATGGTCGGCTGCGCCGGCTACTTCGCGATCGCGGCGCGCGGCGCGGACGGGCTGCCGCCGGTGGCGCTCGCGGCCGCCGGGCTGCTCGTCGCGGCGGTGCTGCTGGCGCTCGTCGGCGCGACGGGGATCCTGCCGTTCACGGGATCCGTCGCCGACGTCTCGATGCTCGGGAGCGTCGTGCCGTGGTGGGTGCCGATGCTCGTGGTCGGCGTGGTCGCGACGGCGCTGGCTTACGGAGCCGGGATCACCGCGGGCGCGATGCTCGGATCCCGCCTCGCGTCCTTCACCGGCCTGCTCGAGGTCGCGGCGGCCGGCGCCTGGGCCTGGCTGCTGCTCGGCGAGGAGCTGACGGCGCTGCAGCTGGTGGGCGGCGCGCTCATCGTGGCGGGCATCGTCGCGGTGCGGTTCGACGCGCGGGCGGACGCGCTCCCGGAGGGCGCGGAGGCGGCGACGGCCTCGCCCGCCGCCTGACCCGCTACGGCGCCGGTGACTCCGCCGCGTCGACCGGCTCGAGGTGATGCAGCACGCGCTTCAGGTGCATGGCGGTGAGAACGCCCGGGCCCATCGCCCGGCCGAGCTCCTGCGCCCGGCGGTCGACCGCCTCCACAAGCAGGCGCACCTGCCGCGCGGCGTCGCCCATCGCGCGGTGGCGCTCGGGGGAATCGGGGTCGTCGAGGTCGAGCACGCCCGCGACCGCGTGGCACGCGTCGTGGATCGGCCCGGTGATCTCCCGGTCGAGGCCCAGCGCGCCCCGCTCCTGCCAGATGGTGTCCGCGAGCGCGGCGGACACGTCGCGGACGTGGAAGACGATCTGGTCCATCGCCTCGAGCCGGGCGTGGTCGATGCGCACGTCGCGCTTGTTCACGAGCGTGCGCGGGTTGCCCTTGCGGCTCTCGTCGGCCTCGGCGAGGTCGGCCCGCACGGCGCGCGCGGTTCCCGCGAGGTCCTCGCTCGCGCGGATCCAGTCGGCGTGCGCGGGCGGGGAATCGGCCTCGACCGCGTCGCCCACGTCCCGCAGCCGGTCGGCCACCTCGCGCTGGAACGCGCTGATGCGCGCGCCCGCCGCCCCGCTCGACAGCTGCGGCGCGATGAGCACGTTGATGAGGAGGCCGGTCACGACGCCGACGGCCATCTGCACGAGGTAGCCGAGCGAGTACTGGTCGGCGTCCTGCCCGCCGACGATGAGGACGAACAGCGCCGCCATCGGCACGTACTCGCGGCCGGCGCCGAACCAGCCGGAGCCGGAGAGGATCACGCCGACGCCGACGATCACGGGGATCGACCACCACGAGGGGCCGGTGGTGAGGATCACGGCGGTCGCGAGGACGATGCCCGCCGCGAGGCCGAGGAGCGTCTGGAGGCCGGTGCGCGCGGATCCCATGAGCGTCGGGTACATGCTCACGAGCGCGCCGAGCGGCGCGTAGTAGGGGTACTCGTTCGCGACGCCCGGCACGAACGGCGCGACGGCCCACGCGATGCCGACCGCGAGCGCGGTCTTGCCGGCGAGCAGCAGGCGGTCGGGGGAGACGGCGGCGCGCCAGGCGCGCGCGACCTCGAGCCGTGCCCTCGCCATGCGCATCTCCCGAGGCTATCGACGCGGGGAGCGCCCGGCCGCATCGGGCGGCGCGCTCCCCGCGGCGATCAGGCGCGCGTCGCCTCGATCACCATGTCGTCCCGCGACGGGCTGCCGTCCGGGCGCTGCAGGCACGTGATGACGACGAGCCGGCCCGGGGTGTCCGCCCAGACCTCGGCGTCGTCCGGGAGCTGGCCCTTGGGCACCGCGCGGCTGGATCCGACGGCGTAGTCGACGCCCGCCACCTGGATCACCGTGCCCGGGGCGACGCTCGCGCTGCCCGCGGCGTCGTCGATGAGCCGGTCGCCGGGGCCCGTGCCGCCGCCGCGCACCGAGTGCATCACGACGAAGACGGTGCCATGCGCGGCGTCCTCGGGGGCGACGCCGAGGTCGCGCACGCGGTACGCGGAGGAGAAGCCCGGGGGATCCACGACCCCGCCGACCACGTCGACCGCGCCGAGCGGCACGTCGAGCCCGACCGAGGGCGCGCGGAAGCGGCCGAGGCCCGAGTCGACCGCGGTGCCGGCGCCGTCGGCACCCGCGGCGGGTGCCGGGACGTCGGCCTGCACCGGCGCGCCCGCGAGGTCGCGGGGGAGGCCGGCCGAGACCGGCCACCCGCCCACCGCGGCGAGCGCGCCCGCGACCACGGCCGCGGACGCGACGACGACGCCGGCGGCGGTGAGGAGCCGCCGCCGGGTCGTCCGGCCGTCCGACGTCGCCGGCGTCGTCACGGCCTGCGCAGGGCGGCGCGGCGACGGACGACGGTGCGGCCCGCGATCGCGGCGAGGCCCGCGAGGCCGAGGGCCGCGAGCGCGAGGCCCGGCCACGGGTCGGCGGCGACGGACGTGCCGCCGGTCGCGACCGCGGGGCCCGCGTGGCGCGCGCCGGTCGCGGTCGTGGTGAGGGCGGAGACGGCGGCGGCGCTCACGGTGATGGTCGCGGGATCCGAGACCGCCTGCCCCTGCGCGTCCACGAGGGTCAGCGTGTGCGTGCCGGGGTCGGTGCCCGCGGGGATCGTGACGGTGCCCGACGCGGTGCCGTCGGATGCCGCGGTGACGGATCCGACGTCGGTCGGCGTGGAGTGCAGGACCACGCGGTACGTCGCGCCCGGCGTGAGGCCGGCGGCGCGGAACGCGACGGTGCCTCCCACGGTGGGCGCGGATCCGCCCGGCAGCGCGATCTCCGCGAGCCCGGCCGTGATCCGATACGTGCGCGTCGTGCGCCCGTCCGCCGCGGTGACGGTGACGGTTACGGTGCGGCCGTCGACCGCGATGGACGACGTGGCCGCGCGGTCCGCGGTGGTCACGCGCACGTCGGCGGCGGCGATGGCGGGGAGGCCGACGGGCACGACGGCCCCGGCGGATCCGGCCGCGTCGCCGAGCGGGACGGTCACGCCGCCCACGGTGATGGACGCCGCCGCCGCGTCGTCCGAGACGAGGAGCTCGGAGCGCAGGGCCTGGATCTCCTGGTCGTCGACCCCGAGCGTGGTGCGGATGTAGGAGTCGAGCCCCGCGTAGCGCGACGCGATGCCGGCCTCGAACGTGCCCTGGAGGAGCGCGGGCTTGGCCCAGTCGACGCCGAGCTGCGTGTTCGAGAGGAGGTAGTCGTGGAGGATGTCGGCGCTGCCGACGCCGAGGATCCGGTCGAGCAGGTCGATGACGGTGCCCGTGCGGTCCATGCCGTGCGAGCAGTGGATGAGGATCGTGCCGTCCCCGGTGTGCGACGCGATGGCCTGCAGCACCTGGCGGTACGCGCTGATCATGACGCCCGGGTGGGCGGCGTCGACGTGGCCCTTGTCGATGAGGTCCTGGTACATGACGGTGTCGTCCGGGTAGTCGCCGTCGGCGCCGAAGAGCGAGATCGCGACGGTCTTCGCGCCGGGGATCGGCACGTCGGGCTTCTTCTGGATCTGGCCGGGCGTGCGCAGGTCGATCACGAGGTCGACGTGGTGCGCGGTCGCGAGCGTCGCGGCGCCGGCCGCGGTGATCTTGTCGAGCGATTCCGTGCGGATCAGGCGGCTCGCGGCGACCGTGCGCCCGTCGAGGCCGGTGTACGCGCCGAGCTCGCGGCCGTTGACGAGGCCGGGCACGTCGGTGATGAGGTGGTCGCTCGCCGTGGGCGCGGGCTGGAGCGCGGGGTCGGTAGCGGCGTGGGCGGGTGCGCCGATGCCGACGGAGAGCGCCACCGCGGCGGCTGCCACGGTGAGGGCGCCGATGCGCGCGGGGGCGGCACGGCGGGCAGGGGGGATCTTCACGTTCGTCCTTCTGTGGTGGGATGCGCGCGGGGTCGCGCAGGCCGGCGCGGGCGCTCGGCGACAGGAGCATGGAGCACGGCGCGGGGCCGGGAATGAACGGGAAGTTCTGCTTCGGTGAACACCCGCCGAGGGGGCGCCGGACGCGGCCGGTGCTCGCGCGCCGATGTCCGGTATCTGCACGATGGGCCTCGCGCGTCGAGATTCCGTTCCGGGTCGGGGTCCGTGCTCGCCCCACGCGACAGGATGGCCTCCCGGGGTCGCGACCTCCGCGGACCGCGGCGAGAGAAGAGAGACGGATGTCCTGGCAGATCAACGGGTTGCCCCTGCACCCCCTCATCGTCCACTTCGTCGTGGTCGCGTTCCCCACGGCCGCGCTGCTGATCCTCGTCGGGGCGGTCTGGCCGGCGTTCGCGCGGCGGCTCGGGATCATCACCCCGCTGGTCGCGCTCGCCTCGCTGATCGCCGTGCCCCTGGCCACGTCCTCGGGCGAGCACCTCGAGGAGCAGGTGGGCGGGAGCGCGGTCCTCGAGGCCCACACCGCACTCGGCGACACGCTCCTGCCCTGGGCGGTCGCCGTCTTCCTGGTGGCCGTCGCGCAGTGGCTGTGGATCCGGCGCCTCGCGCGGCACGGCGCCGGCCGCGACGGCCAGGGCGTCCCGCCGGGTCGTCGCCGGATCATCACCGCCGTCCTGGCGGTCGCCGTCCTCGTCTCCTCCGTGGGCGCCATCGTCACCACGATCCGGATCGGCGAGTCCGGAGCCCGTGCCGTCTGGTCGGACTCCGGCTCCGACTCGGGAGACGGCGGGACGGGAAGGGGCGGGGACGACGGATGACCGCCGGCGACGCCGTTGCCGTCGCCTGAACCCCTCCACCCACCACCGAACGGACGGAACCCCATGCCCCTCATCCGCATCGACCTCGTCGAAGGCCGGCCCGACTCCGAGATCACGGCGATCGGCGATGTCCTCATGCGCACGCTCGTCGACGTCTACGGCCTGCCGGAGCGCGACCGCTTCCAGATCGTCACCGAGCACGCGCCGGGTCGCCTCACCGCCCTCGACGTCGGGCTCGGCATCGCGCGGTCCGAGCAGGTCGTGATCATCCAGATCTTCACGCAGGCCGGCCGCAGCACCGAGGAGAAGCAGGAGTTCTTCCGCGTCCTCGCGGCCTCGCTCGACGAGGTCGGCGTCGCCGGCGAGGACCTCGTCGTCGGCTTCGTGGAGAACACCGCCGCCGACTGGTCCTTCGGATTCGGCCGCGCCCAGTACGTGACCGGGGAGCTGCAGAAGCCGGGATCCTGAGGGGGCATGCGGCCGTTCCGCGCACGCAGACCACCGGCATCCAACGCCTGCGACCGGGCTCGGATCGGCGCGAGGCCGCCGAGCGACCCGCGCCGGGACTCGCGCGTCCCGTGCAGCAGCACATGCAAAGACGGATGCATGCCGTCTCCGGTTCCGCTTCTGCCTGCCTAGACTGGCTCTGATCACGCGAACGCGGATCCTCGCATACGGCGCGACGCTGCTCGCGTCCGGTCGACCGGAAGGCACGCGCATGACGTGGTCCCGCTCCCTCGCCTCGATGGTCGCGGCGGGAGCGCTCGTCGCCGCCCTGGCCGGATGCTCGGCTCCCGCGGGGGATGACGCGCCCGCGGCATCGTCCACGCCCGGCTCGTCCCTGTCGGGATCCATCACCGTGTTCGCCGCGGCATCCCTGAAGGGCACGTTCACCGAGCTCGCGTCCGCGTTCGAGGAGCAGAACCCCGGGACGACGGTCGGGCTGAGCTTCGCCGGCTCCTCCGACCTGGTGACGCAGATCACCAACGGCGCGCCGGCGGACGTCTTCGCCTCCGCGGACGAGAAGAACATGGCCAAGCTCACCGACGCGGGCCTCATCGAGGGGACCCCGGCGGACTTCGCGACCAACACGCTCGAGATCGCCGTGCCCCCGGGCAACCCGGCCGGCGTCACCTCCTTCGCGGACCTCGGGAAGGCGGGCGTGACGACCGTCGTCTGCGCGGCGCAGGTGCCCTGCGGCGCCGCGACCGCCACGGTCGAGAAGGCGACCGGCGTCGACATCCGGCCGGTGAGCGAGGAGTCCTCCGTCACCGACGTGCTCGGCAAGGTCACCTCCGGGGAGGCCGATGCGGGCCTCGTCTACGTGACCGACGTCACCGCCGCGGGCGACGCCGTCACGGGCATCGCGTTCCCCGAGTCCGCCGAGGCCGTGAACACCTACCCGATCGCGCCCGTGAAGGCCGCCGCGAACCCGGACCTCGCGGCGGCCTTCGCCGCGTACGTCACGAGCGCCGCCGGCCGGCAGGTCCTCGCCGCCGCGGGCTTCGGCGCCCCGTAGGACGGGCCGCTGCTTCCGCTGATCCGGCTCTAGCATGGGTGCCATGCCGCAGATCAGGATCAAGAACGCCGCCGACTACCTCGGCGTCAGCGATGACACCATCCGTCGGTGGATCGACAACGGCACCCTGGAGAGCACCAAGGACGGATCCGGTCGCCTCGTCATCGACAGCCTCTCGCTCGCGCGCCATGCCCGGGAGAACGCGGTGCTGCCCGTCGACGCGAGCGAGGTCGGCCGGTCGGCCAGGAACCGGTTCGTGGGCATCGTGACCGACATCACCTCGGACCCGGTCATGTCCCAGGTCGAGCTGCAGTGCGGCCCGCACCGGGTGGTCTCGCTCATGTCCACCGAGGCGGTCCGCGAGCTCGGCCTCGAGCCTGGATCGCCCGCGATCGCGGTGGTCAAGGCCACCATGGTCATCGTCGAGACCCCGACCGGCAGGGCATGACCGCGCGCCATCGGAGGGGAGGCGGATGAGGCCCTCCTCCGGCCTCCCGCGCTGGGTCGTCGCGGTGGCGGTCGTCGGCGGCGCGTTCGTCCTCCTCCCCCTCGTCGGGATCCTCACCCGCGTGGACTGGGCCCGGTTCCTCCCGCTCATCACCTCCGAGTCCTCGCTCGCCGCGCTGGCGCTGAGCCTGCGGACGGCCGGGACCGCGACCGCGCTGTGCGTCGTCATCGGCGTGCCGATGGCCCTGACCCTCGCGCGCACGTCGTTCCCCGGCCAGGGCCTCGTCCGCTCGCTGGTGCTGCTGCCGCTCGTGCTGCCGCCCGTGGTGGGGGGCATCGCGCTGCTCTACACGTTCGGCCGGCTCGGCCTGCTCGGGAGCACGCTGCAGGCGCTGGGGATCCAGATCTCCTTCTCCACCACCGCCGTGGTCCTCGCGCAGACCTTCGTCGCGCTGCCGTTCCTCGTGCTCAGCCTCGAGGGGGCGCTGCGATCCGCGGGCAGCCGCTACGAGAGCGTCGCCGCCACCCTCGGCGCGCGGCCCACGACGGTGCTGCGCCGGGTGACGCTGCCGCTGATCCTCCCCGGGCTCCTGTCGGGGGCGATCCTCGCCTTCGCCCGGGCGCTCGGCGAGTTCGGCGCCACCCTCACGTTCGCGGGGAGCCTCGAGGGCGTGACCCGGACGTTGCCGCTGGAGATCTACCTCCAGCGCGAGACCGACCCGGACGCGGCGGTCGCCCTGTCGCTGGTCCTGGTCGTCGTGGCCGTGCTCGTCATCGGCCTGGCCCACGGCCGCTCGTCCCGTCCTGCCCACGCGCGCGGAGGGACCGGATCATGAGCCTGGAGTTCACCGCGCGGCTGCGGGATCGGGGCTTCGACGTCGACCTGCGCGTCGAGACGGGCACCACGACCGCGGTCCTCGGCCCCAACGGCGCCGGCAAGTCCACGCTGGTGAGCCTGATCGCCGGCCTCCTCGCGCCCGACGCGGGCCGGGCGTCGCTCGCCGGCACGGTGCTCTTCGACACGGACGCCGGGCTGCGCCTCCCGCCGCACCGTCGCGGCGTCGCGCTCCTGGCCCAGGACGCGCTGCTGTTCCCGCACCTCAGCGTGCTCGAGAACGTCGCCTTCGGTCCCCGGAGCGCCGGCATGGGCCGCGCGGAGGCGACCGCGCTGGCACGCACGTGGCTCGCCGAGGTCGACGCCACCGAGCACGCCGATCGGCGTCCCCGCGAGCTCTCCGGCGGGCAGGCGCAGCGGATCGCGCTCGCCCGGGCCCTCGCGCCCCGCCCGCAGCTGCTGCTGCTCGACGAGCCGATGGCCGCCCTCGACGTGACCGTCGCCCCGCAGCTGCGGCGCATGCTCCGTCGCGTCCTCCGCGACCGCACCACGATCCTCATCACCCACGACGTGCTCGACGCCCACACGCTCGCGGACCGCGTCGTGATCCTCCATCACGGCCGCATCGTGGAGCACGGGCCGACCCGGGACGTGCTCGAACGCCCGCGCACCGCCTTCGCCGCGGAGATCGCGGGCCTCAACCTCCTCCGCGGGACCTCCACCGGGACGGGCCTCGACGACGGCGCCGGTCATGAGCTGCGCCTCCCTCGCGGCCGCGCTCTCCCCGCGGGAGCCGCGGTCGCCGCGGCGTTCCGGCCCACCGCCGTCACGGTCGCGGCCGCCACCCCGCAGCAGCCCGCGAGCAACCGCGTGCGCGCCCGCGTGCACGACCTCGAGCGCCACGGCGACGTGATCCGGGTGCGCGCCGCGGGCATCTCGGCGGATCTGGGCCCCGCGGAGCTCGCGGCGTCCGGCATCGACATCGGGGACGAGGTCGACTTCACCGTCGACCCGGACGCGGTCGTGCTGTACCCGGCGGGCTGACAGCCCGGTACGTCCCGTCCGGGGGCCCCGGGCCGGTCTGCCAGACTGGTCGCGAAGGGGAGTAGCTCCCGACCAGCCTCATCGTCCGAGGCGCGGCGGTACGTCGACATGCTGGTGATCGTTCACCCGGCGTACCACCCGCCTCCGTGCGGGCGAGCGAGACCTTCGGCATCCCGCCATGCCGAGAGCACCCTTCGTGCGCCTCGGCCACCCGCACGAAAGGCCGCACCATGACCTTCCTCCCGCTCCTCCTCATCGCCGTCGGCGTGTCCGCCGACGCGTTCGCCGTCGCCCTCACCAAGGGCGTCCACATGCGCACCTTCCATCTCCGCAACGCGCTCGTCATCGCCGTGGTGTTCGGCGTCTTCCAGGCGGTGATGCCGCTGATCGGCTGGCTGCTCGGCACGAGCTTCGCGGCCTCCATCACGGGCGTCGACCACTGGATCACCTTCGGGCTGCTCCTGCTGGTGGGCGGGAAGATGATCTGGGAGGCGCTGTCCGCGCACGAGGACACCGAGAAGGACTACGACCGGCTGAACGTCCGCGAGCTGCTCGTGCTCGCCCTGGCGACGAGCATCGACGCGCTCGCCGTCGGCATCACCCTCGCGTTCCTGCCCGGGTCGATCGTCGACGCGATCCTGCTCATCGGCGCCACCACCCTGGTGCTCGCGTTCGCCGGCATCGTGATCGGGCACCGCGTCGGGGCCCGCTTCGGCAAGCCCGCGGAGATCGCCGGCGGCATCATCCTCATCCTCATCGGCACCCGCATCCTGCTCGACCACCTCGGGATCCTCTGACCGGCTGGCGCCTCCCGGATCCGACGGGAGGGAACCGGTCGGCGCGCGGGTAGGCGCGACGGGCGGTCGGGCTAGCGCGACGGCCGAGCCCGCGCCGCCGGGGCGGACGCCGAGCGCAGGATCCGCCGCACGGCCTCGCGCACGAAGGCCTCGCCGGGCGGCTCGGGATCGAGCGCGCGGTGGATCGAGAGGCCCTCGACGAGCGCGTCGAGCATGCGCGCGGTGGTCGGGTCGACGTGCTCCTCGAGGGCCGCGCGGCTGCGGGCCATCCAGCCCTGCGTGATGGTGCTGTACTCGGGCCTGCGTGCGGCGAGCGTGTAGAGCTCGTGGGTGAGGACGAGGTCGCCCTGCGTCCCCAGGAGGTCGCGCACGATGACGTCGACGACGGCGGACTCGGCCTCCTCGTGCGTGCGGGCGCTGCCCATGCGGCGTCGCATCCGCTCCGCGACGCGGTCCGCGAAGCGCGTGAACGCCTCGCGGAGCAGGTCGTCCATGCCGTCGAAGTGGTAGGTCATCGAGCCGAGCGGGACGTCGGCCGCGGCGGCCACCCGGCGGTGGGTGGTGCCGTCGACCCCGGCGTCGGCGATCACGTCGAGGCACGCGTCGATGATCCGGTCGCGGCGGTGGGGGTCCGCCCGTCGGGGCGTCCGCGCCGTCGTCGTCATGGTCGGGCGGCGATCTCGCGGATCACGCGGGCGGGGTTGCCGACGGCCACGACTCCGGCCGGGATGTCGCGCGTCACGACGGATCCGGCGCCGATGACGCTGTCGTCCCCGATGCTCACGCCGGG
The DNA here is from genome assembly GCF_015351075.1 of Clavibacter sp. VKM Ac-2873. GTDB lineage: Bacteria > Actinomycetota > Actinomycetes > Actinomycetales > Microbacteriaceae > Clavibacter. Next base: position 205,657 of record NZ_JADKRS010000005.1, read on the forward strand.
GCAGACGATCACGCCGCCGCCGAGCCACACGTTGTCGCCGAGGGTGATCGGGCGCGCCGCCTCGAGCTTGTCGCGGCGGGGCTGCGGGTCGATCGGGTGCGTGGGCGTGAGGAGCTGCACGTTCGGCCCGATCTGGCAGTCCTCGCCGATCGTGATCGCCGCGACGTCGAGGGCGGTGAGGCCGCCGTTGACGAAGGTCCGGGCGCCGATGCGGATGTTCTCGCCGTAGTCGACGAGGAGCGGCGGGCGGACGACGGCATCCGGTCCGAGCGCTCCGAGCAGCTCCTCGAGCAGGGCGCGCGCGGTGGCCGGGTCCTCGACGTACGCGCGGTGGTACGCGTCCGCCAGCTGGACGGCGCGCTGGGCGATGCGGGCGCTCTCGGGGTCGTCGGCGATGTAGAGGTCGCCGGCGAGCATCCGCTCGCGATTCGTCCGATCGTCGCCGGCGAAGTGGTCGACAGTCATGTGTACAAGCGTACACTCGCCCGCATGGACACCATCGACTGGACCACCGGCTCCTGGACGAACGCGCCCGCCCACGTGGCGATGGCGGACGACGGGATGCGGGTCACCGCCGTCGAGGGGAGCGACGCCTGGCGCATCACCTCCTACGGCTTCGTGCACGACACGGAGCACGCCCTCCTCGCGCCGTTCGCCCCGGGCACGGCAATGGAGGTGTCGTTCCGGCTCGACTTCTCCGCCCAGTTCGACCAGGCCGGCGTCTTCGTGCGCGTCGACGAGGCCACGTGGATCAAGGCCGGCGTCGAGCGCAGCGACGGGGAGGACGGCCTCGGCGCGGTCGTCACCCACGGGCGGTCGGACTGGTCGCTGGCGCCCGTCCCCGGGTGGCACGGCCGGCTCGTCACGATCCGCGCCAGCCGCTCCGGCGACGCGCTGACGGTCCGCGCCCGGGTGGACGACGAGCCGTGGCGACTCGTGCGGGTGGCGCCCCTGGATCCCGATGCCGCCGTCACCGCGGGCCCGATGTGCTGCGCGCCGACGCGGGAGGGCCTCACCGTGCACTTCACCGCGTGGCGGATCGGGGCGGCGGACGCGGGCCTGCACCCGGAGGGCTAGGCGGTTCAGGCGGGGATCACCTGCTGGGTCGCCGGCGCTGCCGCCGATGGGCGTGCGGTCACCACCAGAACGGGGGCTGCGTCACGTACGGGCTCTCGAGCCGGGCGACCTCGTCGTCGGTCAGCTCCAGGTCCAGCGCGGCGACGGCGTCGGTGAGGTGATGGGGCTTCGTCGCCCCGATGACCGGCGCGGCGACCGTCGGGTTCCGCAGCACCCAGGCGAGCGCGACGCGGGCCATCGGCACCCCGCGCTCGGCGGCGACCTGCTCGACCGCGTCGATGACGGGGCCGTCGGCGTCGGTGTCGAAGGCCTCGGCGACCCTGTCGTTCTGCGATCGCGCGGTGGTCGCGCCGCGCGGCCGGGTGAGCCGGCCCTTGCCGTTGGGGGAGTACGGCGTGAGGCCGACGCCGGTGTCGGCGCAGAGCGGGATCATCTCGCGCTCCTCCTCGCGCTTGAGGAGGTTGTACTGGTCCTGCATCGCGGCGAAGCCCGTCCACCCGTTGACCGCCGCGGCACGCTGCAGCTTCGCGAACTGCCACGCGTGCATGGACGAGGCGCCGAGGTAGCGGACCTTCCCCGCGCGGACGACGTCGTCGAGCGCCTGCATCGTCTCCTCGACGGGAGTCTCCGGGTCGAAGCGGTGCAGGTAGTGGACGTCGATGTGGTCCGTGCCGAGCCGGCGCAGCGAGGCGTCGACCTGCTCGAGGATCGCGGCCCGCGACAGGCCGGATCCGCCGGGCCCGTCGTGCATGCGCCCGGACACCTTCGTCGCGAGCACGATGTCCTCGCGCCGGGAGAAGCGGCGGATCGCCCGGCCCACGTACTCCTCGCTCGTGCCCTGCTGGTACACGTTGGCGGTGTCCCAGAACGTGATGCCGAGCTCGACCGCCTGGCGGAAGAAGGGCGCCGACGCGTCCTCGTCCATGGTCCAGGAGTGCATGCCCCGGGTGGGATCGCCGTACGTCATGCAGCCGAGGGCGAGGCGGCTCACCTGGAGGCCGGTGCTGCCGAGTCGGGTGTGCTCCATGTGCCTGCTCCTTCGCGGTGTCCCCTCCACGTTACGGCGCGGGCGCGGCGACCAGGGTGGCGCCGGCGTCCATGGACGATCGGCGCCTGGAGGACGGGCCCGCAGGGACGCCCTCCGCGTCACGCCGTCGATGACGTGCGCGGGGCCCGGAGGTGGGGGCGATCCCGATCCCGGGGGATGATGGATCCATGACCACTGACGTCGACTACGACCAGATCGTCCGCGACTCCACCGAGCAGCTGCAGAAGAAGTTCCCCGAGCACTCCGAGGCCGAGCTCCGGACGGTGGTGGAGGAGGAGCTGGCGACGCTCAAGGACGCGACCGTGCAGGACTACCTCTCCGTCCTCACCGTGCGCGCCGCCCGCAAGCGCGTGAAGGCGCAGGGCCGCGCCGACTGACCCCCCCTTCTGGGCTCTGCCCCGACATCCGGATGCGCCTACGGTGAAGACGCGTCGACGGGCCAAGAGGGGCCCTGGCGTTCGGCACCACCAGATGGACCCGGCCCGGACCCCGCCGGTGGCGGGCTCGACCTCCCCCGATGGCGGGCCCGCCGGCCCTGGTGCCGGGAGCGGCGGCGCGGTCGCCCCCCCGAGGTGCGGGCATCGCGGGACGCAGGCGGGTCAGGGCGCGGGCAGCGCCACCAGCCACGCATCCACCGCGTCCTCGCGCTCGACGCGGAACCCCGCCCGCTCGTAGAGCCGGCGCGCCGCGCTGCCCTGGAGCACGTCGAGGCGGAACGGGCGGCCGTCGTCGTGCCGGTCCATGAGATCGCGCAGCACCTCGCCGCCGATCCCCACGCCCTGCAGCGCCGGATCCAGGTAGAAGTGCTCGATCCAGTGCGCGTCGGGCTCGTCGCGGCGGGCGATGAGGCCCGCGTCGCGGCCGCCGACGCTGATCACCCAGGTGCGCTCGGGCGCCCACCTGTCGAGGAAGCGGCGGCGGGCGCGCGTCCGGTCCCAGCGGCCGAGCCGCTCGAGGTCGTCGCGGAGGACGTCGGCGCGCAGGTCGGCCATCCAGGCGGCGTCGCCAGGGAGGGCAGGGCGGAGGATCCACCGGGGGAGCGGCCCGGGGTCCACGCGCAGGTCCCGCTCCATGCAGACGCTCGTCGGATCCGCCGCGTACGGCCCGAACCGCGGCACGTGCCGGTAGCCGCCGCGCTCGTACATGGCGATGGCGGCGGTCTGCGGCAGGCCGGTCTCGAGGCGCATGGTCGTCGCCCCGAACGCGCGGGCCCGCTCCTCGGCGGCGACCAGGAGCGCGCGTCCGACGCCGAGGCCGCGCGCCGCATCCGTGACGAACACGCGCTTCAGCTCCGCGGATCCGTCGCCCACGTCGACGACCGCCGCCGTGCCGAGCGCGCGGCCGTCGTTCCGCGCGACGAGGAACGTGACGCCGGGCCGCTCGAGGTCGCCGACGTCGAGCGCGTGGTAGTTCTCGGCCGGGTAGAGGGCGAGCGCGAAGTCGTCGGCCTGTCGCAGCAGCGGCAGCACGTCGTCCTGGCGGGGGGACTCCGGGGTGACGGTGGGCACACCCCAGCGTAGGACGGGCCCCCGGTGGAGATGCCGAGGACCGGTGCCGCCCGCCGGTCATCTCGCGATGCGCACCCCGCGCGGCGACGGCACGGCCGTCCGTCGCCCGCGCAGGCCGCTCGGTGCCGCCGTCAGCGCAGGTCCTTCGGGAGCCCGCGCTCGAGACGCAGCTTCTGGGCGCGACGCTCGACGACGTACAGCCGCCACGACCACGGCACGACCGCGAACGTGACGGCGCCGAAGAACCACTCCACGGGGGTCAGCGTCGTCGCGTCGGCGGGTCGGGCGATGATCCCCGCCTCCTGTGCGATCACGATGCCGACCAGGACGAGCACGAACGACATCCACACGGTGAGGGCGATCGAGATCACGAGCAGCCCGCCGGCGGAGTTCACGGGCTCGACCGCGCTGCCGACGCTGCCCTTGTAGACGCCGTACTCCTCGCGGGTGAGGCCGCGACGCGCGGCGTCCTCGGCCGCGAGCGAGGGTCGGCGGCGGCGAGGCGGACGCTCGACGCGGGTGACCGGGTCCGCGTGAGGCGCGCGGGGGATCCCGCGGGCGTCTCGGCGCAGCCGCACGGCCCGGACCACCGACAGCACGAGCAGCCCGGCCGGTCCGAGGAACGCCAGGGCGAAGGGGAGGAGCAGGAGCCACCGGAGCGAGGGCGCTGCCACGTCGAAGATGCCGCCCGCGAGGACGATCATCGCGAGGAAGACGACCGGCATCGCGAGCAGCGGCCAGATCCAGGCGAGGTGCCGACGGCGGGGCGTGGTGGCGTTCACGCGCCGATCCTCCCATCGGGGCAGCCCCGGGTCGATGCCCCCGAGCGCGGGAGCCGCGACGGCGTCCCGGCCTCGGGCGTCGCACGCCGCCGATGGATACGCTGGACCGGTGCCACGCGGACGAGGCCAGGAGCCCTCCGCGACAGGCGCCCGACCGTGAGGAAGAGCATGCAGATCCACCGCGTCCGCGTCCACCGCAGCGACGAGGCCCTGCCTCCCGGGGAGCAGCTGGCGGGGCGCATCGCCGCCGTCGCCGCCGACCCGGTCGAGGTCGACGCCGAGGTCACCGGGATGATCGTCAACCGCATCATCGACAACGCGGCCGTCGCGACCGCCTCGCTCACCCGCGCGCCCGTCGTCGCGGCGCGCGCGCAGGCCCTCGCGCACGGGCCGTCCACGGGCGGCGCGGGCGCGACCGTCGTGGGCGCGGATCCCGCCACCCGCGTCAGCGCCGAGTGGGCGGCCTGGGCGAACGGCGTGGCCGTGCGCGAGCTCGACTACCACGACACGTTCCTCGCCGCCGAGTACTCGCACCCGGGCGACAACATCCCGCCGATCCTCGCGGCCGCGCAGCACGCCGCAGCCGGAGGCCGGCCCGACGGCCGCGCGCTCACGGGCGCCGACGTGATCCGCGGCATCGCGACCGGCTACGAGATCCAGGTGGACCTCGTGAAGGCCATCAGCCTGCACGCCCACAAGATCGACCACGTCGCGCACCTCGGCCCGTCGGCCGCCGCCGGCATCGGCACGCTCCTCGGCCTCGACGAGGGCACCGTGTTCCAGGCGATCGGGCAGGCACTGCACACCACGACCGCCACGCGCCAGTCGCGCAAGGGCGCGATCAGCACGTGGAAGGCGCACGCGCCCGCCTTCGCCGGGAAGATGGCCGTCGAGGCGATCGACCGGGCGATGCGCGGCCAGACCAGCCCCACCCCCATCTACGAGGGCGAGGACGGCGTGATCGCGTGGCTGCTCGACGGCCCCGACGCCACCTACGAGGTGCCGCTGCCCGCGCCCGGGGAGGCCAAGCGGGCGATCCTCGACACGTACACGAAGGAGCACTCGGCCGAGTACCAGGCGCAGGCGTGGATCGACCTCGCCCGCCGGCTGCACCACGCGCACCCCGTGCTCGCGGACGCGGACGCCATCGACCGCGTCCTCATCCACTCGTCGCACCACACGCACGTCGTCATCGGATCCGGCGCGAACGACCCGCAGAAGTACGACCCGCGCGCCAGCCGCGAGACGCTCGACCACTCGATCCCGTACATCTTCACCGTCGCGCTGCAGGACGGCGCCTGGCACCACGTCGACTCGTACGCGCCCGAGCGCGCCGGCCGCCCCGACACGGTGGACCTCTGGCGCCGCGTCACGACCACCGAGGACCCGGAGTGGACCCGCAGGTACCACTCCATGGACCCGGCCGAGAAGGCGTTCGGCGGCCGGGTGGAGATCCGCCTGACGGACGGCTCGACCATAGTCGACGAGATCGCCGTCGCCGACGCGCACCCGCTCGGCGCCCGGCCGTTCGCGCGGGCCGACTACGTCGCCAAGCTCCGCACGCTCGCCGACGGCGTGCTCGAGGACCGCGAGGTCGACCGCTTCCTCGCCCTCGTCGAGCGCCTGCCCGAGCTCACCGCCGACGAGCTCGCCGGCCTCACCGTGACCGCCCGGCCGGGCCTCCTCGACGGCGCCGGCTCCCCGAAGGGACTCCTCTAGTGCTGCACTCGACCCTCACCTCCGCCGCCAAGCGCCGCGCCTTCCGGGAGCGGCTCGCAAGCGGGGAGCTGCTCCGGATGCCCGGCGCGTTCAACCCGCTGTCGGCCCGCCTCATCCAGGACAAGGGCATGGACGGCGTCTACATCTCCGGCGCCGTGCTCTCCGCGGATCTCGGCCTGCCGGACATCGGCCTCACCACCCTCACGGAGGTGGCCGGGCGCTCGCAGCAGATCGCGCGCGTGACGGACCTGCCGTGCCTCGTGGACGCCGACACCGGCTTCGGGGAGCCGATGAACGTCGCGCGCACCGTGCAGATGCTCGAGGACGCCGGGGTCGCGGGCCTCCACATCGAGGACCAGGTGAACCCCAAGCGCTGCGGGCACCTCGACGGCAAGCAGGTGGTGGACGAGTCGACCGCGCTGAAGCGGATCCGCGCGGCCGTCGACGCCCGCCGCGACCCCGACCTGCTGGTCATGGCCCGCACCGACGTGCGCGGCGTCGACGGCATGGCCGCTGCCGTCGACCGCGCGCGCGCGCTCGTGGACGCCGGCGCCGACGCGATCTTCCCCGAGGCGATGGCCGACCTCGCCGAGTTCGAGGCGATGCGCGCCGCGGTGGACGTGCCGATGCTCGCCAACATGACCGAGTTCGGGAAGAGCGAGCTGTTCACGACGCAGCAACTCGCCGACGTGGGCGTCAACATCGTCATCTACCCGGTGTCGCTGCTGCGCCTCGCGATGGGCGCCGCCGAGCGGGGCCTCGACGCGATCCTGGAGGAGGGCACGCTCGCCGGGAAGGTGCCGGAGATGCAGACCCGCGCGCGCCTCTACGAGCTCCTCGACTACGCGGGCTACAGCGCGTTCGACGAGGACGTCTTCACCTTCACGCTGGAGGGGAACCGCGGCGGGGCGTGATCACTGGTCGCGGTCCCGTCCCTCAGCGCAGAGCCGCCGCCTCGTAGTCCGGGAGGTCGAGGCCAGCCGAGGCGGGCCGGGTGACGAGGCGCATGAGCGGCGCCGCGAGGGCGAGCGTCGAGAACGCCGTGTTGCGGGCGAGGATCCCCAGCCGGGTCGCGGGGGCGAGGAGCCGGCCGGCGTTCACCTTCTGCGAGACGGACGAGTAGCCGCGGAACCGCTCCTCGTACGCGGCGTACGCCGTGGCGTGGTCGCCGTCGGCCCCCAGCAGCTCGCCCGCCAGCACGTACGCGCCCACCAGCGCGAGCCCGGTGCCGTAGCCGCCGAGCGCATTGCCGTAGGCGGAGTCGCCGACGAGCGCCACCCTGCCGGAGCTGAAGCGGTCGGTCGTCACGCGGCTGATGGAGTCCATGTGGAAGCTGTCCGCGGCCGAGATCATGTCGATCAGCTCCGGGATCCGCCAACCGCCGCCCGCGTACGCCCGCGCGACCTGCGCCTTCCGCGCGGCCGTGTCGTCGCCGACCGCGGGCAGGGACTCGGACGCGAACACGAGGAAGGCGGGCGCCTTGCCGCCGCCGAGCGCGATCATCCGGCCGGGCTCGTTGTACATGGCGTCCTCATCGCCCGCGTCGATGTCCGCCAGCACGTAGTAGTGGCCGAGGTGCCGGACGTAGTCCTCCTCGGGTCCGAAGGCGAGGCGCCGGACGGTCGAGTGGATCCCGTCGGCGCCGATCACGAGGTCGAAGGTCCGCGGCTCCGCGCGTGCGAAGGTCACGTCCACGCCGTCGGGACCGTCCACGAGCGACGTGATCGTGTCGTCGAACAGGTGCTCGCAGGTGTCCGCCGTGCGTGCGTGCAGGATCCGGGCGAGGTCGCCGCGCGGGATGTTGATCTGCCCGCCCGCGAACTCCCCGGGCACCACGCCGATGCGCTTCCCGGCCGCGTTCACGAGGATCCCGTCGCCCTCGACCACGCTCGCAGCCCGCACCTCGTCGAGGATGCCCATCCGCTCGAGGACGGCCAGGTGCACGGGCCCCTTGAAGTCGACGGCCTGGCCGCCGGGGCGGACCTCGCGGGCCTTCTCGACGACGGTCACCTCGAAGCCGTGCCGGTGGAGCCAGAAGGCGAGGGCGGGTCCGGCGATGCTGGCGCCGGAGATGAGGATGCGTCGGTTCTGCATGGTGGTCAGTCCTTCCAAGATGTGCGGGGCCGGCCGGCGCGGTCGCGCAGGTCGGAGAAGGCGGCGTCGAGCTCGTCGAACGCCGCAGTCGCGGCCTCCGTCATCTCGGTGGCGGCGGCGTCCGTGACCACGCCGTCGTGGATTCGGGCGCCGATCATGTCGCTGATCGACTGGATCACCGACACCAGCGCCGCGGCGTGCGCGCGCACGACGACGGGGTGCAGGAGCGCGTCCGTCGCGAGGAGCGCGGCGGTGATCTCCTCCACCTGCCCTTCGCGCGCCTCGAGGGCGTAGCGGCGGAGCGCGGCGCTGCGGAGCGTCTGCGTGGGGAACTCGCCGCGGGCGATCGTGAGGTCGACAGCCCGGTAGCGCGCGATGTCCTCGTCGACCAGCTCGCGGAGCGCGGCTGCGGGGGTCCTGTCTGTGGCGCGCTCCCGGACCGCGCGGCCGTAGCGCTCGCGGATCCGGTCGGCCCGGTCGAGGACGAGCTCGTGCTTCGCGGGGAAGTAGTTGTAGACGGTCTGGTCGGAGACGTCGGCGGCACGGGCGACGTCGACGACCGCGACGGCGTCGTACCCGTGCTCGGCGAAGAGCCGGGCGGCCGCGTCCGCCAGCCGATCCCGTGTCTCCTGCTTCTTGCGGTCGCGAAGTCCCTGTTCCCTCATGCTCAGAGGCTAGCGCCAGTCTTTGAGCCGCACAAACTTTTGATTAGGCTCAGCAAACGACCTGCGCAGGGCGAGCCCGCTGAAGGGAGCCCGGAGCCGTCATCCTCAGTCGGGCGCGACGAGACGCCGGAGGGACCCGTCCAGCGCGAGGCCCAGCATCAGGACCGCCAGCAGGATCCCCATGGCGACAGACGTGAGGAAGCGCCCCACGCGGGTGACCGCGCGCACCCCGCCGGATCGGGCGGCGGGGGCGGCGGGCATCCCGCGAGGCTAGCCGTGGGCGGCCCGCGCGGCCCCGGAGCGTCCACACGCTCGCGGCGTCACAGCCGCGGATCCACCGCCTCGGACTCCATCGCGAGCACGCCGAAGACCGCCTGGTGGACGCGCCACGTCGGCTCGCCCGCGACGAAGCGCTCGAGCGCCTCGACTCCGAGCGCGTACTCGCGGATCGCCATGGAGCGCTTGTGGCCGACGTCGCGGTCGCGGAGGCGGCGGAGGTTCGCGGGCTCGGTGTAGTCGGGCCCGTAGACGATGCGCAGGTACTCGCGCCCGCGGACCTTGATGCCCGGCTGGGCGAGCGACTTGCGCCCGCGGACGAGACCCGCGACGGGCTTCACGACCATGCCCTCGCCGCCCGCGTCGGTCAGCTCCTGCCACCAGCGCGTGGCGGCGTCCTCGGACTCCGGCGACGCGAGGTCGACCTCAAGCGAGCGGGTGGGGATCACGAGGCCCGGATCCGCGTCCGCCAACCGCCCCGCGAGCCCGAGGTGCCAGGAGTGCTCGCGCGCCAGGTGGGTCGCGCCCTCGGTGGCGAGGAGCTGGAACGGCGCGAGGCGCACGTCGTGGAGGCCGTCGTAGGGCGCGGCGTGGCGGCGGTACGCGGCGACGTACGCCTCCGCGTCGGCGGCGCGTGCGCGCGTGCGGTCGAGGAGGTCGGCGACGTCGATGCCCGATCCGGCGGCCTGCTCGAGCACGCGGACGGCGGCGGGCAGCGCGGCGGTCGCGGCGGCGCCGACGGACGCGTACTGCTCGCGGATCAGCGGCCCGGCCTTCGCCGACCAGGGCAGCAGCTCGGCGTCGAGCAGCAGCCACGACGTGTCGAGCTCCGCCCAGAGGCCGGCGGTCTCCACGGCGGCGTCGAGCCGGGCGAGCAGCGCGTCCGTGTCGGCGGCGTCGAAGAACGGGCGGCCGGTGCGCGTGTGCACGACGCCGCGCCAGCCCGCGGGCGCGTCGAAGCGGGCGGGGTCGCGGGTGAGGAGCACGACCGCGCGGGATCCCATGTGCTTCTCCTCGCAGATCACCCGCTCCAGGCCGTCACGCCGGTACGCCTCGAAGGCCTCCGCCGGGTGCTCGAGCACGTCGTCGCGGGCGGACGACGCGGGCGGGCTCATGGTGGGCGGCAGGTAGAGGAGGTGCCGGGGATCGATGGCGAAGCGGCTCATGGCCTCGAGGGCGCCGGCGGCGGCGTCCTCGCGGATCCCGACCCGGCCGAAGGCGCGCGTCTCCACCACCTGCTTCCCCAGCACGTCGTCGATGCGGAGGAGCCCGGGGGCGCGCACGTCGTCCGCGGCGGCTCCGTCGACGGATCCGGCGGCGGCCGACGCGTATCGGCGCCCCAGCGGCACGGTCGGCTCCGACCAGACGCGCTCGGCGGGCACCGAGACGACCTCGCGCTCGGGCCAGCGGAGCGCGCTGAGCTCGCCGCCGAAGACGCATCCGGTGTCGAGGCACATGGTGCCGTTGACCCACTCGGTGCCGATGCCGGCGACGTGCCCGTACAGGACCGTCGCGGATCCGCGGTAGTCGAGCGCCCAGTCGCGGCGCACGGGGAGGCCGTGCTCGTCCGTCTCGCCGATGGTGGCGTCGCCCCAGAGCGCGAACGCGCGCACGCGGCCGGACGCGCGCCCCTGGTACGCCTCGATGAGCCCCGCGTGCGCGACGACGAGGTCGCCGCCGTCGAGCACGAGGTGGGAGACGAGCTCGCGGCAGAAGCGCTCGACGTCGACCCGGAACGCCTCGTCCTCCTCGGCCAGCTGCGCCAGCGACTCGGCGAGGCCGTACGCGACCCGCACCTTCTTCCCCTGCAGCGCCTTCACGAGCTTGTCCTCGTGGTTGCCCGGCACCGCGAAGGCGTGGCCCGCGCGCACCATCCCCATCACGAGGCGGAGCACGCCCGGGGTGTCGGGCCCGCGGTCCACGAGGTCGCCGAGGAACACCGCGCGCCGGCCATCGGGGTGCGCGGCGTCGACGGGCCGCCCCCGCTCGTCGCGCTGGATCTCGTAGCCCAGCTCGCCGAGCAGCGTCTCGAGCTCCGCGCGGCAGCCGTGCACGTCGCCGATCGCGTCGAACGGCCCGCGCTCGTGGCGGAGGTCGTTGAGGAGGGGCGCGACGGTGAAGCGCGCGGCGTCGACCTCCTCCACGCCCCGCAGCACGTGCACCTTCCGGAAGCCCTCGCGGCCGAGGCCCTTCAGCGAGCGCTGCAGCTGGTCGTGCTGCCGCTTCACGACGGAGGCGCCGAACGTGCGATCCGTGCGGGCGGCGTTCCGCTCCACGCACACGCCCACCGGCACGTCGAGCACGATCGCGACCGGCAGCACGTCGTGGTCGCGGGCGAGCTGCACGAGGGAGCGTCGCGACTCGGGCTGCACGTTGGTGGCGTCGATCACGGTCATCAGGCCCCGGCGGAGGCGGTGCGCGGCGACGTGCCGGAGCGCCTCGAACGCGGCGGACGTCGCGCTCTGGTCGTTCTCGTCGTTCGAGACGAGGCCGCGGAAGGCGTCGCTCGAGAGCACCTCGTAGGGCCCGAAGTGCGTGCGCGCGAAGGTCGACTTGCCCGATCCGCTCGCGCCGACGAGCAGCACGAGCGACATGCGGGGGAGGGGGAGCGCCGCGGGGGCGGGGGCGTCGGTCATCGCGTGGCCTTCCGGAAGAGCGCGAGCTGGGTGGGGGCGCCGTGCCCGGGATCCGCATCTCCGACGGGCCGGACCTCCACGCGGTAGCCGTGGCGGGCGGCCACACCGTCCGCCCACGCGGCGAACTCGGCGCGGGTCCACTCGAAGCGGTGGTCGGGGTGGCGGAGCGCGCCGTTCGCGAGGCCCGGGTAGAGCGCGTTGTGCTCGGCGTTCGGGGTCGTGACGACCACGGCGGCGGGTGACGCGGAGCCGAACACGGACGCCTCGAGGGCGGCGTGCCGTGCGGGGTCCACGTGCTCGATCACCTCCATCAGCACGACGGCGTCGAGGCCGGCGAGGCGCGGATCCTCGTAGGTCGCGGACGACTGCAGCAGCCGGATCCGCTCGCGCACCCGGTCGCTCGCCTCGCGGAGGTCGAGGCGACGGGCCGCGGCCTCGAGGTCGGACGCGGAGACGTCGGTGCCGATGATCGTCGTGAACGCGGGATCGGCCACCAGGTGCCGCAGCAGCGCGCCGGATCCGCAGCCCACGTCCGCGACCGTGCGGGCACCGAGCTCCGTGAGCACGGCGTGGACCGTCTCCGCGCGCAGGCGGGCGAGCGAGGGGGAGCGCGGCGCGGGCGGTTCCGTGGCGGGAGCGGCGTCCGCGGGCGCATCGGATCCCGCGTCGAGCAGCTCGTCCGCCTCGCCCACGAGGTCGCGCTGGTGCGCGAGGTAGCGGCGGGTGATGAGGTCGCGCGACGGGTGCTCGGCGAGCCAGCCGTCGCCGGCGCGCATCAGCTTGCCGACCTCGTCGTCGGACACCCAGTAGTGCTTGCCGTCGTCGAGCACGGGCAGCAGCACGTAGAGGTGGCGGAGCGCGTCGGCGAGACGGACGTCGCCGGTGAGCACGAGGTCGACGTAGAGGGAGTCGCCCCACGCGGGGAACGCGGGATCCAGCGGCACGGGCGTCGCCTCGACCCGCCAGCCGAGCGGCGCGAACAGGTCGCGCACGAGGTCGGCGCCGCCGCGCGCGGGCAGGGCGGCGACGGTGATCGTCAGCGGCAGGGCGCTCGCCGCGAGGTCGGGGAACGTGTCGCTGCGGCCGCCCATCGCCGTGCGGAACACGTGCCCGAGCGCGACGGCGAGCATCGACGAGGAGGCGTACGGCCGGTCGTTCACGTAATGGGTGATGCTCGCGGCGCCCGCGCTCCGGAACCGCGTGGAGCGGACGAGCCCGACGGGATCCACCTCGAGGAGCAGCGCGACGGTGCAGCGCTCGTCGGTCGCCTCCGGGTAGAGGACGTGCGCGACGCCCACCGCGAGGTCGAAGGACTGCGCCTTCGCCGGGTGCTTGCGGAGCAGGTGGCTGAGGTCGGACGCGGACGGCGCCGTCGAGGTGAGCGTGATGAGCACGGCGGTCTCTCTCGTGGGGGGTGCGACCCGGTGCGGAGGCCTGGAGCCACCGTAGCGATCGGGGCACGCACGCGAGGGCGTGCGACACGGCCCCTCATCGGGGGTTCCGTCCGTCGCGCCCACCAGCCGGGCGCCCGACGTGCCCCAGGAGCTGCGACCGGGACGCGATCGACGTGGTCGTCGAGCTGCCGGAGGGTGACGAGGCGCTGCGCCTCGAGCCGTAGGGATCAGCCTCCGCAGAGCCCGTCGCGCACGTACGCCGCCAGCGCGTCCCGCCGACGCGCGTGCAGGACCGCCGGGTCGTCCGCCGTCGCGACCGTCGTGATCGAGATCTGCGCCCAGCTCGCCGCCGTCGCGATGAGCAGGGTCCACACGTCGTCGGGGTCGAGGTCCGCGCGGATCCGGCCGGACGCCTGGGCCGCGGCGATGTCGCGGAGGTGCGCCGCGTCGTGCTCCTCGAGGCCCGGGTAGAGGTACCCGGCGCCGTCGCGCTCGAGGCGCTTCCACATCACGAGGCGGGCGAGCGCCGGATCCTGGAGGTAGTCGTCGTAGAGGCGGGCCGCGTAGCCGGGCAGGTCGTCGGCCGTGAAGGGGACGCGGTCGCCGTTCGCGATGACGTGCGCGGCGAACACCGCGTCGAACAGCCGGTCCTTGCCGCCGAAGTGCGCGTAGAGCATCGGCTTGCTCATGCCGGACGCCTGGGCGATGCGGTCCACCCGCGCTCCCGCGATGCCGCGGGCGGCGAACTCCTCCGTCGCGGCGTCGAGGATGCGCTGCCGGGTGCGGTCGGCTGTCGAGGTCATGCACCCATCGTACGGATCTACCAACCAGTAGGTAGAGTGAGGGCATGCGCACCACAGCCCTCCTGTCCCCGGCCTCCGGCCAGCCCGTCCACCCGACCTCGATCGTCCGCCGCGATCTCCGGCCCGACGACGTCGACGTCCGCGTCACGCACTGCGGCGTCTGCTTCTCCGACCTGCACGCCCTCGACCAGCACGGCCGCGACGACGCGCTCGTCCCCGGCCACGAGTTCGTGGGGGAGGTGGTGGCCGTCGGATCCGCCGTCACGGCCTTCGCGCCCGGCGACCCGGTCGCGGTCGGCAACATCGTCGACTCGTGCGGCGTCTGCGCCATGTGCCGCGGCGGCCACGAGAACATGTGCGTCGAGTTCCCGACGCTCACCTACGGCGGCCGCGACCGGATCGACGGATCCACGACCCAGGGCGGCTGGTCCGGCCGCTACGTGGTCCGCGAGTCCTTCGTCTACCGCCGGCCGGCGTCGCTGGATCCCGCTGCCGTCGCGCCGCTCATGTGCGCGGGCGTCACGGTGTGGGAGCCGCTGCGCACCGCGGGCGTCGGGCCGGGTACGCGCCTCGGCGTGGTCGGCCTCGGCCACCTCGCGGTGCGGTTGGGGAACGCCCTCGGCGCGGAGGTGACGGTGTTCACCACGACCGCGGCCAAGGCGGCGGACGCCGAGCGGCTCGGCGCGACCCGCGTGGTCGTCTCCACGGACGCCGACGCGATGGCCGAGGCCGCGTCGTCCCTCGACCTCGTGCTCGACACGGTCTCCGTGGCGCACGACCTCGGCCCCTACCTCCGCGTGCTCGACCTCGACGGCACGCTCTGCGTCCTCGGCCACCTCGGTGAGCTGACCGTGCAGGCGATGGATCTCCTCCCCGGGCGCCGGAAGCTGGCGTCCACGGGCAGCGGCGGCCGCCCCGGCACGCAGGACCTGCTCGACTTCTGCGGCGAGCACGGGATCACGGCCGACGTGGAGGTGCTGCCCGTCGCGGAGGTCGCGACGGCGATCGACCGGCTCCGCCGCAACGACGTGCGCTACCGCTTCGTGCTCGACATGGCGGGGATCGACGACGGGGTCTGACCGGATCTCCACGCCGGTCCGACGTCAGCCGATCGCGGCGACCACCTCGGCGACGGCCCGCTCCACCTCGGCGCCCACGGCGTCGCGGTCGCCCGACTCGGAGTCGTGCACGAACGCCGTCGCACCGCGGCGCGCGCCGCAGTAGTCGAGGATCCCGTGGCCCACCTGCGTCTCGAGCGCGGACAGGTAGCCGTGCCGCGCGAAGGACTCGCGGCTCGTGCCGGAGACGGGCACGAGGTGCACGGTGAGTCGCTGGAGCCGCTTCTCGATGCGACCGTCGTCGTCGATGTCGAAGGCCCAGCCGCCGATGAAGGTCCGGTCGATCCAGCCCTTGAGGAGCGCCGGCATCGACCACCACCACACGGGGAAGACGAGCACGACGTGATCCACGGCGTCGAGGCGCGCCTGCTCGGCGAGGACGTCCGCGGGCGCGGGGGCGTCGCCGGAGTACGCGGCCCGGTCGGCCATGCCGAACACCGGGTCGAAGCCCTCCTGGGCGAGGTGCGCGACCTCCGTCCGGTCAGCCCCGAGCTCGGCGATGAGCCGGCGGGCGACGTGGTGGGCGAGCGAGTCGGGATCGGGGTGGGCCGTGACGATGAGCGCGGTCATGCCTCCATCCGATCACGTCCGCCCGGTCGCCGCGTCAGGCGAGCTCGCCCGCGCGCTCCTCCTCCTGCAGCAACCGCCGGGCCGCGAAGCCGATGATCGCGCTGTACGTCGGGTACGCGAACCGCACGTGCGCGAGGGTCGCGACGTCGACGCCCGCGGCCATCGCGGTGGTGACCGACTGGATCACCTCGACCGCGTTCTCGCCCACGGCGTGCGCGCCGAGGATCAGCTCGCGGCGGCGGTCGGCGATGAGCAGCAGGAAGCCGGCCTCGCGGTCGTCGATCACGGCGCGGTCGACCTCCGCGAACGGCACCCGCGCGACCACGCACGCGCCGTCGCGCTCGCGCGCCTCCGACTGGGTGAGGCCGACGCCCGCGTAGTCGGGGTCGGTGAAGCCGCCGGCCGGGAGGAGCTGCAGCGGGATCCGCCTGTTGACGCCCAGCACCGCGTTCTCCGCCGCGGCCTCGCCCTCGGACTGGGCCGCCTGCACGAGCATGTCCTTGCCGTTGGCGTCGCCCACCGCGAGGATGTGCGGCACGCGCGTGCGGAGGTACCGGTCGACCGGGATCGCCGAGCGCGCCACCTCGACGCCGGCGTGCTCGAGGCCCAGGTCGTCGACGTCGGCGGGCCAGCCGGTGGCCATGATCACGGCGTCGAAGCTGGAGGACTGCGGGCGGTCGCCGGCGCGCCAGAGCAGGGTGATGGATCCGTCGCCCGTCTTCGTCAGCCCGGTAACCGTGTCGATGCCGGTGCGCACGCGGACGCCCTGCGCGGTGAACGCCTCGGCGACGGCCTCCGAGATCGACTCGTCCGACGCCGTGAGCACGCGCGGCGCGACGTCGAGCAGCGTGACCTCGGAGCCGAACGAGCGGAAGACGGTGACGAGCTGCGCGCCCGTGTTGCCGGCGCCGATGACGGCGAGGCGGCGGGGGATACCGGGCAGCGCGAGCACGTCCTCGGGCACGGTCGCGAGCTCGGCGCCGGGGACGGGCAGGCGGCGCGAGCGGCCGCCGACGCACACGATGACGGAGCCCGCGGTGATCCGCCGGCCGCTGTCGAGCTCGAGCGTGCGGTCGTCGACGAAGCGCGCGCGGCCCTCGTGGATGAGCGTCACGCCTGCCGCGGCGAAGCGCGCCGCCTCGTCCTTGAGCGAGCGCACGCGGTCGACCTGCGCGTGCACGCGCGCGACGATCGACGGCCAGTGCGGCGCGGGCTCGCCCACGCCGATCCCGTTCTCGCCCGCGGAGCGCACCTCGCGCACGAGCCGCGCGGTCTTCGCGAGCACGCGCGTGGGCACGCAGCCGGTGTTGACGCACGTGCCGCCCACGCGGCCGGCCTCCAGCACGACGACGGACGCGCCCAGCTCGGCGGCGCGGAGGGCCGCGGCGGTGCCCGCGGGCCCGGCGCCGATGACGGCGACGTCGTAGTGCGCGGTGTCGTCCGCAGGCGCGGCGGCGTCCTCGGGCGCTGTGGCGTTCTCGGGCATGGCTCCTCCGATCGGCGCCGGCCCTCGGGCGGGCGGTGGCGGCGCCTGATGCGAGGCTACCGACGCCCGGGCCCTGTGCCTCCCTCGCGTCGCGACCCGGCCTCCGTTGACGACATACCTTGAGGTAGGTATGGTGACGGCATGACCTCGACGACGGATCCCGCACCCCGCACCCGACTCATCCAGGCAGCCCAGGAGCTCTTCTGGGATGACGGCATCAGCGCCACCTCCCCGCGCGACGTGATGGACGCCAGCGGCGTCACGCAGGGCAGCCTGTACCACCACTTCCCGTCCAAGAAGGACCTCGCGCGCGCCGCGGTGTCCGATTCGGTCCAGGCGAGCCTCCGCTCCGCCGCAGCCCAGCTCGGCGGCGGAGGGGACGCGCACGACCGCCTCGTCGCCTACCTCACCCGGGATCGCGCGGCGACGCGCGGCTGCCGCATCGGCCGGCTCACCGCCGACCCGGCCGTCGCGGCCGACCCCGAGCTCTCCGGAGCCGTCGCCGGGTACTTCACGGACCTCATCGGACTCGTCCGGGACGTGCTCGTGGAGCGCGGCGTGGGCGAGCGATCCGACGACATGGCGCATGCCGCGGTCGCCGTCGTGCAGGGGGGCTACGTCCTCGCGAAGGCCACCCAGGACGACGAGGCGATGCGCGCCGCCGTCCGGGGCTTCGTCACCCTGCTCGGAGCGGGGACGGCCGCCGCACCGGGTCGCTGACGCCGACGGAGGACGCGCACCCCTCCGTCTGCGTCCGCGTCGGCGCCGGCGTCAGCGGGAGACCGCGGTGAACGGGATCCCGCTCGGCCAGTCCTCGACCTCGGCGCCCGCCCACGCCTCCAGCCCGGAGCAGCGTGAGCCGTTGAGGATGAAGCCCTCGGCCCCGCGACGCGCGAACCCCGCGAGCGAGCGCAGCTTGCCGGCCATCCCGCCGCTGGTGTCCGTCGCGGCCACGCTCGTGCGGAGCGCGAAGCCGGTCGCCTCCCCGGGGGTCATGTGCGCCACGATCCGGCGCTGATCGGGGTCCGCGTCCGCGTAGGCGAGGTACCCGTCGACGTTGGTGAGCAGGAGCACGCGCCAGGGCCCCTCGAGCGCGTCGATCACCGCCATCGGCACGGCATCGCTGCCGAGGATGCGCACCCCGCCGCCCGGCGCCAGGACGGCATCGCCCGAGAGCACGGGGAGCACGCCGCCCGCGAGGCAGCGGCGCAGCACGTGGCCGTCGGCGTGGACGCCGCCGGGGCGCGCGTCGTCGAAGGCGCACCACGCGGACGGCTGGAGCGACATCGCATCCACCCCCAGCGCCCGGAACGCCTCCGTCCACGCCCAGCGCACGCGGAAGGTCGCCTCGGTGAGGCGCCACGCGGACCACGCGTCGCCGACGTCGATCCCGCGGACGGCGCCGTGCCCGATGGAGCCGCCGCCCGCGACGAACACGACGTGACCCGGGTGGCGGCGGTGCAGATCCGCCACGATGCGCGCATACCGCGCGACCGCGCCCAGGTCGAGATCGTCGTCGGTCTGCTTCGTGGAGACCAGGCTGCCGCCGACCTTGACGATGAGGGTCCTCGTCGACGAGGTCATGCGGGACGCTCCGTCCGGTCGAGGCACGCGACGATCGCGCGACGGGACGCGTCCGGGTCGCCCGAGCCGTCCACGACGGACCAGCCGTGGCGCTCCGCCCACGCGTCCATGGTGGTGAGGATCCGCGTCTGGTGCGCCACGAACGCGGCGCGGGAGCACGACGGATCCATGCCGCACTCGTAGGGCTCGACCTCGCCGTCCTTCTTGCGCTCCCAGGCCACGTCGGGCGTCACGCGCAGGTACACCACCGTGTCCGCGCGAGGCAGCCCGGCCACGACCGACTCGATCCACTCCCGGTCCACCCCGTAGGCGATCTCGCTCGCGGCGTGCTTCATCCAGTAGCCGTCGAGGACGGTGATCGCGCCCGGCTCGGGAGGGCGCGCCTCCAGCGCGTACCCCATGGACCACATGAGGAACAGGAACCGCGAGGCGCGGGGCATCTCCGCCACGCACTGCCGGGTCTCCTCCACGGAGGCCTGCATGAACCGGGCGGCCGGGTAGCGGTCGTCGCCCACGATGTCCCACCGGCCCACCGTGGTGGCCGCGTCCCCGCGGTCGCGCAGGAGCTCCGTGGCGAGACGCGTCGCGGTCGACTTCCCGGCGCCGTCGGCGCCGACGACGGCGACGATCATGCGCCGACCCCGACGCTCGCGGGGCGCCCCGCGGTCGCCTGGGCGACGGGCGCCGCGGCGAACAGGCGCTCGGGGAACGGGATGGACCACGTCGCGTCCGCGCGGTCGGCGGTGCGGTACACGTCCAGGGAGGACGTGTCGGCGGGCCGCGTCGCGTCGAGCACGTGCGGGGGCACGCTCCCCGGATGGAACGCGTCCGCGAAGTGGAGCGCGTGGTGGACGATCCGGCGCCGTCGCGTCTCCGCCGTGCGCTCGAGCACGTCGTCCCACCCGGCGCCGTCGAGCGCGCCGGCGCTGGCGGTGACGTCGACGAACTTGCCGATGTGCATCGCGACGCCGGGCGCCGCGAACGGCGGTCGGGTCGCCTCCGCGTGCAGGTGCACGCACAGGTCGAGCAGCTCATCGGCGGGATCCAGCCGGGACAGCGGGCGGCCGTCGACCACGCTCGGGCGGGACCTGCCCAGCACCTCGCGCGTGCGGGCCTCCTCGTCGGGCTCGTCCGCGAACACGGAGTGGGCGAGGTCGATGCGGAGCACCGGCAGGTCGGGCCGGGGACCCGGCCGGAGGTAGGGGAGCGTGCCGGCGGCCCCCGCGGGATCCGGGGAGGGCACGAGGCGATCCCCCTCCCAGGCGATCGTCCCCCTGACGTAGCCCAGCTCGCGCAGGGCGGCGTCGGTCGCGTCCGCGTCGCCGCGCGCGACGAGGAGGTCGACGTCGGTGACGCGGCGGGCGCCGATGTCGCCGTAGAGCGACTCGGCGACGGCGAGCCCCTTCTGCAGGGCGTGCGCGACGCCGCGCCGCTCGAGCGCGCGCGTCACGGCCTCCGCCTCGCCCGCCAGGGCGCGGTTCCGTTCGCGGTTGCCCGCGAGGACCGCGGGGTAGATCCAGGCGGAGGGCACGGCCTGCATGCCGTCGGCGGTGTCGCCGCGCGCCAGGTGGTGCTCGAGGAGGTGGCGCCCCACGAGGGGCAGGACCTTGTGCTGCGCGGCGCGTTCCAGGAACACCCCCCACCGCACGGAGCCGCCGCGGATGAGGCGCAGGGCCGCGTCGACGTCCGTCTCGTCCAGGCGGACCCGCGACAGCCCGAGGAGCAGGCGTCGTTCCGGATCCAGGCCGCTCGGTGCGGCACGCTCGTCGTGCAGGTGCATGGTGGTCGACCTCTCCGTGGTGGTGTCGGGACGCGGGTCCCCGTGGTCCGTCGAGCGGGCGGGGTGGATGAGGGGCGCGGGTCGGTCCGTCACCAGGACCGCCGCAGGATCGCGAGCATCGCGTCGGGGCCGCCGTGCGCGCCCGGGTCGTTCTCGACGCTGCCCGTGACGGCGGCGACCAGGCGCGGCAGGTCGTCGGCCGACACCCCGGTGTCGCGGAGCCGCAGCCGCAGATCGAGGCCGTCGCGCAGCCGGTCGACGGTCTCCGCGGTCGCACCCGCGCCGCCGAGGGCGTCGTCGGTCCGGCGCAGCGCATCGGGGGCGAGGGCGCCGAGGTGCTGGATCCACGCCGGGTACAGCAGCGCGAGCCCGGCGCCGTGCGGCAGCTCGATCCCCACGGCGCCCATCGCCTGCTGGAGTCGGTGCGGGAACCCGGTGCTCGCCGTGGCGACGCTGAGCCCGCCGAACAGGGCGGCCTCCGCCAGCCGGTGGCGGTCCCGCCGATCCGGGCTCAGCTCGAGCTCGGCGGCCATCCGCTGCAGGGCCGTGGTGGCGAAGACGTCCGACACGGGGCTGCGGCGGCGGGCGACGAGGCCCTCGATCCCGTGGGCCACCGCGTCGAAGCCCGTGGCGGCCGCCGTGCGGTCGTCGACGCCCGCGAGCAGCTCCGGGTCGACGAGCGCGATGCGCGGCCGCACCGCATCCCCGCGGATCGCGACCTTGCCGCCGCCGTGGTCGTCGCCGAGGAGCGCGCCGGTGGTGACCTCGGCGCCGCTCCCGGCCGTGGTCGGCACCGCGATCACGGGGATCCGCCGCTCGACGGCCGCGCCGACCAGCCGCGCCACGCCGCCACCGCCCGCGGCGACGCCGCACGCCTTCGCGACGTCGAGCACGCTGCCGCCGCCGATCCCGATGATCACGTCGGCGCGGGCGTCCTCGACGACGCGCAGCACGCTCTCCGCGTCGCGCACGCGCGGCTCCGGCGGCACGATGTCCGCGACGGTCACGTCGACCCCGGCGCGCCGGAGGCTCGCGACGGCGCGTGCCGTCACCCCCGAGCGCCGCATCGCGTGCCGGCCGGTGACCAGCACGGCGCGCGTGCCGAACCCCGCGGCCAGCGCGCCGAGGTCGTCGAGGCCGCCGTCGCCGAGCACGATCCTCGTGTCGAGCCGGATGTCACAGAGCATGGGTCCTCCTCGGCGGGGGGAGCGGGCGGCGGGTCCGCAGCGCGTCCAGCGCGGCGGCGGATCCGGTGGCGATGAGCGTGAGGGCCGACCCGCCACCGGACGACCGGCGGGCGACGGCAGCGGGGAGGTCGTGCACGGTGTCGCCGCCGAGCAGCAGGGCGGTGGCGCGGGGATCCGCGCAGCACCGCTCGACCGCGCGGGCCGCCACGCGATGCCCCTCGTGCGCGGCGCTCGGGGTGCCCGCGACCAGCATGCGCGTCGGCGCGTCGAGCGGTCCGAGCGCGGCGGTCGGGAACTCGAAGTCCACGATGCGCTCTCCCGGGTGCACGGGCGCGCCGACGGCGATCCGCCGCACCGCCCCGTCCCGGCCGGCGACGATCAGCCGCGCGGGCAGCACGAGCCGGTGGGCGGACGGGCCCGCGAGCACGGAGCGGGCGGCGGCCAGCGCGCGGGCGGGCCGTTCCCCCATCGAGGAGTCGCCGATGTCCATCCCCGCCGCACGGAGGACGGCGTTGAGCACGGTGCCGGCCGGGACCACGCGCTCGTAGTGGCGCACGAGGCGGGGGAGGCCGATCTCGGCCTTCTCCGTCTTCCTGCCGCCGAGCACGGCGAGCGAGCGCCCCTCCGGTCGGGTCCAGCCGTCGAGCTCGCCGACCGCCCGCTCGACGGACGAGGCCAGGTACGCGGGCAGGTGGCGGAGGATCGCGTCGTTCGACGCGTGCGCCCGGTGCAGCTTCGAGAACCCGCCGAGGACGAGCGCGTCCCCGAGCCGCGCGAAGGCGCGCCCGAGCGCGGGGTCGTCCCGTTCCTCCCCGGCGTGATGGCGCGTGTTCCCGAACACGACCACCTCGCCCGGGCGCATCGTGCGCGCGCGCCTCCGGGCCGGGGGCGTCGCGTTCTCCGGGAAGTAGTCCACGCGGCGGCCGAGGCGCGATCCCAGGTACCGGGCGACGTGGTCCAGGTGCGTCGCGGATCCGTCGCCGTGCGTCCCCTGGTGGCTGAGCACCGCGACGCGCGCGCCCCGCCCGGCCATCATGGCCAGGTCGTCGAGCTCCTCGTCGATGCGCTCGGTGCTCGCGAGGCGCGCGTCGACGTTGAAGCCCGCCGAGAGGATCCACCTGTCCCCGGCCCGGATGCGCGCCGTGCGGATCGACGCCACCCCGCGCACGCTCAGAACCCCCGCATCGCGAGCCCGGCCCGCTCCGGCAGGCGCAGGGACACGTTCATGTTCTGGATCGCCGAGCCCGCCGCGCCCTTGACGAGGTTGTCGGTGACGCCCACGAGCCGCACCACGCCCGCCGCGCCGTCGACGTCGGCCCCGAGGAAGCACCGGTTGGTGCCCACCACGTGCCGGAGGTTCGGGTAGACGTCGTACTGCTTGGCGTTCTTCACCGCGTCGTGCGTGCGCCGGTTGACGTGCACGAACGCGGCGTCGCGCTCCCGGTAGAACGCGGCCAGGCACTCGAGCACGTCGTCGCGGCCGGCGCCGTCCCGCAGCACCGCGCTCGCCTGCAGGTGGATCCCGCGGGGGAAGTCGCCGTGCGCGGTCGTGAGGTCGATGTCCGGCGAGGAGCCGACGATCCGCGTGATCACCTCGTGGATCTCCGGCGCGTGCCGGTGCCCGTCGAGGTTGTACGGCAGCAGCGCTCCCGCCATCTCGGTCACGGACAGCGGCCGCCGGGCCTCGATCCCGGCTCCGCTCGTGCCGTTCACGGCGAAGACCGCCACCCGCTGGGAGGTGTCGACGAGCCCCGCGGCGTGGAGCGGCGTGAGGGCCAGGAGCGCGGTGAGGGCGTAGCAGCCGGGGTTGGCGATGAGGGCGGCGTCGCGGATCCGGTCGCGGAACACCTCCGTGAACCCGTAGACCGCGCGGGGCAGGAGCCCGGGCGCGGTGTGCGGCTTCCCGTGCGCCTCCTCGAAGGACCGCGCGGTCGCGAAGCGGAAGTCGGCGCTGAGGTCCACGACCCGCACCCCGGCGTCGAGCAGCGCGGGTGCCAGGCGCATGGCCTCGCCCGTGGGGGTGCAGAGGAACGCCACGTCGAGCTCGTCCAGGTGGTCGAGGAGCTCGTCGACGCGGAGGGAGCGCACGCCGCTGCCGTCGAGGGCCGCGTTGGTCTGCTCGATGTCCGCCCCGCTCCGGGACGCGGCCCGGATCTCCCCGACGTGCGGGTGCTCGAGCAGCAGGCGGCAGAGCTCCGCGCCCGCGTACCCGGTCGCGCCGACGACGCCGACGACGAGGTCGTTCATGATGCGCTCCCCTCGACGATGATCTTCCCCAGGTCGTCGCCCCCGCCGTCCATGAGCGCGAACGCGTCCGGTGCCGCCGCGAGGGCGAAGCGATGGCTGATGAGGGTGCCGGGTTCGACGAGGCCGGCCTCCCACCACGCGATGACGGCGGCGACGTCGCGCCGGGTGCTGAGCGCGGATCCGCGGATGGCGATCTCCTTCGACACGGCGTCGTTCGCGTGGAGCACCTGCGCGTCGGGGAAGTAGCTGACCACGATCACGGTGCCTCCCGGCCGCGTGAGCCGCACCGCGTCGTCGAGCACGCCCGGGTAGGCGGTCGCGACGACCACCACGTCGTGCTCGACGACGTCCTCGTCGGGCAGCTCCCGGACGGCCGCCTGCCGGACGTCGACGAACGCGTCGCCTCCCGTGGCGATGAAACGGTCCCGCTTCCCGTCGCCGCGGTCGATCCCGCGGATGGACGCCGCACCCGCGGCCCGGGCGGCGATGACGCAGCCGAGCCCGATGGTCCCGCAGCCGATGACGCAGACGGATCGCCCGTCGAGCACCGCCAGCGCCGCCGCGTGCGCCGAGATGGCCAGCGGCTCGATGAGCACCACGGCATCGCTCGGCATGCGCGGCGGCACCACGCACACCATGGACGCGCGGAGGACCACCTCCTCGGCGAGCGTGCCGCCGAGCCGGCCGGCGCTGAGGTTCTCGCGATCGGAGCAGAGGTGCGGGTCCCCGCGACGGCAGGCGGCGCAGCGGAGGCAGGGCGCGTAGGCGAAGGTGGCGACCCGGTCGCCCGGCCGCACGTCGCGCACCCCGGTGCCCACCTCGGTGACGGTCCCGGCGAGCTCGTGGCCCAGCACGGCGGGCGGGCGCTTGTAGGGGTGGTGCCCTCGGTACGCGGCGAGGTCGGATCCGCAGATGCCGGAGCTGATGACCCGCACGCGCACGTCGTCCGCTCCGAGCGTCCCCGCGGGCGCGGTCTCGACCTGCACGTCCCGCTCCGCCCGGAGAACGGCGCTGACGACGGCGGCGCTCATGCGACCCGTCCCTCGAGCGTCGCGTCGCCGCGCGCGACCCCGGCGAGGATCGACGCGACCACACGTCCCACCCGCTCCTGCGCCTCGGCGGTCATCCCGCCGATGTGCGGGGTGAGCACCACGTCGTCCCGGCCGGCGAGCGGGCTCGTCCCGCGGCCCTCGACCTCGTGCACGTCCGTGGCGGCCCCGGCCAGGTGACCGGACGCGAGGGCGTCCGCGAGCGCCCGCTCGTCGACGATGCCGCCGCGCGACACGTTCACGAGGTACGCCCCCGCGGGCATCCGCTCGAGGAACGCCGCGTCGACGACGCCCCGCGTGTCGTCGTCCAGGGGCAGCGCCAGGAAGAGCAGGTCGGCACGTCGCGCCACCTCGTCGCGGGCGACCAGCTCGACGCCCTCGGCCGCGAGCTCGGCGCGCCGCGCGTCGCTGGGGGAGCGGACGCCGGCGACCACCCGGGCGCCGAGGGCCGACGCGATGGCCCCGATCCGGGACCCGATGGCCCCGAACCCGAGCACGCCGACGGTCGAGCCGGCGATCTCGGTCCCCATCAGCTCGTGCTTGCACCAGCTGCCGACGCGGAGCTGGCGGTCGGCGAGGGCCACGTGGCGCATGGTGCCGATCGCCAGGCCGACGGCCAGCTCGGCCACGGCGTTCGCGGATCCGCCGGGCACGGAGCAGACCGGCACGCCCTGCGCGGACGCGGCCGCGAGGTCGATGTTGTCGAGGCCGGCGCCCGCCCGGATGACCGCCCGGAGCCGGGGCGCCGCGCGCATCATCTCCGCGGTCAGCGCGGCGCCGCTGCGGAGGATGACGACGTCCGCCTCCGCGAGATCCGCGGCCTCGGCCGGTCCGCTCGCGCCGTAGCGCTCCACGAAGCGGCTGCCGGCCGGAGCGGCCGTGCGCACGACCGGGTGCACGGGATCCAGCAGCAGGATCGTGAGCTCGGGGAGGTGCGGCGCGGCGTCGCCCGTGGGGGATCCGGCGCGCGTTCCCGTGTCGGTCATGGTGGTGCTCCCTCTCGTTCGTCGTGTTCGGCGGGCGTCGTCCGGGACGCCCCTGCTCAGGACCGGGTGAGCTCCTGCCACTGGCTGAGGTCCTGGATGTCGAACACCTGCTGGACGGAGGCGATGTCGCTCTCGAGCGAGAGGCTGGATCCCTCCCGGAGGATGGTCGCGAAGGTGCCCTCCATCGCCCGGACGGAGGATCGGAGCCCCTGGTTGGCGTAGATGACGGCGGAGGCGCCGGCCTCGCTGATCGCGTCGACCTGCCAGTCCGGGTACGTCGTCGGCACGATCACCACGGGCGCGGCCCCGCCCCACTGGCGGAGGAAGCTCTCGATCTCGCCGCGCTCCCGCGACTTCGAGTGGGCCAGCACCGCGTCGGCGCCCGCGGCGACGTAGGCGGCGCACCGCTCGAGCGCCTCGTCCACGCCGAGCCCCGCGATCATCGCCTCGGTGCGGGCGATGACGTAGAAGTCGTCGCTGTCCTGGGCGCTCTTGGCGGTGTCGATCTTGTCCGAGAACTCCTGCACGGTGAGCAGCGCGTGGTGCGCGTCGGCGAACGAGTTCATCTTCGGGTGGTGCTTGTCCTCGATCGCGACCGCGGTGATCCCGGCGCGCTCGTAGCGGTGCACCATGTGGGCGACGTTGAGGTTGTTCCCGTAGCCGGTGTCGCAGTCCGCGACGACGGGGATCCCGATGGCCGACTGGATGTTCTGGGCCGCCTCGAGGTACTCGGCCATGGACAGGAGGCTCGCGTCCGGCAGCGCGCGGGATGCGGAGACCTCGAAGCTCGACGACCAGACGGCGTCGAAGCCGGCGCCCTCGGCGAGCTTGCCGCCGAGGCCGTCGTGCACGCCCGCGATGCGGACGATGGGCTTCTCGGCCATGAGCCGACGGAAGCTGGGATGCGAGTTGCTCTTCATGGGTGTCTCTCTTCTTCTCTCAGTGCTCTATGCGGACAGGAGTTCGTGCTCGAGATGCTCGATCCAGGTGAGGATGTCCTGCATCAGGTGGTGGTTCTGCTGGGGGCGCAGGGCCCCCAGCTGGAAGAACATGACGCCCTCGCTGGGCGGCCCGAGGAACGTCAGCCGACGGTCGGCCTCGCCCGAGGCGGTGAGCGGGTGGAAGTCCGGCGAGAGGTCGAGGCCTCCCGGGCGGTAGGGCGTCCCCTCGGGGGAGGGGTTCTCCCACATGCGGACGAGGCCGCGATCGAGGAGGGACGCGTAGAGCGGGGACACGTCGGCCTCCGCGTCGAACGGGTGGACGCGCGCGTCCACCAGGACGTCGGCGGGGAAGCGGGCCCCCGTGCGCGGACCCACGACCGTGAAGCCGCCGTCGTCGCCGAGGATCCGCCCGCCCGGTCCCGTGCTCATGTCGATGATCCCGGCGTGGATGAGGGCGAGCATCTTCTCCATCACCTCCAGCGCGGCGCCGTTCGCCAGGCGGTTGTGGTGGCGCATGACGGACTCGATGAAGTCGCGGTGCGACTCCGCCGTCAGGCCGCCGAAGTCGACGGCGTGCCCGAGCACCGGGCGCAGATCCCGCCAGACGCCGTCGGCCGCGGCCTTCGAGGGGTTGAGCAGGTTGCCCTGGGCGGCCGCCAGGTGGTCCCGCTCCATGAAGTCGATCACCGCGGCCGTGTACGCGGCGGGATCGGTGGCCGACGCGTCGGGGACGGGCCGGATGGCCTCCTCCCACGAGAAGCGGTGCTCGACCGGGTGGATGGGGTGCCGCCAGGGGCTGGGCGCGCCGGCCAGGTAGGCGGCCCGGTTCGCCGCGGCGTCGTCGCGGGGGTCCTCGGGGCTCCCGCCGACGCCGTAGACGACCCGCAGGAACCGCTCGGCCGCCTCGTCCACGTCCCAGGGGACGCCGACGGGCGCGGCGGGATCCCGGTCGAGGTGCGCCTGGAGGTGCTCCGCGACGGACGCGGCGGCCTCGTCGACGGTGCGTCCGAGCGCCTCGGCCGTCTCCGGCCCCGGGGCCGCGAGGAACTGCCGGAACACCGGCTCCAGGACGGCGCGGAGGTGCGCGGCGACGGAGGGGCCGAAGAGCGTCGCGTGATGGAGGTAGGCCATCTCGAGCGTCACCAGCGGGAACAGGTGCGCCTGGAAGTCGAGCTGCCGGACGGTGCCGGCCCCGACGCGCACGGGGATCCCGGCCGACTCGCGGAGGGCGTCGACGGCGTCCTCGGCGAGGAACCGGCCCCGGTGCTCGTAGCGCGGCAGGTCCACCTGCTTGGCGTTGAACGGCCGCGCGAACGTGAACAGCCCCGCCCCCGACACCATCGCGATGCGGGCGGGCTCGTCGCCGCTCGGCCGGTACCGGAGCGATCCGTCCTCCTGGCGGGTGAAGGCGCCGCCGCGCCCCTCGGAGAGGTACAGCGCCACGTCGATGGCCGTGAGCCCGGCGCCCGAGCAGGCGACGACGGCTCCCGGCGGGACGGCGTCGCGCGTGAGGGTGGCCTCCAGCGGGTAGGCGTAGCGCACGAACGTGCGGCCGGATGCGTCCGCGGCGTCGGCCCAGACGGCCTGCCGCGGGTACTTCTCGGGCTTGTTGACCGAGTGGCCGGTCACGAAGAGCACCTGGTCGGCGGCGATCCGGGCCCCGGAGGCGCAGTGCAGCTCCAGGCGCCGTCCGAGGTCGTCGATGTCGACCACCTCGTCCTCGTGCAGCTCCAGGTGCACGCCCGGGATGTCCCGGAGGTGCTGCACGTACCGGTCGAACTGCGCGGCCAGGGCCATGCCGTGCATGAAGCGCTTCGGCCAGTCCTCCGCGCGCAGGTTGAATCGCTCGTCGCCCGTCCGCCGGTATTCCTGCTGGCACCATTCATGCAATGTCGGGCGTTCGGATTCACCGAGCAGATCGCCCGCGCCGACGACGGTCTCGTCGGCTGCGAAGGACACCTGGCCGACGATGCGATTCAGGAAGCTCGTCTGCGGCTGCCGTGCGCTGTGCACGGCGCCGGCGCCGAATTCCCCGGTCTTCTCGAATACGTGGATCTCCAGATCCACCGCGCTCGCATCGGAGCGCAGGAGGCTCACCAGCCGCTCCAGGACATATGTGCTGCTCGGACCGCCGCCGACGATCGCGAGCACTCCGCGGTTCATGCGTCCACCGTGGCGCGCAGCTCGACGAGCGATTCATCGAAAGCTCCCAGGAATCCCGTGATGTCGGTTTCCCGCAGCTGCCCCATGGTCGAGAGCCGCACGTACTCGCCGACCTTCTGCGGCACCCCGTAGATGGTGTATCCGCGACGCTTGAGCGCGTCGTGCAGCTCCTCGTACGTGACGCCGTCGGGCAGGGCGACGTTCGTGACGCTCCTGGCCCGGTCGCGGGGGTCGAGCGCGATCCCGAGACCGCGCTCCGTCATCCCGTCGCGGATGATCCCGGCGAGCGACTCGTAGCGCGCGCCGCGCGCCGCCACGCCCTCGTCGAGCGCCATCGCCAGCGCGACGTCCAGCGCGTAGAGCACCTGGACGGCCGGCGTGAACAGCGGAGCGTCGTCCTCCTGCGCCAGGTGGTGGCGGTGGAGGTCGAGGTAGAGGGTGCGGGGCGGGTGCCCGGCGATCGCGTCGAGCGCTGCCCGGCGGGCGACCACGAAGCTCACTCCCGGCAGGCCCTCGACGCACTTGTTCGCGGTGCCGACGCACCAGTCGACGTGGTCGTCGACCACGCTCAGGTCCTCGGCGCCCAGGCTCGAGATCGCGTCCACGATCAGCGAACGGCCGAGGGAGTGGACGATCTCGCCCACCCCGTGCAGCGGGTTCATCATGCCGGTGCTGGTCTCGTGGTGGATCATCGCGACGTGCGTCAGGTCCTCGTCCGTGATGAGCGCGTCGCGGACCGCGTCGAGCTCGATGTGCTCGCCCCAGCCGAACTCGAGGTGCGTGGCGGGGATGCCGTGGGCGGCGAGCACCTTGGCGATCCGCTCGCCGTAGTTGCCGTTGTCGAGCACGAGGACGCGCTTGCCGGGAGCGACGACGCTGCTGAGCGTGGCCTCCAGGGCGGCCGTCCCCGACCCCGTGACGACGACGCTCGTGAAGCGGGAGTCGCCTCCCGCGAGCCGGGTGGCGGATGCGCGGACGTTGCGCAGGAGGTCGGCGACCTCGACCTCGCGGTGGCAGGCGTCCGGGTAGGTCATGGCCTCGCGGACGGCCGGATGCACGTTCACGGGGCCGGGATTGAGCAGGATGGATCTGCTCGGCGGGGATACGGCGGGCATGGCATTCCTCCATGTGTCGTGCGGTGTTCGAGAGAATGCGGCGGAATCGCTGCCGCGACGGGGCCGGATGCGATATCCGGGCGTGGAGGCGGACGACCGGGGTCGTCCTCGCGCGCTGACGTGCGCGAAATGGTGACGGACGACGAGGAGCGAATTCCGCTTTTCGTGGAGGGCGTCACCGGGGACTCGTTAAGGAATATGCCTCCTCCTGGACCAAGTCAAGACGCCTTCCCCCCGTTGCCACATGCGCGATGGTGTGCTACCGCTCCTCGCGCGCATTGGCGGACGCTCGGGATCCCGGTATTTCTTTCATCTGGAAATCACGGCCCATCGCCATTTCGGATGCAATGGAAATCAGGGTGCCGTCGC
The DNA here is from genome assembly GCF_015351075.1 of Clavibacter sp. VKM Ac-2873. Classification (GTDB taxonomy): domain Bacteria; phylum Actinomycetota; class Actinomycetes; order Actinomycetales; family Microbacteriaceae; genus Clavibacter. The sequence continues at coordinate 236,254 of NZ_JADKRS010000005.1, forward strand.
ACGTCGTCGGCGGGTCCCCGCACGGTGCCCTGGCGCCCGCCCCTGGCCGGGCGCGCGCCGTCCCGATACGCTGACGGCGCACCCTCCGTGGGTTCCCGAGCAGCTCGGGAGCGGGGCGGCATGACGCGAAGGAGCACCATGACCGACATCCGCAAGGGCCTCGCCGGGGTCGTCGTCGACACGACCCGCATCAGCAAGGTCGAGCCGGCCACCAACTCCCTCCTCTACCGCGGGTACCCCGTGCAGGAGCTCGCGCGCTCCTGCTCCTTCGAGCAGGTGGCGTACCTCCTCTGGCACGGCGAGCTGCCCACCGACGAGGAGCTCGCGCACTTCGAGAACCAGGAGCGCTCGGAGCGGCGACCGACGGACGCGGTGCTGCGGATCGTCGACGCCCTCCCCGTCGACGCCCACCCCATGGACGTCCTGCGCACGGCCGTCAGCGCGATCGGCGCCGCGGATCCGACGCCCGACGACCACTCGCCCGAGGCCGACCTCGAGCGGTCCGTCCGGCTGCTCGCGCAGATCCCCGTGCTCATCGCCTACGACCAGCGCCGCCGCCAGGGCCTCGCCCCGGTCGAGCCGCGCGACGACCTCGGCCTCGCCGAGAACCTGCTGCTCATGGTCCACGGCGACCGGCCCACGGAGGCCGACGCGAAGGCCATGGAGGTGTCGCTGATCCTCTACGCCGAGCACTCCTTCAACGCCTCCACGTTCACGGCCCGCGTCATCACCTCGACCCTCGCCGACCTGCACTCGGCGGTCACGGGCGCGATCGGCGCGCTCAAGGGCCCGCTTCACGGCGGCGCGAACGAGGCCGTGCTCGAGACGCTCGACGAGATCGGCGACGCGTCGCGGGTCGATGCCTGGCTCGACGAGGCGCTCGCCGCCAAGCGCAAGGTGATGGGCTTCGGCCACCGCGTCTACCGCGCGGGCGACTCCCGCGTGCCCACCATGAAGGCGGCGCTCGACGACCTCGTCGCCGTGCGGGTCGCGGCGGGCGGCGCGGCGGGGGAGTCCGCTCGACGCACCATGGACCTGTACGACGCGCTCGAGCGCGGCATGGCGGACCGCACCGGGATCCTCCCGAACCTGGACTACCCGTCCGGCCCCGCCTACGCGCTCCTCGGCTTCGAGACCCGCGCCTTCACGCCGCTGTTCGTCGCCGCGCGCGTGGTCGGCTGGACCGCGCACATCGTCGAGCAGCGGGCGTCGAACTCGCTCATCCGGCCGCTCTCCGAGTACGACGGGCCGGCGGAGCGCCACCTGTCCTGACCGCCGCGCGCCCCGGCGATGGCCCCGGTCACACGGCCGGGAGCGCTCCCGCCGATCGTTAGGATGGAGCCCATGTCCCGCGGCGAGCCCTTCTACATCACCACGCCGATCTTCTACGTGAACGACGTCCCGCACATCGGGCACGCGTACACGGAGGTCGCCGCCGACGTGCTCGCCCGCTGGCACCGCCAGCGCGGCGACGACACCTGGTTCCTCACGGGGACCGACGAGCACGGGCAGAAGATCCTCCGCACCGCCACGGCGCACGACACGACCCCGCAGGCCTGGGCCGACCGCCTCGTCACCGAGAGCTGGCAGCCGCTGCTCGAGGCCGTCGACATCTCCAACGACGACTTCATCCGCACCACGGACGCCCGCCACGAGGAGAGCGTGAAGATCTTCCTGCAGCGCCTCCACGACGCCGGGTTCATCTACACGGGCGAGTACAAGGGCTACTACTGCGTCGGCTGCGAGGAGTACAAGCAGCCCTCCGACCTCCTCGAGGGCACGGGTCCGTTCGAGGGCCAGCTGGTCTGCGCCATCCACTCGAAGCCCGTCGAGCTGCTGGAGGAGAAGAACTACTTCTTCCGCATGAGCGACTTCGGCGAGCGGCTCCTCGCGTTCTACGAGGAGCGTCCCGACTTCATCCAGCCCGAGAGCGCGCGCAACGAGATCCTGTCGTTCGTGCGCCGCGGCCTCGAGGACCTGTCGATCTCGCGCTCCAGCTTCGACTGGGGCATCCCGATCCCGTGGGACGAGAGCCACGTCGTCTACGTGTGGTTCGAGGCGCTCATGAACTACGTCACGGCCATCGGCTACGGCGTCGACGACGAGCGGTTCGCGAGCCGCTGGCCCGCCACGCACCTCGTGGGCAAGGACATCCTCCGCTTCCACGCGGTCATCTGGCCGGCGATGCTCATGGCGCTCGGCGAGGAGCCGCCGCGTCGCGTCTTCGGCCACGGCTGGCTGCTCGTCGGCGGCGAGAAGATGTCGAAGTCGAAGCTCACGGGCATCGTGCCGCAGACCATCACCGACACCTTCGGCATCGACGCGTTCCGCTACCACTTCATGCGCTCCATCGCGTTCGGACAGGACGGATCCTTCAGCTGGGAGGACCTGAGCGCCCGCTACCAGGCCGAGCTCGCGAACGGCTTCGGCAACCTGTCCTCACGCGTGATCGCCATGGTCGGCCGGTACTTCGACGGCCGCATCCCCGAGGCGCACGAGCTCACCGAGGCCGACGAGCGCGTGCTCTCCGTCGCGCGCTCCGCGGCGGCGGATGCCGACGAGGCCATCGACCGGCTCGCGATCCACGAGGCGCTCGCGGCCGTGTGGACCCTGGTCGACGAGCTCAACGGCTACATCACGAGCCAGGAGCCGTGGGCCCTCGCGAAGAAGGACGAGGACCGCGCGCGCCTCGAGACCGTGCTGCACACCGCGGTCCGCGGCCTCGGCACGCTCGCCGTGCTGCTCGCGCCCGTGCTGCCCGGCGCCACCGCCAAGCTCTGGACCGCGCTCGGCGGCACCGGCACGGTCGGCCAGCAGCGCATCGACCTCGCCGACGAGTGGACGGGATCCGGCACCGTCACGCCGCTCGAGGCCCCGCTGTTCCCGCGCATCGAGCAGGAGCCGGCCGCCGCCACCGCGTGACCCGTCGCTCGATCCCGACTCCCCGCGGTCGGCATCCGCGCGAGGGGTCGGGGTCGCCTGAGGCGGTGCCTCCTCGAGACGGGTGAGCGGGGCCGTCCGTCCGGCACCCGCTCACCCGCTCAGGTCCGCTCTACGCGGGGATCAGTTGATCCGGAACGTCTGCCACTGCGTGTTGTGGTTCCGGACAGCGGGCGGGAGGTCGTAGCAGGCGCCCGTCGATGCGGCCGTCCACGTGGGCGTGTCGCCTCCGTCCGTGTAGATGTACACGCGGGCGTTGCTGACGTAGATGGATGCCGCATCCTCGCGGATCGGCTGTCCGAGACCGACGGTGCCCCACTGGCTGCTGGTGAAGGTGTCGGTGACCCACCCCTCCTTCGCGTTGAACCCCGTGTACACGCGGGACGCCGTCCCGCCGCCTCCGCAGCCGGGCCCGTAGAAGATCTCGAACGCCGGAGTGGCCGCCTGCGCCGGCGCCGCTCCGGCCAGCGTCACGAGCGCGATGCCCGCCGTGGCGGAGATGGCCGCGACGACGCGTCTGCGCGTCGTGTTCCGCTTGCCCGCTCGCCGTGTTGCCGTGTCGATCGTGTTCGTCGATCCGTCCATTTGTCGCCATCCTGTCGTGCGTACGTGCTGATGGGAAACGGGCATGGGTGCCCCGTTGCACGGCGGCATCCGACCGCCTGTAGCGCGGGACGCTAGCACCGGGGATGACCCCCGGACGGGTTCGTGCGGAGGCCTCCAGATCGTCGATCCGCGTGGTATACGCCGCGCGGGCCGGGCCATCGTGCACCGCTCCGGATCGGCGGTCGGTGAGTGCGCCGAGCTCCATCCGGCCTGCCCCGGGCGACGCGGACGCGCTCGGTAGAGTGAGCGCGATGTCCGACTCCAACTACGTGCGCCAGCGCGACACCTCCGCGGCCCACGGCCAGACGCGCGACCTCACGTACCCGCCGCTGCCCGAGGCGCTCACGGTCCCCGTCTACGACAACCACACGCACCTCGAGATCGCGGACGGCGAGTCGCCCATCGACTTCACCGAGCACCTCGACCGGGCGAGCTCGGTCGGCGTCCGCGGCGTGATCCAGGTCGGCGGCGACCTCGAGACCTCCCGCTGGTCGGCCGAGACCGCCGCGCACGAGCCGCGCATGCTCGCGGCCGTCGCCATCCACCCGAACGAGGCGCCGGCCTACGAGGAGGCGGGCACGCTCGACGACGCGCTCGCCGAGATCCACGAGCTGGCCGGTCGCCCGCGCGTGCGCGCCGTCGGCGAGACCGGGCTCGACTTCTTCCGCACCGGCGAGGAGGGTCGCGCCGCCCAGCAGCGCTCGTTCGAGGAGCACATCCGCATCGCCAAGGAGCGCGGCATCGCCCTCCAGATCCACGACCGCGATGCGCACGACGAGGTCGTCGCCACGCTGCTGCGCGTCGGCGCCCCCGAGCGCACCGTCTTCCACTGCTTCTCCGGCGACGAGGACCTCGCCCGGATCTGCGCCGAGAACGGCTGGTACATGTCGTTCTCCGGCACGGTCACCTTCAAGAACGCGGGCGACCTGCGCGAGGCGCTCGCCTTCGCTCCGCGGTCGCTGCTGCTCGTCGAGACGGACGCGCCGTTCCTCACGCCCGCACCGTTCCGCGGCCGGCCGAACGCGCCGTACCTGATCCCGCACACGCTCCGCGCGATGGCCGCGCACCTCGGCACCGACGTGTCGATGCTCGCCGCGCAGATCTCCTCCAACACCGAGCTGGTCTACGGGCGCTGGGACGACGAGCCCGTGACGTCGCCGTCGAAGGACCCCGCCGAGCTCGACCCGGCGGGCCGCGCATGAGCGACGAGACGGCACCCGCCGTGCCCGACGCCGGATCGCCCGCGCCCGCCACCGCGCCGACGCTGCTCGGCCCCGCCGAGATCCGCGACCTCGCCGAGCTGCTCGGTGTCGCGCCCACCAAGAAGCTCGGCCAGAACTTCGTCATCGACGCCAACACGGTGCGCCGCATCGTGCGCGTCGCCCGCGTCGAGGCGGGCACGCACGTCGTGGAGGTCGGGCCCGGCCTCGGATCCCTCACGCTCGGCCTCCTCGAGACGGGCGCGAGCGTCGTCGCGGTGGAGATCGACGGCCGGCTCGCCGAGCAGCTGCCCGTCACGGTCGCGCTCTACCAGCCGGACGCCGACCTCACGGTCGTGCACGAGGACGCGCTCCGCGTCGCCGAGCTGCCGGGGGATCCGACCGCGCTCGTCGCGAACCTCCCGTACAACGTCTCCGTCCCCGTGCTGCTGCACCTGCTCGAGCACTTCCCGGCGATCCGCACGGGCGTCGTCATGGTGCAGGCCGAGGTCGGGCACCGCATCGCCGCGGCGCCCGGATCCAAGGTCTACGGATCCCCGAGCGTCAAGGCCGCCTGGTACGGCGCGTGGCGCACGGCCGGCCAGGTCAGCCGCCAGGTGTTCTGGCCGGTGCCGAACGTCGACTCCGTGCTCGTCGCGTTCGAGCGGCACGCGGAGCCGTTCGCGTCGGAGGAGCTGCGGAAGCGCACCTTCAAGATCGTCGACGCGGCCTTCCAGCAGCGCCGCAAGATGCTGCGCCAGGCGCTCGCCGAGCTGCTCGGCGGGAGCGAGGCCGCATCGGCCCTCCTCGAGGCCGGAGGGGTCGCCCCCACTTCGCGGGGCGAGCAGCTGAGCGTCCACGACTACCTCCGCATAGCCCGTGCCTGGGCCGATCGGGAGGGTGACGGAAGGGCTCCCAGCCTCCGCTAGGTTGGAGCACATGACCTCCGCGGCCACCAGCTCCGACGTGGTGCACGCGCGGGCCCCGGGCAAGATCAACGTCTCCCTCACGGTGGGCGCCCTCCAGGAGGACGGCTACCACGACGTCGCCACCGCGTACCAGGCCGTGAGCCTCTACGAGGACGTGTACGCCACCCGCTCGGACGGCTTCTCGGTCGAGTTCGGCGGATCCATCGACACGTCGCACCTCACGGTCGGCGCCGACAACCTGGCCATCCGCGCCGCGCGCCTGCTCGCCCGGAGCACCGGGTACCGGGGCGGCGTGCACCTGCGCATCGAGAAGCACGTGCCCATCGCGGGCGGCATGGGCGGCGGATCCGCGGACGCCGCGGCCACCCTCCTCGCCTGCGACACCCTGTGGGGCACCGAGCGCACGCGCGACCAGCTGCTCGCGCTCGGCGCGGAGCTCGGCGCGGACGTGCCGTTCGCGCTCGCCGGCGGCACCGCCATCGGCACGGGCCGCGGCGACCGGCTGAGCCCGGCGCTCGCCAAGGGTACGTTCCAGTGGGTCCTCGCCATCGCCGAGTTCGGCGTCTCCACGCCCGACGTCTACGGCGAGCTCGACAAGCACCGCGAGCGCCACGCGCAGGACATCTTCCCGGCGCAGCAGATCCCGCAGGTCGACTCGGGCGTGCTGCAGGCGCTGCGGGCGGGGGATCCGCACATGCTCGCCGAGGTCCTCCACAACGACCTCCAGGCGCCGGCGCTCCACCTCGCGCCCGGCCTCGGCGAGGTGCTGCAGCTCGGCGAGGAGAACGGCGCGCTCGCGGGCATCGTCTCCGGATCCGGCCCCACGGTCGCGTTCCTCGCGGCGGACCTCGACAGCGCGCTCGAGCTGCAGATCGCGCTGAGCGCCGCCCGCCTCCAGGTCATCCGGGCCACCGGGCCCGTGCACGGCGCGCGCATCATCACGGGCTGACGCGGCCCGCTCCGACCCATGCGCACGATGCTGCCCCGCGCCGTCCGGCTGACGCGTCCCGAGTGGGCGCTGATCGGCATCACGGCCATCTGGGGCGGCACGTTCCTCGCGGTGCACGTCGCGATGGAGCACAGCGGGCCGCTCTTCTTCGTCGGGCTGCGCTTCCTCGCGGCGGGCCTGATCAGCGCGGTGCTGTTCCGCCGGACCCTCCGCGGCATGCGCCGGCTCGACCTCGCGGCCGGGTCGGCCATCGGCGTGACGATCTTCCTCGGCTACGGCCTCCAGACCTACGGGCTGCAGACGATCCCGAGCAGCACGTCCGCGTTCATCACCGCGCTCTACGTGCCGCTGGTGCCGCTGCTCCAGTGGGCCGCGTTCCGGAAGCGGCCGAGCGCGGCCGCCCTGGTGGGAGTGGCGCTCGCGTTCGTCGGGCTGCTGCTCGTCGCCGGTCCCCAGCAGGGAGTGGCCCTCGGCGCGGGGGAGCTGGCGACGCTCGTGAGCACGCTCCCGATCGCCGCCGAGATCATCCTCATCGGTCTGTTCGCGGGGCGCGTGGACGTCGGCCGGGTGACCGTGGTGCAGCTCCTCGTCGCCGGCGCGCTGTCGCTCGCGTGCATGCCGTTGGCGGGCGAGGCGATCCCCGCGTTCTCGTGGGTGTGGCTCGTCGCCGCGGTCGCGCTGGGGGCGAGCAGCTGCCTCATCCAGCTCACGATGAACTGGGCGCAGCGCTCGGTCTCGCCGACCCGGGCCACGATCATCTACGCGGGCGAGCCGGTGTGGGCGGGCGTCATCGGACGCGTGGCGGGGGAGCGGCTGCCCGCGCTCGCGATCCTCGGGGCCGCGCTCATCGTCGCGGGCACGGTCGTGAGCGAGCTGAAGCCGCGGGCGGCGCGGGAGCCCGTCTAGCGCACGGCTCCCGTGGCGCGGAGGTGGCGGATCAGGTCGGCGGGGTCGGCGCACATCGCCTCGAAGGCCCGGTACAGCGTCTCGGAGCGGTCGGCCGGGCCCACCGCGACGCAGGGTTTCCCGAGGCCGAACGCGATGCCGGCCTCCATGTGCGCGGCGGCGCCGGCGGGCAGCACGAGCACGAAGCGGTCGGCGGCTCGGAGGGCGGCGAGGTCCTGCTCGAACAGGCGGCGGATCCCCGGGTCGTCGAGGGCGGCGTCGTCCGCGCCGCCCGGAACCGCGAAGGCGGTGGCCTCCGCGTCGTAGGCGGTCCGGATGAAGCAGGAGGACCGCGCGCCCGCGTCGTCGAGGGAGGCGAGGACCTCCGCGATCGCGTGCCTGTTGCGCCAGCTGCCGGCGACGAAGAACGTGCTCACGCAGGTGACGGTACTGCGGGTGCCGTGGCTGAGGTCGGCTCAGTCGCGCACGCGCTGGGCGTGCGCGCGGGCCTTCATCCGGTTGCCGCAGGTCGCCATGGAGCACCACTTGGCGGTGCCCGGGCGGCTGTGGTCGACGAGGAAGAGCTCGCACTCGGCGTTGGCGCACGGGCGGAGGCGGCCGGGCAGGCGGGCGGTGACGGTCGACCAGGCGAGCACGGCGTCGACCGGGAGGCGGTCGGCGCGCGGCACGCGGAGCTCCCAGGCCACCCCTTCGGCGGTGACGCGCGGCGTGCGCACGACGCCGTCGACCGTGGCGGCCAGCTCCGCGACGGCGGCGGGCGCGGCGTCTCCGCGGACGACGGCCTGGATCGCGTCGCGTGCGCGGCGCAGGCGCTCGAGCTCGGCGGCGGTGCCGGTGCCGCCCCACTCGCGGGCGAGCTCGCGGCCGGATGCGCTGGCGAGCCGGTCCTCGCGCCGCCCGTCGACCACCGGCGCGCTGTTCAGCACGGCCAGCAGCAGCTCCTCGTCCGGGTCCACAGCTCCTCGATCCTCCGCGCCCGGTGGCGCGATGGATCCATGCTACCGTCCCGCTAACCACCAAAATAACTCAAAGGGGTTAGCCATGGTCACCGTCCGCCACCGCACCGTCTCGATCGACGGCCTCGACGTCTTCTGGCGCGAGGCCGGGCCCGCCGACGCCCCCGTGCTCCTGCTCCTGCACGGCTACCCGTCGAGCTCGCACATGTTCCGCCACCTGATCCCCGCGCTCGCCGGCCGCTTCCGCGTCATCGCGCCGGATCACCTCGGGTTCGGGCGCTCGTCCGCTCCGTCCGTCGACGACTTCGACTACACCTTCGCCGCGCTCGCCGACATGACCGGCCGCTTCCTCGCCGCGATCGGGGTCGAGCGCTACGCGATCTACGTGCAGGACTACGGCGCCCCCGTCGGCTGGCGCCTGGCGCTCGCCGATCCGGCCGCCGTGACGGGCGTCATCACGCAGAACGGCAACGCCTACGAGGAGGGCTTCGTCCCGTCGTTCTGGGATCCGATCTGGGCCGACGCGGCCGAGCGCACCGATGCGACGCGCGACGCCCTGCGGCCGGCCCTCGGACGCGCGGCGGTCGAGTGGCAGTACACGCACGGCGTGCCGGATCCGTCGGTCGTGGATCCGGATGCCTGGGAGCACGACCTCGCCCTCCTCGCCCGCCCGGGCCAGGACGACGTGCAGCTCGCGCTCTTCCGCGACTACGCGAGCAACCGGGAGCTGTACCCGGCGGTGCACGCCTGGCTCCGCGAGTCCCGGGTGCCCGTGCTCGCGATCTGGGGACGGAACGACGAGATCTTCGCCGCGGCCGGGGCGGAGGCCTTTCGGCGCGATGCCCCGCATGCGCGCGTCGAGCTCGTCGACGGCGGCCACTTCCTGCTCGAGTCGCACCTCGACGAGGTCGTCACGGCGATCGGGGAGTGGCACGAGGTCGCCTGACGTCAGAGCAGGACGAGGGTCACGGCGGCCCCGACCAGCGCGAGCCCCTGCAGGCTGGCGCGGAGCACGATGATCCGGTCCCAGCCCGCCTGGAGCGCGCGGGCGTGCGCGGGCGTCTCGCCGCGGTCTGCGGCGGCGGTGAGCCGCCGGTTGATCGGCGCGCTGATCCGCGCGTAGAGGATCAACCACACGACGAGCAGCACGAGCGCGAGGCCCGCCGTGGCGCTCGCGAGAGCCTCCCCCGCGAGGGCTGCGAGCACCGCGGCGGCGGCGGATCCGAGGAGGCCGACCACGCCGGGGATCGGCATGCGCGCGTCACCGTAGCGGTGCACGTTCCCCATGGTGGTCGCGAGCGCGCGGTCGTCGACGCGGGCGAGCGCGGGGCGGAGCACGAGCGCGCAGAACGCGTCCGTGCCGAAGACGAGCCCGATCCCGAGGATCGCGACGAGGGCGGCGATCTGCGCGGCGAGGATCACGAGCGGGCCCCGCCGCCGAGCTGCGGCAGCACGCCGACCTGCTGGAAGACCTCCATGAGGTTGAGCTCGTCCCAGTGCTCCGCCAGCAGGCCGTCCTCGACGCGCCAGATGTCGATGCTCCGCATCTCGACCCGGGCACCGGTCGCGGGGATCCCCATCAGCTCGCCGCGGTGCGTGCCGCGGTAGGTGAAGCGGCCGACGACGCGGTCGCCGAAGATCACCACGTCCTCCATCGTGGCCACGACGTCGGGCAGCCCGACGAAGAAGTCCGACCAGAACGCGCGGTTCGCCTCGCGTCCGTCCGCCACGACGACGTTGTGGTTCACGTAGTCCGCGGCGATGAAGCGGTCGACGAGGTCGGCGTCGTGCGTGTTCAGCATGTCGAGGTAGGTGTCGACGAGTGCGCGGGGGTCCATGGTGTCCTCTTCTCGTGGATGGCTAGCGGCGCTAACCACTAGCGACGCTAAGTCCCCGCCTTGCGTCTCGTCAAGATTGGTGCTCGCACGGCTAGCGGCGCTACGATCCAGCATGACCATCGAGGACCGACGCGCACGCGAGCGGATCGCGCGCCGCAGCCTCATCGCCACGACCGCGCGGCGGATCGCCGAGAGCGAGGGCTGGGACGCGGTGACGACCCGGCGGCTCTCGACCGAGATCGAGTACAGCCAGCCCGTCATCTACAAGCACTTCGCCTCGCTCGACGAGATCACCGACGCCGTCGCGCTCGAGGGGTTCGCGGAGCTGGCGGGGGCCCTGCGCCGGTCGCGCGTCCGGGCGACGCCCGCGGAGGCCGTGCGCGCGGTCGCCCGCCGGTACGCGCGCTTCGCCGCGGACGCGCCCGCCCTCTACGACGCGATGTTCAGCAGGAGGACGCGCCTCGCCTTCGGCACGGCAGAGGTGCCCGAGCTGGCGGCGGCCTTCGGCGAGCTGCGGGCCGCGGTCGCGCCGGCGGCCGGCGACGCGGACGTCGAGCTCCTCACCGAGGCGGTGTGGGCGGCGCTGCACGGCATCGTCGTGCTCGACCGCGGCGGGCGGCTGGATCCCCACCGCGGCGCCGAGCGCATCGACCTCCTCGTCGACCGGCTGGTGCCGCGCGCGCCGTGACCGGGGTCGATGCCGATGGGACGACGGGGTGGATCAGCCCGCCGCCACCCGCTCGTAGCGCTCGACGTTCGCGTTCATCACGTGCCAGGCGTCGGTCTGGGCGAAGCCGCGCGGCGTGAGCGCCGCGGCGACCTCGGGCCGGATGTCCTGCTTGTCGCTCGTCACGAGCCACACGACGTCGGCGCCGTCGACCTCGTCGACGCGGTCGGCGAGCGGGTAGGTCTCCTCCCAGAGGCCGTCGGTGTCGCCGGGCGGGGTGCGCAGCAGGATGTCGTCCATGCCGCGGAAGGCGTCCGGGTACGAGTACGCGACGATGCGCGAGGTCGCCTTCGGGTGGCGGCGGACCGGGCCGAAGATCACGGCCTCGCTCGTGCCGGGGGCCTCCTGCGCGCGCTCCTCCGCGACGATACGCGCGATGGCGGCCCAGTCGGAGTCGGCCTTCACGGTGGTGGTGCGGTCGTGCACGAGCTGCAGGAGCGAGAGCGCCACGAGCACCGCGGTCACGGCGGCGACGAGCGGCTTCCACTTCAGCGCGAGGATCCCGACCGCCATGAGCATCGCGAACGCGGGCGCCGTGTACGCCATGTAGCGCGGCGAGTAGAGCGGCGACACGAGGGTGGACGCACCGATGAGCAGCAGCGTCGGCACGACGAACCAGACGACCGCGAGCTGCAGGACCGTCGGCGACCACCCGGCGTGCGGGTACGCGGACGCGAACTCGGCGAGGCCGCCCTCGGGCGCGAGGCGCGAGGCGCGGCGGGCCCGCACCAGGCGGATCCCACGGCGCACCAGCAGCGCGACGCCCACGAGCGCGAGCGCCCACGCCAGCACGGCGAAGACGTCGTTGTCGGCGAAGAGCTGCGTCGAGACGACCTGGGACGGCGTGTTCCATCCGACGGGCTTGATCCACCCGACCTGGCCCGACTGCTCCGTCACCACCCGCACGAGCGGCAGCGACAGGAGCCCCGCCGCGATCGACGCGGACGCCCAGCCGAGCAGCGACACGACCATGGGCCGGCGGCTGCGGCGGCCGGCGCGCGCCGAGGCGATGGCCCACAGGATCACGACGCCGTGCGCGCCCACGAGCAGCGCCAGGTACACGAAGGTGGATGCGCCGAGCCACGCGAGCAGCCCGTAGAGCGCCCACCACCTGGCCTGCACCTGCCAGCGGGATCCGGCGCGGCGGGCGGCCAGCACGAAGGCGATCGTCATCGCCACCGCGATGAGGGTGCCGAGCGCGAACGAGCGGCCCTCCGTGCCCATCCACGCCGAGCGGGGGATCACGACGAAGACGAGCCCGGCGACGATGCCCGTGGCGCGCGTGGAGATGGTGCGCGTGAGCAGCACCACGCCCGCGGCGGCGAGGCCGATGAACACCGCGCTCGGGAAGCGGAGCGAGGTGGGCGAGTAGCCGACCAGCTCGAACCACACCTTCATGCCCGCGTAGTAGAGGCCGTGGACGGCGTCGACCGTGCCCAGCTCGCGGAGGAGGTCGTCCCAGCCGCGCGTGGCCGAGATGACGGTGGCGGCCTCGTCGTACCAGACCGAGGGCGCGCCGGCGAGGGGGAGCGCGAGCAGGAAGCCGACGAGGCCGATGAGCCAGGCGTCGCCCCACCGGCGGTGGTGGAAGCGGCCGAGGCCGGAGCTGGGGCGTCCGCCGCGGGTCCCGTCGGCGGGCCGTCGTACGCTGGGACCGGTCGACGCGGGTCCGCGTCCGCCGTCCGTACGGAGGTCTGTCATGGGGTCGTCTCTGCCGCTCGTCGATCTGGACGGCACGCACCCCGGGGGGCGGGGCCTCGGTGGTCATGGCTCCGGGCAGGATGCGCACGAGCGGCGCGAACGCCACTCCCGGCACCTGGCCCTTCCCGGCATCGGGATGGGGGGTCAGTCCCGCATCGACCAGGCGCGCGTGCTCGTGATCGGCGCGGGCGGACTCGGTTCCCCCGTGCTGCAGTACCTGGCCGCTGCGGGGATCGGGACCCTCGGAATCGTAGACGACGATGCTGTGGACCTCTCCAACCTGCAGCGCCAGACCATCCACGGCACGCCCGACATCGGTCGGCCGAAGACCTCGTCAGCCGCGGATTCCGTGCACCGCACCGACCCCGGCATCGAGGTCGTGGAGCACGCCGAGCGGCTCACGGTCGACAACGCCATCCGGATCCTCGGCGGATACGACGTGGTCGTCGACGCGACCGACAACTTCGCCACGCGCTACCTCATCAGCGACGCGGCGGCCCTCGTGGGCGTCCCGTGCGTGTGGGGATCCGTGTACCGGTTCGACGCGCAGGTCACCGTCTTCTGGGACGCGGCCCCCGACGGCCGCGGCATCGACTACCGCGACGTGTTCCCCGAGCCGCCGGCCGACGGCGCCGTGCTCTCCTGCGAGGAGGCGGGCGTGTTCGGCGCCGTCTGCGGCACGGTCGGCTCGCTCATGGCGACCGAGGTCATCAAGCTCGTCACCGGTGCGGGGACGCCGCTCCTCGGACGGGTCGTCGTGCTCGACGCGCTCGCCGGCACCAGCCGCACCATCGGCGTGAAGCGCGCGAAGGGCCGCCAGCGGGTCACCGCGCTCGCCGACTACGACCTGTTCTGCGGCGTGGGCGCGGCCACCGACGGCACCGAGCTCGACGCGGAGGAGGTGGAGCGGATCCTCGCCTCCGACGAGCGGGTCGTGCTCCTCGACGTGCGCGAGCCCGACGAGCGCCTCGTCGACTCGATCCCCGGCCACGTCGCCGTGCCGGTGCGCATCGTCACGGTGGATCCGGGGGCGGTGCCCGGCGAGATCACCGACCGGGTGGTCGTCTACTGCGCGTCCGGCGTGCGCTCGCGGGCGGCCGCCGCGGCGCTGCGCGAGGCGGGGCGCGATGCGGTGAGCCTCCGCGGCGGGATCGCGTCGTGGCGGAGCGTGGCGGGGCGGGCGTGAGCTCCGGCGCCGCCCTCGACGCCGGTCCGGACCTCGGGCTCGACGACGACGCGTTCCTCGAGCACGTCGCCGACGCCCTCGCGTCCGTGCCCGGCGTGCGCGGCGTGGCGCTCGGCGGATCCCGCGCCCAGGGGATCTCCCGGCCGGACAGCGACTGGGACGTGGCCGTGTACTACCGCGGGTCGTTCGATCCCGACGACCTGCGCGCCCTCGGCTGGCCCGGCGTCCTCAGCCCGCGCGGCGGCTGGGGCCCGGTCTTCGACGGCGGCGGCGCGTTGCGCGTCGACGGGCGCACGGTCGACGTGCACTACCGCGACCTCGACGCGATCGATGCCGTGCACGCGGAGGCGCTGGCCGGCCGCTTCACCATCGAGACCCTGCTCTTCCACCAGGCGGGCCTGCCGAGCACGATCCTGCTGGCCGAGGTGGGCGTGAACCGCGCCCTCCGCGGTGAGGTACCGGGGTTCCCGTACCCGCCGGCCCTGCGCGCATCGGCGCCCGGCGTCTGGTGGCAGCGGGCCGAGCTGACGCTGCACTACGCCCGCGAGGGCCACGCCCGGCATGGTCGCGTCGCGCAGTGCGCGGGGCTCCTCTCCGAGGCGGCGTGCGCCGCGGCGCACGCGATCCTCGCGCACCGCGGCGAGTGGATCACGAACGAGAAGCAGCTGCTCACGCGCGCGGGGCTCCGCGAGGTGGACTCGGTCGTGGGGCGCATGGGCGTGGATCCCGCCGAGCTGCGCCGCGCGGTCGATGCGGTAGAGGACCTGCTGGTCGAGGCGGCCAGGCGCGAGGGGATCGCGGGCGGCGCCTGACCCGCGGATCAGGGCCGCGGGTCGTCGCGGGTCTCGGGCTCGCCCGGATCGTCGCCCTTGCCGCGGCGGCGCCGGAGCGCGCCCTCCGCGAGCTTCAGCTGCAGCCCGTCCGCCGCCGCGCGTCCCCGACCGAACGCCGCTGCACCGAATCGACGGGCAGCGTCCACTCCCTCTGCTCCCTGGTCGCGTGCCGAGTCCCAGGTGTCGCCCACCGCGACGAGCCAAGGCCGCGCCTCCAGCGACTCCCGCTCGTCGGCCACGCCCAGCAGGCCGTTGAACTGCACCACGCCGGTGGCGGCGCGGTTGCTGGATCCCACGACAGCCCGGGAATCGAACGGGTTGAGCAGCACCTTCGCGTTGGCGGTGCCGGCCGCGGCGTCCATCCGCTCGAGGAGCCGGTCGGTCGTACGGCCGATCACGGCGAGGCGGTTCTGACGCACGGTGCGCAGGGCGAGGCGGTGCTGGTCGAGCTCATCCGGTGCGGCGTCGAGCACGCGGTCGAGCTCGAGGACGCCGGTGGCCTCCTGCAGCTGGAAGCAGCGGGCGAGCACCGCGAGCCACTCGCGCACGGTGGACTCGGCGTCCTTCGTCACCCGTACGAGGTCGTCGACCTTCGTCGTCCTCTCCATCTTCTCGGCGAGGGCGTCGAGCTGCCGGAGCGCATAGCCCTGCGTGCGCCCGAGCGTCATCGACGTGCCCTGGACCTTCGACCACGTCGTCTCGGAGACGCGGCCGACCTGCTCCCGGATCATCATCGCCTCGTCGATCACCATCTCGATGCCGATCATGTCGGCGAGCACGGCGTCCTTCTGCCCGCGGAGGATGTCGTCGACCTTGGCGTCGATGACGGCGAGGTAGTCGCTGATCTCGTCCATGGCCTGCTGCATGGCGTATTGGGCCATGATCCCGGCGGCTCCGGACAGGACCGCGGGGTTCGTGAGGTAGGTGCCGGGGCCTCGCGCGAACTCGACGATGCCCTTGATCTTGTTGCCGTCCATGATCACGCCGCGCTGGAGGTCGGGAAGCGAACCCTTCATCGCCGAGTGGGCCTTGAGCAGCTCAGACGACTTCTCCGATAGCTTCACCCACCGGCCGTGATTCTCCGCGACGACCGATCCCGCCTGCATCGCCGCAGCCGCAGCGCTGGCGACAGGCTTCAACCGCTCGAGCCCGAGGTCCCTGCCCTTCGGCAGCTCGTTCGCCGCGAGGAAGCGCTCCACCGCAGCCGGCTCGCCGATGACGGCCAGGCCGTCGCCGTCGCTGATCAGCTGGACGTCGTCATCCACGAGGACTCCTTCGGGTGGGTCGGTCGGGTACGCGTGAGTCTCCCACCCCGCTGTCCGTGCGTGTCGCCCCCGATCGGGGCACCTCACCCCAGCCGCTGCGCCCCGATCACGCCCAGCAGCCGCAGCTTCTCGTGGCTCTCCGAGCCGGGCGCGGCCGTGTAGACGAGCAGGTGGTGGGACTGCTCGGGATCCGTGAGCGTCTGGCAGGAGAGCTCCAGCCGGCCGAGCTCCGGGTGCTCGAAGCGCTTCACGGCGCCGGGTCGGAGGCCGACCTCGTGCCGTGCCCACAGCTCGCGGAACTCGGCGCTCCGCGGCAGCAGCAGCTCGACGTAGCGCGCGGCGCGGGATCCGGGGCCGCGGCGCGTGGCGACCTCGCGGAGGCCCGACACCCAGAGGCGTCCGAGGGCGTCGTGGTCCTCCTCGGCGAAGAGGCCGCGGCTGGCCGGATCCGCGAACCACCGGTACCCGATGCTCCGCTCCGGCCTGGCGAGGTGCGCGGTGTCGCCCGTCAGCGCGACGCCCATCGGCGTCTGCAGCAGCGTCTCGCCGAGCTCGCTCACCACCTCGGCGGGGGTGTCGGCGAGCCGGTCGAGGATCCGCTGGAGGCCAGGTCCCACGTGGTCGCCGGATCCGCCGCGCGCCGGAGGCCGGTGGCCCGCGAGGAGGAAGAGGTGGTCGCGCTCGTCGACCGAGAGGTGCATGCCGTGCGCGATCGCCGCGAGCATCTGCTCCGACGGCTGCGGGCTGCTGCCGCGCTCGATGCGCGCGTAGTAGTCGGCGGACATGCTCGAGAGCGCGGCGACCTCCTCGCGCCGCAGCCCGCTCGTCCGGCGTCGCGGGGTGCGGGGCAGGCCGACGTCCTCGGGTTGCAGCGCCTCGCGGCGGCGGCGGAGGAACTCGGCGAGCCCCGCGGGATCCATCTGGCGCATGCGTCCTCCTCGGTCCCGTCCATCCTCCCGGGCGGGGACACGCTCAACCAGGACCCGCCGATCCACGTCTCGACGCGCCCTGGCTGCCCGGCCGGCGCGCGCCCAGGCTCGGGGCAGCCGACGCGGAACGCCCGCGTCGTCGTCCGCAGGAGGATCCGCCATGCCCCGTCGCCCGATCGACATCCCCGTCCCCGACCTCACGGGCCGCCGCGCCCTCGTCACGGGAGGCAGCGACGGCATCGGCCTCGCGCTCGCCACCCGGCTCGCCGGCGCCGGTGCCGAGGTGCTGCTGCCCGTGCGCGACCGGCGGAAGGGCGAGGCGGCCGTGGCCCGGATCCGCGAGCGGCACCCCGCCGCGTGGATCGCCCTGCACGACCTCGACCTCGCGTCGCTCGACTCGGTGGCGGCGCTCGCCGACCGGCTCGCCGAGGACGGCGCGCCCCTGCACCTCCTCGTCGCGAACGCGGGCGTCATGACGCCGCCCGCGCGCCGCACGACCGCCGACGGCTTCGAGCTGCAGCTCGGCACCAACCACCTCGGGCACTTCGCGCTCGTGGGCCGGCTGCTGCCGCTGCTGCGGGCCGGATCCGCGCGCGTCGTCGCGCAGGTGAGCATCGCCGCCGCCCAGAACGCGGTCCAGTGGGACGACCTCCAGTGGGCGCGGCGGTACCGGGCCGGGCGCGCCTACAGCTCCTCCAAGATCGCGCAGGGTCTCTTCGGCCTCGAGCTCGAGCGGCGGAGCGCGGCCGGCGGCTGGGGGATCACGAGCGATCTCGCGCACCCGGGCATCGCGCCGACCAGCCTCCTCGCGGCGCGCACGGCGACGGGCCGGTCCCGCGACGGGCTCGACGTGCGGACGATCCGCCTGCTGTCGCGCTACGGGATCCTGGTCGGCACGCCCGAGACGGCCGCCCTGCCCGCCCTCCTCGCGGCGACGGCCGACGGCGCGGGCGGTCGCATGTTCGCGCCGCGCGGCCCCGGGCATCTCGGCGGCGCGCCCGCCCCGACACCGCCGTTCCCGCGGGTCGCCGACGCCGCCGACGCGCGCCGCGTCTGGGCGCTCTCGGAGGAGCTGACGGGCGTGCGCTTCCCGGCCTGAGCGCTCCCGCCGCGGGCGCTCCCGCCGTCGGCGCTCCCGCCGTGGGCGCTCCCGCCGTCGGTGCTCCCGCCGTGGGAGCTCCCGCGTGCCAGGCTCGCGGGATGAGCGCCGAGCCCGTCATCGCCCGATCCGACGATCCGCGGGTGGCGGAGCTGCTCGCTGCCGGCCGGATCGTGACCGCCCGGTCGTGGGGCGCGCAGCTCGACGCGGCGGACGCGGATCCCGCCCGCCTGCGCGCGCTCGTGGCCCGTGTCGCCGAATTCGCCGCGCTGCGCGAGCTGGGGCCGGACGACGCCCGTGCGATCCTCGCGCTCGACGCCGCGACCCTTGCCGACTACCCGGGAGGCCCCGCCACCCGCCACGCGGGCCTCACGGCCGGCTCCGCCCGCGTCCCGGCATCCGGCCGCCGCGGCTACGGCGCGTTCGACGCGAGCGGCGCGCTCCTCGCGATGACGTTCGTCGACCTGGATCCCACGGGCCGCACCGCCGAGACCGACGTGACGGTCGTCGACGCCGCCCATCGAGGCCGTGGCCTCGGCACGGCCGTGAAGGCGGCCTCCGTGCGGGCGCTCCTCGCGGCGGGCGTGACGTCGTTCCGCACCGGCGGCTCGCGCGAGAACGCGGCCATCATCGCGGCCGGCGCCGCGCTCGGCTACCGCATCGACGAGGAGTGGCTGACGCTCGAGGCGCCCGAGGACGCACCCCGGACATGACGACGCGGACGGGCGGCTGAGCCGTCCGTCCGCGTCGTGCTCGTTCAGGCGCGGGGTGCGCCCGTGCTGTCGAACAGGATCCGCGACGCCTCGGCGGACCGCGCGCTGTCGACCATCACGTCGTAGCGGCCGGCGGTCAGCGTCTGGATGGACGCGAAGTCGCGCTTCCCGCGGGTCGCGTAGTGGCCGACGAAGCCGAACAGCGCGCCCCAGAGCGCGCCGATGCCGACCGCGACGAGGAGGACGCCGAGCCACGCGACGCCGGGCGTGAAGATCCCGAACAGCAGTCCCAGCATGAGGCCGAACCAGGCGCCGCCCGCGGCCCCGCGCACCGCGGCGCTGCCGTTGGTGACGCGGCCCGTGACGGTCTCGACGGTGCGCACGTCGTGGCCCACGATCTGCGTCGAGGCGACGGGGAACTCGCGGTCGGACAGCGTGTCGACGGCGGCCTGCGCGTCGGCGTACTCGGTGTAGCTCGCGATCACCTCGCGGGGCGTGGCCGGGACGGCGTGCGCGCGGGGGTCGGTGCTCGGGGTGGACATGGGGTCTTCCTCTCGTGTCGATCGATCGGTCCGGATGGGACGATATGGTTTGAGGATACCAACGGTCGGCCAGCACGGAGGGGACGGGGATGCGACAGTGAGCGAGCTCCCAGGTGCAGGCGGCGCGGACGTCGGCACCGCGATGGAGCGGGCGGTCCTCGCGATCACCCGCTGGGCGTCGCGGCCGGACGTGCGCCGGCGCATGCTCGCCGCCGAGGGCGAGGCGTTCTCGCCGACCGACACCTGGCTCATCGCGCACCTCGCCGAGTCCGGGGCGACCCGCATGCGCGTCCTCGCCGACTGGCAGGGCGTCGACAAGTCGACGATGACCGCGCACGTGCGGCGCCTCGAGGAGCGGGGCCTCGTGATCCGCGAGCCCGACCCCGCCGACCGGCGCGCGGTCCTCGTGCGCGCGACGCCCGACGCCGAGCGCGTGCTCGACCGCAACTCGTCGACGGCGCGCGCCCTCCTCGGCGAGCTCGTGGGGGAGTGGTCCGCGCGCGAGCGGACGGAGCTGATCCGGCTCCTCCGGCGGTTGGTCGCGGAGATCGAGGCGGAGGGCGCCGACCGGTGATCCGTCCCGCGCAGCACTTGCTTTCCAACTTGGAAACACTTAGTGTTGCCGACATGGAAACACACGCTCACGACTCCTCGTCCGCCCGCCCCGACGGCCCGTTCGACGCCGACGCCATGCGCGCCGCGGCCGACCGGCTCACCGACCGCCTCCGTTCGCCGTGGTGGTTCCACGCGCTCCGCGGGCTCAGCGTCGGTGCCCTCGTCTTCGGCATCGCGCCCCGCGCGGACTGGGCGCTCGCGGTCCTCGCGATCGGCCTCGTCGGCCTCGTCCTGCTGCCCCGCCTCCGCATGTCCGCGGTGGGCTTCTCGAGCGCCCATCCCGACCGCTGGCGCTTCGTGCGGGACGGCGCGCCCTGGTCGGTCCTCTCGCTCGCCGTCGCCACGGCGGGCATCGCCGTCGCGCTCTTCGCGCGGCAGCTGGGCATCCTCGAGGTCACCGGCATCGCGGCCGGGGTCGCCGTCGTCGTCGCCCTGCTCGGACCGCTCGCCGACCGGGCCGCCCGCCAGCGCCTCGGCCGCGGGCTCGCCTAGTGGCCGCGCCCGCGCCGGAGTTCGACGCGGTCATCCACGCCCCGCAGCGGCTGCAGATCTGCGCGCTGCTCGCCCGGGCGGGGGAGATCGAGTTCGGCACCCTCCGCGACGCGCTCGCCGTGTCCGACGCCACCCTCAGCAAGCACCTCAAGACCCTGTCCGAGTCGGCGATCGTCGAGTCGCGGCGCGTGCAGCAGCCGCGCGGCCAGGCCCGAACGTGGGTCGCGCTCACGAAGGACGGTCGCCGGCGGCTGGCCGCGCACTTCGCCTTCCTGCAGGGGCTGGATCCGGGCGCCGCGGCGGACGGGTGACCCGCGGGGCGCAGGCGGCGCGTGAACGTTCACGGGCCGCCTGCATCGGATCCCTTGACGATCTGCCCGCCCGCCCCGTAGCGTCGTCGTGAACGTTCACGCCGACGACGCCGCGAAGGGCACCACCATGACCGACCCCACCCCGACCACCTCGACCGCACCCCGCTGGGCGGTCCTCGGCCCGGGCAGCATCGCCCGCCGCTTCCTCTCCCAGCTCCCCGCGAGCGAGCGCGACGCGCGGCTCGTCGCCGCCGGCAGCTCGAGCGCCGAGCGCGCCGGGGCCTTCGCGGCCGAGGCCGCCGACCACGGCTTCGCCGACGTCACGGGCGCCGACTACGACGCGGTCCTCGCGGATCCGGACGTCGACGCCGTCTACGTCTCCACCGTGCACACCGGCCACGCCGACCTCGTGATCCGCGCGCTCGAGGCAGGCAAGGCCGTCCTCTGCGAGAAGCCGCTCGCCGTGAACCACGGCACCGCGATGGCGCTCGTCGACGCGGCCCGCGAGGCCGGCCTCCCGCTCGTCGAGGCGTACATGTACCGCTTCCACCCGCAGACGGCGGCGCTCCTCGAGCTGCTGCGCGAGGGCGTGATCGGGGAGGTCGCCCACGTCGACGCGTCCTTCTCCTTCCGCACCGGATCCCGCACCGGCCGCCTCTACGACACGGCGACCGCGGGCGGCGGGATCCTCGACGTCGGCGGCTACACCGTCACCGCCGCGGCCGCCGTCGTGCAGGCCGCGACCGGGATCGCCGTCGCCGAGCCGCTCACCCTCGAGGTGGACGGCACCGTCGGGCCGACCGGCGTCGACGAGTGGTCCGTCGCGCGCGCGACCTACCGCGGCGGCGCCGGGCGGCCGGGCATCACCGCGACCCTCCGCACGGGCGTCGCGCTCGACGAGCCGCAGGCGCTCACGATCCACGGCTCGACGGGCCGCATCCACCTCAGCGACCCGTGGACCCTCGGCGACGCGCCCACCATCGAGGTCTCCGTCGTCGGAGAGGAGCCGCGCACCCTCACGTTCGCGGGCGCGAAGCCGTACGCGATCGAGGCCGACGCCACGACCGACGCCCTCGCGGCCGGCCTCGGCGAGGCCGCGCAGATGACGCTCGACGAGACGCTCGCCACGGCCCGCACGCTCGACCGCTGGCGCGCCGCGCTCGAGCTCCGCTACCCCTTCGAGTCCGAGGACGCGGACATCCCGACCGTCTCCGGCCGGCCGCTCCGCGTCCGCGACGACAGCACCATGCTCTACGGCGAGATCCCCGGCGTCGGCAAGAGCATGTCGCGCCTCGTCATGGGCGTCGACAACCAGCCCGACCTGGCTCACGCGTCCGCGATCTTCGACCACTTCGTCGAGCAGGGCGGCAACGCCTTCGACACCGGCTACATCTACGGCGGCGGCGTGATGGAGGGGCGCCTCGGGAGGTGGATCCAGAACCGCGGCATCCGCGAGGACGTCGTCGTCATCACCAAGGGCGCCCACACCCCGCACTGCGACCCCGAGTCGCTCACGAGCCAGCTGCTCGAGAGCCTCGAGCGGCAGGGCACCGACTACGCCGACATCTACCTCATGCACCGCGACAACCTCGAGGTGCCGGTGGGGGAGTTCGTCGACGTGATGGACGAGCACCAGCGCGCCGGACGGATCCGTTCGTACGGCGTCTCGAACTGGACGCCCGAGCGCTTCGACGAGGCGCAGGCGTACGCGAAGGCGAACGGCCGCGCGGGCTTCCAAGCGCTGAGCGACCACTTCGGCCTGGCCGAGGCGTACGACGTGCCGTGGGCCGGGTGCGTGCACGTCACGGATCCCGCCTCCAAGGCCTGGCTCGTGGAGCGGCAGATCCCGCTGCTGCCGTGGTCGTCGCAGGCGCGCGGGTTCTTCACGGGCCGCGCCCGCCCCGACGACCTGAGCGACCCGGAGCTCGTGCGCTGCTACTACGGCGACGACAACTTCGAGCGCCTGCGTCGCGCCGAGCAGCTGGGCGCGGAGCACGGCGTGCAGGCCACGGCGATCGCGCTCGCGTACGTGCTCGCGCAGCCGTTCCCGACGTTCCCGCTGTTCGGCCCCCGCACCATCACCGAGGTCCGGTCGTCGATGCGCGGCCTGTCGATCGAGCTCACCCCGGAGCAGGTGGCGTGGCTGGACCTGCGCGGCTGAGCGGAGCGGGTGCGGCCGGCCGCGCCACGATCCACGACGTCGCCTCCGCCGCGGGGGTGTCGCGCCAGACCGTGACGCGCGCGATGAACGGCATGCCGGGCATCAGCGAGGAGACGAAGCGGCGCGTGCTCGACGCCGCCGATCAGCTCGCGTACCGGCCGTCGCGGTTCGGGCGCGGGCTCGTCACGGGCGGCGACCACCAGCTCGGCCTGGTGGTCGACGACCTGCGGAACCCGTGGTCGCCGGAGCTCGCGTCCGCGGTGGTGCGCATCGCCGCGGCCCGGGGCTGGAACGTGTCGCTCGCCGACGTCGGCCTCGCCGCCGACTCCGATCGCATGGTGGAGGCGCTCGGCGCGCAGACCGACGCCGTGATCGGGACCCTCGGGTCGCGCGCCGCCGAGTGGATCGGGCGGCTCGGCTCGGTGCCCGTCGTCGAGCTGGATCCGCGGGGCGACCCGCTGCGCGCCGCCGTGCAGCTGGATCCCTCGGAGGCGATCGATGCCCTCGCCGACCACCTCCACGCGGTCGGCGTGCGCCACCCGGTGGTGCTCGACGCGGCGGTCGCCGCCGGCCCCAGTCCACGCGCCGCCCTGCTCATGCGCGCGTTCGAGGCCCGGGCGATGGAGGTGTCCGTGGTCCGCGCATCCGCGCCCACCGCGGAGGCCGCCGCGGCCGCGACCGAGCGCGTCGTCGCCCGCCCGCGCGCGGCCGACGCCATCGTCGCCTTCAACGACGTGTGCGCCCTCGGCGTGCTCTCCGCCTGCCGCCGCGCGGGCGTCGACGTGCCCGGCGACGTGCGCGTGGTCGGCATCGACGGCCTGTCGCTCGGCCGCCTGCTCGCGCCCACCCTGACGACGCTCGCGGTGGACCTCGACGAGCTCGCCCGCCACGCGCTCGACCTCGCGGTCGCCATGATCGCGGGCGAGCTGCCGCGCTCCGGACCCGAGGTGATCCGCACGGTGCGCCACCAGCTGGTGGTGCGCGAGTCGGCCTGACGCCCGCGCCCGGCGCCCGGCATCCGGCGCCCGACGTCCGGCGCCCGGCGTCAGAAGACCGCGATCGGGTTGACGGGCACGCCCGTCAGGCCGTGGATCCGCGGCGGCGCCACGCTGAGCAGGAACGACCAGCGGCCCAGCTCCCGGCACGCGACCGCGAGCTCCTCGACGGCGGCGCTGTCGACGAGCGGCATGCCGAGCCGGGCCAGGGCGACCATGTGCATGGGCATGGGCACCTCGGGGTCGCTCGGCGGGAAGCCGTCGCTGACGTCGCCCGCGTAGAGCGCGACGCCGCGCGCGTGCATCCACCGCACCGCGTCGACGGTCATGCCGGGGCCGGGCTCCGCGGCGCCCCAGGCGAACGCCCATCCGCTCCGCACGACCAGGGCGTCGCCGGACTCGAGGGCGACGCCCGCGCGCGCCTCCGCGGCGTCGAGGTCGGCGCCCGTGATCGGGTGGCCCGACGGCAGCCGGCCCTCCGGCGCGAGGTCGAGCAGCACGCCGCGCGTGACGACGCCCTCCGCGAAGGCGGTCGTGGATCCGTGGGCCACATGGCCGCCCGGGACCGCCTCCCCGAGGGGCCGGCCGGGGTACACGACGCCGTCGATGGGCATGTGCACGACCGCGTCGATGTGCGTCATCGCCGGGTGGTGCGCCGTCACGACGAGCACCTCGGACATGCCCATGGGCGGGGTGCCGGTGTGCAGCAGCGCCTGCTGCACGGGCGGCGACGGCGGCGACGGGGGAGCGAACGGCCCGCCCAGCATCGACGCGGGCTCGACGGGCAGCGCGAGCGACACCCAGCGGCCGGTGCGCACGGCGGTGGCGGCGCGGGCACGGGCGGCGTCGTCGACGAGGTTCAGGGTGCCGAGCTGGTCGTCGGCGCCCCAGCGGCCGCGGTCGTCGGGGAGCGCGGGCTGCGGGGTGGGTGCTGTGGTCATGCGCGGTGTCCTGTCGGTCGTCTCGTCCTCCCGGGGCGAACGCCCCGGACCCCCGAAGAAGCAGGTACCTGCATATTACTCACCAACAGGGTCCTGCTGGTACGAGCGGCGCCGATCATGCGCGAGGATCGGCACATGGTCAGGAACGACGACGGGGAGCTCGAGGCGGTCCTCGGGTGGAACGCGGTGAAGGTCGCGCGCATCATCGGCAACCGGATCACCGCGGAGCTGGCCGCGCACGACATCAGCCTCGTGCAGTTCGGCGTGCTGTCCTGCCTGGCCGGCGGGACGGAGATGACGTCCGCCGACATCGCGCGCGCCGTCTTCGTGCGGCCGCAGAGCATGGCCGAGGTGCTCGACGGCATGGAGCGCCGCGGGCTCGTGCAGCGGGTCGGCGTCCGGTCGAAGGGTCGCCGCAACCCCGTCCGCATCACCGACGACGGGGAGCGGGCGCTCGCGGCATCGCAGGAGATCGCGACGGGGACGAACGACCTCCGCGGCTACGGGATGAGCGCGGCCGAGAGCGCGCAGCTGAACGCCCTGCTCCTCACGGTGATCCGGAACGCCGACGAGCAGCCGCCGGAGGATCCGCTGCGCTGAGCCGCTGAGCCGAGCTGCTGCGTCGCTGGCGCCCTTCTCCGCGGCGCCCGTCGTGGCTAGCGTGGCCACGACGGCGCGCGACGACGCCGCCGTCGGACACGAGGAGCAGCCATGCCGCGCATCACCCCCACCCTCTGGTTCGGCGAGGAGATCGAGGAGGCGGCCCGGTTCTACGTCGACCTCTTCCCCGGCTCACGGATCACCAGCGCCTCCCGCTACCCGGACGACGTCCCGGACCCGGCCCTGCGCGGCACGGCCCTCGTCCTCGACCTCGAGCTCGACGGCCAGGTGATCCGCCTGCTCAACGGCGGCCCCGGCATGCAGGCGACCGAGGCGGTGTCGCTGTCGATCTCGGTCGCGACCCAGGAGGAGGTCGACCGCTACTGGGACGCCTTCGCGGACGGCGGGACCGAGGGCCGGTGCGGTTGGGTGCGCGACCGCTGGGGCTTCTGGTGGCAGGTCGTCCCGGAGGCGATGGGGTCCACGATCGGCGGGCCCGACCCCGAGGGCGCCGCGCGCGCCATGGCCGCGATGATGGGGATGGGCCGGCTCGTCGTGGCCGACCTGCAGGCCGCGTACGACGGGCGCTGACGCCACGCGCCCTCCGGCGCCCTGGCGCGATCGAGCATTGTTCGCATAGAATGCGAACATGCTCATCACGGTGGATCCTGCGGCGCGTGCCTCGCTCGCCGAGCAGGTGGCGACGCAGATCCGCCACGCCATCGCGCGCGGCGAGCTCGCGAGCGGGGAGCGGCTGCCCTCGGCGCGCGACCTCGCGGCCTCCGTGGACGTGAACATGCACACGGTCCTCCGGGCGTACGCCGCCCTGCAGGACGACGGGCTCATCGAGCTGCGGCGCGGTCGCGGCGCGACGGTGATCCGCTCGGGCAACGCCTCGTTCGACCGGCTGCGCGCGCTCGTGGAGGAGCTCCGCGAGCAGGCGGAGACCCTCGGGGTGCCCATGGACGACCTGTTCACCATGATCAAGGGAGCACGATGACCACCCCAGCACCTCGTCACCTGCCGACCGGCGCGCGCGTGGCGGTCGTCGCCCCGGCGGCCGCCATCGCCCTGGCGCTCGGCGTCGCGGCCGTCCTGCTCGCGCCGGAGCTGCCCGCTCGCATCGCCGTCCACTTCGCGGCCGACGGGACGCCCGACGGCTGGGGCTCGCCCTGGGGGATGCTCGCGATCTCGGTGGGCCTCGCGCTCGTCGCCGTGGCGCTGGCCGTCGCCGCCACGCGAGCCCGGGACCGGCGCACGGCGGCCACGGTGCTCCTCGTCGCGAACCTCGTGGCGGGCATCCTCGGCACGGCGTGGATCGGCCTCGCCCTGGCCGGATCCGTCGGCGACGGGACCTTCCCCATCTGGTGGAGCGTCGTGTTCCTGGGCGTCGGCGTCGTGGCGGCGGCGATCCCCCTGGCCGTCCTCGTGCGCGCCGCCGGACCCGTCCCCGCGCACGACGTGCCGCCGCTCGAGGTCCCCGCCACTGCTCGGGTCGCCTGGCGCGCGCGCACCGGAAGCGCCTGGTTCGCGGGCATCGGCGCGGTCGTCGTCGTGCTCGGGGCCATCGCCTGGGCCAGCGCATCCGCGGTCGACGCGGGCACCGCGGCGCTCGCCGGGATCCCGCTGGTCGTCGCCGGCCTCGCGATGCTGGCGCTCGCCCGCGTGGTGGTCACGGTCGACCGCCGCGGGCTGCGCGTCGTGTCGGCGTGGACGCGGATCCCGATCATGCGCGTCCCGCTCGCCCGCATCGAGTCGGCCGGCTGGGAGGACGTGTCCCCGGGCCAGTGGGGCGGCTGGGGCCTGCGGGTGTCCGGCCGCGGCCTCGCCTACGTCACGCGCTCCGGTCCCGGCCTCGTCGTCCGCCTGAGCGGCGGCCGCGCGCGGCTGGTCACCGTGGCGGACGCGGATCGCGGTGCCGCGGTCCTCGAGGGGCTGCTCGCGGGGCGCCGCCCGGCCTGATCCGGGCGCGGGTGCGGATCAGCCGCCCGAGAACGGCGGCAGCACGTCCACGGCGCCGTCCGCGGTGAGGGGCGCGTCGCGGTCGGTGGTGGCGACGCCCTCGATGAGGTAGGTGCAGCGGGCGAGGACGGCGGCGGCGTTCGCGGGATCCTCCGTGGCGGCGGCACGGGACCCGAGCGCGTCCATCAGGTCGCCGACCGTGGCGCCGTCGGGCAGGTCGAGGTCGTCCGTCGTCCGGCCGAGCGCGGCGGATGCGGCGGCGAAGAGCTCCACGCGGACGATCACGTCAGCCGCCGATCGCGCTCATGGAGCGGGCGGGCTGGATGAAGTCGGCGTCGTCCATGCCGTGGCCCTTCGGCTTCGCCCACATGGCGCCGCGCCAGAGGTCGGCGATCTCTTGGTCGCTCGCGCCGGCGCGCATCGGCGCGAGCAGGTCGGTCTCGGTGTGCGAGAACAGGCAGCTGCGCACGCCGCCCGTCGCGGTGAGGCGCGTGCGGCGGCAGTCGGCGCAGAACGGCTCGGTGACGCTCGCGATGACGCCCACGCGGCCGAGCATCGCGGTGTCCGCGCCGCCCTCGCGGGAGTGCACGCGCCAGAGCTCGGCGGGGGATCCGTCGCGCGGCTCCTCGTCGGGCACGAGCGTGAAGCGCTCGGACAGGCGGGCGCGGATCTCGGCGGCCGTGATCATCTCGTCGCGGTCCCACGCGTGGTCGGCGTCGAGCGGCATCTGCTCGATGAAGCGCAGCTGGTGGCCGCCCGCGACCGCCCAGGCGAGGAGATCCGCCGCCTGGTCGTCGTTGACGCCGCGCACGAGCACCGCGTTGATCTTGATGGGCGCGAGCCCCGCGGCCGCCGCGGCGTCGATGCCGTCGAGCACGCGGTCGAGGAACGGGCGGCGCGTGATGAGCCGGAACGTCTCCGCGTGCACGGAGTCGAGCGACACGTTGATCCGGTCGAGCCCCGCGTCCTTCAGCGCCTGCGCGCGCGACGCGAGGCCGATCGCGTTGGTCGTGAGCGAGATCTCCGGCCGGTCGGGGATCGCGGCGCACGCGGCGATGATCTCGATGAGGTCGCGGCGCAGCAGCGGCTCGCCGCCCGTGAACCGCACCTGGCGGACGCCGAGGTCGCGCGTGCCGATGCGCACCAGCCGCTCGATCTCGTCGAGCTGCAGCGCCTGCCGGTCGGGCGTGAACGGCAGGCCCTCGGCCGGCATGCAGTACGTGCAGCGCAGGTTGCAGCGGTCGGTGAGCGAGATGCGGAGGTCGGTCGCGCGACGGCCGAACGGGTCGAGGAGCGCCGGATCGTCGGGCCGGGCGGGGCCCGGAGCGGCGGCGGGACGCGGCATCGCCGGCATCCCCAGCGAGGTGCTCATGCCCCCAGGCTACGCGCGCGCCCGGTCGGTGCCGACCGTGACCGGATCCGGCCTGCCGCGGCAGCCGCCCGCCGACCACGCGCCGCGGAGCCCGGGCGAGAGCCTCGGCGGGTGAGCGCACGGCGGGCGCTGCGCATCCTCCGCCGCCACCCCGCCATGCCCAGCGCCCTCCTCGGGATGCTGGCCGTGCTGATGATCGTCGTCGGGGTGCTCGGCGTGGCGAGCAGCACGGGCGACGCGTCCCGGATCCGCGAGCTCCGCGCGGGCGCGGGCAGCGTCGTGAGCGGAACGCTCGTCGGCTCCGTGCCCGTCGACGTGGGCGGGAGTCCGAGCAGCGCTCCCCGGACCGGGTCCTGCCCCCGGTACGCCTCCACGGCGTCCGGCCCGGGAGCGCGCGGCGAGGCGCCCGCGACACGCGCCCCTCGCCGATCCGCCCGCGTCCTAGCGGCTCGGCGGACCACCTGCGCCGGCCCGTTCGCCGTGTCGGCCGCCCCAGCGGGAGCGCACCGCCGCCGGCACGAGCCGCGCGCGCCCGTCGGGCCCGAGGCGCACGAGCGACGCGACCACCACGACCACGAGCGCGGTCACGAGGGCGATCTGCCAGGCCCACAGCTCCGGGGTGAAGAGCCGCAGCGCCAGCGCGCCCACGACCGCGAACCACTCGCCGCGGCCCGTCATCGCGATGAACGGGATCAGCAGCAGCGCGTACCAGGAGTAGCGGGGGCTGACCGCGAGCAGCGTGACGCCGATCATCATGAGCTGGCCGAGCCACGGATCCGCGGGATCGGTCCGCCACCACACGAGTCCCGCCGTCACGGCGAGCACGAGCACGACCACGGGCAGCCCGAAGCCGTCGGGCACGAGCAGCTCCACCAGCGGGAAGGTGCCGCCGGACTCGTAGCCCTCCTCCTGCAGGTAGCCGGGCAGGTAGCCGAGCACGCCGATCCCGGTGCTGATCACGTACGGGACGTAGAGCACGGCGAAGGTGACGACGGCCGCGATGATGACCTTCCACGGCTGCCGGCGCAGCAGCGCGGGCGCGGCGATCACCGGGATGAGCTTGGTGGCGATGGCCGCACCGAGCGCGATCCCGCCGCGCCACCGCATCCCCCCGGCCACGAGGATCGTGGCGGCCAGCGCGAGCAGCGCCCCGAGCGCGTCCACGTGCGAGTTCGTGACCACCTCGCTCGCCACCAGCGGGCACCAGCCCCAGAGGGCGGCCCACCAGATCGGCTTGCCGCGCCGACGCAACGCGCGGACCAGCAGCAGGGTCACGCCCGTCTGCATGAGCACGCCCGCGACCTGGAACGCGATGTAGCCCACGTCGTCCGGGACGACGGCGCGGACGCCCGCGAAGAACATCTCGGCCGCCGGCGGGTAGATGGTCGGCACGGTCGGGCGGTTGAGCGCCGTGCACATCGGCGGGCCGCCGCCGGTCTCGTACAGGCCGAGGAGCCGCCGGCCCTCGCAGCGCCACGTCCCGTCGCCGAGGAACACCGGGGCGGGGTACAACCACGCGGGGCGGATGTCGCGGAGGTCCGGATCCGCGGGCGTGTGCAGATAGGGGGACGTCCCGTGCACCTGGACGATGCCGTCCCAGGCGTAGCGTGCGGAATCGGTGCTCGTGTTCGCTGGACCTGCCATGGCTGCGAGGGCGAGGATGAGGGAGCCGGACACCACGATCAGGGTGGCGTCCTGCCGCCTGACCTTCCGCACCAGGAGCACGGCGGCTCCGAAGAGGAACCAGAGCACGATCACGAGCCAGAACAGCGGCGCGGCACCCTCGCGTCGGAAGAAGGCCTCGTCGTCCGCAGCTCCGAACAGATCGAACGCGACCACCGACCATCCGGTGAGCGCGGCCATGACGACCAGGACGAGGACGGTGAGGGCGGTGCGCACACCCCATTGTGTCGTCGTCCGCCTCGACGGCCGCTGCCCGACCTGGACGGCCCACCCCCGAGATCCCGGAGCGACCCCATGCGGACACTGATGCACGAGGCGAGGCGTCGGCTCGCGTCGCCCGCCCGCACCACCCGGCTGGCGGTCGTCATCGGGCGTCTGCTCGGCCTCGCCTTCCTGGTCTGCTTCACGACCGGCCTCTACAGCCACTTCCTGCAGGATCCGCTGCCGTGGATGCGCTTCCCCACGGCGCCCGTCTCGCTGTACCGGCTGACGCAGGGGATCCACATCACGACCGGCATCGCGTGCGTGCCGCTGCTGCTCGCCAAGCTCTGGATCGTCTTCCCCGAGCTGCTCACCTATCCGCCGGTGACCGGGGTGGTCTCGTTCCTCGAGCGCGCGTCCATCGCCGTCTTCGTCGGCGGGTCGCTGCTCGAGGTGGCGATGGGCCTCCTCAACACCTTCCAGTGGGTGCCGTTCCCGTTCTACTTCCGGCAGACGCACTTCGCGCTGGCGTTCGTGGTGATCGGCTCGCTCGCGATCCACATCGGCGTGAAGCTGCCCGCCATCGCCGGGCACTGGCGGCGCGGGCAGGCGGAGGAGTCGCCCATCGTGGCGGAGGACGACGACGTCGTGCGCCCGCCGCGCGGCGTCACGGGCCGCGTGGTCGCCTGGATCGACGACACCCCCGTCACGCCCACCCCGGTCGCCCGCCGCGGATTCCTCGTGGCGGTCGGCGCCTCCGTCGCCGCGGTCGTCGGGCTGACCGCGGGACAGTCGTTCCGGTTCCTGGCCCCGTTCAACGCGTTCGCCCCGCGCGTCATGGGCACCGGGCCGCAGGCCCTGCCCGTCAACCGCACGGCCGAGGCCGCCGGTGTCACGGAGACCGCGGTGGATCCGGGGTGGACCCTCACCGTCTCCAACGGATCCATGTCGCGCGCCTTCACGATGCAGGACCTCCGCGGCATGGAGCTCGTGACCGCGACGCTGCCGATCGCGTGCGTCGAGGGGTGGAGCCAGTCGGCGTCCTGGCGCGGCGTCCGCCTCATGGACCTGATGGACGCGGTCGGGTCCGACCCCGGGGCGCGGCTGCGCGTCACGAGCCTCGAGCAGAACGGCGGATTCCGGGCCACCGAGATGGGGCCCGAGTACGCGCGCGACCCGCTCACGCTCGTGGCGCTGGAGCTCGACGGGGCGCCCCTCGACATCCAGCACGGCTACCCCGCGCGCATGATCGCGCCCGGGCGTCCCGGCGTGCTGCAGACCAAGTGGCTCTCGACCCTGGAGGTGATGTGATGACCGGCACCCGTCGGGATCCCGCGGAACGACCCGCTCGCGGCGTCCTCGCGGCCCGGATCGTCCTCATCGCCGTCGGCGTGGTCGTCCTCGCGCTCGGCGTGCGGACGCTCCTCGAGACGCAGAGCACCGACCAGGTGGTCGGCGTCGGCGTGTTCCTGCTGCTCGCGATCCTCGTGCACGACGCGATCCTGTCGCCCGTGGTCTTCGCCGCGGGCCTGCTGCTCCGGAAGGCGGGCAGGCGGCTCCCGCCGGGCGCGCTCGTGATCGTGCAGGCCGGCGTCGTCGTCCTGGCGGTGATGACCGTGGTGGTCGTCCCCGAGATCCGCGCCCGGGCCATCGGCAACGACAACCCGACGATCCTCATCGCGGACTACGCGCCGCGCCTCGCGCTGATGTGGGTCGCCACCGCGGTGGCGACGGCCGTGGTCGCCGTGCTCTACGCGCGGACGAGGCGGCAGAAGGACCGGCCCTCGGTCTCCCAGCACTGAACGAGGTCGAGGCCCGCGCCGTCGGCCATGCGCGCGACGGCGTCGCGGCCGACCTGCGCCCACGGGAACGGGTCGCTCGCGTTGCCCCGGCCGTCCTCGACCGTGCACTCGAAGGTGCGGTCGCGCGCGGGATCCGGGTGGGTCTCCACCACGAGGGCGCCGCCGTCGTCGAGGAGCTCGCCGCAGCGGGCGAGGAGGGCGGCCGCGTCGCCGCCGATGCCGATGTTGCCGTCGAGGAGGAGGAGCGTGCCCCAGCCTCCCTCGCGCGGCAGGCGCTCGAAGACCGAGCGGTGGAGGACGGGGAGGCCGAGGCCCGCGGCCATCTCGACCACGGTGGGGGAGACGTCGATCCCGAGGGCGCCGAGCCCGGCGTCCATCGCGGCGCGGACCATGCGGCCGGGGCCGCAGCCGATGTCGAGGACCGGCCCGTCCGCATCTAGGAGGAGGCTCGCGTCGACCCCGTCGGCGTCGGCGCTCCAGCGGCTGATGTCGATGACCTCCGTCCCCTCGTCGTCCGCCGCGAGGGAGAGGAACAGCACCTCCCCGGAGTCGCGGAGGGCCCGGGCGTAGGGCTCGCCGCCACCGGATCCGAAGGTGCGGACGCGCGCCGGGGCGTGGTCCTCGGGGTGGTCGACTGCCAGGCTCATGCGGGATCCCTCTGCGAAGTCGCGGGTGCGATGGTGGCGGCGCGGGTGTCCGCGCCGGTGTCCAGGATTCGGAGCACCGCGGCGAAGCGATGGGCGGGCGCCGCGTCCGCCGCCTCGCGGGCGTCGTCCACGGTGTCGACGTCGGTGAGCTCGGGCAGCATCGCCACGTCGAGCCCGGCGTCGAGCAGGCGCGACAGCTGCACGGCTCCCGTGTCGTCGCGCGACATGGGCACGCCGCGCACGAGCGCGCCGTCCGGGTCGCGGAGGCCGAGCGCCCAGAAGCCGCCGTCGTTCGCCGGGCCGAACCAGGCATCGGGCCCGCGTGCGCCGTCGGCCCAGGAGTCGAGCACGGGCCGGATGAGGCGCGCGGTGAGCTGCGGCGTGTCCATGCCGACGAGGAGGACGGGCCCGTCGAGCGCGTCGAACATGGCGGCGAGACGCTCGTCGAGGTCGCCGGCCACCTGCGGGATCACGTCGTAGCCGGCGGCCTCCGCGGGCGGCGTGGTGCCGTCGAAGAGGAGGACCCGGCGCGAGGGCGCGGCGGCGTCGACGGCGGCGAGCGTGTCGGCGAGGGCGGCGGACGCCAGCTCGGCCGCCTCCTCGAGGGTGAACGGCGGGTGCAGGCGCGTCTTCACGCGGCCCGGGATGCACTCCTTGGCGATCACGACGACGGCGGTCACGCGGCTCCCCCCGGGGTGCGGTCGGCGCCCGCGGCCGCTGCTCGCGCCTCGGTCAGCACGCGCGACATGTCGCGCACGGCCGTGACGGTCCCGCGAACGGTGCCGGTCACCTTGGACCGCCCCACGCGCGGTGCGTACGGCATCTCCACCTCCAGGATGCGCCACTTCGCCGCGGACGCCCGCAGCAGCATCTCCAGCGGATAGCCGCTGCGCCGGTCGAGGATCCCCAGGTCGAGCAGCTCGGTGCGCCGCCCGCAGCGCATCGGGCCGAGGTCGTGCAGCGGCACGCCCGTGATCCGCCGCAGCCGGCGGGCGAGCTCCAGGTTCGCGATCCGCGCGTGCAGCGGCCACGCGCCGCGCGCCGACGGGATGCGGCGGCCGAGGACGAGGTCGCGCTCGCCGTCGCGGACGGGGTCGACGACGCGGGGGAGGAGCGCCGGATCCATCGACGCGTCGGCATCGCAGAACGCGACGAGCGGCGCGGACGCCGCCTCGAGGCCCGCGTGCGCGGCCGCCCCGAAGCCGCGGCGCGACTCCGCCACCACGAGGGCGCCGTGGGCGCGGGCGACCTCGGCCGAGCGGTCGGTCGACCCGTTGTCGACGACGATCGCGCGGTAGCCGTCGGGCAGGCGCGAGAGGACCCAGGGCAGGGCCTCCTCCTCGTCGAGGCAGGGGAGGACCACGTCCACGAGCGCTGGCGTCATGGGTCGAGCGTAGGAGGCCCTGGCTGCGTGCCTCCGCCATGCGCCGCGCCGCGCGCCGCGAGGGGTGACGGCTCGCTCGCAAGCCGGACACCGCCCGGGTCCCCGCCAGGGACCGCGCATAGTCTGACCGGGTGAGCCCCACCTACGATCCCGCGCGCGCCGACGCCGGGCGCCCCGATCCGACGCGGCCGGATCCGCTGCGCGGACGCCGCATCCTCGTGGTCGAGGACGATCCCACCGTCAACGAGGTCGTGTGCCGCTACCTCAAGGCGTCGGGCTTCCAGGTGGAGACGGTCGCCGACGGCCTGGAGGCCGTGCGCGTCGCCACCGAGCGCATGCCCGACCTCGTCGTGCTCGACCGCATGCTCCCCGGCCTCGACGGGCTCGAGGTGTGCCGCCGGATCCGCGCCCACCACCCCGAGTCGCCCGTCCCCGTCGTGATGCTCACCGCGCTCGGCCAGGGCGAGGACCGCGTCAACGGGCTCGACGCCGGTGCCGACGACTACCTCGCCAAGCCCTTCTCCCCGCGCGAGCTCGTGCTGCGCGTCCGCGCCGTGCTCCGCCGCACCGTGCCCGAGGCCGTCCCGGAGCCGCCGTTCGTGGCGGGGCCGTTCGTGCTCGACCTCGGCGCGCGCGAGATCCACCAGGCGGGCGTCATGCTGTCGCTCACCTCCCGTGAGTTCGACCTGCTCGCCTTCCTGCTGCGGAACCCGCGCCGCGTCTTCGGGCGCGACGACCTGCTGCGCCAGGTCTGGGGCTGGGAGATCGGCGACCTCTCCACCGTCACGGTGCACGTGCGGCGCCTGCGGGAGAAGATCGAGGCGGATCCCGCGCACCCCGTGCTCCTCGGCACCGTGTGGGGCGTCGGCTACCGCTTCGACCCGGACGCCGCGGCACCCGTGGGGCCCGCGGAGCCGTCGGCCGCCGCGCCCGCCGACGGGGCCGAGGCCGACCCCGTCCCCTCGACGCCGACCGTGCCGCCCGCCGGGGGCGACGCGTGACCGCGGACTCCTTCCTCGTCGTCGTGCTGACGGCGCTCGTCTGCGCCGCGGTCGTCGGCCTCGGCGCGAGCGTGCTGCTGCGCGCGCTCCGCCGCCGCTCGCTGGTGCTGCAGATCTGCGTGGTCGCGCTCGCCGCGGTGCTCTCGGTCGTGGGCGGCATGGTCGCCGTCACCGCGAGCATGCTCGTCGACGACGCCGGCCTCACCGCGTTCCTCTCCGTCGCCGCGGTCTCCGCGCTCGTCTCGCTCGTCATGGCCGCGATGCTCGGGATGACCCTCGTGCGCGGCAGCCGCGAGCTCGGCCGCTACGCCGCGTCCATGGGCGAGGAGGCCGCCGTGGAGCCCGGCCGCCCCACGAGCACCGAGTTCGCGCAGGTCGCCCGCGAGCTCAGCGCCGCCAACCGCCGGCTGGCCGACGCCCGCGACCACGTGGAGGCGCAGGAGCGCAGCCGCCGCGAGCTCATCGCGTGGATGTCGCACGACCTGCGCACGCCGCTCGCGGGGATCCGCGCCATGGCGGAGTCCCTCGAGGACGGCATGGTCGACGACGAGCACCGCTACTTCCGCCAGATCCGCGTGCAGGCGAACCGCCTCAACGGCATGGTCGACGACCTGTTCGAGCTGTCCCGCATCAACTCCGGCAGCCTCGAGCTCGCCGTCGAGCGCGTCTCCCTCTACGACGTCGTGAGCGACACCGTCGCCGAGCTCGGGCCCGTCGCCCAGGCCAGGCAGGTCGACCTCCGCGGCGCGACGGCGCACGACGACCTCGTGGTGCAGGGCGACCCGCGGGAGCTGTCGCGCGTCGTCGGCAACCTCGTGATGAACGCCATCCAGCAGTCGCTGCCGGGCGGCCGCATCGTCATCTCCGCGCATCGCGACTCCGGCAACCTCGCCGTCCTCTCGGTCGAGGACACCGCGGGCGGCATCCCCGAGGCCGACCTGCCGCGCGTGTTCGACGCGGGCTGGCGGTCGACCGGATCCCGCACCCCGCGCGCCTACGGGAAGAGCGCCGCCGCGAAGGCCGCGCTCGGCCCCGACTTCCCGGCCGCGCCCGTCGAGGCCACGCCGCCGGATCCGGCCGTGCAGGCCGAGGGCACGCACGACGGCGGATACGCGTCGGGCGGCGGCGGCGCGGGCCTCGGGCTCGCGATCGTCCGCGGCATCGTGCGCGCGCACGACGGCGACGTCACCGTCCAGAACGTCGAGGGCGGCTGCCGCTTCGACGTGATCCTCCCGTACAGCAAGCCGGTCGCCCCGTGACCCGCGCTGCTCTCCGCTGGTGGTCCGCGTTCCTCGGCGTGGTGGCGGCGCTCGCCGTGCTGGCCGTGGCCGAGATCGCCGCGGCCTTCGTGGCCCCGACGGCGAGCCCGGTGCTCGCGGTCGGCGCGCTCGTCATCGACCTCGTGCCCGCGGGCGTCAAGGACACGGTGATCGCCCTGTTCGGCACGGGCGACAAGGTCGCGCTGATCGCCGTCCTCGGCGCCGTGGTGCTCGCCGCCGCCGCTCTCGCCGGGATCCTCCAGGTGCGCCGCCCACCGGTCGGCGTGGTCGTCCTCGCTCTCTTCGCGGGCGTCGCGGTGCTCGCGGCGACCACGCGGGCGGGGGCGACGGGCGCCGCGGCGATCCCGACGATCGTCGGCATGATCGCGGGCGTCTTCATCCTCCACCGCGGCGCCGACCGGCTCCGCGACTGGCGCACGGCGGCGGACCGCGCGGCATCCGCGTCGGCCGCGGTCGCGGAGCCCGTGCGCGGCATCGCCCGCCCGGCCGCGCGCGCCCCGCTCACGCCGGGGGCCGGCGCGCGCGTCGAGCGCCGCACCTTCCTCCTCATGACGGTGGTCGCGGGCGTCGCGTCCGTCGTCGCCGGATCCGTGGCCCGCGGCCTCAACGCCGCCGCGGCCCGCGTGGACGACTTCCGCCGCACCCTCGTGCTCCCGCGCGCCGTGACGCCCGCCGCCGCCATCCCCGCGTCCGCGGAGCTCGGCGTCCCCGGCCTCGCGCCCTTCCTCACCCCCGCGACCGACTTCTACCGCATCGACACCGCGCTGCAGGTGCCGTCGGTCGACGCGGCCTCCTGGAAGCTGCGCATCACGGGCATGGTCGAGCAGGAGGTCGAGATCACGTTCGCCGAGCTGCTCGCCCTCCCGCTCGAGGAGCACGTGACCACGCTCACGTGCGTCTCGAACGAGGTCGGCGGGAACCTGATCGGCAACGCGCTCTGGCTCGGGTACCCCATCCGCCTCCTGCTCGAGCGCGCGAAGCCGACCGCGGGCGCCGACATGGTCCTCTCCACGAGCCAGGACGGCTGGACCGCGAGCACGCCCCTCGAGGCGCTGACGGATCCCGACCGCGCGTCGATCCTCGCCGTCGGCATGAACGGCGAGCCCCTCCCGCAGCAGCACGGCTTCCCCGTGCGGATGGTCGTGCCCGGCCTCTACGGCTACGTCTCGGCGACCAAGTGGGTCACCGAGCTCAAGGTCACGACATTCGCCGAGGACGTCGCCTACTGGTCGACGCGCGGCTGGACCGAGCGCGGCCCCATCAAGACCGGCTCGCGCATCGACACCCCGCGCTCCGGCGCGCGCGTGGACGCGGGGCGCACCGCGATCGCCGGGATGGCCTGGGCGCAGCACACCGGCATCCAGAAGGTGGAGGTGCGCGTCGACGAGGGCGACTGGGTCGAGGCGGACCTGGGCGACGGCGTGGGCGCCGACACATGGCGGCAGTGGTCGTACGCGTGGGACGCGGCGAGCGGGTCCCACAGCGTCGAGGTCCGCGCGACCGACACGACGGGCGCGACCCAGACCTCCGACGAGGCGCCGCCGGCCCCCGACGGCGCGACCGGCTGGCACCGCATCAGCGTCAACGCCGGCTGATCGGCGGCCGCCCTCCCGCCGCCCGCCGCTCGTCGGATGCGCGGGGCCAGCGCGCGCGGAGCCGGGGCGCGTACGGTCGACGGGCGGCGCGAGCGCGCCGCATCGACCAGCGAAGGAGAGCACCGTGAGCGACATCGAGAACCCCCGCGATCCCGCCGACCGCGACCTGGACGACACGGGCGACGACGAGGAGGAGCTCGTCGGGGCCGACGCCCGCGAGGCGCAGGAGGCCGTCGACGCCGAGCGCGTCGTGAGCCTCGACGACGACGAGGGCGCCGACGACGACGCGGACGGCGGCCTGGGCATCGACATCACCGAGTCGGACGGCCCCGACCTCGAGGCGGGCGACGACCTGGACACGGGCGCGGCGATCCGCTGATCCGCCCGCCCGCACGCACGCACGACGACGGCCCCCGCAGCTGCGGGGGCCGTCGTCGTGCGTGGCCCTGCGGCCGGCGCGGATCAGTCGGCGAGGATCGCGTAGAGCGCGCGCCGCGTCTCGTCGAGCTTCGCCGCCGCGGCCTGGCGCTGGGCGTCGGTCGCGTCGTGCATGAGCGGCTTCACGACGCCCATGAGCTTCATGAGGCTCGTCTGGAACGCGTCCTCGCCCTCGGACTTGTCGGTGGTGGCGGCCCAGGCGGCGTCGATCTCCGCCTGGTTCTCCTCGACGTGGGCGCGGCCCTGGGCGGTGAGGGAGTAGACGCTCTTGGCGCCGGTCTCGTCGGCGACGATCAGGTCCTCGTCGACGAGCTGCTGGAGCGTCGGGTAGACGGATCCGGGGCTCGGCCGCCAGGCGCCCTCGGTCTTCGCGGCGATGCCGGTGATGAGGCCGTAGCCGTTGGACGGCGCGTCGGCGAGCAGGGAGAGGATCGCGAGGCGGACGTCGCCGCGGCGGGCGCGACCCCGTCCGCCGCGTCCGCGGCCCGGGCCGAAGCCGGGGCCGCCGAAGCCGCCCATGCCGGGGAAGCCCGGGAACCCGGGGAAGCCGGGGCCGTCGCCCGGGCGGAAGCCGCGCGCGAGCGGGTGGCCCGGCATGATGCGCGGGCGCCCGCCGCTGTGGTGCTGCATGCGCGGCTCGTGGGGGTCGGCGGGGACCTCGGCGGAGGAGGGGGACGGGATGTGGTCGTCGTGGTCGTGGTCGTGGGTGCGCATGGGCGCTCCTTCCGGTCAGGTGATGTCGGGGATCGCGGCGTGCTGTCGCGATGTAGCGACGATATATCGGCGACAGTCGGAAGTCAAGCGCGGACGGAGGCGCCTCCCTCCGTCGATCCGCGTGATCCCGGGGGATCCGCCCGCCAACCTGGCCTTCCGCTGGGAAAGCAGAACCGACCCCAACCCGTTCTCCGACCGCGCCGAAGTCCCTGTGTCGCCCGGGGGTACCGGGCGGATCCCCGTTCCACACAGCGAAGGAAATCCCATGCGCAATCTCACCAAGTCCGTCTTCGGCCTCGCCACCGCGGGCTTCCTCGTCGTCGGCCTCGCGGCCTG
Source organism: Clavibacter sp. VKM Ac-2873 (assembly GCF_015351075.1). Taxonomy (GTDB): domain Bacteria; phylum Actinomycetota; class Actinomycetes; order Actinomycetales; family Microbacteriaceae; genus Clavibacter. The sequence goes on from NZ_JADKRS010000005.1 coordinate 276,102, forward strand.
CTCGA
>NZ_JADKRS010000006.1 GCF_015351075.1 Clavibacter sp. VKM Ac-2873
CACCGCCGGACTTAACTTGAGAATGATCGGGGAGGCCCGTCGCACATCGTGCGGCGGGCCTTCCTGCGTTAACGGCCGAGTCGTCCCGGGCGATCCTCCACGGCGGGGTGTTCGGGCTCGGTCGGCGTCTCCGCCATCGTGGCGGGGACGGGCGGGCCGCACCTCGCGCGGCGTCGCGTGCGGCTATGCGTCCATGCCCTGACATGGCGGTGGCCGCCCGGCCCGCCGATGAGCGGTGCGCGACCAGGACCATCCCGGAAGCCGGTCGGCTGCGCACGGAGGACGGCACCGGTTAGCCTGGGACCTGACTTCGGCGACACCCACAACACCACAGACATCATCTGGCCTTCGCGGCCGACAGGAGCACAGTGAGCGACTCATCCGACCGAGACAGCCGGCCCGAGGGCCAGGACCGCGGATCGTCGCACTCGCCGGGTGGACGTGAGGTCGGCAAGCCGCCGTACGAGCGCGGTTCCGCGGGTGCGCCTCGGGGGCCCCGTGAAGGCGGGCGCTCCTCCGGTGCGCGTGCCGCCGGGGGCGACCGCCCGGCTCGTGATGGTGAGCGCAAGCCCTGGTCCAAGGACGCGGGTGCTTCCGCCGGTCGGCCGCAGCGGGATGGAGAGCGCAAGCCCTGGTCGCGTGATGGTTCCGGACAGGCTCGTCCCGCTCGGGATGGGGAGCGCAAGCCCTGGTCGCGTGATGGTTCCGGACAGGCTCGTCCCGCTCGGGATGGGGAGCGCAAGCCCTGGTCCAAGGACGGTGGCGGTGCCGGCCCGGCTCGTCCGGCTCGAGATGGAGAGCGCAAGCCCTGGTCGAAGGACGGCGGTGCGACTTCCCGGCCGCAGCGTGACGGGGAACGCAAGCCCTGGTCGCGAGATGGCGGGTCGGGCGCGCCGCGGCCGGCCAGGGACGGGGAGCGGAAGCCGTGGTCCAAGGACGGTGGCCGGGATTCCGGTGGCCGGGATTCCGGTGGCCGTGATGCCGGACGTGGAGGCGCTCGACCGCCGCGTGACGGGGACAAGCTCTGGACCCGGGACGGCCGACCGGCACGGAACGATCGAGATGCCCCGCGCTACGAGGAGGCCCTGACGGAGGAGCAGCTGCGTGCGCGCGAGCTGCGCTCGGTCCGTCCCCGTCACGAGGATCCCGAGATCCCCGAGGACGTGACACCGGGTGACCTCGACCGCGTCGCCCGCAACGAGCTGAAGACGCTGAGCAAGGACAACGCCGAGGGCGTCGCGCAGCACCTCGTGATGGCCGCCCGACTGATCGAGGAGGATCCCGAGCTCGCGCACCGGCACGCCACCTCGGCGGCGCGTCGGGCAGGGCGCATCGCCGTGGTCCGGGAGTCCCTCGCCATCACCGCGTATGCCGTGGGCGACTACGCGCTCGCGCTGCGCGAGCTGCGGACCTACCGGCGCATCTCCGGAAAGGACGACCAGCTGGCCCTCATGGTCGACAGCGAGCGCGGTCAGGGGCGCCCGGACAAGGCGCTGGAGCTGGGCCGCTCCGTGCCGAAGGAGACCCTCCCGGCCGCGGAGCAGGTCGCGCTCGCGATCGCCATGTCCGGCGCCCGGCTCGACCTGGGCCAGACCGAGGCGGCCCTCGACGAGCTGTCGATCGCCCAGCTGAACCGGGACATCGCCTACTCCTACAGCGCTGACCTCTTCCACGCCTACGCGGAGGTGCTCGAGGAGCTCGGCCGCGCGGGGGAGGCGGAGGCCTGGCGTCAGCGCGCCGACGCGGCCGAGGCGGCCTTCGCGGATCCCGATGAGGGCTGGGACGACATGGTCGAGGTCGTCGAAGAGGAGCTCGAGGTGGAGGACGGGGAGGCGGACGGCCCGTCCCCCGCATCCGACGCTCCTGAGGCAGTCGGCGAGCCGAGCCCGCCGAGCGAGGACGGGGACAGCGCGGACATCGCCATCGACGTCGACGAAGAGCTCGACGTCGACGAGGAGCTCGACGTCGACGAGGAGCTCCCCGCCGACCGGAGCGGCGCCGCGGCCGAGGCATTCGCCGAGACGCCCGCCGCAGCGGACGCGATCGACGCCGGGGATGCGGACCGCGATGTTCGCTAGGGCTTCGAAGGGGAGCGCCCCGCTGGACGGCGTCGACGTGATCCTCGCGGACCTCGACGGCGTCGTGTACGCCGGGCCCGACAGCATCCCCCACGCCGTCGACGCGCTGAACCGCGCGGCCGGCGCGGGGATCCGGCTGGGCTACATCACCAACAACGCCTCGCGCACGGACGCGTCGGTGGCCGAGCACCTCAGCTCCCTCGGGTTGACGGTCGCGCCGGATGACGTCGTCACGTCGCCGCAGGCCGCCCTGCGCCTGCTCGCGGACCGCGTGCCCGCCGGATCCACCGTGCTCGTGGTCGGCGGCGACGGCCTCGTCCACGAGCTCGAGAAGGCCGGCTACGTCGTCACGCGCTCGACGGAGGACAGCCCGGCGGCGGTCGTGCAGGGCTTCGCGCCGGAGGTGGGCTGGACCCAGCTCGCCGAGGCGGCGTTCGCGCTGGCCGATCCGGACGTCGTGTGGGTCGCGACCAACACCGACTGGACCATCCCCGTCGCGCGCGGCATCGCGCCCGGCAACGGCACGCTCGTCTCGGCCGTGCACACGGCCGTCGGGCGCCTGCCCGTGGTCGCGGGCAAGCCGGAGACGCCGATCTTCGACGTGGCCCGCGAGCGCTTCGGCGCGCAGCGCCCCGTGTTCCTCGGCGACCGGCTGGACACCGACATCCTCGGGGCGACGCGCGCCGGCATGGCGTCCGTCCACGTGCTGACCGGGATCGACCGGGCGAAGCAGCTCCTCGCCGCCGAGGAGGACCAGCGGCCGACGTTCATCCTCGAGCACCTCGGGCAGCTGCACGAGCCGTATCCGGAGACGCGGTTCTCGCAGGAGGGTCGCGTGGCGACGGTCGGGAAGTCGTCCGTGCGCATCGCGGGCGACCGCGTGGAGGTCGTCAAGGACGGCGGATCCACCATCGACACGCTCCGCGCCGCGTGCGCCGTCATCTGGAACTCGGGCCGGCCGATCTACGGCCTGGACGTGCAGGAGTCGCTCTACGTCGCGGCCGGCGCCGGCGACGCCGGGCGGGCGTAGCGTGACGGCGTGAGCGACGACCCGGACGACACCGCTCGAGCGGCACCCGCTTCGGGGATGGCGCCCGATGCGGACCGCGACGTCGCCGAGGAGCTGGTCTCCCGGCTGCAGCTCATCGAGGAGCAGCCGCTCGGCGACCGCGCGGCCGCGTTCGCGCTGCTGCACGACGAGCTGCGCACGCGGCTCGAAGGCGGCGACGGGGCCGCGGCGCGTGGCTGACCGCGTGGACGGATCCGCGTCTGCGTCCGCGTCCACGTCAGCGCCCGCCGACGCGCCCGAGCCGGCGCCCGAGGCGGTGCTCGGCGGGGACCTGCGCCTCGACGCCGCCCTCCCCGCCCTCGGCCTCGCGCGCTCGCGCACGCACGCGGCCCGGCTCATCGCCGACGGTCTCGTCACGGTCGACGGGCGCGGGGTCGTCAAGGCGTCCTTCCGCGTGATGCCCGGATCCGTCGTCGAGGTCGCCGGCACCGACTCCTACGTGAGCCGCGGCGCCCACAAGCTCATCGGCGCGCTCGACGCGTTCTGCGAGGTCGAGGTGGCCGGGCGGCTGGCGCTCGACGTCGGCGCGTCCACCGGCGGCTTCACGCAGGTGCTGCTGGAGCGGGGTGCGCGCCGCGTCGTCGCCCTCGACGTGGGCCACGGGCAGCTGGATCCGCTCATCCGGGAGGACCCGCGCGTGGACGTCGTCGAGGGGTTCAACGTGCGCGACCTGACGCCGGAGTCGCTCGCCGGCGTGACGCCCGACGGGCTCGCGGGGGAGCGGCCGGCGCTCGTGGTCGGCGACCTCTCGTTCATCTCGCTGGGGCTCGTGCTGCCGGCGATCGCGCGCACCGCCGCGGACGGGGCGGACGTCGTGCTGCTGATCAAGCCGCAGTTCGAGGTGGGGCGCACGGGGATCCGCGAGGGCATCGTGCACGACCCCGGCCTCCGGGACGACGCCGTCATGCGCGTGCTCTGGGCCGCGTGGGACGCAGGGCTCGGCACGGCCGGCCTCGTCTCCTCCCCGATCGTCGGCGGCGCCGGGAACCACGAGTACCTCGCCTGGTTCAGCGGTCGCGCGGGGAGCAATCCGACACAATGGAGATCGACGTCGAACGAGATCACAGGAGCGTGAGCGAAGTGGCTGGACCCGCGAGGCACATCCTGGTCGTGTCCCACACGGGACGGCGCGACTCCATCGACGCGGCGCTCAGCGTGTGCGCGCAGCTGGCCGAGGCCGACGTGCACCTGGTGCTCACGGCCGACGAGAAGGCCGACATCCTGCCCTTCGCGCCCGACATGCACGGTGTCGCCGTGCTCGGCGAGGACGTGCAGACGGCGGACCTCGAGATCGTCATCGTCTTGGGCGGCGACGGCACGATCCTGCGCTCGGCCGAGATCGTGCGGGGCACCTCCGTCCCGCTCCTCGGCGTGAACCTCGGGCACGTGGGCTTCCTGGCCGAGAGCGAGCGGGAGGACCTCACGGCCACCGTGCGCCGCGTGCTCGACCGCGACTACACGGTCGAGGAGCGCATGACGCTCGACGTCACGCTCAAGGTCGGCGCCGACATCGTCTACCGCACCTGGGCCCTCAACGAGGCGACCGTCGAGAAGGCCAGCCGCGAGCGCATGCTCGAGGTCGTCGTCGAGATCGACGGGCGCCCGCTCGCCTCCTACGGGTGCGACGGCATGGTCGTCTCGACGCCCACGGGATCCACCGCGTACGCGTTCTCGGCGGGCGGCCCCATCGTGTGGCCGAGCCTCGAGGCCATGCTCGTGGTGCCGCTCAGCCCGCACACGCTCTTCGCCCGCTCGCTCGTCGTCGGCCCGGAGTCCACGGTCGCCGTCGAGGTGCTCAGCCGCACCTCCGGTTCCGGCGTGCTCTGGTGCGACGGACGCCGCACGCGCGACATGCCGCCGGGCGCCCGCGTCGAGGCGCGACGCTCCGCCATCCCGGTGCGCCTCGCGCGCCTCAAGCAGTCGCCGTTCACCGACCGCCTGGTGAACAAGTTCGAGCTGCCGGTCACCGGCTGGAGGGGGCCCGTCGACCGTGATTGAGGAGATCACCATCCGCGACCTCGGGGTGATCGGCCACGCCACGCTGCCGCTCGGGCCGGGCTTCACGGCCGTCACCGGCGAGACCGGCGCGGGCAAGACCATGGTCGTCACCGCCCTCGGGCTCCTGCTCGGCGCGCGCGCCGACTCGGGCGCCGTGCGGCAGGGGAGCGAGCGCGCGGTCGTCGAGGGCCGCTGGATCATCGCGGCCGACGGCCCCGTGCCCGAGCGGGTGCGCGACGCCGGGGGAGACGTCGACCCGTTCGGCGACGGCACGCGGGGCGAGCTCATCGTCACCCGGCAGCTCTCGTCGGAGGGCCGCAGCCGCGCGTCGGTCGGAGGCCGCGGCGCGCCGGCTGCGCTGCTCACGGAGATCGGCGAGCAGCTCGTCGTCGTGCACGGGCAGTCCGATCAGATGCGGCTGCGGTCCTCCACGGCGCAGCGGCAGGCGCTCGACCGGTTCGCCGGATCCGCGCTCGCGCCCGTGCTCGGCGAGTACCAGGAGGTGTTCCGCCGCTGGCAGGCCGCGCGCGCGGAGCTCGACCGCCTGGTCGCCGAGCAGGACGCCCGCACGCGCGAGGCCGAGGAGCTGCGCGCAGCCATCGACGCGATCGAGGCCGTGGCCCCGCAGCCCGGCGAGGACGAGGAGCTGCGCGAGCGCATCAACCGCCTCACCAACCTGGAGGACCTGCGCGCCGCCGCGTCCGCCGCCCACGAGCTCATGTCGTCCGAGGACGCGTCCGGCGAGATGGCCGACGCCGCGTCCGTGCTTGACACCGCGCACCGCCGCCTCGACCGGGTCGCCGCGCACGATCCCGGCCTCGCCGAGATCATCGAGTCGCTGGACAGCGCGCGGATCCTCGTGTCGGAGATCGCCGTCCAGCTGTCCGGCTACCTCGCGGGCCTCGACGCCGACGGCGCCCGCGAGCTCGAGACGCTCCAGGACCGCCGCGCCGAGCTCGCGGCCCTCACGCGCGCCCACGGGCCCACGGTGGAGGACGCGCTCGCGTTCCTCGACACGGGCAGCGCGCGCCTGCTGGAGCTCGACGGCGACACCGACCGCATCGACCTGCTGCGCGTCGAGGTGGAGCGGGACGAGCAGCTCGTCGGGGAGCTGGGCGCCCGCGTCACCGCGGTGCGCGAGGAGGCCGGTGCGCGGCTGGCCGCGGCGGTCACGACCGAGCTCGGCGCCCTGGCCATGGCCGACGCGTCCCTCGATGTGCGGGTGTCGCCACGCGAGGAGCCCGCGCTGTCCGGCGCCGACCGGGTCGAGATCCTGCTGCGTCCGCACGCGGGCGCCGAGGCGCGCCCGCTCGGCCGCGGGGCGTCCGGCGGCGAGCTGTCGCGCGTCATGCTCGCCATCGAGGTCGTGGTGGCGGGCGACGACCCCGTTCCCACGTTCGTGTTCGACGAGGTCGACGCGGGCGTCGGCGGCGCGGCGGCGATCGAGATCGGGCGGCGGCTGGCGCGGCTGGCCGAGCGCGCGCAGGTCATCGTCGTCACGCACCTCGCGCAGGTCGCGGCCTTCTCGACCAACCACCTGCGCGTGGTGAAGGGCGGCGACGGGCAGGTCACCGCGTCGAGCGTTACGCAGCTCGAGGGCGACGCCCGGATCCAGGAGATGGCGCGCCTGCTCTCCGGCCTGCCGGACAGCGAGAGCGGCCTGGCGCACGCGCGCGAGCTCGTGGAGACCGCGGCCTCCCTGCGCTGAGCGCAGCGACCGCGGCCGACGCGGCGCGCCGTGGCTGTCGCGGCGTCCCGTTTCCCGCGTAGGATGGAAGCCCGTGGCGGACATCAATTCAGCGGACACGGACCCGAGCTCGACGGACAGCATCACCAGCACGACAGGCGCGGCGAAGACGACCAGGCACATCTTCGTGACCGGCGGCGTCGTCTCCTCGCTCGGCAAGGGCCTCACGGCAGCCAGCCTCGGCAACCTCCTCACGGCGCGCGGCGTGCGCGTCGTCATGCAGAAGCTCGATCCCTACCTCAACGTGGATCCGGGCACCATGAACCCCTTCCAGCACGGCGAGGTCTTCGTGACCGACGACGGCGCGGAGACCGACCTCGACATCGGGCACTACGAGCGCTTCCTCGACATCGAGCTGGACCAGGCGGCCAACGTGACCACCGGGCAGATCTACTCCGAGGTCATCGCCAAGGAGCGTCGCGGCGAGTACCTCGGCGACACGGTGCAGGTCATCCCGCACATCACGGACGAGATCAAGCGCCGCATGCGCCTCCAGTCCTCCGATGAGCCGCAGCCCGACGTGATCATCACCGAGATCGGCGGCACGGTCGGCGACATCGAGAGCCAGCCCTTCATCGAGGCGGCGCGCCAGGTGCGCCACGAGCTCGGCCGGAACAACGTCTTCTTCGTGCACGTCTCGCTCGTGCCGTACATGGGCGCGTCCGGCGAGCAGAAGACCAAGCCCACGCAGCACTCCGTGGCGGCGCTGCGCTCCATCGGGATCCAGCCGGACGCCCTCGTGCTCCGCAGCGACCGGCCCGTCTCCGACTCGAACAAGAAGAAGATCGCGCTCATGTGCGACGTGGACGAGCGGGCCGTCGTGAACGCGGTCGACGTGCCGAGCATCTACGACATCCCCGAGATGCTGCACGGGCAGGGCCTCGACAGCTACATCATCGACCACCTCGGCCTCCCGGCCGCGGATGCGGTCGACTGGTCCGGCTGGAGCGACCTCCTCGACGCCGTGCACGACCCGAAGCACGAGGTCACGGTGGGTCTCGTCGGCAAGTACATCGACCTCCCCGACGCGTACCTCTCGGTGACCGAGGCCCTGCGGGCCGGCGGGTTCGCCCACTCCGCGCGCGTGAAGCTGCGCTGGGTCGCGTCCGACGAGTGCGAGACGCCCGAGGGCGCCGCGAAGAAGCTCGGCGACCTCGACGCGCTGTGCGTGCCGGGCGGGTTCGGGATCCGCGGCATCGAGGGCAAGCTCGGCGCGCTCAAGTTCGCGCGCGACAACATGATCCCCGTGCTGGGCCTCTGCCTCGGCCTGCAGTGCATGGTCATCGAGTACGCGCGCAACGAGGCGGGCCTCGCCGGCGCGTCCTCCAGCGAGTTCGACCCCGAGAGCGAGTTCCCGGTCGTCGCGACGATGGCGGAGCAGGTCGACATCATCGCGGGCGGCGACCTCGGCGGCACCATGCGCCTCGGCCTCTACGAGGCGGCGCTCGCGCCCGGATCCCTCGCCGCCGAGCTGTACGGCGCGCCCGTGTCGCACGAGCGCCACCGCCACCGCTACGAGGTCAACAACCAGTACCGCGACAGGATCCAGGACGCGGGCCTCGTGTTCTCCGGCACCTCGCCCGACGGCACGCTCGTCGAGTACGTGGAGCTGCCGCGCGAGGTGCACCCGTTCTACATCGGCACGCAGGCCCACCCGGAGCTCCGGTCGCGGCCGAACCGCGCGCACCCGCTGTTCGCGGGCCTGATCCGCGCCGCGCTCGACCGCCAGGCCGCCAGCACGCTGTTCGTCGAGGACGACGCCGAGGCGGTCGCGTGACGCACGCCGTCCCGGGCTCGCCGGCCGACGGCCTGCACGACGACGCGGTCTCGTACGACGTCACGTCGAGCGAGCGGGTGTTCCAGGGCAAGATCTGGGACATCCGCCGCGAGACGTTCCGCTACGGCGGCGGCGAGATCACGCGGGAGTTCGTCGACCACACGGGCGCCGTCGCGGTGCTCGCCATCGACGAGCGCGATCGCGTGCTCCTCATCAAGCAGTACCGGCACCCCGTGCGCATGCGGGAGTGGGAGATCCCGGCGGGGCTCCTCGACATCACGGGCGAGCCGCCGCTCCAGGCCGTGCAGCGCGAGCTCGCGGAGGAGGCCGACCTCGTGGCCGCCGAGTGGAGCGTGCTGGCCGAGTTCTACACGACGCCCGGCGGCAGCGACGAGGCGATCCGCGTGTACCTCGCGCGCGGCCTGACCCCCACGGCGGAGGCGTTCGCGCGCACCGACGAGGAGGCCGACATCGAGGTGCGCTGGGTGGACCTCGACGAGGTCGTCACCGCGGTGCTCGAGCGGCGGATCCAGAACCCGTCGACCGTGATCGCGGTGCTGCAGGCGCACGTCGCGCGCTCGCGCGGCTGGACGACGCTCGGTGCCGCCGACGCGCCGTGGCCGCGCCACCCGAAGCTGCGCGACGGCGACGGCGACCGCGACCGCGGAGCCGCGTCCGGCTCGTGACCGACGCGGCCGACGGACCCGGGGGAGCGGCGCCCGACGCCGCCCCCGAGATCCCGGTCGCCCTGCGGCGCGCCGTGGACCGCTGGCTCCGGCACGTCGAGGTGGAGCGCGGCCTGTCCCGCAACACCATCCAGGCCTACCGCCGCGACCTCGCGCGCTACGCGGCGCACCTCCAGGCGGAGGGCGTCACGGATCCGGCCGGCGCCACCCCCGCGCACATCGCCGGCTTCGCGCAGGGCCTCCGCGACCCGGCGCGCGGCGGCCTCACGGCGTCGTCGCTCGCGCGCATGCTGTCGAGCGTGCGGAGCTTCCACCGCTTCCTGGTCGAGGAGGGCATCGTCGACGTCGACGTGTCCGCCGACCAGAAGCCGCCCAAGCTGCCGAGCCGCCTGCCGAAGGCCGTCTCGATCGAGACGATGGGCCGGATCCTCGACGCCACCGACGGCGACGAGCCGCTGCGGGTGCGCGACAAGGCCCTGCTCGAGCTGCTCTACGCGACGGGGGCGCGCGTGAGCGAGATCACGGCGCTCACCGTCGACGACGTGCTGGGGCCCGACGGCGCCGCGGCCGAGCTCGTGCGGGTGCTCGGCAAGGGCGGCAAGCAGCGCATCGTGCCCGTGGGATCCTTCGCCCGACGGGCCGTCGACGCGTACCTCGTGCGCGTCCGCCCGATCCTCGCCGCCCGCGGCACCGCGACCCCGGCGCTCTTCCTCGGGCTCCGCGGCCACGCGCTCTCCCGGCAGAACGCGTGGCTCGTGATCAAGGCGGCCGCCGAGCGCGCCGGCGTGACGGAGGAGATCTCGCCCCACACGTTCCGGCACTCGTTCGCGACCCACCTCATCGCGGGCGGCGCGGACGTGCGCGTGGTGCAGGAGCTGCTCGGCCACTCGTCGGTGGCGACCACGCAGATCTACACGCGCGTGACCGTCGACACCCTGCGCGACGTCTACACGACCGCGCACCCGCGTGCCCGCCGGGCGTGAGCGACCCTCCCCGGTAGACTCGCAGGATCCGGCGGGATCCCGCGTCGGACGAGCGGCAGAGAGAGATCCACGTGACGCGCAAGCCAGATGTGACCGAGCTCCCGGGAATGGACGTCCCCGTGCTCGGACCCACCGGTCGCGAGCTGCGCGAGTTCGCCGAGCCGGAGCCGCTCCAGGGGCACGGTCCCGCGAAGATCATCTCCCTCTGCAACCAGAAGGGCGGCGTCGGCAAGACGACCACCGCCATCAACCTGGGCGCCTCGCTCGCGAGCTACGGCCGGCGCGTGCTGGCCGTCGACTTCGACCCGCAGGGCGCGCTGTCCGCCGGGCTCGGCGTGCAGACGCACGACGCGATCACCATCTACGACCTCCTGCTCGGCACCGTGAAGGACCCGCGCGAGGCCATCCAGACCACGGGCTTCGACGGCCTCGACGTGATCCCCGCCAACATCGACCTGTCGGCCGCGGAGGTGCACCTCGTCAACGAGGTCGCGCGCGAGCAGATCCTCGCGAGCGTGCTGCGCAAGGTCAGCGCCGACTACGACGTGATCCTCATCGACTGCCAGCCGTCGCTCGGGCTCCTCACCGTCAACGCGCTCACGGCGAGCCACGGCGTGCTGATCCCGCTCGAGTGCGAGTTCTTCGCCCTCCGCGGCGTCGCGCTCCTCGTGGAGACGATCGAGAAGGTGAAGGACCGGCTGAACCCGGGGCTCGCGCTCGACGGGATCCTCGCGACCATGTACGACTCGCGCACGCTGCACTCCCGCGAGGTCCTGCAGCGCGTGGTCGAGGCGTTCGACGACAGCGTGCTCGAGACCGTCATCGGCCGCACGGTGAAGTTCCCGGACGCGTCGGTGGCGGGCAAGCCCATCATCCAGTTCGCGCCCGAGCACCCGGCCGCGCTCGCGTACCGCAAGGTGGCGCGGGAGCTCATCGCGCGTGGCGCCGTCGCGTAGGGGCGCACCCCTGGCCGAGCGCGAGCTCGCCGCCGACGCGGACGCCGCAGGAGTCGTCCGGGCGGATCCGGAGCGCGCCTTCCGCGTCAGCATCGGCAACTTCGAGGGCCCGTTCGACCTGCTGCTGTCGCTCATCGGCAGCCACGAGATGGACATCACCGAGGTGAGCCTCAGCCTCGTCACGAACGAGTTCATCGCGCACATCCGCGGCCTCGACGGGCCGGAGGACCTCGACGAGGCGAGCTCGTTCCTCGTGGTCGCGGCGACGCTGCTCGACCTCAAGCTCGTGGGGCTCCTGCCGCAGGGCGAGCTCGTGGACGCGGAGGACGTCGCGCTCCTCGAGGCGCGCGACCTGCTGTTCGCGCGGCTGCTGCAGTACCGCGCGTTCAAGCAGGCGGCGAGCTGGTTCCAGGAGCGGCTGGCCGCGGAGTCCGGCCGCGCGTTCCGCGACGTGCCGCTCGAGGAGCGGTTCCGCGCGCAGGTGCCGGAGCTGGTGTGGACCACGTCGCCCGCGGACCTCGCGGCCATCGCGCTCCTCGCGCTCGCGCCGCGCGAGATCCCGACCGTGGGGCTCGACCACCTGCACGCGCCGCTCGTGAGCATCCGCGAGCAGGCGGCCGTCGTCGTCGCGCGGCTGCGGGGCGGGGCGCCCGTGACGTTCCGGGAGCTCGTCGCGGACGCCGGGGTCACGGGCGTCGTCATCGCGCGCTTCCTCGCGGTGCTGGAGCTCTACCGCGTGGCCGCGATCGAGTTCGACCAGCCGGAGGCGCTCGGCGAGCTCACGCTCACGTGGACCGCGGAGAGCTGGACCGACGACGCGCTCGCGAGCCTGGGGGCCGGATATGACAGCTGAGCCGACGGATCCGGCGCCCGACGCCGACGCCCCGCTCGACCTCGATCGCGCGCTCGAGGCGCTGCTCATGGTCGCCGACGAGCCGCAGAGCGTCACGACGCTCGCGACCGCCACCTCCACGCCCGTGAAGGAGGTGCGCCGCGCCATCCAGCGACTCGTCGACGACTTCGACGGGAGGACAGGGGGAGTGCGGCGCGGCTTCGAGCTGCGCGAGGTCGGCGGCGGCTGGCGCGTGTACGTGCGGCCCGAGTACGACACCGTGATCCGCGACCACGTGCTCACGCAGAACCCCACGCGCCTCTCGCAGGCGGCCCTGGAGACGCTCGCGGTGATCGCGTACAAGCAGCCGATCAGCCGCAGCCAGGTCGCCGCGATCCGCGCCGTGAACGTCGACTCGGTGGTGCGGACGCTGCTCGCGCGGGGCCTCGTGACGGAGGCCTTCACCGACGGCGAGACCGGCGCGATCCATTACGGTACGACAGACCACCTGCTCACGCAGCTCGGCATCAACTCGCTCGACGAGCTCCCCCCGATCTCCCCGTTGCTCCCCGACGGGGCGGAAGGCTTCCATGACCCCCTCCTCTGAGCCCGACGACCGCGCGCCTGCGCACTCCTGGAACCCGGATGAGCCCGTCGCCGGCATCCGCCTGCAGAAGGTGATGGCCGCCGCCGGCGTCGCCAGCCGCCGCGTCTGCGAGGACATGATCGCCGCGGGCCGCGTGACCGTGAACGGCGAGGTCGTCACCGAGCCCGGCCGCCGCATCGACCCCGACGTGGACGAGGTCGCGGTCGACGACCAGGCCGTGCAGCTCGACACCTCCAAGCGCTACCTCATGCTCAACAAGCCGGTCGGCATCTACTCCTCGCTGCGCGACGAGCGCGGCCGCCCCGACCTCCGCGAGTTCACGGAGGAGTTCGAGGAGCGCCTCTTCAACGTCGGCCGCCTCGACGCGGAGACGAGCGGCCTGCTGATCCTCACCAACGACGGCGACCTCGCGCACGTGCTCGCGCACCCGTCGTTCGGCGTGCTGAAGACGTACATCGCGAAGGTCACCGGCCGCGTCACGCCGCAGACGATCCAGCGCCTCACGCAGGGGGTCGACCTCGAGGACGGGCCGATCCAGGCGGATCGCGCGCGCATCCTCTCGGGCGGCGGCGACCAGACGCTCGTGGAGATCACGCTGCACTCGGGCCGCAACCGCATCGTGCGCCGCATGCTTGACGAGGTCGGCCACCCGGTCGAGGAGCTCGTGCGCCGCCAGTTCGGGCCGCTGCACCTCGGATCCCTCGGCGTCGGCCGCGTGCGCGACCTCACCTCCGACGAGCTGGGCCAGCTGCTCACCATCTCGCGCGAGGCCCGCGCGCAGGCCGGCCCCGCGACCCCGCAGGGCGCCGGCGCGGACGCCGAGTCGCAGGGGGACGTGGACCGCGAGGACGGCGAGTGAGCGAGGCCGCGGGCGCGGCCGCCGCGACCGACACGCGCGTGCAGGGCACCGTCCGCATCGTCGGCACGGGCCTGCTCGGCACGAGCATCGGCCTCGGGCTCTCCGCGCGCGGGGTCGACGTGGTGCTGGCCGACGCGTCGCCCACCACGCTCCGCCTCGCCGCGGACATGGGCGCCGGCCGCGTCGCCGACGTCGCCGTCGTGCCCGACCGGCCGTCCCTCGTCGTGGTCTGCGTGCCGCCGGACGTGACCGCGCGCGTGGTCGCGGCCGAGCTCGCCGCGCATCCCGACGCCCTCGTCACCGACGTGGCGAGCGTGAAGGCCGCGCCTCTCCACGAGCTGCGCGCGCTCGGCGCCGACCTCTCCCGCTACCTGGGCTCCCACCCGCTCGCCGGGCGCGAGCGCGGCGGACCCGTCTCCGCGACGGGCGACCTCTTCCTCGGCCGGCCGTGGGTCATCGCGGGCCACGACGGCATCACGTACGCCGCGGGCGCGCTCGTCGAGCAGATGGTGCTCGACCTCGGTGCCGTGCCGATCGAGATGACCGCGGAGGAGCACGACGCCTCGGTGGCGCTCGTCTCGCACGTGCCGCAGGTCGTCGCGAGCCTGCTGGCGTCCCGGCTGGCGGACGGCGACGCGAGCGCGCTCGGCCTCTCCGGGCAGGGGCTCCGCGACACCACGCGCATCGCCTCGAGCGACGCCGCGCTGTGGGTGCAGATCCTCGGCGCCAACGCCGCCCGCGTCGTGCCGATCCTCAAGGCGCTCCGCACCGACCTCGACGACGTCATCGACGCGCTCGACGACGTCGACGCGCAGGGGGCGAGGCTCCGGGTCGCCGAGCGGATCCATGCGGGCAACGCGGGCGTCGCGCGGATCCCCGGCAAGCACGGCCAGGACCGCCGCTTCGCCGCCATCACAGTGATGATCGACGACCGGCCTGGCCAGCTGGCCGCGCTGATCAGCGACGTCGGCGCCGCCGACGTCAGCATCGAGGACCTGCGCCTCGAGCACTCGCAGGGCGCGCAGGTGGGTCTCGTCGAGATCGCCGTGCTGCCCGAGGCCCGCGACCGCCTGGTCGCGCGGCTCGAAGAACGTGACTGGAGGATCGCCGGATGACCGGAGACGCTGTGAACGCCCCCGACCCGACCGCACCCGACCCGCTGGAGGACGTGCTCCTCGTGGACGCCACGCTCAACCGCACGGTCGTCGCCGTCGACGGCCCCGCCGGCAGCGGCAAGTCGAGCGTGAGCCGCGCCGCCGCGCGCGCCCTCGGCTTCGACTACCAGGACACGGGCGCCGCGTACCGCGCGCTCAGCTGGTTCGCCCTGGAGAGCGGCGTCGACACCGAGGATCCCGCCACCGTCACGAGCCTCATCGAGGGGTTCGACTACGACATCGGCATCGACCCCGAGGACACGCGCGTGAGCGTCCGCGGCACCGACGTCACCGAGGCGATCCGCGAGCCCCGCGTCTCCGCCGTCGTGAGCCACGTGGCGCGCGTGCCCGAGGTGCGGCACTACATGGTGGAGCTGTTCCGCTCGCTCATGGCGTCGAGCGACAAGCCGGGCATCGTGGTCGAGGGCCGCGACATCACGACCGTCGTCGCGCCCGACGCCCAGGTGCGCATTCTGCTGACGGCCTCCCCGGAAGCTAGGATGAGCAGGCGTTCCGCGGAGACGTCGACCCAGTCGGCAGCCGCGGTCGGCGAATCACTCGCCTCCCGGGATCGGGCCGACTCGCAGGTCGTCGATTTCATGAACGCCGCAGATGGTGTGACCACCATCGACTCCACGGACATCGACTTCGACCAGACCGTCCAGGCGGTGGTCGATCTCGTTCACGCACGAACAGATTGAGGCGCGGCCCGGCGACGGGCCGACACGCCAGAGGAACAACATGGCTGATCACGACGACGACTTCCCCGAGCTCGACAGCGGGCTCCACGAGCGCCTGTCGAGCATCGACGAGGAGCTCGCCGCCCAGCGCGCGCAGACGCTCCGCGCCGGGCTCGAGGACTACGAGCTGGACGACGAGGACCTCGAGGTCCTCGAGTCCGCCACGGACGACCCCGACCAGGTCACGTACCTGCCGGCGCTGCCCGTGCTCGCGGTCGTCGGCCGCCCCAACGTCGGCAAGTCGGCGCTCATCAACCGCATCCTCGGCCGCCGCGAGGCCGTCGTCGAGGACACCCCCGGCGTCACGCGCGACCGGGTCTCCTACAAGGCCGAGTACGGCGGACGCTGGTTCACGCTGGTCGACACCGGCGGCTGGGAGCCCGACGCGAAGGGCATCAACGCGTCCGTGGCCATGCAGGCCGAGATCGCGATGGACCTCGCCGACGCCGTGCTCTTCGTCGTCGACGCCAACGTGGGCGCCACGAGCACGGACGAGCACGTCGTCCGCCTGCTCCGCAAGACCAAGAAGACGGTGATCCTCGCGGCCAACAAGGTCGACGACGCGCGCCAAGAGCCGAACGCCGCCTCGCTGTGGTCGCTCGGCCTCGGCGAGCCGCACCCCGTCTCCGCGCTGCACGGCCGCGGCGTGGCCGACCTGCTCGACCTCGTGCTGACGACCCTGCCGCTCGTCTCCAAGGTCGCCAAGGAGGAGGTCGGCGGACCCCGTCGCGTCGCCATCCTCGGCCGCCCGAACGTCGGCAAGTCGAGCCTGCTCAACAAGGCCGCGGGCGAGGAGCGCGTGGTCGTCAACGAGCTCGCGGGCACCACGCGCGATCCGGTCGACGAGCAGGTCGAGATCGCCGGCAAGGTGTGGCGCTTCGTCGACACCGCCGGCATCCGCCGCCGCATGCACCTCGCCCAGGGCGCCGACTTCTACGCGTCGCTCCGCACGAGCGCGGCGCTGGAGAAGGCGGAGGTCGCGGTCGTCATGATCGACGTCTCCGAGGTCATCAGCGAGCAGGACATCCGCATCATCGAGCTGGTGCTCGAGTCGGGCCGCGCGCTCGTGCTGGCGTTCAACAAGTGGGACCTCCTCGACGACGAGCGCCGCCGCTACCTCGAGCGCGAGATCGAGACCGACCTCGCGCACGTGTCGTGGGCGCCGCGCGTCAACATCTCGGCGCGGACCGGTCGCCACATGGAGAAGCTGGTGCCGGCGCTCGAGACGGCGCTGGAGTCGTGGGACACCCGCATCGCGACGGGCAAGTTCAACGCGTTCCTCGCCGAGCTCACCGCCGCCCACCCGCACCCCGTGCGCGGCGGCAAGCAGCCGCGCATCCTGTTCGGCACGCAGGCCTCGAGCAGGCCGCCGACATTCGTGCTCTTCACGACCGGGTACCTCGACCCGCAGTACCGCCGCTACATCCAGCGTCGCCTGCGGGAGATCTACGGCTTCGAGGGCAGCCCGATCATCGTCAACATGCGCGTGCGGGAGAAGCGGAAGCGCTAGCTGGCACAGCGCGGAAGCGCTAGCTGGCACAGCGCGGAAGCGTTAGCGCTCCCTTCCCGCTCGCGGCACGACGGACGGCGTCGATCCCTTCTCGGGGTCGGCGCCGTCCGTCGTCGGGGCTGGATGCGGATCACGTGTACCAGGTCGGCTCCGGGATCTCGCCGAGCAGCACGTGCCGGCCCACCTCGCGGCGCTTGTAGGGGATCGGGTCGTGCAGCGTGTGCGTGCGCAGGTTCCGCCAGAAGATGTCGAGCCCGGCCTTCGACGAGGAGGCGCGGGCGCCCGTGAGCTCCAGGATCCGCGTGCCGACCTCCAGCCCGTCCTCCGCGATGCGCGCCTTGGCCGCCGCGACGCGTACCGCGATCTCGCCGCGCTTCCGCTCCGTGAGCTTCTCGCGCGGCGCGTGCAGCACGGCGCTGATCTCGGCGCCCACCCGATCCAGCAGCGCCTCCGACGCCCAGAGCTTCGACTGCAGCTGCCCGTAGCCCTCGAGCACGTACCACTCGTCGGTCGCGCGCTCCTTGTCGTCGCCGCCGTACGGCCAGGCGCGCGTGGTGCTGCGCGTGTAGGCGGCGGCCGTCTCGAGCGCGCCCTCGGCGATCCCCTGGTAGAAGTTCGCGAACACCAACTGGATCGCCGGCACGTTGAGCGTGCCGTAGACGAGCGGCTGGAACACCTTGTCGACGAACCCGGCGGCGTCCGTCCACGGAACCCGCACGTCGCGGATCTCGACCGACCCCGACTCCGTGAGCCGCTGCCCGAGGCTGTCCCAGTCGTGGCCGAACACGATGCCCGGCTGCTCCGTCGGCACGATCGCGAACACATGCGTGTCCGTGCCCTCGATCACGCCCTCGAGCACCGTGAGGTCGGAGACGACGCCGCCCGTGGAGAAGGACTTCCGTCCGGAGAAGACCAGGTCGTCGCCGTCCTCGCGGATGACGAGGTCGGAGTCGCGCGGGTTCACGGCGCCGCCGAAGAGCAGGTTCCCGGTGGTCGCGAGCTTCTCCACGGCCTCGATCTGCGCGTCGGTCGCCACGAGCCGGGCCGCCCACGCCCAGAGGTAGTGGTAGCCGAGGAGCTGGCCGATGGATCCGTCGCCGCGGGCGACCGCGCGGATCACCTGGTACGCGGTCTCCCAGGTCTGGCCGCCGCCGCCGTGCTCTGCCGGCCCGAGCAGCGTCACGAGGCCGGCGTGCTTGAGGAGCGCCATCTCCTGGTGCGGGCTCGCGCCGGCGCGGTCGCGCTCGACCTGGTCGACGGCGAGGATGTCGGCGACCTCGCGGGCGCGGGCGATCCACGCGGCCGGCGTCGTGGGGCGGGGTGCGCCCTTCCAGCGGTCGACGGGCGCGTCGCCCAGGGGAGCGGGGCGCGGGCGGTCTGTCTTCGCGTCGGCGGTGCCGGGGGCGGTCGTGGCGGAGCCGGATGCGGGTCGGGGCTCGCGGTCGATCAGGGTCATGTCCTGTCCTCTCGTGAAGGGGCGCGACCGGTGCCGCGCCTCGCGGTGGGGCCACGGTAGGGGCGGCCCCGCGGGCTGGCGAGGGGTGTGACGCGGGGTTGCGGGGTGTGACGACGCGGGGCGTCACGGGGTGTCATGCGGAGAGCCTGAAGAGGCGAGCATCGAGGACTTGGCCCGAGCCGGTCATCGAGAACTGTGCGTAGGTTCGAGACATGGAAACCAAGAAGGTCGCCCGCGAGCAACACATAGCGGTATTCGGAGAATCGGGCAGCGGTAAGACGGTGCTGGTGTCCTCGTTCTACGGTTCAGCGCTCGAGCCGGCCTTCGCGGATTCGAGCCTCTTTAACATCGTTGCCGACGACGTGGGGGACGGTCGCCGTCTGCACCAGAACTACCTCGGGATGAAGAACTCGTCGACCCTGCCCCAATCGACGCGGCAGACCACCTCATACGCGTTCTCCATCAAGCGACGGCCGGGTGCGGAAGCCGCCGCCAAGAAGCCCGCGGAGGATCTGCGACTGGTGTGGCACGACTACCCGGGGGAGTGGTTCGAGTCCGAGCCGCAGGGCGCGACCGAGCGTCAGCGTCGACTAGAGGCGTTCCGAGCGCTGCTCGGCTCGGATGTCGCTCTCGTCCTGGTCGATGCGCAGCGGTTGATCGACAACGCGGGCGAGGAGGAGCGCTACCTGAAGGCCTTGCTCTCCGGCTTCAGCACGCACCTGATCCGGCTCCGTGACGAGCTCCTGCCGGATGGGAAGCCGCTGGTGCAGTTCCCGCGGATCTGGTTGATCGCGCTGTCGAAGTCCGACCTCCTCCCCGCGATGGACATCGACGGCTTCCGCGACCTGATGACCGAGAAGGCCGCTGCGGAGATGACCGCGCTCGGCAAGGAGATAGCCACCTTCGTCCAGGGATCGGACGCGCTGTCGGTCGGCGAGGACTTCGTCCTGCTGTCATCGGCGAAGTTCGAGCCCGGGAGGATCGAAGTGGGCAAGCGGACCGGGCTCGATCTCATCCTCCCCATGGCGGCGATGCTGCCCTTCGCGCGCTTCGTGGTCTGGGCGCAGCGGCAGAAGGCAGGTGGACGGGTGGCGAAACAGCTGCTCGACGGCGCGGGGCCGCTGCTGGTCCTGCTGAGCGCGAAGATCAAGCTCCCGGGTCGCATCGGTGCTGTCGCAGCGCTCGTGCTCCCTAAGCCTGTCGAGGCGGTGGCCAAGTTGGCAGGCACTCAGCTCCAGGCGTTTCACGACCGGGCGGTGGCCAAGCACGACTTCCTGACCGCTGTCCTCACGCAGTTCCAGCTCGACCTGCACCGCGGCGTGAAGAAGAAGGTCCTCATCCGGAGCAACCGGTGAGCTTCATCTGGGTCACCCGCGGCAGGACCTGGGGGTTCCGAGTGCTGCGCACGGCCGGGCTGTCGGACGCCTTCGAGTCGTATGAGACAGCCTTCGCGGGTGTGGCAGAGGGGCCGGAGGCGTTGATGCGAGTCGGCGATCGCCTCGCCGTCAGGTTCCCCGACCCCGAGGGACGGCGTGACAGGGCGGGTCGCGTCATCTCCCATGAGTTCGTGTTGCTGCCGCCGTGCGAGGGCACTGTCGTTTCCGTCGAGGCAGCTCGGGACCTCGTCTGGCCGCAGGTCGAGGCCGTCTTCCGGGGTGCCTGGGACGCGTCTCAAGCACCCGCGGCCGCTCCCTGAGCGAACGACTGCCAGCACAGCGAGCCGGTCCGCAGCCCCACGAGGTACCGTGTTCCGGGCGCACCCGACGCCCGCTCACGAGACACGGAGGATCGCCCCGGTGGACCAGCTGCTCAGCCGTCTCGATCGGATCGCCGCCGGGCGCCAGGCGGGCCACGTCATCGCCGAGGACATGCGCGACCACCCGTGGACGGCGCGGGCGTTCCGCTGGATCCGGTGGATCCTCATCGCCGAGACCCTCGTGGGCGCCACCGCCGTGGCCATCGCCCTGACCCTCGCGGAGGACGGCGTCGCGATCGCCCCGGCCGTCTGGTTCCGCTCCTTCGTGGTGCTCGCGATGACCATCACGCTCTACTACTTCGCCTGGCGCGCGTCGGCCGGCTACTGGTGGGCGTACTCGCGCCTGCGCCTCTTCAGCCAGATCTTCCCCATCGTGACCCTGGTGATCGCCGCGATCCCGGGCCTCTACCCGCTCTGGATGGTCATCGAGCAGATCGTCTTCTCGCTGCTGCTCATCGGGGTCGCCGACATCCTCCGCAGCGACCACATGCGGGACGCGTTCCCGAAGCCGGGGCGGGTGGCTGCTGCGGGTGAGCCGGACCCCTCCGCCCCTGGCCAACCGGGCGGTGCGCCGGCCTGATCCGGGTCCGGTTCGCCTCGCCACGCGTGCCGGAGCAGTGCCGCCGATGCGGTAGGCTCTACGAGTTGCCCAGCGATGGGTCAGCGGGCTGTGGCGCAGCTTGGTAGCGCACTTGACTGGGGGTCAAGGGGTCGCAGGTTCAAATCCTGTCAGCCCGACGGACATGCCTCGGAAGGACCTTCGGGTCCGGCCGGGGCATTCGTCGTATCAGGAAGATCTCCTGGATCTCCGCCCCTCTTCCACCGGCCGGACGCCCTCAGATGCCAGCCCGTCTCCGCGTCGCCGCTCGTCGAAGGACGTCATCCGCGAAAGCCTGGTTGTGGTGTCGCTGATAGGGCGATGAGCGGCGCCGCATCTGAATGGTGTTGAGCTTGTAGGCGGCTTCCGCGAAATACGAGCGAGAGAGCAGCCGCTCGAGGGCGGACCACCTGCGCACGACGCTCCGGTGGACGGCCTCATCCCCGTACGAGAGCGGCTCGAGGCGCGTCATCAACAGGCGGATCAACCGAGGAGACGATGCCGACAGCACTTCGCGCGCGCGACCACCGTCGACGTTCACGCAGATGTCCAGACGCGTGCTCCTTCCGTCCGCGTGTTCCAATGCGAAGAGCGTCTCGCGACCACCGCAGGAGAGCGTGAAGAGCCTGCGGTGGTCCCGTGTCCGCGAGGTCCTCGGCAGCGCCACCAGTGTCCAGAGGACACGCTGCGTGCCGAAGGGGTCGGGAATGCATTCGTCGACATACCTGGCCAGGGCATCGGCCATCTCCTCGTAGTCGGGCCGTGCAGCCAGGTCCCAGAACCTCCGCTGCATGGTCGTGTCGCTCCCGTCGTCCGTGTCTCCCACGCGCACTCGGCGCTCGCGTTCCCACGGCAGGAAGATGCTCGTCCCGTCCTCGAACGTGACGTCGAGATCGCCTCGGCCAGCCGGCGATCCCGTCAGGTTCAGGTTGCGAAGGCTGTGCGCGGCTTCCTGTCTACGGATCTCGCGTCGTTCGCATTCATCGAGATCCGCGATCGGGCACGGCGCGAAGCTCAGAGCGACGATGTCCCCATGGCGGCGTCGATGGGTGGCATATCGCGCGACGATCTGACGTGTCTGGCCCACGTATCGCATCCCGTCCTCGAATTCGAGCACGTAGATCCCACAGACCTCCGTCGACTCCGCGAAGAGGCCCGCGGCTGATCCGGCCTCGGTCATTTCGTAGCGGGTGAACGCGAGCGGGCTGGGCGAGGAGGACATGCGTCCAAGTTAGGGAAGAAGCACGAGAGCGCCGTACGCGGATGTCGGACGCTCGTGGTGTCCTCCCGGCATGTCCTGGGCCTCGTCCGATTCCGCGCGCAGCATCATGCGCGCGAACAAGCGTCGGGATACGCGGCCCGAGCTCCTCGTGCGGCGGATCCTGCATGCCAGGGGTCTGAGATATCGCGTCGACCACCGCGTGGTGCCTGAGTCGCGCAGCCGCGCCGACATCGCGTTCACCCGGCAGCGCATCGCCGTGTTCATAGACGGGTGCTTCTGGCACAGCTGCTCGCATCACCTGCACCTGCCGAAGGCCAACGCCGACTACTGGGTGGTGAAGCTCGCCCGCAACGTCGAGCGCGATGGCGAGGTGACCGCGCGGCTCCGGGACCTGGGATGGACCGTGCTGCGGTTCTGGGAGCACGTGCCCGCGGCGACGGCCGCGGGGGAGATCGTCGACGCGGTGGAACGTCGTCGGGGAGCTTGATGATCGGGGGCAGTCGTCGGCATCCTGGAAGTGGGCCGCGTGCCCGACCTGTGACATGAACTTCGACGGGTTGAGGAGACATGGTGACGCGCGCGAACACCGACAGCGACCCGAGCAGCAGGAGTCCGAGTTCGGCGCTGGCCGGCGAGCTCATCGGGATCACCTCCATCAAGGAGGAGTGCTTCTCATGACCGGCTCGAACGTGCTCCGCACCATCGCGATCGTCGCCGCTGCCGTCGGGGGCATCGCGTTCTGGCTGGCCGGACAGGCGGGCCTCGGCACGCTGCTCCTCCTCGCGGCGCTCGCCGCGACCTTCCTCGTGGGGCCCGCGATCCTCGGCGACCCCGCGGGCATCGGTCGGCTTCCCGAAGGTGTCACCGCCGCGGACGTGAAGGAGCACCGGAAGCGGCACGGCGGATCCATCTCGGACGCCGTGCGCGCTGTCGGCGAGCGCGAGGGCTGAGCGTCGGCGACGCCCGCGGTCCGTGCCGCGGGCGTCGCCTCTCCTCCAGGCGCAGGATCCCAGTGGTGCCGGGCGCTTTTCACCCCCACACGAGGGCTTACGCCCGCGAGAGCGCGCTCATAGCCTCAGGCGTCGTCACTCGACGGCGCCACCTGCCGCCTACCCCTTCGTCGCGGCACGCACCCGAGGAGCACCATGCCCGACGTCCCCTCCGCCGCTCCCGCCGGCTGGTTCCCCGACGGATCCGGGCAGCTCCGGTACTGGGACGGATCCGCGTGGACGCAGCACGTCGCGCCGATGGTGCAGCCCGCCGCAGCGCAGGCTCCCGCTCCGAGCACAGCCGCGACGCCGGCGGTCGCCGCGTCGCAACAGGCCGACGTCGTGCGGAACGCGCAGGCCGCCGAGGCCGCGCACGTCAAGGCGACGCGGGCAGCCGAGGCCGCGCAGGCGAAGGCCGTGCGCGCCGCGGCGGCCCAGCAGCAGCGCGCGGCGAAGGCCGCCCAGCGCGAGACAGCGATGCAGGCGAAGGCCGCGGAGCGCGAGGCGGCAGCTCGGGACACGAGCGCGCGGGCGGCAGCGGCGACCGTCGCCGTACCGGTGGCGCCGCGGAAGCGCGCGAGCGCGGCCCCGGTCGCTCCCGCGGCTCCGACATCCGTGATCACCGACACCCGGCCGAGCCGCCACCCGGCGACCACGTGGGTCATCGCATCCGTCGTGGCGCTGGCCGTGCTGATCATCACGGCCCTCGGGGGCTTCGGCGGCATGTTCGTCTCCCTCGGCCTCGTCGCCCTCGCGACGGGCCTGTACCCGCTGCTCACCGGCCGACGCAGCTGGATCCCCGCCCTCGCCACCCGGCCGCGCAGCAGCGCGACGGCCGCAGGCGCGATCCTCCTGCTGGTCATGGGCGCGGTCGTCCCGGTCGCCGCAGCCGGTTCCGGTCCGCGCCAGGCGGAGGCGATCTCCGCCACCGCGAGCCCGACGCCGAGCGCCACCCCGACCCCCACAGGGTCGCCGACCCCCGTGGTCCACGTCGTCGAGGACGTCAACACCAAGTCCGCGACCGACGCCCGCACGCTCCTCCGCGAGGCCGGCTACGTCGTCCAGTACGTGCTCGAGTCCGGTGAGGTGCCGAGCGTCACCGACGGCATGACGGTGAAGTCGCAGAGCCCGGCCGCGGGATCTCGCATCGACGCCGGATCCACCGTGACGCTCACGCTGCTGGCGCCCGCGCCTACTCCGACGCCCGAGCCGACGGTGGCGCCGACCGTGGCGCCCGCGCCGCAGCCGGCGGCTCCCGCAGCACCGGCACCGCAGCCCGCCGCGCCCGCTCCGGTGGCCCCCGCTCCTGCTGCTCCGGCGCCTGCTCCCGCATCAGGCCGCGTCATCACGCCCGGCGCCTTCTGCAAGAAGACCGAGGTCGGCAGCGTAGAGAAGTCCGACACGGGCAAGAGCTACCGATGCGCCCCGGACGGCGACGGTAAGCGCAACCGTTGGTACCCGATGTGATCCACCCCCGGGCGGCCCCACGAACGCCGCCCGGCCACGCTCACCGCACCATCCGCACCGTGACCATCTCCGCCCCCTGGTACATCTGCCGCTCCACGCCGCCGTCCCGCGTGAAGCCGTTGCGGCGGTAGAACGCCGCCGCGCGGGGGTTGTCGTCGGCGGCCCAGAGGTAGGCGGGGGAGTCGCCGACGGCCGCGTCGAAGAGGGCCTGGCCGGCGCCGGTGCCATGGGCGGAGGCGACCATGTTGATCGCGTAGAGCTGGAACGGGCGGGGCGGGTCCTCGTCGCGCGCCGGACCCGAGAGGGCGAACCCGACGATGCGGTCGCCGTCGAGCGCGACCCAGGTCGGCGTTGTGGACGAGCCGGTCAGCGTCACGCGCCACTGCTCGGCGCGCGCCGCGACGTCGAGCCCGTCGAGGTACGCGGCCGGCAGCAGGTGCGCGTACGTCTCCTGCCAGGTGCGGATGTGGACCTCGGCGATCCCGTCGGCGTCGTCGGGCACGGCGGGGCGGACGGTGGGCGCGGCGGTCATCCCGCCACGGTAGCGCCCGGCCCGGCCCGCCCTGGGGCGCCGGACCGTGCCCGCGAGCCCGACATGCGGCGAGGCGGCGGCCGGGCTCACCCGGTCGCCGCCTCGTGGAGCGCGGAGGGTTCAGCCCTGCGCAGGCACCGCGGGGGCGGACGCCGCCTGGTCGTAGGCCGCGTGCTCCGTGGTCTTCCAGAGCGTGCCCACGACGTGGGAGGAGTCCTGGAAGCGGGCGGCGGCGTTGCCGAACTCGGCGCCGTCGGATCCGTCGCCCGCGAAGATCGGACCGCCGGAGACGCCCTCGTTCATGTCGCACGCCACGTCGATCCGCTCCGGGTCGAAGGTCTCGAAGACGCCACGGCAGCGCTGGAGCGTGCGCGCGTCGAAGCGGCCGGATCCCGGGTAGCCGTAGACCGTGCCGAGCTCGGCGGGATCCTGGTCGAACAGCACGGGGGACGCGCCGACGACGCTCGCGATGTCGGCCCCGTCCTCGTTCGGCGCGGCCACGGCGAACGCCGTGTCGTCGCCCTGGTCGCTCTCGTCCTGCGCGTAGCCCGCGGCGGCGACCGCGCCGCTCAGAGCCCACGTCCCGTAGGGGTCCTGGCCGTTCGCGTAGGCGGGGGCGAAGATCAGGCGCGAGGCGTACTGCCCGCCGCGGAGGACGCAGTGCGCGGCCGTGGCGACCACCGAGTGGTTGCCGGAGACGACGACGTTCGCGCTGCAGGTCTCGATGGAGCTGCCGAAGATGCCGAAGAGCTTGCCGATGTGGGGGACGGAGGGGACCTGCTCGGCGGTGGAGATCGGCGCGGGAGCGGTGGCGTCGGACGCGGCGATCGAGGCGTCGTCGTCTGCTGCCGGCGCGGCGGCGTCGAGGGCGTCGACGGTGGTGGCCGCGTCGTCGCTCCGGGTGGCGGCGGCCATCCGGGCGGGCGTCCAGAAGGCGACCGCGTCGGCGGTCTCCGCGGCCGAGGCGTGCAGCTCGAGCGGGCGGGCGGACGTCGCGGGATCCGCGACGGTCCGGTCGCCCGCGAACGCGGCGGGCGCCCCGCCGAGCAGGGCGGCGACGGCCACGGCGGACGCGGCGGCGAGCCCCGCCGTCCGCGTCCGTCGGCGGGGGGAGTGCGGGGACAGGGGCATGGCGGGTCCTCTCGGAGCGGAGCGGGACGGAGCGTGATCGCGGCGAGCGCCGCGCGCGCTCAACCTAGTGAGCGGCCGCGCCGTCGGGTGCGCGCACCGCACACGCGTCGACCGCCCCTGCCGCCTGCCGCCGGCCGCCGGCCGCCGTGCGGCGATACGCCGCGCGGCGACCCGGCGACCCGGCGAGCGTCAGCCGAACATCCCCGGATCCGCCGCCTCGGCGCTGTCGTACGCGGCGTGCACCCGGCTCTGCCACATCGGGCCGATGACGCGCGAGCCGGTCGTCGGTCGGGCGTCCTCCACGGCGAACTGGGCCCCGTCCGGACCGTCGCCCTCGAAGACCGGTCCGCCGGAGACGCCGCCGTTCATGTCGCAGTCCATCTGGAACTGCGTCGAGAAGTAGAAGGCGACCCGACCCACGCAGCGCTGCAGCGTCTGGCCGTCGAAGCGGCCGGCCGCGGGGTAGCCGTAGACGGAACCCGTCTCGTCGTACGGCCGATCGAAGGCGACCGGGCTCCCGCCGACGACGCTCTGGAGGGTGCGGCCCGACGCGTCCGGCTTGGTGATGACGAAGGCGGCGTCCGCGGCCTGGTCGGCGTTGTTCCCCTCCCAGCCGGCCGTGATCGACTCCGCGACGATGGGCCACACGCCGTACGGGCCGGTGCCGTCCTCGTAGGCGGGGGTGAAGGCCAGGTCGTGCGTGGAGACGCCGTCGAGGCTCAGGCAGTGCGCGGCCGTGGAGATGGTGGATCCGTTCGTGGCCTGCACGACGTTGGCGCTGCACCAGAACGACACCCCGCCGTTCGTGAAGTACAGCCGGCCGATGTGCGGGACGGGCGCGACCTGCTGGGCGACGGAGATCGTCGTCGCAGCGGAGGCCGCGACGGGATCGGCGGATCCGGATCCGGATGCGCTGCCGAACGGCCGCGCGGCGGCCATGCGCTCCGGCGTCCAGAACGCGGCGGCCTGGTCGGGGGAGTCGACGGCCTGGACCTTGGCGGCGGGGGCGGAGGCCGCCGACGCCGGCGCGTCCGTGCGGTCGGCGGCCCAGGCGGCGGGAGCTGCGCAGACGGCGACGGCGGCGATGCCGGCGGCGGCGACCGCGCCGAACCGGATCGTGCGGGTGGTGCGGGCATGCAGCGGCATGGCTGTTCCTCTCGGAGCGGGATGGGGGCACGGCCGGAGCCGTGGGCGTTCACGATAGGGACCCGGCCGGTTCCCCCATGCGGGAACCGCACAGCGGACCGACTGCGTCGCCGCCCCCTCCCGGTACCCGCTGCCCGCCGCAGGGGAAGCGGGTGCCGAGGCGGGGATCAGCCCTCGCGTCGCCGCGCCGCGATCGCCTCCCGCGCCGGGTCCTCCGCGGCGAGCGCCGCCGCGATCGTCAGCACCGCGTACAGGCCGATGTACGCGCAGAGGATCCACGGGGATCCGCCGCCCCACTGCAGGAACAGCACCGCGAGCAGCGGCGTGAGCCCGACGGAGAAGATGCTGCCGACTTGGTAGCCCAGCGAGACGCCGCTGTAGCGGACGCCCGTCGGGAACTGCTCGGCGAACCACGCGGCCTGCGGTCCGTAGATCGAGTCGTGGAACACGTTCATGCCGAGCCCGAAGACGAGCGGCAGGAGCAGCAGCGGGCCGGAGTCGAGGAACGCGAAGAAGGGCCAGATGAGGATCCCGATGCCGGCGGCGCTCGCGATGGTGAGGCGGCGGCGGCCGACGCGGTCGGAGATCCAGCCCCACAGGGGAGTCGTCAGCACGCTCAGCGCCGAGACGAGGAGGACCGCCGTGAGCGCGCTGCCCGAGTCGCCGCGCTTCTGGGCGAGGTAGGAGAGCGTGTAGACGGTGAGGATCGAGTAGAGCGCGGGCTGCACGAGGCGGAGCCCGGCGGTGATCAGCACGGCGCGCGGGTGCCTCCGCAGCACGACGCCGAGCGGGAAGCGCTCCACCTGTCCCGCGGCCGTGATGTCGCGGAACTCGGCGGCGTCCTCCACGCGGAGGCGGATCACGAGGCCGACGCCCACGAGCACGGCGCTGAGCAGGAACGGCAGGCGCCAGCCCCAGGCGAGGAACGCGTCCTCGCCGAGGCCGAACCGGGTCGCGGCGAAGACGCCGGTGGCGAGGAGCATGCCGCCCGCGGATCCCATCTGCGTGAACGCGCCGAAGAGGCCGCGGCGGTGCGCGGGGGCGTGCTCGACCGACAGCAGCGCGGATCCGCCCCACTCGGCGCCCGCCGCGATGCCCTGCACGAGCCGCAGGAACACCAGGCCCACGACGCTCGCGAGGCCGATGGTCGCGTAGGTCGGGAGGACGCCGATGAGGGTCGAGGCGATGCCCATGAGCACGAGCGAGTACACGAGCATGCGCTTCCGGCCGACGCGGTCGCCGAGGTGCCCGGCGACGATCCCGCCGATGGGCCGCGCGAGGAAGCCGACCCCGTACGCGGCGAACGACGACAGCAGGCCGACGGCGGGCGTCTGGTTCGGGAAGAACTGGCTGCCGAACACGAGCGCGGACGCCGTGGCGTAGAGGTAGAAGTCGTAGTACTCGACGGTGGTGCCGATGAAGGACGCCGTGAGGACGCGGCGACGGCGGCGGGCGACCTCGGACGGGGCCTCGGCGGCGGGGGCCTCGGCGGCGGGGGCCTCGGCGGCCGGATCCGACGCGGGTCCGTCGGGCAGCGGGGCGGGCGGGGCGGCGGATGCGGCGGGCGGGGCGGTGGTCATGGGGTCTCCAGCGGTGCGGCTGCGGTGCAGGGGAGCGGTCGCGAGCGGGGATCCGCTCGGGTGCCGCCTACCGTGCCCCGTGTTCCCCCGACCGGGGAAGGGCCGCGGTCACGGCGCGTAACGCACCGTGACCGCGGCCCGGGGATGGATCAGCCGACGATGGACGCTGTCGTGTCGTACGCGGACCGCTGCGTGTCACCCCACAGGGGGCCGGCGTTGTGCGTGTGGTCGTAGTCCAGCGTGGCGATGTTCGCGAACTGCGACCCGTTCGCGGATCCGCCCGTGAAGATGGGACCGCCCGAGGCTCCGCCGGTCATGGCGCAGGGGAAGACGACCTGGTTGGGTGCGGTCGCCGCCGCCGTCGCGATGCACCGCTGGAGGTGGTGACCATCGAACCGGCCCTCGACGGGGTAGCCGAACGCGGCGACGAGCTGTGCCGCCGACTGGCCGAAGAGCACCGGAGAGGAGCCGACGACGCTCGCGACCCCCGCACCGGATGCGTCCTTCCTCAGGGCGAAGAACGAGGTGTCGTCGGCGGCGTCGGTGTCCCCGCTCTCGAACCACCCGCTCGCGATGCTGCCCTGTTGGATCGGCCACGCCCCGTAGGGGGTCTGATCGCCCTCGACGCCGGGGTAGAACACGAGCTTCGTCGAGAACACCTTCTTCGACGAGGCGCAGTGGCCGGCGGTCGCGATGGTCGAGGCGTTCGGCGCGTCGACGACGTTGGCCGTGCAGTAGTACGAGAAGCCGTTGCGCTCGAAGTACATGCGTCCGATGTGCGGCACGGCGGGCACCTGCTCGACGGGATCCGCGGCATCGGCCGTGGGACCGCTCGACGCGCCGTCCGCGGGGCGGGCGGCGTCCGCCGGGCTGCCGTCGGCGTCCCGGGCAGCGGCACGGCGCTCCGGCGTCCAGAAGGCGACGGCCGCGTCCGCGTCGGCGTCCGTCACGGTGAGGGTGACCACGGACGGCGTCCCGGGTGTCCCGGTCCGAGGCGCGGCGTCGGCCGATTGCGTTCCGGCCAGCGCAGCGCCCATGGCGACGAGCGTGCTGAGGGTCAGGAGCCTCCGGCGGAGGGAAGGTGCAGGTGGACGGATCATGGGATCTCTTTCCTCTGATGCTCTGATGCCACCGGGTGGCGTTCGCCACCTGATGGCGGTGTCCCCCCGGCCGGTGCCGGGGGTGGGGATGGCGTCGGATGTCCGACGCCGGATGTTCGTCGGCCTGCTCGCGCGAGGTCAGGTCGCGATGGCCGCGGTGAGGTCGTAGGCCGAGTGCGCCGATGCCTGCCAGAGCGGACCGATGTTGTGGGTGCCCGAGTCGTCGCGTTCGGCCACGTTCGCGAACTGGGCGCCGTCGCTGCCGTCGCCGAGGAGGATCGGACCGCCGGAGACGCCGCCTGTCATGTCGCACGCCAGGACGATCTGCGCGGTGCCCTGCGCCGTCCCCGGATCCGTGCACCGGTCGAGGTGCTCGCCGTCGAAGCGCCCGACGGCGGGGTAGCCGAAGGCCGAGACGAGCTGCGCGGCGGGCTGGTCGAAGAGCACGGGCGATGCGCCGACCACGCTGGCGACGGTCTCGCCGTCGCTGTCGCGCGCGACCGCCATGAAGGCCGTGTCCTCCGCCTGGTCGGCGTCGTTCCCCTGGTACCAGCCGGTCGTGACGTTCCCGCCGACGATGGGCCAGGCTCCATAGACCGAGCCCCCCGACTCGTACTGCGGGTAGAACACCATGTCGGTCGAGAAGACCTGGTGCATGGTCGTGCAGTGCCCGGCCGTCGAGATGGTCGACCCGTTCGCGGAGGCGACCACGTTCGCCGAGCAGTAGTGGCCGAAGCCCTCCTGCACGTAGTAGATGCGGCCCATGTGCGGCACGGTGGCGACCTGCACGGCGTGGCCGCCGGTGCCCGTCGCGTCGGGGGTCACGGCGGCGGGGGCCGCGGCGTCTGACGCGGCGACGTCGGGACCGGCCGGCGAGGCGTCGGAGCCGTCGCCCGCGGTCGCGGCGGCGCGACGCTCGGGCGTCCAGTAGGCCACCGCAGCGGAGGCCTGGCCGGCCGGCACGGTGACGGAGACGAGCGACGAATCGGCGGAGGCCGACGGTGCGCCGCGGTCGAGGGCCGATGCGGGAGCGGCCACGCCGATGAGGGCGGCTCCGAGGCAGACGGCGGAGACGACGGCGGTCCGCCGTCGGGGGGAGCGGGCAGGGCGATGGGTCATGGTGCGCCTTCCAGGAGTGCCACGTCGTGGCGTCGGAGCGCCGGCGCTCGCCGGCGAGGAGGTGGGGCCATGTGCGTCGCGGCGGGAGCGGGTGATCACCAGCGGCCCCCGACGCGGTGGGCCGACGGTATCGGGGCCGCGCACCCGCCTGTGCGTCGCCTGCACAGACGACCGTCTGCTCGGCATGTGACGGTCGGCTACGTCCCCCCGACCCGCATTTCCCCACCCGTGCGACGCTGGGATCCCGACGAGAGGATCCCCATGCCCGACGCCCGGCCCCCGCTCCGCTTCGCCGCCTTCGTGATGAACACCGCCAGCCACATCCAGCACGGGCTGTGGCGGCACCCGTCCGCGCGGCAGCACGAGTTCGACGACGTCCAGCTGTGGGTCGACCTCGCGAAGACCCTGGAGCGCGGCCGCTTCGACGCCATGTTCTTCGCCGACGTCGTCGGGCTCTACGGTCCCGGCGACGGCGCCTACGAAGTCAACGCGCGCGAGGGCCTGCAGTTCCCGAGCAACGACCCCTCGGTGCTGATCTCCGCGCTCGCCGTGAGCACCGAGCACCTCGGCTTCGCGTTCACGAGCTCCGTCCTCCAGGCGCACCCGTTCGACTTCGCGCGCAAGGTGTCGACGCTCGACCACATCACGAAGGGGCGCATCGCCTGGAACGTCGTGACGAGCGCCCTCGACGGCGCCGCCCGCAACTTCGGGCACGACGGCCTCGAGGACCACGACGCCCGCTACGCCTGGGCCGACGAGTACCTCGACGTGGTCTACAAGCTGTGGGAGGGGTCGTGGGACGACGACGCGCTGCAGCGCGACAAGGAGCGCGGGGTGTTCTCGGACGCGTCGCGCATCCACCGCATCGACCACGAGGGGCCGCGCTACAGGGTCGCCGGCCCCCACCTGTCGTCGCCGTCGCCGCAGCGCACGCCCGTGCTGTTCCAGGCCGGGTCCTCGCCCGTCGGCCGGCGCTTCGCCGCCCGGAACGCGGAGGCGCAGTTCATCCTGTCGTCGACGCCGGAGAAGACGCGCGCCCTCATCGCGGACACCCGGGCGCTCGCCGTGGACGCCGGCCGGCGCGCGGACGACCTGTCCTTCTGGCTCGGGCTCTCCTTCATCACGGGCAGCACGGAGGAGGAGGCGAAGCGCAACGAGGCCGAGATCGACGAGTACCTCTCCGCCGACGGGTTCCTGCTGCACTCCAACCTCGGCTTCGACCCGAAGACGGGCCAGCAGCTGGACCCGGCGACCCCGCTCTCCGAGGTCGAGACGCAGGCCGGGCAGAGCCACCTGAACTGGCTGCGCGAGGCGTCGCCCGACCGCGAGCCGACGATCGCCGACCTCGCGCGCCTCTCCGCGAAGCTGCGCGGCCGCGTCGTCGGCACGCCGGAGCAGATCGCCGACGTGCTCGCGGGCTGGCAGGAGGCGGGCGTCGACGGGATCAACGTCATCAACTGGACCCTGCCCGGCAGCTACGAGGACTTCGTCGACCACGTCACGCCCGTGCTCCAGGAGCGCGGACTCCAGCAGCGCGAGTACGCCCCGGGCACGCTCCGGCACAAGCTCACCGGGCGTGACCGGCTGCCCGCGTCGCACCCGGCGGCGGCGTACCGGGGCGCGTTCTCGTGATGGCCGCGCCGGTGGCGACGGGCGCCTCCACCGCCGAGCTGCGGGCCGAGTTCCTGCCGCTGTTCGACCGGATCCGGGAGGGCGCCGTCGCCCGCGAGCGCGACCGGGAGCTCGCGTTCGATGCGGTGGCGCTGCTCCGCGAGGCACGGTTCGGCGCCCTGCGGCTGCCCGTCGCCGACGGCGGGCGCGGCGCGTCCCTGGCGCAGCTCGTCGAGCTGGTGATCGAGCTGTCGGCCGCCGACGCCAACGTCGGGCACCTGCTGCGCGGCCACTTCGGCTACGTCGAGCTCGTGCTGCGCCGGCCGCCCGGGCCCGCGCGCGAGGAGTGGATCCGCCGGATCGCCGACGGCGAGATCGTCGGCAACGCCACGAGCGAGCAGACCGGCACCACGCTGGCCGACATCTCCACGACGCTCACCGAGCGCGACGGCCGCTGGATCCTCGACGGCACCAAGTACTACTCCACGGGCACGCTCTACTCCGACTGGATCTACCTCGCCGCGGGTCGCGCGGCCGCCGACGGCGTCGAGCGCGTGACGTTCGCGATCCCCGCCGACGCGCCGGGCGTCACCGCGGTCGACGACTGGGACGCGTTCGGCCAGACCCTCACCGCGAGCGGCACGACCACCTTCGAGGGCGTGGAGGTGGATCCGGCGACCGTCACCGCCTACCGGGAGGCGCCGCTGAGCCACATCCAGGCCTTCTACCAGCTCTACCTCGTGGCGGTGCTGGCGGGGATCGCCGCGGAGGTGGAGCGCGACGCCGTCGCGTACGTGCGCAGCCGCACGCGCACCTACATCCACGCGAACGCCGCCCTGCCGCAGGACGACCCGCAGGTGCTGGAGGTCGTCGGCCGGATCTCCACGGCCGCCTTCGCCGTGCGCGCCACGACCCTCGCGGCCGCCGCGCGCCTCGACGAGGCCGTCGCGACCGCCCCTCCCGGCGAGGCCCTCGACCGCCCGACGCTCGACGCCGCCGAGAACGCCGTCTACCAGGCGCAGGTGCACGCGGTCGACCAGGTGCCCGCCGCCGCGACCCTGCTGTTCGAGGTCGGGGGAGCGTCCGCCACGTTCCGCGAGCGCGCGCTCGACCGGCACTGGCGGAACGCCCGCGTCGTCGCGAGCCACAACCCGGCCATCTACAAGGCGCGCGCGATCGGGGAGTTCGCCGTCGCCGGCCGCGGCCCC
The DNA here is from genome assembly GCF_015351075.1 of Clavibacter sp. VKM Ac-2873. GTDB lineage: Bacteria > Actinomycetota > Actinomycetes > Actinomycetales > Microbacteriaceae > Clavibacter. The sequence goes on from NZ_JADKRS010000006.1 coordinate 33,912, forward strand.
GTCGACGCGTGGGCCGCCTACGAGAAGGTGGGCGCGACAGTGTTCCCGCGGTGAGGGCCGCGGTCTTCAGCTACTGAGGGAGTCCGTACTCTGCCGTGCAGTCGCAGTAGGACTTCCAAGTGGACCCCCGAGCATTCATCCAACGAGAACCAATCGACCTTCTCCTTCTCCGCTCGACAATTATCGCTCTATTCGCGAGCCACAGGCGCCAGCTTGGGTGAGAGAGCCACTGACCTGTTGCCCAAATCGACAGGTCGCTCTGAAGCTTATTCACTTTGCGCTCATACCGCGTTGACTCTCGATCCCACGTCTCGTCCAAGTACACGCCATTGTGTCGATTTTCATGCATCTTGTCGTGCAATACCTGTGCATTCTGCTGCATCACGAAGTGCCAATTATAGAGCCATTCACGAGCCCAAGAGCTTCGCTTGGGTTGAAGCATCATAAGATCGATGGACTCTTCCACGGCCCAATTGATGGTGTGCATATCGTAGGCGTGAAGGATATAGGCATTGGGCGGTATGAGACGCATAAACGGGTGAAGCGGCCCATCCGAAGGCATCCTCTCGTCACCTGTTCCGAAGACATATTGCAACTTTTGCTTGGCCCAAGACTGGCGAGCCTCTAGTCCCTTGTCGTTGCGAGCAAACGTTCTTTGAATGATTGGACCAATAATTGCCCCAATTACGCCGGACAAGGCGCCCACAAGAATGACTAGCTCAATAGGCTGGCCCGCTTGCTCGTCCATGTGCGACTCATCCTTTGATTGCGGGTGTTGCGAGTGCCGCTATTCGGCAATGGGGGCCGAAGGGTAGTCGCGTCTCGTTGGTGAAGCGAATAGATTCACGTACTGGAATCATGGTCCGCCGGTATACTCGAGGGTACATCGTCATAGCGGAGGTCGCGGTCGTGCGCTGTGCCTCGAAATGGTGTCAAAGTCACCGTGGGACGCAATTTGCCTCGGTACGGTGGACGGGCGGCCACGACGCCGCGAGGACGAGGGGATCCATGACGACGCACGCGCCCAGCCGGCCGCAGCTGGACACGACGCCGCTGACCGGCCGGATCGACCACGACGACCTCCGCCGCTTCCGGCGCCGGTTCACGGCGAGCTTCCCGATCCTGACGTCGCCGCTGCTCCTGCTCGGCCGCATCGTGCTCGCCATCGTTCCCGTGTTCGCGATCCCGCTCGGCGGCGTCCTCCTGCTCGCCGGCGGCGTCGGCGCGATCGCCACCGACGACCCCGAGATCCGCGGAGACGCCCTCGGCATGGCGGTGTTCGGCCTGCCGCTGTTCAGCGTGGGCATCTTCTTCGCCTGGTGGGCCATCCGCACCCATCGCCGCCGCAGCACGATCCGCGCCCATTACCGTCTGATCCGCTTCGGCGAGGCCAACGGGCTGAGCTACGTGCCTGGCCCGATCTCCGACGCGCACATGGGGGAGATCGCCGCGCGCGACATGCACCTGACGCGCGTCATGCGCCCGCGCACGGCCCGGCCGGTCGAGTTCGGCAACCACGAGCTCCACCAGCGCTCGTCCTTCGCGGGCATCACGCAGTACGGCGGCTACGCGATGATCGGCCTGCGGCGGGAGCTCCCGCACATCCAGGTGATCTCGACCCGAACACGCCTCCGGCGCGCCATGACGCCGACCATCGACGTCGTGCGCTCCCAGCGGCTCGAGCTCGAGGGGGACTTCGACCGGAATGCCGCGCTGTACTGCCCGGACGGATACGAGCGCGACGCCCTCTACCTCTTCACGCCCGACGTCATGGCCGTGCTCGTCGACCGCGTGCGCGGCTTCGACCTGGAGATCCGCGGCGACCGCCTGCTGCTGCGCTCGCCCGCCGACATGGTGACGCTCGATCCCGACCGCTGGCGCGACGTGATCGACGCGACCGCCGCGCTCATGGCCCAGGTCGACCGCTGGGAGCGCTGGCGCGACGACCGTCTCGCCTCGCTCGAGGGCGAGGAGGCGTCGGCGCTCACGGCGTCCGACGACACGCTCGCCGTGCCGCCGCCCGGGCGGGCGCGACGCCGGAGCCGGCGGAGGCGGCGCGTGGCCGCGGCCGGCCGACGGCTCCGGACCCGGCCCACCGTCGGCCTGCTCCTGCTCCTCCTGCTGGCCGCGGTGTTCTTCGGCCTCGGCTTCCTGATCACGACGCTGCCGTGACGGGCGACCGGGCGCTCACGCGGGCGCGGCTCGACACGGATCCGCTCACCGACCGGATCCGGTGGCGCGAGCTCCGCGCCTTCCGCCGCGGGTTCCGGCGTGCGCACCCCGAGGCGGAGGGTCTCGGCGTGAAGGCGCGCACCGCGCTCATGGTGTTCCTCGCGGGGACGAGCGCCCTCATGGTCGTGCTGCTCGCGTGGATCATGGCCGACACCCTGCGGGAGGCCGCGCCCGACGCGGTCAGCGAGGCGTCGTGGCAGGCGCTGTTCGGCACGCTGCCCGCGATCCTGCTGGTCGTCTTCGGCAGCTGGGTGATCCGCTCGCGCGAGCGCCGCGGCGGCTACCGCGCCCACCTCCGCCTGGTGCGCTTCGCCGAGGCCAACGGCATGACCTACCTGCCGGGGCCGATGTCGGACGGGCACTTCGGATCCGCGCGCCGCTACTTCGACCTCACGCGCGTGATGCGGCCGACGGCGGCACCCGGCGTCGAGTTCGGCAACCACGAGATCGTCACGGCCGGCCGGCGCGAGGGGGCCCCGCGCTTCGGCGGGTACGCGATGATCCGGCTCGCGCACGAGATGCCGCACATCCGGGTGATCGCCCGGCGGGGTGCGTGGCGACGCGCGCTGACGATGATGTCGCGGCCGGAGCGGGAGCAGCGGCTCTCGCTCGAGGGCGACGTCGACCGCCACTACGCGCTGTACTGCCCGGCCGGCAGCGAGCGCGACGCGCTGTACCTCTTCACGCCCGACATCCTCGCCCTGCTCCTCGACCGGGTGCGGGGCCTCGACGTGGAGGTCGTCGGGGACCGGCTGCTCCTCACCTCGTCCGACGACGTCGTGACGCGCGACCCCGGACGCTGGCGCGACGTCATCGAGGCGACGACGGCGCTCGTGGCGAAGGTCGAGCGGTGGGAGCGGTGGCGCGCCGACCCGATCGAGCGACCGGAGGATCCGTCGGCGCTCGACGCCGTCCTCCACGCGGTGGGCCTGCCCGACCCGGGCCGCGCGTCCCGCCCGCGGCCGGTGCGCCGCCTGCGCATGACGCCGACGCTCGGCGCCGTCATCGCGGTGGGCGTGCCGCTCCTGCTGTTCGTGGCGGGCTGGATCGCCGTGCTCGTCGGGTGGTGAGGCGGATCACTCGCCCGTGACGCCGTCGACCAGCTCCCGCACCACGTCGACGTGGCCCGCGTGGCGCGCGGTCTCCTCGATCAGGTGCGCGAGGATCCAGCGCAGCGACGGCATCTCGTCGGGCGGGCCGGCGGCGGCGATGTCGTCGAGGTCGTGCCGGGCGATCACGGCGTCGCTCTCGGCGCAGGCGCGCTCGTAGTCCGCGACGATCTCGGCGAGGGAGTCGGTCGGGCCCACGCGCCACTCGCCGTCCGGGTCGTCGTCGCCCCCGAAGCGCCGGTCGTAGTCGCCGGCCTCCATCAGCTCGACCGTCCACGACCGCTCGACGTCGGCGAGGTGTCGGAGCGCGCCCGCGACCGAGGTGAGGCTGGGGAGGACGCGGCGCGCGGCGTCGGCGTCGGAGAGGCCGCGGGCCTTGCGGATCACGGTGGCGCGGGTGAGGGCGAGGAAGCCGGTGAGGCAGGCGCGCTCGTCGGCGCGCGGCGGGCGAGGGCGGTGGTCGGGGCCGAGGACGTCGGTGTCCGCGCCGGTCGCGATGTCGGGGAGGTCGGTCATGGCGGGATCCTAGGAGGGTTTCGGCGCGTGGGGAAGGTTCGTTACCACGGGGATCCGCGTGGAGGGGCCGCGCATCCGGCCCGCGTCAGACTGGGCGCATGACCACGAGCCCCGCGACCCACCCCACCGCCGACCCGCGCATCGCCCCGGACGGCGGACGCCGCTCGGTCCCGCGCACGCTCGGCCGGATCCTGCTCGGCCTCGTGCTCATCCTCGCCGGCACCGGGCACCTCACGGTCGCGCGCGCGTCGTTCCAGGCGCAGGTGCCCACGTGGCTGCCGATGGATCCCGACTTCGTGGTGCTCGCGTCGGGCGTCGTGGAGATCACGCTCGGCCTGTCGCTCGTGCTCCTCGGGCGCTGGCGCGTGTGGGTGGGCCTCGTGGTCGCGCTGTTCTTCATCGCGATCTTCCCCGGCAACATCTCGCAGCTCGTCACCCGCACCCCGGCGTTCGGCCTCGAGACCGATGCGGCGCGGGCGATCCGGCTGGTGTTCCAGCCGCTCCTCGTGCTCTGGGCCCTGTGGGCGACGGGCGCCTGGTCGGCGTGGCGGAACCGGCGCGCCCGCCGCTGACCGGGGTCGAGCGGCGGGCGCGGACGCTCCGAGAGGGGGCAGGCAGGCGGGGCGCTAGAGACCGAGGCGCACGCGTTGGACGGCGCGCTGCGCGTCGACCGTGCGGTGCCCCGCGCCGAACCAGACGATCGCGCCCAGGATGGGCACGATCACGAGCGCCGCGATCCAGAGGTCGCGGGAGAGCCCGGCGAGCGTGCGATCGCGGACGACCTGCACGAGGGCCGTCACGACGAGCGCGACGTGGGCGATGACGAGCGGGGCGACGACGACCCCGACGACGAGTGAATCGGACATGGTGGTGCCTCCTGTCGTGTGCGTGTCCGCTCGACCCTACGCGCGGCCCACCCCGACGCGCGAGAGCAGGGCGGCCGTCGCGGCCTTCACGCCCGTCTCGATCGTGCCCTCCATGGTCGGCGCGAACTGCGGCGTGTGGTTGCCGGGCGGCGGGGTCGCGCCGCCGAACGCCGACGCCTCGACGCCGCCGAAGGCCCAGTAGACGGTCGGCACGCCGATGGCCTCGCCGAGGATCCCGAAGTCCTCGCTGCCCATGATCGGCGGCGACTCGACGACCCGGTCGGCCCCGAGCTGCGCCGTGAGCGCGGCGACGACGCCGCGCGTCGCCTCCGGGTCGTTGCGGTTGAGCGGGAACGAGACGATCTCCTCGATCTCGGGCTCGGGCGCCCCGCTCGCGGCCGCCTCGGCCCGGATGATCCGCCGCACCGACGCCAGCACGCGCTCGCGGACGGCCGGGTCGAAGGTGCGGATGCTGAGGCCGAGCACCGCGTGCTCGGGGATGATGTTCTCCTTCGTGCCCGCCTGGAACGTGCCGACGGTCACGACGGCCGCGGCCTGCGGATCCAGCTCGCGCGCGACCACGGTCTGCAGGCGCAGCACGATGGCGCTGGCCGCGACGATCGGGTCGATGGAGTTCTGCGGCTGCGATCCGTGCGCGCCGCGGCCCTTCACGGTCACCCTCCACGAGTCGCTCATGCTCATGAACGCGCCCTCGCGCGTGGCGACCACGCCGACGGGGAGCGGGAAGACGTGCTGGCCGAGGATCACCTCGGGGCGGGGCGCGCGCTCCCAGAGGCCGTCGGCGAGCATGGCGCGGGCGCCCTCGCCGGTCTCCTCGCCTGGCTGGAACACGAAGACGATCGTGCCCGCCCACGCGTCGCGGTTCGCGGCGAGCGCCTGCGCGGTGGTGAGGGCCGCGGCGATGTGGAAGTCGTGCCCGCAGCCGTGCATGGTGGGCACCTCCCTGCCCGACGGGTCGATGCCCGTATCGCGGCTGGCGTGCGCGAGGCCCGTCTCCTCGAGGATGGGGAGGCCGTCGGTGTCGGCGCGGAACGCGACCACCGGGCCGTCGCCGTTGCGGAGGATCCCGACGACGCCGGTGCCGCCGCAGCGGCTCGTCTCGGCGCCGATCGCCTCCAGGTACGCCTCGATCGCGGCGGCGGTCGCGTGCTCCTGCATCGAGAGCTCGGGATGCGCGTGCAGCGAGCGGAACAGCTCGTGCGCGTCGCGCACGTCGTCGTCCAGCAGGGTGACACCGGGGTGCACGTCCATGGGGATCCTCCTCGCGGGTGGGTGGCGTCCCTCGGGGGGACTCGTGCATCCAGGCTAGGCCCGGCCTCCGCGACCCCCGTCGCGCGCGCGGTCAGCCGAGGTCCACGCCGCCGCCCGCCGGTCGCTGCGGCGGATCGAGCAGCGACGGGTCGCGGATGATGCCGATGGGCGTCGTGTCGAGGCGCACCGACTGCACGACCACGCGCTTCGCCCGGCGGCGGAGGTGGCGACGCGCCTGCGGCGTCGCGAGCAGGCTGCCGAGCACGAGGCCCGCGCCGATCGCGAGGGTCGTCGCCATCGCCCCGACGAACGCGCCCGTGGCTCCCGACGTGCCGGCCATCGAGTTGAGGAGCGCCGAGGCGACCGCGAGCGACGGCAGGAGGGACCCGCAGAACGCGGGCACCGCGATCGCCGTGGCGGAGACCCGCACGCGCGCCGCGACCACCGTGCCGAGCGCCCCCAGCAGCGTCGCCACCAGGAACGTCGCCGCGAGGAGCGGGACGCCGGCCGACTTGAGGATCCAGAGCGAGACCGTGCCGACGAGCGCCATGCCGATCGCGACCGGCATCACGCGCGCGTTGGCGCCCTGCGTGATCCCGGTGGCGCCGGCGGCGAAGAACGTGGTGATGAGCAGCATCCAGAGGGGGAGCGCCCGCAGCGTGATGTCGGTGGGATCCACCTCGATGTCCACGCCCGCGGTGAGTGCGAGGCCGCCCGGGATGCCGACGGCGATGCCCGCGACGATGAGCACGATGATCATGGCGCGCGACAGCGCCATGGCCCGGAAGCCGGAGATGGCGTCCTGCGCCCAGGTCACGATGGTGACGTGGGGGAGGATCAGCACCACGACGGCCGCGACCATCGCGGCGGCGCTCCCCGCGGGCATGACGCCCGACCAGATCGCGAGCGTGCCGACGGCCGCGACGATCGCCGACTGCACCGCCACCACGAAGAACGGCGGGATGCCGCGGCGCGAGAGCTGCCGGCCGAGCACCATGGCGCCGATCATCAGCAGGAACGCGCCGACGGCCCCCGGGAGGGAGCCGCCCGCCTGCAGCGAGACGGAGACGCCGAACAGGCCCATGGCGGCGTCGGTGATCCACGACGGCCAGCGCGGCGGCGACTTGAGCACCTCGACGAGGCCCTCGACGGCGCTCGTCATGTCGAGGTCGTCGTGGAGGAGCTCGTCGACGATCTGGTACACGAGCGACAGCCGGTGCAGGTCGCTGCCCTCGGCCGTGACGACGCGCAGCTTCACGAGCGGCGGGCCCTCGAGCGGCGCGTACTGGATGGTGATGGCCGTGCCCGTGATGTCGAGCTCCAGCGGCGCGAGGTTCCACTTCGTGCTCACGGCGACGATCGCGATCTCGACCGCGCGCACGTCGGCGCCGGAGGCGAGCATCACCTCGCCGAGGTCGAGGCAGAAGTCGACGATCTGGCGCGGCGAGTAGAGGTCGCCGAGGCGGCCGTGCGCGGGCTCGGTGCCCTCGTAGATGGTGCCGCGGAGGCGCGCGCGGACGTCGCGCATCTCCTGCGGGTTGACGCGGCGGCGGCGCTGGCGCGGCGGACGCGCGGCTCCGGGATCCCGGCGGAGGCGCCGCGGGTCGCCGGGCGGCGGGGTGGTGCTCAGCGCGATCAGCGCTCCGTTCGGTGGCCGGCCCGCGTCGAGCGGGGGCGGATGGTGGATCGTCCCCACCCTAGGCGCCTGCCCGGGGGACACGCCCGCGCGGCGCCCGACCGGATGGTCGGACGCCGCGCAGGACGAGCGGAGCGGATCAGCCCTTCGGGCAGGAGCTGGTCGACGCGCTGATGGGACCGCCGACCTTCGGGGCCGGGCAGATGTACTTCGCGTAGGCGCTGTTGCCGTCGAGGTAGCGCTTGAGGAACGCCGTGACCGCGGTGCGGATCGTGGCGACCGGCACGTGCTCGCCGGCCGCGTGACCGAGGCCCTTCAGCTCCAGGTACTGCTTCGGGGTGCCGGCGGGGATGGAGTCGTACGCCGGCTTGCCGAACTCCGCGGGGACGGCGAGGTCGTCCTTCTGGCCCGTGATCACCAGGGTGGGGGTCGTGAGCTTCGGGTACGCCGGGTACTGCGCGTCCGGCTGGTCCGCGGGCGGGAAGTCGTACGGCATGAGCCCGATCGCGGCCTTGATGGAGGGGCGCGCCTGCGCGGCCTGCATCGTGCCGCCGCCGCCGAACGAGTAGCCGATGAGGCCGACGTCCTTCGCGGAGACCTCGGACCTCACCGCGCTCTGGCCGGTGAGGTAGTCCGCCGCGGCGAGGATCTCGGTGGCGCGCTGGTCGGGCAGGTCGCCCGTGTCGAGGGTGTCGATGGCGAACGCGACGAAGCCCTGGGAGGCGACGAGCTCGGCCATCTCCTTCTCGTCGGCGCTCGTGTCCGTGAACCCGGGGGTGATGACGACGGCGCCGAGGACGGCCTTGCCGGTGTCCTGCGGCGTGTAGATGACGCCGCCGCCGAACGCCTTCACGGCCGTCTTCGGGACGACCGTGGCGCGCACCGCGAACGGCGCGTGGTGGTGGGCCGCGGTGCGCGCGGCCGCGTGATGGGCGGGCGTGGACGCCTGCGCGGCGGTGGGGATCGCGAGGGTGGCGACGAGCGCGAGCGCGGCGACGGCCGCGGGGCGGGAGCGGAGCGCGGAGATCATGGCGGGCATGGGCGTCTCTCTGTTCGATGGAGGGGAGTCCGCGGCGCTCGCCGCGGACAGGGTGCTGCATGACGCTAGGGGCCCGCGATCGGAACGCCGTCCCACCGTCCCCAGCCGTGCGGCCTGGGGACGATCCGCTCGCGGGACGGGCGGATCAGCCCGCGGGGCAGGAGCTGGTCGACGCGCTGATGGGGCCGCCGACCTCCGGGGCCGGGCAGATGTCCTTCGCGTAGGCGGTGTCGCCGTCGAGGTAGCGCTCGAGGAACGCGGTGATGGCGGCCCGGATCGTGGCGGTCGGCTTCCCCATGCCGGCCGCGTGGCCGAGCCCGGTGAGCTGGAGGTACTGCTTCGGGGTGCCGGCCGGGATGGAGTCGTAGGCGGGCTTGCCGAACTTCGCCGGGATCGCGGTCGCGTCCTTCTGCCCCGTGATGATGAGCGTCGGCACCGTCAGCTCCGGGTACGCGGGGTGGACCGCCTTCGGGTCGCCGGCGGGCGGGTAGTCGTACGGCATGAGGGTCAGCGCGGCCTTGATCGACGGGCGCTCCTGCGCGGCCTCGAGCGTCCCGCCGCCGCCCATGGAGTAGCCGAGGAGGGCGACGCGGTCCGGGGAGACCTCGCCCTTCACGGCGCTCCGGCCGGTGAGGTAGTCCGCGGCCGCGAGCATCTCGGTGGCGCGCTGGGCGGGGAGGTCGGCGCGTTCCCGCGTGTCGATGGTGAAGACCACGAAGCCCTCCGCGGCGAGCTCGGTGCCGTAGACGGCCATGTCCGACTTCCTGCCGTGGAACCCGGGGGTGACGATGACCGATCCGAGGACCTTCTGCCCGGCGCCGTGCGGAGCGAAGATCGTGCCGCCGCCGAAGCGCGCATCCGCCGTCGCGGGGACGACGATCTGGTCGACGGTGGACGGCGGGGGAGCGTGGCCGGCGACGGGTCGGGTGACGGGGTGGTGCGCGGCGACGGGCCGGGTCACGGCATGGTGCACGGGCGCCGCGGCCTGGGCGGCCGTGGGGACGGCGAGGGTGGCGACGAGGGCCAGCGCGGCGACGGCCGCGGCGCGGGAGCGGGAGGGGGGTGTTGCGGGCATCGGGCGTCTCTCGGATCGGGTCGGGGACGTCCGCGGCGACGGCCGCCGGACGCGGAGGACGCTACGGCGGTCGATGCGCGCGCCGGACCCCGTCGTCCCCAGCCCCCGCGCGGGGGCGCGCCCGAACGCCCGTCCGCACCCCCGCGTCAGCGCAGCAGCCGACCCGCCCCGAGCGCGATCTCCCGTCCGAGCCCCACGTCGACGACCACCGGCACGTCGGCCGCGATCTGCGTGCCCTCGGGTACCCACGCGCGGTCGCGGGCCACGAGGATCAGGAGCCCCTCGACGTCGCCGACCGCCGCGAACCCGTCCGTCGCGAAGCCGCCGTATGGGTGGAGGCCGGCCTCCTCGAGCAGCGCGACCGCGGCGGGCACGTCGTCGACCACGATGCCGACCTCGCTCACGGCGACGACGTCGGATGCGCGGAACGGGCCGGTCACGCGGCCGCCGGGCGCGAGCGCGCGGCGCTCGATCAGCTCCAGCACCTGCGCGTCGGGACCGCGGAAGTAGACGGAGCGGGAGTCCCAGGTGCCCGGCCCCGCGAACTCGTCGCGGCCGTCGGGCGCGATGACCTCCGCCCGCTCGCCGATCCACGCCCGCGCGGCCGCGAAGGAGCCCGTCGGGATGGTGAAGGCCAGGTGGTGCGCGCCGCTGTAGGCGGGGTCGTGCGCGAAGCGGAGGCGGGTCGGGCCGATCTCCACCTCGGCGGCGTCGTCGGTGATGCGCACCGGGAAGCCGAGCGCCCGGTAGGCGGCGGCGACCTCGGCGGTGTCGCGGGCGGGCAGGTTCACGGCGTGGATGATCATGCGCAGATCACAACACCTCACGCGACCTTGAGGTCAAGCGCGTGCGACTCTTCAGCCGAGGAGGTCCCGCACGTGCGCGAGCGACAGGCGGGCGGCGACCGCGATCCGGTGCTCGTCGAGCCCGGCCGCGTGGGCCGCGCGCACCGCCCTCTCGAGTTCGGCGATGGATGCGCCCGGGTCGCCCGACGCCTCCGCGAGCAGGGCCGCGTGCCGGTCGTGCTCCGGATCCGCGACGCGCGGCGACGCACCCACGTCGATCACCCAGTTGGCGTCCGGGTGCCGGGCCTCGAGCACCAGTCGGCGCACGGCGGGCAGATCGGGCGCCGACCAGGCGAGCTCGCCGAGGTCGGCGAGCGGAATCCAGCGCAGCTCGTCGTGGTCGGTGCTCGACGTGGGGAGCGGGCCGACGGGGTCCGCGCGATAGCAGGCGAGGTCGATGAGCCGCGCGCCGACGGCGACCTCCGAGCGGTCGACGAGCGGGCCGACCGTCACATCGACGCCCAGCTCCTCGCGGATCTCCCGGGCGAGCGCCGCCTCCGGCGTCTCGCCCGGCTCGACCTTGCCGCCCGGGAACTCCCACGTGCCGGCGCCCGACGTGTGCGGCGCACGGCGGCAGGCGAGCGCCCGTCCGTCGCGGATCAGCACCGCCGCCACGACCTCGAGTCCCGCCATGCCGTGCCTCCCCGTGGGCGCCGTCCGCCGCCTCGACGCTACCGGCCCGCCCGGTGGCGGCCGACCCGCCCTGTACCGTGGGTCCTCCGGCATCCGCCGCGACGAGAGGCACCACGCGTGAAGATCAGCCACCAGCGACACTTCGTGGTCGCGGCCGAGGTGCTGCACCTGCCGAAGGCGGCGGATCAGCTCGGCATCTCGCGCGCGAAGCTCGCCTCCTCCATCCGCGCCATCGAGGAGCACTACGGCCGCGCGGTCTTCGACCCGCAGAGCACCGAGACGCGCCTGACGAAGACCGGCCGCCTCGCCTACGAGGAGGCCGTCGAGGAGCTGGCGAAGCCGTCCACCCCGCCCGAGGCGCCGAAGCCGCCGGCCGGCGGGAAGGCGAAGGCCTCCAAGGGCCAGGGCCGCGCGCCCGTGGTCAAGGGCCAGCCCAAGCCCTACAAGCGCACGCAGGGGCGCTGACCCGATCGGATCAGCGCCCCTACGGGTGGTGCGTCCTACTTCTTGAGGAACTCCAGCACGGCCTGGTTCCACTCCTCGGGGTGGCTGACCGTGACGCCGTGCGGGGCGTCCTTCACGACGTGCAGCTCGGAGCCGGCGATGGCCTGGTGCGTGCGCGCCCCGGATCCCTCGAAGGGCACGGTGCCGTCGCTGTCGCCGTGGATGACGAGCGTCGGCACCGTGACCTTGGTGAGGTCGTCGCGGAAGTCCGTGGTCGCGAACGCGGCCATCGACGCCAGCGCCGCGTGCTTCTTCGACTGGTGCGCGAGCGCGATGGCCTCCTGGCGCTCGGCCTCGGTGACCTTGAGCACCCCGTTCGCGGAGTAGAAGCCGGTCGTGAACTCGTCGTAGAACGCGTCCTCGTCCTTGGTGAGGCCGGCCGTCATCTCGGCGGCGGCGTCCTTCGTGAGCGGGCCGTCCGGGTTGTCGTCGGTCTTCTCCAGGTACGGCGGCACGGCGGAGGCGAAGACCACGCTGTGCAAGCGCTCCTCGCCGCGGGTGCCGATGTAGCGGGCGATCTCGCCGCCGCCCATCGAGAAGCCGACGAGGGTGACGTCGCGGAGGTCGAGCTCGGTGAGCACGGCGTCGAGGTCGGACGCGAAGGTGTCGTAGTCGTAGCCGGTGAGCGGCTTGTCGCTGCGGCCGAAGCCGCGGCGGTCGTAGGTGATGACGCGGTAGCCGGCGGCCTCGAACGCGGGCACCTGCTTGCTCCACGACTCGCCGGAGAGCGGCCAGCCGTGGATCAGGACCACGGGGCGGCCCGAGCCCCCGGTGTCGTCGACGTGCAGGTTCGTGTCCTTCAGGAGCCCGTGGTGGGCGGTGATCTCGGTCATGCGATCGTCCTTCCCTCATTCATGAGTTCGTGCACTACTGGATTGCTGCGGAGCCGTCCGCCAGGCGGTGCGCTCTTTCGGATCCCCTGTGCGGGCAGCGCGCCGCGGGCAGCAGGATGGACCCATGCCCCGAGCCAACTCCTCCTACCGCGCCGCCCGTGACCTCTTGCAGGAGATGCGCACCGACCGGACATCCGCGGTCGCCCGCTTCGCGTGGCCCGACGTCGGGGACTCCTTCAACTGGGCGGTGGACTGGTTCGACCAGATCGCGCACGGGAACGACCGGGCCGCGCTCCGCGTGGTGTCGGGCGACGGATCCGAGCGCAGCCTCACCTTCGACGAGATGGCGACGCGCTCCGACCGCGTCGCGACCTGGCTCGTCGGCCGCGGCGTGCGGAAGGGCGACCACGTCATGCTCATGCTCGGCAACCGGGTGGAGCTCTGGGAGACGATGCTCGCGATCATGAAGGCGGGAGCCGTGATCCTGCCCACCTCCACCGTGCTGGGATCCGCGGACCTCGCCGACCGCGTCGCGCGCGCGGGCGTGCGCCACGTCATCGCCGACCTCGCGCACACGGCCGTCTTCGACGACGTGCCGGGGGAGTACGCGCGGGTCGCGATCGGCGCCACGGGCGAGACGTCCGTGCCCGGCGGCTGGGCCGACTACCGCGACGCCGACGACGCGCCGGCCGACCGGGTGGGCGTCGAGGTCGCGTCCACGGATCCCGCGCTCGTCTACTTCACGTCCGGCACCACGAGCAAGCCGAAGATGGTCGTGCACACGCACGTCTCCTATCCGGTCGGGCACCTCACGACCGCCTACTGGCTCGGCCTCCAGCCCGGCGACGTGCACCTCGCCATCAGCTCGCCCGGCTGGGGCAAGCACGCGTGGAGCTGCTTCTTCGCGCCGTGGATCGCCGAGGCTACCGTCTTCGTGCACGACTACGCGCGCTTCGACGCGCACGCGCTCGTCGAGCAGCTCGACCGGGCCGAGGTGACGACCTTCTGCGCGCCGCCCACCGTGTGGCGCATGCTCATCCAGGCCGGGATCCGCGAGCGGCCGGGCAGGCTGCGGGAGATCATGTCCGCGGGCGAGCCGCTCAACCCCGAGGTCATCGCGCGGATCGAGGAGTGGTGGGGGCTCGTGATCCGCGACGGCTACGGCCAGACCGAGACCACGGCCATCGTCGCGAACGCGCCCGGCGACCCCGTCGTGCCGGGCTCGATGGGCGCGCCGCTGCCGGGCGTCGACCTCGTGCTCGTGGACCCCGTCACGGGCGCGCGCGCCGACGAGGGGGAGATCTGCCTCGACCTCGCGACGCGGCCCGTGAACCTCATGGCCAGGTACCTCGGCGACGAGGAGCGCACCGCCGAGGCGATGCGCGACGGCCTGTTCCACACGGGCGACGTCGCGCGCCGCGACGCCGACGGGACCATCACGTTCATCGGCCGCACCGACGACATCTTCAAGTCCTCGGACTACAAGATCTCGCCGTTCGAGGTCGAGAGCGTGCTCATCGAGCACCCGGCCGTCGCGGAGGCCGCGGTCGTGGGCGCTCCGGACGCCGTGCGGCTGAACGTCGCGAAGGCGTACGTGCACCTCGCGGCCGGATGGGAGCCCGACGAGGCGACCGCGCTCGCCGTGCTGAAGCACGCGCGCGAGCGGTGCCCCGCGTTCATGCGCGTGCGCCGCGTGGAGTTCGGCGAGCTGCCGAAGACCGCGTCGGGGAAGATCCGCCGGGTCGAGCTGCGGCAGCGCGAGGTCGCGGCGTCCGACGCCGGCGAGCGGCTCGACGGCGAGTGGCGCGACGACCAGTTCCCGGGGCTCCGCGGGCGCTGACCGCACGTCGCGGGCGCGCTCCCGCACAGCCATCGCGGGGTGACGGGAGCGGAGCTCGGCGGCCGGTAGCATCCCGTCATGCCCCTCGCGTCCCCGCCCGCCCCCGAGCCGCGGCGGGCCGCCCGGTGAGGGAGAACCCGTCGTACGCGCTCGAGGACGTCGCCGAGGTCCGCCGCCTCGTGGACGAGAACCCGTGGGCCACCATCGTCAGCGGCACGGGCGCCGGGCTCGTCGCCTCGCACTACCCGGTGCTGCTGGATCCCGCGCGCGACGACCTCACGCTGCTCACCCACGTGGGCCGCCCCGACGAGCGGATCCACGAGCTCGGCCGGCGCGAGGGCGCGGCCGCCGAGGTCCTCGTCATCGTCCAGGGCCCGCACGGCTACATCTCGCCCGGCTGGTACGACGCCGACCCGGCCGTGCCCACCTGGAACCACGTCAGCGCGCACCTGACCTGCCGCGTCGAGATCCTGTCTCCCGAGGAGAACCTGCGGGTGCTCGGCCAGCTGGTGGACCGCTTCGAGGACCGCATGCCGGAGCCGCGCCGCATGGAGGGCACGGCAGCGGACGCCGCGTACGCCGCCCGCATCGGCGCCGGCACCGTCGGCCTGCGGCTCGTCGCCACGCGGTTCGTCGCCAAGGCCAAGCTCAGCCAGGACAAGCCGCAGCATGTCGTCGAGCGCGTGCTGCACGAGCTGGAGCACGGCGCCGAGTACGCGAACGCGGCGCTCGCCGCGGAGATGCGGCATGCCAGGGCCCGGGCCGAGGGCGGATCCGCCGGGGCCGACGCGTGAGCGGCCTGCTCCTCGCGGGCGGTCGCCTGCCCGGATCCGACGCGCCCGTCGACGTGCTCGTGCGCGACGGCGTCATCGTCTCCGTCGGGCCGGCCGGATCCGCGGACGCCGCGGGCGTCGAGACCCGCGCGCTCGACGGCCGCTTCGTGATCCCGGGGCTCTGGGACAACCACGTGCACTTCACGCAGTGGACGAAGGTGTCGCGCCGCCTCGACGTCTCGCGGGCGTCGTCCGCCGCGGAGGCCGTCGACCTCGTGCGCGACGCGCTCGCCGCCCGCGCGGCATCGACGGGAACCGGCCGGGTCACCGTCGCCGGCGCCCCCGAGGCGCTCGTCGGCTACGGCTTCCGCGACGGCCTCTGGCCCGACCTCCCGACGAAGGACCTGCTCGACGCGGTCGCCGGCGACACGCCCGTGCTCCTCGTCAGCGGCGACCTGCACTGCTGCTGGGCGAGCTCGGCCGCGCTCGCGCCGCACGGCTACGGCGACCACCCCACCGGCCTCCTCCGCGAGGACGACTGCTTCGACTTCATGTACCGCGTGGAGGAGGGCGATGCGTCGTCGCTCGACGCGCAGGCCGTGCAGGTGGCCCGCGAGGCCGCCCGCCGCGGCGTGGTCGGCGTCGTCGACCTCGAGATCGACTGGAACGCCGACCGCTGGCGCCGCCTGGCTGCGCTCGGCCACGACGCGCTCCGCGTGGAGGCCGGCATCTGGCCGCAGGACCTCGACCGGGCGCGCGACGAGGGCCTGCGCACGGGCGAGCCGCTCGCGGGCACCGGCGGTCTCGTGCGCGTGGGCCCCGCCAAGGTCGTCACCGACGGATCCCTCAACACCCGCACCGCGTACTGCTTCGACCCGTACCCCGACCTCGACGGCCAGGGCGGCGACGCGCACGGCGGCGCGTGCGGTCAGCTCTCCGTGCCGCCCGAGGAGCTGCGCGGGCTGATGGAGCGCGCCGCGCGGCAGGGGCTCCGGCCCGCGATCCACGCCATCGGCGACCACGCCAACCGGCTCGCGCTCGACGCGTTCGCGCACCTCGACCGGGTGCTCGGCGGCGCGCACCGCGCCGCCGACGGCACGGCCGGATCCATCGAGCACGCCCAGCTGCTGACGCACGAGGACGTGGCGCGCTTCGCCGCGCTCGGCGTCGTCGCGAGCGTGCAGCCCGAGCACGCCATGGACGACCGCGACATCGCCGACGTCTACTGGGCCGGGCGCACGGCCCGGGCCTTCGCGCTCGCCGACCTCCGCGCCGCGGGCACGCGCCTCGCGCTCGGCTCGGACGCGCCCGTCGCGCCGCTGGATCCGTGGGCCACGATGAGCGCCGCCGTCGGCCGGTCCCGCGACGGCCGCGCGCCCTGGCACCCCGAGCAGGCCATCGACCGCGCGGCCGCGCTCGACGCCTCCGTGCGCACGCGCGTCGCGGCGGGGGAGCGGGCCGACCTCGCGGTCGTCGACCGGGATCCGCTCGCGGACTCCACCTCGGCCGACGACCTGCGCGCGATGCGCGTGTCCGCCACCCTCCTCGACGGCCGGTTCACGCACGACACGCTCGGCGGCTGAACGGCAGGAACACCGCACGCGCGCCGGACGTTGGGCCCTGCATGAGAGCGATCACCTACACCCGCACGGGTGCCCCCGAAGTCCTGCAGCCCGTCGACCGCGACGAGGCCGCGCCCGGATCCGGCGAGGTGCGCGTCCGCGTCGTCGTCTCCGGCGTCAACCCCACCGACTGGAAGTCCCGCGACGGCGGATCTCCCGGCCAGGAGCTCCCGTTCCCCGAGGTCGTCCCGAACCAGGACGGCGCCGGGATCGTCGACGCCGTCGGCCCGGACGTCACCGACCTCGCCGTCGGCGACCGCGTCTGGATCATGCTGGCCGCCCACGGCCGCCCGACCGGCACCGCGCAGGAGAAGACGGTCCTCCCCGTCGACCGCGTCGCGCCCCTGCCCGACGGCCTCTCCTTCGACCTCGGCGCGAGCCTCGGCGTGCCCGCCGTCACCGCGCACCGCGCCCTCACCGTCTCCGAGGACGGCCCGTCGCGGCTCGCGCCCGGCGCCCTCGCCGGGACGCACGTGCTCGTCGCCGGCGGCGCGGGAGCGGTCGGCCACGCGGCCATCCAGCTCGCCCGCTGGGCCGGCGCGACCGTGATCACCACGGTGAGCTCGCCCGAGAAGGCCGCGCTCGCGACGTCCGCCGGCGCGCACCACGTCGTGGACTACACGCACGGTGATGCGGTCGCGGAGATCCAGGCCGTCGCGCCCGACGGCGTCGACCTGATCGTCGAGGTGGCGCCCGCGCAGAACGCCGAGCTCAACCAGGCCGTCGCGAAGAACCGGGCGTCGGTCGCCGTGTACGCGAACAACGGCGGCGACACCGTCACCCTGCCCGTGGTCGACAGCTTCGTGAAGAACCTGCGCTACCAGTTCCTGCTGCTGTACACGGTGGGCCAGGAGGCGCTCGACGCCGCCCGCGCGGACATCCACCTCGCCCTCATCGACGGCGCGCTGCCGGTGGGCGAGGAGGCCGGCCTGCCCCTCACCCGCTTCGCGCTCGACGCCACGGCCGACGCACACCGCGCGGTCGAGGACGGCGTGACCGGCAAGGTGCTCATCGACGTGACGCCCGCCTGATCCATCGGGCCCGGACGACGGATGGCCGCACCGCCCTCGGGCGATGCGGCCATCCGCCTGCGGTCCGCCGGTCGGCGGCGGATGCGGCTACTCGGTGCCCGCGACGCGGCCCCGGGAGCGCGGCCGGGCGAGCAGCCGCTGCATGACGAGCGGCGCCAGGGCGCTCGCGTTGAGGCAGGTGGAGATCAGGAACGTGATGGCGAGCAGGTTCGTCGGGATGTCCCACGCGTCCCCGAGGAGGTGCAGCGCGAGCACCCCCAGCGAGACCGCGAGCAGCAGCCACGACGATCCGCGGAGCCACCGCGGGGTGCGCGCCCCCGCGAGGGCGACGACCGCCATGACGGCGGCGTTGGCGATGGCGAGGGCGAGCGGGCCGGTCATGCCGGCCCTCCGCCTGGAGCGCGGTGCGTGATGGCGTGATCGTGCATGGTGTCGTCCCCCTTCGACGGGCCGGATGGCCTGCGTCGACTCTTCCGCAGCGGGAGCCCGGGGTGAAGTCGGCGCTATCGGGGACATGGGGCCGCCCGGGCGCGTCGTCATGGCGCGGCGTCAGGGTGCGGCGCGCACCCGCGGCGTCGTCCCGGAGAGGTCGAGCCCCACGTCGACCAGCTCCACGCGGCCGGCGAGCGCGCGGCCGTCCCCGCGCATCAGCCCGGGCTTGCCCGCGCCGAACGTGACCGTGACGTCGGCGGGCAGCACGGTCGGATCCGGCACCCGGCCGTCGTCGCAGCCGACGCCGCTCGGGATGTCGCACGCCACGACGACGGGGCCGCCTGGGGCGCGGACGACGGGCAGGATCGCGGCCACGACCCGGCGCGCCTCGTCGCGGAGGGCGGGGCTCGCGGTGGTGCCGATGCCGAGGATCCCGTCGACGACCAGCGCGGAGGCCTGGCCGAGCGCCGCGAGCCCGGCGTCGTCGAGCGCGTCGGACGACGTGATCGGCACGCCCGCATGAGCCGCCTGCGCGGCCCCGCCCTCGTGGATCCGCGCGGCCGTGCGGATCACCCGCACCTCGCGGCCGTCCCGGGCGAGCTCGGCCGCGGCGAGCAGGGCGTCGCCGCCGTTGTTCCCCGCGCCGACCAGCACGAGCACGGCCCCGGTGGGCGCCTCGGCGCGGCAGACGCGCGCGAGGCCCGCGGCCGCGACCCGCATGAGCTGCGCCCCGGCCGCCAGCAGCGGCGCCTCGGCGGCGCGGATGTCCGCGGCCGCGTAGCCGTCGGCGATCGTGGCGGGGTCGATCGTGGCGGGGTCGCTCACGACGACACGATCCGCTCCACCAGGAGCTCGGCCCACGCCCGGTAGACGCGGCCGTACAGGGTGTCCTCCGGGTTCGGCGCCGTGAACTCCGGGATCCGCCAGGCCGGGAACGGCACGCTCTCGACCCGCTCGTGCCGCGCGACGACCCGGCGGGTGCTGCGGTTCAGCGTATCGGCGTGGCGTCCCACCGCACCCGCGATGAGCGGCGGCGTCACGGGGGAGGTCTCGAGCGGCGGCACCTCCGTCACGAGCACGAGCGCGCCATCGGGCATGCGCGCCTGCATGGCCGTGATGCACGCGTCGAGCAGCGACTCCCACAGCGGCGTCGGGGTGAAGCGGATGGCGTCGCCGATGCCGAGCGCCACGACGGCCACGTCGGTGCTCGCCCACGCGGGGAACGCGTCGAGGCCCGCGCGCCAGGAGCGCACGGTGAAGTCGGGGAAGGACTGCACCGACCAGAAGACGCCGCGGCCGGTGCGGACGGCGAGCTTGTGCGCGACCTGGCCGGCGACGCCGAGGTCGTGCGACACGGTCTGGTAGCCGACCGCGGTGCCCTCGCCCACGACGGCCAGGCCGTACGGATCCGGGCCCGGCAGCGAGCCCGTGGGGGAGTCGCGCGGGAAGGTGGCGCGCCGCATCTCGCGGTAGAGCACGCGGTACTGGAGGAGTCCCACGGTGGCCGATCGGAGCGACGCGAGCGGCCCGGCCGCGAGCGCCCGCGAGCCCGCTGGCGCATCGGCTGCCCGGGCGTCGTGCGGTGCGTCGTCGTCGTCGCGACCCGGCTCGGCATCGGGGGGCGGTGCGCCGGTCATCGCAGCCCGTCCCGTCCGTCGCGACGCCCCCGGAATGGGGACGATCGCAGGATATCCCGTGCGCGGGCGCCCCCTCCACCGCGAAGGGGGTGGCGGGGGCGCCGGGCAGGCGGGATCAGGCCAGGATGTCGCGCACCATGGGCGCGACGATCGTGCCGTAGCGCTCGATCCCGCCCATCATGCGCTCGTGCGAGAACGGGCCCGCGCTGTACTTGAGGTCGAAGCGCGTGGCGCCCACGGCCTTCAGCGTCGCGGCGATCTTGCGGGCGACGGTCTCGGGGGATCCGACGTAGAGCGAGCCGTGCTCGATCTCCTGCTCGTAGGAGGCGCGGGCGAGCGGCGGCCAGCCGCGGTCCTTGCCGATGCGGGCGTGCATGACCTGGTAGTCGGGGAAGAACGCCTCGCGGGCCTCGGCGTCGGTCTCGCCGACGTAGCCGGGCGAGTGGATCCCGACGGGCAGGCGCGGCTGCTCGAGCTGGTCGAGGGCGCGCGCGAACAGGTCGGCGTAGGGCGCGAAGCGGTGCGGCTCTCCGCCGATGATCGCGAGCATGAGGGGGAAGCCGTGGCGCGCGGCGCGCACGACGGACTCGGGGCTGCCGCCGACGCCGACCCAGGTCCTGATGCCGTTCGCCGTCTTCGGGAAGACGTCGTGCTCGGTGAGGCTGGCGCGCGTCGAGCCGCTCCAGGTGACGGGCGTCTCCTTCACGAGCTCGGCGAAGAGGCCGAGCTTCTCCTCGAACAGGCGCTCGTAGTCGCTCAGCTCGTAGCCGAACAGCGGGAACGACTCGGTGAAGGACCCGCGGCCGAGGATGACCTCCGCGCGGCCGTCCGACACGGCGTCGAGCGTGGCGAAGCGCTGGAAGACGCGCACGGGGTCGTCCGAGCTGAGGACGGTGACGGCGGATCCCAGGCGGATGCGGGAGGTCGTCGCGGCGATGGCCGCGAGCGCGACCTCGGGGGAGGAGATCGCGTAGTCGTCGCGGTGGTGCTCGCCGAGGCCGATGAAGTCGATGCCGACCTGGTCGGCCAGCACGCCCTCGGCGACGACGTTGCGGATCACCTCGGCGTAGGGCAGCTCGCGGCCGTCCGGTCCGACCGTGACGTCGCCGAACGTGTCCAGTCCGAGCTCGATCTCCTGCGCCATGCTGCCCTGCTTCCTTATCTATGCGAACGTATGCATCTGGGTCAACTGTAGGGGCGGGGTCGGCATTCCCGCGAATCGGGCGGGCGCTGCGGCGGGTCAGTCCACGATCGGCTCGGCGCGGGCGATCTCGGTGTCCTCGACGCGCGACTCCGGCATGAGGAGTCCCGCGACCACCGTCGCGAGCGCGCACACGCCGACCGCGAGGAAGACCGCGCCGGACGCGGCGATCACGGCGTCCGGATCCCGCTGGCCGCCCGCCGACGCGGCGAAGATCGCGTTGGCGATCGCGCCGAACACGGCGACGCCCACGGCGCTGCCGATCGACCGGGCGAAGAGGTTCGCGCCCGTGACGACGCCGCGTTCGCCCCAGCCGACGCTCGACTGCGCGCCGATGAGGCTGGGCGTGGCGACCAGGCCGAGCCCGAGGCCCACCACGAAGCAGCCGGCCGCGATGCCGACGAGCGTGGGCGTGGCGGCGAGCAGCGCGATGGATCCGGTGCCGACGATCGTGAGCGCCATCCCGATGAGCACGGTGCGGCGGAACCCGATGCGGAGGTACAGGCGGCCCGAGAGCGAGGCGGAGATCGGCCAGCCGATCGTGAGCGCCGCGAGCGCGAGCCCGGAGACGAGCGGCGTGACGCGCAGCGACCCCTCGAGGTAGGTGGGCACGTAGGAGGTGAGGCCGATGAGGATCGCGCCGACGCCGAGCGAGACGAGCGTCGTCGTGAGGAGCAGGCGCCGCGAGAACACCCAGAGCGGCAGAACGGGCTCGGCCGCGCGGCGCTCCACGAGCAGGAACGCGACGATCAGCACGGCGCCGACCGCGAACGCGCCGATGCTCGGCACGGAGTCCCACGCCCAGGCCTGGCCGCCCTCGAGCACCGCGAGGATCAGGAGGCTGAGGCCGACCGTGAGGAGCGCGGCGCCCGCGTAGTCGACGCGGTGCTTCGTGCGCTCGATGGACTCGTGGAAGCGACGGACGATCATCCACCCGGCGAGGACGCACAGCGGGACGTTGACGAAGAAGATCCAGCGCCAGGTCGTGAACTCGGAGAACACGCCGCCGAGGGTGGGGCCGACGACGCTCGAGACCGCCCAGACGCTCGCGAGGTAGCCCTGCGTCTTCGCGCGCTCGGCGACCGTGTAGATGTCGCCCGCGATCGTGATCGCCATGGGCGCCACGGCGCCGGCGCCGAGGCCCTGGATCGCGCGGGCCGCGATGAGCGCGGGCATGCTCCACGCGAACCCGCACAGCACGGATCCCACGAGGAACAGGCCGATGCCGACGAGGATGATCGGCTTGCGGCCGACGGTGTCGCTGAGCTTCGCGTAGAGCGGCACCGACACGGCCTGCGCGAGCAGGTAGATGGAGAACAGCCAGGGGAACGAGGCGAAGCCGCCGAGGTCGTCCACGATGGACGGCACCGCGGTGGCGAGGATGGTCGAGTCGATGGCCACGAGGCCCGTCGTCAGCATCAGGGCGATGAGGATGGGGCCGCGCTCGGATCGGAATCCGACGCCAGTGGTGTCAGTCATGAGCCTCCCGGGTCGAACGGTGAACGGCCGCAGGGCCGACGGCATTCCCGCGAGGCGAGGATCCCATGTGGTCGACTGGGGGCACTCCCATCGGAAGGACCCCCGTGACGTTCCGCGCGCCCGACGCATTCACCACCCGCCCCACGCTCCGCGGCACGTTCGGCATGAGCGCCTCCACGCACTGGCTCGCGTCCGGCACGGGCCAGGCCGTGCTGGAGCGCGGCGGCAACGCCTTCGACGCCGCGGTCGCGAGCGCGTTCGTGCTGCACGTCGTGGAGCCGCACCTCAACGGGCCGGGCGGCGACATGACCGCCGTCGTGCACGTCGCGGGGGAGGCGGCGCCGAAGCTGCTCATGGGGCAGGGATCCGCGCCCGCCGCCGCGACGCCCGAGCGATTCCGCGCCGAGGGCCTCGACCGCGTGCCCGGGGCGGGCGCGCTCGCCGCGGCCGTGCCCGCCGCCGTGGACGCGTGGTTGCTGCTGCTCCGCGACCACGGCACGTGGGAGCTCGCCGACGTGTGGGCGTTCGCCATCGGATACGCGCGTGACGGGCATCCCGTGCTCGAGAGCGTCCGCCGCACCATCGCGGGCGTCGGCGACCTGTTCCGCGAGCACTGGTCGGCATCGGCCGCGTTCTGGATGCCGGACGGCGAGGCGCCCGCCGCGGGGTCGCTCGTGCGGAACCCGGCGTGGGCGGCGGCCATGGAGCGGATCCTCGCCGAGGCGTCGGCCGCGGCCGGTGCGGACGCGACGCGCGAGGCCCGCATCGAGGCCGCGCGCACCGTGTGGGCCGAGGGCTTCGTCGCCGAGGAGATGGTCGCGAGCGTGCAGGATCCGCACCGGCACTCCACGGGCGCCGACCACGCGGGCCTGATCACCGCCGCGGACCTCGCCGGCTCCCGCGCCTCGTGGGAGGACGCGGTCTCCATCGGGTTCCGCGGGCTCCGGATCTGGAAGACGGGCGCCTGGGGCCAGGGCCCGGCGCTGCTGCAGGCGCTGATGATCCTCGACGGGTTCACGGACGACGAGATCGACCCGGCGACGGCCGCGGGGATCCACCGCATCATCGAGGCGCAGAAGCTCGCGCTGGCCGACCGGGAGGCCCACTACGGCGACGCCGTGCCGGGCGGCGCGCCCCTCGACGTGCTGCTGTCGCCCGGGTACGCGGCCGAGCGCCGCGCGCTCATCACGGACCAGGCGTCGCACGAGCTGCGGCCCGGCCGCATCGACGGCGTGGAGCCGTTCCTGCCGCCGCTCATGGTCGAGGGCGACGCGCCCGCGTCCGCCGGCGGCACGGGCGAGCCCACCGTCTCCCGCACGGGCGAGACCCGCGGCGACACCTGCCACCTCGACATCGTCGACCGGTGGGGCAACATGATCTCCGCCACCCCGTCCGGCGGCTGGCTCCAGTCGTCGCCGTTCATCCCGTCGCTCGGCTTCTGCCTCGGCACGCGCCTGCAGATGACGTGGCTCGAGCCCGGCGGCCCCTCGTCGCTCGTGCCCGGCCGTCGGCCGCGCACGACGCTGACGCCGACGCTGATCACGCGCGACGGCGAGCCCGTGGAGGCGCTCGGCTCGCCCGGCGGCGACCAGCAGGACCAGTGGCAGCTGCCCTACCTGCTGCGCACGATCGTCGGCGGGTTCTCGCCGCAGCAGGCCGTGGACGCGCCGACCTTCCACACGACGAGCGTCCCCGGATCCTTCTGGCCGCGCACCTGGACGCCCGGCGGCCTCGTGGTCGAGGGCCGCGTGGGCGACGACGTGATCGCCGACCTGCGGGCGCGCGGGCACGAGGTGGAGGTCGTCGGCGACTGGACGCTCGGCCGCCTCTCGGCCGTGACCCGGGATCCCGCGACCGGCCTCCTGGGCGCGGCGGCCAATCCCCGCGGTGCGCAGGGGTACGCGGTCGGACGATGACGCTCGACCGGCAGATCGCCTCGGCGCTCATCGCGGACCACGCCCGGCGACGCGTCGGCAGCGACGCGGCGCTGCGGGCCGCGTCGGCGCCCGGGCGGTTCGTGGCGGAGCCCGACGCCGCGACGCCCGCCGTCGGAGTCGTCCTCGGGACCTCGGAGCAGCGCAACGCGACCTGCGGCGACGTGGTCGACCTGCGGGTGCTCGCGGTGGATCCCGCGCATGCGCCCGTCGACCCGGGATCGCCCGTGGATCCCGCCGAGCCGATCGCCGTCCGCTGGCACGGCCGCGGCTGCACGGTCTCGCAGGCGTCCGCGTCCATGCTCGCCGAGCTCGTGGAGGGCCGGACGGCCGCGGAGGCGACGGCCCTCGTCGTCGAGCTGCGCGCCCTGATCCGCACGCACGAGCTGCGGCCCGGCGCCGAGGACCGGCTCGGCGACGCCATCGCCCTCGCGGACTCCGGCCGCTACCCGCTCCGCGGCACGTGCGCGCTGCTCGCCTGGCACGCGCTCGAGGAGGCGCTGGCCCGCTGAGGCGGGTCCGTCAGCCGTGCGCGCACGTCTCCTCGGCCGCGGTCTGGCCCGTGACGTCCTTCGGCAGCACGGTGCCGGCGTCGGGGGTCGGGCTCGCGGTGCCGGCGGACGGATCCGCGGAGGGCGCCGGCGTGGCCGTCGGCGCCTGCACGCCGCCCCCGATGGAGCCGGGTGCGAGGCTGAAGTCCGAGTCCGAGGTGACCGCGCTGATGAGCTGGGCGCCGGCCTGGGTGTCGGGGTCGACGCGCTGGTCCGCGCGTCGGATGCTCGGGTACTGCACGAAGGTGAAGCGGTCCGCGGGGATGTCCTTGACGGTGAGGGCGATGGAGGCGATGGCCGCCGGGCTGTCCATCGAGGTCGAGAGGCTCATGTTCTCCACGACGGCGCGGGCGATCTGGTAGACCTTCGCGGGGTTCGTCAGGGTGCCGCTGCTCGTGACCGAGCGGACGAGGGCTCCGAGGAACACCTGCTGGTTGCTGATGCGATCGATGTCGCTCGCATCGCCGACGCCATGGCGCGTGCGCAGGAACTCGGCGGCCTCCTTCCCGTGGATGACGTTGACCCCGGCGGGGAGGTCGAGGTCCGTGTTCTTGTCCTTGATGGGCTTGGCCAGGCACACGGGCACCCCGCCGACCGCATCGGAGACCGCCGCGACGCCGTTGAACTGCACGACGCCCGCGTAGGGGATGTCGATCCCCGTGATGCTCGAGATGGTGCGGACGACGCAGCCGAGCCCGCCGCGGCTCAGCGCGGTGTTGAGCATGACGTGCGTGGCCGCCGGGGAGTCCGCGCCGCCGTCGTCGCTCGCGCACGACGGGATGTCGACGAGCATGTCCCGGGGGAAGGAGATGGCGGTCGCCCGGCTGTGGTCCGCGCTGATGTGCACCAGGACGGTCGCGTCGTTGAGGCGGCCCGTGCCGACGATCTTCGGGTCGCCGTACCCGTCGCCCTGGCCCTCGCGGCTGTCGCTGCCCACGAGCAGGATGTCGGCGGCGCCGTCGAGCCCGGCCAGCGACGGCGGGAGGCCGCGGCCGTCCGAGATGTCGACGGAGTTGGCGGAGACGGTGCGGCTGAGGTCCCACGCGGCGATGGCGGTGATCGACCCGGCGCTGACCAGGACGACCGCGAGGATCGCGGCGAGGAAGCCGACGACCGGTCGGGCCGCACCGGGCCGGCGCAGTCGTCCGTGGCGGGCGATCCCGGCCCGCGGGGGTCGCGCCCCGCGGGGAGAGCGCCCTGCCGGAGGCTCGTCGTCGAAGGCCACGTTCGCTCCTGTGCTCGGGTCGTGTCGCGCGCGTGAGGGGGTGGGTCCGGTCGGCGGACCCGCGCGCGGGATCACCGT
Organism: Clavibacter sp. VKM Ac-2873; assembly: GCF_015351075.1. Classification (GTDB taxonomy): domain Bacteria; phylum Actinomycetota; class Actinomycetes; order Actinomycetales; family Microbacteriaceae; genus Clavibacter. The sequence continues at coordinate 60,275 of NZ_JADKRS010000006.1, forward strand.
ACTGCGCGGCGGTGCCGCCGAGAGCGGTCCGCCGCGGGTTCGCAGGGTGGGCGCGGCGGACGCGCCGGATGGCGCGGATCCATCGTCGGGTCAGGATCTCCGGTCGACGTCCACGCCCGTGCTGAGGTCCGCCGCGTCCACCCGCTGCGCGCCGCGCGCGGCGAGGTACGCGCGGGCCCCCGCGTCGCCGCGCACGCCGGCGGCGAGCGGCTCCCAATGGTCGCGGCCGAGGAGCGCGGGATGGCCGGGGCGTCCGCGGAAGACGGCCTGGCGCAGGGTCGCCGCGTCCACCGGCCCCGCCTGGAGCACGCGGCGGACGGTGGCGGCGTCGAGGTCGGGCACGTCCACCGGCACGACGGCGAGGGCGATGGGCGGCGGATCCAGGGCGGCGGCGGCCCGGAGCGCCGCGCGCAGGGAGGCGGACATGCCGTCGGCCCAGTCCTCGGCGCGCACCACGACCGCGCGCGCGGACTCCGGCAGCCCGCCGAGCAGCGCCGCGGCCTCGTCCGCCCGCGCGCCGAGGACGACGAGCACGGGGGAGCAGCCGGCGTCGGCGAGCGCCCGGATCGCGGTGGCGAGCCACGGCGTGCCGTCGGGATGCGCGGCGAGCGCCTTGGGAACGCCGAAGCGGGTGCCCGCGCCGGCGGCCAGCACGACGCCCGCGATCCGCGGTGCCGGTCGTCCGTCCGCGTCCGCGTCCCGTGATCCCGCCATCCGCCCATGCTAGGAGCGCGCTCGCCGTGCCCTCGCCCCGTTCCGCTGGGGTCGCTGGCGAGACGGCGCCCTCAGCCGGTCGGCTGCCGGTCAACCCGCCGACACCCGCCGCCCCTGCACGTGCACGCCCGCGATGGCCGGCTCGCGCAGCCCCATCAGGAGGGTGAACAGGATCTGGTCGGTGGCGCGCGCGTCGTCGTCCGCGCGGATCCCGTGGGCCAGCGTGAGCGCGAGCGGCTCCCAGAGGTCGGGGGTGATGGTCAGGAAGTCGGCGTCCTTGCCCACGTCGAGGTTGCCGTAGCGCTCCTCCATGTCGAGGGCGCGGGCCCCGGCGAGCGTGCCCGTGAAGAGCAGCTCCGCCGCATCGATCTCCACCCCCGCGTCGCCGGGCTCCGACAGGTGCACCTTGAACGCGTCGTTGAGCACGCGCGCGACGAGCCACTCGTCGCCGGCGCCCACGTCGGATCCGATCGCCACGTTCACGCCCGACGCCACCGTCCGCCGCCACGGCATGGTGCCCGAGCCGAGGAACTGCTGCGACGTCGGGCAGTGCGCGATGCTGCTGCCGGTCTCGGCGAGGCGCGCGAGCTCGGAGTCCTGGCAGTGCACCGCGTGGGCGAACACGCTGCGGCGGCCGAGGAGGCTGGATCCGCCGCGCTCCGACCCGGGCAGGAAGAGCCCGTCGTAGGTGTCGAGGTAGGTGTCGGTGCCGAAGACCTGCCGGACGGCGGCGATCTCGCCCGTGCCCGGCCGGTCGTTCTCGTTGAGGTGCGAGTGGAAGTGGACACCCTCGCCGCGGGCCACGTCGTAGAGCTCGCCGAGTCCCCGGAGCGTCGTGGGCGTCACCGACAGGCTGAACCGCGGCACGATCGCGACCTGCAGCGTCGCCGTCGTCGCGTCGCCCGTGTCGACGGCGTGCCAGCGGTCGATCTCCGCGCAGGAGAGCGCGATCGCGTCCTCCTCGGAGGTGAGCAGCGGGGTCGCGGGGCCGGAGCCGACCGTCTGGATCCCGCGGCCGCTCACGAGGCGCAGCCCCGCGTCGCGGGAGGCCTCGAACAGGGCGTCCTGCGCGTGCGGGAAGGCGGATCCGAACACGAGCGCGCTCGTCGTGCCCGCCATGATCCGGCGGCGCGTGAAGTCCGCCGCGATCGTGCGCGCGAAGCCCTCGTCCTCGAGCCGCGCCTCGGACGGGAACACGCACGTGTCGAGCCATTCGAGGAGCTGGCCGCCGCCGTGGGCGCTCGTCGTGTAGGTCTGCGGGAAGTGCACGTGCGCGTCGACGAAGCCGGGGATCAGGAAGTCGGAGGCGTCGCCGTGCACGGGGGCGTCGGCGAACGCGGGCGGGAGCTCGCGGAACGGGCCGACCCACGCGATCCGGCCGGCGTCGTCGACCGCGAGCGCGCCGTCGGGCACCGAGACGAGGTGGCGACGGGCGTCCTCGACGCGCGGGGAGCCCGTGATGTGGAGGACGTGCCCGCGGTGCACGGCGCGGCAGGCGGCGGCGCGGGCGGGCGGCGCGGGGTGGGTGGTCCGGGGTTCGCTCATGCGGGAGGATCCGTTCGCTCGGCTGGTGCGCGGCGGTGCTGGACGGCGGGAGCCCGGAGGGGATCACGCGGCGGGCCGGATCCTGCGGAGCCGCGGCGTCGCGGCGCGCGGGATCGGGAACCCGGTCGATCGTCGACCTCGGGGAGGGGCACGCGCTCCGACACGCCGCGAGCCTGGACGGCGCTCAGGAAGCGGTGACCCCTCGCGAGATCGTCAGGCGGGAGGTCGTCCGGCCGGTCCGGCGGCCGGGGACGGGTCGGGATCGGCGTCCACCGCGCTCCCCGTAGCGGCGTCCGCGTCGAGCCCTCCCGCCGTCTCCGCGTGGAGCAGCGGCTGGAGGAGCGCGTCGATGCGGGCGACCCGACGGCGCCGGACGACGGCGAGACCCGCGACGGCCGCGGCGATCAGCGCGGGCAGCGTCCACGCGAGGGGCGGCCCGCCGAGCACGCCCACGGCCACGGTGCCGCCGAGGAGCGCCGCGGCGACGAGCATCGCCCACGGTCCGCCGAGCTGGTCGTGGACCTCGCGCCGGCGGAGTAGCAGGAACCGCCACGAGTCGGCGTCGGCGTCCGCGGGGAGCCGACCGTCGTCGATCGCCTCGGAGACGTCGACCCAGCGCATCCGGGACCGGGTGCCGCGGCGCCGGATGGACAGGACCGCCGTGAGGATGAGGCCGACGACCACGCCGACCGTGAGCGTCCCGAGGATCCGCTCGGTGCCCACCTCCTGCCCGAGCGCGACCCGCCAGTAGGTCGTCATCGCCGGGTAGGCGAGGGCGATGCCCATCGCGGGGACGATCGCGGGGGCGTCGGCCAGCCTTCGGCGGGCGCGCCGCACCCGACCGTGCGCGGGGGCGGCTGAGCCCGTCATGGTCGGGCGCCCGTCACGAGACGGCGCTGCCTGCACGCCGCGTGCACGGCGGCGACGGACCCGCCCGCGGATGCGGCGACGGGGCGGGCGGGGTGGGTCATCGTCTCTCCTCGTGGGTGGTGCACGATGCGGCGGTGGCCGGTCGGGCACGCGGTCGGCGCGGCAGCGGGCCGAGCCTATCCAGCAGTCGGGGGAATGCGGTCGTCGGGCGACGGCGGCGCCCAACCGGCCCGCCTCTCCTCGTCGGCTCGCACCGACTCCTGCAGCCGGATCAGCAGGGCGTCGACGGCGTCGCGGCGGCGACCGCGGGAGACGATGAGCACGGCCGACCAGGAGACGAAGACCGCGAGGACGACGAGCCCGGCGATCGCCCGGTCGCCGCTCGCGCCGTTGAGGAGGGTCAGCGCGACGATGACGACCAGCCCGAGCGGCACGATCCATGACTCCTGCCGGATCTCCGCGCGCCGGCGCTCCAGCGCGGCGAGCCACGCGGCCGCATCCGCGCCCGGGCGGAGCTCCCCGTCCTCCGCGGCCTCGGACACCTCGACCCAGCTGGGCGCGCCGACCTGTCGCCGACCGCGGGAGCGGCGCACGCCGACGAAGAGCGCGCCGGCCAGCAGGCCGAGCCCCACGCGGAGGAGGAGCGCCCCGCCGGTCCCGTTCCACGCCCCGAAGTCGAGGAGCGTGAAGTAGCCGAAGTAGAGCGCGGCGACGGCGAGCGCCTGCACGGCCCAGGGCGCGTCGGCCCACGCCCGGCGGATCCGCCGGTGCAGCGGCTGCGGGCGGTCGGGTGCGGTCGATGCCATGGGTCCCCCTCGGATGGACGCGCGGCACCGGGGGAGGATCCCCCCGGCATCCGCGTCCCACCCTACGCAGGGGCCGTGCGAGGCTTGACGCGGGCGATACCATCGCGCGCCGTCCGGCCGCCGCCCTCCCGCCCGTCCCGCGCCCGCTCGCCGGCGCTCCCACCGGAGGTGCCGTGCTCGAGATCGCCGCCGGGGTGCTCGACGCCCTCGCCGACGGCCGCCGCCTCGCCGTCGCGTGCGTCACCGACGTGCTCGGCAGCGCCCCGCGCACGGCGGGCACCGCGATGGCGGTCGACGACCGGGGCCGGGTGATCGGATCCATCTCGGGCGGCTGCGTCGAGGGCGCGGTCGTCGCGGTCGCGGCGGGCGTGCTCGAGGACGGGGTGCCCGCGCTCACGTCCTTCGGCGTCAGCGACGACGACGCGTTCCAGGTCGGCCTCACCTGCGGCGGGCGGATCGGCGTGGTGGTCGTGGAGGTCGCGCCCGGCGACGACGCGCGATCGCCCGTCCCCGACGCCGTGCGCGGCGCCCTCGAGGACGCCCGCGCCGGCCGTGCCGCGTCGCTCGCGCTCGTGCTGGACGGCCCGGCCGTCGGCACGTGGATCACCAGCGCGGCCGACCCCACGGTGGATGCGGCCGTGGGCGTCGACGCCGCCCGCCGGATCCGCGCCGGGCTCGCGGCGCGCCTCGCCGCCGGCCGCTCGGGCACCACGGACGTCGACTGCGCCGACGGGCCGCTGCGCGTCCTCCACCTCGTCGCCGCGCCGCCGCCCCGGCTGCTGGTCTTCGGCGCCGTCGACTTCTCGGCCGCGCTCGCCGACGCGGCCGCGCTGCTCGGCTACCGCGTGACGGTGTGCGACGCCCGGCCCGCGTTCGCGACCCGCGCGCGCTTCCCGTCCGCGCACGAGGTCGTCGCCGAGTGGCCGGACGAGTACCTGGCGCGCACCGAGGTCGACGCCCGCACCGTGATCTGCGTGCTCACCCACGACGACCGCTTCGACGTGCCCCTGCTGGTGCAGGCGCTGCGCCTGCCGGTGGCCTTCGTCGGGGCGATGGGATCCCGCACCACCGACGTGCGCCGCCGCGCGCTGCTCGCGGACGAGGGCCTCGGCCCGGAGGAGCTCGCGCGGCTGCGGTCGCCCATCGGCCTCGACATCGGCGCGTCGACGCCCGAGGAGACGGCCGTCTCGATCCTCGCGGAGGTGCTCGCCGCGCGTGCCGGCACCGCGGGCGCGCCGCTGACGACGACCACGGGGCCGATCCACCGGGAGCGGCCGTGACCGCGGCGTCCCCGTCCGCGTCCGCGGGACCGACCCCGCCCGGCCTCGCCCGCCGCCTCGGCCTCCTCGACGCCACCGTGCTCGGCCTCGGCGCGATGATCGGCGCCGGGATCTTCGCCGTCATGCCCGCGGCGGCGCGCGCGGCGGGCGACGGCCTCCTCGTCGGCCTCGCGATCGCGGCGGTCGTCGCCTTCTGCAACGCCACGGCGTCCGCCCAGCTCGCCGCCCGGTACCCGTCTTCCGGCGGCTCGTACCTGTACGGCCGGGAGCGGCTCGGCGCGTGGCCGGGCTTCCTCGCCGGCTGGTCGTTCGTCATCGGCAAGACCGCGAGCTGCGCGGCCATGGCCCTCACGTTCGCCGCGTACGCGGTGCCCGCGGCGTGGCAGCGGCCGGTGGCGGCGCTCGCGGTCGTCGCGCTCGCCACGGTCGGCTGCCTCGGGGTGACCCGCACGGCCCGGCTCGCGCGCGTGATCATCACGGTGGTCCTCGCGGTGATCGCGCTCGTGCTGGTCGCGGGCCTCGTCGCGGGCGGGCCCGCCGCCGCGGGATCCGTCGCGGGCGTCGTCGACACCACCCCCTACGGCGTCCTCCAGTCGGCCGGCCTCCTGTTCTTCGCCTTCGCGGGGTACGCGCGCATCGCGACCATGGGGGAGGAGGTGCGCGATCCCGCCCGCACCATCCCGCGCGCGATCCTCCTCGCGCTCGGCGGCGCGCTCGTCGTCTACGCGCTCGTCGCCGTCACGCTCCTCGGGGTGCTCGGGGAGGCCCGGCTCGCCGGATCCCCCGCGCCGCTCGCCGAGGTCGTGCGCGACGCGGGCTGGGGGTGGGCGGTGCTGCTGGTCGGGGTGGGCGCGGCCGGCGCGTGCCTCGGCGCGCTCCTGGCGCTGCTCGCGGGGATCGGGCGCACGTCGCTCGCCATGGCGCGCGAGGGCGACCTGCCTCGCGCGCTCGCCGTCGTGCACCCGCGGTACCGGGTGCCGCAGCGGGCCGAGATCGCGGTGGCCGCGGTGGTCGTGGTCCTCGTGCTCACGGTGGACCTCCGCGGCGTCGTCGGCTTCTCGTCCTTCGGCGTGCTGCTGTACTACGTGGTCGCCAACGCCGCCGCGTTCACGCAGGCGCGCGCGGACCGGCGGTACCCGCGGGCCCTGCAGGTGCTCGGCGTCGTGGGCTGCCTGGTGCTCGTGGCGACGCTGCCGGGGTCGTCCATCGCCGTGGGAGTCGGCGTGCTGTCGGTCGGCGTGGTCGGGCGCGCGGTCGTGCTCGCGCGTCGTCGGCGCGCCGCGGCCCGCTGACCGCGTCCCGCGCCGCTACTCCCGCGTCCCGCGCTTCCCGAGCGTCGTTGGGCTGTCGAACCGCGGCTGCGGACCGCCGCCGTTGAGGAGCCGCCACACGCGGTCGCGCGACATCGGCAGGTCGTGCAGGCGGATCCCGATGGCGTCGCGCACCGCGTTCGCGAGCGCCGGCGCGACCGGGTTGTAGGGCGCCTCGCTCATCGACTTCGCGCCGTGCGGCCCGAGGTCGTCGTGCGTGTCGGCGAACAGCACCTCGGTCACGGGCAGGTCCGCGAGCTGGGGGATGTGGTAGTTCCGCAGCACGTCCGTGAGGATCCGCCCCGCGCCGTCGTGCACGACCTCCTCGAACAGGGCCGTGCCGATGGCCTGCGCCGTGCCGCCCTCGACCTGGCCCCGCAGCTGCGCGGGATTGAGGACGGTGCCGGCGTCCACCGCCTGCACGGAGCGGAGGATGCGCACCTCGCCGGTCGCGGGATCGACCGCCACCCGGAACGCGTGCACGTTGAACGCGAGGGAGCGTAGCGCGCCGTCCTCGTGCGCCTGGGCGGCGAGGCCGTCGGGGCCGACCAGCTCGGCGACGGGCACCGCGACGCCGTCGGCGACGAGCGCGTCCGGCGTGAGGGCGAAGGCCTCGGCGGCGATCCCCGTGCGTGCGGCGGCCGCCTCCCGCAGCATCCCGGCGAGCGCGGTCGCGGCCACGTGCACGGCCTTCCCCGCGACGACCGTGCCCGCGGATCCGAACGCGCCCGTGTCGTAGCGGGTGACGTCGGTGTCGGACTGGCGGATGCGGATCCGGTCGGGCGTCGTCCCCAGCGCGGTCGCGGCGAGCTGGGCGTGCACGGTGGTCGTGCCGTTGCCGAACTCGGCCGTGCCGACCGACACCGTCACGACGCCGTCGGCGGCCATCGCCACGGTCACGTCGGCGAAGTGCCCGCGCGGCGGCATGGTGGCGATCATCGCGGCGGCCATGCCCTCGCCCACGAGCCAGCGGTCGCCGTCCGGCACCGGATCCCCGCCGCCGTCGGCCAGCGCCCGCTCGGCGAGGTCGAGGCACTGGTCGAGACCGTAGCTGCCGCCGAAGCCGAGGTCGGGGCCCTCCGCGTGCGTGATGATCAGCGGGTCGCCCGGCACGACCGCGTTCCGCCGCCGGATCTCGAAGCCCGAGATGCCGAGCCGCCGCGCGAGCTCGTCGAGCGCGGACTCGATCGCGAAGATCACCTGGCCGAGGCCGTAGCCGCGGAACGCGCCCGACGGCAGGTTGTTCGTGTACACGCTCTGCGCGTCGACGCGCTTGGCCGGCGAGCGGTACAGGGCGATCGACTCGTTGCAGCCGTGGAACATCACGCCGGGGCCGTGGTTGCCGTACGCGCCCGTGTCGCTCAGCACGTCGACCGCGAGCGCCGTGAGCACGCCGTCGGCGGTCGCGCCGACCGTGACGCCCACGCGCATCGGGTGCCGCGCGGGCGAGAGCGTGAACTCGTCCGTCCGCGTGAACTCCAGCTGCACCGGGCGCCCGGTCGCGAGCACGGCGAGGGTGACGACGTCCTCGGTGAGGATCTCCTGCTTGCCGCCGAACCCGCCGCCGACGCGCGCCGTGAAGACGCGCACCTCGTCCGGCGAGAGCGCGAACAGCCGGCAGATCTCGCGCTGCACGAGGAAGGGCACCTGCGAGCTGGTGCGGAGCACGAGGCGGCCCTCCTCCATCCAGCCGACGGTCGCGTGCGTCTCCAGGTGCGTGTGGGCGACGCGCTGGGTGGACCACGTGCCGCTCACGACCTCGTCGGCGCGGGCGAGGCCCGCCGCCACGTCGCCGTGCTCGCCGTGCATCTCCGCGACGACGTTGCGCTGCGGGTCGGCGAGGCGCGAGACGGCCGGATCCTTGTCGCCGTGCACGAGGGGAGCGCCCGGCCGCCTGGCCTCCTCGGGGTCGAAGACGGCGGGGAGCACCTCGTAGTCGACCCGCACCAGGCGGACGGCCGCTTCCGCGATCCCGACGTCGTCGGCGATCACGGCCGCCACGCGCTGCCCGCGGAACCGCACGACGTCGTCGAACACGCGGCTGTCGTCGGGGTCGTCGAAGCGGTCCTCGTGGCGGGCGGACGAGTACAGCGTCGCGGGGGAGTCGTGGTGCGTGAGCACGGCGTGCACGCCCGGCAGCGCGAGCGCCGCCGACGCGTCGATGGAGCGGATGCGCGCGTGCGGGTGCGGGCTCCGCACGAGGCTCGCGTGCAGGAGGCCGGGGACGGCGACGTCGAGCGTGTACGGCTCGAGGCCGCTGACGACGCGCTCGCTCGCGGGCGCGTGCAGCGACGTGCCCACCCGGCCGGTCTGGGCGCGCTCGGCGGCGCGTGCGCCGTCGTGCGCCGCCGGGGATCCCGTCGCCCGCACCGGCCCCAGCCCCTCGGGTCGCGCCCCGCCGCAGCCGTCCGCGTGCGCGTGGTCGGGGCCGCCGTGCTCCCCGCGGATCGCCTCGTCGATCGCCCGGTACCCGGTGCACCGGCAGAGGCTGCTCTTCATCAGCCGCGGGAGGTCGTCGAGCTCGTCCTCGGCGAGGGACGCCGCCGTGACGACCATGCCGGGCGTGCAGAACCCGCACTGGAACCCGGCCGCCTCCACGAACCGCTCCTGCACCGGATGCAGGTCGCCCGGGGTCCCGAGCCCGGCCGCCGTCGTGACCTCCCGACCCGCCGCCCGGAACGCCGGCAGGATGCACGACTGCACGGCCTCGCCGTCGAGGAGCACCGAGCATGCTCCGCAGTCGCCTGAGTCGCAGCCCTTCTTGACGCTGAACACCTCGTGAGCGCGCAGCCAGGTGCGGAGGCTCTGGCCCGGCGCCGGCTCTCCCGGGATCTCGCGGCCGTCCACGGTCATGCTCACGGGCGGGCTCCTGCCGTCGTCGTGGCGGCGGCGGCGGAAGGGGTGCCGCGCTCGCCGGAGGGGGGTCCGTCGCCGGAGCCGGTCGCATCGCCGGCCAGCTCCGCGCGGATCTCCGCCGCGAGCAGCGCGCTGACCGCGCGGCGCCAGTCGGCCGCGCCATGCGCGTCGGTGAACCAGGATCCGATCGCCCGCACGTCGTCGGCGAGCGCCGCGGCGGGAGGGAGCGCGGGGTAGCGCAGCTGCTCCGGCCGGAGGGTGGCCCCGGTGACGGTGAGCGTGAACGCGCCGCCCTCGTCGAGCCGGCCGATCACCACCGACCCGGACCGCCCGATGGGCGACAGCGCGATCTTGCGGAACGCCGTGCGCGCGCGCAGCGACGCCGCCGGCACGTGGATCGACCGGAGCACGTCGCCCGGACGGAGGGCGGTGGTGCGGTCGCCGGTCACGAGCTCGGCGACGGGCATCCGCTCGTCCTGCGCGGGCGCGTCGGCGGTCGCCGCCCGCCAGATCAGCGCGTCCGCGTCGAGCGCGGACGCGAGCGCGGTCATCGGGCCGGCGGGCAGCGCCGAGCAGACGTTCCCGCCCACGGTCGCGACCCGCCAGACCTTCGTCGACCCGAACAGCGCCGTGCACGCCTGCAGGAAGAGGGGATGCGCCGCCCAGCCGTCCCGCGGCGCGATGCCGGCCACCTGGGCGATGGTGCACGTCGCGGCGATCTCCAGGCCGTCGTCCGTGACCACGAGCGGCTCCCAGCCGAGCCCCTGCAGGTCGACGAGCCCGGTGAGGTGCGGGTGCGGCTCGGCGAAGATGCCGGATCCGCCGGCGAGCGCGGCGACGCCCGGCCCGAGGGCGGCGAGGTCGTCGCGGGTCCGGGCGGGCACGACGGAGCGGACGGTCGGCTGGTCCATGGGTCTCCTCCCGGGCATCCGGGTCGACGGCCGCGGATCCGGGGAGCGCGGCCGTGCGTGGGGTGTGACAGCGATCCTCGCATCCGCCGCGCCCCGCCCCCGCCCGCGCGCCCCCGAGTTGCCCTCGTCGCGGCCGGGCTGCCACGCTGTCGAGGAGATCCGGGGAGACCATGAGGATGCGCACCACCGTCCACGCCGCCCGTCCGCGCCGCCGATCCGTCGAGCGCGGACGATGGTGACCGCGCCCCGTCGCGCGCGCCGCGAGCTCCGGGCCGCCGCGGTGCTCCTGCTCCTCCAGGGCGTGCTGATGGAGGGCCTCGTCGCCGTGGGGCTCGTCGTCCTGCTGGTGCTCGGGATCCCGCAGGCGGTCATCACGGACCACGCGGAGGTCTTCGCGCTGCCGTACCTCCAGGACCAGCTCTACCCGATGATGGCGATGAGCGGGATCTTCGCCGCCCTCCGCATCACCGCGGGGATCGGCCTCTGGCGCGACCGGCTCTGGGGCCTCGCGCTCGCGGGCGTCATGTGCGGGGTGACCCTCGTGCTGATGGTGTTCCTGCTGCCGGCCGGACTCCTCGACGGCGTGCTCTCCGGCACCGCGCTCGTCCTCCTCCTGCACGCGCGGCTCGGGAGCGACGCGGCGGGCACCGCGCGGCCGGCGATCGCCCCGACCGAGAGCCCGTGATCCGGTGATCGCCCCCGACCGGGGGCGCGCACCCCGGCTCGGTAGAATGGCGAGTCGCCACCCGTCGGGTCCGGCGCGCGCATCAGGCACACGAGAAGCACCAAGGGGATGATCCATGGCGGGCAGCGCACGGCAGTTCAACGTAGCGCTCGAGCCGACGGTCGATCCCGCCACCAGCGAGGAGGAGTACTCCCGCCAGGACGACGCGGTGGCGCCCGCGCCCGCCACGTGGCCCACCACGCACCACCGCCCGGACGTCGTCATCCGCAAGGGCCTGGCCACGCTCGTCAACCGCACGCTCACGCCGCACCAGGCGCTCGTGACCGACCTCCTCTTCATCCGGGACGCGCTGCTCGCGACCGGCATCGACTTCTGGCTCATCCGCGGCAACGACGAGCGTCCCGTCATCGCCATTGACGTGCAGAACCGCGACACCGTGGTCCGCGCCCTCGTCGCCGCGTGCGCCGACGAGCCCCTCTACGCGAAGACCGTCGACGGCCGCCGCCGCCCGCCGCTGCTCGTCGCCGACGGCCGCCTCACCGACAACCCCGACGCCGGGATCTTCCGCCTCTACCGCCCGCGGATCGAACCGGCTGGCCTCCTCGCCTACGGCGCGTCCACCGCGGTCGAGCTGCAGTTCTTCCGCTTCGAGGGCGAGAACATCGTGTGGCCGGTCGAGAACTCGCTCACGCGCGAGATCCTCCCCGCCGCCGAGGTCGTGCCCGCCACGGTCCAGATGTACGGCTACGAGTGGAAGACGCTCCGCGGCATGTTCGACGCGCAGGCGTCCGACATCACGTTCGACATCGACATGGTCTTCTCCTGGGTCGACGGCAACGACCCCGAGTTCCAGAAGCGCCGCGCCGAGCGCATGAAGGACGTCGTGGTCGGCGAGGGCGACGACTCCGAGGCCCGCTTCCGCCAGATCGACGAGCTCAAGTACGCCCTCCGCTCCGTGTACCTGTTCGCGCCGTGGGTGCGCCGGATCTTCATCGTCACCGACTCCCCGAAGCCGTCGTGGCTGGCCGACCACCCGGGCGTCACGTTCGTGCGCAGCGAGGAGTTCTTCACGGATCCCGCCGCCCTGCCCACGCACAACTCGCAGGCCGTCGAGTCGCAGCTCCAGCACATCCCCGGGCTCAGCGAGCACTTCCTCTACTCGAACGACGACATGTTCTTCGGCCGCCCCGTGCAGCCCGGCATGTTCTTCTCGCCCGGCGGGATCACGAAGTTCATCGAGGCGGCCACGCGCATCGGCCTCGGCGACAACGACTCGGACCGCAGCGGGTTCGAGAACTCCGCGCGCGTCAACCGGCGCCTGCTCATGGAGCGCTTCGACCGCCTCATCACCCGCCACCTCGAGCACGCCGCCACCCCGCTGCGCAAGAGCGTGCTGCTGGAGCTCGAGCAGGAGTTCGCGGAGGACTTCCACCGCACCCAGCTCAGCCGCTTCCGCTCGAGCACGGACATCTCGGTCACCAACTCGCTGTACCACTACTACGCGCAGATGACCGCGCGGGCGGTGCAGCAGGAGAGCGCCAAGGTCACCTACGTCGACACCACGTCGCGCGCCGGGCTGGATCTCCTCCCCGGCCTCCTCAAGCGCCGCTCGCAGGACTTCTTCTGCCTCAACGACGGCTCCTTCCCGGAGGTGCCGGCCGACGAGCGCCAGGCGCGCGTGCAGGACTTCCTCGAGCGGTACTACGGGATCCCGGCGCCGTGGGAGGCGGAGTTCCAGGACGCCGACGGCGCCCCGTCCGCCGGCGCCGTCGCCGCTCCCGCCTCGCCCGTCGAGTGAGCCGCGCGGGGAGCCCCGCCGACCGCACGCCGTACGAGGTGCTCGGCGTGGATCCCGCGGCCGACACCGCGACGCTCCGCGCCGCCTACCGCCGGCTCGTCCGGGCGACGCACCCGGACACGGGCGGCGAGGCGCACCTGTTCCACGCCGTCCAGCGCGCGTGGGAGCTCGTGGGGGATCCGGCCGATCGCGCCGCGTACGACCGCGGCCAGGGCCGGGCGAGCACCGCGGACGACGACCCGCTCGGCCCGGACGACGCCGGGTACGCGCCCGCGCCCGGATCCGGCACCCGCGTCGGTGCCGCCGTCCACGGCATCGCGGGCGCGCTCGCCCGCGCCCACTACCTCGACCGCGTGGCGTCATGGCAGGGCGTCGCGCCGGGCGCGGACCTCGGCGTGGATCCCTGGTCGCCCGAGCTGGTGCGCCGCGCCCCGCGCGACATCAGGTGGCTTCTCGCGAAGGCGCTGGCCGAGGAGGCGACCGCGCGCGCCGCGGCGTCGCTCGGCATGGGCGCCACGATCTTCCACGACGTCCGTCCGCTCGACGGCGCGGGCAAGGTCGACCACGTCGTGCTCGCGCCCGCCGGCCTGTTCGCGCTCAGCTCCGAGGACTGGGGCGCGGCCGTGCAGCTGGTGCGCGGCGAGCTGCAGCCGGTCGCGCCGGATCCCGACGGCGCGCTCGCGCCGGGCGACGCGCCCGTGACGTGGCTCGTCGGCGCCGCACGCGCCCTGGCGGCCTCGGCCGGCGTGCGGTTCGCCGCCGCGGTGGTCGTCGTCCCGGACGACGCGCTCGCCCAGCCCGTCGAGCGCGTCGAGCGGGGGCGCAACCGCGGCGCGCTCGTCGTCCGCCGATCCGTGCTGCCGCGCGTGCTCCGCGACGGCGTCTCGGAGGAGGGCCGGCTCAGCGTCGCGGATCCCTACGCCGTGCGCGCGCTGCTCCGCGAGCGGCTGACGCTCCTGGGGCCCGCCGCGGGCTGACGCCGGCTCAGGCCGGCAGGTCGGTGGGCGCGGCGGTCGACGCGCGCCCCGCTGCCCGGCCGCCCGCGGGCTCAGGCGGCGGGGGAGAGGGGGGAGTCGAGCTCGTCGACGCAGCAGGCGAAGGCGTCGGCGAGCGCCTCGAGCTCCCGGGCGTCGGGGCGCGGATCCGGGAAGAGCGCCCGCGCCTCTCCGGCGTCCCGGCCGGCGAACAGCAGGGCGCGCTCGTGCAGCCGCTTGTCCCCGGCGGCGACGCAGGCGTGGCCCATGATCCCCACGTGCTGCTCGACGCGCTCGTCGAGGCCCGCCGCGCGGGCGTGCGCCACCCGCCAGAGGATCGGGGTGCGCGGGTTGTGCAGCGTCGTGCTCGCGACGACGCGGTCGACGGCCGCGTCGAACTCCTCGACGGGGAGGAACTGCTGCCCGATCCGGGTCTGGGCCCGGATGAGGAGGCAGACCTCGACGGCCGTGGCGGGCGGTCGCGACCCCGGTCCGCCCTCGGCGGCCGGCGCGGCGTCGTCGAGCGCCACGGCGTAGTCCAGCGCCGCGTCGAGCAGCGGTCCGCCGCCCTCGCGGCTGTCCTCCGTCGAGCGCCGCGCGAGCTCGAGGGCCTCGCGCTCGTCGCCGACGGCGACGAGCGTCTTGAGCAGAGAGATCCTGCTGCGCAACCGCAGCATGAACATGGCGCCGCCGAGCACCGCCGGGCTCGCGTCGCGGCCGCGCACGAGATCGACCCCCAGGATCTCGTCGCGATCCGGCTGCCGGCCGCTGGACAGCTCGTGCACCTCCCGTAGGAGCGCGATCGCGGCGCGTGGCTGACCGGCGTACCGCAGGAGGTCGGCGTGGTTGATGACGCATTCGACGCCGTACCGGATCGCGTCGGCGTCCGTGCGCAGGAGCCGGTCGGCCGCGGCGATCCCGCGGTCCAGCAGCGCGGACGCCCGCTCCGCCTCGCCCGAGCGGGCCAGCACCAGCGTGAGCGTGTTCAGCGCGAGGAACAGGTGGTCGGGCGTGCGGTCGTCGACGCCGTCCACGTAGCGCCGGGCGTTGTCGACCAGCTCCGAGGTGCGCCACAGCTGGGGCGGCGTGTCGATGAGGGTCTCGTTGATCATGCGGTGCTCGACCTCTTCCCGTGGGGCGCCGGCTGCCCGGCGCGGGTGATGCGCCATGCCGGCGCGCCGCGTCCCGAGGCCGTGGGCAGGGCCGCTGGCCGGATCGAGACGGGAAGCCCACGTTAGGGCGCGCGCCACCCGGGGCGCTCATCCCGTCCACACCCGGCCCACGCACGAGCGCGCCGCCCGCGATGCGGACGGCGCGCTCGGAGACGGCGGATCAGTCGATGCGCTTCAGGCTCTCGAGGCGGCCGAGGAGGTCGCGGTCCTGCGCGTCGAGGTCGCCCTCGGCGGCGACGATGCGGATGGCGGCCTCGAAGTCGAGGTCCTGGTCGTCGGCGACGCCCGCGACGTCGGCCACGACCCAGAGGAAGCTGACGAGCTCGGGGAGGATCTCGGAGAGCACGGCGTCCGGGAAGATCGCCGCGGCCTGGCGGAACATGCGGTCGGTGGCCGGGCCGCCGAACGCGTGGTCGAGGTCGGCGACGATGCCGTCGTCCTCGTCGAGGTCGGTGGAGATCCAGTTGGCGACGTGCTCGCCGTCGAGGTGGATCGCGGAGATGAAGAGGGGCTCGCCACCCGACTCGCTCTCGACGATCTCGGTGATCGTGTAGCCGGCGACGCCGGGAGGCGTGAGAAGGGAGTCGTCATCCATGCGCTCATGCTATCCGTGGCGGGGCGTCCCCCGGGCCCCGAGTCCCGCGCTCCCGGGCGGATCCGCGCCCCTCCCGCGGGTAGCCTCGACGGATGACCTCCGCCGCCGACCCCGCGCCCTCCGCGGCGACGGCGGCGGCGACCGGGCAGCAGCCGCGCGCCCTGTCCGAGGTCCGGGATCCCGCTGCCTGGCGCGAGCGCGCCGCCCGCCACGCCGACAGGGCCGACGCCTTCTCCGCGGGCTTCCGCGCGCGCCGCCTCGCCGGCCGCACCCACGAGGTCGACGACTTCCTCTTCACCTACTACCCGCACAAGCCGTCGCTCCTCCGGCGGTGGCACCCGGGCGCGGGCGTGGTGCTCCCGGGCGCGGCCGGCGACGAGCGCGCGGCATGGCGCTGGTACGTCGCGGACGACGACCGCGCGGCCGGCGGCGTGCGCGTCGACGCGTCCGCGTACCTGGACGCGCGCGGGTCCACCGCGTCGTTCATCGAGCGGATCCTCGGCCGCACCGCCGCGCGCCCCGGCCGCTTCTCCTGCTTCGGCCTGCACGAGTGGGCGATGGTCTACCGGGTCGGCCCCGGCGAGCAGCGGCACGAGAAGCTGCCGCTGCGCCTCGGATCCGCCGCCACCGACGAGGTCGTGGAGACCCACAAGCTGGCGTGCACGCACATCGACGCGTTCCGCTTCTTCACGCCAGATGCCGTGCCGCGGAACGCGCTCGCGCCCACGCGTGAGACCCAGCCCGACCTCGAGCAGCCCGGCTGCTTGCACGCCGGGATGGACGTGTACAAGTGGGCCACGAAGCTCGGCCCGCTCGTGCCCGGCGAGCTGCTGCTCGACGCGTTCGAGCTGGCCCGTGACATCCGCTCGCTCGACATGCGCGCCAGCCCGTACGACGTGTCCGGGCTCGGGCTCGAGGCCGTCCGGATCGAGGAGCCCGCGGGCAAGGCGCGCTACGCGGCCGAGCAGCGCGGGTTCGCGGAGCGGTCGAACGCGCTGCGGGCGCGGATCCTCGACGAGCTCGCGCACGCCCGCCGCCTGGCCGCCGTCGGGCTCTAGCGCCCGCGCATCCCCTCGGGGTCGCGCAGCCGCTCGATGTCGCGCCGGTCGCGCTTCGTCGGGCGCCCCGCGCCGCGGTCGCGCACGATCGTGGCCGGCGCGGCGTCGCGCGGCGGCGGCGGGGGAGTGAGGTCGGTCATGGCCTCCGCGGCGATCACCGGCCCCACGCGCTTCACGAGGGTGCGGCGCACCACGAGGATCCGCTCGGCGCCGGCCACGCGCACGCGCACCTCGTCGCCCGGCCGCACCGACTGCGACGCCTTCGCGCGCTCGTCGCCGACCTTCACGTGCCCGGCCCGGCAGGCGGCGGTGGCCTGGGACCGGGTCTTGTAGACGCGCACGGCCCAGAGCCAGCTGTCGACCCGGACGGCCGCCTGCGCGGACGGCGCGGCGCCCACGGGAGGCGGGGCGGCGTCGGACGGCATGCTCCGACCCTAGGCGACGCCTCCCCGGTACGCTGGCCCGAGCATGTCGATCTCCCGCCGCACCCTCCTCACCGCGTCCGTGTCGGGGCTGTCGCTCCTCGGGCTCGCGGCGTGCACGCGGACTACGCCCCCGCCCGCCACCCCGACCGCCGTGCCCTCCGCGACGCCGTCCCCGACGCCCACCGCGGGCGCGGCCGGCCTCCCGGAGCCCGTCGCCTTCGCGCGCTCCGACTGGGCAGCCGACCCGTTCGCGCGCGGATCCGGCAGCTTCCTCCGTCCGGGCGCCACCACCGCGGACCGGGAGGCGCTCGCCCGGCCCATCGATGACCGCGTGTTCTTCGCCGGCGAGGCCACGAGCGCCGACCGCCCCGGCACGGTCGCGGGCGCCCACGCCTCGGGGCTCCGCGCGGCGGGGGAGGTGGATCGCGCCGGTGCCGGATCCGAGCGCGTTGCTGTCGTCGGCGCCGGCATCGCGGGCACGGCGGCGGCCCGCGCCCTCCGCGACGCCGGGCACGACGTCGTCCTCGTGGAGGCGCGCGCGGAGCTCGGCGGCCGGATCCGCGCGGCCGGCGGCACCAGCTTCCCGCATCCCGCCGAGCTCGGCGCCCTCTGGGTCGCCGCCGACCGCGACGACGTCCTGCGCGACGCGCTCGAGGCCGCCGGCATCACCCGGTACGGCCTCGCGCTCGTCGCCGAGGACCGCGGCCCCGACGGCCAGGTGCTGGCTCCGTCGAGCGCGGGATCCGACGCGGTCGCCGCCGCGCGCGCCTGGGCCCTCGCGCAGCCGGGCGCCGTGAGCCTCGCCGCCGCCCTGCGCGCGACCGGCGCCGACGCGCTCTCCACCGAGGGAGGGGCCGCCTCGCCGGCGGCTCGCCTCGCCTCGCTCCTCGCGACCGACGTCGCCATCGCCCACGGTGCCGCCCCCGACGAGCTCTCGGGGGCCCGCGGCCTCGACGAGCAGTCGCCCGTCGGCAACGTCGCCGTCACCGGCGGCTTCGCGGGCCTCGTGCAGCACCTGCTGCGCGACCAGGACATCGACGTGCTGCGGGAATCCACCGTGACCCGCATCGCGTACGGCAACGGCCGGGTGGGGCTGCGGCTCGGATCCGGCGAGTCGCTCTCGGTCGACCGCGTGGTCGTCACGGTGCCGCTCGGCGTGCTGCAGGAGGGCGCGATCGCGTTCGACCCGGCGCTGCCGTCCTCGCACGACGTCGCCATCCGCGCGCTCGGACCCGGCCGCGCCGACCGGATCTGGCTGCGCTTCGCCGAGCCGTTCTGGTCGACGACGGCGACGGTCTGGACCTCCCACGACGAGGACGGCCGGTCCACCCGCTGGTACAACCTCATGCCGATCTCCGGCGAGGCCGTGCTCATGGCCGAGGTGGGCGCGGCGGCGGCGGAGCGCATCGCGGCCATGGACGACGACGCGCTGCGGGAGTCCGCCCTGCGCAGCCTCGCGCCGTTCGCGGATCCGGCGCTCCTCGCGACGTCTTCCGCCACGCCGGCGCCCGACCCGAGCGCGACCTCGACGCCCTAGGCCGGATCCGGGCCCGGTGCGGATGCGCTCCGGAGCGCGTCCCGCCGCCGCACGGCGTCGGCGATCTCGCGGCGGGTGGCCTCCGCCGCGTACGGCAGGAGGTCCTGCAGCCGGGCGTCGAGGAGCAGCTGCGCGTGCTCCCCGTCCAGGTCGAGCAGCGCGCGGATCCGCGCCACGGCGTCGGCCCGTGAGGCGGCCCCGGCGAGCTCCGCGACGAGGGGCCCGAGCGCGTCGGCGGCCGCGACGCGCGTCCGCAGCCACGCGATGCGCCCGTCGTACGACCGGAGCAGGTCCGCGTCCGTCGGCGGCCGTCCCGACCGGGCGGCCGGGCGGCGGCGCGCGATCGCCTCGGCCGTGATGCCCACGCGCAGGGGACCGGCCGTGCGCGCGGACGGCCCGACGAGCGCGACGTGCAGGTCGTGCGGCCCCGGGCGGAGGGCTGCCCAGCCGCCGGCCGCGATCGCGACCGGGACGCGCGTGCGATCTCCCGGATCCAGCGCCACCGCGGCGCGCGGCCCGCCCGTGACGGCATAGGAGATCCCGGGCGCGGGCGCGCCCGGCTCCGTGAACGCGCCGAACGCGAGGAAGGCCTCGCCCTCGCGCGGGGCCCAGCGTTCGGCGCCCGCGTTCACCACGTCGACGACCGGGGCCTCCGGATCTCCGCCGTCGGTCATCACGGTCGGCCAGCGCAGCTCGAGGGCGGGAGGCGGCACGTCATCGGATGCGGTCATGCTCCAGGCTCGCACGTCCGTCGGCGCGCGTCCGGGCGCGGGGGCGTCAGCGCTCCGCGGCCGCCTTCTCGCGCCTGGAAGTCGGGAGCGTCGCGGTCGTCGTGGTCGGCGCGGTCGACGCGCGCTCGGGCCGTTCCGCGACGGCCGCCTCGTCCGCCTCGCCGCCGTCACGACGCACCCCCCGCCGGGTCCCGCCGCCCGCCGGCCGTACGCGGCTCAGGGCCACGACGAACGCGGACACGCCCGCGAAGACCCCGGCCACGAGCGCCAGCCATGCGGTGATCTCGAACGGGACCCCGACCTGCGCGGGGTCCAGGAAGAAGTAGGGGTACCAGCCGACGCGCGGCCCGCGGACCTCGGTGAAGGCGCACCAGGCGACCGGGAAGAGCATCGCCCACCCGACCGCCGTCCAGGTGACGCGCGGACGGCCGGGCGCGATGGCCCAGTCGAGGAGCGCGTACGCGGGGATCACGAAGTGCAGCAGCCGGCTCGACCACGGCACCTCGACGTAGTACGCCTGCGAGCTCGACTCGAGCACGATGAGGCCGAAGACCACGCCGGACACCACGACGTAGCTCAGCACCACGGCGCGCACGGCGGCCATGAGCGGGGGTTCGGCGCGGCCGCGCAGCGCGTGCAGGCCGGACGCCGCGAGGACGACGACGCCGGCCATCCCGCTCTGCGTCGTGAAGTAGCTGAACCAGTTCTCGGCCGCGAAGGACGTGAAGCCCTGCACGTAGTCGAAGTCGGCGACCAGCGCGGCGACCACGACGATCGCGGCGACCACGCGCACGCCACCGAGGATCCTCTGCACGTGTCTCCGATCGCAGCCGACTCCGGGCAGGTCCGCCGCGTCCAGTCTACGAACGAGGTCTCACGATCGGCTCCGTGCCCTCGCGCGTCGCGCGCGGGAGCGGCAGGATGACGCGCATGAGCCCTTCATCGCGATCCACCAGCCAGCAGGTGCAGTTCGCCTCCTTCGGCGGCGTCGACGTCCTCGAGGTCGTCGACGTCCCCCGGCCGTCGCCCGGCCCCGGCGAGGTGCTCGTCGAGGTCTTCGCGGCGGGCATCAACCACATCGAGGCCTACATCCGCCAGGGCAGGTTCCCCGACGAGGTGCCGACCGCCTTCCCGAACGGCCAGGGGAGCGACTTCGCCGGCTGCATCGCGGCCGTCGGCGAGGGCGTCACGCGCTTCAAGAAGGGCCAGGACGTCCTCGGCCACACCGTCATGGCCGCGCACGCGTCGCACGTGATCGTGCCCGCGGGCAACGTCGTCCTGAAGCCCGCGCAGCTCCCGTGGGAGGTCGCGGGGGGCCTGTTCCTCGCGGGCCTCGTCGCGCACGACGTGCTGCACGCGGTCACCGTGGGCGAGGGCGACACGCTCGTCGTCACCGCGGCGGCCGGCGGCGTCGGCAGCATCGAGGCGCAGCTCGCCATGCGGCGCGGCGCCCGGGTCATCGGCACGTGCGGCGAGCGGAACTTCGACTACCTGCGCCAGATCGGGGTCACGCCCGTGGTCTACGGCGACGGCCTGGCCGACCGGATCCGGAAGGCCGCCCCGAACGGCGTGCAGGGCTTCGTGGACAACTTCGGCGGCGGCGAGCACGTGGCCGAGGAGCTGGGCGTGTCGGGGAAGCGCTTCAGCTCGAGCGACGACCGGCGCGAGCTCGAGCTCGAGGCCGTCCTGCCGCCCGTGGAGGAGGACGACGTCCACCGCTCCCGCACGCTCGCGACCGTCGCGGACCTCGCGGCCAAGCGCGAGGTCGACGTGCTCGTCTCGGGCTTCTACCCGCTGGCCGAGGTGCAGGAGGCGTTCGACGACCTGGAGCGCAGGCACGCGCGCGGCAAGATCGTGCTCGGCATGCGGCCCGTGCACTACCCGGGCGACCGGCGCAGCACGGCGAAGGCGCGCGACGTGGCGGAGGGCCGCGCCTGACGCGGAGCGGGTGACGTCCGCCGGCGGGTTCCCCGCCGGCGTCAGCGCGCGACGACCTCGGCGGGCTCCGGCTCGGCCGGGGCCTCGATGTGCGCCTCGCGCCAGCGCAGCAGGTCGCGCACCGCGGGCGACTCGTCGCACTCGAGCATCGCGACGGCCGCGCGCGGCGTCCGGTCGTTGACGGCGAGCCAGGAGCGCACGCGCTCGGAGGTGTCGCCGACCAGCATCGTGAGCACGGCCGCCGGCGCCTGGGGGTTGCGGGCGAGGCACGCGCGGACGCCCTCGTCGGCGTCGCGCGCGAGCGCCCGCTGCACGTCGAGCGGCGCGTGCAGGCTGCTGGCCACGCTCTCCCGCACCTTCGGGTCGCGGTGCTCCGCGAGCAGGCGGAGCCGGCGGATCTTGCTGGGCGTGACCGCGGGGGCGGGATGCAGCGCGGCGGCCTGCTCCGCGGTGAGGACGGCGGGCGCGGTCCGATGCAGGGCCTCGAGCTGCGCGGCGGTGGTGAACCTGATGCACGACATGCCCCGACGCTATCGAAGGTGCCCGTGAGATGGTGGGTCCATGACCGCCGATCGCCCGCCCGAGCCCCCGCGCGGGGCGCATCGCGACAGCGGCGACGCGTGGGTCGAGAGCCCGGACGGCCAGCGGTTCTGGGGCGCGTTCGGCGCGGCGGGCCTGCTCGTCCACGACCCGGATCGCGGCGTCCTCCTCCAGCACCGCGTCGCCTGGAGCCACCACGGCGGCACGTGGGGCCTGCCCGGCGGCGCGCGGCACGCGGGCGAGTCCGCGGTCGACGGCGCCGCGCGCGAGGCGGCGGAGGAGGCCGGGGTGTCGCCCGCGGGGATCCGGCCCGTGCTCGCGACCGTGCTCGACCTCGGCTTCTGGAGCTACACGACCGTCACCGCGCGCACCATCCGCTCGTTCGAGCCCCGCGTCGCCGACGCCGAGAGCATCGAGCTGCGCTGGGTGCCGGTCGAGGAGGTCGACGGCCGCGAGCTGCACCCGGGCTTCGGGCGCGCCTGGCCGATGCTGCGCGACGAGCTCGCGCGCGAGGTCACGCTGGTCGTCGACACCGCGAACCTGCTCGGCTCCCGGCCGGACGGCTGGTGGCGCGACCGCGCCGGATCCACCTCCCGCCTCCTCGGCCAGCTCGACGCCCTCGCGCGCGACGGCCTCCCGGCCGCCGACCTCGGCCTGCCCGGCGACGTGCGGTGGCCGGACGTCGTGGCCGTCGTGGAGGGGCACGCGCGCGACGCGGTCCTGCCCGCGGAGCCCGCGGCGGATCCCTCCTCGCCGACGCTGCGGGCGCCCGGCGTCGCCGTGGTCGAGGCCGCGGCGGACGGCGACGGCGAGATCGTGCGCGTCGTCGGCGCCGCCCGGGATGCCGGTCGCGAGGTCGTGGTGGTCACGGCGGACCGGGGGCTCGTCGCCCGGGTCGAGGCGCTCGGCGCCCGGGTCGTGGGGCCCGGTCGGGTCCGCGCGCTGCTCGACGCGCGCGCGGACCGCGACGCGGGCTAGGCCGCGGGAGCCCGCTCGGCCGTCGTCGGCACGGGCGTCGCACCCGCCGGCAGGGCGGCGGACGCCGCGTCGACGATCGCCGACCGCCAGAGCGCGTGCAGCGCCTCCGCGGTCGGCCGGTCGCGGGCCGCGAGCACCCCGCCCGTCGCCGGGAACAGCGTGTCCTCGCCCTCCGCGTCGAGCACGACGCCGCCGGCCTCGCGCACGATGAGCGTGGCCGCGAGGTGGTCGACCGGCCCGAAGGAGCCGATCACCGCGCCGGCGCCGTGGCCGAGCGCGATGCCGGCGACCGTGAGGGTGCCGGATCCCATGACCCGCAGCGTGCACCAGCGCGCGGCGAGCGCGTCGAGCAGCGGCAGCATCCCCGGCCAGGGCGCGTGCCCGGCGAGCTCGGTGCTCACCATGCGGCCGCGGAGCGGATCCGCGTCCCTCGCGTGCACGCCGCCCGGCTCGGCCGTCAGGTCGAGGCGCGCGCCGGCGGACCAGGCGCCCTCTCCGGCGGCGGCCTCGACGACGGTGCCGCGCCACGGATCCGCGACGACGCCCACCACGGGCGCGCCGTCGACCACGAGGGCGAGCGAGAAGCTCGTCCACGGCACGCCGTTCGCGAGGTTCGCGGTGCCGTCGACCGGGTCGAGGTACCAGCACGGGCGACCCGGCACGGCCTCGCCGCCGTACTCCTCGCCGACGAGCACGTGGTGCGGGAACTGCGCGGCGACGACCGCGCGCACGTCGCGCTCGACGGCCCGGTCGATCTCGGTGACGTGGTCGGCGGGGTTCGCCTTCGTCGTGACGGCGCCGACCGCGTGGGAGCGGACGTGGTGCATGGCGCGCGCGGCGAGGTCCCGCGCGGCGGCGCGTGCCCGGGCGCGCTCGGTCGCGGGGGCGGACGCCCGCGCATCCGCGGCCGCCGGATCCACCTCCCGGCGCGCGAGCACGTCGAGCAGCGTCGCCAGCTCGTTCGTGGTGATCGCGTCCACGCCGATCGACGCGAGCCACTCCATCTGCGACGGGTCGTCGACGGTCCAGCAGCCCACGCCGGCCCCGAGCGCGTGGACGGCGTCCACCAGCGCGCGGCCGACGATCAGGTGCGGCATGTTGACGACCGCGGGCCGGAGCTCCGCGAGGTCGTCCGCGGTGGGCGGCTGCGGGTCGGCCCAGGGCAGCCAGATCACGGCGGTCGGGTCGAGCTCGCGGATCGCGCGCATGCCGTCGAGGTACCCGCACCAGGCGACGCGCGGCGAGCGCGGAGCGGCGGCCACGACCGCGTGGGCGGCGGCGGCCGGTTCGCCGGACGCCATGTCGATGACGAGCTCGACGTCCGTGCCGGCGAGGAGCTCGAGCGCGTCGACGAGGAGCGGGATCCGCAGCTCGCCGCCGCCGAGCGCGCGCACGTCGGCGAGGTCGAGGTCCCGCACCTGCGCGTCGACGCCCCAGAGGCGGTCGAGCGTGTCGTCGTGGAGGAGGACGACCTGGCCGTCGCGCGTGACGTGGACGTCGACCTCCACCGTCCGCGCGCCGGCCTCGGCCGCCGAGCGGAGGGCGGCGAGCGTGTTCTCGCGGTGCCGGGAGGAGTCGCCGCGGTGCGCGGTCGCGGCCGTCATCGCGCGTCGTCCGTCGCGATCGGCGCGGCGGACGCGGCGGCGGGCATGTGCGCGGCGGCCGGTGCCCGGTCGGGCACCAGGATCCCGTCGCGGTAGTGCCGCACCGCGCGGAGCGTCACGGGCCCTGCCTCCCCGACCGCGGGCGCGGATCCGGTGACGAGCGCCCGCACCTCCACGCCGCCCGCGTCGAGCACGAGCTCCTGGAAGTGGCCGTGCGGCAGCACGCGGCGGACGACCACGGACGTCGCGTCGGGCTCCGGCTGGGTGCCGCGCGGCGCGTAGGCCACGTCCTCGGGGCGGACGGCCCAGACGTCCGCGTCCGCGGAGGTCGGGACGAAGGCCGCGGGCGGGCCGGCCGTGAGCGTCTCGGGCGTCGTGCCCTGCAGGCGCGGCGCCGGCAGCAGGTTCATGCTGCCGATGAACGACGCGACCACGAGGGTCCGCGGCCGGGCGTACAGCTCGGTCGGCGCCGACACCTGCTCGATGCGGCCCTGGTGCATGACGGCGACGCGGTCGGAGATCGCGAGCGCCTCGTCCTGGTCGTGCGTCACCATCACGGTGGTGATGCCCAGCCGCTGCTGGATGTCCCGGATCTCCTCGCGCACCTTCACGCGCAGCTTCGCGTCGAGGTTCGACAGCGGCTCGTCGAGGAGCAGGAGGTCGGGCTCCTGCACGATCGCGCGGGCGAGCGCGGCGCGCTGCTGCTCGCCGCCGGAGATGTGCGCGGGACGCGAGTGCGCGTGGTGCGCGAGGTTCACCGTCTCCAGCGCCGCCATGACCCGGCGGGCGACCTCGTCCTTGGGCAGCTTCCGCAGCGTGAGCGGGAACGCCACGTTCTTGAACACCGTGAGGTGCGGCCAGAGCGCGTAGTTCTGGAACACCATCGCGCTCGGCCGCTTGTCGGGGCCGGACGCGGTGACGTCGCGGCCGCCGATGACCACGGATCCGCGGTCGGGCTCGAGGAAGCCCGCGATCATGCGGAGCGTCGTGGTCTTGCCGCAGCCCGACGGGCCGAGGAGCGCGACGAGCTCGCCGCGCGCGACGTCGAGGTGGAGGTCGTCGACGATGGTGCGGCCGCCGAGGTCCTTGGACAGGCCCTGGATGACGAGACCGGACGGCGAGATGCTCGCGGTGCCGTCGTCGTGCGCGCGCGGGGGAGCGACGGTCGTGGGGGATGGGGCGGATGCGGTCATGGCCGTCCTAACGGATCTGGAAGCCCTCGGCCAGACGCCCGCCCATGATGTAGCGGCGGGCGAGCAGGAGGAGGGCGACGGAGGGGATGGACAGCAGGATCGCGAACACGGCGGCCACCTGCTTCGGGTAGTTGAGGACGAGCGAGTACATCTCGGTCGGCATCGTCATGAAGACGGGCGCGCCCACGAGGTAGGTGCCCTGGGCCTCGTCGAACGCGGCGAGGAACGACATGAGCACCGCGACGAGGATGCCCGGCAGCGCGAGCGGCAGGGTCACGCGCAGGAACGTGCGCGTGCGTCCGGCGCCCGCGTCGCGCGCAGCCTCCTCGAGGGAGCGCGGCACGGCGCTGAACGCGGCGGCCGGGATCCAGGTCATGAAGACGACCGTGCCGATGAGCTGCACGATGACGATGCCCGCGACGGTGTTCATGAGGTGCAGCCCGTAGAAGAGCGACGCCATCGAGACGAAGAGGCCCATCTTGGGGAAGGCGTTCGTCGCGAACAGGCCGACCAGGAGGATCCGCCTGCCGGGGAACTCGTAGCGCGAGAACGCGTAGGCGGCGGGGAGGCACACGATCGCCGACACCAGCACCGTGAGCGGCGCGAAGTACAGCGAGTTCTTCACGGCCGCGGCGAGCTGGGCGTCCTCGAAGATCACCGACCACCAGTGCAGGGTGAGGCCGGCGGGAAGGAGGCTCGGGTAGTCCCACGACGTGGCGAACGCGTGCGCGGCCAGCCAGACGAGCGGTCCGAGGATGAACACGGCGACGAGCGCGAACAGCGCGGCGGTGGCCAGCGTGCGGGGGATGGCGAGTGCGCGCATCAGACGCGGCCCTCCTTCTTGGCGGAGCGGAAGTTGGCGCGCACGTAGAGGAACGCGATGCCGGAGGCCATCACGAACACCACGACGGCCATCACGATGGACTGCTGGGGCTGGTTGAACGACGTGAAGTACTTCGAGATGTCGACGCCGAGCATGCTCGGCGCGTTGGCGCCCGTGAAGTACGGCACCGTGAAGGATCCGAGCACGCCGATCGCCGTGAACGTCGTGGCGATCACGAGCGGGATGGCGGCGAGCGGCACGAGGATCCGCGTGATGATCGCGAGCGTGGAGGCGCCCGCGTCCTTCGCGGCCTCGATCATCGCGTCCGGGACGGCCTGGACGCCCGAGGTCGCCATGAGCGTGGCGAAGGGCAGGCTGGTCCACACGGATCCGATGACGACCGCCACCGTGGTGTACCCGTAGGTCGGCCCCTCGAGGCCCACGAGCGCGAACACCGTGCGCACGAACCCGTCGCCCGAGTAGAAGGTGAGGATCGCCCACGACGCGATGACCACCGGGATGAACAGCGGCACCACCGCGAGCCCCGCGAACAGGGTCGCGAGCCGGCCGCCGCGGAGGCGAAGGTTGATGGCGATCGCGACCGCCATGACCAGCACGATCACGGTGGAGAGCACCGTCACGCCGACGGTCATGCCGAGGTCGCGGAGGAAGCGCGGGTCGCGGAACACGTCCGCGTAGGCGTCGAACGTGCCCCACCACTCGGTCGCGGTGTGCGTGCCGAGGCCGATGGAGGCGATGGTGCTGTTGAGCCCGCCCGTGTGGCCGAGGCTGAAGCCGATGGCGAGCACGACGGGGATCCCGACGAACACCGCGAGCAGCAGGGCGGGCGGCAGCGCGAGCGCCAGGCCGATGCCGGCGCGGCGGGCCTCCGAGGAGACCCGCCGCGCTGCACCGGCCCGGGCGCGGAGCCCGGACCGGACGGCCGTCACTGGCCGGGGACCTTCTGGTCCCAGAGGTTCGACATGTCCTGGCCCATCTTGCTGTAGTAGCCGGGGCGCAGGGTCGACGGGTCGGCGGCGGCGAAGGTGTCCTTCAGATCGGCGGGCACGTCGTCGAGGGAGATGACGGGGTAGCCGGCGATCGTCGAGGCGATGACCGCCTGCCCCTCGGCGGAGAGCACGTAGTCGGCGAGCTTCTGCGCGACGTCCTGGTGCGTGGCGGTCTTCGGGATGCCGAGGTACGACGCGCTGCCCGTGAACGACGGGTTGGAGATCTGCGTGTACTTCACGGTCGACGGCAGCGTGCCCGTCTTCTGCGCGGTGATGACCTGGTCGCTCCACACCGGGGCCATCTCGATGGCGCCCGTGCCGAGGAGGTCGAGCACCTGGTTGTTGCCGTTGGGGTAGACGCCGTCCTGGTACATGGAGGAGCCGAGGCTCTTCAGCTCGTCGAAGCCCTTGTCCCACGCGCCCTCGAGCGACTGGTCGTAGCCCGTCGTCATCTTGTCGCGGGTGCCCTGGTCGACGTACTTGTCGAGGACGCTCGTGACGAAGGCGGCGCCGGATCCGCCGGTGGAGGGGGAGTTGTAGGCGAACTGGCCGGGGTTGTCGGTGATCCACTTCAGCAGCTCGTCGAGCGACTTCGGCGGCGTGCTCACCTTGGTGGAGTCGTAGGCGAGGAGCACGGATGAGGCGCGGTAGGGGATCCCGAAGCCGTTGCCCGCCTTCACGGTGGCGTCCGGCACGGTCGCGAGGTTGGGGATCGTGGAGGAGGAGACCGGGGCGAGCAGGTCGGCCGAGCCGGCCGCCTGGATGAAGCCCGCGTCGATGAGGTCGTAGCCGGGGTCGGATCCGCCCTGCACCGAGCTCGTGAGCGTGGCCATGGTCTGCGCGTCGTGCTCGCCGTGGAGGTCGAGCGTCGTGGTGACGGACGCGCCGGGGTTCGCCTTCTCGAACGCGGGGATGATCCCGTCGTTCCAGAGGCTCTGGATGTTGGTGTCGCCGGAGATGAAGACGCGGGCAGTGCCCGATGCGTCGGTGACGGCGTGGTTCTGGGCCTGGGCCTGCGTGCTCGTGGTGGGAGCGCAGCCCGCGAGCGCGACCGCGGCGGACGCGGCGGCGGCGAGGGCGAGGAGGGAACGGCGGGGGATCACGGGTCGGGTGTCCTTCTGCTGGGGGAGCGATGCGGATCGCATCGTTTCGATGGTGCGGTGCCGCGGTGGCCCCGGGGTGAACGGGACGTGGCGATCCAGGTCCCCGGCGGCGAACGCGCGCGGTGGCCGCCCGGGCCTCAATAGGGTGAGGCGCATGAGGAGGAACTCACCGCGCACCTCCGTGACCTTGGCCGACGTGGCCGCCCTGGCGGGCGTCTCCACCTCCACGGCGTCGCTCGCGTACCGCAGCACCGGCTCGATCACGCCCGCCACCCGCGCCCGGATCCTCCGCGCCGCGGCCAGCATCGGCTACGCGGGGCCGGATCCCACGGCGCGGTCCCTGAAGAGCGGCCGCACCGGCATCGTGGGGGTCGTGGTCGCCGGGAGCATCCGCCGCGCGTTCCAGAACCCGGTCGCGCTCGCGACCATGGCGGGCCTCAGCGAGGCGCTCGACGAGCTCGACGTGGGCCAGCTGCTGCTGCCGGGCCGGCGGGAGCCGCGCGAGGGATCCGCGCCCCTGCTCGAGGGCATGCCCGTCGACGCGGTGGTGTTCCTCACGCGCGGCGAGGAGGTGGACGCGCTGCTGCCCGGGCTGCGCGCGCGGCGGATCCCCATGGTCGGCGTCGAGGGTCCCCACGGCGAGGGCGTCGCCGTGGTCGACATCGACGACGCCCGCGGCATGGGCGAGCTCGCCCGCCACGTGCGCGCGCTCGGCCACCGCCGCGTCGCCGTGCTGATGCGCACCACGCGGATCGAGGAGGACGGCCCGCCCGGCCCCGTGATCCCCGTGGGCCGCGGCCTCGAGGAGATCGTCAACCGCACGATCCGCGAGCGGCTCCGCGCCGCGCGCAGCGTCTTCCCCGACGCCGTCCGCGTCGAGGCGGGCGGGCGCGACCTGGAGGCGGGGGAGCGCGCCGCGGGCGTGCTGCTCGACCTGCCGTCGCGGCCGACGGCGATCCTCGCCCAGAACGACATGCTCGCCGCGAGCGCCATCCGCGCCGCCGCCGCCCGCGGGCTGCGCGTGCCGGAGGACATCACGGTCACGGGCTTCGACGGCGCGCACCTGCCGTGGCTCGAGCACCGCCTCACGACCGTGGAGCAGCCGCTGCACGACCGCGGGGTGCGCGCGGGGCGCATGGTGGGCGACCTGCTGGCGGGCCGGGCGCCGGCGGACGTCGTGCTGCCGGTCCGCGTGCGGATCGGCGACACGGCCGCGGCGCCCGCCTGACGCGCCGCGGCGCCCGCCACCCGTCGGGCGCTACCGTCCCGCGGGGTCCGTCACGAAGTCGATGAGCTGCTCGACCCGGCCGAGCAGCGCCGGCTCGAGGTCCTGGTACGAGCGCACCTGCCCGAGGATCCGCTGCCACGCCCGCGCGATGTCCGCCTGCTCGTCGTGCGGCCAGCCGAGGGCCGCGCAGATGCCGTGCTTCCACTCGACGTTCCGCGGGATGACCGGCCACTCGCGGAGCCCGAGCCGCCCGGGCTTCACCGACTGCCAGACGTCGACGTACGGGTGGCCGACGACGAGCGCGTGCGCGCGGTGCGGCCCGCGCGCGACGGCCTCGGCGATCCTGCTCTCCTTCGATCCCGGCACGAGGTGGTCGACGAGCACGCCCACGCGACGCCCGCGGCCGGGGCGGAAGCGATCGAGCTCCTCGTCGAGGTGGTCGACGCCCTCGAGGTACTCCACGACGACGCCCTCGATGCGGAGGTCCTCGCCCCACACCTTCTCCACGAGCTCCGCGTCGTGCCGTCCCTCCACGAAGATCCGGCTGGGGAGCGCCACGCGGGCCTGCCGGTCGGCGACCGCGAGCGAGCCGGAGGCCGTCCGCGCGGGGCCGGCGGGCGCGGCGCGGGGCACGCGCAGGGCGACGGGCTCGCCCTCGAGGAGGAAGGACCCGCCGAGCGGGAACGTGCGCTGCTTCCGCCTGAAGTCCTCGAGCACGACCATGCCGGACTCGACGCGCACGATCGCGCCGCAGAACCCGGTGGACAGCTCCTCGACCACGAGGTCGCGCGTCGCGTCCTGCGGCCGTGGCGCCTTCTTCGCGGGACCGCGCCAGCCGGGGGCGAGCACGTCCTGTCCGTAGCGGTCGTCGGCGGGGGGAGGCGGCGTCATCCTCCGAGGCTCTCACGGGACGCGTCGCGCACCCGGTCGACGAGCCGACGCCACGGGCCGTCGACCGCAGCCTCGCCGAGGCGCGCCTCGCGGTCGCCCGCGCGCACGAGGTAGACGAAGCGGTCGGCGCCCGGCGCGGGCACGGCGGGCTCGTCCCACGGGCAGGCGTCCACGAGGTCGCCCCACTCGGCCGCGCCGTCGTCCACGCGCACCGACCAGGTGCGGGTCATGCCCGCCACCCCGCCCGTGCGCGACACGGCGATCTCCACCTAGACCTCGATCCCGACGCCCTCCCACGCCGCCTGGACCGCGGCGACCTCGGACGCGCCCTCACCGTACCGCGCCGACGCGGCGTCGACCGTGGCCCGGGCGAAGGCCGGGAAGTCGGCGTCCGCGCGCACGGCGCCGGCCTCGATCACGTCGTACCAGACACGGCCGGCGCCCTCCCAGGCCTCGCCGCCGATGGCCGTGGCCGCGAGGAAGAACGCGCGGTTCGGGATCCCCGAGTTGATGTGCACGCCGCCGTTGTCCTCCCGGGTCTCCACGTAGTCGTCCATGTGCGCCGGCTGCGGGTCCTTCCCGAGCACGTCGTCGTCGTACGCGGTCCCGGGCGCGCGCATCGAGCGGAGCGCGATCCCCGTCGACCGGTCGAGGAACAGCTCCGCGCCGACGAGCCAGGTGGCCTGGTCAGCGGTCTGCCCGAGCGCGTGCTGCTCCACGAGCACGCCGAACACGTCCGAGATGGACTCGTTGAGCGCGCCCGACTGCCCCTGGTAGACGAGGCCGAGCGTGAGCTCGGTGACCCCGTGCGCCAGCTCGTGGCCGATGACCGTGAGCGAGCGCGTGAAGGGCGCGAACACCTCGCCGTCCCCGTCGCCGAACACCATGCGCGTGCCGTCCCAGAACGCGTTGTCGTACTCCTCGCCGTAGTGCACGGTGGCGAGCAGCGGCAGGCCGCGGTCGTCGAGCGACTCCCGCTCGTAGACCTCGGAGAAGAGGGAGTAGGTGGCACCCAGCCCCGCGTAGGCCTCGTCGACCTGGGCGTCGCCCGTGTCGGGCGCGCCCTCGACGCGCACCGTGCGACCCGGCAGCTCCTCGCGGTTCCCCGCGTCGGAGATGGTGCGGTGGATCCCCGACGGGTCCCGCTCGGCGAGCACCGCCGCGTCCGGCGCCGCGCCCGGCCCGCGCCGGTCGTGGATGAGCGGCCCCTGGTCGCGGAGGGCGCGCCGGGCCGCCTGGCGGGCGGCGGACATGCGGTCGGGGTCGGCCTCGGCGAGGCGGGTCAGCAGGTACGGCGGGAGGATGGTGCGTCTCATGGTCCGAGACTCGCACGGGGTGGCGACATCGTCGCGGGCGGCAGCGGATCCGGCGCGGGGGTCGCGCGACCGGGCCCCGTCGCGTACGGTGCGTCAGCTCGTCCAGCGGTACCCGAGCTCGGGCCGGCCGGGCGTCCCGTAGCGCGGCACCCGCTCCACCTGGCCCACGTCGGCCAGGTACTCGAGGTACCGGCGCGCGGTCACGCGCGACACGTCGAGCGCGCCCGACACCTCCGCCGCGGAGACGCCCTCGGCGGCGGCGGTCGCGGGCCCGTCGCCGCGCGCGATCCCGCGCACGAGGTCGAGCGTCTCCGCCGACATGCCCTTCGGCAGCCGGGTGTCGGACGCGGGGGAGCGCAGCGCCGCGAGCGCGCGGTCCACCTGCAGCTGGGTGGTGCTGCCGCCGCCCGCGCCGAGGCCCTCGCGGTAGCCGACGTACGCCGCCATCTTCTCGGCGAAGGCCGCGAACGTGAACGGCTTGATGAGGTACTGCACGATGCCCGCCGTCACCGAGCTGCGCACGACGGCCTGGTCCCGCACCGCGGTCACCGCGACGACGTCGGTCGCGCGCCCGGCGGCCCGCAGGCGGCGGCACACCTCGAGGCCGTGCATGTCGGGCAGCGTCATGTCGAGCAGCACCAGGTCGATCCCGTCCTGCCCGGCCTCCGCCACGAGCCGCAGCGCCTCGCCGCCCGTGTGCGCGACGCCCGCCACCTGGAAGCCGTCGAGACGGCCGACGTAGAGCGCGTGGGCCTCGGCGGTCAGCGCGTCGTCGTCGACGACCAGCACGCGGATCACGCGGGCACCCCGCCGTCGCGGGTCCCGGCGTCGTCGCGGAGGGCAGCCGGGTCGGCCGCACGGGCGCCGTCGGGATCCGCGGGCAGCACGACCCGCACGCGCGCCCCGCCCAGCCGGGCGTCGGCGTCGCCGACCTCCACGCGCCCGCCGAGCCGCGCGGCGGAGCGCGCCACGAGCGCGAGCCCCACCCCGCGCGGTCCGGCGTCGCCCTGCTTGGTCGTGACCCCGAACTCCAGCACGCGCGGCCGCACCGCGGGATCCACGCCCGGACCGTCGTCCGCCACCTCGACGACGAGGCCGCCCGCGTCCGTCCGCGACAGCGACAGCTCCACCCGTCCGCGGTCGTCCCCGCGCGCCGTCGCCACGGACGGGTCGGCGGCCGCGTCGATCGCGTTGTCCACGAGGTTCCCGACGATCGTGACGAGCTCGGTCGCCGGCACGCCCGGGTCGCCCGTGCCGGCGGCCACGCGCACGGACAGCTCCACGCCGCGCTCGGCCGCCTGCGCCGTCTTGCCGCGCACGAGCGCCCGCACGACGGGATCCGCCTCCGCCGCCAGCCCGCCCTCCGATGCCCGCCGATCCGTCTCGAGCTCCGCGGCCGCGAGCGCGAGCGCCTCGCGCGGCCGCTCCAGCTCGATGAGCGACACGATCGTGTGCAGCCGGTTGGCGAACTCGTGGGTCTGCGCGCGCATGGCGTCGGAGAGCGTCCGCAGCGTCGCGAGCTCGCCCGAGAGGCGCTGGATCTCGGTCCGGTCGCGCAGCGTCGTCACCGTGCCGAGCCGCGCGGCGCTCCCGGTGCGGCCCGTGGGCAGCGCGGGCCGCTGCGTCACGACGAGGACGCGCCCGCCGGGCAGGTGCACGACCTCGTCGGCCGTGGTCCCCTCGACGAGCAGCCGCTCGATCGCGGGCGGGAGCCCCAGCGCGCGGACCTCGACGGGACCGGTGGCGGGATCGAGCTCCAGGTCGAGCAGCTCGGCCGCCTGGTCGTTGTGGAGCACGAGCCGCCGGTCGCGGTCGACGAGCACGATGCCCTCGCCGACGGAGTGCAGCACCGACTCGTAGTAGGCGAGCATGCGCGCCATCTCCTCGGGCCCCAGCCCCCACGTCGTCCGCTCGAGCGAGCGGCTGAGGAGCACGGCCCCGGCCGCGAGGAGGAGCGCGAGCGCCCCGACCGTGCCGACGAGCCCGGGCAGGCGCGCGCCGAGCACCTCGGTGACGCGGTCGACGGTGACGCCGGCGGCGACCAGCCCGACGATGCCCCCGTCCGCGTCGCGCACGGGCACGACCGCGCGCACGCTCGGCCCGAGCGTCC
The DNA here is from genome assembly GCF_015351075.1 of Clavibacter sp. VKM Ac-2873. Classification (GTDB taxonomy): domain Bacteria; phylum Actinomycetota; class Actinomycetes; order Actinomycetales; family Microbacteriaceae; genus Clavibacter. Next base: position 94,276 of record NZ_JADKRS010000006.1, read on the forward strand.
CCGTGAAGGTCTCGGTCATCGATCGCCCGGCGAGCGCGGGCCCCGTCGTGCCGAGGTACCTCCGGCCGATCTCGTCGGGGTCCGGGTGGGTCACGCGGACGGTGTCGCGGTCCATGATCGTGACGAAGTCGACGCCGGTGTCGCGCGTCACGTCGAGCGAGTAGTCGAGCAGGGCGCCGGTGGGATCCGCGGACGCGAGCCCGTCCGCCACCCGCGGCGAGTCGGCCACGGTCGTCGCGACGGCCAGGCTCCTGTCCGCCGCGGCCTGCTCGGCGCGCTGCCGCGAGTCCGCCCAGAGCGCCGCGGTCGCGACGACGGCGACGAGGAGGAGGACCGCGAGCTGGACGACGAGCAGCCGGGCGGCGATGCCGCGGGGGAGGCCCACCCGGAGGCGGCCCGTCCGCGGGAGGCGGGGCCGGTCGGCGACCGCGCGTCGCGCCATGCTGCCCCCTCGCGTCCGCGGCCGGCACCCGGCAGGAACATTATGAACACAACCCCGGAGCGCCCCCGCGCGTGGGCCATCCTGACGAGGACCGCCTGGCCCACCCGTGCGCCGGCGCCGCTCACGAGACAAGGACGTCCCATGACCCACCCCTTCGCCGCGCTCCGTCGCCTGGACCGCCAGCACTACCTCTACATCGCCGTCATCGTCGCGGTGGTCCTCGGCGTCACGGTCGGGCTCGTCGCCCCCGAGACGGGTGTGGCCCTCAAGCCCATCGGCGACGCGTTCGTGGCCCTGATCAAGATGATGATCGCCCCCATCATCTTCTGCACCATCGTGCTCGGCGTCGGCTCGGTGGCGAAGGCGGCCACGGTGGGCCGCGTCGGCGGCCTCGCGCTCCTCTACTTCATCGTCATGTCGACGTTCGCGCTCGCGATCGGCCTCGTCGTCGGCAACGTCATCCACCCGGGCGACGGCCTCGACCTGAGCGGCCTGCGCGCCCCGGCCGGCTCGACGGAGGCGACCGGCGAGACGGACTTCCTCCTCTCGATCATCCCCACGTCGCTGCTCTCGTCGCTCACCTCGGGCAGCATCCTGCAGACCCTCTTCGTGGCGCTCCTCGTCGGCTTCGCGCTGCAGCAGCTCGGGAAGCGCGGCGAGCCTGTGCTCGAGGGGATCCGCGACATCCAGGTCCTGGTGTTCCGCATCCTCAGCATGGTGATGTGGGTGGCCCCGGTCGGCGCGTTCGGCGCCATCGCGGCGGTCGTCGGCGCCACCGGGTTCCAGGCCGTCATCAGCCTCGCGACCCTCATGATCGGCTTCTACATCACGTGCGCGCTGTTCATCGTGGTGATCCTCGGCACGCTCCTCTGGCTCGTCGCCCGCGTCAGCATCTTCAAGCTGATGCGGTACCTCGGCCGCGAGTACCTCCTCATCGTCTCGACGTCGTCGTCGGAGGTCGCGCTGCCCCGCCTCATCGCGAAGATGGAGCACGTGGGCGTCTCCAAGCCCGTCGTCGGCATCACCGTCCCCACGGGCTACTCGTTCAACCTCGACGGCACGGCCATCTACCTCACGATGGCGTCGCTCTTCATCGCGCGCGCGCTCGGCAGCCCGCTGGCCCTCGGCGAGCAGGTGTCGCTCCTCGTCTTCATGATCATCGCCTCCAAGGGCGCGGCGGGCGTCACGGGCGCCGGCCTCGCGACCCTCGCGGGCGGCCTGCAGTCGCACCGGCCCGACCTGGTGGACGGCGTCGGGCTCATCGTCGGCATCGACCGCTTCATGTCCGAGGCGCGCGCCCTCACGAACTTCACCGGCAACGCCGTCGCGACGGTCCTCATCGGCACCTGGACCCGCGGCATCGACGCCGACCGGGTCGCGCTCGTCCTCGCCGGCGGCGACCCCTTCGACGAGAAGAGCATGGGCACCGAGCACGGGGCCGGGCTGAAGGCCCCGGCCCAGGCCCTCGAGGCGGATGTCACGCGGTCGGGCGAGCTCGGCGACGAGCCCCGCGCCTCCTCGCGCTGACGCGGACGGGGGCCACGCCCGGGTGCCGCCCACCGTGGTCCCGGCCGTGTCCGATCCGTTACGCTGTCAGGTCACAGGAGGTACCACCATGGATGGACGCGAAGAGGGTCACGGCGCCACGCGCGTGCCCGAGCAGTACACGAGCACGGACACCACGGCCACCTTCCGCGATGAGCTCGGGGCGGCGCTCGCGGGCCTCGACGGCGCCATCTCCGCCGAGGAGAAGGACGCCGTCACGGCGCTCCCCTCGGGATCCGCCCTCCTCGTCGTCCGCCGAGGTCCGAACCAGGGTGCGCGCTTCCTCCTCGACGCCGACGTCACGGTCGCCGGCCGCCACCCCGACGCCGACATCTTCCTGGACGACGTCACGGTCTCCCGCCGTCATGCGGAGTTCGTCCGCCAGGGCACGTCGTTCCAGGTCAAGGACCTCGGATCGCTCAACGGCACCTACTTCGACGGCGTGCGGATCGACACCGCGCTCCTCCAGGACGGCGCGGAGGTGCAGGTGGGCAAGTTCCGCCTCACGTTCTACGCATCCCGGACCGACCTCGTCGGCCGGACGACCGAGTAGTGCCGGCGTCCGCCGCCCGGTCGACGCCAGCCCGCACCCCCGGTCTCCTCAGCATCGGGCAGGTGCTGGCGCGCCTCACGCCGGAGTTCCCCGACCTCACCAACAGCAAGCTCCGCTTCCTCGAGGAGCAGGGGCTCGTGCAGCCGTCCCGCACCGAGTCCGGCTACCGCAAGTTCAGCCCCGCCGACGTCGAGCGCCTCCGCACCGTCCTCGGGATGCAGCGCGACCACTACCTCCCGCTCAAGGTCATCCGCTCCTACCTGCACGACCTCGACGCCGGGCTCTCGCCTGCGCTCCCCGGCGGCACGCCCGTCCCGACGGTCTCGATGCTCGACCAGGAGCGTCGCTACAGCCGCGCGGAGCTCGTGCGTGAGTCCGGCGCCACCGCGCCGCTCCTCGGCGACGCCATCACGGCCGGCGTGCTCATGCCGGCGGAGGTCTACGGGGAGGAGGCCGTGCAGGTCATGCGCGCGCTCGTCGAGCTGCAGCGCACCGGCATCGAGCCCCGCCACCTCCGCGGATTCCGCCAGGCGGCGGAGCGGGAGCTGAGCCTCATCGAGTCGGCCCTGGTGCCCGTGTCGCGCCGCCGCGACGCGTCGAGCCGTGCGCACGCCGCGGAGCTCGCCCGTGAGATCGCCACGCAGCTCGAGGTCGTGCGGGGGAGCCTCATCCGCTCCGCGCTCGGTCGCCTCTCGTCCTGACCTCGCTCGCGCCGATGGGCGGGGCCGGTAGGCTGACGTGTCCGCACGGGGCCGTCCGCACGCAGGAGGGGCCCGTCGGGACCGGTCGATGCGCACCCCCGACGGGGGCGCCGTGGAGGGCCGGGACGACACGCCGGGCGCTTCCGCCGGATGTCGTTGATCGGGCCCGCGGGCCCCGCTACCGTGAGAACACGATCCCGACGAACCGACCCGAGCAGCGCGCGAACCCCACCGGGGCGAACGCTGAGGGGTGGAAGGCAGAACGATGAGCGACTCCACCCCGGACTCCGGGCGCTACGACCTCGGTCTGCTCTTCACCGACGGCCTCCCCGAGATGGATGCGAGCGCCGGATACCGCGGCGCCGTCGCCGCCCGCGCCGCGGGGATCACCTACCGTCAGCTCGACTACTGGGCCCGCACCGGCCTCGTCGAGCCCACCGTCCGCGGGGCGTCCGGCTCCGGCACCCAGCGCCTCTACGGCTTCCGCGACATCCTCGTCCTCAAGCTCGTCAAGCGCCTCCTCGACACCGGCATCTCCCTGCAGCAGATCCGCACCGCGGTCAACCAGCTCCGCGAGTCCGGCGTGGTCGACCTCGCGCAGACCACGCTGATGAGCGACGGCGCCAGCGTCTACCTCTGCACCAGCAACGACGAGGTCATCGACCTCGTGAGCCGCGGCCAGGGCGTCTTCGGGATCGCCGTCGGCAAGGTCCTCCGCGAGGTCGAGCACTCCCTCGTCGAGATCGACACGCAGACCGTGGATCCCACCGACGAGCTCGCCGCCCGCCGCGCCGTCAAGGCGTCCTAGGTCCCAGCGCCCGCTCGATCCCCCCGGCTGGCCCGCGCGGTCGTCGTCGTCGTGCTCACGCATCGCGCCCGGCATCGCCGATCGCCGACACCTGCGTGGTGGCATCTCGTCCCGCGTCCCGCAGACGACGATCGCCCCCCCTCGAGGAGGAGCGGCGATCGGGGAGCCGGCGGTCAGCGCGCGGCGTTCTCCGCGTAGTCGCCGATCTTCGCCGTGCGCATGATGCGCTCGAGCAGCTGGTCGAAGTTGCGGGCCATCTCCTGCGCGCTCTCGCCCGGCCACACGTGCAGCGGCTTCGCGGCGCCCTGCGCCTGCTGGAGCGACGTGCGCTCGGGCAGCTGCGGGCTGAGCACGAGCGGACCGAACATGTCGCGGAGCTCCTTGATGCGGAACTGGTGCTCGAGCGACTGGACGCGCGCGCGGTTGACGATGATGCCGAGGGGCTGCAGGCGCGGCGACAGGCCGCGGCGGATCTCCTCGATGGCGCGGAGCGCGCGGTCGGCGGCGGCGACGGAGAAGAGGCCGGGCTCGGTGACGACCGTGACGCGGTCGCTGGCCGCCCACGCGGTGCGCGTGAGGGCGTTGAGGGAGGGCGCGCAGTCGATGAGCACGAGGTCGTAGTCGGCCTCGACGTTGGCCAGGGCCTCCTCGAGCTTCCAGATGTCGCGGATGCTGGGGTGCGGGCCGTCGAAGTTGATGGCGGACGGGCTGCCGATCATGACGTCGATGGTGCCGGTGCGGCCCTTGGTCCAGCCGCTCGGCGCGATGGCCGCGCGGACGATCTTCTCCTTGGGGGAGGCCAGCACGTCGGCGACGTTGAGGTGGCCGGCGACCTGGATGTCCATGCCCGTGGACACGTCGGCCTGCGGGTCGAGGTCGACCACGAGGGTCCTCAAGCCGCGGGAGAAGGCGGCGGACGCCAGTCCCAGGGTCACTGTGGTCTTTCCCACGCCCCCCTTGAGGGAGCTGACGCTCAGTACATGCACGTGGGAGAGGCTACCGTCGATACTCTGGGAAGACCTAAACGCGGGGGTCCCGAAGCCCCTCTCGACGGAAGGCCCCGCCATGTTCGAGAAGATCCTCGTCGCCAACCGTGGGGAGATCGCGATCCGCGCGTTCCGTGCCGCGGTCGAGCTGGGCGCCCGCACGGTCGCCGTCTACCCGCACGAGGACCGGCATTCGCTGCATCGCCTCAAGGCGGACGAGGCGTACCTGATCGGCGAGGAGGGCCACCCCGTCCGCGCGTACCTCGACGTCGACGAGATCATCCGCGTGGCGCTCGAGTGCGGCGCGGACGCCATCTACCCGGGCTACGGGTTCCTCTCGGAGAACCCGGGCCTGGCGCGCGCGGCCGCGGCCAACGGCATCGTCTTCATCGGCCCCGACGCCGGCGTGCTCGAGATGGCCGGCAACAAGGTCACGGCCAAGGAGCACGCGACCGCGGCGGGCGTGCCCGTCCTCGCCTCGACGCCGCCGTCGACCGACGTGGATCTCCTGCTCGAGCGGGCCCAGGGGATCGGGTTCCCGATCTTCGCCAAGGCCGTCGCGGGCGGCGGCGGCCGGGGCATGCGCCGCGTCGAGCGCGCGGAGGACCTGGAGGACGCGCTCCGGGCCGCGATGCGCGAGGCGGACAGCGCCTTCGGCGACCCGACCATGTTCCTCGAGCAGGCCGTGCTCCGGCCCCGGCACATCGAGGTGCAGATCCTCGCCGACGCCACCGGGGAGACCGTGCACCTCTTCGAGCGCGACTGCTCGGTGCAGCGCCGGCACCAGAAGGTCGTCGAGATCGCGCCCGCGCCGAACCTGGATCCCGCGATCCGCGACGCCATGCACGCGCACGCCGTCGCGTTCGCGCGCAGCATCGGCTACGTCAACGCCGGCACGGTCGAGTTCCTGCTCGACACGGACGGGCCGCGGGCGGGCCAGCACGTCTTCATCGAGATGAACCCGCGCATCCAGGTGGAGCACACGGTCACCGAGGAGGTCACCGACGTCGACCTCGTGCAGTCGCAGATGCGCATCGCGGCGGGGGAGACCCTCGCGGGGCTCGGCCTCCGCCAGGACGCGATCGTGCTGCGCGGCGCGGCGCTCCAGTGCCGCATCACGACGGAGGACCCCGCCCAGGGGTTCCGCCCGGACACGGGCAAGATCACGACGTACCGGTCGCCGGGCGGCGGCGGGATCCGCATCGACGGCGGCACGGTCGCGACCGGCGCGCAGATCAGCCCCCACTTCGACTCGATGCTCGCGAAGCTCACCTGCCGCGGGCGCGACTTCCCGGCCGCCGTCACGCGGGCCAAGCGCGCCCTCGCCGAGTTCCGGATCCGCGGCGTCTCCACGAACATCCCGTTCCTGCAGGGCGTGCTCGACGACCCCGACTTCCAGGCGGGCGACATCAGCACGTCCTTCATCGACGAGCGTCCCGGCCTCGTCCGCAGCAACGTGTCCAAGGACCGCGGCACGAAGATCCTCAACTGGCTCGCCGACGTCACCGTCAACCAGCCGAACGGGCCGCGCACCGCGGTCGTCCGGCCCGCCGACAAGCTGCCCGACGTCGACCTCCGGCAGCCGGCGCCCGCGGGATCCCGCCAGCGGCTCCTCGAGCTCGGACCGCGCGGCTTCGCCGAGGCCCTCCGCGCGCAGACCGCCCTCGCGGTCACGGAGACGACGTTCCGCGACGCGCACCAGTCGCTGCTCGCCACGCGCGTCCGCACGCGCGACCTCGTGGCGGTCGCGCCGTACGTCGCGCGCACGACGCCCGAGCTGCTCTCCGTCGAGGCCTGGGGCGGAGCCACCTACGACGTTGCGCTGCGCTTCCTCGGCGAGGACCCGTGGGAACGGCTCGCGTCGCTGCGCGAGGCGCTCCCGAACGTCGCGATCCAGATGCTGCTGCGCGGCGCCAACACCGTCGGCTACACGCCGTACCCCACCGAGGTCACCGACGCCTTCGTGCAGGAGGCGGCGGCCACCGGCGTCGACGTCTTCCGCATCTTCGACGCGCTCAACGACGTCGAGCGGATGCGGCCCGCCATCGACTCCGTGCTCGCGACCGGCACCACCGTCGCCGAGGTCGCCCTCTGCTACACGGGCAACCTGCTGGATCCGGCCGAGGACCTCTACACGCTCGACTACTACCTGCGGCTGGCCGAGCGCAGCGTGGCGGCGGGCGCGCACATCCTCGCGATCAAGGACATGGCCGGGCTCCTGCGTCCGGCCGCGGCCGAGCGCCTCGTCACCGCGCTCCGCCGCGAGTTCGACCTCCCCGTGCACGTGCACACGCACGACACCGCGGGCGGCCAGCTCGCGACCCTGCTCGCGGCCAGCCGCGCCGGCGCCGACGCGGTGGACGTCGCGAGCGCGCCCATGTCGGGCACCACGAGCCAGCCGTCGGCGTCCGCGCTCGTCGCCGCCCTCGCGGACACCGAGCGCGACACGGGCCTCTCGCTCGACGCGGTGAGCGACCTCGAGCCCTACTGGGAGGCCGTGCGCCGCCTGTACCGGCCGTTCGAGTCCGGGCTCGCCGGGCCGACCGGGCGCGTGTACCGGCACGAGATCCCGGGCGGCCAGCTCTCGAACCTCCGGCAGCAGGCCATCGCGCTCGGCCTCGCCGACGACTTCGAGCTCATCGAGGACATGTACGCCGCCGCCGACCGGATCCTCGGTCGCATCCCCAAGGTCACGCCGTCGTCGAAGGTGGTCGGCGACCTCGCCCTCCAGCTCGCGGCGGCGAAGGCCGACCCGGCCGACTTCGAGCGGAACCCCCAGGACTACGACATCCCCGACTCGGTGGTCGGGTTCATGGCGGGGGAGCTGGGCGACCTGCCCGGCGGCTGGCCGGAGCCCTTCCGCACCCGCGTGCTCCAGGGCCGCGACGTGCGCATCGGCGTCACGCCGCTGTCCGCCGAGGACCGCGAGGCGCTCCAGGTGCCGGGCGCGGCGCGACGCCGCACGCTGAACCACCTCCTCTTCCCGCAGCCGACCGAGCAGTTCGAGACCATCCGCGAGCTGTTCGGCGACCTCTCCGTGCTCGACACCGACGACTACCTGCACGGCCTCCGCCCGGGTCAGGAGCACGCGGTGCGGATCAGCAGGGGCGTCGAGGTCCTCATCGGCCTGGAGGCCGTGGGCGACGCCGACGAGTCCGGCATGCGCACCGTCATGGTCGTCATGAACGGGCAGCTCCGCCCGGTGTTCGTGCGCGACCGCGGCATCGCCGTCACGACGACAGCAGCCGAGCGCGGCGACCCCGCGAAGCCCGGCCACGTGTCGGCGCCGTTCTCCGGCGTCGTCACGCTGAAGGTCGAGGAGGGCCAGGTGGTCGCCGCCGGCCAGCCGGTCGCGTCCATCGAGGCGATGAAGATGGAGGCGGCCATCACGTCGCCCGTCGCGGGACGCGTCACGCGCCTCGCGGTCCCGACCACCCAGCAGGTCGACGCGGGCGACCTGCTCGTGGTCGTCGAGCAGTAGGAGATGAGCCACGCATGACGGACCACGAACCGCAGCAGGATGCGCGCTACGACCTCGTGATCGTGGGGGCCGGATCCGGCAACTCGATCGTCGACGAGCGCTTCGCCGACCAGCGCGTGCTGCTCGTCGACGACGGCGAGCACTTCGGCGGAACCTGCCTCAACGCGGGCTGCATCCCGACGAAGATGCTCGTGCACGTCGCGGACGTCGCCGCCCAGACGCGCGACGGCGCCGCCCTCGGCATCCGCGCCTCGGTGGACGCCGTCGACTGGCCCGCGATCAGCGCGCGCGTCTTCGGCCGCATCGACGCCATCAGCGAGGGCGGCCGCGAGTGGCGCGAGAGCGGGATGGAGAACGTCACGCTGCTGCGCGAGAGCGTCGGCTTCGAGGCTCCCGGCGTGCTCGTCTCGGCGAGCGGGCAGCGGATCGTCGCGGACCGCATCGTGCTCGCGGCGGGGTCCCGTCCCCGTCCGCTGCAGGCGGTCTACGCGCCCGACCCGGACATCCACGACTCCGACTCGATCATGCGGATCGCCGAGCTGCCCGCCTCGCTCCTCATCATCGGCGGCGGCTACGTCGCGGCCGAGTTCGCGCACGTCTTCAGCCACCTCGGCGTCCACGTGACCCAGGTCGCCCGGTCCGCGCACCTGCTCGGCAACCTCGACGCCGACGTCTCGACGCGCTTCACCACGCTCGCCCGCACGCAGTGGGACGTCATCACCGACTGCGAGGTCGAGGAGATCGAGCGCGACGGCGACGTGCTCCGCTCGCGCCTCGCCTCCGGCCACCTGGTCGAGACGGAGGCGGTGCTCGTCGCCCTCGGACGCGTCCCCAACACCGACACGCTCGCGGTCCGGAACGCGGGCTACGACCTGCACGACGACGGCCGCATCGTGGTCGACGACCGGCAGCGCGTGCTCGCCGGCGGCACGCCCGTGCCCGGCGTCTTCGCGCTCGGCGACATCAGCGCCGACCACCAGCTCAAGCACGTCGCCAACCACCAGGCCCGCGTCGTGCAGCACAACCTGCTGCACCCGGACGACCTCATCGGGGGAGCTCCCGGGCCCGTGCCGCAGGCGGTCTTCTCACGCCCGCAGATCGGGTCGTTCGGCCTGACGGAGGCGGAGGCGCGCGCGGCGGGACCCGTCGTCACGATCGAGCAGCCCTACTCGTCGACGGCCTGGGGCTGGGCCCTCGAGGACACGACGTCGTTCTGCAAGCTCGTGGTCGACCCGCGCGACGGCGGCACCCTCCTCGGCGCGCACATCATCGGATCCGACTCGGCGGCGCTCATCCAGCCGCTGCTCATGGCCGCGAGCCTCGGCCACCGGGTCACCGGTCTCGCACGGGCGCAGTACTGGCCGCACCCGGCCGTGACGGAGATCGTCGAGAACGCGCTGCTCGCCGCCGAGTCCGCGGTGGCCGACTGGGCACGGGAGAATGGGGGAGGCGACGCGCCCGCGGGGGCCGGTCGATCCTGACCCGCCACCGGACAAGGACCCACGGAAGCAGAGAATGACTGAACGACAGATCCGCCTGTTCGGCGATCCGGTGCTGAAGACCGTCTCCTCGGAGATCCACGAGATCGACGAGGGCGTGCGCGCCCTGGTCGAGGACCTCCTCGACAGCGTGCGGCCCGACGGCCGCGCCGGGGTGGCCGCCGCGCAGATCGGCGTCAACCTCCGGGCCTTCAGCTACAACGTCGGGCCGGCGTTCGGGTACGTGCTCAACCCCGTCATCGAGGAGCTGCGCGGCGAGGCCGTCCTCGTCGACGAGGGCTGCCTCTCGGTGCCGGGCCTCTGGTTCCCCACCATGCGCCACCCCGAGGCCGTCATCAGCGGCATCGACCTCGACGGGAAGCCCGTCCGCATCGAGGGCACGGGCGTGCTCGCCCAGGCCTTCCAGCACGAGGTCGACCACCTCGACGGCCTCGTCTACCTCGACCGGCTCGACAAGCAGCGCCGCCGCGAGGCCATGAAGCAGGTCCGCGAGTCCGACTGGTTCTGACCCGCCCGGCCCGTCGACCTTGGCGCTCGCCCGGGTCGACGCCGTCGGTCAGTGGACCAGCGAGTGCCCCTCGGTGGTCGGCGCCGCCTCGTAGATCCGGGTGATCACGTCGGAGAAGGCGTCGAGCACCACCTGGCGCTTGATGCTGAGCTTCGGCGTGAGGTGCCCGTCGGCCTCCGTCAGCTCCACCGGCAGCACGACGAACTTCCGGATGGACTCCGCGCGCGACACCGTCGCGTTCGCCGCGTCGACCGCGCGCTGCACCTCGGCGAGCACGGCCGGGTTCTGCGAGGCCTGCTCGAGCGTCATGGCCGGGTCCTGGCCGGCGTTCCCGAGCCAGACCCTGAGCATCTCCGGATCCAGCGTGACGAGCGCCGAGATGAACGGCCGCCGGTCGCCCGCCACCACGACCTGCCCGACGAGCGGGTTCGCCCGGATGGGGTCCTCGAGCGCGGCCGGGGCGACGTTCTTGCCGCCGGCGGTGACGATGATCTCCTTCTTCCGTCCGGTGATCGTGAGGTACCCGTCGGCGTCGTAGCTGCCGAGGTCGCCCGTGCGGAACCAGCCGTCGTCGAAGGCCGCGGCGGTCGCCTCCTCGTCCTGCCAGTAGCCGTCGAAGACGTTGACGCCCTTGACCTGGATCTCGCCCTCGTCGGTGATGCGCGTGGCCACGCCGGGCATGGCCGGGCCCACCGTGCCGATCCGGAATGCCTTCACGAGGTTGACGCTCACCGGCGCCGTCGTCTCGGTGAGGCCGTAGCCCTCGAGGATGGTGAGGCCGAGCGACCGGTAGAAGTGCCCGAGCCGGAGGCCGAGGGGCGCGGATCCGCTGACGGCGAAGCGCACGCGCCCGCCCATCGCCTGGCGGATCTTCGAGTACACGAGGGCGTCGAACAGCCTGTACTGCAGCTTCAGCGCGAGCGGCACGGATCCGGCGTCGACCGCGACCGAGTGCGCGTGCGCGACGTCGGCCGCTCGGCGGAAGATCCTGCCGCGGCCCGCGCCCTCGGCCTTCTGCTCCGAGGAGTTGTAGACCTTCTCGAACACGCGCGGGACCGCGAGCAGGAACGTCGGACGGAAGGACGCGAGCGCGGGCAGCAGCTGGGTCGTGTCGGCCTGGTGCCCGGTCTTCACGCCCGCCTGCACGTTGAGGATGGAGATGAAGCGCGCGAAGACGTGCGCCGTCGTGATGAACAGCAGCGTCGACGCGCCGACCTGCACGACCTCCTCCATCGCGACCTCGGCGTTCCGCGCGAGCTCCACGAAGTTCGCGTGCGTCAGGATGCAGCCCCTCGGCCGGCCGGTGGTCCCGGACGTGTAGATGAGCGTCGCCATGTCCGAGCCGACCGCGAGGTTCCGGCGACGCTCGATCTCGGCGTCCGGCACGTCGGCGCCCTGCTCGGCGAGCTTGTCCAGGTCGCCGAGGTCGATCTGCCAGACGCGGCGCACCGCCGGCAGCTCCGGGTGCACCTCGTCGAAGCGGGAGAAGTGCTCGGCCGACTCGAGGATCATGGCGACGCTGCCCGAGTCCTGCATGTTCCAGTGCACCTGGCCGGGGGAGGAGGTCTCGTAGACCGGGACGAGGACGGCCCCGGCGAAGAAGACGGCGAAGTCCACGAGCGTCCACTCGTAGCGCGTCCGGCACATCATCCCGATGCGCTCGCCCGGCTCGATCCCCGCGGCGACGAGGCCCTTCGCGAGGGCGACGACCTGGCGGTGGAACTCGGACGCCGAGACGTCGCGCCACCCGCCCGACCCGTCCGGCAGCGCGAACAACGGAGCGTCGGGGCTCGTCCTCACGCGATGCACCAGGACGTCGGTGATGTTGTCGTCGGGTCTCGCCTCGACGACGGCGGGCATGGTGTGCTGTTCCACGGCAACTCCCTCGGTACCGGAAATGGATGTGATCAGACTACGGGCCGGGCCGGGGCGGCGCTCGTCCCCGGTCGGGGGCGTCCGGCGCGTCAGTAGGATCGACTGGCGAGACGACGAGGAAGGGCCCGCGGAGTGCATGCAGTAGGGATCGACATCGGCGGGACCAAGATCGCGGGAGCCGTGGTCGACGAGCTCGGCGTCATCGCGGCGGAGGAGCGCACGCCCACCGAGGCGAGCAGCCCGGACGCCATCGTCGAGGCCGTCGTCGGGATGGTCGCGCGGCTCCGCGCCCAGCACCCCGACGTGGTCGCGGTCGGCGTGGCCGCGGCCGGCTTCATCGACGCCGCGCAGTCCACCGTCTACTACGCCCCCAACATCAACTGGCGCAACGAGCCGGTGCGCGAGAAGCTGCGTGGCCGCATCGACCTCCCCATCGTCATCGAGAACGACGCGAACGCCGCCGGATGGGCCGAGTTCCGCTACGGCGCGGGCCGCCTGGTCAGCGACATGGTGACCCTGACGATCGGCACGGGCGTCGGCGGCGCGATCGTGGCCGACGACCGGCTCTTCCGCGGCGGCTTCGGCGCGGGCGCCGAGCTCGGCCACATGCGCGTCGTGCCCGACGGCCTGCCGTGCGGCTGCGGCGCCCGCGGCTGCATCGAGCAGTACGGATCCGGCCGCGCCCTCCTGCGCACCGCCGACGAGCTGGCCGACCTCGGCGGCACCCACGGCGAGGGCCTGGCCGCCCGGCGCCGCGAGGTGGGCACGCTCACCGGCCACGACGTCAGCGACCTCATCCAGGCGGGCGACCCCGGCGCTCTGCTCGCCCTCCGCCGGCTCGGCGGCTGGCTCGGCGAGGCCGCCGCGAGCATCGGCGCGATCCTCGACCCGCAGATGTTCGTGATCGGCGGCGGCGTCGCGCAGGCGGGCGACCTGCTGCTCGACCCGATCCGCGAGGCCTACCTCGCCCACCTCCCGGCGCGCGGCTACCACCCGGAACCGGAGTTCCGCATCGCGGAGCTCGTCAACGACGCCGGCGTCGTCGGCGCGGCCGACCTCGCCCGACGTCACGCCGCCGCGCTGCGCCACGGGGCCTGAGCGCGGGCAGGTCGGCCTGCGGCGTCGCGCGCCCCCGTCCGCCTATGCTGGATGCGACCCCACCCGGAAGGTGACCGACGATGTTCTACTGGTTCATGAAGAACCTGGTCGCCGGACCCCTCCTCCGGAGCACGTTCCGGCCGTGGGTCTCCGGGCTCGAGAACATCCCCGCCAAGGGCGGCGTGATCCTCGCCAGCAACCACCTCTCCTTCATCGACTCGGTGTTCCTGCCGCTCCTGGTCGACCGCAACCTCGTCTTCCTGGCGAAGAGCGACTACTTCACGGGCACCGGCCTCAAGGGCTGGGCCACGAAGATGTTCTTCACGGCCACGGGCATGCTCCCCATCGACCGCTCCGGCGGCAAGGCATCCGAGGCGTCGCTCAACACCGGTCTCCGCGTGCTCGCCGAGGGCCGCATGCTCGGCATCTACCCGGAGGGCACCCGCAGCCCCGACGGCCGGATGTACCGCGGCCGCACCGGGGTGGCGCGCATGATCCTCGAGGGCGACGTCCCGGTCGTCCCGATCGCGATGATCGACACCGAGAAGGTCATGCCCATCGGCACCCGGATCCCGAAGGTCCGCCGGATTGGTGTGGTCATCGGCGAGCCGCTAGATTTCAGTAGGTTCGCCGGCCTCGAGGGAGACCGCTTCATCCTCCGCTCCATCACCGACGAGATCATGTACGAGCTCTCGAGGCTGAGCGGCCAGGAGTACGTCGACGTCTATGCGACCTCGGTCAAGGAGAAGCGCGCGAGCGCGGCCCGCTGACCGACGCCCGCCTGACTCCACCGCGCATCACGCGCATGACACGAACCGGGATCCCACCGTGGCCTCTGAGCACCTCGTCCCCGCCCATCCCGACGTCCTCGCCGGCCTCGACCACTGGCGCACGCTCGAGGTCAAGCAGCAGCCGCAGTGGCCGGACGCCGCGGCCGTGCACGCCGCGTCCGCCGAGATCGCCCTGCTGCCGCCCCTGGTGTTCGCCGGCGAGGTCGACCTCCTCCGGTCGCGCCTGGCCGCCGCCGCCGACGGCCGCGCGTTCCTCCTCCAGGGCGGCGACTGCGCCGAGACCTTCGCGGGGGCGACGGCCGACGCCATCCGCAACCGCGTCAAGACCGTGCTCCAGATGGCCGTGGTCCTCACCTACGGCGCGGCCATGCCCGTCGTCAAGATGGGCCGCATGGCCGGGCAGTTCGCCAAGCCCCGGTCGAGCGACTCCGAGACGCGCGGCGACCTGACGCTGCCCGCGTACCGCGGCGACATCGTCAACGGCTACGACTTCACGCCCGAGTCGCGCGCGGCGGATCCCGCGCGCCTCGTGAAGGGGTACCACACGGCCGCCTCCACGCTGAACCTCATCCGGGCGTTCACGCAGGGCGGCTTCGCCGACCTGCGCGAGGTCCACAGCTGGAACAAGGGCTTCGCCGCGAACCCGGCCAACCAGCGCTACGAGCAGCTCGCGCGCGACATCGACCGCGCGATCAAGTTCATGGAGGCCGCGGGCGCCGACTTCGACGACCTCAAGCGCGTCGAGTTCTACACGGGCCACGAGGGGCTCCTCATGGACTACGAGCGCCCCATGACGCGCATCGACTCGCGCACGGGCACGCCGTACAACACGTCGGCGCACTTCATCTGGATCGGGGAGCGCACGCGCGACCTGGACGGCGCGCACGTCGACTTCCTCTCGCGCGTCCGCAACCCGCTGGGCGTCAAGCTCGGACCGTCCACCACGCCGGAGACGGTCCACGAGCTCATCGAGAAGCTCGATCCGGACCGCGAGCCGGGCCGGCTGACCTTCATCACGCGCATGGGCGCGGGGAAGATCCGCGACGCCCTCCCGCCCCTGCTGGAGGCCGTCAAGGCGTCGGACGCGAACCCGCTCTGGGTCACCGACCCCATGCACGGCAACGGCCTCACCACGCCCACCGGCTACAAGACCCGGCGCTTCGACGACGTCGTGGACGAGGTGCAGGGCTTCTTCCAGGCGCACCGGGCGGCGGGCACGCACCCCGGCGGCATCCACATCGAGCTCACCGGCGACGACGTCACCGAGTGCCTCGGGGGATCCGAGCACATCGACGAGGCGACCCTCGCGACGCGCTACGAGTCCCTGTGCGACCCCCGGCTCAACCACATGCAGAGCCTGGAGCTCGCCTTCCTCGTCGCGGAGGAGCTGGCCGCCGCGCGCAGCTGACCCGTCCGCACGAGATGAGCCCCGCCGCCCCGCAGGCGACGGGGCTCACCGCGTGCCGCGGCTCGGCGGCCGCGCGTCGGATCAGCCGGATGCGGTGATGCCGAGGTTGATCGTCGACCCGCGGCGGACCATGGCCCCCGCATCTGGGCTCGCCGACGCCACCTTGGTGATGCTGTCGGGCAGGGCGTCCCAGAACGCGGAGTACGCGTACTTGAAGCCCGCCTTGTCGAGCTCGGCTTTCGCTCCATCGCGCGTGAGGCCGACGACCTTCGGCACCGCGACGAGGTCCGGGCCCTTGGAGATCTCGAGCCCCACCTTGCTGCCGGGGGCGTCGCCGAGTCCGGAGCGCACCGGGTTCTGGTCGAGCGGGTAGACCGAAATGACCTCGCCCGCGTCGACGTCGTCGCTGAAGCTCTGCTTCCCCGCCTCGCCGACGAGCCCCGCCTGGGCGAGCGTCGCCACGGCCTGGTCGACGGAGCGGCCGTTCACCTGGGGGATCTTCCCGGCGGCGACCACCAGGGTCACGGGCTGCTGTTCCGGGTACTGGGCCCCGAGCGGGGCTCCGGATGTGTCGAGGACCTGCACGACGGTGCCCTGGGGGGCGTCGCCGTACTGCTTGATCGTCGCCTCCTGCACCACGAAGGGCACGCCCTCCAGGCGCGTGCGGGCATCCGCCTCGGCCGCCCCGGCCACGTCGGGCACGTCCAGCAGCCTCGGTCCGGTCGAGGCGTACACGGTCACGGTGGAGCCCTGGTCGACGGGTGTCCCCGATGCCGGGACGCTGCGGGTCACGTGCCCCACCTCGACGTCCACGCTCGGCTCCTCGGCGCGCGCCACGACGAAGCCCTGGCCCTGGAGCGTCCCCGCCGCGTCGTCGACGGCCATGGCGGCGACCTGCGGCACGGGCACGCGGGCGCCGGGGCCCTGGCCGTAGTACCACCCGGTGCCGCCCGCGAGGGCGGCGAGCATCACGACGAGCAGCGCGAGCATCCAGCCGCGCGAACGTCGGCGCGATCCGGCGGCGGCGAGCGCGACGACGGATTCCGGCTCGGTGCGCTCCGTCTCCTGCCGCGTCATCAGGGGCGGACCGCCCACGACCTGGGTCTCACCGGTCGTGACGGAGGGGAGCGCCGGCGCGCTCGGGAAGACGACCGTGCGCTGCAGCGGTGCCGGGTCTCCCGACCGGGCGTCGAGGCGGTTCTGCACCGCGTAGAGCTCGTCGAGGAGCGCCCGGGCATCGCGGGGCCGCTGCTCCGGGTCCCGGGCGGTCGCCCAGAGCACCAGCTCGTCGAGCTCGACCGGCACGGATGCGTTGGCCGTGCTGGGGGTGGGCACCTGGTCGTTCGCGTGCTGGTACGCGATCTGCATGGGCTGCTCGCCCTTGAACGGCTGCTCGCCCGCGAGCATCTCGTACATCATGATCCCGACCGCGTAGATGTCGCTGCGGGTGTCGGCGATGCCCCGGGTGACGAGCTCGGGGGAGAGGTACGCGATGGTCCCGAGGAGCGCCTGCCCGGTGGCCGTGTTCGCGCTGACGGCGCGGGCCAGGCCGAAGTCGCCGATCTTGATGCGCCCGTCGTCGGCGAGCAGCACGTTCTCGGGCTTGAGGTCGCGGTGCACGATGCCGGCCTTGTGCGCGGCGGCGAGACCAGAGAGCACGGCCTCGAGGATGTCGAGGGTCTGCTCGGGCGTCAGGCGCTCGTACTCCTGCAGCAGCTCGCGAAGCGTCATGCCGGGGAGGTACTCCATGACGAGGTACGCCATGTCGGAGTCCTGGCCCTGGTCGAAGACGTTCACGACGTTGGGATGCGCCAGGCGGGCGGCCGAGCGCGCCTCCTGGATGAAGCGGTCGCGGAACGCGCTGTCGTCAGCGAGGTGCCCGTGCATCACCTTGACGGCGACGCGTCGTTCCAGCCGCAGGTCGGTGGCGACGTAGACCGTCGCCATCCCACCCCGTGCGATGCGGGACCTGACCTGGTATCGACCGTCGAGGAGACGGCCGATCATGGGGTCGGTCGGGCTGGAGGTCACTGGATGATTCTAGGGATCGCCGGTGCCGGGACCTCCCCGGCACACCGGTGCGCCGCCCTGCGGGTGCGCCTGCGGATCGGCGTCAGCCGATCTCGTCGAGCCAGGCCCAGGCGGAGGGCTCCCACTTGGCGTAGGCGTCGGGGTACGCGGAGTACTGCACGGCCTGGGCGGCCTGCGTGACGGTCATGGACTTCCAGCCGGCGATGTCGAGGAGGCCCGCCGTGAGGCCGGGATTGGGGTTGAGGGGGCCGCCGAAGAACGCACGCGCCGCGTAGCGGGTGTCATGCAGCTGGTCGGGCGTGCCCCACCCCTGGCTCGGGCGCTGCTGGAACAGGCCGATGGAGTCGCGGTCGCCCCAGTCGAGGTTGCGGAGCGTCGACTCCTGCGCCGCGGTCGCCAGCGCGATGACGAGCCCGTAGTCGCTCACGCCGGCGGAGCGCCCGACCTCGACGATGATGCGCGCGTTGCGCCGCATCTCGTCGGTCATGATCGTCGTCCCGTTGAGCGACGCCACCTGCACGACGGAGGCCGATGCGTGGGGGATCGTCAGGGTCCTGCCCGCGTAGATGATGCTCGACCAGTTGAGCCCGTTGGCGTTGAGGATGTCCTGCACGGTGACGCCGGACTCCTTGGCGATGCTGTGCAGCGTGTCGCCGGTCTCGATCGTGTACGTGCCGGAGAGCCCCTCCTTCGCGGCGGGGGAGGCGCTGGCGGGCACGGAGGGCGAGGCCGGCGCAGCGGTGGATCCGGCACCCGGGATCGTGAGGTGGTCGCCCGGGAAGATCGTGCTCGTGGCCTGGAGCCCGTTCGCCTGGAGGACCGAGGTCACCGAGACCCCGTGCCTGCCGGCGATGCCGGTCACGGTGTCACCCGCGACGACCGTGTAGCCGGCGCTCGATCCCGTGGACGCTGCCGCGGGCGCGGACGACGACGCGCCCGATCCGCCGAGCGTGAGCGTCTGGCCGGGGAAGATCGTGGTCTTCCAGCCGAGGCCGTTCTGCGCGAGCACGGATGCGGTGGAGATGCCGTAGCGTCCGGCGATGCTGGACACGGTGTCGCCCTGCTCGACCACGTACGTGGAGGGGGCGGCAGCGGTGGGCGCCGCTGTCGGGGCGGCCGTCGGCGCCTGGACCCGGGGGAGCTTGGTCTGAGTCGGACCGGACTTGGCCTTCGGCATGCGCTTCACGGGGGCGGCCTCGGCGGGCGTCGCCATGCCGAGGCTCACCGCGAGGGAGCCGACGAGCAGGATGGGCATGGTCGCGAGGAGCGCCTTGGAGCGCCGGTGCGCCGAGCGTCCGATGGCGGCGTCCGTGGTCTGGTGGGGGTCGCGAGGGGAGGTGGGTTCGCTCATGGGCATGCTGGTCTACTCCGGCCGTCGTGCTCGATTCCCTGATGCAGGTGTTCCACGTTAACACGCAAGGAGTCGAAAAAGCACATAAGGGACGCATGTGACTGGAGTGAACAGCGACACGCCCCTTCGGCGGATAGGCAGGCGCACGACGTCGCGATGGGCCTCGGTCTCCGACGGCGCGTCCCGCGGGTGACCCAGGACGTGCCAGCATGTGAGGCGTGAACGAGCCCTATGCCGACCGTGAGTGGTTGACCGTCCCCGATCTCGTCGACCTCCTGGGTCTCACCGTCAGCCGCGTGCGCCGGCTCATCGAGGACAGGCGGCTCCTCGCGGTCCGCCTCGACGGCGTGCTCAAGGTGCCGTCCGTCTTCCTGCGCGATGGCGAACCGCTGTCCGAGCTGCGGGGCACGATCATCGTGCTCGGCGACAACGGCTTCACGGACGACGAGGCCATGGACTGGCTCCTCACGGAGGAGCCGAGCCTCGGAGCGGCACCCGTCGACGCCCTGCTGGCCGGGCGCAAGGCCGAGGTGCGTCGGGTCGCGCAGGCCAGCGCCTGATCCCCGCGCGCCTGGTCGCCGTCGACCGGCCGCCTCGTGCCGACGCGGTCGTGATCAGGTGACGCGGCGGGTGACGCTGTCGACCAGCAGCTCGAGCTGATTCCGGGCCCGGGCGCCGATCGGGGCGTCGCGCAGCGCCGCCAGCGACTCCCGCACGTGCCGGGTGATCATCCCCTCGACCTCGTCGAGGGCCCCGCTCTCGCGGAGGATCGACTGCAGCACGCGGATCTGCTCGTCGTCGAGGTCCGGATCCCCGAGGAGCGCGTCGACCGTGCGGCGCACGCCGTCGGGCAGGCGTCGTCGGGCCAGCGCGATGAGGACCGTCCGCTTGCCCTCGCGGAGGTCGTCACCGCTCGGCTTCCCGGTCACGGCGCTGTCGCCGAAGACGCCGAGCACGTCGTCGCGCAGCTGGAACGCGATGCCGAGCGGCAGGCCGACGGCGCGGAGGGCGGCGACCTGCTCGGGCGTCGCCCCCGCGAGGCTCGCCCCGACGACGAGCGGGGCCTCGATGCTGTACTTCGCCGACTTGTAGACGATGACGTTGTGGGCGCGGGCGAGCGTGTCGTCCTCCGGCACCGTCGGCCACGCGACCTCCTCCAGCACGTCGAGGTACTGGCCGAGCGTGACCTGGGTCCGCATGGTCGCCAGCTCGGCGCGGGTGGCGCGAGCCGCCGACCCGTCCGCGAGCGCGAGGAGGGAGTCGATGAGGAGCTCGTCGCTCCACCCCAGGAGCAGGTCGCCGAGGAGGGTCGCTCCCGCTTCGCCGAAGCGCGGCGAGGATCCGACCCATCCGCCCGCGGCGTGCAGCGCCTCGAAGCGCCGATGGGCGGCGGGGCGGCCGCGTCGTGTGTCGGACCGGTCGATGATGTCGTCGTGCACGAGCGCGGCGGCATGGAAGATCTCGAGGCCGGCGGCGACGCCGACGACGGCGCGATATCCCGGTCGCTCCTCGCCCTGCGGGCGTCCCGCGGGGGAGGGTTCGAGGTCGATCACCGAGCGCCAGCCCCAATAGCAGAACTGCGCGCGGAACCGCTTGCCCCCTCTCAGCAGATCCGAGGAGAACTCTTGGATGGGCACAAGATCCGGGCTGATCTCCCGCAGTCCCGCCGCCTGCGCCGTCAGGAAGTCGTCGAGGCGGGTCTGGACGTGGCTGACGAGGCGGTCGCTTTCGGGCACCCGCCTAGCCTAGCCAGGGGCAGGGAGCTAGAATTCACGAGTGAATACCAACGCGTCGTCCCGAGCCTGAGGGGAACATGATGCCGCTTTCCGAGCAAGAGCAGCGCCTGCTGGAGGAGATGGAGCGCAGCCTCTATCACAACGACGCAGACTTCGTGGCGACCGTGAGCGGTCGCCGCAGCAGACCGAACTACACGATGGTCGTGGTCGGGGTGCTGGTCATCGTCCTCGGCATCGCTGCCCTGGCGGCCGGCGTCATCACGAAGCTGGCCATCATCGGCATCCTCGGCTTCGCGATCATGATCGTGGGCGCGCTCCTCATCTTCAGCCCGCGTGACGCAGCTGCCGGAGCCTCCTCCTCGTCCGCGCCCCGTGCGCCTGGCAGGGGTGCCGGCAAGCGACCCGCTTCGTCGTCCTCCTTCATGGACCGCATCAACGAGCGCTGGGAGAAGCGCCAGGGTGGTCAGGACTGACCCTCTCCTGAGGCGGTCCTCCACCGCCCTCCACTCGACCCGAAGGGGCCGATCCCGAACGGGGATCGGCCCCTTCTCTTGTGCCCGCCCACGCCCCACATCCCTCCCCGACGCCCCGCCGGCCTCCTCCTGATCGCCAGCGGGGCGTCTTCGCGCGCCCACGGCGCGCCGGTCGCCGGATGTCCCTCCACATCCCTCCCCTCCACCCATGCCGCGAAAACACTGGGATCGGGGGACAGTCCCCGCGAATTCACCCCGCGTCGCTAGCGGTGGGTGGAGGGCTGTGGAGTAAAGTGGAGCAAGTCCTGAACCACGGCCGGAGAGACAGGGGGTGTCGGTGTGTTCCTCGGCACCCATTCGCCTCGTCTCGACGACAAGGGGCGGCTCATCCTCCCCGCGAAGTTCCGCGACGAGCTCGAGGGCGGCGTCGTCATGACGCGCGGCCAGGACCGCTGCATCTACGTGTTCACGACGCGCGAGTTCGAGGAGCTGCACGACCGCATGCGGCAGGCGCCGCTCGCGAGCAAGCAGGCGCGCGACTACATGCGCGTCTTCCTGTCCGGGGCGAACGCCGAGACGCCGGACAAGCAGCACCGCATCACCATCCCGCAGGCGCTCCGCACCTACGCGGGACTCGACCGCGAGCTCGCGGTCATCGGAGCGGGCAGCCGCGTCGAGATCTGGGACGCCGGCACGTGGGACGAGTACCTCACCGCCAACGAGAGCGCGTTCGCCGACACCGCGGAGGAGGTGATCCCCGGACTGTTCTGACCCCGGCCCCTGACTCCCAGCCGTCCGACGCCCTGCCGCACTTCCCCGGTGGCAGGTCGGGACGGATGGGGATCAGGAGCCGCGGACAGGACAGCGGGACGCCATGGCCCTCGACGACATCCACACCCCCGTCCTCCTCGAGCGGTGCCTCGAGCTGCTCGCCCCCGCCCTCCAGGGCGAGGGCGCCGTGCTGGTCGACGCCACCCTCGGCATGGCGGGACACTCCGAGGCATTCCTCGACGCGCTGCCCGGCCTCCGCCTGGTCGGCCTCGACCGCGATCCGGACGCCCTCGCCATCGCGGGGGAGCGGCTCGCGCGCTTCGGCGACCGGGTCCACCTCGTGCACACGGTCTACGACGGCATCGGGCGCGCGCTCGACGGGCTCGGCATCGGGGAGGTGCAGGGGGTGTTCTTCGACCTCGGCGTCTCGTCGCTCCAGCTGGACCGCGTCGAGCGGGGGTTCTCCTACTCCCAGGACGCGCCGCTCGACATGCGCATGGACGGCACCGCCGGCCTCACCGCCGCGCAGGTCGTGGCGGAGTACGACGAGCTCGAGCTGCGCCGCATCTTCTACGACTACGGCGAGGAGAAGCTCGCCCCGCGGTACGCCAGCCGCATCGTCCAGGCACGCGAGCTGGAGCCGATCACCACGTCGGCGCGGCTCGTCGAGATCATCCAGCAGGCCACGCCCGCCGCGGTGCAGCGGGCCGGGCATCCGGCCAAGCGCGTGTTCCAGGCGCTGCGCATCGAGGTCAACCAGGAGTTGAGCGTGCTGGCGCGGGCCATGCCGGCTGCCATCGACCGGCTCGCCGTCGGGGGACGCGTGGTCGTCGAGTCGTACCAGTCGCTCGAGGACCGCATCGTCAAGCGCGAGCTGCGCGCCCGGTCCACGAGCACCGCGCCCGTGGGGCTGCCCGTCGAGCTCCCCGAGCACCGACCGGAGCTCAAGCTCCTCGTCCGCGGCGCCGAGCTCGCGGACCAGCACGAGATCGCCCAGAACCCCCGCGCCGCTTCCGTCCGGTTGCGCGCCGCCGAACGAGCCAGGAGGCGACACGCATGACCGATGCAGCACGCGCGACCGCGCGTCCCCGGATCCGGCCGTCCGCCGAGCCGCCCACCCGCCACATCGAGGTCGTCGCCACCCGGGGCCAGCGTCGCGCCCGACCGCGCACCGTCTACGCCGTGATCGTGGTGGGTGGGCTCTTCGCCGTCCTCCTCGCGCAGCTCCTGCTCTCCATCGGGCTCTCCGACGGCGCCTACGCGATCCAGTCGCTCCAGCAGCAGCAGAAGGAGCTCGACCGCACCCACCAGGCGCTCACCGAGGACGTCGATCGGCTGTCGTCCCCGCAGAACCTGGCCCGGAACGCCCAGGCGCTCGGGATGGTCGCCAGCGCGTCGCCCTCCTTCCTCTCGCTCGACGGCACCATCCAGGGCACGCCGCAGGCGAAGGACGGCGCGACGACGGCCCTCACGGCCGATACGCTCATCGGCAACTCGCTCCTCTCGGGGGTCCCGCTCACCATCGAGAGCGACCCCGCGAAGCGGGCGGCCGCCGTCCAGGCCGCCACCGCGCAGGACGGCGCGGCCGCGGTCGACCCCGGCTCGGCCATCCCGGGCTCTGCCGAGGCGTCCGGCGGGGTGACCGCCGGGACCCCGAGCGCGCCTCCCGCGTCCGGCGCGGCCTCCGGGCTAGCGTCGGCCACGGCGATCCCGACCCCGCAGACACGCTGATGCCGGGCCCCGTCGAGGGGCCGCAGGCGCCGCACGACACCGCTCCGACGGAGCACAGCACCGCACCGCAGGCACCGAGAGGAACCCCCGAGTGAGCACGATCTCGAACCGACGGCGCATCGCCTTCTCCCTCATCGCGATACTCGCCGTCATCGGGGTCTTCGTCGTCAAGCTGATCGACATCCAGGTCGTGCAGGCCTCGGAGCTCAACGAGGAGGCGCTGGGCAAGCGCGCGATCTCCCAGACCATGCCCGGCGTCCGCGGCAGCATCTACGACGCCGACGGCAAGGTGCTCGCGGACAGCGTGCTCCGCTACGACGTGACGATGGATCCGTCCAAGGCCGGGCCGTTCACCCGGACGGTCACCGGCGACGACGGCAAGCCCGCCAAGCAGGACGTGTCGCTCGCGGACGCCGAGTCGCAGCTGGGCGCGATCACGGGACAGAAGCCCGAGGAGATCGACGGGCTCATCACGGGAGCGCTCGCCCAGGACCCGAAGTCGCTCTTCGGCTACGTGACCAAGGGCGTCGACGTCGACGCGTACCTCGCCATCCGGGACCTCAAGATCCCGTGGATCTACTTCCAGGCCGTCTCCAGCCGCACCTATCCCAACGGCCAGATCGCGGGCAGCATCCTGGGCTACATCGCGGGCGACGGGACGATCAAGGCCGGGCTCGAGCAGGAGTACGACTCGTGCCTCGCCGCCCAGGACGGCGCGCAGACCTACGAGCGCGGCGCGGACGGCGTGCCCATCGCCGGCAGCACCGTCACGCAGAAGCCCGCCGTGGACGGCAGCGACGTGATGACCAACATCGACACCGACCTCGAGTACTTCGCGCAGACCGCCGTCGCCGAGCAGGCCGTGAAGGTGGGCGCCGACTACGGGCACGCGACCATCGTGGAGGTCAAGACGGGCAAGGTCCTCGCGGTCGCCGAGTACCCGTCCGTCGACCCCAACGACGTGTCCGCCACGAAGCCCGAGGACCGGGGGAGCCGGGCCTTCAGCTCGCCGTTCGAGCCCGGATCCACGCTCAAGGCCGTGACGGCCGCCGCGCTCCTCGACTCCGGCAAGGCCGACGCCGGCACGCACGTGGTGGCGCCCTACACGTTCACGCGCCCGAACGTGAAGCTCAGCGACAGCTACGTCCACCCCGACCTGCACTTCACGCTGGCGGGCGTGCTCATGGACTCGTCGAACACGGGCATCTCGACGCTCGGCGAGCGCCTCTCCGCCGAGGACCGCTACGGCTACCTCAAGGCCTTCGGCGTGGGCGACAAGACGGCCATCGACTTCCCCGGTGAGAGCAGCGGGCTCGTCCGGCCGTACCAGGACTGGGACCCGCAGACCAACTACGCGACCATGTTCGGCCAGGGCCTCACCACCACGGCCCTGCAGGTCGCGAGCATCTACCAGACCATCGGCAACCACGGCGTGAAGCTGCCGCTCTCGCTCGTCTCCGGCTGCAAGGCCGCCGACGGCACCGTCACGGACCAGCCCTCGACCCAGGGCACGCAGGTCGTCTCGCCCCAGGCCGCCGACTCGACCGTGAACATGCTCGAGACGGTCGTCACCGACGGGCACCTCTCCAAGGACCTCACGATCCCCGGCTACCGGGTGGCCGCGAAGTCCGGCACCGCCCAGGTCGCGGAGGCCGACGGCAAGTACGGCAAGAACTACCTGGTGTCGATAGCGGGCCTCGCGCCGGCCGAGGACCCCCAGTACGTCGTGTCGATCAGCCTGGCCAATCCGGATACCATGAAGTCCTCGGCGGCCGCGGCGCCCGTCTTCCAGAAGATCATGTCCCAGGTCCTGAAGACGTACCGGGTGCCCCCCTCCACCGTGCCGTCCCCGAACCTCGCCACGACCTACTGAGAGATGAGGGCGATGACCTCCCCTGCCACCCCCGCCCTCCGCCCCGAGCATCCCGTCGCACGGTCGCTGTCCGGCCTCGTGCGCGACTTCGCGCTCGACGTCGTGGGCGACGTGGACGACGTGGAGGTCACCGGCGTCACCCTCTCCTCGGGCGACGTCCAGCCCGGCGACCTCTACGTCGGGCTCCGCGGTGCCCGCGCGCACGGCGCCCGATTCGCCGCCGACGCGGCCGCGAGCGGCGCGGTCGCGGTGCTCACCGACCCCGACGGGCTCGCCGACGCGCAGGGCTCCGGACTGCCGGTGATCCTCACCCCGGAGCCGCGCGCGGCCCTCGGCGACATCGCCGCGTGGGTCCACCGCTCGGCCGACAACCCGGCGACGCTGTACGGCGTCACGGGCACGAACGGCAAGACGAGCGTGGTCTACCTCCTCGACGGGCTGCTCCGCCAGCTCGGCGTCGTGACCGGCCTCACCTCCACGGCCGAGCGGCGCATCGGCGAGGAGAGCATCACCAGCCGCCTCACCACCCCCGAGGCGAGCGAGCTGCACGCGCTCCTCGCCCGCATGCGCGAGGCGGAGGTGCGCGCCGTCACGATCGAGGTCTCGGCGCAGGCCCTCACCCGGCACCGCGTCGACGGCCTGGTCTTCGACGTGGCCGCCTTCATCAACCTGAGCCACGACCACCTCGACGACTACGCGGACTTCGAGGAGTACTTCGACGCGAAGCTGTCCTTCTTCGACCCCGACCGCGCGCGCCGGGGCGTCGTCTCGCTCGACACCGAGTGGGGCCAGCGCATCGTCGAGGGCTCGCGGATCCCGATGACGACGATCTCCTCGAAGCCCGGCGTCGAGGCCGACTGGACCGTGACGGTGCTCGAGCAGACGCCGGACTCCACGGGCTTCCGCCTCGAGGGCCCCGACAACCGGGTGCTCGTCTCGCGCGTCCCCGTGCCCGGGTGGTTCATGGCCGCGAACGCGGGCCTCGCGATCGTGATGCTCGTCGAGTCGGGCTACGACCTCGACGCGGTCGCCCACGTCCTCGACCGCGACGGCGGCATCCAGGCCTACATCCCCGGCCGCGCCGAGCGCGTCTCCGGCGACACCGGGCCCCTCTTCTTCGTCGACTACGGGCACACGCCCGACGCCTTCGAGCAGACCCTGCAGGCGCTGCGCCCGTTCACGCCGGGCCGCCTCGTCATGGTGTTCGGCGCCGACGGCGACCGGGACACCACGAAGCGCGCCGAGATGGGCGCGATCGCGGCGCGGCTCGCCGACGTCGTGGTCATCACCGACTACCACCCGCGCTACGAGGACCCGGCGTCGATCCGGGCGAGCCTCATCGCGGGGGCCCGTGCCGCGGTCCCGGACCGCGAGATCCACGAGGTGCCCGACCCCGCCACGGCGATCCGCACCGCGGTGTCGCTGGTCGGCGAGGGGGACACCATCCTCGTCGCCGGACCCGGGCACGAGGACTACCACGAGGTGGCCGGGCGCAAGATCCCGTTCTCCGCCCGTGACGACGCGCGCGCGGCCCTCCGCGACGCAGGCTGGAGCTGACATGATCGCCCTCACCCTCGCCGAGATCGCCGAGGCGGTCGACGGCCGCCTCCTGCTGCGCGGCGACGCGACAGCGCAGACCGTCGTCGACGGCGCGGTCGACACCGACAGCCGGCTCATCGCGCCCGGCGGGATCTTCGTCGCCAAGCCCGGCGAGGAGACCGACGGCCACCTGTTCGCGCCCGCGGCGGTCGAGGCCGGCGCCGCCCTCCTCCTCGTCGAGCGCGAGCTCGACCTGCCCGTGCCCCAGGTGCTCGTCCCCGACGTGGTCGACGCCCTCGGACGGTTGGCGCACGAGGTCGTGGCGCGGGTGCGCGCGCTCGGCGACCTGCGGATGGTCGCGGTCACGGGATCCAACGGCAAGACCACCACCAAGAACCTGCTGCACGCGATCCTCTCCACGCAGGGCGAGACCGTGTCGCCCGTCGCGTCCTTCAACAACGAGGTCGGCGCGCCGCTCACCATGCTCAAGGTCACGCGCTCCACGCGCTTCCTCGTGGCGGAGATGGGCGCGAGCGGGCTGGGCGAGATCACGCGCCTGATCCGCATGGCGAAGCCCGACGTCGGCATCGTGCTCACCGTCGGCCTCGCCCACGCGGGCGGCTTCGGCGGCATCGAGCGGACGCTCGTGACCAAGACCGAGATGGTGAAGGACCTGCTCCCCGAGGACACCGCCGTGCTCAACGCCGACGACCCGCGGGTCTCGTCCATGAGCGACAAGACCGAGGCACCGGTGCTGTGGTTCGGACGGGACGCCCGGGCCGCCGTCCGCGCGACCGACATCGTCGCGTCCGCCGCCGGCACGACCTTCGCGCTCCACCTGCCGGACGGATCGGCGCGACCGGTCTCCTTCCGCGTGCTCGGCGAGCACCACGTCACCAACGCGCTGGCCGCCGCGGCGGGCGCCTGGGCGCTCGGCGTCGACGGCGACTCCATCGTCTCCGCGCTGCAGACCGTCCAGCGCGCCGAGCGCTGGCGCATGGAGGTGCTCGGCGGCAACGGCGTCACCGTGATCAACGACGCCTACAACGCGAGCCCCGACTCCATGGCTGCCGCCCTCCGCACGCTCGCGCAGATCCGCGGGCCGGAGCAGCGCACGGTCGCGGTGCTCGGCGAGATGAGCGAGCTCGGCGAGTTCTCCGAGGAGGAGCACGACCGCGTGGGCCTGCTCGCGGTGCGCCTCAACATCGGCCAGCTCGTCGTGGTGGGCCGAGCCGCCCGCCGACTGCACCTCGAGGCCATCGCGCAGGGGTCCTGGGACGGCGAGTCGATCTTCGCCGAGGACGTCGACGAGGCCCGCGAGATCCTCGACCGGATCCTCCGCGACGGCGACCTCGTGCTCGTGAAGTCGTCGAACTCCGCGGGGCTCCGCTTCCTCGGCGACGAGCTGGGGGAGAAGCACTCGTGGTAGCCCTCCTCGGCGCGGGCGCCATCTCGCTCGTCTTCACGCTCTTCCTGACGCCGCTGTTCATCAAGCTGTTCCACCGGCTGCAGTGGGGCCAGTTCATCCGCGACGACGGTCCGCAGTCGCACCACACCAAGCGCGGCACCGCGACCATGGGCGGCATCGTCATCATCCTGGCGAGCGTGCTCGGCTACTTCGTGGGGCACCTGCTCACGTGGGACGGGATCCGCTTCGACCCCGTGACGCCGTCGGGCCTGCTCGTCGTGTTCATGATGGTGGGCCTCGGCTTCGTCGGCTTCCTCGACGACTACCTGAAGACCCGCAAGCAGCAGTCCCTCGGCCTCGGCGGCTGGCAGAAGATCGCCGGCCAGGTGCTCGTCGCCGCGGTGTTCGCGGTGCTCGCGATCACGCTGAAGGACCCGGTCTCCGGCCTCACGCCCGCGTCCACCGCCATCAGCCTGTTCCGCGACCTGCCGATCGACTTCCTGGCGCTCGGGGCGGTCGTCGGCACGGGCCTGTTCATCGTCTGGATCTGCCTCATCGTCGCGAGCACCTCGAACGGCGTCAACGTCGCGGACGGGCTCGACGGCCTGGCGGCCGGGGCGTCGATCTTCTCGATCGGCTCGTACGTCATCATCGGCTTCTGGCAGTTCAACCAGTCGTGCGACAGCGTCTCCAGCTACCAGAACGAGTACCGCTGCTACGAGGTGGCGAGCCCGCTCGACCTCGCGATCATCGCGGCCTCCATCGTGGGCGCGCTCATCGGCTTCCTCTGGTGGAACACCTCGCCCGCGCAGATCTTCATGGGCGACACCGGCTCCCTCGGCCTCGGCGGCGCCCTCGCGGCCCTCGCGATCCTCAGCCGCACCGAGCTGCTGCTCGTCTTCATCGGCGGCCTGTTCGTGATCGTCGCGGGCTCGGTGATCCTGCAGCGCATCTACTTCAAGCTCACCAAGGGCAAGCGCATCTTCCTCATGAGCCCGCTCCATCACCACTTCGAGCTCAAGGGCTGGGCGGAGGTCACGGTCGTCGTGCGCTTCTGGATCATCGCCGGCCTGCTGGTCGCGGCGGGCGTCGGCACCTTCTACCTGGAATGGATCACGCAGTAGAGATGACGGACGCTCCCCTCGACGACGACGGCCGGGCGCTCGCGCGACCCGACTCCCTGCGCAGCTGGCACGACGACTGGACCGGCCTCCGCGTCGCGGTCCTCGGGCTCGGCCGCACGGGCTTCTCCGTGGCCGACACGCTGATCGAGCTCGGCGCCGACGTGCTCGTGGTCGCGGCCGATGCCTCGCCCGAGCGGCTGGCCCTGCTCGACGTGATCGGCGGGCGCCTGGTGCGTCCCACCGACGAGGAGCCGGTCCCCGCGGAGCTCGTCGCCTTCGCGCCCGAGCTCGTCGTGGTGTCGCCCGGCTACGCGCCCACCCACCCGCTGCCGGCCTGGGCGACGGAGGCGGGGCTCCCGCTGTGGGGCGACATCGAGCTCGCCTGGCGCGTGCGCGACAAGACGGGGACGCCCGCCGAGTGGATCACCATCACCGGCACCAACGGCAAGACCACGACCACGCAGCTCACGGCCGCGCTCCTCCAGGAGGGCGGCGTGCGCGCGGTGCCGTGCGGGAACATCGGCCTGCCCGTGCTCGACGTCGTGCGCCACCCGGACGGCTTCGACGTCCTCGTCGTCGAGCTCTCCAGCCACCAGCTGCACTACATGCGCGAGGTGCGGCCGTACTCGAGCGCCTTCCTCAACCTCGCCGACGACCACCTCGAGTGGCACGGGTCGCGCCAGGCGTACGCGGCGGCCAAGGGCCGCGTCTACGCGGACACGCGGGTCGCCTGCGTCTACAACCGCGCCGACCGCGCCACCGAGGACGCCCTCCGCGAGGCCGACGTGCAGGACGGCGCGCGCGCCATCGGCTTCGGCCTGGACGCGCCCGGCCCGAGCGACCTCGGCATCGTCGACGGGATCCTCTGCGACCGCGCCTTCCTCGAGGAGCGCTTCACGAGCGCCCTCGAGCTCACGACCCTGGACGAGCTGCGCGCGGTGGGGCTCGCGGCGCCGCACATCGTGCAGAACATCCTCGCGGCGGCCGCGTTGGCCCGCTCCTACGGCGTCGAGCCGGGCGTCGTGCGGCAGGCGCTCCTCCGCTTCGAGCTCGACAGCCACCGCATCGAGCGGATCGGCCAGCGCGACGGCGTCGCGTTCGTCGACGACTCGAAGGCCACGAACCCGCACGCCGCGTCCGCGTCCCTCGCGGCCTTCCCCTCCGTGGTCTGGCTCGTCGGCGGCCTCCTCAAGGGCGTGGAGCTCGACGAGCTGATCCGCGTCCACGCGCCACGCCTGCGCGCCGCCGTCGTCATCGGGGTCGAGCGCACCGAGGTGCTCGCGGCATTCGCGCGACACGCGCCCGACGTCACCGTCCTCGAGGTGGCCGAGAGCGACACTGATGAGGTCATGCGGTCCGCCGTGCGGCTCGCGGCGGGCGTGGCCCGGGAGGGCGACACCGTCCTCCTGGCCCCGGCAGCGGCATCCATGGACCAATTCACCGACTACGCCGATCGCGGACGCCGATTCCGGGCCGCGGTCGACCACCACCTGGGAGGTGCGGCGGATGACACTGCCCCCGAGAACGACGCGGACCCCTCGCGCGGCTGACGCGCCGGGCCCCCGCGGTCCGAGCGCCTCGCAGGCCCCCGACGCCGACGCGCAGGAGGGGGCGCTGCGTCGCGGCCTCGCCGCGCGGATCCAGCTCGGTCGCGCCTTCCACGCGGAGAGCGGCTCCTACTTCCTGCTGCTCGGCACGACGCTCTTCCTGGTCGTGTTCGGCCTGGTGATGGTGCTGTCGTCGTCGAGCATCGACTCGTACGTCGCGGGCGGCGGCTTCTTCGGCATCTTCCTCAAGCAGGGGATGTTCGCGCTCATCGGCGTCCCGCTGATGCTGCTGGTCTCGCTCGTGCCGCCCATGTTCTGGAAGCGCTGGGCGTGGGTGCTGCTCATCGCCGCCTGCGTCGTGCAGCTGCTCGTGTTCGGCCCCATGGGAGTGAAGGTCGGCGAGAACATCGGCTGGATCCGCATCGCCGGCACCACGTTCCAGCCCGCCGAGCTCATCAAGGTGGGCCTCGTCATCTGGCTGGCCTTCATCCTCGCGAGGAAGCGCCACCTGCTGCGCACGTGGCCGCACATCCTCATCCCCGTGCTCCCCGTCGCGGGCGGCGCCGTGGGCCTCGTCGCGCTCGGCGGCGACCTCGGGACCGTGATCATCATGGCGAGCATCGTGCTCGGTGCCCTGTTCTTCGCGGGCATCCCCGTGGGCAAGCTCACGCTCATGCTCACGATCGGCTCCGTGCTGGCCGTGCTCATGACCGTGATCAGCGACAGCCGCATGCGCCGCGTCACCGAGTTCCTCACCGGGCAGTGCGACTACGCGGGCGGCTGCTGGCAGTCCACGCACGGCCTGTACGCGCTGGCCGCGGGCGGGATCTTCGGCGTCGGCCTCGGCAACTCCAAGGCCAAGTGGATGTGGCTGCCCGAGGCCGACAACGACTACATCTTCGCGATCATCGGCGAGGAGCTCGGCCTCATCGGCGCCATCGTCGTCATCCTCCTGTTCGTCGTCCTCGCCATCGGCTTCATCCGCGTGATCCGCGCGAACACCGACACCTTCGCGCGCGTCGCGACGGGCGCCGTCATGACGTGGATCATCGTGCAGGCCTTCGTCAACATCGGCGTGGTGCTGAACCTGCTCCCGGTGCTCGGGGTGCCGTTGCCGTTCGTGTCGTCCGGAGGGTCGTCGCTGGTGACGACGCTCGTGGCGATGGGCATCGTCCTCGGCTTCGCCCGGCGGCCCACGACGGAGGAGTCCCCGGACGTCGTGCCCGCCGTCGTCGGGATGCGCTCGTGACGGTCTACCTGCTGGCCGGAGGCGGCACCGCGGGGCACGTGAACCCGCTTCTCGCCGTGGCCGACGAGCTGCGCGCGCGCGAGCCCGAGTCGACGATCCTGGTCCTCGGCACGAGGGAGGGGCTCGAGTCCCGGCTCGTCCCCGCCCGCGGCTACGAGCTGCTCACCATCGCGCGCCTGCCCTTCCCGCGTCGCCCGAACGCGGCCGCCGTGCGCTTCGCCCCGGCGTTCACGCGGGCGGTGGGGCAGATCCGCCGGATGATCGCGGATCGCGGCGTCGACGTGGTCGTCGGCTTCGGCGGCTACGCGGCCGCGCCCGCCTACCTCGCCGCGCGCCGCTCGGGCGTCCCCGTCGTCGTGCACGAGGCCAACGCGTCTCCCGGGCTCGCCAACCGCCTCGGGGCACGCGTCGCCACCGCCGTCGGCATCACGTTCCCGGACACCGTCCTCCCGCGCGCCCACGCCGTCGGCATGCCGCTGCGCCGCGAGATCGCGACCCTCGACCGCGACGCCGTCCGCGACGCCGCGCGCGCCGAGCTCGGCCTCGACGCCGACCGGCCGACCCTGCTCGTCACGGGCGGATCCACGGGCGCGCGCAGCCTCAACCGCACCGTCGTGCAGGTGGCCGAGCGCATCACGGCGACGGGTGCGCAGATCCTGCACATCGTGGGCGGCGCGCAGGAGTTCACCGACCCGGGCGTCGAGCTCTACCACGTGGTCGGCTACTCCGACCGGATGGAGCTCGCCATCGCCGCGGCCGACCTCGTCGTCTCCCGCGCCGGCGCCGGCGCGCTCTCCGAGCTCACGGCCGTCGGCCTCCCCGCGGTCTACGTGCCCTACCCGGTCGGCAACGGCGAGCAGGCGGTCAACGTCCGCGGCGTCGTCGCGGCCGGCGGCGGGATCGTCGTGGCCGACGCCGACTTCACGCCTGACTGGGTGCTCGCGCACGTCCTGCCCCTCCTGTCCGACCCGGCGGCGCTCGCGCGCATGTCCCGGGCGGCGGCCTCCGTCGGCACGCGCGACGGAGCGGCCCGGATGGCCGACCTCGTCCGCGACGCCCTCGCCGCCCGCCCGTCCCGGACCGCCGCCCGGCGCTGACCGCCGCCGCCCACCCCGCTTCCCACCCTCCCGAGGAGACCGCACGTGATCGCACCCGACCTGACCATGGACATCCCGACCGACCTCGGCCGCGTCCACTTCGTGGGCATCGGCGGGTCCGGCATGAGCGGCATCGCGCGCCTGTTCCTCGCCGCCGGGCACCGCGTCACCGGATCCGACTCCCGCGACTCCGACGCCGTGCAGGCGCTCCGGGAGCTCGGCGCCGAGATCCACGTGGGCCACGACGCGGCGCACGTGGGCGACGCGGAGGCGCTCGTCGTCACGGGCGCGCTCTGGCAGGACAACCCCGAGTACGTGCTCGCGAAGGAGCGGGGCCTGCCGATCCTGCACCGCTCGCAGGCCCTCGCCTGGCTCATCAGCGGCCAGCGTCTCGTCGCGGTCGCGGGCGCCCACGGCAAGACCACGTCCACGGGCATGATCGTCACGGCGCTCCTCGAGGCGGGCCGCGACCCGTCCTTCGTCAACGGCGGCGTGATCGGCGGGCTCGGCGTCTCGAGCGCCCCCGGCTCCGAGGAGCTCTTCGTCGTCGAGGCGGACGAGTCCGACGGCTCCTTCCTCCTCTACGACACGGCCGTGGCGCTCATCACCAACGTCGACGCCGACCACCTCGACCACTACGGCTCGCACGAGGCCTTCGACGACGCGTTCGTCCGGTTCGCGAGCGCGGCGTCGGAGCTCGTCGTCATCTCGAGCGACGACCCGGGCGCCCGGCGCGTCACCGCCCGCATCGAGGGCCGCGTCGTCACGTTCGGCGAGGACCCGGCGGCGGACATCCGGATCACCGACATCGTCACCGACGGCCCCGTCTCCTTCACGCTCACCCACGACGGCGTCTCCCGCCGCGCCGCGCTCCGCGTCCCCGGCCGCCACAACGCCGTCAACGCGGCGGGCGCCTACGCCGTGCTCGTGGGCCTCGGCGTGGATCCCGACGACGCGATCGCGGGCCTCGCGGGCTTCTCCGGCACGGGCCGCCGCTTCGAGCTGCACGCGGAGGTCCGCGGCGTGAGCGTCTACGACGACTACGCGCACCATCCCACCGAGGTGCGCGCCGCGCTCGAGGCCGCGCGCACGGTCGTGGGGGAGGGCCGCATCATCGCGGTCCACCAGCCGCACCTCTACAGCCGCACGCAGATGATGGCGGGCGACTTCGCCCGCGTCTACGAGGAGCTCGCCGACCACACCATCGTGCTCGACGTGTACGGCGCCCGGGAGGACCCGATCCCCGGCGTCACGGGCGCCCTCGTCTCCGAGCGCTTCCAGGACGCGACCCACGTGGACTACCTGCCCGACTGGCAGGAGGCGGCCGATCGTGCAGCGGAGATCGCGCGCGACGGCGACTTCATCGTGACCCTCAGCTGCGGCGACGTGTACCGGATCATCCCGCAGGTCATCGGCGCGCTCGAGCGCGGTGCCGGATCCCCGCAGCCCGCCGCGTCCGCCCGGCCGCGCGAGTGAAGCGGCCCGAGGGCTTCGACCGGCCCCGGGTCCCGAAGCCGCCCGCGCCCGACGCGCCCGTCGAGGGCGCGGATCCCGCCGTCCGCCGTCGCCGTGGATCCCGCCCGGCCGACGCCCCCGCGACCCTTGCGACGCCGGCCACGCATCCCGGGGCCGGTGCGCCGTCGCGTCCGACGACCCCGCGTCCCGTCAGCCCGCCGCCCGTACCGCGCACCGGCACGACGCCGCGCGCGGCCGGTCCGGCTGAGCAGGGCCCTCCCACCTCGTCGACGCCCGCGACCGCGCGGCCCCGCGCCGCGTGGCGCGACGACGACGAGCCCGACACCGAGCCGATCGTCCTCCCGCACCTCGCGCAGGCGCCGGTCCAGGCCCCGCCCGCGCCCAGCACGGGCCGCGAGGAGGCCGCGCCGCGCACGGGGCTCGCCGGCCGGCTCGGAGCCCGGGCCCGCGGCGTCGCCGGTGCCGCGGCCGCCGCGAAGCCGCTCCGTCGCCGCACCCGCACGACCGCGGACGCCGATCCTGCACCCCGCGCCCACCGCCCCGCCCGCCCCGCGAGCGCGGCCACCGGCGACGCCGAGGCCCGCCGCCAGCTGCGCCGGGCACGGCGCGAGCGTCAGCGCTACGAGCGCCAGGAGGTGCGCCGCTTCACGCAGCGCGCCCGCCGTCGACGCGCCGGTCTCCTCGGCGCCCTCGGCGCCGTCCTGACCCTGGCGATCGTCGTCGGCATCGCCGTCTACTCCCCGCTCCTCGCCCTCCGCACCGTCGAGGTGGAGGGCGCCGGTCGCGTCTCGCCGGCGAGCATCCAGGCGGCGCTCTCCGACCAGGTCGGCACGCCGCTGCCGCTCATCGACCTCGACCGCGTCGGGGAGGAGCTCCGCGCCTTCCCCCTCATCCGCAGCTACAGCACCGAGAGCCGCCCGCCGTCGACGCTCGTGATCCGCATCGTCGAGCGCACGCCCGTCGCCGTGATCCAGTCGGGCGCGGGCTTCGACCTCGTGGATCCCGCGGGCATCACGATCGAGCGCGCCACGGCGCGGCCCGACGGCTACCCGCTCATCGACCTGCCGAGCGCGGACTTCTCCTCGCCGCGCTTCCAGGCCGCCGCAGCGGTGCTCGTCGCGCTGCCGTCCGACTTCCTGCCGCAGGTCGACAGCATCCAGGCGAACACGACGGACGACGTGATGCTCACCCTCCGCACCGGCAAGAAGGTGCTGTGGGGGAGCGGGGATCGCTCGGTCGACAAGGCGCAGGTGCTGCAGGCGCTCGTGAAGGCGCGCGGCGACGTCGGCTCCTACGACGTCTCGGCGCCCGACGCGCCCGTCGCCGGACCCTGATCCCGTCCGGCCTTCGCGACACGCGGCACGGGAGTCGTCGCGTCGACCCCGAGCCCCCTAACGTCGGGATCAGGAAATGCATACTGAGTAAACTCTAAGCCTCCACCGGAGGTCGAAGGTTCTAGCGGAGGCCCGTCGTGTCGAACAACCAGAACTACCTCGCCGTCATCAAGGTCGTCGGCATCGGCGGTGGCGGCGTCAACGCCGTCAACCGCATGATCGAGCTCGGTCTGCGGGGCGTGGAGTTCATCGCGATCAACACCGACGCGCAGGCGCTGCTCATGAGCGACGCCGACGTCAAGCTCGACGTCGGCCGCGAGATCACGCGCGGCCTCGGCGCCGGCGCGGACCCCGAGGTCGGCCGTCGCGCCGCCGAGGACCACGCGGAGGAGATCGAGGAGGCGCTGGCCGGCGCCGACATGGTCTTCGTCACCGCGGGCGAGGGCGGCGGCACCGGCACCGGCGGCGCGCCCGTCGTGGCGCGCATCGCGAAGTCGATCGGCGCGCTCACCATCGGCGTCGTGACGAAGCCCTTCGGCTTCGAGGGCAAGCGCCGCTCGGCCCAGGCCGAGCTCGGCGTCGCGACGCTGAAGAACGAGGTCGACACCCTCATCGTCGTCCCGAACGACCGCCTCCTGGAGATCAGCGACCGCGGCATCAGCATGCTCGAGGCCTTCGCGACCGCCGACCAGGTGCTCCTCGCGGGCGTCCAGGGCATCACCGACCTCATCACCACCCCGGGCCTCATCAACCTCGACTTCGCGGACGTCAAGTCGGTCATGCAGGGCGCGGGCTCCGCGCTCATGGGCATCGGCTCGTCCCGCGGCGCCGACCGCTCGATCAAGGCCGCCGAGCTCGCGGTCGCCTCGCCGCTCCTCGAGGCGAGCATCGAGGGCGCCCACGGCGTGCTGCTCTCCATCCAGGGTGGATCCAACCTCGGCATCTTCGAGATCAACGACGCGGCCAAGCTCGTGCAGGAGGCCGTGCACCCCGAGGCCAACATCATCTTCGGCGCGGTCATCGACGACACCCTCGGCGACGAGGTGCGCGTCACCGTCATCGCGGCGGGCTTCGACGGCGGCGAGCCGGCGTCCAAGGTCGAGAACCGCCGCAGCGGCTTCGTCGCCGCGGGCGGGGGAGCGGTCGCCGCACCCGAGGCCGTCGAGGCGGGGCCGGCGCGCCCGCAGGCGGAGGCGCCCGTCGCGTCCGTCCCCGCGAGCGACCCGACGTTCGAGGACGACGGCGACGACCTGGACATCCCCGACTTCCTGAAGTGACCGACGCTCCGCTCACCGGCGGCGCGTACGCGCCGGACGCCCACCCCGACGAGGCCCACCCCGGCCTCGCGGAGCGGTGGGCGTCCGTGCAGGCGGACGTCGCCGACGGGATCCGCGCGGCCGGCCGCCAGCCCGAGGAGGTGACCACGATCGTGGTCACCAAGTTCCAGCCCGTCACGCTCCTGCGCGCCCTCGTCGACCTCGGCGTCCGCGACCTCGGCGAGAGCCGCCACCAGGAGGCCCAGGGCAAGGCGGCCGACCTCGAGGGCACGGGCGTCGCCTGGCACTTCGTCGGGCAGCTGCAGGGCAAGAAGGCCAGGCAGGTGCGTCGCTACGCGTCCGTGATCCACTCCGTCGACCGCGCCTCCCTCGTGGACGCGCTCGCGTCCGACGAGCACGAGACGCGCGTCTTCCTGCAGGTGAACCTCACGGACGACCCGGGGCGCGGCGGGGTCCCGCCCGCGGAGGCCGAGGCCCTCGCGGAGCACGCGGCGGCCGCACCCGGCATCCGCGTCCTCGGCGTCATGGCGGTCGCGCCCGACGACGGGGAGCCCCGCCGCGCGTTCGCCCGCCTCCGCGGCATCTCCGACGACGTGCGCCGCATCCTGCCCGAGGCGCGCGCCATCTCCGCCGGCATGTCCGGCGACCTCCGCGAGGCGCTCCTCGAGGGCGCGACACACCTTCGGATCGGGTCGGCAATCACGGGAAAGCGACCCGACGGCCCTTAATGTCGGAGGTGCGGTCCGGTCGGAGGCCGAGCCCGGAAAGAGGAATGATGGCCAACCCACTTCGCAAGACCATGGTGTACCTGGGACTCGCCGACGAGGAGCTCGAGTACCAGCAGGGACAGCAGCCCGCGCAGCAGCAGTCGCCCGTGCAGGCCGTCCCGACCCCCGCCCCGGCTCCCCAGCAGCAGGCGAAGCGCGCCCCCGTGACGCCCCTGCACAAGCCCTCGACCACCACAAGGAATGCGGCGCCGGCTGAAATGAACGAGATCCTCACCGTCCACCCCAAGGCCTACAAGGACGCCCAGGTCATCGCCGAGAACTTCCGCGAGGGCGTCCCGGTCATCATCAACCTCTCGCAGATGACGGACGACGACGCGCGCCGCCTCATCGACTTCGCCAGCGGCCTGTCCATCGGCCTCTACGGCAAGATCGAGCGCGTCACGGCCAAGGTGTTCCTCCTCTCGCCGTCGCACGTCGCCGTGTCCGGCGAGCAGTCGGCCACCGAGGCCGAGGTCGAGGCGTCCTTCTTCGGACGCTGATCCGCCGAGCCCCCGGGATGGCGGGCGCCGAGGGGACCTCCCATCGGCGCCCGCCATACTTGTCTCCGTGTACATCGTCAACATCGTCGCCACCGTCCTGTGGTTCGCCCTCCTGGCGTTCATCATCTGCATGTGGGGCCGGTTCGTCCTCGACCTGGTCCAGTCGCTCTCCCGGCAGTGGCGCCCGCGCGGGGCGATGCTGATCGTCGCCGAGGCCTCGTACACGGTCACCGACCCGCCCATCGGGTTCGTCCGCCGCCTCATCCCGCCGCTGCGCCTCGGCCCGGTGGCGCTCGACTTCGGCTGGATGATCACCATGCTCGTGGCGATCATCCTGTTCAACGTCGCCAGCGGCTTGATGCGCTGAGGCGCGGCCGACGCGTCCGCCGATCCGCGCGCGGGTCCCCGGAGCGACGCGATCCGCTGATAGCGTTGGCTCGCACGTTGTCCCGAATCCCCCGTCCGCTCGCGCGGACCCCGCTCTACGCACAAAAGAGGTGGCAGGCCATGGCTCTCACTCCTGAAGACGTCGTCAACAAGCGTTTCCAGCCGACCAAGTTCCGCGAGGGATACGACCAGGACGAGGTCGACGACTTCCTCGACGAGGTGGTCGTCGAGCTGCGACGCCTCCACCAGGAGAACGACGAGCTGCGCCAGCGCCTCTCCTCGGGCGACGCCGCCCCGGCCGCGACGACCGTCATCGAGACCCCCGCTCCCGCCGCGGTCGAGCAGGCCCCCGTCGTCGTCGAGCCCGAGCCCACCCCGGAGCCCGAGCCGGCCCCCGTCGTCGCCCAGGCGCCCGCCCCGGCCGCGGACGCGGACGACGAGACCTCCAGCACGAGCAGCCTCCTGAAGCTCGCCCGCAAGCTCCACGAGGAGCACGTCCGCGAGGGCGTCGAGAAGCGCGACGCGCTCGTCGCCGAGGCGCACGCCACCGCCGCGCGCATCGCCGCCGAGGCCGAGGCCGAGCAGCGCTCGAAGACCGCGGCGCTCGAGAAGGAGCGCCAGGTCCTCGAGGGCCGCATCGACGAGCTCCGCACGTTCGAGCGCGAGTACCGCACCAAGCTCAAGGGCTACATCGAGGGCCAGCTCCGCGAGCTCGACTCCACCGGTTCCAGCGAGGCGCCCGCCACCGCCTCGTTCGGCAACTAGCACCGCACCCCTCGCGCGCCCGACGGCGGCGCGGGACCCGGCTCCACGGAGCCACGGGGTCCCGCGTCGCCGTCGTCGTTCGCGGGCCCGCACCACCGCCGCACCGCACCGGAAGAGGTCCCCGATGGAGAACCGCACCATCCCCGTCCCCGACGGGCTCGACGGCCAGCGCGTCGACGCGGGCCTCGCCCGGCTCCTCGGCTTCTCCCGCAGCTTCGCGGCCGAGGTCGCGGAGGCCGGCGGCGTGACGCAGGACGGCCGCGAGGCCGGCAAGTCCGACCGGCTCGTCGGGGGATCCATGCTCGCCGTCAGCTGGCAGCCGAAGCAGGAGCCGTCGGTCGTGCCCATCGCGGTGCCCGACCTCGGCATCGTGCACGACGACGACGACATCGTGGTGGTCGACAAGCCCGTCGGCGTCGCGGCGCATCCGAGCGTCGGCTGGACCGGTCCCACCGTCCTCGGGGCGCTGGCCGCGGCCGGCTTCCGCCTCAGCACCTCGGGTGCGGAGGAGCGGCAGGGCATCGTCCACCGGCTGGACGCCGGCACCAGCGGGCTGATGGTGGTGGCCAAGACGGAGCGCGCGTACACGGAGCTCAAGCGCCAGTTCCACGACCGCGAGGTCGAGAAGATCTACAACGCGGTCGTGCAGGGGCATCCGGATCCGCTCGCGGGCACCATCGACGCGCCCATCGGCCGTCACCCCCGCAGCGACTGGAAGTTCGCGGTCACGGCCGACGGCAAGCCGTCGGTCACGCACTACGAGACGCTCGAGGCGTTCCGGCGCGCGGCGCTGCTCGAGGTGCACCTGGAGACCGGCCGCACCCACCAGATCCGCGTGCACATGGCCGCGCAGCGGCACCCCTGCGTGGGCGACGCGATGTACGGCGCCGACCCGACGCTCTCCGCCCAGCTCGACCTCCACCGGCAGTGGCTGCACGCGATGCGGCTCGAGATCACGCACCCCGCCACGGGCGACCGCGCGTCGTTCTCGAGCACCTACCCGGCCGACCTGCAGCACGCGCTCTCGCGTCTGCGCGACTGATCCGCGACACGCCCGAGGGGCCTCCCGGAGCCTGCCTATGATGGCCACACCGCCGATCGACCAGTAGAAGAGACCCGTGCCCCGCAACGACTCGTTCGTCCACCTCCACGTCCACAGCGAGTACTCGATGCTCGACGGGGCGGCCCGCGTCGGCCCGCTCGTGCAGGCGGCGGCCGACCAGAAGATGCCCGCCGTGGCGATCACCGACCACGGCAACGTGTTCGGCGCGTTCGACTTCTGGAAGCAGGCGAAGGCCGCGGGCGTGAAGCCCATCATCGGCACCGAGGCGTACATCACGCCGGGCACCCACCGCGGTGACCGCACCCGCATCCGCTGGGGCAACGGCGGCCAGGACGACGTCTCCGGATCCGGCGCCTACACGCACCTCACGATGCTGGCCGAGACCACGGAGGGCATGCACAACCTCTTCCGGCTCTCGTCCCGCGCCTCGCTCGAGGGCTACTACTTCAAGCCGCGCATGGACCGCGAGCTCCTCAGCACGTACGCGAAGGGCCTCATCGCCACCACCGGCTGCCCGTCCGGCGAGGTGCAGACGCGCCTCCGCCTCGGGCAGTACGACGAGGCCGTGAAGGCCGCGGCGGACTTCCGCGACATATTCGGGGCGGAGAACTACTTCTGCGAGGTCATGGACCACGGCCTCGGCATCGAGCGTCGCATCATGACCGACCTGCACCGCCTCGCCAAGGACCTCGGCCTCCCGCTCGTCGCCACCAACGACCTCCACTACACGCACGAGCACGATGCCACGAGCCACGCGGCGCTCCTGTGCGTGCAGTCCGGCACCACGCTCGACGACCCGAACCGCTTCAAGTTCGACGCCGACGAGTTCTACCTGAAGACCGCGCAGCAGATGCGGCACCTGTTCCGCGATCACGAGGAGGCGTGCGACAACACGCTCCTCATCGCCGAGCGCTGCGACGTCCAGTTCAACGAGTCCGCGAACTACATGCCGCGCTACCCGGTGCCCGAGGGCGAGAGCGAGCAGACCTGGTTCGTCAAGGAGGTCGAGCGCGGCCTCGTCCGGCGCTACCCGCGCGGCTTCTCCGACGACGTGCGCAAGCGCGCCGACTACGAGGTCGGCGTCATCGCGCAGATGGG
>NZ_JADKRS010000007.1 GCF_015351075.1 Clavibacter sp. VKM Ac-2873
GGAGTACCCGTCGCCGTCGCCGTGTTCGTGATCGACCCCGCATCCACATCCGCCTGCGTCGCCACATACGACGCCGTGCAGGTGACGGACGCACCCGGTGCCAGCGAGGACGCTCCCGTGGGGCAGGTCACGACGGGAGCCGTTCCGGTGCCGCTGAACTGGGTCTCCGCGACGGTCGCGTCGGTGAGGGTGACGTTGCCCGTGTTCGTGACCACGAAGGAGTACGAGACCGTCTCCCCCGCGTTCATGATCGAGCTCGGATCCGCGGACTTCACCACCGCGATGGACGGGTTCGGATCGGCCGTCACGACCGCCTGCGACGGGTCCGAGGTGACCGCCGCACCGCGAGGCGGCGTGCCGGTCGCGGTCGCCGTGTTGGTGATCTGCCCGGCATCGACGTCCGCCTGCGTGGCGATGTAGGTCGCGGTGCAGGTGACCGAGGCGCCCGGAGCCAGCGATGCCGCGCCCGAGGGGCAGGAGATGGCCGGCGCGGTGCCGGTCCCGCTGAACTGCGTCTCGTCGATCGAGACGTTCGTGAGGGTGACGTTGCCGGTGTTCGTGGCGACGAAGGAATAGGAGACCTCATCACCAGCCGCCGCGATGGTGGTGGGCGTCGCCGTCTTCGTCATGGTGATGGCGGGGGTGTTGAGGCCCGGCAGCACGACGGTGTCGGGGTCGGACGGGATCGGCGTGGTGCTCCCCTGAGGGGTGCCGGTCGCGATGGCGGTGTTGGTCACTCCGCCCGCGTCCACATCCGCCTGGGTCACCGCGTAGGTGGCCGTGCACGTGGTGGATGCTCCTGCGGCGAGGGTGGTGGTGGGGCAGCTCGCGTCCGAGATGGTCCCGGAGCCGGTGAACGCCGTCTCGTCGATGCCGACGTCGGTGAGGGCCACGTTGCCGGTGTTCGTGACGAGGAACGAGTAGGTGATCTGGCGACCCACGGTGAAGGACGCGGCGTCCGACGGGGTGGCGGTCTTGTCGAGCGTCAGCGAGGTGACAGGCGTCGTGGTCGGCGTGGTGGTGGTGGACGGGGTGGAGGTGACCGGCGTCGTGGAGCCGGGCGGCGTTCCCGCCGCGGTCGCCGTGTTGTTCACCGCCCCTGCGCTCTGGTCCGCAGCCGTGATGGTGTACGGCGCCGCCGCGCTGCAGGTCACCGTGGCCTGCGGGGCCAGGGTCCCGGCGGGGCAGGTGACCGCTCCGGCCTTGGCGTCCGTCACGCTGACGTTCGACAGCGGCACGTCGCCCGTGTTCGTCACGGCGAACGTGTACTGGATCGTGTCACCGGCGTCGGTGAGGCCGTTGCCGTTGACGTCCACCGGGGTGCCGGCGCGCTTGACGAGGCCGATGCTCGGGTTGCTGAACGTGACGGTCGAGGTACCGGGAGGGTTGAGGCCGGTGGTCGTGACGTTGTCGGGGCCGTTCGTGTAGGTGCCGGCGGTGTTGGACGTGACGTTGACGGACACGGTGCACGAGGTCTGCCCGGCGTTGAGGTTGCCGCTGACGGCGACGCTGCTACCGCCGGCGGGCGCCGTGACGACACCCGATGCGCAGGTGGTCGTCGCTGCGGACGGGTTGCTGATGGTGAGGCCGGGCGCGAGCGCGTCCGTGAACGACCAGCCGTTCTTCGACCCGAGCTCGCTGGTGTTGGTGATGGTGAACGTCAGCTTCGACGTGCCGCCCGTCGTCGTGGACGCGGGGCTGAAGGACTTGTCCAGCTGCGGGGTGACGTCGAGGATCTTGATGTCATCGAAAGCGTGGTCATTGCCTCGATTACCGCCACCGCCGACGTTGCGCATCTTGATGCCCACCGTCGAGCCGCTGAACAAGATGCCCTTGTCGGAGACCAGCGCCTTCGTGCGGATCCCGG
Organism: Clavibacter sp. VKM Ac-2873; assembly: GCF_015351075.1. Lineage (GTDB taxonomy): Bacteria > Actinomycetota > Actinomycetes > Actinomycetales > Microbacteriaceae > Clavibacter. The sequence continues at coordinate 1,868 of NZ_JADKRS010000007.1, forward strand.
CGGTCGCGCCGTCGCACGGATTCACAGGAGTGTTGGTCGCAGATGTCTCGACACCAGCGCTGTTGACGAGGTTGAACGCCAGGCGCGGCTGGACGAAATTGGTTCCGCCGTCCCCGCACGCTCCGGCGACGCTCACGCCGAATGTGATGAAGCGGCCGTTGGCAGACGGGAGGGGTATGGGTGTAACCGTTTTGAACTCGACCGTGTTGGCCGGCACGTCCTGCGAGGCAGTCATCGACGCGACAGCGTCGTTGGCCGCGCCGGTCCCGTTGAGCTGTCCTAACGCGGAAACCAAGTTCTTGAGTTGCGCACGCACCGAACCGGGAATGCTCCCGTTCGTGCACTGATTCGCGCCAAAAGCCGAGCTCGGGTTCAAGACGAGGCCGTTGCACTCCGCCGTATTCCGGTACAGCCCCTCGGAGTCGTATGTCTGACCACCTGCACCCGTGTAGGAGAGGAGAGGAACCGCTGTGCTCGTGTCCGCATTCTCGAAGCCCTCCGTGTAAAGAGTGGTCGGGGCGCTGGGGACGCCTGGGCTACCAGGGGCTGCTTGGGCCGACGAAGCCGCGCCCAACAACCCAGGACCCAGGGTCAAAGACGACGCGACCAGCGCGACGGAGAGGAGCAGAGCGGAGAACCGGCCACGCTTCGTGGTCGCGTCGAGCCGGAATCGCGTGGCGGATCCGTCTGGATCGCGGCGCGGATGCGTGGAGCCGAAGATGTTCATGTCAGGTGTCTCTCTGCTGTGGTGGCTGCTGACATGTCGACGGTCCCCAGAGACATCGACGTGGCCCGCCCAGTACATATCTCGCACGTCCCATCACCTAGCCAAAAGGTGCGGATTGGTACGCATGTCACGTCGATCTCACCCTGCGGTGAGGCTATGTCTTGATTTAGATGGCCCTCGAACGGGGGGTGTGCCGTATATGCTCTCGGAAGCCCTGTCCGCCCAGCGAAAAACGTGTTCAGCTCATCCCCGAGCGAGACCAGTAGTACTGCTTTCGCTCTGGCCGCTCCCATGGGGTGATGTGCAGGACCATTTCCCTCGAGGTGCGGTGAAACGCCTCGGCGGCTGACATAGAGTCCTGCCGAGCTGGGACTCCCGCCCCCACGCTCCACCGATCCGGCACCACCGTCCTACTTCTCGCACACCCGAGTCGCATGAGTCTCGTGCCGCCCTCCCTCACCCGGGGACGGGCCGATCGCACGATCCCCGGCGAGAACGAGAGAGGAACGCCCATGCACGCAAAACGCAGGAGACACCGCACGAAGGCGTACCACTGGTATCGACGGCGCCGGGCCGGGGCGAGTGAGATCTACATACGACGCGCTCCCGCGGTACTGCGGGAACTGGAGCGCATCGGCAGGCGCGAGATGCGCATCCTCGCGATGGAGCGGCAATCCGCCGCACGCGCTCACCCCGGTGTCACCATCCCGCGCGTATCACAGCTCCTCCGCCGGGTCAGGGAAGCCATGTCGAACGTCCTGCGTCGCCATGCGCGCTGACGTCGGGCTCGTGCTCGTGCAGTTCTCCTTGGCGTTGGGAGCAGGATCCATCGTGGCGTCCCTCGTGGGTGATCCCTGGAGCCCCTGCATGCTGGCCGCCTGCGGGGCCGCCTTGACGACCGGCTTCGCCCTCCTCCGGGCCGACCGCCGATGATGCGCCACGGAGTGCGTGGCGCGCGCCGACCCACCATCACCACGAAGACAGGAGCAGACCCCATGGACAGTGAGATGGCGCCCCCTCGTGGCGCGCGGCACCAGGAAGTGCATGCGAACGAGAACGGCGACACGGTCGCTCTCGCCTGCCTGTGCCGCATCGGCCGCGACCACCGCTATACGGAGTGGCTGAACCTCCCGGAGAACAGCGCGCATCTCGCCGACGCACGGAGCGTGTGGGAGCGCATGGCGCATTGAGCCGGTCGCACCCCGTTCCCGTGAGCACATCCACCTCGACCCTAGGCATCAGGAGACGCGAATGATCACCACCTCGGGCCATACGCTCGACGATCTCGACGGCGCCCTCCTCGACGATCTTCGCCCCGGCGAGACGTTGAGGTTCGGCCTCGACGGGATCACCTACGAGATCGACCTCAGCATCGCGCATGCCACCGAGCTCCGCCAGAAGCTCGAGCACTACATGGATGCCGGCCGCGAGGTGCGAGCCGTCTCCTCCCCCCTCTCCGGCCGACGGGCAGCATCCGCGAAGGACCAGGCGCGAGAGCGAGCGGATGCGCGTTCCTGGCTTCGTGAGCACGGACATCCGGTGAGCGACCGCGGCCGCATCGCCCAGGAGCTGCTCCGCCTGTACCACGACCAGCGTCCCCGCGGGACTGAGCGGCGCCGCGCACGGGCGTGACCCACGAGGAGGCATCGCGCGCGAACCCGCAGTCCGCAGCCGCTCCTCACCGTCCGTCGCCCATCGGGGGGGGCCAGCGGCATCGCACGTCCCCCACGACGCGCCCGCCTTCGGGACCGACAGACCCTGACCATCGAACCGCGACACGAACACGAGGACCCAGTGGCACCGCGAGATCCGTACCGGGCCTATGTCGACATCTGCATCGAGCTCGGGCTGATGCCGGCCGAGCGGCACATCTTCGTCGTCGCGAGCGCGGCACTCGATGAGGCGCACGCGAGTGCCCACCTCCTGGGCTCGGGGCCGGTGACCTGGGCCCTGCTGCGTGTGGACGAGCGCGACGCCTGCGTGCGCTGCCTCTCCACCATCCCCGCCTTCCTCGAGCACCATTACGGGACCGGCACGGCGACCGACAGCCGCGGCTCCGGAGCGAAGGAGATCGTGCATGCGTTCCACAACCTGCATGACCTCTCGATCGCCGTCACCACCGCTTACGCCAGCCAGGACTGGTCGTGCATCCGGCCGGTCGCCGGCTGCCCGAGCTGCGCGGGGCGCGAGCGGGCGTTCGTGCCGCCCTCGCTTCGCGAGACGGGCTCCTGCGACGAACCCGGATGCTCCGAAGCGGATGAGCACGATCGAGCCGCTGACGCTGCCCGCTTCCTCTCCCGCACCCGCTGGGCGTTCGGATTCGCGTCGATCGTCGGCAACCCGACGACGGCTCGGCGATCGCGTGGCGCATTCGTCGCGGTCGCCCCCGTCCGCGACGCCTTCGACCCCGAGGAGTGCGAGACGGCGATCGGCAAGGGCACCACTGGCGCCGAGGCGACGGCCAGCTGCCTCGGGATTGCGCTCGAACGATACGTCCTGGCCGGCTCGAGCCCTGCCATCGTCACCGCGACGGCTCTCGAGCTCGAGCGAGCAGTCGACGTCGAGCATCGATTCGACCTCGCGGGCGCTGGAGCGCGACCGGGGGTGCCGTTCTCCAGCGCGGTGGAGTTGGAGTGGATCCCCGCCGTCGATGTCCTCGAGGGCCGGCACGTGCACATCCCCGCCGCTCTCGCCCTCCACACCCGCGCGCCACAGGGCACCTCGGCGATCGGTGCGGGGAGCGACGACGGCGTGGCATGCCGCGCATCCGCCGCGGAAGCCGTCCACCGGGGGCTGCGTGAGGTCGTGGAGCGGGACGCGTTCCGGTACTACGTGCGCACGGATGCCCGGCCCACCGGCCTGGGCTGGGCTCTCGTGCCGGAGGACGTGCGCATCGCGATGGCCGAGATCGATGGCAGGTTCTCCGTCACGCTGCTCGACAACCCCTTCGATGCCCCGGTCGTCGCCGTGACCGTCGTCTGCGGGAGCTCGCACCACGCGCGTTCGGCGTTCGGGACGGCGTTCGGCTCGACGCTCGCCGCGAGCGTGCGGGATGCCTTCGTGGAGTGCGTCTCGCGGCTGTACGCATTCGATGCCCGGATCGCGACCGACCCGAGGCGGACGGACATGCGCGACCTGTGGGTCACCGGTGCCACCGTGGAGAGCCTGCCCGGGCTGTTCCCGGACATGGACTCCGGCGTGGAGGTCGGCGCCGATGAGCTCGGTCTGCACGAGGTCCACACGTTCCGCCAGCTGCTGCTGGATGCCGAGGCGCAGAACCTCTCCGTCTACGACGTCCCGCTCGTCGACGACGGCGGCATCGCCGTGCACAAGGTGCTCTTGTCGGGCATCACGATCTCCGAGTCCGCCTCGAGCTCGCCGGCGGACCGCCTGACGGGGTTCGCCATGTTGCTCGGCCATCCCGCGCCCCAGCTGCGGTACGACGGGCCGCTCGCCTTCTGACCCGCTGACCGCCGAGATCCGTCCGCCCCATCCGCCCGCTCAGCCGAGAGCGCGGGACGGGTGCGCGAGCACGTTCAGCAGGATGGGTCGCGTCGCGTGCAGCGACAGGCGCACCAGCGCGATCCCGAGGACGATGCACCCCCCGGTCGCGAGGACGGCATCCCGCAGGAGAACCACCGCGTCGATCGACCCCGAGCTGAGAGCGGGGCCCACGAAGGGCGCGATCAGGCATGCCCCCACCAGGGCGGATGTCAGCGCCACGAAGACGAGGGGCGCCATCACGGTCCGCACACGTGCTCGATCCATCACCGAGACGGGCATGCCGAGACGGTCGAGGCTCACGTAGAGCTCGCGCCGCTCGAGCACGGCCGCCGCTTGGCTGACGCCTGCCGAGCACGCGACCATGAGGAACGACGCCACCAGCGTGATGAAGATGCCCGTCCGGATATCCGTCGCGGTGGGATCCGTCGAGCCCCCATCGCCCGCCTGCATGCTCAGCGCCGCCCCCGAGCCGATCACGACGGCCGTGAAGCTCGTCATGGCGACGCCGCTGACGAGGCGCCATGCGGCCTTCGGCGACTCGAGGATGCCCCGCGCGGAGATCAGCTGCGCGGCGGTCCGCGCGACACGCAGCTTCCTCCGCGCGAACAGGGACAGGACGAACGGCCCGCTGAGGTTGAACGCCGCGATCGCGATGCTGAACGCGACGACGACGACGACGAGTCCGATCGCGGCGCCGAGCCCGTCGAGGTTCTTCAGCAGCACGAAAGCCACGATCACGGCGAGCGTCCCCCCGACCAGCCGGAGCGGCGACACGCGGGGCGGTCTCTGCTTCACGCGGACGCCCAGCGGGGTGATGACCACCTGACGCAGCCCCGCGATGGAGCTGATCAGTCCGAGCATCGCCACAGCGGCCACCGTCACGAGGATCACCACGGGTCCTACCCAGATGGCGACCGGACCGATCGGCTTGCCCTCGAAGGGGATGAGCCCGACGAGAGGCATCCCGAACGTGTAGACCACGACTCCCGCGACCGAACCGAGGACGGCGAGAGCAGTCGACTCGACCGCTGTCATGAGCGTGATGGTCCACGTGCTCGCACCGAGGAGGCGAAGGGTCGCCAGCCGGTCGTCACGCCGTCGGGCGGCGAGGCGGGCAGCGGCACCGCCGAGGGTCGCCAGGGGAACCAGGAGCAGCGACAGCGCCACCAGGCTGAGGAGCTGGAGGACGCGCGCGGACGGTTCTGTCCACTGCCAGAACATCAGCGTTCCTCCGAGCACCGTGAGCAGGAGCGCGGTGGTGACCGCGAAGGCGACGACGGGGAGCAGGACCGTCGCGGGACTCACGGCCCCGGGCCGCGTGAACATCCAGGCCAGACGCAGGACGGGCGTACGGCGCGCCCTGCCGGGGATCTGGCTGATGGCCGGAGGCGTCGGCAGCGTGACCGACGTCACGACAGCTCCTCATCGTCGGCGTCGTCGCTCGCCGGACGCCCCGTACGCGGATAGAGCTTGGGGATGGCCGTGGTCGGCGGCTTCGCGGAGCCCTCCAGGGCGGAGTCGCTCACGATGTGGCCATCGACGAGTCGCACCACGCGGGAGCACCTCGCCGCCACCGACTCGTCGTGCGTGACGACCACCAGCGTCCGGCCCTGGCCGACGGTGGAGCGCAGCAGGGCGTCCATGACGCCCACCCCGGTCGCCGAGTCGAGGGCGCCCGTCGGCTCATCGGCGAACGTGATCCTCGCGCCGGTCACCTGCGAGCGGGCGATGGCGACGCGTTGGGCCTGACCACCCGAGAGCTCCCCGATGCGCCGTGCCTCCATGCCCGCGAGCCCGAGGGCGGCGAGCCACGAGCCAGCATGCGCCTCGGCAGCGGCGCGTTCGGCACCGCCGAGCAGGAGCGGCAGGGCGACGTTCTCTACGGCCGTGAGCTCGGGCACGAGGAGGCCCTGCTGGAAGACGAACCCGAGATCCCGTCGACGCATCTCCGCACGCTTCGCGTCGGAGAGCCTGCAGATCTCGACGTCCCCGGACTCGCCGCTGTAGGTGACGCTCCCGGTGTCCGGGCGGAGCACTCCGGAGAGGCAGTGCAGGAGGCTGGTCTTGCCGGATCCGGAGGCCCCCATGACCGCGACGGACTCGCCCTCGCGGATCACGAGGTCGACGCCGTCGAGGGCGGGGTCTCTGCCGTACCGGAGGACGAGACGGGATGCGCGGAGGATCGGCGGCTTCATCACCGCACCCGGTTCCGTGCTCGGGCAGTGCTGCGGTCCTGGCTCACTCGGTGCTCCATCCGTTGATGCGCCGAGCAAGGGCGTCGAGCAGCTCCGGACGGAAGCCCGTCCAGGTCGCCGCTCCCGCCTGCACGGCGACGGTCGTATATGCGCGGTCGAGTCCGCCGACCGCGCGGGTGATCCGGAAATCGATGCCCCTCTCCTCTAGACAGCGAAGGGTCTCCCGGAAGCCCTCGCTGCTCGGCACTCCTGTCACCAGCACGTCGACTGCCATCGCCATCCCTCTCTCCCGTCCTCCTCCCCGCGTGGCACGCGGCGGCGTGCGACACGGTCGGTCAGGTCGGCAGCCCCCGCTGCCCCCGACCCGGTCACACCCATCTGCTGACGTAGTCGAAGAGCGGATACGTTGCCAGCGCCGCGAACGGAGCGCAGCAGACGACGTTCAGCCAGCGGTGCTCGACCGTCACGGCCACAAACTCGCGCAGGAACGCGCTGGGGACGTAGTAGCGCGCGGTCGGCGATCCGATGACCTGCGCAGGGAGGTCGAGCCCCCGCGCGAGGGCCGCGGCCCGGAGGACGTGGTAGTCATTGGTCACGATCATCATCTGACCGTCGCGCTGCGCCGCGATCTGCAGGTCCCGCGAGTACTTCAGATTCTGACGCGTGTTCCGCGACATGACCTCTGGACGCACGTGATCCGGCTCAGCCCCGTGCGCCACGAGGTAGTCGGCCATGGCGTCCGCCTCCGCGCGCGGCTCGTCCGGCCCTCGGCCTCCGGACGGGATCAGCAGGGGGGCCCGCTGGAGGGCGCGTTCGTCCTCGTACGCGGCCAGCGCACGATCGAGCCGACTGCGTAGCAGCGGCGGGACCTCGCCACGGACCAGTCCCGAACCCAGCACGACGATGACGGCCGGCACGAGCGCGTGCCGGGTCCTCGCGTAGATCACGGCGTACACGGCGAACGCCACGAAGGACAGCGCGAAGTACGACGGCACGAAGACCAGCAGCAGGAAGATGACGGCCAGCACGGTGTCCCCCGCGCTGTAGGGCTCGTCGAAGTCCGACGCCGCGGAGATGGCGGTGATCGCTGCGGGGAGGAGCAACAGGGAGACGCCGGCGATGAGCGAGAGGAGATTCCCCAGGCTGCGACCCTCGAGCCGGATCATCTGCACGCCGTTGACGATGAGGGAGGCGGCCAGCCCGAGGACGGCGAGCGGGACGAGCACGGTCACGAGCGCCGCGATGAGGATGGCCACGAGCGGCACGAGCAGGGCCAGCACCGCGATGAGGGCCATGACGGCGCTCAGGACGGCGGCGACGAGGAATACGCCGTTGCGCAGCATCCGGGGGTCGCGCCGCCGACCGATGACGTAGAGCACGCCGAAGCCGCAAGCGGAGCCCGCGCACCCCCAGGCAGCGGGCTCGAGCAGGTTCACGCGCCGCTCCTCGGGGCATCCGCGAAGGGGATGCCGGCGCTCACCTGTCGACCGCCGGTACGCGATCGTCGAGGGCGGGATGTTCCGGAGGACGAGCCCGAGCGGTCGCGCCTGCACATGAGGGATCGCGAGACCCGAGAAAGGCCGGAATAGGAATCCCTGTCACGTGGGGTGAAGCAGTGGAGAGCATTGTTCACAGCGGCATACTACACATCCTCATCACGGCCCGATCGTCACTCCGCACACCTACGCAATCGCCGTTCCACGTGATCGGCCGACATTTTCCGACGTCCTGATGATTCTGGTACCCGGCTGGCCCTGGACCTCACCCCGATGCGAGATCGACGCTCGGGCACAATCACCCTCGGCCTCATCGCGGCGCCGGTCGACCATCGCTCGCGAATGCCCTCATGGCCATTCCAGAGAGCGTCTCCCCTGGAGTCGCCGGCGCCGCGGTGGATCCCCTGATGCGATACCTCTTGGTCGACCGGCCCGCCCGCAGCGCACCATCGGCACGGGCCCGCTCCCGGTCGTCGCGAGCGGGATGCTCTAGCCCTCCCCTCGCCGCCATCGTGGGCATGTTCGACCGCCTCGGCACCCTCGCGGCCGCGATGTCGGTCGGACCCCAGCCGACGTGGCGGCTCCGCCATCCACCGCACCGACACCAGGCGACGCGATCGACGTTTTCCCGGTCCAGAGGCTCATGTTTTCCTGGGATATCCCGCCCGAACGGGCCCGCACGTGTGGCGAATCGTTCGGGCCCGGCATGAGCGGGTGCTGTGGCGACCGTGTTCCGCCGCCTCAGGAGATCGGTGACCGGATAGGCCACGCGATCATCTGGGGACCGCTTGCGCAGCCTCCGCGACGCGCGTCGAGTACCTTCGAGTCAGGCGCGTCCCCGGCCCGTCAGAAGGTTTACCCGAATTCCGCCCGAGCCGACAGAGAAACCATACCCGAAATCACCCCACGGAGGAGCGACACGTGGCAAACATCATCCCCATGCTCATCACCGCGATGGTCGTATTACCCATCCTGCTCGTCTTCTTCATATCGGTCTTGGTGGTCATGTCGCGCCGGCGAGGCGGGCTCTCCAGGACGTTCCTCATCACGTGCGCCGTCAGCATCGTCTATCTCTGCGGCCTGCTCTCCTACGTCCTGTCGCCGCCTGCCAGAGCTCAGATCCACTGCGCCGGGGTCGAATGGAACCCCCTTGCAGGGATCCTGGCGCTCGACGGCGCCAGCCCCCTCGACGACCCGGACTTCGATCAGATGGTCGCCAACATCATCCTGTTCATGCCGTTCGGCTTCCTCGCCCGGCTGCTGACCGGACGAGGCGTGATCGTCGCGGGCGTCGCAGGGCTCGCGACATCGCTGATCATCGAGACCTCGCAGTTGACAGGCGACTGGGGCGTCTTCCCCTGCGCCTACAGGGCCTTCGACACCGGGGACCTCCTGACCAACACCGTCGGTGCCGTGGCCGGCTCGCTCGCCGCGCTCCTGATGGCCCGGAGGCGAGCACCTGGCGACCCGATCCGGGTCAGCCGGCTCACCAGGCGTCGCCGAGTGGCCGCGATGGCGACGGATGTGGTCGCCGCCATCGCCATCTTCGAGCTCACCATCCGTGTCTACGACGCGCTGGCCATGACGACGGCGCTCTTCGACGACGGTGCACCGACGGATCCGTCGGCAAAAGCCATCTGGGGCCTCGTGGACGGCTCATCGGTCCTGTTCATTCTCATCGCCTGCGCTGTCCACTCCACCGCCGTCCTCGTGACCGGCACCACCATCGGCGAGCGGGTCCTCCATGTGCGCGTCGACAGCGAACGCTTCCGCAGCGCGTTGCTCGCACGGACGATCCGCATCCTGGCGGGCCTCGGAGGGCTCATGCTCACCGCGCTGCTGCCCGACGCCCTGGGGAGGATCGCTGCCGTCGCCCTGATCCTCGCGAACGCGGTAGGCGTCTTCGTCACGAAGGACGCCCGCGGCTTCGCGCAGTTCGCGGCGGGCATGCATCCTCGGGTGGAGCATCCGGATGACCCCGATGGCCTTTGACCACGAGGTCGTCCTCGCATGACGGCCCCCCGCACGCCCTCCGATGACGACCTCGCCGAGCTCGCCGACCTGTCTCGAGAGGCAGGAGAGCGCCTCCAGCGGTACCGGCGGTGGCTGACGGTCACGTTGGTCCTGGTCTTGCTCGGCCCCGGGTGCGCGATGATCGCCGCCGCGGCCACCACCGAGTCGATGGTGGCGAGGGCCGCCGCCAGCGCCATCTCCGTGGTCGCCATCGTCGGCTCCCTCGTCGGCGTCCACCGTGCACGTCTGCGCGCGGAGGAGGCTGCCTGCGTCGCGGAGGGCTGGGAGCGGACGATCACCAGCCGACCGCGCTCCCCGGGGACGACCGGGCATCGCATGCGATGGTCGGCGCGACGGGCGACGAGGAGATCAGGCGTCAGGACGGTTCGGTACCGTGCGCGCCATCGGCACGCAGGACGTCAGCACGAGTCCGCCGCCGAGCGTGGTGCCGGCACAGGCGAGGCACACCACTGGCCATGGCCCGTGGTCGAACAGGACGCCGGCGGCCAGGGTCCCCACAGCAGCGGAGAGGAGCGCGACGGCCTCGTAGACGCCGAAGGCGCGGCCGACCGACCGGGTACCCGCAGCAGCGGCGATGATCGTCTGCTCGATCGGCAGCAGGGCGGCCAGCCCGATGGCTGAGAGCGCCCAGACCGCGGCGATCATCGTCGGCTCGTGGCTGACGGTGAGGCCGATCGCGCAGACGACATGCGTGGCGACCGCGTGACCGATCATGCGCCGCCGACCGTACCGGACCGTGAGCACCCGCATGTTCTCCTGGGCGACCGTGAGGGCCACGATGCTCGGGAGCGCCGTGGCTCCGATGGTGAGTGGGCTGAAGTGGAGGTCCCGCTGCAGGTGCATCAGGAACAGGAGCGAGATCGCCGCCTCGCCCGCGCCGACCAGGCCGACCCCGAGGAGCGGGACACGGAGATCGCGCACGAGCCTCCGCGCGCGGCCCGTGCGGATGTCGAGGAGCGCGAGCTCGCAGATCGGCCGCGACTCGGCCGCGGATGCGCTTCCGTGGATCCGCAGGGAGACGAGGATCGCGGCCGCGCCGACGGAGCACACCGCAGCGACGACCAGGGCCGACGAGCATCCGAGCAGCGACACGAGCCCGACAGCGGGGACGAGCACCGCCCAGGAGCCGAGGTCCTCGGCCCGGAGCATGCGGGAGGACGCGCGGGGTTCGGTGGAGCTCCTCCCCGCTGCCATGGCACGCAGCGCGATCCAGAGGAAGGTGCTGGCGGCCCGGCCGGCTGACGCGGCGAGCGTCGCCACCGCGAAGGAGTCGGCGGCCGCCAGCAGTGAGTACGCGAGCCCGAGCACGACGGCGGACGCCGCGGCCACCGTGCACCTGTCGCGACGGTCGATCCAGACCCCGGCGAGCGGGCGCAGGAGGAAGGCGGTCCCGAGCGCCGCCGCGAGCAGCATGCCCGTCTGGGTCGCCGAGAGGCCGAGACCGTCCGCGGCCGACAGCGGCAGGACGAAGTCGATGATCTGGCCGGCGCCGCTGATGAGGGTCACGCTGCGGAGCATCAGGCGGATGCGGTCGCTGGGGCGCGGGGAGACGGCACTCATGCCAGCCCCCTCACGGGCGCCCGGAGCTCGTCGACGGGCGGCGACGGGTCGAGCCATGGCGCGCCCGCACCGACGGTGGACGTCAGCGGCTGTCGGGGCATGCACGTCTCTCCTCGTCCAGGGGCAAGCCGCGCTCCGGGCCGGCGCGGCCCCCGACCAGAACCGGTCCGGAGCCGGCCGGTCGGCTCCGCTCTCTGGGCAGGCGGGGATGGGATTCGCCTCGCACGTCGCACGGAGCCGACCCCCTCGGCTCGACGCGAGATGCGATGCGCGAGCTGAGGGCGATGTGACCTCACGGGGGCTTCAGGGGGATGTCGCCCCCGCGAGGTCGGTCGATGGTGACACGGTGACGGCCCAAAGACAAATCGGTTGTACCATTTTGACCTCAGCCCGATGACGAGTCATGCGCTCGCCCGATGACCGCCTCTCCGTCACTTTCGGCCTGTCTAGTACTGGTTTCTGACGAATGGTGCACGTCGCCATCCTGCTCCTCATGTCGGAAGTCACCCGGGTACTAGATCGCTCTCCGCGATGGAAGGTGAGGTCATCCGAGGAACTGGGACAATCCATCACATGCCCAAGGACCTGCTGCGCCAGCGTGGAGCGCCCGACAACGTGATCGCGTTCCACACGCTGGTCCAAGCCCCGTCCCGGGTGATCGTGCTCCGCCACCTCCTGCGCGGCCCGGTCGTCTTCGACGAGCTGATGCGGGAGCTGGGCATGTCCGCCGCCGCCTGCAGGGAGGCCATCTACGCCCTCACCGAAGCGGGATACGTGACGGATGACGCCGACGCCTCCTACCGACGCAAGCCCTCGCCGACGAGGTACTGGGCCCTGCGCGATCGCGTCGCCGCCGACACGCTCGACTTCGCGAAGTTCGTGCTGAGCTGAGGCGCCGCTCGCCAGGGTCTCGACGCGGGTGTTGCGATGCCCTCGCCCGCGCCGAACGGCCCGGTCATCGATCACCGTCTCCCCCGGGCGGACGTCGAGGAGAGCGGGCTGCAGTCCTCCTCGGCCCCATCTCGGCCGACGGTCGGGGTGGCGTGCTGCGCTTCCGCCTCATCCACATGCCGCACCGCGAGGAGACGATGTGACGTGGCGTCAGCGCATGATCTCCACGCCCTGATCGACGATCTCCAGCGCGGGACAGGTGCGGCTGGCCGCCCGCAAGGCCTCCCGATCCCCCTCACCCAACGCCAGCCCGTACTGGCTGACCAGGTACGCGAAGCGAGCGGCGTACACGCACCGGTAGTCGTCCCCGGGCGGCAGCCACTCCGCCGGGCCCTGCTCCCGCTTGTCCCGCATGGTGGGCCCGTCGACGGCCTGGAGGTTCTCGAGGTCCGAGGCCAACGCCTCCCGCTGGTCAGCGCGCCATGCCGCCGCACCGTGCGACCATGCCCACGGCAAGGGGACGATGCGGTCGACCTCCACCGCAGCGCTCGTGCCGGCGCCTCGCACGTAGTCGATCCCCTGGCCGGTGTAGGGATCGGCCAGGTTGCCCGAGTGGATGACGCAGCCCTGCGTCCCCGGGACCACGCTGACGGCGACGAGGTCGCGCGCGAGGACGTCCTCATGCTGATCGCAGCCGTTGCGGTCCGTGTCGCTCCACGACGGGCCGAAGGCATGGCGGTCGTAGGCGGGCTGCCGATCAGGGGGCGGCGGCGGCGGCGCGCCGTCGACGAGAGCGCGGACGGCTGCTGCGTCGATCAGTCCGTGATCGACGAGACCCGCGTCCCTGAGCGCATGGGCGACGTCCCGCCTCGGGACGCGGGAGGGGGGCAGGGGGTCCGCCTCTCGGCCTGAGGAATCGAGGGAAGCGAGGACGCCGAGGACGGTGATGGCGGTACCGCCGAGGGCGAGCGCAGCCCAGGCGGCCCGTGACCTCACCGGAGCTCCACCCGCCGGCGGCTCGCGCCGACGGGGAGCGGCGAGCTAGGGACGCGACTGCCGAGCATCATGGAGCAGCTCGGGGCAGGTGCCGCCCGGGGTCGTGGCGAGCTCGAAGTGCCACGTCTCGTTCGCGTACGTCCGGCAGAGGCCGAATTCCGAGCCGTGGTCCTCGAGCCACAGCTGCGCGTCCGGATCCGCGATGTCCACGGCGTCGCCACTCACGTGACGGGAGTCCTCGCTCGAGGCCACGTACTTCCGAGCGGCCTTCTCGCTGCCGTATTTCTCGATGCCATCCTTCAGGAGCTGGTCTTGGAAGCGCTCGCTTCGCCAGCCGCTCGTGATCAGCAGGTCGAAGCCGTATCTCTCCGCCGTCGTAGCTGCTGCAGCAGCCGCCGCCTTCCGCAGCGCCTCGTGCAGGTCCGGATCCAGATTCTCGATGGCCGGGAGATCCGAATCGACATCCACACCGAGGGAATCCGAGATGATCCCGTCGTCCGCGGTCAGCGCCGCGTCGCCGATCTGGGTCTCGTATGAGCCATCGCCGCTGGGTCCTGTCACCTCATCCCTCGACTCGCGGGGCTGCGTCATGAACGCCCCCGCGGCGAGGGCGACCGCGGCGCAGGTGATCGAGAGGACGATGATCCGGCGGACGTCACGGCGCTCCCGACCGTGTCGGGGGATGTGGGTCGAGTCATTCATGCGAGCCTCCTGATGAGGGATCGATGCCTCGGGGTCGAGGTCGATGGGGTGGTGAGCAGTACGGAAGGAAGGGGGTCGTCGTCGTGTGGGCAGGTCAGGCGCGGCCCGCCCACATGAAGCTGCTCGCCAGGGAGAACATGACGATGACGACCCAGACGGAGAGGGCGAAGGCGTTGAGGACGACGCCCCATGTGGCCGCACCGTGTGATGCCGGTTGCCGCGTGCCGGCGGCGACGCCGAGGCAGACGCCGATCAGGGGCACGACGATGGTCCATCCCAGCACCAGCGAGAGGAGTCCGAGGCCGATGCTGAGGATTCCGCGGTCCGAGACGATGAGCTGGGCCGTGGCGCTGGCATCGCCCTCTCCGGAGCCCTCCGAGTGCACGGGGGCGTCGAGCTGTGTGGTCATGTCTCCCTCATGGTCTTCATGTGCCGGCACCGCTCGCGAGCACGAGAGGCCGTCGGGGCCGACGGCGAATGGCGCGGGAGCGGTGCGACCGGCGTTCCGGAGCGCGGATGCGCCGCGCCGTGTGGCCGCGATGTCCCGACGGCCGCAGCATGTCGAGCGGTACGCATCGCGACGCCGCCGATGGTGGCCCCGTCACTCTCCCCCGAGCGTGCGGTCCCCCATCGGATGCCACGGAGGAGCCGGCAGGACCCTCGTGCATCGTTGGAGGCGAACCGCAGACGATCGCCGACCTTCTCCGCAATGGTCTCGTGCCGCCGCATGCGCGGCATCCCTCTGAGGAATGGACATGCCTCCTCCGGACGACGGACCAGCGCACGCGCCTCACGGGCCCGGCCCGGCGCCAGGGAGCGGCTGCGGATGCGTCCCCCGCGAGCTCGGACATCTCATCCGCTGTGCCCGCGTGCTGCTGGACCTCGATGACGCTTCCTCGGAGCGCGCTCGCCTCCACGAACCCGGGGCGGAGGAGGACGGGGTCTTCCTCGATCACCGCTTCCAGCGACGGTTGTCGGCCGCTCCGCGACGCGGTGAGGTCGCGTGAGGCCGCGGTCAGGTGACCTGGTCCATCTCAGCCATCATCCGCGTGATGTCATCGACGTCCAGCCGTCGCCGGTCACCGACGATGACACCGCCCGACAGGAAGATGACTCGGTCGGCCTGCGAGGCGGCGTACGGATCGTGGGTGCCCATGAGGATCGACTGCCCGTACTGACGGGTCGACGCCCGGAGCAGCGCGACGACCTCGGCGCCGACGCACGCGTCGAGATCGTCCGTCGGCTCGTCCGCGAGGACGAGGCGGGGCGAGGACGCGAGGGCACGGGCGATGGCCGCGCGGCGCTCCTGACCGCAGGTCAGCTCGTGCGGGAAGCGGAAGCGCTGCTCCTGCAGACCGAACGAGGCGACCAGCTCCCTCACGCGGTCGTCGTCCTCCGGGCGCATCGGCCGGCCGCTCCTGAGGAACGGGAGTCGGACATTGCTGATCACGTCGAGCGTCGGGACGAGGTCGAGCGGCCAGACGAAGCTGACGTCGCGCCGGCGCAGGGGGCCGATGTCGTCTTCGCGCATCCCGGTGATGTCGACGTCCCCCAGGTACGCGTGCCCCTCGATCGCCGTGTCGAGGCCTCCGACGACCTTCAGCAGCGTCGATTTCCCGGCCCCGGTGGGGCCGATGACCGCAGTGAGCTCCCCGTCGACGATCGACAGGCTGACCCCGTCGAGTGCGGTGGAGGGGGACGCATCGCCATAGGTCTTGCGCACGGCGACGATGTGGGCGACGACGGAGGGACTCGTGATGACCATGCGCCCGAAGGTACGAACGGGACGCGGTCCCTGTCATCGGCCGCGAGAGTCGGCCTCGTCATCCGCCCGGCGGACATCTGCACGACCGGCGTCCCGGACGCTCGGCCGGGTGATGATGCGACTGCAGGCGAGCCGAGGTGAGGCTGCCCGCGCTCCAGGACGAGGCGTGACGGTGCGTCCCCGCCACGCCGGATCGATCCGGTATGAATCCCAGGACGATATGCCGGTGCGAGCGGCCGGACGGCGCTGATGCGGGCGGACGGTGCGGCAAGCTGCGGCAAGGTATCGACCCCCGGCGTAGCCGTGCGCCACGACATGCACCACGGCGGTCGTCCCGCGAGCTCGGCCCGGGCGGTGGTGCGGCAGGTAGGCACAGCACCAGCGTGGCGGCAGCGCCCCATCATCTGAACGCAGAGGAGGCATCGTGCGTCACTTCCTCGGCGAGATGTCCCTCATCTCCCCGTCGTTCGTCGCTGTCGGGACCCTCGCCCCGCTGCTCCTGTTGGCGCTCCTCGCCGCACTCGCACGGCGGGGACGGCGTGTGCGCGGTGCGCAGGCGCGCTCCCCCCGATGGACGGTCGCGCACCTGGCGGCCGGTGCGCTCGTCGGCTCCGTGCTGGGACTGCTGCTCGGGTGGCTGGTCAGCGACGTCCTCGTCTCCTTCGGCTTCGGGCTCTCCGTTCCCACGAGGGCGTGGATCGCCGTGGGGATGGCGGAGCTCGGGGTGGCGATCGTCGTCATCGTCCTCAGCCGTCGCAGCGTCACGGGAGTCGGTGGGCGCGCCGCTCCGCCTCGCGGGCTGCGGATCCTCCATCAGACGCTGGCGGTCCTCTTGGCGCCGGTGGCTCTGCTCTCGGGCGCGATCGGGATCAACTCCGACGTCGAGGAGTACCCGAACATCGCGGCGGCGTTCGGGCTGGTGCGAGTAGGTCCCCTGGACCTTGCTGACATCCCCGGACCGCTCTCGACCCCCGGCTCCGAAGCCGCGACGTCGGCGGGGGGCGCCGCAGGTGCAGGAGGGAGGGAGGGGCAACCCCTGCGGGGAAGGAGCGGCACGGTCTCGATCCCCGGCACGGAGTCCGGCTTCTCCGCGCGCGACGCCATCGTCTACCTGCCTCCCGCGGCGCTCGTCCCCGATGCGCCCGAGCTGCCCGTGGTGATCGCGTTCGCCGGCGAGCCCGGCGCCCCCCTCGACCTCATCGTCTCCGCGCGGCTCGACCGCATCCTCGACGGATACGCGGAGGAGCATCAGGGGGTGGCGCCCATCGTCGTGATCCCCGACCAGCTCGGGGCTCACGACGCGAACCCGATGTGCGTCGATTCCCCGATCGGCAATTCGGCGTCGTATCTCACCCAGGACGTCCCGGCGTGGATCCGGAGCCATCTCCGCGTCCTCGATGACCCGACGCATTGGGGCGTGATGGGCTTCTCGCAGGGCGGCACCTGCGCGGCCCAGCTCGGGGCGAGCCGACCCGATGTCTTCGGAGGCCTCCTCGACATAGCCGGCGAGCTGGGTCCATACGCCGGGCCCACGACGGTGGACGTCGCGTTCGCCGGCGATCAGGCCGCGTACGAGGCGGCGTTCCCCCAGAACATCCTGGCGAGGAACGCGCCGTATGCCACGATGACGGCGCTGTTCTGCGTCGGCGACCAGGATCAGAAGTTCCGCCCCGCCGCCGAGGCCCTGCATGCCGCCGCGGAAGCCGCGGGCTTGGACTCGCGACTCCACCTCGTCAGCGGGAGCGCGCACGACTGGCGGACCGTCCGAGAGTGCGTGAAGGACGCCTTCCCGACGCTGGCGCAGCACCTCGCGGTGGCGCGGTGATCGCCTCACGATCGTCGAACGACGCCGTCCATGCCGACGCCGACGTTCACACGGAGCGCAGGAACCTCTCGAGGACGTGCGTCAGCTCCCGAGCGTCATGGGGGCTCAGCGCAGGCGCTCGGCCGACCGCCGCTCCTTCCAGGGCATCGCGGCGACGGAGGCTCACCTCCGTCAGGAGACGCCACCCCGGGCTGGTCAACGCGACGGTCGAGCCGGCGCCGTATGGGAGCTCGCTCACGAGATCTCGCGCGACCAGCGCGCGCAGGCTCGGGACGACCGCGGCTCGAGCCGTGTGGGAGCGCGCCGCGAGGGCGTTCCGATCCACCGGCTCGGGGTGCTCGAGGAGCGAGAGGAGCGTCCTCTGCAGCATCGTCAACGAGCCCCAAGCGGGGTCCGCGGCCAGGTCGAGCGCGCCGGCCACATCTCTCAGGGATCCCGCGAGTGCCAGGTAGGGATCGGTCATGTCTGCTCGAGCTCCCCGGACCGGGGCATCGGACCGGCGGCAGATGGACCCGTGGCCACGCGGATCTCCGACGCGGGACGGACCGCGACGCCCTCCACCGGTCGCCGGTCGTGATGGCTCACATCTCCACCTGGTTCCTCGGAGAGCCACAGGGTGTCATCTCGGCTCCTCACGGGAAGAGCGCCCGAGACGATCTCGGCGGCGGCCTGCCGGATCGTCATGCCCAGCTCCGTGGCTCGGCTGCGGAGCATGAGCATGCTGCCCTGACTCGTCGCCCCCGTCTGGTCCGCGATCGCTCCCACCGCCAACCGCACGACGCGACGCGACGACGCATCACCCCATGTGAGCTCGTCGGCGTCCGCGCGGTCGTCCGGCAGCATGGCCCGGTAGAGGACCTGGCGGGCGGCGATGCTGGCCAGCGTCTCCGCCGCGTGCAGTTGCACGTCGCTGAACGGTCTCGCATTCCAGGAATAGAGGTCGACGGCCCCGATGCTCGTGCCGGCCACGGTCATGGGCACGGAGAGGACGGCGCCGACGTGGGCATCGCGGAAAGCCCGGTGGTGAGGACCTTCACGTCCTCCTTCGCGGCGTGCATGGATGTCTGGTTCCGCCACGACTTGGGCCGTCGAGGCCGCCCGCCAGCATGGCCCTTCACCCAGGTCCAGCTGCAGGCCGGCCAGGGCGCCGAAGCCCGGGGACGTGGCGCACACGACGGCCGTGCCGAGCAGGTCGCCGATGGTCATGACCGCCGCGCCGTCCGTGCCGAGGGCGACGGCGATGGGGCCGCAGAGATCGGACCCGTGAGTCGTGGCCTTCCGCAATTCAGTCGCCGCGGCGAGGACGGCGCTGTCGTCGACACGTCCGATCGAGTCCATTGCCGCGCCTCCCGGATCGCTGGTCTCGGGCACGCGCGGCAGGGCGTCGGGTACCGGTGTCGATCTGATTTTCACCGTAGCTCGCCGCGGGACGGCCGCCGATCGCGAGCGGGTGAAGTCCGGGTGCCCGGGGAGACGGCTTTGCGGCCGTCTCGGGTGAGGACCAGGGTGGCGCCGTCGCGAGCCCAGCCCTCCCCCGACGGCACCGAGCTCAGTCACCACCACGACCTCCACAAGAGAAGGAACCCATCCGATGAGCAAGAAGAACTCCGAGGCGCGTCAGCGCGTCCGTGGCATCAAGGAGAAGGCCAGAGCAGCCCGCGACCTCGACGCGGTCACGGAGCGGCGCAAGCGGATCCGCATCCGCCTGGCCGTGTCCTCGGTGATGACGATCATCCTGCTCGCCGTCCTCATCACGATCGTCGTGGCGCATCAAGCGAATCTGGAGTCGTCGATGCCGCCCTCCGTGGACACGAGGGTCGTGTTGGCGCATGTCGCCGAGGAGGCCCCGTTGGCCACCGGGCTGGACAGCGTCCTCGTCGGCTCCCCTGACGCGCCCGTGACGCTGGACGTCTACGAGGACTTCTCCTGCCCGCACTGCGGGGCGTTCGAGGCCGCCTCAGGTCCGCTCCTCGACCGGATCATCGCCACGAGGCAGGTGCGCATCGCCTACCACCCGCTCCGGATCGTGAGCAACTACGGGACGGTCGCCGGGACCGCGGCAGCATGCGTGCTCGCCCACGATCCCGCCGACTGGCCGCGCATCCACTCCGCGCTCTTCCAGGATCACTCGGCGACGACGGACTCCTGGACGAAGAAGGACATGGCCAAGTGGCTCGCCGCCAAGGGCGTGGACCGCGAGGAGACCACCTCATGCACCGCGCGAGGCGGGTTCACCGGCTGGATCGACGCGAACACCCGAGCGGCCGCGGATGACGGGGTGACGGGAGTCCCCACGCTGCGGGTCGGGGAGCAGACGATCACGTTCACCACGGGGCAGGGCCTCGTGGATGCCCTGATGGCCGCAGGCGCTGTCCTCCCGGACGGGATCGCGAACCCGTGATTCGGGGTTCCCGGAGGCCGGAATGCGCCTCCGGGAACCGCGACGCCGACACGAGCGGCCAGGACGATGCCGGGCCCCTCTGGCAGCCGCGCCGCTCGAGCCCGTCCGGTTCCGACGGATGGCCGCACCTCGCGCGCTGTCCGGACGCGACGAAGGGGCCGCACGCCTTCCGCGTGCGGCCCCTTCGTGCATCGCATCGTCTTCGCGCAGGGCGTCGCGCCACGACGGCCCCCTCGCCCATGCATGCATTCATGCATGGGCCGAGCAGAAGACCCTGCCCGTGTTCGCTACCCGGTGACCCCATCCTGCTGGGCCTCGATGATGACGTTCTGCGTCGATGCGGTGCCGCCGGGCTTCTGGAGGCAGGTGATGACCACGAGCCGGCCTGGCACGTTCTCCCAGACCGCCGACGCCTCGGCGACGGCGGGCTTGTCGATCGTCTGCGTGCCCGTCACCGTGTACGAGGTGTCGTCGACGACGATCTTCGCGCCGAGCCCGACCTTCGATGACGCGTTGTCGACGTCGATGAGGTAGTTACCCGGTCCCGACCCGCCGTTGCGCAACGAGTGCATGACCACGAAGACGGTCCCCTTCGCCCCGTCCACCGGAGCGACCCCCTGATCGCGCACCCAGTACGCGGACGTGAAGCCAGGGGGCTCGATCACACCGCGCACCGACTTGAGCGCCCCCAACGGCACGTTCAGGCCGACGGAGTCGACGATGAACCGATCCGTGCCGACCTGCTCGACCGCATCTGACTCCTTCGCGGAGGGCGGCGAGAAGTCCTCGTACGCCACATGATTGCCCGCCAAGTCCAGCGGGCTCGAGAGGTAGCGAGCGATCCCGATGCTCGAGCTGATGAGGACGGCGACGGCGGCGGCGCCGGCGATGAGGATCCATCGCCGGCGCCGCACCTGCGTCTGTCGATCAGACACTGTCACCATCACGGCGACGACCGGCCATCAGCAGCACCAGCAGAGCCAGCAGCACGAGCACCGAACCACCCGCGAGCCCGAGCATCGGCCACACCTGCGCGGAACCGAGCGTCATCCCACCGGTCGACACCGTCGGGAACCGCGGCGGATCCGGGACGATGTTCGTCGTCGTCGCGCACCCACCCGCCGTCGAGCACGAACCCGACGGATCCGCCGGCACGACCGCGTTCTTCAGCTGCTTGTCACCCGTGTCGGGATCGTTGACCGTGAACGAGTACGTCACCGTCTTCGTCTCCCCCACACCGAGCGCACCCTTCCAGGACAGCGTCTGACCCGACACGGTCGCACCATTGCTGGCATCCCCGTTGTACGTCGCATCATCCAGCACCTCGGACAGGTCGTCCGTGAACGACGCCGGCTTCTCATCCGTGTACGCCGCCTGACCCGTGTTCGTCACCGTGATCGTGTACGACACCCGATCACCCGCAGCAGCACTCGACTTGTCCACCGACTTCGCAACCGCATACGTGGGCACGAAGTGCTCCACGGGCGGCGGCGGCGGGAAGTCAGGATCGTTCGGCACGGCCTGGTTCTTCAGGTGGTGATCCCCCGTGTCCGGGGTGTTGACCGTGAAGGAGTACGTGAACTCCTTCGCCGCGCCGGCCGCCAGAGCGCCGGACCACGAAGCGGTGTTCCCGTTCACGGTCGCACCACCGGTGACGTCTCCGTTGTAGGTCGCGTCATCGGTGACCATCGACAGGTCGTCCGAGAACCCGGCCGGGTCCGCGTCCGTGTAGTCGACGAGCCCGGTGTTGGTGACGGTGATCTTGTACGTGACCGTCTCACCGGACCGCAGAGCGGCGTCCGGCTTGTCGGAGGTCTTCTCGACCTTGTACTCCTTCACCGGCACCACGACCTCCGGCGGCGGCGTGAGGGTGGGGTCATCCGGGACAGCCTGGTTCTTGAGCTGGTGATCGCCCGTGTCGGGGGTGTTGACCGTCACCGAGTAGGTGAACGTCTTGACCTCGTCGACCGCGAGCGGCCCCTTCCAGGAGATGGTGTTCCCGTCCTTCGTCGCACCACCGGTGACGTCCTCGTTGTACGTGGCGTCATCGAGGACCCGCGAGAGATCGTCCGAGAAGCCCGCAGGATCCTCGTCCGTGTAGGCAGAACCGCCCGTGTTCGTCACCGTGATCGTGTACTTGACGGTGTCGCCGGCCTTGACGGAGCTCGTGTCAGCCGACTTCTCCACCTTGTACTCCTTCACCGGCACCACGACCTCCGGCGGCGGCGGGAAGTTCGGATCCCGGGGGATCGCCTGGTTCTTCAGCAGGTGGTCTCCCGTGTCGGGGTCGTCGACGGTCACGGTGTACGTGAACGTCTTCGCAGCTCCGATCGCGAGCGCGCCCTGCCACGACAGGGTGTTCCCGTTCTGCGTCGCACCACCATCGATGTCGCCGTTGTACTCGGCATCGTCCACGACCTGCGAGAGATCGTCAGAGAAACCCGCCGGGTCATCGTCGCTGTAGTCGACCTGACCGGTGTTGGTCACGGTGATCGTGTACGTCACCGTCTCACCCGGACGCACGTTCGCCGTGTCCGCCGACTTCTCGACCTTGTACTCCTTGACCGGCACGGTCACCGGCGGAGGCACGCCCCACGTCGGGTCCGTCGGGACGGCCTGGTTCTTCAGCACGTGGTCGCCCGTATCCGGGTTGTCCACCGTCACCGAATAGGTGAACCTCTTCACCTCATCGACGCCGAGCGCGCCCTTCCACGAGATGGTGTTGCCGTCACGCGTGGCACCACCGCTGATGTCGTCGTTGAACTTCGCGTCGTCGACGACCTGGGAGATGTCGTCGGTGAAGCCGGCCGGGTTCTCCGTGGTGTACGGAGCCTGACCCGTGTTGGTGAGCGTGATCGTGTAGGTGACCACATCGCCGGGGTTGGCAGTCGTCTTGTCCGCTGACTTGGTGACCGTACCCGCGCGCGTCGGCACGTCCGTCCGGCACGGGCCGTCGCAGCTGCTGCCGGGGCCGTCGGGGACGACCACGTTCTTCAGGTGCTTGTCACCCGTGTCCGGGGTGTTCACCTTGAACGAGTACGTGATCGTCCTGGTCTCACCCACGGCGAGCGGACCCGACCACGTCAGGGTGTTGCCCATGACCACGGCCCCGTCGGACGCGTCGTTGTTGTAGGTGGCGTCATCGGTGACATCGGAGAGGTCATCGGTGAAGCTCGCGGGCTCCTGGTTCGTGTAGGCGACCTGGCCGGTGTTCGTGACCGTGACGGTGTAGGTGACGGTCTCCCCCGGGTTGACTGCCTCGGCGTCGACCTTCTTCGTCACGCCGTACGACCGGACGGGCGTGCTCGTCTCGCAGCCACCCGACGTCTCGCAAGTTCCGCCCGGACCATCCGGGGTCACGGCGTTGTCGAGCTGATGGTCACCGGTGTCCGGGTTGTTCACCTTGAACGAGTACGTGATCGTCTTCGTCTCATCGGCCCCGAGGGCTCCTGACCACGAGAGGGTGTTGCCGTTGATGGTGGCACCCTGCGTCGCGTCCCCGTTGTAGGTGGCGTCGTCGGTGACCTTGGAGAGGTCATCGGTGAACGACGCCGGCCTCTCGGCCGTGTACGGCACGCCGCCGGTGTTCTTCACCGTGACGGTGTACGTGATGCTGTCGCCCGCGTTGACGACCGACTTGTCGGCCTTCTTCGAAGTCGTGTAGGAGGGGTCGCGGAACTCGACATTCGCGCAAGCGGGGAGGTCGAGGCCGCTGGTCGTCACGTTCGTGGTCGGGCAGTTCGAGTAGGTCCCGGCGGTCGCAGAGGTAACCTGAACGGTGATCGTGCACGATTTGTCGCCCGTCGCGAGCCTGCCATTGGTGACGTCGATGGTGTCACCACCGGCACTCGCGGTTGTAGTCGCGTTGCACGTGCCGCCAACGGTCGAATTCGCGAGCGTCAGACCTGAGGGGAGCTGGTCCTTGAACGACCAGCCGTTCTTCTGGCCGAGTTCGCTCGTGTTCGTGACCGTGAAGGTCAGCGTCGAGTTTTCGCCTGTGCGTTGGAGCGCCGGGCTGAACGACTTGTCCAATTGCGGCGTGACGTCAAGGATCTTCAGGTTATCGAAGGCGTGGTCGTTGCCGCCGTTCGACCCGTTGTTGTTGAGCATGCGCACCCCGATGGTGGACCCGGTAAAGAGCACCCCATCGTTACTGCGGACAGTCTTGACATTGACGTTCTTGGCACTACCGCTCCCAAGCGCAGGCGCCGCGACGGTATTGCCGTTCGTGCATCCATTAACTACGGGTCCGGCATTCGACGCTTCTCCTGCGTCGTTGATGAGCTGGAATTGCAGCAGTGGAGCGGATACTTCACAGCTTGTAGCGGCGACGTCAACACTAAATGCAACGAACCTGTTTGATGCCACAAACGGAACGTTAGTGGCGGTCTCGAATTCGACCTTGCCAGCCCCCACCGGTACGGGGCCAGATGTATAGGCGGAGACAGCGTAGTTGCCATTTGCCGTCGAAGCCGCTTGGCCATTATTGGTTGCAATCGCACGCGCTAACTGCTGAACATTGTTCCACGCTTCTCTCGTACCACAATCAGCGATCGGCGCGGCCGCATCCAAGTCTTCATTCGCCGAGGCAATCCAGCCGTTGCAGTTCTTGAGCCAGGCCTCGTCGGCTGTATATTTTTGACCGGTTGTTCCGGTGTAGTCGGTGAGCCGCTGAACGGGATTCACAGTGGCATTCTGGAAATCTTCCTCGTAAACCGTCGTCGGCTCACCAGGAGTACCGGGGCTACCTGCGGCAGCTTGCGCCGACGGCGCAGTCACGAGCGCCGAGGCGCTGAGTGACGCGGCGAGGATCGCGAGAGTCACGGTGACAGCCGTGAGGCTTCTACTACGCGGAGGCGCGCCATCTTGGCGACGTGAGAGAAAATGCGGCACGGTGTGTCCTTACTGTGGGGCCGAGCTCGCCAGGGTCGGGATGGTAGAGAGGCCTGGGAGCGTGCCCTAGTAGAACGGCTGGAGACCCCATGCTCCAAGTTCTGGAGCGAATACCACCCGTCTCCTCACCCTGGATCTTGCCGAAATCACCCACGATCGTCCCGGTGTGACGCTTCACCTGGCCGAATGTCCTCGATCTAACGACGACAGTTCTCGCCACCCGCACTCGAGCCGCTCATTCCCTACCTCTTCATCGTCACTTCACGATCATCACGTGATCAACCGGCAGGGATATGCGAATGCCGCGGGAGGGAATCGTCAGGACGGCGGCGGCGCCGGCGATGAGGATCCATCGCCGGCGCCGCACCTGCGTCTGTCGATCAGACACTGTCACCATCACGGCGACGACCGGCCATCAGCAGCACCAGCAGAGCCAGCAGCACGAGCACCGAACCACCCGCGAGCCCGAGCATCGGCCACACCTGCGCGGAACCGAGCGTCATCCCACCGGTCGACACCGTCGGGAACCGCGGCGGATCCGGGACGATGTTCGTCGTCGTCGCGCACCCACCCGCCGTGGAGCACGAACCCGACGGATCCGCCGGCACGACCGCGTTCTTCAGCTGCTTGTCACCCGTGTCGGGATCGTTGACCGTGAACGAGTACGTCACCGTCTTCGTCTCCCCCACACCGAGCGCCCCCTTCCAGGACAGCGTCTGACCCGACACGGTCGCACCATTGCTGGCATCCCCGTTGTACGTCGCATCATCCAGCACCTCGGACAGGTCGTCCGTGAACGACGCCGGCTTCTCATCCGTGTACGCCGCCTGACCCGTGTTCGTCACCGTGATCGTGTACGACACCCGATCACCCGCAGCAGCACTCGACTTGTCCACCGACTTCGCAACCGCATACGCCGTCACCGGTGTGGAGACAGGCGGGAACCCCTCGAGGGCGTTGGTCAGCACGCCGTCACCCGACCCGGCCGGCTTCACGGTGAAGGAGTAGGTGAACGTCTTCGTCTGACCGGCGCCCAGTGCCCCCTTCCAGGAAGCGGTGGTCCCGCTCACCGCAGCGCCGCCCGTGATGTCGCCGTTGTAGGTCGCATCGTCGGCCACATCGGAGAAGTCATCGGACATCGCCGCCGGATCGCCTTCGGTGTAGTCGTACTTGCCCGTGTTCTTCACCGTGACCGTGTACGTGATCGTGTCCCCTGGAGCCACCATGGTCTTGTCTGCGGACTTGGAGCGCTCCAGGAGCTTCACGGGCACCTGGGTGGGCGGGGTCACTGGCACTCGGGGCGGCCCCACAACACCATTGGTGAGCACCATGTCGCCGGTCACCGGGTCGTTCACGGTGAAGGAGTAGCGGAACGTGCGCGTCTCCCCGACCGCGAGGGCCCCGCTCCACCGCGCATCGTCCCCGTTGATCGCTAGTCCGTTGCTCGCGTCGTTGTTGTACGTCGCGTCGTCGGTGACCTGGGAGAGGTCGTCAGAGAAGGAGGCCGGGTCGCTATCCGTGTACGGGACCTGTCCGGTGTTCTTCGCCGTCACCGTGTACGTGACCTTCTCACCCGGGCTCAAGGACGACTTGTCCGCCGTCTTCGAGAGTTCGTAACGCTGGATGAGCGTCACGACGGGAGGGACGTCGGGGATCAGGTTGACCATGCGGTCGTTGCCAGAGCCCTCGGCCGTGACTGTGAACGAGTACGTGAAGCTCTTGGTCTCGCCGACTGCCAGGGCGCCCCTCCAGGACGCCGTGGTCCCATCCACTGACGCTCCCCCGGTGATGTCGTCGTTGTACGTGGCGTCGTCGGCCACGTCAGAGAAGTCGTCGGTGAATGACGCCGGGTCCTCCGTCGTGTAGGCATATCGCCCGGAGTTCGCCACCGTGACTGTGTACGTGACGATGTCCCCGATGCCCGCCGTCTGCTTGTCGACGGTCTTCGTCGTCTCGTACTGCTTGGACGCGTTCGTGATCTCGCATGAGTAGGGATCGTGGGTCGAGACCGCCAGCGTCCACGTGGGATACGAGCCACCTGTCTGGACGGCGCTGCCCGTCCTGGTATCCGTGCACACGAGGGTCCCGTTGTACTTGTCGGCGCCGCTGGACGACCCTTCGGCCATTCGGTCGGTGATCGTGTAGTTCTGTTCGTACTTGACGTTGGCATCTGGGCTGGTCGCCGAGTTGGCGGCCCCCGTGGTCGTCGCGGACGTCAGGGTCGTACCCGCCGAGTCGATGACCGCGACCGTGAACTGGTCTGAATCGGACACGCGTCCATCGACGGTCTTCGTGACCTTGATCGTCGGGCACAGCGACTTCGAGGTGACTTCCGCGCGGAATCCGGTCGCGGGGTCGGCGCTCTTCACCTCCACGATGATGGTGTTGCGTCCGCTCTTCCAGTCCCCCTTGAGCGACGTCGTGGCCGCTCTCCGATCTGTCGTGAAGCCGTCATGCGTGTACGGCGCATTGGGGTTCTGCGGTAGGTTCGTCCCCGTTTGAGCCATGTCGTTCACCCAGATGCCCGCGACGCTGTTGTCCGCGAGCCACCGCATGTCGAGCTGGAACGAGTCCGGGTCGACCTCGGGATCGAGGTCGAAATCGTACCGGTAGTACCAGTCGCCGGAGCCGTCCGATTGGTTCTGACCGACCGCGGGGGTGACGTATCTCGGTGAGATCCATTCGGACGTGCCGGACTGGCTGTTCGCCCACGCGTTGTTGACACGGCCGGCGTACGCCGGTTCGTAGGTCGTTCCCTGGGGAGGCAGCTCTGTCGAGCTCGCCCCTTTCACACCGGACGTGTGGTTGAAGCCGTCATATCCACCCGCTACCGTCCAGCGCTGGTCCTGGCTTCCCGGAGCCCTCCGTCCACCTGTAGCCGAGTCATAGCCCGTGTTGAAGATGGAGGAATCAGTGGAGCACCCTACGGCCGGCACCGTCGCCGCGTGCGCTGCCACCGGTGCGATTGTAGAGACAAACGCCGCCGCGGCTACGAGAGCCAGAACGATCGTCGACGCGACGGCGGAGACCCGTCTTTTCCCCCCGGAGAGCGGTGGTGATGATGCAACTCGGCGCATGGTGTATTCCTCTGTGTCGGGCACGCATTCCTCTGCACATGGCAGACCGCGTGCGGGCACGACCCATTAGAACCACCCGAAGATGGGGCTGCAAACGCTGCTCCGATCTTCACCCGATACTTCACCCGTCGCCCTGGGCGGGGAATGGATCGGTACGAAATAGGCGGCGTCGCGACGAATCCTCATGCCGGGTACGGCGAGTTCGCCCGCCAGCCGGCGTTCTCGGCCGACAGCAGGCGCATGAACCCCACACAGGACGGATTCCCACCACCGTCAAGCGCGGCCATGTGTGCTATTCACGCACGGCCGAGCTCGCGCGCGGATGCGGTCCCGGCATCCGCAGTTCGTTCATGTGCTGAACGCCCTCGCCCCCTCACGCGCGGCGCGGCGCCGCGCTGCGCCGCGAAGCCCCGGCTCGTCGCCGCACGCATTATTCAGGAATGGCCGTACATGGCCCCATAGGTGTCGCGGATGGCTTTCTCCACGACATGTCGGACCTTCCCGTCACCTTCGCCTGCGGCTCGCGCCCGGTCTATGAGGTCCAAGACCTCGGGCGCAAGTCGGGTGCTGAAGGGCAACGCCGTGTCTCGACGGGAACCCAGGCTCCGTACGGGAGCGTGGTCGGATGGAGATCGCGCCCCGATCGCGTGATCAGGCGCCGACGGCGTCTCGAGAGCCGGTTCCGGCGCCCGGTCCGCGCGGTAGTCGACGGGGTCGATTTGCTCATCCGCTGCGGGCACGGGGCGACGGCTCCGCCTCAGATCGGCGGGACGGTCGGGCATGTCGGCGCTCATCGGATCACCTGCTCGACGATCGAGGTGTAGGCATCCAGCACAGGTGCGCCCTTGCGATAGTTGCCGTACCACTCCCCTGACAGCCGGACTTCCTGCACGATGGCCCTCTTCGGGACGAACGGCACGAGCAGCATCCCCATCTCCCTGAGCTCCTCCACGCTGGCCACCTCGGGTCGCGTCATGATCGTGTCGTTGATGCCGCCGACGACCACGCCGGCCTCGTGCAACGCGACGGGCGCGTTGATGCGGATGCGGCTTTCCCGGAACTGCTGCACGGTGCGACGCGCACCCCGGACCCCGTCGATGCCGTCGCTCGACGCGGTAGAGGCGTACACGACCGTGTCCGATGCGTTCAGGGCAGCCAGGGTCAGAGGGCCGCCTTGTCGATTCGGGCAGTCGATGACGACCAGGTCGGCTTCGATCCCGTCCAACGACACGCTGAGGCGGAGTTCGGCATGGTCGGCTCGATCGGCCTCGCGGTTGGAGACATTCCGCGCCGACGGCAAGACCCGCAGATTCTCCGACCATGTGGTCGAGACCGCGAGGTCCTGTGCCCAGCCCTGCGGATCTTCGTTGCCCAAGATGGCGCCTACGTGGAGACCCTCCCCCGATGGCTCGACGTTGAGCCACTTCGTGGATGCCGCTCGAGGGTCGAGGTCAACGAGGACCGTTCGCCTCCCCTGGCTCGCCGCGATCATCGCCAATGAGACGGCTGTGGTCGTCTTGGAGACCCCCCCAGACTCGCTATAGACCATGACTGTTTGCATGACAGCCAGCATGCCAGTTGGCTTGCAATAACGCAATCTTGTCTGTCTGTCTGACTGAATGGAAGCTGTCCGTCATGCATGCAGTCCGTCCTGCAATACCGCCTGCACGCTTTACTACATGCTTGTTTACATGCCGCCATGCATGCATGCATGCAGCGACAGGGCGCCGTCTCCAGCGAAGATCGACCGTCGCTAACCGAGAACGACACAGGTTCGACCGGCGCGCGATTGCGCCTGTGAGAAGCGTGCGCACCTGATGGGGGAGTGAGACGCGACAGGGGCACGCCCACGGTGCCGCACCGCCTCGGCGCGACTCGCTCCCCTGACGCGAACGCGATTCGCCGCCCTATGACCTCCGCTCCGGCTGGCTCCACCCAGCGCCCGCCGACGCGCCCAACCGCAGTCACGCGCTCACAGGCGCGTTCGCCGCGGTCGGCACGTCATCTGCGGCAGTCGCTCGAACGGACACGAGCGCTTGCAGGACGCCACCGACATAGCCTTAGCGTGACGGACTCCCCGAGCCCCGGCTTACCCCTAGGGAGGCGATCACGCTGGCCGGCCTCCGCTCCCAGACGTCTGCACCGAGCTGTGTCCGATCGTCGGGGAGGCCCGAAGGACAGCGTGCCTTCCGCGGAGCACGTCACCGGGGGAGCGGGGTCGTACTCAGAGAGCTGGATAGCTGTTCGAGGATGACCTCCCCATCAGCATGGCCTGCGACATCCGATACGGGAGATCTTCTTCCCCTTCCCTCACGCCCTTATCTCACCGACGGCCATGTCGTGCCGCGCGTCCGGGACCCCTGGTAGAGGGCTTCCCCGCAACCACGAGGCAATGGGCCGCGGTGCGGACGACGAGGCACGAAGTCGACATGACCGCTGGTCCTGTGCACGCACCTCACGTCCCGTGCGCACGACCTACACCCGCCTATCCCGTGGATCGGCGCTTGGGTGTGCTGCAGACGGCCCGGATGACGCCCGAGGGATGCCCACATCCACACCCAGCGGATCCCGGGACTCATCGACCGAGTTCGCCGGATGCAGACCATTGCACGCACACCGGAGGGGCGACCCGCTCCACGCGGGTTGGCGACACATCAGACCGCGATCTTCCTCCGGCACCCGCGGCTCAACACGAGCGTGACCTCTTCCGTACCATCGCGGCTTCTCGGAAGCCACAACGCCGCGCCATCTCCCACGCATTCGTCTGTGGTCCGTCTCCGCGCGCAACACCTGTCATGCACTAGCTTCCTGCGAACCACGCATCACCGTGGTATCCGGCTAGGGAGTGAGGCAGCTCATGCGCAGAACACTGATCCTGTTCGTCATACCTCTCGCCGTCCTGTCAGGAGCGATGGCATCCCCGTTCCCGGCGACAGCGGCGGTCGCAGAGACGACTACGGACTCCTACCAGGTATCACCCGCGTCTCCCAAGGGTCAGGCAGCGGTACACGAAGTGACGGCGGTCCTCGTGTCGCCGGCGGGCACCAAGCGGGATTACACACGAGATACCGTCATCGCCTCGCTAGACAAGACGGCCGCGTACTTCGAGCGCGAGACGGACGGATTCGTGCGCTTCACCACCGTGTCCGTCAGCGACTGGGTGCAGCCGGACGACCCGAGCATCAGCTGCAGCGACAAAACCGGCGTCGAGTCCTTTGCCCGCAAGTACGCGAACTGGACCCCCGGACCCAACAAGCACCTCATGGCCTTCGTGCCCGATGGGAAGCAGTGCTCGCCCGTCGCCACCGGATCACTGCCGAGCAGCGTCAACACCGGGGGAGTGACGTACATCATGAATCCTCTGCCGGCGATCGTGGCTCACGAACTCGGACACAACCTCACTCTGTACCACGCCTCGAGCATCCAGTGCCAGTCGAGCTGGGACTTCGACGCGACCACCGGTCTGCCTACCTCATGCACACGCACGGAGTACGGGAACACCACGGATCTGATGGGATCCTCGTACGCGTTCTACCCGCTGTCCGCCCCGTCATTGGATCGTCTCGGCCTCATCTCCCATCGCGCCGTTCCGAAATGCGGCGCGACGCGGCGGATCCCGCTTCAGACCATGAGTGCCGGAGCGGAAACCCAGCGGGTGGTCTCCTGGGATGACCCGTCACATCAGTCAATCAAGTACTACGTCCAGTACAGCGACAAAGTCGATCAATCCGCGTACGACGGAGTATGGAAATCCGAGTACAAGGTCGCCCGACCATCCGGCGTTCAGATACTGCGCTCGGATCCCCAATCTCAGGACGGCGGCACGATCCTCGTACGTCCAGGTGACTCCGGGACCAGCAAGCAACTTGTGAGCGTCGGCGAGAAGGTCGCTCTCAGCGGCGGGATGTCCGTCTCCGTGGCCAGCATGGACGAGTCCTCGCACACGGCCGAAGTCGACGTCACCGTCCCCTGCCCGTCCGCAGCAGCAGGCGCGAGGAGGTGACCGAGCGCCCAGAGTCATTGCGCCTCATGCCGGCACGCAGCGCTAGTCGAGTGGTTGTGGTGAACGATACGTAGTGGCGTCGAGCAACATGCTGAACACCAACATGGTGATGACGGTGAAGTCCGTCGGGCTGTCACGGTCAGCTGCAGTCCCAGCCCATCCGGCTTGACCGCACTCCGCGCCTCCGGGCGCATGTGGTGCTGATGGTCCCGCAGCGTGCCCCGCCAGCGACGACCGCGCCGACCTACGTGAGCGCGTTCCCGGGAGAGCACAGGGTGCCGAGGCAACTGGTACGACGGCTCCCACCCCGAGAGCCGCGACGCCCAGCGCACCCTGCCTGGCCCGTGACATGACGATGACCATATGCGCCCGGCGAATATCGCAACGGTGGTGGGATTCGACTTTTCCCCATGTTGCGAACAGCCCATGGGCGTCGGAAGCCGCCGACAGAAGCCCTTCCGAAGTCTGTGGAAGCCCGGTGCGGCACAGGGACTTCGTCTGTACAGTCCCGATTGCCTCACGGGACACGCAACGCGCGTGCATGTTCACTCAGCACCAGTGCGCCACGCCTGCAGAACCAGACCGGGAACATGCCGTTGCCCTATCTCGTGCACCGCTGACGAGGCACGAGTGCGCCCCCCGCCTACTCCACAAGACCCACCTGCAATAGTTTCGTCCATTTTCTGATTGGAGCAAGAGCTTGCCAAGGAGATCCACACCCAGACACCGCCGAAACCGCCGTTGGGCCATCGTACTGAGTGGGGTGCTCGCTCTGACACTCGTCACAGCCGGTGCGGAGCCAGCAAGTGCGCAAGAGACGCGGAACCAGCTCCCCATCATCGCGGGAACGCGGGTGGAAGTGCCAGGCTCGCGACAGTGCACGGTCGGAGCAGTTCTCGTGGCCACGGGATTCTTTTCCAGCATCACACCATTTCAGCGCGGGGTCCGCTATCTCATGATAGCGAAGCACTGCGCCCAGAACGGGGCCGAGGTCAAGGTCGGAGGTGAAGTAGTCGGTTCGGTCACGTGGACAGCGCCAGACTACGATTTGGAGATGGTGCGCGTCGATCCCAATGTACGGCGCACTCCCGTGTGCACCGGCGCGTCCCAGCTACACAACTGCTTCATCAAAGAGGATATATTTCCCCGGGCCTTCGGGCGCGTTTTCCTCGATACGCCGTTCGGTGAGCGTCCCATCCCCATGCGGGCCGGTGCACAACCCGGAGCCGATGAGACTTTCTGCACGAGCGGGAGCAGCACGGGCGTGAACTGCTCATGGACAAGCGCTCCGACGCCCGCCCGTGGTTATGAACCCGGCGAAGTGGCCGCAGCCCACGCAAGCGGTATCGGCGTCATCATGGGAGACTCCGGAGGCCCGGTCGTCGGTGTCAATGGCCAGTTCTACGGCATCATCGTGACCCAGGGGCTTCAAGAGAACGTCGGCCTCATGGGCTACATCCCAGCCAGCCGTGTCCTCGGGGAGGTCTCGAGCAACTACGCTCTCGCTGACCCGAACTGACCCGGGTGCCGCGACCGAGGAGGGTCGCTGGTACCCACGCACCGTGCGTCGGGCCTGATGCAGAATCTCAGGATCGTGGTCATCCCCGACGCACGGGCCGCGCCCGACGTTGCGTCACCTACGCTGACGTTCTGGTCACGAGCCGTCGACGCCGCCAAGTGACGCGATCGATGCGCCATGCACCCGTTACTCCGCCTCGACAGGCGGTTCCACGACACTGTCATGTGCGGGAAACCTCTAGGCCGATGGCTGCGAGAGCGGGCGTGGCAAGCAAAGCGCGTCATGGAAGACGAGAGCCAGCATCCGGAGGACGCGACACCGCCATTCGGAGGCTCGGACTGCGGGACATGCATCCGCCATGACACATCACGCGACATCACCGAGGTACTGCCAGCGGGCTTCAGGGTCGAGGGCCCCCTGGATGACGAGCGCCCGCGCTGCTCGATGGTCGGCACGACTGTTGGTCCGCGGGTAGCGCGGCCACACACGCTCACCCGTCCCTGATCCTGCGAATAGCGGTCGACTCGATGCAGTAGGACGTCGAGGACGAGCTCGCGGGGCCGTGTGCATCGTCATGAGCTCGGCGTTCCACCAGGCCCAGACCTCCCGCTCGGCGCGGTACCGGTGCGCCCGATCCACGAGGATCCCGGAGACATCGAGCGCACGGGCGGCCGCGTCTCGGAGATCGCGTACAGCACGAGCCCATCCGTCGGGGTCAGCCTTGATCAGGCGGTGTCTGCGGAGCCTACTGAAGATGGTCGCCGTATGCCGGGCAGTGACGCCGAGCAATCCCGCGGCCCTGTCGACCGTCAACGCCCCCTGGCGACCGAGGGTCGCATACACCTTCCCAGCGAGATGACCCAGACCTGGGCGCGTGAAAAGGTCGTGCCGCTGGTCGGTCAGTTCGTTCTCGAGGATGCTGGCGAGTTCCGCACGACGCCCGAAGAGTTCGGAAGGGGGGGCGGGGTTATCTAGTGGTTGTGACCCAACCGTGTGCCGAGGTGTGGAAAGTCGCCAGGTCACCCGCCATTCAGCAGCGTTGCCGGCGTCAGCGACAGTCACTCGCTTGACGAACCCCGCCTCGGCGAGGGCGACGAGGGCTCGCTGTGCGGTGCTGCGGCCCAACCCGGTCATCAGGGCGAGATCCCGGATGGAAGCCGCCACGGTCCGTTTGCCGGTCTGCAGAGTCAGGTACACCAGGGCGGTGAGGATCGAGCGCCGCGAGACGGCGGCCTCGGAACGTCCCCACCGGCCGGGGGTGACGCGGAATGAGGTGAGGATGGAGTCGACGTCTCGGATGATCGCCGCGAGTTCCGTGAGGTCTCGCGTTTCGCGCGCGGACGGGAGCGGGCGCTGCACCGCCGCATATTGCTGGGCCTTGGCCCACTGCCGCTCGAGGCGCTCTCGTGCTTCGTTGACGTTGCGCTTCCTCCGAGCACCCCGGCCTGCGTTCTTGGTCCGGTAGTGCTCCATCCCCGGCGCGGTACGAGCGGCGTGCTCGACATCGCTGAAGGTCCAGCCTGCGTTCGCGGCAGAGAGCAGGCACATGAAGCCGGTCCAGGACGGGTTGCCGCCGCCACCGATCGTGGCCATGTGCGCGATTCCGGCGCGGCTGAGCTTCCGGTGCGCCCGATGCTCGCTGTCAACGGGACCGGAGGGATCGCTGTCGGCCCCGCGGGTCGGCATGCGGTTCGTCAACAGTGCCGTGAGGGCGTCGAGGTCCTGCGCCGACGTCGAGGGGACCAGGAGCGAGCTCACGTCTCCAGCGAGCACGCGCGAGTTCGTCCCGTCACGATGCGGGGACAGGGGAGGACGAGCGGCACCCTCGGCGGGGTTGCGGAGCATCCCGTGGTCCAGGGTGGGGAAGTTCGCGCGCGCCGCGGACGCGAGGGCACCGACCTGAGCGGCGTCGGCGCCGCCCTGGACGGCGAGCCACACATGACGGCCGCCGGCGCCGGAGGAACGGCACAGAACATGGGCGATCGCGAGCTCGTCGAGCATGCGAGCAAGCACGGCCGCCTGATCCTGCGCCTGTTCCATCAGCTCGGGCACCGCACCTGAGCTGTCCTTGCCGTCGAAGTCGAAGCAGATGAGCCGGTAGCGGCCGGCAGCGTCGGCGAGGCGGATCGCCCACGGCGTCGCTGGCGCATCCGGGCCCAGCGGGTGCAGACGAGGGTAGCTGTTGGTGTCCAGGCGCCCGTAGGCGTCGCGGATCATCGCGCGCACCTGGTCCCGTGGACTCAGACGGCGTGTCAGCTCCCATGCGGAGCCGATGGACGGCGACACGCCGGGGGGGTTCTCAGGCCGACGTTCTGGCGCTTGCAGGCGCGATGGAGCTACTATGGCGACATCTCCTCGGAGGTACAACAAAGACCCGGTTGGTAGCCGGTGTGGATGTGGTGGAGCTCGGACCCTGGGTTGGTAGCCGTTGAGGGGGTCGGAGCTACGAATCTTCAAGAGCCCGTCGTTGGTAGCGACGGGCTCTTATTCGTTAACTGGTCGTCGGGCTGGCCTCCTCGGAAGCAGTCGCAGGGGAGAGCACGGGCAGTGCTCCCAAGTCGTTGCGCAGCGGTGCTGCGGGGCGCTCGGGGGAGAGCGAGAGGGACAGACCATCGGCCGCGAACGCGGCAGCGGACGCAGTGGCGAGGACTGCGGCGCCGGTGTCGGATGCAAGCCGGGTCTCGTGTGCCTCGGCGGACTCCCCTCGAGGACGTATGTCGCGTCGCGGGCCGATGGGGGTGCTCGTCATGCGGCGGGTCTCGCCCTCGAAGGGGTCGCTGACGTCCTGGTTGGAGTGCGTATCGCCGCACCCTTGGACGGATTTCGCGGCGAGTCCATCTACAACCCGGTGTTCGTGGGTTATGCTCGCGGACATAGAGAGACCTCCTGTGAAGGCTGGTTGATCTGGATTAGCTCGCACCTCGAGCCGGCAAGCAATGACGGTGGGAGCTACAACACGTGTTGGGGGTCTGCCGCGAGAGCGGCGGGCCCCCCTTGCTTTTAGGCGACGTCTGCGATGGGCAGCTCCTGTCGGGTGGGTATCCTCACTGGCTGGACCGTGACGAGCTCGGGCATGCCGAGGTTCTGCGCGAGGAGCGCGGCGATGTAGTCACTCACCGTCATGCCGCGCATGTCGGCTTGGGCCTTGACGGCCTCGCCGAGGGGCGCGGGGACCCGCGACAGGAGCGCCTGCCGGTCGCCCTTTGCCGGTCGTCCTCCGTGGTGTCGCTGTGCAGCCATGTCTCGGAGGTTAGTGGCTGCTTGATTCAGAAACAGCTCTCGTTCGCGGCGTGTCCGATCCGTGTCGTGCAGGACACCGTGCCGTGGTGGGTGATGCTCTGCGTCTCGAGCGACGCGAGCACAAGGTCTTCGTCCGAACCCGACGGCGGCCGGTGCAGTCGCAGCTCGCCGGAGACGCAGACGCGCTCACCTGCATCTAGGCCGAGGAGCACGG
Source organism: Clavibacter sp. VKM Ac-2873 (assembly GCF_015351075.1). Taxonomy (GTDB): domain Bacteria; phylum Actinomycetota; class Actinomycetes; order Actinomycetales; family Microbacteriaceae; genus Clavibacter. The sequence continues at coordinate 38,910 of NZ_JADKRS010000007.1, forward strand.
TGACAGCCAGGGAGCCCCGGCACACGACCTCACAGCATGCCGCCGACGAGGTCGATGATCCACCTCGTACCGGATCGGCGCAGGTGAAGGTGGCGGTGATCGCGCCCGCGTCATCAGCGAGCAGGGGCCCGTCTATGACGATCCCATGCAGTAGGACTTGCATCGCACCTCCCCGCCTATTGGTACTTTATAGACCAATAAGTGCTACGTACGCGCTATTTGGACACACTCGCGAGGTGCCCAGACGCGTCGCCCCGCCCCTCCCCACCGAAGTCGGCATCAGCGTCGACGCCCTCGGTAGTCGGGTGAGGGTGGGCTTGATCCGCCATCTGCTGGCGCATGGGCCGAAGACACGACCGGAGCTGGCACGGGACATGGGGCTCTCGAGCTCGATGGTGGCGAAGCACCTCGACGTCCTCGAGAAGCTCGGAGCAGTAGCCCTGGACCCTCCCCGCTCGGAGCCGGACAGAAAGCCCCGCCGCTATGTGGTGCAGCAGAAGCGCGTCGATGGCATGTTGAAGACGCTGTCGATGGCGCTGACGGGTGCTCTCTAGGAGCCGAGCGGCCGTCGCCCGGAGCGGGTGGTCTCCGGCCGCTGCCAGAGCCCTTCAGCGCGGTCGGCGCGAGGGAGCAAGAGGGCCCCACCGCCATGAGCGCAACGAAAGCTCTTCGACGCCGGAGCCGGCGTTGAGGCAGGGGAGGGAGAGGGGAACATCACAGCAAAGGCGCGGTAGGCCGTCGAGCCCGTGGCACACGCACGTATCCCCAGGGCGCGCACAGCATGGTGACGGTGGATGCCCCCTGAGATGCAGATGGGCAGAAGCCCGCCGAGGCCCGAGAGGCCTGGCACCCATGGCTACGCGTCTGTAGCTCAGCCTCCAGGGGAGACCCCGGCACTTGTCAGCGCGATCCGTGAAGACAGCCTGGCCTAGGGGGAGATCCCGTCCCGCGGGACGGGCTTCACGGTAGCGAGGGCACGGGACGCTGGCGGCGACGGGCAGGAGACGGCGACGCGATGAGGACGCCCTGAGCCGCGGACGGCCGCGCCGGGGCGCAAGCTGCGAGCACGGCAACAGCGTCGTCGACGTGGACGTACGTCACCAGCATGCGGTCATCCCAAGGACTCCTCGATGCGGCGGGCGGCAGCCTCGTCCTCGTCATGGCGGCGGGCAGCGCGATGCGCGGACGCGAGCCTCGCTCGCACCAGCTCCATCAGCTCCGTCTCGGACAAGAACCCGATGGCTCGTTCCCGGACGCGGTCCGGCCATCCCGCTTCTTGCAGAGTGATGATCCCAGCCGCGGCCAGGCCTCCGGTGAGAGACGTGCGAGCGACTCGAGCCACCTCCACCAGGTGACGCACCGTCATGCCCTTCTCGTCGACGTGACGGGACAGCCGCTGCGCCGGCATGTCGAGGCACTCGGAAAGTCGGTGCCGGAGGTCGCCGGCGGCGATGGCATCGAGCCAGCCCTGGACGCTGTTCGGCTGAGGTGGGTTCTGGTGGATCCGCTCGTCACGCAGACGCGCCGCGTAGTGGCCGCTCCGGCGGCGCAGCAGGGCGGCGGATGCATCATCGAGTGTGACCTGAGCCAGGACCTCTGCTCGGGTGGGCGCCATCACGCCACGACGGAGGTCCTCGTACTCGACGAAGGTCGACAGCACGTCGACGGGGTTCGCCGACACGGCGCGAGCGGCGGCGATGACGGTCCGCTCCTGCACCCACCCACTGGCCAGCTGTCGGTGCAGTGCCATTCGCCCGAGGCCGATCGCCTGGGCGAGCGGAGCATTCGCGCTGGCGAGGGAGTTGTCGCTGGCCCAGCGTTTGAAGTCGGCGGCGGAGACGGGCATCCGGAGTCCCTTCTGGGAAGGTGGAGCTGTGTGGTTCGCCTTCGCGTCGTGCGCCTTCGTCACGTCCAGCCTTCGTGGATCCGGCGATGAAGCCGGCATCGAGTCAGACGGGCGGCGTCGATGCGCCCGAGAGCCGCGGCGAGTGGACGCATTCCCGGCCCACGCGTGCGCTGGCGTGGGTGATGCAGGATCGGCGAGCAATGGGGGTCGCTTTCGCCCCTCTTGGGAGGTCGGCTTGGGCGGTCCGGGTAGGCGTGGTTCCATGACGACGAAGGCCCATGGGGCCCGAGCACCGGGAGACAGACCCGCTGCCCCTACCTCGCGGGAATCGCATCTCGAGGGGACTCGCCCGCTGAGCGGCGATGCGGGCCGAAGCCCGACGGGGGATGCCCTGAGCGCCCCACCGTCGGGCTTCGACTGATCGCCAGCGGCCATGCGGATCACGCCACGGGGTCACGCTCACTCAGCAGGCGCTGCGGAAGTCACTGATGAGCCAGCTCCCCACCTGCGCAGGGCAAGCGAAGGGCTGGTATCGCTGGTCATCGTCGATGTAGCGCTTCAACCACGCGATGCTGGCGCTGGCGATGGTGGCGTTGGGGTAGTTCGGTGCGAAGTGGCTCTGGTTGCGCAGCTCGATGTACTCCTTCGCCCGCGCGGAGGTCAGCGACTCGTAGAACGGCCTCGCGTGGTAGGCGACCGGCGCGATGGTGTCGTCCTGCGCACCGATGATGAGGGTGGGGGCCGTCACCTTCGGCGATGGGCTGTCGAGGTCGTACGGCGTCATGGGGATCACGGCACGGATCGAAGGATCGTCCTCGGCCGCCTGGAGCGCTCCGCCGCCGCCCATGGAGTGGCCCATCACACCGAGACGCGCGGGATCGACGCGGTCGCGGACCGGGCTGCTGGTCGTCAGATATGAGAGGGCCGCACGCAGCTCGTCACCTCGCTGCGCTGGCTGGTCACCCGTGGTGATCGTGTCGATGATGAACACGACGAAGCCATGGGAGGCAAGGCGCGGTCCCAGCCAAGCGAGGCTCCACTCGTTCGCGGTGAAGCCGGGTGCGATGGCGACGGCCCCGAACTTACCTGCGCTCGTGTCGGTGGGGTAGTACACGGTCCCTCCGCCGAAGCCGGACACGGAGTCCGCCGAGACCGCGCTATCCGCGACAGCGAAGGAGCCGCGTTCGGCTGAGATGCTCTCGGCAGTCGGGGCCGGACCTCGCTGGTAGGGGTTGGTCGCCGCGTTCGCGGAGACGGTGGTGCCGAGCGCCGCGGATGCCGCGACGAGCATCGTGGCGGTCGTGATGAGCAGGCCGCGGCCGCGGGGTCTCATCTTCGTCATGGTGTCCTCCATCTCGAGGGGATCATGGGCTCGCTCAGTTCTCCGGGATGATGTCTCGGAGTCTCACGAGCACCTCGTGGGAGCACGGTAGTGGTAGATCTACCACGCGGTCTAGCAATAGTGCACATGCCCATCGTTTGTGCACGCGAGGGAAGAGGAAGACAGACGGGATGAGCGAAGAGACCACCGATGGGCGCCGCCTGCGCTATGCGCACCGTCGTGGCGAGATCCTCACCGCGGCGACCGAACACGCCCTCGACAACGGCCTCGATGGGCTGACGCTCCGCGGGATCGCGGACAGCGTCGGCGTCAGCCACGCGACGCTCGTGCACCACTTCGGCACTCGGGACGCGCTCATCGCGGAGATCGTCCAGCACGTGCTCACCGAGGCCCTCTCCGCTCCCGCGCCGGTGGCAGACGGAGACGACCCCTTGCGCGCCCTCTGGACGCGAGCGACCGACCCCATGGGCCGTCGACACGTGCGGCTCTTCGCCGCCATCACCGGCAGTAGTCTCTACGGGCAGACGCCCCTGGCCGAGGCCGTCACTCATTCCATGCGCGATCGCACGGCACTCCTGGCTCGCGCGATCGAGGCCGGAGGGTGCCCGGCGTCGGAGGCGGAGGCCAGGGCGACGCTCATCCTCGGCGTGACACGTGGACTCATCGTCGACCTGCTCGTCACCGATGACCACGATCGAGTCGAGGCCGCGTTCACCGCATTCGCCGCGTCCCTGCGATGCGCACCCCTGTGAACTCGGCCGTTCGACGAGCCCGCGGGCCTCACGAGGACATCGAATGGCCGACGGCCTGGACGCCGCGAGCGGAAGCCGTCGAGGCGCCCCCCCCCCCCCCCGTCGGACCCGGCCAGCACCCGACGGGATGACCCCTGTAGGGATAGAATAAAGTAAATACGATTTGGAGAGCATGATGGTGGATACGGCGCCCAGCCCCTTCACCCCGGGATACGGGAAGAAGCCAGCGATCTTCGGCGGGCACCGGGATGAGCTCACCGAGCTCAGAGCCGTGTTCGAGACCCTCGACTTCGGGGAGAACCACTCCGTCCTCGTATCGGGTTTGCGCGGCGCCGGCAAGACCTCCTTCCTCACCACCTTGCAAGACGAAGCTCGCGCAGCGGACTGGCTGGTCATCAGCGACGACGCCAGCGCCGGCCTCATGGGGCGCGTGATGGACTCCATCATCCCCGCCCTCATCAACGAGATGACTCCCGAGAGCCGCATGCGACTGACATCGCTCGGGATCTGGGAGTTCAGCGCCGGCTTCGAGCACGTCGAAGGGCACCGGAGCGTCAGACCCCAGCTGCGCAGCGACCTCGTCGCTCTATCCACGGCGCTCGGCGGCCGCGGGGGGATCCTCATCACCATCGACGAGGTCTCGTCGGGCCGGGTCCGCCTCCGCGAGCTCGGTCGGTTCGCCCTGCAGGTCTCGCACGCCCTCGAGGACGGAGCGCAGGTCATGGTCGTCTTCGCCGGAGTGAAGGTCAGTCTCGACGCCCTCCTCGCTGAGGAGCACACCACCTTCCTCCGGCGCTCCCGCGAGATCGAGTTCGAGCGGCTTTCCGCATCGGAGACCCGTCGCGTGTTCGCTGAGACCGCCGAACTCGGTGGTCGCGAGATAGAAGAGGCCGCGCTCGACAAGCTCGTCTCCCTGTCCCAGGGGTACCCCTACCTGGTGCAGCTAGCCGGCGACTACGCCTGGCGTAATGCCTCCACCGCACCCACCATCAACCTCGACGACGCCTCAGTGGCTCACGACAAGGCCATCAGGGCGGTGGAGAGCCGGGTGATCAGCCGGGTCTACGGCGACCTCTCCGACGTGGACCAGAAGTTCCTCAACGCGATGGCCGCGGACGACGACCGTACGAAGGTCGCCGACATCGTCAGACGCATGGGAGTCTCCGACGCGTATGTCCAGGTGTACAAGAAGCGCCTCATCGACAGTGGGTACGTGCACGCCGCCGGCCACGGGTACGTGCAGTTCTCCTTGCCGTACCTGGGCGCGTACATCCGCCGCCAGCTCGCGGCAGAGGAAAGCGACGGCCGCGAGAATGGCGGATGGGATGCGTACCCGGCCCCAGCCCTGCCGTCTTGAGCGGCTCGCTCGGTGGGCCGCAGGCGCTTCACGCGGTCGCAGGTGCCGCGCGATCGTGGCAGTGCCCGGGTCGGGCGACCCGGGCACTGCCTCATTTGGCTGGGTGAGCGGCCCTATGGCATGGTGGCCTAGCCTCGCCAGGAGTCGACAGCCCTGAATACCTGGTATTCCACATCTCCCCACGGAGCGAAGTACGTCGAAGGCTGATTGCCTTTACGCACGACGGAGCTGACGACTCCGACCTGCGTGCCATTCACGCCCCTGCCCGATTCGTGATAGACAGGGCCACCCGAGCTACCGTTTACCATCGCGCAGTTGCCTATGCCGAGGTAGGAGGCCTCCGGGTTCAAACGGGAACCGACCCCGGAGCACGTCAAAAGCGGATGAGAGACGTAACCTGAGATCAGTTCGTAGCCGAACACCTCGTAGTGCAGTCCTGCTCTTGCGAGACCGAAGTTCGTGGCAGTCGCGCCCGCCTCGTCAGCGAGATACTTTTTCTCCCCCTCCCATGAATGCAGGGGCTTCAGCTGGATGAAAGCGGCATCATGCTGCAGATCCTGCTGGTAGCGCCACTCTCGGGGTACCTGATACATTGCTGCGCCCCACGTGAGGAGAGGCTTGTTGGCCCCGTCCCACGCAGGGATGAATCGCAAGTTCCTGGCGAAGTGTCCATCGCGATAGAGGCAATGCGCAGCCGTCGCTATGACCAGCTTCGAGTCGGACTTGATGGACGACGCGGTGCAGCCCTTGTCCTGGCCGTCGCGCGTGAAGTACAGCCTGCCGATCCACTTGACCGGTTCGAACACACCGGTCGCCGCGCTGGCGTCGACTGGAGTGCTCGCATCCGGGGGAGGCGTCGGCGTCTCATCGAGCGACGACGCGGCCGCCATCCGCTCTGGCGTCCAGTAGTTCGCGGATGCTGCGTCGTCTGCGTCGGAGAAGTCCCGGCCTGTGTCGGTCGCGTCCCCGCCCCCCGAGGAACTCTCGCTCGCCGCGTGCGCGAGCTGGGCGCTGGAGATCAGCGGTCCGCAAGCCAGAACCAGACCGAGCCCGACGGCCGCGATGACCATCGACGTACGACGCTTGCGGGGTACTTGTGATGTGTGCATGTCACTCCCGTAATTCTTCTGCTGTGGTGGATGTCGTCTGCGCGGAAGACCGAACGCGTGAAGAGCTTCGAGATGCGCACGTCGTCTGGCGCCATCGCAGACTAGACAGGGGACAGGCTCGTCGTCTTCGGCCAGGAACGCCCACAGCAATATTTAGCTACGTCTTTCGTCCGAAACTTCATCCTGCGTGGTCGGTAATTCGGACACGTGACCTGAGGGCAGGCTCGGGCCCCGAGTCCCTGCTGGCTGCCGCACGTACGTGGCCGACCCGAATCGAGTGGTAGCCCGGTGCGTCACGGCCAGCGTCCGTCCATGCCGAGATGGCCGTCGGGCCACCTGGTCGCTAGTCCGCAGGTGGGGAACTCGAGTGGGTCTCGACGCCCGCGCGCCGTCTACAGAGCCGGCCTCCGAGGATCACACCGACGCCCGCGCTCCAGCCAGAGAACGGTCCGCGAGGGGAACTCACCACGTGAGGATCGCCGGGAGCCCGCGCCGATGACCGGAGTGACGCACGGCGGACACGTCCACGTCGAGCCCGGTGACGCAGCGCTCCATCTGAGGATCGCGGAGCAGCGGGTCGAGATGGGCCTCGGCGAGATCGGGCACGAACTGCGGGCTCCCCGTTCCCATCGCGTGCACGTCGACGTCCCGGATCGTGCCCGGGGTCCCCGGCAGGAGATCCCGGACCAGGCGCGCGTGCACGCGTGCGGGTACGGAAGGTCGAGGCGCTCTAGCGGGGGATCGGTGCAGATCTCCGCCACCACGAATGACGCGACGCCGTTCATGGGCCTGTCGAGCTGCGCGTGGCCACGCCGCCCCGCTCGACGAGTGGCCACCGGATGAGTCGACGGGCCACCGGGCGCAACACCAGCACTGTGCAGAACCCACCAAGGGATCGCGGCGACCGCATAGCTTGTGGGCCTTCCCGATCCGGATCCACTCGACCGAACAGGCAACCATGCAGCGCTCTGCCCCATCATCCCTCTCCCGCACCCGCCAGGGCCCACGTCACCGGAGCTGGCCCCTCGTCGCCACGGTCGCGATGGTCGGCATCATCGGATCGCTCACGACGGGGATTCCCGCCGCATATGCCGATGAAACCTCGATCGCCGCCGCCGTGCAGGATGGCTCCTTCCTCGAGGATGTCGTCGATGGGCGCATCAGCGTCGAGCAGCTCGTCGCCGCGAGTGCCGCCGGAAACCCGCAGAGAGCGCAGGCCATCGATCGTGCGGCCCTCACCCGCGGGATGACGCTCGAAGTCGAGGAGCTCCGCAACACCGGCGACGTGGCGGCTTGGGGCGACCCGGGGGATCAGGAGGACGGGGGAGAGCTCATGATCTTGCGGCCGGCGACGACGACCACCTCCGCAGCGGGCTCGATGGTCGAAGCGCAGCTGTCACTCTCTCGCGATCTCAAGCGGCTCTTCCACCATTGGGGGACCGCCAAGATCTCCGCGCCCACCGGAGGGGCCCTCCTCGGAGGCGGTACGGCGGCCGGCATCGCGGCCGTCGTCGCTGGTGCATTCTGGCTGCTCGCCTCCGCGATCTTCGTGAGCATCGGCGCCGTAGCGTTCGTCACCCTCGGGTCGATCGCGGTGAGCTGCCATGGCAAGCACCTCCCGTACCTCTACATCAAGTTCCCTGACTTGGGAAACAGCCACTGCGGGCAGTAGCGCATGCATTCATGTCTGATGAGCTGATCGTCGCTCGACTCGGGTTCCGACTCGGCTTGGCCAGACGACGCACACTTGATGTCTCTATCCACGTTCGACGGCTTGCCCCGCGAGAAGGCGCAACCACCCGGAGCGGGTCTGGTGCCCACGAGCGAGGAGGGTGAGGGCATCGGGACTCCCGCGAACTTCCGGCACGGACACGTGGAGGGGCCTCAGTTCTGCTCCGCGAGAGAAGCCGATACTCATCATCGTGTCCGATCGGGGCTCTCGACCCGCCGATGAGCGGCCGAAGGAAGCGGCCTGTGCAGCTCCCCTGTCGTGGTCGTGAGCGACCCCGGCCTGGCGAGTCATCTACCGATCCGGCTACCCACACGATGCTCCGGCGAACAGAACCCCGCCGTCCGCGCCCTCGATCGCGGCGTAGCAGAGCAGCGGTTGCGGTCGGCGGGGGTGGCCCGGCTCCTACCGCTCGCAGTGGGAGTGCACGGTGTCGGGGATCTTGACGTAGAGGCCCTTGCCGCTGCAGGAGGCATCGTTCTTCACGACGTCGGCGAGGCCACCGGCGAAGAGCACGCCGATGAACGCACAGGCCACTCCGGTGATGGAGAAGAACGAGCAGATCGCGACGGTGGCCGCGCCGATGCCCACACCGAGGAGCCCGCGCAGCCAATCGTGGTTGATGTAGATCGTGTACCAGTGGATGAGATGCCTGTACCAGCGCTTGGACTCCATGAAGCGACGGTCGGCGGCTCCGGCTGCAGGTGGCATGGCATACGAAGCCGCCGAGTCCACGATCGCGGCCTTCGTGCTCTCCAGGGAGGCGGCCATCTGGGGATCCGCGTCCATGGAGGCGTGGAGCTGCGCGGTGAGCGCATCCCCTTCGGCGACCTGCTGGGGCGATAGGTCCATCCAGTTGTCGACATGCTGGCCATGCAGATCGATGCCGGTGGCGGCCGACTGGACGACGTCGGCTTCGGTGATGGCGCCCGACTCGATGTCGTCGATGAAGTGCCCGCTGTCGAGCGCTCGCCCCACTCGCGCACCCGGGGAGGTCGGATCGGTGACGGCGAACGCGCTGCTGCCGGGGGCGACGATGACGAGCCCGAGGGACGTCACAGCGCCGATGGCGATGGTGCTGAAGAAGGAGCGTCTGGGGCGCATGCTGGTCATGCGGATTCCTCTCTCGAAGCGCGACGGCTGTCGCCGCTGTCGCACGTTAGACCGCCGCGGGTAGGCGATCTCCGGTGCGCACGGGTACCAGGTGCAACACCACCCGAATGTCCACCTGCACTCCCGGCGCCTGCCCCGCCGTACGTGGCTCATGCCACTCGATCTCCCGCCCCGAAACCTCCCGGCTCCGCACCGGGCCAGGCATCGGTGGAGCACGCCGATGCCGGGCTTCGATCGCTCCGGGCGCCACTTACCGGTCGACGCCACCTTGAGGAGACCCGACGCGTGAGCGCTGCGCAATCCTCTAAGTTGTGTGCTCCGTGACCACGCCCCGCGGATCCCCAGTCGATGCGCGGCGATCTCCGAGAGGGCCCTGCCATGCGACCCCACCTCAGCGGGCGACTCTCCCGCCTCGTCCTTCCGTCGCTCACGACACTCATCCTCGCGCTGGCGCTCGGCATCGTCGTACCCGCCGTCGGCGCCTCCGCCGAAGCGCCCGCGAACGGCCCCTGCGACATCTACGGCGCCGGCGGCGCACCGTGCGTCGGTGCTTTCAGCACCACTCGGGCGCTGTACGGCAGCTATGGCGGTCCGCTCTACCAAGTGAAGCGGGCCAGCGACGGCGCCACCGTCGACGTCGGAGCGGTCTCCCCGGGCGGCCCGGCGAACGCCGACCAGCAGACCTCGTTCTGCTCCGGTACGAGCTGCACCGTGCCCGTGATCTACGACCAGTCCCCCAACCACAACGACCTGACTCCCGCCCCCGCGGGCGAGCAGGGCGCGGCGAACAGACCGGCTGCCGCCTCGGCCCTCCCCGTGACCGTCGCCGGCAAGAATGCATTCGGTCTCTATCTCCCTCCGGGAGTCGCCTATCGCCGCTCCAGCAAGGTGACCACAGGCATGGCCCGGGGCGCAGCGCCGGAGTCCCTGTACATGGTGGCAAGCGGGACAAACGTCAACCGCGCATGCTGCTCCGACTTCGGCAACGTCGAGACGGAGCCCACGGACACCGGTGCCGGCCACATGGACGCCCTCAACCTGTCCACCCTGGGCGCGACGGAGACCTCCGGGTGGGGGCCGTGGGTCCAAGCGGACCTCGAGGAGGGCGTCTTCCAGGGCAAGACGACCGTCTGGGCCCAGAACCGCGGCAACTCGTCCGAGTTCGTCACCGCGACGCTCAAGAACAACGGCGTCGACACCTTCGCCATCAAGGGCGGTGACGCCCAGCGCGGCGCGCTCTCCACCTGGTACGACGGGTCGCTGCCCGACGGCGTCGACCGGTTCGGCAGCAGCTGGCAGCCGATGAAGCTCGAAGGCTCGATCGGCCTCGGGGCAGGAGGAGACAACTCCAATCGCGGCACCCAGTTCTTCTTCGAAGGTGTCATCACGTCCGGCTACGCCTCCGATGCGACCGAGAACGCGGTTCAGGCGAACGTCGTCGCGCAGGGCTACCACGCGAAGGGCACGGGCGGCGGTCCCGGCAGGCCCATCGTCGGTCCAGGAGGCAAGTGCGTCGGCATCCGCGATGTGGGCGGCAGCGGCGACGCGGCCGTCGCCCAACTGGACGACTGCCTCGCGATGGCCGTGGATCAACGCTGGGTCGGGAGCACCGTCGGCGAGGGGACGCTGAACACCCTCGGAAAGTGCTTGGACCTCGCTGGCGTGCCGGGCGACGCGGGAGCCGGGGTGGTCCTGCACGATTGCGACGGTGCGGCGCACCAGCAGTGGTTCCCCCAGGCCGACGGCTCGGTGCAGAACCCGGGGTCCGGGCTATGCCTCGAGTCGCCGAACGGCTCGACCGCGAACGGCACAGCGCTCCGCGCCCGCCCCTGCAACGGATCGGCCGCCCAACGATTCGCCGCGTCGACGCCGATCCTCCATCCCGTCCCGGGCGGCAAGTCGAAGTGCGTGGACGTGTCGGGGGACGACACCGATGCCGCCGGCAGGGCGGTGCAGATCTACACGTGCCAGAACGCCGCCACAGGAGCGCCTGCCGGCCTCACCGAGGCCGCGGACCAGCAGTGGATCTACGACCCGGCGGATCAGAGCCTGAGGTCCAATGGTCGCTGCTTGGATGTCGACGGCAATCTCACCGACGCCGGCACGGCCGTCGAGTCCTGGACATGCAACGGGGTCGGCGGCCAGCGGTGGGTGCCGCGGCCGAGCGGCGCGCTCCTCAACCCCGCATCGAACCTCTGCTTGGACGCGCCGGGTGGGTCGACGGCGAACGAGACCGTCCTGCGCATCTGGCCGTGCGACGGGACCCCTGGGCAGCGCTTCATCCTGAACTGAGCGGACAAGAGCGGGAGCAGCAGGGAATCCTCGGGCACCGCACGGGGCAGACCGGAATCCGACGTGACGCTGCGCAGCCCTTCGAGGTCGAGCTCGGGACACGACGACGGATCCCGCAGCGCCGAGCATGCCCGCGCACGCCGACCGCTACGGGATGGACGAGTACGTCCTCGACTAGGCAGCAGAGACGCCGTTCTGAAGACGGCAGATGGTGGTGGGGGAGGGTGAAGGCGACCGCAGCACCCGTCGGGCGGGCATCGTGTCAGTGAAGGTCGACCGCGGCGGTCCCTCCAACGGCTCGCCGCGGCGCGTCCCGACGTCTGCATGAACTCGTTCTTTTCCTACCTGTTCACGAAAGAACAGCTGGATGAGTGCTGTGACGTCCATGCGCGCGGACAACAGAGCCCCGTGACGACGATGCCTGATCCGGTGATCCTGACCATGGCTCGTGTGTCGCGAATCGACTCATCAGGAACCCCGTGGTCCCGCCTTCTCCGACGGCCATCTGGCCGATCGACGCGGATTTCCCCACGGCGGAGGTTCCGACGAAGGAGCGCGCCTCGCCTTCTCTTGCCGAGTGCGAAGCGATGTGCGACCACCCAGGATGTGCGGGCATCGTCCAGGATCAAGACCTGGTGACACCTACCCTGACGCCCACCGCGAAATGCGCGGTGATATCGCATGATGGGTTAGGTCACCATGAAGATCACGCACAATTCCTCTATTCGCTCGTCGGTGCGCCGGCGTACGGCACGGATGCTCATCGGGGCGTCGGTTCTCGCCGCGGTGATGTCGCTCACGGGTCTGGTTCATTCAGCCCCGCCTGCGTCCGCTGCGCCTCTTCCGGATCGCGGTTCCTCCATCACGGAGATGCCGGAGTTCCCGAAACCGACCTCCGTGCGACCTGCGCGGTCTACCCCGTACATCGTCCCCGCTGGTCAGACCGTCGACTTCGGCTACGCCGAGCTGAATGGCTCGACCACGGGTCGCAGCGAGTTCCAGCAGCCGGTGATCCTCGTCAAGCCGGGCGGGACGGTGAAGAACGTGATCATCGGCCGGCTCGCCGCGGACGGCATCCACTGCGAGGCCTCATGCACGATCGAGAACATGTGGTCGCCGGATGTCGGCGAGGACGCGGTGACCCTCCTCGACGGTTCACCCGACTCGTCCGTCGTCACCATCCGCGGGGGCGGGGTGGCGCACGCGTACGACAAGGTCGTCCAGCTGGACGGTGCGGGCACAGCCCGCATCTCGCACTTCGCCGCGTCCGACATCGGCTCGCTGGTGCGATCCTGCGGCGACTGCGCGCACCAGTACCCGAGGCACATCGTCGTGAGTGACGTGTTCATCACCGGCGGCCGTTACAAGGTCGCCGGGGTCAATCAGAACTTCGGGGACACGGCGAAGATCGACCACGTCACCATCCGCGGGAACCGCATGCAGATCTGCGACAGGACCGTCGGTGGCCGGGGCGCTCCGGCGAAGGAGGTGAGCGGCGGCAGCGGCGACCCGTATCCGGGCGTGTGCGATTTCACCTACTCGACCATCCTGTTCCAGGAGGGCTAGAGGCCGACGCCCGCCGAGCTGTCGCGGCTGGCCTCGTGGATGGTCAAGCGATGCAGACGGCGCCGAGCAGTCCCACGAGGAGGCGTCCGGCCGCGCAGCCGGCGTCGACGTCCCGGGCGTCGACTACGACGGGGGGGGGAGGGAGGACGACGACTCGGTCGGTGAGCGCCGCGGCCGCGGAGGGCGTGTTCGCGACCGCGAGCGTCTTCTTGACGGTCCGCGCCCCGGTGCCCGTGCGCTTGGAGATCGCCGTGGCGCTCAACCCCTCGAACTGCAGCTGCTTGAACGCGACCGTGCGCTCCGTGTCCGTGAGCGCCAGGCGCTGGTCGTTCTCGACGAGCTGCTGCACGATCCGCTCGGCGGTGGTCTCGTCGCCCTCGATGATGTGAACGGGCATCGTCGCCAGACCGACCTCTCGTGCGGCGAGGGTGCGGCGCTGTCCGGCCCGGACGAGCACACGGCCCTCGCCGTCGCGGCGAGCCCGGACCGGCGTGAGGACGCCGTTCGCCTTGATGCTCTGCACGAACTCCCGGTTGAGGTCCGCGATGGGGCGCACGTTCTCCTCGATGATGAGCGTGTTCGGGTCCAGGTACTCGATGACCCCGACGGGACTAGTGGTGTTCTCGGTAATCGTCACGTGTGTTCTCTCTTCCACTCGTTTTTTTGCCGTGAAGGCGTTTTTACGCCTTAGCGACCGGAGGGCGTAGTGCAACCCGGAGGGCGGTGGGGGAGAGAATTTCGGGGCGAAATAAGGGAGCTTGCGACCGCGTCCCGAAACTCTCGGAGGAGCCGGCGGCGGAGCCGCTTGCGCGGAGCCCGCAGGTGGCTACGAGGGAGCGCAGCGACCGAGCCGCCGAAGGCTTCACGGCCAAAAAACGAGCCCGCAGGGCCCAGAGAGGGGCGCCGCGCAGCGGCTCAGATCAGACAGACAGCGCCGCGCAGCGGCACAGATCAGGCCAACAGCGCCGCATCGCGGCTCCATCCACGTGTCACCCGCGCATCCCAGCGCTGCCCACGCGACGGACGGCACCACCAACGCAGACACCCTCGTTTGAGGGATTCCCAGCTACAGCTGCACTCCATATCGTAAAAGGTATGGATTCCATTCTCACGGACGACCTTGTCGACCGCATTCGGAAAGACCCAATGCAGACCTCTTACGGTGGAACACTTATCACCGTTCGGGCATCCGAGCAGCTATCACCTCCCGGTGACCTACAGCAGCGCGCGCTGCTCGAGGTGGTCAAGTTCGACGACCCAGATACCGTGGTGGTCTACATCTGCCCGTACAACGGGGACGAGCGAGCATTCTTCTCCGCGCAGATGTTCGGCGCCGGCGTGGTCGGGAAGGTCGCGAACGTGCTGTCCGATGGCCTGCGGCAGACGTTGCACTGATGACCTATCGACGCTCATGCCGGGATCTCACGGGCCACGACTTCAACGTGGAGATCGGCCCCGGCCTGATGAACAAGTTCGTGGTCGACAAGGTTACTGTCTTGCGCGCCCGGGACCTCGATCCCGACGCGGACGATGTTCTCGCCTTCACGCTCAGACTCCCCACCACCGGATACGAGTGGCCGAACGCCGACGCCACGCTACACATGGAGGCACGCGTCGTCGTCCGCGGTGAGGAAGCCGTCGACGTTACCCGTGGCTTCGGCGGCCGTTGGGAGCTTCGCCGCGGCGAGGTCGTCGGCGAGCCGTGGTTCGTGACCACCGTCGCGACCGACGCGCACATCGTTCTCGCCGAGGTGGATGTCGTGCTCGCCGTCCCGGGCACCTAGCCCTTGGTGGGTGTGCCGGCAAGCCTGTACCCACCCCGAGCGCAGGACGGCGGCACCACCACGCCGCCCACGTGCGCGTCGGCGACGCGGCGACGTCGTGGCACGCGGGATAGCGCTCGAGCGCGTCGTCTTCGCGAGCACGGTGAGGCTCGTGCGATCTCGCGCTCGTCGTCGACGAGCCGCGGTGCGGCGCACTGCGCTCGTCCGGGTCGATGCCCGCCGTGCGGAGCATCTCGCGCTCGGCGAGCTCGCGGCGGCTGTAGGCCGGCGCCTCGCCGGCGTCGCGCGACGGCCCCTGCTCGCGGCCAGCGGTGCGCGCCGCGCTCAGCGGCACCGCGCCCTCGGGACCCCGGGTCGGCGCGGTGTCGACCAGGTGCGCACGGAGGTAGGCGGCGAGGGGGCGGTCGGTGCCGGCGATCGCCTGCAGGCGGTGGCGGCGGAGCTCGTCGACGTCGATGCTCGCCCAGTCGATCGGGTGGCCGGCCCGCTGCGCGAGCACGGCCACGAACATGGACTAGCTGCGGGTGTTGCCGTCGCGCCAAGGTTGGATCGCAGAGAGCTCGCCCCACCGATCAGCCAGCCGCGCGGTGAACGTGTCGGCGTCGAGGCCGGTGAGGTAGTCCTCCCGCTCGAGCTTGCGGAACAGCGTGTCGAGGTTGGCCTCGATGAAATCGGGCCTGCAGTACGGGATGCCGGTTCCCGTCGCCTGGACGTCGACGTCGCGGATCCGGCCGGCGATCCCCGGAAGGAGATCCCCGAACATGCGCATGTGGATGCCGCGGAGGTACTCGAGGTCCAGGCGTTCAGGGGCGGGCTCGGTGTAGATCTTCGCGAGCACGAACGACGCGACGTCGTTCATCGCCTCGTCGAGCTCCGCGTGGTCGCGGATGCCCGCCGCGTTGATGAGGACGCCGCCGCTGCCCGGGTACGTGTACTTGTCGTCGACGCTCATGCGGTCGTCAGGGCGACGCCGGCGCTCAGCGCTGGCGGAGGGGAAACCCGTACTTCGCCGCGACCTCCGCGCGCGCCTCGTCCTCGGTCATCGTTCCCTCGAGGACGTTCCGGGCACGGCCGAGCGCCTCGGCGTTGGGGAAGTGTCCGGCGAGCTGCTGTGCCTTCTCGACAAGCGCCATGCCCTGCTCGACGTCGACCGTCGGCGCACTGCGCTGCGTGATCTTGGTGCTCATGGGAACCCCCCTGCTCACCTGCAATTGTACGGGTTGCGGAGGTCCCGCGCCTGAGGAAAACGTTCTTCCATGCTGCTACCCGAGCGCCGACCCGACGGGCCCCGACGGCACGGAGAGCAGACTCAGGCGGGAACGTCCTGGACGTCGAGCGTAATCTCGCCGCGGTCGACCATGGGCAAGTACAGGGGCTTGCCGAACACGCGCCCGGAGACCGTCGAAACCGCTTCTCGGAGGTAGGGGAAGAGAGACATGATGGCCACTTCGTTGCAGAACTGCTGGACGGTTCGCGTCGAGGGGGAGTACTCGTCTGCGATGGAGTATTCGCCGGCCATGCTGACCGTGATCTTGCCGACCGGGATCGTGACATGAGCGATGAGGCGTACCCCGAAGCTACCGTCGTCGTACCTGTACTGAGCGGCGATGTTGACGGTGCCCTCCTCCGGAGCGTCCGGCTCCGGAGGTTCATCGTTTCGGTATGCCGACATCTCGTGGCACTCGACCGACTCCAGCTTCGAGCTGGCGAGGAGGGCGTGGATGAGCTCTACGTCCTTCGGCGACAGGTCAGCCATGGCGGTGTCAGGCTGCGCGCGTCGGGACGCGAAGGTGGGCGGACTTGGAGCCCATCCAGCCCGCCATAGTCTCCGAGCGGACCACCAGCTTGGTGGCAAAGGTCGCGGAAGTGACGCCGGACAGGTTCTCCCAGCGGGTGGCAGAGGCGGCGCTGAGGGACTGGCCGACGTCCGGGGTAGCACGGTGCTCCACCAGTGCGCCGACTGCATTGGCGTAGCGGCGGAGGGTCGAGAGCTTGGGGTCGGAGTCGTAGCGCTCGATCTTGTTGACCGCCTGCTGACTCGTGCCCATGAGCTCGCCGACCATCGCTTGCGTGAGGCCGGCTTCCTGGCGCATGCGCACGAGGTCAGCCTTGAGGAGGCGATCTTCACGTGCGAGCAACTTGGCGCGGGCCTTGGCCTTGCGAAGAGCGAGAGGCGACGTCATCGTCTGGAGCAGGGACATGAGATGGAGCCTACGACCACAACCTGCAAGTTGTGTAATCGGGTTCTACACCCAAGACGAGGGACGGCCCGCGTCGAAGCGATCCGCAGCGAACTCGATCTCGGCCTGCTGAGCGGCGGCAGTGGTCTTGATGTGCGCATGCAGGTGCACGAGGATCGTGCTCATGTGCGCCGGCTCTCCGTGGTAGAACCGCAACGCCTTGCTCAGGGCCTTGTGGCGGAGCTCGAAGATCTCCGGATCCAAGGCGATGGGCTTGATCGGAGTCGTCGCGTCCCCGGAGTCTTTGAGCTCGCCCCGCGCAGCCGCCTCCATGAGGTCCTCGAGCACGCCCTCCTCGTGGGCTCGTGCCCACGGAGTGAGCGTGCTGAACCAGGCCTCAAACGCCACCACGGACGCATGGGCGTTGTCGCGGTAGTCGCGCCAGACGTACCCAGCAGGGCTCGGCTGACAGCACCGGGAGTCGGAACCCTCGCGCCTATTTCGGACCATCTCGAAATCGTAACCGAGGAGTCCGACAAGACGTCTTGGTAGGGGAGCACCTCACGCCCACGCCGGGCTGGGCCGAACGCTGCGCATGATCCCGAGGCCACGGGCGTGGATCGGACGAGCGCGACCCTGCGGTAGGTGGCCTGTGCCGACACCCACTACTCAGTCGGCGCCACAAAGCGCCACGCGTCGAGGTTCCGGTCAGAAGGAGTCCGCTCATCGCGCCCGGCGAGGTACACGGCCGGCGCCGCGAAGACCACAGCGATATGTAGGGATCCCGTCGTCACCGACGGATCCGCGGTCACGCCCGCGCCCGGCTCGACACCGCCGCACCGATTGGTCCATTCGAAGTGGTCGCGGTTCCGGAGGACGCCGAACCGCCACCCCACCTTCAACGGATGAACTTGAGCGCCGAGCCCGGCCGCATCCAGGGCGCTGCAAGATGGGATGCGCAGAACGGCCATCGAGTTCGCTGTCGCGGCCAGCGCCCACTCAGTACGACGCATAACCTCCGTCACCGGAGGCACCTTGCCCTTGGAAGCCAGGCAGCGACCCCACTCCTACCCACATCCTCGCCGCACGCGCGGGTGCGCTCCACGCCGCCTTGGCACCCCTCGGGCCCCTCACCACCGTCGGACCGAGATCGGCCGCGAACCTAGCCGTAAGCGGGATCTGCTTCTACAGTGAGCAATGACGCTGCAAGGCTCGGCAGCGCATAGCGACAGGAAGTTCGATGGCAGACAAGCCAACGGAGACGGAAAACAACGACGCGTGGAAACGCCCCGTCCAAAAGACAAGCCCTCGAGGCACCGGCGAATTCAGCGAGTCCACCCGTAGGCAGCCGCCACCTGAAGCGCCCCGCATCTCGCCGGAGACGAAAACGGACAAGTGACAACAGGTGAGCGACGCACCTAAGGAACGGGAACTCAAGAAGCGCTCCCGCCACCTATCAATCATAGAAGCAGAGCTCGATGCGGAGATCAAGTCATTCGTTGCCCGCGATTCTGCGATGCAGCAAAGAGCCACGATTCTCATAGGAGCCGCGAGCATCACCGGCGCACTGCAGGCAGGCACAACCCTCGGCTGGGCCACAATAGCTAGCCTTGTGCTCTCCTTCATGGCGGCAGTCGCGGGAGTTGTCGTCGTATTTCCGCGCACCGGCGACGCATTGAACATCCGAACTATGCGTGACGGCCTCCTCACCATGCCAATCGAGCAGGGTCGCTATAAAGTAACCGATACGAAGCTCGAGATTCTTGAAGCTGACGACAAGTGGCTCTCGACACGAGGTAAGATCGCACGAATAGGGTTTATAGCCCTGACGCTGAGCATCGCCATCGCTGCCGTAGCCGTCTTGCTTCCAGACAACGGTGGCCCTGGAATGACGCCCGGCCCGAGCCCCACCTCGGTCCGCGATGAGTAAGCAACCCAAGGACGATCCAAACAAAGAGTGGAAAAAGAAAGTACAGAAAGGCAGAGCATTGAGTAAAGGTAACGATAACGATCGGCACGTCGTCCCAAACGCTGACCGCGGGGGATGGGACGTTGTGAAAGAAGGGCATCAGCGCGCTTCTGCTCACGCCCCTACCCAAAAAGCAGCGGAGAAGCGCGCAAAGGAGATCGTCGAGAAAAGCGGCAAAGGCAACGGCGAGGTCGTCATTCACGGCAAGAATGGGCAGATTCGCGACAGTGATTCAGGTTCTCGCAACGAGGGCCCAAAGAAAGACAATAAGCACTAACGCCTTATAGTGCCAGCTCCACAGGTCCTGTTCTGTCACTCAATCCAGCCTCGGTCCTGCGGGAACCCGACGCGCTCCCGAGCAGCTGGCACCCGGCGGCGGCGGCTTACTCAGCTCGCCTGGCGCTGCTCCCATTGCCCACTCGGGCGCATGCTGCGTGCCAACGCTGCCCCCCCCCCCCGAATGGGCGGACGCGGACAACATCGTTTCGGCCTTACCGTCGCCTCATGACCCCCCTCCTTGCAAACCAGATTGTCGAGTTCCTCAAGAACTCGGTCTCCGACCACTCGAGCACGAACATCGACGTCATCTCCCAAACGGAAGGTGTCCAGATCGACTGGTTCGCGCCGGCGTTCTTGAAGGTGGCCGCCATCATCCGCGAAACTCCTATCGAGTACGCGGCCGGGGTCTCGATCTACACCGGCCGGGAGGATGACCAGGGAGAGGGTACCCGGGCCACGATCAACGTCGTAGTGCTGACCAATGACCTGGTTGTCACCTGCAGCGTCGATGCGGGCAGGCACCTCGAGGCAGAATCCGAGGTCATCGCACATCCGAGAAGCTCAATCGTCAGCGCGACCGTGACGCACGCCGAGCTTCCCGTTACGTCCGTATACGGGGGCGCGGGGCGCCCGGGTCGCGCTGAAGTCGAGCTCTCGCTCTCGGACGGTGCAACCGTGCTCCTGCCCCCGGAAGGCAGCGTCCGGCGCGAGGGGCCCGATGGCAATGGCCACGGCGATCCTGTGGTCTAAGACCTCCTGCCGAAGCTTCTACGGCAGGCTCACTAGCACGGGCTGGCCGGCGGCTCGAAGGCCCCCTCAGACCAGTGCATGAGAAGCCGATAATGTACCTTATGTCATGTAGAGGGTCTCGAGCCGCCCCTTCCACGCCGAGAACTGCGCCCGTGCGAGGCGGACATCGGCCGCTCGCGCTTCCATCCATGGCCACCTGATCCCTCCAGGCGTCGGGACACGGTAGCCCCGAGCGGCCCGTCCATGTGGGCATCGACCGTGAGATGTGTCGGCGGTAGCATCCGCTGTCGCAACTCGATGCGAGGCGGTCACGCCACCGCCATCACCGCACCCGCACCCGCATCAGGTGCCGATCAGATGAGCAACCAGCTGACGGGCCGGACGATCACGTCGTCGAGATCCGTATCGCGCATGGGAGCGAGCGGGTTGATCGCGGAGACACCGAATCGGAGATCCCCGAGCCCGGAGGCGCCGAAGATGCCGTCGGCCAAGGCGCGCTTCGACAGCTCCTCCCACGAGCGACAACCCATGCAGCACAATATCCCGCCGCCTCCCTGCCCCCGACCGCGGTCATTCAGCGTGAGACGCTCAGCGTGGATAGTGGTCGAGGTCGCGGTGCTCGAAAGAGTGCCGAGCTCCATCAGCCGAGCATCGCTGGATGATGCCCAATCGACGTCGCCTTGCCGCGCATCCCTCATACTCGCCAGCTCGGCGTGTACTCGGGCACTCCGAACGTCGGCCGAGACCGTGACCGCCGCGCCGTCGTTGAGCACCTCGCGACCGCGGAAGATGACGCGACCCACCCGCACCCAGGGGGGCGATCTCCTCCCCCGCGAGATCCATCAAGCGGCCCTTCACGCGCATCTTGAGGTCATCGACGGACGACCACGAACTCGTCGTGTAGGGGTTGCGCGTGCCGGCGATCAGGTCACGCTGCGACCCGTCCATGCCGGATCCGTCCTCGCCGTTCACGAACACGCAGAGCCGCAGACCCTCCTTCTCTGCCTCGCGGAACTCGGCATGGGTCGCGGAATACCCGTCCGGGATCCGCACCCCGTCCCGATTCCCGAACAGTCCCACGTAGCTCGTCGACCGACGCACGCCGGCGAGGTATGCCCGATCAGCTGAGACGTCCTGGCCACCCAGATCTTCGAACATCACCGGTGTCGCGCCGCATTCCTCGATCGCCTCACGAACCGCCCGGCGCTCTTCGGGCATGTCGGCGATCAGGCTCGATACGAAGACCTGCTGGTCACCCCGCACCGACGACAGCTTCGGTACTCAAGGAGACGGATGCGGATCGCTGATCGATGAGAAGTGACGGTCACGCCGACGCCGACGCCGACGCCGACGCCGACGCCGACGCCGACGCCATGATTTGATCATCACCACATGACCACCCGACATCTAATCCTGGACCTCCTTCGATACTTACTCTCACAGGCGACTGAGTCGCGAGCACCCGTTTCCTCGGCCGCAGCGAGCGCCACTTCGAGAGTGGTGCGCGATCGGCGGCCTGACGTAGTGCACCTGTGCACAGCGGAAAATGGATCAAGGGTGGAGGGGTTACGCTCAACCGCTTCCCGACCTTGGACCGCATACGCTATCCACTAGGACTGTCATGAATTCTTGCTCCGCCGAATCCGCCCGCCATCCGCGACTGCTTCAACTCGCCCTGATCACCATTTCCGCTTTCGTCGCATGCGCCTGCCTCGTGGTCGCTCCTACGGCCAAGGCGTCCGCGGTCGACGCGGAGCGCACCCTCTTACCGGTCGTGGCCGGCACTGAGCTGGACTTTCCGCACAGCTATTGCACCGCCGGCCTCATCGTCGTTCGAACCGGCATCCGCGGGAATTTCTCGCCCGCCGCTCGGGCGACCCGCTACGCGGTGACCGCCAAGCACTGCGGCGAGATGAACTCACCGGTCTCCGTCGGAGGCCGCCGCGTCGGTGAGGTGGTCTGGATCGACCCGGTCGCAGATCTGGAGCTCGTCCGCATCGACCCGGTCGTCCATGGCCAGCCATTCTGCGCACCCTCTTCCAGCGGGTTCCACTGCAGCCCCGTGACATACGAACCGCAGGCCACGGGCCAGGTTCTCCTGGCTACGCTCCGGTACCAGTCACTCCGCCGGACGCCTGTAGCCGGCACAGGGGCTCCTGCCAGCGACGAGGTCTTCTGCATCAGCGGCAAGAGCAGCGGACAGTCGTGCCTGTTCAGGTCGACGCGCTGGATCAGCGGATACGGCGAACAGAAGCCAGGAGAGGTCGCCGCCATCGGTGACACGCTGGTGTTCCCCGGCGATTCGGGGGGCCCTGTCCTCTCCCCCCAAGCCCGCATCTACGGCATCATCGCCGAGACCGCCACGGGCTCACTGCATACCGTCTTGAAGTACACCCGAATCAGCCAGTTCTTCGAGGACGCAGGCAATTACGCTCTCGCTCCGGCGTAAACGCCTCTGACCGGGAGCGCATTCGCGCGATAGCATGAGGCCGATGCAATTGTCGACCGTGAAAACCCGCTGCGGGCTGATCAAGTCAACGCAGGAGCCGTCGTTCATTTCCGTATCCCGCCGCAACAAAGAAAAGTCACGCGCGTACTCGCTCGGTGTGAGTATTCGATCGGACCCTTCCGGAGTATCTCCATCGCCTCAGCGCGCATGGGCTGTCAGCCGTCCTCAGGCCTCGCCGTATGGCCTCGCTGCGTCAGAGTCCCCATGTGGCTAGTGAGTTCGAGAGGGGCCCCGGAAGTGAGCATGAGCGGCGCCGAGGTGGGGGCCCGCCCATCGGCCAGCGGGTGACGATCGTTCTAGGCGCTGTTTTCCTAGCCGCTGGAGCTCAGACGTTCTCAGACCGCGAGCTATTCCCTCGAGTGCTAGTAGGAACGGCCGTGACTGTCCTGGTGATATCTGCTGAGAACCGGATCGTCCGGAGGCGGAACGCGCGCGAAGAGCGCCGCCGCTCCTGATCCGTCCGCGTCCGGTCGGGGACCCCCACCTGGACACCCGCTCGCTCACGCCGTGGAGCAGCAAGCGGGAAGGCGCCCATGCCCACAAGCCCACGGGCGTGGAGATGTGCTGGTCACAAGGCCCCCTCTCAACAGATTGGTCCGGTGACGATTCCAGTGGAGGAGGCTACGGGAGACACCCTCCGTGTCCTTCCAGTCTCAACGAGACGAACGGCGGCGATGACCTGACCTTCGGCGCCGGCTCGGACCTGAGCGGGCGCGCTCTCCCCCGAGACCACGACGCTGGTGACGGTTCTCATGTAACATGCTGGCCTCGGCGACGGCGCGAACGGGTCGGCCAGGCCGCCCTCTCGAGTCATGATGCTCCCGACACGTGACGTTGCCCGCAGGCGAGGGGATGCGCACCGCGGCGGGACGGGATAGTCCCCATACATGCGCTCAGCCTCGCTGGCGCCGTCCATGTTGTGGATCATCACCTGGCTCGGCTTGTCCTACCGCGCCGAGGTCACCGCCGCGACCTCGCCACCATCGCCGACCCCGGCGGAGGGCCATTCAGCTGGAGAGCCATTCGGCGATGAGGGAGGTCGCGCTCCGCGCAGGGGCCGCGCGCATCGTCTCCGAGATGACGGAGCTGGAGACGGGTGGGCTCCCCGTCAGCCTGCAACTCGGGCGAATCCGCCGGCCGCGCCGAGGGCCAAGGCAGGACGAGAGCGCCGGTGTCCCTGCATGACCGCTCGACGACGTGCCCGTGAGGCATAGCCCGTCCGATCGGGCCGCGACGCATCCGGATGCCGCTCGATCCTCGAACCGCTCGTGACGCCCTTCTGGCTCGCGCGCGCGGACAGCGGTCGGTGTCGAGGTCACCTGCCCCGGCGGCCCGCGCGGCCTGTCTCGAGTGGCCCGATCGTCAGCCGCTCGATGGTCGAGGTGGCGTGGACGAGGGGTTCGACGCCGACCGGAGGGTGAGCCGCATCGGCCGCCCGCATCAGCCAGTCGGACCGCGCGAGCTCGACCTCGTTCAGCATCGCCCGCCCCAAGGGCGCCAGGACGAGATAGCGACCCGATGTGTCACGGATCTCCGCCACCATTCCCTTGCGGATCAGCGAATTGACGCTGGGGACCGCGGCGGCGGTGGACGTCCGGGCGACGGTCGCCAGTGAAGAGCGACTCGTGCGGCCCGCGTTCGCGATGACGCGCACCAAGATGACCTGCAACCCCGTGAGGGAGTCCCAAGCTTCGGTCGTGTCCGCATCCATGCGATCGACGAGGGTAGCCACGGCTGTGGCCATGCGCATATGGATGGACATCTGGTCCTCGATACCACGGGGATCGAGGCGTGTCGGGCTGGAGCGCGCGCACGCCAGCCCGTGGGGGAGAACTTACCTCTGTTTCCGGCGGTCCTCTGCATGTGGCCGGGCCCGGACCTCAGGGTGTCCCCCCGGTAAGGTCTGCCGCCGCACGCGTCCGGCGATGGCCGATGCCGCGGAGCAGTCCGGCACGACATCGCGTCTCGCCTTGGCGTGCCGGCAGAAGGCGAGCGCCCGGCCACGCGTGCCGGTGAGCTAGTGGCGCGCGTAGAAGTCGGCGAATGCGGCGACGTCCCCGCTGTCGCCGGGGAAGACCGCACCGTCGACGACGACGGTCGGGACCTGATGCACGGCCGGGAGGTCGGCGAGCCCCTCGAGCGGGCCGGTCGTCGCGGCTTCCGTCTCGTGGTCCACCCACGCTCGGTAGGCCGCCATCTCCTCGTCCGACGCCGTCGGTCGTGCGCCGACCGACGCCGCGAGCTCGCTCAGCTCCGCGTCGGTGAGCCCCGGCGTCTGCTCCGCCGGCTGGTTCGCGTAGAGGGCTTGGAGGAACGCCTGGGTGCTGTCGGGATGCGTCGCTGCCACCGCGACGAGGGTGGCCGCGGCCCGGCTCGAGTAGTCGCTGCCCGACGACAGGCGGTTGAGGATCGCGAGCGGGTGCACCCTCACCGTCGTCGTGCCGGCCGCCGCCTCGGTGAACAGCAACGAACCGGAGGCCTCCTCGAACGCCTTGCAGTACGGGCACATGGGATCGATGAACAGATCGACCTGCTTGGGACCGTCGCCGATGCGCACGTAGCCGCCGTCGAAGGATGCCGCCCCCTCGGACCCGGACGGCAGGACAGCCCCCGCCGGACCGGAGGTGGTGGGCGTGCTCTCGGTTGCCGGAGCGGCAGAGCAGGCGACGAGGCTGAAGGCCACGGCAAGGGCGGTCGACGCCGCCGTCAGGGTACGCAGGAGAGAGGGCATGGTCGCTTTCTGTCGAGTGGTCTCGCTCGAGGGGGCGCTGCTGAGGCCCGCCCTCGGCGGTGGACGACCGAATTCTGGCGCACGGGCGTCTGGCGATCCGGACACGAGAGGGAAGATCGGATCCCCGATGGCAAAGTCGATCGCACGTTTCACCCTGGCCTCACCTCGGGTTGCACGACAGTCGACATCACGCGCCTTCGTCGTTGCCGAGCCACAGCGCTTCGTCCCGCGTGTGGGCACCGAGCTTGCGATAGAGCGAGCGCACGTGGCTCTTCGCCGTGTTCGGCGACACATGCAGAGCCGCGGCCACGAGTGCGACCGTGGGATGCTCGCGGAGAGCCTGGAGCACCTCTCGCTCCCGATGCGTGAGCTTGACTCGATCCAGGTAGGTCCAGGGCATCGGGACCATGCCCTGTCCGATGTCCACGCGGGGCCCCAGGGCCTTCTCCAGCATGGGGGAAGCGTGAGCGAGCGCGTCGAAGGCCTGGTGGTGATTGACGCTGGAGGCGGCGTGCTCGAGGAGGTGCGGCGAGATCTGACCCGAGGCGGCCAGCTCCGCAGCGGCGTACAGGACGGCGCCGGACGGGCTCCCGTGCGCCGGCATGGCGGTGTCCGGCTCCCCGGAGGGCTGACGGAGCATGCGCACCGCGTCATAGGGCCTTCCGCGGATCAACGCCTGACGCGCCCGGCAGACGATGATCCAGCGGCCCGAGACGGGCAGCGAGGGATGGGCCAGGATCTGCTCGGCTGCCGGGAGGTCACCCGCCGCCTGGTACAGCGCGTTGAGGTCCGCTCGGAGCATCGAGCCTGCGAAGGTGCTCGGGTGCGTGCGGTGCGACTCCTCGACCAGATAGGTGGTGATGTCATGGATCGCCGTCCAGTACTGACCACCCAGGAGGGAGAGCTTCGCGCGCGCATGCTGGAGCACCCAGCCGTAGTGCCCGGAGGACGTCGAGGCATCCGCCTGGTCGAGGAGCCGGTGGGCCTCATCGACATCGACCGAGGCGGTGGCGATGAGCACCCGGGCCAGCAGCCCGGCCGGCTCGTACAGGTACCCGACGGTCCCGGGTAGTGACCGCTGCGGTGGCTCGCCGTCGATCAGCGCTGCCGCCGCCGCGTATCGCTCCTCGAGCGCGTGGACGAGCGCGAGGTGCTCCTTGGCGAACGGCGCCATGGGGTGCGGCTGCGGGTCGGACGACCATCTGACCGCCTCCGAGAAGCAGGCAGCTGCCGAGTCGAGGGCTCCGTCGAGGAACTTCGCCATACCGCACACGCGGACCACGACTGGGGCCACGTCGTCCAGCCCGTCTATGTCGTGAGGCGCGTGACGGATCTCGTCCATGACGTCGTCCGCGAGCCGGGAGGCCCCGCTGTACCAACCCCGTGTCAGCATTTCGCGCAGCTTCTCGGAGGCCAGGACGAGTTGGTCACGGAGCGACGGCCTCGGCTGCGAAGTGACCCAGTCCTCGAACCGTTGGAATGCCGTGGGATCCACCACCTGACCTCGTGCCTGAACCGCGCGGAGGATGGCGCAGAAGTTCGCGCTGCGCGGGTCGCCTTCGAGCCAGCTCGCGGACGCGGCGTCGAATACGCGCTCGAGCACGGAGGGCTCGGCGATCAACAAGCGATAGAAGGCGGAATCGAGATGAGTGGCGATGGCCTCCCAATCGTTCCGCGACAGGGCGCGTTCGAGCGCGGGCACTGCGTACATGGAGCTCCTAGGGAGAGTCCGTGAACGTCCTGTTGAGGGACACATACAGACGTGACATCGATTGTGCGAATCAATGCGCATTGAACCGTGAATCCGGGGACGAACCGACACCCCCTCCCCAAAATCACCCGATCTTTACCACGTCCGCCCGGGTCGCGGTGGGCGATGAGCGGGGGAATCGCACGAGCCGCTCCCACGCTCGCCCCTGGATGGCCGCAGCAATTACACGCGGGACGAAATCCGGCCCCTGCCGGGGATCGCCGGCAGCGCCCGGTAGCGCACCGCCACGACGAGCCGGCACCGCGGCGCAGCGGACGAGGCCCCAACCCCCCTCGTGCCGGCGACACGCCCGACGCAGCGCATCCGCCTGCCAGGCCCGACCAGGACACAGGGTCCGATGACTGGAGCCGGATGGAGAGCAGGAGCGGCCAGCCTTCCTGACGACGGTGTGGCGATGTGAGGGCGCGGGTCCCGCCCGCGCACCTTTCACGCGTGCGACAGGAAGCGCCCGTCTCCGATGGCCCTGCCCGGAGCACGAGGGGGCGAGCTAGCGGACCCGACTCGCTCTCCCGAGAAGGGGAAGCCCCGGCCCGGACAAGCGAGCCCTCGACGCCATCTGGCCGGATGAGCCGTCAGGAAGGCGGGGGTACGGCATGCCTCTCCCCCACCCCCGGTGACCCCACCGCGACGAGCAGATGCCAGCTCATACGCGCCGACGCCGGTCGAGCGAAGTCGATGCCGCTGTCGGTCCGCCCGCTCCGTGATCGGCGCCTCTGCGGCCAGGGAGATGCAGGAACCGGGACCCCGCCCACTCCGGCGCCCCGCTCTGCGCGTAGGTCATTCGCCTCGATTCGCCGTGGACGACGACATGGGCAGCGGCTCCCCGCCCACGTCGTGCTGGGATACGCGATCTCGAGACCCTCGGGGGACAACACGTACCGGTACCGGTGACATTCCGGATGAGCGGCGAGGTCGAATTGGTCCAGCAATTCTCTTGCGGCGCGCGATCCAGGCGTCTTTCCCCACGAGGGTCGGCCAAGTCTCGGGATAGCTGTCGCCTGAGCCGACGCCGATCCGGTGTCCGAGCTCGCCTGCGCAGCGCTCGACGATCCGGAACGTTCCCGTCAGAAAGCACCGAGGCTCCGATGCTCTAGTAGTGGCCACCGAGCCGCCCCCGTCCCGTCATCAGCAGCCCACGGACCCCCTATGCCTCCGCTGCGGATATCCTCCGCGATATGCATGGGACATGTATTATGTGGTCCGTGCGGCGCGTTGTCGCTGAAGCGATCTGGGGAGGAAGAATAATCATGGCCCGCAAGGTGATCACGACGCTCGTCGATGACGTGGACGGCAAGCCGATCGAGGAAGGCAAGGGCGAGACAGTGCCCTTCGCCCTCGATGGCGTGGACTACGAGATCGACCTCAGTGAGGAGAATGCGGCCGCGCTGCGCAGCGCGCTCGAGGAGTACACGGAGAAGGGGCGCCGCCTGGGACGTGCGGCGGGTGCCAGGCCTGCAGCTCGACGCCCGTCCGGCGCCGCGCAGAAGGAGGACTTGAAGGCCGCACGGAGCTGGTTGCGCGAGCGCGGTCACAAGGTGTCCGAGCGAGGGCGCATCTCGTCCGAGCTCCTCGAGGAGTACCGCACGAACAACTAGCGCGAGGGTCGAGGGGCTGATCCGCGACGGATCGGCCTCTCGTCGGATCGAAGGCCGCTGCCGCGATTCCGAGCCGAGTCCCGACCCCGCTGTCAGTCATCCGGTCGAGGTACGGCAGCCGTCCCCGAGACGGATGCTCCGGCCGGATGCAGCCAGCGATCATCCTAGGAAGGCGCTACGAAAGGAGACCGTCATGGTCAACTCGCTGAACATCACTCCTAGCCGGGTCCTGGCGCTGGTCGCGCTCGGCATCCCCTCGACCTTCTTGATCTCCGTCCCGGCCGGCAACATGTCACACGGCTCCGGCGCTGGCGTGCTCGTCGCCGCGGTCCTCGTCGTCGGCATCCTCGTCGCCTTCCACCGGATGGCGAGCCGGGTCGAAACCCGCACCGGTCATGCCTCGCTTCCCTGGAAGACCTACGCGGCCGTGACGATAGGGACGTGGGCCCTCCTCGCCGCGCTCGTCTTCGCCGGTGCACAGTTCCAGAGCGCGGATGCGACCGGCACCGGCGCCTACACCGTGTGGGCGATCGGCTCAGCGTTCGTCGGCCTCTCGGCTCTGGTCACGGGCGCCGTCCTCGGTTCCGTGGCCTTGCGTCAGAGCCTCAAGATCGGCTCGTCGCATCAGGACGCCTGACCTTCGCCGACAGCGATCGAGGCGCGCTCCCGCACCTGGTGGTCGGCCTCTGCGCGGGAGACCGCACCGTCATGGGGCCGGGAGGCGGCGCAGCCGAACCGAGCGACCAGTCGTCGGCCCGAGCGCCCCGTCCATCCCGCTTCGGCGGTACCAGCCCACGCTCCCCAGCGGAGGGCAGAGGGGGCACCAGCGGCGGAGGTCCGCGACGTGGAGGCACGACGCCCCCCTCCGCTCAGCCGAGCTCGGCCCCGGCAGCCTTGATGCGCCGCCGGCGACGACGGATCAAGGCAGAGGAGCAGAAGCCGCCATCCGAGCAGATCGTCAACTCCGCACGGTCTCCTTCAACTCGCCCAAGCGCGACGCGGTCAGATCCATGAAATGCAGGTCCGCCTCGATGTGCAA
The DNA here is from genome assembly GCF_015351075.1 of Clavibacter sp. VKM Ac-2873. Taxonomy (GTDB): domain Bacteria; phylum Actinomycetota; class Actinomycetes; order Actinomycetales; family Microbacteriaceae; genus Clavibacter. Next base: position 68,623 of record NZ_JADKRS010000007.1, read on the forward strand.
GAGGGCGTGGTCGCAGAGCAGGGACGTCGGCAGATCGGCATCGCGCTTGCGGTTCGTCAACTCGCGCCTCAGACGGACGTGCTGCTGGCGCTGCACCTCGAGCACCCGGGCGGGATCGTCGTCCAAGAGGAGTCCGATGAGGGTCTTCGCGTAGACGCTGCCCTGCTTCCCGGGAACCGGCGACTCAGGGGTGAGCATCCACCTCCGGACCCTGTCGCGGCCCAGCGAGGTGATCTCGTACCGCTTGCGCTCCGGACCGCGACCAGCCTCCTCCCCGGAGATGAGGACCAGATCGTCGCGCAGCAGACGCGACAACGCCGCGTACACCTGGCCGAATGCGACGGGACGGCCAGAGCTGAACAAGCGGTCGTAGCTCCTCTTGAGGTCGTATCCGTGACTGGGGGCGGACCCCACGAGGCCCAGCATCATCATCGTCGTATCCACGAGCCGATTTTAGTCGATTACTCATCCAGTGTATAAACCTCGGCCTCACCCTCCTCGGGATGCCGGGACGGCCGCGCTCGTGAACGCACTGTGCTGTGCACAACGGGAGCAGGGTCATGCGATCGGGAAGTAGTCTCGCAGTGTATACACCGACACAGCCGACACGGTGTTTCGTTCAATCCCGCCCTCCATGAGAAGGACGCCCCATGCACCGTTCCGCACACGACCACCCCCACCGTTTCCCGCTGACCACTCGGCTGGCTGAGCGATGACGCGGCGCACTGCAGCGACTGCCCCGGCTGCCCGGCTGACGGAGGTCACGCGAACCTTCGGCGCCGGCCCCCAGGCGGTGCACGCTCTGCGCTCCGTGACCGTCGAGTTCGCATCGGGCGAATTCACCGCGATCATGGGCCCCAGCGGCTCAGGCAAGTCGACGCTCATGCACCTGACCGCGGGATTGGATCGCGCGACCTCCGGTCGGATCATGGTGGGCGACACGGATATCACCCACCTCGACGACACCGCGCTGACTGTCCTCCGCCGTCGGCGGATCGGGTTCATCTTCCAGTCGTTCAACCTCGTGCCCACCCTCGATGTCCTCGGCAACGTCACGCTCCCCTTCGAGCTGGACGGCCACCTCGTCACGGGCGCGGAGCAGGCGTGGATCGACCAGCTCATCGATCAACTGGGGCTGGGCGGCCGGCTCGGCCACCGGCCGCACCAGCTGTCGGGAGGCCAGCAGCAGCGCGTCGCCATCGCGCGCGCGCTCGCGCCGCGCCCCGATCTGATCTTCGCGGATGAGCCCACGGGTGCCCTGGACTCGCGCACCAGCCGCGAGGTCCTCTCGCTGCTGGCCGCGGCCTCGTCGCAATACGGCCAGAGCATCGCGATGGTGACCCACGACGCGGTGGCGGCCAGCTTCGCCGACCGGGTGCTGTTCATCGCGGACGGGCAGCTGGTCCACGAGCTCCGCCGCAGCTCGCCCGAGGACATCTCCCGCACCGCGCTCGAGCTGGAGATCCGGTCGTGAAGGTCCGCGCCTTCCTCCGCGGGCACGGCGCGAGCATCCTCGTGGCCGCGGTCGGAGCGACCTTCGGCGCGCTCCTGCTCACCACGCTGGACGGACTCGAGCGGAGCCTCAGCGCCGACCCGGCCGCGAATGGCCACGAGATCTTCATGATCCTGCTCGACGCGACGGCCGGCATCTTCTTCGGCATCGCGCTCTTCGTCGGGGCCGTCGTGACGGCGAACACCTTCGCCGCAGTGGTCGCCGGGCGCACCCCCACCATCGCCCTGTACCGGCTGTTGGGCGCGTCCGCTGGGTCGCAGCGGCGCGTGTTCCTCCGAGAAGGGGCGCTGGCGGGAGCCGTGGGTGCTGCCATCGGCGTGGTCGTCGGCGCGGGGCTCGGAACGGCTCTCATCGGGCTCCTGACGCAGTACACGGATCTGAAGGCGACTCCGTTCGCGCTGCCGCTCACACTGGCGCTCCCGCTCCTGACAGGCGTGGGAGCGACGACCGCCGCAGCGTGGTCCGGATCCCGGGCTGTCCTCAAGGTCTCCCCGCTGCAGGCGCTCGAGGCCGCCCAGGAAGTGCCGTTCGGGGCGTCACGGCGACGGATCGTGCGCACGGTCATCGCCCTCGCCCTGGTCGCGTCGGGAGCGCTGGGGATGACGCTCGGGATCATCCAGGGCCGCACCGACGGCAACGCCATAGTCTGGACTTTCTGCGGCGGACTCCTGATGTTCACGGGCTTCATCGTCGGTGCCAACCTCTTCATCCCCGCGGCCCTCGATCTGGTGGGGATGCTGTTCGGCGGCCGTCCGGAGGCGCGTCTCGCACGAGCCAACGCCCTGCGGAACCCGGAACGCAGCACGCGGGCGAGCATCGGCATCGTCATCGGCGTGGCCCTGGTGACCCTGATGTCGGTCGGCCTGTCGACCATCCGCTCCGTCGGCGAGAAGATGGCCTCCGCTGATGAGACGATCGACCCCCTGCTGACCATCGTCACCGCGGTCGGCGTGAGCCTGGTCGGCTTCTCGGTGGTCATCGCGGCCATCGGCGTCATCAGCGACCTCTCCGTGAGCGTGCTGCAGCGCCGTCGCGAGATCGGGCTGCTCCGCGCGCTCGGATTCACCGGAAGGCAGGTGCGCCGGACCATCCTCATCGAGGCGGCGCATTCGGCCATCACCTCCCTCCTGCTCGGGTTGCTGCTAGGCGTGCTGTTCGGGTGGGCAGGTGTCCAGAGCCTGCTCGCGTCCCTGACCCCCGGCGGCTTCGTGGCACCCACCATCCCCCCGGCGTTGATCGCCGCCCTCGTCGTCGGCACCGCGACTCTGACGCTCGCCGCCGCCGTCCTCCCCGCGCGGCGGGCGACCACCATCCCTCCCATCGACGCCCTGCAACGGTGACGCGGGCCCTCACCGCCGTCCGGCACCCGCGTCCGCTCAGGAAGAACCGCATCATGAAGCCCATCGACGACCGTCCGCCACGCTCCTCGCGCCTGGTCCAGCTCGCGATCGGCCTCGGCCTCGTGTATGCCCTCTGCCTCCTCGCGATCCTGTGCGGCATGGAGACCCTGGTGGGGACCGGGCTGCCGGGACGCCCGGGAAGCCCACGCGGATTCATCCCCATCACCATCGGCCTCGTGGGCCTGTTCGTCGTGATCGCCGGCGTCAACGTGCATGATCATCTCGCCCACCCCTCGGCCCCGATCAGATCCTCCGCATGCGCGGAGCCCCAGGACGGTCCGGACGGACACCAGCTGGCGCCGTCGATCCCGAGCAGCGTGATCGCCTCCGCGCTGGCCGTGGGCGTCCTCGTCGCCCACGCAGGGGGAACCTTGCTCTTCCCCTCTACTCCCGGGCTCAAGGTGCTCCAGTCGGAGATACCACCTGCTCTGGCCATCGGCGCTGGTCTCTTCTGCGCCGTCATGGTGCTGACGGCGACGACCCGGGTACGGGTCGGGTCCGGCGCGACCGGACGATCGGAAGCGGGAAGATGAAGGTCCCGTCCGTCCCGATGATCCCGCTGGGCGCGGCGATCCGTCCTCTTCGCTCGCGTGAGATCTGGACGCGGTGGGGCGAAGGGGCCGCGCGCGGAGCCCGGAGCCACCCCATGACCGTGCTCCTCACCGCCGCGACGATCGTCGTGAGCCTCGTGGCGTACATCCTCCCTCGATCAGCGCTCGCGCTGGACCTCCTGGACGGAGGCGAGGAGGCGATCTTCGAGGAACCGCATTGGTGGAGCGCGTTGGCCTCCCTGTTCGCCGTCGGCGATGCCTCCGCCCTCCTGACCACGGTGGCCGTCATGGTCGTCGGCCTGTGGGGCGCAGAGCGCTTGATGGGCAGCAGGTTCACAGTCGTCGCCTACATCGGCGGCGGCATGTGCGTCTCCGTCGCGGGGACGACGATCGGATGGATCGAGGAGGACCAGCTCAAGGACCTCCTCGCGGTCGCTCCGTCGCAGGCGATGCTCTCCCCCACGACCGCGGTCCTCTGCACGGTGATCACGGCCAGCGCGTTCGCGGGGACGTTGTGGCGCAGGCGCATCCGATTGCTGGCTACAGCTCTCGCCGTGATGCTGTTCCTCTATTCGGGGACCGCGAACGATCTCTTCTCCCTGGTGGCGATCCCCGTGGGGCTCGGGCTCGGCTTCCTGCTCGGCGGCAAGAACGCTGGGGTCCAGCTGATCCGCAGCTCCCATCACGAGACGCGACTCCTGGTCGCGGTCGTGGTGGCGGTCACCGCGATAGGGCCCGTGGTCGCCGCCGCCCTGGGCACGGGGACTGGGCTCCTCGGCCTGTACGGCGCCTTCGGAACCGACGCGCTGCAGGTCGCCGACGGCCGAGTCTGCGCCTGGTCGAGCGCCGAGGGCTGTCCGTTCGCCGAAGCCGACACGGTCTCCTTCCTGATGCCCCTCGCCGGTCTCGTCGGGCTCCTGCCCGTCGCTCTGCTCCTCGTGGCCGCCTGGGGCATCGCACGAGGGCGGCGCGAGGCGCTGGGCATCGCGCTCGCGCTCAACGTCGCGTTCCTCGGCGCCATCGCCCTCGGCGTGGCCGAGCCCGTAGCCGAGATGATGAGCTCCAACCTCGGCGAGCAGATGCACGACCTGGACAAGACGGATTGGCGTTACCTCCTCGCCTTCGGCGCTGCCATGCTGCTCCCTCTCGGCAACGTGGTCCTCTTCGCAGCCGTCCGAGGGCACTTCCAGATGTCCGCGACCCGGGCCTCGTGCTTCCTCTACGTCAGGACCATCGCCATCGCCGCCGCGGGCGTGCTCCTGCTCACCGGCGTCAACCAGCTCGCCTGGCGGGACCAGCTCGACCCGTACCCTTCGGTCGTCGACATCATCGCCGAGCTCCCCCTGCGCCTCCTGCCGCCAGCGATGCTGAACTTCGCGAGCCTCCCCTTCGTCCCGACGGGCCCGGTGGCGCAGGCGCTGTGGTACCTGCCCTCGATCATCTTCTGGAGCATCGCGCTCGGGGCCACGGTGCGCCTCCTCGTCCATCGCGCCGACCCAGCGGGGGAGATCGAACGGCGCCGGGCCCGCCAGCTCTTGGAGAGGGGTGGCGGCGACACGTTGTCCTTCATGAGCACATGGAAGGGCAACCGCTACTGGTTCGCCGAGGACGCGGATGCGGCGATCGCCTACCGTCTCGTCGCGAGCACCGCGGTGACCCTGGGTGGACCCTTCGGTCCGGCGCATTCTCGCGCCGGCCTGGTCGAGGACTTCGCCCGACACTGCGGGGACAACGGCTGGACGCCACTGTTCTACAGCGTCGACGATCAGGTCCGCGTCGCCCTCGAGGATCGAGGCTGGGCCGGCGTGCAGGTCGCGGAAGAAGCGCTACTCCGACCCGCGGAGTGGTCGCCGGCAGGCAAGAAGAGACAGGACATCCGAACCGCGACGAACCGCGCGGCTCGGGCGAACATCTCCGCCCAGTGGACCTCGTGGTCGGAGATCACGTTGAAGACGCGAAGCCAGCTCACCGCCCTGTCCGAGGCCTGGGTGAGCGAGAAGGAGCTCCCCGAGATGGGCTTCACCCTCGGTGGGCTCGACGAGTTGACCGATCCGGCGGTCCGGCTCATGCTGGCCGTCGACGAGCGCGGTCACGTGCACGCCGTCACGAGCTGGCTCCCGCACTACGGCCCGGACGGCGTGGACGGGTACACCCTCGACTTCATGCGGCGCGGCGGGGACGCCATGCCGGGCGTCATCGAGTTCACCATCGGCGCCGTAGCGGAGCGGATGAAGGCCGACGGCATGTCCGTCCTCAGCCTCTCCGGAGCGCCGCTCGCTCGGACCCAGGACGTCGCGGAGCAGAACAGGAGCATCGTCCGCCTGCTCGACTCGCTCGGGCGGGCGCTCGAGCCGGCATACGGCTTCCGCTCCCTCCTCGCCTTCAAGCGGAAGTTCCAGCCCGAGTTCGAACCCCGCTGGCTGATGTACCCGGATGCGACGGCGTTGCCGGCCGCAGGTCTCGCCATCACCCGCTCCTACATGCCGCAACTCACCCTGCGGGGCGCGGCGCGGCTGGTGCGCGAGCTCGGGTCCGTGGAGGCCGCGAGGAGCTGAGGGATCCGACCCGGGCGATGACCGCCTGGGTCGGATCAGCTCCTCGTGCGGGCTGCCGGCCGGTCCTCGATGGACTCCAGGTAGAGGAGCACCGCACGTACCCGCCGGTGGCCAGGATCCGACTCGGCGAGGTCGAGCTTCGTGAAGATCGAGCCGATGTGCTTGGAGACCGCGCTGTCGCTGAGGTGCAGCTCGGATGCGATGTCCGCGTTCGACCGCGCCCGGGCCATCAGGGCGAGCACCTCGTGCTCGCGCGGGCTGAGCGCGTCGAGCGTCGCTCCCGCCCCTTGCCGCCCGGCGACGCTGGCGAGGATCTCCGGGTCGATGACCGTGCCGCCGGCAGCGATGAGGTCGATGCTCGCGAGGAAGTTCTCGACCCGTCCGACCCGGTCCTTGAGGAGGTAGCCGAGCGCTCGGCTGTCCTCCGCGAAGAGGTCCGTCAGGTAGGGCGTCGCGATGAAGTTGGACAGCAGGAGCACCGGCAGGCCCGGGCGGGCGCGCCGTAGGTCGAGCGCGGCATCGACGCCGTCGTGCCGGTTGCCGGGCGGCATCCTCACGTCCGTGATGACGAGGTCGATCGCGGCTCCGTCCGTCGTCACGCGCCGACGCAGATCGTCGGCGTCGGCGGCGGTGACCACGTCGTGTCCTGCGCCTTCGAGGAGGGACGAGATGCCGTCCCGGAGGAGAGCCGAGTCATCCGCGACGACGATCCTCATCGTGGGTGTCTCCTGGCTGCGTGGGGCCGTGCTCCGTCACCGGCAGCTCGAGCGTGATCGTGGTCGGTCCTCCAGGAGGACTCACGATGGAGAGGGTACCGCCCGCCGCCCGCGCTCGCTCGCGGAGACCCCGGAGGCCCGTCCCGGATGAGCCCTCGAGGTCGATCCCGCCGACGCCGTCGTCCACCACCTGGACCACGAGGTCGCCCTCCCGGATCGAGAGTCGGATCTCGATCTCGGAGGCGTCCGCATGCCGCAGCGCGTTCGTCACGGCTTCGCTGACCACGAAGTGCGCGCAGCGTTCGAGCGCCGGACCGGGCCGGCTGTCCAGCGTCGATCGGACGACCACCGGTGTGGTCGAGCGCGCGGCCAGCTCCTCGATGGCGACCACCAGGCCGTGATCGGTCAAGACGTCCGAGTACACACCCCTGATCGTCGACCTCAGGTCCGACAAGGCGAGCTCGACGCTCGTCTGCGCCTTCTCGAGCGTCGCTTCCAGGGCCCGCGTCCTGTCCTCATCACCGACGATGTGTCGCGTCTGCCGCGCAGCCGAGCCGATGAGGAGCGTCGTCATGACGAGGTGCTGCTGCGTCCCGTCATGCAGGTCGCGCTCGATCCGCACGCGGTCGACGTCGAACGAGGCGATCAGCGTGGAGCGGGAGCTCTCGAGGTCGGCGACGACTTGCTCCAGCTCGGCCTCTCTCATGGAGAGGAGGAGTCGTGACAGGTGGATCTGCACGATGGAGAGCACGTTCGCCATGCACCAGCCGGCCGCCACCACGATCCCGCTGAGAACGATCCACACCGCCATCGCACCGGTGTCCGTGACACGGAACCGATCCAACCCCGGCGCCAGTATCGGCGGGCGGGGCTCCCATGCCGGTCGGCCAGCGGCGACGTCCTCCCGGTAGCGGGCCAGTGCGACGGGGAGGACGGACGCCACGTAGGCGAGCATGAGGCAGTAGGCGGCCAGCAGCAGCTGGACCAGGCCGAACATCGTGGTGACGACCAGCGACAGGAGAGCCCGCCAGATCGCCGGGTCCCAACTGGCCTGATGCGCGCGAGCGGGGCTGTCGCGGACCATGCCCGCAGGGCGGTGGGGCAGCACGGGGTACCCCAGCAGCCGCCCCCGACGGCGCTCGACGGAGGAGAACAGGGCGACCCAGACGAGCAGCGCCATCGGCGTCAGCAGAGCGGCGACTCCCAGCAGCCCCATCACCATGCTTGTCACCTGGAATGCGGCGAAGCGCAACGGCCAGGACGAGAGCAGGTGACGCGGGGAGCGCAGCGCCGTGAGAGCGTCCGTCTCGGTCCTGGTACCCATGCCTGAGGACACTAGGGCCCGACGAGGGCGTCTCCATGGGGGTCGCCTGCACGATGAGGTGCAGCGCCCTGCACCCGCAAGACGGGAGCGGTCGCCATGGCGGCCATGTGGACGGCTTCGATTCCATGGGGATCATGAACGCACCCACGCATCCTTCGCCATCCCGCCGCGGCCCGACCTGCGTCCTCGAGGCGGTCGGCATCCACAAGTCCTACCGGACGGGACGACGCGGTCCGGAGATCCCGGTCCTCCGGGACGTCTCCGTCCGGATCCACGAAGGCGAGATGGTCGCGGTCATCGGGCCGAGCGGCTCCGGCAAGTCCACCCTCCTCTACTGCCTCTCCGCGCTCGAGCACGTGACCCGGGGAGAGGTGCGCATGGACGGTCAGGACCTGGGTTCCATGAAGGGGCCGGGGCTCGCGCGGCTCAGGCGGGACAAGATCGGGTTCGTCTTCCAGCAGTTCAACCTCATCCCGTCGCTGACGGCCGCGGAGAACGTCGCCTTGCCGGCCCGGTTGGCGCGGCGCCCGCATTCTCCGCAGGCGGTCGATGGGGCACTCGAGCGCGTGGGGCTGACGGGCCAGCGCAGCCGACACCCTGCGGAGCTGTCGGGCGGCCAGCAGCAGCGCGTGGCGATCGCCCGGGTCCTCGCCGACGAGCCGGACATCGTCTTCGCGGACGAGCCGACCGGCGCTCTCGACACGAGGAACAGCCGTCAGGTCCTGGCGCTCCTCCGGGCCGCGGCCGACGACGGCCGCGCCGTGGTGATGGTGACCCACGATCTCGATGCCGCTTCGCAGGCCGATCGCGTCCTCGTGCTCCGGGACGGGCGGCTCTGCGCCGAGCTGCCGAGGCCCACCGTCCTCCAGCTGCTCGAGGCCCTGGAGTCCAGCGCTGGTCCGATCGAGGGACACGGCGCATGATCAAGCTGGTCCTCCGCGACGTCGTCACCCACTTCTGGGCCTGGCTGGGGCCGTTCCTGGTCGTCATCGCCAGTTCCGCGACGCTGTGCGCAGGAGCGTGCTATTGGATGGCGTCCACACGGGGAGCCGACACCGCCTCCATCGCCATCTCGCTCCTGATCTCCTGCAGCATCCCCGCCTACATGGTCACGGACTCCGTCACCCGGCTGGCGATCTCCCTGCAGCGCCGCAGCTACGCGCTGTGGCAGATCGCGGGCGTGCTGCCGAGAGCCGTGACGCGGATCGTGTCCGCTCAGATGGTCACGGTCGGGCTCGTCGGCTCGATCATCGGCACAGCGATCGGGTCCGCAGCCATGCCCCCGCTGTTCACGTGGCTCATGGGGCTCCGCAGCGCTCCCGCCTCGGCTGTGCCTGACCTCACGCTCGGGCCCGTCGCCGCCGCGTCCGTGGCCGTGATGACGACGGCGCTGGTCGCCTTCGCGGCGTTGCCCGCAGCCCGGAAGGCGGGGCGCACGCCTCCGCTCGAGATCCTGAGGGAATCGGTCCCGCCGCAGCAGCGGATGAGCATCGCCCGATGGGTGGTCGCGGTCGCCCTCTCCGCCTGGGTGGTCGTCCTGGTGCAGAACGCCATGAGCGCCGACCAGAGCAAGATCATCGGCAACGTGATGCCCATGTCGCTGGTGCTCGCCCTGCTCGTCACGATGGTGGGGCCGCTCGTGTTCCCCGCGACCGTCCGGGGGTGGACGGCCCTCCTCCCCGCGCGCATCTCGACGTCCTGGTACCTCGCCCGCCACGACGCTCGCCATCGAGCCTCCCTCACCTCAGCCGTGCTCGTGCCCGTCGTCGTGATCCTCACGGTCATCCCGTCGTTCTTCGCGGTGATGGCGACCTTGACCGAGGCGAACCTCGTCTCCGGGGACAGGCCCGCGGACTACTACGGCGGCGATGACCCCGGGGGCATGTTCGTCACGCTCGTCTACATGGTCGGAGGTCCGGTCGTGCTGGCTGTCATCGGTACAGCGGTCAGCCTCTTCGTGGCCGGACGGGATCGAGCGCGCACCAACGCGCTATTGCGAGCAGGCGGTGCGTCGCGCGGCACCATCGTGGGTGCGGCGCTGGCAGAGGGGGTCATCTACGTCACCTCGGCGGCGATCCTCGGGACGGCGATGACGGGGTTCGTCGCGGTGACCACGGCTGCGGGGACGGCCTCGTCGGGCGGAGCCTTCACGCCCGTCGTCCCGCTCCCGCTGGTCGGCTGCCTCGCGGGAGGCGCGCTGGCGTTCGTCCTGCTCGCGACAGTGATCCCCACGCTGGCGTCGCTGCGACGGAGCGTGCGCGATGAGCTGGGGACAGCGTGATCCGCATCGGGTCGTCACCAGAGCGTGAGCCGCTTTACGCACATCGGATGTGGGCATGTGCTGCACACCCGAGAGCACGCGGTCACCGACCGCGCCGCCGCGCACCCTCGAGGACGGCGGGACCCACGCCCGTGGTAGATCGACGTCGGCATGACCGTCGCCCTCGACCTACTGGCGCAGCTCACGACCGGCTGGTTCGCGGCGATCGTCCTCGCGGCCTGCGCCGTGGCGCTCACGTCGGCCAGGGCGACCCTGCACATCCGGTGCAATCCGAGGGGCGCGGGCCCCTTCCGGCCGTGACCACGCACCCGGTGGGGTGACGCGATGCGAGAGCGCCGCGTCCCGCCGGGCGGTGGAGATGACGGGTGACGCGACCGGCGACACCGCCCCGGGACTCACCCGGTATATACACTCCGAGTATGCTGTCGTAGGACACGGAGCTGATGACCAGCTCACCCGACCGCTGAGACAGCGCATATGACGAGGACCGCGATCATGACCAAGCGCACACGCCTGTTCCCCACGAGCAGCCGGACACGGACCCGGAGCACCCGGCCATGGTTCTACGCCGCCGGGGCCAGCGGCCTCGTGGCCGTCGCCATGCAGCTCGTGATCGGCCTGGTAGCTCCTGCCGTCTTCACGGCGTGCACGCTCCTCCTCGGAGCCATCGGCGTGGCGCACGGAACGGGTGGGAGCCGGAGCCGGTCCATGCGACGGATCATCTGACGCGTGGAGCGACGCTGTCGAGTCGCCAGCCGCCCCGGCCTCGCGCTCGGACCAGGGCGGCCGTGACGCGCCGGCATCCCCCATCTGGTGATGATCACCCGCTTCGCGCTTTCCATGCGTTCACCTTCGCCAGCATTTCCTCACCAGTCAAGGGTGAAATCGGTATGAGACCGACCTCCTAGCCACAGAGCGCTGGTAGAAAGGTGCACGGAGCGCGGCGGCCGATTCTGCTCATCCGGCCGCTTGATCACATGAGGAAATCAGAATGGACTGCGATGGCACTGAGGATCACTGCTTTCCTCGCCGATTCGGCGGAAGCGGGCAATGGGAAGCTGTATGTGCTCGGAGCGGGCTGGGACACCCTCACGGTGTCGGCGTTCCCACTGGTCCAGCCGCGCGTCGCCGTCGGCGTTATCGTCCACGTCGGCTGGAACGACACGGAGGTCGAGCATGACGTCGGGTTGCGCCTCGAGACGGAGGACGGCCAGGCCGTGCCGATCGGCACGCAGGCGGGCGAGCACGGCCCGGAGCCGATCATCCAGATAGGGCAGCGTTTCGTCACCGGGCGCCATTCGCTCTTGAGCGCTGGCGACGACCAGACCTACCCCATCACCTTCACGATCAACAACCTCAGGATCGATCGCAGCGGCGGCTACTCCTGGGCCATCTTCGTCGACCAGGAGCTCGCCGCGCGTCTCCCCATGCGGATCCTGAAGGACCCCGCCGTCGGGTCGTGAGCGCCAGCCGCCGACCGCGGCCATCGGGCCCGGGGACAGCCGACCCCGCCCATCAGAGCTTGGCAGCGAATTTCAGGGCTTGCTGGCGCGTGTGGACGCCCAGCTTGCGATAGACGGATGCCATGTGGGTCTTGGCCGTGTTCCGTGAGATGTGCAGCGCAGCCGCGATGTCGCCGGCGTTGGCGTATCGATGCAGGGCTTCGAGCACCTCCCGCTCCCGTCGGGTCAGCTGGACGACACGTGGCACGGGGAACACCTCCGTGGACACGCGCGGCAGGCCCAGGCGCCCGGACAACGCCTCGCGGAGCCCGCTCGGCGCGTTGACGAGGGCATTGACCGCACCCGTCCTCCGTACCAAGCACTCCAGCTGCGCGATCTCCGTCTGGTCGGCGGGGGGCTCGGCAGCGACCGACATGTGGGAGATCGCCAGCTGCAGCACCTCCCACGAGGGGTAGGTGGGGGCCCGCGGCCCGCGCCTCTGAAGCGCCTCGTCGAGGTGGCGCTCCGCCCGCGGCTGATCCCCGCGGAGGATCTCCAAGCGCACGAGCGGGTCGACCATGGGACCGCAGTGGACGGAAAGACCGGGGGTGTTCAGGACGTCCTGCGCTGCGGCGAGGTCACCCGAGGCCTCGTAGAGGTCGGCCAGATCCGCACGCAGCTGCTCCCCTGCGTAGGCAGCGGGGCGCGACAGCGACCGGTGGCCGGTGAGGGTCCTCTCGAGCTCCCGGGCACCATCACGGGCGTTCCCGCTGAGGAGGGCGCGCTGGGCGACCAGGTGGACCGCGATCCACCAGAGGGAGCTCTGGCGGATGGGTTCGTCGACGGCGGCGATCACCGCGTCCAGACCGTCGAGATCGACGGCGCCGACGGCGATGAGACCGCGGGCCAGGATGCCGACGCTCGCGTAGACGTCGGCGAGCACGCCCGGCTCATGAGGACGGGTGCCCGCCCAGTCCGCGATGGCGTCGGCAGCCCGCACGTAGTCGTGGCAGAGCGCATGCGCCAGCGCGATCATGTTGCCGAGATGGACGCCCGCAGGGTGCCAGCCCCAGTCACGGCTCCATCTGTACCCTTCCTCGAAGAGAGCCGCGGCCTCGTGCCGGTGACCGGCGAGCAGCTTCGACAACCCGCCGAGGATGAACACCTCAGGCAGGATGTCCGGGAACCCGTCGCGGTCGTCAGCCTCGTCGACCTTGACGCAGATCTCATCGACCAGCGCGGCGGACTCCGCGAAGCGGCCGAGGACGTTCAGGTCCTGGATGTGGGCGCACAGCACCGCGATCACGTCACGGGTGGCCGGCCGCTGCTGGGCACCCACCCAGCGCACGTAGGCCTGCGTGCTGATGCCGGTGAGCATCGCGAGGGATCGCCCCCGGGCGTGGGCGAGGTCGCGTGCGACCAGGTACCGCGGGTGCGCATGCAGGCGCTCGTCGGGCATCAGCTGGAGCGCGCGCTCCACGGCGGGCTGGTTGACGAGGAGATCCCTGAAGAACCTCGTGTCCGCCAGCATCTCGAGGTCCGCCCAGCGCCCCTCCTCCGCCGCGGACATCCAGAGGGTCTCGATCTCGACGCCGGGGTCTTCGTCACCGGTGGCAAGGGGTGGGCCGGAAAGACCTCGTGCTTCGCCTGCCTCGTTCACCATCGTCGCTCCTCGGTCTGCGTGCTCTCCAGGCGGGACACGTCTCCTTGATAGACCGAATCCGAGCCGGGTACTCCGCGCCGAAGCCAGTCGGCCCGCTTGTCGGGAAATCCGATCTAACCGTCGATGAACATTCCGCGCCGAGGGCCAGGACCGCCTTCGTGGGGCTACCCGAGCTCAATGGATACGGAGCGTGCATCTGCATCGGGAGCCTACCTGATATGCGGAGAAAGCCTTATCCAGTAGCCGAGTTAGGACCCAAATCATCCTCGGATAGTACTCGCCTCATACTCGTACTACTTAGATTTGTGACGATAGGGAGTGCATTGTCGTCGCAGAACGTTTGACGTGATTTTAATTCGTACACCAATGCCTAGTGCCCTCGTCGATCCCTGCAGGCGCCTTCGCTGCGGATCCGCCGCAGGCGCGCCTGGGCGGATGGGGCGGATGGGGCGCTCCGCCCCGAAGGTGGTGCGGGGCGCTCCCCGCTCGCCCCGCACCAACCGGGTCGGCAACCCCGGTTCGGAGCGTCGCGGAGTCCGAGGGGACCCCCAGCGATCGCTCCCCCGGCCGGCAACCCGGCCAGGCCTGGCTCCCGCCGGGCGGCCGTCGGGGGACGGTCGCCTGGCGGGAGGTCTCCTGCGTCGCGGTCGGAGCTCCGCCGCGACGAGTCATGGTGTGTATCAGCCCACCGCGCCCACGCCGCGGAGGACGCAACGCACGTCGTCCGGTGCATCGAAGGCGACCCCGACACGCCAATCCGCGGACGCCTGGCCCGCGACCACGACCCTCGTCTCGCCCGTCGCGAGCACGGTCGCGCTGGGGGTGGAGAAGAACGCGGTGACCTCGTAGGCGGCATCCGAGCTCGAGACGTTGGAAACTGTTCCCGTCATCGCCCAGCCGTCGTCGGTCTGGACGCATCCGGTCACGTTCGTCAGCTTCCGCGCTTCGGAGTCGTTCGCCACGTCGTAGGGCACGTCCCCGGCGCTGGTCGCCCCTTCCGGGAGCCCCTGGGCGGGGAAGATCGGCGAGGCCTGCGCGGATGGCGACACGACGGGCGTGTGCTCATCAGGGATGGCATACCCCGTGCAGCCCGCGAGGAGGCTCGAGAGCACCAACGCGCTCATGAGGGCGACGGAGGTCGATGTGCGCTGGGACATGGGCGGCTTCCTTTCTTCATGGGGTGGAGAGTGGCGGCCCCTCCGGGACACGAGAGTGACCGCCACCCGGTCGGCACCTCAGCCCGGTGACGAGTTCGGGCTGAGGTGGTCTGAGCTCACGGCGCGTCCTGGCGGCGACGGCGGACCGTCATCAGCACGCCCCCGAGGAGCAGCAGGAGCAGGCCGCCCGCGAGGATGCCGGCCGTGCCCTCCGAACCCGTGAAGGGCAGCGACCCGAGGAAGGGCGGCGTCCCGGGAACCGGCGGCTCGACGAGGATGGGCGGGACGCCCACCTGGACGGTCGACGGCGGGGACTCGACCCGGGGGCCGGTAGGCGGCGTTCCCGACGAGCTCGCGGTGTTCGCCAGCACGCCGTTGCGGAGATCCGCCTCGGTCACCGCGTAGGTCGCCGTCGCGGTCGTCCTCTCGCCCGGAGCCAGCGTGCGCGTCGGGTAGGAGATCTCCGACAGCTCTCCCGTACCCGAGAACTCCCCCTCGTCGACCGTCACGTCGGTGAGGGTCACGTTGCCGGTGTTCGTGATGAGGAACGAGTAGGTGATGACCTGCCCGGCTGCCGTCACGTCGGTACGGTCGGCGGTCTTCACCGTGGACAGGCCGGGCTCGGGATCACCCGGGTACTCGACCGTCGACGGCGGTGAGGTCGGCGGCGGTGTGTCGCCGGGCGGGGTGCCCGTGGCGGTCGCCGAGTTGGTGACCTTCCCCGCGTCGATGTCGGCCTGCGTCAGGGTGTAGGTCGCGGTGGCCGTGGTCTGCTCGCCGGGCGCCAGCGTGCGCGTCGGGTAGGAGATCTCGGACAGCGTCCCGGTCCCCGAGAACGCCGCCTCGTCGACGGTGACGTCGGTGAGGGTCGTGTTGCCCGTGTTCGTGATGACGAAGGAGTAGGTGACCTCCTGACCCACCGTGAACGACTCGGCGTCGTTGGGCGAAGCCGACTTGACGACGGTGATGCCCGGAGCCGGATCGATCGTGACCGTCGTATCCGACGGCGGGGTTTCCAGCACCGGGGTGCCGCCCGGAGGCGTCCCCGCACCCGTCGCCGCGTTATCGACCCTGCCCGCATCCACATCCGCCTGCGTGACCACATACGA
>NZ_JADKRS010000008.1 GCF_015351075.1 Clavibacter sp. VKM Ac-2873
AGGGCCGGCGCGAACTCCTGGTACGCCTTGCCCATGAACATGCAGGTGATCTCGCCGCCGAAGTCCTCGAGCTGCACCATGCCGTAGAGGTTCCCCGACGCCTTCGCCATCCGGTGCTGCACGCTCGTCAGGAGGCCGGCGACCACGACCGTTTCGCCGTCCTTCACGGTGTCGGACGCAAGGAGATCGGTGATGCTCGTGCTGGAGTGCTTGGCCAGCTCCGCGTCGAGCCCGGCCAGCGGGTGGTCGGACACGTAGAGGCCGAGCATCTCCCGCTCGAACGCGAGCTTGTCGCGCTTGGCCCACTCCGGCCGCTCGGGCACCTTGCGCGCGTGCTGCGGCTCGTCCCACAGGCTGTCGAAGTCGAAGCCGACCTGCCCGTTCATGGCGGCGCGCTTGTCGCTGACGGAGGCGTCGATCATCCCCTCGTGCACCTCGAGGAGCGCCCGGCGCGTGTCCCCGAGCGAGTCGAAGGCGCCGGCCTTGATGAGCGACTCCACGGTGCGCTTGTTGGCGACCGGCAGCGGCACCTTCTTGAGGAAGTCGTCGAACGACTCGAACGCGCCCTGCTCGTTACGCGCGCCGCGCAGCGCCTCGACCACGTTCGCGCCGACGTTGCGCACCGCGCCGAGCCCGAAGCGGATGTCGGCGCCCGCGGCCGCGAAGAACCCGATGGACTCGTTGACGTCCGGCGGGAGCACCTTGATGCCCATGCGGCGGCACTCGTTGAGGTACAGCGCCATCTTGTCCTTGGAGTCGCCGACGCTCGTGAGGAGCGCGGCCATGTACTCTGCCGGGTAGTGGGCCTTGAGGTACGCGGTCCAGTAGGAGACGACGCCGTACGCCGCCGAGTGCGC
>NZ_JADKRS010000009.1 GCF_015351075.1 Clavibacter sp. VKM Ac-2873
CTGGGCCTCGACGACCAGGGCGCATACGACCTGCTCGCGCGCGGTGACACCCTCGGCGTCTTCCAGCTCGACGGCGGGCCCATGCGCTCGCTCCTGCGCATGATGAAGCCCGACAACTTCGAGGACATCTCGGCCGTCATCGCGCTGTACCGACCCGGGCCCATGGGCGCCAACTCGCACACGAACTACGCGCTGCGGAAGAACGGGCTGCAGGAGATCACCCCCATCCACCCGGAGCTGGAGGAGCCGCTGCGCGAGGTGCTCGGCACCACGCACGGCCTCATCGTCTACCAGGAGCAGGTGATGTCGGTCGCGCAGAAGCTGGCGGGCTTCACGCTCGCGCAGGCCGACCTCCTCCGCCGCGCCATGGGCAAGAAGAAGAAGTCGGAGCTGGACAAGCAGTTCGAGGGCTTCTCGCAGGGCATGAAGGGCAACGGCTACTCGATGGCCGCGGTGAAGGCGCTCTGGGACATCCTGCTGCCGTTCTCCGACTACGCCTTCAACAAGGCGCACTCGGCGGCGTACGGCGTCGTCTCCTACTGGACCGCGTACCTCAAGGCCCACTACCCGGCAGAGTACATGGC